>FODP01000006.1:168820-488400 GCA_900110395.1 Rhodospirillales bacterium URHD0017
CCCCGCTAGGGGAGAGGCTGGGTGGGGGGTTACAGACACCCTTCGTTGCCCCCTCACCTGGCCTCTCCCCCCAGCGGGGGAGAGGAATCCGAGAAGCAAGCGAGCTGCCCATGCTGAGCAGCACCGCCAAGAACCTCTACTGGATGGGCCGCTACCTGCAGCGCGCCAAGTCGACGGCGCGGCTGATCGAGGCGACGCAGCGCATGGCCCTGCAGTCGCGCGGCGAGGAAGCGGCCGGCGTGGCGCTGATCTTCGGCATGGAGGACGAGTTCCGCCAACAGCAGCAGCAGTCGAGCGGCCGGCTGCCGAGCCTCATCGACTTCCTGGTGATCGACGAGAACAACCCGTCCTCGCTGGTGAGCTCGATCGGCGCTGCCCGGCGCAACGCCCGCGAGGAGCGCAACAACATCACGGTCGACGTCTGGGAGAGCCTGAACGGCCTGTGGCTGGAGCTGAGCGAGCGCCTGCGCGGCAACCGCGCCCTGCTCGACCGCGGCGCCCTGATCGAATCGGTGAAGAAGCAGGCGGTCATGATCTTTGGTGCGGCGCAAGTGACCCTGCTGCGCGACGAAGCCTACAACTTCCTGCAGCTCGGCGCTTTCCTCGAGCGCGCCGACAACACCGCGCGCATCCTCGACGTGAAGTTCCATGTGCTGCGGCCGGACGGCAGCCCGCATGCGCAGGAGCTCGACTACTTCGCCTGGTCCGAGGTGCTGGCCTGTATCGGCGCGGTGCGCACCTATCGGCGCATCTATCGCAGCGCCCTCGATCCCACGAAGGTCGCCGAGCTGATGATGCTGCGCCGCGACGTGCCGCGCTCGGTGCATCACTGCCTGCGGATGGTCGATCTCAGCATGCGCGAGCTCGCCGAGGCCTACGGCGCGCGCGGCGAGGCCGATCGCCTGGCCGGCGAGCTGCACGCCCGCCTGCGCTACACCCGCATCGACCAGGTGTTCGAGATGGGCCTCAACAAGTTCTTGGGCGGCGTGCGCGGCAACATCGCCACCTTGTCCGACGAAATCGGCCGCCAGTTCCTGCTGGACTGACCAACCATGCGCCTCTCCGTCCATCACGCCACGCGCTTCGAGTTCGACCAGCCGTCGGGCCATTCGATCCACGACGTGCGGCTGACGCCCAAGCCCGCGACCGGCCAGCGCCTGATCTCCTGGCGCATCGACGGGCCGGGCAAGCGCTCGGAGTGGCTCGACGGCCACGGCAACCAGGT
Organism: Rhodospirillales bacterium URHD0017; assembly: GCA_900110395.1. Taxonomy (GTDB): domain Bacteria; phylum Pseudomonadota; class Alphaproteobacteria; order Reyranellales; family Reyranellaceae; genus Reyranella. The sequence goes on from FODP01000006.1 coordinate 170,046, forward strand.
CACGACCTTCTCGGTGGCGCACCAGCACGACCACGTCGAGATCGTGGTCCACGGCGTCTATGAATACATCGGCGGCGACCAGTGGCTGCGTTATGCCGAGACGCCGACCCTGCCGGCGCCCTTCTGGCTGCGCAACACCGGCCTGGCGCGCCACGATGCAAGCTTCGATCCGTTGATCGACGGCCTCGCCGAACGGGCCAACGCACCCACCAGGCGCGTCGAAGTCCTGCACGAGCTGATGAAGCGCGTCTGTCAGCGCATCGTCTACAAGAGCGGCGTCTCGACCGTCGACACGACTGCCGCCGAGGCGCTGGCACGCGGCGCCGGCGTCGCGCAGGACCAGGCGCATGTCTTCGTCGCCGCCTGTCGTCGCCTCGGCGTGCCGGCACGCTATGTCAGCGGCTACCTGCGCAACGACGATCCCGACCTGCATGTCGGCCGCACCAGCCATTCCTGGGCCGAGGCCTGGATGCCGGGCCTGGAATGGGTCGGCTTCGACCCGGCCAACGACATCAGCCCACGCGGCGACAGCCTCAGGGTCGCGGTCGGCCTCGACTATCGTGATGCAGCACCGGTCAGCGGCCGACGCGTCGGTTTCGGCGATGCCAAGATGAGCGTCGAGGCGTCGATCAGATTAATTGAGTAGCCAAGCTCAGGCGTCGACGAGGCCGAAGCGTCTCTCGATTCGATCGAGCCGGTTATCCATGCGATCCATGCGTGCGGCATGGTTGGCCAACTCGACATGGACGCGCGCGAGATTGGTCTCGACCGAACTTACACGCCGGACGAGTTCGTCAAGCCTGCTCTCGACGCGATCCAGGCTTCCACGCATCTCTCGCAGGAGCGCCAGAATGAGGTTGTCGGGTTGGTCGGTCATGACCGTGTGAAAATTGGTTGCGGCAGAACAACGGTCAAATCTTGGGCGCCAAGCCTTAGGGGGAATACGGCACGAACCTACCAGAAATAGCGGTCGCAACGGCTTCGTTGGCTTGCGGAACCGGGGCCCCGCCAGTACTTTCGCGCGCCTTTTCAAACGCCTGAAAGGAGGCGCCGCCGTCATGGCTTTCATCGCCGACCGTCTTAGCCGCATCAAGCCCTCTCCGACCAATGCTGCCCAAGGCAAGTTCCTGGAGATGAAAGCGGCGGGCAAAGACGTGATCGGCCTGGCCGCCGGCGAGCCCGACTTCCCGACGCCCGACCACATCAAGGAGGCGGCGATCAAGGCGATCCACGCCAACGACACCAAGTACACGGCGGTGCCCGGCACGCCGGTGCTGCGCCAGGCGATCTGCGCCAAGATGAAGCGCGACCACGGGCTCGACTACAAGCCGTCGCAGACCGTCGTCACGTCGGGCGGCAAGCAGATCATCTTCAACGCCATGCTCGCCACCCTGAACCCGGGCGACGAGGTCATCATCCCGGCGCCCTACTGGGTGTCGTACCCGGAGATGGTGCTGTTCGGCGACGGCACACCGGTGATCGTGGACTGCCCGGAGTCGAGCGGCTTCAAGCTGCGCCCGGAGGATCTCGAGCGCGCCATCACGCCCAGGACCAAGTGGCTGATCCTGAACTCGCCCAGCAACCCGACCGGTGCGGCCTACACCCGTGCCGACCTCAGGGCGCTGTGCGACGTGCTGCTGCGTCATCCGCAGGTCCATGTCCTGACCGACGACATGTACGAGAAGCTGGTCTACGACGATTTCGTGTTCACCACGCCCGCCGAGGTCGAACCCAAGCTCTACGACCGCACGCTCACCATGAACGGCGTGTCCAAGGCCTACAACATGACGGGCTGGCGCATCGGCTACGCCGCCGGTCCGCAGAAGCTGATCGACGCCATGATCACCGTGCAATCGCAGAGCACGTCGAACGCCAGTTCGATCAGCCAGGCGGCGTCGGTGGCGGCGCTGAACGGCCCGACCGACTTCATCCCCAAGAACGTCGCCGTCTTCAAGCAGCGCCGCGACCTCATCGTCTCGATGCTGAACCAGTCCAAGGGCCTCAAGTGCCCGCGGCCCGAGGGCGCGTTCTACGTCTATCCGTCGTGCGCCGGCGCGATCGGCAAGAAGACGCCGGACGGCAAGACGATTGAGAACGACACCGACTTCGTGAACTACCTGCTCGAGGCCGAGGGCCTGTCGGTCGTGCAGGGCTCGGCCTTCGGCCAGGGCCCGGCCTTCCGCATCTCCTACGCCACGGCGACGGACCTTCTGGAAGAGGCCGGCCGTCGCATCCAGCGGGCGTGCGGGGCGCTGTCGTAAAAGCGGCAACCTGACGGACCAAGTGACGGCCCGCCGCGTCGCGCTGCGGGCCGTTCTTTTTGTGGCGGAAAGAATCTTCCCCCGCCGGCGCATTGACTCACCCCCTCGGGGGTGAAAGCATTTCGAGGACAAGACTTCGCTCCGGCCGAGCTCCGTAGCGACCACGTCCGGAGCCTTTGTGCGCAAGAGAACGCGCAACCAGGAGGACGTTGTCATGGCCGACATCAAATCCGAGACCATCACTGGAGGCAGACCAGGCAGCGGCGCGCATCGCGTGGTGGCGCTGTGCGGGCCGTATCTCTCGGGCAAGACCAGCCTGCTCGAGAGCATCCTCTACGCCACGGGGGCCATCGGCCGGCGCGGTTCGACGCGCGCAGGCACCTCGATCGGCGACGGTGCCGCCGAAGCGCGCAAGCGCGGCATGGGCACCGAGATCAACGTCGCCTCGGTCGACTATCTTGGCGATCAATGGACCTTCCTCGACGTCCCTGGCTCGATCGAGTTCCAGCACGATGCTTTCGCGGCGCTCGCGGTGAGCGACGCGGCCGTGCTGGTCTGCGAGCCCTCGCCCGAGCGCGTCGTGGCGCTGACGCCGCTCCTGAAATTCATCGAAGACCACCACATCCCCCACGTCATCTTCATCAACAAGATCGATTCCGCCGAGGTCCGCGTGCGCGACATGCTGTCGGCGCTGCAGTCCATCTCGTCGCGCAAGCTGCTGCTGCGCCAGGTGCCGATCCGCCAGACCGCGAGCGACGGCAGCGACGAGACGGTGGGCTATGTCGACCTCGTGAGCGAGCGCGCCTATCGCTACAAGTCGAGCGGCGCCTCCGACCTGATCGAGATGCCGGCCGAGATCCTGCCGCGTGAGAGCGAAGCCCGCCGCGAGATGCTGGAGACACTGTCGGAGTTCGACGACCAGCTCCTCGAACAGCTCATCGAGGACATCGCGCCCGAGAAGTCGCTGATCTACCGCGACCTGCATGACGAGTTCGGCGCCGACCAGATCTCGCCCGTCCTGCTGGGCGCCGGCGATCGCGAGAACGGCGTGCGCCGGCTGCTCAAGGCGCTGCGCCATGACACGCCAACCGTCGCCGAGACCGCCAAGCGGCGCGCCCTGCCCTCCAATGGCGTGGCCATGGCCGAGTGCTTCAAGGTCCTGCACCAGAGCCATGCCGGCAAGCTGTCGCTCTGCCGCGTCTGGTCGGGCAGCCTGGTCGAGGGTCAGAGCGTCGGCGGTCAGCGCATCGGCACGCTGCTGCGGCCGTTCGGCCAGCGCCTCGACAAGATCAGCGAAGCCAAGGCCGGCGAGATCGTGGCGCTGGCCAAGGTCGATGCGTTGTCAGGCGGCCAGTCGCTGGCGGCCGCGGGCATCGCCGCGACCGAGGACTTCCCCAAGGCCGACCCGCCGGTGTTCGCGCTGTCGCTCCGGGCGAAGAACCGCAACGACGAGGTCAAGCTCTCGGGCGCCCTGCACAAGATCGTCGAGGAGGACCCGTCGCTCAGCTTCGAGGCGCGCGGCGAGACCCACGAGCTCCTGATCAGGGGCCAGGGTGAGATGCATCTCAAGGTCGCGGTCGACAAGCTCGCCGGCCGCTACAACGTCGCGGTCGACACCGAGACCCCGCGCGTCGCCTACCGCGAGACCATCCAGGGCGGCAGCCAGCAGCACGCCCGCTACAAGCGCCAGACCGGCGGCCACGGCCAGTTCGCCGACATCAAGGTCGAGATCAAGCCCTTGCCGCGCGGCTCGGGCTTCCGCTTCGTCGACAAGGTCGTGGGCGGCGTGGTGCCGCGCAACTTCATCCCGGCTGTCGAGGAGGGCCTGGTCGACTACCTGAAGGAAGGCCCGCTCGGCCAGCCGGTGGTCGACCTCGAGGTCACGCTGTTCGATGGCCAGTACCACTCTGTCGACAGCTCGGAAATGTCGTTCAAGATGGCGGCGCGCATCGCCATGAGCGAGGCCATGCCCAAGTGCAAGCCGGTGCTGCTGGAACCCATTCTCAAGGTCACGGTGGCTGCGCCCAACGACGCCACGCCACGCATCCAGCGCCTGATCTCCGGCCGCCGCGGCCAGCTTCTGGGCTACGACGCGCGCGAGGGTTGGAACGGCTGGGACGAGGTATCGGCGTTGATGCCCGAAGCCGAGATCGCCGACATGATCGTCGAGATCCGCTCGGTCACCCAGGGCGTCGGCACCTTCCGCACCGAGTTCGACCATCTGCAGGAGCTGGTCGGACGCACCGCGGACCGTATCGTCGAGGAGACCAAGAAGCGCGCGGCTGCATAGGCCCTCACCATCCTCACAAGGCAGTGAAGCCGCCTTCGGGCGGCTTCTCTCGTCTGGGGAGGGCCCCCATACTTGTCCCGTGGAATGGCTCCACAGGAGATGGATCTCATGTTCAATAGAAGGGCCATGATGGTGGGCGGCCTGGTGATGGCCACCGCACCGTCATTGACCCGCATCGCGCAGGCCCAGTCTGGGAAGCCGATGCTGGTGTTCGTCGGTCACGAACTTTGAGGCGGCTGCAAGATCTGGCGTGCCCAGTCTGAACCCGACTTCGTCAAGTCGGATGCGGCCAAGAAGCTCGCCTATCGCATCGTACATCCGGCCAACCAGACGCTGGTGCTGAAGGAAGAGAACTGGCCCGCCGATTCGCTATGGGTCCGGACCGCTTTCCTCGACAGCGACGAGGGCAAGTCGCGTCCCGACGCGACGCCACGCTTCATCCTCGCCCAGAACGGCAAGGTCATTCTTGCAGTCACCGGCAATGCCGGCTGGAAGGACAAGATGTGGCCCAGGATCCAGGAAGTGACCGGGACCAAGGCCTAGTCGGCGGCGTTTCTCTCCCCCTCCTCTTACCCCTCCCCCCCGCTAGGGGGAGAGGTTGGGTGAGGGGGCTGCGCACATCGATGCCCCCTCACCTAGCCTCTCCCCCTAGCGGGGGAGAGGAACATGAGGGTTTTAGTGGGCCGCCGCTGCCTTTTCCTCCCTATGACCTTGGATCATATTGACCCCGTGGAGCGTTCCACGGGGGGATGAAGTCGTATGGTCCTGAGACGTTTCTCGATGGCGGCCGTGGCGACGGCCGCTGCGATGCTGTGCGTATCGGTCGTTGAAGCGCAAACACCCGCCGCCAGGAGCGCGCGCCCGGTTCTGGTCCTCGTCTGTCACGACCAGTCGGAGCCGTGCAAGACCTGGCGCACCCAGTGGCAGCCGCTGTTCGCCGGCTCCCCCGCCTCCAAGATGATCGACCTCCGCACCATCAACACGCCCACGGCCAAGGCGATGGCGCAACCCGCTGCCTGGCCCGCCGACCTGCGCTGGCTGCTCGACACTTTCCTGATGAGCCAGCAGGGCGCATGGGAGGAGTACGAAACGCCGCGCTTCTTCCTGCTGCAGAATGGCTCGGTCACGGCCAGCACCGCCGGCAACAACGGCTGGCGCGAGTACATGTGGCCGACGATCCTCGACATCACGAACACCAAACCCTAGCCACCTGGAGGCTGCCATGGCCAACGAGCTGTTCCGCAGTCAACTCGCGTCCTACGCGGCGGTGCATCGCGACTGGCGTAACAAGGCGACCCACTTCGTCGGCATCCCGATCATCGTCTTCTCGTTGCTGCTGATCCTCTCGCTGTGGCGCTTCGAGGTCGGCGACCGCCAATGGACGATGTCGCTCGCCATCACCATCGTGGCGGTGCTGGGCTGGATGGCGCTCGATCTCGGCATCGGCATCGCCATGGCCCTTATCATGGCGGCCGCCTGGTACGCCGCCGAGGCCTTCGCCGGCGCGCTGGGCTCGGCGCAGGCCGTGTGGATCGCCTTCATCGCCCTGTTCGTCGGCGGCTGGGTGCTGCAGTTCCTCGGCCATCACTACGAGGGCAAGCGGCCGGCGCTGGTCGACAACATCTTCCAGGCCTTCATCGGGCCGATGTTCCTGGTCGCCGAGGCCATGGTAGTGATGGGCCAGCGGCGCGATCTTGCCGACGCCATGGGCGAGGGTGACGTCACGGCGCGGTGAGCAGGGTTGATTTGCACCCGCGCTGCCGCGACGCCAGATAAGGCGCGGGTGAAGGAGTTTTAGGCATGCTGATCAAGCGCAGACGCGGCTGGGAATTGGGCGAAAACGAGGCAACACCTGAAGGCACCTATCTGCAGCGCCGGTCGCTGGTGAAGGCCATGGGCCTCGGCGCCGCCTCGCTCGCCCTGCCGGCCATCGCATTGGCTGAGGACAAGGACCCGTCGGCTGGGCTCTACCCGGCCAAGCGCAACGACAAGTACGGCGTGCCGGCGCCGATGACCGCCGAGAAGCTGGCCACCACCTACAACAACTTCTACGAGTTCGGCACCGACAAGAGCATCTGGCGAGACGCGCAGAAGCTCCAAGTGCGGCCCTGGACCATCAAGGTCTCGGGCCTGGTCGAGAAGCCGTTCGAGATCGGCATCGACGACCTGCTGTCGAAGGTGCAGCTTGAGGAGCGCGTCTATCGCCATCGCTGCGTCGAGACATGGTCGATGATCGTGCCCTGGAGCGGCTTCCCGATGCGCTCGCTGGTCGAGCTGTGCAAGCCGACCAGCGCCGCCAAGTTCGTGGTGATGAAGACGCTGAGCAAGCCGTCGGTGATGACCGAGCAGAAGGACCCTCTCTATCCCTGGCCTTACACCGAGGGCCTGGCGATGGACGAGGCGATGAACGATCTCACCTTCATCGCCACCGGACTCTACGGCAAGCCGATCCACAAGCAGAACGGCGCGCCGCTGCGCCTGGTCGCGCCGTGGAAGTACGGCTTCAAGAACGTGAAGTCGATCGTCTCGGTCGAGTTCAGCGACAAGCGCCCGGCGACGTTCTGGGAGAAGCTGCAGTCGAGCGAGTACGGCTTCTGGGCCAACATCAACCCGCAGGTACCGCATCCGCGCTGGAGCCAGGCCACCGAGAAGCCGCTGGGCAGCAACGATCGCATCCCGACCCAGCTCTACAACGGGTACGGCGAGTTCGTGGCCGGGCTGTACGCCGACCGCAAAGCGGAAAAGCTCTTCATGTAACGCTGGGCTGCCTTCCTTTGCCTTGCCGCGCCAGCCCGCGCTAAAACGGGCATCGGCCCGCGAGGCCAGGGAGGATTTTCAGTGAAGTTGTACCGCCGTTCCGTGCTTGCCGGCGCCGCCGCGCTGTCGGCATCGCCGAAGGCATTCGCACAGGCGTATCCCAACAAGCCGATCAAGATCGTCGTGCCCTTCGCCGCCGGCAGCGCCACCGACCTGACGGCGCGCGGGCTTGCCGCCAAGCTGCAGGAGCTTCTGAAGCAGCCCATCGTCGTCGACGACAAGCCCGGCGCCTCGGGCCAGCTCGGCGCCTCGGCGGTCGCGACGGCGCCGCCCGACGGCTACACGCTGCTGATGGGCACCAACTCGACCAACGCGGCCAATCAGGCATTGTTCAAGAAGCTCTCCTACGATCCGGAGAAGGACTTCGTGCCGATCATGCGCTGCGTGACCGGCGTCAACGTGCTGGTGGTGAACAACGAGCTGCCGATCAAGTCGGTCGCCGAGCTGATCGACTACGCCAAGAAGAATCCCGGCAAGCTGAACTACGCCGAGGCCAGCGCCTCGCAGCGGCTGTCGGCCGAGATGTTCAACAAGATGGCGGGCGTGAAGATCGAGCGCGTGCCCTACAAGGCAAGCCCCCAGGCGCTGGGCGACGTCATGTCCGGCCAGTGCCAGCTCATGTTCCCCGACCTGCCGCAAGGCCTGGCGCAGATCGACGCCGGCAAGGTGCGCGGGCTCGGCACCACGGGTCCCCAGCGGACTTCGGTGGCGCCCAACCTGCCGGCCATTGCCGAGACCGTACCGGGCTATTCGCTGGTCTACTGGCTGGCGGTGTTCGCGCCGGCCGGCACGCCCCAGGACATCCAGAAGACGCTGGCTGATACCATCGCCGAGGCGCTGAAGGATCCGGCCACCGCCAAGGCCATGACCCAGGGCCGCATGGAGATCTCGCCGCTGCCGCTGGAGCAGTTCGCCGCCTACGTCAAGGAACAGACAACGTGGTGGATGACCGAGATCAAAGCCGCAGGCATTGAACCAGAATAAGGGGCCGGAGTGACACCAATGAGCAAGGTCATCATCGAGAAGAACGGACCGGTCAAGACCGTGTGGATGAACCGGCCGGAGAAGCGCAACGCGCTCGACAGCGAATTGCTGAAGGAGATGATCGGCGCCCTGCAGGCGCCGGTCGCGGCCGAAGACCGCGTCCTGGTGATCCGCGGCAAGGGCGACGTGTTCTGCGCCGGCCTCGACATGGCCGAGCGCAGCAAGTCGGCCGGCGCCGGCGAGGCGAGCGGCATAGAAATCATGCTGCGCGCCATCGAGCTTTGCCCGCTGCCCGTGGTGGCGGTGGTGCAGGGTGACGCCATTGCCGGCGGCAACGAGCTGGCGTTGCATTGCGACCTCGTCGTGGCGAGCCAGAAGGCGCGCTTCGGCATGTCGCTGGCGCAGGTCGGCCTCGCGCCCAACTGGTTCCTCGCCAAGAAGCTGATGGAAGTGCTGGGGCCGGTGACGACCCGCGAGATGCTGCTGCTGGGCGATCCTCTGCCCTCGACCAAGCTCTTCGCGCTCGGCCTGATCGCGCGCTGCGTCCCGGCCGACCAGCTCGAGGCCGAGGCAAGCAAAGTCATCGACCGGCTGGCCGCCAACGCGCCGCTGTCGCTCAAGGCCATGAAGGCACTGACCGTGCGTCAGCTCGAGTTTCGCGACGCCATCAAGCACGACGACGTGGACGCAGCCGTGCGGGCGGCGATGCAGAGCAAGGACGCACAGGAAGGCATGAAGGCCCGCCTGGAGAAGCGCACCGCCAAGTTCCAGGGCAAGTGACGTGGCCCTCAGGCTGCGCCTCGACAAACCCTGGCGCCCGCTGACGGCGGAAGTCGTCGATCGCCTGCCGGGTCAGCTCGGCGTCTATCAGATCGCCGATGCCAAGGGCACCATCGTCTATATCGGCCAGGCCGGCGCGCGTACGGCCTTCGGCCTGCGCAGCGAATTGCAGCGCGAGGCGAGCCAGCGCGCCTCGGGCCATCAGTTCCGCGTCGAGGTCAACCAGCAGTACCGCACGCGCTGGTTCGAGCTTTTGATGGTGCACCAGGCCGACCACGGCAGCCTGCCAACCGACAACGCCAAAAACCCGCCGCCTGCGCTTGGCAGGCTCAGCCCGAACTGACGAGGCAACCATGGATTTCGAGCCCAGCGCCGAACAGCAGATGCTGATCGACCAGGTCCGCCGCTACGTGCGCGAGGAGATAATCCCGCTCGAGGCCAAGCTCGACCCCGACGCCGCCGAGCTTGATCCCGCCGACCAGGCGCGGCTGGTCGAGAAGACCAAGGCGATGGGCCTGTACGGCATCGACATCCCCAAGGAATTCGGCGGACCCGACATCGACATCGTCACCCGAGTGCTGCTCGCCATCGAGATGGCCCAGCACCGCGCCGGTCTCTACGTCCCCTGCTACGGCACCTTCGGCGGCGCCGGCCTTGCCCAGATCTTCGAAGCCAACGAGGACCAGAAGGAGCGCTACCTCTATCCGACCTTGCGTGGCGAGAAGAAGCCGTTCTTCGGACTCACCGAGCCGTCGGGCGGCAGCGATCCGGCGCGCGCCATCCAGACCAGGGCCGAGCGCAAGGACAATGGCTGGGTGTTGAATGGCGCCAAGATCTTCATCTCCGGCGCCGACCGCGCGCAGTACGGCATCGTCTTCGCCCGCACCGACGCCTCCAAGGGCCGCGCCGGCATCACCTGCTTCATCATCGACGCCGGCACGCCGGGCTTCCATGTCCGGCGCGTCGTGCACACGCTGCGCTCGTCGAGCTATGCCACCGAGCTCGAGTTCAAGGATTGCTGGGTGTCGGACCATCAGATCCTGGGCGAGGTCAACAAGGGCTTCGCCGTCGCCAACGACCGGCTGACGCGCCAGCGCATCCCCTATGCCGCGGGCTGCATCGGCGTCGCCATTGCCGCCCACGAGATGGCCGTCGAATGGGCCAAGATGCGCAGCACCTTCGGCGAGAAGCTCGCCAACCGGCAGGCCATCCAGTGGATGCTGGTCGACAACGAGATCGACATCCGCACGGCCCGCCATTTCACGCTCGAGGCTGCCGAGAAGGCGCGGCGCGGGCTGCCCTTCCGCACCGAGGCCGCGATCGCCAAGCTGACGGCATCGGAAGGCGGTGGTCGTGTCGTCGATCGCGCCATGCAGATCCATGGCGGCATGGGGATGACCAAGGATCTGCCGCTGGAACGCTGGTATCGCGAGATGCGCATTCGCCGCGTCGGCGAAGGCCCGAGCGAGGTGCAGCGCATGGTCATCGCGCGCGAGATCCTGGGCAGCAACCTCAGATGAGCAAGCCGCTGGCCGGCCTGAAAGTCGTCGAGTTCGGCCAGAACCTCGCCGGGCCCTATTGCGGGCAGATCCTGGCCTTCCTCGGCGCCGAGGTGGTGAAGGTCGAGCGGCCCGAAGGCGACGATGCGCGCAAATGGGGCCCGCCCTTCATCGACGGTGACGGCGTGGGCTTCATTGCGCTGAACCGCGGCAAGAAGTCGATCACCTGCGATCTTCGCGACAAGGCCGAGCGCGAGGCGCTGGTCGAGCGCATCGGCGCGGCCGACGTCTTCGTGCACAACCTGCGGGCCGACGTGCCGGCCCAGTTCGGCATCGACGGCGCCACGCTTACCAGGCGCTTCCCGCGGCTGATCTATGCCGACCTCGGCGCCTTTGGCCATGCCGGGCCGTGGAAGGAGCGGCCGGGCTACGAGCCGATCATCCAGGCCGTCGCCGGGCTGATCTCGCTGAACGGCGACCCATCGGGCCCCGAGGCGCGTGTCGGCGTCTCGATCATCGACCTGTCGACCGGCATGTGGACGGCGATCGGCGTGCTGGCGGCGATCGCCCGACGCGCTGCCACCGGCCGCGGCAGCCTGGTCAACACCTCGCTGTTCGAGAGCGGCCTGATGTGGGCGTCGAATCACGCGGCGAATTATTCGGTGACGGGCAAGATGGCGGCGCGCCAGGGCACCGGCCACCCTTCGCTCACGCCCTACCAGGCCTTCGAGTGCAGCGATGGGCCCTTGATGATCTGCCCTGGCAACGACCGGCTATGGCGCAAGTTCGCCGAGGCGCTGGGCCATCCCGAATGGCCGGACGAGCCGCGCTTCAAAACCAATGTCGAGCGCATGCAGCATCGCGACCTGCTGTTGGGCATGATCGGCGAGATCATGAAGCACAAGAGCCGCGACTACTGGTCGGGCAAACTGGACGTGCTCGGCGTGCCCAACGGGCCGCTCAACACCGTGCCGCAGGTGCTCGAACTCGCCCAGGTGGCGGCCCTCGGCATGTTCTCGAAGCCCTACGCCGGCTCGAACGCGCTGTTCCACGGCCTGCCGGTCAGCTTCGACGGCGAGCGCGCGGCCGAAATCGCCAAGGCGCCGAAGATCGGTGAGCACAACGGGAAGATCTAGAGCCGCGTCAGCCGGCGAAGCTCAGGGCGTATTCGCGCACCCGCTCGAGCGGGATGCGGGCGTGGCTTTGCACGATGATGAACTTGCCGCCGGGGTCGGTGCCGTTGGGCAGCTTGACCAGCCGCTCGAAGTCGTCGGCGCCCCAGACGCAGGACTGCTCGGAGAACAGGTGCACACTGGCGCCATAGCAGGTGTTCCATTCGACGTGATAGTCGAACAGGTTGCCCCGCAGCTCGGCGACGGTCGTGTAGAGCGAATACTCGGTCCACGGCACGCGCATCGGCCGGCGGATCTTCCAGGACATCAAGGCCGTGGTCGACGAGCCCTGCGAGCCGTTGCGCATGTAGTCGAGGGTCTGCGCCGCGAGGTCGCCATGCAGCAAGTTGGGCGTCACCGACAGGCCATGGCCCTTGGCGTCGTAGTGGGTGCCGACCACCTCGGTGACATTGCGCCACCAGTCGTGGTGGACCTTGGGCTCCCAGCGCGACAGGCCGCGGCCGTTATCGACGAAGGTCCGGGAATCGAAGTCGCCGACGCAGCAGACGTCGGAATCGAGCGTCAGGTAGCCGCCGAAGCCCAGCATCACCGGCACCTGCAGCTTGACGATCTGCTGCCGGTACCAGCCGGTCAGCAGGTAGAAGCTCGAGAACCACGGGAAGAAGTCGCTCTCAGGCCGCACCGACACGTTGATGTTGGGGAAGCGCGGCAGGCTGGTCCGCAGCAGGTGCGTGTCGTTGCCCGGCGAGACGATCAACAACTCGAAAGGCTTGCTGTCGCGCCAGTGCTTGGCGAGCGATTCGATCAAAAGACCGGCACGCTCCAAGTCGCCCCGGCGCTTAATCGTGCGCAGAGCCAAGGGCAGGATGGCTTGGCGGACTTCTGAGAACATCGTCTTGGTTGGCCTGAAAATACATGTGGGGCGGGAAGCCTTCCACATCAATTGCTTGGGCAACCTGTGGGCTTTGACCTACCAGCGGCAGAACGTCCCATTCAAAAGCGATCGGAATGACCGCTTCAAGAGCAGGGACTCAGGCCGCCAAAAAAAGACGCCGGGCCAAAAGGCCCGGCGAGTCAAACAGGGAGGCTTCACGTCTGGGAGACGTGGGATCATGAGGATCCCGAGTTTCGAACGCGAAAAGCAAAGAAACCGTTCGTGTCGAAAACCTGTCTCGAAAATAGTCTTCGGATTGCACATGGCTAGGGGGGAATTTCCGGCAACTGGCATGCGATGGACGCATGCCTTTCACCGACTATGCAATCCTGCACGTCTGATCTTCAGAATCGGGTCTCCGCGACCTTCCGCAACAGGAAATCCCGGAACACGGCGATCCGCTTGGAGTGCCGCAGTTCCTCGGGATAGGTGAAATACACATCGGTGGTGCGAACATTGAGTTCCGGCAGGACCATGTCGATCTTGGTCGATTCGCGCGCCAGGTAGTCGGGCAGCGAGGCTATCCCCAGGCCGGATTCGACGGCGCGGAAGATCCCGTAGGTGTTGTTGACGCGCAGCACGACGATGCGGGCGGCCTGATCAGGGTTGCCTTCGCGCAGCAGCCAGTTGACGTCCTGCACGGGCGCGCGCGCGTCCTCGCCGAAGATGATCAGGCGGTGCTGGTCGAGTTCGTCGATCGACTTGGGCTTGCCGTACTTCTGGATGTAGCTGTGGGCGGCGTAGACGTGGCTGCGCACGGTCAGCAGGTGGCGCTGCACCAGGCCGGGCTGGCGCGGCATCATCATGCGGATGGCCACGTCGGCCTCGCGCATGCCGAGATCGAGCTCGTTGTCCGACAGCACCAGACTGACATCGATATCGGGATAGGTGGTGATGAACTCGTGCATCTGCGCGGTCAGCCAGGTCGAGCCGAAGCCCACCGTGGCGTGGATTTTCAGGCGGCCTGCCGGCTTGTCCTGGTTGGCGCGCAGCAGTGCCTCGGCGGTGTTGACCTTGGCCGCCATGTCGCGCGCCGTGCGGTACAGGAGCTCACCCTGCTCGGTGAGGATCAGGCCGCGCGCATGGCGATGGAACAGCATGACTCCCAGCTGCTCTTCGAGCGCGCCGATCTGGCGCGAGATCGCCGATTGGCTAAGTTTCAGTGATTCGCCGGCGTGAGTAAAACTTCCCGCGTCAGCTACGGCCTGGAAGATCCGCAGCTTGTCCCAGTCCATGACATCGCCTCCCTCAGGCGCCTTGGCCCTGCGCCAAAGCGCTCATGCGCGCCCTGCGCCGCTTGCTACTCCGCGGCTTGCGCGAGGCGGGCTTCCTGGCCCGCCAACCATTTCTCCGCCTCCAACGCCGCCATGCAGCCGGTGCCGGCTGCCGTGACGGCCTGGCGGAAGATCTTGTCCTGCACGTCGCCCGCCGCGTAGACGCCGTCGACGTCGGTGGCGGTCGAATCGGGCTTGGTGATGAGATAGCCCTCGCTGTCCATGGCGAGCTTGCCCTTGAACAGCTCGGTGTTGGGCGAATGGCCGATGGCGATGAACACGCCGTCGGTCGCGAGCTCCTTGTCCGCCCCGGTCTTGACGTTCTTCACGCGCACGCCCTGGACCAGGGGCGCGGGCTTGGCCTCGCCGAGAATCTCCTGCAGCGTGTGATCCCACAGCACCGTGACCTTGGGATTCTTGAACAGGCGGTCCTGCAGGATCTTTTCCGCGCGGAAGGCATCGCGGCGATGGATGATCGTCACCTTCGAGGCGTGGTGCGTGAGATAGAGCGCCTCCTCGACCGCGGTGTTGCCGCCGCCGACCACGACCACTTCCTTGCCGCGGAAGAAGAAGCCGTCGCAGGTCGCGCAGGCCGACACGCCGCCGCCACGGAAGGTCTCCTCGGTCGGGATGCCCAGCCACTTCGCGGTGGCGCCGGTCGAGATGATCAATGCGTCCGCTTCATAGCGGTCACCGGAATCGCCGAGGCAGACGAACGGCCGGCGCGACAAGTCGACGTCGACGACGGTGTCGAAGAAGAGCTGGGTGCCGACATGCTCGGCCTGCTTCTGCATCTGCTCCATCAGCCAGGGGCCCTGAATGACGTCGGCGAAGCCCGGGTAGTTCTCCACGTCGGTGGTGATCGTGAGCTGGCCGCCGGGCTGGATGCCCTGGACCAGCATGGGCTTCAGGCTGGCGCGCGCGGCATAGATGGCCGCCGTGTAACCAGCCGGTCCCGACCCCAGAATGAGCACTTTGCCCCGATGAGTTGCCGCCATGACCTACCCGCATCCCGCAAACGCATATCTTCGACATATATGCAAACCTCTCCAGGTATGCACGGATGTTCTGACGCCGCGGGCGCAATTGTTCACAGCGACTTGGCCCAAACCCGCAACTTTATTGCGCGCCCGGCATGGTTCTGGCATAGAGCGCGGCCAACGGAGGAAATTGATGGCTCGTGCAAAGCTCGATCGGATCGATCGGCGCATTATCAGCGACCTGCAGGCAAACGGACGCATGACCAACGTGGAGCTGGCCGAACGCGCCGGCATATCCGCGCCGCCTTGCCTGCGGCGTGTGCGGGCGCTCGAGCGTGCCGGAATCATCAAGGGTTACCATGCGGAACTCAGCCCCGAGACCCTGGGCTACAGCGTCTCGGTGTTCGCCCTGGTCGGGCTCAACAGCCAGGCCGAGATCGACCTCAAGGCATTCGAGGAGCTCATCGCCAAGTGGGACGAGGTCCGCGAATGCCACATGCTGGCAGGGGAAGCCGACTTCCTGCTGAAGATCGTCGCGGAGACCTGGGACGAGTACCAGAAGTTCCTGACCACGCGGCTGACCTCGGCGCCCAACGTCAGCCATGTGAAATCCATGATGGTTTTCCGCACCGCCAAGCAGCTGCCCGGGGTGCCGATCTCCGTCGAGTAGGAGCAAGGACATGGACGGCAGTCCCGCCCCCGACGTCACCCTGGAGCGTCTGCACGAGATCGCCGACGCCTTCGCCCGCCGCGATGTCGACGGCATCGTCAATTCGTTCGCCGAGGACGGCGAGTTCCGCAACGCCCGCGGGCCCGACTATTGGGGGCAAAGCTTCAAAGGCAAGGCGGCGATCCGCGGCTACTTCGAGCCGCTGTTTGCCTCGACCGGCGACGTGAGCTGGAAGCACACCAGCGAATTCATCTGCGGCAACCGCGCTGTAACCGAATGGCACCGCACCGCGACGCTCCGCACCGGCGAGCGCCAGCAGTGGCTGGGCTGCGACCTCTACACCTTCCGCCGCGGCCTGATCGTCATGAAGGACACCTACATCAAGGTCGTCATCTGACGGCCCTGGCCGCGCTGCCTTGAAAACTTCGCGAAAAACCCTCTTGCGGGAAACGCTGTGTATCTATAGCCTGCCAAAAATACACGGCGTTACCGCTACGTGGAGGCGCACATGGCCAACCTGATGCACTCGGCCCGGCTGCTGGTTTTGGACCTCGCCTCGACGTTCCTGTTCCTGATCGTCCTGCTGATCACCAAGGACCTCATGCTCGCCGTCGGCCTCGGCGTCGGTCTCGGCATCGTGCAGATCGTGTGGATGAAGGCGCGCGGCCAGCGCATCGACACCATGCAATGGCTCTCGATCGGCCTGGTCGTGGTCTCCGGCATCGCCACCATGCTGACCAGCGACGCGCGCTTCGTGATGCTGAAGCCCACGGTGATCTACTGCATCGTCGGCGCCTACATGCTGAAGCCGGGCTGGATGACCCGCTACCTGCCGCCGATCGCGGTCCACCTGGTCCCGGACCTCGCCTGGACCTTCGGCTTCGTGTGGGCCGGGCTGATGTTCCTGTCGGCGGCGCTCAACATCGCGCTGGCGCTGACCCTCGATCCAGTGAGCTGGTCGGCGACGATGTCGATCTGGGGGATCGCCAGCAAGATCGCGCTGTTCCTGGTGCAGTACGGCCTGATGCGGTTCGTCGGCGTGCGGCGCGCCAAGGCGGCGATGGCCCAGGCTTCTACTTGAACTGAACGCCCACGACTTCATAGGAGCGCGCGCCGCGCGGCGTCTGGACCTCGACGGTGTCGCCCACCGTCTTGCCGATCAGGGCGCGGCCGATCGGCGAGGTCACCGAGATGCGGCCTTTGGCAAGGTCGGCCTCATAGGGGCCGACGATCTGGTATTTCAGCTTCTGGTCGGTATCTTCGTCGGCCAGGCGCACGGTGGCACCGAACTTCACGATCTTGCCGGAAAGCTTGCTGAAATCGATCACCTCGGCGCGCGAGATGATGTCCTCGATCTCGGCGATGCGGCCTTCGATGAAGCCCTGACGTTCGCGCGCGGAGGTGTATTCGGCGTTCTCCGAAAGATCGCCATGCTCGCGCGCCGCCGCGATCGCCTTGATGATCGCCGGGCGCTCCACGCTCTTCAGCTGCTTCAGTTCGTCCTCGAGGACTTTCAGCCCCTCGGCCGTCGTCGGAACCCTTTCCATTGCCTGATCGTCCTTAATGATTCGCGCGGCGTCAACGCCCATCCCGGCCCATCAGGCCGGTTGTATTGCGCCTGATTTTGGCTCGGAGGGCTAGAAAGCCGTTTTGAAGTATGATTGCAGGGGCGCCACGTCCAACGCGCCCCCGCTCAGCGCTGCGATGCCTTCGACCGACGCCTTGGCACCGGCGACCGTCGTGTAATAGGCGATCTTGTGCATGAGCGCGGTGCGCCGAAGCGTGAAACTGTCGGTCAGCGCCGCCGAGCCGTCCACCGTGTTGAACATCAGCTGCACCTTGCCGTCCTTCATCAGGTCGACGATGTGCGGCCGGCCTTCGAGCACCTTGTTGACGCGCTGCGCCTCGATGCCGTGACGGCGCAGATGGTCGGCCGTGCCGCCGGTCGCCACGACCTTGAAGCCAAGTTCGACCAGCCGTTTCACCGGCTTCACCATCGCGGCCTTGTCGGGATCCTTGACCGACACGAAGACCACGCCGTCGACCGGCACCTTGCTGCCCGCACCGAGCTGCGATTTGGCGAAAGCGCGGCCGAAATCCGAATCCAGCCCCATCACCTCGCCGGTCGAGCGCATCTCGGGACCGAGGATGACGTCGACGCCGGGGAAGCGCGCGAAGGGAAACACCGCTTCCTTGACCGCGACGTGCTTGCCCTTGGCCTTCTTGATGGCGAGCGACTTCAGCGATTCACCGGCCATCAGGCGGGCGGCGTACTTGGCGATCGGCTGGCCGGTCGCCTTGGCGACGAAGGGCACGGTGCGGCTGGCGCGCGGATTGACCTCCAGCACGTAGACCTCGCCGTCCTTCACCGCGTACTGCACGTTCATCAGGCCGACGACCTGCAGCGCCTTAGCCATCGCCTCGGTCTGGCGCTCGATCTCGGTGAGGATCTTGGCCGGCAGCGAGTAAGGCGGCAGCGAACAGGCCGAATCGCCGGAATGGATCCCGGCCTCCTCGATGTGCTCCATGATGCCGGCGACGAACACGTTCTGGTCCTTGTCGGCCAGCGCATCGACATCGACCTCGATGGCGTCGCGCAGGTAGGAATCGATCAGCACCGGATTGGCGCCCGACACCTTCACCGCGTCGCGCATGTAGCGCTCGGTGCCCTCGCGGTCGTAGACGATCTGCATGGCACGGCCGCCCAGAACGTAGGATGGGCGGATGACCACCGGGTAGCCGATCTTCTCGGCGATCTTGATCGCCTGCTCCTGCGAGGTCGCCGTGCCGTTGTCGGGCTGGCGCAGCTTGAGCCTGTGAATCAGCTTCTGGAAGCGCTCGCGGTCCTCGGCGAGATCGATCGCGTCGGGCGAGGTGCCGAGGATGGGGATGCCGGCGGCCTCGAGCGGCTTGGCGAGCTTGAGCGGCGTCTGGCCGCCGAACTGCACGATCAGGCCCAGGAGCTCGCCGTTGCTGCGCTCGACCTCGACCAGCTCGATCACGTCCTCGGCCGTCAGCGGCTCGAAGTAGAGGCGATCGGCGGTGTCGTAGTCGGTCGAGACCGTCTCGGGATTGCAGTTGACCATGATGGTCTCGTAGCCCGCCTCGCGCAGGGCGTAGACGGCATGGACGCAGCAATAGTCGAACTCGATGCCCTGGCCGATGCGGTTCGGGCCACCGCCCAGGATGATGACCTTGCGCCGGTCGGTCGGCTCGGCCTCGCACTCGGCCGGGCGCAGACCATCCCCCTCGTAGCACGAGTAGAGATAGGGCGTGCGCGAGGCGAACTCGGCGGCGCAGGTGTCGATGCGCTTGAACACCGGGCGGATGCCCATGGCGCGCCGCTTCCTGGCGACGTCGGCCGCCGACTGGCCGGTGAGCTCGGCGAGCCGCTCGTCGGAGAATCCCTTCTTCTTGAGGTCGATGAATTCCTTGACGTCCTTGGGCAGCCCCTTGGCGCGGACCTCGGCCTCGATCTTCACCAGCTGCTCGATCTGGCGCAGGAACCATGGCTCGTACTTGGACGCCTGCGCGATCTCCTCGACCGACAGCCCGTAGCGGAACGCCTGGGCGATCACCAGCACGCGGTCGGGTGTGGGACGCGCCAGCGCGCCGACGACGGCGCTCTTGTCGGGCGCGCCCGTGATCTCGATCTCGTTCAGGCCGGTCAGGCCCGTCTCCATCGAGCGCAGCGCCTTCTGCAGCGATTCCTGGAAGGTCCGGCCGATCGACATGGCCTCGCCCACGCTCTTCATCGAGGTGGTGAGCAGGGCCTCGGCGCCAGGAAACTTCTCAAAGGCGAAGCGCGGCATCTTGGTGACGACGTAGTCGATCGTCGGCTCGAACGAAGCCGGCGTCGTGCCGGTGATGTCGTTCAAAAGCTCGTCGAGCGTGTAGCCGACGGCGAGGCGCGCGGCGACCTTGGCGATCGGAAAGCCCGTCGCCTTCGACGCAAGAGCCGACGAGCGCGACACGCGCGGGTTCATCTCGATCACCACCATGCGGCCGGTCTCGGGATCGACGGCGAACTGCACGTTCGATCCGCCGGTATCGACGCCGATCTCGCGCAGGCACGCGATCGAGGCGTCGCGCATGATCTGGTATTCCTTGTCGGTGAGCGTCAGCGCCGGCGCGACCGTCACCGAGTCGCCGGTGTGGATGCCCATCGGATCGACGTTCTCGATCGAGCAGATGATGATGCAGTTGTCGCGCCGGTCGCGCACAACCTCCATCTCGTACTCTTTCCAGCCCAGCACCGACTCTTCGACCAGCACCTCGCCGACCGGCGAGGCGTCGATACCGCCCTGCACGATGTCGAAATATTCGTCCCGGTTGTAGGCGATGCCGCCGCCGGTGCCGCCCAGGGTGAAGGACGGGCGGATGATCGCGGGCAGCCCGACATGCTCGATCGCGTTGATCGCCTCCTCGCGATTGTGCACGACCTCGCTCTTCGGACACTCGAGCCCGATCTTGGTCATGGCCTCGCGGAACAGGAGTCGATCCTCGGCCTTGTCGATCGCC
Organism: Rhodospirillales bacterium URHD0017; assembly: GCA_900110395.1. Taxonomy (GTDB): domain Bacteria; phylum Pseudomonadota; class Alphaproteobacteria; order Reyranellales; family Reyranellaceae; genus Reyranella. The sequence continues at coordinate 190,189 of FODP01000006.1, forward strand.
TCGGCGTTGGCGCCTATGAGCTCGACCTTGAACTTCTTGAGCCGGCCGTCGCGGTGCAGCGCCATCGCCGTGTTGAGCGCGGTCTGGCCACCCATGGTCGGCAGGATGGCGTCGGGCTTCTCCTTCTCGATGATGCGCGCCACCATGTCGGGCGTGATCGGCTCGATATAGGTGGCATCGGCCAGGCCCGGATCGGTCATGATCGTGGCCGGGTTGGAGTTCACCAGGATGACGCGATAGCCCTCGTCCTTCAGCGCCTTGCAGGCCTGCACGCCCGAATAGTCGAACTCGCAGGCCTGGCCGATGACGATCGGACCGGCGCCGATCACGAGGATGCTCTTGATGTCTGTACGCTTGGGCATTCGTTATTTGCCGCCCTTGCTCTTGTCGATCATGTCGACGAAGCGATCGAAGAGATAGTGGCTGTCGGTCGGGCCGGGCGAGGCCTCGGGATGGTATTGCACCGAGAAGGCCGGCTTGTCGGTGCAGCGCAGCCCTTCATTGATACCGTCGAACAGCGAGACGTGCGTCACCTCGGCGTTCGCCGGGAGTGATTCGGGAATGACGCAGAAGCCGTGGTTCTGCGACGTGATCTCGACCTTGCCGGTGGTCAGGTCCTTGACCGGCTGGTTGGCGCCGCGATGGCCGCGTTCCATCTTGCGCGTCTTGCCACCGATGGTGAGCGCGAGAAGCTGATGGCCGAGGCAGATGCCGAACAGCGGCACCTTCTTGTCGAGGACGCCCTGGATGGCTGGCACCGTATAGTTCACCGTCGCCGCCGGATCGCCTGGCCCGTTGGACAAGAATACTCCGTCCGGCTTGTGGCGCAGGATGTCCTCGGCGGTGGCCGTCGCCGGCACCACCGTCACTTTGCAGCCGGCGTTGGCCAGGCAGCGCAGGATGTTGCGCTTGGCCCCGTAGTCGACAGCAACGACGTGGTACTTCGGATTGGTGAGCTTGCCGTAGCCGGTGCCCAGCGCCCACTTGGTCTCGTCCCACTGATAGGTCTGCTTGGTCGTGACCTCGATGGCGAGATCCATGCCGTCGAGCCCCGGCCAGTCCTGCGCGATCTTGCGCATCTTGGGGATGTCGAACTTTCCATCCGGCGCATGCACGACCACGCCGTTGGGCGGGCCCTTGTCGCGGATCCGCCGCGTCACGGCACGGGTGTCGATATCGCAGATGCCGGGCAGATTGTGGCTCTTCAGCCAATCGTCCAACGGCTTGGTCGCGCGCCAGTTGGCAGGCTCGGTGATGTCGCCGCGCAACACGACGCCGCGCGCCACCGGCGTGATCGTCTCGATGTCCTCGAGGTTGGTGCCGACATTGCCGATATGGGGAAAGGTGAACGTGATGATCTGCCCGGCATAGGAGGGATCGGTGATGATCTCCTGGTAGCCGGTCATCGAGGTGTTGAAGCAGACTTCGCCCACCGCGTGGCGGGCGGCACCCACGCCCTTGCCCCAAAACACCGCGCCGTCAGCCAGCACCAGCGCGGCCGTGGCCCAACGCGGCGCGGCGTCAGTCGCGCCGGCGGTCTTGAGGTTTGCCATAATGAATTTCCGCTCTTTCGGCCCAGCCGGCCTCGCCCGGGGAGGCGACCTGCGAGCCGCGCGGTTTGTAACCAAGCGGTCGCACAGGGTCAAGGTGCTGCAGAGCGCTAATTCACAAGCATTTTCAATAACTTATTTGCTTTGCCAACAGCGCCGCGGGCGTTTAGTTTCCGCCCTTCAATCGATCGGGACCAAACCATGCTGCGCGACAATCTGGCTGAGGCGCTGAAGGAGGCCATGCGCGCCCGCGACATGACCACGGTGGGCGCTGTCCGGCTGATCCTGGCCAAGCTCAAGGAAGTGGATATCGCCGCCCGTACCGAGGCGAGCCGCGAGGGCGTTGCCGACGACCGCATCCTCTCGATGCTGCAGGGCATGATCAAGCAGCGCAACGAATCGGTGGTGCTCTACGAGAAGGGCAACCGGCCCGAGCTCGCCGAGAAGGAAAAGGCCGAGATCGCCGTCATCGAGCGCTTCCTGCCCCAGCAGATGAACGACGCCGCCGTGGCCGCCGCCGTCGCCGAGGCCATGGCCTCGACCGGCGCCAAGTCGGTCAAGGACATGGGCGGCGTGATGGCGGCGCTGAAGGCCAAGTACGCGGGCCAGATGGACTTTGCCAAGGCGTCGGCCGCGGTGAAGAAGGCGCTGGCTGGGTAGTTTCCGCAGTTTCCGCAGTTTCCGCTACCCCCTCATGCTCCTCTCCCCCGCTCGGGGAGAGGTTGGGTGAGGGGGCGGCGCATGTCGATTCCCCCCTCACCTAGCCTCTCCCGCTAGCGGGGGAGAGAACATGAGTCGGTTTCGAAATCGGATAGACGATGCATAGAGCGACTTGGCGGATCGACTCTGGCACAACTCCAGTGATCGGTCAATAACTGTAGTATTTTTGCATGCCATATAGGCCCCAAAGAATGTGCTGTCAGTGACAGCAATCCCCGTTATCCCGAGCCCGGTATCAACCGGACTCTACATTCGGTGTCCCCGCGCCCTACATTGCACCATGGCCTTCCCCCCGGGCTTCCTCGACGAATTGCGCGCGCGCCTCAGCCTGTCCGAGGTCGTCGGCCGCAAGGTCTCCCTGAAGCGCCGGTCGGGCGCGGAGTACGCTGGCCTCTGCCCGTTCCACAACGAGAAGACGCCGTCCTTCACGGTCAACGACAAGAAGGGCTTCTTCTATTGCTTCGGCTGCCACGAGAAAGGCGATGCCGTGGGCTTCGTCATGAAGACCGAGGGCCTGTCGTTTCCCGAAGCGGTCGAGAAGCTGGCGCGCGAGGTCGGCCTGCCGGTGCCGCGCGCCACGCCTATAGAGCGCGAGCGCGCCGAGCGCGTCTCCACCTTGCAGCAGGTCGTCGAAGAGGCCGCGCGCTGGTTCCAGAAGCAGCTTCGGTTGCCGGTGGGCCGTCAGGGCCTGGATTACCTGCGCGGCCGCGGCCTCGAGGACGCGACCATCGACGATTTTCGCCTGGGATTCGCGCCTGACTCGCGCGATGGCCTGCTGTCGCATCTCAAGCGCGAGAACGTGCCGGTCGACAAGATCGTCGAGGCCGGGCTCGCCATTCAGCCCGAGGACAGCAATCGCGAGCCCTACGACCGCTTCCGCGGCCGCGTGATGTTTGCCATCAACGACCGACGCGGGCGCGTCATCGCCTTCGGCGGGCGCGTCATGGGCGCAGGCGAACCGAAGTACCTCAATTCGCCCGAGACGCCGCTGTTCCACAAGGGCGCCAACCTCTACTGCCTCGACCGTGCGCGCGCGGCCGCGACCAAGGACCAGCCGGTCATCGTCGCCGAAGGTTATATGGACGTCATCGCCCTGCACGGCGCAGGCTACACCGGCGCGGTGGCGCCGCTCGGCACGGCGCTGACCGAAGGCCAGCTTGCCGAACTGTGGAAGCTCGCCGACGAGCCCTATCTCTGCTTCGACGGCGACAATGCCGGGCGGCGCGCCGCCAACCGTGCCGCCGAGCGCGCCCTGCCGCTGCTGCGCGCCGGCAAGAGTCTGCGCTTTCTCAGCCTCCCGGCGGGCGAGGATCCCGACAGCCTGATCCGGACCCGCGGCGCCGACGCGATCCGCCGCAGCCTCGACCTGGCCCAGCCGCTGTCGGACATGGTCTGGAGCATGGAGACCGAGGGCAAGCCCAACGACACGCCCGAGCGCCGCGCCAGCCTGCAGCGCGCCATCGAGCAGCGGGTGGCCGAAATCGCCGATCCGGTTGTGCGCGACTTTTACCGGACCGAGATGCGCAGCCGGCTCGGCCGACTGCGCCGGCCCGATCGCGAGCCCTGGCAGCCCGGCCAACGCCGGTCCTTCCGCGGCCCCGGCCCCGACCCGGCGCCTTTTGCCGCGGGCTCGGCGGCCCGTCGGGCGGGGACCGACCTGGACGGCTCGCGGCAGGAAAGGGCGCTCCTGGGGGCCCTGCTGGAACGGCCGGCCCTGTTGCATGTCCTGGCGGAAGACGTGGCCGCGCTCCCCCTCGCCAGCCCCGAGCTGGCCCGCCTGCGCAGTGGCCTCTTGGACGCCCTGTCGCTGGTCTCCGAGGGGATCGATCCGGCGGCCGAGGAGGCCCTCATCGGTCCTGGGACTGAAGGTTCCGATACCCCCCTTGAAGCCCGGCTGATCGAGGAGCATCTGGAGCGCTCCGGTCTTGGCCGGTTGGCTGCCGCGGCCCGGGTCCGGGCCCGGGAGACCTTCCGGGTGGATCCGGCCGACGAGGACGGCTGGGTCGGCCAGTGGCGCCGGATGGCCCGCCATCTCAACCAGCTCACGGCCGAGCCGGAGGAGCTGAAACGAGCCGAGGAGGCCCTGGCCGAGGACATGAACGAGGAGAATCTCCGGCGTCTTGAGGCGATTCTGGAGCGAATACGGCGGGAAAGCATCGAATCGGGGACGGGGTAGCCCAGGCCTTCAAATCGATGCAGTAACCTCTATCGCGGCTTGAAGTTAAGCCCCATATAGTAGAAGGGTAGTTTTCGCGGGGCCGCCCTCTCCGCCTCCCCTTCTTGCAGCAAGAATCCACGGCCCAACGGCCGTTTTCATAGTTTGTGCACCTAAGGACAAAGAATGGCGACCAAGACCGCGCCCGTTGCCCAGCCTGAAGCCACCGACGCCCGCGAAGAGGGGCCCGACGCCCCCCTGCTCGACACCCTTGGCGCCGAGCTGAAGAAGCTCGTCCAGAAGGGCAAGGAGCGCGGCTACGTCACTTACGACGAGCTGAACGCCGCCCTGCCGCCCGACGAGGTGTCCTCCGAGCAGATCGAGGACACCATGGCGATGCTGTCGGAAGCCGGCGTCAACGTGATCGAGGCCGAGGAGCAGGAAGAGGCCCCGGCCGCCACTCCCGCCGAACCGGCCAAGACCGCCGTGGTCGCCGCCGAGGCGACCGGCGAGGACGAGGAGCTCGGCCGCACCGACGATCCCGTGCGCATGTACCTGCGCGAGATGGGCAGCGTCGAGCTGTTGAGCCGCGAGGGCGAGATCGAGATCGCCAAGCGCATCGAGGCCGGCCAGGACAAGATGATCGGCGGCATCTGCGAGAGCCCGATGACGATCACGGCGCTGCTGGTGTGGCGTGACGCGATCGTCGAGGGCCGCATCCTGCTGCGCGACGTGGTCGACCTCGAGGCGACCCAGGGCGGCGCGCCCGGCGAGGGCAAGGGCGTCATGGCGACGCCGGCCCCGGTGCCGGCGGCGATACCGCGTCCGGCGATGCCCAGGCTCGTCGTCCGTCCCCCCGCGCCGCCAGCCGTGAACGGCGAGGCTGCCCCCAATGGCGAAGCCGGTGCCGAAGGCGCCGAGGATGACGATGAGAACGCGCTGTCGCTGTCGGCGCTCGAGGAGAAGCTCAAGCCCGAGGTGCTGCGCACGCTGACTCGCATCTTCAAGGTCTATGTCGAGATGTCGAAGGTGCAGAACCGGCGCCTGTCGACCTTGAGCCGTGGCCAGAAGCCCAGCGCCGAGTTCGAGAAGAGCTACGAGAAGCACCGCAAGAAGATCGTCGAGCTGGTGCGCACGGTGCACATCAACGCCCACCGCATCGAGCAGCTCAAGCTCTCGCTCTACGACCTGAACCGCAAGCTGATGATGCTCGAAGGCAAGCTGCTCAGGCTGGCCGAGGGCTTCCGCATCCCGCGCCAGGATTTCCTCGACAACTACCTGACGCACGAAATCGACCCCAACTGGCTCGACAAGGTCGGCAAGCTCTCGGGCAAGGGCTGGAAGGACTTCGCCAAGAAGAAGGCGACCGAGGTCGAGAAGCTGCGCGCCGAGATCAAGATGATTTCCGACGGCGCCGGCGCACCGATCTTCGAGTTCCGCCGCATGTGCAAGACCGTGCAGGACGGCGAGCGCGAGATGATGCGCGCCAAGAAGGAGATGATCGAGGCCAACCTGCGCCTGGTGATCTCGATTGCCAAGAAGTACACCAACCGCGGCCTGCAGTTCCTCGACCTGATCCAGGAAGGCAACATCGGCCTGATGAAGGCGGTCGACAAGTTCGAGTACCGCCGCGGCTACAAGTTCTCGACCTACGCCACGTGGTGGATCCGTCAGGCCATCACCCGCTCGATCGCCGACCAGGCGCGCACCATCCGCATTCCGGTGCACATGATCGAGACCATCAACAAGCTGGTCCGCACCAGCCGCCAGATGCTGCACGAGATCGGCCGCGAGCCGCAGCCCGAGGAGCTGGCCGAGAAGCTCGGCATGCCTCTGGAGAAGGTGCGCAAGGTCCTGAAGATCGCCAAGGAGCCGATCAGCCTCGAGACGCCGATCGGCGACGAGGAGGATAGCCACCTCGGCGACTTCATCCAGGACCCGAACGCGGTGATCCCGCTCGAGGCCGCGATCCAGGGCAATCTGCGCGAGAGTACGACGCGGGTGCTGGCGACGCTGACGCCGCGCGAGGAACGCGTGCTGCGCATGCGCTTCGGCATCGGCATGAACACCGACCACACGCTGGAAGAAGTCGGCCAGCAGTTCTCGGTGACGCGCGAGCGCATCCGCCAGATCGAGGCCAAGGCGCTGCGCAAGCTCAAGCACCCGAGCCGCTCGCGCATGCTGCGCAGCTTCCTCGACCAGGGCTGAGCACGGAAAGACGATCACGGAAAAGCCGGGCAGTGCCCGGCTTTTTTAATGGGAGCGCGGGCCTCCGGCCCGCTCAGGGTCTTCGTTCATGCTCCTCTCCCCCTGGGGGGGTGATGCAGGAGACAGTCTTCGCGTTGCACCCCCCTCACCTAACCTCTCCCCAAGGGGGAGAGGAATTTGATTCATGAGCGGACCTGGAGGTCCGCGCTCCCATCACCCATTGGTCACGAGACGCTACAGGCCCATCGCCTACCATCTCCGCTCCCCAAACAGTCACGGAGAGCAGTGGTGCTTGCCGGCAACCCGATCACGGCCCGTTTCAAGGATGCGTTGCGCCCCTGGGCGTCGGCGTTGCCCCAGTTCTCGGGGCTGCCCTCGTGGTCGCGCACGATGGGCGTGCTGAAGCATCACGGTTTCTCTCCCGTGACGGTGTTCGACATCGGCGTCGGCTACGGCACGTTCCCGCTCTATCGCGCATTCCCCGACGCGTTCTATCACCTGATCGATCCGGCCCACGAATCGCTGGCCCACATGCAGCGCCTTGCACGGCGACTGCGCTGCCAGGTCCATCCCGTGGCTTTGGGCGACCACGAAGGCACGGCGATGCTGGAAGTCCGCGCCGACATCCAGGAATCGACCCTGCTCGAGGAAGTGGGACCGCGCCGCGTGCGTCGTCACGATCGCGTGCCGCTGCGCCGCTTCGACATGCTGTTCGGTCCCATCATGCGGCCATCGTTCTGCAAGATCGACGTGCAGGGTGCCGAGCAGATGGTGCTTGCCGGCATGAGCGGCCGCCTCGGCGAAATCGACGCGCTGATCATTGAGACCAGCACCATCGCCACCGTGCAGGGCGGCGCCGAGATCGGCGCCATCGTGCGCTTCCTGACGGAGCATGGCTTTGCCCTGACAGACATCGTCGGCCTGCGCCGGCGGCCGCTCGACGGCGCGACCGCGCAGCTCGATCTGCTGTTCGTGCCCAACAAGTCGCCGCCGCGCAGCGATCGTCGGTGGGCCGCCAGCGCCTGATTGCTGCTCGTTTGGCTCGTCAGGTTTTGTGATCATTGCGTACAGCCGTGGCCATTGCGTGACCCACAAGGCGAGATGTACGCTGCACTTGCGAAGAGTAAACGCAGTTGCAACATGCATGGCGGCAAGGCTCGTGGGATGCGCCAACAGCGATCGGCCTGCGACGTGTTGTCAGCAGGATGGCGAACGTGCAACCCGCCTTCCTGCGCCATCGTTTAGGCGTCCGTTATGCGGGCGTGCCGCAATCGGGCCACATGGCCCGTTTACGGATTCTCCCAGGGGTTCAGTCAGGTAGGCGGGATGACGATCAGGAACCTGGTGAGGAACAGCATTGGTATGGGCTTGTTGCTCCTGACAGGCTGCGAGGCAGCACGAAGCATGCGCGACGACTTCTCTCGACTGACCTCGTCCCAGGCCACGGCGCAGAAATCGCAGCCAGCAAGGAACGTGGCCTCGACTAATCGGCCGCGTACCACGCCCACCGTATCGACTTCCCCCGACACCCCTGTCGCCGCTCCGGCGGCGACGTCGAACGAACCGCCGGCACGTCCCGCTGCTACGGGCAGCCCGGCGCTCTCACTTGCCGGCAAGAGCGAGAGCGAGCTGCGTGCCATGCTCGGCGCGCCAACCAGCGAGGAGGATCGCCCCCCCGGTAAACGGTGGCGCTATCGAGACGGGCAATGCACCCTGGACGTCCAGCTCTACCCGGATGTCCAGACAAAACAGTTCGGAACTCTTGCGTACGAGGTAAAGAGCGATGACAACACCGATGAAGGAAAGCGTGTCTGCCTGGCCCAGCTCCAATCCCGCACCCAGGCCCGCCACTAGTTCGGACGTGGAAAAACGCATCCGTGTCGCCTTCGTCGAGGATGACGACGACTACCGCGAGGCCGTGAGCAGCGAGCTCGCCGACCATGGCTTCGACGTCACGTCGTTCTGCGACGGTACCGCTCTTCTGGCCTCGCTCGCCGACGGCGCCGACCCGGAGATCATCATCCTCGACTGGAGCCTGCCCAGCGTCTCCGGCATCGACCTGCTGCCGCGGCTCAGGCGCAACGGCATTGCGCTTCCCGTCATCTTCCTGACCGGCCGCTCGCTGCCGGCCTACGAGAAGCTCGCCTTCGACCGCGGCGCCCTCGACTTCGTCGACAAGGCGCGCGGCGTGCCCATCCTGGCGCATCGCCTGCGCCTGATTGCCGACTCTGTGAAGAAGCCGGCCGAGCCCGAGCTGGTGGACAATTTCCATTGCGGCAGGCTGATGCTGAAGCCTAAGGTCAGCCGTGCCTTTTGGGACGATGCTGACGTTGGCCTGACGTTGACCGAGTTCAAGATCGTGCACCTGTTGGCCGCCAACGTCGGCAGCTACGTGACGTATCGGTCGGTCTACGACTGCATGCATTACGTCGGCTTCATCGCAGGGAGCGGCGAAAATGGCTATCGAACGAACGTCCGCTCTTGCATCAAACGAATCAGAAACAAGTTCCGCGCCGTCGACCCCACCTTCGGCGAAATCGATAACTATCAGTCCTTCGGATACCGCTGGGGCAAGACCTAAGCCCGAGCCCCGGGGCTGGCGCCAGGCGATCCGTCGCCTGGCAGCCTCCCTCACGCTGAAATCGGTGGTGCTGGTCGGCATCTTCGTCGCATTGCCGGTCGTGCTGTACGGCCAGTTCGAGAGCGCAGACCGCCAGATGCGCGATCTCGTGACCCGCGCCATCCAGGACCGCAGCGCCCTGATCGCCGAGGCCCTCGCGCCGAAGCTCACCAACGGTGACAAGAGCGCACGAGCATCGCTCAACGACGATCTCGCCAAGTATGCCAGCGACGGCACGATCCTGAAGCTGATGTTCCAGCCCGGAGAGGAGCGCCACGCCGGGCGTTTCTATTTCGTGGCCTCAGCCCCCAAGATCCGCACCGACGAGATTGCCGCCGAGCTCGACGAGCTCGGCCAGCGCGGCATCCTGCAGCGCATCTCAGACGCCTGCATGTGGGATGCCGCCAACGAGATCCGCTACAAGCAGGCCAACGGCACCGTCGAGCTCCTGACCTCGATCATCCCGATTCGCGCCGCCGACGGCTGCTGGGTGCTGACCTCGACGCACACGACCTCGGAGTTCCTCAACACCTCGATCGGCCGGCCCTATTGGGAGACCCGCGAGATCCGCGTCGCCGCCGCGATCTACCTGGTGCTGGCCGTCATCGCGCTGCTGGTCGCCGTCAGCATCCGCCTGAGCCTGCGCCGCTTCCGCGACGTCGCCGCCGAGATCAGCCAGGGCCGTATCGGCGACAACGCCTTCAGCCACCGCAACGTCGTCCCCGAGCTGTCGAGCGTCGCCCGCGACTTCGACAAGCTGGTGCACGATCTGCGGCGCGTCTCCCAGCAGATCCGCCAGAACGCCGAGGACAAGGCGCATTCCTTCAAGACGCCGCTCGCCACCATCCGCTCGGCCCTCGAGCCGGTGCGACGCGCCATGCCGCTCGACAATGCGCGCGCCAAACGCGCGCTCGAGATCGTCGATTCGGCTCTCGCCCGGCTCCTCGACCTGGTGATCGCCGCCCAACGGCATGACATCAGCACCGCCGAGCTGATCGAGGCGCCGCGCCTGCCGACCGATTTTAGCCAGCTCGTGGGCGACGCGGCGTTGCATTTCCGTGAGATTCTCGCGACCAAGGACATAAGGCTGATCCGCCGCCTCGACGAGCGCGCCATCGTGCGCGCGGGCCAGGGCATGCTCGAGACCGTCCTGCAATGCGTGTTGGAGAACGCCATCAGCTTCTCGCCCAAGGGCGGCACGATCATCGTCACCCTGACGGTCAATAGCGAGACCGTCGAGCTGCAGGTCGATGACGAAGGACCCGGCGTCGATGCAGCCAAGATCCCGCACATGTTCGAGCGCTATTTCTCGTCGCGTCCGGAAGATGACCAGAATGCGCCCCCTTCGGGGCACGCCGGGCTCGGCCTCTGGATCGTCCGGCGCAACGTAGAGACGCTGGGCGGCCGCGTCGGCGCCGCCAATCGTATCGGTGGCGGGTTGTCGATTTCGATCTCGCTCCCGCGCAACGGCGCTTAGCGCTACGCAGCTCATGTTCCTCTCCCCCGCTAAGGGGAGAGGCTAGGCGAGGGGGCTTCGAAAGCTCGTGCAACCCCCTCATCCAACCTCTCCCCTAGCGGGGGAGAGGAGCATGAGGGTGTATTCGCTTACTATTTCATCACGCTTTCTTCGCCACGGCGAACCACAGCTTAATCACTGGCTGGCTTTACCTTACCTGCCTAGCTTCCAACGCGTTCACGCATGTTTGGAGCTTCGCAGTTCATGGACACAGTCGGTACGCTCGAGAAGTTCCACGAAGAAGGCTCGGCCCAGATCCATCCCGTCATCCTGTCCGGTGGCGCGGGCACGCGTCTGTGGCCGCTCTCGCGCGCGTCCTATCCCAAGCAGCTCCTGAAACTGTCGTCGCAGCGCACGATGTTGCAGGACACCGTGGCGCGCGGACTGATCGACGTAGGCTTCGCCGCCCCCCTGCTCGTGTGCAACGAAGAGCACCGCTTCCTGGTCGACGACCAGCTGCAGCAGATCGGCATCAAGCCGCAGGCCATCCTGCTCGAGCCCAAGGCGCGCAACACCGGCCCGGCGATCGCCGCGGCCGCCCTGTGGTTGCTGGCACGCGATCCCGACGCGCTGATGCTGGTCCAGCCGTCCGACCACGTCATCGCCTCGCCCGCCGATTTCCACCGCGCCGTGATGCGCGGCCTGGCCGCCGCGCAGGAAGGCCGGCTGGTCACCTTCGGCATCAAGCCGGTCCGTCCCGACACCGGCTACGGCTACATCCAGAGCGGCGAGGCGCTGAGCGGCGGCGACGGCGTGTTCGGCGTCGACCGCTTCGTCGAGAAGCCCGACCGCGAGACCGCCCAACGCTTCGTCGACAGCGGCGCCTTCTTCTGGAACAGCGGCATTTTCCTGTTGAGCGCCCGCGCCTATCTCGGCGAGCTGTCGCGCATCAACCCCGCCATGCTCGACGCCTGCGAGCGCGCCGTGCGCGACGGCCAGGAGGACCTCGCCTTCTTCCGCCTCGATGCCGAACCGTTCGGCGAGGCGCCGTCGCTGTCGATCGACCATGCGGTCATGGAGCACACCAGCCGGGCAGCAGTCGTGCCGGTCGACATGGCATGGAGCGACGTCGGCTCATGGCCGGCATTGCGCGACATCGCCACGGCCGACGGCGACGGCAACGTCCTGCACGGCGACGTGCTGGCCGAGCGCATGACCAACTCCTACGTCCGCAGCGAAGGCCGCCTGGTCGCCGCGGTCGGCCTCGACAATGTCGTGGTCGTCGCCACCGACGACGCCGTGCTGGTGGCCGACGCCAGCGCCACCGCCGAGGTGTCGGGAATCGTCGCCAAGCTGCGCGGCCAGAACCGCAGCGAATCGCAGCAGCACGTCACCTGCCATCGGCCGTGGGGCCACTACCGGTCGGTCGATGCCGGCGACCGCTTCCAGGTCAAGCGCATCACCGTGAAGCCGGGCGCCAAGCTCAGCCTGCAGAAGCACTACCATCGCGCCGAGCACTGGGTGGTGGTGCACGGCACGGCGATCGTGCAGCGCGGCGAGGAACGCATGCTCGTTCGCGAGAACGAATCCGTCTACATCCCGATCGGCACCGAGCATCGACTGGAGAATCCCGGCAAGCTGCCGCTCCAGCTCATCGAGGTCCAATCGGGACCGTATCTGGGCGAGGACGACATCATCCGCGTGTCCGACAGCTATGGACGCGCGTGATGACGTTTTCGCCTGATTTGGAGGCCCCGGATTGGTCACACCAGGGCAGCCAAGGCAGGGACTATTTGATGAAAGCTCGTCTTCCTCTCGCCCCGATGTCGGGGCGCGGTTGATGGTCATTCTTACCCACGGGTGATGACATGTCGGCAGATGCCTCCTCCTCTTTCGTCTCCTTGCGCCGTCGCAGCCTGTTCGTTGCGATGTTCGCCCTCGCGGCCTGCGAGAGCGATCCCACCCCGATCGTCCATGAGAACACCAATGGCGACGGCGGCCTGAACCTCGCTCCCACCAACGCCTCCGGCGGCCGCGGCGGTCCGGGCATCGGCGGGAAAGATCCCGACTACCGCCTGGGCGCCAACGATCGCGTCAGGATCATCGTGTTCGGCCAGCCGACGCTGACCGGCGAATACACGCTCGACGGCAACGGCGTGCTGGCCTTCCCGCTGATCGGCAACGTCAATGCCCAGGGCCAGACGACCAGCCAGGTCCAGCAGGCGATCGCCGCGCGACTCGACCCCGACTTCCTGCGCAACCCAAGCGTCAGCGCCGAGGTCATCACCCGCCGTCCGTTCTATGTCATCGGCGAGGTCCAGAAGCCCGGCAACTATCCCTACGTGACCGACATGACGGCGCTGCAGGCGATCGCCATGGCCGGCGGCTACACCTACCGGGCGCGCCAGAACAACCTCTACCTCAAGCGCCTCGACGCCAACGGCCGCATGGTCCGCGTCGCCGCCACGCCCGAGACCAGGGTCAAGCCGGGCGACACGGTCGAAGTCAAGGAACGGTACTTCTAATGGCCTACGCCCAAGACGCCACCCCGCCCGCCCGCCGACGCGTGGCGTTGCGGACCGTACCGCCGACGCCGCACTACCTGGCGGCGGAGCCGGTCGCGCGTCTTGCGGCGCCCACCGAGGAGCAGAGCTTCCTCGAGACCCTGCGCAAGCTCTGGCGTCATCGCCTGCTGATCGCCGCCTGCACGCTCGTGCTGGGCGGGGCGGCGATCCTGGCCGCCTGGCTGATGCCCTCCTACTACGTCTCGGAGGCGCGCGTATTGGTCGGCGTGCAGAGCCCGCGCCTGCCCAACGTCGAATCGATCGTCGCCGACGTCAGTCCCGACGCCGAGCGCGTCCAGAACGAGGGCTTCATCCTGCAGTCGCGCAACATCGCCAAGCAGGTGATCGACCAGCTGAAGCTGCGCCAGGATCCCGAGTTCAATCCCGAGCTCGCCCCGCCCTCCCTGTGGGCGCGCCTCAATCCAATGCAATACGTGCCGCCGCAGCTCACGGCCTGGCTCGACCGTCAGACGTCGTCGGCCAAGAAGGTCGAGCCGATCAAGGATCCGTCCAATGCCGACGATCGCACCATCGATGCGGTCCTGTCGCACATCGACGTTTCCACGCTCGGCCGATCGCACGTGCTGAGCGTCAAGGCCGAATCGCGCAACCCGCAGACCGCCTCGGCCATCGCCAATACGCTCGCCGAGCGCTATCTCGACTACCAGCGCCGCGACAAGATCGACGCGATGGACCGCGTCGACAAGTTCCTGATGGGCCGTGTCACCGAGCTGCGCGAGGCGGTACGCAAGTCCGACCAGGCCGTCGAGGACTATCGGCGCCAGCACGACCTTTACAAGAGCGCCGGCTCGGGCGGCGGCGTCACCAGCCAGCAGCTCACCGAGCTCAACACCCAGCTTCTCGCCGCCCAGACCGCCAAGGCGGAGGCCGATTCGCGCCTCAAGGAAGCCCAGGAGATGCGCAAGGGTGGCCTCAACAGCGAGAGCGTGCCTGAAGTGCTGCGCTCGCCCCTGATATCTGCGTTGAGGTCGCAGCAGGCCGATGCCGACCGCAAGGCCGCCGAGCTGCAGGCGACCTACGGGCCGCGCCATCCCTCGATGCTCAACGCCCGTTCCGAGGCCGGCAACATCCAGGCCCGCATCGGCACCGAGGTCGCCAAGATCATCGACGGCCTCGGCCGCGAGGCGCGCACCGCCGACGCCCGTTACCAGGCCTTGGCGCAGAACTTCGAGACGCTGAAAAAGCAGATGGGCTCGGTCAACGACAAGGCCATCGGTCTCGAGGCGCTGGAGCGCGATGCCGTCGTCAACCGCAACCTGCTCGAGGCGATGCTGCTGCGCGCCAAGCAGAGCACCGGCGCCGAGGACATTCTCACGGCCAACGCCAAGCTGGTCTCGCCAGCCTCGCCGCCGCAGGCGCCGAGCTATCCGCCGAAGGCGCTGCTTGCCCTGCTCGGCGTCGCCGGCGGCATGATGGTCGGCGTCACGATCGCGCTCCTGCGTGAGGGCGGCGACCACACCTTCCGCCGCGCCGACCAGATCGAGGCCCTCACCGGCCTGCCGGTCATGGCGATGGTGCCGCAGGTCGCCGGCCGCAATCAGCCCGCCATGCAGGTGTTGCGCCAGCCGACCTCGGCCTACAGCGAGGCCCTGCGCCGCCTGCATATCGGCGTAGAACTGTCCGAGACGGCCAATTCGCCCAAGACCATCCTGATCAGCTCGGCCACGCCGGCGGAAGGCAAGTCGGTGATGGTGGCCTCGCTCGGGCGCCTGCTGGCCAGCAACGGCAAGCGCGTGCTGCTGATCGATTGCGACTGGCGCAGCCCGCGCCTGCACCAGATCTTCCGCTGCAGCAATCGCGACGGCCTCGCCAGCCTGCTGGTCGACAAGGCATCGGATCTCGAGAACACCATCCATCACGACGCCCTGTCGGGTGTCGACGTGATGCCGTCGGGCCCGTGGAGCCCGCGGTCGGCCCATCTGCTGAGCTCCGACCGCATGCGCCATCTGCTGGAGGCGTTGGAGCAGCATTACGAATTCATCATCCTCGACACGCCGCCCGCCCTGGTGACGGCCGACGTGCTGTCGCTGAGCCGCCTCGTCGAGAAGGTCGTGTTCGTCGTGCGCTGGGGCCACACGCGGCAGGAAGCCGTGATCGAAGCGCTGAAGCAGATCATCGATGCCCAGGGCGACATCGCCGGCGTGGTGATGTCGCGCGTTGTCTCCAAGCAATACCGCCAGTACACCTATGGCGATCCGTTCTTCGACGCCAAGCGCAGCGGTGCGGGCGCCCGCACCTGAACCATGAGTGATCCGTCCAGCGTTCTGTTCGTCTCCCGCTACTACTGGCCGGAGCTGATCGGCTCGGCGCCCTTCAGCACCGACATCGCCGAATGGCTGGCCGCGCACGGCCGGCCGACCACGGTGCTGAGCGGCCTGCCCCACTACCCGCATGACGACGTCTTTCCCGCCTATCGTGACGGGCGCGGCGTCCGCGAGACGGTCTGCGGCGTCGCGGTCGAGCGCCTCAGCGCCGGCCCGCCACGCGGCGGATCGGCGATCGCGCGCATGGCCAACGAGGCCGAGTTCCTGCTGCGTGGCCTGGCCGGGCTGTTGAGCGGCCGTGTGAAGCGTCATTCCGTCGTCCTCGCCCTCTGCCCGTCGATCCTGTGCGTGGCACTGGGCGTGGCGTCGCGGCGACGGGGCGGCGTCTGCGTCGCCGTCGTGCACGACATCCAGTCGGGGCTGGCCGAGAAGCTCGGCATGGTGGGCGGCGGCCACATGGGCAGGCTGATGCGCGCAGCCGAACGCACGATCCTCAATCGCACCGACCTGGTCGCCGTGCTGTCGTCCGAGATGAAGGACCAGCTGCGCCGCATCGGCATCACCGTGCCGATCGAAGTCATCCCGCTGTGGGTCGACACCGACCATATCCAGGCCGCCCCGGCCGTTGCCCGGCCGGGCGTGAAGGTGCTGTACAGTGGCAATCTCGGCCGCAAGCAGGGCCTTGGCCAGGTGGTGGCGCTGGCCCGCGAGCTGGCCGACCGGCGCCTTGACATCGAGATCGTGCTGCGCGGCAATGGCAACCAGGCGGGCGAGCTCGTCACCGAGATCAAGCGTCTCGGCCTCACCAACATCCAGCTCGCCGAGCTGCAGCCCAACGAGGCCCTGGGCACCGCCCTCGCTGCCGGCGACATCCATCTGGTGCCGCAGCGGCCCGACGCGGCGGCCTTCGCCGTTCCCTCCAAGGTCTTCAACATCATGGCGGTCGGCCGCCCCTTCGTGGCGACGGCGCTGCCCGACAGCGTGCTGTGGAACCTGCAGCGCCAGAGCGGCGCCTTCCTGTGCGTGCCGCCCGATGACGCGCCGAGCTTCGCCGAAGCCGTGATCCGGCTCGCCGACGACAGCCGCCTGCGCCATGAGCTGGGCAAGCGCGGGCGTGAGTTCGTCGAAGAGCACTATGCCAAGCCGCGTATCTTGGGCCATCTCGTGGACCGGCTCGATGCCATCGTTGCCGCCAAGTAAGCGCGAGATCCTGGTCTTCGAGCCCGATGTCGAAGGCCATTCGCAGGAATGGCTGCAGCATCTGGTCGATTTCGTCGCGGCCAACGGACAGACGGCGGGGATCGCGGTGCTGGCGCCGCCGGCCCTGTGCGCGACACTGTCGCGGTCGATACCGGTCGTCGCCGACGGCCGCATCCGCTTCATCGCCATGACGCCGGGCGAGGTGAAGCTGTGCAGCCATCGCTCGCTGTCGCTGGCAGCCTTTGCCCGCTGGTGGGTCATGCGCCGCTACCTGCAGCGCAGCGGCGCCGACCTGGGCTTCTTCCTGTGCCTCGACCTGCTCAGCCTGCCGCTCGCCTTCGGGCTCGGCACGCACGGCAAGCCGGTGGCCGGCATCCTGTTCCGCCCTTCCGTGCACTACGCGGCCTTCGGCAACTACCGGCCCGGCCTCGGCGAATGGCTGCGCGACGTGCGCAAGGACCTGCTCTACCGCATGATGCTGCGCAACCCGGCGGTGGCGACGATCCTGTCGCTCGATCCGTTCTTTCCGGCCCACGCCGCCGACCACTATCGCCACGGCGGCAAGGTGCAGGCGCTTCCCGATCCGGCGCATCCGGCGAACGATTCGCCCGACACCGTGATGGCCGCTGACGCCGTGCCGCCCGGCCGCATCGCCTTCCTGCTGTTCGGCTATCTGACGGAGCGCAAGGGCCCATTGATAGTGCTCGATGCGCTCCGGCTGCTGCCGCAACGGATCGCCAACCGCGTCGCCGTGCTGTTCGCCGGCCGCATCGACCCTGCGATTCGCGGAGCAGTCGAGACCCGCTGCGAGGCTCTCGCCCACCAACAACCCGACCTGTGGCTGCGCATCGACGATCGGCGGCTCGATCGCGCCGAGCTCGACAGTCTCGTGACCCGGAGCGCGGTCATCCTGGCGCCCTATCAGCGCTTCGTTGGCTCGAGCGGCGTGCTGTTGTGGGCGGCGCGCGCCGGACGGCCCGTGCTGGCCCAGGCGTACGGCCTGGTCGGCCGCCTGACGCGCGAGCATCGTCTCGGCCTGGTCGCCGATTCATCCGACCCCGCCAAGCTTGCCGCGGAAATCGAACGCATGGTCGACGGCGGGCCGCAGACCTTCATCGATCTGTCTTCTGCCGCCGACTTCGCTTCGTCACGCACGCCTGATCGCTTCGCATCGCAAGTGCTGGCTTGCGCTGACGAGAGTGTCGCGGCCTAGAGCACTGCCCACGACGACTGCCAGAGAGTGGACACATCTTTCATGCTCCTCTCCCCCGCTCGGGGGAGAGGTTGGGTGAGGGGGTTGCAGACGGTCTTCGAAGCCCCCTCACCTAACCTCTCCCCCGAGCGGGGGAGAGGAACATGAGGGGCGTGGGGAAGAAATGATTCACTCTGACGAATCGAGCGGCCCCAGCATGATCACAGCGCGCCAATTGGCGTCCCAGCATGATCACAACATCGTCCGCAGGTGCCGTGGAGAATCACTCCTATCTCGATGGCACGGCCAATCAGTGGCTGCACAGTCCTGCGGAGAGTCTTCATGAAGCGTGGCGTCCTGGCGAGAGCGAGAGCGGTCGATCTCGAACATCAAGCCGGCAGCGATCCCGATGTCGCGCCCGATATCGCGCCCACTGTCGCGGTTGCCGACTGGGATGCCGGTCCGCCGCGCCAAGGCCGGACCGTTTCGGAATCAGTCGTCTGCCGCTTCGTCGCGGGTCTCGACGTCGCAGCCATCCTGGGCGCCGGCGCGGCCGCGATCCATCTCGACAGCTCGAGCTCGACCATCGACTGGCGCCTCGAAGGCCTCATCGTCCTGCTGGGCGCGCTGCTCGCCGGCAACTACATGCGCCTCACCAGCGCGTATCGCTTCCGCCACTTCGGCGACCTCGGCGCCGCGATCGGCCGCGCGCTGCTCGCCTGGCTGCTGACACTGGGCACACTGTTCGTCGCCGCCTTCGTCTTCGATCCGATTGCCGCCACCAACGGCCCGTGGACCGCCTTGTGGTTCTCCCTGGGGGCGGCATTGATCGTGGGGAGTCGTATCGCGCTCAATCACAAGGTCAGGAACTGGCAGCGGGCCGGCCGCCTCGGCGAGCTCGTCGCTGTCATCGGCTCCGGTCCCATGGCCCAGCGGCTGCTGCGCGGCCTGAATTCCGCTTCGGGCGGTCCGCGCATCCTGGGCGTCTACGACGACGACGCGGCCTCCCTGCCGCGGCGCTGCATGGGGCACGCCATCCTGGGGTCGATCGACGATCTGCTGCGCGACGTGCGCCTCTACGGCATCGACACCGTCATCGTGGCCCTGCCGCCCGCGGCCGAGCACCAGCTCGTCGAGACGCTGAACAAGCTGAACGTGGTGCCCGTCGACGTGCGGCTCTGCCCGAGCGAGTTCGCGCTCCGGCTCGGCGCCGTACAGGCGAGCCATATCGGCGGCCACACATTCTTCAATGTCATCGACCGGCCGCTGCGCGACTGGCGGTGGATCGCCAAGTCGATCGAGGACCGTATCCTGGGCGGCCTGATCCTGGCCATGATCTTGCCGATCATGCTCGCGATCGCGGCGCTCATCCGGCTCGACAGTCGGGGCCCGGTGCTGTTCCGCCAGAAGCGCTACGGCTTCAACAACGAGCTGATCGAGGTGCTGAAGTTCCGCACCATGTATCAGGAGCGGAGCGACGCCAACGGCGACCAGCTCACGCAACGCAACGATCCGCGCATCACCCGTGTCGGCGCCTTCCTGCGGCGTACCAGTCTCGACGAGTTGCCGCAGTTCCTGAACGTGCTGCGCGGAGAGATGTCGATCGTCGGCCCGCGGCCGCACGCGTTGGCGGCCAAGGCCGGTCCCCTTCTCTACCAGGAGGCCGTCAAGCACTACGATTCACGCCACCGTGTGAAGCCGGGCATCACGGGCTGGGCGCAAGTCAACGGCTGGCGTGGCGAGACCAACACTCTCGAGCAAATACGGAAGCGTGTAGAGCATGACCTTTACTACATCGAGCATTGGTCGATCGCCCTCGACCTCCGAATTATCGCCCGGACCGTCGTCGGCGGCTTCACCGGCCACAACGCGTTCTGAGAGGGAGCGCGGCCAGCAACGCGGTTCTGGCGTCCGCTGCCTGTGGGTCACGATGGCCGACCCCGAGCCGCGCCATAACGGCCAGTACGTCTATTCCGGCGGGCTGATCGATTCGGTGGCCGCGGCCGGCGGCGACGTCGAGGTGCTGGGGCTCGGCCGGACCGATTCGCCACGCGCCAATGGCGAGCGCTCCAAGCATGTCGTGTGGTGGCTGCCGGCCGACAGCCCGCATTCGCGGTGGGGCAGCCTCGCCTCGACGCTGCCCAACATCGCCTATCGCTGCCGCACCGTCGGCATGCGTCGCATGCTGCGCAAGCTGCTGCGGCGCGACGCCTGGGACGGCATCGTTTTCGACGGGATATCCGCCGGCTGGGCGTTGCCGGCCGTGCTCGAGCACTACGCCGGCCGCCGCGATCGCCCGCGCCTCATCTACGTGTCGCACAATCACGAAGGCAGTCTGCGCAGCCAGATCGCCGAGAGCCAGCCGTTGTTCCTGAAGCGCCAGGCGGTGCGGCTCGACGCGCTGAAGGTATCGCGCCTGGAGCGCGAGCTGATCGACGCCGTCGACTTCATCACCGCGATCACCCGCGAGGACATGGCGCTCTATCGCCAGGAGTGCGGCGACAAGCCGATGGACGTGCTGACGCCGGGCTATTGCGGCCGGCGCGTCGACGAGCGGCGGATATCGCCGGCGCTGCCGCGGCGCGCCGTCATCGTCGGCAGCTTCGACTGGATCGCCAAGCGCATGAACCTCGCCGAGTTCGTCGACGTCGCCGATCCGCTGTTCGCCGATGCCGGCGCCGAGCTGCAGGCCGTCGGGAGCGGCGACGAGGCCTTCCTGCAGCAGCTCCGCCAGCAGTACCTCGCCACCCACTTCACCGGGACGGTGCCCGACATCGCGCCCTACCTCGATCAGGCGCGGATCGCCATCGTGCCCGAGCGGTCCGGCGGCGGCTTCAAGCTCAAGGTGCTGGAGTATGTCTTCAACCGCGTGCCGGTGTTCGCGCTGGCGGGCTCCTTCGCCGGCGTGCCGTTGCGCCACAACGACAGCACCATGCTGTATAGCGATCACGCCGCACTGGCCCATGGCGTGCTCGAGGCGATCGACGACGTCGAGCGGCTGAACCGCCTGCAGGAGCGGGCGTGGGCCGCCTGCGCCGGCAGCTTCGACTGGTCGAGCCGCGGCCGCCAGATCGTCTCGGCGATCGCCCGGCCATGATTGCCGCCCCCATGCTCGCTACACGGGCCTCCCCGGTGGCCAACGCGGCACCGCGCCGGCTCGATTTCATCGACCAGGTGCTGGTGGTGATCTTTCTGCTTGGCCTCTATCTCGGCGTGTCGTTGGCGGTTTCGGCCAAGGTGCCGCTGACCTGTGCGCCATCGGGTTTTGCCGGCGTCATCATGCTATGGCGGCGGCGCGACCAGATCGTCCCAAAGCACTTCGCCGGGCTGCTGCTGGTGGTCACGGTCTATCTATGCTCGGTGCTGGCGGCCAGCGACTATTCCTTCCTCGGCAAGCGCTTCACCGGGCTGCTGCAGCTCACCTATTCGCTGGTCATCGCCTACGCCATGTTCCTGACGCTGCTGCAGGGCGACCGGCGGCAGATCTCCCGCATCCTGCTCATCTTCTGCCTCGCCATCATCGTTGGCTGCCTGCTCGAGCAACATGCCGGCCTGCGCCCCCTGAGCGACGCGGTGCGCGAACGCCTCTATCAGATGGACCAGGTCTACGACGCCGACCTGCGCGACCAGGTTCTCTACGGTCGCGTCCGTCCCAAGCTCTTCACGTCGGAGCCGTCGGCGGTGACCTTCGCCTATACCCACTTCAGCTCGATCTGGCTGGTCATCAGTCCGTGGCGCTACAAGCTTCTGGCCTATTTCGGCCTGATCGCCCTGGCGCTGGTCGTGCTGCCGGGGCCCACCCTGATTCTGATGGTGTTCCTGAGTGTTCCCTACCTGGTCTTCCTGGCCGGTACGCGGCCGGGCGGCCGCACCTCGATATCGCGGACGGTCGGCATGCTGTCGCTCGCGGCGGTGCTCGTCGCCGCGGCCGTCGTGTTCGGCAGCATCTTCTTCGCCGAACGCCTGAACGAGCTGGCGACCGGCCGCGACGCCAGCTTCTTCTATCGCTTCACCGGCCCCATGCTGGTGGCGTTCGACATGTTCCGCAGCCACCCGTGGGCCGGCGCCGGCCTGACCGGCGAGCCGTTCATCACCAACAACGTGATGAACGTCTACATGAACTCGCCGTCGTTCCAGGCGGCTTGGCGCATCAGCCGCATCGCCGACGTGCTGACCAACTACGTATGGCTGCACTGGATCTATCTCGGCCTGGTCTGGGGCGTGCTCACGATCGTGGCGGTGTCGGTCTGGCTGCGCCTGCTCGGCGTGCCCAGCGTGCTCTATTGCTGGACGGTCTGGATCATCCTCGGCCAGGCCTCGGGCTCCTATGTCGGGCCGAAGACCTGGAGCGTGATGCTGATCGCGGCGGCCGCGTCGATCCTGGCGGTCAACGTGCCGGAGCAGCCACGGACGAGCCGGGCCGCGACGGTGTTCTATCCGAATCTGCGATACTTTAATTCCCGGTCGAAGGTCGCCACGTCGTAACGACGCCGACTCATGGTCCTCTCCCCCACTAGGGGGAGAGGTTGGGTGAGGTTACAGATTGTCTTCGAAGCCCCCTCACCTAGCCTCTCCCCCTAGCGGGGGAGAGGAACATGAGGGAAGCGAGTCGTCTGTCTCCTAAGCCACCGCCTTCTGGGCTTCCGGCACGACGTTGTCGACGTACCAGCGATAGGTCGCGGCCAGTCCGTCACGCAGTGACGTGCGGGCACGCCAGCCGAGCGAGGCGGCGAAGTTGGTGTCGACCATCTTGCGCGGCACGCCGTCGGGACGGCTGGAATCGAACTGGATGCCGCCCTTGTAGCCCACCACCTTGCAGATCAGGCCGACCAGATCGACGATGGCGACGTCCGAGCCCGGTCCCAGGTTGACGTGCCCCTCGTCGGAGTAGTTCTGCATCAGCCAGACCATGCCGTCGGCGGCATCGTCGACGTACAGGAACTCGCGGCGCACCGCGCCGGTGCCCCACACGTCGATGGTCGGAGCGCGCGAGCGCATGGCGGCATGTGCCTTGACCATCAGCGCCGGCACGACATGGCTCTGCATGAGGTCGAAATTGTCGCCCGGCCCGTAGAGGTTGGTCGGCATGACCGAGATGAAGTCGCAGCCATATTGGCGGCGATATGCCTGGCCGAGCTTGATGCCGGCGATCTTGGCGACGGCGTACCACTGGTTGGTGGGCTCCAGCGGCCCGGTGAGCAGCGCGCTCTCCGGGATGGGCTGCGGCGCGAGCCGCGGATAGATGCAGGACGAGCCCAGGATCATCAGCTTCTCGACGCCGACGCGGCGCGAAGCCTCCACGACATTGCCCTGGATCATGAGGTTGTCGTAGATGAACTCGGCCGGCCGCGTGTCGTTGGCGTAGATGCCGCCGACGCGCGCCGCCGCCAGAAAGACGGCCTGCGGCTTGGCCGCCGCCATCCATTGCTCGGTCTGGTCGGGCCGGCGCAGGTCGACCTGGTCGCGTGGCGCCGCCACGATCTCGCAGCCTTCGCGCTGCAGGCGGCGCACCAGGGCGCTGCCGACCAGGCCGCGATCGCCGGCGACCCAGACCCGCTTATTCCGCAGCGTGTAGCTTGGGTTCATAGGCATTATTGGCTCCCATTCTCTTCATCACGAGGCGATCGGCTTCCACCATTTCGGCAACCAGTTCAGGGAAGCTCGTACGATGCCGCCAGCCCAGCTTGGCCAGCGCCTTGGCAGGGTCGCCAAGCAGAAGGTCGACTTCGGTCGGCCGGCGATAACTGCCGTCGATGGCGACCAGCACGCGGCCGGTGCGCCGGCAGCAGCCCTGCTCGTCGTCGCCCTCGCCGCGCCATTCGATGGGCTGGCCGATCTTGTCGAAGGCGAGCTCGACGAACTCACGCACCGTGTGGGTCTCGCCGGTCGCCAGCACGTAGTCGTCGGGCGTGTCCTGCTGGAGGATGCACCACATGCCCTCGACATAGTCGCGGGCATGGCCCCAGTCGCGCTTGGCGTCGAGGTTGCCGAGATAGAGCCGCTCCTGCCAGCCACGCTCGATCGCCGCCACCGCCCGGGTGATCTTGCGGGTGACGAAGGTCTCGCCGCGGATCGGCGATTCGTGGTTGAACAGGATGCCGTTGGAGGCGTGCATGCCGTAGGCCTCGCGGTAGTTGACCGTGATCCAGTAGGCATAGAGCTTGGCCACCGCGTAGGGGCTGCGCGGATAGAACGGCGTCAGCTCGCGCTGCGGCGTCTCCTGGACCTTGCCGAACAGTTCCGAGGTCGAGGCCTGGTAGAAACGCACGTCGTCGTGCATCTGCAGGATACGGATCGCCTCGAGCAGCCGGAGCGTGCCCAGGGCGTCGGTGTTGGCGGTGTATTCCGGCGTCTCGAAGCTGACCTTCACGTGGCTCTGGGCCGCGAGATTGTAGACTTCGGTTGGCTTCACCTCGCCCAGCAGGCGCAACAAGTTGGTCGAATCCGTCATGTCGCCGTAGTGCAGGAACAGGCGGGCGGCGGCATCGTGGCGGTCACGATAGAGGTAGTCGATGCGTTCGGTGTTGAGCAGCGACGAGCGGCGTTTGACGCCGTGGACGATGTATCCGCGGCCCAGCAGGAAGTCGGCGAGATAGGCGCCGTCCTGCCCGGTGATGCCGGTGATGAATGCGACTTTTTCAGACATGTTTGCCGACCTCTCGGGGTTACGCGACGCTTCAGGAGGAGTAGGCGATCCGTTCGGCCACGCGGCCCCACGAATAGTTTTCCAGCACATGGCGCTGGGCCCTTGCCGCCATGCTTTCGAGCCGTTTCGGATCCGAGACGGCGCTGACAATGGCCTCGGCGAGCGCGGACGGATCGGCGCGATCGACGAGGAAACCGTGCCGGCCACCATCGACCAGCTCGGGCAAGCCATTGCGATTGAGGCCCATGACCGGCGTGCGTGACACCATGGCCTCGAGATAGACCTGCCCCCAGGGATCGTTCAGCATGGGCTGAACCAGCAGCGTCGATTCGCGATAGAGCTGCTGCAGCTTCTCCCAGGGCAGATGGGCATGCAGGGTGACGCCGGGCCGGTCGCCGACGAAGGCGCGGCTGCGCTCGTCGCCGACGATGGTGAGGCTGAGATCCGGACGTTGGCGAACCGCATGATCGAAGGCCGAGAGCAGCAGCAAGCCGCCCTTGGCCTTGAACAGATGCTTGGCGACGAAGAGAAGCGCCGGCTTGTCGTAGGTCTTCGGCGCCCGATTGGGCTCGATCGCGCCCATGCCCGAGCCGACGGCCGTGACCTTCTCCGGCGGCAGGCCGTAGTGGGCGATCAGGTTGTCGCGGACATAGGCGCCGAAGGTGAAGACATGGGCAAGGCCATTGAGCGCCTCGCGCTCGGCCTGGTCGAACGCCGCCATGGCGCGCTTGTTGTAACGGCAGACGTCGATGTGATGGGCCCGCGTCAGCGCCCAGCTGTGGTCGCAATAGAGATAATGCTTCACGCCCGACGCAAGGTCGCAGGCCGGCAGGTCGAAGGTCCCGGTATGCAGCACGTGGCGTGCGCCGACCCGGCGCGCCTGCGCGGCGACCTGGCCGGCAAGCCGGCGCCGCGAACGCAGGCCGCGCAGCACCTGCTCGGTGCTGACCGGCCGACCGAGGCCCGCGATCATGTCGCAGGCCGCCACGCCGAGCTTCTCCAGCCTGCTCATGGCCGGCCGGATGCTGTCGACGGCGACGCCGAGACGCTCGAGCTCCTTGGCGAGATTCGCAGGTGCTCCGGACCACGACTTCAAATCGCGCGGATCACCAAACACGCAAGTGATGGCCACGCGCTCGAAGCGCAGGGCGCCTGCGTGAGTGTCGAGGGGGGCGTTCATGTGAGGCCATGAAACATCTCACCCCGCGGCCCTGCTAGTGATTAACTTGTGACTTGGATTTAAAGGAGAATCGACGCCACAGATTGATCACGTAATGACGCCGTCACGCTCCCCGATACTGCGCGCACACCGCGATCGGAGACGCCGTCGGATGCACGGATCAATCGAAGCCAGAGACGCCACCGATATCCCGGTCGTCGCCGACGACATGGCACGGGATGCCGGCGCTGCGTCTGTGCGCGACGCGGAGAACGCCGCGCTCTCGTTCTTCTGTCCTGACGTGACCGACGCCAGCACGTTGAAGCGCGTCCAGCAGTTCATGGATTTCGGCTACAGCGTCACGGTCTTCGGCTTTCGCCGCGAGCGTTACAATACGGACTATCAGCCGCCGTGGCCGAACGTGCCGCTCGGCTTCACCACCGACGCCCGATACTGGCACCGGCTGAGCGCGCTGCTGCACGCCGTGCCCGCGCTGTTCGCCAATCGCCGCACGCTGGCCAGGGCGTCGATCTTCTATGCCCGCAACATCGACCAGCTCCTGCTCGCCTTGCTCGGCCGGCTCATCGCCTTCTCGCGCGCACCGATCGCCTACGAGGTGCTGGACATTCCCCCCATCCTGATGCGCCGCGGCTTCGTGCCGACCTTGCTGCGGGCGATCGAGCGCCTGTGCCTCAGCCGCGTCAGCCTTCTCGTCCTGTCCTCGCCCGGCTTCCACCGCAACTATTTCTCGGCGGTGCAGAAGTATGCCGGCGCCTGGTTCCTGCTGGAGAACAAGCTCTACCCCTCGCCCACCCGCTCGTCGGCGGCGCGGCGCGCCGGCAGCGGACGCCGGCCGTGGGTGGTCGGTTACTTCGGCCTGATCCGCGGCGAAGCCACCGTCGATCTCATCGCGCGGCTCGCCCATCGCCTGAAGGATCGCGTCGTCTTCAAGTTCGGCGGTGTCTTCACCACCGTCGAGCAGGCCAAGTTCGAGACCGTGCTGCGCCGCTGCTCCAACGTCGACTACAGCGGTCCCTACCTGCCGCAGCAGGATCTCGAGCGGCTCTATCGCGGGGTCGACTTCGCCTGGGCCCTCGACCTCGAGAATACCGACCACAATTCGCGCTGGCTGATGCCCTGCCGCTTCTACGAAGCCGGCTACTACGGCGTGCCCTGCCTTGCCGTCCATCGTTTCGAGGTCGGCAACGTCATCGAGAAGCATCGCATCGGCTGGACGTTCGATGCACCGCTCGAGGACTCTCTGGTCCGCTTCTTCGAGCGGCTGACGGAGAAGGACTACGAGCTGATCCGGGCGCGACTCGCGGCAGTGCCGCCCAGCATGTTCGTCGCCGGAGAGGACGTCGCCCAGCTCTGCGGGAAGCTCTCGCTGCCTAGACCTGGATTGCCGCGCGGTTGATCATCACGCAGTCGAATTCGACCAGGCGCAGGGACTTGTCGCGGCTGATCGGATAGAGGCCGGTGATGTCGAAGCCGCGGTCGTCGAGATAGTGGATGATCTCGGTGTAACCCGGCATGCCCTTGTAGATGCTGCGCACCGAAGCCTCAGTCTGCAGGGCCCTCATCGCCGGCAGGTTGTCGGCCGCACCACGCAGCACCTCGATATCGAAGCCCTGGGTATCGATCTTGAGGTAGGGCCGCTTGAAGCCGATGCGTTCCTGCAAGGCCGGCAGCACGCCATCGAGGGTACGCACCGCCACGGTCTCGGTATGGTCGGCGACGTTGAGGCCGGCATAGTCGCCGACCCGGTCATGGTCGGGCTCGAGGAACGAGCTGAACTGGTCGGAGACCATGACGTTGATCTGCAGCGAGCCTTCCTTGCTGCCGAGCGCATAGCCCTCGATATGCCAGTTGCGGTCGCTGCGGCTGCGCTCGCGCAAGGCCTCGACGTGCCGGCTCAACGGCTCGAAGGAGACGATCATGCCCTCGTACAGCACCCGCTCGCGCAGGAAGTCGCGATACTGGCCGGCGTTGGCGCCGACATCGAGCACGCAGTCGATGTCGAGACGCGCCAGCAGCTCGCGCAGGTGAAGCGCGAAGTCGCGCTCCTTCATCTCCCGGAGCGGCACGATATCGTAGCCGAACGAGCGGCTCACCTTGAGCACGGAGTCCTTCACGATCTTGAGCATTGCATCTCCACTCTTACGCGGCCGTAGCGATAGTGGCCCGCCCGGTGTCGTAACTCCTCGTGATCACTGTGTGATCGGCCCTCCCGGCGATTGAGTGACGTTGTCACATCGACCACCTTCGGCCGTCCAACCCGGAGGGATCGATAATTGTTTGCGTCCACCGTTCGCGGGCCGGTTCTGGTCACCGGCGGCGCCGGCTACATCGGCAGCCACGTTTGCAAGGCGCTGGCCGAAGCCGGTGCCCAGCCGCTCTGCCTCGACACGCTCGAGAAGGGGCATGAATGGGCCGTCCGCTGGGGCGACCTGGCGCGCGGCGACGTCGGCGACGGACGCCTCGTCGAGGAGATCTTTCAGCGCCACAAGCCGCAGGTCGTCATCCATCTGGCGGGCTACATCGAGGTCGGTGAATCGGTCGCCAATCCCGAACGCTACCTCGTCAACAACTCGGCCAAGAGCCGCGTACTGATCGGCGCCGCCATCCGCCACAAGGTCGAGGCCTTCGTGTTCTCCAGCACCTGCGCCGTCTACGGCCTGCCGCAGTCCGACCTGCTGCAGGAGGCGCACAAGATCGCACCGATCAATCCCTACGCCGTCTCCAAGGCGAGCGTGGAGCGCGCCCTCGAGGCTGCGACCTGGCGCGGCCTGCGCTCGGTCTCGCTGCGCTACTTCAACGCCACGGGCGCCGACGCCAGCGGCGAGATCGGCGAGGCGCACGAGCCGGAAACCCATCTGCTGCCGCTCGCCGTCGATGCCGCGCTCGGCCTGCGCGGCGCCCTGATCGTGCACGGCGAGGATTATCCGACCCACGACGGATCGTGCGTGCGCGACTTCGTGCACGTGTCGGATCTCGCCGACGCGCATCTCAAGGCCGTGCAATGGCTGCTGCGCCAGAAACCCGGCCGCGGCCGTCACGACGTGTTCAACCTGGGCTCGGGCGCCGGCTACAGCGTCAAGCAGGTGGTGCAGGAAATCGGCCGCTCGGTCGGCCAGCCGGTGCCGCATGTCTTCGGCGCGCGCCGGCCGGGGGATTCGCCCCAGCTGGTGGGCTGCATCGCCAAGGCGCAGCGCGACTTGGGATGGACCCCGGTGCGCGGCCTCGAGACGCAGATCGAAGACACGGTACGCTGGCGCCGCGCCATGGTCCGCTAAGGAACGTTGAAAGGCCCAAAAGCGTTTTTCCCTGCGGTCCAAAGGCCAGTTTTCGGCCACGACGGACCTCAGGAGGCACTCGTGGCAGACGACACTCGCGGCCCCGGCAACGGGCTTCTTTACACGCTTCTCGGCGCGCTCTCTGTCGTCGTGGTCGGTGGTGGCTTTTACATCTACCAAAACAGCCAGGACCAGCCCCCGGTGGCGCAAGTACTACCGCCCGCCCCGCCCGCGCCGGCAGCAAAGCCCGCGCCCGCACCTCCTCCTCCTCCGCAACAGGCCGCGCCGGCAGGCCCCTCGGCAAGCCAGCTCGCCCAGGCGCGCGCAGCGATCACCGACGCCCGGCGGATGGCAGCACGCGGCGATTTCACCGGCGCCGAAACCGCGCTGCAAGGCGCCGACCGCGCCGCCCCAGGCCTTGCCGAGACCGCCGCTGCGCGGCGCGAGATCGCGGACCTGCGGACAACGCGCGGCGATGGCCGGCGCGATCGCGCTGACCGACGGCAGGACGCTACGCGCATTGCCACCCTGGTCGACACCGCCCGAGCGGCCATCGCCGGGCGCGACTACAGCGCCGCCGACCGCGCGCTCGACGAAGCCGAGCGTATCGATGCCCGCGATCCCGCGGTGATGAGGGCGCGCAACGAGCTCCTGGAAGCTGCCGCACGTCCCGGCCGACGGGACGAACGGAACTGACCCTTTATCCGCCTCCAAGAAAAAGCCCACCCGAACATATCGGGTGGGCCAGTCGACGAGCTTGGCGGGGGGAAGAACGCCAAGCGCGGGAAATCGACTTAACGCGTATAGACGGTGGTCGTGGTCGCGGGCGCCGCGTCGGTGTAGACGACAGCGGACGGCGCCGGCGCAACTACGGCGGCAGTAGCAGGGGCTGGTTGCACGACCCGCTCCTCGCGGACCATACAGGCCGACACGAGGAAGGAACTCGCGACGCAAGCAAGGACAAGGAACGGCTTCATGGCGTGCTCCCTATCGAGTGTAGACGGTGGTGGTGGCGGTGGCCGGCGCCGGATCGGTGTAGACCACCGTGTTGGACGCCGGAACCGGGGTGGCGACCACGGTCGCGGCCGGAGCGGCGGGCCGCTCCACGGTCTCGTGCCGATAGGTGCAAGCGCTGACCAAGCCGACGATGACAACGGCAAAGATGGGAAGAGACTTCATCGCTTGTACTCCCTGTATCTGGCACGACAACGGGACCTCCCCTTCGCAGGTTGCGTTCAAAAACACATGTCGCCGCCTGGGAACCTGTTCCGGATTTCGCAACCGCTGCACTTTGCCCACGTTCACGCCTTGCCGGTTTCTCCCACGTACCGGCCCCCGCCTCGAAGGCCGCTCCTCGACATGATCGGTGAGTGCGCTCGAGGCGGGGCCACGCGGAGAGCCTTTTGAGTGGCCGCCGAAAGCGCCGGCATCCTCCTCTACAAACACGAAGGCCGTGGCCTGCTGGTTCTGCTGGTTCATCCCGGCGGCCCGTTCTGGCGCAACAAGGACCACGGCGCCTGGACGATTCCCAAAGGCGAACGAAATGTCGATGAGGATGCGGAGATCACGGCGCGCCGGGAGTTCACCGAGGAACTCGGCGCCACGCCGACGGGTACGCTGGTCCCGCTCGGCCGCATTCGTCAACGCGGCGGCAAGCAGGTCGATGGCTTTGCCCTCGAGGGTGATCTCGATGTCGAGCGTATCTCGGGCAATACTTTCGAGATCGAATGGCCGCCGCGCAGCGGCCGGCGGCAATCCTTTCCCGAAGTCGATCGCGCGGCCTGGTTCTCACCGGACGAGGCGCGTCAGAAGATCAATGCCGGCCAGAGGCCGTTCATCGATCGGCTGGAAGAGCTTTACGCCAAGCCATGAAAAAGGCGGCCCTCACGGGCCGCCTTTCCCAACGTCAGAAGACGATCGTTCAGATGGGCCGGCCGGGCCAGCGGTAGCCGGGCGCCGGCAGCGGGATCTTGTTGGCAATCAACGAGTTCTCGAGCGTCGGGATACCGCCCTGATAGTCGCCCGCCTCGCACCGGGCGATCGCGGCCGCTTCAGGCGTATCGAGCTGCGAGGTGCGGTACTCGCGCCACTTGTCGCTCAGCGCCTTACAGTAGCTGCGCGGATCCGAGAAGATCGTTGTGGTCGACACCATCGCACCGTCGAACACGATCTCGACGCGCCGGTTCTGCGGCTCGCGCACGCCATCACCGGTCGCCACCAGGGGCTGGGACTCGCCCTTGCCCACGACGGCAATGGCATCGGCGGGCACGCCCTGGCGGACGAGCTCGTTCTTGACCGCGTTGGCGCGGCGCAGCGACAGCGCCATGTTGTAGCTTTCCGGACCCGACGTATCGGTGTGGCCGGTTGCCGTGATGCGCGCACTGCCGCGTGACCTGTACGCGGCGGCTGCTTGCCCGATGGTCTGGACCGCCTGCTGTGACAGGTTGGAGCGATCCCAGTCGAAGAAAACCATGAACGATGTTGGCGCCGCGACGGGCGGTGGCGGCGGCGGCGGTGGGGGCGGCTCCGAGGAGCAGGCGGCCACAAGCGTCGTCGCAAGGACAACCAACAGTTTCCTGAGCATGATTTGTTCCCTCAAAGCGGAGGCTTCGGAAGGGCGGAGCTCCCTTTCGGACCGCGCACCAGCGCGCGCGTTCGGATGCAAACGCCACAATCCTGCCCGGGTTCCCGCGGCGTGCAGAATGTCTGCGCGCAGCCGGTTTTTGCAGTGCCGGTTCAGGCAGCGAGCTTGTAGAGCTCGGCTACGTTGTCCCGCAGGATTCGCTTCTTCAGCTCGGGGCTGAGATGCGCGGTCTGCTCGGCGATGACGTCCTGGCTGTGCGGCCACGTCGAATCACTGTGCGGGAAGTCGTTGGCCCACATGAGCTGATGCGGATCGAGCTGGTTGGCGAACTGGAAGGCCGTCCAGTCGTCCTGGAAGGTGAGTGCGATGTGCTTGCGGAAATACTCCGACGGCAAGCGCTGCAGCTCCTTGCCCTTCATCCAGTAGCGATGGCGCTTGTAGGCGTGGTCCATGCGATACATGAAATGCGGCGCCCAGCCGGCGTCGGCCTCGACGCAGACGACGCGCAACTTGGAATGCCGTTCGAACACGCCGGAGTAGACCAGCATGCCCATGATGTCCTGGCAGCCGCGGATGATCGACAGGAAGCTGTTAATCTTGGGCCCGCGCGGCTTGATCATGGTGTTGTCGCCGCTCGACGTCAGGATGTGGAAGCTGAGCGGCAGGTCCAGCGCGACAGCCGCTTCCCAGAACGGATCGAACGCCGGGTCGTCGTAGTCCTTCTCGCCGGGATTGCCCGGCATCATGACCCCGCGGAAACCCATCGCCTTGATGCGCTCGAGATCTTCTATGCCTTCCTTGACCGTGCGGATGCAGGTCTGGCCCATCCCGATCAGGCGCTCGGGATCGTGGCTCACGTAGGTCAGGAGCCAGCGATTGTAGGCGTCGAAGCAGGCCTTCTTGTAGTCGAGGTCGGGATGATTGCAGAGCAACATGCCGACGCTGGGGTAGATGACCTCGGCGGCGACGCCATCCTTGTCCTGGTCGGCGAGGCGCCCCTTGGGGTCCCAGCCGCTACGGTGCAGGTCATCGAACCGGGCGCCGCCGATGCGGATATCCTTGGGGTCGACGCCGGCGGCGGCAATCAGGCCCATCGGCACCGGCGTCTTCATGCCCGCGACGACATAGATGTCGCCCATACCTTCCTTGTAGACGACGTGCGGCGCCTTATCCCGCCAAGCCGGGTCGATGTGGTCGATATAGCAATTGGGCGGCTCGGTGATATGTGAATCGGCCGAAATTGGACGCCAGTCCATACTGTTTCCTCCTGCCTGCGCGCCCGAATCGTAGGCAGACGCGGCGTCCCGCCGCAAGGCGGCGCGGAACGCCTGTTTCGGCGGGCGGCCACGGTTGAACCGGTTCCGGTGCTATGGCATACCCCGCCCCTCCGAGGCCTGCGGCCTCCGGGCGCTGCCGTAGCTCAGTGGTAGAGCACTCCCTTGGTAAGGGAGAGGTCGACAGTTCAATCCTGTCCGGCAGCACCATTCCACTTATCCAAAAAAGCGATGCCGGAGCGCGATCGCACGCGCCCCGGCATCACCTTCGTCTCGCTCGTTAACGAGTGTAGACCGTCGTCGTGACCGGCGCCGGGTCGGTGTAGACCACGGTGCGCTCCGAGACCGCCGGCGCGGGCTTCTCAACCACGCGTTCCGAGGTGGCGACAGTGCAGCCCGCCACCAGCGCACCGGCGGCGACGGCAATCATCGTAATGTATTTCATGGCTCGGCTCCTTCTGCTGTCTTGCCCAGCCAACGGAGCGGCGTCGGAGCGGGTTGCCCAAACGATGTCAGTGACCTCTGCCCAAAGCGAGGAACCGTGACGGATTTGCAACGATGCCAAGTTTCGCCCGTTGCCTTCGATCTTGATCCCGCGAGGTGCCGCATGCTCACCACGATCAATCGCGTGCAACGCAACACCGACGAGGCCATCAACCGCCGCATAGAAGCGGCGACGGGCGAACGCATCCGCCGGCTCGCGCGCCATCCGCTGGCCATCGAGCGGCGCTTGCGCGAGCTCGATCGCGAGTGGGATATCGAGCGCGTGCTCGAGACCAACGCGGCGGCGATCGCCCTGGCAGGTGTTGCGCTCGGCGCGCGATCCGATCGGCGGTGGCTCGTCCTGCCGGCGCTGGTCACGACGTTCCTGTTCCAGCACGCCGTGCAGGGCTGGTGCCCGCCCATCCCGCTGCTCCGTCGGCTCGGCATCCGCACGTCGCGCGAAATCGAGATCGAGCGCGTGGCCCTGAAGATCCTGCGCGGCGACTTCGTCGAAGCGACCCGCTGGGCGAACGGTCGGGCTATCGAGTCCGACCGCGCCCTGCGAGCGGCAAAAGCCTAGTTCCGCATGAAGCCGTCCAGCTCGCCCTCGGCCCAGGCCAGCGTCTTCTCCATGGCCTCGCCTTTCATGTAGCGCACGACCATCTGCGTCTGCAGGGCCTGCACCGAGATCTGCTCGGCGATCTTGTGCGGCGCCGGGAAGGCCGGGACGGACAGGGTCTGGTGATTGTGCGGGTTGGGATAGTGATAGAGCGTGCCCTTGGGCGGCCCTTCCTCGGCCCACGTCTTGAAGGTCGTGAAGGAGTTGAACGGCGGCAGGTCGTAGCCGGCGCTCGCCGCGACCATCTTCTCGGCAGCGGCCTGCTGCGAGAGATGGACGATCAGGCTTTTGGCCGCCGACTGGTTCTTGCCGAAGTTCCAGACGTTCCAGAAGAACTGCACGTACGGCGCGAAGCGGCCTTTCGGTCCTTGCGCAAAGCCGTGCGTCCAGAGCTGCTCGCAGATCTTGGGCGCATCGCGCTTGGCCACCGCCCAGGCGCTGGGCGGGTTCATGATCATGGCGCCGCGGCCTGAGATCAGCCATTTGTTGTTGGAGGCGTCGTCCCACGACGGCGCATCGGGCGGCAGGAAGGCCGCAAGCCGCTTGTAGTAGTCGAGCGCCTGCCGAACGGGGTCGCTCTTGACCGTGATGTTGCCCTTGGCGTCGACCAGCATGGCGCCGTAGCCGTTGAAGATCGCGCCTGCGGTGTCGACATTGTCGCCCGTGGTGCCGAGCCCGATGCCGAAGGGATAGCCGCCCTTGTGGCAGGCCTCGGCTGCCTTCAGGAAGGTGTCGAAGGTCCAGTTGTCGGCTTTGGGCGGGGAGCCTGCGGGATACATCTCCTGCACGTCGATGCCGGCGAGCTGCTTCATGAGGTCGATGCGCGAGCACGGCCCCTTGATCTGGCTGCCCCAGGTCGCCGGCACGCCGAGCCACTGGCCGTTGACCTTGCCGAGATACTCGGTGGTGCCGTTGACGGGACCGTTCTGCTTGATCAGCCCGTCCATCACGTCGTTCAGTGGCACCAGCACATTGGCGTAGCGCGCCGGCAGCCAGGTCGTGAGCGTGAAGATGTCGTGCCCCGACTTGGCCTGCGCCTGCGCGGCGCCGGTCAGCAGCAGCTTGTTGCCCTGCGAGGTGATGAAATCGACCTGGACCTCGACCTTCTCCTTGGCCGCCCATTGATCGATCGTGGCCTTGCACGCCTCGTTGGCGCCGGGCACCCAATGGTCCCACAGGCCAATCGCAAGCTTCCCGGCAGCATAAGCACCGCGCACGAACGGCGCGGCAACGAACGTCGACGCAGCAACGGTACCGGCAACAACGCGACGACGCGTGATCTTCGATGAAGCCATGGTTCCTCCGTTCTCGGTCCTCGACGGGGCCGTTGGAGGAACGCTAGGAGCCTTGACCCTTCCGGACAACGGAATTCCGTGATCCGGCACACAGAAAAGCGGCGCGCCGTCGCCAGCGCGCCGCTTCCCTGAAGCGTCTCAGTTGCGCGTAAAGCCTTCGAGCTCGTTGGCCGCCCAATCGAGCGTCTTCTCCATGGCCTCGCCGCGGAAGTAGCGGACGGCCATCTGGGTCTGCAGCGCCTGCACGTAGATCTGCTCGCCGATCTTGTGCGGCGCGGGTGCGCCCGCGATCGACAGGATCTGGTGATTGTTGATGTTGGGATAGTGATAGAGCGTGCCCTTGGGCGGCCCCTCCTCCGCCCAGGTCTTGAAGTCGGTGAAGTTGGCGAAGGACGGCAGGTCGTAGCCGTTGCTCGCCTCGACCATCTTCTCGACGACGGCTCGCTGCGAGAGATGGACGATCAGGCTCTTGGCCGCCGCCTGGTTCTTGCTGAAGTTCCACACGCCCCAGAAGTAGGGAACGAACGGCGCGAAGCGGCCCTTCGGGCCGGCGGGAGAGCCGTGTGTCCACAGTTGCTCGGCGACCTTGGGCGCGTCGCGTTTTGCGACCGCCCAGGCGCTTGGCGGGTTCATGATCATGGCGCCGCGGCCCGACACCAGCCACTTGTTGTTGGACGCATCGTCCCACGACGGCACGTCGGACGGCAGGAACGCCATCAGGCGCTTGTAGTAGTCGAGCGCCTGGCGCACGGCGTCGCTCTTCACCGTCACATTGCCCTTGGCGTCGACCAGCATGGCGCCGAAGCCATGGAAGATCATGCCTGCCGTATCGACGTTGTCGGCCGTCGTGCCGAGGCCGATTCCGAAAGCATGATTGGCCTTGTGGCAGGCTTCGGCCGCCTTGAGGAAGGTGTCGTACGTCCAGGCGTCTGCCTTGGCCGGCGCACCCGCCGGATACATGGCCTGTACATCGATGCCCGCCAGCTCCTTCATCAGGTCGATGCGCGAGCACGGGCCCTTGATCTGGCTGCCGACGGTGGCGGGCACAGCCAGCCACTTGCCGTCGACCTTGCCGAGATACTCGACGGTCGCGTTGACCGCGCCGTTCTGCTTGATCAGCGGCTCCATGACGTCGTTCATCGACACCAGCAGGTTGCCGTAGCGCGACGGCAGCCAAGTCGAGAAGGCGAAGATGTCGTGGCCTGACTTGGCCTGCGCCTCGGCGGCGCCGGTGAGCAGGAGCTTGTTGCCCTGCGAGGTGATGAAATCGACCTGGACCTCGACCTTCTCCTTGGCCGCCCATTCATCGATCGCAGTCTTGGTCGCATTGTTGGCGTTGGGCACCCAGTGGTCCCACATGGCCAAGGTGAGCTTGCCCGCGGCATAGGCGCCGCGCACGAAGGGAGCAGCAACAAAAGTCGACGCAGCAACGCTACCGGCGACAAAACGACGACGCGTAGTCCTTGAAGCAACCATGTTTCCTCCTGTTATCGGTCCTCGAGCGGGACCTTTGGCAGGGCACGCTAGGGAAGCCATTGCTTGCCGGCAATGGAATTCCGCCGCCGCAGGTTTGAGTTAAGATGGCAACCAGCAAATCGAGGAGGAAACGATGCGCCTGCTGATCGACGGTGCCATGGTCTGGGACGGCACCGGCGCGCCGCCTTTTCCGGGCAAGGTGCTGGTGGAGGGAGACCGCATCACCGCAGTCGCGTCGCAATCCGAGACTGTTGCATCAAACGGGGCCGAGCGGCTCGACGCGGCCGGCAAGTTCCTGATGCCGGGCATGGTCGAAGGCCATGCGCATCTGTCCTTCGTCGACACGCCGCGCGGCACGTATCTCGGCGAGATCGCGCCGGAGGACCATGCGCTGCTCACCATGGACGCCGCGCGAAAACTCTTTGGCGCGGGCTTTACCAGCGCCTGCTCGGCCGCGGCGGCCAAGATCCGTCTTGACGTCGCGGTGCGCGACGCCATCGACAAGGGCGTAATCGACGGCCCGCGGCTGCTCGCCGCCAGCCCCGAACTCACCGTCACCGGCGGCCTGGGCGATGGCCGCCGGCTGCATCTGCACCAGGACAGTTTCGGCGTCGCGGTCGACGGCCCCGACGAGGTGAGGCGCATGGCGCGGCTCTGCCTGCGCGAGGGTGTCGACATGATCAAGCTCAACATCTCCGGCGAGCTCGGTACCGATTCGGCACCCTCGATGGCCGCGATGATGACCGACGCCGAGGTGGCGGCGGGCGTCGAGGCCGCCCACACGGCCGGCCGGCGCGCCGCCGCCCATTGCCGCGCCTCGGACTCGGTGAAGCGCGCGCTGCGCCATGGCGTCGACATCATCTACCACTGCGACTACGCCGACGCCGACGCGCTCGACCTCCTGGAGGCGGCCAAGGACCGCATCTTCACCGGTCCCGCCATCGGGCTCACCGTGTCGCGGCTGGAGAGCCTGCGCGGCGACAACACGGCGGAGGGCCGGCGCTGGCTCGAGCGCATGACGCCGCAGTTCGAGGCGACCTGCCGCGTCCATCACGAGATGCGCAAGCGCGGCATCCGCGTCGTCGTGGGCGGCGACTACGGCTTTGCCGCCAATCCGCAAGGCACCAACGCCCGCGACCTGGAACACTTCGTGACGCATTTCGGCTTCAGCCCGAGCGAGGCGATGCAGGCAGCGACGCGCACCGGCGGCGAAGTCATGAGACGCGGCCACGAGCTCGGCCTGGTCAAGCAGGGCTATCTCGCCGACCTGCTGCTGGTCGACGGCGATCCGCTGAAGGACATACGCGTGCTGCAGGACAAGAAGCGCTTCGCCTTCATCATGAAGGACGGCGTGCGCTACCTGCCGTGCGAGGGCGCACCGCACGTGCGCCGGCTGCACTAACCCGCTGGCCGGCGCAGGGTGACGACGACGACCTCGCCGCGGGTGTTGAAGCGCATCGGCAGGTCCGACACGCCAACGCCGCGGCTGGTGTAGCCCAGCATGCGGCCCTGCCGCCACAGGCCGCTGGCGGCGTGCCGGCAGCGCTTGAGATGGGTGACCAGCGGACGCCCGCCCGGCAGGCAGATCTGGCCGCCGTGCGTGTGGCCGGAGAGATAAAGCGCATAGCCCGCCGCGTCGGCGTCATCGGCAACCTCGGCCGAATGCACGAGTGCGATGCGGAACTCGCCCTGGTGGTCGGCGAGCGCGGCCAGCGCCGCCTCCGTGTAAAAGCTGTGGACGTCATCCAGTCCGGTGACGCGCACGGCATCGTCGCCGCGCCGCAGGACGATCGAGCGGTTGACCAGGACGTCGAAGCCGGCGCGCTCGAGCACGGCGACCATGGACGCCGGATCGTGATTGCCCAGCACGGCGAGGCGCGGACCGCGCACGCGGACGCCCGCCAGCGCCTCCATCAGCAGCGTGGTCGAGCGCTCGAGCGGCGCGCGCGGATGGCCGTGGATGTCGCCGGTCACGGCGAGCATGTCGACCTCGACACCTTCCAGCAGCACCAGCGCCGCCGGCGCGAGCTCGGGGAAATGATCGAGATGGGTGTCGCTCAGCTGCAGGATGCGATAGCCGTCGAACGCCGGCGGCAGCCCTGGCAGTTCGAGATCGAGCTCGACCTTCTTCAGATCGAGCGCATTGCGCCGGCCGCGCGCATAGATGGGGGTGAGCCGCAGCGTGCCATCCAGCACCGTGACGACCGCCCTGAATGCGAGCTTGCGCCAGCGGCCGTACGCCCCGGCACGGCTGACCAGGTACCGGCTGTCCTCGATGGCGCGCCGTCGTGTGGCCCAATCCTGCATGACACCCGCAGACCTAACACAGGACGGATTTACCCGGGCATGAAAAAGGCGGCCCCCTTTCGGTGGGCCGCCCTCTCCAACCGGCGAACCGGGTTCAGGTGATCAGCTGCGCGGCGGCAGCGGGATGCGGGCGTCGGTCAGCGTCTGCTCGAGCACCGGGATGCCGCCGGCATAGTCGCCGGCGTCGCACTTGGCGATCGCCTGCGGCGCCGGTCCTTGCGCCGTGGTGCGGTCATAATCGCGCCACAGCTTGGCGAGCCGAGCACAATAGGCCTGGTCGTTCATCGGCGGAGCCGCAGCCATCTGCGGGATGGAGATTTCGACACGACGGTTCTGCGGCTCGCGCACGCCGTCGCCGGTCTGCACCAGCAGGCCTTGCTCGCCGCGGCCGACGGTTGTGATGGCGGCGGCCGGAACGCCGAGCTTGACCAGCGCGTCCTTCACAGCGTTGGCGCGGCGTAGCGACAGCGCCATGTTGTAAGCTTCGGTGCCGGTCGTATCGGTATGGCCGGTGGCCGTGACACGTGCACCCTGCCTGGCCTTGAAGGCGTCGCGCGCCTGCTCAAGGACGTTCAACGAGGCGGGCGACAACCGGATGCTATCCCAGTCGAAGAACACCATGAAAGCCTGCGGTGGCGGTGGCGACGGCGGCGGTGGCGGCGGCGGCGGCGGCTCGGACGCGCATGCGCCCAACAGGTACGCAGCCGCGACGAGACCCAACAACTTCTTCAGCATAGACTTTCCCCCTCAATGGCGTCGCGCGTCCCGCCCGCCATAAAACACAGCGGATCAAAGGACGCGCGCCACTATTTTGCCGACACGCGCAATCCCAGGCAACGGGACGCCGCTGCAGATATCATGCCCTGCTGATCGGTTCGGGCACGTCACCCGCCGGTCACACTGCAAATATCGCTCACTTGCGAACGTCTGTTCTTCGCCGGTCAAGGAACGGAGGCGGGCCCAGTCCGTTGTCCGGAAAACAGGAGGCTGTCATGGCCATCGCATCCGGCACCGATACGCAGTCGTCCGCACCCGGCACGCTCGAGAAATTCCACCTTGGCCTCGCTGCCGATGGCATGACCTGCGCCCTGGTCTTCGTCGACGAGCACCACCATTCGATCGCCTGCATCGCAAGCTTTGCCGACCTGAACGGCTTCATCGTCTCCCTGACCAGGGCAGCAACGGAGATGGCGCGACGGCGGGCCATGCTCATGCGGGACGATGCGCCTGCGACCGACGATGACGACGACGTCGTCGCCGGCACGGGCAATGACAGGCAGGCCGCGTTCAACATCGCCTCGTCGACCTTCCGGCTGTGCGCGGACGACGGCTCCATCGTGGGCGCGCTGGTCGACGATGACGGCCAAGTGGTGCCGATCCGCATGCGGGCGGACGTCGCCAATGAGATGACCCGCAACATGCTCAAGACGGCGCAGGTCGCCAGCGCCTGCTGAACGCTATTTCAGCAAACCGTTGTTCAAGGCCGCTCGTGTCTGCTGGCGGCGCAGTTCCAGCTGCCGTGCGACAGCTGCCCTGCTGTCGAGCCAGCGCAAGGCAGTGGGAAAGGCGAACTTGATCAGCAGGGCATAGACGACGAACGTCATGACAGTTCCGCCCAGGAGCTTGGGCAGCGAGATTTCCACGCCGTTGTTTCCGATGGCATAGATGAACGCCAGGACGACGCCTTCGCGGACGATCCAGGGCAGCGGCATGGCCATGAAGTAACGGCATGCCCCCGCGACGACCAGGCCGATCATGAACACGCCCACCAGCATGCCGGGAAAGCCGAGATCGACGTAGTTTTCGGACAGGTACCCGACGCTGATCGACGTCGCCGAGCGCATCTGCTCCGACGAATCGCCGCGCGCCAGCCGGACGAAGACCTCGGTGTCCGACAGGGCTTGCTTGCCGGGGAACAGGAAGCGCGGCTGGAAGACGTGCGCCAACGCGTCGCTCCATTGGCGGAAGTCGCCCTGCTCGGGCGACACGAGCTTGACGCCGATCACCGAGCCAAAGATGTCGACATAGGCCAACGGGTTCAGCAGCGCGTAGGAGGCCAGGCTCCAGTCGATATCGCCGGCCGAGACCACGCGGCCGCCGAGATAGCCGAGACGCGTATCCAGCGACATCTTGACGTTCTGAGAATCGTCAGACCCCGTGGCGACTTCGCGATATTCCGACTTCACCGAGGTCCAGAACAAGGCGAGGACGACGAGCAGGATGGCCGCCGCGCCAACCAGGATACTCGTTACCGCAGTCCAGCGGATGCGAACGGCGAGCGCCGAGATGAAGAGAATGATGAAGACGCTACGGAAGTCGCCAAGCAGGCCGGAGAATCCGATCACCAGCTCGACCATCACGGCCCCCAACAGGAAGCCGACGCCCTTGTTCACCGACAGAACGCCGCCGAACAGCATGAGCAGCGCGATGATCTTGATGCGGGCCACCGCCTCCATCGGCTGGTCGATGGCGGGAATGAAGTCGACCAGGAGGCGTCCCACGGTCGAGATCAGGAGAGCGGCGAGATAGAACTGAAAGAGATCGGCCGGCCGCCAGGCGAGGTGGGCCGTGGCGTGGCGCGGCGTCGGCGGCCGGGCACTGCCCAGGACGGCCCGCATGGCGAGAGCCAGGACGATGACGCTGGCCAGCATGTACCAGTAGGCGTTGACGACCCAGGGGCCGAACAGGCCACGGCCCATCTCCTCGCCATCGGTCAGGCCGACCATGGTGCGGGCATAGATCTGCAGCCACTGCCAAAGCAGATAGTAGACCACGGCGGCGGGCAACGTGGGGGTGCCGGCGATGCGCAGGACCAGCCAGGGGACGAAGGCGCCGGCGGCGAATTCGATCGGATCGGGGCTGAAGGGCGCCACCAAAACCAGCGCCAGGCCCAGGACCAGGAACGCACGACGCAGCAGCACGTGGTCCAAGCGTACTGGTACCCGCGCCAGCGGGGCCCGCACCGCGAGGCTCGTGATCGTCATTTAAGGGGTCGCGCGTCCAATACTATATCGTTGAATCTACACGACTTAGGCTGGTTGTGACAGCGACAAGGACGCACGTCACAAAGCATGAAAAAGGCGGCCCCGGGTGGGGCCGTCTTCGTTATTTGGTCAGGTGCCGGATCGCTTACTGGATGACGATCTCGACGCGGCGGTTCTGCGGCTCGCGCACGCCGTCGGCGGTCTGGACCAGCAGGCCCTTCTCGCCCATGCCGATCACGCTGATCGCCTGCGCCGGCACGCCGTTACGCACCAGGGCGTCCTTGACCGCATTGGCACGACGCAGCGACAGCGCCATGTTGTAGGCTTCCGGGCCCGACGTGTCGGTGTGGCCGGTCGCCGTGATGCGGGCGTTGCCCTTGCTCTTGAACGCAGCAGCAGCCTGCCCGATCGTCGTCAGCGCCTGCTGGGAGAGGTTCGAGCGGTCCCAGTCGAAGAACACCATGAACGACGGCGGCGTCACCACCGGCGGCGGCGGCGGCGGCGGCGGCGGCGCGGCGCCGAACTTCATGTGCAGGCTCAGCATCGCGCTGATGTTGTTGTTGCTCGGGCTGGTGGTGATCGAATAGCCGAAACCAGACGCCGTGCCGGTGTGCACGAAGTTGGGCGTGGTCGTGCCCATGTAGCGGCCTTCCAGGTTGATACGGAAGGTCGAGTCGAGGTTGTAGCCGACGCCGACCATCGCCTGGTAGGCGAACTGGGTGCTGTTGACCGACACGCCGAGGGCGCCCGCGTTCAGGAACGCGGCACCGGCACCGGCGCCGATATAGGGCACGAGCGCGTTTCCGGCCATGAAGTCGTAGTAGATGTTGCCCATCACGTTGATCTGCTGGAACACGATGCCCGCGCTGCCGGGGGTGCCGCCGAACGTGATGTTGCCGTTGTTGGCGCGGTAGGCGCCTTCGAGCTCGATGCGCGGACCGAGGAAGTCGTAGCCGACGACGCCACCGAGGACGTAGCCGGTGTTCCACGACGCGTTCGTCTGGAACGAGCCGGTGAAGAACGGCGCAACGGTGGCCGTCGAGT
The DNA here is from genome assembly GCA_900110395.1 of Rhodospirillales bacterium URHD0017. Lineage (GTDB taxonomy): Bacteria > Pseudomonadota > Alphaproteobacteria > Reyranellales > Reyranellaceae > Reyranella. The sequence goes on from FODP01000006.1 coordinate 233,306, forward strand.
TGAACGAGCTGTTGAAGATCCAGTTCAGGCCGCCTTCGAGGCCAACGTAGACGCCACCGGGCTGGAGCGACTGCGCCTGAGCAGCAAACGGAGCCGCGGCAAGCAGCGCAGCACCAACGACCATCCTCTTCATCTGGTATCTCCCCGACTGTGTTGCCTTTGAGGCGCTTTAACGACGAACGTACGTTGGAATTTATACCTTTTTGAGCCCACGGCGGCAATCACGCGGCAACCGCAAGCCGAGTCTTGTGATTTTTATGCAACACCTTAGCGAGAGGCCCTGTTTTCCTGCCTGCGGGCGCATGAGCGGGGCTCATGACGGGGTTACTTCCCCTCGATGGCGCCCTACCGGGGAGGGGATTTAAGGTCGCAACCCACCTTGGAGGACCCGCCCATGAGCAGCACAGCCGACTACACCCCGCCCCCCGTCTGGACCTGGAACAAGGCGAATGGCGGCCGCTTCGCCAATATCAACCGGCCGATCGCCGGGTCGACCCACGACAAGGAGCTGCCGGTGGGCCGCCACCCCTTCCAGCTCTACTCGCTGGGCACACCCAACGGGCAGAAGGTCACCATCATGTTCGAGGAGCTGCTGGCCAAGGGCCACAAGGGCGCCGAGTACGATGCCTGGCTGATCAAGATCGGCGAGGGCGAGCAGTTCGGCTCGGGGTTCGTGGCGGCCAATCCCAATTCCAAGATCCCCGCCCTGATCGACCGCAGCGGGCCCAAGCCGGTCCGCGTGTTCGAATCGGGAGCGATGCTGCTCTACCTCGCCGAGAAGTTCGGCGAGTTCGTCCCGAAGGTGACGGACCCGGCACGCGCCGAGTGCCTGTCGTGGCTGTTCTGGCAGATGGGCAGCGCGCCCTACCTGGGCGGCGGCTTCGGCCACTTCTATGCCTATGCGCCGACCAAGATCGAATACGCCATCGACCGCTTCGCGATGGAGACCAAGCGGCAGCTTGACGTGCTCGACCGGCGGCTCGCCGAGAGCAAGTTTCTGGCGGGCGACGACTACACCATCGCCGACATCGCGGTGTGGCCGTGGTACGGCGGCCTGGCCAAGGGCCTGCTCTACGGCGCTGGCGAGTTTTTGGCCGTGACGGAATACAAGAACGTCCAGCGCTGGGCCGACACGATCGGCGCGCGGCCGGCGGTGAAGCGCGGGCGCATCGTCAACCGCATGCAGGGCGATCCGGCGGCCCAGCTGCGCGAGCGGCACGATGCGAGCGACTTCGAGTTGAAGACCCAGGACAAGATGGCGGCCGACTGAGGGTCCTTCGTCGATCACCGCCTCATGCTCCTCTCCCCGCTAGGGGGAGAGGTTGGGTGAGGGGGCTACACCCGTCGATTCCCCCTCACCTAGCCTCTCCCCCTAGCGGGGGAGAGGAACATGAGGGATGCGAAGGAAGACGCCTTCCAGAGTCAGCATCAGCCGCCGCAGCACGACTTCGCCGGCGCGCTCTCATAGCGATCATGATGACGCACCCAGGCCATGGTGAAGTCGAGCCCGTCCTCGTCGCGGCCCTTGGGCGTGAGGTCGAGCAGGTTGTAGGTGTGCATCATCACCTCCACGCCGCGGCCGTAGGTCGAGTAGGTGTGGAAGACCACGCCGGCGTCATCCTTCCAGAAGACGCTGACGCCGGGCATTTCCTGGCCGGGAGGCTTTGAGCCGAAATTGTAGTCGCCCGTGCCGTTCTCCTTCTCCTCGGCCGTGAAGGTGACGTGGAAGTCCCGGTTGAAGTCGGTGCCGTGCGAGGACACCCAGGGGAACTTCCAGCCCATGCGCTTGCGGAAGCGCTCGATGTCGGCGAGCGGCGCCAGCGAGACGGCGACGAAGCTCGTGTCGCGCTGCGCCAGGTGTACCAGCGTGGGATCGGTGTGGTCGGCCATGTAGGAGCAGCTCTTGCAGCCCTGCTCCCAGCCCGGGGGCAGCATGAAGTGCTGCATCACGAGCTGATGGCGGCCGTCGAAGAAGTCGGCCAGCCGGCGCGGCCCCTGCGGCGTGTCGAAGACGTAGTCCTTGTCCACGCGCACCCACGGCAGGGCGCGGCGCTCGCGGGCGATCTGATCGCGCAGGTGCGTCAGCTCCTTCTCGCGCTCGAGCAGCGCCTTGCGCGCGGCGAGCCAGTGCTGGGGGGAAACGGCGGAAGGGTTGGCGGTGGTGGTCATGATGTCCTCCTTGAGACTGTCGGGACAAATCTGGGCCCGCCGCCAAAAGGGTGGGAGTTACAAGTGTGGCGGGATTCCCCTCAGCTGGGGGGCGGGGGGCGGGCGCCGTCGCGCTGGACCTGCATGTTGGCCAGGAAGGCGACCAGGGGATGGATGCCCATCGCCACCATGGCGGGCACGTCGAGCTGCACCAGCGCCGTGCTCTGTTCCGGGGTCAGGGCAAAGCGGGCGGCAAAGCCGTTGGCGTCGGCGAGGAAGTGGGCCCGCGCCGGCGCCTCATGGGCGAGGCCATGCAAAGCGGTCGTCAGCCCGACCAGCTCCGGCTTGATCGACGGATAGTGCAGGTCGCGCGCCGCACCGCCACCCTCGAACCAGGCGACCGAGGCGTAGTTGTGATGCCAGCTCGGATCGAGCGAAACGATGTCGGGCTTGCGCTCGCCCAGCGCACCGGCGGCGCAGGCCCAGCACCGCAGCTCGATGTTGCCTTTGTCGTCGAGCTCGTCCTCGTCGTAGCCGATCAGGGACTTGAGGTTGCCCGCCGCGATGCGGGCGAGCGCTGCGCGATCCCAGTCGAGCTCCGGATTGGCGTAGCGATCGGTCCCGGGAAAATGCGACATGCCTCCGCTCGCCAGCACCACGGTCCTGAGGCCGAGCGCCGTCACCGACCGCGCAATCGCCTCGCCGAAGGCATAGCAGCGCGCCATGGTGGGCTGCGGCGCGAGATAGGCGTTGATGTAGATCGGCAGCACGGGATCGCTGTGGCCGATATGGCTGAGCGGTATCCCCATGGCATAGTCGAACTTCGCCGTGCTGGTGAAGGCAGGGTCGAAGCCCTGCTTGTAGAGCTGGCGGACGAGTTCCAGGCCGATCGCTCCGGGGATCTCCCACTTGAAGTCACGGCCGGCGAAGTGGCCGTGCGCGGCGGCGCCGACATGCACGGTGAAGGGCGGCGCGACGGCGTGGAAGAACTGCTCGGCATGGTCGTTGGAGAAGATGATCCAGAGATCGGGCCTGAGCGCGCGCAGCCTGCTGCCGATCTCCGCCGCCGTGGCGCGCACCCGCTCGACGGTGCCGCGATCCTCCGTCGGCGGCAGGGTGAAGAACTGAGGCGCATGAGGCAGCAGCGCCCCGCCGACGACGGTCGTGACCATGGCTTCATCTCCCCCCGGACCCGGTCACGCCTGCCGCCAGAACGGCTTGCGCTGGCGGGTCGTCTGGAGAATCTCCGGGTCGAACGGCGCCAACGGGAAGCCTTCCGGCTGCAGCGCGCCGCCCCGCCAGCCCACTCGCCTGTGCACGCGCGGGTCGCCGTAGTAGGCGAGATAGACGAGCTCCAGGACGGCAGTGAAGGCGGCGCCGTCCGCCGCCTCGAGGTCGCGCAACAACGCGTCCTGTTGCGAAGCCGGCAGGTCGGCGGACCATTTCGGCGCAAGTTTTTCGATGAAGGTCGCGAGCGCGCGCTGGTACGGCGCGTGCCGCCGCGCCAGCGACTCCACTTCCGGCGCCAAGCCCATCGTGCCCGCGCCCGGCAGATCGTCGATCGGCGGGACCAGGCGGTCCATCACGGCGCTCAGGGTCATCATGGATGTTGTGCCTTGCGGATATGGTCGGCAGCCCGCAGCGCGATCGCCTGCAGCGTGGGGGTCGGATTGACCGAGGCGCCGGTCACGAACACGCTGCCATCGACGACGTACAGATTGTCGACGTCGTGCGCCCGGCCGCTGTGGTCGACGACCGAGCGGCGCGGATCGTCGCCCATGCGGGCGGTGCCCATGAGATGCCAGCCCGAGGGCCGCAGCTGCGGCGTCGCTTTCACCGTGTGGGCGCCGGCCGCGTTCAGCACCTTCTCGGCCTGGCGGCAGGCATGCGCCATCATGCGGGCCGAGTTTTTAGACAGGCGATAGGACACTTTCGGCGCGGCGATGCCGTTGGAGTCCGTCAGCGAGGCAGAAAGCTCGACGCGATTGTGTTCCTCGGGCAGGTCCTCGCCCAGCGCGATCACGGTGGTCGAATTGCCGAAGCGCATGGCGAAGTCGGCGTGATGGCGCTCGCCCCAGGCGACCGGGGCCATGGCGAAGCCCAGCGCCGTCCGCGCCGGGCCGGTGCTGCGATTCATCTGGAAGGTGTAGCCGCGCACGAAGCCGCGCGTGCTGTCGGTCTCGTAGAACTCCTGCGACAGCAGGATGTTGCCGAGCGGACCGCGCCAGGTTGGATCGCTGCCATCGTCGAAGAAGCCGGTAATGGCGGCGCATGGGTGGAACATCAGGTTGCGGCCGACCAGCCCGCTCGAATTGGCGAGCCCGTTGGGATGACGTTCGCTCGTGGACAGCAGCAGCAGGCGCGGCGTGCCGATGCCGTTGGCGGCCAGGACCACCAGGCGCGCCGGCTGGGACTGGACGGTGCCGGCGGCATCGAAGTAGCGCGCGCCGGTGGCCCGTCCGCTCGAATCGGTGGTGACCTCGAACACCCGCGCGCCGGTGCGCAGCTCGACGCCGTTGGCGATCGCCGCCGGCCAGTAGGTCACATCGGTCGAGGCCTTGGCCTGCACGGTGCAGCCGAGGCCGTTGGGGCCGCAGTTGTTGCAGGCCTCCCGGCCGCGATAGGGCACCGAATTGATGTAGGAGTCCGACGGCCACCAGTGCCAGCCGAGGCTGTCGAAGCCGCGCGCCAGCCGTTCGCCGTCCGGCCCGAGCGGCAGCGACGGCATGGGCCGCGGCGCGCGCGGCGGATTGGCGGGATCTCCGGCCGTGCCGGAGCAGCCCATCCACTGGTCGTTGAGGTCGTAGTAGGCCTCGAGGTCGACGTACGACAGCGGCCAGTCATCGGCGACGCCGTCCTGGCTGCGGACGCGAAAGTCGGAGGGATGGAAGCGCGGCGCATGCGCGGTCCAGTGGACGGTGCTGCCGCCGACCGCGTTGAACATCAGGGGCGTGACGTCGGACGCCGTGTCGTCGACCGGATAATCTTCCGGCAGCGCGCGCACGTTGGGATTGAAGCTGAAGCTGGTGGCGCCGCGGAACTCCCAGTCGGGGAAGGAAGTCGAATACTCGCCGGGCTTGTGCCAGCGGCCCTGCTCGAGACAGACGATGCGGAGACCGGCGTCGGACAGTCGCCAGGCCACTGCCGCCCCCGAGGCGCCGGCGCCAATGATCAATATGTCGGCCCGATCGTGTGTCATGCCCAGTGCCCCCAATCCGTCCGATTCAACGGTCGGGAGCGGCGGAGAGCAAGCTATTGATGCAATGTTATCTTTTTGTTCGAATGGGGCAGCAGCCGCCTCGCCGCTTGCCATACCAATTGTATCAATCGTCTCAAATTAGACCTGTCAGCGCCTCTGAAGTAAAATCCCTCCACCCTCGCATCCTGGAGTCTTTCAATGGCGCGTTCCTCGTGGAAGGGCTACCTCAAGCTGTCGTTGGTCTCGTGCGCCGTCGCGCTCTACAACGCCTCGTCGGCGTCGGAGCGCGTGTCGTTCAACACGCTGAACCGCAAGACCGGCAACCGGCTGAAGCAGAACATGGTCGATTCGGTGAGCGGCGAGCCGGTCGATACGGCTGACCGCGTAAAAGGCTACCAGGTCAGCAAGGGCCAGTACGTCATGGTCGAGGACAGCGAGATCGAGGCGCTCAAGCTCGAAAGCACCCGGACGATCGAGATCGAGACCTTCGTGCCGGTGGCCGAGATCGACGACATCTATCTCGACAGCCCCTACTACCTCGCCCCCGACGACAAGGTCGCCGAGGAGGCGTTCGCCGTCATCCGCGAGGCCATGACGCGCAAGAAGATGGCCGGCATCGGCCGCATCGTGCTCGCCCGCCGCGAGCGCATGCTGATGCTGCAGCCGCGCGACAAGGGCATGCTGGCGACGACCCTGCGCTATCCCTACGAGGTGCGCCAGGGCAGCGAGATCTTCAACGAGATCAGCGACGTCAAGCTGCCGGGCGAGATGCTCGACATCGCCCAGGAGATCATCTCGCGCATGTCCGGCCACTTCGAGCCCGACAGCTTCAGCGACCGCTACGAGGAAGCGGTCGTCTCGATGCTGAAGGCCAAGCAGGCCGGCCAGACCTTCTCGGTGCCGGAGCCCAGCCAGCCGGCCAACGTCGTCAACATCATGGACGCGCTGAAGAAGAGCCTGCAGGTGGCAGGCGGCGACAGCGCCCTGCGCCGGCCGCGGGCGCCGTCGAAGAAGGCGGAGGAAGCGCCCGCGGCCAAGGAGTCCGCGCGCAAGCCGGCCGCGAAGAAACCCGCCGCGCGCAAGGCGGCGCGCGGGTAGCGGCGGAGACCGTGCCCCTCGGCCATCATCAGCTCAGAGGGGAGACAGTCTTTCTCGTCGGCCGCATCCAGGGACTGACGCGGCGGCGCCTCGACATGCTGGTGAAGCTGCGCGAGGCAAAGCTCGCGACGCGGCCCGGCCGCAGCGTCAGCCTGATCGCCTTCGGCCATTCGGCGTCGGCGCGCGCGCTCGACGACGGGCGCGTCGCCCTGCCGCCCGGCCTGCCGGCGACGGCGCCGCTGATCAGCGAGAACGTGCTGCGCCGCGCGCTCGGCCTGCTGCCGCCGCCGGACGACGTCGACCGCAGCATGGGCCGCGACGAGATCGAGCGGCTGGCCGGGCTGTCGCCCAACCTCCTCTCCTGCCTGGTGCTGTTCGACGTGCTGGAGCCGGTCGACGATCAATTCGCCTGGCGCGACCTCGTCGCCGCGCGCGAGGCGGCGCGTCTGCTGAAGCGCGGCGTGGCGATCGGCGACGTGCTGGAAGCGGCGGTGGCGCTGCGCCGGCGCGGCACCAACCTCGCCGAGGCGAGATTGACCGAAGGGCCCACGGGCGAGCTTCTGCGCCAGGTCGGCGGCCAGCTCGCCGAGTTCTCGGGCCAGCTCACCATGTTCGGCAAGGAGGGCCAGCAGAAGCCGCGCAGCATCGACGATCTTCTCGGCGAGGCCGAGGACGCCGAGCTCGCGGGCGACCACGCCGCGGCCGAGAGCCTCTACACCACGGCGATGCGCGCCGACACCGCCGATCCCGTGCTGCCCTTCAACCTCGGCAACGTCTTCCAGGCGCAAGGCCGCGGTCCGGAGGCCAAGGTGGCGTGGCAGATCGCGGTGGCGCGCGATCCCGCCTTCGCCGAGGCCTGGTACAACCTCGCCCTCGCGGCCGAGGACGAGGAGCAGAGCGACCTCGCCATCGCCGAATACCGCCGCGCCGTGAAGGCGCAGCCCGACTGGGGCGATGCGCACTTCAACCTGGCGCTGCTGCTCACCAAGGTCGAGCGCTGCGACGAGGCGCTGGCGGCGTGGCAGCGCTTCCTCGAGGTCGAGCCGTCGGGCCAGCACGCCGCCACCGCGCAGAAGGCGATCGCGCTCTGCCGCATGAAGATCCAGCAGGACAAGGCGGCCTCCTCCGCTCCTGCGGAGCTACGGCGGCCAGGACCTCCGGGAGCGTAGGGGCCACGGCGAAAGCGGCCCTGGCCGCCGTAGCTCCGCAGGAGCGAAGGCGGCGCTACCACACCACCAACACCGGCACGCTTCCATCCGCCAGGACCTGCGACGTCTGACTGCCCAACAGCAGCTTCCTGAGGCCGCGACGCCCATGAGAGGCCATGACGATCAGGTCGCAGCCTCGGGACTTTGCCGTTTCGATAATCGCCGTGGCCGGGTGCGCATTCGGGACATGCAAGAGTTCGGCAGACAGCCCGATCTGCGCCGCCATGGCTCGAGCTTCATCGAGCACCTTGCCCGCACTTTCCTTGCAGGCTGCGTCAAAGCGATCAAACTCTTCCTGCGAGGGAACCCATCCCGCGGCGACTCCGCCGCCATAGTCGACCGGCAGCGCTTCCGTCACGGTGATGACTGTCGCTTTGGCGTTCAGGGCCTTTGCCAAGGCAATCCCATGCTCGACGCCTTTTCTCGCGACGTCCGATCCATCCGTGCTCATGAGAATATTGGCGTACATTCGCGCCTCCTTGCTCGTCGAACCTCTTCTCACTCGCGACCCGTTCCGCGCTTGTCCTTTCCCTCCGGCCCAAGTCTGCGCCGATTGATTGTCCGCAGGATGACAATGAACAGCAATGCGGCGACCGGCCAATGGAACCAGATCCGGTGCAGGCCCGTGAACGCATTGATCACGACCAGAAAGCCCGCAATCGTCAGGGGCGTTGCAATGGCGCGGTCCGTCAGCCAATCGGAGATGACCTGCGTGAGCGTGGCCGGCTCGTGTCTCTCGCGGATCCGCGAAGCGCCGTCCTCCGAGGATGCCGTCGCATCCGCCCGGGCAGCGGGGCGTCCGACAGCTTCACCGGCCATGGCCACGCGATAGCTGGTCACGGGAGCAACATTCTTCACCTGTTGCTGACCGAGATAGTCGAAGCCAAGCGACAGCTTGTTGTGAACCTGATCGTAGACGGAGCGGGAGATGACGACGCCACCGGGCTCGGCGAGTTCGTGCAGTCGCGCCGCGATGTTGACCCCGTCGCCATAGATGTCGGAGCCATCCACCATCACATCGCCCAGATTGATGCCGATGCGAAATCGCATGCGCTCGACGTGCGGCGGGTCCGACTCCTGGCTGGAGATTTCCTTCTGGATCTCGACCGCACACTGCACGGCCTCGACAACGCTGGCGAACTCGGCGATCACGGCATCGCCCCAGGTATTCACGATCCGCCCGTCATGGCGTTCCACCAATCCCGCCATGGCGGTGCGGTAGCGGCGCAGCGTCGCCAACGTTCCCGTCTCGTCAGCTTCCATGAGGCGGGAGTATCCATGCACATCGGCGCACAGCACCGTGGTCAGCCGCCGCTTTACCTGGTCGGTCATCGCCCAGTCTCATCCGTCGCAAAAGGCATGAAGCATCGACTCCAGCACTGCCACCGTGCGACTACAGCCGCGCGAGGGCCGGTCCGAGGAAGCGCACGGGCAATCAGGTCGCGTAGTCGGGGCTTTCGCGGTCGAGGCGGCGCCGCAGCGCGGCCCAGGGGCGCTGGCCCTTGCTCTCGAAGCTGCCGAACTGCTGGGCGGTGTGCTCGGCCACGGCGGCCGGCGGCACCACGACCTTCTGGCCGCCCTGGGTGGCGGCGACCTGCAGACGGCAGGCCTGCTCGAGATAGTACATTTCGTAGAAGGCGTCGCCGACGGTGCGGCCCGTGGTCAAGAGGCCGTGATGGCGCAGGATCATGGCGTTGTTGGGCCCAAGATCGCGCACCAGCCGGTCGCGCTCGTCGAGATCGAGCGCGATGCCTTCATAGTCGTGGTAGCTGGTGCGGCCGAAGAACTGCATCGACATCTGGTTCAAGGGCAGCAGGCCCTGCTCCTGCGCCGCCACCGCCATGCCCGCCGTGGTGTGGCTGTGCATGACGCACTGCGCGTCGTCGCGCGCCATGTGGACCGCCGAATGGATGGTGAAGCCGGCATTGTTGATGCGGGCCTCGTCGAGCGGCTCGATGGCGTGGCCTTCGGGATCGACCGCGATCAGGCTCGACGCCGTGATCTCGTCGAACAGGTGACCGAACGGGTTGAGCAGGAAGCGATGGTCCTCGCCCGGCAGGCGCACCGACAGGTGCGTGAAGATCAGGTCGTCCATGCCGAAATGGGCAAACAGGCGGTAGGCCGCCGCGAGGTCGCAGCGCAGCTCCCATTCGCGGGGATCGATGTTGCGTCGGTCGGTCATTGTCCTCACCACCGGTCGGTCGGGCGATGATAGACGGCTGATGGCCCGCGCGCCATGCTGCGGGCGCCATCATTGCCGGGCACAAGCCGGCCCGGCGCAAGGCGGAGGATGACGATGAAGCAGCTTCCGGTAGTCGACCTCGAAGCCATCACCAGGGAGCTCGCCGAGAGCGGCATGCGCGTCAAGGTGCTGTGGCAGGAGGGAGGCTCACTCGCCTTCGTTGCCCGTGGGCGCGAATATCGCAGCGAGTTTCACATCAACGCCAGCGACGAAGTCACCTACATGATCAAGGGGCGGATGGATCTTCATTACCGCACGCCGGACGGCAAGGAAGAGATCGCCGTCCTGCACGCCGGATCGACCAACTGGATGCCGCCGGGCGTGCCGCATTCGCCGCGCTTTCCGCCGGATGCCTTTGCGCTGATCGTCGAGCGCGAGCGGCAGGCCGGCGAGATCGACAAGTTCCATTGGTATTGCCAGAGCTGCGGCACCTTCCTTCACGAGGAGACCTTCGTGGTCAGCGACTATCGTGCAGATCCGGTGTCGCAGGCCTACCGGCGCTTCTTCGACAACGAGCAGGCGCGAACCTGCAAGACGTGCGGCACGGTGATGCCGAACGCGATGGCGGCACCACAGACGGCGAGCTGAACCGGCACAAGCTCGAGAACGAAGCCCTACTTCAGCGCCGCGCCCGCCGGCGGTCCGCCCTCGAGATACTGCGTCGCCATGTGCGCGCCCTGCCGCGGCAGAAAGGCGATGAAGCGCGCGCCCTCGGGGCTGACCACGGTGAAGGCATGCGGCCTGCGGGCGGGAATGGAGATCGTCTGATCCTTGCCGACCATTAAACGGGCGTCGCCGATCAGCAGATCAAGCGTTCCCTCGAGGACGACGATCACCTCGTCGACTTCCTCGTGGAAGTGCAGCGGCGCGCCGGCGCCCTTTTCCAGCACGCCGAGGCTGGAACTCACCGAAACGCCCTCGGCCTCGCCGGCCAGGACATAGTTGCGATAGCCCGGACGCCACGGGATCTCCCGCGCCTCCGCGTTCTTCACCACTGGCATGTCGGCCTCCTGTGATGCGGAAATCATCGACAGTATAGTCGACACCCGAGGAGAACGCCCATGACATCTCGAATCGATCCCGACCTGGAGAAGATCCTGCCGCTGCTGCCGCTACGGGACGCAGCGACGCTCACGCCCAAGCGGGCGCGAGACGAACTGGTAGCGCTGGCCGAATCGCGCAAGGACGTGCCGCTGCCCGAGTTGGCGAGGGCCGAGGACATCACGGTCGATGGCGCCGCCGGCCCAATCGCCGCGCGGCTGTACGCGACCGGCAAGACGCCGGCGCCGACAATCGTCTACTTCCATGGCGGCGGCTGGGTCGCGGGCGACCTCTTCACGCACGAGCGCCAGGCGCGAACCCTGGCGCTCGAGGCCGACGCCGTTGTCGTCAGCGTCGACTACCGCCGGCCGCCCGAGACGCCGTTTCCCGGTGCCTTCGAGGATTGCCTGGCGGCGACCAAGTGGGCGGCGGCGAACGTGAGCAAGCTCGGCGGCGATGCGGCGCGGCTTGCCGTGGCCGGCGACAGCGCCGGCGGCAACCTCGCCGCTGCCGTCGCGCAGGCCTGCCGCAACGGCGGGCCCCGCCTCGCCGCACAGCTCCTGATCTATCCGGCCACCGATCTTGCCGGCAATTACGGCTCAGCCGCGGAGAATGCCAGGTTTCCGTCACGCCAGCAGAACGCCGAGGGTTATTTCCTGACCGGCGATGCCATGCGCTTCTTCGCCGGCCATTACCTGCCGCGGCTGAAGGACGGCGAGGATCCGCGCGCCTCGCCCTTGCGCAACGGCAATCTCGCGGGCCTGCCGCCCGCGGTGATCACCACCGCCGAGTTCGACCCGCTGCGCGACGAGGGCGAAGCCTATGCCGAGGCGCTGAAGCGGGCCGGCGTGGAAGTCGCCTATTTCCGCGAGGCCGGCATGGTGCACGGCTATTTCGGCATGGGCGCGGCGTCGAAGGCGGCGGAGGCGGCGCGCCAGCGCGCCACGGCGGCGTTCAAGGCGATGCTGGGCTGATCGTTGCCGCTAGGCGTCAACGAGGCCCTTGAGCTTGTCGATCTTTTCCCCGACGTCGCCGAACCCCAGATAGCCGATGGCTCCGGAAACACCCACGTTCGGAGAGCCGTTATTGATCCCTATCATGCCGACCATCGAGTGACAGGACGAGGCCACTATTGCGGGCACGGCAACGACTCCATAACCGCCGGTCAGCACGGTGGCGCCGTATGCATAAACCAGGCCCGACCCCACGCTCAGCAGCATGATCGTCCCGTATCCCCCCGGGTTGACGCCGGACACGAACACGCCCTGATAGATGAGACAAAAGCCGGTTATGTCGTTCAGCGTCAGGGCATCCCTGCCGTAAAGCCGGTTGCGAATGATTGAGCCCACGGAGGGCATGTCCGTGGTCGAACGTTCGGCTGCCGCCGGGATCGGGCTCAGGCCCACGCCGATTGCGGCATAGTTGAGCTTCATCACCGTTCTGTTCGACGTCTCCTCCAGGTGGAGCACGCCTGCTGTCACGCCGCCCTTCGACAGCGAGATGCTCACGCCTTCGGACGTCTTGAACCGGTAACCAAATTCGATGAACTCGGGAATGGGGTCATCGGGCACCGGGATGTCCCAGATGGGCACGACGGGATCCGGTTTCGGGTCTCGCAGCACCTTCGTCCTGCCCGGCGGCACCGTGCCCGTCCGCAGCATCAGCAGCCGTTCGGTGTTGGCGCCGACCCAGCCGTCGGCCTTCACCTTTTCATGCATGGCCTGGAAATCCTTGACCGCCTGTTCGGTATGCGCCCCCCAGATGCCGTCGGCGACGATGGGCTTGCCCTTGGTCTTGACGCCTTCGCCGGAAATCAGCAGGGCGGTCTGTATCCAGCGAACGTAGCCCGCATGCTTCCGGTTGGCCTTGATGAGGGCGTCCTGCGTCGGCCGGTCGACCTGGGCGTGCACGACAAGCTTCTGCTTCATCTGGAACGTGATCAGCCAGCTCCGGTAGTCGGGGAAGATGTTGGCGTCATCGGCCAGGGAGGCGCCGAGCAGCCGGTTCAGCGATCCCTTCACCCAGCGGATGTATTCAGACTTCGTGGGCTTCGCCATCGTCGTCCTCCTCCATGGGTTGCAGATCCATTGTGCGCGTTCGCCCCCCTCGCCCTCCATCATCCAGAAGTACTGGTTGGATGACGTCCGTCACAAATCGGCCTCATGCTTTCGTCCTGGGACCGACGTGCACTTGCCGCCGAGCGAGCTTGCGCGACCTGCAACCGGTCTTTGCGATGAAGATCCTTGTCGTCGACGATCACGTGCTGATCCGCGAAGCCTTGCGCGGCCTGTTCAAGGAGCTGAGGCCCGAGGCCACGGTGCTCGAGGCGCCCGATGCGGCGCGCACGATGCAGCTGCTCGCCGAGCAACCCGACATCGCCTTGGTCCTGCTCGATCTCAGCCTGCCCGACCGAGACGGCCTCGCCCTGCTCGCGGAGGTGCACGGCCGCCATCCGGGCATCCCGGTGGTCGTGCTGTCAGGCTTTGCCGATCGCGCCAACGTCGTGCGGGCGCTCGACCATGGCGCCCTCGGCTTCATCCCGAAATCGGCCGGCCGCGAGGTGATGACCAGCGCGCTCAGCCTGGTGTTCTCCGGCGGCGTCTACATCCCGCCCGAGATTCTCGGCCCCGGGCCGAACGCGGGCAGGGCCAAGGCAACGCCGGGCGACCTCGGGCTGACCGAACGCCAGGTCGACGTGCTGGCGCTGATGATGCAAGGCAAGAGCAACAAGGCGATCTGCCGGCGGCTCGACCTCGCTGAACCGACGGTCAAGAACCACGTCACCGCCATCCTCAAGGCGTTGGGCGTTTCGAACCGAACCGAGGCGGTGCTGGCCGTGTCGGCGCGGGGCTGGCAGTTCAGCGGGCGGCACGCAGGAGCCGATTGACCATCGACCTGAGTGCCATCGGGCTCACGGGCTTGTGCAGCAGCGGCAGGCCGCGGGCGTCGGCCTCGCGCATGCGCTCGCTCGTCGTGTCGCCGCTGATGAGGAAAGCGGGGATGGCATCGCCGAACGCGCCGCGCAGCCTTTCGATGACCTCGACACCGGTCGTTCCGTTCGCCAGGAAATAGTCCGAGATCACGAGGTCCGGCCCCTCCTGGTGGTCGGCGAGACCAGCCAGCGCCGCGTCGCTCGAATCGGCCGTGACGACCCGGCATCCCCACCCCTGCAACAGGCCGCGCATGCCGTCGAGGACCAGCGCATCGTCATCGACCACGACGACGAGCTTGTCGCGCGCGGGATTGGCGATCGCATCGAGAGTCACCGTCGCTTCGACCGGCCGCTCTCGGGCCGGCCCCCACGGCACGGAAACCGCAAAGCGCGAGCCCTTGCCGGGCCGCGATGCCAGGTCGATCGGATGGCCGAGCAGGCGGCACAGACCATCGACGATCGACAGTCCGAGGCCCAACCCGGCGCGCCCGCCGGGCGCCGGCGCGTCGACCTGGTAGAATTCACCGAAGATGCTGCGGTGCTGGTCCTCGGCGAGGCCGATGCCGCTGTCCCACACCTCGATACGCACGCTGTCGCCGCGCCGCCGGCAGCCGACGAGCACGCCGCCGCGGGACGTGTAGCGTATGGCATTCGACACCAGGTTGAGCAGGATCCGCTCGAGCAGGATGGCATCGGTGCGCACCCAGGCGCGGCTCGGCAGGACGCGGAGCCGCAGGCCCTTCTCGCGGGCCGCGGCGGCGAACGTGGTCTCGATGCGGTCGAGCAGGTGACCGACCGGGAATTCCGCGACGTCGGGGGCGAGCACGCCGGCATCGAGCTTGGAGATGTCGAGCAGGGCGTTGAACAGCTCGTTCATGGAATCGATGGCCGCATCGATGCGGGCAACCAGCCGGGCGCGATCCGCCGGGTCGGTCTGGTCACGCAGCTGGGCGGCGAACAGGTTCAAGGCGTGCAGCGGCTGACGCAGGTCGTGGCTGGCCACCGCGAGAAAACGCGACTTGGCGAGATTGGCGCGCTCGACCTCGCGGTTGCGTTCGGCCAGCTCGCGGTTGCGCTCGGCCAGCGTCATGCGCAGCCTGATCGACTCCTCGAAGGTCCTCTGGATATAGCGCGCGAAGTTGATGAACAGGAAAAAGGTGACGATGGCCGCCAGCGCAATGCCCCAGTGCAGCGGATCGCCCTCCAGTCCGTAGCGGATCGCGGTCGCCGCGACGAACGGCGTGACGAAGGCAAGATAGGCGGGCAGATAGACCGCGAGCGTCACCAGCCCGGACACCACGGCACCGAGCAGCATGGTGACCAGGAAGAGCTGGTACTCGATGTGGCCGGGCACATAGAACAGGAAGCAGGCGGCCGCCCAAATGCTGCCGCCGACGGCCAGCGCCCCTGCACGCGCCACATCCAGGCGCGATGGTCGGTGTCGGTCGCGGCGCGCCGGCGCCAAGCCCGCGCCATGGCCGCACGCGCGAGCGAGTAGACGCCGAAGACGGTCAGCCAGCTCAGCAGCACGACATGCGGGACGTGGTCCCACAGCACCCAGACCAGGATCAGGGCGGCGGCCACGCCGGTCAGGATGAGCCGCTGGCCCTCGATGTAGAGCACGCGCAGCTGCTCGGCGAGAACGGCCTTGTCGGCTTCCGGCGACAGCGCGGGATCGCCGGGTGTGGGCGCCGCCGTACGCCGCACCGGGGGGCTCGCGTTACGGGCTCGCGTTACGGGCGGGCGAAGCGCAGCGCCGAACGCGCGCGCGCCTTCTCGGCCTCGATCTCGCGATCGCGCGGCGCTGCCGTTGTCACCAGCTCATCGATCAGGTGGCGCGCGGCGTGCGCTACCTCGGCGACCGCGCGGTTGAAGGCCTCCTCGTTGGCCTTGGACGGGCGGTTGAATCCCGAGAGCTTGCGCACGAATTGCAGCGACGAGGCCTGGATCTCCTCGTCGGTGGCGGGCGGCTTGAAGTTGTAGAGGTTCTTGATGTTGCGGCACATGAGACGCCTCTCAAACGGGTGGCAGGAGATGCTGGCATGCCGCCGGCCCGCCTGCCACCCGAGAGACGCAGTGACGCAGTCAAGGACCGATCAGAGATCGGCGGCCTTCTTCACGGCATCCTTGGCCTTGCCGACGGCCTTCTGCAGGTCGCCCTTGGCTTCCTGGAGCTTGCCCTCGCCCTTCAGCGCGGGATCGTCGGTTGCCTCGCCAACGCCTTGCTTGACCTTGCCGATCGCCTCGTTGGCCGTGCCCTTGACCTTGTCGGACGTGCTGCCCATGGGAGATCTCCTTTGTTCGGGGGAAGAGGCCCATTCAACGACCGGCGCGCGCTGTCGTTCCTCCGGTCGCGTGGTTCCATCCGATCGGGAACCGCTCTAGGCTTGCGTTCGTGGCCAAGTCCCTCGACGCCTACAACGCCAAGCGCGACTTCTCCAAGACGCCCGAGCCGCCGGGCAAGCCGGCGGCGAAGCCGGGCAACGCCTACGTCATCCAGAAGCATGCTGCGCGGCGCCTGCATTATGACTTCCGGCTCGAACTCGACGGCGTGCTGAAGAGCTGGGCGGTGCCGGAAGGGCCGAGCCTGATCGCCGGCAAGAAGCGGCTGGCGGTGCTGACCGAGGACCATCCGCTCGACTATGGCGGCTTCGAAGGCGTCATCCCCGAAGGCCAGTACGGCAGCGGCACCGTCATGATCTGGGACCAGGGCACCTGGACGCCCGACTTCGATCCCGCGTTCGGCTATCGCAAAGGGCATCTGAAGTTCCACCTGGCCGGCAAGAAGCTGAAAGGCCAGTGGCATCTCGTGCGCATGAAGCCCCCCTTGCGCGAAAGAGGGCCGCGCGAGAAGAGCGAGAACTGGCTGCTATTCAAGTCCGACGACGAGGCGGCGCGGCCGGCCGACGCGCCGGACATCCTGGCCGAGAAGCCGCACTCGGCCGCGACCGGCCGCAGCATCGAGGCGATCGGCCGCGAGCAGGATCGCGTGTGGGCGTCGGGGCAAGGTGAAGTCACCGAGGCCAGGAAGAAGCGCCGACGTAAGACGCCCGTCGATCCCGCTGCTCTGCCGAAGGCGAAGAAGGCGGCGATGCCGGGCTTCATCGAGCCGACCCTGCCGACGGCGACCGAGACGGCGCCTTCAGGCGGCGGCTGGCTGCACGAGATCAAGCACGACGGCTATCGCCTGCAGGCTCACCTGGAAAATGGGCGGGTGAAATTGTTCAGCCGGCAGGGCCTCGACTGGACCGAGCGCTTTCCCGTCGTCGTGCCGGCGCTCGCCGAGGTGCCGGCCAAGGTCGCCATCATCGACGGCGAGGTGCTGGTGCAGACGGCGGCCGGCGTCGCGAGCTTCGCCATGCTGGTCGACGCCCTGAAGAGCGGCGGCGGCGACATGCTGTTCTATGCCTTCGACCTGCTCTATCTCGACGGCTTCGATCTCAGCGAGGCGCCGCTTGGTGCGCGCAAGGCGGCGCTGGCCGAGCTTCTGGCCGACGCGGGCGATGCCGGACGCCTGCGCTACAGCGACCACATCGCGGGCGATGGCGATGCGGTGTTCAGGCATGCGAGCCGGCTCGGCCTCGAAGGCATCATCTCCAAGCAGGCGGCGTCGCCCTATCGTTCGGGACGGGTGAAGACGTGGCTGAAAGTGAAGTCGAGCCAGAGCGACAGCTTCGTGATCGCGGGCTTCGTGCCCTCGACGGTGGACCCCAAGTCGGTCGGCGCGCTGGTGCTGGGCGAGTATGCCGGCAGCCGGCTGGTGCCCGTCGGCCATTGCGGCTCCGGCTTCACCGCGGCGAGCGCACGCGAGGTGTGGCGGCGGCTCGATCCCTTGCGCACCACCACGCCGCCCTTGAAGGACGAAACCGCGTCGCCCAAGGGCGTACGCTGGGTCGAGCCGGTGCTGTCGGCCGAGATCGAATATCGCGGCCGCACCGGCGGCGGGCTGATACGCCACGCGGTTTTCCGCGAGCTGGTCGAAGGCAAGGTCGCCAACGACCGGCCACGCGAGGCCGCGCCCAGGCCAAGGAGCAAGGCGAAGGGCGATGCCGAGCCGACGGTGCGGCTTACGAATCCCGGCCGCCTGCTGTGGCCCGACCAGGGCATCACCAAGCAGGGCCTGGCCGAGTTCTACGGCGAGATCGCCGACTGGATCCTGCCGCACCTCGTCGGTCGGCCGCTCAGCCTCCTGCGCCATCCCGAAGGCATCAACGAGAAGGGCTTCTTCCAGAAGCATGCGTGGGCGGGACTCGGCGGCAGCGTGCGCCAGGTGGCGGTGCCCAACGACGAGCAGCCGATGCTGGTGATCGACGATCTGCCGGGCCTGCTCGAGCTGGTTCAGGCCAGCGTGATCGAGATCCATCCGTGGGGCGCCAGGGCCGAGCGGCCGGAACTGCCCGATCGCGTCACCATCGATCTCGATCCCGGCGACAAGGTGCCGTGGCAGCGCGTGATCGACGCCGCGCACGACGTGCGTCGCCGGCTGGCGGCGCTGAAGCTGGAAAGCTTCGTGAAGACCACCGGCGGCAAGGGCCTGCACGTGGTGTTTCCGCTGACGCCGCAGGCAGCCCCTTCGCCAGCAAACTGGGACACCATAAAGACCTTCGCCCAGTCGATCGCCTCGGCCATGGCCGCCGACCGGCCCGATCTCTACACCGACAACATGGCCAAGAGCGGCCGACGCGGCCGCATCTATGTCGATTATCTGCGCAACGGCATGGGCGCCACCGCCATCGGCGCCTATTCCACGCGCGCACGCGAGGGCGCGCCGGTGTCGGTGCCGCTCGCCTGGGACGAGCTCGGTGAGAACATTCGGTCGAACCATTTCACGCTGCTCAATCTGCCCAAGCGACTGGCGTTCCTCGATCACGATCCGTGGGAGGGCATCGCCGCGCTGAAGCAGACGCTGCCGGGCGCCGCGGGCATCGCACCATCGAAGGCCGAGCTCGCCGCCTACTGGAAGAAGGTCGGCAAGCAGGCGCTGGTCCATCTCGCGCGGCGGCCCCTCAGGCTTTCAGGCAATACGCTTGGCAAGCCACCCAAGGTGGTGCGCAAGGCGGGCGACGACCGTTTCTGGATCGACAGCGTCGATGGCCTCCTGGGCCTGGTCGAGATGGGCGCCGTCGAGCTTTCAGCCACCAACGCCACGATCGACGATCCCGAGCGGCCGGACATGATGGTGTTCAGTGTCGCCAATGCCGACACTGCCCTGCGCCTCAGCACGCTCCTGCGAGCCGAGGGGTTGGAGAGCTGGCCCAAGCTCACCGGCGGGCGCGACCTGCACGTCATGGTGCCGATCGAGCCCGACCTCGATGCCGAGGAAGCGCTGCGCTACAGCGAGCAGCTGGCCGGTCGGCTCGCCAAGGCCAACATCGATTGCCGCTACAATAAGCCAGGAGCGACGGCCATTGCCGCCTTCTCGCCCCGTGCCCTGCCCGGCTTCCCGATCGCAGCGCCAGTGGAGTGGGAGCAGGTGCGGCGCGGCATCGCGCCCGACGCCTTCACGATCAAGAAGCGCCCCTGACTCACAGCGGCGCGTGATGGTGCTCGAACAGCGAGTGCGCCGCGCGCCAGCCGTCGGCGTAGGCACCGACGATCTGGTCGTTGTCATAAGCCTGGCGCAGCCAGGTGCCGTCGGGCAGGCGCAGGTGCGACCACGGCGCGCTGCTGGGACCGAGCAGGCCCTGCACCGACGCCGCATCGTGGGCCGAGACCTGCCAGTCGAGTGAGATGCCACGCTCGCTGACGGTGATGACCTCGCCGGAATTCCAGGTCACCCGCCAGGTGTCGGGCGACACCGCCGTCAGCGTGCCGCCCGAGAAGGCGTGGTTGGCGTCGGGCGTCAGCACGGTGTCGGCCTTGCCGTCGACATGCAGCGTGATCGGCTTGCCGACTTCGAAGATCACCGCGGTGTCGCCGAACTGGGCGGCGAGCCCGGTCGTCCAGCTCGCGGTGCCGTGCTGGCCATCGGTCTGGATTTGGACCTGCCAGGCGTTGCCGCCGGCATTGCCACGCGCGGCGACGAACTCGCCAACCGCCTGGAACTCGTAGGCGAAGCCGTCGAGGCTGACGATATGGACGTCGCCGAAGCCGCCCGACACGAAGGTCCCGCCAAGACCGTCCGAGTGCGCCGAGAAGCTGGTCCGGCTGTAGGGACCGCCGATGTTGAGGAAGATCTGGCCGAACGGCGTGTCGAGCGTCAGCACGCCGCCGCCCCAACTCGGGTTGGTCGCCTGGACGCCGGCGAGATCGAGCACGTCGTCCGAGCCGAAACCGGTGATGGTGCCGTGGAAGGCACGCGCATCGTTCAGCACCGCCGTCGAGTGGTTGCCGAAGCTGAGGGTCTGGCCCGACTCGACGGCGGCCTGCAAGGTCAGGGTCGCGTTGGTGCCGATGCCGAGCGTGCCGGTGCCCTCGACCGAGCCGTAGAGCAGGAGATTGCCGCCCACGGCGGTGATCGAGCCGTCGTTGTCGATATCGGTCAGGGCCACCGTCTTGTTGCCGCCGCCCATGCCCGACACCGTGCCGGTGCCCGAGATCGAGCCGCCGGCCGCGACGTCGATGTTGGCGGCGCGCAGGGTGGCGTGGGTGCCGCCCAGCGTGACCTGGCCGTGGCCGCCGACATCGAGCGTGCCGTTGGTCGCGAACAGCGCGCCCTCGTCGGTGCCCTGGCCCACGATCATCTGGCCGGTCCCTGAGCCGCCGCTGACCACGGCATCGCCGTAGACCAGCAGCGAGCTGTAGGCGCCGACGCGGACGAGTCCCGCGCCGGCGGCGCCGACGATCAGGTTCCCGGTGTTGTTGGCGAGCTGGCCTTGCGCGGCGCCGACGGCGACCTCGCTGCCGTTCAGCAGCACCAGGCTGCCGGTGCCGCCATTGCCCACGACCAGCGTGCTGGAGGCCGAGAAGACGTTGGCGACCAGCAGCTCGCCGCCGTCGAGCGTGAGCGTGCCCTGGCCGCCCGCCTGGTTGCCGATCGTGGCATCGTAAGCCGTCACCTGCCCGGTGATGCCGCGGTTCATGCCGTTGATCAGCAGCGTGCCCGTGCCGACGTCGCCGACCGTGAGCAGGCCGTTGTTGGTCCATTCGCCGCCGTTGACGATGACGCTGCCGCGCGAGCCGGCCGACTGGCCGATGTCGGCGCCGGTGTCGAACATGCTCGAGGCGACGCCGATCAGCTCGAGCGTGCCGGTGCCGGCGCCGCCCACCACCACCGTGCCGTTGGCCGAGATCTGCTCGAGGTTGATGACCGTGCCGGTGCTGCCGCTCTGCTGTCCGATGACGAGGTTGGCGGCGCTCGACGCGGTGCCGACGGCAAGCATGCCGCCGGCCAGCATCATCAGGCCGCTGCCCGTGCCGCCGACGATCACCTGCTGCTGGGCGTTCAGCACCGCGCCGCCGGTGAGCGTCATCGCGCCGCCACCGTCGACGGAGACGGCAAGCCCGCCAATGCCCTGGGCCGTGACATGGCCGGTAAGCAGGGTCGTTCCGGTGTCGAAGATCTGGCCGACCGCGCCGTTGCCCGTCGCCGTATGATTGCCGGCGCCGAACAGGGCGACGTTGCCGCCGCCCGGCGGCGTGCCGCCGACGTTCCAGTTGGTGGCAGACGCGAAGTCGGTGCTGCCGGGCGCGGGACTCCACAGGAAGGCGCCCGAGACGTTGGTGTTGGTGACGTCGATGGTGGCCGCGCCGGAGCGCGCCGAGGTGTCGGTGACGGTGATGGCGATGTGGTCGGCCGCCGTGCTGCGCGCCTCGTCGGTCAGCGTCTGCAGGTACTGCTCGACCTGCGCCAAGGTCGTACCGAATGTCAGGGCCGACGTGGTTGCGACATTGGCAATGGTGACCTTGGTGCCGCCGCCGGCACTGACGGTGTCGAAGCCCGAGACCCGGACGATGCCGCTGGTGCTCTCGACGACGACCGAGTAGGTCGTCGTGGCGGCACTGGCGCCGGCCGCGAGCGGCGCCTGCAGGACGACATCGGGCACCACTGCGCGGACGCCGACGGTGCCGTGCAGCGCCCCCGTCGCCGCCGCCGAGGCGCCGCCGGGCACGAAAACGCCCGGCTGAATGCCGCCGAGCGGCGCCACGAAGCTGATGGTGACCGATGACCCGGACGTGACGGCCTGGACGTTGAGCCCGTTCAGGTGGCCATCCGGGTCCGGCATCTGGAACTTGAGCGGCAGCAGGCCGCCGGGCCGGTTCACGGTCAGCTCGCCGGCGGTATAGGTCGGCGTGCCGGAGATCGCGATGTTCTCCAGCACCAGCCGGTCGGCGAAGGTGAAGTTGTTGATGCTGCTCGAGGTGGTGAAGTTGGCCGGATCCTTCAGCACCAGCATGCTGGGCGAGTAGGGATACTGCGCGAGCTGGGTGGCGCTGTTGGCGACGAAGTTGACGGCCTGTGTGGTGACCGTGCCGTTCAGGACCAGCGTGGCGCCGGCGTCGACGATGAGGGTGCCGGCGCCAATGAGGTTGTCGGAGACGACCAGCCGCTGCGCCCCCAGCGTGTAGTCTGCCACTGCCTCGATCGTGCCGGTGTTGGTGATGGTGTTGCTGGCGGTGGCGTTGAGCGTGCCGTTGGCCCTGATCGTGCCGCCGGCGTTGTTGATCGCGGCGGCGGCGAGCGTGCCGGAGAAGAAGGCATCGGCCCCGCTCTGTACCGAGAATGTGCCGCCGATCGTGAGGCTCGCGGTGCTGTAGGCGCTGGGCGACAGCGCCGCCAGCAACGAGCTGTTGCCGCTGACATCGAGGTTGCCGCTGAGCGAGTACTGGCTCTGCACGCCGCCCACGACCAGCACGCCGCCGCTGCCGAGCTGGCCCGCGACATCGAGGTTGCCCCCTTGCCCCTGGCCGACCACGCGGGCGGTTCCGTCGCTGAAGCTGAAGAGCTGGTTGGCCGGCAGCAGGCCGGGCGTGACGCTGGGCGGCGCGATCGGGGGTGACGTCTGCACGCCGACGTCGCGCACGACGGTGTTGCCGTTGCTGTCGGTCGCGACGATATGCACCACGTCGGTGCCCGAGCGCACCGTGTCGGTGAGATGCGCCAGGACCGTGTTCACCGTCGACAGCGAGCCGTTGAAGTTGAGCGTCGTGCCGCTGGTCGCGCCGAAGAAGGCGCCGAGACCGTCGATGCCCAGCGTGCCGCCGCCGAGCGACGTGAGCGTGACGCTGTAGGACGTGGCCGACGAGTTGCTGGCGACCAGCACGGCATCGGTGCCGGTGAAAGCGACCCGGCCGGGCGCGCCGCTGACGGCGCCGGGCGCGATGAAGGCCAGCGCCCCTCCGTCGTCCGGCGCGCCGGTGGTCGGCGGCGGGCTGCCGGCGGCGAGGGTCGAGGCCAGGCCCTGGAGCTGGGCCGGCGTGAAGCTCAGGAAGCCGTTGGGCGTGTTGGCCGTGGTCGGGAAGTCCCACAGCTCGATGTTGCCGGCGTTCAGCTGGACGCCCTGGGCGACGGTGCTCTGCCAGCCCGGGTAGCCCGCGAGGATGATCGGCGCCGCCGTCTGGAAGCTGTTGCTGACCGAACCCGGCTTGACCATGGCGTCGTTGGCGAGTTGGCCATAGACGACGTCGTCGGGCGAATAGAGCGGGTCGCGCAACGCGTGATTGCCGGCCTGGACGATGCGGCCCGAGTTACGCGCCTGCTGCAGGACGGCCAGCGTGAAGTTGCCGCCGTTCAGCTCATTGCCGCTGTCGAACAGGTGGAAGCTGTTCATCGTGTAGTCGAGCGGCGTCGTCGACCATTGGTAATAGTCGGCGATCGCCGCGCGCAGGGTCAGCATCTCGGCGGCGTCGTGGTAGCCGCCCATTTGCAGCTGGGCGATCTGGTTCACCGTGCCGTCGGCGGGATTGGTCGACACGGCCGCGCCCGTCTTCAACGGCACGAAAGGTTCGTCGGTGGCGTAGGCGCCGGCCGTCTGCGACATGCCACGGATAATCGACAGGCCGTCGTACTTGGTGGCGAGCGCGCTCTGCAGGTTCTGCCAGGCGTTGATGTAGTCGGCGCTCCAGAAGCGGCCGATCGTCTGGGTGGCATAGGAGCCGGGATCGACCGCGTTCTGGCCGGTCACCGTGATCGCCGCGCCGTTGATCTCCTTGACCCAATCGGGCGCGGTGAAGCCACCCCATACCCGGAGCTTGATGCCGAGGTCGGTGTGGTAAATGCTGTTGAACTGGTTGACCTGCTGGATCGCGCTGTCGATGAACGAGGTGTCGACCGTGCCTTCGTTCGTCTCCAGCTGCGCCCAGGTGACGTTCAGCACGATCTCGCTGAAGCTGGTGGCGTACTGCGCCAGCTCGAAAGGATTGAAGACCGGCAGCGTGGGCGGCGTGGTGGTATAATAGGTATCGTAAAAGCTGATATTGCCCATATCCACGAGGCCGGTCTGGGCGGCCTTGAAGCCGTCGAACGGCAGGCTCATGGACAGTTCTCCGCTGAGGACGTCCAAAAACTAGCAGGTGGGCGGGCTGGTGTAATCGTCGGTCTCAATGAAAACGCCCTGGCAACGGCGCGCGCCTGCGGACGTTTATCCGACAAGAGGATCTGAGCATGACCCTTTGTTTTCGTGCATTTCTTGTCCTCGCCGCGGCCGCCTCTCTCGCCGGCTGCGGTGTCGCGGCCGCGCCGGTTCGCGGCACCAGCGCCGTCGTCAAGGTGGTGCCGGTGGCGGGCGACGTGGTCGCCGCCCCGCTCGACGTGACGGCGGGTGTGATCGACTGACGTCGCGTCAGTTCTGCAAATCAGGACATTGAACCGCAGTACGCGCGCGCAGGCTTCACCCCGGACTGAGCTGGCCTGGCTTCTCGGGGGAGACAGCGCGATGGTCCGCCGTGGCAAGCGTTCCGCTCTTGCGTGCGTCGCCGCCGGCCTGCCCGTTGACTATGTGGGCGCCGGAGGCCGCCTGGCGCTCAACACCGTGCTTCGGCCTGCGCCTCACCAACACCATCGTCGCCGCCCAAGTGAACCTGTGGCAGCACTTCGGCGGCCTGGACACGATCACCTTCGGCACGACCACCATCGCCACCAATCTTCTGGCCACGGCGCTGGAATTCTCGGGCGGCGTGTCGACGGCGCTGGGCGGCTGGGCCGATTTCTATGCCAAGGTGAGCTACACGACCGGCATCGACGCCAACAGCCAGAGTGCGCTCAGCGGTCGGCTGGGCTTTCGTGTGGTGTGCTGATGCTGCCTAGTGCGGCACAAACCTGATGAGCGCTACGGTGAGGCCGACCTGGGCAAACACCATGCCGGCCATCCAGCGCAACATGTCGTGCTTCGCCGTCTGGATCTCGACGGTGAGGTCCGCCTTGACCGCGGTGATGTCGGCTTTGAGCTCGACCTTGATCGCTGCGAGCTCGGTCTTGACCGCTGCGACATCGGTCTTGGTGGCAACTTCTTCGCGCAAGGCTTGATCCAAACCCTCGGCCAAGGCCCGCGCCTCGCGCTCGCCCACGCCGGCGGCCTGGAGCCGGTCGACATAGGCCAGCTTGTCGAAGGTCAGCGTGGCTACGTCTCAAGCCTAAGGGAGCCACGCCGCGGCTTCAATATATCCTGCGATGTGCAGCACATGCTCTGACAGGTAGCATACGATATGAGAAGGACAACCAACTGTCGGTTGAAGCGCGGCGTCAGGCGTAGCTGGCGGTGACGCTGCCATAAGGACCAAAATCGGCGACATACGTCTCGCCTGCCTTTGGCCGCAGCATTCCGGTGAGCGTGCCGGTGCTGATCATCTGGCCCGCCTTCATCCCGATGCCGGTGCGGGACAGCTCGTTGGCCAACCAGGTGAGCGGCACCATCGGATGGTCGAGTGCGGCCGCCGCCGTGCCGCGGCGGCGGACCACGCCATTACACAGGAGCACGACTTCCTGGCCCGCGATGTCGCGTGTGCGCCAGTCCTCGATCGCCGGGCCATGGCAGAGCGTGCCACAGCCCGCGCCATCGGCCAGCACGGCGCTGAGCGGCGGGAACTTGTCGTCATGCACGAAGCGGCATTCGGCGAGCTCGATGCCGGGATGAAGCGACGCCACCGCCTCGGTGACCTCTTCTATCGTGTACGGCTTTTGCCGCGGCGGCAGGTCGGCGCCGAGCCGCGCCTGGTATTCGGCCTCGGGGATCGGGCTGCATTGCCTGGCGTGCTCAACCGTCACCGGCGAGAGATTGACGCCGGGTGCGAAGACGCGGCCGTAGATCGGCGAATCGGTGCGAAGCTCGCGCTGCATCTCGGCCTTCGCGGCGGCGATCTTCCAGCCCGCCACCGGCCAGCCGAGGTCTTCCTCGACCAGGCGCGCGACGCGGTAGGCCGTCTCCTTGTCGGGCGGCACGAGTGCGGCCTCGAGTCCGCTCTGCTGGCGCCCGTCGCGGCGGAGCGCCGCGAGCAACCGGGCAAGGTCGCGTTGCTGCTTGTGGTCCATGGTCATGGCGGCGGGCTTAAGCTCGCACGCCACACCAGGGCAAACGATTTGTTTGCGTCGATCCGTGAATCGGGCTCAAGCCAACGGTGCGTTCACCACTTGGCCATGAACTGCCGGATCGGTTCGGCACCGGGATTGGTGAAGCGGCGGTCGAGCACGATTGCCTTGGTGTTGGCGCCGGAGCCGTAATAGAGCGCGTTCCAGTCGTTGTCGGGATCGAGGAAGCTGCCCTCGAGCGAGGCGCCGGCGAACAGGCCCAGCGAGCTTGCGAAGGCAATGATGTCGGCACCGCCCGCCGCGGTCGAGCCGCCTTCGACGCCGATGCCGACCACCGCCAGGGCGACGCCCGCTTCGGCGCCGAACT
Source organism: Rhodospirillales bacterium URHD0017 (assembly GCA_900110395.1). Lineage (GTDB taxonomy): Bacteria > Pseudomonadota > Alphaproteobacteria > Reyranellales > Reyranellaceae > Reyranella. Next base: position 259,944 of record FODP01000006.1, read on the forward strand.
TGAACTTGTGATCGAGGATCGCCTGCAGGCCCTTCTCGGTCTTGATGATGAACACCACCTCGGAGACCTTGGCGCCGATCTGCAGGCCGACGCTGCCCGAACCCATGGCGTAGAACGCAGGCGGGCTCCAGTCCCGCGGCGCGCCGCGCGCCATCAGGGTGCCGCGGCCACCGGCCAGACCGAAGATCAGGCCGCCCTGCAGCAACTCGGGCACGATCAGCACGCCGCGCGCGCCCTGGATGTACTTGGCGGCGTCGGGGTAGTCCTTGCCGGTCAGGATCTTGCGCGCGGATTCGAGGCTCGAATCGACCAACGCCTGGCGCTTGGCATCGGCACGCGCCGGATAGGCGGAAAGAAGGGGGGCGGCAAACGCGGCCGCGGTGCCCGCAAGCACGGTTCGGCGGTCGAGCTTCATTCTTTATGCTCCTTGGTCCTGTGGCCGACGCGGGGGAGCGCCAGATGGCCACCACGGGCCGATAGTAGCACATTTCGTGACTAATTTCAGGCAGATACAGCATTTGCCTCAGAAAGGACTCAAGCCCGGACCGGACGGTCTTTCATGAGCAACGGCAAGCCGGCGGCCATCAGAATCACCCGGTCGGCCCGCTCGGCCATGCGCATGTTCAGCCGACCCTGGGCGTCGCGAAAGGCGCGACCCAGCGGGGTCTCGGGGACGAGGCCGAGACCGACCTCGTTGCTGACGAACACGACCGGTGCGCCGTAGCCGTCGAGCGCCATGACAAGCTCGTCCGTCGCCTCGTCGAGATCGGCCTCGGCGTGCATCAGGTTGGAGAGCCAGAGCGTCAGGCAATCGACCAGCACCGGCTGGGCGTGCGTCGCGCCCGTCTGCAGAGCCTCGGCGAGCTTCAACGGCTCCTCGATAGTGGTCCAGGCGGCGCCGCGGCGGGCGCGATGGGCCATGATGCGGGTCGCCATCTCGACGTCGCCCGCCTCGGCGGTGGCGATGTAGACCGCGGGCCGCGGCGTGGCGCCGAACAGGCTGCCGGTCACAAGCTTCTCGGCGTGCGTGCTCTTGCCGGAGCGCGCGCCACCCAGCACCAGCGTCACCGACGGCAGCGGAAAGGTCGAGATGTGTTCCATCAGGTCTCGCCGGAGCGCGGACCTCCAGGTCCGCTCATGATCATGATGCGGACCTGGAGGTCCGCGCTCCCATGATTGTTAAGCCGCATTCGCCTGGACCAGCCAGCACGCGCCCGGCAGGCGCACGCCGTCGGGTCCCTCGTGCGGGGCGAGGGCCTGGGCGATGGCCTGCCTGGCCTTGTCGATGGCGGCAGGTTCGGCGCCGGCGAAGGCTCTGGCCAGCGGACCAAAGCGGCCGGCGCCGGCCACGACGTCGGCGACGCTGGGTCCCATCCAGATCTGCCGGTCGATCGGCTCGAGGCGCAGTTTTTGAAAGCCCGCTTCGCCCAGGATGCGCTCAACGCGTGCGCGTTCGCCGAACGAGAACTGGCCGGGATCTTCCGGGCCGGGGCGCGCCAGCGGCGGCAGGAAGGGTTGCGCCGCGCGGGCCGGCGCCGTGCCCCAGGGATTCTCCTGCGGCGTGCGCCAGGCGATGAAGACGAGACGACCCGCGGGCTTCAATGCGCGCCGGATGTTGCGGAAGGCCGCGACCGGATCGGCGAAGAACATGACGCCGAAGCGCGAGAAGACGAGATCGTAGGACTCGGCCTTGAAAGGATGCGTCGCGGCATCACCCACCACGAACGTGGCGTTCTCCAATCGATGCGCGCGCGCCTGCGCGACGTGCTCCGCACGCGCGTACCCGACCAGGGTCTCGGAGATGTCGACGCCCAGCACGTGCCCGGAGATGCCGACCGCATGGGCGAGCGCCGCCGTCGTCCCGCCGGTGCCGCAGCCGATGTCGATGACGTGCTCGCCATGCCGCGGTGCAGCTGCTGCCAAACCGATGTCGCCAATATCCGCGAGGGAGCGCTGGATGCGCTCGTAGGCGGCGAGCCAGCCGTCGCCGCCCGGGCCGTTCCAATAGGCCGCCTGCTCGGCGGCGAGCTCGCCTTTCGTCTTCACGCCAGCGCCGCGGCCTTGGCCCCGCTTGGCTTATGAGCTGGCAGCGCGCGCGGCATGTAGTTCACGAAGGCGACACGCCAGGCATGCGCCGGGTCGGCTTGCTCGAAATGCTCGATCAGGGTGAGCGAGACGTTGTCGATCTCGAAGCGAACCGCCGCCTCGGGATGCAGGTCGAAGGCGTGCGCGAGCGCGGCGCGGATGGTGCCGCCATGCGCCGTCGCCACGATGTCGCGGCCGCGATGCTCTTCGGTCAGGCGATCGATACTGCGCACCGTGCGATCGCGCAGATCGACGAAGCTCTCGCCGCCGGGCGGGCGGTATTCCGGCGGACCGAGCCAGAACAGGTGGTTGTTGGCCTTTTCGGCGATCTCGACATAGGTGAGGCCCTGCCAGTCGCCGAAATGCTGCTCGGCGAGGTTGGGGTCGATCAGGAGTTCGTTCATGTCGGCGCCGTGGCTGGCCAGCGTCTCTGCCGTCTTGCGCGCCCGCAGCAGGTTGGAGGCGTACCACACCGCGCCCTTGGGCAGCAGGCGGGCCTGATGCTCGAACAGCGCATGGTTGGTGACGTCGCAGTCCTTGTCGGTCTGGCCGTAGCAGCGTGCTTCGGGATTGGGCACCGGGGCGTGCCGAACCCACCACCAACGCGTGATCTGACCGGTGATCTTGGCGGCTGTCGCCATGAAATGACTTCTCCTCTTTCATGGTCCTGAGCGAAGCGAAGGACCTCATCGCCGCTTGCAACGGCATGAGATCCTTCGCTTCGCTCAGGATGACAGATGGTCTTACCGGCTGATGAACAGCGCCGCCACCACCAGGAAGGCGATCTCGGCACACTGCTGGACGGCGCCCAGCGTGTCGCCGGTGTAGCCGCCGATGCGCTCGGCGACCCAGCGCGAGGCGAACCAGGCCGCGGCCATGGCGGCGATCGGCGCCAGGAGGGCCACGAAGAAGCCCTTGCCCAGGAGCAGCAGGAAGGCCAGCGCGGCGCCGATGCCGATGGCCAGCCAGACGTCGTTGTCGGTCGGCTTGCCGACCCTCGAGCCCAGCCCGTCGGCATGCACCGGCGAATAGGCCAGCAGCGGATAGGCAATGGCCGCCCGTGACAGCGCGTGGGCGGCGATCAGCACGACCAGGCCGGTGGCGCTGCTGAACGAAGCGAGGCACGCGACCTTGACCAGCACCGACAACGCAAGCGCCAGCATGCCGAAGGTGCCGTTGCGGCTGTCGCGCATGATCTCCAGCCGACGGTCGGCATCGAGCCCGTGCGGCCCCAGCCCATCGGCCGTGTCGGCGAGACCATCTTCGTGCAGGGCTCGCGTGAACAGGATCGCCGCACCCACGGCGACGACGGCGGCCAGCCACCCTGGGCCCAGGCCGCGCATGATGGCGAACACCAGCCCGGCCGCGAGCCCGACGCCCGCGCCGACGAAGGGCAGCACGGGCAGCACGTCGGCGAGCTGCCAGCGCGGCGCGCCGACATCGAGCTTGAGGCCGGTGAAGAACGTGGCTTGCTCCTTGAAGGCCTGCAGCCATTCGTCGAAGGAGGAAGGCCGGGCGACCGGCGGCTCGCTGGGACTGGTCATGATGGGGCAAATATAGGATGGTCCGCGCCCGCTATGAACGCCCCCACTACGCCTTCTTTCGACGAAATGCGCCGCGTCCTGGGCGACCTGCCAGGCCCCGACCAGGAGGCGCAGACCAAGGTCGTGCAACGCCAGACCGAGCTCACCAAGCCGCCGGGCTCGCTCGGCCGGCTGGAGGAGATCGCCGAATGGCTGGCAGCCTGGCAGGGCCGCGCCAGCCCGCGGGTCGAGCGGCCGCGCATCGCGGTGTTCGCCGGCACCCACGGCGTGGCGGCGCGTGGCGTGTCGGCCTATCCGCCGGAAGTCACCGGCCAGATGGTGAAGAACTTCCTGAGCGGCGGGGCGGCGATCAACCAGCTCGCCGGCAGCATCGACGCCGACCTGCGCATCTACGAGCTCGACCTCGACCATCCGACGGACGACTTCACCAAGGGCCCGGCGATGAGCGAGGCGCGCACGGCCAACGCCATGGCCTACGGCATGATGGCGGCCGAGCCCGGCATCGACGTGCTGTGTCTCGGCGAGATGGGCATCGCCAACACGACGACGGCGGCGACGCTCAGCGCCGCGCTGTTCGGCGGCACCGGCGCGGACTGGGCGGGGCCGGGCACCGGCGTGCATGGCAAGGCGCTCGCTCACAAGATCACCGTCATCGACGAGGCTCTGGCGCACCATCGCGCGCTCATCAGCCAGCACGACCCGCTTGCCCTTTTGGCCGCCGTCGGCGGCGAGGAATTCGCCGCCATCGCCGGCGCCGTGCTGGCCGCCCGCATGGGCCGCATCCCGGTGCTTCTGGACGGCTATGCCTCCACGGCCGCAGCGGCGGTGCTGTACGCGATCGACCGTCACGCCCTCGACCATTGCCTGGTGGCGCATCGCTCGGCCGAGCCCGGCCACACGCGGCTCCTCGAGGCGATCGGCCAGCGGCCGCTGCTCGATTTCGGCATGCGCCTGGGCGAGGCCTCGGCCGCAGCGCTGGCGGTGCCGCTCCTGAAGGCGGCCGCTGCCTGCCACAACGGCATGGCGACCTTTGCGCAGGCGGGCGTAAGCTCGAAGAATGCTTAGACGCTCGCTAATAGCGGCTTTGCCGCTGCTCGCCGCCTTCCCTGCCCTCGCCCATCCGCCGCGCCAGCCCGACAACGCCGAGGCGCAAAGCCTCATCGAGGAGATCAAGGCCTTCCGCGAGAAGGTCGCCAAGGCGGTGACGACCAAAGACTTCCCGACCCTGCGTGCGGTCTACGCCGACGCCTTCACCCACACCCACGGCTCGGGGAAGCTCGACAACAAGGATGCGCGCCTCGTTTCAGCGATGGCGGGCGAACCGATGATCGAGAACGCGCCGGGGACCGAGCTCAGCTATCGCGTGTTCGCGGGCCCGACGGTGATCGTCACCGGCAAGAGCCCGATCCTGAACGCGAAAGAGAAGAAGACCTACGACTTCCGCTGGGTATGCGTGTACGTCACTGGCAAGGACGGCTGGCTGCTCGCCGCGAGCCAGGCGACACGACTGCCGGCAGGTTGACTGCTCCAGTTCTCGTCAGTGGTCCTCGTCAGTGCAGGACGCACCGCCACAGTGCATCACGCCTCCTGCGACCCTGTCGAGCGCGTCATCCGACAACGCGTCCGTCGGCTTGGGCGGCAACACCAGGTGGAAATGTGTCGCGGTGTTCTCAAGGACCGTCACCTTCGCGCCGGCTGGCACGGTGATACCGGCGCCCTTCAGAGTGCCTTGGGGATCGGCCAGCAACTTTGCCTTGAAGGCAGGATCCCGCCATGTCCGGGCAACCACCTTGCCGTAGACCTCGCGCGTCTTGTCCTGCTGAGCCATCGCCGCCCCCATTCGCGTTCGACTATGCCGTCACCTCGATGACGCCCGGCTTGTCGACGACCGTGATGCTGCCGATCACGGCGGCCGCCAGCGTTCCGCGCTTCTTGAGATCGGCGACAAGGCCCGCGAGCTTGTCCTGCGGCACGGCAATCAGCAGGCCACCCGACGTCTGCGCATCGGCCAGCAACAGACGCTGCGGCTCGGTCAGGCTGTCGGCGAAGCGTGCGTTGGGCGCGGCGTATTCGAGATTGCGCTTGGTGCCGCCGGGGCAGAGGCCGTCCTTCAGGAAGCCCGTCACCTTGTCGAACACCGGCACTGCGGCATAGGAGAGCTTGGCACCGATCGGCGTGCCGGCGGCCGCCGACGAGGCGCGCAGCATGTTGCCGAGATGACCCAGGAGGCCGAAGCCGGTGATGTCGGTGGCAGCGTGTGCACCCGCCGCGTTCATCGCTTCGGCAGCGTCGCGGTTGAGCGTCGTCATCGACTTGATGGCGGCGGCGAGCACGCTCTCGGGCGCGGCGTTGCGTTTCACTGCCGTGGTCAGCACGCCGGTGCCGATCGGCTTGGTCAGCACCAGCGCGTCGCCAGGCCGTGCGCCGGCATTGGAGACGACCTTGCGCGGATCGATGGTGCCAGTGACGAACAGGCCGAACTTCGGTTCCTCGTCGACGATCGAATGGCCGCCGGAGATGGCGATGCCGGCCTCCTTGCAGATCGCCGCGGCGCCCTCGAGCACCTGGCGCAGCGGCACGGTGCCCAGCGTGTCGACCGGCCAGGCGACGAAGCTCAGCGCGTTCAAGGGTGTGCCGCCCATGGCGTAGATGTCGGAGAGCGCGTTGGCGGCGGCGATGCGGCCGTAGTCGTAGGCGTCGTCGACGATGGGCGGGAAGATGTCGACGGTCTCGACCAGGGCGAGGTCGTCGCGCAGCTTGATGATGGCGGCATCGTCGGACGTGTCGTGCCCGACCAGCACGCGCGGGTCGGCGGCGACAGGCAGGCCAGCCAGCGCCTTGTGCAGGTCGGCCTGGCTGATCTTGGCGGCGCAGCCGGCGAACCGGGCGAGCTCGGTGAGCCGCGGCACGGCGCTTTCGGCAGAGACAGGCTTGGGCTGCGGCGTGGCGACGTTCATGGCTACCTCTCGAACTGGGCCGGGATGATCGGACGCGAACCCCCTTCACACAAGGCAGGGCGGTTCCCTCTTATTTGCAAATGACTATCACTTGCGAATCGCCGGCGCCTGTCCAATATTGAGGGAATGGACCATGCCCTCGCCCCCACTGCGGCCCAGCGCGACGAGCGCCTCCGCGCCGTCGAGCTGCTGCTGTCGCGGCAATCCGTGAGCCTCCTGCAAGAGCCGGCGCCCGAAGGCGCCGAGCTCGACTTGATCCTCGATGCCGGTCTACGCGCGCCCGATCATGGGCGGCTGCGGCCCTGGCGCTTCGTGCTGATCCGCGGCGAGCAGCGCGCCGCTTGGGCCGACCGCCTCGCGCAGGCGGCGCTGGCGCGCGATCCCCTGAATGGCCCGGCGATGGCCGAAAAGTCCCGCGCCTGGGTGGCGCGCACGCCGCTCATCATCGCCGTCGGCGCCGAGGTGAAGGAAGGCAAGATTCCCGAGATCGAGCAGACTCTGTCGGTTGGCGCCGCCGCCATGAACATGCTGAACGCCATCCATCTCCTGGGCTACGGCGGCATGTGGGTGACCGGCGCCAACAGCTACGATCCGCAGGTCAACACGTGGCTGGGCTTCGAGGCGCCGAGCCGTCTGGTCGGCTTTCTAGGCGTCGGCACGCCGAGGCCGATGCCCGCCGACGCGCCCAGGATCGCGCGTCCCTCGCGCGCGCAACACGCGAGGGACTGGATCGCCTGAAACGCGTCCATAGATGTAGTCGATAATACGATCGATTTTCCTGATCGTTCGCCCGCAGTTGCGGGTTGAACCCCTATGGAGTTAGGGTCCCGCAGGGTGATCAAGGAGAAAAATCTTGCCTGAAGGCCATGCTGCTGCGCCCCAGCCGCGTCACCCCGGCTCGAGTCGACGCAGGGGTCGCACCGCGCCCAAGGGCCGGCAAAGCGAGCCTGCCGCCCTTGCCGACGTGCAGGCGCTGCTCGGCAAGGTCGAGCGCCGGCGCGACCTGCTGATCGAGTTCCTCCATCTCATCCAGGACAAGTACGGCCATCTCTCTGCGCGCCACTTGATGGCGCTCGCCGAGGAGATGCGCCTGGCGCAGGCCGAGGTCTACGAGGTCGCGACCTTCTACGCGCACTTCGACGTGGTGAAGGAAGGCGAGACGCCGCCCGCGCCGCTCACCATCCGGGTTTGCGACAGCCTGTCCTGCGCCATGGCCGGGGCCGAGGCGTTGCTTGCCGAGCTGCAGACCAAGGTCGGAGCGGAGGTGCGCGTCGTGCGCGCGCCTTGCGTCGGGCGCTGCCAGTCGGCACCGGCTGCCGAGGTCGGGCACAACTTCATCGACAATGCCGACGTCGCCAAGGTGGCGAAGGCGGTCGTCGAGCACCGGCATCATCCGGAGATACCGTCCTACATCGATCTCGCGGCCTATCGCGCGGCCGGCGGCTACAAGACCCTGCAGTGCCTGCGCGTCGGACAGCTCAGCCGTGACAAGCTGGTCGAGATCGTCGACAAGGCGGGCCTGCGCGGCTGCGGCGGCGCCGGTTTCCCGACGGCGCGCAAGTGGAAGTCCGTGCTGGCCGAGCCCGGCCCGCGCCTGATGGCGGTCAACGCCGACGAAGGCGAGCCCGGCACCATCAAGGACCGCTACTTCCTCGAGACCGATCCGCATCGCGTGCTGGAAGGCATGCTGATGGCCGCGCACCTCGTGGACACGCCAGCCGTCTATTTCTACCTGCGCGACGAGTATCCCGCCTGCCGCGAGATCCTGACCCGCGAAATCGCCGCCCTGGAGGCCGCCGGCCTGCTGGCCGGCGTGAAGGTGCATCTGCGCCGCGGCGCCGGAGCGTACATCTGCGGCGACGAGTCGGCGATGATTGAGAGCATCGAGGGCAAGCGCGGGCTGCCGCGGCATCGTCCGCCGCTGCCTTTCCAGGTCGGCATCTTCGGCCGGCCGACTCTCATCAACAATGTCGAGACGCTGTACTGGGTCCGCGACTTGGTCGAGCGCGGCCCCGAATGGTGGACGGGGCAGGGGCGCAACGGCCGCAAGGGCCTGCATACCTATTCCGTGTCGGGCCGCGTGCGCGAGCCGGGCGTGAAGATCGCCCCGGCCGGCGTCACCGTGCGCGAGCTCATCGACGAATACTGCGGCGGCATGCTGCCCGGCCACGCCTTCAAGGCCTATGTGCCGGGCGGCGCGTCGAGCGGCATCCTGCCGGCCTCGCTGGGCGATGTGCCGCTCGACTTCGGCATGCTCGAGCCCCATGGCAGCTTCATCGGCTCGGCGGCCGTCATCATCCTTTCCGACAAGGACGACATCAAGGAAGCTGCACTGAACGTCATGCGTTTCTTCAGGGACGAGAGCTGCGGCCAGTGCACGCCCTGCCGCGTGGGCACGGAGAAGGCGGTCAAGCTGATGGCGGCGCGCGGCTGGGACAAGAAGCTCCTGAACGAGCTCTCGGTCGCCATGCGCGACGCCTCGATCTGCGGGCTCGGCCAAGCGGCGCCCAACTCGATGACCTCGGTGATGAAGTTCTTTCCCTCCGACGTAGGGATCGTGCGATGAGCGGCATCAAATTCAGCATCGACGGGCGGGAAGTCGAAGCCCGCGACGGCGAGACCATCTGGCAGGTCGCCAGCCGCCACGACGTCGGCATTCCCCACCTCTGCTACTCGACGGCGCCGAGCTACCGGCCCGACGGCAACTGCCGCGCCTGCATGGTCGAGATCGAGGGCGAGCGCGTGCTGGCTGCCTCCTGCCTGCGCAAGCCGACGGAAGGCATGAAGGTCGGTGTCGTCACCGAGCGTGCCGAGAAGGCGCGTCGCATGGTGTTCGAGCTTTTGGTCGCCGACCAGCCGGCGCGTGAGACCGCGCACGATCCCGATTCCAAGTTCTGGAACTGGGCCGACAAGGTTGGCGTCAGCACCAGCCGCTTCCCCGCCGCCGAGCACCCGGCGACCGACATCAGCCATCCGGCGATGTCGGTCAACCTCGACGCCTGCATCGAGTGTAATCTCTGCGTCCGCGCCTGCCGTGAGGTCCAGGTCAACGATGTGATCGGCATGGCGGGCCGCGGCCACGGCGAGAAGATCGTCTTCGACTTCGACGATCCGATGGGCGACAGCTCGTGCGTGGCCTGTGGCGAGTGCGTGCAGGCCTGCCCGACCGGCGCGCTGATGCCGTCGTCGCTGCTCGACAGGAAGACCCAGGAGCGCACCGGGTGGGCCGACCGCACGGTCGACAGCCTCTGCCCGTTCTGTGGCGTCGGCTGCCAGCTCACCTACCACATCAAGGACGACAAGATCCTCCACGTCACCGGCAAGGACGGCCCGGCGAACCATGAACGGCTCTGCGTGAAGGGCCGGTTCGGCTACGACTACGCCAACCATCCCGAGCGGCTGACCGTGCCGCTGATCCGCAAGGACGGCGTGCCGAAATCGGCCGACGACGAGGTCGATCCCGCCAACCCGTGGACGCACTTCCGCGAGGCCACCTGGGAAGAGGCGATGCAGCGCGCAGCCGCCGGCCTGCTCGAGATCCGCGAGCGCAAGGGTGGGCCGGGCCTGGCGGGCTTCGGCTCGGCCAAGGGCTCCAACGAGGAGGCCTATCTCTTCCAGAAGCTTGTGCGCACCGGCTTCGGCACCAACAACGTCGACCACTGCACGCGGCTCTGCCACGCCTCGTCGGTCGCCGCCCTGTTCGAGGGCATCGGCTCGGGCGCCGTGACGGCGCCGTTCTCGGCAGCGCTCGATGCCGAGACCATCATCGTGATCGGCGCCAACCCGACCAGCAATCATCCGGTTGCCGCCACCTTCATCAAGAACGCCGTCAAGCGCGGCGCCAAGCTGATCGTCGCCGACCCGCGCGGGCAAGGCCTGTCGCGCCACGCAACCGTCAACCTGCGCTTCAAGCCGGGCAGCGACGTGGCACTGCTGAACGCCATGCTGCACACCATCATCACCGAGGGCCTGACCGACCGGCAGTACATCGCGGGCTTCACCGAAGGCTTCCCCGAGCTCGCCGAGCGCATCAAGGATTTCTCGCCGGAGAAGATGGAGGCGGTGTGCGGCGTGCCCGCCGAGACCCTGCGCACCGTGGCGCGCATGTACGCGCGCTCCAAGGCCTCGATCATCTTCTGGGGCATGGGCATCTCCCAGCACGTGCATGGCACCGACAATGCGCGCTGCCTGATCGCGCTGGCGCTGGTCACCGGCCAGGTCGCGCGGCCGGGCACGGGACTGCATCCGCTGCGCGGCCAGAACAACGTGCAGGGCGCGTCCGACGCCGGCCTGATCCCGATGTTCTTCACCGACTACCGGCCGGTCGAGCTGGAGTCCGCGCACGACTACTTCGAGAAGACCTGGGGCACCGAGCTCGATCCCAAGCGCGGGCTGACCGTGGTCGAGATCATGAACGCGATCCACGCCGGCGAGATCGAGGGCATGTACATCATGGGCGAGAATCCGGCGATGTCGGATCCCGACGTTCATCACGCCCGCATGGCGCTCGCCAAGCTGAAGCACCTCGTGGTGCAGGACATCTTCCTGACCGAGACGGCGTGGCATGCCGACGTCGTGCTGCCGGCCTCGGTGTTCCCGGAGAAGACCGGCACCTTCACCAACACCGACCGCCGCGTGCAGCTTGGCCGCACGGCGCTGCCGCTGCCCGGCAAGGCGCGGCTCGACCTCGACATCATCATCGATCTGGCCAACCGGCTGGGCTGCGGCTGGACCTATGACGGCGTCGGCGCCGTCTACACCGAGATGGCCGATACCATGCCGTCGCTGAAGAACATCAGCTGGGAACGGCTGGTGCGCGAGGGCGCGGTGACCTATCCGGCCGATGCGCCCGACAAGCCCGGCAACGAGATCCTGTTCGCTGCCGGCTATCCGACCAAGAGCGGCCGCGGCAAGATCGTGCCGGCCAACATCCGGCCGCCCGACGAGCTGCCGGACGAGCAGTATCCCTACGTTCTGTCGACCGGCCGGGTGCTCGAGCATTGGCATACCGGCGCCATGACCCGTCGCAGCCAGGTACTCGACGAGCTCGAGCCCGAGGCGATGGCCCACCTGCCGCCGCGCGAGCTGGAGCGGCTGGGCATCGAGCCCGGCGACATGATCCGGGTGTCGACGCGGCGCGGCGTCATCGAGCTGAAAGTGCGCATCGATTCGGACGTGCCCGACGGCATGGTGTTCATCCCGTTCTGCTACGCCGAGGCTGCGGCCAACATCCTGACCAACCCCGCGCTCGATCCGTTCGGCAAGATTCCCGAATTCAAGTTCTGCGCCGCGCAGGTCGAAGCGATAAAGGCCGTCGCCGAAGCAGCCGACGACTGATCCGGAGCACCGCATGGCGCAGCTCTCGGACGATTGCTTTGCCTTCGGCGGCAGCCTTCTGGGCATCGACGCCGCGCGGCAGATGATCTTCGAGCGCGTCCGGCCGGTTGGCGGGATCGAACGGGTGCCATTGCGCCGCGCCCTGGGACGCACCCTCGCCGAAGACATCACCGCGCCGATCGCCGTGCCCGGCTTCGACAATTCGGCGGTCGACGGCTACGCCGTGCGCTTCGACGACCTCGATCCGCACGGGCCGACGACCTTGCGCTGCGTCGACCGCATCGCGGCAGGCCACGATCCCGCGGCGGCGCTGACGGCCGGGCTGGCGGCGCGCATCTTCACCGGGGGCGCGCTGCCCGCGGGCGCCGACGTCGTGATCATGCAGGAGGATTGCCAGCGCGACGGCGATCTTGTGACCATCCGGCCCGGCATCAAGCGCCATGCCAACACGCGGCAGGCCGGCGAGGACATGCCGCTGGGGTCGCTCGCCCTGAAGGCGGGGCGCCGGCTCGGTCCCGCCGAGCTCGGGGTGCTGGCGGCGCTCGGCCTCGCCGAGGTGCCGGTGCGCCGGCGGCTGTCGATTGCGCTCCTGTCGACCGGCGACGAGGTGCGCGAGCCCGGCCAGCCGCTGGGCAGCCGACAGATCTACGACGCCAACCGCTTCATCCTGGCCGGGATGCTGGAACGCCTCGGCGTCGATGTGGCGGACCTCGGCATCGTGCCCGACGATGCCGCGACCCTCGCCGACACGCTGCGACAGGCAGCCGAGACGACCGACCTCATCATCACCTCGGGTGGCGTGTCGACCGGCGAGGAGGACCACGTCCGCACGGCCATCGCCAATCACGGCTCGCTCTACTTCTGGCGGCTGGCGATCAAGCCCGGCCGTCCCGTCGCCATGGGGCAGATCGGCGCGACGCCGCTCGCCGGCCTGCCCGGCAATCCGGTGGCGGCCTTGCTGACCTTCGCCCTGGTGGCGCGCCCGATGATCGAGGCGCTGTCGGGCACCGAGCCGCATGTCGCGCGGCGCTTCCCGGCGATCGCCGACTTCCCCTACAAGAAGAAGACCGGCCGTCGCGAGTATGTGCGGGTGTCGCTGGAGGGAACGGCCGGCCTACCGAAGCTGCGGCGCTATCACAAGGAAGGGGCGGGAATGCTGACGTCCCTGACCGAAACCGACGGCCTTGCCGAGCTCACAGAGGAGACGACCCGGCTGCAGCCCGGTGCCGAGGTCGCCTTCGTCCCCTACAGCGAACTGATCTGAGCGTCGCCGACCGTCCGCGTGAGCGCCGCCACGAAGGAACTGGTGCCGCTGCTGCGCAGCGGCACATAGCGCTTGGCAGTCTGGCGACATAGGCGCTTCACGATCGTCACCGCCTCGTGGCTGACGCAGTCGACCGGGAACATGACGATGTCGGTGCGGCTCACCAGGCCGGCCAGAAGGCCGCGGCGGTCGTCGACGCCGCCGTCGTGGTGCAGGAACGTGGCGCCGAGCTGTTCGCTCAGCGCCCGCAAATGGCCCAACCGATCGGTGCGGCCGCCGACATAGAGCAGCGACAGGCCGGCCAGCGAGGACGGCGCGGCTTCGCTCTCGGCCGTCTCAGATTCAAAGCCGGCTTCGACGGCCGCCAGCTCCTCGCGCAGCGCAGCTTCCTGCCGGCGCAGGGAGACGTGCTGCTCGCGCTCCCGGGCAAGCTCGTCGGCGATATGCGCCAGCCGCTCCTCGACCGCAACACGACGGTTGCCCTCCGACCGCAGGCGCTGCTCCAGGCTTGCGACCAGTCCTTCGAGGGTGCCGCGATCCGAGGCATCGTCCTGCTGCCTGGCCGCGGCGGCCTCGCCGATGCGGCGGGCCAGCAGGCCGTTCAGCTCCTGAATCTTCGCGTCGCGCGAGACGAGGCCGTCGCGCAGCTGGTCCTGCTGGCGAGCAAGCTTGGCGCGCAGGCGGTCGTTCTCGGCTTCGAGCTCGGCCAGCCGGCGGATGCCGACGCGATTGGCCGCTCCCACCAGATGCGAAAGCATGTGGACCTCGCCAAAGATCTCACGCACCAGCGCATCGTTCGCTGCTGGATGCGTCATCGCCGCCCAATAGCCGCCGGGAATGTCGCCGCGCTTGACGGCGGCGCGCCACTCGGCGCGCAGCTCGTCGACCGTGCCCGCCCTGTCGAAGCGCGCGATGAGGGTGCGATGCTTGCGGTCCAGCGCCTTGTGCAGAAGCTTGGCCGCGCCGTCGCGCTGGCCGGCGAGCGTGACGCCGCGGCGGTGAAGATCGTGCTCGGATGAACCGTCGGCCGACGCCCCGGCCTTGGACAGGACTTGGCGCAGCTCGGCCGTCGACAGGCAGGTGCCGACGATCGAGCAGTGGAAGTGATTGGACAGTTGCCAGATCCGGTACGCCGCGGCCGGCCTTCGCTCGCAGTCTCCAGCTGCGGGACGATCATGCGAGGTGGCAGCGGCGACAGGCGCATACCGCTCAGCGGATCGAAGCGAGGGATGGCGGTCATGGACAAGACCCGGTTCGATATATTCAAATAGATATAACGATAGTGTCAGAAGCCGATCGCATCGGCAAGCCTGCCCGTTGGGCGGGAGATCGGCAGCAGGTTGGCCATCTGGCGTCGCCTCGTCTCTCGACGCATAATCGCAGCCGGCGTCGAATTGCCGGGATGAGGCGATGGCAAAGGGTACCGTCAGGAAGCCAACAAAAGCCGCCGCGAAGACGTCGCTGCACCTGCGCATCGACTTCGGCGGCGAACGTTCGCTCGGACCGGGCAAGATCCGCCTGCTCGAACTGATCAACGAAACCGGATCGATCTCGGCGGCCGGCCGGGCGCTCGCCATGTCCTACCGGCAGGCGTGGCTCCTGATCGACGAGCTGAACCACATGTTCCGCGAGCCGGTGGTCACCGCCCAGACCGGCGGCGGCGGTGGCGGTGGCGCAGCCGTCACCGAGACAGGCAATGACATCGTGCGCCTGTATCGCGAGATGGAGCGCCGAGCCTACGGCACCGCGACGCCGGAGATACGCTCCCTCACCCGACTGCTGACCCCGGCAGCTTCTGCCAAGATCCACTAGACGACGGCACGGCCAAGCAGGTCCATGGCCGAGAACGCGTCTGCGCTCCAGCTGCTGCTCACGGGCGATCCTGCGCTGCTCGCCATCGTGCGGCTGTCGCTTGCCGTCAGTCTGAGCGCCGTCGCCTGCGCGGCCCTGCTCGGCATTCCGCTCGGCGCCCTGCTCGCCCTCACCCGTTTCCCCGGCCGTGGGGCGGTGATCGTCACCGTGAATGCCATGATGGGCCTGCCACCGGTCATGGTGGGCCTTGCCCTTTACCTCGCCCTGTCGCGCTCCGGACCCCTCGGAAGCTGGGGCCTGCTGTTCACACCACTGGCGATGGTGGCCGCCCAGACCGTCCTGGTGCTGCCGATCATCGCCGCGCTGACGCGCCAGACCATCGAGGATCTTTGGCTGGAGTATCGCGACGAACTCGCCGCCATGAATGTCGGCGTCATGGGTCGCATCGGCACGTTGGTGTGGGATGCCCGCTTCAGCCTGGTGACGGCCGTGCTGGCAGGCTTCGGGCGCGCCGCCGCCGAGGTCGGCGCCGTGATCATCGTCGGCGGCAACATCGATGGCTTCACGCGTGTCATGACGACGGCGATCGCGCTCGAGACGTCCAAAGGCAGCCTGCCGCTGGCCGTCGGGCTCGGCGTGATCCTGCTGGCGATCATCATCATCATCAACACGGTTGCCTGGACGGTGCGGCGTGCCGGCGAACGCATGAGCGGCTGATGGAGGCCGTGATCACCTTCAGCGAGGTCAGCGTCGTCATCGGCAGTGTCACGCTGCTCGATCGCCTGAACCTGACCTTGGGGCCGGGACAGCCGACCGTCGTCATCGGACCCAACGGCTCGGGCAAGACGACGCTGTTGCGCGCCGCCATGGGCCTGGTCACGCCCGATCGCGGCAGCATCTCCGGCGTGGCCAAGCATCGCGCCATCATGTTCCAGCATCCCGTGATGCTGCGCCGGAGCGTGGCGGCCAACCTCGACTATGCGCTGAAGGCGGCAGGCGTCTCCCGAGCCGGGCGGCAAGCGCGTCTTGGCGAGCTGCTGGCGCTCGTCGGTCTCGCCGATCTCGCCGGCCGGCCGGCGCGCCGCCTGTCGGGCGGCGAGCGGCAGCGGCTGGCGCTGGCCCGCGCGCTCGCCCGCGATCCCGACGTGCTGTTCCTCGACGAGCCGACGGCGAGCCTCGACCCCGCCGCGACCAAGGCCTTTGAGGACTTGATCCGGACCATCGCAGCGCGTCAGATCAAGGTCGTGATGGCGACGCACGATCTCGGCGAAGCAAGACGCCTCGCCGGCGACGTCGTGCTGCTGCACCGCGGCCGCCTCGTCGAGGCGGGCGCCGCCCCACAATTCTTCGAAGCACCGCGCACCGACGACGCGCGGCGCTTCCTGGCTGGAGAGCTGTTGCTATGACCTCGATCACCCGCCGCTTGTTCGTTGCCGTGCTGGCGCTCCTGATGCCGGGGCTGGCCGACGCGCAGGACAACACCATCGTCGTCGCCTCGACGACCTCGACCGAGGATTCCGGCCTGTTCCGCCACATCCTGCCGCTGTTCAGGGCCAAGACCGGTATCGAGGTCAAGGTGGTGGCGCAGGGCACCGGGCAGGCGCTCGACACGGCGCGGCGCGGCGATGCCGACGTCGTGTTCGTCCATGCCAAATCCGCCGAAGAGGCCTTCCTCGCCCAGGGCTTCGGCGTGAAGCGCTACCCCGTGATGTACAACGACTTCGTCCTGGTCGGCCCCAAGAAGGACCCGGCGGGCGTCGCCGGCACGAAGGACATCGTGGCGGCACTGAAGGCGCTGCATGACAAGCAGATCAGCTTCGTCTCGCGCGGCGATCGCTCGGGCACCCACCTTGCCGAGCTGGCGCTGTGGAAGGCAGCGGGCATCGACCCCGCGGCCAATACCGGCGCCTGGTACAAGTCGATCGGCCAGGGCATGGGCGCCGCGCTCAACACCGCGGTGGCGCTCGATGCCTATGTGCTGTCCGACCGCGGCACCTGGCTCGCCTTCGGCAACAAGAGCGACCTCGACATCGCCGTGCAGGGCGACAAGCGGCTGTTCAACCAGTACGGCGTCATGCTGGTCAATCCGCAGAAGCATCCGCACGTCAAGGCGGCGGCCGGCCAGCAATTCATCGATTGGCTGGTATCGCCCGAAGGCCAGCGGGCGATCGCCGACTACCGCATCAACGGCTCTCAGCTCTTCTATCCCAACGCCCAGGATCCCAGCGCCTGAGCCGCGACGGATTCAGGAGCGCGGCGCCACGACGGGCGGCCGCTCTCGGTGCGCTCGACCACGACGTCGACTCCATAGGCGGCCGACAGGATCGGCCCGGTGACCGTGTCCTGCGGCGGGCCATAAGCTGCGAGCCGGCCGTCGGCGATCACGGCGACGCGGGTGGCAAGCTCGCGCGCCTGATCGGGATCGTGGGTCGAGAACACGACGCCGTAAATCTGCGCCTTGAGCGCGCGCACGCGCTCCAGCACCAGAAGTCGGTTGCCGAGATCGAGGCTGGCCGTCGGCTCGTCCATCACCAGCAGCGGCGCGTCCTGGGCGAGCACGCGGGCGACCAGGCCGAGCTGGCGCTGGCCGCCCGAAATGCGGTTGGCCTCGGCCGCGGCGAGATCGGCGATGCCGAGCTCGGCCAGCGCCGCCCGCGCCCGTTCATGATCCCGCCGGCTGGGCGCCGAGAACGGGCCGAGATGCGCGGTGCGCAGGCCCAGGTCATGGAGTTCGCCTACACGGCCCGCGCCGTTGGGACCGAGCAGGCAGAGGACGAGCCCGATCCAGCCGATGACGCCGGACACCGAGACGGCGGTGGCGGTGATGAGCGTGGCCGATGTGATCACGACGCCGCGCACGAAGCGCACATTGACGCCCAGCGCCTTGGCCTCGTCGTCGCCCAGCGACAGCACGCCGATGCGCCAGCGCAGCAGGCCGAGCGGCACAAGGCCCAGGATCACCAGCGGTGCCACGACCTGCACGTCGCTCACCTTGATGCCGGACAGGCTGCCCAGCAGCCAGAAGGTGATGGCGGGAAGCTGGTTGTCGGGATCGGCGAGAATCTTCACCAGCGAGATGCCGGCTCCGGCAAGTGATCCGACCACGATGCCGGCCAAGACCAACACCAGGATCTCGTAGGCGTCCTGGCCGACCTTCAAGCTGAGCTCGTCGACTGCCTCGTTGGTGATCGAGGCGGTGACGGTGGTGCCGTTAACGTCGAGCCGCACGTGCGCGGTGGTGTCGCCCTTCTTGACCTCGACGATCCGGCCTTTCAGCCGGTTCCTGGCGCTGATCTTCATGGCGGCCTCCGCAACACAGGCGTTGTATCCAATTGCCTATATCGCCGCGCGGCCGCCCGAAAGCAAATCAGCGCTTGGCGCCCGGCAGGAAGTCGTCGAGCGGCACGCCGAAGCTGTTGAGCGCCCATGACACGAGATTGTACTGGCCGACGGTGAAGACGGCGTCCATGAGCTGCTCGGTCGAATACTTCTTCGACAGCGCGGCCCAGGTCGCGTCGGAAACCACGGAGTTCTCGTGGAGATCGTCGGCGACCTGCAGCAGCGCCGCTTCGTGCGCGCTCCAGCCCTTGGCCTTGGGGCCTTCCTTCAGGTTCGCGATGTCGGCGTCGGTGAGGCCGCCGCGCTTGGCGATCAGTTCGTGCTGGGCGAATTCGTACTCGGCCTGGTTCAGCCAGCCGATGCGCAGGATCAGAAGCTCACGGTCGCGGAACGGCAGGGTCTGCTTGCTGAGGACATGGCCGGCGAACGGCGTCCAGCGCTTCACCAGCGCCGGGTGATGGGCCAGCACCTTGAAGATGTTGAAGACCTGGCCGTTCATGGCGTTCTTCTCGACCGTCGTGCGGTCCTCCGCCGTCATGGTCGACAGATCGCGCATGGGAATGCGCTGCTTGCGCTTGATCACCGGGTTTCTCCTTGGGTACAGGACCGGCAATCTAGCGCGTTGCTGGACGGAAGCGACTCCTCGCCTTCCGCATCACGGCTTCAGCTCGACCACCATCTCGATCTCGACCGCCATGCCGCCGCTCAAGGTCGCCAGGCCGACGGCCGCGCGCGCGCCTCGGCCGGCCTCGCCGAAGACCTCGACCATGAGATCGGAGAAGCCGTTGATCACCTTGGGCTGCTCGATGAAGTCGGGCGCGGCATTGACCATGCCCAGCGCCTTGACGACGCGGGCGACGCGATCGAGCGAGCCCGTGAGCGTGCGCATGCGCGCCAGCATGGCGAGACCGGCGACGCGCGCCGCGTCATAGCCTGCCGCGACATCGAGATCGGCGCCGAGCTTGCCCAGCACGTAGCTGCCGTCGGCGCGCTGCGGACCGCAGCCCGACAGGAACAGGAGATTGCCGGTCTGCACGCCGGCGACGTAGTTGCCGGCCGACCTGGGCGGCGGCGGCAGGTCGAGGCCCAGCTCCTTCACCCGTAGCTCAGCACTCATGGCGAGATTTCCTCCTTGTCGCCAGCACATGACCGAACACGGCCACGAGCACGATCGAACCACCGACGCAGGTCATGAGCACCGGCACCTCGCCCAGGACCAGCCAAACGAGGGCGGGAGCGAGCGGCGTCTCCAGCGCCCCGATCAGTGCCGAGCGGGTGGCCGAGACCGAGCGCAAGCCGAGGGTGAGCAAGAGTTGGCCCAGGCCGAACTGCGTCGTGCCGAACAGGACCAGCCAGCCGAAGTCGACGGCCGTCACTGACGCGGCCGACGCCCACGGCCACACGACGAGGGCGCACAGGAAGGCCGACAGCGCGGCCGCGGGCAGCATGCAGACGTCGCGGTGGTGACGCATCACCACCATCATCGCCGAGATCAGGACCGTCATGGCGAGCGCCAGCCCGTTGCCCAGCAGGCGGCCAGAGCCCAGCATCGGCACGACCATGACGACGACGCCCAGCAGCGCCACGCCGCTGGCCAGCAGCGTGGCGCGCCGTTCGCGCACGCCGGTCCACGCCCAGGCCATGGTGGCCGTCATGAACGGCGCCGTGGCGTTGATCACCAGGACATCGGCCACCGACGTCTCGCGCAACGCGTTGATGAAGCAGATGGTGGCCGCGGTCGAGCAGCCCGCCGCGACCAGGCCGGGCCGGCCGATGCGACGCAGGGCGGCCATGGCCAGCGGACCGTCGCGCCACACGACGTAGCCCGCAATCAGCAGGCCGCCGAACAGGCCGCGCCAGAACAGCATGGTCCAGACATCCGTCTCGACCAGGCGGGTGAAGAGACCGGCGGTGCTGAAGGCGAACGCCGAGGCCAGCACCAGCACCCTGCCCCGCCACTGGCCGGCCGGCGCGCGCCGACCCAGGAAGGAATCCGCCATGGTGCTCATGACAAGACCCTAGCGAACGCCTCCTGACAGCGTTATGTCAGGAGCGTCATGCGCCGTGCCGACCGCCTGTTCGACGTCATCCAAGTCCTCCGCACCGCCAGGAAGCCGGTGACGGCGGCGGCGCTTGCCGAGGAGCTGGAGGTCACGGTGCGCACGATCTACCGCGACGTGGCGACCCTGCAGGCGCGCCGCGTGCCGATCGAGGGCGCGCCGGGCCTGGGCTATGTCCTGCGCAAGGGCTTCGACCTGCCGCCCCTGATGTTCACCATCGACGAGATCGAGGCGATCGCGGTCGGGGCGCGCATGGTGCAGCGCGTCCGCGACTCCGAACTGCAACATGCGGCGGCGCGGGTGCTCGACAAGGTGACGGTGGTGCTGCCGGAAAGCCTGCGCGGCCATGTCACCGACGCGCCGGTCTATGTCTCGCGCGGTATTGCCGTCGAGCCCAAGGTCGACATGGCCCAGGTACGCGCCGCCATCCGCGACCGCCGCAAGCTGCGCATCGCCTATGCCGACGAGAAAGGCCTTCACACGCGGCGCACCATCTGGCCGCTCGCCATGGCCTATTACGTCGATGTCAGCGTGGTCGGCGCCTGGTGCGAGCTGCGAAAGGACCTGCGCAACTTCCGGGTCGAGCGCATCGCCAGCTCACGCCTGCTGGCGGCGCGCTTCCAGGATCACAATGGCCGGCTGCTCGCCCGGTGGCTGGCCCAGCCCAAGGAGCGCCCGGTATCGCGGGTATGAGGGTCGAGCCGCGCTGCCGCCAGCCGGGCGAGACCAGGCTTGGCGAACGCGGCGCCGTCGAGCTCGAGGAACGGCGGGGCAATGGCATGGAAACGGAAGGCATCACCCTCCTTGAGGACGACACCGGCAAGCTTGCCCCACACTTCGACGACGAATGGTTCGGCGATGGGCTGCATCATAGGCTGAACCTCCTGCTCGACCTTGAGATGGTCATGATCCGACGATCAGGCAATGGCGAAGGCTGCCGAATCTCTCCGTTCGTCGAGCAAATAACGTGCGTGCGGCATCAATATGGCGCTCGGAATTTTCTACGCTGGCGCCGTCGTCGACATGACGAAAGAATGAAGTCGCGATGAAATTTCGACTGACCCGGGCAAGGTTTTTACGCACCGCTGCTGCAGCAGGTGCGGGTGCATTGCCGTCGTCAGTGCAGGCACGCGGTGAGGAGCTGCTCGAAGTCACCGACAGCGAGACCGCGACCATCGACGGCCGCGACTGGGACACGCCGATCGTGGGCGGCCGCACGGTCGATGCCGTGCATCGCTCGGTGCTGCTGCGCTTTCCCGATGCCGCCGACACCATTGCCATCCTGCTGCGCAAGGGAAAGCTCCTGATCAAGGCGGAGCTGTCGTTGCAGTACGACGGCTATGAGATCGTACCGAGCGGCTACACCTGCCGTGAAAACCTCGGGCGCAAATTGTGGACCGAGGATCCGCCGACTTGGCATGTCCACGCCTGGCCATTGCGCCGGCCGTGGATCGCCGACAAGGCGACCGGCCCGACCTTCAATGCCAGCGTCAACGGCCGCCGCTACTGGACGCGCTACGGCGCCACCGACCTCGAGCGCGACCGCCATGCCGACCTGATGGCGCCGCAGGAGCTGTCAGTGACGGCACGCGAGGCGCGCTTCGACATCACCCGTCTGCTCGCGACCGACGTCCTGACCCGCGAGGCCGGGGCACGGCTGTTGATGCTCGAGCAGTGCGGCTTCCTGTTGCGCAAGGTCGAGACCTACGATTCGCGCTATCGCCAGGCCGACGCCTATGAATGGGCGATGCCGACCGGTGGCCATGGGCTCAGCTTCACCAACCCGCGCCTGCTGCTGACCTGCCGGCCGATCACCGGCACCGTCGCCGTCACCATGCCGGCGCGGCTCGACCGCAAGGCGTTGCTCACCGCCGACGGCTCGCGACCGACCGCCGTGATGTTCACGCCGCAGGGGATCGTCGAGCGCGCGACGCGCGCCCTCGCACCCGACCTGAAGGGGCGAGCCGACTGGCAGCTCGCGCGCATCGGCGAGCTGCACAAGGTCGGCGGCGACCAGGTCAGCAACTGGTCCAACGTCGCGGGCGACGACGGTTACAAGGCCTATCAGAAGCGCCTGCGCGAGGTGCTGGCGATGCCGCCGCGCTACT
Organism: Rhodospirillales bacterium URHD0017; assembly: GCA_900110395.1. Lineage (GTDB taxonomy): Bacteria > Pseudomonadota > Alphaproteobacteria > Reyranellales > Reyranellaceae > Reyranella. Next base: position 282,450 of record FODP01000006.1, read on the forward strand.
GGCTGGGCTGGGAGATCGCCGAGCAGTTGCTGGTCTGGTACGTCTTCCGCGACCTGCTGCCGGCGCCGGTGCAGGACCACGTGAAGAACTACTGGCGGGCCTGGCTGCAGCCCGACCTCGAGACCAGCGCCTTCCTCCATCCGCAGAGCCGCGACGCCATCGACTACTGGCGGCGCAATCACGACTGGCGCGGCCGCGCCTCGTTCTTCCGCGACGGCTACAACTTCGCGGTCAGCACCCAGAACTTCAATCACACCGCCGCGATGGGCGCGCTTCTGGGCGGCGCCATGATCGACGGGGCCTGGCCCATGGCCGACGGCCGCCACGGGCTGGAGACATTGCCCCTGCGCTTCTGGGCATTCCTGGACGGCACCACGCAGGAGATGCTCGACCACTATTACCTGTCGATCACGCTCAGCGCGCAGAAGATGTTCGCCGATTACGCGCCGGCGCCGATCGACCGTCTGATGGGCCGCATCCTGGTCGACCGCACCATGGAGATGCTTGTCAGCGTCCATCATCCCAAGCTGCGCCGCTTCGTGTCCTCGTCGGGCCGGGCGCGCATCAGCGGCGTGCTGGTCGAGCAGGACGGCGTCTACGGCGCCATCCATGCATCGTCCAGGAAGGGCACGGCGAACTACCTCGACAAGCCCGCAAACGCGACGGCCGAAGGCATGCCGGTGTGGGGCTACGATTTCCCGCCCGGGCGCGCGGCGATCCAGAGCCTGCATTCGCCGTGGACGCCCGACTGGGTGGCGGGCCTGATCGACGACAAGCCGGTGCCGTTCGAGGAGACCTCGGCCGAGACCATCCGCGGCAACTTCAAGCCGCCGCTGTGGCGGCGCGCCTGGCTCGGCGCCTGGCATGGGCTGGCCAGCACGGACATCCGCGACCGCACCGTCGACGTCCTGGGCCAATGGGTGCGCGAGCCCAAGGTGGCGACGAGCCTGAACGATCTCGGCACGGTCACCGTGCGCTATGCCGCGAACGGACCGGATCTCACGACGACACGCGATGGCATGCCGGGCGCGGCCGGCCTCACGCTCACCTACCAGAGCCGCAACCGCGCCATCATCTTCGCCAAGCCGCACACCAATCGCGACAAGTTTTTAGCAACGCTGGGCGAGCAAGGCGTGAGCAGGCTCGCAACCGTTGTCGGCCTATGGAACTTCTCGCAGCCCAGGACGTGGGCGCTCTATGCCGACGGCAAAAAGATCGAGTCCTTCCCGCACCGGCTGAAGGCCGGCCAGCGCATCCTCATCCGTGACGGCGTGAGCTATCTCGCAATCCTGCCGTTGCCCGCATCCGATCTCGGCCGCGACGTCGAGATCGAGATCGCGGCCGGCATCGCCGGCAAGGCCGAGCCGAACGGGGCGATGGTTGCGCCGGCACTCACCATCTCGATGTTCAATCTCCGGCGCGACCAGCCGATCGCGCCCAAGAGCCTCGACCTCAGGGCCGTCACCACGCGCACCTATGGCGGGCTGGTGCTGGAGATGGGCGACGCCCAGCAGCATGGCAGCTTCGAGGCCTTCGTCCGCCACATCGACACGGCCGAACTCACGGCGACCTGGAACGAGGGCAAGCGCCAGCTCGACGTCGCCTATCGCAGCGGCGGCGATCTTCTGGAGGCAGGTTTCACCACGGATTTCGGGCAATCGAACAACGGTCATTTCCCGATCGATCCCGGCGCGCAGGAACGCGCCATCCCCTATCGGCGACTGAACGGCGCCTGGCCTTACCTGCCGGCCGGGCTGGAACGCGACACGAGCTGGGCGCAGCAGGGCACGACCGGCCGCCTGGCGAAGGCCGGCGCCGTGCTGGTCACCGAGTCCGGCCGCAAAGCCTACCTGATCGCCGATCCGGTGAGTGGCGCGGTGGTGGGCTACAACCCACTGCCCGACCTGCAGGCCTTCAGCCTCACCGCTCGCGACGGCGTCAACCTGAAGGCTGACGGCAAGGTGGGATTGCTGCGCGTCGAATACCGGCCGTGGGAGAAAGTCTGCGACATCAGCCATGCGCTGAAACCCGGGCAGGAGGAGTATGCCGCGCGCTTCTTCACGATCTCGGGACTTGCCGAGGCACCGCGAGTGACCCTGAATGGACGTCCCGCCGATGTCCGGGTCGCCGGACAGGCCTTCCAGATTTCGTTGGCGTGACATGACCCTGACGCGCTCCGCCCTGCTGGGACTTGCCGGCGCCACTGTGTTGGCGGCGGGACGCGTGGGCGCGCAAACCGGAGCCCGCATGCACCAGCGCAAGATCCCTTCCTCCGGCGAGATGCTGCCCGTGGTCGGCGGCGGCACCTGGCGGACCTTCGACGTCGGCCGCCGGCCCGAGGAGCGCGCGCCGCTCGCCGAGGTGCTTGCCGTGCTGTTCGAGGCCGGCGGCTCGGTGATCGACACCTCGCCCATGTACGGCGCGGCCGAGGGCGTGGTCGGCGACCTGCTGGCGGCTGCCGGCACGCGCAACAAAGCCTTCATCGCCACAAAGGTATGGACGTCGGGCCGCGACAGCGGCATCGAGCAGATGACGCGGTCGCTGTCGCTGCTCAAGACCGACCATGTCGAGCTGATGCAGATCCACAACCTGCTCGACTGGCGCGCCCATCTGCCGACCCTGCGCGCCTGGAAGGTCGACAAGCGCATCCGCTATCTCGGCATCACGCACTACACGCAGAGCGCCCACGACGAGCTCGAAGCGGTGATGCGTGCCGAGAAATGGGACTTCGTGCAGCTGAACTACGCGCTCGACGACCGCGCCGTCGAACGCCGCCTGCTGCCGCTCGCTGCCGAGCGGGGCATCGCGGTGCTCGTCAACCAGCCGTTCGGCGGCGGCGGCCTGTTGCGCAAGCTTTTACCGCGCAAGCTGCCGGACTGGGCGGGCGAGATCGGCTGCACGAGCTGGGCGCAGGTGCTGCTGAAGTTCGTGCTGGCCAACCCGGCGGTGACCTGCGTCATCCCCGGCACCGGCAAGCCCGAGCACATGCGCGACAACGTGCAGGCTGGCCTGGGCGTCTATCCCGACGCCGCGATGCTCAAGACGATGGTCGCCGACGTCGGCGTTTAAGGGAGCGCGGGCCTCACCCAGCCTCTCCCCCTGGCGGGGGAGAGGAGCACGATCCCTAAAACTCCAGCGTCATCTGCGGCTCGGGTGCGGGCTCGCCGCGCGGCGCGAGGTTGTGCAGCGAGACGCCGAGCAGGCGCACGTGCTTCTCCAGTGGATAGATCGTGCGCACCAGGTCGATGCTGGTGCGTTCCAGGATCTCGCGGCTGGTCACCGGCTCGTTGAGGGTTCGGCTGCGCGTCACGATCTGGAAATCGGCGTACTTGATCTTGACCGTGACGGTGCGGCCGAGGATTCCGGTACGCTCGCAGTAGGACCAGACGTCGTCGAGCACCGAGGCAACGCCCTGCTCGATGTCGGCCGGCCGGCCGAGGTCTTCCATGAACGTCGTCTCCGAGCCGACCGACTTGCGCGGCCGGTTGGGCACGACGCGGCGGTCGTCCTGGCCGCGGGCGATGGCGAAGTACCAAGTGCCGGCCTTGCCGAAATACTCCTCCAAGAACTCCATCGACTGGTTCCTGAGGTCGGCGCCGGTGTGGATGCCGAGGCGGTTCATCTTCTCCGCCGTCTTGGGGCCGATGCCGTGGAACTTGGCGACGGGCAATTCCTCGACGAAGGTCGCGCCCTTCTCCGGCGGGATCACCGTCTGGCCGTTGGGCTTGCGATGGTCGGAGGCGAGCTTGGCCAGAAACTTGTTGTAGGAGATGCCGGCCGAGGCGGTGAGGCCAGTGCGCTCGAGGATGCGGGCGCGGATCTCGCGGGCGATGTCGCTCGCCAGCGGCATGTTCCTGAGGTTCGTCGTGACGTCGAGATAGGCCTCGTCGAGCGACAGCGGTTCAACGAGCGGCGTGTATTCCAGGAAGATCTCGCGGATCTGGCGCGACACCTCCTTGTAGACGTCGAAGCGCGGCGGCACGAACACCAGCTCTGCACAAAGCCGCTTGGCGGTGACCGAGGGCATGGCCGAGCGCACGCCGAACTTGCGTGCCTCGTAGGATGCCGCCATGACCACGCCGCGCTGGCGGCCGCCCACCGCCACGGGCTTGCCGCGCAGCTCGGGATCGTCACGCTGCTCCACGGACGCGTAGAAAGCGTCCATGTCGATATGGATGATCTTGCGGATCTCCATGTCAGCCATGCTCCCAGCCTAACCCTCCTCGCTCCCTCTTTATACGGGAGAAGGCTATGATCCTGTCAGCAAGGAGAAACATGCCGATGGCCGAGGCGAGCAACGACGAGATCCGCATCCTCACGCCGTCGGGCATGCTGGGCTACGGCTTCCCGGTCGACCATTTCAAGCTCGGCCTGGCGCAGAAGCCGCACGCCATCACCATCGATTCCGGCTCGACCGATTCCGGGCCACAGAAGCTCGGGCTGGGCGAAATGACGTGCAGCCGCGAGGCCTATGTGAAGGACATCTAGGTCCTGCTCGAGGCCCAGCACGCGACCAAGATCCCCGTGCTGATCTCCTCGGCGGGCGGCGACGGCACCAACCTGCATGTCGACGTCTTCCGCGACATCATCGCCGAGATCGCCAAGCGCCGCGGCTGGCGCTTCAAGCTGGCTTCCATCTATGCCGATATCGACAAAGGCCACATCAGTCGTGAACTCAAGGCCGGCCGCGTCGAGCCGCTGGGACCGGTGCCGCCGCTCGACCCGCGCGAGATCGAGGCCGCCACCGTGGTCGTGGCGCAGATGGGCGCCGAGCCATTCCTCAAGGCGCTCGACAAAAGCGAAGGCGTCGACGTGGTGGTGAGCGGGCGGGCCTACGACCCCTCGCCGACGGCGGCCATGGCGATCCGCGCCGGCTTCGATCCGGCGCTCGCCTGGCACATGGGCAAGATCATGGAATGCGGCGCGCTCTGCGCCGAGCCGGTTGGCCGCAACGTCATGGGCTATCTCAGGCGCGATCATTTCGAGATCGAGCCGCTCAATCCCAACGAGCGCTGTACCACGGCCTCGGTGGCAGCCCACACGCTCTACGAAAAGACCCATCCGTTCCGGCTGGCCGGGCCCGGGGGCATGCTCGACCTGTCGCAGTGCAGGTACGAGCAGGTGACCGACCGGCGCGTGCGCGTCTCGGGCAGTCGCTTCGAGCCCAGCAAGCACTACACGGTGAAGCTCGAGGGGGCCAAGACCTCGGGCTATCGCAGCATCTTCATCGCCGGCGCCCGCGATCCGATCTTCATCGCCCAGATCGACGACATTCTGGCCAAGGTCATCGCCGGCACGCGCGCCTACTTCGCCGAGGTGCCGGAGGAGGCCTATCGCATCATCCCCCACATCTACGGCAAGAACGGCGTGATGGGTGAGCTGGAACCCGTGAAGACGCCGGCACACGAGCTTTGCATCATCGTCGAAGTCGCAGCAGCCACGCAGTCGCTCGCCACCGCGATCTGCGGCAAGGCGCGCACCAGCCTGATGCACGCACCCTATCCCGGCCGTATCGCCACCGCCGGTAACCTTGCCTCGCCGTTCACGCCACTCGAAATCCCGCTGGGCCAGGCCTGCGAGTTCAATGTCTATCACCTGATGACGGTCGACAGCCCGACGGCGCTGTTCCCGATCAAGGTCGAGGAGATCTGACCGTGGTCGACACGCCCCTGCGCGACATCGCCAAGGTGATCCGCAGCAAGAATGCCGGGCCGTTCGAGATCACCCTCGATATCGTGTTCAAGAGCCGCGAGGATTTCGAGGCGGTGAAGAAGAGCGGCGTGATCACCAGGGAGCTGGTGTCGCAGCTCTACAACGTGCCGACGCAGGCCATCATCACCTTCGGCTTCTTCGAGCTGGTGAACGCCGTGAAGATCACCCTGCCGCGGCCGCGTCCCCAGGGCGGCGTCGGCGAGACCGACATGCATGCCGCCCAGCAGCATGTGCCCTTGCAGGAGATTCGCGTGCCCTGGCCGGCATCATGATCGGCCGGCGCATCCTCGTGGCGGGCGCTACGTTCGCCCTCGCCGGGCGTGCCGAGGCGCAGGCGTGGCCTTCATCAAGTGCACGAGCATCAAGCTGGAATAGCGCTCACGAACGCGACCAGAACTTCCACCACGGCTTGTCCGGCTCCAGGCTTTGCGGCGTCGGCATGGGCGGTTGCGGCTTCCGGTTGATGCCACCGATCGGATAGGGCGCCGGCAGGTCGCTGTCGCGCCAGCCGCCGCCCAGGGCCAGCACCAGGTTGGCGCTGGCGGTCAGCCGATTGAGGCGGATCGACAGCAACGTCTGCTCGGACGACAGCGCCGCGGTCTGCGTCTGCACCACCGTCGTGTAGGGCACGGTGCCCAGCTGGTACTGGTTGAGCGACAGCCGCTCGGCGAGGCGGGCGGCGGCGACGGCGGCGCGCTGCACCTTCTCCTGCTGCTCGAGCACGCGCTGCTGCACCAGCGCATCCTCGACCTGCTGGAAGGCCACCAGGATGGTCTGGCGATAGAGCGCCACCTGGGAATCGTAGCGCGCCCGCGCGCCCTCGACCTGCGCCCTGAGCGCGCCGCCGTCGATCAGCGTCGCCGCCAGCTGCGGGCCGACCGACCACACCGCGTTCGAGAGGGTGAGCAACGCATTCAGGCTGCTGCCGACCAGCGTGACGGCGCTGGCGAGCGAGATGCTGGGATAGTAGGCGGCGACGGCGACGCCGATCTGGGCATTGGCCGCCGCCATCTGGCGCTCGGCCGCGGCGATGTCGGGCCGCCGTTCCAGGAGCGTCGAGGGGATGCCGGGCTCGACGGTCGGTATCTCTGGCGGCACCGGCCCGGGCTCGACGCTGAGCTCGGAGGGCGCCTTGCCGGCCAAAATCGCCACCGCATGCTCGAAGGTGGCGCGGGTGATGTTCTCGGCGACCAGCTGGGCGCGCGTCTGCTCGAGCTGGGTCTGCGCCTGGGCGAGGTCGACGCGGCTCACGATGCCGGCGTCGAGCTGGTTCTGCACGATCTCGACCGAGCGCGTGTAGGCCGCCACCGACGCCTGGTAGACCCGCATGCGCTGCTCGGAGATGCGCATGGAGAAGTAGTTGATCGCCATGTTGGCCTGCGCCGACAACCGCGCATTGGCGAGGTCGGCGGCACTGGCCTGCGCGGCCGCCGAATCGCTCTCGACCTGGCGGCGGATGCGGCCCCACAGGTCGATCTCCCAGTTGAGCCCCGGCCCGGCGCTGAACTGGCCGACGCTGCCTGAGCTCGCATTGACCACTGTGCCCTGGATGGCGCGGCTCGACCCGCTGCCGCTGCCGCTCTGGGTGTAGCCGGCGTTGCCGGTGACGGTGGGATAGAGGCCCGACGCATCCTGGCGCACGAGCGCCCGCGCCTGACGATAGGCCGCCTCGGCCTGGATCAGCGTCTGATTGGAGATGTCGATCTGCGCCGCCAGCCGGTCGAGCGTGTGATCGTCGTACATCGACCACCACGGGCCGCGATCGATGGCATCGCGTGGCATCGCCGGCTGGAAGCTGGCGGCCGCGCCGATCACCGGCCCGGTCGTCTCCTTGAAGGCGAGCGACGGCGGATCGGCGGGCGGCGGCCGCTTGTAGTCGGGACCCACCATGCAGCCGCTGGCCGTGACGACCGCGGCGAACGTCAGAACGTAACGCGATGACATCATACTGTTGCCGGACCCGCTGTTCCCATAGCACGGGCAACGCGGCTGGGGCGATCCCGGTCGCGCTTCCGGAAGCGGTCGAGATAGAGGTAGATCACCGGCGTCGTATAGAGCGTCAGGATCTGGCTGACGAACAAGCCGCCGATGATCGAGATGCCGAGCGGCTGGCGCAGCTCGGCGCCGTCGCCGAAGCCGATGGCGAGCGGCAGGGCGCCCAGGATGGCGGCCATGGTGGTCATCAGGATGGGCCGGAAGCGCAGGACGGCGGCCTGATGGATCGCCTCGGCGGGATCGAGGCCGTCGGTGCGTTCACGCTCCAGCGCCACGTCGATCATCATGATGGCGTTCTTCTTGACGATGCCGATCAGCAGCAGCACGCCGATCATGGCGATCAGGCTGAACTCCACGTTGGTGATCTTGAGCGCCAGCAGCGCGCCGATGCCGGCCGACGGCAGGGTCGACAGGATCGTGATGGGATGGATGTAGCTCTCGTAGAGGATGCCGAGCACGATATAGACGGCGGCGAGCGCCGCCAGCACCAGCAGGAGCTGGCTGCTCAGATTCTGCTGGAAGGCGCGCGCCGTGCCCTGGAACGAGCCATGGATGGTCGCCGGCATGCCGATGTCATGCATGGTGGCGTTCACGAAGGCGACCGCGTCGCTCAGCGTCTTGCCCGGCACCAGGTTGAAGGAGACCGTGCTGGCGACGAACAGGCCCTGATGATTGACGGCAAGCGGCGTGGTGCCGAACTCGTACTTGGTGAGCTGTGACAGCGGAACCATCGTCTCGGCCGTGGTGCTGACGGCCGCCCCCGTCGAGGCCGAGCCGCGTCCCGAGACCGCGATCGCGTTGGTGCGCTGGTTGCGCACCGCTGCCGACGGATCGACGGCCCCCGCCGCAAGCGGCGCGGTCGAGACGACGGCGCCGGTCGCCTGGGCGCCGCTGATCGCCCCGCCGGTCGTCGAGACATAGATGTCCTTCAGGCCCTCGGGATTCTCCCAATACTCGGGCGCCACCTCCATGACGACGTGATACTGGTTGAGTGCATTGTAGATGGTCGAGACCTGTCGCTGGCCGAAGGCGTCGTACAGCGTCGAGGAGATCGAGCGCGTCGACACGCCGAGCCGCGCCGCCGCATCGCGGTCGATGGTGAGGTTGACCTGCAGGCCACGCTGCTGCTGGTCGGAATCGACGTCGGTGATGACCGAGGAGTCCTGGCGCAACGCCTCCACCAGCTTGGGCGCCCAGGTATAGAGGTCGGGCAGCGAATCGGCCTGCAGGGTGAACTGGTACTGCGCATTGCCCTGGCGGCCGCCGACTCGGATGTCCTGCACCGCCGCCAGGAACAGGTTGGCGCCCGGCACCTGGGCGAGCTTGGGCCTGAGCCGGGCGATCACCTGGTCGGCCGAGATCTTGCGCTCGCTCAAGGGTTTCAGGGCGGCGAACACGAAGCCCGAGTTGGTCGAGAAGCCGCCGGTGAAGCCAGCCGCGCTCTCGACCGCCGGATCCTGCCGCACGATCTCCATGAACTGCCTGAACTTCCGGCGCATCGCCTGGAAGGAGATGCTCTGGTCGGCGCGGATGCCGCCGACGATGCGGCCGGTGTCCTGCTGCGGGAAGAAACCCTTGGGGATGGTGACGTAGAGATCGATGTTCAGGATCACCGTCGCCAGGAACACCAGCATGGTCGCCAGCGGATGGCGCAGGACGAAACGCAGGCTGCTGCCGTACCAGCGCTGCAGGGCGGTGAAACCGCGCTCGCTCCAGCGGAAGAACCGGCCCGGCGGCCGCGCATGGTCGTGCGGCCGCAGCACGTAGGCGCACATCATCGGCGTCGTGGTGAGCGACACCACCATCGAGATCACGATGGCGAGGGAGAGCGTGACGGCGAATTCGCGGAACAGCCGGCCGACGATGCCCTGCATCAGCAGGATGGGGATGAACACCGCGATCAGCGACACGCTCATCGACACCACGGTGAAGCCGACCTCGCGTGCGCCCTGCAGGGCGGCATCGATGCGGCCCATGCCGGCCTCGATGTGGCGCGACACGTTCTCCAGCACGATGATGGCGTCGTCGACCACGAAGCCCGCGGCGATCGCCATGGCCATCAGCGACAGGTTGTTGATGCTGTAGCCCAGAAGGTACATGCCGCCGAAGGTGGCGATCAGCGACACCGGCACGGCGACGGCGGCCACGAAGCCGGCGCGGGCCGAGCGCAGGAAGGCGAAGGTCACCAGCACGACCAGGATGATGCTGATCAGCAGCGCCTGCCCGACCTCCTTCAGCGAGGCCCGGATGGTGACGGTGCGATCGCCGACGACCTGCAGCTCGACGTCGTTGGGCAGAGCCGCCTGCAGCTCGGGCAGCAGCGCCCTGATGTCGTCGACGGTCTCGATGACGTTGGCGTTGGGCTGCAGGTAGATGATCACCAGCACCGAGCGCTTGCCGTTGGCCTGGCCCTCGTTGCGGATGTTCTCGGTGGAATTGATGACGTCGGCGACGTCGGACAGCCTGACCGGCGCGCCATTGCGCCAGGCGATGATCAGCGGCCGGTATTCGTCGGCCGTGGTCGCCTGGTCGTTGGAATAGATCTGGAAGCGCCGCTCGCCGTCCTCGAGTGCGCCCTTGGGCGAGTTGGCATTGGCGGCGGCAAGGGCCGCGCGCACGCTCTCCAGGCCGATCTGGTACTTGTTGAGCGCCGTCGGATTGATCTCGACGCGCACCGCCGGCAACGAGCTACCGCCCAGCACCACCTGGCCGACGCCGGTCACCTGGCTCAGCTTCTGCTGCAGGATGTTCGATGCCGCGTCGAACAGGCGGCCCTGGCCAACGATGTCCGAGGTAACGGCCAGCACGACGGCCGGCGCGTCGGCCGGGTTGACCTTGCGGTACTGCGGGTTGGTCGGCAGGTCGCTCGGCATCTCCATGCGGGCGGCGTTGATCGCCGCCTGCACGTCGCGCGCCGCCCCGTCGATGCTGCGCGACAGGTCGAACTGCAGGGTGATTCGCGCATTGCCGACCGTGCTCGCCGAGGTGATCTCGGTGACACCGGCGATGGCGCCGAGGGCGCGCTCCAAGGGCGTGGTCAGGCTGGTCGCCACGGTCTCGGGCGAGGCGCCTGGCAGGCTGGCCGAGACCTGGATGGTCGGGAAATCGACCTTGGGCAGCGGCAATACCGGCAGCTTCAGGAAGGCGACCAGCCCCGCCAGCGCAACGCCGATGGTCAGCAAGGTCGTGGCCACCGGCCGGGCGATGAAGGGCGCCGACAGGTTCATGTCAGCGGCCTCTCGCTGGCCGTCGGGTCCGCGCCCGGCCGCGCCACCGGATTGGCCGGCGTGTCGAGCGGCGCGCCGCGCAGGCGGCGGCCCAGCCGGTCGAAGGCGAGATAGATCACCGGCGTGGTGAAGAGCGTCAGCACCTGGCTCACGATCAGGCCGCCGACGATGGTGACGCCGAGCGGCGAGCGCAACTCCGAACCGGTGCCGCTGCCCAGCATCAGCGGCAGCGCGCCGACCAGGGCGGCCACGGTGGTCATCAGGATCGGCCGGAAGCGCAGCAGGCAAGCCTGGTGGATGGCCTCCTGGGGTGTTTTGCCTTCATGGCGCTCCGCATCGAGGGCGAAGTCGATCATCATGATGGCGTTCTTCTTGACGATGCCGATCAAGAGCACGATGCCGATGATGGCGACGACGCTGAGATCGTAACCGGCCAGCATCAGCGCCAGCAGCGCACCGATGCCGGCCGACGGCAGGGTCGACAGGATCGTGATGGGATGGATGTAGCTCTCATAGAGCACGCCCAGCACGATGTAGACCGTGACGATGGCGGCCAGGATCAGCAGCAGCTGGCTGTCGAGCGACTTCTGGAAGGCGAGCGCCGCACCCTGGAAGTGCGTGGTCATGGAGAGCGGCATGCCGATCTCCTGCTTCGCCGCCTGGATGGCGTCGACCGCCTGGCCCAGCGCATAGCCCGGCGCCAGGTTGAAGGAGATGGTGGTGGCCGGGAACTGGCCGAGCCGGTCCTGGCGCAGCGGCGCGGTGCGCTCCTCGAAGGTGGCGATCGACGACATCGGCACCTGCTTGCCGCCGGCGCCGGGCAGATAGAGGTTGGCGAGCGAATCGATGGAGCGGCCCATCGACGGCTCGACCTCGTAGATCACGCGGTACTGGTTGGACTGGCCATAGACCGTCGAGACGATGCGCTGGCCGAAGGCGTCGTAGAGCACGTTGTTGACCGAGGCGGCGGTGATACCGAAGCGCGCGGCGGCGTCACGGTCGATCTTGATGAACAGCGAGAGGCCCTTGGCCTGCATGTCGGTGGTGGCGTCGACGATCTCGGGCAGCTGCTGCAGGCGGTCCATCAGGCGCGGCACCCAGACGTCGAAATCCTCGGGCTTGGTGCTCTGCAGGACGAACTGGTACTGCGTGCGGCTCACCGTCGAATCGATGGTGAGGTCCTGCGCCGGCTGCATATAGAGCGAGATGCCCTGCACCGACGCCGTCTCGCGCTGGATACGGCGGATGATCTGGCTGGCCGACAGGCTGCGCTGGTTGCGCGGCTTGAGGTTGATCAGCATGCGGCCCGAGTTGAGGGTCGCGTTGGTGCCGTCGACGCCGATGAAGGAGCTGAGGCTCTCGACGTCGGGATCCTGCAGGATGGCCGCCGCGAGCGTGTTCTGGCGCTTGGCCATGGCGTCGAAGGAGATCGACTGCGGCGCCTCGGTCACGGCCTGGATCAGGCCGGTGTCCTGCACCGGGAAGAAGCCTTTCGGGATGACGACATAGAGCACGACCGTCAGCACGATGGTGCCGACAGCGATCAGCAAGGTCAGCGGCTGGTGGCGGAAGACCACGATCAGGCAGCGGTCGTAGATGCCGATCAGGTGGGCGAACCAGCCGGCGCCCATCACCTCGTCATGAGGCGCTTCCGCTTCGCGATGCGGATGCACCGCCGCCGGTGCGGCGTGCGTCTCCCTCTGGCGCAGGAGCTGGGCGCACATCATGGGCACCAGGGTCAGCGACACGACGGCCGAGATCAGGATGGTGACCGAGAGCGTGACGGCGAATTCGCTGAACAGGCGGCCGACGACGTCGCTCATGAACAGCAGCGGGATCAGCACGGCGATCAGCGACACGGTGAGCGACACCACGGTGAAGGCGATCTGCCGGCTGCCGCGCAGCGCGGCCTCCTTGGGATCGTCGCCGCGCTCGATGTAGCGGGCGATGTTCTCGATCATGACGATGGCGTCGTCGACCACGAAGCCGGTGGCGATGGTGAGCGCCATGATCGAGAGGTTGTTGAGGCTGAAGCCCGCGAGATACATCACCGCCAGCGTGCCGACGAGCGACAGCGGCACCGAAAGGCTGGGAATGAGCGTGGCCCGCCAGTCGCCCAGGAACAGGAAGATCACGGCGACGACCAGGATCACCGCAAAGCTGAGCTCGATCTGCACGTCACGCACCGAGGCGCGGATGGTGGTCGTGCGGTCGGTCAGGACGGCGACGTCGAGCGAGGCCGGCAGCGTCTCGCGCAGCTGCGGCAGCAGCTTCTTGATGCTGTCGACCACCTCGATGACGTTGGCGCCGGGCTGGCGGCGGACGTTGATGATCACCGCCTGGGTGGTGTTCGTCCAGGCAGCGAGCCGGTTGTTCTCCTGCCCCTCCTCCACCGTGGCGACGTCCGAGATCCGAACCGGCGCGCCGTTGCGGTAGGCGACGACGACATCCTTGAACAACTTGGGATCGGTGATCTGGTCGTTGGCGTTGATGGTGTAGGCGCGCGCCGGGCCGTCGAAGTTGCCCTTCGGCGTGTTGACGTTGGCGTTGGCGATCGTCGTGCGCAGGTCGTCGATGTTGAGGCCATAGGCCGCGAGCGCCGTCGGATTGGCGCGGATGCGCACGCCGGGCTTCTGGCCGCCATCGAGGCTGACCAGGCCGACGCCGGGAAGCTGCGAGATCTTCTGGGCCAGCCGCGTGTCGACGAAGTCGTAGACCTTGGTCAACGGCTCGGTCTTGGAGGTGACGGCGAGCGTCAGCACCGGCGCGTCGGCCGGGTTGATCTTGGCGTAGGTCGGCGGCGAGGGCAGGTCGGACGGCAGGAGGTTGCTGGCGGCGTTGATGGCGGCCTGCACCTGCTGCTCGGCGACGTCGAGGCCGAGTTTCAGATCGAACTGCAGGGTGATCGACGAGGCGCCGGCCGAGCTGGTCGACGTCATCTGGTTGAGACCCGGCATCTGGCCGAACTGGCGCTCCAGCGGCGCGGTGACCGACGAGGTCATGACCTCGGGGCTGGCGCCGGGATAGAGCGTCAGCACGCGGATGGTCGGATAGTCGACCTGCGGCAGGGCCGACAGCGGCAGGAACCGGTAGGCGATGGCGCCCACGAGGATGATGGCGACCATCAGCAGCGAGGTCGCCACCGGACGCTCGATGAAGATCCGCGACGGGTTCATGTCGCGGTCGGGATTACTGGTTGGGCTGGGCGGCGGCTGCGCCGCCGGCGCCACCGCCGCCGTTGGCCTGGCGTCGCCTCTGCTGCTGCTGGGGTTGGCCGGTGCCGCCCTGCTGGGAATCAGGCGGCGCGTTGGCGATCGGCGGGCCCGACGCGGCGCGCGGCGGACCGCCACCCGGACGGCGGATCTTGGCGCCGTCGCGCAGGCGGTCGGTGCCGTCGATCACGACCTGGTCGCCGGGCTGCAGGCCCTTCACGATCTGCACCTTCTCGCCGTCGGTCGCGCCAAGTTCGACGACGCGGATCTCGACCGTGTCGTCGCCCTTGACCAGATAGACGAAGGTGCCGGGCTGGCCGCGCTGGATGGCGGCCACGGGCACGACCGTGGCGTCCTTCACCGTGTCGACCAGCAGGCGGACATTGACGAACTGGTTGGGGAACAGCGTCTCGTCCTTGTTGTCGAACACCGCGCGCAGCTTCACCGTGCCGGTCGTGATGTCGATGACGTTGTCGTAGGTGTCGAGCCGTCCGATGCCGAGCTCGTTCTTCTGCGCGCGATCGAGCACGCGCACCTCGAGCTTGGCGCCGGCCTTCAGCCGCTCGCGCACCGACGGCAGCGTGTCCTCGGGGATGGTGAACAACACCGAGATCGGCTGGACCTGGATGATGATGCAGATCGAGGTGGCGTCGCTCATCGACACGTAGTTGCCGGGATCGACGGTGCGCAGGCCGATGCGGCCAGTGAGCGGCGCCACGATCTTCGTGTAGGTGACGTTGAGCTTGGCGGCGTCGACGGCGGCCTGGTCGATGACCAGGGCGGCCTCGTACTGGCGGACCAGCGACTGCTGGGTGTCGAGCTGCTGGCGGGCGATCGAATCCTGGGCGACCAGCTTGCGATAGCGCTCGAGGTCGACCTGGGCGTTCTTGAGTAGCGCCTCGTCCTTCTGCTGCTGGCCGATCGCCTGCTGCAGGGCGACGTCGTAGGGCCGGGGATCGACCACGGCCAGCAGGTCACCCTGCTTGACCATCTGGCCTTCCTTGAACTCGACCTTGATGAGCTGGCCGGTGATCTGCGTCTTCACGTTCACGGTCTGCAGCGGCACCACGGTGCCCAGCGCCCGGATCACGACCGGCACTTCGCCCTTGGCGGCCGTCGCGATCCCGACGGGCGTCGGCGTGCCGGCGCCGAACCGGCCCGCGCCCTGCCGCGGCGCAGGCGTATTTCCGGTCTGCGAAATATACCAGCCGGCGCCCACCACGATGGCGAGCCCCAAGCCGATCCCGATCAGGGTCCGCAGCCTTTTCATCCTGTCCTTATGCCCCCAACGCGCGCCAATTGCTTATCAGTACGGACCGATTCGTCAGAATCTCCCCCGCGGGTCCGATGGGCGCAAGGTAGCGGCCAATGACGGCCATTCGATGAAACGCGCGGGGAACCGAAAAGGTCGCGTGGCGACAAACGGCCGTCCGTGCGCGGGAGCTCGACGCCGCCATGATAACTTGGGTTATCAAGCCGTGCAACTCGGAATCCATAATTTTTGCGTGCCGTACGCCGCCATAATGCACCGCCAGACACATCATATGGTGTGTCTGAGGGGCCTCTGCACGCCAACGGCGAGCAACGCCGGGCGAATTTTTTCCGCAAGGAGCCTGAAAACGGGGCGGCATCGGACGCACCCTGTCATCCCGAGCGTGAGCGAGGGACCTTTGCTGTTGCCTCAAAGGTCCCTCGCTGCGCTCGGAATGACAGTTATTCGGGCGTCGACGCCGTGCGTTAGTCCGCTGCCTTGTCCGGCACGTAGAGTGCGTTGCCGCCGGCTTTGAACTTGGCGCTCATCTCGTCCATGCCCTTCTTGGCATAGTCGCGGATGTCCTGGGTGATGCGCATGGAGCAGAACTTCGGCCCGCACATCGAGCAGAAGTGCGCCGTCTTGTGCGCCTCCTTGGGCATCGTCTCGTCGTGGAACTTCTCCGCCGTCGCCGGATCGAGCGACAGGTTGAACTGATCCTTCCAGCGGAACTCGAAGCGCGCCTTCGAGAGCGCATCGTCGCGCAGCCGCGCCGCGGGATGGCCCTTGGCGAGGTCGGCGGCGTGCGCGGCGATCTTGTAGGTGATGACGCCCACCTTGACGTCGTCGCGATCGGGCAGGCCGAGATGCTCCTTGGGCGTGACGTAGCAGAGCATCGCCGTGCCGAACCAGCCGATCATGGCGGCGCCGATGCCCGAGGTGATGTGGTCGTAGCCCGGTGCGATGTCGGTGACGAGCGGTCCCAGCGTATAGAACGGCGCCTCGCCGCACTCGCGCAGCTGCTTGTCCATGTTGGCCTTGATCTTGTGCATGGGCACGTGGCCCGGCCCTTCGATCATGACCTGGCAGCCTTTGTCCCAGGCGATCTTGGTGAGCTCGCCCAAGGTCTCGAGCTCGGCGAACTGCGCGGCATCGTTGGCGTCGGCGTTGCAGCCGGGCCTAAGACCGTCGCCCAGGGAGAACGACACGTCGTATTTGCGCATGATGTCGCAAATGTCGCCGAAGTGCTCGTAGAGGAAGCTCTCGCGATGCTCGGTGAGGCACCACTGCGCCATCATCGACCCGCCGCGGCTGACGATGCCGGTGACGCGGCTAGCCGTCAGCGGCACATGGGCGAGCCGCACGCCGGCATGGATGGTGAAATAGTCGACGCCCTGCTCGCATTGCTCGATCAAGGTGTCGCGATAGACCTCCCACGAGAGCTTCATGGGATCGCCGCCGACCTTCTCCAGCGCCTGGTAGATCGGCACGGTGCCGATCGGCACCGGCGAATTGCGCACGATCCATTCGCGTGTGTCGTGGATGTTGCGGCCGGTCGACAGGTCCATGACGGTGTCGGCGCCCCAGCGGATCGCCCACACCATCTTCTCGACCTCTTCCTCCATCGAGGACGAAACCGCCGAGTTGCCGATGTTGGCGTTGATCTTGACCAGGAAATTGCGGCCGATCGCCATCGGCTCCAATTCGCCGTGGTTGATGTTGGCCGGGATGATGGCGCGGCCCAGCGCCACCTCGTTGCGCACGAACTCGGGCGTGATGAACTCGGGCAACGCGGCGCCGAAGCTCTCGCCGTCGGCCAGACGCTCCTTGGCGAGCTCGAGGGCCGCCTTGCGGCCGAGATTTTCGCGCTCGGCGACGTAGATCATCTCCTTGGTGATGACGCCGGCGCGCGCCCATTCGAACTGGGTGATCGGCTTGCCGTCAACCCCGCGCAACGGCCGCGGCGTGTTGGGGAACGGCAACAGTGCCGTGGTCTTCACGTTGCCGTTGTCGATCGCCTGGATCGGCCGGCCGTCATATTCCTCGACGCCGCCGCGTTCGATCACCCAGGCGCGGCGCACGCGGGCCAAACCCTTCTGAACGTCGATCGTCGCCAGCGGATCGGTGTAGGGACCGGTCGTGTCGTAGACGCGGATGCGCGGCTCGGTGGGCGCCGACTGCTCGATCTCGCGCAGGGGCACGCGCAGGTCGGGCGCCGAGTCGGGCGTGACATAGACCTTGCCGGATGCCGGCAACGGTCCCGTGGTCACCTTGGGGGTGGGGGTGATGATGTTGTCCATGACGAGGATCTCCCGTGGCAAGTGGCTAACGGAGACCCGGCGTGTTTGTCGTGCAAAGGAGGCATATCCAGTCCCTTCGCCGGCATGACCCGGATCAGGTTCAAAGGGTCACCGCGCTGCCAGCACTAGCCGTCGGTATCTCAGCCCCTTGTCGGGACCCCCCTTGGACGAGAGTCAGTCTAGGCTGAAATCGACCTGATGCAAACGTTGAGATCTCCCCAGAGATCGGGCGCTTTTTCACTACGTGCGCAGTCGCCTGAGCGAACGATCGAGCCAAAACCAGGACGATCAACTACTCTCGACCGAGGGAGAGAAAGCAATGCAGCGAGAGACGATCCAGATCACGGTCGCATCCCTTCTTGCCGGCGCGACGATGTGGTCGACCGCTGCCAATGCCGACGTTCCGACGATCATGCCCGCCGTCAAATGTGAAACCTTGGCAGGGACCGCCTTTGCCGGTTCGGCCATGGTGGTCGAAACGGCTGAGGCCGTGGCGGAAGCGCCGGCGGGAACCGTGCAGATGCGCCCGCCCCTGCCGGACACCGTGGGCGTTGCGATCCCGTCGAATTGCGTGGTGCGCGGCGTGATCGACCGGCGCGTCGGGGCCGAAGGCAAGACCTATGCGATCGGGTTTGCGATCGCGCTTCCCGATCGCTGGAACGGACGGTTCCTGTTCCAGGGCGGCGGTGGCTTGAACGGAGCGATCCGGCCGCCGCTCGGCCCGCAGGCGATCGGCGAGGTGCCCGCCCTGGCGCGCGGTTTCGCGGTCGTCTCCACCGACAGCGGCCATCAAGGCGCCGTGTTCGACGCCTCCTTCATGAAGGACCAGGAGGCGGCGCTCAATTTCGCCCAGGCATCGATCGGCAAGGTGACGGCCGCAGCGAAGACGATCATCGCCCACTACTACGGCCAGGGGCCGACGCGCTCCTACTTCGTCGGCTGCTCGACCGGTGGCCGCGAAGGCATGATCGCCTCGCAGCGCTACCCCGCGGAGTTCGACGGCATCGTCGCCGGCGCGCCGGCCATGCGCACAGGCCGCTCCAATCTCGGACTTGCCTGGGCCAACCACGTCTTCGCGCAGATCTCCCCCAAAGGCGAGACCGGCAAGCCCGATCCCAGCAAGGCGTTCTCGCCATCGGACCAGAAGCTCGTCACCGACGCCATCGTCGCCGCCTGCGATGCCAAGGATGGCCTGAAGGACGGCATGATCTTCAACATCCGCCAATGCACCTTCGATCCGGCATCGCTTGCCTGCAGCGGCGCCAAGACCGATGCGTGTCTCGCCGCCGATCAGGCGAGTGCGCTTGCCAAGGCCTTCGCCGGCCCGAGGAACTCGCGCGGTGCCCCGTCCTACTCGCCCTTCCCGTGGGACAGCGGCATCGCTGCCTCGGGCGTTGCGATTCCCGGCATCCTCGTCACCGGCGCGCGCAGTCCGGTCAATCCCAACGTCTACGAGACGATCGATGTCGACGCCATCGAGGACCGGATGAATGCCGACGGCATGGACCGGCTGCAGGCCACAGCGAGCTGGACCAACCTCAACAGCTTCTTCGGGCGCGGCGGGAAGATCCTGTTCTATCACGGGGTCAGCGATCCGTGGTTCTCGGCGCTCGACACGATCGACTACTACGAGCGCATGGCGAAGAGCTCGGGCGGCATCGACCAGGTGCGCGCCAACTCGAGCCGGGCTTTTCTCGTGCCCGGCATGGGCCACTGCCAGACGGGCGCAACCCTCGAGGGCTTCGACCTGCTGCAGGCCGTCGTCAACTGGGTCGAGCAGGGCAAGGCGCCCGATTCCGTTGTCGCCAAAGGCCCGGCATTCCCCGGCCGCAGCCGGCCGCTTTGCGCCTGGCCGCAATACGCCGCCTACAAGGGCCAGGGCGATCCCGAGGATGCCGCCAACTTCGAATGCCGTGACTGAGCCGACCGCCATGTAGCCAAGGAACCCTTGGGGGCCATCCACGTTCGCTGAATGGCTTCACTTGGGAGAATAACAATGGCCAGCTACAGGGCGCTGTTTGCGGCGGCGGTCATCGCTGTTGGCTGTGGTCATGGCGTAGCGTCCCACGCGCAAGGCTATCCGCCTGAAGGATATGCACCGCTTCTGTTCGATTCCGCCGACACCAAATTCGTCTTTCGCCTGAACGGCATGCCGTGGATCTGCCGCGGCGACACCTTCTGCAAGCCGGTCAAGATCGACGGCGTCGCCGACAAGGACCTCGCGCAGGCGGCCATCGAGCCGCTCGGCCACGCGGGGCCGCGCTACCTTCTCTCCTACAAGCAGGCCAACTTCGAGAAGGGCAAGGAAGTGGTGCTGTCCTGCACCGAGGAGCGCTGCGGCAAGCTCGATTCGACCGTGGGCGATGCGGCGTGGCTGGGCAATTTCCAGGTGAAGCAAGGCGACCGCACATTGAACCGCACGGCCATCCTGCGCCGCCTCGAGGCGAAGGCCGGCCGCGCCCAGCTACTGTGGTGCACCGAGAGCGATTGCTCGGAGCTGCCGATCACGCGCGACGGCGAGCTGTACCTCGTCCACATGGGCAGCGGCCGCCATGACGGTCGCACCGTGGCGTGGCTGCGCGACAAGGCGGGTGCCGTCCTGTCCTGCGGCCAGGCCGAGGAAGGCGTCAGCGATCAGCTCACCTGCGACAAGAGCCGCATCGTGCTGCAGGATTTCCCCGCCGCCCCGACGGTCGCGGCCGCACCGCCGCCGCCTCCGGCCGCGCCGGCACCCGCACCGGCGCCAACGGCGACCGATGCCGAGCGCGCGACCCTCGCCGCCTCCATCGATCGCGCCATCGCCGCCGGCGACTTCGCCACGGCCGATCGCCTGATGGCCGACGCCACGCGACGCTTCGCCGGCTACTCGGCATGGCCGCCGCTGCAGCAGAAGCTCGCCAAGGCGCGGGCCGATGTCCGGCAAGCCGAGGCCCGCCGCCTGATCAACGAGGCCCGGCGCTTCGCCCGAGCCGGCGACTTCAATCACGCCGAGGCCATGCTGCAGGAAGCCGACAAGCAGATGCCGGGCTTCGCCGAGACGGCCCAGGCCCGCGCCGAAATCGCCAACCTGCGGACGGCGCAGGGCCAGCGCTATCGCGACCGCCAGCAGTTCGAGGCGGCCATCGACCAGGCGCTGGCGGCGAACCGACTGTTCGAAGCCGAGCGGCTGCTCGCCGATTATGCACAGCGCTACGGCCAGGATCCCGACTATCGCGCGCGGGCGAGCCGGCTGGCCGAGTTGCGCGGCGCCGGGCCCAACCAGGCACGGCTGACCGAGGCGCGCACTCATATCGCGTCGGCCCGTCAGGCCATGGCGCGCAACGATTTCGGCGAAGCCGACCGCCATCTCGATCTCGCCGACAAGGCCGCGCTCGGCTTCCCCGAGATCGCGCAGGCCCGCGCCGATCTCGCGCGCCGCATCGCCGAGGTCCGGCGCAATCCGCCGACGCAGACCGGCAATCTGCCGCCGCCGCCTCCGGGACCGCGGAGCCAGTGAAGTTGAGCTTCTGAGTAACACTCAATTGTTCGCACCAAGACTGCGGACGTCTTTCCTAACGGCTCGACGCGTCGACACGTAAGATAGCCGCGCGATTTGGGGCGCGCCGCCGCGAGGTGGCGACTCGCGGGGAGATTTGCGTTGGATCGTTGCGTGACGAAGCGCCGCCGTGCGCTGACGGCCGGCCTGCTGCTCGGGACCTGTCTGTCGCCCTTGCCGGCCTGGGCCATCGACGTCGCCAACGAGACCCAGCTGCGCAACGCAATCTTCGCGGCCAACGGCGGCGGCGACAGCAACATCAACGTCACAACCAACATCACCCTGACGCAGTCGCTGCCGATGATCACGGCAAGCGTCACGGTGACCGGCAATGGCAACACGCTCGACGCCAACAATGCCGGCCGCGCCTTCTTCGTGCAGGCCGGCACGGCGTCGGTCTCCAATCTCACGATCAACAACGCCGTGGCGCAGGGCGGCGCCGGCGGCACGGCCAACAACACGAATGGCGGCGGCGGCGGCGGCGGCCTGGGCGCCGGCGCGGCGGTGTTCGTGAACACCGGCGCGGCTGCCAGCCTCACGAACGTGACGGTGGGCAATGCCTCGGCGACCGGCGGCGCGGGCGGCGTCGGCAGCGCCGGCGCCGGCGCCGGCCAGGGCGGCGGCGGCGGTGGCGGCCTGGGCGGCGCGGGCGGCGCTCCGAGCGGCGGCGGGGGTGGCGGTGGCGGCGGCTATGCCGGAACCGGCGGCGCCAGCGCCGGCGGCGCCAACGGCGGCGGCGGCGGTGGCGGCGAGTTCGGCACCGGGGGAAGCGCGCTCAGCGTCGGCGGCGGCGGTGGTGCAGGACAACGGGGCAACGGCGGCAGCGGCAACCTCGGCGGCGGCGGCGGCGGCGGCGCAACGGCGGCCGGACAGAACGCATCAGGCGCCACTGGCGGCGCGGGCGGCGCGCCTCAGGGCGGCCAGGGCGGCAACCTCACCGGCGGCGGCCCCGGCGGCACCACTTCTGCCGTTGCCGCGGGGGGCGGCGGCGGCGGCCAGGGCGGCAACAACAACGGCAGCACCGGCGGTGCCGGCTTGCTTTCCGGCGGTGGCGGCGGCAGTGCGGTCAATGGCGGCACCGGCGGCGCTGGCGGCATCGGTGGCGGTGGCGGCGGCGGCAGCAATGTCCGAAACGGCGGGGCCGGCGGCGATTTCGGCGGTGGCGGCGGCACGGGCGGGGTCAACGGCGGCAATATCACCGCTGGCCAGGGCGGCTTCGGCGGCGGCGGCGGCGGGGCAAGCACGGCCGCCGACGTCAACACCTTTCGGGGCGGTCAGGGCGGCTTCGGCGGCGGCGGCGGCGGCGGCCAGGCGGCAGGCGGGGCCGGCACCCTGGGCGGCGCAGGCGGCGCCGGGTCGGGCGCTGGCGGCGGCGGCGGTGCGGCGCTGGGCGGCGCTTTCTTCGTGCGCGACGGCGGCACGCTCACCGTCAACAACAGCACTCTTGCGGGCACCTACGGCGTCACCGGCGGCACAGCCGGTGCCGGCGGCGCCGGAGCGGGCCAGGCGCAGGGAACGACGATGTACTTGCAGGGCTCGGGGGCGACGACGACGCTGAACGTCGGCAGCGGCACGCAGACGCTGTCGGGCGCCGATGCGGTGGCGGGCGGCGGCAACCTTACCAAGAGCGGCGCGGGCATCCTGGCGCTCAATGGGGCGAACACGAACTACAGCGGCGTCACGACGGTGACGGGCGGGCTGGTCAACTTCGCGGCGGGCAACAATCTCGGCAGCGGCAACGTCACGCTGAACGGCGGCGGCCTGCAATGGGCGACCGGCAACACCACCGACATGTCCTCGCGGCTGAACGCGCTGGGCGCCGGCGGCGGCACCTTCGACACCAACGGCAACAACGTGACGCTGGCCACTGCCATCAGCGGCGGTGCGCTCACCAAGCAAGGCACCGGCACGCTGAGCCTCACCGCCACGAACACCAATACCGGCGCCACGACGGTGTCGCAGGGGACGCTGGCGCTATCAGGCAGCAGCAGCATCGGGACCTCGAGTGGTCTGACGGTGGCCAGCGGCGCCACCTTCGACACGAGCGCCGTTGTGGGCGTTTCGGCCATCCAGACCCTGGCGGGCGGCGGTACGGTTCAGCTCGGCAACGGCCTGAACCTCATCAACGCCGCAAGCGAGTTTTCCGGCTCGATCCAGGGCAGCGGTCCCCTCGGGATCGTGGGCGGCACTGAGACCCTTTCCGGTGTCAACACCTACACTGGGATCTCGCTGATCGACCCGGGCGCGACGCTGGCGCTCAAGGGCGCGGGCTCCATCGCAGATTCCGCACCCGTCAATTTCAACGGGCTGGGGGGACCAGTCCCCGGGATGTTCGACATCTCGCAGACCAACTCCGGCGCCACGGTGTCCGGACTGTTCGATGTCGGTCTCGGACTCGGGCTCGGCGCCGTCGCCCTCGGCGGCAAGACGCTTACCATCACGTTCGGGGCGCTGCTCGACGGCGTGATCCAGGATGGCGGGATCGGTGGCGGCGTTGGCGGATCGCTCATCATCTCCGCGCCCGGGGTCGGCGCGACGCTACGCGGCATCAACACCTACACCGGGTCGACCACGGTTGTCGCGAACGGCCTGCTGGCGCTGTCCGGCAACGGCAGCATCGCCTCGTCGAATGGGCTCAGCCTGTCGGGGGCGGGCGCCACGTTCGACATCTCGGCCGCCACCGGCAGCGTCACGATCAAGGACCTCTCGGGCGTCGCCGGCTCGACCATCCAGCTCGGCGGCAATTCCCTGTTCGTCGGCACGGCGAACTCGACGACCTTCGCCGGCGTGATCGACGACAGCAGCGGCCCCGGCGGCGGCCTCGTCAAGCAGGGCAGCGGCACTCTCACCCTCACCGCCGCCAACACCTACACCGGCGGCACGACGATCAACGCCGGTCTGATCAACTTCAACGCGCTTGCCAACTTCGGCAGCGGCAACATCACCCTGAATGGCGGCGGCCTGCAGTGGGCGGCGGGCAACACCGCCGATGTCTCCTCGCGGCTGGTGCTGGCCGGTGGCGGCGCCATGTTCGACACCAATGGCAACAACGTCACCCTCGCCGGCAGCTTCGGTGGCACGGGCGCCCTGACCAAGGCAGGTGCCGGAGTCCTGACGCTCGCGGGCAACAACAGCTATGGCGGCGGCACCACCATCACCGGCGGCCTGATCAACTTCGCGGCCACCGGCAATCTCGGCACCGGCCTGGTGACGCTGAACGGCGGCGGCCTGCAGTGGGCGACCGGCAACACCACCGACATCTCCTCCAAGCTGGCGCCGCTGGGCTCGGGCGGCGGCACCTTCGACACCAACGGCAACAGCGTCACGCTGGCGAGCGCGATCACCGGCAGCGGCGGCCTGACCAAGGCCGGCCTCGGCACGCTGATCCTCTCGGGCAGCAACAGTTACTCGGGCGGCACGGTCGTGTCCGGCGGCACCCTGCAGGGCAACAGCTCGACCCTGCAGGGCAACATCCTCAATAACGCCGCCGTGGTGTTCAGCCAGACGGGCAGCGGCACCTATGCCGGCAACATGTCGGGTAGCGGCAGCCTCGCGCTGCAAGGCGGCAACACGCTCGCCCTCACCGGCGCCAACACCTACATCGGTCCGACGACGGTGACGGGCAGCAAGCTCGTGGTGAACGGCTCGCTCGCCAGCACGGTGACGCTCGACAGTGCCTCCACGATCGGCGGCAGCGGCACCATCGGCGGACTGGTCTCCAACGGCGGAACGCTGACGCCCGGCAACTCGATCGGCACCCTGAACATCGCCGGCAACTTCAGCCAGACCGGCGGCATCTACCAGGTCGAGGCCAACGCGCAGGGCCAGGCCGACCGCATCAACGCCACCGGCACGGCGACGATCAACGGCGGCACGGTTCAGGTGATCGCGGCGCCCGGCAACTACGGCACCAGCACGACCTATACGATCCTCAGTGCCACAGGCGGCGTCAGCGGGACCTATTCGAGCGTCACAAGCAACTTCGCGTTCCTGACGCCGAGCCTCACCTACAATGCCAACAACGTGTTCCTGACGCTGGCCCTGCAGGGCAGCACGCCGTTCTCGGGCTTCGGCGGCAACACCGTAAACCAGCGCGCCGTCGGCTATGCGCTCGACCAGACCTTCGCCGGCGCCACGGGTGACTTCGCGACCGTGATCGCCGCACTCGCCGGCCTCAACGCCCAGCAGGCGCCGTATATCCTGAACCAGATCAGCGGGCAGCCTTACGCCGACTTCGGCACCATGAACCTCGCCTCGAATACGCTGTTCATGAACGCGCTCGGCCAGCAGATGGCTTCGGCGCGCGGCAGCACGGCCGGCACCGGCCAGCGTCAGGCCCTGGCCCAGACCTGCGACGTGGCGGCCTGCGACGCGGCAAGCCCTTTCAGTGTCTGGGCGAGCGGCCTCGGCGGCTTCGGCTCGGTTCAGGGTGACGGCAACTCGAACACCTTCACCTACAACATCGGCGGCACGGCCGCCGGCATCGACTACCGCGTGATGCCCAATCTGCTGCTGGGCCTCGGCGCCGGCTACACCAGCGGCACGCAGTGGGCCGACAGCTTCCAGGGCAAGGGCTGGAACAACGCGGTGAGCGTGGCGGGCTACGGCAGCTTCACCATGGCCGGCTTCTATGCCGATCTGCTGGCGGGCTATGCCTACTCGAACAACCAGCTGCAGCGGCAGATCTCGATCCCCGGCCTGCAGCCGCGCACGGCCAACGGCTCGACCGGCGCCAACCAGTTCCTGGGCCAGGCCGAGATCGGCTATCAGGTGCCGGTCTATGCGCCAGCGCAAGCGAGCATCACGCCGTTCGCGCGGCTGCAGGTGATGAGCGTCAATCAGGCGGCGTTCTCGGAGTGGGGCGCCAACAGCCTGAGCCTCAACGTGCAGCAGCAGACCACCAACTCGCTGCGCTCGACCCTGGGCGCTCAGCTCAACGGCGCCATCGGGCTCGGCGACACGCGGACCTTGGACATGGCGTTGCGGCTGGGCTGGCTGCACGAGTACGCCTACACCGGCCGGCCTGTCACGGCGGCCTTCGCCGGCGCGCCGGCAGCGGCCTTCACGGTGTACGGCGCGACGCCGCAGCGTGACGCGGCGGCGATCGGCTTCCAGGCCAGCACCACCGTCGCCGCCGCCACTCAGGTCTTCTTCCGCTACGACGGCGACATCGGCTCCGGCACCGACAACCACGCGCTGAACGTCGGCCTCAGGCTCAGCTGGTAGGCTGGTCTAGGCGACCTTGTCGGCGCGCATGGTGGCGATGTCGGCGTCCGAGTAGCCCGCTTCGCGCAGGATCTCGTCGGTGTGCTGGCCGAGCGTCGCCGGCGGCCGGTCGACAGATGGGCCGCCATGCTCCATGCGAAAGCCCGAGCCCACGACCTTGATCGGGCCGTGCGGCGTGTCGATGGTCTGCAGTATGGTGCGCCGGTCGAAGTGGTCGAGCTGCACGGTCTCGGGAATCGAAAGCACGCGGCCGGCCGGCACGTCGGCCTTGGCGAAGCGCTCGGCCCAGGTGGCCGAGGTCTGCTTTACAAGCTCGGCCTCGATGATGTCGTGCAGCGCCTTGTCGTTGGTGATGCGCGCCGGCCAGTCGGGGAAGCGCGGATCGGCGAGCGCATCGGCGCGGCCGATGTCCTTCATCAGGCGCTGGAACTGCGGCTCGGTCATGACGGCCAGCACCATCCAACCGTCCTTGGTCTTGTAGAGATCGCCCGTGGGCTTGCGCGTCACCGAGCGGTTGGCCGCCTGCTCGTGCACGCGGCCGGTCATCATGTGCTCGGTGAACTGCTGGGCGAGATAGCCCATCACCGCGTCGATCATGGCGACGTCGACCAGTTGGCCCTTGCCGGTATGGGTGCGCTGGTAGAGCGCCGAGGCGACGCCGAGCGCCGCCGTGGCGCCCGACATGACGTCGGCGCCGGCGAAGCCCACGCGCGTCGGACCGTTGGTTTCGAAGCCGGTGATCGACATCAGGCCGGACATCGCCTGGATCATGCCGTCGAACGCCGCGGTCTCGCGGTCGGGGCCGACCTGGCCGAAGCCCGAGACGGCGCAGTAGATCAGCCGCGGATTGATCTCCTTCAGGACGTCGTAGCCGATGCCGAGCTTGTCCATGACGCCGGGGCGGAAGTTCTCCGTCACGACGTCGGCCTTCGCGGCGAGCTTCTTCACCACCTCGATGGCCTTGGGCTTCTTGAGGTCGAGCGTGATCGAGCGCTTGTTCGAGTTGACCGCGACCCAGGGCGCGGCAAGCCCGCGCTTCTCCCAGTCGTTGGCGCGGCTGCCGAAGCGCATGTCATCGCCTTCACGGCTTTCGACCTTGATGACGTCGGCACCGAGCAGCGCCAGCTGGTAGGTGCCGTAGGGGCCCGCGAGCACGCGCGTGAAGTCGAGGACTTTTACGCCGGTGAAGGGTTTACCAGTCATTGAGCTGCGGACTTCGCAGCCCGCCTCCTGTCATCCTGAGCGAAGCGAAGGATCTCATGCCTTGGCAAGCGGCGATGAGGTCCTTCGCTGCGCTCAGGACGACACGTTGTTGCCTTGGCAGCGTGCACTACGCGACGCCCGCCTTCTTGCGCTGCTCGAGCGCGGTCTGCTTCACCTTGTCGAACTCCGCGCGGCGCTTGGCGACCTCCGCGGGCGGCATGCGCTCGAGGTTGTTGTAGTCGTTCTTCCAGTCGCCGTCCTCGGTCCAGCGCAGGGGAGACTGCACCGTGGTGCGCGGTCCGACCGCGCTCTCCAGCACCTTGAGCGCCAGGTCGAGCGTGAAGCGCTGCGTGTCGGGCTCGTGCGGCTTGCCGCAGGAATTGCCGAGCGGGAAATCGCTGAACAGGAAGCGCGGCACGCCGGTGTGCTCGACGATGTCCTTGGCCGCACCCATGACCACCGTCGGGATGCCGTTCCGTTCGAGATAACGGGCGACCAGACTCACGGTCTGGTGGCAGACGGGTCAAGTCGGCACCAGCAGCGCGGCATCGACCTGGTCCTGCCGGCAGCGCGCCAGGATCTCCGGTGCATCGGTCTCCAAGGTCACGCGCTGGCTGCGGTTGGTCGGCGCGCCATGGAAACGCTTGGCGAGCTTGAAGCGGCCGGCGGCCGCGAATTCGCGCATCAGCGGCAGCGGGAACCAGGTGTTGGAATCCTTGGCCGTGGTGTGCTTGCGGTCGTAGCCGATATGGGAGATGCGCGTGTCGTGGTCGACGGCGGTGTCGCCGGAATAGACCGTGTAGAACTTGGCGCCGGCGTTGTAGGCGGCCCCCGGGCCCTGGTCGCCCTTGTCCGGCTGATAGGGCGCCGCGGTGCTGATCAGCACCAGCGTCGAGTCCGTCAACGGCTTCTTCAGCGGCTGGAACGGCGCATCGACATAGTGCGCCCAGCGGTAGGGATTGTCGTAGCCCAGCGCGAGGTAGTACTCGCGCGTGCGGCGCATGTACTCGATCGGGGCGTCGAAGTCCGGCGCGAATTGAGCGGTGTCGGCCATGGCGTCAACCTGCGACCGGCCCGCTGCGATGTCAATTTTGCCGGGATGACAATTTCGCAGGCAGCCCTTAGCTTTTTGCCGCTTGAGCAGGCTGACACGCCGTACCACCCTGGGCGCCGCCATCGCCATGGCCACGGGGCCTGCTGTCGCCCAGCTCAAGCCCCTGCACATCATGCTCGGCGTTCCGCCGGGCGCCAGTCTCGACGCCATCACCCGCGTGGTCGCCGAGAAGATGACCCGCACGCTCGGCCGCTCGGTCGTGGTCGAGAACAAGACCGGCGCCGGCGGCATCGTCGCCAACATGGCGGTGAAGCAGGCCGCAGCCGACGGCAACACGCTGCTCATGACGCCGCTCGCCACGATGGTGGCGTTCCCGCATTCCTACAGCCGGCTCGACTACGACCCGTTCAGAGACTACGCCCCGGTGGCGCATATCGCGTCGTTCCAGCTCGCGTTCGCCGTCGGGCCCAGGGTGCCGGCGACGACACTGGCGGAATACGTCGCGCTCGCGAAGAAAGGCGGCCCGGTCACCGACTTCGCGACACCGGCGCCCGGCAGCCTGCCGCACTTTTTCGGCCTGATGTTCGCCAGGGCCGCCGGCATCGAGCTGACGCATATCCCCTACAAGGGCGGCGCGCCGGCCATGCAGGCGCTGCTGTCGGGCGAGATCGCCGCGGCCGTGCTCACCCTCACCGACCTCGGCCAGCAGGCGCGCTCGGGCAAGGTGCACGTGTTGGCGACGTCCGGCGACAGCCGCTCGCCGCAGTATCCCGAGTTCCCGACCTTCAAGGAGAGCGGCTACGCCATCGAGGGCTCGGGCTGGTACGCCCTGTTCGCGCCGGCCGGAACGCCGCGCGATGTCGTGGACCAGCTGGCGAGAGCCGCGATCGACGCTGTAAAGCAACCCGATGTGAAACAACGCTTCGATCCGATCGGGCTCGAGGCTACGGGGCTTGGCCCGGCCGAACTCGCCGCCATCCTGCGCGCCGACTACGACAAGTGGGGCCCGATCATCCGGGCCTCGGGCTTCAAGGCGGACTGAAGAGCCAAAAGGCCGCTATCGAAGCCCAGACCTGACACCGAGTTGACCCGGCGGCCATAGTGCGGCCCAACTCGGGCGCGCTATATATGAAGTGAAAGGCTTTGCTTCGGGGACCCGCATGGCGATCAAACGGCGCGGCTTGTTGTTGGGCGGCACGGCCCTCTATCTCGGTGCCCCGGCCATCGTGCGGGCTCAGACGCAACCGCAAAGCCAAGGGGCGTCGCAGAAGATCAACGTCAGCCATGGCTTCGCCATGCACGGCGCGCCGAAGTATCCAGCCGATGCCGGCCCGCCGGACTTCCTCAATCCCAATGCGCCCAAGGGCGGCTCGGTGCGGCTGGGCGCGCGTGGCACCTTCGATTCGCTGCATCCCTTCATCATCAAGAGCGTGCCGGCTGCCGGTATCTCGGCGATCTGGGACACGCTGTGCTGGGCGTCGCGCGACGAGGCCTCGACCGAGTACGGGCTGATCGCCGAGACCATGGAATGGCCGGAGGACCGCTCATGGGTCGCCTTCACGCTGCGGCCGCAGGCGCGCTTCCATGACGGCACGCCGATCACCGTCGAGGACGTGATCTGGACATTCGACATCCTGAAAGCCAAGGGCCTGCCCAACTACGCCTTCTACTACGGCGACGTGCTGAAGGCGGAGAAGACCGGCGATCGCAAGGTGCTGTTCACCTTCCGCGACAACACCAACAAGGAGCTGCCGCTCATCCTCGGCCAGCTTCCGGTCCTGCCGTCCAAGTGGTGGGCCAATCGCGACTTCGAGAAGGTGTCGCTCGAGATCCCGCTGGGCAGCAGCGCCTACAAGGTCGATTCCTTCGACGTCGGCCGCTCGATCGCCTATCGCCGCGTCGACGACTGGTGGGCCAAGGACCTCTGGATGAATCGCGGGCGCAACAACTTCGAGGTGATGCGCTACGAGTACTACCGCGACGTCACCGTGCAGTTCGAGGCCTTCAAGGCCGGCGAGATCGACATCCGCCAGGAGAACATCGCGCGCAACTGGGCGACTGCCTACGACATCCCGCCGGTGCGCGAGGGCCGCATCATCAAGGCGGAGATCCCGCACGAGCTGCCGACCGGCATGCAGTGCTTCGCCTTCAACACGCGGCGCGACTTCTTCAAGGACAAGCGGGTGCGCGAGGCGATCGCCACCATGTTCGACTTCGCCTGGACCAACAAGAACCTGTTCTACGGGATGTACAAGCGCAACATCTCGTTCTTCGGCAACTCCGAGCTCGCCTCGTCGGGCCTGCCGACGCCGGCCGAGCTGAAGTACCTCGAGCCGCTGCGCGGCAAGATCCCCGACGAGGTCTTCACCAAGGAGTTCAAGCTGCCCGAGAGCGACGGCACCGGCAACGCGCGCGACCTCGCCCGGCGCGCGCTGGCGCTCCTCAAGGAGGCCGGCTGGGAGGTCAAGGACGGCAAGATGACCGAGACGAAGACGGGCAAGAAGCTCGCCTTCGAGATGCTGCTGAACGACGCCAGCTTCGAGCGCGTCGTGCTGCCCTACAAGCAGAACCTCGAGCGCATCGGCGTCGACATGAACGTGCGCACCATCGACACCGCGCAGTTCAAGCGGCGCGACGACGAGTTCGACTTCGACATGATGGTGACGGGCTTCGGCCAGTCGCTGTCGCCGGGCAACGAGCAGCGCGACTTCTGGGGCTCCAAGGCCGCCGACACCAAGGGCAGCCGCAACGCCATCGGTATCCGCGACGCCGCCATCGACAACCTGGTCGAGACGCTGATCGGCGCACCCGACCGCGAGAGCCTGATCAACGTCACCCGCGCGCTCGACCGCGTCCTGCTGTGGAGCCACTTCGTCGTGCCGAACTGGCACAGCAACACCGCCTACGTCGCCTACTGGAACCGCTTCGACCGGCCCACCAAGGCCGCGAAGTACGCGCCGGTCGCCTTCGACACCTGGTGGATCGACGAGGCCAAGGACAAGGCCCTTGGGGAGCGCAAGTGATCATGGGACCGCGGGCCTCCAGGCCCGCTCATGATCATGATGCGGGCCTGGAGGCCCGCGGTCCGATGAGTCTCGCAGCCTAAATGTTAGCCTACATCCTGCGCCGCCTGATGCTGGTGATACCGACGCTGCTCGGCATCATGGTCCTCAACTTTTTCATCATCCAGGCAGCCCCCGGCGGCCCGGTCGAGCAGATGATCTCGCAGATCCAGGGCACCTCGATCGACGCCACCGAGCGCTTCTCGGGCAGCGCGAGCGGCGGCGAGACGGTGAAGAGCACCTCGGCCGACGCCTCGGGCGGCGGCGCCTATCGCGGCGCGCGCGGCCTGCCCAAGGAGCTGATCGAGCGCATCGAGAAGATGTACGGCTTCGACAAGCCGATCGTCGAACGCTTCTTCCTGATGATGAAGAACTATCTGGTGTTCGATTTCGGCGAGAGCTTCTTTCGCAACAAGCGCGTGGTCGACCTCATCATCGACAAGATGCCGGTGTCGATCTCGCTCGGCCTGTGGACGACGCTGCTGGTCTACTTCATCTCGATCCCGCTCGGCATCGCCAAGGCGGTGCGCGACGGCTCGCGCTTCGACCTGTCCAGCTCGACGACGCTGATCGTCCTGAACGCCATTCCCGGCTTCCTGTTCGCCCTGCTGCTGGTCGTGCTGTTCGCCGGCGGCGGCTACTTCAAGTGGTTTCCCCTGCGCGGTCTGGTGTCCGACGACTGGAGCTCGCTGGGGCCGATCGACAAGGTCCTCGACTATTTCTGGCACATGGCCCTGCCGATCGGCGCCATGGTGATCGGCGGCTTCGCGACCTTGACCTTCCTCACCAAGAATTCCTTCCTCGAGGAGATCCACAAGCAGTACGTGCTGACCGCCCGCGCCAAGGGCCTGGAAGAACGCCGCGTGCTCTACGGCCACGTCTTCCGCAACGCCATGCTGATCGTCATTGCCGGCTTCCCGGCAGCGTTCATCCACGTGCTGTTCACCGGCGCCCTGCTGATCGAGGTGATCTTCTCGCTCGACGGTCTCGGCCTGCTGGGCTTCGAGGCGGCGATCAACCGCGACTACCCGATCATGTTCGGCACGCTGTACTTCTTCGGCCTGATCGGCCTGGTCATGGGGATCCTGGGCGACCTCATGTACACCTTCGTCGATCCGCGCATCGACTTCGAGGCGCGCCGCTGATGACGCCGATCAATCGCCGGCGCATTGCCGTCTTCCGATCGAGCAAGCGCGGCGTCTATTCGCTGGTCGTGTTCGGCCTGCTGTTCTTGCTGTCGCTGTTCGCCGAGCTGCTGGCCAACGACAAGCCGATCCTCATCTACTACGATGGCGGTTTCTACTTGCCGCTGGTCCGCGACTATCCCGAGACCACCTTCGGCGGCGACTTCCCGACCAACGCCGTCTACACCGACGAGGAGGTGCAGAAGCTGATCGAAGCCAAGGGCTGGATCGTGTGGCCACCCATCCCCTACAGCTACAACACCGTGCTGAAGGGCGAGGGCCGCAGGGCACTGCAGCCGCCATCCTGGCGACATTGGCTGGGCACCGACGACCAGGCCCGCGACGTCATGGCCCGCGTGATCTACGGCTTCCGCATCTCGGTACTGTTTGGCTTGGTCCTCACGATACTGAGTTCGATTATCGGCGTCATCGCGGGTGCGACGCAGGGCTACTTCGGCGGGCTGGTCGACCTCCTGTTCCAGCGATTCCTGGAAATCTGGTCGAGCATGCCGACGCTCTACATTCTCATCATCCTGGCGAGCTTCATCCAGCCCGGCTTCTGGGTGCTTCTGGGCATCATGCTGCTGTTCAGCTGGATGGCGCTGGTCGGCCTGGTGCGGGCGGAGTTCCTGCGCGGCCGCAATTTCGACTATGTCCGGGCGGCCCGGGCACTGGGTATGATGGACGCCCGCATCATGTTCCGACACATCCTTCCCAACGCGATGACCGCCAGCCTCACCTTCCTGCCCTTCATCGTGGCCGGCTCCGTCACCACCCTGACGTCGCTCGACTTCCTGGGCTTCGGCCTGCCCGTGGGCTCGCCGTCGCTGGGCGAGCTGCTGCTGCAGGGCAAGAACAACCTCAACGCGCCGTGGCTCGCCTTCACCGGCTTTTTCATCATCGCGCTCATGCTGTCGCTGCTGGTGTTCATCGGCGAGGCCGTGCGCGACGCCTTCAACCCGCGCAAGGTGATGGTATGACCGAGGCATCCCTGCTCGAGGTCAAGAACCTCTCGGTCAATTTCGGCACCGGCGACGATGCCGTGCGCGCCGTGAAGAACGTGAGCTTCGAGATCAAGCGCGGAGAGACCCTGGCCGTGGTGGGCGAATCGGGGTCGGGCAAGTCGGTGACGGCGCTGTCGATCCTGCAGCTGCTGCCCTACCCGATGGCCAACCATCCCACCGGCAGCATCCGCTTCCAGGGCCGCGAGCTGGTTGGCGCGCCGCCTCGCGACCTTCTCGCCGTGCGCGGCAACCGCATCTCGATGATCTTCCAGGAGCCGATGACCTCGCTCAACCCGCTGCACACGATCGAGCGGCAGGTGAACGAGGTGCTGATCCTCCACAAGGGCCTGACGCGCTCGGCCGCGCGCAAGCGCACGCTCGAGCTCCTGGAACAGGTCGGCATTCCGGAAGCGGCGAACCGGCTCGACGCCTACCCGCACCAGCTCTCGGGCGGCCAGCGCCAGCGCGTGATGATCGCCATGGCGCTGGCCAACGAACCTGACCTTTTGATCGCCGACGAGCCGACCACGGCGCTCGACGTCACCATCCAGGCGCAGATCCTGAAGCTCTTGAAGACCCTGCAGGCGCGCTACGGCATGGCGCTGCTGTTCATCACCCACGACCTCGGCATCGTGCGTAAGATGGCCGACCGCGTCTGCGTCATGACCAAGGGCCTGATCGTCGAGCAGGGCCCGGTCGCCGAGGTGTTCGACAACCCGCGACATTCCTACACCCAGCATCTCCTGTCGGCCGAGCCCAAGGGCCGGCCAGCGCCCGCCGATCCCGCGGCGGCGGAAATCCTGGCGCTCGACGACGTGAAGGTGCACTTCCCGATCAAGCGCGGCGTGCTGCGCCGCACGGTTGGCTACATCAAGGCGGTGGACGGCGTCAGCCTCAGGCTGCGCGAGGGCCATACGATCGGCCTCGTCGGCGAATCAGGCTCGGGCAAGACGACGCTGGGCCTCGCCCTCCTGCGCCTCGAAGGCAGCAAGGGAGGCATCCAATTCGACAAGCAGGACCTGCAGGCGCTGAGCCAGCGCGAGATCCGGCCATTGCGCCGGCAGATGCAGATCGTCTTCCAGGATCCCTTCAGCTCGCTCAGCCCGCGCATGTCGGTGGGCGAGATCGTCGGCGAGGGCTTGGCTGTCCACAAGATCGGCAGCGAGGCCGAGCGCAGCCGCATGATCGACCAGGCACTCACGGAGGTCGGGCTCGATCCGGCGGCGCGCGAACGCTATCCGCACGAATTCTCGGGCGGCCAGCGCCAGCGTATCGCCATCGCCCGCGCGCTCGTCTTGAAGCCGCGGCTCATTGTGCTCGACGAGCCGACCTCGGCGCTCGACATGAGCGTGCAGGCCCAGATCGTCGACCTGCTGCGCGACCTGCAGACCCGGCACAAACTCGCCTATTTGTTCATCAGCCACGACCTGAAGGTCGTACGGGCACTGGCCGACGAGGTCCTGGTGCTGCGCCATGGCAAGGTGGTCGAACGCGGCTCGGCGCAGCAGATCTTCGAGCGGCCGCAGACACCTTATACGCAGGCACTAATTGCAGCGGCCTTCAACCTGGAGGCCATCGGCGCGGACAAGGGCACCGTCGCGACCTGAGACGGGGTTACGGGCAGCACAAGTTGCATCCATGACCCCTCGGTCGCCGTATAACGGCGACACCTCGCCTCGCAAGCGAGGGGAAGGAACGCGACGTGTAGACTTCGCGTTCGATTCCAGCAAATCTACACGGGCATAAGGACGCTCGCCGGCAAGAGCGAGCCCGCACCGTCAAAAGGAGTGGGGAGTCCAGGGATGGATGCAGTTCGCTTCGGGTCGACCTTCGCCGCGGCCATGCTGCTCGGCGCCGCGGTCGCCTTTGGCCAACCGGCGCTCACGCTCGGCACCGCCTCGGTCGGCGGCACCTACTACGTCTACGGCGAGACCGTCGCCAAGATCTTGAGCGAGAAGAGCAAGCTCCAGGTAGTGGCCCAGCAGACCCAGGGGCCGAACCAAAATATCGTCATGGTCGACGAGAAAAAGCTCGAGCTCGGCATGGTGACCATGGGCGTGGCGCTGCAGGGGGTGCAGGGCACCGGCCCCTGGACCAAGGGCAGGAAATACGAGAACATCCGCGCCCTCTTCCCGATGTACGAGATGACGCTGCAGTGCCTCGCCCTCAAGAAGACGGGCATCGCGAGCTTCAAGCAGCTCGAAGGCAAGACGGTCGGCACGGGACCCAAGGCCGGCACGCCGGGCACCTATTTCCCGCTGATCTTCGACGCGCTCGGCATGAAGGTCATGGCGCGCAACGGCCAGAGCGCCGACATGGGCATCCAGATGGGCGACGGCGTCGTCGACGCCTTCTGCTTCGGCGCCGGCCTGCCGATCCCGATCTTCGCCGAACTCGACGCCAGCCAGCAGATCGTCTTCTTCACCTGGACGGACGACGAGATCGCGCGCATCCGCAAGGCGATGCCGGAATTCTCCGAATCGAAGATCCCCAAGGGCTTCTACAAACAGCAGCCGGCCGAGCAGAAGACCGTCGGCCTGTTCAACTTCGCCATCGCCCACAAGGAGATGGGCGACGACGTGGCCTACCTCATCACCAAGACGATCCTGGAGAACAACAGCGCCATGGTGAAGGGCCACCCCGCGGCCAAGGAGACGATCGCGGCCAATGCCGTGCGCAACTCCTTCCTGCCCTTCCATCCTGGTGCGATGCGCTACTACAAGGAAAAGGGGATCAAGCTCGACCCCGGAGCACTGCCGAAGTAATCTCGGCCGCGTGTCACACGCAATCGCCTACATCAGCCGCGATACCGACGGCCTGCACTGGAAGAAGGTTCTCGAAGAGGCGCTCGGTCCGATCGACTACCGCACGCTCGACAACCTCGGAAACACCGACGACATCGAGATCGCCCTGGCCTGGAAGCCGGATCGCGGGCTGATGGCGTCGTTCAGGAACATCAAGCTGATCGTGTCGTTGGGCATGGGCGTCGACCATCTGCTGGCCGACGACAAGCTGCCTTCTGACGTGCCGATCGTGCGCATCATGGATGACGGGCTGGTCGGGCAGATGAGCGAGTACGCCATCTTCTGGGCCCTGCGCCATCACCGCGACATCGACAAGTACGCCGCAAGCCAGCGGGCCAGACAGTGGAAGCCGCTCGACTTCGTCGACACCATCCATCGCCGAGTCGGCGTCATGGGTCTCGGCACGATCGGCCAGGACACGGCCAGGAAGTTCGCCGCCCTGGGCTTTCCCACGGCGGGCTGGAGCCGGACGGCCAAGGCGCTGCCCGGCATAGAAACCTTCCACGCCAAGGACGGCTTCGAGAAGTTCCTGGCCCGTACCGACATCCTGGTCGATGTGTTGCCTTTGACGCGCGACACCCGCGGCATCCTCGATGCGGCCGCGTTCGCCCGGCTGCCCAAGGGCGCCTACTTCATCAACATGGCGCGCGGCGGCCACGTCGTCGACGAAGCGCTGCTGGCGGCGCTCGATTCAGGCCACCTCGCCGGCGCAGCGCTCGATGTCTTCAACACCGAGCCGCTGCCCGCCGAGCATCGCTACTGGACGCATCCCAAGGTCCAGGTGACGCCACACATTGCCGGCGCCACCAATCCGAGGACGGCCTCGCCGGGGATCATCGAGAACATCAAGCGCCTGCGCTCGGGGCGCGAGCTGATCAACCGGGTGGACCCGAAGACAGGGTATTAGCTGGGGACGCGCCACTGGAGTGGCGCGCCCCCAGCGCTACTTCGCAATCCGTTTCTCGATCGCCGCGAAGATCGCGCGGGCCGCCTGGGCCTCGCCGCCTTCCGGTCGCCCCGGCCGGCTGCTGTTGTTCCAGGCCATCATGTCGAAATGCGCCCACGGCACGTCGTCGGGCACGAACTCCTGCAGGTACAGCGCCGCCGTGATGGCGCCGCCGAAGGCCACGCCCGGCGCGTTGTTGATGTCGGCCACCTTGCTCTCGAGCAGGCGGCGGTAGCCCGCGAACAAGGGCATGCGCCACATCGGGTCGGTCACCGACCTGCCCGCATCGATCAGGTCGTCGGCCAGCGCATCGTCGTTGCAGAACAGCGCCGGCAGGTCGGTGCCCAGCGCCACGCGGGCGGCACCCGTCAGCGTCGCACAATCGACCATCATGGTGGGCTTCTCCGACGCGCCCTCGTGCAGGGCGTCGCACAGGATCAGGCGGCCCTCTGCGTCGGTGTTGCCGATCTCGACGGTGATGCCTTTGCGCGTCGGCACCACGTCCATCGGCCGGAAGGCATTGCCCGACACGCTGTTCTCGACCGCCGGCACCAGCAGCCTCAGCCGCACCGGCAAGTTCGCCGCCATCACCATCGCGGCCACCGCCATCACCGTCGCGGCGCCGCCCATGTCCTTCTTCATCATGAGCATGCCGGATGCGGGCTTGAGATCGAGGCCGCCGGTATCGAAGCACACCCCTTTGCCGACCAGCGTCACCTTGGGATCGCTCTCCTTGCCCCAGGTGAGGTCGATCAGGCGCGGCGCGCGCGTGCTGGCGCGACCGACCGCATGCACCATGGGATAGTTTTGCTTCAGAAGATCGTCACCCACGATCACCTTGATCCTGGCCTTGTGCGTCTTGGCGAGATCCTGTGCGGCCGCTGCAAGCTCGGCCGGCCCCATGTCGGACGACGGCGTGGTTATGAGGTCACGCGCCAGCGAGATGGCCTCGATCATCGCCGTCGCCCGCGCCTTGTCAGCGCCTTGCGGCCACACGATCTTCACCCCGCCCGCCTTGGTTTTGTTGGTCCGATAGCGTTCGAAGCGCCAGGTGCCGAGCCCGATCGCCACGGCAGCATCGGTCGGCGATACCGGCGCAGTGTCCGACGCCAACCGCCAGGTGCCGGCCGGCAGCCGCATGGCGAGCGAACCGAAATCCCAGAGACTGGGTTTCGCCGATAACACAACCACTGCACCGGCAGCCTTGCCGTCGCGGCCCGGCAATACGGCGAAATCGCCCGCCTTGCCCGTGACGCCCGTCGATTCGAGCCAGCCGCGGCGCGCCGCGCTCTGCTCCTTGAGCCACTTACGCCATGACGATTGTCCAACAATCTGTATGGGAAATGAAGAAGATGACCGGTCGACGAAGGGCAGCGCCATGGACATGCTCACAATTCTGTAGTGCAACGGTTAACATTGCCGGCCAAAGTGAGGTGCTGGCAAGGAGGGCGTATGGCCGACTTCACGCTGGTGATCGGCAACAAGAACTATTCCTCGTGGTCGCTGCGCGGCTGGCTGATGGCCAAGGCGGCCGGCATCGAGTTCGAGGAGATCGTCGTACCGCTCGACCTGCCCGAGACGCAGTCGACGATCCGCAAGCACTCGCCCTCGGGCCGCGTGCCGGTGCTGCTGCATCGCGGGCTGGCGGTGTGGGAATCGCTGGCGATCGGCGAATATCTGAACGACCTCAAGCCCGAGGCCGGGCTGTGGCCGGCGGCGGCGGCGGCACGCGCGCATGCCCGTTCGATCTCGACCGAAATGCATGCGGGCTTCGCCGAGCTGCGCGACAAGATGCCGATGAACATCCGTGCCTCGTACCCGGGCAAGGGCATGACGCCCGCGGTGCGCGCCGACATCGAGCGCATCACCTCGACGTGGCGGGAGACCCGCAAGCGCTTCGCCGGCGCCGCCCCCAAGGACGACGGCTTCCTGTTCGGGCATTTCAGCGCTGCCGATGCGATGTACGCGCCGGTGGTGACGCGACTCAAGACTTACGCCGTGCAGATGGATTCCGACACCGACGCCTACTGCAAGGCGGTGCTGGCCTACCCGCCGATGAAGGAATGGGTCGACGCCGCCAAGAACGAGCCCTGGCTGATCGAAAGCTACGAAATGAAGTAGGCCGTCACCGGCATGATGGCTGACATCGTCCGACCGCTGGCGCTCGCGGCCAGCCTCCTCGGTCGCTTCTGGCCGCAACTGCTGCTGATCGGCGCGCTAGGCTATATCGCGCGCGACCTTCTCCTGAATGCGGCGGTCGGCGTCGGCCTGCACAACCCGCTCGGCGGCATGGTGGTCCTGTCGCTGGTGGTGCTCACCAAGCTCATGGTCGTGGTGCTGATGTTCGCG
Source organism: Rhodospirillales bacterium URHD0017 (assembly GCA_900110395.1). Lineage (GTDB taxonomy): Bacteria > Pseudomonadota > Alphaproteobacteria > Reyranellales > Reyranellaceae > Reyranella. The sequence continues at coordinate 322,515 of FODP01000006.1, forward strand.
GCGTTGCGGCCGGGCATGCCGGCGGTCGCAGCCCTGCGGCAGGACGCGTCGGTTGCCACCGCCGGCGGCCGGCCAGCGGCGGGCGACCACATGCTGGCGGTGACGGCGGCGGCGATCCTGCCGTTCTTCGCCTATTACGCAGCCTGGGGCTTCCTCGGCGACACGGTGAGGGAATATTCGCGGCTGGCGATGCAGCGCGTGCCGTTCGGCGAGAGGCTCAACATCTTCAACTTCACGCATTCGCAGGCCATGATCGCGTCGGTCGCCGCCTGCTGGGCGATCCGCTGGTTCGCCAAGCGCATGAATGCGCGTGCCCGCCGGCCCTACTGGCGATTGCTGATCGTGGCGGCCGATGCGACCTGGATCTTCATCGGCCTCTATGCACTCGGCATCTGGAAGAACGAGTTCATCACCTGGATCGGCGCGGGCGCGATCCTGCAGAGCCTGAACGAGCACCTGCCGTCGCTCGGCATGGCGGCACAGGCCGCGGACGACTTCATGCCGGTCGAGTTCCGTCGGGCGCCTTTGTTCGAGCAGCTTCAGCGGCTCTTCTTCTATGCGCTCCTGCCCCTGGTCTGGCTGGTGATGGCCGCGATCATCAACGGTTACGAGCTGTCCGCCGCGACCGCGCCGCTGCCCATGACATCCCGCGCCGACACCTGGCGCAAATGGTTCAAGGACTTCGTGAAACATTTCGTCGGCGGTTACCGCTCGCGCTACCAGCCGATCTGGACCTGCCTTCGTCTCACCTTGAGCAGCGGACTGGCCACGCTGATCACCTTCGTCATCGCCTATCGCGCGCTGCGGTGGATCGGCGGCTGGCTGTGGTACGGGGCGACGCGCACCATTGGCGTCGACGACCTCGCGACGTGGCAGGTCATCGCCAACGTCCTCGACGTGTTCATCGGCAGCCCGAGCGACCTCGACGGCGGCATCCTGCTCGACGCCGCGCGCATCGCCCTGCTCGCGGCGTTCCTGGAATACGCCGTCGCGACCCAGCGCAAGCGGACCGAGGCGCTGGTTACTTGAATAAGAGATAGGCGGGCATTGCCCCGCCGATGCTGACGCTGAGCGCGAGGCCCGCGGCACTCTCCGGAACGGTGAAAGTCTCGGCCATGGCGATCGTCTTGCCCTTCTCCGCCCGCGCCAGGCCATAGCAGCGCGGCTTGTCGGCGGCGACGGGGCGGCCCTGTCGCACCGCGCGCCCTGGCAGGAAGACCGGCAGCCAGCGCCGGCCCTTGTCGTCGGTGAGGGCGATGGTGCAGGGTCCCGCCTGGAGCAGGGCGGGATCGTCGACCATGGCGTCGAACTCGGCAACGATCAGGGTCGTGTCCGGCGTGGCACCCGGCAGCCGCGTCAGACCGGTCAGTTGCCACTCGGCGCCGGCATAGGCCTGCGCCTTGCCGCGCTCGACGGCTATGGGCGTGCTCAGTCGGCTGCGGCGCCATTCCGACAGGCTGTCCCAGGAATTGACGACGATGGCTCCGGGCAGAACGACGACCAGGGCCGCGAGGCAGAGCCAATAGCGGCGTCGTTCGCCGGTCATTGGGCGCTCAGCGTCCAGGGCACGCGGCCCTGCGCCCGCGCGAGAACGAGGCTCGACTGGATGTCGGCCGGCTTCACGCCCGTCATCTCGATGCGGGCCTGCTCGGCAAGCGGCGCCCAGGCCGAGCGCGCGATGAGCAGCGTGCCGCCGGCGACCTGGCCGTCGGGAATCTCGAAGGCCATCAGCACGGGCGTCGGCAGGCCGGGTTCCAGCCGCTGGCCGGGCAGCATGCCGGGCAGCGACGACAGCCGCTGGCTCATGGCGTAGCGGATGCCGTTGGGACCGAGCCACTCGGCCGACAACAGCGTCAGGCTCTCGCTCAGCGCTTCCGCCGTACCCTCCGCCAGCACCCACACGCCGGAGGTGGTGAAGGTGCCGTCGCGGGAGGCACCCTTGGTCGTGAGCGTTCGCGCCAGCTGCACCTTGGCGATGTCGATGACGAAGGCGCGCGTCTCGAGGCGATGGCCGAGCTTGCCCGCGACCGGACGCGGCGAGGTGATCTCGCCATAGCCGGGCGTCGTCTGCTGCATGCCGTAGAGCACGGCCGCCGCCAGCGCCACGCCGCCCAGCCCTTTGAGGACGGCGCTCACGGGCTGCTGCCGACGGCGAGCGTGACGACCGCCACCGGTTCGCGATCGAACCATCCCGGTGCGCCGTAGAGGTTGTCGCGCCGCTTGTGGATCTGGCTCGTCACTTTCAGCCGCAGCTGCTGCGGCACCGGTACGGCCGGCGGCCATTCCCAGACGGCGATCATGCGCTCCGGCATGTCGGGCTGCAGCCCGCCGGCCACCGATCTATCACGCGCGAGATAGAAAGCGGGCGACGGCAGGTTGGCGACCGGCGGGTCGATGGTGAACAGCCGATGAAACACATTGCTGGTCGAGGCCGAGCGGTTGTCGAGATCGAACTCGACCATCACCAGCTTCTTTGGGCTTGACGGCTTGAAGCCGGTGGGGGGAATCGAGCCGGTCCGTGCGTCGCGGAAGGTGATGGACCATCGGCCGGTATCGATCGGCTGGCCGGGTGCCACGACGGGCACGGGCTTGGGATGCGCCGCGTCGTAGACAGTCATCGCAAACGAGATCGCCGCCGCGGCGGCCGCGCCGACACTGGCGACCACGAACGCAAACAGACGACGGCGCCATGTCAGGCGTTGCTCGGCGGGCATGGCCCTCAGATGGGGCCGATGCGACCGGCCATCAATAGCGGCGGATCAGCGGCGGCCGTCGAAAGCGAGCCGCACGGCGAGGCCGGCGAACACCGTCGCCAGCAGCATCTGCGGCAGGCGCCGCCAACGGCCCTGGCCGGAGAACAGGCGGCCGAGCCGGCTCGCCGTCAGGATGACGACGCCGTTCACCACCAGGCCGATCGCATTCAGCACCGTCGCCAGCACCATGATCTGCAGCGCCACCGATCCCGCCTCGGGTTGGACGAACTGCGGGAACAGCGCCAGCACGAACAGCGCCATCTTGGGATTCAGAAGATTGGTGAACAGCCCTTGGCGGAACATGATGCCGACCGGGCGATGGCTGAGCCCGGCGGTCGGCGCGAGCACCGTGCCATCCGAGCGCAGCGTCTTCCAGGCGAGCCACAGCAGGTAGGCCGCACCGGCGTAGCGCACGATGTCGTAGGCGACGGGCACGATCAGGAACAACTGCGACAGGCCGAGCGCGGCCGCCAGCGCGTGGCAGTAGGTGCCGGCCTGGATGCCGGCCAGGGTCGCGAAGCCCGAGACCTTGCCCTGGCTGGCGCTGCGCGAGGCGATCAGCAGCATGTCGGGGCCCGGGCTCATCGTCAGCGCCAGGGCGGCAACGCTGAAGAGCGCCAGGGTCGAAAGATCGACCACGCGCCTAGAACGCCTTGTCGGTCAAAAACTTCAGGAAGGTCGTGAGGTCGGGCCTGGCCTTGGTCTTCTCGCAATAGGCGGTGAACTCGGCCGGCGTGACGTCGACCATCTTCACGGCATGGCGGCGCGCCTTCCAGTCGGCCATCTTCTTGGCCTCGCGGAAGTGCCACTCCTCGTAGCTGCACGACGGGTAGTGACGAACGATCTTCTGCAAGGCCTCGTGGTCCGAAGCCGACTTCACTCGCGCAAAATACTGAACCGTCATCGTGGTCTTCCCTGAATGCGCCCTGGCGGGGGCTTTTTAGACTGAGCCGGCGGGGCCTGCCAGTCGCATCCGCCACCAGGCATTGCCGATAATCAGATGGCCGTTCCGCATCAGGGCCGGATCCAGTACGACGACGCCGCCCGGTCCCACGAGCGTCAGGCGCTCGAGAGTGAACATCGTGCGGTAACGGATGCTGAACTTGGCCAGTTCGACCTGCTCGATGGCCAGAGCCGACCAGGGGAAAATTTGCCCGGCCACTGCAACCCCGGCGGCCGTGACGCCAATCGCGGTATCGGCCGGAGCCATTCCCTCGAGGCGTCGCGCCAGATCCTGCTGCCAGCGCCGCTTGCGCCGCCACAGCACGATGGCCAAGAAGACGCCGAGTGCGCCGACGATGAGGACGGCCCCGACCAGGACCATCGCCTGATCGGCCGGCCCGGCCACCAGGACCATGACCGCGGCAACAATCGCTGTCACAGCCCACAGAATCAGGAGCAGCAGCCGGGTCTGACTGACCTGGGCGCTGCCCGCCTGATCCGCCGAAAGGACCGAACCCTCGACCGACTCTTCGACGCGGAACTGCCTGACGTCCTGCTCCTCGGCCGGCGACAGAGGCTCGCGGACCTTGCCGTCGATCAGGACGCGCATCGTACTCGACAACCGGATCAGTTCAGCCCGTAGAGCCGCGTGACGTTGTCGTGAACGATCTTCTTCTGCACGCTGTCGGAGAAGCCAGCGAGGTTCTGGGTCAAGGTCTCGCGCGACTTCGGCCAGATGCAGTCAGGATGCGGGTAATCCGCCCCCCAGATGATGTTGTCCTCGCCGATCAGAGGCACGATCGGCTCGAGATATTTGTCCTGCTGGTAGGTGACGTAGCCCTGGCGCCGGAAGTAGTCGCTGGGCTTCATCTTGAAGCCGAGCGCGCGGGCGCGGTCGTGGTACTCGGTGTCCAGCCGGTCGAACACGTACGGAAGCCAGGTCACGCCCGATTCGCCCAGCACGAAGTTGAAGTCGGGATACTTCTCGCAGGCGCCCGAGGCGAGCAGCGAGACCAGCACCTCCATGGTGTCGAGCTGGAACAGGGCGGAGCGCACCAGCCGGTGCTGGATCGCATATTCCTTCTCCATCTCCGGCGTGTCGGGCGCGCGGATGGCCTTGAAGCCCGTCGAATGGAAGGAGATCGGGAACTTGCACTCGGCCGCCGCCTCCCACAGCGCGTACCAGCCGTGATGATAGAGCGGCAGGCCCATGCGCTTGAAGGCAAGGTCGCCGCCCTTCAGGCCCATCTTGGCGCAGCGGCGCACTTCGGCCGCCGCAGCGATCGGATCGGTGTTGGGAATGATGGCGAGCGGGAAGACGCGGTTGGGATCGGCGCGGCGGGCGAAGTCGGCCGCCCAGTCGTTGTAACGGGCATTGGCCCAGACGCGGAGCTCGGCGTCGTCGATCAGGTCGTTGATCATCAGGCAACCGTAGATGATCTCCTTCTCGAGCCCGTCACGGTCGAGGTCGGCGATGCGCAGCTCGGGCGTGGTCGGGCGCGGCTTGGCGCCGGGATAGCTGTCCCATTCGAAACCCGCTTCTTTCATCTCGTCGACATGGCCGAACGAGCCCTTGGTGTAGGGCAGGAACCCCGGGCCGACGCCGTTCCACATGCCGCGATCCTTGTCGTCGACGAACCAGTGCTGGCCGTCGTTACGCTCTTCCACGCGGGGCGCGTTCTGCTTCCATTTGGCCGGCGCCTGCGACGACCAGAGATCGGCCGGGCAGTAGGTGAGATCGATGTGGTTGTCGCCGGAAATGAGCTTGTGGTGCATGGCGCGGCTCCGCAGGGTCGGAAGGCGTTAAGCTATTGCACTGGCATCGGAATGGTACGGGCCTGCCGGCGACAGCGCCACGATGATTTTCCGCTGAGCGGGCCGGCCTTTCACCATTTACCGTCGACCGCCTGGCGCACCGTCTCGTAGATCAGCTGGTTGCCGGCCGCGGTGAAGTGCACGTCGCCCTTGATGTAGTAGCGGCGCATCGTGGCGTCGGCAGGCTCCTTGAAGAACGGCGCGAAGCCATCGATGAAGCGCACGCCGCGCGCCGCCGACCAGTCGCGCCAGTGGCGGACCTGCAGGCTGTCGCGGTCTTTGGCGACGATGCTGTCGGGCCAGGGATAGACCACCAGGGTCACCCGGCACTGCCAGCCGCGGCAGAGCCCGACCAGCTTGTCGAGGTTGCCGCCGGCGATCTCGAGACCGCGCCGTCCCCAGTTCTCCAGCAGCTTCTGGTCGAACGGCCGGCGCCCCCTGTCGTGGCCGACCGACCTGTCCCAGGTGAACGAGGCGCTGACATAGGTGTCGTAGAGCAGCCGCGCCGTGGTGAAGCGCCGGATCACCCAGTGCTTGGGATCGGCATCCCAGTTGTCACGCGACGGCTCGGGCTTCGACTTGACGAGCGCTTTGCCGTCGGGCCCCTCGCGATAGATGTTGGCCTCGTCCTCGATGTCGGAAAGATCGAGGAAGACATAGACCTCGCTGGGTTTGCGGCCGATCTTCTCGGCGGCCGCCTTGACCTTCCGCCAGTAGATGATCGGGCTGTAGGACGAGACGCCGAGGTTCCACATCGCCTTGTTCTGCTTGGCCGCATCACAGGCCATCAAGCCGGCAAAACTCTGCTCGTAGCTCGAGCCGATCGCCTCGACGAAGGAATCGCCGATGACGAAAATCGCGGGCCACGCCTTCTCCGCCTCGCCCGGCCCGCAGGTGCCGGTGCGGAAGCCGTACCTGTCGGACTTCCAGGGATAGATGATGCGGCCCCACACGCGCGTCATGTCTTGGCCCGGGAAGATGTCGTGGTGATAATCGGCGTGGACGTAGGCGCGCCGGTTGCCGGCTTCGGCGGCGTCGCGATCGGTGTTGATCACCCCGGGCAGGAGCGTGGCGGTGACGACGGCGTCGAGGAAAAGCGTGATGGCGCCGATCGACAGTATCGTGCCGACGATCCGAAAGGCCTTCCTCATGACGGATATTGCCGCCTGAGTTCCATCGCGTTCTCTCCCCCACTCGGTCTATCCTAGGGCTGCGAAAACCAAGAGGGTAGCCGTGACCTTGCCGTTGGAAGGCATACGCGTGATCGAAGTGGGCCAAGCTCTGGCCGGGCCGCTGGCCGGCGTGCTTTTAGCCGACATGGGCGCCGACGTGATCAAGATCGAGAAACCCGACGGCGGCGACGATGCCCGCATCTGGGGGCCTCCGTTCGGGCCGGACGGCGTGACCTCGCTCTACTTCTACAGCCAGAACCGCAACAAGCGCTCGGTGTCGCTCGACCTCAAGTCGGCGGCCGACATCGACAAGCTTCACCGGCTCTGCGAGACCGCCGACATCCTGATCCAGAACCTGCGGCCGGGCGTGGTCGACGAGATTGGCATCGGGCCCGAGGCGATGCTGAAGCGCCATCCACGCCTGATCTACTGCTCGATCTGGGCGTTCGGCTACCAGGGGCCGCTCAAGATGAAGCCGGGCTTCGATCCGCTGCTGCAGGCCTATGGCGGCATGATGTCGGTCACCGGCCGGGCGGAGGATCCGCCGACCTTCGCCGGCGCGTCGATCAACGACAAGGCGACGGGCATGTTCTGCACCATCGGCGCGCTGGCCGCGCTGCGGATGCGCGACAAGACCGGCAAGGGCTGCCTGGTCGACACCTCGCTGTTCGATTCGGCGGTCCACTGGGTCGAGGGCCAGGTCAACAACTACATCGCGAGCGGCGCCGTCCCCAAGCGCCACGGCACCGGCGGCGCGGTGATCGTGCCCTACCAGACGTTCGACACGGCCGACGGCAAGCCGTTGTGCCTGGCGCCGGGCAACGACCGGCTGTGGGCGCGCTGCGCGCACGCCTTGGGCCATCCCGAATGGGCGACCGATCCCAAGTACGCCAGGAGCGCCGCACGCGTGAAGTACAAGGACGAGCTGCTGCCGATGATCGTCCAGGCGATGCTGCGGAAGTCGCGCGCCGACTGGATCGAGGCGTTCGAGAAGGCGGGCGTGCCCTGTGCCGCCGTCAACGACATCGGCGAGCTCGCCAACACGCCGCAGTTCGCCGCCGCGGAGATCGTGCAGGAGCTGCCGGGCGGCGGACCCAGGGTGGTCGGCCTGCCGATCACCTTCGACCGCGTCCGTCCCCGCTCGGCGCGGCCGTCGCCGAAGCTCGGCGAACATACCGACGAGGTCCTGCGCGACCTGCCGTAGCGGCCCGCCGGAAGAACGGATGAACGATGCATAGAGCGGCAGTCACTTCCATCCTGCCCAAAACTACCGTGCTTGTCAATAACTACAGTTAACAACGGCGCACGTCGGCCGGCGGCGCTGACAGGTTGTTTTATTGCGACTTTTGGCGCTCCAGAAGACGCCATATCTGGGAACCGCCTTGTTGATCATACCACTGCTTGCATCGCTCGATCGTCGTGCAAGCAGTGCTGTCACTCAGGCTGCCACCACCGGTTCGTGGCCGACAATCGTCGTGCGGTGCATGACGCGGCGTTCGTTGGGGTCGTGCGGCGTGACCGCATGCACGGTGCAACGGTTATCCCACATCAGCACGTCGTGCGGCTCCCATTCGTGCCGATACATGTATTTCGGCTGGGCGGCGAAGGCTGACAGCTCCTCGATCAGCTTGCGCGCGGGCCCCGCCTCCATGCCCTCGATGGCGTCGTTGTAGATCGTGCTGATGTACAGGCACTTGCGGCCGGTCACGGGATGCTTGCGCACCATGGGATGCCACACCGGCGGCATGGCGGCCTTCTCCTCGTCGGTCGGCGGCGGCGAGCCGACCACCCGGCTCAGCATGCTGAAATCGTGGCGCGCCTTGCGGCCCGCGACCTGTCGCTTCAGGCTCTCCGGCAGCTCGTCGTAGACCATGTACATGTTGATGAACTGCGTGATGCCGCCGGTGCGGCTGATCTCGATGCCGTGCAGCAGCGAGCCCATCGAGGGCACCGGGCGGTAGCTCGAATCGGTGTGCCACTGCTGCGACGACGAGAGTTGCTTCTGGCCCGGGTCGCTTGGTTTCAGGAGCTTGTTCTGCTCGTCGACGTTGGACACCAGGAAGATCTCGCGCACCCCCTCCGAGCGCAGATGCAGCGAGGTCTGATGGAAGATCTCCGCTTCGCCGAAGTTGCGCGTGAAGGCGACATGCTGCTGGTCGGTGATCTGCTGGTCGGGGAACACCACGACCAGATGCTTCATCCAGGCGTCGTGGATGGCCTTGACCGTCTCGGCATCGACCGGCTTCGTCATGTCGACGCCGCGGATCTCGGCGCCCAGGGCGGGGTGTCGTGGCTTGACCGTGATCGCCATTGCTTCCTCCTCAGCCGTTCCTGATCTCGTAACGCAGCCAGATCGCGCCGTCGTCCAGCATCTTGCAGTCCTTGAGCGTCATTCCCGTCACCGGCGCCGTCGGACCTGTCATCTCGCTTTCGGAGTCGAACACGTACGGCCCGCCGCGCGCGCCGTCGACGGTCGGCACGATCGCGAGGCTGAGCTCGTCCAGAAGCCCGGCGCGCAGGAACGAGCCGTTGACCTTGCCACCGCCCTCGATCAGGAGCCGCTTGATGCCAAGCTCCTTGTTCAGGATCTCCAGCAACAGGGCGAGGTCGAGTTCCTTCTTGCCGGCGAAGACGTAGGAGATGCCGTCGGCGCGCAGCGCCTCGAGATGGGAGTCCGGCACCTGCTCCGTCAGCACGACCACGATCGGATCGCCGCCGATGTCGGACCGGCCCCAGGCGATCTTGCCCTGAGCGTCGATCACGATGCCCCAGACCCTGGCGCCCTTGGTCGCGAACCACGGCGTGCGCGGATAGGCCTCGGTGGCGGGCTTCGCCGGATAGGCGTCCTTCTTGGCGAACTCCCGCCCGGTGACGCGGCCGACCAGCCAGGCATCGCCGCCCAGCTGATCGTGCAGGACCTCGAACAGGTTGCCCGACTTCTCGCGCGCCGGACGCTGGCGACTTTGCCAGGTACGGCCGTCGACGCTCGAGACCATGTGGCAGATGACGTAGGGCTTCATGATCGGCAAGGCTATCAAGGACCGCCGGCCGCTGCATCCGGACGGTTCGCGCACAGCGGAACAGGTCTTGCTTGACCGGCGCTGCCCCGGCTGGAGAACATCGGTCCGGGGAGAATGAAGGGGCAAAAAAATGCGTCACCTGTCGCGTCGCACCGTTCTTCTGTCGGCATTGGCCGCACCCGCGGTCGCGCGGGCGCCTCGCGCCTGGGCGCAGGGCGACTTTCCCAACCGCAGCATCCGGCTGGTGATCCCGTGGCCGCCGGGCGCCTCGGCCGACGCCTTCCTGCGCAGCATCGCCGACCAGGCAGGCAGGCGGCTCGGCCAGACGGTGGTGCCCGACAACAAGCCGGGCGCCAACGCCACCTTGAGCGCGCTTGCGCTCAAGGACGCCAAGCCCGACGGCTATACGCTGGGCCAGATCCACACCGGCACGGTGCGCGCCCAGCTCATGGCCGAGCAGCCGAGCTACGATGCCCAGACCGACTTCAGCTACATCATCCAGCTCTCGGGCTCGGTGCACGGCATCGTCGTGCGCGCCGACAGCCCTTACCAGACGCTCGAGGAGCTCGTCGCCGCCGCCAAGGCGAGCCCCGGCAAACTGAACTACGGCACCTTCGGCCAATCGTCGGTGCAGAACATGACCATGGTCGACCTGCAGCAGCGGCTGGGCATCGAGATGACGCACGTGCCCTATCGCGGCGGCGGCGAGCTCTATCAGGGCCTCCTGGGCAAGCAGATCGACGCCATCGCCGACGCCAGCGGCTGGATCCCGCTGGTGCAGGGCGGACAGTTCCGGCTGCTCGTCGTCTGGGGCTCCAACCGCATGAAGCTGTTCCCCGAGGTGCGCACCCTCAAGGAAGCCGGCATCGATCTGGTGGTGAACTCGCCCTATGGCATCTGCGGGCCCAAGGGCATGGACCCGGCCGTCGTGAAGAAGCTCCACGACGCCTTCAAGGAAGCGCTGTCCGATGCCGCCACTCAGGCCGTGATGGAAAAGTTCAGCATGCCCACGCTCTATCTCGACGGGGCCGGCTATGCCGCCGCCTACAAGGAGCTGGAAGGTGTCGAGCGCGCCAACCTGAAGCGCGTCGGCATGCTGGCCAGGCAGGGATAGAGACTGGCCTCAACCCAGCACAAGCAGAAGCCGTCGATAGAGCCCGCGCGTGTCGCCGAGCGGCAGCGCGTCGGCTGCACTGGGCGCCGGAAGCGGCAGCCCTTTGGCGACGATCTCGTCGAGAAGCTCGCCCGCCTCGCGCGACAGCCGGTAGATGACCTCGGCTTCGCTGACGCCGGAAGCAGAGACGCCATGAAGATCGGGCACCCAGCCGACATACTGGCCGTCACGAGTGCGTCGGATCAGTGAGTAATAGGCGGCATCCATTGCTCAATGACAGAGCGCCAGCCGTCCATTGTCCTTGATCCAGATCAAACCGAAAGTGAGCGACGCGTCATCATTTGCGCTTCCGGCCTACGAGTCGAGCGCCATGCAGGCGTTCCGCCATCGCGGCCCAATAGGCCGCCCCGATTGCCCTGGCTCACTTGCCTGGCGGCGAGCCGCTTTGCTTCAGGCTGAGGATGTAGGCGATGATGCCGTCCCGCTGCTCCGCGGTCAGCCTGAACATCGGCATCCCAGCGTGCGGGGTCGTAAGGGCCACGGAGAGCGCTGTAGCGGTCATGCCAGGCGTCGTCGCCAGTGCGAGGAAGGTGGGCGCCCGCGCCTGCGGCGACTGAAGCTGTTGCGCCTGGATCGCATGGCACTCCGAACAGACCTGCCGTGCCACGGCAAGACCGCGTTCCGGATCGCCGCGTTCGTCGGCGCGCAGCGGCTGGCCGGCCATCGCAATGATCGAAATGACGAGTGCCCAAGCTGAGAGCTTCATGCCGACCCTCCAGACGTCACCAGGCGCAACGCTCGCCCGCCGACGAGATGGCTTCCTTTGTGCGCGTGGCAGCCATCCGCGACGTTGACGTGGATCAACCGGCCTTCTCGACCTCGCCGCCGGCATCGACCCAGCCCTTGAAGCCACCGAGGTTCAGCACCTTGGCGTAGCCCATGTCCTTCAGCGTCTTGCCGACCAGGGCCGAGCGGCCGCCCGAGGCGCAGTAGGCCACCACCGTCTTGGAACGGTCGAACGCCTTGTCGTGCATGGCCGAGGCGGGATCGGCGCGGAACTCGACCAGCCCGCGCGGCACGGCGACGGCGCCCGGCACCTTGCCAGAGGCCGCGACCTCGGGCGGCTCGCGCACGTCGAGGAAAAGCACGTCGGACTTGCCGACAAGCTTCTTGGCGTCGTCGGGACTGATGCGCGGCACCGCGGCGTTCGCCTCATCGAGCATCGATTGGACGGTCTTCATGAAATTTCCTCCATCAGTGAGCCAGCAGGAGCGGGATCGGGCAGGAGGCGATCACCTTGGCGGTGGCGCCGCCCAACCCCAGGAAGTTGGACAGTTCGCCGTGTCCATAGGCGCCCATTACCAGAAGATCGGCACCCTTGTCCCTGGCATAGGCGAGCAATGCACGGCCGCGGCCACGACCGGTGAGAGCGTGGAATTTCGCTGTATCTACGGTAGCCGTGATGCCGCGGCGGCCGAGATTGCGCAGCAGCAGGGGCGCTGCGACCTCCTCGGGTTCGGCGTCGGCGACCAGCAGGGTCACCTTGGTGGCCTTGGCCAGAAAGGGCAGCGCCGAGCCGACGGCGCGCGCGGCTTGGGTGCTGCCGTTCCAGGCGATGACAACCGAGCCGATCGCCCCCGCCTTCAGATCGGGCGGCGCGATCACCACCGGGCGGGCGCAGTCGTAGATCGCGGCCTTGACCGTCCCGGGCGCGATGTTCTCGTCGTCGGCGCCGGGCCGGCCGATCAGCACCAGGCTGGCGAACCGCCCGCTGCGCACCAGTTCGTCGCGCGTCATGCTCTCGTTGTCCGTGAAGGTGGCGCCCTTCAGCGACGCCAGCAGCTCGGCGAAGGCGCGCCGTGATTCCAGGACCCGCGCCTTCACCCGGTCGTCGGACAACCGCGAGAGGAACGGCATCGATTGCACGGTGATGTCGGACTCGTGCTCGTGATGCTCGGCGAAATGCACCGCATCCACGGTGCCGTCGAACTCGGCCGCGATCCGGGCAGCCAGTCGGAACGACATGACGGCATCCGGCCCGCCTTCGGAAATCGCAAGAATGGATTTGTACACGCTCGGCCCCCAGCTAAGACCCCGCAAACTAGCGTCATCGAACGCTGCGTCAAAGGCCCGTGCCTGCTTGTAGCCTCATAGAAGCTCGGCCAGCATCCTGGCGGCGCGCGCGGCACCATCGGCTTCGACCGGCTTGAAGGCGGCCGGACGCGCCAGCTCGGCGATCATGGCGTCGGCAATCGCCTCGGGCGTCGCCGTCGCGAACTCCATGCGCCGCCCGGCAGCGTAGCGCTCCAGGCGATGGGCGACGTGGACGTTCTGCTCGAAGTGGTTCTTCAGCGGGAAGTAGAGGAACGGCGTGCCGGCCGCCGCGAGCTCCATGCAGGTCGTGAGGCCGCCCTGCACCAGGGCGAGGTCGCACGCGGCGAGATGACGGTCGAGGTCGGGCACGAAGGCGTGCGCCTCGACGCCTGCCGGGACGCCCAGCCGCGCAGGATCGATGCGCGGACCTGCGACCAGCACCATGCGCAGGTCCGGCATCCGGGCATGAACCACCGGCCAGGCCTGCAGGATGCGCCGGAGGAGTGGTGTGCCGACGCTCGAGCCACCGACCGTGACGATGCAGATGCGCTCGTCGGGCCGGTAGCCCAGCCGTTGGCGCAGCTCGGCGCGCGGGCCGAAGTCGGTGGGATGCCGGCCGAGCACATAGCCCGAGAAATCGAAGTGCCGCGGGATCCAGTCGCGCATTTCCGGCAGGTCCTTGCCGAAGCCCAGCGGCACGATGTCCTCGGGCCGGCCGACGAAGATCGCGCGGTCGCGCACGCCGGGATGACGCTCGACGTGCTCGATCATCTCGGCGTTGTAGTCGGCGGTCAAAAAGGCCTCGCGCTCGCCGCCTGCGGGCATGGGCACGAAGCCCACGAAGTCGGTGCACCAGGCGAGCTTGGCCTTCTTGAGCTCGGGATGCTCGTGCCAGAAGTGGTCGATGTCCCAGGCCTCGTCGGCGATGACCAGGTCGTAGTCGCCCGTATCGACCGCGTCCTGGAAGGTCATGAAGTTCTTGACCAGAAGCTCGTCCATGCGGCGGATCGCCTGGAAGGCGTTGAGGTCGTGCTCGCCCGACTCTTCCTCGATATGGCGCGATTCGCTGGCGAGCCGCCAGCTCAGCGGATGGATGGTCTCGTCGTTGGCCATCAGCAGGCGTGTCACCGGATCCTGCGCCAGCCAGTCGATCTCGAGACCGGGACGGAGCTTGCGCAGCTCCTGCGCAATGGCGATGTCGCGGCGGCCATGGCCGAGACCGATCGGCGAGGAAAGGTAGAGCGCCCGCTTCTCCCGCCCCACACGACGCGGCGATGGCCTGGGGGCAGCGACGCCGAGCCGGCGCTCCAGGAAGTCGTTGATCAGGGCGTTGCACTTGGCGGGGAAGCGGCCGAGCGGATTGTGGCCGACGCCCGCCATGGTCACCAGCTCGCCGCCGGTCAGCTCGGCGATGAGCTGGCCGCGACCGCAGGGCTGGATCCGGTCGTCTTCGCCGTGAAGCACCAGCACCGGGCAGCGGATGCGGCGGTACATCGGCTCGGTGACGTCGAACTTCGGCACAACGGACCGCGCCTCGACCGTTTTCACGATCACGGGGCCGTTGGTCTCGTTCGCCCAGGCGACGCCGTCCTCGATCTGCTTGGTCGAATGCGGCTCGGGGAAGATGCTCGAGATGAAGTGCTCGGTGAAGTCGGGATAGTTCGCCAGCCAATAGCCGCGATTGTACTTGTCCCAACCCTCGAAGGTTTCGCGCAGCGCCAGGAAATGTTTCGGCGTCATGTGCTTGTGGGTCGGCCCGACGACGCCGGCAACACCTGCAAGGATGGCGGCCTTCACCCGCTGCGGATGATAGGCGGCGAGACAACAGGCGAGCAGGCCGCCGAACGACAGGCCGACCAGGATTGCCTCGCCGGCGTCCGTCGCATCCATGACCGCGAGCGCGTCGGCGACGCAATTGTCGAGCGAGTAGGCGACCGTGTCGTCAGGGCGATCGGACTTGCCATTGCCCAGCGCATCGTAGGTGATGCAGCGGAGGCGCTCGCTGAAATAGGGAATCTGCGCCTTGTAGATTCGCGAATGCACGATGCTCCAGGGCGGCAGGAAGACCATGGTCTGCGGCCCGTCTCCGTAGACTTCGTAATGGATGCGATTGCCGTTGCGTCCGGCAAAGCCTTCCTGGTCCGGCAGCTTGGCGCGCATGACATCACCTCTTGGATGATTTGCCTTCGGCCATACGGATGGCGTCGCCGACGCGGCGCAGCGACTGGCGCACCGGCCCGCCCTTCTTCTCGGCGCCCAGCAGGTAGAGGCTTTCCGCGCCGATGAACGCCGAGCTGACCAGCGCGGCGACTTCCCCGGCCGAGAAAGGACCGAGCCCGTCCAGCTCCTTGTCGGCCTGCCGCGCCACCTCGGCTATCAGCTCGAGCCAGCTCATGAGGCCGCTGCGCACGACCTTGGCGACCTCGGGGTCGGACCAGCTCGCGGCTATGAGCTCCTGCAGGACGCGCACGTAGCCCGAGGCGATGTCCTCGTCGAGATAGTCGCAGGCGCGGTCCCAGCGCTGCGACAGCGAGAGCGTCGCGTCGTGGAACATGGCGTTCTGGCGATCGAGCAGCTGGGCGTTGAGATAGTCGAACAGCGCCAGCATGAGCCCCTGCTTGGAACCGAAATGGTAGTGGATCTGGCTGAGCGGTACGCCAGCCGCCGCCGCGACGTCGCGCGTCGAGAGACCGGAATGGCCGTTCTGGCGCAACACCTTCTTGGCCGCTTCCAGGAGCATGGTGCTGGTCTCGACCTTCTTCGCCAGTGCGCGCGCCATTCCGATTCTCCCACGATCGACGAGCGTTGCCTATTCTGCCGGCCTTGGATGCTCGATTTCGGGCTCGGGCCTCGCCTTGCGGCCGGGCAACGGGATCAGCATCGACACCTGCTCGCGATAGCGCCGGTACTGATCGCCGAACAGGGCGACGAGGTCGCGCTCCTCGAGCCAGATGCCGATCAGGATATAGCCGGTGGTCGCCACGGCGAACAGCAAGTGGCCGGCGGTCATGACCGGCGTCGCCCAGAAGGCGAGGAGGAAGCCGAGATAGATCGGATGGCGCACCCGCTTGTAGATGAAGGGCGTGCGGAACCGCGGCTCCGGCAGGGTGCGGCCACGCAGTCGCGCCCATACCTGGCGTAGGCCGAACAGTTCGAAGTGATTGATCAGGAAGGTGCTCAAGAGCACCAGAAACCAGCCCAGCCAGAACACCGCCTGCAGCGCGAGCACGCCGGTGGGATGGCTGACCGTCCAGACCGGCGCCAGGATCGGCCGCCACTGCCAGAACAGCAGGACCAAAGCCAGGCTCGCCAGCAGCACGTAGGTCGTGCGCTCGACGGCGTGCGGCACGAAGCGCGTCCACCAGCGCTTGAAGGCGGGCCGCGCCATGACGCTGTGCTGGATGGCGAACAGGCCGAGCAGCAGCGTGTTGATCACCAGGGCCGGGATCAGCGGGCCCTCGGGGCCGCTGTCGATGGTCTTGGGCACCGCCAGATTGCCGGTGAAGGCGATGGCGTAGAGGAAGGTGACGAAGAACAGCGCATAGACGCCGCCGCCGTACAGAACCGAAGCGATACCACCCATGGGGCCTCCCGGGGTCGGGCATAATTCGGTCGACCGACCGAATACCTAAAGATGTAATTCGGTCGACCGACCGAGTCAAGCGCGAGGTGGCAGCGCGGCGATAGCTTTATGCTTCTATCGTGGGGCAGCCCGGCGGCGTGTCAGGCTCGGGAAACGTGATGGGGTCGACGCCGGAATTCCGCAACTGCTGCAGTGTCGACCGGCAAGCGTTGGCGAGTGCGCCACTGCAATGGTCGGCGTTGGCGATCGCCACGATGCCGATGGCGTTTCCGGGATCGAAGATCGTGTAAGACGTATAGCCGCGGACCAAACCGTCCTTGCTGAAATAGCCGTTGCCGATCTGCCAGCCCAGGCCCATCGGGATTGTGGTGAATTGCTGGGTTTGAGTGAGGGTGATCGCGTCTTCGATCGGAGTACTGGAGGGCGTGATCTGCCCCTCGAGAAAGGTCAGCATGTCGGCGAGCGTCGAGGACACCGAGCCGGCAGCAAGCGACGCGGAGTCTTGCACCCAATTCGGCGGATCGGTCGGAATGTACGGGCTCTTCCGAACGGAAAACCTCCAGGACTGCAGCATCGACGAAATCACCGGCTTGTAGTCGATCTGGGTGCTCGTGAGATTGAGCGGGTCGATGACCGTTGCCCAGACGACGTTCAGCCAATTCTTGTAGTTCGTCCAATCCGTCGGCTGGGTGCCAGGGGTGCCGAAGTAGGCTTGCGACAGCAGCGTGCCGAGAAGAGCGAAGCCCTGGTTGCTGTAGTTGAACAGGGTGCCTGGCGCGTAGGTTGGCGGGAAGGCGTTGATGAAGTCCTGCATCTCCGCGAAGGTGTAGTCGCCCAAGGCGGTCTTGCCGTTGGTACACATCCCATCCGGCCAGCCGGCGGTGTGGGTCGCGAGGTGCTGTATCAGAATTGGCTGCTCGTAGGATTGGATGGTCGCGCCCTTCGGCAGGAGCGATGCCACGGGAGTGTCCAGCGCGATCGGGATCTGTACTCCCTGCAGTGTGATGGCGACCCCGAGCGACGTCGCTGCGAACACCTTGGTATTGGAGCCGATGCACCAGACGATATTCTCGATGGGGATGGTCGGCGATTTCCCCGTATTGTAGATCAATATGGTGCCGAAGCTCTGGTAGGTCCGCTCGCCTTGCTGGGTGACGCCGACCAGAATGCCCGGGGCCATGCCCTGCTGAGCGTAACTCTGCGGGGTGATCAGCGGGCCGAACTCGGCGGTCAGGATGGTGCCGACGGAAGGACTAGTCATGCGATCTCCCCCTTTTGTGTGGCTACGCACTTCAACATACTTATCGTCGAACGTTACACCAGTTTTACAACCCTGATCCAGATGGGTAGCATGCTGCCAAAACAGTGACCTCGACAGGGTCCGCCGCTGCTCCTAGCCTGCTACCATGAGCCTCGCCGACCTCGAGCGTTTCTCGAAGGCGTCGCCTGTCGTGGCCAGCCTGCTGGCAGGAGGGCGGACAGAGAGCCTGGAGGCCGCCGTCAGCATCGCCGCGGCGTGCGGCTTTCATTTCACGGTCGAGGAGGCGCGCGCCTTCTTCTCCAGCCAACCCGCGGCCGCGGTCCGCTACCTCACCGACGAGCAGCTCGAGAAGGTGACCGGAGGGCTGGTCTCGGGCGAGCCGCCTTAAAGGAGTTGCCGCCGGGCGAGGCGATGGAAGGCGCCGCGCGTGGCAAGGAGCTCGTCGTAGCGGCCGGTCTCAACGATGCGGCCCGCCTCCAAGACGATGATGCGGTCGGCGTCACGGATGGTGCTCAGCCGATGGGCGACGATGATGCGGGTGGCGTTCATGCGCTCGATGCTGCGCTTGACCGTGGCTTGCGTGCGGTTGTCGAGCGCGCTGGTCGCCTCGTCGAAGAACAACAGGCGCGGCTTGTTGACCAGGGCGCGGGCGATGATCACGCGCTGGCGCTGGCCGCCCGAGATCTGGCCGCCGCCGTCGGTGACGGCGCTGTCGAGGCCCATCGGCATGTGGGCGATGTCGGCCTCGAGCCCGGCCAGCCGGACGGCGTCGAGGACCTGCTCGCGCGACAGCGGCGAGGAGCCCGCGATGTTCTCGTGCAGGCTGCCGGGAAACAGGGTCGAGCTTTCGAGCACAGTGCCGATCTGGCGCCGCACCAGCCTGAGATCGAGATCCTTGAGGTCCTTGTCGTCATAGGAAACGCTGCCGCGAGTCGGCGCTTCGAGCCCGAGCAGCAGGCGGAGCAGCGACGACTTGCCCGAGCCGGAGGGCCCGACGATGGCGATGCTCTCGGCCGGCCGCACGTGGAAGTCGACGCCTTCCAGCACCCACGGTCCGTCGTCGGCATAGCGGAACCACAGGTCGCGCACCGTGATGGCGCCGCTCAGCTGGCCGGGATCGGTCCGGTGCTGCTCGACCTCGAGCGGTGCGTCGAGGATGGGACGCAATCGGGAGAAGATCGGCAGGACATCGATCGAAACATTCACGGCATTGGCCAGGCTCATGATCGACGCCGTGAACTGGCCGAAGGCGGCGTTGAACGCGGCGAATGCCCCGACTTCGATCGGCGTGTCGCCACCGGCGGCGATGCCGAAGATGCCGATGGCGCCGACGAACGGCAGGCTCGACGCGGCGACCGCCTGCAGGGCGTTGGCGCGCAGCGCCCCGGCGGCGCTGCGACGCTGATGGGCAAAGGCGGTCGACCAGCGCGTGAACGCTCGCAGCTCGGCGGCAGCAACGCGGAGCTTGGCGATGCCGCCGATCAACTCGATCAGAAGGCCCGAAACGACGCCCATATGGGTGAACACTTGCTGCTGCTTGCGCTTCTGGACGCGACCGATCACGAACAGAAGCCCGCCCGCCACGAAGGCATAGCCGACGGCGAACAGCGTGAGCGCGCCGTCGTAGATCAGCATGATCGCCAGGCTGGCCACCGAGAAGACGCCGCCGATCACCGCATTGACCGGCTGGCCGGTCAGGATGCGGCGCATCGAATCGACGCCGAGGATACGCCATGTCAGGTCGCCGATCAGGTACTGGCGGAAGAACGACAGGCGCAGCCGGAGCACGCGGTCCCACACGGCGGCCTGCAGGCGCTGGTCGAGCTGGGTGCCGAGGCGGACCAGCGACATCGCACGTGCCATCTGGAAGCCCGTGCCGCCGACCGCAGCGGCGATCAGCAGCAGCAGCATGTCGCTCAAGAGCGTGTAGCGCCCTTCGGGAATGGCTGTCCCCAGGATCGCGCCGGTGGCGACCGGCATCAGCAGCGCCACCGCCGCAGCGGCGGCCGAGGCGATCAGCAGCCGACGAATGTCGGCGCGCACGCCGTAGGTCGAGAAGCGCCAGATGTCGAGACCATTGGGTTTGTCGGGCAGTGGCGCATAGAGCATGTAGCCCATGGGCCTGAGGCCTTCCGCCAGGGTCGCATCGACCGCCGTCTCGCCGAGTGTCTCGGGATCGACGACGTGCCAGCGCCGTCCGCGGCACACCATGGCGAGCGGCTGGCCGGCCTTGTCTTCGACCGCGATGAAGGGTGGGCCCTGCCTCAGCCACCACTGCCCGGTCAGCGTGATCTCGCGGAAGCCAAAGCCGCTGGCGAAGGCATAGGCCTTCAGCCGCTCGAACAGTGGCGTTTGCACCCGGTCGCGCGCGGGCGTCCTGAGCTCGAAGCCTTCGGCATCGGCCAGCACCCCGAGCACGCCGGGTAGCGGATCCTGGCCAGGACGGGCGACCAGGATTGGCGCGGTCGGGCGAAACAGGACGACATCGTGCAGGCCCTTCAGCGCATGGGAGGCCCGCAGCCCATCGATGTCACGCGTCTGCTGCCAGCGCTGGCGTCGGTTGGCGTCGCGCTTGCCGAGGGCAACGGCGATGCGCTGCGCGATCGGCAGCGAGGCCTCGCCCAGCCTGGCCGGCGAGAACCGGGCCAGCAGGCTCTCGGTGTCGATCGCGAACACGTCGTTGTCGGCGGTGATCTCGGCGCGAATCTGGTTGGCGAGAACGAGGCGCGTCGTGGCAGGTGACGCCTCGGCGCCACCGCCGGCGGGATAACGCAGGATCGGCGCTGCCGATTCGAGCCACAGGATCTGCCGCGCCGTCACGCAGGCGCGGGCGGCAAAGGCCCGCCTGTCGCCGCGCGCCAGCGGCTCGGTATCGGCATCACCGTGTGGCATTCCCGGCGCGCCGAGCAGCGCCTCGTACCACGCGTCGATGGCAGCGGCGTCGGGCGCCGCATTGGCGATCAAGGGCTTCGGTGAGGGTGGCCCCTGCTCATGCAGCATGAAGCGGACACCCGGCGTCGCCAGCGCAAAGACGGCCGCGCCTTCGGGCAGGCTGGCGAGGAACTGAAGGGGTCCCGGATTGCCCGACGCGTCGAGGACGACCGCGTAGAGGCGGGCCGCTCGCACCAGTCTTGCGGGCACGCCGAGGACGCCAAGGTCGAACGGACCCGGCGGCTCCGACGTCGAGACCGGGGCGTTCATGCGTCCGCCTCGGCCGAGATCAGCCGGGCATAGGGACCGCCCGCCGCCACCATGTCGGCGTGGGTGCCGCGCTCGACGATGCGGCCGCGCTCGAGCACGATGATCTCGTCGCAGTCACGGATCGTGCTGAGGCGATGGGCGATCAGCACGCAGGTCATGCCGCGCCGTCGCACCGCGCTCAGGATCGTGTCCTCGCTCTCGGCGTCGAGGCCGCTGGTCGCCTCGTCGAGCACCAGCACCGCCGGCTCCTGCACCAGCGCGCGGGCTATCTCGATGCGCTGGCGCTGACCGCCATTCAGATTGCGCCCGCCTTCTTCGATGACGCCGTCGATGTCACCCGAGAGATGCTTCACGACATCGACGAGGCCGGCGTCGTGCACCGCGGCGAGCAGGGTGCGATGGGTGACCGTCTCGTCCCACAAGGCGATGTTGTCGCGCAGCGTGCCATGGAACAGGCAGATGTCCTGGTCGACCGACGAGACGATATGGGCAAGCCGGTCGCGGCCCCATTCAGTAAGCGTATGGCCATCGATGAGAATCTCGCCGCTGCGCGGCGTGTAGAGGCCGGTGATGAGCTTGCCGAGCGTCGACTTGCCGCTGCCCGAATCGCCGACCAGCGCGACCCACTGGCCGGGCGCGACCTCGATCGACACATCATCGAGCAGCGGCGGCTCGAGCGGGTTGTAGCCGAAGTTCACGCCTTTCAGCGACAGGCGGCCGGCGGCGAAGGTCTCGACCGGCGTCGACGGCTCGGAGAAGCGCCAGTCGCGCCGATAGTGCAGCACGTCGTCGAGCCGGGTGATGTCGGCCGAGGCCTGCTGGACCTTGGCCGCCGTGCCGACCATCTGGGCAATCGGCACCGAAAAGCTCATCACCAGGCCCTGGAAGGCGACCAGCTCGCCGACGCTCAGCGTGCCCTTGACCACCTGCACGGCGCCGACGCCCAGCACCGCGGCCGTGGTCAGGCTCGACACCAGGGGCGGCAACAGGTTGGAGGCCTGCTGATAGACCGAGAGCCTCTGCTCGGAGTTCATCGCCCGCGCATGGTGTCCGGTCCACTTGGCGAAGAAGTCGCTCTCGGTGCCGGTGGCCTTCAGCGTCTCGATCGATTGCAGGCCGACGACCGAAATGGCGAACAGCTTGCCCGTCTCGGTCTGCAGGCGCAGCACGATGTCCTGCAGCACGCGCTGCATCACCGTCAGCAGCCCGACATTGAGCGCGGCCCCGCCGATGGCGATGGCCGCCAGCGTCGGGTCGTAGAGCAGCATGATGAGGCCGAGGAACGAAGCGGTGAAGCAGGTCGCCGCGGCCTGGCCGCAGTCGCGCGCCAGCAGCCGTGCGACCCGGTCGTTGGAGTCGATGCGGTTGGCGAGGTCGCCGGCGAAGCGCTGATTGAAGAACTCCACCGGCAGGCGAAGCACATGCCAGGTGAACCGCGCCGACTCCTCCAGCGCCAGCTTGAGCTCCAGCCGCAGCAGCGCCATCTGCTGCACCGCTGACAAGGCGACCTGCAGCACGAACATGGCGGCGAGCCCGACCAGCAGCGGACTGAGCCAGCCTTCGAAGCGCTTGACGAGGATGTCGTCGACGAAAGCCTTGGTCGCGCCCGGAAGAACGAGTCCCGGAATGACCATCATCAGGCTCAGCCAGGCGATGACGGCGAGGCCCACGTGGCAGCCGGACAAGCGGTGGCCCAACTGGGCCAACAGGCCGACCGATACCCCGCCGGCCTTGAACTCGGGACCGGGCGCGAAGTGCAGCACGATACCGGTGAAGCTCTGGCCGAACTCCTCGTGGGTGACGCGGCGTGGACCGGTTGCCGGGTCGTTCAGGAAGACCTCGGTATCCGACGTGCCCTCGAGCACGAGGAAATGATTGAAACCCCAATGGACGATGACTGGAAACGGACCGGCCAAAACCTCGCCGAGCTCGAGATGTTGACCCTTGGCATCGAGGCCATAGCGGCGCGCAGCGCGCACGATGCTCGAGGCCTTGCTGCCGTCGCGCGACACGCCGCAGGCGATGCGCAGCTCCTCGAGCGACACGCGCCGCCCGAAATGGGCGAGGATGATGGCAAGCGCGGCGGGACCGCACTCGGTGAGCTCCATCTGCAGGATGGTCGGCGTGCGGACACGGTTTCGCCGGTCGAGCCCGAGGACGCGTCGAACCCGGGAGATCATCCTTCGAGGCCGAGCAGGTGTCGCATCGCCGGGATGACGAGGGTGATGGGCGCCTGGCGCTCGACGATGACGTCGACCGCCACGCGCGTGCCCCGCGTCACCGAATAGGGCGGGCCGCGGCCGCCCCACCAGGCGAAGCCGCTCGGCGTCTGCTTGTCGAGAATGACGCCGATCTTGGCCAACAGCGGCGCGGACGTGCCCATCAACACGTCGGTGAGCTGCGGGTTGCGCAGGATGGCGTTGAGCTCGGCCTTGGACACGCCGAGCTCGGTGATCGACAGCACGCGGCCGCGCATCGCCCCGTGCTCCTCCCGCCTGACGCTGGCCGGGTGCACATGGACATCCAACCCGGTCGTGATGCGCTTGGCCATGTTGTTGTCGAAGACGGCGACGACCTCGAAGGCTTCGGGCGCCACCCGGCCGATGGTGGCGATGATGGTGCCCGGCACCACCACGTCGCCCTGGCCAACACGGATCTCCTCGATGCGGCCGGCGACGGGGGCTTTCACCATCGAGCCGAGGCTGACCTCGACCTTGAGCCGTGACGCCTCGGCCTGCACCGCATCGATATGCTCCTGCTTCTGACGCTCGAGCTCGGCGATGTTCCCGCGCTTGATGCCGGCCAGCTCCTCGACCTCGATGGTACGCGCGCGAGCGTTGGCAATGTCGAGTATGGTCCGGTCATGGTCGGCGCGGGCCTGGGCGACCTCGAGACGGCTGATGATGCCGCGGCTGAACAGCGATTCGTCGGCTGTAAGGATCTCCTGCAGACCTTTGGCGCGCACCTGCCCCGCCGTGATCTGCTCCTCGGTCACCGCCTTCTGCCGCTGCAGCATGATGTCGACCTGGCGGAGCTCGAGCTCGTTCGCCTTCTTGAACTGATCCAGATCGACCCGCAGCACGCCCAACCGTGTCTCCAAGGTGTCGACCTGGGTCTGCAGCGCCACCTGCTGAACGCGGGCCACGTCGGTGTCGACATCGACCATATCGCCGCGCTTGACCAGGAGCTCGATGATCGGTCCGGCAACGATCGGCTGCACCGTATGGGCCGCCTTGCCGTCGGCCAGCAGCACGCCTTGGCCGATGACGCGAGTCGGCACGGAGCCGAACATCCCCCAGATCAGGCCGGCGGCGACAATGACGGTGAGCGACGCCACCATCATGCGCATGGCCGGTGGAATGAGAACGATGCGCTCGGTGAGCTGATCGGACGAGCGCAAGCGCCGCAGCGCCTCGCTCCGGAAGACGATGCCCGACTGGTCGGGCGTGGATGGTGTCCCCTCGGCCATGCAGCCCCCGCTGGACCTATAGCCTCCCCTCACCCGGCGCCATCTACGACGGGTTGAGGGGTCATCATGGCCGCCCGCTGGGGCTGCGACCAGCGTCATCTACGCATAACAAGAAATGATGCAGTGCCGCCGAACAAATCGGGGGCATCGAGAGCGGGCCAGAGGCCCGCGCTCCCGTATCACCACACGCCGAAGAAGATCCCGTGCTTCTTGTGCGTGGCCGTGCGCGCCTCGACATAGGCGTCGTCGACGGTGACCCGTGTCTTGCGCGCCTTCAGCCAGGCCGCCATCCGCTCCTCCATCTCGCGGCGGATGAGGGTGTGGGCGTCGTCGGCGCCGAGGTCGCGCAGTTCCTTCGGGTCGTTGGCGAGGTCGAACAGCATCGGCCGGAAGCCCTGCCACCAGACGTACTTCCAGTGGTCGGTGCGCACCATGATGGCACGGCAGTCGCGCGCGCCGCGCTTCAGGATCTTGCGCGCCTCGCGAAAGGAATAGTCGAGCTCGGAGAACACGGCGTCACGCCAGTGCTCGACCTTGCCGCCGCGCAGCAAGGGCAGCAGCGAGCGGCCTTCGACGAGATGATCGTTGGCGGGCTGTTCCAGCGCGGCAAGACAGGTCGGCACGACATCGACTGCTTCGACGAAGCGCTCGTCGACCGTGCCGCGCGTTGAGTCGGCGGCGGCATCGGGATCGTAGACAATGAAGGGCACACGCTGCGCCTCTTCATAGAACATCTCTTTTTCGCCCAGCCAATGGTCGCCCAGGAAGTCGCCATGGTCCGACGTGAACAGGATCAGCGTGTCATCGAAGCGGCCGAGCTTCTTCAGGTGATCGAATAGCCGGCCGAGCCAATCGTCGAGCTGCTTGATCAGGCCCATGTAAGCCGGGCGCACGATGTCCGGCGCATCGGACCGCTGGAACGACTGAGACTCCTCGTGTTGGCGATAGGCCGCGAGCACGGGATGCTGGTCTAGAAGCTCGCGCTCATCGCGATTGAGCGGCAGGCAGTCCTTCGCGCCGTACATCTTGTGGTAGGGCGCGGGCGCCATGTAGGGCCAGTGCGGCTTGACGTAGCTGAGATGCAGGAACCACGGTTTGTCGCCCATGTCCTCGACAAAGCGCATGGCCTCGCGCGTCATGTAGGCGGTCTCCGAGTGCTCCTCGGCGACACGCGCCGGCAGGTGCACGTTGCGCATCTGCCAGCCCGACACCGGCCCGTCGGGACCGTCGGCCGAGATCACGTAGTCGCTCCACGGATCGTCGGAGTTGTAGCCCTGCTGGCGCAGATAGGCGGCATAGCCGCTTTCCTCGCCCGGCGGCGAGTGACCGTCGTAGCGGTCGAGCTCCTCGAAGCGGCCGGCGCGCATCAGGGCGGCAACGGCCGAGCCGCCTTCGATGCCGTAGCGCTCCAGGCCGTCGAGGTCGGGCAGCACGTGGGTCTTGCCGGCCAACGCGACGCGCATGCCGGTCGGCAGCAGGTAGTCGCCGATGGTCTTTTCGCGCACGGACAACGGCACGCGGTTCCAGGTGGCGCCGTGCGAGAACATGTAGCGGCCGGTGTAGTAGCTCATGCGCGAGGGGCCGCAGACACCAGACTGCACGTAGGCGCGCGGAAACAGCACGCCCCTGGCCGCCAGCGAATCGATGGCGGGCGTCTTGAGATGCGGATGGCCGGCGCACGACAGATGATCGGCGCGCAGCTGGTCGCACATGATGAACAGGATATTTTTGACCTTGCCCACGAGTTCCTCATTCGACGGCTATGACCGTGCTGGCGTATCTAAAGCGCATGACCGACAGCCCGTCCATCCGTGACGTCCTCGATTTCTGGTTCCTGCCGCTCAACCATCCCGATCACGGCAAGCCGCGCGACATCTGGTGGGCCGGCCCGCCCGAGTTCGACGCCGAGATTCGCCAACGCTTTTCGCCGGCCTTCGAACGGGCGATCGAAGGCCGCCTGGATCACTGGCGACAGTCGCCCGACGGGGCGCTGGCGCTGATCCTTCTGTGCGACCAGTTCCCGCGTAACATGCACCGCGGCTCGGCGCACGCCTTTGCCGGAGACCCCAAGGCGATGGAGACGGCACGGCTGGCGCTGGCGCGCTTCCATCCGGCGGCCTTCATCCCCGCCATGCGGGCGTTCTTCTACATGCCCTTCCAGCACAGCGAATCGCGGGAGGATCAGGAGATGGGTTGCGCGTTGTTCGAACCCTTCAACGATCCCGACATGATGAAATACGCCATCGAGCATCGCGACATCATCGTCCGCTTCGGACGCTTCCCGCATCGCAACGACGCGCTGGGCCGTGCCTGCACGGACGAGGAGCTGGAATTTCTGAAGAATGCCAACCGGTTCGGGCAGTGACATCGAGGGTGGGGCTGTGCGCCCTCGATGTCATCCTAAGCGAAGCGAAGGATCTCATGCCGATTACAAGCGGCGATGAGGTCCTTCGCTGCGCTCAGGACGACAGAATATCTCGATACAACGCCGCCACGTCGGCGCCGAAGCAGCAGAAGACCACACGCTCGACGCCGCCCTTGTGTGCTTTGACCTCGTGCACGGCGATCTCGGTGGCGGGTTCCTTGGGATAGCCGTAGACACCGGTTGAGATGGCCGGGAAGGCAATGCTCTTCAGCCCATGCCGCTCGGCCAGCGCCAGGCTGTTGCGGTAGCAGCGCGCCAGCAGATCGGCCTCGCCACCGGTGCCCCCGTGCCAGACCGGCCCAACAGTATGGATCACGTGCCGCGCCTTCAGCCGATAACCCTTGGTGATCCTGGCCTCGCCGGTCGGACAGCCGCCGAGCGTGCGGCATTCGGCTAAAAGCTCGGGACCGGCGGCGCGATGGATGGCGCCGTCTACGCCACCGCCCCCCAAAAGGCTTTCGTTCGCTGCGTTGACGATGGCATCGACGTCGAGGCGTGTGATGTCGGCCTCGACGATGTCGATGCGTGGCATGACCTTACCAGTAGCGGGCTTACCAGTACCGAACCGGGCCGGTGTCGAGGTGGACGAAGCCCGAACGCGGATAGAAGCCGACGCCGCCCATGTTGAGCGAGTAGGCGGCCTGCCGGATCTGGAACACCGGCACGCCCGGGAAGCGGATGTCCATGGCGTTGCCGTTCATGTGCTGGCTGTCGCGCGCCACGCCGCGGCTGACGCTGGCGAGCCAGGCATTGCTCGACGGCGAGCGATAGGCCGACAGCACCTCGATCGAGCCGCCGTAGCCCACGATCTGCGCGGTGTGCCACAGCACGTCGAACAGCAGCGGATCCATTTCCGTCTGCGCATTGTCCCGCGAGTCGCGCAGGAAGTGGTTGAGCTGGTCGAGCGCCTTGCGATGGTAGGCGCCCTTCGACCAGTAAGTGACGGTCAGCACTTCCTGGGTGTTGAAGTTGACCAGGCTGAGGGAGCGCGGGCTCGTGATGTCGAGCGCCGGCGGCGGGTCCGACGGTGCGGGGGCAAAGCCGCCATAGCGCGAGCCGCGCAGGGTCTCGGGCTTGGTCGTGCGTTGCTGCGCCTGACGAGCCGGCGGTCGGACGACGTTGGACTGATTGGCGGGCTGGGTGGCGACCGCGGCGGTCTTCTTGACGGCCGGATTGGCGCTCGAGCCCCGGATGACCTGAGGAGTAGCCGTACCGGTCGTGGTGGATTGGGCGAAGCTCGGGCCGCCAACGGCCAGCATAACGGCAAGACTCAACACAAAGCTGCGCATCCCCCGCCCCACTGTTGCATTTTTGTCGCGAATTTCCTTATCAGAGACCGATTCGTGAGACAAAGCGAAATTCGGGATCGCGAGCCAACGCAAGGCCGATGACTTCACCAATCATGCAGAGTGTTGGCCCCTTCAGCTCTGCACGTCCCGCCTGCTGCTCGATGGTGGCGAGTGTGCCGACGACCCGCCGTTCCTGATGGGTCGTGCCGTTCTCGATCAAGGCGACGGGGGTCGACGACGGCAATCCATGCTCGACCAGGCGGGCGGCGATGATCGGCAAGGTTTCAGCGCCCATGTAGACGACGACGGTCTGGCGTGGTCGCGCCAGCATCGGCCAGTCGAGCGCGACGGTCCCATCCTTGAGCTGGCCGGTGACGAAGATGCAGGCCTGCGCATGGTCGCGATGGGTGAGCGGGATCGCGGCGGACGCCGCACATCCCAGCGCCGCCGTGATGCCGGGCACGACCTCGACGGCGATGCCGGCGCGCACCAGCGCCTCGATCTCCTCGCCGCCGCGGCCGAACACCAGCGGATCGCCGCCCTTCAGCCGCACCACGCTGTTGCCGGCGCGCGCCAGCGAGACAAGTCGCTGGTTGATCTCCTGTTGGGTCGAGCCGTGATCGCCGCGCCGCTTGCCGACGAAGATACGTTCGGCATCGCGCCGCGCCATCGCCAACACCTCGGGCGAGACCAGCCTGTCGTAGACGATGACGTCGGCGCGTTGCAGCAGGCGATGGGCCTTCATGGTCAGGAGGTCGGGATCGCCGGGACCGGCGCCGACCAGATGCACCATGCCGGCCGGCGCGTTCTCGTTGCGCGTCGAATCGAGCAGCCGGATCAGTTCGCGGCGAGCGGCGATCTCGTCACCGGCCAGCGCCAGCTCGCCGATGCGGCCGGCGAACACGCGGTCCCAGAAGCGGCGGCGGTCGCGGGAATTATCGAGCGTGCGGCGTACCTGCGCGCGGAAGATCTCGGCAAAGCGCGCGAGCCGGCCGATCGCCGCCGGCAAGGCACGCTCGATCTCGGCGCGAATGCGCCGCGCCAGCGCCGGCGCGGCGCCGCCGGTCGAGATGGCGATGGTGATGGGCGCGCGATCGACGATCGCCGGCATGATGAAGCTGGAGAGCCGCGGCCGGTCGACGACGTTGACCGGAAGGCTGCGCTGCTGGGCGGCGTGCGAAACGCGCGCCGCCAGCGCCTCGTCGTCGGTCGCCACGACCACCAAGGCCACGCCTGAAAGGTCGTCGTCGTCGAAGCCGCGACCGGCCCACGAGACGCGCGCTTCGGCGATCAGCTGGGCGATCTCGCCGGCCACCGTGTCGGCGATCAGGGTGACGCGGGCGCCGGCCGACAGCAGCAGCTCGACCTTGCGCGCCGCGGACTCGCCGCCGCCGACCACGAGCACGGGGCGATCCTGCAGGGCGAGGAAGATGGGGAAGGTCTGCATCACGCCGCCTGCCTGGGCCGCGCCGCGCGCAGCAGGGCACGGATCTCGGGCCGGCAGGAGCCGCAGCTCGTCCCGGCCTTGGTGACGGCGCCGACGGCGTCGAGCGTCATGGCGCCATTGGCGATCGCGGCCTGCACCGAGGCGTTGGACACGCCGAGGCAGGCGCAGATCTCACCGCCCCGATCCGCAGCATCACCGCCGTGCAGCAGGACGCACCGCTGTTCGCTGTCGAGCTGGGCCACCGCCATGAACGGCGCCAGCCGGTCGCGGGCGGTTTCGTCGTGCGCCTTGCCAATTCTCATGACTGCTTCGAGCCGGCCGTCGCTGATGACGGCGCCCAGGGCATCCTCGCCGTCCACCCAGGGACCCGGATTGGCCGTGCGCATCGCGGCTGACAGCGCGCGGCGCGCCGACGCCAAAGGTTGCTCGCCCGCCAGCAGGTAGGCGTGGCATCCGGCGCCCCTGATGCGCGCCCAGTAGGTGACCGCGGGCAGCATGATCGGCCTGCGAGCGAGAATCGTGCCATGCCACTGGACGGCGACCCGCCTGACCTCGACCGGCGTGTGCTTGAGCTCGGGCTGCCCGGAAATGGGATCGACCGCGGGATTGACCGCGGCATTGATGCGGCCGGCCCGCGAAAGCTGCGCCGTCCAGTGCATGGGCGCGAAGGCCTCGCCCTGGCGCAGCGCCCTCGAGAGATGCACACGCAGTGCAGCGCGGCCCCAGGCGCTGATCACCTCGGCGATGTCGCCGTCCTGCAACCCGCGCTGCGCGGCATCGATGGCGTTGAGCTCGATGGTCGGCTCGGGCCGGTGGCCGGCGAGCCGTGGCGACTTCGCCGTGCGCGTCATGGTGTGCCACTGGTCGCGCACGCGGCCGGTGTTCAGCCGTATCGGCCATTCGGTGCTGGGAGCGTGGAGGGGTTCGCGCGCTGCCGTGGCGATGAAGCGGGCGCGCCCGTCGGAGTGGAAGAAGCCGCCGTCGGCGAAGAAGCGGGTCGTGGTTGGGTGCGATCCCTTGGCAGCCGGCCAGACGAAAGGCTTCAGCGAGTCGTATGCGCTGTCGTCGATGTCGGCATAGGCGCCGATATCGAAGTCGCGCTGGCCGTCGTTCTCGAAGGCGGAGAGCCTGGCATGTTCGCGGAAGATGTCGGCGACGCCCTTCCAGGCGAACGCCTCGCCGTGGCCCAGGCGGCGCGCGACCTCGGCGATGATCCACCAGTCCTGGCGCGCCTCGCCGGGCGGCGGCAGGAACGGACGCTGGCGCGAGATGCCACGTTCGGAATTGGTGACGGTGCCGTTCTTTTCCGCCCAGGCGAGCGCCGGCAGGCGGACGCGGCAGGCATCGACGGTGTCCGACGCGCGGATCGCTTCGGAGACGACGGAGAGTTCACAAGCGGCGAGTGCGGCACGCACGGCGTCGGCGTTGGGCAGGCTGGCGACGGGGTTGGTCGCCATGATCCACACCGCCTTGACGCGGCCGGCACGCACCGCCTCGAACAGCTCGACCGCCTTCAGCCCGGCCTTGCGCGGGACGCGGTTGGTGTTCCAGAAGCGGCCGACGCGGCCGACGTCTTCCAGGGCGAAGTCCATGTGCGCAGCCAGCGTGTTGGACAGCGCCCCCACTTCGCGGCCGCCCATGGCGTTGGGCTGGCCGGTGATCGAGAACGGCCCCATGCCCGGCCGGCCGATGCGGCCGGTCAGCAGATGGCAGTTGATCAGCGCGTTGACCTTGTCGACGCCGGCGCTCGACTGGTTCACGCCCTGGGAATAGAGCGTGACGGTCTTCTCCGTCCTGGCAAACCAGTCGAAGAAGGTCTCCAGGTCGGCCTTGGGCAGGTCGCATTGCCCGACGTCGCTGGCGCGCGCGGCAATCAGCGCATCGTCCATGCCGACCGTGTGCTTGTCGACGAAGCGTTTGGCCGTGGCGCCGCGGCGCTGCAGCTCGGCCAGCAGCGCGTTGAACAGGGCGACGTCGCTGCCCGGCCGCAGGCCCAGATGCAGGTCGGCGATATCGCACGTCTCGGTGCGGCGCGGGTCGACGACGACGATGCGCATGGCCGGCCGCACCCGCTTGGCCGCTTCCAGGCGCTGGAACAGCACCGGATGGCACCAGGCAAGATTGCTGCCGACCAGCACGACGAGGTCGGCCAGCTCGAAATCCTCGTAGAGGCCCGGCACCGTGTCGCTGCCGAAGGCGCGCTTGTGGCCGGCCACCGACGAGGCCATGCAGAGGCGCGAGTTGGTGTCGATGTTGGCGGTGCCGATGAAGCCCTTGATGAGCTTGTTGGCGGCGTAATAGTCCTCGGTCAGAAGCTGGCCCGAGACATAGAAGGCAACGGTATCGGGACCGTGGCGCGTCACGATCTCGCGGAAGCCGTCCGCCACGGTATCGAGGGCGCTGTCCCACGACACGTGGCGACCGTCGACTTCCGGATGGAGCAGCCGGTCTTCGAGCGACAGCGTCTCGCCCAGCGCCGCGCCCTTCGAGCAAATGCGCCCGCGATTGGCCGGATGATCGGGATCGCCGACGACATCGGCCCCGCCCTTGCCATCCGGCGTGATCTTCAAGCCGCAGCCGACGCCGCAGTAGGGACAGGTCGTGCGGATCATGGCTGGCGGCGCGCCACTCCAGTGGCGCGTCTTCTTCTTCCGGAGCGCGGACCTCCAGGTCCGCTCAGATTCATGTTGCGGACCTGGAGGTCCGCGCTCCCCTGACGCGCCATTGGAGTGGCGCGCCCCCAGCGAAGACGCTTAGTAAACATCGCGCTGATACCGGCCGGCCTTGGCAAGGCCGTCTAGCCAGGCTTTCGCCTGCTCGGGACTCCTGCCGCCCTGCTCGACGGCGATCCTGAGCAGCGTGTCCTCGACATCCTTGGCCATGCGCTGGGCGTCGCCGCAGACATAGAAGTGGGCGCCCTCCTCCAGCCATTGCCAGAGCTCGGCGGCTGCCTCCTGCATGCGGTTCTGGACGTAGATCTTCTCGACCTGGTCGCGCGAGAAGGCGAGGTCGAGGCGGTGCAGCACGCCGCGGCGCTGCCAGTCCATGATCTGGTCCTCGTAGAGGAAATCGGCCGAACGCTTCTGGTCGCCGAAGAACAGCCAGTTCTTGCCCTTCGCTCCCCGCGCCTCGCGCTCCTCGAGGAATGCGCGGAACGGCGCAATGCCGGTGCCCGGGCCCACCATGATCGCGGCCGCACCGTCGTCGGCCGGCGGGCCAAAGCCGTGGCTCTTCTGGACAAAGATCGGGATGACGTCGCCCGGCTTGGCGAAGTCCGCGAGGTAGCACGAGCCAATGCCGGTGCGGGTGCGCTCGTTGCTGTCCCAGCGTACGGCCGACACCGTGAGATGCACCTCACGCGGATGCGCCTTCGACGACGAGGCGATCGAGTAAAGGCGCGGCTGCAGGCGGTCGAGTGCCTTCAGCAGGCCGGGCAGCGAGGGCATCACCGAGGGGAACGCCATCAGGAGGTCGAGCAGGTCAGCGTCGACCAGTTCGGCCGGTCCCTCGCCGCGGGCCAGCGCCTGCAGCTTCAGTGCTTCCTCGCCATCGAAGGCACGGGTGGCCAGGAACTCCATGCATTCGTCGCTGGGTCGGGCAATGTCGACCTTGCTCAAAAGGACCTGGCGCAGCGGCAGGGCCTCGCCGTCGAACGCCACCATCTCCTCGCCTGTGGCGCCGACGCGATCGAGCACGGCCTGCACGAGCTGCGGGTTCTTGCGGGCGAACACACCCACGCTGTCACCCGCCTCGTAGGTGAGATCGGTGGTCGACAGGTCGAGCACGACATGGCGGACGTCCTTGCCCGAACCCGGACGGTTGAGCGGGTAGGCATCGACCAGGGTGGCAAGCGCAGGCCGATCGCGCGAACCGACGGGCGCCGACGCCTTGGGCACGGGAGCCGCCGGCGCGCCGACGCGCTGCGGTTCCAGCGCGGCCAACAGCTCCTTCAGCTTGCGCTGGGTTTCCTTGCCGCCCGGAACGCAGCGGCCCATGTCGGCCTCGGCGCCCGACCACACGGCCTCGGCGTAGGTCTGGCAGAGGTAGCCGCACTGGCCGCAATCGAGCTGAGCCATGGCGGCCATGAGCTGGCGCTCGGGTTTGCGATCCTTGGCGAGCTCCAGCCGCTCGGGCATCGCCAGCGACGCGTCGTGCCAAGGGAGGTCCTCGTCAGGCTCGGCAGCGGCGTCGGTGTGGCCAACCACCTCGCCGCTGACGCCAAGGTAGGCGGCGAAGAAGCCGTTCAGCCAGGCACGCTGCTCGGTTGAGAACGGCGCGGTCTCGGGAATGATCGAGGGGACGGGTGTAATGGCGTTCATGCCACGAGCTCCGCCGGCGCACGGTCGGCCAGATCGCGCAGGGCGGCGACCGCGTGGCGGCGCGTGAACTCGAAGAAGGACTCGGTCGGCGCCGCGCGATGGGCGAGCCAGGCGGCCAGCAGGCGCTCGAGCAGCGGCGGCAGGTCGTCGAACGCGACCGACCTGGCATACTCGCGCGCCATCGCCTGCTCGGCGGTCGAGGCGGCGCCACCGCCGATATAGACGTGATAGCCCTCGACGCTGTCTTCGCCGCGATCGACCTTGGCGGCTAAAAGGCCGATGTCGCCGACATAGTGCTGGGCGCAGGAATGGTGGCAGCCGGTGAGATGGATGTTGATCGGCAGGTCGACCGCCACACGCGCCTCGAGCCAGTCGGCGAGTCTCAGCGCATGGCCCTTGGTGTTGGAAGCGGCGAACTTGCAGCCGGCATTGCCGGTGCAGGCGACCAGGCCGCGGCGGATGGCGCTCGCCTCGATGCCGAGGCCAAGCGCATTGATGGCGGCAATGCAGATGCCGACGTCGCGGTCGGCGACATCGGAGATCAGGAGGTTCTGCCACACGGTCAGTCGGATCGTGCCACTGCCGAAGCGCTCGGAGATCTCGGCGAGGCCGCGCATCTGCTCGGAGGTCAGGCGGCCGACCGGCAGGACCAGGCCGAGGTAGTTGCGGCCGGGCTGCTTCTGGCGATGCACGCCGATATGGCCGTGCTTGTCGGCCATCGGCCGCGGCGCGATCACCGGGCCGGCGGCGCGGCGCAGCGGCTTGCCGTATTCCTTCTCGACCTCGGCCACGAAGGCGTCGCGGCCCATGCGGTCGAGCACGTATTTCAGGCGCGCCTTCTGGCGATTCGTGCGATCGCCGTGAGCCACGAAGGCGCGCACGACGGCAGCGGCGACGACCACGCACTCGTCGGGCTTCAGCAGGATGCCAGTCGCGAAGGCGAAATCGAGATGGCCGGTGATGCCGCCGAGCTGCAGATGGAAGTAGACGCCGGGCTCGATGCCGGCGGTGACCTGGCAGGCGACGAAGCCGATGTCGTTGGTGTCTTCCAGCGTGGGGATGCGCCCGCCGCCGTCGAAGGCGATGTTGAACTTGCGCGGCAGGCCATACATCTCGCGATGGGCGAGTATGTAGTGGTGCATGGCGCTGCACAGCGGTCGCGTGTCCAGAAGTTCTTGCGGGTCGATGCCGGCGGTCGAGCCCCCGGTGATGTTGCGGATGTTGTCGGCGCCGGAGCCACGTGCGGTGAGGCCGAGCGCCTGCACCGCGGTCAGCAGGTCAACCGCATGCGCCGCGCCGATCTCGCGGATCTGCAGGTTGGCGCGCGTGGTGATGTCGGCATAGCCGCCGCCGTAGGCATCGGCCGCTTCCGCGAGGCCGCGGAACTGCCAGGCGCTCAAGATGCCGTTGGGGATGCGCAGGCGGCACATGAAGGAGTCCTGCGCCGGCGCGACATAGAACAGGCCCTGGTACTTGGTCAGGAAGACGTCCATGCCCTTGGGGAACTGACCTACCTTGGCGCGGCCTGAAACCTCGTCCATGCGATCGAGGGGATGACGCTGGCGCTTGGCGGTCTCCTCGGCGACCAGCTTGCCGCCCGCCGCGAGGGCGCGGTCCTGCGCGGCGGTCTGCAGGGCATCGAGGTTCGACGGCGCAGCCGCGGCAGCGCTGCGGTTGGTCAGCTTGTCGGCGGCCTTGCGGGCCTCCAGGCCGCTGACGAACCCTTGCAGCCACTGCTTCTGCTGGTCGTCGAACTCGGTCATGCCTTCCTCAGGCAGCGCGCGCCGGCACGCGATGCCGGGCGTAAAGGAATTCCAGCACGGCGGCGCGGCAGCGGGCGTACTCGGCATCGGTCGCGAGCTCCAGGCGGCGGCGCGGCCGCGCCAAAGGGACCTTCAGGATCTCGCCGATGGTTGCCGACGGGCCGTTGGTCATCATCACCACACGGTCCGACAGCAGCACGGCCTCGTCGACATCGTGGGTGATCATCATCACCGTGTTGCCGAGCCGGGCATGGATCTCCATGACGCTGTCCTGCAGGTGGGCGCGGGTCAGCGCGTCGAGGGCGCCGAACGGCTCGTCCATCAAGAGCACCTTGGGCTGCATGGCGAGCGCGCGGGCGATGCCGACGCGCTGCTTCATGCCGCCGGAGACCTCGTGCGGGCGCTTGTCCTTGGCCTGCGCCATCTGCACCAGCTCGAGATTGTGCATCACCCAGTCGTGGCGCTCGGACCTGGTCTTGGAACTGCCGAACACCTTGTCGACGGCGATCGCGACATTGCCGTAGACGGTGAGCCAGGGCAGCAGCGAGTGGTTCTGGAAGACGATGGCGCGGTCGGGACCGGGCTCGTCGACCACCTTGCCTTCGAGGAAGACCTCGCCGGTGGTCGAGGTGAGCAGTCCGCCCAGGATGTTGAGCAAGGTCGACTTGCCGCAGCCCGAGTGGCCGATCAGGGAGACGAACTCGCCCTTGTCGATGGTGAGGTTGATGTCGCGCAGCACTTCCGTCGCCATCTGGCCACGGCGGAAGCTCATGCCGATCTGCTCGAACTTGAGGTAGCTGTGGTCCATGTGCGCCTCCTACTGGGCCGCGACGCCGTGGGAGACGAAATGGCCAACCGTGGCGATCAGCTTGTCGAGCAGGAAGCCGACGATGCCGATGTAGGCCAGGGCGACGATGATGTCGCTGATGCGCGAGCTGTTCCAGGCGTCCCAGATGAAGAAGCCGATGCCGACGCCGCCGATCAGCATCTCGGCCGCGACGATGGCGAGCCACGAGAGCCCCACGCCGATGCGCAAGCCGGTGAAGATATAGGGCACGGTCGCCGGCAGCGTGATCTTGTAGAACACCTCCCACCACGACAGCCGGATCACCGCGGCGACGTTACGATAATCCTGCGGGATGTTCCTGACGCCCACGGAGGTGTTGATGATGATCGGCCAGATCGAGGTGATGAAGATCACGAACAGGGCCGAGGGATGCGAATCGCGGAAGCCCGCCAGCGACAGCGGCAACCAGGCAAGCGGCGGCACGGTGCGCAGCACCTGGAAGATGGGATCGAGGCCGCGCATCGCCCAGGTACTCTGGCCGACCAGCACGCCCAACGCGATGCCGACCACGGCGGCAAAGCTGAAGCCGATGGCGACGCGCCCCAGGCTCTTGGAGATCTGCCAGAACGCGCCCTTGTCGACGCCGCCATTGTCGTAGAACGGGTCGACGATGAAATCCCAGGCGTCGGCCACCACCTTGGTTGGCGGCGGCAGGCGCGCGCCGGGCTCGGAGCACAGGAGCTGCCAGACGAACAGGGTGATCGCGAGCACGATCAGCGGTGGCAACACCACGTTCGCGGTGTGCCGCGCGATCTCGCCGACGCGCTCCAACACCGGCCGCAGCGGCGGCTGGAAGGCCACGATCTCGGCCGAGCGCACCGGCACATCCGGCACCGGCATATCGGCCGTGTCGGCGAGCGCCGTTGCCTTGCTTGCAGCCGCCATCACGCCACCTTCTTGATCTGGAGGGAGGCGAGGTAGGCCTTGGGATCCTCGGGGTCGAAGACCTTGCCGTCGAAAAAGGTCTCCTTGCCGCGCGAGGCGGTCTTGGGAACGTCGGCGGCATC
Source organism: Rhodospirillales bacterium URHD0017 (assembly GCA_900110395.1). GTDB lineage: Bacteria > Pseudomonadota > Alphaproteobacteria > Reyranellales > Reyranellaceae > Reyranella. The sequence goes on from FODP01000006.1 coordinate 360,036, forward strand.
GGCGCTGATGTTCTTGGCCGCCGCGCGCCACATGTCCTCTCGATTGACCTTGGCGATAATGGCCTTGGTGTCGAGGTCCATGGGCAGCTTGCCCCAACGCTGGTTCTCGGTGAGGAACCACAGCTCGTGGCTCTGGTAAGGATAAGAGACGCCGCCCTTCCAGAACTTCATGAGCTGGTCGGAGCCCTCGACGACCTTGCGGCCGTCGCCGTAGTTGAATTTGCCCTTGATGCGATTGACGATGTCGGCCGGCGGCACGTTGAACCACTGGCGCTTGCCGATGATCTGGGCGAGCTCGTCCTTGTTCTCCATCTTGTCGCACCATTGCTGGGCTTCCATGACGGCCATCAGCACGGCCATCGCTGCCTTGGGGTTCTTGTCGACCCAGTCGGCGCGCATGCCGAGTGACTTCTCGGGATGGTCCTTCCAGAGCTCGCCGGTCATGGCGGCGGTGAAGCCGATGTCCTGGTTGACGAGCTGTTCGTTCCACGGCTCGCCGACGCAGAAGGCGTCCATGTTGCCGACCTTCATGTTGGCCACCATCTGAGGCGGCGGCACGACGATGGTCGACACGTCCTTGTCGGGGTCGATGCCGGCGGCGGCAAGCCAGTAGCGGATCCAGACGTCGTGCGTGCCGCCGGGAAAGGTCATGGCGCACTTCACGTCCTTGCCGGCCGCCCTCTTCTTGGCGAAGGCCTCCTTGAGCGGCTTGGCGTCGACGGTGACACCCAGTCCCTTGAACTCGTTGGAAACCGAGAGGCCCTGGCAGTCGTAGTTGAGGCGGCAGAGAATATACATCGGCACCGGCTTGTTCTCCGGCGTCGTGGTGCCCATCGAGATCTGGTAGGGCTTGGGCGTCAGGATGTGCGCGCCGTCGATGCCGCCCGCACCCGAGCCCAGCACGATGTTGTCGCGCGTGGTGCCCCACGAGGCTTGCTTGGCGACGTTGGCGTCGGTGATGCCGTACTTGTCGAACAGCTTCTTTTCCTTGGCGATGATCAGCGGCGAGGAATCGGTGAGCGCGATGAAGCCCAGCGTCACCTTGTTGGTCTCAGGCCCTGCGGCCTGCGCGAAGGCGCCGGACGGAAACGATGCCCGCACAGAGGCCATCAATGCCGCAGTGGCAGTGGCGCCCTTGAGGATGCTGCGTCGTCCGAACTTGGTGTTGCTAGCCATTTGCGATCTCCTGAACTGAAGGCCCCGAGTTTTTTCTGTCGTTGGTCGTCGAAATCAGCGGCTCGCCGTGGCCGCCCGGCGGCAGGCGGTCGACCGCAGGACACTCGACGCCCATCTCGCGCGCGGCGGCGCGGTAGATGTCGGTGCGATAGACGCGGTCGGCGACGGCCTTGATGTCGATGTCGACGGGCGCCTGCTTCCAGCGCACCATCTGCGCCAGGAACCAGTCGGCATGGCTGCGCCACGGGAAGTTGGCGGCATCGCGCTGAAAGATGTGGAAGCCCGGCAGCTCGAGCGTGCGCGCCATGACCTCGGCCGGCATGTTGAGATAGCGCGGGCTCGACAGGATGCGCGCGGCTTCGGCGCGATTGCCAGGCTCGTCGAGCCAGAGGCAGGCCTCGATCAAAGCCTTGATCAGTGCCTTAAGCGTGTTGGGGTTGTTGGCCGCCCAGGCTTCGGTGGTGCCCAGCACCTTCTCTGGCATGCCCTTCCAGATGTCGGGACCGGTGAGCGCGATGCGGCCGATGCCCAGCGCCTCGGATTGCTGGTTCCACGGCTCGCCGACGCAGTAGCCGTCGATCGCGCCGCCGGAGAGATAGGCGACGGTGTGCGGCGGCGGTACCACGGCGAGACGGACGTCGCGGTCGGGATCGAGTCCGGCCGACGACAGCCACAGCCGCAGCATGTAGGTCTGCACCGAGTAAGGGAACACCGACGCCAGCACGACAGGCTTGGCGCCCGCGGCCGCCCGGTTGGCGACGACGGCGGCAAGGGCGCGCGCATCGAGCGGCTTGCGGCCGACCAGCTCGGGGGCGGCCTCTTCCATCTCCTGCCACAGCCCCTTCGACAAGGTGAGCGCGTTGCCGTTCACGTGCAGGGTCATGGCGTTGATCACCGGCACGCTGACGCTGTCGATTCCGAGCGTCAGCGCGAGCGGCAGGGGGCTGAGGATGTGCGAGGCGTCGAGCTTGCCCAACGCCAGCTTGTCGCGGACGTTGGCCCACGAGACCTCGCGGCGGATCTCGACCTCGAGGCCCTGGCGCTCGTAGGCGCCCAGCTCCTCGGCCAGCACGATCGGTGCACAGTCGATGATCGGGATGAAACCGACTTTGATCCTCGATTGCTCCAGCTCGGCCATGCTGTACGCCCTCCACAAACGAAAACAGCGTCCCGCCCGGCCGGCAGGTGCCGACCGTTCAGGACGCCGTTGTCCAGTCGACGGACCGTCCTTGGTCCGCCTTTAACTCATAAGGAGCCCGCCATTGGACTCACCCCAATAGAAGGAGCAGCAAGCATGCCAAGCGCGCTGCGGCGCAGTAAGTGCTTGAAATTAAATGATTTATAGGGTCCATCTGTAAAATAAGCTGCCTGCGGGCGACCAGAATTCTGATGCTCGCACGTGCAGCATGATCGATCGACAGGCACGCCTAAGATTTGAGCGCTTTCGCGTAGGTCACCATTTCCCGGGCGACTTCACCGATCCGCTTGTTCTGGTCCATGGCCAGCTTGCGCAGGAGCTTGTAGGCCGCGTCCTCGCTGAGCCCCTTCTGCTCCATCAGCAGACCCTTGGCACGCTCGACCGTCTTGCGCTCGACCAGCGACAGCCGGGCGCGGTCGAGTTCCTCGCGCATGGAGTGGTAGCGATTGAAGTGGGCGACAGCGACATCGACCACCGGCCGCACGCGATCCTGCGCCAGACCTTTCACGACATAGGCCGAAACGCCTGCTTCCATCGCCGCCGCAATGGTCGCGGGATCGGAGCGGTCGACGAACAGGGCAATCGGCCGCGGCATGAGGTCGGTCGTGCGCCGCATGTCCTCGATGGTGTCGCGGCTGGGGCTGTCGATGCTGACGACGACGACGTCGGGCTCGAGTTCGCGCACGCGGGCGATGAGATCTTGCGTGCCCTCGAGACGGGCCAGCAGGCGATAGCCCGCAGCCGCCAGGCCCGTTTCCACGATCTCGGCGCGGGCGGGATTGTCGTCGATCAGCAGGACGGAGAGGGGCTTGGTCACAGATGGCGGCTCGCTGCAGCGCTGGGGCGCAACAACCGTGCCAGCCGGTCAAGGCGCCGTTTCTATTGCCTTTCCGTCTTCCCAGCGGCCCGACTGGACCTTGCCGTCGGCGCTTGTGACCTGCCCATAGCCGTTGCGCTTGCCGCCGCGGAAGCCACCTTCATAGCGCTGGTCGCCCACGCTCTCGACGCCCGGGCCCTCCAGTAGGTCGGCCCGGAACTCGCCTGACTGGACGGTCGCGGGCTCGCTGAGCGTGCGGCGCACGCCGAGGCCTTCCAGTCGGCCGGCGACGAAGTTGCCCTCGGCGCGCTCGACCGCCGGCTTCTCGCGCGAACCCAGTCCGCTCGCCTGACCGTCGCGCCACTGGCCGGCATAGCGGGTATCGTCGGCGAAGCGCACGGTGCCAAGGCCGTTCAGGCGATCGTCCTGGAAGTCGCCGGCCTGACGTTCGCCATTGCTGAGCTCGACGACACCTTGGCCCTGACGCTTGCCGTCGCTCACCTGGCCGACATAGCTCACACCATTGTTGGTGAGCCGCTCGGCATTCGGCAGATCCGGCCGCGCGGCGCGCGCGGCAACGATGCGCGCCTCGCCCGCCATGGCGCGCGCGGCCCGGGCGGTTTCGTCGGCGCGTTCCATCACGGCCTTCGCCGGCACCGCCGCGCGCGCCGCCAGGTCGATCAAGGCTTGCTTGGCCGTGTCCTGGGCCGGCGCGGGCGCGGGAGCGGGAGCAGGCCGCGTTACAGGCGGCGTCGGCGTGGGTTGCGACGGCTGGGGCGTGGGCCCAGGCATCGTGGGCCCAGGCACCGTGGGCATTGGCACCGTGGGCGCAGGCACCGGCGGCGTGGCCGGCTGCGCGACCTCGACCGGACGCGGCGCGCTGGAGAACAGCGCGTGCAGCTCGGTCCTGAAACGCCGCTCCAGGATCGATCCGGCGATGACGATCAGCAGGATGACGATCCATGGCCTCATGCGTCGCCACCGGCGCGGCGGTTCCGACGGTGCGGCCTCCGGCGGACCCGCCTCGCGCCTCGCGCCGCCGAGCCGCGGCGTGGCAGTGGCGCCGCCCAGCCGTTGTGTCGGCGCGTCGGCGACCCGGGCAATCGAACGACCGAACAAGGCAGCCCATTCCTCGACGGTCTGTGGCCGGTCGGTCGGCACGAAGGCCAGCCCACGATCGATCGCCCCGAGAAAGCCGGGGTCGAAGCGACCGGCCTGCGTGAGCGAGAGCGGCCGATATGGGTCCGCGCCGACGCGCGCGGCGGCGTCAGGCGGCGCGTGTCCCGTGATCGCGTGATGGAGCACGGCGGCGGCCGAGTAGATGTCGCTCCACGGGCCCTGCTTGCCGTCCAAGGCGTACTGCTCGATCGGTGCATATTGCGGCGTCAGCACGCCGGTCAGGGTGCGCGAGCGCTCGCCCATCGCCTGGCGCGCCGCACCGAAGTCGATCAGCACGGGAATGCCGTCGCGTCGGATGATGATATTGGACGGCTTGATGTCGCGATGGAGGAAGCCCTGGGCGTGCACGGCGCTCAGCCCGCCGATCAGCCCGTCGGCCAGGCGCTGCACGTCGTCGGTCGCCAGCCGGCCCTCGGGCTGGCGCAACAGCTCGCCCACGCTCTTGCCGTCCTCGAACTCCATGACGGTGTAGGCCGTGCCGTTGGCCTCGAAGTAGCGCAGCACCGGCACGATGTGAAGATGGCGGAAACGGGCGAGTGCCCTCGCCTCGTCGAGGAAGCGTTCGCGGCCCCAGGCGAAATCCTCGGCGAAGCGTGTGCCGCGCGGCACGACGTTGCCGTCACCGCCGCGCACGGCGAACTCGACCGGCAGGTATTCCTTGATGGCGACGAACTTGGCGAGCTGGGTGTCGAAGGCGCGATAGGTGATGCCAAACCCGCCATGGCCGATCACGGCATCGAGCCGATAGTCGCCGAGCCGTGTGCCGGGGTTCAGGGCCTGGACGTTATCGGAGGACATCTATCGGGATATGGCACGCACCTCGCTCCTAGATGCGCGTTCCCGGGCGGGCGCACAAGGCGCCCAAAGACTTATCGAGCGACGGCGGTGGTGACCGTCGCGGACGAAATGCGGTTGAGACCGCCGTCACTGAATTGCGGCAGCAATTGCATGACCATGATGAACACGCACAGGCCGATGGCCGTGAGCATGGTTGCAGGTCGTGTGCGCAGAACAGGTGTCGGGCTCTTCGCCCGGCGGTCGTCCGACATGACGGACCCCTCTGAAAAATTGCTTCGTCAAAAACCACGGCCATCGACCCGGAATATTGGGCCAAGCCATGCAAACCATAAGACACGGGTCGATCGCGATCAAGAAAAATTATCAATCACAACAAGTTAGAACGCGAAATGACAGTTTCACTAGAACACACAATAGATCGCGGTCCAAGGCGTTCGTGGCCACCTCTTATTGTCGTGGGCCGGGCTTCCAATATCTGTCGCGCCATTGCCGCGGAGGCAGAGTAGGATCGCTCATGATGAATGCGCCCCGTCTCGACAACGCACGGACCTTGGTGCTGACCGGCGCAAGCCGCGGCATCGGCCATGCCACGGTGAAGAAATTCAGCGCCGCCGGCTGGCGCGTGATCACCGTATCGCGTCAGCCTTTCAGCGCGCTCTGCCCGTGGCCGGGCGGTGACAAGAACCATGTGCAGATCGACCTTGCCGATCCGGGCGACGTCAGCCGCGGTATCGAAGACATTCGCGACCGGCTGGGCGGTGGACGGCTCGATGCGCTGGTGAACAACGCCGCGATCTCGCCCAAGGACGAGACGGGCGGCCGCTTCGGCGCCATCGACACGCCCTTCGACCTGTGGCGGCAGGTGTTCAACGTCAATTTCTTTGCCCCGGTGGCGCTGGCGCGCGGCCTGATGCGCGAGCTGTCGGAAGCACGCGGCTGCGTGGTCAATGTCACGTCGATCGCCGGCAGCCGGGTGCACCCCTTCGCCGGTTCCGCCTATGCGACGTCGAAGGCGGCACTGGCCGCACTGACGCGCGAGATGGCGCACGATTTCGGGCCACGCGGCATTCGCGTCAATGCCATCGCTCCGGGCGAGATCGACACATCGATCCTGTCGCCCGGCACCGAGAAGATCGTCGAGGAGCAGATCCCGATGCGCCGGCTGGGCACGCCCGACGAAGTGGCGGATGTCGTCCACTTCCTGTGCGAGAAAGGCGCGAGCTATGTCAGCGGCGCCGAAATCCAGATCAACGGCGGCCAGCACGTGTAGGAGCGGGTCATGGATACGATCACTTCCATCAAGGGCGAAACCGGCCGCGAGGCACGCCGCCGCATCCGCGCCGGCGCTTTCGATCAACCGACCTCGGGCATGGCGCCGGGCTACGTGCAGGGCAACCTCGCGATCCTGCCCAAGGAGCTTGCGGCCGACTTTGCACGGTTCTGCCACCTCAACCCCAAGCCCTGCCCGCTGCTCGGCCAGTCCGAGCCGGGTGACTGGCGCCTGCCGACCCTGGGCGAGGATCTCGACATCCGCACCGACATCCCGCGCTACCGCGTTTGGAAGAAGGGCGAGCTGATCGAGGAGGTCGACGATCTGAAGAAGGTGTGGCGCGACGACCTAGTGTCGTTCGTGCTGGGCTGCTCCTTCTCCTTCGAGGAAGCACTGATCGACAATGGCCTCGAGATCCGCCACCAGAGTTGCAACGTCAACGTGCCGATGTACCGGACCAATATCCAGTGCAAGCCGGCCGGGCCGTTCCATGGGCCGATGGTGGTGTCCATGCGGCCGTTCCGGCCGGCCGAGGCGATCCGAGCCGTCCAGGTGACGACGCGCTTTCCGTCGGTGCATGGCGCGCCAGTGCATCTCGGCAAGCCCGAGCTGATCGGCATCAAGGACATCGCCAAGCCGGACTACGGCGACGCGGTGCCGGTGCGCGACGACGAGCTGCCGGTGTTCTGGGCCTGCGGCGTCACCCCGCAGTCGGTGGTGGCCACGGTGAAGCCCGAGTTCTGCATCACCCACGCGCCGGGCTACATGCTGGTGACCGACCTTCTCAATTCGCAGCTCGCCGTCCTCTGATGGCGCGCGTCGAGCTCGACGACCGCGCTTACGACATCGATGACCTGGTAATCGCCGGCTGGACCGGCCGCGATGTCGCGGCGCTCAATCATCACATCGAAGAGCTGAAGGCGATCGGCGTGCAGCCGCCGTCCAGGGTGCCGCTGTACTACCGCGTCGCCGCGAGCCTGCTGACGCAGGCCGGGACCATCCAGGTCGTGGGCGACGATACGTCCGGCGAGGCCGAGCCGGTGCTTTTGGGCACGGCCGATCGGCTGTGGGTCACGGTCGGCGCCGACCATACCGACCGCAACCTGGAAACCTACGGCGTCGCCCAGTCCAAGCAGGTCTGCGCCAAGGTGATCGGCCGCTCGGCTTGGCGTTTCGAGGACATCGAGCCGCACTGGGATCAGCTGATCCTGCGCAGCTTCATCGAGGAAGGCGGCAAGAAGGTCCCCTACCAGGAAGGGCTTTTGGGCAAGATCCGCACGCCGCGCGATCTCATCGCCGGCTGGAACGGCGGCGACAAGCGCCTGCCGGCCGGTGTCGTCCTGTTCTGCGGCACGCTGCCCGCGATCGGCGGCATCCGGTCCTCATCGCGCTTCGACATGGAGATCGAGGATCCGGTGCTCGGGCGCAAGCTCTCGCACAGCTACATCGTGCAGGCGTTGCCCCTCATCTCCTGAGCGGGCGTTCGTGCGCATGGCTTCCCTGCAGGTCGGACCTTGCTCGACCGCCGTCGGTAAACGTACGTTCAGGCGATCAAGAGGAGCGGGGCGGGAGGAACGGCTTCATGATCAAAGGCGCCTACGACGGCATCACCGTGCTCGACTTCACGCAGGGCGTGGCCGGGCCGCATGCCACGATGCTGCTGGCGCTGCACGGCGCCGACGTCATCAAGATCGAGCCGCCGGAGGGCGACTGGGGCCGCGCGCTGGGTGAGCTGAAGGGTGACCACTGCGCCCACTCCGTGGCCTTCAACCGCGGCAAACGCTCGATCGCGCTCGACCTCAAGTCGGCCGACGGCAAGGCGGTCGTGAACAAGCTGATGGCGAAGGCCAATGTCGTCATCGAAAGTTTCAGGCCGGGCGTGATCTCGCGCCTGGGCTTCGGCTACGAGGACGCCAGGAAGGTCAATCCCAAGGTCATCTACTGCTCGGTGTCGGGCTTCGGCCAGACCGGGCCCTACAGCAAGCGGCCGACCGTCGACGGACTGATCCAGGCCTTCAGCGGCATGATGGTGATGAACCGCCTGCCCGACGGCACGCCGTGGCGGCAGGGCATGATTGCCGTCGACGTCACGACCGGGCTCTACACCTTCCAGGCGCTGGCGCCGGCGCTGATGCGCCAGCTGCGCTTCGGCGAGGGCTGCTTCATCGATTCGAGCCTGATGCGTTCGGCCGCCGCCTACCAGGGCGCCAAGCTGATGGAATACGTCTTCTCCAACGGCACCCCGCCGCCGCTCTACATGCCGGCCGGCAGCTACAAGTCGAAGAACGGCTACATCATGGTGTCGGCCATGCGGCCCCACCATTTCCGCCTGCTGTTCGAGCTGATCGGCCGCCAGGACATCGCCGACGATCCCGACCTGCAGAGCCACAACGACCGCATCAAGAACGCCGCCAAGATCATCAAGGCGCTGCAGGAGACCATGCCGACCAAGACGACCGAGGAATGGATCGCCATCCTGCAGCCCAAGGACGTGTTCTGCGAGCGGGTGAACAACTACACCGACTACCTCGAGCATCCGCACGTCAAGGAATCGGGCGCAATCGACTGGATCGAGCAGGACGGCTTTGGCCGCATGCCGGTCGCCAACATCCCGGGCCTGCCGCCGGCCTCGCAGCACGACGCCCAGCAGCACGCGCCGCACACCGGCGAGAACGGCCCGGCGATCCTGGAGGAGCTGGGCTACAGCGCCGCCGAGATCGATGCGATCTTCGCGCGCGGTGGCGTCAAGGCGCCGGCGACGCTGGCGAAGGCGGCCGACTAGTCGAGTGGCTCACGTGGCTTTGACCGGTTGAGCGGCGAACAGGATCGCGTTCGCGGCGCTTGTTCGCAGATTTCCGCAAGCCGCTGATAACCCTGCTCTTTCGGGCACTGGCGATCGCCGGGCGATGTCCGCCAAAAGGGGACAGCAACGACAATGCGTGTTGCCCCCGCGGTGAGAGGATTTTGGCATTCTCTCCGACAGAGGTCGTACCGGTGAAGCCGATCCATTCGTCATGGGGCTTGCCGTTGAATTTCGATAGTTACGCAAGTTTAGATGTTGGTTTTCGAGCGTGGGGACAGGCCGGCGGCCTATCGGTTGGGCATACGTCCGACGAAACAGCCCGACAGGCCGGCGCGGCTCATGCCATGCGCGATGGTTTTCGGATGAACGATGCAAAGAGCAGAGCTCGCCGGGAGGCGAGCGCCCGGCCTATATAACTCAAGTTCACTCCAGAGTCAACTACAGTTCTGTTTTGGCGGACCCTAAGGCGCCCAAATTGCTCGTGGCCGAGCATCGGTGCCAGCAGTGCTGGCAGTTTCATTGGGTCGGTGCGAACCCGTCGATGACGATCATCGTCTCTCGGCCTTCGCCGCGTCGGCGATAGCGCACACCGGCGCGAGAAATCAGGACCTCTACCTTCTCGTCCACATGGGTTAGCCGACCTGGAAGCCGTGGGCGAAGGGATCGCGGTCGTCGACGAAGATGGTGTTGATGCCGTGCTGGCGCGCCCAGCCGGATATCGAGGGCACGATGGCGTCGTGGTTGCCGACGCGGGCCGAGCCTTCGACACGGCCGTCGAACAGCGAGCCGATGATGCTCTCATGGACGAAGTCGTCGCCCACTGAAAGCGTGCCGCGCGCGGCGAGCTGGGCCATGCGCGCCGAGGTGCCGGTGCCACACGGCGAGCGGTCGATCGCCTTGTCGCCGTAGAACACCGCGTTGCGCGCGTGGGCGCGCTTGTCGCGCGGCTTGCCCGTCCACATGACGTGGCTCACGCCCTTGATGGTCGGGTTCTCCGGATGCACCGGATGGATCTTGTCGTTGAGCAGCCGGCGGACGATCGGGGACAGGCGCAGCACGTCGCCCGCCGACATCGATTCGAGACCGGCAAAATTCTTCTGCGGCTCGAGGATGGCGTAGAAGTTGCCGCCATAGGAGATGTCGAACACCAGCTCGCCAATGCCCGGCACATCGACGGCGATCTCGCTCGCCGCCAGGTACGAGGCAACGTTGGTGATGCGCACGCTCTCGACGAAACGGCCCTGCTGCTCGTAGCGCGCCACCACCCGGCCGGCCGGCGCATCGATGTTGAGCGTGCCCGGTGTCGCCGGCGCCACCAGCCCGTTCTCGACCGCCATGGTGACGGTGCCGATCGTGCCGTGGCCGCACATCGGCAGGCAGCCGCTCACCTCGATGAACAGGATGGCGACGTCGCAGTCGGCGCGGGTCGGCGGATAGAGCATCGAGCCCGACATGACGTCGTGGCCGCGCGGCTCGAACATCAGCGCCTTGCGGATCCAGTCGTGGTTGGCGAGGAAATCGAGCCGCCGCTCGCTCATGGTGGCGCCCTTGAGCAAGGGCGCGCCGCCCGACACCAGCCGCACCGGGTTGCCGCAGGTGTGGCCGTCGAGACAGGAGAAGGTATGGACCGCCATGTTCAATGCTTCGTCACGAAGCGTTCGACCTCGCGCTTGTTCTGCAAGCGTATCACACGCTTCTCCCGGGCGAGAGGAATGCATTCACTGGCGTAGCGTTCGCGGTTGCGGCGGTGAGTCTTGAGCGCCCACAACAGGAGCGACTGACGGCTCAGGAACGCATTGCGGAAGCTCTCGCGGTTGCCGGTGCCCCACAGTTCGGTCTTGTTCGCCGCACGCTGCATGGTCCGGCGCACCAGGCGCCACATCACCAGCGGGAGCGGCAGGTCGAGCCAGATCAACGTGTCGGCGTTGGGCCAGACGATGTCGCGGACCTGGCGGTAATTGCCCACCACGATCCAGCCGTCGCCCTTGGTCTCGCGCTCCACCCGGTGGCGGAACAGCTCGAGCGGTACCGGTTGCCAATCCTTGCCCCAGAACAGCGCGTCGAGCTCGATGACGCGCAGGCCGTTCTGCTCCGCCAGCCGTTCTGCCAGCGTGCTCTTGCCCGACCCCGTTGTGCCGATGACGACGACGCGCCGCACCAAAACCCCCTCGAACTGTGCAAACTGTAGCGCCAAACTGGCAGCCATCGTAGGGTGCGCGGCCCATGTTGGGGGAGCGTTGATGCCGCAGATCCTTTTCAAGAATTTGAACCTGCTCGACCCGCGCTGGAACGAGGCGCGCGGCGGCTACGAGGTGCTGGTCGAGGGCGATACGATCAAGGAAGTCTCGCCGAAGCCGATCAAGGCGGCCAAGGCCCAGGTCGTCGACTGCGGCAAGCGCACCCTGATGCCGGGCCTGATCGACTGCCACGTCCATGTCTTCCTGGTCGAGGTGAACTTCCGCCTCCTCGAGAGCATGCCGCTCACCCTCCTCACGGCCAAATCGGCCGACCTGATGAAGGGCATGATCGATCGTGGCTTCACGACGGTGCGCGATACCGGCGGCGCCGACTGGGGCATCAAGACTGCCGTCGAGTCCGGATTGATCCCGGGCCCGCGGCTGTTCATCTCCGGCCGCGCCATCGGCCCGACGGGCGGGCACAGCGATGCGCGCCGCCGCACCGATTACGCCACAGCCTCGTGCGGCTGCTGCAACGCCATGGTCTACAGCCTCGCCATTGCCGACGGCCCGGACCAGGTGCGCAAGGCGGTGCGCGAGCAGATGCGCCAGGGCGCCGACCAGGTGAAGATCATGTGCTCGGGCGGCGTGGCCTCACCGTACGATCCCCTGGATTCCCTGCAATTCTCCGAGGCCGAGATCGCCGCCGCGACGGACGAGGCCAAGGCTTTCGGCCGTTACGTGCTGGCCCATGCCTACTCGCCGGAAGCCATCACCCGAGCGGTCAACAACGGCGTGCGCACCATCGAGCATGGCAACCTGATCAACGCCAAGGCGGCCAAGCTGCTGAAGTCCAAGGACGGCTACATGGTGGCCAACCTCGTGACCTATTTCATCATGAAGGAGCGCGCCGCCCAGTTCGGCATGGCCGCCGACCAGCTGGAGAAGAACGACGTCGTGCTCGAGGGTGCACTGCGCTCGCTCGAGATCTGCAAGGAAGCCGGCGTGAAGGTCGGCTACGGCAGCGACCTCTTGGGCCAGCTCCAGATCGAACAGAGCCGCGAGTTCATGTACCGCGCCGAGGTGCTGAAGCCGATCGAGATCATCCGCCAGGCCACCACCGTCGGCGCCGAGATCCTGCGCCACGAGGGCAAGCTCGGTATCGTCGAGCCCGGCGCCTTCGCCGACCTGCTCGTGGTCGACGGCAATCCGCTCAAGAAGCTGGAACTGTTCCTCGACCAGGGTGCCCATCTGCCGGTGATCATGAAGGCCGGCAAGTTCCACAAGAACACGCTGAAGTAAGGCAGACCGATGTCGTTTCTGTTCAAGAACCTGCGCCTGCTCGATCCCCGCTGGAAGGAAGCCCGCGCCGGCTATGAGGTGCTGGTCGAGGGCGACACGATCAAAGAGGTGTCGGGCAAGCCGATCAAGGCCTCGAAGGCCAAGATGATCGACTGCGGCAAGCGCACTCTGATGCCGGGCCTGATCGACTGCCACGTGCACACCCATCACAGCGAGGTCTACATCAACCGCATGGAGGCGGTGCCCCTCACCCTGATGATGGCGCGTTCGACCGGCCGCCTGAAGCGCATGCTCGACCGCGGCTTCACCAGCGTGCGCGACGCGGGCGGCGCCGACTGGGGCACCAAGACAGCCGTCGATTCGGGCCTGATCCCCGGTCCGCGCATGTTCATCTCCTGCCGTTCGATCGGCCCGACCGGCGGCCACAACGACCGTAACCGGCGCACCGACATCGGCCCGCCCTGCCTGTGCTGCAACGGCATGGTGTTCATCCGGGCCATCGCCGACGGACCGGATGAAGTGCGCAAGGCGGCGCGCGAGCAGATGCGCCAGGGCGCTGACCAGGTGAAGCTGATGGTCTCGGGCGGCGTCGCCTCGCCCTATGACCCGCTGGAATCGCTGCAGTTCACTGAGGAGGAGATCACCGCCGCGGTCGAGGAGGCGCATGCCTTCGGCCGCTACGTGCTGACCCACGCCTACACCCCCGAAGCCATCCAGCGTGCCGTCAGATGCGGCGTGCGCACCATCGAGCACGGCAACCTGGTCGACGCCCCGACCGCCAAGCTGATGGCGCAGAAGGGCGTCTACATGGTGCCCAACCTGATCGCCTACGACGCCATGAAGCGGCGCGCCGCCGAGCTCGGCATGCCCAAGGAGATGCTCGACAAGAACGACGAGGTCTTGAAGTACGGCTTCAAGGAGCTGGAGCTCTGCCGCAAGGCCGGCGTCCGCATGGCCTACGGTTCCGACCTTCTGGGCGCGCTGGAGGACGAGCAGACCGTCGAGTTCCAGATCCGCGGCCGCGTCATGCCGGCGATCGAGGTCATCCGCTCGGCCACCCTGATCGGCGCCGAGGTCGTGCGGCAGGAAGGCAAGCTTGGCGTCGTCGAACCCGGCGCCTTCGCCGACCTGCTGGTGGTCGACGGCGATCCCCTGAAGAATCTCGGCCTGTTCAAGGATGGCGGCCCGCACCTGTCGGCCATCATGAAGGGCGGCCGCTTCCACAAGAACACGCTGTGACGACGCGCTTCCGGACCGCGGGCCTCCAGGCCCGCATTCATGAGCGGGCCTGGAGGCCCGCGGTCCAATGATCGCCCTCATCCGCCGCCGCGCCCGCCGCTGGGCACTCAACGGCGCGGCGACGGTGGCGCTGGCCTATATCTTGCTGCCGCTGATCTTCGTGGTGTGGCTTGCGTTCTTTCGCCAGGAAATCCCGTCCTTCCCGCCCGAGGGCTATAGCCTGCGCTGGTTCGCGGCCATCCTCGACCAGCGCAAGTTCGTCAACGGCTTCTCCATCAGCTTCCAGGTGGCGGCACTGGCCATGGTGGTCGGCCTGCTGTTCGGCGTGCCGGCGGCACTCTGCCTGGTGCGGTACAATTTCAAGCTGCGCGGGCCGCTCGCCAACCTCTTGCTGATGCCCATCATCGTGCCGGGCGTCGTGCTGGGCACGTCCATGTACGTCTTCCAGGTCGAGGTCGAGAACGGGCTCGACATGGACGTCATCGGCACCTTTTACGCCCTGGTCGCCGGCCACGTCGTGATCGTCATCCCCTGGGTGGTGCGCCTGGTCACGGCGAGCCTCAGCGGCGTCGACCGCGCCACCGAGGAAGCCGCGCAAAATCTCGGCGCCAACCAGTGGGTCACCTTCTGGCGCATCACCCTGCCGGCGATCCGGCCCGGCATCGTGGCCGGCGCCCTGTTCGGCTTCGTCACCTCGTTCGGCAATCTCGAGATGAGCCTGTTCCTGGTCGGACCCGGCCGCACGACCCTGCCGATCGTCATCCTCCAGTATCTCGAATGGAAGATCGATCCCACGATCGCGGCGGTGTCGGTGGTGCAGATCCTGCTGATCGGCATCGCCATGCTGATCACCGACCACTACGTCAAGCTGGCACGGGTGGTCTGACATGGCCGACCTCTCCCTCAACGGTCTCAGCAAGCACTACGGCGATTTCTACGCCGTGCGCGAGGTCTCGCTCACGATCGCCGACGGCGAGTTTCTGGTCCTGCTGGGCCCTTCGGGCTGCGGCAAGACCACGACGCTCCGCATGGTCGCAGGCTTCATCGAGCCGTCGGCGGGCCACGTCCGTCTGGCCGGCCAGGACGTCACCCTGCTGCCGCCGTGGAAGCGCAACGCTGGCATGGTGTTCCAGAGCTACGCCCTCTTCCCGCACATGACGGTGGCGCAGAACGTCGCCTTCGGTCTCGAGATGCGCAAGCTGCCGCGCGCCGACATCGAGCGCCGCGTCGAGGAGGCCCTGGCCCTGGTGCGCCTCAGCGGCTACGGCGGCCGCCTGCCGCGCCAGCTCTCGGGCGGCCAGCAGCAGCGCGTGGCGCTGGCCCGGGCGCTCGCCATCCGGCCCGACGTGCTGCTGCTCGACGAGCCGCTCTCCAACCTCGACGCCAAGCTGCGCCAGGAAGTGCGGGTCGAGATCCGCGAGCTGCAGCGCCAGCTTGGTCTCACCACCGTCATGGTCACCCACGACCAGGAAGAGGCGCTGACCATGGCCGACCGGCTGGTGGTCATGAACGAGGGCGCGGTGCGCCAGGTCGGCAGCCAGCGCGACCTCTACGAGCGGCCGGCCGATCGCTTCGTCGCAGGTTTCGTCGGCCGCACCACCTTCCTGGCCGGCACTGTCGAAGCGCCCGGCCGCTTCCGCAGCGACGGCGGTCTGGCCCTTGCCTGCGCCGGTGGCCTTCCGGGCCGCGCCGTGCTGTCGCTTCGGCCGGAGCGGGTCGAGATCGGACTGCAGCCGCGGTCCGGACTCGACAACGCCCTGTCCGGTACGGTGGAATTCGTGTCGTATCTCGGCGCCCTGATCGACATCCATGTCCGCCTGTCGCCCAGCGACCGGCTGGTCGTGCAGATCGCCAATCGGGAAGGCGGTTTCACGCCGGAGGTCGGCCAGCCCGTCCATGTCGGCTGGCCTGTATCGGCCGGCCAGGTCTTCAACGAGTAAGCAACAAGATCGCAGGAGGTCACCATGTCGAAGAGCTTCATGATCAATCGCCGAACCGCACTGGGTGGTGCACTGGGCGGTGCTGCCGCCCTCGCCGCCGGCTCGGCCCTGCCCGCCTATGCGCAGGACAACAAGCGCATCGTCGTCGGCACCTGGGGCGGCGACTATTCACGCCTGCTGGCCAAGAACATCGAGACGCCGCTGCTCGCGCCCGAGGGCTGGGACGTCATCAAGGACGAGGCCAATGCACCGCCGCGCCGCGCCAAGATGATGGCCGAGAAGGCGCTGCGCCGCGGCACCTCGGACGTCCAGGGCCTGTCGGCCAACGACATGTTCGAGGTCAACGAGCAGGGCCTGGCCGAGCAGATCGACTATTCCAGGATGCCCAATGCCGCGAATCTCATCCCGGCGATGAAGTATCCCTACGGCATCGGCCACATCTATTCGGGCAAGGTCGTGCTCTACAATCCCAAGCTCATGGCCGCGCCAATGGGCTTTGCCGACACGCTCGATCCCAAGCACGGCGACAAGCTCGGCATCATCGACATCCAGTACCAGTACACCATGCTGGCCGCGGGCCTGGCGTCGGGCGGCACGGTCGGCAACTTCGATCCGGGCAAGGAGCGCCTGCTCGCCTGCAAGAAGGCGGGCGCGCGCATCTATCCGTCCAACGAGGCCTTCGCCCAGGCGCTCAAGACCGAGGAGATCGCCTGCGGCATCATGTGGAAGGCGCGCGCCGTCCAGTGGCAGAACGCCGGCATCAACGTCTCGACCGTGGCGCCCAAGGAAGGCGTGCCGATGTACGTCTCGGGCTTCATGATGCCGAAGAACTCGCCCAACAAGGCCGGCGCCTACGCCTATCTCAACGCCATGATGGCGCCGGCGGCGCAGGAAGGCTTCGCCGTCGACATGGGCTACAACCCCACCGTCACCAACGCCAAGGTGCCGGCGGCGACCCAGGAACGCATCGGCTTCACCGAAGAGGAGAAGAAGCGCCTGGTCGACCTCGACTACGGCTACATGGCCAAGAACGACGCCGCGTTCCAGGAATGGTGGAACAAGTCGTTCAAGGGTTGATGTGGCCGACGTTGCCCTGACGCAAGGCCCCGTCGCCGAGAAGCGGCGGGGCGAAGGCCTTACGGCGGCGGCGCTGATCACGCCGGCGACGATTTTCGTCGCCTTCTGCCTGCTGGCGCCGCTCTGCATCCTGTTCCGCTACAGCCTGAACGAGTTCGTCCCGGCCAAGAAGATGATGGTCGAAGCGGTGACGGTGGCGAACTACGTCCGCTTCTTCACCGATCCCTACTACACCTCGATCCTGGCGACGACGGTGCGCGTCGCCGTCCTGGTCACCGTCGTCTGCCTGGTGCTAGGCTTTCCGCTGGCCTACGTCGTGGCGCGCACACAGAGCCGCTTCAAGCACCTCCTGATCATCTCCATCATCCTGCCGCTGTTCGTCGGCAACGCCGTGCGCGCGGCGGGCTGGATGACCATCTTCGGCAGCAAGGGCGCGGTGAACGCGAGCCTGATGGGCCTCGGCCTGATCGACAAGCCGCTCGAGATCATGTTCACCGAGAAGGCGGTGATCATCGGCATCATCGCGGTCAACCTGCCGTTCATGGTCCTGACCCTGCAGAGCGTCATCGAGGGCATCGATCGCGCCGTCGAGGAGGCGGCCTTCAGCCTTGGCGCTCCCCCCGGCACTATGTTCCGCCGCGTGCTGTGGCCCCTGGCCTTGCCCGGCATCCTGGCCGGCACGATCCTCACCTTCATCCTGGCGATGAACGCCTACGCCACGCCCTTCCTGCTGGGCGGCCCCTTGTTCAAGATGATGGCGCCCCTGGTCTACAACCAGTTCACCCAGCAGGCGAACTGGCCATTCGGTGGCGCCATCGCCTTCATCCTGATGACGGTGACCCTGCTGCTGACGGTCGCCGCCAACCTGATCTTCCAGCGCCGCGCGGCACGCTGAGGTGCCTGCAAATAGCCATGGTTGCCGCGGGCGGGCGGTGCTGAGCCGTTTCGTCTCGTTGCTTTTGTCGCCGTCGACCTCTAAGCCCGGTTCGGCGCGGCTCGCTAGCCTGTGCCATTTTGCACAGGAAAGCCCCTCAGTTGAAAAGCAGACAGGATCCCGCGGCGGTCGCCGCGCCAGCGAGGGACGCGCGCGCCTGGACGCAAATTCTCGCAGGCTACCGGCAGCCGAGCACTGGCCGCAGCCTCGTCGAGATCGCCATCACGATCGTGCCGCTCGCCGCCCTTTGGGTGCTGGCATGGGCAACGCTCGACATCGGCTATTGGCTGGCCCTGCCGCTCGCGATCGCCGCCGCCGGCTTCCTCGTGCGGCTTTTCGCCATCCAGCATGATTGCAGCCACGGCGCCTTCTTCCGTCACCGGCTGACCAACGACTGGTTCGGCCGCATCACCGGTGTGCTGACCTTCACACCGTACGACGTGTGGCGCCACGCACACGCCACGCACCACGCCACCACCGGCAATCTCGACCGTCGCGGCATGGGCGACATCGAGACGCTGACCGTCGAGGAGTACCGCGCCCGCTCCTTCTGGGGCCGGCTGCGCTATCGCCTGTATCGCCATCCGCTGGTGATGTTCGGCCTCGGGCCGGCCTATCTCTTCATCCTGCATCATCGCCTGCCGGTCGGCCTGATGCGCGGCTGGCGGCCGTGGGCCAGCAGCATGACCACCAATCTCGCGATCGCCTCGCTCGTCGCCCTCCTGATCTGGCTGATCGGTCTCAAGGCATTCCTGCTGGTGCATCTGCCCAGCCTGCTGCTGGCCGCCTCGGTCGGGGTCTGGATGTTCTACGTGCAGCATCAGTTCGAGCAGACGAGCTGGGCGAGCGACCGCGACTGGAGCCTGCATGACGCGGCGCTGCACGGAAGCTCGCATTACGACCTGCCGGCGTTCCTGCACTGGTTCACCGGCAACATCGGCGTTCACCACGTGCATCATCTCAACAGCCGCATCCCCTACTACCGGCTGCCGCGCGTGCTGCGCGACCATCCGGAGCTGCGCCATGTCGGCCGGCTGACGCTGCTCGACAGCTTTCGCTGCGTGCGTCTCGTGCTGTGGGACGAGACGCAGCGCCGCCTGATATCGTTCCGCGAGGCCCGGTTGGCGGCCTGAGGCGCGTCGAGGCAGGAGTTACTCATGCACATCGGATTGATCGGCGGCATCGGCCCGGCCGCCACGGACTTCTATCACCGCGGCCTGATCGAGCGGCACCACGCCTCGAACATCCCGCTCGACCTCACCATCGCCTACGCCGACGTGCGCACCATGAGCCGCAACCTGAACGAAAGGCGCCCCGACCGGCAGGCCGAGATCTTCGCCCGGTTGGTAAACCGCCTGAAGGGCGCGGGTGCGGAGGCCGCGGCCGTCACCTCGATGGGCGGCCATTTCTGCATCAAGGAGTTGGAGCCGATCTCGCCGCTGCCGCTCATCAACGGTCTCGACCCGGTCGATGAAGCCATCAATCAGCGCAAACTCAAGAAAGTCGGCATCATCGGCACGCGCATCGTCATGGCGAGCAAGCTCTACGGCAAGATCACCAAAGCCGAGGTCATCGCCCCCGAAGGCGAGGAGTTCGAGCGCGTCCAGCAGTGCTACGGCGACATGGCCAGCATCGGCCGCGTCACCGACGACCAGCGCCGCACCTTCTTCGAGGCCGGCCGCCGGCTTAGCAACCGCGGTGCCGAAGCCGTGCTGCTGGGCGGCACCGACCTGTTCCTGGCCTTCACCGGCCACGACTGCGGCTTCCCCGTCATCGACTGTGCCGACATCCACATCGACGCGATCTACAGGAAGTCGTCGACGTAGCCTTCACTCGCACTTCTGCAAGAGATTGCTCGCCGCCATGTCGCCGGGCAGCTTCTGCAAGGACTCCTCGAAGAACCCGCGGGCGCAGACCAGGTCATGGCGCCTCAGGGCCTCGACACCCGACTGCAGCAGGTCGCGGGTCCCGGCCTTGGCGGTCCGCAACTCGGCCGGGTCGCGCTGGAACACTTCGCAGATCGTGACCGGGCGGGTCTTGCCCTTGACCACGACGACGTCGATCGGGCGGATATCGTAGGCCTTCGGATCGGCGAGGCTCTCCACGGTGTACTGCGAGACCAGCAATCTGACGCCGTAGGTCTTGGTCAGCCCCTCGATGCGCGAGGCGAGGTTGACGGCATCGGAAATGACGGTCCCGTCCATGCGATGCTTCTCGCCGATCGTGCCCATCATCAGGATGCCGGAGTTGATGCCGACGCCGATATTGATCGGCGCCTGGCCGGCGGCGCGGCGGCCGGCATTGAAAGCCTCGAGCGTCTCGAGCATGGCGAGCCCGGCCTTGAGCGCATCGTCGGCCGATTCGAAAAGCGCCATGATCGCGTCGCCGATGTACTTGTCGATGAAGCCGTTGTGGTCGCGGATCACCGGACCCATGCGCTCGAGGTAGGCGTTGATGAAGGCGAAGTTCTCGTCCGGCGTCATGGCCTCCGACAGGGTCGTGAAGTTCCTGATGTCCGAGAACAGGATCGTCATGCTCTTGCGCTTGTTGTCGCCGAGCTCGACCTCGACGATCGACGGCTTGCCGACGATCGCCAGGAAGGCCTGCGGCACGAAGCGCTCGATCGAGATGTTGGTGTCCTTGAGGTCGGTGATGGTCTGGCGCACCGCGTCACGCATGGCGGCGAAGCTTTTGGCAAGCTGGCCGATCTCGTCGCGCCGGTCGGTGTTGGCGATCGCCTGGTTGAGGTCGCCCTGGGCGATGGCGCCGGCCTCGCCACGCAGGTTGAACAGGGGATCGAGCAGCTGCTTCTGCAGCAGGCGCGAGGCGATCCAGAACACCACCGGCATCAGCAGCGCCAGCACGATCATCGAGCTTATGAAGACCTGGATGACCGCCTCGCGCGCCAGCCCGACGTCGTAGGTGATCTTGCGGATCACGTGCTTGGCCGTCACCGGATGGTCGGGCTGCGTCGCCGACGCCGTCTGCTCGCCGCTGTAGATGGTGAGATAGCGGCCATCGCCGCTGCTGATCTCCTCGCGGTGGTTCTTGATGATGCGCTCGGCCAATGCCGCATCGAGCTTCTCGCCGGGATGGATCAGCGACCAGGTGCCGGCCTGGTTGATCAGGTAGATGTCGAGCTCCTTGACCGAGGGGTTGGAGCGTATCGGGTCGGTCAGCAATTCGTCGAAGAAGTATCTTGCCATCCAGCCGTAACCGGTCGCGTCGAGGCTGCCGCGGACGTCGGTCGAGATCTCGACGATGTAGTCTTTATCCTTGGGGCCGAAGTAGCTGTAGGTCTTGAGCGTTCCGGTGGCTTGGCTGAGGTCGATGCCGTCGCTCATCACCCGGTTGGCGCCGAATACCGTATCGAGGAACTCGGTGAACGGGCCCTTGGGGAAGGCGAGATTCATGTCGGCGGGAAAGTTGGTCTGGAAGACGACATGCGAGCGATTGATGAAATAGATGTGCTGTACGCCGTGCCGGTGCGCCAGCGCCGTCATCTCGTCGCTCGAGAGATCAGCCGGCGCCCGGCCCATCGCCTGCAGCTCCTGGGCGATTGCCGGCAGCACCTTTTCCATGTGCGACGTGATGCGCTCATGCTGGTCGCTCAGCATGGCCTGGAACACGGCGAAGCGATCGCTGAGGCTCGCCTCGATCTTGCGGATCTCCTCGGCATAGCGCTGCGAGGCCAGGCGATACATGGCGAGCGAGGTGACGATGATGGCGCCGAGGCTGACCGCCACCATCACCGCCAGCAGGAACAGCCCGACCTTGCGCTTCACGGCACGCCCCATTTCTGCGCCAGCCGGGCATAGCTGCCGTCACGCTGCAGGTCGGCCAGGACGCGGTTGGTCGCGGCCAGCAGCTCGCGCTGGTCGTGGCGGAAGCCAATCCCGAGCGGCTGCGGATCGTCGGGCACCTGGGCCGCGATCACCAGGCCGGGCGTCTGGCGCGCCAGCCAGGCCGCCACGGGATAGACCTTCATCACCGCCGTGATGCGCCCGGCGGCGAGATCGACCATGGCGTCCTGGATGCGCGCGAAGGGGTAGACCTTGACGCTGCCGATCTCGCCCTTCTGCTGCATCCGGACCGCGATGTCGTAGTCGGTGGTCGCCGCCTGCACGCCCACGGAAGCGTTCCGGAAATCGGCCATACGGCGCATGTCGGGCGAGCGCCGGCCGTCGACCACCAGGCTCAACGTCGTCGTCATGTACGGCGTCGACCAGGCGAGCAGGCGCTGGCGTTCGGGCGTGATGGTGATGCCGCCGACGATGCAGTCGTACTGGCCCGCCTGCATCTGCTGCAGGATCGTCTCCCATTCGGTGTCGACGAACACCGCCGCCAGCGACAGACGCGCCGCGATTTCGTTCATCAGGTCGACCTCGAAGCCGATCCTCTGCCCGCCGGACACATATTCGAAGGGTGGGTTCACGAAGTAGGTGCCGATGCTGAGCGTGCCCGGCGTCTTTGTGCGCCCTGTCGGTGGGGCCGTCGAACAGGCACCGACGGCGAAGGCCAATCCCGCAAGGCTGCGCCTCGTCAGACGCGTCATCGTCTAGGCCGTGCCCCAGACCGCGCGGGCGGTGTCGACGATCAGGCCGAGCTTGGCCCATTGCGCGTCCTCGTCGATCGAGTTGCCGCCGGCGACGCTGGCGAAGCCGCATTGCGAGGAGAGCGACAGGCGCTCGACGTCGACGAAGCGCGCCGCCTCGTCGATGCGCCGTCGCAGATCGTCCGGGCTTTCGAGGACCGGGGTCTTGGTCGACACCAGGCCGAGCACGACGTGGCGATCCTTCGGGACATGGCGCAGGGGCGAGAAGTCGCCGGCGCGCTGGCTGTCGTACTCCAGGAAAAAGACGTCGACGGGAAAGTCGTTGAACAGACGCGCCGCCACCGGCTCGTAGCCGCCCGAGGCCATCCAGCGGCTGCGGAAGTTGCCGCGGCAGAGGTGCATGCCGACCGTCAGGCCGGAGGGACGGCCTTCCAGAATGCGCCGCATCACGCCGACATAGAGGTCCAAGAGCTTGTCGGGATCGCCGCCTTCGGCCCTGGCCTGCTCGCGCACCAGCGGATCGCACAGCATCGCCACCGGCACCTCGTCCATCTGGACGTAGGTGCAGCCCGCCTGGGCGAGCTCGGCGAGCTCCGTGCGATAGACCGCGACCAGATCGTCGAAGTAACGCTGCTGGTCATAGACCGCCGGGTCGAACGGCTGGGTGAATCGGAAGAAGTGGAAGGCGCTTGGCGTCGGTAGCGTCGCCTTGGGCAGCGCCGTTTTGGTGAACCTCTTCACCCGCCGGTATTCGGCCAGCGTGATCGGCGCGCGGCGACGGATCGGAGCGGCGGCAACGCAGGTCGGCCATTCGAAGCTGCCGCCCCCGGTGTCGCGGAAACGGAAGAGCGACGGTTCCAGCCGGAAGCCATCGAGGCCTTCGAAGAAGAAGCCGAACCACGAGGTGCGGCCGAACTCGCCGTCGGTGGCGACCCTGAGGCCAAGCTCCTCCTGGCGGGCGACGACGCGGGCGATCTCGCGCTCCAGCACGGTCTGGTAGTCGGCCGGCGCCGCCTTGCCGTTGGCGATCGCGGTCGCGGTGTCCTTGAGGATGCGCGGCCGCAGAAGGCTGCCGATGACTTCGGCCCGAAACGGCGGCGCTGTCATTGCTGTCGCCGGGGATTGATTGCCAAAAACGCACTCACCCAGGATCGTATGAACATTGCGCCTGCGGTCAGCTATTGGTCCAGAGCCGCGTCGTGTAGGCGCCTTCGACGCTGGCGTCGATCTGGGCGGCGACGTTGGCATCCGCGCCGATGCGCGGCGCGATGATCTTGCCGAAGGAGATGCGGCCGGGCGCCGGCCACGCCTTGGGATCCCACAGCTTGGCGCGCACGATCGAGCGGGCGCAGTGGAAGTAGCAGTGCTCGATGTGCACGCGCGTGGCCAGCAGCGCCGGCTTGCCCAGCGAGCTCAGCGAGCCGACCAGGTCGGCGTCGTCGAAGATCTCCGCCGTGCCCGACACGCGCAGCGTCTCGCCGGTGGCCGGCACCAGGGCGATCAGGCCGATCTTGCCGGTCGCCAGGATGTTGCTGAGGCCGAAGGCCAGGTTGTTGCCGACGCGCTCGGGGATCAGCAGGGTCTTGGGATCCTCGACCCGGATGAAGCCCGGCTCGTCGCCCTTGGGCGAGACTTCGATCGTGCCGTCGGCGGCGGTCGTGCCGACCAGGGCGAACGGGCAGCGCTTCAGAAAGTCGATCGACTGCTCGTCGAGGGCGTCGAGGACCTTGCTGCGCGTGGCGGGGCGCGGTTCGGCGATGACACGGCGAAGGTCGGCGGTCGAGGTCAGGCGGGCCATGGGTTTGTTCCTTGCGAATCGCTCGCACGAACCATCGGCCATCCGGCGCCGTCTTTCAACTCTTCCGGACCGCGCGCGTCCCGCCCGATCATTGCTGGGAGCGCGCCACGCCGTGGCGCTCATGCTGTGTGATCCACAAAGATGCGCCACGGCGTGGCGCGATGGCAGCAAAGACTATGATTCAAGCCCATCCATGTTGGCGTACAGCCGGCGCAAGGCCGCCTTCAGGATCTCCGCCTCGCCCGCATTGAAGCCGGCAAGCGCCACCGCCTCGTAACGCTCGGCGATCGGCAGGATGCGCTGGGTGAGGCGCCGGCCTGCCGGTGCGACATGGAGCACGATGGCGCGGGCATCGTCGGCGTCGCGACGGCGGGCGACCAGCCCCTTCTTCTCCATGCCGTCGACCAGGCGGGTCAGCGTGGAGACCTCGATCGAGGTGGTGTCGGAGAGATCGCCCATGCGCCGGCCGTCCTGCTCGCGCAGCGCCGCCAGCACGCGCCAGATCTGCAAGGTGGCGCCGAGCGGCCGCACCTCGTCGTTGAACGCCGTGGCGATGCGCGCGCCGGCGCGGTTCAGCAGGTACGGGAGGTAGGAATCGAGCGGGCCCATTTGCCCGAAATGCCTAACACGAAACAACTGTCATCCCGAGGCCAAAGGCCGAGGGACCTTTCCTGTTACCTCAAAGGTCCCTCGCTGCGCTCGGGATGATAGCCTTCGGCTGTCGAAGTGCGGCGCCACCTCGCGCATGAAGCGGTCCATCTGCGCCTTCACCTCGGCGTGGGGCATCTGGCCGTAGTTGAAGTAGAGGATCACCTCGGCAATGCCGGCCTTCTCGACCTGCTTCAGCGTGTCGACGATGTGCTGCGGGCTGCCGCACAGGATCGACTTGTCGGTGAGCTTCTCCGGCCGCATGTCGCGCAGGATGTTCACGATGTCGACGAAGTACTTGTAGGTCGGCGGCACCTTCTCGCCCGACGACGAGGGGAACGCCGCGATCAGCGCGTCCTTGAAGTAGCGCACCAAAGCTTCCTTGCCGTACTGCTCCTCGGCCGGCGTCGAGGCGATGTGCACGAAGTAGGAGCACATGGCGCGCCGCATCGGTCGCTTGTGGGTGCTCTCGCAGGTGTCCTTGTAGACGCGCACCGCATCGGCCAGCGAGCCATAGACCATGGCGGCGGCGAAGGGCGCGTAGATAACGTTCCAGTCATTCCTGGCGGCCAGCTCCATCGACGGCCGCGAAAAGCAGGCGACGTAGGGGCGCAAGGGCTTCTGTGCCGGGCGCGGCCGGATCTCGACGTCCTTGAATTCGTAGAACCTGCCCTTGTGCGACCACTTGCCGGTTTCGGTCCAGGCGCGCCACACGATCTCCAGGCCTTCAGCGAACAGTTCGGCCGATTCATCGAACGAGGCCTGGAAGGGCTCGTACTCCTTGCGGTCGTAACCGCGGCCGGCGGCGAAGTCGACGCGGCCGCCCGACAACAGATCGAGCGTCGCCCATTCCTCGGCGACATGCAGCGGGTGATGCACGGGCAGCAGCGTCACGGCGGGCGCCAGGCGGAGCTTGGTCGTGGCGCCGGCGAGCTGGGCCAGGATGGCCAACGGTGACGCGTTGACGCCCAACAGGTTGAAATGGTGCTCGCCGATCCAGGCCGAGTTCAGGCCGATCTGCTCGGCATACAGGGCCTCGGCATAGATGTCCTTGATGAAGTCCTCGGCCTGCCGCGGATTGTTGGGATAGCGGTTGTCACTCAGCGTGAAGTAGCCGAACTGCATGGCGTTTCCTCCATCCTTGCCCGGAACATGGTCGATTCTCTTTTATTTGTAAATGCAAATAATAGTACAGACTTGTGATCCATTGGAACCGGGCGTACGTAACGATCAATAACGACAAGCAAAACCGGGATGGAGATCGCCATGAAGCGTCTAGTGGTTTTGGCTTTGCTCATGATGCCGCTGCCGGCCGCTTCGCAGACCAGCCCCGCTCTGATTGAACAGGGCAAGGCGTTATTCAACGATGCCAAGCTCTCGGCCAGCGGCCAGGTCTCCTGCGCCACCTGCCATCCCATGAACGGCCACACCGACAACAAGACCTATGTCGGGCTCGACATCGTGGCCGACGGCGATCCCAAGGGCCGTAGCACGCCGACCTTGTGGGGCGCGGGCATCCGCCAGGCCGAATGGTCATGGGCGGGCAACGTCCCGTCGATCGAGACCAACATCAGGGGCATCATCGTCAATCGCATGAAGGGCGCGGAGCCTGCCAAGGAAACGCTGGATGCGCTGGCGGCCTATGTGAAGTCACTGCCCAATGGGCCGGCGCCGTTCCTCAACCAGGACGGCATGCTGCGCGACAACGCCCAGGCCGACGCCAAGCGCGGCTTCGCGCTGTTCTCGGGCAAGGCCGGCTGCATGACCTGCCATGTGCCCGCCTCCTACGACAAAAAGGGGCCTGAGGATGTCGGCAGCGGCGGGCCGTTCAAGGTGCCGTCGTTGCGCAATGTGTCGAAGACCGGTCCGTATTTCCACGACGGCCGGTTCAAGACGCTCGATGAGGCCGTCACCTTCATGTTCGACGTCTACAAGAAGAAGAACGACAGCAAGGAAACGCTGAGCGACGCCGAGAAGCGCGACATCGTCGCGTTCTTGCGGACGCTTTAGCTTCCATGCTCATGCTCCTCCCCGCTTGCGGGGGAGGAAGCATGAATACTAAGCCGCCCGCTGCGGCTGTTGCTGCTGCTGCACCTCGGCGAGCGAGATGATCCAGTCGCGGAAGGCCTTGATCTTGCGCCGACGGATCGCCTCCGGCGGATAGACCAGGTAGTAGGCAAGCTCGCTCGACATCTTGAAGTCGAAGGGTATGACCAGCCGTCCCGCCTTGAGGTCGGGCGCCACCAGGGCATGCCGACCCAGCGCCACGCCCAGCCCGTCCATCGCCGCCTGATAGGCGGCCAGAGAAAAGTCGAAGGAAACGCCGCGCGTGGAATCGACGCCCTTGACCCCCGCGGCGGTCAGCCAGATCTGCCAGTCATCCGGGAAGTTGCCGATATGCAGCAGCGTGAAGCGCTTGAGGTCGGCCGGCTTCTTCAGTCCGGTCGGCCCCTTGACCAGCGAGGGTGCGCAAACCGGCATGATGTCCTCGCTCAGCAGCCGTTCCGCCGTGAGCGAGGGCCACTGCCCGCGACCGTAGCGGATACCGATGTCGACGTCCTCACGGCCGAAGTCGACCAGCCCGGTACTGGTGCTGACGCGCACGTCGATCTCGGGATTGGCGCGCTGGAAACCACCCAGCCGCGAGACCAGCCACTTCATGGCGAACGACGCGGTGGTGGTGACGGTGAGATGCCCGCCGCGATCCTTCTGCAAAAGCTTCTCGGTCGCTTCGTTCAATTGATCGAACGCCGCACGCACCGCCGGCAGATAGGCCTGGCCTGCCTCGGAGAGCAGCAGCGAGCGATTGCGGCGCACGAACAATTTTAATCCGAGGCGCTGCTCCAGCCCGCGCACCTGGTGGCTGATCGCGGCCTGGGTGACGGAAAGCTCGTCGGCGGCATCGGTAAAGCTCATATGGCGGGCGGCGGCTTCGAAGGCGCGCAATCCATTGAGCGGCGGCAGGGTTCGCTTCATCGCTGTCCCTTCACATGAGGTATTCTTATCAAAACAGGACAAAGGGTTGTTTGTAAAGGACGGCTGTGGAGCCCAAATCCCCGATCATCAAGGCATCACTTTCATTCGGGGAGTAATCCCATGGCTGACCTCTCTCTTCACTACACGTCCAAGGCGCCGCTGGCCGGCACCTACACCGCGTTCAACCAGATCTTCGCCACCTGGCGGCGGCGCGCCAAGGAGCGCAGGGAGCTCGCCAGCCTCGACGCCCGCACCCTGCACGACCTCGGTTTGAGCTCCAGCGACATCAATTTCGAGGTCAACAAGCCCTTCTGGCGCAGCTGACGCGAATCCGGAGCCGGCCCGTTTGTTACCCTGCGCGGGCCTTACCCTCTCCGGACACTGGCCGGCGGTCGATCCTCAGCCTCCCTGTCGACCGCCGGCTTTTTCTTTCTGAGAATTGCCCCTCACGGGCCGGATAGAGTGATTCCGGCGGCGCTGCTTTTATGCCGCCATGACCCCTCAGCTTGTCCGGCAATTGCTGCGTGAATGGCGTCGTCGCGTGCGCAGCCGCCGCGAGATCGCAACGATTGCCTATTGCACCCAGCGCGACCTCGGGCTCAGCGCCAGCCAGATGCGTTTCGAGGCACAAAAACCATTCTGGCGTCCCTGATATTTTCTGCTAGAGGCGGCGGATGGCCCTGTCCGACCTCCAGATCCAGACATTGGCGCGCGACGCCGTGCAGCGTGCGGCCGCCGGCGACTTTGCCGGCGCCGAACCCCTGCTGGCGCAGGTCGCCGACGCGCGGCCCAACTCCGGGCAAGCGCTGCACCTTCTCGGTCAGGCGCGTTTGAAGCTCGGCCGCTTCGCCGAGGCCCGCGAGCCGCTGGAACGCGCCGCCAAGTTCCTGCCCAAGGAAGCCGCGGCCCAGGTCAACCTGGCCGGCTGCCTGTCGGTGCTTGGCGATCATGCGGCCGCACTAGCGGCCCTCGATCGCGCTCACCGCCTGAAACCCGGCGATGCGGCGATTGCCCACAACAAAGGTCGAGCGCTCGAGGCGCTGCGTCGTCCCGACGAGGCCGAGCATGCCTACAACGAAGCCTTGTCGATCGACCATCGCCTGATGCCCTCGCTATCGGCACGCGCCAACCTGCTGGCGGCGCGCGGCGACTGGATGGGTGCGCTGGCCGACCTCGACATGGCGTTGACCAGCCGGCCCAACGATCCGCCTCTGCGCCTGCGCCGCGGCGAGCTACTGCTGCGCCAGGGCGACTGGCTGCGTGGTCTCGGCGACTACGAGGCGCGGCTGGAGATCGCCGGCGACCGCTACACGCCTGACCTGCCGCGCTGGCAGGGTGAGCCTGTGACGGGCCGCCTGTTGATCTACCCCGAGCAGGCCGACATCGAGAGCGATGCTGCGCTGCGCGACACGCTGATGCTGGCGCGCGGCGTCGATGGGATCATCCAGTGCGCGCCGAGGCTGGCGAAATGGCTGGCCATGCCGACGATCGAGCGCGGCGCGGCGCTCGATGGCTTTGCCGCAGCGGCACCGCTGCGCAGCCTGCCGCACCTTCTGGGCTGGACGCTCGATTCCCTGCCGCCGCTTGTCCCGACGCGGCGCGCGCCCGGGTCGGGTATCGGCTGGTTCAGCCAAGCCGAGCCGCCGGCCGGCCTCGACCTCGAACGCAATCCCGACGAACTGACGCGATGCCGTCTGGTGGTCGGCGGCGATACCTGGCCGACGCATCTCGCCGCACGGCTCGGCATTCCTACGATCGTCCAGTTGCCGCCTGGCGCCGATTGGTTGTGGGGACCTCAGCTCGGGCCTTCACCCTGGTATCAATCCGCTGAAGTCCTGCCGGCTGGTGACGACGCCGCGCTGGAATCGCGGCTCGCGGCGTCCTGAGTTCGCGCCGCCGTCCATTCGCGCATCCGCTGGAACACCACGTACAGCATCGGGATGACGAAGATGCCGAACACGGCGGCCGCCAGCATGCCGCCGAACACGGGGCTGCCCACGGCGCGACGGCTGGCGGCGCCGGCGCCTTCGGCGATCACCAGGGGCAGCAGGCCGAGGATGAAGGCGAAGCTGGTCATGATCACCGGCCGGAAACGCAGCCGCGCGCCCTCGACCGCCGAGTCGAGGATCTCGCGGCCGTGCCGCCGCTGCTCGACGGCGAACTCGACGATCAGGATGCCGTTCTTGGCGGCGAGCGCCACCAGCACCACCAGGCCGATCTGGGCGTAGACGTCGAAGGCGAGCCCCAGCCACCACACGAAGACGATGGCGCCCAGCACGCCGACGGTGACCGACAGCAGCACCGGCAGCGGGATGTTCCAGCTCTCGTAGAGGGCCACCAGGAAGAGATAGGCGAACAGGATGGCGAGCCCCAGCACGGTGCCGGTCTGGCCGGCCGCCGTCTTCTCCTGCAGCGCCGTTCCCGTCCATTCGAAGCCGTAGCCCGACGGCAGCGTCGTCGCCGACAGGCGCTCCATGGCGGCGAGCGCCTGGCCCGAGCTGAAGCCGGGCTTCGGCGCGCCGTTGATGATGGCGGCGCGGAAACCGTTGTAGCGGATCACGACCTGCGGCCCGAGCACCAGCTTGGCCGTGGCCAGCGAGCGCACCGGCACCATGGCGCCGGCCGCGTTGCGGACATAGACGCGGTAGATGTCGTCGATGGTATCGCGGAAGCGACCCTCCGATTCGATGTTCACCTGCCAGGTGCGGCCGAACAGGTTGAAGTCGTTGACGTAGTAGCCGCCGAGGCTCGCCTGCAGGGCGGTGAACACGTCGCTCACCTTGACGCCCAGCACCTGCGCCTTGTCGCGATCGATGTCGAGAAAGACCTGCGGGGTGTCGGCCGCGAAGGTGGTGAACACGCCGGCGAGCTCGGGCTGCTGGTTGGCCGCCACGATCATGGCGCGCGTCACGGCCGCGAGGTCGGTCGGCGACTGGCCCTGCAGGGCCTGCAGCACGTACTGGAAGCCGCCCGTGCTGCCCAGCCCGAGGATCGGCGGCAGGTTGAACGGGAAGGCGATGGCGCCCTGGATCGCGCCGAGCTTGGGGCGCAGGCCGGCGATGATGGCGTCGACCGACTGGCTTTGGTCGGTTCGCTGCTCGTAGGGTTTCAGGCGCACGACAAAGAAGGCGCTGTTGGACGATACGACGTAGTCGATGAAGTTCAATCCGACGACCGAGACGACGCCCTGGACACCGGGGATCGGCCGGATCATGTCCTCGACCTGCTTGACCAGGTCGGCGGTGCGGTTGAGCGAGGCGCCCTCGGGGAGCCGCATGGCGACAAAGAACGCGCCCTGGTCCTCGGGAGGCAGGAAGCCCTGCGGCGCGATCCTGAACACGCCAAAGGCCGCGGCGCCACACACCGCGACCGCAACGAGGCCGAAGATCGCCAGCCGCACCAGGCGGCGCACGATCGAGACATAGCCGTCACGCACCCAGTCGATGGCGCCGAGGACCCGCTGCATGCCTCTTTGCAGCAGTCCGCGCCGCTGATGGTCGCCGCGCTTCAGCAGCACCGAGCACAGCGCCGGGCTCAAGGTGAGCGCATTGAGCGCCGAGATCAGCATGGCGACCGACACCGGTACGGCGAACTGGCGGAACAGCTGGCCGCTGACGCCGGGGATGAAGGCGACCGGCACGAACACGGAGAGCAGCACCAGGGTGATGGCGATGATCGGCGCGGTGATCTCGCCCATCGCCTTCTTGGTCGCCTCGGCAATGGTGAGGTCGGGATTCTCCTCGATCACGCGCTCGACGTTCTCGATGACCACGATGGCGTCGTCGACCACGATGCCGATGGCCAGCACCAGGGCGAGCAGCGAGACGGTGTTGGCCGAGTAGCCGATCAGCAGCATGACCGCGAAGGTGCCGATGATCGACACCGGCACGGCGACCAGCGGGATGAGCGTGGTGCGCAGCTTGCCGAGAAACAGGAAGACGACGATCGCCACCAGCACGAAGGCGATGACCAGTGTGCGAACGACCTCCTCGATGGTCGAAGTGACGAACACCGTGGAATCCCAGAACACCTCGTAGGCAAGATCGTCGGGGAAGCGCTGCTTCAGGTCGTCCATGACCGTGCGGACATGCGCGGCGACGTCGACGGCGTTGGCGCCGGGCGCCTGGAAGATGCCGATCGCCGCCGCCGAGGCGCCGTTGAAGCGGCTATAACGTTCCTGGCTCTTGGCGCCGAGATCGGCGCGGGCGACGTCCTTTACGCGCACGACCGAACCGTCGGGATTGGCGCGGACCACGATGTTGTCGAACTGATCGGGCCTGGTCAGCCGGCCCTGGGTCTTGATGGTGAGCTGGTACTGCTGGTTGGTCGGCGCCGGCGCCGCGCCGATGCGGCCGAGTGCGGCCTGGATGTTCTGGCTCTGGACGGCGGCGACGACGTCGGTCGGCGTGAGGCTGAGGGCAGTCAGCTTATCGGTGTCGAGCCACAGCCGCAGCGAATAGTCGAGCGCACCGAACAGGCTCGCCTGGCCGACGCCGCGCACCTTCGCCAGCTGGTCGACCACGTTGATGGTGGCATAGTTGTTGAGATAGAGCGCATCGTAGGTGTTCTTGGGCGAGTAGACGGTGATGACCTGCAGCAGCGCCGCCGACTTCTTGCGGATGACCAGGCCCTGGCGCTGCACCTCCTGCGGCAGGAGCGGCGTGGCGAGCTGGGCGCGGTTCTGGACGTTCACCGTGTTGATGTCGGGATCGGTGCCGAGCGCGAAGGTGACGGTGAGCGAGTAGCTGCCGTCGGCAGCGCTGGCCGACTGGTAGTAGAGCGCGTTGTCGACGCCCACGATCTGCTGCTCGATGGGCTGCGCCACCGTGGTCTCGACCACCTCGGCATCGGCGCCGGGATAGGTGGCGGTGAGTGTGACCTGCGGCGGCACGATCTCGGGGAACTGCGCCACCGGGATCTGGAAGATCGCGATCAGGCCGGCGAGGGTGATGACGATCGAGACGACGAAGGCAAGCCGCGGGCGGTCGATGAAGATGCCGGAGATCATGGCGCGACCGCCTTCGACTGGTACATCTTCAACTCGTGTTCCTCTCCCCCGCTAGGGGGAGAGGCTAGGTGAGGGGGAATCGACGTGCGTTTTCCCCCCCCCCCCCCCCCCCCCCCCCCCCGGGGGGGGGGGGGGGGGGGGGGGGGGGGAAATCGACGTGCGTTGCCCCCTCACCCAACCTCTCCCCCTAGCGGGGGAGAGGAGCTTGAGGTGACTAACCATCAAGGCCGACGTCGCCCTAACCACCCGACGACGCCTGCAGGATCGTTTCCTGCACGACCTGCCCCGGCCGCACTTTCTGGATGCCGTCGACGATGACCTTGTCGCCTTCCTTCACGCCCGACGTCACGACGACGTCCGTGCCAAGCTGCGGCCCGGTCTGCACGCGCCGCTGTTCGACCTTGTGCTGGTCGTTGACCACCAGCACGTAGTAGCCGGACTGGTCGACCTGCAGCGCCGCCTGCGGCACGACGAGCCGCGGCGCTTCCTGGCGCTCGCGGATGATGGCCGTCACGAACTGGCCGTCGGTCAGGGTGCGCTCGGGATTGGGAATGGTCGCGCGCATGATCAGCGTGTCGGTCTGCGGGTCGACCTGCGGATCGGTGAGGTTCCACACGCCTGGATGCGGATATTCCTGGCCACTGGGCAGCCGGACGCGGATGTCGATCTTGGCAATGCCGCCGCCGCCGTCCTTGCGCCGCGCCTCGCGAATCGCGTCGAGATCGCGCACGCTCACCGGAAAGAGGACGTAGATCGGGTCCTGGCTGACGATGGTCGCCAGAACGCCGGTCGCCGGATTGACGAGATTGCCGACCGTATGGCTCGTCCGCCCGATGCGCCCGTCGATCGGCGCGCGGATGTCGGTGTAGTCGAGGTTGACCTCGGCCTGCGTCAGCGCGGCCTTCAACTGCATCAACCTGCCGGTAGCGGTGTCGAGCGCTGCCTTGTTCTGGTCGACCTGGCTCTGCGGACTGAACTGGCGCTTCGACAGATCGAGCGCCCGGTCATATTCGAGCTTGGCGCGGGTCAGCTCGGCTTCGGCAACGACGATATTGGCCTTGGCCTGATCGACAGCGGCCTGAAACTGCACCTTCTCGATCTGGTAAAGCAGATCGCCCGCCTTCACGTCCTGGCCTTCCTTGAACAGCACCTTCTGCAGGAAGCCCTCGACGCGGGCGCGAATTTCGACCTTGTCGGTGGCCTTGATGCGACCGACGAACTCGAACGACTCGCTGACGCCTTTCATGGTCGCCAGCCGCACGCCGACCGCCGGGGCCGGTGGCTGCGCCGCAGCGGCCGGTGGCGGCTTGGCGGCATGGCCGAAGAACAGCC
This sequence comes from Rhodospirillales bacterium URHD0017, assembly GCA_900110395.1. Lineage (GTDB taxonomy): Bacteria > Pseudomonadota > Alphaproteobacteria > Reyranellales > Reyranellaceae > Reyranella. The sequence goes on from FODP01000006.1 coordinate 394,263, forward strand.
AACCCGCGCCGGCCGCGAGCGCCAGCGCGACCAGCGCCGCGCCGGCGATCCATCGCGATTTCGAGACAGAGCCGGATATCGCCATGGCAAGCCCTCATGACCGTTCGGCCGCGACGCCTGGGGCGCGCGACTGACGCCCCGCTTGGGCCACGATCATGCAACCCGACAGTGCGCGAAAGCGAGATATTTTCGCCCACCTGATACCAACGTTGCAGTGGCCAGCCTTGCGCAAACCGCCTTCCTTCCGGGCATGGCGGATGCTGTTATCCGCCCCGGGAGGAACCAATGGCCAAGACCCTGTTCGACAAGATCTGGGACAGCCACGTCATCACCGATCTCGGCAACGGCTTCGTGCTGCTGCACATCGACCGCCTGCTGCTGCATGATCTGTCGGGCGCGCGGGCCCTGCGCGACGTCGTGGACAAGGGCTACACGCCGGCCCAGCCGCGGCTGATCTACGCCACGCCGGATCACGCGATCTCGACCATGCCCGGCCGCACCGAGGAGACCTTCCCGCCCGGCGCGCCGCTGTTGAAGGGCCTGCGCGAGAACACCAGGAAATTCGGTATCCACCTGTTCGACATCGGCAAGGACGGCAACGGCATCGTCCATATCGTCGGCCCCGAGCAGGGACTGACCCTGCCCGGCACGACGCTGGTGTGCGGCGACAGCCATACCTGCACCCATGGCGGCATGGGCTCGCTCGCCTTCGGCATCGGCTCGTCGGAACTGGAGCACGTGCTGGCGACACAGACCATGGTGCAGCGCAAGCCCAAGCGCCTGCGTGTGCAGTTCGAGGGCAAGCTGCCCGAGGGCGTGACCGCCAAGGACATGATCCTGCACCTGATCGGCGATCTCGGCACGGCGGCCGGCACGGGCCATGCGGTCGAGTATGCCGGTTCGGCCGTCCGCGGCCTCACCGTCGAAGGTCGGCTCACGCTCTGCAATCTCTCGATCGAGATGGGCGCGCGCACCGGCATGGTGGCGCCCGACGACACCACCTTCGAGTTCCTGGCCGGCCGCGACTTCTCGCCCAAGGGCGCGATGTGGGACCGCGCCGTCGCGCACTGGCGCACCCTGCCGTCCGATCCCGACGCCGACTTCGACCGCGAGCACACGATCGACATGGCCAGGGTGGCGCCGCAGATCACCTGGGGCACCAGCCCCGAGCATGTGATCGCCGTCGACTGCGCGATCCCCGATCCCGACAAGGGGCCGGAGGAAAAGCGCGCGGCCTGGACGGCGGCGCTGCAGTACCAGGGGCTCGAACCGGGCAAGCCGATCGAGGGCACCAAGGTCGACTGGGTGTTCATCGGTTCGTGCACCAACAGCCGCATCTCCGACCTGCGCGCTGCCGCCGCCATCGCCAAGGGGCGGCACAAGGCGCCGCACGTGAACGCCTGGATCGTGCCGGGCTCGGAGCGCGTGAAGCGCGAGGCCGAAGCCGAGGGGCTCGACCGCATCTTCAAGGACGCCGGCTTCGAATGGCGCGAGCCCGGCTGCTCGATGTGCATCGCCTCCAACGGCGAGCGCGTGCCGCCGGGGCAGCGCAGCGTGTCGACGTCCAACCGCAACTTCGTCGGCCGGCAAGGGCCCGGCGCGCGGACCCATCTCGCCAGCCCGGCGATGGCCGCGGCGGCGGCGATCAAGGGCGCGATTGCCGACGTGAGGAAGCTCTGATGGAAAAGTTCACCAAGGTCACCGGCGTCGCCGCACCCCTGATGCGCCAGAACGTCGACACCGACCTCGTCATCCGCATCGAGCGGCTGGTCAACAATACCGGCCGGCAGGGGCTTGGCCCCTACTGCTTCGAGCAGATCCGCTTCAAGCCGGACGGCAGCGAAAACCCCGACTGCGTGTTCAACCAGGAGCCCTATCGCGGCGCGCCCATCATCCTGTCGAAGGAGAATTTCGGCTGCGGCTCGAGCCGCGAGGGCGCGGTGTGGGCGCTGGCCGGCATGGGCGTGAAGGCGGTGATCGCCCCGTCCTACGGCGACATCTTCTACAGCAACTGCTTCCAGAACGGCGTGCTGCCGGTGGCGCTGCCGATCGAGGAGGTCGAGCAGCTGGCCGACGAGATGCGCGCCTCGCCGGGCAATGCCCGCGTCACCGTCGACCTCGAGAACTGTCAGGTCGTGTCGCCGACCGGCCGCGTCATCCCCTTCAAGGTCGACGCCCGCCGCCAGCACGCCCTGCTGAACGGACTGGACGACATCGCCCAGACCATGACGCACAAGAAGGAAGTGGAGGCCTGGCAGGCTACCGACAAGAACGCCCGGCCATGGGTATGGCTGTGATCGCTTGAAGCCACTGCACGCGCTGGGCGCGGCGCTGATCGTGGTGATGTGGGGCCTGAACTTCACGGTCATCCGGTTCGGCCTCGACGAGTTCCCGCCTTTCACCTTCGCCGCCTGGCGCTTCCTGCTGGTGGCGCTGCCGATCCTGTTCATTCCCAGGCCCAACCTTTCGTGGAGCCTGCTGGCCGGCATCGGCTGCTTCATGTTCGGCGGCCAGTTCGTCTTCCTGTTCTTCGCCATGCAGGCCGGCCTGCCGCCCGGCCTGACCTCGGTGCTGGTGCAGCTCCAGGGTCCGCTGACCGTCGTGCTGGCGGCGCTTTTCCTGCGCGAGCACGCCACCGGCCGACAATGGCTGGGGCTCGCCGTTGCCGCCATCGGCGTCCTGCTGATCGCGCGCTCGGTGGATGGTTCGGTCGGCGTCTTCGCCGTCTTCCTGGCGCTGATGTCGGCGCTCACCTGGGCCGCCGGCAACCTGTTCTTCCGCGCGGCGCGCGGCGCGTCGTTGTTCGCGGTCACGGCCTGGTCGAGCGTGGTGCCCGTCGTGCCGCTTGTCGTTGCCGCCATGCTGCTCGACGGCCCCAACGCCATGCTGGCGCCGATCATCGCGCCGACCTGGAAGGGCTGGTTCGTCCTTTTCTACACGGTCGCGCCGGTGATGTGGCTGGGCTACCTGATCTGGGGGACGCTGCTGCGCACCTATCCCGCCGCCAAGGTCGGCCCGATCTCGCTGCTCGTGCCCTGCTTCGCGCTGGTCTTCGCGTCCCTGCTGGTGGGCGAGCCGGTGGGCGGGCTGCGGCTGGCTGGCATCGTCATCGTGCTGGGCGGCGTGGCGCTTGGGCTGTTCGCCTCGATACGGCGGCTGCGATAAGCGCACAATCGTTCAAGACGGCGGTCACGGGCCGCCGGCAGCATGCGATCTGGCCACAAGGGAGAAGCCGCATGCCTTCCGACCGCCGCGAAGTGATCAATTTTGCCAGGAAGCTCAGTCTCTTCTCGGAGCAATGGCAACCGAAGGTCGTTGCCGAATTGAACGACTATCAGTTCAAGATCGTGAAAATCGAAGGTGATTTCGTCTGGCACGATCACCCGGAAACCGACGAAGCGTTCATCGTTCTCGACGGCCAACTGCGCATCGATTTCAGGGATCGATCCGTCGTGCTGGGGCCGGGCGAGATGTTCGTCGTTCCCAAGGGCACCGAGCACAAGCCGTTCGCCGAGAAGGAGGTCAGGATGCTGCTGATCGAACCGCGCGGCACGCTCAATACCGGCAACGAGAGCGGCGAGCGTACGGCCGAGAACGATATCTGGATCTGATCCCCGATCTAATCCCTTGTGCCGATCACCGGGACCAGCGCAGCACCAACGGATCGGTGCGCCGCGCGACCTCGATCAGGCCGGCGCGGGTTGCCGGATGCAGCGGCAGCACCGGATGCCGCGTCATCTCGGAGCGGATGACGCCGCCCTCGTGCATCAGCACCTTCGCCGCCGAAAGCCCGCATTGCCGGTTCTCGTAGTTGATCAGCGGCAGCCAGCGCTGATAGGCCGCCACGGCGGCTTCGCGGTCGCCGGCAGCGAACGGATCCATGATCTGGCGGATGCCATCGGGGTAGCCCGCGCCGGTCATCGCCCCGGTGCAGCCCGCGTCGAGGTCGGCCATCAGAGTGATGCCCTCTTCGCCGTTCCACGGCCCGGCGATCGCGTCGCCGCCTTCGGCGATCAGCGCCCGCAGCTTGTTCGCCACCTGCGCCACCTCGACCTTGAAATAGGACACGTTGGCGATCTCGCGCGCCATGCGGGCCAGGAGCGGCACCGAAAGCGGCGTCCCCGCCACCGGCGCGTCCTGGATCATGATCGGAATGCTTACCGCATCGGAGACGCGGCGGAAGAAGTCATAGATGGCTGGCTCCGAGGCCCGGATGGTGGCGCCGTGGTAGGGCGGCATCACCATGACCATGGCGGCACCTGCCGCCTCGGCCCGGCGGCTGCGCTCGGCGCAGACCTGCGAGCCGAAATGCGTCGTCGTCACGATGACCGGTACACGGCCGGCGACATGCGCCAGCACGCAATCCATCACCCGCTCGCGCTCGTCGTCGGTCAGCACGAACTGCTCGGACCAGTTGGCCAGGATGCACATGCCCTGCGAGCCGGCATCGATCATGAAATCGGTGCAGCGCTTCTGGCCGTCGAGGTCGAGCTCCCCGTTGCCGTCGAACACGGTAGGCGCCACGGGAAAGACGCCGCGATAGACCGTTTTCGTTGCCATGCGACCTCCCGACCTACGCCGCCTGCAACCCGCACCATTCGGCGACGAACAGCGCCGTCGCCTGGGTGATCTTGCGAATCGAGTCCAGGTTCACGCGCTCGTCGAAGCCGTGGATGTCGTCGGATTGCGGCCCGTAGACCAGGGCCGGGATGCCGGCATAGAGGCCGAAGAAGCGGTTGTCGGCCGTACCGGTCGAGGTCTTGTCCTCGAGTTCGCTGCCCCACACCGTCCTGTGCGCCTCGGCCAGCACCACGCGCACCTGCTCGTGCCCCTTGAGCACGAACGGCTCGGCCTGAAAACCTTCCCAGGCCACGGTCGGCGGGTTGTTGCCGAGGAACGGATCGTTGGCCGCGGCGGTGCGGATCACGTGCTCGATCTCCTGGCGGCACTCCTTCAGGGTCTGCGACGGCAGCACGCCGACACGCATATCGAAGGTGCACCACGACGGCACCGAGCTCGCCCAGTCGCCGCCGGCGATCTTGCCGACGTTGAAGTTCACCGGGTGATGATGGTCATGGAAGTGGTCGTCGAGCGCCTTCTTCTCGTTCCACTTCTTCTCCAGCTCGCGCAGCTGCTGGATCAGGCGGAACGCCGATTCGATGGCGTTCGAGCCGGCATCGGCCTTGTAGACGTGCACGGGATGGCCGGTGACCTTGACCTGGAACCACATGACGCCGACCTGCGCCACGGTGAGTACGCCCGATGACGGCTCGGGGATCAGCGCGGCATCGGCGCGATAGCCGCGCTGCAGGCAGGCGAGCGCGCCGTTGCCGGTGCACTCCTCCTCAACCACCGACTGCTGATAGACGTCGGCCGCCGGCTGATAGCCCAGAGCGCGCAGGGCACGCAACGCGAACACGTTCAGGATCAGGCCGGCCTTCATGTCGCCGGCGCCGCGGCCGTACATCCAGCCGTCCTTGACGGCGGGCTCGAACGGCGGGCGGCTCCACATGTCGTGCGGCCCCTCGGGCACGACGTCGATATGGCCGTTCAGGATCAGCGAGCGTCCCTTGGGACTGTTGGGCCGCCAGGCGCCGACGACGTTCCAGGCGTCGTCGTAATCCTGGCTGTGCGGCGAGTAGCCCGGCAGATGCTTCAGATCGTCGATCTTGATCTGCCAGCGATCGACCGAGAGACGATCTTCCTTGAACAGGCGGGCCATCATGTCCTGCGCCGGCGCCTCGCGGAATCGCGTCGACGGAATCTTCACCAAGTCGGCCAGCACCTTGGTCTGGTCGTCGAACTGGCGATCGACCTCGGTCATGATCCTGGTTTTCAGCGATGTTTCGAGCATGCGCGGACTTTGGCGCAGCCTCTTTCCGGCGTCTATAGTCGCTGCGAAGCAAACGAAATGCATCCGGGCAGGCGCGTCGCCCGGGAATCAGGAGAACCATGCCGTTCGTGAACATTCGCCTCGTCGAAGGCCGTTCGCAGGATCAGAAGAATGAGATCTCGACGCGTATTGTCGATGCAATCAGCGAAGTGTTGCAGCTGCCGAAGGACGACATCTGGGTCGTCTTTGAGGACGTGTCGGCCGGCGACTGGTACGTCGGCAGCACGACCGTCGCGGCGCTTCGCGAGAAAGCACAGAAATAACCGGCATTATGTATCAACCACACCTAGCCATTTCAGCGGCAATCCAAGCTCCTAACCCCCATGCTTAAGCCTCTGACGGGAGGCTGTCATGGCGGCTCGCGGCCGAAACGCATTTGGGAGCGAACAAGAGCGCCGTGGCTGTCGCCCTCATTGTTGCGCAACTGGAGGAGCGCGAGCGTAGCGGGCTCGCGCGAATGGCGCTGCGTCGGCTCACGCCCCCAACGGAGGCTACGCAACCTCCCACACAAGACGATCCCCCAAGCCGCCGCCGGACTTGATTAAGCCTCTTACCCGATGATGGCACAGACACGCGCCGACCCGCTTCCCGACCGCGTGATGGGATCGCGTTCACGGCACCTCCGCGGAAATCCCCGCAAGCCATTGACGCCTGTGCTCCTTCCGGCATCGGCACGGGCCGTGCGCTGTCGCTTAAACAGCGACAGAAACGACAATGCGCGTTGCCCCGGCTTCGGAAACTGCCGGCACTGCCCGCATTTCTACTGTCTCACTTTTTGGGGCCGGTACCGTGCAGTCCACCCGTAATTTCGATAGTTAAGATAGTTTAGATGTTGGTTTTCGAGTGTGGGCAGGTCCCGGCTTTGCTCGATCCGGAAGCGGCGCCCGGCCGGCCGGCCGCCGGAGAGGCGCGCGAGGTATCGGATGGACGATGCAAAGAGCGGAGCCCGGAAGGTGGGCGCAGGATCTATATAACTAAGGTGCTCGATCAAGTCAATAACTAAAGTGTTGCCCGTCAGTTTGCCTTTGCGAACCTCGACCCAGACGATATCGGTTACGACCGCAAAGCCCGCGTGAAGCAGCAACCAGCCCGGTGTGCGTTGCGGCTCGGCTAGAGCGACCGGTCGCTAATCCGTTCCCATGTCAGTTCGCGCGTCACCGCCACGCCGTCGATCTCCGACGACGGCGGCGTCAGGACCATGTGCTCGCCCTCGAAGCGGACCTTGCGCACTTGCGGCGCCGTGAAGCGCACCGGATCGCAGTTGGCGTCGACGGTGGTGATGAGCGTGCTGCCGTCGAACGTGTAGTTGCCGCAGTAGGACGAGTATTGCCGCGGCGTGCCCTCCGGCAGGCTGGCGCGGCCATCGACCAGCACGGACATCTGGCGGCCGTCGCCGGTCAGCGACAGCAGGCCCATGCCGCGCGGCCCGAATGGCACGCCGACCTGCTTGCCGCGTGGATCGGTCGCCCGGGTCGAGACCAGGCGCCAGACCCCGACGACGCTTCGTTCCGCCATTGTCGATCTCCCTAGCTGAAGGCAAGCCGCCGCGAGCGGCGTTGCGAGCGCGACAGCATGGCGGCCGGGATCAGGGCAAGCAACGCCACGGCACCGACGACGATGAAGGTGTCGGAGAAGGCCATCGACTGGGCGTTGATGTTCAGGATCGTGCCGAGATATTCCATCGCCCCCGCCTTCTGCTGCTGGAACGGCAACCCGGAGCGCTGCAGGAGCTGCTGGACCTGGTGCAGCAGGCGCTCGGTCGTGTGGTTGTCCCAGCCCTGGGTCGCGGTCAGCGCGTCGGCATGGAAGCGTGTGCGCACCTCGAAGAAGGCCACCATCAGGTTGATGCCGAAGGCGCCACCGAGCTGGCGCATGAAGTTGGCGACGCCCGAACCCTGGCGCACCTTGTCGGCCGGCAGCGCCTTCAGCGAGGAGGCGTTCAGGCTGGGGTTGATGAGACCGAGGCCCAGCCGCGACACCATGATCATGGCCACCAGGGTCCAGAAGGTCGTGTCGACGTCGGCCACGGTCATCCAGGCGAAGCCCGCTGCGAACAGCAGCAGGCCGATGATGATCATGACCGAGGCCGGCATGGCGTCTGAAAGCCTTCCGGCCACCGGGAAGATGAAGGCGAGCATGATGCCGGCCGGCATCATCATCAGCCCGGCCAGGAGCGGTGTGAAGCCGATGATGGTCTGCACGAACACGGGGATGACGTAGGTCGAGCCCATCATGCCGGCGCCGAAGATGAAGGCGATCATGGCGGCGGCGGAGAACTCGATGTTGGCGAAGATACGCACGTCGAGCAGCGCCCGCGGCGTGTGCAGCTCCCACAGGATGAAGGCAAGGCCGGCCACGGCACCGACCACGAGGCGCAGCACGATGATATCCGAGTTCCAGCCTTCACGCTGGCCGTCGGCGATGCCGGTCATCAGGCCGAACAGGCTGATGCAGAGCAGCGCGAAGCCCAGCCAGTCGAACGGCGGGATCTCGCGCGGGATGCGCCGGGTCGGCATGAACAATAGGCCCATGCCGGCGGCGATGACGCAGAACGGCAGCGAGATGAAGAAGACGTAGCGCCACGAGAAGTACTCGATCATCAGGCCGCCCATGGTCGGGCCGATGGCCGGCGCGAACACCACGCCGAGGCCGAACACGCCCATCGCCATGCCGCGGCGGTCGGGCGGGAAGACGGTGAAGATGGTGGCCATCACCAGCGGCTGGGCGACGCCGGCGCTGAAACCCTGCAGGACGCGGGAGAAGATCAGCCAGTGCTCGGTCGGCGCCGTGCCGCCCATCAGGGCGCCCACCGAGAAGAAGAGCAGTGCGCCGACGAAGATGCGGCGCTCGCCAAAGATGCCGACCAGCCAGGCATTGATCAGCATGCCCGCGGTCATGGTCGCCATGTAGGCCGACGACATCCACTGCGCCTGGTCCTGGCCGATGCCGAAGGCGCCCATGACGTCGGGCACGGCGACGTTCACCGTGGTCATCGCCAGGACCATGGAGACCACGCCGACCATGCCGGTGATGGTGACCAGCCAGCGATAGGCGGGACCGTAGCGCTCGCGCAGGACCTGGGCGGTCTGGACGACGTTGCTGTCGGTCATGGCGGGGGGCGCGCCACTCCAGTGGCGCGATCATGTGTTGGATCGACAAAGACGCGCGACTGGAGTCGCGCGCGCCCAGCGAAGACGTTAACGCACGTCAATTTCGACTTCGACCATCATGCCCGGCGTCAGCGGCTTGGGCATCTCGACCATGTCGATCTTCACCGGCACGCGCTGGGTGATCTTGGTGAAGTTGCCGGACGGGTTGGGCGTCGGCAGCAGTGCGAAGCGCGCCGTGGTGGCGCTGCCGATGCGCGCCACCTTGCCGACGAAACGGTCGTTGGGATAGGCGTCGACCGAGACGACTACCATCTGGCCGAGCTTCAGGCGGCCGACCTGGGTCTCCTTGATGTTGGCCTCGACCCAGACCTCGTCGGAATTGTGCAGCAGCATGATGCGCTGGCCCGACTGCACGTACTCGCCCGGCAGCACGAAGGTGCGGTCGATCACGGCCGGGATCGGGCTCTTGATGGTGCGGTCCTCGACGTCGACGTTCTGCTGGTGCATCTGCGCCGCGAGGTTGGCGACCTGGTGGTCGAGCGCGGCGATCTGCGCGTCGATCACGCCGAGCTTGTCCTGCTCGACCTTGGCTTCCTCGAGGCTGTTCAGCGCCTGGTCGAGCTCGGCGCGCGCCTGCTGGAGCTGGCTGTCGAGCTTCTCGACGGCCGACTGCGCCACCTGCAGCGCACGCTCATTGGAAACGCGACGCTCGAACAGCGACCATTGGCGCTCGAGCTCGTTCTTGGCGAAATCGAGGTCGGACTTGGTCGCCGCCACCGCTCTGTCGCGCGCCTGAACGACCGAGGCGCGTGTCTTGGCCAGCGCATCGGCTTGGTTCAAGGCGAGGCGCCGTTCGGCCCTGAGCCGCGTGCGCTCGGCCCGCACGCCGTCGATCTGTGCCCTGAGCGCGTCGCTCTTCAGCTTGGCCGCGCGGTCGTCGATGTTCGCCACGACCTGGCCCGCGGCGATCCGCATGCCCTCGCGTACCGGCATGTCGACGACCCAGCCGTCGGCGCGGCTGGAGATGGTGACGATGTCGGCGGTGACGCGCGCGTCGTATTCGTAGATGTGGGTGAACCTGAGATAGAGCTCGCGGCCGCCATAGACGAGGGCCGCCAGCACCACCGCGACGATGGCCAGGGTCCTGGGGCCAATCGGCAGGCGGCCACGCCCGGCCGCCCAGAGGGACGGTCGAGGGGCGACGGCAACGCGCGGCGGGCTGACAGCGGGAGCCGGGGAAGCCGGTGTCGAAACCGTCCTGGCGACAGGTGGTGAAACCGACTGATCCACGAGGAGGTTACCGGGCGCCCGGCCGACAGCTTGTCATCCAAAAACAATAAGCCTGAAACATTCGTCCGACCATCGGTCGGACCGGCTTGCTGCACCGCACTTGGTGCATGCCGGCCCCGGCAATGTGTCCGGCGGCGAGACTTGCCAAGCCGGCCAAGGCGGGAGACCGTTGGAAACACGCTGAATTCCCGGCTCGCACAGCAAAAACAATACAGGAACGCCTGAAAGATGCCTGACGCCTCGCACGGTTCCGTTCCCCGGCAGCTCGATGTCGCCATCGTCGGCGGCGGCCTGGCCGGACTTTATGCCATCCATCGCCTGCGCGGCATGGGCCTCAGGGTCCGGGCCTACGAAGCGGGCTCGGGCGTCGGCGGGACCTGGTTCTGGAACCGCTATCCCGGCGCGCGCTGCGACGTGGAGAGCCTGGAATACTCCTACAGTTTCTCCAACGAGCTGCAGCAGGAGTGGAAGTGGCCGGAGCGCTACGGCACGCAGCCCGAGATCCTGAAGTACATCAACCACGTCGCCGACCGCTTCGACCTGCGCCGCGACGTGCAGCTCAACACCCGCATCGTCTCGGCCTTGTTCGACGACAAGACGGGCGACTGGACCCTGAAGACCGACGGCGGCGAGGAGATCCGCGCGCGCTACTGCGTCATGGCGGCGGGCAACCTCTCGACGCCGCGCGTGCCCGACTTCAAGGGCCTGAAAAATTTCAAGGGCAAGTGGTACCACTCCGGCCTGTGGCCGCATGAGGGCGTCGACTTCAGCGGATTGCGCGTCGGCGTGATCGGCACCGGCTCGTCGGGCGTGCAGATGATCCCGATCATCGCCAGCCAGGCCAGGCACCTGACGGTGTTCCAGCGCACCGCCAACTTCAGCCTGCCGGCGCGCAACGGGCCGATGGAAGCCGAGCGCGAGAGCAGGCACAAGGCCGAGTATCCGGCGCGCCGTGCCGCCGCGGCCGACACGCCGTTCGCCATCGCGGGCCATGACAAACCGACGACGTCGGCGCTCGATGTTCCCGATGACGAGCGCAACAAGTCCTACGAGGCCAAGTGGCAGGAAGGCGGCAGCATCAGCTACCTCTATGCCTACACCGACCTGTTGGTGAACAAGCAGTCGAACGACACCGCCTCGGAGTTCGTGCGCAACAAGATCCGCGCCACGGTGAAGGACAAGCGCACCGGCGAATTGCTGGCGCCCAAGGACCACCCGATCGGCACCAAGCGGCTCTGTCTCGATACGAACTATTACGAGACCTACAATCGCGACAACGTCAGCCTGGTCGACGTGCGCAGCGATCCGATTGCGGAGATCACCCAGACCGGCTTGCGCACCAATGGCGGTCAGACCTTCGAGCTCGACGCCCTCGTATTCGCGACCGGCTTCGACGCCATGACGGGAGCACTGCGCGAGATCGATGTCCGCACGACTGATGGCGCGATCCTGCGCGATCACTGGGAAGGCGGCCCGCTCACCTATCTCGGCCTGATGGTGTCGGGCTTCCCCAACATGTTCGTCGTCACCGGCCCCGGCAGCCCGGGCGTGAAGACCCAGATGATCGCCTCGATCGAGCAGCACGTCGACTGGATCGCCGACTGCATCGGCCACATGCGCAAAGCCGGCTTCGACCGCATCGAGGCGTCACCGCAGGCCGAGGGCGAGTGGGTCGAGCACGTCAACAAGGTGGCCGACTCGACGCTCTATCCCCTGGCCAACAGCTGGTACATGGGCGCCAATATTCCCGGCAAGCCACGGGTGTTCATGCCCTATGTCGGCGGCTTCGACCGCTACAAGCGGCATTGCGACGCCATCGCCGCCAAGGGCTACGAAGGCTTCAGGCTCAGCAGGCACACCGCTCCCGTCGCTTGACAGTGCGGGCGGCCGGCATGGGCCGCTATCCGCACTTCTGCGGGTGGACAGTCTCCACGAGCTTGCCGCCGCGCAGGCTGATGGTCTTCGCCGAGCGGATCTTCTTGCCGGCGGGATTTTCACAGCTGTCGGCATAGACCTCGGGGATGGACTGCACGACACGCGTCGTCCCGTTTGCTTCCAGCTTGATGACATGCACGGCCACGATGAGCTGGCCCATGTTGTAGCCGCTGCCCTCGACCAGCACTTCGCTGGCACTGTCGCCGTCCAGGTCGACCGCGCCCACAAGCTTGGCGAATTGCCGGCCGGCTGGCAGGACGTGGGTGCCGACGACGTCCTTGCCCTTCAGGGCGACGATCACCTGGGCGGGCGCCTCCGGGAAGGGCTCGGCGGCGACCGGCGGCCTCTGCGACAACAGGAAGAAATCCACGTCTCCGGCCTTGGACGATTTGCCCTTGGCGTGTCCCAGCACGACGCGATCCTTGCCAAGGGCCTTGACCGCATCGGACGGCATCGACGCCAACGCCGCGGAGACCCTCGCCTGGTCAGCCGGATCGATGGCCGGCTTGGCGGTGAGGACTCCCGGCTTCGTGTAGTCGAGGATGACGACATCCTGCGCCTGCGCGACACCGGACAGGGCGAGCAGCAGGGCGCAAGCGACGGTAGCGCAACTCACGTTCTTCATCGTCTACTCTCCTTCATGGTCTCAGGACCGTAGCGGGGGCAGATTCGTCGCGATGAGGAGCAGCCACGCCGCGACCGCGCCGATCCAGAGCACGACGAAGTACCAGATGTTCCGCTGCAGCCGGGCAACGCCACGCCCGGCAAGGGCATGGTCGATGACGCCGGCCGGTAAGAAGCTGAAGGACCAGACGAGTCCGGCGCCGACGATGAGCGGCCACACGGCGTCTGGCCGCCACGCCGACAGCGGCGGATAGGCCGCGCCGACCACGGGATAAGCCGCGTAATAAAGGACGTAGCCAAGCAGACCGAAGCTCAGAAAGCTCAGCAGGAAGGCGGCGACGAAACCCGCCAACGACCACCTCAGCGACAAGATATAGCGCAATGCCGCCACGCCTCCGAGATTCGCGCGTTCGCCATCCGGCAGGAAACAGAACGCCAGACACGGCAATACGTTTCACGGGTTCGTGAGGCCGAAAAAATACAGGTAGATGACAAGCAATTAGACGGACCAGCGTTGACAGCAGGCTTCGATCTCGTGTATATGCACGAAATGACGGCCCGTTCGGACATTTCGCCCCTGGCGCAGTCTCTTCTGGACAAATGCTTGTGCCATAACGCTCGCATGGCTTCGCGCGTCATCACCCGCGCCTATGACGAGGCCCTTCGGCCAATGGGATTGCGAGCGACGCAGGTTGCGGTGTTGGCTGCCGTTGGCGCGCGGGGCGCGCTATCGATCAAATCGCTGGCCGATTCGATGGAAATGGAACGCACGACGCTGACACGAAATCTGCGGCCACTCGAGGAGCAAGGATATGTCGCGATCGGCCCGGAAGGGCGTCATCGCAGCCGAGTCCTGACCCTCACGAGGTCCGGTAAAGCCGCTCTCCTGGAAGCGTTGCCGCTTTGGGAAGCAGCTCAAGGATCGGCGATGCAGCAGCTCGGCGATCAGCGCTGGCCTGTGGTTCAGAAGGCCTTCGCTGACCTCATCAACAAGGTTCATCGGACCTCCGCCTCGTAAGTCGGAGTCTGCCGAAGCAGTACCGATCACAGTCACTCCATGACGTGTATATACACCTTACAAAAGGACCGACACCATGAGCAAGTTCGACAGGTACGCGTTCAGCGCGCAGCCCTCATTCGACGAGGCCGCGACTAGAAAGGCCTTCTCGCATGCAGTCCCGCTCAGGACGCTTGTGATCTACTGTTATGATCCGAGGGCCGCTGAAATTCCGAGCGCCGTCGCAAGACTGTTCCGCGACGAAGTATTTCCGGGCGCAATCATTCTCGACGGATCCGGAAAGAAGGTGGCATCGTCGACGACCATTTTTCCGATCATCGTTGCCGGCGGTCGCGCAATCGACGCGCTTCGGTCCATTACCGTCGCTCAGCACCTGTTCGGAATACAGAATATCGTCATCGTTCATCATTCGTATTGCGGCGCGACGACCTTCACGGCCGACGGCATCATCGATGCATACGAGCATGAGCATCATCGCGATATCTCGAACCTGTACCAGCGAAGCAGCATATGCATCAGCGACTATGAAGCTTCCCTGAAGCACGACACGGCCCTCATCCGGGCGCACGATGGCACCCCAAGCCACGTGAACATCTTCGGCTATTTCTACGACATCGACACGGGTGCACTCATTGAGGTCGCACGGGACGTCCTCGGGGAGTGATGGCCTTCATCCGATCATTTCAGCCGGCCAAATGCCCCCGCTTCGCCCAGGGACGGCATCCCGTGGCTGAGCTGAGCGGATACTCCCGACCCGCCGGCAGACGCAGCCAGGTTCCCGCGCCGCACTGACGACCGCCATGGCAGAGGCCCCCCTGAAGGACGAAAATCTCCTCACCGCGGCTTCCGCCGCGGTCGCGCCACTCGGTTCCAGGCGCGAGCACATCGATCGAAACCAGCTCGCCGTCCTCGCCGGAATGCAGGAAGATCCGCGACAAGCCGTTGATCTCGGTCGGAAGGGCTTCGACGTCGTTGGTGCAGACGACCCGCGTCGCGCGCTCGCTGAGTGGCATCTGCCGCAGCTTGACGAAGATCACGCAGCCGTCGCGAGTGAACGGGGCGTGCCGGCTGCCCGGCGGATTGCGCACGTAGGTGCCTTGGGCGAAATCTCCGCTCTCATCGGAAAAGACGCCGCTCAGGACCAGGTATTCTTCGCCCTTTTCATGAACATGCGGCGAAAACCTGCCGCCCGGCGCATAGCGGACAATCGACGTGGCTCTGGCGACTTCGCCGCCGTCGCGCTCGAGAAACCGCCGCTCGACGCCAGGCAGGGGCGAGGGCGTCCAGACAAGCGCATGGGAGTCGACGATCGCAGCGGCGCCGAGATCGTGGTTCAGTTTCTCGGGAACATAGTAGCTCACCGGACACCTCTAGAACTTTTCATCGGACGGCCGCAGGTCGATTTCGTGGGTCCAGGCGGAACGAGGCTGCGCGACGAGATGGAGGTAGGTATCGGCGACGGTCTCCGGCTGGAGACATTTCTCGCGGTCGGGATTGAAGCGCGCGTGAGTTTGCGGTCCCCAGATCAACCCGTCGAGTATCGCGTGGACGACGTGCACACCCTGCGGCCCGAATTCTCGGGCCAGTGATTGCGCGAGGCCGCGCAGGGCGAATTTCGCGGAAGCAAGTGACGCGAAGCGCGGTCCGCCCTTGATGGATGCCGTTGCCCCAGAGAAGACGATCGTGCCGCCGCCCGCGTCGAGCATGTGGGGCAACGCCGCCCGTGCCGTGATCATGGCGCCGAGGCACGTCACGCGCCATACGGTCTCGAACTCGTCGACTGAAAGATCCTGAAAGGGCTTCACGACCAGCTTCATCGGATTGTAGATCAGGACGTCCGGCGCGCCGAGATCGCGCGCGATGGCGGCGATCGCCTCATCGACGCTCTCGGGCCGCGTCACGTCGCAGGTGAAATGCCGGTAGGCCCCTCGGTCACCCGCCAGTTCGCCTTCGAGCTGGCGGCCGAACTCGGTGCTGCGGGCAAGCCCCACGACCCGGTAGCCGGCGTGCGCGAATCTCTTCGCGATGGCGGCGCCGAAGCCCGGGGCAGCGCCGGCAAGCACGGCGACCTTGTTCGCCATCTTCAGGCCACAACGCCCAGTATCACGAGGGCGATCGCGGGCACATGGCCAGACGATTCGAGACGTAGGCGGGCCAGAACAACGCTGTCAGCAGGCAAGTTGCGGCCAGCCAATGGATCGCGGTCATTGAAGGTCCCTTGGTTGGTCTTGTGCGGTGCCGCACGCCCTCGCGCGCGTCGGCCTAGGCGGAGGCGCTCGGACGGGACGAGATGCGCGCGTGCCACGCTTTCAAATTGGGAAGGCCGTCGGGTAACTCGATGCCCACCGCCTTGGCGAAGTCGATGCCGCAGATCGCCGTGATGTCGGCGAACGAGAACCCGTCACCCGCGACGTAGGCGCGGCCGGCCAGTTGGCGATCGAGCATGCCCAGGGCGTCGACGAACCGCTTCTTGTTCGCTTGCCCCCAGTCGGCGTTGCGGTACCGGCCGGTCTCGCCCAGGCCCGAGGTGGCGTGGTGAAAGAACGTCGTCGCCGCGTTCAGCACGCCGTCTTCGACCCGGCGTTGCCACATTGCGATGACCGCCTGTTCCTTCGGTGTCGATCCGAGCAGTCGCGGTTGCGGCTGCCTGGCCTCAAGGTAGCGCGCGATCGCGGCGCTCTCGCCGATCACCGCACCATCGTCCAATTCCAGGCAGGGGACCGAACCGAACGGGTTGATCTTGCGGAAGGCCTCTCCGTGCTGCTCGCCCTTGAACAGGTCGATCTGCACGCATTCGACGTCGATCGCCTTTTCCGCGAGCGCCATGCGGATGCTGCGCGGATTGGCGGCTGCCTTGCAGTCGTAAAGCTTCATTTCTCCAGCTCCTTGCCAAGTCTGACTTCACGGACAGGCTAGGCAGGGCTAGAATTATAGAGAAATTGTATTATTTCATATCAGTCATAGAAAGGCTGAATAAATGAACTTGCGCCATCTCGAGTTCACGCTCGCCGCGGCGTTGGCGCGGTCGTTCAGCCGCGCGGCCGAGCGTTGCCACGTCACGCAGCCGACCCTGTCGAACGGGATCGCCCTGCTCGAAAGCGAGTTGGGTGGCCAGATCTTCGTGAGGACGACACGGAAGGTCGAGCTGTCGGCATTCGGGCAGCAGATCCTCCCGTTGATCGAAGCGGTCGTCCGCGCGCGGAGCGAGCTCGAGACCGGAGTCCGGTCCTTCCACGATCCGTCCCACAAGGTCGCGCGCATCGGCCTGTCGCTTTTGGTCGATCCGCGGCGCGTCTCCGATGTCGTGCAGCCCTATCTCGCCGAACATCCCGGCGTCGAGACGTTCTTCAAGGAGTGCTATCTCGGCGATCTCGAGCAGCGCCTGCACGACGGTCAGCTCGATATCGTGATCCGTCCGCGGGCCGGCTCCGAACCGGTGCCGAAATCGGTCGTTCGGACGTCGTTCTATGAAGAGGATCTTTTCTATCTGGCACGGCAGACCGGCAATTCGGCGGCAAGCGAAGGCGCCGTGTTATTGAAAGACATCGCCGGCGAAATCTTCGTTCTCGGCCCCGACGGCTGCGGCCTCGCGGCGATGACCCGCAATCTGTTCAAGAAGGCTGGTGCCACTCTCAAGGAATACACCGGCCAGGCGCTGAGCTATCAAGTCATGCTCGATTGGGCCGATATCGGCATCGGCGCCACGATCCTGCCCGAGTCGAAAATCACCTCGCCGTTCAGGGAGAAGGCCCGACGGCTGATGCTGACGCCCAAGAAACCGGCGCGGGCGAGCTTCGAGGCGCTGTGGATGCGCGATGTCGCCTCTCCGCGGCACGTCATCGACATGCATCGACACTTTCTCGACCGGGTACCGCTGCTCCTCGGGGGCGCGGCGCCGCGGCAACTACCCGGCCGTGGCCAATCGCATCACCTGGAAAAATTTGCAGGACGCGGACCAACACTCCCGTGAGGAAATCTGATTTTGACTCAGGCGACGATCGCGGTTTCGGTCTTGGGGTCGAAGAAATGCAGCCGACCGGGCTGGACCGACAGGCGCACCTGATCGCCTGCCGCGACCTGGGTCTCGGGCGGAACACGGGCCACGGTGACGCGCGCGTCGCCGACCCGCGTTTCCAGCAGGATTTCCGAGCCGAGCTGCTCGACCACCTCGACCTTGGCCGGGAAGCTGCGGCTCACCGGCCCGTCGCTGCCGAGCGCGAGGTGCTCGGGCCTGAGGCCCATGATCACTGGCCGGCCCTGCCACGCTTCGAGCGCGCGGGCACTCGCCTCGTTGATGGCGAGCTTCACCGCGGCTGACTGGGCCACCCGCGTGTCACCCTCCTTGCGGATCGTGACGTCGAGGAAATTCATCGCCGGCGCGCCGATGAAGCCCGCAACGAACCGGTTGACCGGATGGCCGTAGACGGAAAGCGGCGTGCCGGCCTGCTGGACCTCGCCGTCGCGCATGATCACCACGCGGTCGCCCAGGGTCATGGCCTCGACCTGGTCGTGGGTCACGAAGACCGAGGTGGTCGGCATCTGGCTGTGCAGGCGCTTGATCTCGATGCGCATCTGGGCGCGCAACTTGGCGTCGAGGTTGCTGAGCGGCTCGTCGAACAGGAAGACCAGCGGGTTGCGCACGATGCAGCGGCCGAGCGCCACGCGCTGCTGCTGGCCGCCCGAGAGCTGGCGCGGCCGGCGCTTCAGGAGCTCGTGCAGGCCAAGCATCTCGGCGGCACGGTCGATCGCGGCCTTGATCTCGCTTTCCGGCACCTTCTTGTTACGCAGGCCGAAGGCGAGATTGTCGTAGACGCTCATGTGCTGATAGAGCGCGTAGTTCTGGAACACCATGGCGACGTCGCGATCACGCGGCGGCAGGTTGTTGACCACGCGATCGCCGATCCGGATCTCGCCGCTGGAAATGTCCTCGAGGCCCGCGATCATGCGCAAGGTCGTCGACTTGCCGCAGCCCGACGGGCCGACCAGGGCCACGAACTCCTTGTCGGCGATCGTGAGGTCGACGTCCTTCACCGCGTGATGGAGCGAGCCGTAGTGCTTGTTGAGCTTGGAGAGGACGATACTGGCCATGAACTTCGTCGTACTCGTCATCATCCTCCTCTCCCCCGCTAGGGGGAGAGGCTGGGTGAGGGGGTTACAGACAGTCTTCGAAGCCCCTCACCTAGCCTCTCCCCCTAGCGGGGGAGAGGAACATGAGAGGGGACGAACAGGTAAGAGCGAGGCGATCGCTTCGCTGACGTCTACTTGCCCTGCGCCGCCTTGCTGACCGACTCGGCGTTCTCGGCCAGCACCTTGGCGATGTCCTCGCGCTTGCCGGTCACCGCCTTGGTCACGGCGTCGTTGAACGCCTTATGGACGGCGGGCCACTGCGGGAAGTAGTAGGCGCCGCGCACCTTGTCGGGCGAGTCGAGCACCGCCTCCTTGAGGAGCTTCATGAACGGGTCCTGCGCGGCGATCTTCGGCCAGAACTGCGTGTTGGGCGGCGGCGCGCCGGTCGCCTTCCAGAGCTTCATCTGGCCTTCCTCGTCGACCATCATGGCCGCCAGCATCTCCTTGGCGAGCGCCTTGCGCTCGGCCGGGATCGACTTGGGGATCGCCCAGCCCCAGATGTCGTCCCAGGCGAAGTTCTTCTGGCGGTTCGGGCCCAGCGGGAAGCGGGCCGCGGCGATCTTGGTGGCGACCTTGGACTTCGCCGGATCGGTGAAGGTGCCCCACCACAGCGAATCGGCCACGGTGAAGGCCGCGTCGCCCGCCATGAAGATCGCGTTGGCCTCGTTGCGGTCGTAGGCCGGCATGCCGCGCGGCGAGATCTTGTGGGTGTTGATGGCGTCCCACCAGTACTCGACCGTCTGCTTCATGCAGGGCTCGCCCAGGCTCGACTTCCAGCCGTTCTGCGCCAGCACCTTGTTGTCGCGCTCGTAGAAGGGCATCAGCACGTCGCAATTGTTGCCCCACATCGACCAGAACCAGCTGAACCAGCTGTGGTTCATGGCCATGCCGCCGACATAGCCCCACTTCACCTTGTTGGCGGCCTGCAGCTTCTTGCTGACGTCGACCACTTCCTGGAGCGTCTTGGGCACCTCGTTGGGCTGCAGCAGGTCGGTGCGATAGAAGAACACGCTGAAGGTCTGGCCCATCGGCACAACGGTGTTCTGGCCCTGGGCGTTGCCGAACACGACCTTGTCCATGCCCCACTTCTCGGCGAACTGCAGGCCGGGGATGTCATCGGTCGGCTCGAGCAGGTGCGCCCACAGCTGGCCCCAGTCGTCGTTGTGCCAGATCACGTCGTACTGGTCGGAGTTCGAGGTCAGCGACGCCGTCATCTTCTCGACGTAGACGCCGTAGGAATTCGGCACCTTGACGATCTTGATGCCCTTCTTGGCGCCCCAGGTCTCGAACATGGCGATCGAGGCGTCCTGGATGGGGCTCGGCTGGTAGCCGATCCTGAGTTCCTTGACCTGCGCTTCCGCCGTTCCCACGGCGAAGGCGCCGACCGCCGCAAGCGCGGTCAACGTCCGTCTGGCAATTCGTTTCATCGTGTTCCCTCCTCTTTGTCTTGAGATCACAACCGCAAGCCGCGGATGACGTACTTCTGGCCGAACAGGGCCAGCAAGAAAGCCGGCAGCAGCGCCATCACCGCCGTCGCCGCCATCAGGTTCCATCGCATGCCCATCTCGGTGACGAACTGGGCCATCACCACGGTGATCACCGGCACTCGATTGCCGGTCAGGATCAGGGCGAACAGGAACTCGTTCCAGGTGAACAGCCAGCACAGCACGCCGAGTGCGGCGATCGCCGGAATGGCCGACGGCAGCGCCACCCGGATGAAGGCGCCCCAGCGCGTGCAGCCGTCGATCAGGGCGGCGTACTCCATCGAGGGATCGATGCCGTCGAAGAAGCCCTTCATCAGCCAGGAGAAGAAGCAGATATGGACCGCGATGTGCGGCAGCAGCAGGCCCATATAGGTGTCGTAGAGGCCCCAGCTCTGGGCCACGAAATAGAGCGGCAGCACCCAGGAGATGTAGGGCACGCAGCGGAACACATAGATGGTGCCGAACCAGGTGCGCGCCGCCGGGCCCTGGAAGCGCGACAGCATGTAGCCGCTCGACACCGTCACCAGCAGCGAGAAGACGGTGGCGAGCGTGGCGATCAGGGCGGAGTTGGCGAAGGCTTCGACGACGCGGTCGTCCTTCAGCACTTCGACGAAGTTGCCCAAGGTGAACTCGGTGCCGCGATGGACGTAGTAGACGCCCGACTCCGGTCGCAGCGAGGTCAGGATCAGCCACAGCACCGGGAAGGCGAACAGGAAGCAGATCGCGAACAGCACCAGGCCGAACAGGACACGCCGCGCGTTGAGCGGCAGGCGGGCGAACAGCAGGGGTTCCTTGACCATCGCCATGGCGTCAGACCCGGGCGATGCGGTCGACGACGCGGTAGAGCACCGCGCCGACCACCAGGATGATGAGACCGCCGATGATGGCCGCCGCCGAGCCGCGGCCGAAATCGAGGGTCAGAAAGGCGAGCACATAGGCATAGAGGCTGAAGAGCTCGGTCGAACGGCCGGGGCCGCCACCGGTCAAGGTCCAGACGATGTCGAAGGTGCGGAAGGCGTCGATGGCGCGGATCACCACGCAGACCACGATCACCGAACGCAGCATCGGCAAGGTGAGATGGGTGAAGACGCGCCAGGTCGAGGTGCCGTCGATGGCCGCGGCCTCGAACGGCTCGCGCGGCAGGCTCTGCAGGCCGGCCAGCAGCAGGAGCGTGTACCACGGCGTCCACAGCCAGATGTCGGTCATCACGATGACGCCGAAGGCGGTCCAGCGCTCGACCAGCCAGGGCTGCCCGTCGAGCCCGAGGCCTTCGAGCACGGCGTTCACGATCCCGAACTGATCGTTGAACATCCAGCGCATCATGATGGCCGCGATCACCGGCGCCACCATCAGCGGCACCAGGAGCACGGTCTGCACGATCTTCTGGCCGGCGAACGGGCGGTTCAGCAGCAGCGCCAGGGCCAAGCCCAGCACCAGGGCGCCGGCCACGCTCAGGATCATGAAGATGAAGGTGTTGGGCAGCACGACCCAGAGGAACTCGGGGTCGCTCAGCACGGCCTCATAGTGGTGGAGGCCAACCCAGGTCTTCTTGGGATTGTACAGCGCCCAGTCGCGGAAACTGGCATTGGCGCCGATGGCGATGGGCACGACCTGGAACAGGGTGAGCAGCAGCGCTGCGGGCGTGATCAGGAGCAGCATGAATCGCGTCTGCTCCCCGAACAGGGGTCGCCCTGCTCCCGTCATCAAACCCCTCCCCGAACCCGACCGTCTTGCGCCGGATGATGGTGGTTTTCGGAACTGGTTGGAAGCGACGTTTGGGAGTATCTGGGCGCCGCCATGCCGACGCTGCGCACCCTGAAGGCCCTGGAGCGAGAGAAGCTCATGACGCCCGATCCACGCCTCGCCGAGGCCGCCGAGGCGATGGCAATCGCCGTCACGCCCGAGATGCTGGACCTGATCGACCGCGCCGATCCGGCCGACCCGATCGCACGCCAGTTCGTGCCCAGCGCCGCCGAGACCGAGATTCTGATCGAAGAGCTTTCAGACCCGATCGGTGACGAGGCGCGCTCGCCGGTCAAGGGCATCGTCCATCGCTATCCCGACCGCGTGCTGCTGAAGCCGTTGCATGTCTGCCCGGTCTATTGCCGCTTCTGCTTCCGCCGCGAGAAGGTGGGGCCGGGCGGCGAGGCGCTGTCGGCCGCCGAACTCGCCGCCGCGATCGCCTATATCAAGGCGCGGCCGGAGATCTGGGAAGTGATCCTGACCGGCGGCGATCCGCTGATGCTGGCGCCGCGGCGGCTGGAAAAGCTGATCGCGGTGCTGGACGCCATCGAGCATGTCGGCGTGATCCGCATCCACAGTCGCGTGCCGATCGTCGATCCTTCGCGCGTGACGGACGAGTTGCTGGCAGCGCTAAAGCCGCGCCGCGCCGCACTGTGGTTCGCCGTGCATTGCAATCACGCCCGCGAGCTTGGGCCCGCGGCGCGCGCGGCCCTGGCGCGCCTGGCCGACGCCGGCGTGCCGCTGATGGGCCAGACGGTGCTGCTGGCCGGCGTCAATGACGACGTCGAGACGCTGGAGGCGCTGATGCGCGCCCTGGTGAGCTGCCGCGTAAAACCCTACTACCTGCACCATCCCGACCTGGTGCGCGGGACAGGGCACTTCCGCGTCTCGGTCGAGCGCGGCCAGGCCCTGATGAAGGTCCTGCGCGGCCGGCTGAGCGGGCTCGCGCAACCGACCTACGTCCTCGACGTGCCGGGCGGCCATGGCAAGGTGCCGATCGGACCGGGCTATCTCGGCGACGATCCGGATGCGCTGTCCGGCCAGCTGCTGGTCGAGGACGCCTTCGGCGGACGGCATCGCTATCCGCGATGATACTCCTCGTTGAGGATGGCCTCGCCGATCAGGCCGGGCTCCTCGACCGCGAACTCGACGGCGACGGCACCTGCCTTTTCGAAGGTCAGCGTAACCGGCAGCGTCGAGCCCTTGGCCAAAGGCTGTTTCACGCCGAGCAACAGCAAGTGATAGCCGCGCGGCTTCAGGGTCATCGTGCTGCCGGCCGGGAGGGCCACGCCGTTGGCGAGCGGCCGCATGTCGATGTCGGGGCCGACCACCCTGATGCCGTGCAGCTCGACGCGCTCGGCCATCGGGCTGCTGGCCGCCACCAGCCGGTCATCGTCCGGACCCTTGTTCGCGATGGAAAGGAAGGCGCCGGCGACGCCGTTGGGCATGCGGTGCGAAGACGACCGGACCCACGGCTTGTGCATCTCGAGCGGCCCATGCGCCGCCGATGGGGCGCCACGAGCCTCCTTGGATTTGCCGCCGAACCAGCTCACCACGCCCGTCGCTCCATTAGAATTTCTCTCAAGTACATGTCCTTTCATCCGATTCTTGACCCCTCCGTCCTGTCTGGCCAGCCCTGAATTTCTCTGGGCCTCCGGCTGGTCTCCGGCCGCGCTGTCAGCGGCGGCCGACGGCGGCGATGGTGGCACGGTTGGAGCGCGTCTGAGGCGCGTTCAGTTCCTCGATCAGCCACTCCTCGAACGCCTTGGTCTTCGGTCGGCTGACCGACGCCGGCGGGCAGACGAACCACCAGGCCTTGCCCGAGTCGACGATCTGCGGGAACGGCTGGAACAGCCGGCCCGAGGCAAGATCCTCGCGGAAGAGCTGCGGCGGACCCACGGCCACGCCCGCACCTTCCATCGCCGCCTCGACCGCGATCATGGTCGAGTCGAAGGTCAGCACGCGCTTGGGCTTGAAGTCGCCCATGCCGACCGCGCGCAACCAGATCGCCCACTCGGGATCGTAGGTCATGTCGATGAAGGGCACGCGCTTCAGGTCATCGAGCGTCTTCAGCTTGTCGCGATAACGGCGGCCACAGAGCGGCGTCAGGACATCGGAAAAAAGCTTTGTGGCATGCAATTCCGGCTCCGGCTGCACCGTGAAGCGGATGGCGCAGTCGAAGTCCTCGCGGGCGAAATCGATGCGCCGCTGCGTCGTCGTCATGCGCACTTCGA
This sequence comes from Rhodospirillales bacterium URHD0017, assembly GCA_900110395.1. GTDB lineage: Bacteria > Pseudomonadota > Alphaproteobacteria > Reyranellales > Reyranellaceae > Reyranella. The sequence continues at coordinate 418,721 of FODP01000006.1, forward strand.
TCTCGGGATGCTTGGTCTGGAAGCGATGCAGCCGGGGCGCCAGCCAGCCCAGCGCGAAGGTCGTGACCAGGCTGACATTGAGCGTGCCCGAGTTGGCCTTGCGGCCGACGCGCTCGAGCGCATTGGTCATGCGATCGAAGGCGTCGCGCAGATCGGGCAGCAGCGCCTCGCCTTCGCTGGTGATCTCGAGCCCGCGCGGGCGGCGCACGAACAGCGCCACGCCCAGCCGCTCCTCGAGCGCCTTCACCTGGTGGCTGACGGCCGCCTGGGTGACGTGCAGCTCTTCGGCGGCGTGGGTGAAGGAGGCGTGACGGGCGGCGGCTTCGAAGGCACGGAGCGCGTTCAGCGGCAGTTGAGAGCGGCTCATTTAAGGCACCGACGACATAGTTTTTTTAGGCCTCCCCCGAGCATTCGTCCTTTGAAGAACGCGTTACCTTAGCGCAAATAGGGCAAGCAAACGAGGTGCAACACGGCAATCCAGCCGCGACGCCTCAAACGGAGCTAAGTCATGTCGACCCTGTCCAGCGTGCGGGAATTCGCCCGCCCGGCGACCCTCTCCTTCTCCTTCGGCCGCGCCGTGGCGCTCCTGGCCGGTGGTGTCGTGGTCGGGATCGAGCATGTCATGACCCGCGCCGAGCTCTCCCGTTCGCGACGCCAGCTGGCCCAACTCGACGAGCGCCTGCTGCGCGACATCGGCCTCGACCGGGCGACCGCCCGGATGGAAGCCACCAAGAGCTTCTGGGCCTAGCCTCCTTCGCCAAGGCTTCGGAGGCCAAGGCCCCTCCTTCGCTGCTGCGCAGCTACGGAGGGCGAGCCCCCTCGAAGCTCCCAAGCGTCGGAGGACTTGTCCTCCGAAGCTCCGCAGGAGCGTAGGAGGATTGCCGGCGGGTAGCGGATAGAGCAGGTTGGGCCATGGTGCTTTGATGGCGCCATGACCCAACATTCCCTTTCGCTTCCCACCTTGGCGCTCGCTTCGAAAACCCTTCCCGACGCCCTGCCGGACGAAGCCACGTGTTGGCAGGCCGTGCAGGGCCGCGACCGCGGCTACAACGGCCGGTTCTGGTTCTCGGTCCGGACGACCGGGGTCTATTGCCTGCCGTCGTGCGCGGCGCGTCCGCCGCTCAGGCGCAACGTCGACTTCCACGCCTCGCCCGATGCGGCCGAGGCGGCGGGCTTCCGCGCCTGCAAGCGCTGCAAGCCGCGCGACTGGCTGGCCGATGTCGGCCTCAGCAAGCCGGTGGCGCTGGCCTGCAAGCTGTTCGACGCCACGAACTGCGACAGCTCGCCTTCGCTGGCCGAGGTGGCGCGCAAGGTCGGCCTGACGCCGGGCGCGCTCAGCAAGCGCTTCATCGCCGAGCTCGGCGTCAATCCGCGCGACTGGCTGGCGGCGCGCAAGCGCCAGCGCTTCCGCAAGGCGCTGCGCGAGGGCGAACCGGTCGCCGACGCGCTCTACGGCGCGGGCTACGGCTCGCCGAGCCGCGTCTACGAGACCTCCGACAAGGCGCTGGGCATGACGCCCGCGACCTACGCCAAGGGCGGTGCCGGCGCGCATATCGACTACACGACCGTCGATTCGGACTATGGCCGCGTGCTGGTGGCAGCAACGCAGAAAGGCATCGCTGCGGTGTTCCTGGGCGATAACGACCGCACGCTAGAGAAGAACCTCAAGCACGACTTCCCCGCCGCCGACATCACGCGCAACGACGGTGTGTTGGCGCCGCGCGTAAAAGGCGTGCTGGCGCGACTGTACGGCCGCAAGCCGTCGGCGCTCGACGCGCCCGACGTGCCGCTCGACATCGTCGGCACGGCCTTCCAGTGGAAGGTCTGGAAGGAGCTGACCAGGATCCCGCCGGGCGAGACGCGCACCTACGGCGATATCGCCCGCCGCATCGGCGCGCCGGGCTCGGCGCGCGCCGTCGGCCGCGCCTGCGCCACCAACCAGGCGGCCGGCGTCATTCCCTGCCATCGCGCCGTCGGCTCGAGCGGTGCGCTCACCGGCTATCGCTGGGGCGTGGCGCGCAAGGAGCGGCTGCTGGCCGCAGAAAGACTGGAAGAGGGGCGGCGGCGCAGCAGCACGTAGAAGGCACCGCCCCCGCCATGCCGCGCGTGCGCCGGCCGTACGGCGCGCACGCGATGGCGGTTGTCGGCGCGGTTCAGCCAGCCCACGAACTCGGCACGGATGCGGCCGCCCAGCATGCGGCCGCCTTCCAGCCGCAGGCCCTTGCCGGTGACGATAAGCACGACGCGCAGGCCCCGTGCGGTGACGTCCTCAAGGAAGGCCGCGACGGCGCGTTCTGCGGCGGCGAGCGTCATGCCGTGCAGGTCGAGCGAGGCCTGCGGCACGAGCTTGCCGCGTGACAGCGAACGGGAGATGTCGCGGTCGAAATTCTGATCGTCAGGTGAAAGTTCAGGCTCCTTTGTCATCCCGAGCGCAGCGAGGGACCTTTTCTGCGGCTTCAAAGGTCCCTCAGGCTTCGCCTTCGGGATGACACCAGCCGCTCGGGCTTTGTGACCTTTGAGCGGCTTCACCCCGGACATGGCAGCAGCAAACAGGTCGACATCCTTGGCCATGGCGTTTCGTGTAGAGCACATCCCGTTCGGCTGGAAGCCGAACAGGATGTCCCCGTTGCAACAACTATCACCGGGCGCGCATTCCCGATTTGCTGGAACCGCTTGCGGTTCCAGCAAATCGGGAATCGCTCTAGCCTTGGCGGCGGGGTGGGTCTACACAGCGCGCCATGGCTCTGGCGCCCACACCCCCCTCGCGGACTCCGCCACCACCCGACCCTGATCTGCAGACCGGCCTGCAATATCTGAAGGCCGGCTGGTTCGATCGTGCCGAGCCGCTGTTCCGCTCGGCCCTGGCACGGCACGGCGAGCGGCCCGACATCCTGCACTTCCTCGCCGTCTGCCTGGCGCAGCGCGGCGCGCTCGCCGACGCCGAGGGCATGTGGCGCAAGGCGGTCGCCAAGGACCCCAACGAGCCGATGCTCAGCTACAACCTCGGACTGGTGGCGCGACGGCTGGGCCACCTCGACGAGGCAGCGCGGCGCTTCCGCGACACCATCCGCAGGGCGCCGACCCATGTCGAGGCGCGGTTGGCGCTCGCCTCCATCCATATGGACCAAGGCCGCTTTGCCGCCGCCGAGCGTGAGCTCGGCGAGTTCGTGAGCAACGTCGACCAGGCGATCCAAAAAGGCGGTCCGGGCACGGAAGGCCTGCAGCCGTTGCAGGCGCGCGCACGCAACATGTTGGGCCACGCGCTTTACCGCATGGGCCACTACGGCCCGGCGATCGAGGTGCTGGACATGGCCCTGGCCGACGCCGGCGACGAAGCCCCCCGCCGCGGCCAGATCCTCGGCGACCGCGCGCTGGCGCTGGGCGGGCTCGGCCATCACGACGAGGCAATCGCGGGCGCCCAGCAGGCATTGGAGCTCGCACCGGAGAGTGCGGTGCTGCAGCACGTGCTGGGGTTCGTCCTGAACTTTGCCGGTCGGCCGGAGGAGGCGATCGGTCCCATCCAGCGCGCGCTGGAGATCGACCCCAATTTCAGCGGAGCCTTCAGGACCCTCGCACTTGCCCAGACGGCAGTCGGCAAAGGCGCCGAGGCCGTCGAGCTGCTGCAGCGCGCGCTCCGCCAGAACCCGTCCGACAGCGACGCCATCCTGCAGCTCTCGCTGCTGCACGTCGAGCAGAAGCAGTTCGCCGAAGCGCTGCAGGTGCTGGAGCCGCACATAAAGCAATCACCCGACGACGTACGGGCACTCAACAACCAGGGCCTGGCATTGCGCGGCCTGAAGCGCTTCGAGGAGGCGCGGCGGGCACTGAAGCGCGCCTCGCGACTGTCGACCGACGATCCCATGGTGCTGACCAATCTGGGCTCCGTGCTGGTCGATCTCGACCGGGCGGCCGAGGCGCGGTCGTTGCATGAACATGCGCTGCGTGGCCTGCCCGGCGATTCGCGCCTGCTTGGCCATTACGGCGTCTGCCTGGCTGCGCTGGGAGAGAAGGACAAGGCGCGCGAGGCCCTGGACGCGGCCCTGGCGGCCAATCCCAACAACGCCGAAGCCCTCGACGCCATGGTCAAGCTCGGCGCATGAGCGAGGCCACCGATCGACTGGCTGAGGTGCGCCAGCACATCGCCGACGCAGCGAAGGCGGCCGGTCGCGATCCGGCCTCGGTCACCCTGGTCGCCGTCTCCAAGACCCACGGCGCCGATCGCGTACGCGAGCTGCTTGCGGCCGGTCAGCGCGTCTTCGGCGAGAACCGCGTGCAGGAGGCGGAAGGAAAGTTCCCGGCACTGAAGGCCGAGTTCGCCGACCTCGAACTCCATCTCATCGGTCCCCTGCAGACCAACAAGGCGCGCGATGCCGTGGCCTTGTTCGACGTCATTCAATCGGTCGATCGCGAGCGTCTGGCGAGCACCCTCGCCAAGGAGATGGAACGGGTCGGCCGCCGCCTCGACTGCTACGTGCAGGTCAATACCGGCGAAGAGGCGCAGAAAGCCGGCGTCCTGCCGAAGGACGTGGACGCCTTCGTCGCCTCCTGCCGCGATGTCCATAAGCTGCCGATCGTCGGGCTGATGTGCATTCCGCCGGTCGACGAGGAGCCGGCGCTGCATTTCGCCCTTTTGACCAAGATGGCCGGGCGCAATGGGCTCACCAAGGTCAGCATGGGCATGAGTGCCGACTACGAGACCGCCGTGCGGCTCGGCGCCACCCATGTCCGCGTCGGTACCGCCTTGTTCGGCCATCGCGAGACCTGACCGATGCCCGAGCTGCCCGAGGTCGAAACGGTCCGGCGCGGTCTCATTCCGAAACTCGTCGGCCGGCGCATCGTGCGGCTGATCCAGAGGCGCCGAGACCTCAGGGTCCCGCTGCCGGGCAAATTCGCGAAGCGGGTCGAGGGCCGCACGGTGAAGGCCATCGAGCGGCGCGCCAAGTACCTGCTGCTGCGGCTCGACGACGGCAACACCCTGATCGCCCATCTCGGCATGTCGGGCCGCATGACCCTGCACGATGCCAAGAGCGCGGCTGAACATCCCTTCGAGCGCCACGATCACGTCGTGTTCGAAACCGACGAGGGCTGGCAGGTCCGTTTCAACGACGCACGCCGCTTCGGCCTGATGCTGCTGACGGCCGACGCGGCGGTCCCCAAGCACAAGCTGTTCAAGGGCCTGGGCCCCGAGCCGCTCGACGATGCCTTCGACGGCGCAACGCTCGCCAGTCGCCTCAAGGGACGCAAGACGCCCATCAAGGCCGCCCTGCTCGATCAGAAGACCCTGGTCGGGGTCGGCAACATATATGCTTGCGAGGCCCTGTTCCTGGCCGGCATCTCGCCGCGCCGCTCCGCTCATACGGTGCAGGGCGAGCGCGCCGACCGGCTGGTCGCCACCATCAAGCAGGTGCTGCTGCGCTCGATCGACGACGGCGGCTCGACCCTGCGCGACCATGTCCAGCCAGGCGGCGAGCTCGGCTACTTCCAGACCCGGTTCAACGTCTACGACCGGGCCGGCATCGTTTGTCCCACGCCCGACTGCGGCAAGCTCGTGAAGCGCCTGGTGCAGTCGGGTCGCTCGACCTTCTATTGCGCGCACTGCCAACGGTAGCGTAAGCCCTCCGTAGCTCCAACGGAGCGAAGGAGGGTGGAGGACACCGTGACCGCCTATCAGAACATCAAGACCGAGACCAAGGGCCGGGTCGGCATCATCCGCCTCGATCGACCGAAGGCGCTGAACGCATTGTGCGCCGACCTGGTGCGTGAGCTGGGTCAGGCCCTCGATGCCTTCGAGGCCGATCCGGGTATCGGTTGCATGGTGCTCACCGGCAGCGACAAGGCGTTCGCCGCCGGCGCCGACATCAAGGAGATGAAGGACCAGACCTACCAGGACGTCTTCCTGAAGGACTTCATCACTGTCGGCTGGGAGAAGGTGAGCCAGGTCCGCAAGCCGATCATCGCCGCCGTCGCGGGCTACGCGCTGGGCGGTGGATGCGAGATGGCCATGATGTGCGACTTCATCATTGCAGCGGACACCGCGAAGTTCGGCCAGCCGGAAATTACCTTGGGCACAATTCCCGGCGCCGGCGGCACCCAGCGCCTGCCGCGCTTCGTCGGCAAGTCGAAGGCCATGGACCTCGTGCTGACCGGCCGCATGATGGACGCCGCCGAAGCCGAGCGCTGCGGCCTGGTGAGCCGCGTGGTCCCGCTCGCCGATCTCATGAACGACGCCATCGCCACCGCCGAGAAAATTGCAGGCATGTCGCTGCCTGCCACCATGGTCGCCAAGGAAGCGGTCAATCGCGCCTTCGAGACGACATTGTCCGAGGGCGTTCGCTTCGAGCGCCGCACCTTCCATGCGACCTTCGGCTTCGACGATCGCGCCGAGGGAATGGCGGCCTTCGCCGACAAGCGTAAGCCCAACTGGAAACACCGCTGAGGTCTTCCTGCCCAGCGAGGCTGGGGAGGTGGCGCCGTCATACGGCGACGGAGGGGTCATGGGCATCATCATTGTCGCTCATGAGCCCTCCGCCCGCTACGCGGGCCAGGCGTTTTGGCCGCTTCGCGGCCAAAAGCGCCACGCCCCACGCTTCGCGTAGGAAGGAAGGCAATTCGACAAAAACGCCGCTGAATGGCGGGTTTTGGCGGGGTTGACCACCCGCCCGCCGGCCCGTATACACCCGCCCTTCCGAAGTACGAGGAATAGATGGCAAGTCACAAGTCGGCCGAGAAGCGCGCACGCCAGACGAAGCGCCGCACCGCCGTGAACACTGCGCGGCGCAGCCGCGTCCGTGGCTCGATCAAGAAGGTCGAGGAAGCGATCAAGGCGGGCGACAAGAAGGCCGCCGCGGATGCTCTGCGCGCCGCCCAGCCCGAGATCCAGCGCGGTGCCGCCAAGCACATCGTGACCAAGAACGCCGCCGCACGCCGCGTGTCGCGCCTCGTCGCGCGCATCAAGGCGATGGCGTAGAGGTCTCGCGCATCAGCGTCAGCAAGTGTGAACGCCGCTCCAACGAGCGGCGTTTTCTTTTTCTGCTTGTCGCGTCGAAGATTCTTCGAGAATTTTTTTGAGATTATTTTGAGCGTCGCGGCCAAGAACATTTGGCTGCCAATTGGGCGAATTCCATACGATTCGCTTTTATCGGACTGAGCGCGCGATCAGGCGCTAGATATTGAGCGACGTTCGGCGCGACGGCCGAAAGAAAATCGATTTCCAGACGATGTCAATCGACTCACGCGAAGAACAACATGAATAGCCTGCTTCGTTGCCGCTGTGAATCGTTTGCGAACCTCGAAGAGTCTGTCTAAGAGTCGGCTCATCGCGACGGAGCGTGGGGCGCAAAGACGCGAGCCAAGGTGAGGATGGGGGGCAACCACTTCACCGAAAGACGAACGAGGGAGCAAACCGCAGCCAGCTGACACGGTCGAATCGAAACAAGACAGCGTTCCCTCTAACGACGCTCATCTCGATCTCTACCATTGTCATTCGTGCGCTGTGTGTCCATCGTAGATCATTGGCTCGTGTCTGAGCAGCCTGCTTCGTAAAATGAAGAGCGGGGGCCATGGCGAAAGACAACAAGATCGCGGGCACGTACGAGGTCTCCCCTGCCACCGGCTATGCCGGCGACGTGGCCCCGACGACAGCCTGGAAGATCCTCAGCGAGCACAAGGACGCGATCCTGATCGACTGCCGCACCAGGGCGGAATGGAATTACGTCGGCCTGCCCGATCTCGAGACTCTGGCCAAGAAGCCGGCACTGATCGAATGGCAGGTGTTTCCCAGCATGCAGCCAAACCCCGAATTCGTGAGTGCGCTCTCGGGCGCGCTTGCTGACAAGGACGCGCCGCTGCTGTTCATTTGCAGGAGTGGAGCTCGTTCGGCCGCGGCGGCGAAAGCCATGACCGCGGCCGGCTACAGTACATGTCTCAACGTAGCGGACGGCTTCGAAGGGACCCTGGATGCGCAAGCCAAGCGCGGCACGACCGGGGGTTGGAAGGCAGCGGGACTTCCGTGGAGACAAACATAATGAACCGAATTCAAAGCCCGGTGACGGGCAACAAAAATAACCAAGCGTCGTACGAACAAAAGACAATGGCGGGGGCCGATATGGAAGAAGTTGCGGGCCGGAAGGAGCTGGAAGCGCACTGGGTGCGCGTCTGCGATCGGCTGCGCAAGGAAATCGGCGACAAGGCCTTCAAGACATGGTTTGGAGAGGTCGAGCTCGGCAAGCTGGAGACCGGCAAGCTCCGTCTCTACGCCCCGACCCGCTTCGTGCGCGACTGGGTCGCCCGCCATTATGGTGATCGGGTGCTGGCCTATTGGCAGGCGGTGCACGCGGACGTGAGCAGCGTCGAGGTCAACCTCGTGCCGCCGCCGGCCCCGCGCCGGGCGAACGACATCATCGCCATGCCGCCGGTGCCGACCTCACCGCAGAACTACCAGTCGTCGGCGATGCCGCGGCTCGGCCCGGCGATCGGCCGTGGCGGCGAAGAGGGCTTCCAGGGCCCCGAGGCGCGCTACACCTTCGCCAACTTCGTGGTCGGCAAGCCCAACGAGTTCGCCTATGCCGCCGCCCGCAACATCGCCGAGCAGGACCGGCCGCTGCCCGAGCGCAACCCGCTCTACATTTTCGGCGGCGTCGGACTCGGCAAGACCCACCTGATGCATGCCATCTGGCACGCCATCCGCGAGCGCGATCCCAAGCAGCGGGTGCTCTATCTCACGGCCGAAAGCTTCGTGAACCGCTTCATCCAGGCGCTGCGCACCAAGAACACCGGCCCGTTCAAGGAGCTGTTCCGCAACGTCGACGTGCTGATGGTCGACGACGTGCAGTTCATTTGCGGCAAGGAAGCGAGCCAGGACGAGTTCTTCTTCACCTTTAATTCTCTGGTTGAGCAAAACAAACAGATCGTGCTCAGCTCGGAGAAACCGCCGAGCGAGCTGCAGGATATCGAGGAGCGCATGCGCTCGCGCCTGGGCAGCGGCCTGGTGGCGGACATCCATTCCTCGACCTACGAGCTCCGGCTCTCGATCCTGCAGACCAAGGCCGAGAACGCGCGCGTGCCGGTGCCGGTCGCGGTGCTTGAGTTCCTGGCGCACAAGATCAGCACCAACATCCGCGAGCTCGAAGGCGCTCTGAACCGCGTCGTCGCGCACGGCCAGCTGATCGGCCGCGAGATCACCGTCGAGATGGCGCAGGACGTCCTGCACGACCTGCTGCGCCAGGCCGACCGCAAGGTGACGGTCGACGAGATCCAGCAGAGGGTCGCCGCGCACTACAACATCAAGCTCGCCGAGATGAGCTCGCCCAGGCGTGCGCGTTCGGTGGCCCGTCCGCGGCAGGTGGCGATGTATCTCGCCAAGCAGCTCACGACGTTGAGCCTGCCGCAGATCGGCAAGCGCTTCGGCAACCGCGACCACACCACGGTCATGCATGCCGTTCGCAAGATCGAGGAGCTGAAAATCTCCGATCTCTCGATTGCAGAAGACGTCGAGCTGCTCAAGCGCCAGTTGCAGGGCTGAGCCACTCCCGGGGAGAGGCGTGAAACGGGGTCCGGAAGGACCCCGTTTTGCTGTGGCCTCAGGGCCTTAAGAGCCTCAAATTTCGGGCGAATTCGCTTCCCGCCAAGACCCGCCGTGCTATAGTCTGCAACCGTTCCGCAATGGCCTTTTCAGGCCCGCGAAACGGGGTGTCTAAACCGCTTTTTTTGGCCCCTCGTTAAAGCGACCAAACCATGAAACTGACGATCGAACGGGCAGCCCTTTTGAAGGCGCTGGCCCATGTCCAGAGTGTGGTCGAGCGGCGCAACACGATCCCCATTCTCTCCAACGTCCTGATCACGGCGCAGAAGGGTCGATTGAGCCTCGCCGCCACCGACATGGATCTCGCCATCACCGAGCAGGTCGACGCCACCGCCTCGAAGACCGGCTCGACGACGGCCCCGGCTCACACCCTGTACGAGATCGTGCGCAAGCTGCCCGACGGCGCCCAGGTCGAGCTCGAGAGCGCCTCCGACGGCAACAGCCTGGCGATCCGGGCCGGCCGGTCGCGCTTCACCCTGCAGTGCCTGCCGCCGGCCGACTTCCCGGCCATGGCCGAGGGCGACCTGCCGCACCGCTTCCAGCTGCCGGCGACCGACCTCAAGGGCATCATCGACCGCACCCGCTTCGCCATCTCCAACGAGGAGACGCGCTACTACCTGAACGGCATCTATTTCCATGCCGCCACCGCGGGCGGCACCCAGGTGCTGCGCGGCGTGGCGACCGACGGCCATCGCCTGGCCCGGGTCGAGGTGCCGCTGCCCAAGGGCGCCTCGGACATCCCGGGCGTGATCGTCCCGCGCAAGACCGTGGGCGAGGTCCGCAAGCTCCTCGACGAGAGCGACGGCTCAGTCGATATCGAGCTTTCCGACACCCGCATCCGCTTCGCCACGGGCGGCGTCACCCTGGTTAGCAAGCTGATCGACGGCACCTTCCCCGACTACGAGCGTGTCATCCCGACCGGCAACGACAAGGTCCTGAACGTCCCCTGCAAGGAGTTCGCCCACGCCGTCGACCGCGTCTCGACCATCTCCACCGAGAAGTCGCGCGCCATCAAGCTGGCTGTCGCCAAGGGCGTGGTCACGCTCTCGGCCACCAGCCCCGACGCCGGCAGCGCCACCGAGGAGATCGAGGTCGAGTACAAGGCCGCCGCTCTCGAGATCGGCTTCAACTCACGCTACCTGCTCGACATCACCGAACAGATCGCAGGCTCGGAGGCGCGCTTTCTGATGGCCGATGCAGGGTCCCCCACGCTGGTGCGTGACGGCGCTGATGAAAGCGCCCTCTACGTGCTCATGCCGATGCGGGTATGACGGCGCCGCCGATCAGCGCTCTCGCCTATTCCCCCGACGCCGCAACCGGCGCAGCGCCGGCCGTACTGGCCGTGCGTCAGCTTCGGCTGACCGACTTTCGCAACTACCGCCAGCTCCGCCTCGATTGCGGCCCCGAGCCCATCGTGCTGGTGGGCGCCAACGGCGCGGGCAAGACCAACCTCCTGGAGGCGCTCTCCTTCCTGGCGCCCGGCCGCGGCCTGCGCCGCGCCCGCCTCGATGAGGTCGCCCGCCGCAGCCGCGCCGGCGAGCCGGACGCCGTTGCCTGGGCGGTCGCCGCCACCCTGGACACGCCGGAGGGCCGGCTTGCCATCGGCACCGGCCTGGAGCCGGCCAAGAACGAGAGCAGCCTGCCGCGCCGGGCCGTGCGCATCGACGGCCGGCCGGCCCAGAGCCAGACCGCGCTTGGCCTGCATGTCGCGGCCGTCTGGTTGACGCCGCAGCTCGACCGCCTGTTCCTCGACGGGCCGGGCGAACGCCGGCGCTTTCTCGACAGGCTGGTGACGGCGCTGCATCCCCAGCATGCCGGCGACGTCGCCGCCTACGAAAATGCGCTGCGCCAGCGCGCCCGCCTGCTGGCCGAAGGCAGCCGCGATCCGCACTGGTTCACCGCGCTCGAGGACACCATGGCGCGCCATGGCGTGGCCTTGGCCGCGGCCCGCGCCGACACCGTCCATCGCCTCGACGCGGCGGCGCGGCTCGGCATCGGCCCCTTCCCGCGAGCCGCCCTGGCCATGGCCGGCGAGATCGACGGCTGGCTCGCCACCATGGCGGCGCTCGACGCCGAGGACCGCCTGCGCTCCGAGCTCGCCGCCGGCCGCTTGCGGGATGCCGAAGCAGGCACCACATCCAGTGGGCCGCATCGCAGCGATCTTGCGGTGCGCCATCTCGATCTTGACCTGCCCGCAGCCGAGGGGTCGACGGGCCAGCAAAAGGCGGTCCTGGTGTCGATCGCCCTCGCCCATGCCCGCCTGGTGGCGCTGTCGCGCGGCCGGGCGCCGCTGCTGCTGCTCGACGAAATCGCGGCCCATCTCGACGCCGAGCGCCGGGCGGCGCTGTTCGACGAGGTGGTGGCGCTCAGCGTCCAGTGCTGGATGACGGGCACCGATGCCGAACTCTTCGCCCCGCTCGCCGGCCGCGCGCAAGTCCTGCGCGTCGCCGACGGCTCGATCGCGGCGGCCTGACCCCTTCATGAAAGCAAGAACATGAGCGACGACAGCAACAACGACGTGACCCCCGGCGCCGGCGCCTATGACGCCGATTCGATCAAGGTGCTGCGCGGCCTCGATGCGGTGCGCAAGCGCCCGGGCATGTATATCGGCGACACCGACGACGGCACCGGCCTGCACCATATGGTCTACGAGATCGTCGACAATGCGATCGACGAGGCCCTGGCCGGCTTTTGCGACAAGGTCGACGTCATCCTGCAGGGCGACGGCTCGGTCACCGTGCGCGACAACGGCCGCGGCGTGCCGGTCGACATCCACAAGGAAGAGGGCATCTCGGCCGCCAACGTCATCTTTACCCAGCTCCATGCGGGCGGGAAGTTCGACCAGAATTCCTACAAGGTGTCGGGCGGCCTGCACGGCGTCGGCGCCGCGGTGGTCAACGCCCTGTCCGAGCACCTCGACCTTCGCATCTGGCGCAACGGCAAGGAGCACTTCCTGCGCTTCCGCTATGGCGATCCCGAGGGCGACCTGCAGGTCATGGGCGACGCGCCGGCCGGCAAGCACGGCACGGAAGTCACCTTCCTGGCCTCGACCAAGACCTTCACCAAGACCGAGTACGACTTCGCCACCCTGGAGCACCGGCTGCGCGAGCTTGCCTTCCTGAACTCCGGCGTGCGCATCGTGCTGACCGACGAGCGCGCGGCAGAAGCCAAAGTCTCCGACCTGTTCTACGAGGGCGGCATCGAGGCCTTCGTCAAGTATCTCGACCGCAACAAGCAGGTGCTGCACAGCCCGCCGGTGTCGATTCGCGGCGAGCGCGAGGGCATCACGGTGGAGGTCGCGATGCAGTGGAACGACAGCTATCACGAGACGATGCTGAGCTTCACCAACAACATCCCGCAGCGCGACGGCGGCACCCATCTGGCGGGCTTCCGCGGCGCGCTGACCCGGACGCTGAACAAGTACGCCGACGAAAGCGGCCTCTCCAAGAAGGAAAAGGTGAGCCTGACCGGCGACGACATGCGCGAGGGCCTGACCTGCGTGCTGTCGGTCAAGGTGCCCGATCCGAAATTCTCCTCGCAGACCAAGGACAAGCTGGTCTCCTCGGAAGTGCGCCCGGTCGTCGAATCGGTGGTCGGCGACAAGCTCGGCCAGTGGTTCGAGGAGCATCCTTCCGAGACGCGCAAGATCCTGACCAAGGTGATCGAGGCCGCCGCCGCGCGCGAGGCCGCCCGCAAGGCGCGCGAGCTCACCCGCCGCAAGGGCGCGCTCGACGTCAGCTCGCTGCCGGGCAAGCTCGCCGACTGCCAGGAGCGCGATCCCGCGCTCTCCGAGCTGTTCATCGTCGAGGGCGATTCGGCCGGCGGCTCGGCCAAGCAGGGCCGCAACCGCGCCAACCAGGCGATCCTGCCGCTGCGCGGCAAGATCCTGAACGTCGAGCGCGCCCGCTTCGACAAGATGCTGAGCTCGGCCGAGATCGGCACCCTGATCACGGCGTTGGGCACCGGCATCGGCCATGACGACTTCGACCTCGGCAAGCTGCGCTACCACAAGATCATCATCATGACGGACGCGGACGTCGACGGATCGCACATCCGCACGCTCCTGATGACGTTCTTCTATCGCCAGATGCGCGAGCTGATTGATGCCGGCCATCTCTACATCGCCCAGCCGCCATTGTTCAAAGCAGCCAAGGGCAAGTCGGCCATCTACCTCAAGGACGAGCGCGCGCTCGACGACCATCTGATCGACAGCGGCCTCGAGGGCGCCACCTTCAGGCTGGGCGACGGCTCCGTGCAGGGCCGCGAGGACCTGCGCACCACCGTCGACATCGCCCATTCGGTCAGCAATCTCGTGAAACCATTGTCGTTGTCGCGCCGCGTGACCAGCCAGGCCGTCATCGAACAGGCGGCCATCGCCGGCGCCCTCAATCCCGACATCCTGGCCGACGCCGGGCTCGCCAAGCAGACGGCTGACTACATCGCCCGCCGCCTCGATGCCGTGAGCTCGCCGCTGGAGCGCGGCTGGACCGGCGAACCGACGCCGGATGGCGGACTCGTCTTCACTCGCCGTGTACGCGGCGTGCAGGAGCGCCATGTCATCGACGGCCCGCTGATCAAGAGCGCGGAGGCCCGGAAACTCGATGCCTTGGCTGCCAAGCTGCAGGCCATCTACCAGAAACCTGGCGCCTTCATCGCCAAGGACAAGGAGACAACCATCTCCTCGCCGACCGAGCTGTTCGCCGCCGTGCTTGAGACCGGCCGGCGTGGCGTGGCCATCCAACGCTACAAGGGCCTGGGCGAGATGAACCCGGATCAGCTCTGGGAGACGACGCTCGACCCCGAAGCGCGCGCACTTCTGCAGGTCAAGATCAACCATGCCGACGAGGCCGACGAGATCTTCTCGACCCTGATGGGCGACGTGGTCGAGCCGCGCCGCGAGTTCATTCAGGACAATGCTCTCAAGGTGGCGAATCTCGATGTCTAGGCTTGCGTTTGTCCTTCTCGCCGCCATGGCTTGGGCCGGCACGGCCACCGCGCAGACCCAGTCGACGGCACCGACCGCCCACGCCGGCACCAAGCTCGCCTTCCCGGCCAGTATCGGCGGCGCGCAGCTCGAACGTTCGGTCAACTACGCCGGGCCGCCCAGCAACCGGCCCGACCAGGGCATCACCTATTTCTATTCGACACCCAAGAAGATGGTGATTGCGGTCCACGTCTATGACGGCGGCCGACGCGTGCCTCCGGGCAGCGCCAATCCGCTGGTGGTCGACGAGTTCATGGGCGAGCTGGGCACGTCGGAACAGCAGGTCAAGTACGGCGGCTACACGCACTTCGAGCGGCCATCGGTGCCATCGACCTGCACGTACGGCAGCGTCGTCTTCCGCTGCATCACCTACAGCGCCGTCAACCAGTCGAATGCGCGGCTCTACACCAAGATGATGCTCACCGGCTTTCGCGATCACTTCATCAGCATCCGCATCGACTGGTCGCAGGCCCGCCAACAGACCGCGAGCGATGCCGACGCCGCCCTGCAGGCCTTCGTGCCGGCGCTGTTCCACTGAGGCACTGGGCCGGACAGGCTGCCGGGATGGTGCACAATCTATCCCTCGTCCACCTGCTGCTGGCGCTCGGCGCGGCGGCCACCATCTATCTCGTCGTGCGCGAACTGCGCGGAGTCTACGTTTCGGAGTGGGCCCTGTTTGCCCCCGGCACGGCCGCGCTGTTCGTGGCGGCCGGCCTGTTCCTGATCCAGATCGGCGCCGGACAGCCCCGCTGGGCCTTCGCTGCCGCGGCGGCCATCGGCCTCGTCATCGGCCTTGTGCGCGGCACGATGATCGGTGTCCGGCACGACCACTACCGGCCGGTGGTGACGATCTCGCGCGACGCCAAGCTGGTGTTCCTGGCGGTGGGAATCGGTGTCGGTGTCTGCGCCGCCCTCGAGGTCGTCGGCGCCTACACGAGCCCGGCCTACGAGAAGGTGCGCCTGTGGGCAGCGCTCAGCGCCGTCGTCTGTGCCGTGGCGATGCTGGCCCGCGCGCTGGTACTGACAGTCAAGCTGCGTCAGCAGTCCTGACCTAGAGAACCATCTGCGTCTGGGTGACGACGGCAACCAGCTTGCCTTCGGCCGTCGTGATGCGCGTCTGCCAGACCATCGTGCGCCGGCCGCGATGGATCGGCGTGGTCTCGCCGATCACCGTCGCGCCGACCGGCGCGGGCCCGACGAAGTTGGTCTTGCTCTCGATCGTCGTCGTGCCCTTGCCTTCCGGCAGGTTGAGCACAGTGGCAGCGGCGCCCAGCGTGTCGGCGAAGGCCATCACCGCGCCCCCGTGCAGTATGTCGGGGCGCGTGCAGAGCTCGGGCTTGACCACCATCTCGGCCTTCACGCCCGTCTCGCTGGCGGCGACAAACTTCAGCCCCAGGACCTTGGCGAAGGGAAGCGGGTGGTCGTTCAGGAGCTGAAGCTTGTCCATTGTCGATATCCTCCAATACCCAGAATCCAGATTGCCGACGGAGACCTCGCTGTCATTCCGAGCCGAAGGCGAGGGACCTTTCCTGGCTCGCAAAGGTCCCTCGCTCCGCTCGGGATGACAGTCGTCAGCTCGCCGCACCGAGCCGGCGCAGGCCGAGATACTCCAGGATGACGAAATCGGCCACGATCAACGCCACCACCACGATGCCGATGAAGCCGGCCATGGTCCACGTTGCCGGCAGTGCCAGCACCAGCACGCTGCCCACCACCCAGGCGATATCGCCGGCGAAGATCACGCGGGCCCAGGCCTGCGGCATCGTTTCACGTGAAGCGACCCAGGCGCAGAGCGCGCCGAAGGCGATCACGCCGATGCCCAAAAGTTCGAAGACGATCGCCAGGTCGAGGCCCATGAGGGCGACGGGACCATGCGCGGCGATCCTGGCGAACGGACCGGCGAAGGCGGCCAGCACCGCCCCCGAGACGACGGAGAAGACGGCGTTGCCCCACAGGGTGCGGCGCAGCAGGCGGTCGGTTGAAGCGTTCATGACGTCCTCCTTGGGCTTTGACGACGCGCCAGAGGTCGCATCGGGCCGCCCCTGCAGCAATTACGCCCCAGGTAATCGGCGGGCCGGCGATCGGGTGCTATCTTCCGCCTCATGATGCGCACATCCCCTGCAGCGGCCTCGGCCGCCCTTCCCCCGCAGCCTGACATGTTCGGCCCCATGCTGCGCACCTGGCGGCGGCGCCGCGGCGCCAGCCAGCTCGCGCTGGCCCTGCAGTCGGGCGTCTCGCAGCGCCATGTCAGCTTCCTCGAATCGGGCCGTGCCCGTCCCAGCCGCGAGATGGTGGTCCAGCTCTCCACCGCGCTCGACGTGCCGCTGCGCCAGCGCAACGCCATGCTGCTGGCCGCGGGCTTCGCGCCGGCCTATCGCGAGAGCAATCTCGCCGCGCCCGAGCTCCTGCCGGTGCGCAAGGCGATCGACCACATGCTCCGGCAGCAGGAGCCCTACCCCGCCATCGTGATCGACCGGCTGTGGAACTTCATCCAGGGCAACGAGGCGGCGACCGCCTTCACGGTGTTCCTGTTCGAGGGTCCGCCGCCGGCGCCGCCGCCAGGCAAGCCGCCCAACGTCCTGCACTGGCTGCTCGACCCCAAGGCGCTGCGCAGCAAGATCTCCAACTGGGAGGAAGTGGCGCGCTATCTCGTGTCGACGACCTACGCCGAGATCCTGGCCGACGGCGGCGAGCCCAAGGCGCTGGCCTTCATCGAGGAGATCATGCGCTTCCCCGACGTGCCGGCCTCGTTCCGCAAGCTGCGCTTCGAGGAACGGCCGCCGCCGGTGCTGACAGTCGACTATCTGGTGGGCGGCAAGGCGCTGTCGGTGTTCACCACCATCGCCACGCTGGGCACGCCGCAGGACATCACCCTGCAGGAAGTGCGCATAGAGTGCTTCTTCCCGGCCGACGACCGCAGCGACGCCCTGTTCAAGAGCCTGGCCGCCAAGCGCTAGCCGCTGGTCCGCGCCCCAGCTACCGGCGTACAACGGAGGCAGCGGGGGACGGAGATGACGCAACCGAGCACCGAGTGGCGCGAGCACGTCGCGCCCGACGAGGCCGCGCATCTGGTGCGTGTCGCCAAGGTCATTGGCGAACTGCAGCGCGCCAGATCGAGGAAATTCGGCCGGGGACGCGCCCTGCATCGCAAGCAGCTTCTCGCCGCGATCGGCACGCTGGAGGTGCTCGACGGCCTGCCCGATCATGCCCGGCACGGCCTGTTCGCCCGGCCCGGCCGCCATCGTGCGCTGGTGCGCTTGTCGAACGGCGGGCCCGAGGTGCAGGCCAACCGGGTGCCCGACATCCGCGGCTTTGCCCTGAAGGTGCTCGACGTCTCGGGCGAAGCGACGTTCGGCGGCACGGCCGACCACCAGGACTTCCTGATGATCAACCAGGACCGCGCACCGCTGACCAACAGCCGCGAATTCATCGATTTCATGGAAGCCGCGACCCCAGGCCCCGTGTCCGGTGTCCTGCATCTCTTCAAGGCGCATGGGCTGGCAGGCCGTCTCGGCCGCCTGCGCGAGTTGTTCGGCATGCTGAACAGGAAGTTCAACGGCTTCGCCGCCGAGCGCTTCAACACGGTGGCGCCGATCTGTTGCGGCCCTTATGCGGTGCGCGTGCGCCTGGCGCCTGCCGGCAGTCCCCCGCCGGGCGGGCGGGCCAAGGACATCGTCGCCGACATGCGCGAGCGGCTGGCTGTGGGCAGCCTGACCTACAACCTCGAACTGCAGTTCTTCGTCGACGAGGCGACGACGCCCATCGAGGACACGTCCGTGGCTTGGCCCGATGCCGAAACGCCGATCGTGGTGGCCGCTCGCCTCATCCTGCCGCAGCAGGGCGTCGATGCCGCGGCGGCCGACGCCGAGGCCGCGCGCTTCGACCCGTGGGGCGGGCTTGCCGCCCACCGCCCGCTGGGCGAGGTCATGCGGGCGCGCAAGGTCGCCTACTTCGAGAGCCAGAAGGGCCGCGACGCGGCCTGATCAGCTGAGATTGTCGACGTCGTTGCGCAACTCCCGGCCCGCGCGGAAACGCGCCAGGTTGTCGAGGAAGATGTCGAAGATCGCCTCGTTCTGGCCCAGCGAATGGCTGGCCGTGTGCGGCGAGATCAGCACGTTGGGCATGTCCCACAGAGGCGAGCCGGGATCGAGCGGCTCGCGCTCGAACACGTCGAGATAGGCGCCGGCCAGCCGGCCGATCTGCAGGGCTTCGATCACGTCCTTCTCGACCGCGATCTCGCCGCGCGAGACGTTGATGAAATGCGAGCCCATGGGCATCGCCGCGAACGCCGCCGCGTTGGCGATGCCGCGCGTCACTGCCGAGGCCGGGCAACACAGGATCAGCCAATCCGCCTTGGGCATGACTTCCGGCAATTGGCCATAGGCAATGGTCCGATCGCAGGGCGCGACCGGCTCGGCGGTGCGGCGGACGCCGATCACGCCCATGCCCAGCATCTTCACGAGCGCGGCGATGTTCCGGCCGATCGGGCCCATGCCGACGACCACCGCGCACTGGCCTTTCAGGTCACGCGGCGAGCGCTCGCCGATACGCGGCTCCCAGGCATGGCGGCGCTGCGCATCGGCCAGCAACGGGAAGCGCCGGTTGACGGCGATCACCGCCCCAAGGACGCTGTGCGACACCGTCACGGCCGTGGCGCCCGAAGCGGTCGTCACCTTCACGCCGCGGTCGCGCAGCTCGCGATAGATCGGTCGCTCGGCGCCGGCCGGATGGATCTGCAGCCAGCGCAGCTTCGGCGACTTGCGCAGCACCGCTTCGAAGCCGCGCAGCTCCGGCGTCTGGTTGCCCTTGCTCGACCGGCCGGTGACCTCGCGGGTCATGAAGGCGATGTCGATTGCCGAGGGACCGTCGGCGGCCAAGGCGTCTTCCGCCGTCACCAACGACAGGTCGGCGTCTGCCGCCTCGATGCGCGCACCCCAGGTGCGCAGGGCGAAGTCGGAGAGCAGCAGCTTCAATGGTTGCGACGGTTCAGTCATGCCTCGTCGCACTATACGCAATCGGCGCGCCAATCTGGAACCGCCCGTACCGGGCCCGGCTAGGCCTGCGCCTCGATCAGGGCCAGAAGAGCCTTCACGATGTCGAGCGGCCGAGGCGGACATCCCGGCACGTGCAGGTCGACCGGCAGGATTTCGGCCAGCGGCCCGACCACGGCGGGGGAGCCGGCGAAGACGCCGCAATTCGTCGCGCAATCGCCCAGCGCCACGACCCATTTGGGCTCCGGAGCCGCGTTGTAGGTGCGCAGCAGCGCCTCGCGCATGTTCCAGGTGACCGGTCCGGTGACGAGCAGCACGTCGGCATGGCGGGGCGACGCCACGAATTTCAGGCCGAAACGCTCGACGTCGTAAACCGGATTGTTGATGGCGTGGATCTCGAGCTCGCAGCCGTTGCACGACCCTGCATCGATCTCCCGGATGGCAAGCGAGCGGCCCAACCGCTGGCGGGCGCGCTCGCCGAGTGCGCGAGCGACTTCCTCCAGCGCCGTCGCTGCTGGAGCGGGCGGGGTGATGGTGGCCTTGCCCTTGCGCAGGGCGTCGAGCAGGAACGATCTCATAGATCGTGACCCGAGTAGGAGCAGTTGAACGATTTGTTGCAAAGCGGGAAGTCGGCGACGATGTTGCCCTCGACCGCGGCCTCCAGGAGCGGCCACTGGAACCAGCTCGCGTCGCGCGCATGGACATGCGCAAGCCGACCATCCGGGGCCAAACGAACGCTCACGAAGACATCGCCGCGGAAGGCCTCGACAAGCGCCGCACCCTCGCCCGACATGACGGCCGGGCGATCGGTCCTGATCTCGCCCGGTGCGAGCCGACCCAGGAGCTGGGCAAGGATCCGGAAGCTCTCGCTGATCTCGTCCATGCGCACCAGCAGACGCGCGTCGACGTCGCCCGCAGTCCGCGTCTTGATATCGAAGTCCACCCCGTCGTAGGGCGCATAGGGAAAGCTCTTGCGTGCATCGAAGGCGCGGCCGCAAGCGCGGCCGACGAAACCGCCGGCTGCGTACTGGCGAACGAGTTCGGGCGAAACGATGCCGGTCGTGACCGTACGATCCTGCAGCGACGGCAGCGAATCGTAGACCCGCAGGATCTCGGCGCGCGTCTCCTCGAACCGCGTCAGCAGGCCGCGGATCCTGCCGACCCCTTCGGGCGACAGATCGACCGACACACCGCCCGGCACCACGCGATCCATCATCAGGCGATGGCCGAAGCAGGCGTCGGCCACGGACAGCACATCCTCGCGCTGCAGGGTGCAGCGGGCGTGGATGGTGAGCACGCTGGCGTCATTGCAGATCGCGCCGACATCGTTGATGTGGTGCGACAGCCGCTCCAGCTCGGCCATGATGCCTCGCAACAGCACGGCGCGCGGCGGCGGCGCCCATGCCAGCGCGGCTTCGACCGCCCGGGCAAAGGCCCAGGCATAGGCCACCGTGCTGTCGCCCGAGATACGGCCGGCGATTCGCGCGCCACGCTCGACCTCGACGCCCGCCATCAGCCCCTCGACACCCTTGTGCACGTAGCCCAGCCGCTCCTCGAGCCGCACGACCGTCTCGCCGTTGGCGGTGAATCGGAAATGGCCGGGCTCGATGATGCCGGCATGGACCGGCCCGACCGGTATCTGGTGCAGCCCCTCGCCTTCGGTCGGCAGGAATTCGTAGCGCGCCGCGCTTTCCCGGCCGGGCCAGCGACCATGATCGAGCCACGGCCGGGGGTCGGGCAGGCCGACCGGCCGCACGCCGTAGAGGTCGCGCATGGCGCGCTCCAGACGAAGCGCCGGCAGGTGACGGGCGGCGACCGAGGGATAACGACCGGACTCGGTCTCGAGCGAGACGATGGCGCGCAGGCCGCGGGGAGCGTCGCTCAGCGCCAGGCGCATGACGCCGTCGTCCGCCCATAATGCGCCGAGGTCGTGCCGGCCCGCGGCGCAGCCCTCGGCCAGCGCCGCCCAGGTGCCGGCATCGACCGCAAGACGCACGTAGCCGTCCGTTCCGGCCATGCGGCCGCCGATGATGTCGGCCAGGGCCACTACCGTACTCATCCGAGCAGCTCCGCGGCGCGCTGGAACCAGGCGACCAGGGCCGGCGGCAGGAAGATGCCTGCCGCGAGCACCAGCAGCAGATGCAGGACCAGCGGCACCGACGAGGCGTCGACACGATGCGCCGGCCCCACCGGCTCGCCGAAGATCGTGCCCTGCAGGCGCAGCAACAACGCGCCGAAGCCGATGAGCAGGCCGAAAGCGGGCAGCAGCGCGAGCCACGGCTCGCGCGCGAAGGTCGTGGTCAGGATCAGGAATTCGCTGGTGAAGACCCCGAACGGCGGCAGGCCGGCAATGGCGACCACGGCCAGGGCGAAGGCGACGGCGAGGCGCGGATGGGTGACGCTGAGCCCCTGGATGTCGGCGAAGCGCTGGGTGCCCTTGGCCTGGGCGATATGGCCGACGGCGAAGAAGATGCCGGACTTGGTCAGGCTGTGCATGGCCATGTGCAGGAGGCCGGCGAAGTTGGCGAGCGGACCGCCCATGCCGAAGGCGAACACGATCAGGCCCATGTGCTCGATCGAGGAGTAGGCGAAGAACCGCTTAATGTCGCGCCGCTGGTAGAGCATGAAAGCGGCGAAGATCAGCGACACCAGGCCCATCACGATCATGACCGGCCCGGGATCGAGCGCCGCGGGCTGGCCGGCGACCAGCATCTTGAAGCGCAGCAGCGCATAGAGCGCCACGTTCAGCAGCAGGCCCGACAGGACGGCGGAGACTGGCGTCGGGCCCTCGGCATGCGCATCCGGCAGCCAGGCGTGCAGGGGCGCCAGGCCGACCTTGGTGCCGTAGCCGATCAGCAGGAAGATGAAGGCGAGGTCGAGGATCGCCGGGTCCATCTGCGCCGCCGCGGCCTGCAGCAGGCTCCAGGTCATCGCCGGCACACCCTCGCCCAGCGCCGGCTGGCCGGCGAGATAGATCAGGATGGTGCCGAAGAAGGCGAGCGATATGCCGACGCTGGCCAGGATGAAGTACTTCCATGCCGCCTCGATCGCCTGCGGCGTGCGATAGAGCCCGACCATCACCACGGTGATCAACGTCGCCAGCTCCAGCCCGACCCACATCACGCCGATGTTGTTGGCGACGAGCGCGACGTTCATCGATCCCATCATCGCCTGGAACATGGCGTGATAGAACCGCACGAAGCTGGACGACAGCCGGCCGGACTCGATCTCGTGGCCGATGTAGGAGGCGCTGAACAGCGCGGTCGTGAAGCCGACCAGGGTATTGATGACGATGAAGACGACGTTGAACTCATCGACGATCGCGTATTCGCCGACGACGCCCTCGCTCACCATCAGCCACAGGCCGGCGGCAAGCGTCGCGGCAGAGGCGAGCACATTGAGGACGGCGCCCACGCGATAGCCCGGGATCGCCACCAGGACCAGCGCCGCCGCATAGGGCGCCAGCACGACGAGCTGGTAGGCGTGGATCATCGGCGATCCCCGCGCATGCGGTCGAGCGCCTCGATGTCGACCGTGTCGAAGCGCTCGCGAATGCGGAACACGAAGACCGCGAACACGAACAGCGCGATCAGCACCGAGAAGGCGACGCTGACCTCGACCACGAGCGGCATGCCGCGCGCGCCGGTGGCGGCGAGGATCAGCCCATTCTCCATCGACATGAAGCCCACGACCTGCGTGACGGCGTTGCGCCGCACGATCATCATCAGGAAGCCCAGCAGGATGATGGCGAGCGCCAGCGCCAGCTCCTCGCGGGCGTGGCTGGCCGTTCCCGACGCGACCTTGACGACCAGTGCCTGGGCGAGGCCGGTGAGCGCCAGCCCGACCAGGAGGGCGGCACCAACTCCCACGACCTTTTCCACCTCGCGATGGATGCCGAGCCGCGTCACCGTGCGGCGGAGCGCCACCGGAATGACGATGCCCTTCAACGTGAAGGCGATCAGCGCCGTGATGAACAGGTCCGGCCGGTTGCTCGACCAGGCCGCCCAGGCAACGGCGAGTGCGAGAACGATCGATTGGGCGGCAAAGGCATTGAGGACGGCGGCGATGCGCTGCTGGTAGAGCAGCGCGAAGCTGGTCACCAGCATGACGCCTGAAAGCAGGTGGGAGATCTCGTAGGCTTGGTTCACGCGAACACCCCGCGCGTCAGGAACGCCAGCAGGATGGCGAGAAAGCCGAACACGAAGGCGATGCCGACAAAGTCGGGAAGGCGGAAGACCCGCATCTTGGCGATGCTGACCTCCCACAGGCCAAGCAGCGCGGCGCCGAACAGCAGCTTGGCCGTCCACGCCGCGAGGCCGATCAGCCAGCCCGTCACACCTGCGCTGGCCGGGGCCATGCCGAACGGCGCGAACAGGCAGATCAGCAGGGAGATGTAGAGAACCAGCTTGAGATGGCTCGCTGCCTCGATCAGCGCCAGATGGCGCCCGGAATACTCCAGCACCATGGCCTCGTGGACCATGGTGAGCTCGAGGTGCGTTGCCGGATTGTCGACCGGAATGCGGGCATTCTCGGCCAGCGCCACGATGACCAGCGCCACCAGGGACAGCGCCAGCGACACGCGCACGGCGAACGGCTCGGCAAGGAAGAAGTCGGCCACGCCGGCCAGGCGGGTCGTGCCGGCGGCGATGGCGAGCGTCAGCACGATCAGCATCATGGCGGGCTCGGCCAGCGTGGCGATCATCATCTCGCGAGACGAGCCGATGCCGCCGAAGCTGGTGCCGACATCCATGCCGGCCAGGGCCAGCAGCGCGCGCGCCGCACCCAGCAGCGCCACCAGCGCCACGACGTCAGCCGCCCAGTTGAACATCAGGCCCGAGGCGAAGCTCGGCACCAGGGCGGCAGCCACCCAGGTCAAGGCGAAGATCAGGTAGGGTGCCGAACGGAACAGCCAGGAGGCGCTCTCAGCGATCACCGATTCCTTACGCAGCAGCTTGGCCAAGTCGAAATAGCCTTGCAGCAGCGGCGGGCCCTGGCGGCGCATCAGCCGCGCCTTGACCCGGCGCACGACGCCGACGGCGAGCGGTGCGATCAGCAGCAC
The DNA here is from genome assembly GCA_900110395.1 of Rhodospirillales bacterium URHD0017. Taxonomy (GTDB): domain Bacteria; phylum Pseudomonadota; class Alphaproteobacteria; order Reyranellales; family Reyranellaceae; genus Reyranella. The sequence goes on from FODP01000006.1 coordinate 443,335, forward strand.
GAAGGTCATCTGGGCGCCTTGCGCCAGGAACTGCACGAGGAGGTCGCCGGTCATGTCGTCACCGCAGCAATGGCGAGCAGGATGACGAGGGCGGCGAACATGAGGACGAGGTAGCGCCGGATGCTGAGGAACTGCAGCGCATTCAGGCGCTCGGAGAGGCCGAGGACGGCCCGGCCGGGCGCCGCGTAGAGCGCGCGCCAGACGTGGTCGACCAGCACCACTGAAAACCGCGCCGGCTGGATGTCGCCGGGAGGCGGCATCACGACCGTCTCCTGCGCCGCAAAGGCCGCAGCGCCGTACACGCGGCGCAGCGGCTGGGCGAAGCTCGAAGCGGTGTACTGCGTGGCCGGCGACGGATCGGGGAAGCCGCAATCCCACGCCGGGCCGCGGCGGGTGCGCCGCGCCGAGAGGCGATGGACCACGACCAGGGTCGTGAGCGAGGCGATGGCGACGAACAGCGCGATGACCGGCGCGTCGTAGATGCTGCGCGCCGGATCGAAGGCAACGAGGGAGAACACCGTGGGGCCGCTGCCCGCCCGGGGCAGGCCGCCGCCCACGAGATCGCCCAGGACCGGCGCCAGGGCCGTGGCCAGCACGCTGCCCAAAAGCCCGCCCAGGATGCACAGGAAGGCGAGTCCACCCATCGCGATCTGCTGGGCGATTGGCGCGTCGTGCGCCTGGCCTGCCTCGGCGCTGCGCGGCCGACCGAGGAACGCCGTGCCGTAGACGCGCACGAAGCACGCGGCCGCGAGGGCTGCGGCCAGCGCCAGCATCGCGCCGATCGCCGGCGAGGCAAAATGCAGCGCCGCCTGCGGCAGTGCCGGCGCGGCGATGACCGCCTGGAACAGCAGCCATTCCGAGACGAAGCCGTTGAGCGGCGGCAAGGCGGAGGCGGCGAGCGCGCCCACCAGAAAGAAGGCGGCGGTGCGCGGCATGCGATGGATGAGGCCGCCCAGCCCGTCGAAATCGCGCCGCCCCGTGGCGTGCAGCACGGCGCCCGCTCCAAGAAAGAGCAGCGACTTGAACCAGGAATGATTGAGCGCATGCAGCAGCGCCGCGGCCATGGCGACCGCCGCGGCGTCATGCTGGCCGTTGGCGCGGAAGGCGAGCGCCAAGCCCAGCGCCACGAAGATCACGCCGACATTCTCGATCGTCGAGTAGGCGAGCACGCGCTTGAGATCGCGGTCGAGCACGGCATAGAGCAAGCCCAGCACGGCCGTCAGCGCGCCCAGGATGATCGGCGGCAGCGCCCACCACCAGGCGGGCGGGCCCAGCAGATCGAAGGCGATGCGGACGAAGCCGTAGATCGCCACCTTGGTCATGACACCGCTCATCAGCGCGGAGACGTGGCTCGGCGCCGCCGGATGGGCGAGCGGCAGCCAGGCATGCAGCGGAACGAGTCCGCCCTTCGAGCCGCAGCCGATCAGCGCGGCCGCCAGCACCAGGGCGGCGACCATCGGTTGGGGCGGATGGCCGCGCATCGTGTCGAAGGCATAGCCGCCGGCCGGTCCGGCGAGCCCGCCGAAGGCAAACAGCAGCGCCGCCGTACCGATCGCCGCCATCACCAGATAGAGATGCGCGGCCCGCCGGCTTTCCGGATCGGTGTGGCGGACGACGACCAGCGCCCACGACGCGAGCGACATCAATTCCCAGGAGAACAGGAAGGCATAGGCATCGTCGGCGAGCAGCACGAGGTTCATCGCCGCGGCGAACAGCGGAAACAGAGGCTCGACGCGCCGCGTCAATTCCTTGGCGCGGTCGAAGCCCATGCCATAGACGCTGGCCGCCAGGATGCCGCCATTGATGACGATGCCGAAGAAGGCCGACAGAGGATCCAGGCGCAGGTGAAAGCCGATGGTCGGCAGCCCGATCGGCAGCTGCTGCGTGAGCTCTGTTCCCGTCAGCAGGACACGCAGGTCGACAGCGCCCAGCACCAGCGCCGCCATGGCGCAAAGCGGATAGACGAGCGCCAGAGCCGCGCCGCGCGCCAATGTGGCGAAGACGGCGGCGGCAGCCAGTGCCCCTAAAGCGGCGCCTAACGCAGACAATTCCGGCACGGCTGCCTCGGGATATCGTTTCGGTGCATTATTACTGTTTTTTTGTGTCTAATCTAGCAGCTTCCCGGCCAGCGCGCCCGAGCATCGTCGATGCCAAGCAAAAACCGCGCTCGGTGGCTGGCCGGCTCGGTGTCGTGCCACAGTTGGCGCGACAGTCCTTGATACAAAGCAAACGGACCGCTGGAGAGTCGGCTTTTCATCGCTTCGTGTTCCGGATGAAGTAGTCATGCTCTTCTGGACCGAGAGCCGCAGGCTCGCGGTCCAGAAGACTCAAGGCAGGTTGCGCGCCCGCTCGTAGGCCGCGGTGAAATTAGGCGGCGTGTCGGCGCGGCAGGGAAGCGCACGCTTGGGCTCGGGATCCTCGATGAAGGCATCGCGCAGACGTGCCGCGCACGGATCCTGGACGACCACGCCATGGCCCTGGGCGCGGAACACGACGTGGCGCGATGACGAAAGGTGCCGGGCGGCCTCGCGACCCCAGGTCGGCGGCGTCAGCCAGTCGAAGGTGCCGCTCAGAAGCAGCGTCGGCGTCGCGGCCTTGACCGGCTGACGTTCCACAGCGGGCGCCGGCGCCACGCGCCACACCGGGCAGAAGGCCGGCGACTTGCTGGTCTTGGCGGTGAGGCCATAGACGCCGCTTGCGTCGATCTGCTTGCGCCGCGCCGCGCGATCGACCGCGGACCAGGTCTCGCGGCACTCGATGCTGTTGTAGAGACCGTCGAACTGCTGGGCGTTCTGCTCGAGAAGACCGCCGTCGTTGCTCTCGAGGTCCTCGGCGAACATCTTCAGCAGCCGGAGATCGTTGCGCTGGACGGCGGCGACCGTCTCGGGGATCAGCGCCGCCTCGCCCTCGCGCATCATGTGCAGCAGCACCATCAGAAGCTTGGGCCCATCGAGCTTCACCGCTTGCGGACCGTCCTCGAGCTGCAGCTTGAGCTCCAAGGGCTTGGTTTGCGCGGCTTCGATCGCGCTCTCTACATTGCCGCGCAGGTTCGGGTGCCGCTCGCGGCACAGCGCGTCGTTGGCGCAGTCGGTGTAGAGCTGCTCGAAGGCGCGGCGCACGATCTCGGGTTCGTTCTGCTCGCCGTTGACCTGCGGCGGGTAGACGCCGTCGAGCACGGCGGCGCGCACCAGGTTGGGATGGCGCCGCATCACCTCGAGCGCCCAGCGCGTGCCGTAGGAGACGCCGTAGATGTTGATGCGCGGCAGCGCCATGGCGGTCGCGAGATCGGCCACGTCGTCGGCCAGCGCCGGCGTGGTGTACATGCCGAGGTCGATCTTGCGCTTGTCGAGGCCGGAGCGGCAGCGGGTCAGGATCTCGCGCTCCTGCTCCTCGGTCACGGCGCGGCGGCGCGCCTTGGCGGGCTCGCTAGTGCGCGCATCGAAGCAGTCGAGGTTGGGCGTGGCGCCGCCCGCGCCGCGCTGGCTCAGGATGACGACATCGCGCTTGCGGCGGATGTTGGCGGTCTCGTTCCACCAGTCGCCTTCGGCCAGCGCATCGGCGCCAGCCGACGTGGCAATCAGCGGCGCATCGCCGGGGCCGCCGGAGAGATAGATCATGGGCTCGGCGCCCGCCGTGCGCTTGGCCTTCAGCACCGCCACTTTCAGGCGCACGTCGCGGCCATCAGGCTGCTCGCGATTCTCCGGCACGATCAGCACGAAGCACTCGACGCGATCGCCGCGCGGCGGCTTGAAGGTGCAGCGCTCGCGCTCCAGCCGAGGCGCAGCGAACGCGCTTCCTGCCAAAATGAGCAGGAATGCTGCCAAGCCGCCTCGCCAGCACAGTCGGACCATGGACAATTTGTGCCACATCGTGGCTTGTGACGGCATGAAGTAATTCATTGGAAAGACCCAAGGCGAACGCCTTGTCAGCCCCCTCCCCCGACAGCAAGTTGCCCCCATGACCTCCCGCTCCTATTGGACCGCCGTCTGGTGCGGTTTCCTCGTCCTCACCATCGGTTTGGGCGTTCGCCAGAGCTTCGGCATCTTCCTGAAGCCCGTCTCGGCCGAATTGCATGTCGGCCGCGAGTTGTTCTCCTTCGGCACCGCGCTTTCCATGCTGCTGATGGGCGCCGTGGCGCCCTTGTCAGGCCGGCTGGCCGACCGATTCGGCTCGGCCTGGACCATCGCCGGCGGCGGCGTGGTCTACGTGCTGGGCATGGTCGTGACGGCCATCATGCATGACGGCTTCATGCTGATCCTGGGCAACATCCTGGTCGGCATCGGCCTGTCGGCGGCCTCCTTCGGGCCCGTGCTGGGCGTGATCCTGCGCGTGGCACCACCGGCCAAGCAGGCGCTGGCGGTCGGCATCTGCTCGGCCGGCGGCTCGTTCGGCCAGTTCTTCATCGTGCCGCTCGCAGCCGTGCTGCAGAACTGGTTTGGCGACTGGCGGCCGACCATGTGGGCGCTGACGGCGATCGCCGTGGTCATGATCTTCCTGGCCGTCGGGCTGAACGACAGCCGCGAGATCGCCGCCAACCGCAAGGCAGGCGGTGGCAGCCAGAGCGTCGGCGAGGCGCTGTCCGAGGCGTTCAGCCAGAAGAGCTACGTGCTGCTGGTGATCGGCTACTTCGTCTGCGGCTTCCATGTCGCCTTCGTCGGCGGCCATCTGCCGGCCTACATCTCCGACAAGGGCATCGGGCTGTCGCTGTTCGGCATCGAGCTGTCGCCGGCCGAGCTCGGCGGCTGGGCGATCGGCATGGTCGGCCTGTTCAACATCGCCGGCGCCATCCTGTGGAGTTCAATGGGAGCCCGTCACAAGCGCAAGAACCTGTTGACGCTGCTCTACCTCCTGCGCTCGCTGGTGTTCCTGGGCTTCGTGGTGGCGCCCCTGTCGGCGGCCTCGGTGCTGATCTTTGCCGCGGCCCTGGGCTTCCTGTGGCTGGGCACCGTGCCGCTCACCACGGCGCTGGTCGGCTTCATCTTCGGGCCGGTCCATCTCACCATGCTGAACGGCATCGTATTCTTCGGCCATCAGGTCGGCAGCTTCTTCGGCGGCTGGGGCGGCGGGCGCGTGTTCGACCTGCAGGGCAACTACGACATGATGTGGTGGATCTCGATCGCGCTCGGCCTCGTCTCGGCCCTGTTGCACTGGCCGATCGTCGAGGAGCGGCTGACGCGGCCCGCCGCCGCGGTGCCGCAGCCGGCATGACGACTGGCTCGACCATGGCGTGGCGCTCCCTCTTCCTCTGGGGGAGCGCCGCCCTCGTGGTCGCCGTGACCGCCGTGTCCTTCGTGCTGTGGGGCCTGAACGGCCCGGCCTACCTGATCGACCTGATCGCGGCGTACTGCCTCTAGATTCGACGTCGGCCGCAACCCGGAAACGGGCTACTGTTCGCCCGGATCTGTTGCCGCCGTGAATCCGATACTCCGTCTGATCCCTGCCGCCCTCGGCCTGCTCTTGTTCGCAGCACAGGCCATCGGCCAGGAAACCCGTGTTGCGGCAGCGGCGGACGCCGACGTGATTGCCGTCTTCAGCCAGCACGTCGAGAAGCGCCTTCTGCGGGCCCACTTCGATCGCGCCGCGGCCAAGGTATCACTCGTGCCGTTCGGACCACCGGGCGTCGAGAATTTCGCAGTGGCACCCGACGGCGCGTTCATTGTGTACAGCGCCACCCAAGACCAGGTCGCCGGCAAGCCCATCCCCTACCTGCTCCTGCTTGACGCAGCCGGCCGCGTGCTCGGCGAGCCATTGCGCAGCCCCGTCGGCGCCATCACGGGACTGGCGGTATCGCCCAAGGGAGATCGGATCGCCGCCAGCAGTGACCGGGGCTGGATGGCCCTGCTGACGGTCGACGGAACCGGACCAGCGAGACGGCTCGCGTTGCGCCGGGAATTCGGGGTCGCGGCTGACCGGCAGTTCACCTTCGCGTTCCGCCCGGAAGGCGATCTGGTGACCATCGTCGACGATTGGGTGGCGACGTATCGCTCCAACGACGGCGCCGTCCAGCGCACGCTCGATCTCAAGACGATCAATCGCGACTTGGTGCCGGCCGATCAGGACATCGGTGCTCTCTTCCAGCTGGCATGGTCGCCGCGTGGGGATCGATTCTCGGTCAGCTGGGGCCCTGGTCCCATGAAGACCACCATCTTCGATTCCGGCGGCCATCGCCTGTCCGATGCCTGGGCGAGCAAGGTCGACTTCATCGATGGCGGCGACGCCGCGATTCTGTATGGGATGGAGGCGCCGGTTCTGGTCCGCATGAAATCGCTGGCCTCCACCGCCTTCGGCGATCCGGGTGTATCGGTGGATTGGTGCACGCCGCTGGCAGGCGGACGCGAGCTCGCGGTGCTGACCGGCGACCAGATCGCGTTGTGGTCCCTGGACGGCAAGCGGCTGACCACACCCGTCGGGCTCGAGAACTACAGTCTCGGGCGCGCCGCGCCAGGAGGGAAAGACGAAGTGATCGTGGCCGCGGAGCGGGCCGGCTGGGTCGACCTCTACACCAAGGAAGGCAAGTTCATCCGCCGGGCCCAGGCCGGCGGACACGACCCACGCGGATTCGTCGCCATGTCGGCGGATGGCGCCACCGTCGCGGCGCTTGGGTCGGACGAACTCGGCGTGATCTCGCGGCTGAGCGTACGGGCATGGGGTGCCGTGCTCGCGCCCCAGGGTGGGCCGCTCGTCGCGATAGCCGCCAATGGCAGCCGAATCGTTGCGGAGGGACCCGACAAGACCTTGCGTAGCTGGTCGAGGGATGGCGCCGAGGCCGACAGTATGGCCCTCAAGGCGGGGGAACAGGTTCCAGGTCGTCGGCTCTCCGGCCTCGCTGTTTCAGCCAATGGCGATGCAATCGCGGTCGCCGAAGAAGGGTCCGCCGTTTGGCTTGCCTATCCGGCGGACAAGAGCGTTCTTCGTGTGCCGCTGATGGCCAGCAGCGTTGCGCCGTTGCCCGATGGCACCGGCTTCGTCGTTGGCCTGGCCGACGGCACGGTCGCACTCGTCTCCCGCGATGGCGCTGTCCGGAAGCTGCCGCTCAAGGCCTCGGAAATCGGTGCCGTTGGCCGCGTCGTCGTGGCGCCGGATGGCCAGAGCTTCATTGCCGTCGAGGGCGACGAAACCCATGCTCGCCACTTCGCCTGGGATGGAAAGCTACTGGCCGGGCCGTATCGGGCGGGCCAGTCCGAGATGATCAGTGGCGGATTTTTTCACCACGGCTCGCCCGAGCTGATCCTGAGGAAGGACGACGGGAGCTTCGCCGTCGCCAAACTGGTGCCGCCGGGCGAGCGCCAGGTCAAATCGCTCGATCCATCTCCCTGAGGATCAGAGCACGAACTTGCTCAAATCCGCGTTCTTGGCCAGCGCGCCAACCTTCTCGCGCACGTAGGCCGCGTCGATCTCGACCTTCCGGCCGGGGCTGTCGGAGGCGGTGAAGCTGATCTCCTCCAGGAGCTTCTCCATCACCGTGTGCAGGCGGCGGGCGCCAATATTCTCGACCGTCTCGTTGATGTCGGCCGAGAGCTTGGCCAGCTCGTCGATCGCATCGGGCTTGAACTCGAGCTCGACCTTCTCGGTTGCCAGCAGCGCCTTGTACTGCTTGACCAGGCTCGCCTCGGGCTCGGTCAGGATGCGGCGAAAGTCCTCCTGATTGAGCGACGCCAGGCTGACGCGGATCGGCAGGCGGCCCTGCAGCTCGGGCAGCATGTCCGAGGGCTTGGCGAGGTGGAACGCGCCCGAGCAGATGAACAGCACATGGTCGGTCTTCACCGGCCCGTGCTTGGTGTTCACCGTCGTGCCCTCGATCAGGGGCAGCAGGTCGCGCTGCACGCCCTCGCGGCTGACGTCGCCGCCGCCGCGGAACTCGCTGCGGGCGGTGATCTTGTCGATCTCGTCGATGAACACGATGCCGTTCTGCTCGACCATGTCGCGCGCCTCGCGCACGACCTTCTCCTGGTCCAGGAGCTTGTCGCTCTCCTCGCGCATCAGCGTCTCGTGGGATTCGGCTACTGTCATCTTGCGCTTCTTGGTGCGCCCGCCGAACGCCTTGCCCAGCATGTCGCCGATATTGATCATGCCGACCGACGCGCCGGGCTGGCCCGGCACCTCGAATTGCATGGGAGAGCCTGAGTCGGCGACCTCGACCTCGACCTCCCGCTCATTGAGCTCGCCGGCGCGCAGCTTGTGGCGGAAGCGCTGCCGCGTTTCCTCGCTGGCGCCGCTGCCGCACAGCGCATCGAGCACGCGATCCTCTGCCGCGAGCTCGGCCTTGGCGCGCACGTCCTTGCGCAGGCGCTCGCGCGCCATTTCGAGGGCGGCCTCCATCAGGTCGCGCGCGATCTGCTCGACGTCCCGGCCGACATAGCCGACCTCGGTGAACTTGGTCGCCTCGACTTTCAGGAACGGCGCGTTGGCAAGCTTGGCGAGACGGCGGGCGATCTCGGTCTTGCCGCAGCCGGTCGGCCCGATCATCAAAATGTTCTTGGGCAACACTTCTTCGCGCAACGCCTCGGGCAGCTGCAGGCGGCGCCAGCGGTTGCGCAGGGCAATGGCGACGGCGCGCTTGGCGTCCTGCTGGCCGACGATGTGCTTGTCCAGCTCGGAGACGATCTCGCGGGGGGAAAAGTCGTTGCTCATGTCACTCAAAGCTTCTCGATGACGAGATTGTGGTTGGTGTAGACGCAGATGTCGGCGGCGATGCCCATCGCCTTGCGCGCGATCGCCTCGGCGTCGAGACCCTCGACATCGACCAGCGCCCGCGCCGCGGCCAGCGCATAGTTGCCGCCCGAGCCGATGGCGATGATGCCGCCTTCGGGCTCCAGAACGTCACCCGAGCCCGACAGCAGGAGCGACACGTCCTTGTCGGCCACCGCCATCATCGCCTCCAGCCGGCGCAGGTAGCGGTCGGTGCGCCAGTCCTTGGCGAGCTCGATGCAGGCGCGCAGCAGCTGGCCAGGGTGGCGCTCGAGCTTGCTTTCCAGCCGCTCGAACAGGGTGAAGGCATCGGCCGTCGAGCCGGCGAAGCCCGAGACGATCTGGCCGTTGCCCAGCCGACGGACCTTCTTGGCATTGCCCTTGACGATGGTCTGGCCCATCGAGACCTGGCCGTCGCCTGCCATCACGACCTGGCCGCCCTTGCGGACGGAGAGAATGGTCGTGGCGTGCCAGCCCGGCCCGGAGGAAGTTTCGGATTGTGGGGACATGGCCCCGTAAATAGTCATTAACAGGGACAAATCAATCGCAAGCCGCAGTCCCGTTCACGCGCCGTGCTAACGTCACGGCATGAGCGACCAGCCTGTCATCGTTATTGGCGCCGGCATCGTCGGCACCGCCACCGCGCGCGCCCTGCAGCGCGAGGGTCATGCCGTCACCCTGATCGACAGCGGCGAGCCCGGCCGCGCGACCTCCTACGGCAATGCGGGCTTCATCGCCATCGACCACGTCCTGCCGCTCGCCCGGCCCTCGACCCTGAAGCGCGTGCCGCAGATGCTGATGGACCGCAACGGGCCGCTCACGGTCCATCCGCCCAGCATCCCCGCCCTGTTGCCCTGGATGGCGCGCTTTGCTCTGGCCGCCTACAGCCAGAAGGAGGTCGAGAAGGGCGTCGATTCCTTCGGGCCGCTGATGGCCGAGGCCAACATCGCCTGGAAGGCCGAGATCCAGGCGTCGGGCCTGGGCGAGCTCTTCCGCACGCAAGGCGCGCTCTATGTCTACGAGAGTGAGCAGGCCTTCGCCTCGGGCGCGGAGGAACGCGCGCTGCAGGAGGCCAAGGGCACGACATTCGAGATCGTCGACGGCAACCGCGCGCGCGAACTGGCGCCGGGCCTCAGCGAGCGCATCGTGCGCGGCGTCCACTACGCGCACGGCATGCACACCATCAATCCCTACAAGGTGGTGACGACACTGGCCGAGCGCTTCACCGGCGACGGCGGCACCCTCGTGCGCGGCCGCGTACGCGGCTTCGGTCGCGACGGCAATCGTGTCACCTCGGTCGAGATCACCGACCAGAGCCTGCCCGCCAGGGCCGTGGTGATCGCCGCCGGTCGCGCCTCGGGCGAACTGACCAGGCTTCTGGGCTTCAACGCACCGCTGGTCGCCGAGCGCGGCTATCACGTCATGCTGGCGCCCGACAATGTGCGCTTCGAGTTGCCGGTGAGCCCGGCCGAGCGCGGCTTCTTCATCACGCCCATGGAGGAAGGCCTGCGCGTCGCCGGCACGGTCGAGCTGGCCGCGCCGCACCAGCCGCCGTCGTGGCATCGCGCCGATCTGCTGGTACGGCATCTCAAGGACGTCTTCCCCGGCGTCGGCGGCGCCGAGCAGAGCCGCTGGATCGGCGAGCGGCCGACCCTGCCCGACTTCCGGCCGGCGATCGGCCGCGCGCCGCGGCTTGCCAACGTCTATTGCGGCTACGGCCATCAGCATGTCGGCCTGACGCTCGCCACCGCGACAGGCCGGCTGATCGCGCGCCAGATGGCGGGCGAGGACCTGCCTGAAACATTGCAGGCCTGCGATCCTGGTCGATTCGGCTGACGCACTCCCGCAAAATCAGCATGGCTGTCATCCCGAGCGCAGCGAGGGACCTTTCCTGCTGCCTTAAAGGTCCCTCGCTGCCCTCGGGATGACAGCGTGCGGTTGCGCAGCAACGCCGGCAGGACTAGCGTTTGCGGGCTAATCTGGCGAATCGACAGCTCCCAGGAGGCCGGCATGAGTTCTCATCGCAGCCCCGCAGAAGTTCGGTCCAGCGTAAAGCATCCCATCATCGACGCCGACGGCCATTGGATCGAGTACGGCCCGGTCTTCGCCGAGCGCATACGCAAGGTCGCGGGCGACAAGGCAGGGGATGGTTTCCTCGCCTCGCAGCGCCGCATCCCCGACGCGCTCAACCTCTCGATCGCCGAGCGCAAGCAGCGCGGCATCGCCATGGAAGGCTACTGGAGCCGCCAGACCACCAACACACGCGATCGCGCCACCGCGATGATGCCGCGTATGCTCTACGACCGGCTCGATGAGCTCGGCATCGATTTCGGCGTGATCTATCCTACCGCCGGCCTCAGCATCCCGCGCATCCCCGACGACGAGACCAGGCGCGCCGTGGTGCGCGGCTTCAACATCGTCACCCATGAATACTTCGCCAAGCTCTCGGACCGGCTGACGCCGGCCGCCGTGATCCCGATGTTCACCGCCGAGGAGGCGATCGCCGAGCTGGAGTTCTGCACCAAGGAGCTCGGCAGCAAGGTCGGCATGTTCGGCGGCGGCGTTCCGCGCCGGATACCGATGGCCAAGGATCTCGATCCATCGGTTGGCCGCTTCGCCGTGACCTACGAGAACCTCGGCATCGACAGCGAGCACGACTACGACCTGGTCTGGCAGAAGTGCCGCGAGCTGTGCATCGCGCCGACCTTCCATGCCGGCGGCCGCGGCTTTGGCCTGCGCAATTCGCCCAGCAACTTCACCTTCAATCACATCGGCCACTTCGCGGCGGCCGGGCATTCGATCGCCAAGGGCCTCTTCCTGGGCGGCGTGACGCGGCGCTTCCCCGACCTCAACTTCGCCTTCCTCGAAGGCGGGGTGGGCTGGGGCTGCCAGCTCTTCGCCGACCTGATCGAGCATTGGGAACGGCGCGGCGCCAAGGGCATCGCCTACATGGATCCCAAGAAGCTCGACCGGAAGATGCTGCGAGGCCTTGTCGACAAGTACGGCTACGAGGAGATCGCGGCCGAGCTCGACAAGCGCGACGGCTGGCCCTCCAAGGAGGAGGACGAGGCGACCGGCGGCATGCCGGTGCTCGACGACTTCGCCGCCTGCAAGATCGCCCGCAAGGAGGACTGGGTCGACCTCTACGCCCGGCCCTACTACTTCGGCTGCGAAGCCGACGACCGCATGAACGTCACGGCCTTCGGCAAGGCCAACCCGTTCGGCGCGCGCATCAACGCGATCTTCAGCTCCGACATCGGCCATTTCGACGTGCCGGACATGCTGAGCCCGGTGCCGGAAGCGCACGAGCTGGTCGAGGACGAACTGATCACGCCCGACGACTTCCGCGACTTCACCTTCACCAACGCCGTGCGCCTGTGGGGCCAGCAGAACCCGCGCTTCTTCGAGGGCACGGTCGTGGCCAAGGAAGCGGCGGCCGTCCTGAACGTGGCACCGGCGCGGGCGGCGGCGGACTAGCGAAGGCCCTTGGACGATATCGAAACGGCGCGCCTGATCCTGCGCCGCCTGCCCCCCGATGCGATCGATGCCGGTCTGTCGGGGGATCGCGAGGCCGTCGAACGGCATCTTCACGCCAAGGTCCCGACCGATCTGATCGAGGATCCGGTCGTCCTGCAGTTCGCCAAGGCGCGCCTGGCCGAGGATCCCGCCTATCTTCCCTGGTCGGTCCGCGCCCTCATCCTCAAGGCCTCGGGCGAGATGGTCGGGCATATCCGGTTCCATACCAGGCCGGACCCGGACTACCTCCGCTGCTACGCGGCAAACGCCGTCGAGTTCGGCTACGTCGTCTTCGCCGCGCACCGCCGGCACCGGTATGCCCGGGAAGCCGTCGATGGACTCATGCTATGGGCCGAGCGCGAGCACGCCATCAGCCGCTTCGTCGTCACGATCGCTCCAGCCAATCTTCCGTCGCTCCAGCTCGCCGCCCGATCCGGCTTCCGCAAGATCGGCCAGCATGTCGACCCCGTCGACGGTGTCGAGGCCATCTATCTCCGCGGCGCTAGAGACGTCAGGCCCCGTACTGCAGCAGCGTCTCGCCGTTGGCCTTGAGCCAGGCTTGTGGCGGCTCCATCGGGCCATCGCACAGGCTGCGCGCCAGGGCCCAGAAGCGCGGGCCGTGGTTGAGGTGCACGAGATGGGCGACCTCGTGCGCCACCAGGTAATCCAGGACCTCGGGCGGCGCGAACACCAGGCGCCACGAGAACGACATGCCGCCGTCCGGCCCGCAGCTTCCCCAGCGCGAGCGGCTGTCGCGCACGGTGATGCGCTTGACCGGCCGCTCGACCCGCTCGGCCTTGGCATGGACCAGCGGCACCAGCTGGCCGCGCAGTTCGGCCGTCAGCCAGTCGCGCAGCCGTCGCGGCAAATGCTCCGGCCGGCCGGCGACGTGGATCTCGCCCGTCTCGCGCCACACCGTGCCGCGCCTGTCCGGGCGATGGCGGACGACATGGGGCGCGCCGAACAGGGGCACCTCGGCGCCGTCGGCGAACGGCCGCCGCTCCGGCAGCCGCTTCAGGCGGGCGGCGATCCAGCCGGCCTGGGCCTCGGCGAAGCCCACGGCGGTGCCGCGGGCCATGCGCAGGGGAGCTGTCAGGACGATCCGGCGGCCCGCCGGATCGACGCGCAGCGAGGCGCGGCGGGCGCGGGCGCTGCGCACGAAGGTCACGGGCAGGATATCGCCGGCATGAACAATGGTCAGTTGCTCGGGCTCGGGCGCCGCTTTAGGCAGGACGAAGCGCAACAGAGAGCCGGACAACGACATGCCGGGAATCATACAACAGGGGAGCTGCTGACGTGACCCTCGATCTTGCCCGGCTGCGCGCCGAGACACCGGGCTGCGCCCATGTCCTGCACCTCAATGCCGCCGGCTCCGCGCTGCCCAGCCAGCGCACGCTGGACGCCACGCTGAACCACCTGAAGCTCGAGGCCGAGATCGGCGGCTACGAGGCCGCCGCCAAGGCGCACGACGACCTGGAAGGCTTCTATCCCGCCGTGGCCAGGCTGATCGGCGCCGAGGCCGACGAAATAGCCTTCGTCGAGAATGCCACCCGGGCCTGGGACCTCGCCTTCTACTCCCTCGACTTCAAGCCGGGCGACCGCATCCTGACCTGCGTCAGCGAATATTCCTCGAACTACATCTCCTACCTGCAGGTCGCCAAAAAGACCGGCGCGGAGATCGTCGTGGTGCCCGACGACAACTACGGCCAGATCGACCTCGGCGCCCTCGAGCGCGCCATCGACAGCCGCACCAGGCTGGTCTCGATCTCACACGTGCCGACCCAGGGCGGCCTGGTTCAGCCGGCCGAGGCGGTCGGCAAGATCACCAACGATGCCGGCGTGCTCTACCTGCTCGATGCCTGCCAGTCGGTCGGCCAGCTGCCGGTCGACGTCCGCAAGGTCGGCTGCGATTTCCTGTCGATGACGGGCCGCAAGTACCTGCGCGGGCCGCGCGGCACGGGCTTCCTCTACGCCAAGCGCGCGACGACGCGCCATATCGAGCCGCTGCTGCTCGACAACCACGCCGCCAAGTGGACCGACGACAACGCCTACACCGTGCGCGACGACGCGCGGCGCTTCGAGAACTGGGAGCGCTACTTCGCCGGCGTCATCGGCCTGAAGGTCGCCGCCGACCAGGCCAACGAGCTCGGCATGGAGCCGATCTGGGCGCGGCTGCGCGAACTGGCCGACGGCCTGCGCACGCGGCTCTCGACGGTAAAGGGCGTCACGCTGACCGATCTCGGCAAGGTCAAGGGCGCCATCGTCACCTTCGCCGTCGCGGCCACGGACCACAACGAGCTGAAAGCCAAACTGCGCGAGCAGGCGATCAACGTCAGCGTCTCGACCCAGTTCTCCTCGCGCCTCGACCTCAAGGGCCGCGGCCTGCTGAACGTCATGCGCGCCTCGGTCCATGTCTACAACACCGAGGCCGAGCTCGACCGCTTCGTCGAAGCCCTCGCCGCGATCGTTCGCGGGTAGCACAGGCGCCGGGCAGAGGAGCATGACTTGCCCCGGCCCTGCACATACAATACCGGCGATCTAGGGGAGATTGCCGGATGCCCGTGTTTTTCGTCTGTGCAGGCTTGCTCGGCCTGCTTGCCGTATCCCTGACGGTGAGCGTCGGCCGCCTGCGCATGCAAAAGAAGATCTACCTGGGTGACGGCGGCGATCCCGAGATGCTGTCGGCGATCCGGGCGCACGGGAATTTCATGGAGTACGTTCCGCTCTGCCTGGCGCTGATCTACTTCGCCAGCGACTACTATGGCTATTGGCCCGTCGCCGTCGCCTCGCTGGTCCTGCTGATATCGCGCGCGCTGCATGCCGGCGGCCTCTTGGGCTTCATTCCGCTCGGCCGCACGATCGGCGCGGCCGGCACGACGATCATCCTCGCGGCTTCCTCGGCCATGTGCGTCTATGCCGGCTTCACCCTGAAGCAGTTCTGAACGGCCGGGCAGGCGGACCGATGGGCGAGCCAGTCACCGTTCCGCTCTGGCTGTTCGCCGCGATCGCCCTCTTCGCGGCCTGGTCGCTGCTCGACCGGCTCCTGATCCCGAGCGGCCGCTGGTTCGTGCGCCGCCGGCTCAACCGCCTGATCGATCGCGTCAACCAGCGGCTGGCCGTCGAGATAAAGCCCTTCCAGCTCACCAAGCGCCAGGTGCTGATCGACCGCCTGATCTACGACCCGCAGGTCGTCGCTGCCGCCAACGATTATGCCCGCGCCAACAATCTGCCGCGCGAGGTGGCGATGACCGAGGTGCATCGCTACGCGCGCGAGATCGTGCCGACCTTCAACGCCTACATCTACTTCCGGGTGGGCTACTCGATCGCCCGCGCCGTCGCCCGTTTTCTCTACCGCGTGCGGCTGGGCTTCGCCGACGAGCGCACCATGGCCGGCGTGCCGCCCAATACTACCGTCGTGTTCGTCATGAACCACCGCAGCAACATGGATTATGTGCTGGTGGCCTTTCTGGCGGCCGAGCGCACGGCGCTGAGCTACGCCGTCGGCGAATGGGCCCGTATCTGGCCGCTTCAGCAGCTCATCCGGTCGATGGGCGCCTACTTCGTGCGCCGCAACTCCAACAACCCGATCTACCGCCGTGTGCTGGAGCGATACGTGCACATGGCGACCGAGGCGGGCGTGGCCCAGGCGATGTATCCCGAGGGCGGCCTGTCGCGCGATGGCCGCCTGCGCGAGCCCAAGCTCGGCCTGTTCGACTACATGCTGAAATCGTTCGATCCCAAGTCCGGCCACGACATCGTCTTCGTGCCGGTCGCGCTGAACTACGATCGCGTGCTGGAGGACCGCACACTGCTGCGCTCGCTCGACAAGGAGCTGCCGCGGCGCGGCGCGCTGTTCGCCGCGCGTACCTTGCTTGGCTTCTGGTTCAGCCAGCTCGGCCTGATGCTGCGCGGCCGCTGGTACCGCTTCGGTTATGCCTGCGTGAATTTCGGCGGGCTCATCTCGGCCCGCGACTGGCTCGCCAGCAACGCCCCGGCGTCAGGCGGCGACCTGCGCAGCCTCGACAAAGATCAGCGGTTCGAGGTCATCGGCCGGCTGGCCAGGGACGTCATGGGCGAGATCGCCCGCCTGGTGCCGGTGCTGCCGGTTTCGGTGATCGCCACGGTGCTGCTCGAGGCGAAGGAGCCGCTCGACGAGCTCGAGCTGAAGGTGCGGGCCTCCGACCTGATGGCGCATTTCGAGGGCCGCGGCGCCAAGCTCTATCTGCCGCGCGGCGACCGCGACTACGCCTTCGATGTCGGGCTGCGCATGCTGGAACTGCGCCATCTGGTCGAGGAGTCGGAAGAGGGCCTGTTCGCGGCGGTCGCAACCGAACGGCCCGTGCTCGCCTATTACGCCAACGCCATCGCCCACCTGCGCTGACGATGCCCCCCTTCACGCTTCCGCGCACGCTCTGGAACATCGCCTACTCGGTGGGGCTGGGCTTCTTCAGCAACCGGCTGTCGACGTCGGCTGCCGCCATGGCCTTCTACACCATGTTCGCCATCGGCCCGATCATGATCTTCAGCATCACGCTCGCCGAACCGATCGTCGGACGGCTGATGGCGCAGGAAGCGGTGTTCGAGGTGCTGGGCACCGTGCTGCAGCCGGACCAGCTGCAGGGCATCAAGCGCTACGCCTCGCAGGAGCTGTTCAAGGGCGGCGGCATGGCGGCCATCATCGGCGCGGTCGTGCTGGTCTATACGGGAAGCCGCGTCTTCGTCGAGCTGGACGACAGCATCAACGCCATCTGGAGCACGCCCGCGATCCACGTGCTGCATCCGGTGAGCCCCTTCCAGCCGGTGCTGGCCACCCTGCAGTCGCGATTGCTGGCCCTGGCGATGATGGTGATCCTGGGCTTGCTGCTGATCGCGGTCATCCTGGCGAGCGTGCTGACCTCGGCCTATGCCGGCGTGCTCGAGACATTCCCGCTGCTCGGCGTGTGGATCGGGCCGGCGATATCGGTGTTCATGCACTATGGCCTGCTGTCGGCCTTCTTCACCCTGATCTACAAGTGGCTGCCGAGCGGCGGCGTGCCGTGGCGCTATGCGCTGATCGGCGGCGCGGTGATTGCGCTCTTGTTCGCCGCCGGCAACCGGGCGCTGGTCTACTACTTCGAGGTGACGCAGCTCACCTCGGCCTTCGGCGCCACGGCGGGCTTCGCCGCCGTCATGGTGTGGATGTACTGGACGGCGCTCGCCATCCTGCTCGGTGCGCAGCTCGGCCGCTCGACGCGCGACGTGCTGATCAACGAGCGCCGACGGGAGATGGTGGAGGGGGATCTTTAGAGTTCTTGTCTGTTCTGCGCGGTGCGGGCTCTCGCGCCTCAGAAGGGCGCTGCCGCCCGCCAAGCGCGTATGAACGCGCTTAGAACATCGTCGCCAGCACCCGGTCCGGCGGCTTGTGGCCGTCGGCGAAGGTCTTGATGTTGATCAACACCTTCTCGCCCATGTCGATGCGGCCCTCGAGCGTCGCCGAGCCCATGTGCGGCAGCAGCACGACGCGCTCGAGCTCGAGCAGCTTGGGATTGACCTGAGGCTCGTGCTCGTAGACGTCGAGGCCCGCGCCCGCGAGCTCGCCCGCCTTCAGCATGCGCACCAGCGCGTTCTCGTCGATCACCTCGCCGCGCGCGGTGTTGACGATGATGGCGGTGGGCTTCATCAGCTTCAGCCGCCGCGCCGAGAGCAGATGGAAGGTCGCCGGCGTATGCGGACAGTTGACCGAGACGATGTCCATCCGCGCCAGCATCTGGTCGAGGCTCTCCCAGTAGGTCGCCTCGAGCTCGCGCTCGATGTCGCCATGGACGCGCTTGCGATTGTGATAGTGGATGGCGAGCCCGAAGCCGCGCGCGCGGCGCGCCAGCGCCTGGCCGATACGGCCCATGCCGACGATGCCCATGCGCTTGCCGAGCAGCCGTGCGCCCAGCATCGCGGTCGGGCTCCAGCCCGTCCATTGGCTGGCACGCACGATGCGCTCGCCCTCGCCCATGCGCCGGGCCGTCGCCAGCACGAGCGCCATGGTCATGTCGGCGGTGTCCTCGGTCAGCACGCCCGGCGTGTTGGTGACGGTGATGCCGCGCTGGCGGGCGGTGTCGAGGTCGATATGGTCGACGCCCGTGCCGAACGAGGCGATCAGCTTCAGGCGCGGTCCGGCCTGCGACAATACGCGGCTGTCGATGCGGTCGGTCACGGTGGGCACCAGCACGTCGGCCGCCTTCACCGCCTCGACGAGCTGGGCGGAGCTGAGCGGCTTGTCCTCGGCATTGAGCCGCGTGTCGAACAGCTCCATCAGCCGGGTCTCGATCGCATCCGGCAGTTTCCGGGTAACGATCACCAGCGGCTTTTTCTTGGAACTTGTCGGCATGTAAATCGGGACCGGCTGGCGCGTCAGGGGATGAGCCCGATTAGCAATACAAAGCGCGCCTTGTCCAGCCGTGGACCGCTTCATCCCCTATGGCGGAAAAGTCCATGCTTTCAAGTGGTTGTCGATCAACGTGAAGATTTAGAGTATATAGGCGGCAATGGGAATGCGTTCGTCGGTCCGGCTTTGGGCAAGCTTCGTCGCCTTGGCGGCCGTCGCCGTGCCTGTCGCCGCTGCCCCGCAGGCCGTCGACAGGTCGGTCGCGGCCCAGCAGAGGAAGGGCTCGGGCTTGCCGCTGCCGCGTTTTGCCTCGCTGCGGTCCGACGAAGTCAATGTCCGGACCGGGCCCGGCTCGCGCTACCCGGTCGACTGGGTATTCAAGCGCAAGGCCATGCCGGTCGAGATCGTCGCGGAGTACGAGAATTGGCGGAAAATCCGCGATTGGCAGGGGGCCAGCGGCTGGGTCTACCATAGCCTGCTGAGCGGCAAGCGCTCCTTCATCGTCGCGGCCAAGCCGGCCAGCCTGCACAAGACGCCCGCAAATTCGGCCGAAGTAGTGGCCAAGCTCGAGCCGGAGGTGACCGGCGAAATCCGCTCCTGCGCCGGCGACTGGTGCCGGGTCAAGGTGGGCGGCGTCAGCGGCTGGATCGAGCGCACCGGGATGTGGGGCGTCTATAAGTCCGAGCCGATAAACTAGCCGCCCCGTCACCAGGGACGTAAAAAAGGGTCACCGTGGCCCACGCAGTCAGCCTCTCTTACGCGCGCTCCGACCATATGTCGCCCGTCGCCGTGGCGATGACGACGACGCTGCATCTTGCCGTGGCGGCCGCCCTCTACTGGATTTCGCCGCTCAACTACATCGACACGACGCCGGACCCGATCGCGGTGACCATGGAGCAGGAAGTCCCGCCGCCCAAGGCCGAGACGCCGCCACCGACGCCCACCCCGACACCACCGACACCGCCACCTCAGGCCGCGGCGCCAGCCGCCCCGCCTGCGCCGGCCCCGCCCGTTCGCCTGGGACTGGCGCCGATCGCGCCCAACCCCAGTCCCGATCCCAAGGCAACGGCTGGCGTCGAGAAGCCGGCACCGCCCAAGCCTGAAACACCGGCCGCCCAAGCCACGCAACCCGAACCGCCGAAGGCCGAGCAGCAGCAGGCGCTTGCCACGCCGCCGCCGCCACCCCCGCCGCCGCCGCCGTCACGCACGCTCGAGAGTGAACTGCCGCCGCTCGACGCACCGCCGCCGCCGCTCACTTCCCAGGAAATCCCAAGGCCGCCAGCGCCGCCGCCGCCCGCTCCCAAAGAGCCGCCACCGACACAGCAGCGCGTGCAACCGACGCCGCCACCGCAGCGGCCGCCGCAGCAACCACCCGCGCTGCAATCCTCGCCGCTCGCCCATCTGCCGCCGTCACCACGCGACCAGCAGGCGTCCCGCCAGTCGCCCAACCTCGTCAATCCGGCCGACATGTACGGCACGAGGCGGGCGGAAGAGAAGTACGTCTGGTACATCGCCCAGAGGCTCTCGCAGCATCAGCAGTTCGTGCGCAACGTCACGGCCGAGGCAGGCAGCCTGGTGCTGCGCATCACGATTGCCCGCGACGGCCGGCTGGTCGATGTCGGCCTCAGTCGTTCGAGCGGATTGCCGTCGCTGGACAATGTCAGCCTAAACTTGGTCCGCCAGGCAGGCCCTTACATGCCGCTGCCCGACGACATTCCGGGCGGGCAGCACACCTTCATCCTGCCGCTCAACTTCAAGCGAAACTGAGCGCCGGCCGGCCAACTGGCCGCCGTCGGCCTGCGGACGTAGAACGATCACCGTGACCGACGCCACCATCGTCCATCCGCGCGTGGAGCACATGCCGCCGGCCGCCGTGGCGCTGGCGGTGCTGCTGCACGCCCTAATCGGCGTCGGGATCTGGTGGCTCTCGCCCTTGCAGCCCAGCGAATCGCAGGAAGAGCCGATCATGGTGATGTTCGACAGCTCGCCGTCGAATGTTGGGCTGCAGGATCCGGCAAGGACCGGACCACCGGCCGAATCGCAGGCCGCAAGCCCGGCGCCGTCGACCGAGCCCAATCGCGAACCCGAGCAGCAGCAGGCGCTGGCGCCCGCGCAGCCGTCGAGCGAGCCCGCACAACCCGCGCAGCCGTCGCCGGCCATGCCGCAGCCCGAGCCGGTGCCGACGTTGCCGATCTATGAATTCTCCGTGCCGCCGGTGCCCGAGCCGCCGCCGGCGCCGACCTCGCGCGACTTTCCCAAGCCGCCCGCCGCCGCGCCGCCAAGGCCCGCGCAGCGCACACCCCCTGTGCCGCCGCGGCCGGGGCCGCCGGCGCAGCAGAGGCCGGCTGCGGAGGCGCCGGCGTCGATGCCTGCTCCTTTGCCTGGTCCAAATCCGGCAGACCAGTTCGCCGGGCAGGGACGGCAGCGCAACGACTACCTGTCCCGCGTCTTTCGCCATCTCGAGCGCTATCGCGTCTATCCGCCAGTGGCGCAGCAGAACAACCAGAGCGGCCGCGTCGTGACCCGCGTCACCATCAGTCGCGACGGCGGCCTGGTCGATGCCCGCATCGACACGTCCAGCGGCTGGGCCCTCATCGACTCCGCCGAGCTCGACGCCATCCGCAAGGCGGCGCCGTTTCCGCCGGTGCCCAGCGACATGCCTGGCGATCCCGTGATCCTGATCCTGCGGATGAACTACGACCGGCCGGGACGCCGGCGCTGACGGATCAGGCGAAGTCGCTCGACAGCGCCTGTCGAACGGCCGGCGGCATCACCGCCATATGGCCGTAGTTGGGATGATCGAAGCCCACCACGACATCCCCCGCACCGCCGCGGAAGGCCGCGACCTGGGCCGCGGTGAAGGCAAAGCGGATGAACTGCACCGACGAGGCCTTGCCGTCGTCGCGCGAGCGCTCCTGGTCGCCCTCGGGCACGCCGCGCACCACCTCGCCGCCGACACGAATGAAGGCCTGGTTCTCGACGCCGCCCAGCATCGCCAGCACGCGGGCGCGACGGATCGGATCGTCGATCTCGAACATCACCGTGGCGACCAGCTCGCTGCCCTGCGGGATCAGCGGATTGTAGGCCGCCAGCTCGTCGGGGATCTGCGCCGGGCCGCCCTTCTCGATGAAGAGCATCTCGTGCACCTGGTGCAGCATGGTCTCGTAGGATTCAAAATAGAAAGTCGCGAAGGGCCCGACTTCCAGCCGGCGGTTCTTCTTGATCTCGGAAATCTGCCGGCGGCGCTCGGCGCGCACCTTCACGTATTCGGTGAGCGGCAGGATGGCGGAGACTTCGATCGCACGCGGCGTCATGGCTTCACCGTCAGTCCATAGGCCTGCGCCATCAGCTCGATCGGATGACTGGCGCGCGAAGGCTTCAGCGTCTGATCGCCCGCCGTCATCTCCATCACCTGCATCAGGTGATCGGCGGCCAGCGGACATTCCGAGGCGACGAAGCTGGTATCGTTCTTGATGGCGGCCTGCGCAGCGGGCTTGCCGACCTTCACCGCCGTCTCGAAATTCTCGGTGCGCGCGCCCCAGATGCCGCCATGGCCGCTGCAGCGCTCGATCACCGCGACACGCGTCTTGGGCACCAGGCGCAGCATCTCGGCCGCCTTGGCGCCCATGTTCTGCGCCCGCGCATGGCAGGCGAGATGGACGCTGACACCGCCTTCGAGGGTCTGCAGGCCGGGCGCCAGGCCCTCCTTCTTGGCGATGTCGACGACGTATTCGGAGATGTCGAACGTCGCCTGGGCAAGCCGGTCGACCGCGGGATCCTTGGGCAGGATCAGCGGCCATTCGAACTTCAGCATGAGCGCACAGGACGGCGTCAGTGCGATCACGTCGTAGCCCTTGTCGACCCAGGGCAACAGCGCCTCCGTCACCTGGCGCGCGGCGGCGGCGACGCCTTCGAGATCGCCCAGCTCGAGCTTCGGCATACCGCAGCAATGCGGATGAACGACCTCGGTTGCGACGCCATTCCTGGCCAGCACCGCGCGCGCGGCGGCGCCGATGCCGGTGTTGTTGTAGTTCACGAAGCAGGTGGCGTAGAGCACCGCCTTGCGCTTGCCGAAGGCGGGCGCCGCCTCGTTGATCTCCGCACCCTCGCGCGCGGCGCGAATCACGAAGGTCTCGCCGGCATATTGCGGCAGACGCGCGCCGTGATGGATGCCGGCCCACTTCTCGATGGCGGGACGCGTCAGCTTGTTGTGCTCGTCGCTCGCCCAGTTGGCGAGGCCCGCGGTGAAGGTGCCGAGCCGGCCGGTGCGATCGGTCTCGGCGAGCTGGGCCTCGACGAAGTCGATGCCTTCGTTGCGCGCCTTCACGGCGCGATGACGCAGCATGAGATGCGGGAAGTCGAGCGCCCATTCGTGCGGCGGCACGTAGGGGCACTTGGTCATGAAGCACATGTCGCAGAGCGTGCAGGCTTCTTCGACCGAGGCGTAGTCTTCCTTCTTGACGCCGTCGAGCTCGCCGGTCGGCCCGTTGTCTATGAGGTCGAAGAGACGCGGGAAGGAATCGCAGAGATTGAAGCAGCGCCGGCAGCCGTGACAGATGTCGAAGGTGCGCTCCATTTCCTTCTCGAGCGCCTTCTCATCCCAGAACCAGGGATTCTGCCAGTCCAGGGCATGGCGGACGGGGGCTTCGAGGCTGCCTTCGCGCATGACGGTGTCGTTTCTCTATCGGTCAATCGTTAGCAGGACAAAAAAGGGGACCCGGTGAGGGCCCCCTTCTCACAGAGCCAGGAAAGGCTCAGGCCATCGTGTCGAGGGCCTTCTGGAAGCGGCCGGCGTGGCTCTTCTCGGCCTTGGCCAGGGTCTCGAACCAGTCGGCGATCTCGGCAAAGCCTTCCTCGCGCGCGGTGCGCGCCATGCCCGGATACATGTCGGTGTACTCGTGCGTCTCGCCCGCGATCGCGGCCTTGAGGTTGGAGCCGGTGGGGCCGATCGGCAGGCCGGTCGCCGGATCGCCGCTCACTTCGAGGAATTCGAGATGGCCGTGCGCGTGGCCGGTCTCGCCTTCCGCGGTCGAGCGGAACACGGCGGCGACGTCGTTGTAGCCTTCGACGTCGGCCTTCTGGGCGAAGTAGAGATACCGGCGGTTCGCCTGGCTCTCGCCCGCGAATGCAGCCTTCAGATTGTCCTCGGTCTTGGATCCCTTGAGGTTCGCCATGGCTCTTCTCCTTGCTTGTAAGGCGTGTCGATCGGCGCGCGGCCGATCTGGCGGGCGCGATATTGGGACAGCCGGCGCGACCCCGTCAAGTTGTTTAGAACAGTTCTAAGAACTGCAAGCGACTCGCAAGTAGCGCCTCAAAAGGCGCTATCGACGCACTCGCACGATGACGTCGACCCGGGCCATGCGCGTGCCCTTGGGCGGCGTCGGCAGGCCGGCGATGGTGACTTTTTCCGACGGGAAGTCGTGCAGCTCGCCATCGTTCTCGACGAAGAAATGATGGTGATGGCCGGTATTGGTGTCGAAATACGACCGGCCCGGCGCGACCACGACTTCGCGCAGCAGCCCGGCGTCGCGGAACTGGTTCAGCGCATTGTAGACCGTGGCCAGCGACACCGGCATGCGCGTGGCCTTGACCTCGGCATGCAGGCTTTCGGCCGTGACATGGCGGTGGTCGCCCTCGAACAGCAGGCGCGCCAAGGCCACCCGCTGGCGGGTGGGGCGCAAACCGGCCTCGCGCAGGCGGGCCGTGAAGTCGGGGCTGGTACCGGACATTGTGACGCCCATATGTAAGCAGCCGAAAGCGGCGTGAAAAGGGCCGTTTGACCCCGATTCGGCGGTTTGCGCTGGACGGCGGGCCTCCTTATTCTGACCCCGATCCCGGTTTCGGGCGGCGTGGGACGGTGAGCGTGAGCGACAAGAAGAGCAGCTACACTTTCGAGGATCTGATCGAGTGCGCGCGGGGACGGCTGTTCGGGCCGGGCAACGCGCAATTGCCGTTGCCGCCCATGCTGATGCTCGACCGCATCGTGAAGATCGCCGAGACCGGCGGCAATTTCGGCAAGGGCGAGATCGTGGCCGAGCTCGATATCAAGCCGGACCTTTGGTTCTTCGACTGCCATTTCAAGGGCGACCCGGTGATGCCGGGCTGCCTGCCGCTCGATGCCCTGTGGCAGTGCCTGGGCTTCTTCCTGGGCTGGATGAAGGCCCCCGGCCGCGGCCGGGCGCTGGGCGTGAGCGAGGTCAAGTTCACCGGCATGATCGTGCCGACGGTCAAGAAGCTCACTTTCCATGTGCACCTCAAGCGCGTGATGCTGCGCAAGCTGGTCCTGGGCATCGCCGACGGCTTCGTGCATGCCGATGGCAAGCCGGTCTACGAGGCCATGGGCCTCAAGGTCGGACTGTTCCTGGACGCCGCCGAAGTTCCGGCAGCAGCGAGCTGACCGCATGAAACGTGTCGTCGTCACCGGCCTGGGAGTCGTCTCCTCGATCGGCAACAACGTCGCCGAGGTCACGAAATCGTTGCGCGAGGGCAAGTCGGGCATCGAGTTCATGCCGCAGTACAGGGAGCTGGGCTTCCGCAGCCAGGTCGCCGGCACGCTGAAGATCAACGTCGACGAGATGGTCGACCGGCGCCTGCGCCGTTTCATGGGCGATGGCGCGGCCTACGCCTGGCTCGCCATGAAGCAGGCGATCGAGGATGCCGGGCTCGGCGAGGCCGAGATCTCCAACAACCGCACCGGCGTGATCGCGGGCTCGGGTGGGCCGACCACCGGCGCCATCGTGCAATCGGCCATCATCGCCAAGGAGAAGGGGCCCAAGCGTGTCGGTCCGTTCATGGTGCCGCGCGCCATGTCGAGCACCGTCTCGGCCAACCTCGCGACCGCCTACAAGATCAAAGGGCTCAGCTACTCGATCAGCTCGGCCTGCTCGACCTCGGCGCACTGCATCGGCAACGCCGTCGAATGCATCCAGCTCGGCAAGGCTGACCGCATGTTCGCAGGCGGCGGCGAGGAGCTCGACTGGACCCTGTCGGTGCTGTTCGACGCCATGGGCGCCATGTCGTCCAAGTACAACGACACGCCGGAACGCGCGAGCCGCGCCTACGACAAGGGCCGCGACGGTTTCGTGATCTCGGGCGGCGGCGGCATCCTGGTGCTGGAAGACCTGGAAGTGGCCCGCGCGCGCGGCGCCAAGATCTATGCCGAGGTCGTGGGCTACGGCGCCACCTCCGACGGCGCCGACATGGTGGCGCCCTCGGGCGAAGGCGCGGTGCGCTGCATGAAGCTCGCCATCGACGGCTTCCCGGGGGCGGCGCGGCGCAATGCGCCGGTCGACTACATCAACACTCACGGCACTTCCACGCCGGTCGGCGACATCACCGAGCTCGATGCCATCCGTGCCGCCTTCGGCAACAACAAGCTGCCGGCCGTCAGCTCGACCAAGTCGTTGACCGGCCACAGCCAGGGCGCCACCGGCGCGCACGAGGCGGTGTACTCGCTGCTGATGCTGAAGGAAGACTTCGTCGCGGCCTCAGCCAACATCGAGAATGTCGACCCCGGCGTCGGCGACTATCCGATCGCGCGCCAGCGCATCGACAATGCGGGACTGCAGACCGTGATGTCGAACAGCTTCGGCTTCGGCGGCACCAACGCCTGCCTGCTGTTCTCGCGTTACGACAATTGACGTCGTGCGCGTTGCTGAAACGTCGGGCAACAATTTGTCATTTTCGCTGAACGTCCAATCCAACTAAGAAGAGGCATCATGCCCATCGACCGGACCCTCTCGGCCGCCCCCGATGCTTCCGGCGGCGGGACGGCAAGCCCCTCTCCCCGCACGCTATCCAAGGCGGTCGACCTCCCCGAAGTCCCGAAATTGATGGCCGGCAAGCGCGGCCTGGTGATGGGCGTGGCCAATGATCGCTCGATCGCCTGGGGCATCGCCGCGGCGCTGCATGCGGCGGGCGCGGAGATGGCCTTCACCTACCAGGGGGGCGCGTTCGGCAAGCGCGTCCTGCCCATGGTCGAGAAGCTGGGATCGAAGATCGTCGAGGAGGCCGACGTCGAGAACGAGGAAAGCCTCGATCGGCTGTTCGCCCGTCTGCAGAAGGAATGGGGCCGGCTCGACTTCGTGGTCCATTCCATCGCCTTCTCCGACAAGGAGGAGCTGAAGGGCCGCTACGTCGACACCACCAAGGCCAACTTCCAGCGCAGCCTCACCATCTCCTGTTATTCCTTCACCGAGATCGCGCGCCGCGCGCTGCCGCTGATGACCGAAGGCGGCAGCCTGATCACGCTGACGTACGAGGGCGCCACGCGCGTGATGCCGTCCTACAATGTGATGGGCGTGGCCAAGGCCGCTCTCGAGGCGAGCGTGCGCTATCTTGCGGCCGACCTCGGCCCGCAGGGCGTGCGCGTGAACGCGATCTCCGCCGGCCCGATGCGCACCCTGGCCGGCGCGGTGATCGGCAGCGCCCGCTACGTCTATCGCGTGTCGCGCGAGGCCTCGCCCTTGCGGCGCAATGTCGAGCTGACGGACGTCGGCGGCGCGGGCCTCTACCTGCTGTCCGACCTCAGCGCCGGCGTCACCGGCACGGTCCACTACGTCGATGCCGGCTACCACGCCATCGGCATGCCGCCGGCGCGGCCGGGCGACAACGGAAGCTCGGACTAAGCGCGGGAGAGGCGATACGGCCGGAAAGGCGCTAGACTGCGGCCATGCGCTCGCTTGCTCTGCTCCTCGCCGGCGGCATCGCCTGTTGCGCATTGCCGTTGGTCGCCACCGCCGAACCTCTCACGCCCATACGTTTCCGGCAGGTGCTGGCGACGGCCAAGGCCTATGCCGCTGATCGGACGCTGATCTTCTACTGCATCCGCAACGACGCCGACATGGTGGACTCCAACTACCTCGTGATTCACGTCGAGATCCAGGACGCTCTCAACAAGCTCAAGGCGGCGGGCAGCGATTCCAAGCAGAATGCCCAGCTCGTCCAGGCCGTGGTGGCCAATGTCCGCTATCCCACCGCGGGCGTGAACGACGCGGCGATGGATGCCGAGTGCAAGGCAAAGAACGTCGAGCAGAGCTACTACACGTACTCGGGCCCGCTCGTCACACCGCTCGACAAGCGGCCGCCCTTCGACATCCTGAAGTAAGACGCTGCACGACACGGCGCATTGCGGCACTATTGCGCCACCATGACTGCGGACCGCCTCATCCTGCACGGCAGCTTCACCTCGAGCTCGACCTACAAGCCGATGCTCTTCCTGGCGCTGAGCGGCCTGCCGTTCTCGTTTCGCACCGTCAATCTCAAGAACGGCGTACAGAAGGAAGCGGCCCACCTCGCGATCAACCGCTATGGCCAGGTCCCGGTGCTGTGCCATGGCGATCTCACGCTGGTGATGTCGAATGTGATCCTCGATTATCTCGCGCGGACCACCGGCCATTTCGAGCCCAGGACGGAGCAGCATCGCTGGCAGGCCCGCGAATGGCTCTCCTGGGAGAACGACGCCATCACCAACGTGGCGCGCGTCCGTCATTTCGCCCGCTTTCGTCCCGACGTGTCGCAGGACATCGTGAGCTTCTTCCGCCCGCTTGCCGAGGCTGCGCTCGATTTCGCCGACAAGTCGCTTGAGGGCCGCGAGTGGCTGGTGGGCGATGCCTGCTCGATCTCCGATATCGGCTGCTGGGGCCGCATGGTGTTCGCGGCCGAAGGCGGCCTGTCGCTCGAGACGCGGCCCAATCTCGCCGCATGGCGCGATCGGCTGACGGCGATGCCGGGCTTCGCGCTGCCCTACGATCTCATTCCGAAGAAGGACGCCGAGTTCGCGGGCGCTGCGCCACGGTAGTTACAGCGTCAGGCGACGACGATATCCATCGCCGTGGCGAGCGCGCCGGCTTCGAGCCCGGGCGCCGGCTGCAATTTCATCTCGACCAGCTCGCGTTGCCGCGCATCCCGTATGCCGCGGAACACCCCGTCGCGTTCGTTCCCGGGGTCGCCGGCGATGTAGAACTGGCTGGTGAGCATCTTGCCCGTCGACGTCGCGACCTTGAAATGGATATGCGGCGAGCGGCCGACATAGGCCACGGGCTTCAAGGTGCGGAAGCTGTAGAGGCCGTCGGCCTTGACCAGCAGGCGGCCATAGCCCTGGAACGCCGAATCGCGCTTGTCGAGCCCGGGCTGACGCGGATGGTCATAGAGGCCCTGCGCGTCGCACTGCCAGATCTCGACCAGCGCGCCGTCGACCGGCTTGCCGTTGAGATCGAGCACGCGGCCCTGCAGATGCAGCACCGTGCCCATGGCCCGCGCCTGCTGGCCGCGGACCTGGACCAGGTCATTGTCCATGTCGGCGGGGAAGGCCGTCGGATAGAACGGCCCTTCGGTCTGCTGCGGCGTGGCGATCAGCCCTGCGGCAAAAGCCGAACCAAGGGGAAGCAGGCTGGCGCCGGCACCAGCGAGCAGAAGTCTGCGTGAAGGCGTCTTCATGGGGCCCCAGTCTACAAACAAAAACGGCGGCCCCAAGGCCGCCGTTTTCGTCACTGTTTAGTGCCTTACTCGGCGGCCCTACTAATCTGCTGCGGGGGCGGGCTGCTCCTCGCGCGGCTTGTTCGAGATGTCCTCGCCGGTCTGCTGGTCGACCGCCTTCATGCTGAGGCGGACCTTGCCGCGGTCGTCGACGCCCAGGACCTTGACCTTCACCTGGTCGCCTTCCTTGACCACGTCGTTGACCTTGGCGACGCGGCGCGGCGCCAGCTCGGAGATGTGCACGAGGCCGTCGCGGGCGCCCAGGAAGTTCACGAAAGCACCGAACTCGACGGTCTTCACGACCTTGCCGGTGTAGATCACGCCGATCTCCGGCTCGGCCACGATGCCCTTGATCCAGTCGATCGCGGCCTGGCCCTGCTTGGCGTCGACCGCGGCGACCTTGATCGTGCCGTCGTCCTCGATGTCGATCTTGGTGCCGGTGGTCTCGGTGATCTCGCGGATCACCTTGCCGCCGGTGCCGATCACTTCACGGATCTTGTCCTTGGGGATCGTGAACTGGGTGATGCGCGGTGCGTTCTGGCTGACCGAGTCACGCGCGCCGCCCAGGCCCTTGGCCATCTCGCCCAGGATGTGCAGGCGGCCGTCCTTGGCCTGGCCCAGAGCGACCTTCATGATCTCCTCGGTGATCGAGGTGATCTTGATGTCCATCTGAAGGGCGGTGATGCCCTTCTCGGTGCCGGCGACCTTGAAGTCCATGTCGCCGAGATGATCCTCGTCGCCCAGGATGTCGGACAGGACGGCGAAGCGATCGCCTTCCTTGATCAGGCCCATGGCGATGCCCGCCACCGAGCGATCCATCGGCACGCCGGCATCCATCAGCGACAGCGAGCCGCCGCAGACCGAGGCCATCGACGACGAACCGTTGCTCTCGGTGATCTCCGACACGATGCGGATCGTGTAGGGGAACTTGTCCTTGCCCGGCAGCAGCGGACGCAGCGCGCGCCAGGCGAGCTTGCCGTGGCCGATCTCGCGACGGCCGGGCGAGCCCATGCGGCGCACCTCGCCCACCGCGTACGGAGGCATGTTGTAGTGCATCATGAAGCTCTCGCGGTACTCGCCCTCGAGCGCGTCGATGATCTGCTCGTCCTGGCCGGTGCCCAGCGTGGCCACGACCAGCGCCTGGGTCTCGCCGCGGGTGAACAGCGAGGAGCCGTGGGCGCGCGGCAGCACGCCGACCTCGGCAACGATCGGCCGCACGGTCTTGGTGTCGCGGCCGTCGATGCGCTTGCCGGTGTCGAGGATGGCGCCGCGCACGACGTCGGCCTCGAGGTTGCCGAACTGCTCGCCGAATACGGCGAGGGCAGCCTCATCGCCCTCGAACAGGGCCTTGGCCTCGGTCTTGACCGCGCCGACCTTGGCCTGGCGGGCGAGCTTCTGGGTCTCGGCATAGGCCTCGACCATCTTGGCCGTCATCTCGGCCTTGAGGCGGGCGGCCACGGTCTTGGCGGCCTCCGGCGGCTCGGTCAGCGGCATCGGTTCCTTGGCCGCGTGCTCGGCAAGCTGGATGATCGCCTCGATCACCGGCTGGAAGGAGCGATGGCCTTCCATCACGCCGGTCAGCATGACGTCCTCGCCGAGCTCCTTGGCCTGCGATTCGACCATCAGCACGCCTTCCTGGGTGCCGGCGACGACGAGGTCGAGGTCGCTCTTCTCGGTCTGCTCGAGTGTCGGGTTGATGATGTACTTGCCGTCGATGTAGCCGACGCGGGCCGCACCGATCGGACCCATGAAGGGCACGCCGCTGATCGTCAGCGCCGCCGACGTGGCGACCAGCGACACGATGTCGGGATCGTTCTCCAGGTCGTGCGCCAGCGTGGTGATCACGACCAGCGTCTCGTTCTTGTAGTTCTCGTGGAACAGCGGCCGGATCGGACGATCGATCAGGCGGGAGGTCAGCACCTCCTTCTCCGACGGCCGGCCCTCACGCTTGAAGAAGCCGCCCGGGATCTTGCCGGCGGCGAAGGCCTTCTCCTGGTAGTTCACGGTCAGCGGGAAGAAATCCAGGCCGGGCTTGGGCTTCCTCTCGAACACGACGGTGGCCAGCACCGTGGTGCCGCCGTAGGTCGCCAACACCGCGCCGTCCGCCTGGCGCGCGATCTTGCCAGTCTCGAGGATCAGCTTGCGGCCGCCCCAGTCCAGCTCCTTGCGGAACACCTTGAACATATCACTCATATCCATCTTCCTTTCCTACACGGCGCCCGCCCCCGTCTGGCGGCGCCGCCCACCGATGCCCTTGCATCGGCAGGACCGGGTCGGGCCTTTGCTCTCGCCCCTGCCCTCCCGGTTACTTCAAAAGCCGCGTCAGCCGGCCGAACTGTTACGGGGACCGGACGACGCGACGCGAAAAGGCCCCGATCCATCCGCGGATGAAATCGGGGCCGTGAACTCAACGACGCAGACCCAGGCGCTCGATCAACGTGTCGTAGCGCTTGTTGTCCCTGGCCTTGAGGTAGTCGAGCAGGCGCCGGCGCTGGCCGACGAGCTTCAGCAGGCCACGGCGCGAATGATGATCCTTCGCGTGACCCTTGAAGTGCTCGGTGAGATTGGAAATACGTTCGCTCAGGATCGCGACCTGGACCTCCGGCGAACCGGTGTCGCCCTCGGCCTGGGCATACGACTTGATCAGCTCCGCCTTGCGGACGGCTGTGATCGACATCGGGACTCTCCATCGACTTAAAGGTTGAAGACGCGTACCGGCTTGAGAGCCACGCCGTCCGAACGGACCAGCGCGACCAGCCTGCTGCCGGCCTCGGCGCGTAACAGGGCGCCGGACGGCGGTACGTCCCGGGTCAAGAGCACCGGCTGGCCTTGGCGCAGCCGGTCCGCTTGGGCCTCCGTCAGGGCCAGCGCCGGGATGTCGTCCAGCGCGGTCTCGACGGGGGCCAGGGCCCCGAGAAGCGCGGGAATATGCCCGAGGGCCTCCAGTTTGGAAAGCGAAATGGCCGTTTGCTCGCGGAACGGCCCGGCGGCGGTCCGACGCAGGAAACTGAGGTGTCCGACGGTCCCCAGGGCCAGCGCCAGGTCGCGGCCGAGGGACCGGATGTAGGTGCCCTTGCCGCAGGAAACCACGAAATCTGCATGGTCCGCGTCAGGACGTCCCAAAAGCGCCAGGCGCTCGATGAGGACCGGCCGCGGCTTCAGATCGACCGCCTCGCCGGCCCGGGCCAAGTCGTAGGCCCGCTTGCCGTCGATCTTCAGGGCCGAGAAGGCGGGCGGCGTCTGCTGGATGGTGCCGACGAAGCCCGGAAGGGCGGCGCGGATGGCATCATCGTCGGGCCGGATCTCGCTGGTCGCCGTGACCTCGCCTTCCAGATCCTCGGTCGAGCGTGCTTCGCCGAAGCGCAGCGTAAACCGGTATTCCTTCCGCCCGTCCATGACGAAGGGCACGGTCTTGGTCGCCTCGCCGAGCGCGATCGGCAGCACGCCGCTCGCCAGCGGATCGAGCGTGCCGCCGTGCCCCGCTTTCTGCGCGCCGAACAACCGGCGCACCTTGCCGACCGCCGGCGTCGAGCCCAGCCCGACCGGTTTGTCGAGCACGACCCAGCCGTCGATCTTGTCGCCTTTCCTCTTCCTCATCGGACCGCGGGCCTCCAGGCCGGCCCGCGCGCGCGCCCAACACCGACTTCTTTTCGCGCGACGAGTACGATCTCAATCGTCCTTGATGTCGCGCGCCACGTCGGGGCGGCGCAGCAGCTGGCCGATGCGGTCGGCCTCGTCGAAGGTGCGATCGACCTCGAAGCGGATTTCCGGCGCGTGGCGCAGCTGCGCCTTCTCGCCGACGCGGGCGCGGAACCACGGCGCGGCGCGCCGCAGGGCGGCAAGCAGGCGCGGCTCGTCCTGGCCGCCCAGCGGCATCACGAAGGCGGTGGCGTTGCGCAGGTCGGGGCTGACATCGACTGCGGTGACGGTGATGGAGGCCTCGCGCAGCTCGGGATCGCGCATGTCGCCGCGCTCCAGAAGCTCGGCCAGCAGATGGCGCAGCTCCTCGCCGACCCTGAGCTGGCGCTGGCTGGGGCCCTTCTTGTCGCGCTCTGATGGGCGACGACGGGACATTGGAGACCTCCTCTTCTCCTCCCTACGCGAAGCGTGGAGGTGCCCGCGAAGCGGGCGGAGGGGTCATGACCCCTCCGTCGCCGTAAGACAGCGACACCTCGCCAGCGCGGATTCCGCGCTGGGGAGGACGCTCTTACAACGTCGCCTGGACTTCCTCGACGTCGAAGCATTCGATCACGTCGCCGACCTTGATGTCGTCGTAGTTCTCGAACGCCATGCCGCACTCGAAGCCGTGCTGCACTTCGCGGACTTCGTCCTTGTGGCGCTTCAGTGTCTTCAGCGTGCCCTCGTGGATCACCACGTTGTCGCGCAGCAGGCGGACCTTGGCGCCACGCTTGACCATGCCTTCGGTGACCATGCAGCCGGCCACGTTGCCGACCTTGGTGATGCGGAAGACCTCGCGGATCTGCGCATTGCCGAGGAAGGTTTCCTTGTAGGTCGGGTCGAGCAGGCCGACCATCAGCTGCTGGATGTCCTCGGTCACCTTGTAGATGATCGAGTAGTAGCGGATGTCGATCTTGTCGCGCTTGGCAATCTCGCGGGCCTGCGGGTTGGCGCGCACGTTGAAGCCGATGATCAGCGCACCAGACGCCTTGGCCAGCGTGATGTCGGCCTCGCTGATGCCGCCGACGCCCGAGTAGATCACCCGGGTCGCCACCTTCTCGGTGGAAAGCCGCGCCAGCGCGCCGGCCAGCGCTTCCGCCGAGCCCTGGACGTCGGCCTTGATCAGCACCGGCAGTTCCTTGGCCGTGCCCTCGCGGATGCCCTTGATCATCTCCTCGAGGGTGCCGCGGCCGCCCGCGGCGCGGGCAAGCTGGGCCTGGCGATCGCGGCGGGCACGGAAGTCGGCGACCTCGCGCGCACGCGCCTCGCTCTCCATGACATGGAACTCGTCGCCCGCCTGCGGCGTGCCGTCGAGGCCCAGGATCTCGACCGGGAAGGCCGGACCCGCGCTCTCGACCGCGTTGCCGCGGTCGTCGACCAGGCGGCGGACACGGCCCCATACGGCGCCGGCCACCAGCACGTCGCCGACGCGCAGCGTGCCGCGCTGGACCAGCACGGTCGCCACCGAGCCGCGGCCCGGATCGAGCTGAGCCTCGACCACCACGCCGTCGGCCGGACGGTTGGGGTTGGCCTTGAGCTCGAGCACTTCGGACTGCAGCAGGATCGCTTCCTCGAGCTTGTCGAGGTTCAGCTTCTTGGTTGCCGAGACCTCGATCGACTGGACGTCGCCGCCCAGCTGCTCGACCTGGATCTCGTCCTGCAGCAGCTCGGTGCGCACCCGGTTGGGGTCGGCGCCGGCCTTGTCCATCTTGTTGATGGCGATGATCATCGGCACGCCCGCCGCCTTGGAGTGCGCGATCGCCTCCTTGGTCTGCGGCATGACGCCGTCATCGGCCGCCACGACGAGGACGACGATGTCCGTCACCTTGGCGCCGCGCGCACGCATGGCGGTGAAGGCCTCGTGGCCCGGCGTGTCGAGGAAGGTGATCTTCTGGCTCGACGGCAAGGTCACCTGGTAGGCGCCGATATGCTGGGTGATACCGCCCGCCTCGTGCGCCGCCACGTCGGTGGCGCGCAGCGCATCGAGCAGCGAGGTCTTGCCGTGGTCGACGTGGCCCATGATGGTGACCACGGGCGGCCGCGGCAGCAGCAATTCGGGCGCGTCGTCGGCTTCGGCGAGACCGGTCTCGACGTCGCCCTCGGCTACGCGCTTGGGCCGATGGCCCATCTCGGTCACGACCAGCTCGGCCGTGTCGGGATCGATCGCCTGGTTGATGGTCGCCATCACGCCCATGCGCATCAGCGTCTTGACGACGTCGGCGCTGCGCTCGGCCATGCGCTGGGCCAGTTCCTGGACCGTGATGGTCTCAGGGATGGTGACCTCGCGATAGACCTTCTGCTGCGGCTCGCTGGCGTGCTCGCGACGGCGGTCGCGCTCCAGGCGGCGACGCATCTGCGCCGCCGACCGGCTGCGGAAATCGTTCTCGCCCTCGACCGCGCGACCGACATCGACCTTGTCGGAGCGGCGCTTGGGCACCTCGCGGCGCGCGCCCGGCGGCTGCGGCAGGCGCTTGTTGACCATGGGCCGCATCGGCGGCGGACGGCGCAGCGCGTCGGCCGTCGTGCTGCCGGGAGCACCCGGCGGACGGCGAATCGGGGCAGCCGGCGCGGCAGGGGCCGCCTGCGGCGCGGCGCCGGCGTTGATCTCCTCGGCCTGGCGGGCGATCGGCGCCTGCGGCGAGGCGGTGGCCGCCTGGTCGAGACGCTTCTGCACCAGGGCGTCGGTCTTGCGCTTGACCTCTTCCTCGGCCTTCTTGCGCGCATCTTCCTCGGCGAGGCGCTTGCGGTGCTCCTCGTCGGCCTTCTTGCGCGCCTCGTCCTCGATGGCGCGGCGGGCGGCTTCCTGGGCGGCGCGCTGGCGCGACACCTCGGCGTCGCGATTGGCGTCGACCAGGGCGCGGGCGCGGGCTTCCTTCTCTTCCTCGGTCAGCGTCTTCAGCACGGCGCCGCCGCCGGAGCGGCCCTCGCCGGCCGACGGACGCGCCGGCGTGGGGCGTGCAGTCGTGGCCGCACCGCCGCCCAGCTTGAGGGTACGACCGCTCGGCGCCGCCGGCGCCTTGGCCTCGGGCGCTGGTGCCGGCGCGGCGGCCACGGGCGCCCCGGGCGGCCGCTTGACCGGCTTCTTGACCTCGACCGTCACCGTGCGCGTGCGTCCGTGGCTGAACTTCTGGCGCACCTGCGTGGCGTCGCCGCCGCCCTTCGCCGCCGCACCGGTGCGCGTCGTGGAAAGCGTGAGCGGCTTTGTCTGCTCTTTCTGATCCGTCATATGTCGTGTTGTCCTTGGTCCGCTTCGGCCCGTCAACCAGCGTTACTGTTCAACCTGACCGCTGTTCAACCGATAGCCGCGCCAGCGCGCCGCCCCGGTCCCGATTCGCTCAATAAAGGCGCCGCCCGCATCGTCGCGGACGATCGCCACGTAGACTGCCTGCTCGCGGCCGAAGATACCGCCCAGCGCCGCCGCGTCGCCCAGTCGGGCGATCGGCAGACCGGTGGCCTCGAGCTTGCCCAATCCGTCGCCATCGGCCTCGTCGGCCACGACCAGAAGCCCGGCCCGGCGCTGCCCCACCATCTGCTCGACCTTCACGAAGCCTGCGACGGCACGGCCGGCCCGGCGCGCCCGGCCGAGATCGGCCAGCGCCCGTTCGAGCAGCAGCCGCTCCACCCGTTCCGCCAGGTCGGACGCCGGCTTGACCGACGCCCGCGCTGCCCTGGCGAACAGGTTTTTAGCCACGGCCCGCTCGACCGCCGACCGTTCGGCCTTCACCCAGAGCCCGCGCCCCGGCAGCCGCCGCGCCAGGTCGGGCACGACGTCGCCCTCGGGCCCGACCACGAACCGGATCATCCGGTCGGGCGCGCCCGTCTCCCCGGTCGCAATGCAGGTGCGTTGCGGGCCGTTCTCGGGAGGAGCCGGTTCGGCTCGGGACATGGCGTTGGCGAGTGCCAAGTGGGTCGGTCTCCTTGTCTAGGCCTTGGCCGCTTCGCCGGCCGCAGCGTCCTCGGCGGCGAACCAGTGCTCGCGCGCCTTCATGATGATGGCGTTGGCGGTGTCGTTATCCATGGCGCTCTCGCCCACGATCTCGCGCAGCTCGTCGGAGGCGAGATCGGCGAGGTCGTCGCGCGTCTTCACGCCCTTCTCGCCCAGTGCCACCAGCATCGGCAGCGTGAGGCCCTCGGTGGTGCGCACGTCTCCTTCGACGCCGAGCTCCTCGAGCCGGGTCGCCAGCTCGGCATCGCGCTTCTCGATGAACTCGCGGGCGCGGCGCTGCAGCTCGGTGGCGATCTCCTCGTCGAAGCCCTCGACGCCGGCCAGGTCCTCGACCGCCGAATCGGAGATGTCCTCGACCGCGGCATAGCCTTCGGCCACCAGGAGATGGGCAATGACGTCGTCGACATCAAGCGCCGCCTTGAACAGCTCGGTACGCTCGCGCGTCTCCTTCTGGCGGCGCTCGCTCTCCTCGGCCTCGGTCATGATGTCGATTTCCCAGCCGGTGAGCTGGGAGGCGAGCTTGACGTTCTGGCCGCGGCGGCCGATCGCCAGGCTGAGCTGGTCGTCGGGCACCACCACCTCGGTCTTGTTCTTCTCCTCGTCCATCAGCACCTTGCTGACCTCGGCCGGCGCCAGCGCATTGACGATGAAGTTCGCGGTGTCTGCCGACCACGGGATGATGTCGACCTTCTCGCCCTGCAGCTCCTGCACGACGGCCTGCACGCGGCTGCCGCGCATGCCGACGCAGGCGCCGATCGGGTCGATGGCGCTGTCGTGGCTCAGCACGGCGATCTTGGCGCGGCTGCCGGGATCGCGGGCGACCGCCTTGATCTCGATGATGTTGTCGTAGATCTCCGGCACTTCCTGCATGAACAGCTTGGCCATGAACTGCGGATGGCTGCGCGACAGGAAGATCTGCGGGCCGCGCGGCTCCTCGCGCACGTCGAAGATGTAGGCGCGCACGCGATCGTTTACGCGCAAGGATTCGCGCGGGATCGTCTCGTCGCGGCGGATCACGCCTTCAGCGCGCTGCAGGTCGACGGTGATGTTGCCGTAGTCGACGCGCTTGACCACGCCCGACACGATCTCGCCGACGCGATCCTTGAACTCCTCGTACTGCCGCTTGCGCTCGCTCTCGCGCATGCGCTGGGTGATGACCTGCTTGGCGGTCTGGGCGGCGACGCGGCCGAAGTCGATCGGCGGCAGCTCGTCGGTCAGGAAGTCGCCGACCTGGGCCTCGGGATTGCGGCGCTGCGCTTCGGTGAGCGGCACCTGCGTGTTCTCGTTCTCGATCGGGTCTGCCACCTGCATGTAGCGCAGCAGCTTGATCTCGCCCGTCTTGCGGTCGATCTCGGCGCGGATGTCGTGCTCCAGGCCGTACTTGGCGCGGCCGGCCTTCTGGATGGCCTGCTCCATCGCCTCGAGCACTTCCTCGCGCTCGATG
The DNA here is from genome assembly GCA_900110395.1 of Rhodospirillales bacterium URHD0017. GTDB lineage: Bacteria > Pseudomonadota > Alphaproteobacteria > Reyranellales > Reyranellaceae > Reyranella. The sequence continues at coordinate 481,441 of FODP01000006.1, forward strand.
CCCTTCTCGCGGGCGACCATGTCGGCCACCTGCAGCATCTCCAGGCGCGGGATATCGGCAGTCGTTGCCATGACTATTTCCTCTCTTGCGAATCCACTAATGAGCCTGGCCCGCCCCCTGTTGGGCGAGCCGGTGTTCTTCAATCAACGCGTCGGTCATTTCGAGCTTGGCCCTGAACACGGCCGTGAGCGGCACCGCCGTCTCCGTACCATCCTCCAAGCGCAGCTTCACCGCGCCGTCGCTCAATCCCAACAGCGTGCCCTTGAAGCGGCGACGCCCGTCGATCGGCTCGGCGGTCTCCACGCGGGCGAGATGTCCCGCCCACCTTGAATAGTCCTTGGGCCGCGTCAGCGGCCGGTCGATGCCGGGCGAACTCACCTCGAGGGTGTAGGTGCCCGGAATGGGATCCTCGACATCGAGCACCGCCGAGAGCGCGCGCGAGAGCGTGGCGCAGGCCTCGACATCCATCGCGCTGCCGTCGGCCGGCTCGATCATGATCTGCAGCGTGCCGCCGCCCTTGCTCATGGCGACGCGAACCAGCTCGAAGCCCATGCCGACCACGGTCGGGGCAACGATCTCTTCGATTCGACGCAGCAATTCGGTCACGCGGGCCTGTTTCTCGATAGTTTGGGCGGGCGGGCTTCCCACAAAATGAAAAGAGCGGGTTTTTGGCCCACTCTTTCTTGTTTGGTTCGTCCCGCGAACCCGATGAGGATGGCGCGGATATAGGCGCAGTTCGGCCAAAGAGCAAGGGAATCCGGCGTATTTTATGGGGTCCCGTGCAAGGCCTTCTATTAGTAGTAGTACCGGGTCTTTGGCCGGCCGCGGCGACCCTGAAAAATAAATCCTACCGGGGAAGCTCCAACAGCCACCTCCGGGCGTCGTGCAGGCTGCGGAAGAGCCTGACCGGCCGATCCGCCTTGGTGGCATCGGCGAAGAGGTCGGCAAATCCCTGACGCTCGGGATGGATGACAAAGGCGATCGGGCCGCGCGTGGCCGCCCCCTTCTCGGCCCGCAGCATCACGGCCATGGCTTCGACCTGCTCGCGGCTCATCTCGATATTCGAGTTGGAGACGTCGATGATCTTGCCGAAATGGCGGACGTCATTGTCCACCATCTGCCTGACGAGGTCGCGGACCTCGTCGGACGTGATCTGGCCACGCGCCACGATGACGAGCAGACGGTTCAGTCGGGAGATTTCCAGATGAATCGGCATGTAACGGCGGCGATGGCAGGGCCCCAACACCGCCCCAAGCCGGGCATGCTACACCCCAAGTCGCCCCAACGGCGAACCCGAACAGTCGGGCGAGGTCGATCTTCTTCCTCATCATCGCGTGTCGAGCGCCTTGCGGACCGCCGTCGCGAGATCGCTCTTGTGGAAAGGCTTGGTCAGGAGCCTGGCACCGGGGTCGAGGCGACTTTCATTGTCGGGGCGGTAGCCCGACATGAACAGCACCGAGGTCCCCGGCCAGCGCGCAGCCACCTCGTCGGCCAGCTTCTTGCCGTTCAGTCCCGGCATCACGATGTCGGTCAACAGCAGGTCGTAGGGCCGCTCGGCGGTCTCGAACGCGGCGAGGCCGGCCGAGCCGTCGGCGGCCTGCGTCACGGCGTAGCCGAGGCTCTGCAGCTGCTCGACGACCGCGTCGCCGACATGCGATTCGTCCTCGACGACCAGGATCCGCTCACGGCCGCGCGGCAGGTCCGTGGCCACCGGTTTGTCGCCCTCGTCGGCCAGGTCGGCGGCGCGCGGCAGATGGATGGTGATGCTGGTGCCGCGGCCCCGTTCGCTCTGGATCGCGATATGGCCGTGCGACTGGATGATGAAGCCGTGCACCATGCTCAGGCCCAACCCCGTGCCCTTGCCCACTTCCTTGGTGGTGAAGAACGGGTCGAACACGCGCGGCAGCACCTCGGCCGCGATGCCCTCGCCGGTATCGGTGACCGACAGCCGGACGTAGGCGCCGGGCGGAAGGTCGGCGTCCTTGCCGCGACCATGGCCATCGAGCACGACGTTCCTGGTCTCGATCAGCACCCGGCCACCATCGGGCATCGCGTCGCGCGCGTTGACGCAGAGATTGACCAGGGCGTTCTCGAGCTGCCCGCGATCGACCTCGACCGGCCACAGATCCTTGCCGAGCATCGATTCGATCTCGACCTGCGTGCCCAACGTGCGCTGCAGCAGCCGGCCGACATCGAGGACCAGGGCATTGAGATCGACGCGCTGGGGCAGGAGCGGCAGCTTGTGTGAGAAGGCGAGCAGGCTGCGGGTCAGGTCGGAGGCCTTGTCGATCGCCCGGGAGATCTGGTCGACGCGCCGACGAGCGGCCTGGGAGAGGCTCTTCTCCTCTTCCAGCGCATCGACGCCGGCCATGACGATCATCAAGATATTGTTGAAGTCGTGGGCGACGCCGCCGGTGAGCTGGCCGACCGCTTCCATCTTCTGCGCCTGGTGGAGCTGTGCCTCGAGCGACTTGCGCTGCGTGATGTCGATAACGATGCCGCGCAGGGACGTGACCATGCCGGTCTCGTCGCGCACGCTGCGCAGATAACGCTCGACCGGGAAGATCGTGCCATCGCGGCGGCGGAACACCGATTCGGTGGCAGGTATCGCCCCTTCGGCCTGCACGAGCTGCACGACGGCGCCGCGGTCGTCCGGATTGGCATACAGATCACGGACATCGAGCTTGCCGAGATCCTCGTCGTCGCCGAAACCGAACATGTGTCGCCACGCGAGGTTGGCGGTCACGATGCGGCCGTCGGTCGTGGTTTCCAGCACGCCGACCGGCAGGGTCTCGACCAGCGCCTGATACCTCTGCTCCGACTCGCGCAGCTCGCGCATGGCGCGGTTGCGCTCGGTGACGTCGTTGGCCGTCACCAGCAGCGCCGGCTTGCCGTCATAGTCGATCGGCAGGATCGTCTGCTCGACATCGATGATCGTGCCATCCTTCTTGCGATGGCGCAGCGGCGGCACGACGCGGTTGGGATCGGCCATGAAGCGCTCGCGCTGGGCAAGGACGTCCGGCAGATCCTCGGGCGGATAGAAGTCGTTGCTGCTCATCGTCAGCAGCTCCTCGTGCGACCAGCCGTACTGCCGGACGGTGGCCTCGTTGGCGTCGAGCACGCGCCGCGTCTGGCGATCGAGCACGACCATGAGAACGGGGCTGACGTTGAACAGCCGGCGATAGCGCTCCTGCGCATTCTCGAGCTGGCCCAGCGTTCGGTCGATGGCGCGCAGCGGCACGCCGCGCATCAGGAAGAAGACCGACAGGCCGACGAGGCCGCTCGCCAGGGCGACCAGGGCGGCTTCCTCCAGGAGCTTGTCGAGGCTGGCGGCCATCTCGACCGAAGCGACCTTCGATCCGCCCACCACCACAGGCACGTTTACCGTGGCGAGTGGCAGGGTGAGCTTCTCCTCGCCGCTCTGCAGGATGGCCCTGCCGCCGGCGTCGAAGACGCGCTGGCGCGTCGCACGTTCGCCGGCTTCCGGCTGGGCGATAACCTGGCTCAGACGATCCGTCGGGCGCTGCCAACTCTCGCGGTTGTCGGCGATGAAGCTCGCCAACCGGCTGGCCTTGCTGCGGGCGGCGAAGTCGAGATCATGATGGAGGTGAGCGTAAAAGACCGCGAAGTATCCGGCCGGCACGACGAGGGCGAATCCCACGGCGACCAGCAGTCCCAGCAGGATGACGAGGGAGCGGAGCCTGATGCGCGCGATCACCGGAGCCTCAAGGGGCAACTGATCATCGCCATCCCGGCCCGCCCGTCAACGCCGTCGCAGGCGCAGGAAGGTCGGCGTTCCGGCCAGCTTCTTCTTCTCGTAGCGCGTCCCCGGCCAATCCGCCGGCCGGCCGCGCCAGTCGGCAGGCCCCTCGGCGAGCCAGTCGAAGGCCGGATGGGTGCAGGCGTGCTCGATCATCCAGGGCAGGTAGCTCGGATCGTCGGTGGCAAGCCTCAGCTCCGCGCCGGGGACCATGAGGTCGGCCAGCCGGTCCAGGGTGTCGCGCTGCACGAAACGGCGCTTGTGATGGCGGGTCTTCGGCCAGGGATCGGGGAACAGCACGAAGGCCCGGCCCAGCGACCGGTCGGGCAGCGCCGCCATGACCAGCCGGGCATCGTCGGTGAACAGCCGGACGTTGCCGACGCCCGTGCGCTCGATGTGCGCCAGGCACTTGGCGACACCGTTGAGATAGGGCTCGCAGCCGATCAGGCCGACGTCGGGATGCTGCTCGGCCTGCCAGACGAGATGCTCGCCGGCGCCGAAGCCGATCTCCAGCCACACGCCGTCGGGCGGCAGTCGGCCGCCGAACAGTTTGGCGAGATCGATCTTGTGCGGCTCGGCCGGCAGGGCAAGGGCGAGGCGCGGCAACAGCGTGTCGAGCAGCGACTGCTGCCCGACCCTGAGCTTCTTGCCCCGACGACGACCGTGCAGCGTGCGCCGGCGGGTTTCTTCCATGGACGCCTTACATCACCACGTCGATCAGGTACGGACCCTTGTGCGCCATGGCGTAGGTCAGCTGCTTGGTGAGCTCCTCGAGGTCGTGCGCCTTGGCGCCCGGCACGCCCATGCCCTTGGCCAGCAGGGTGAACTCGAGCGTCGGCCGATCGAGGGTCAGCATGTCGATGGCGCGCGGGCCGGGATTGGCCGCGCCGACATCGGCGAGCTGGCTGTACAGGATCTTGTAGTTGCGGTTGGAGAAGATCAGCACGCAGACATCGAGGTTCTCGCGCGCCATCGTCCACAGCGCCTGGATCGTATACATCGACGAGCCGTCGCCGATCATGCAGATGACCTTGCGGTCCGGGCAGGCGACGGCGGCGCCGACCGCGACCGGCGCGCCAAAGCCGATCGAGCCGCCCATGTTGTTCAGCCAGTCGTGCGGCGGAGCGCCGACGCTGTACGGGAAGAAGCCGCGGCCGGTGGTCACCGATTCGTCAACGACGATGGCGCCTTCCGGCATGGTGGCGCCAAGCGCCTGGCCGAGGCCGTCGAGCGTGAACTTGCCGGTCGGCCGTTCGGGCCGCTTGGGCTGCGCCACGGCAGGCTTCTCGTTCATGGCGTCGAGCTCGGCGGCGAGCGCTTCCAGCGAGCCGATCGGATCGCCATCGACCGGGCAGAGCGTGGTGACGTCGCAGCCCTCGGGCACCAGCACCGACGGCTTGCCAGGATAGGCGAAGAACGCGGCCGGCGCCTTGGCGCCGCACAGCACCATGTGCTTGGTGCCCTTCAGCATCTCCTGCGCCGTCTCGACGACGAAGTGCAGCCGCAGCACCGGCACGCGGCCGGCGCCGCGCTCGATGCGCGCGGTGCCGCCCGCGGCCTGCACCTTGCAGCCGGTCTTGGCGGCGATCTTGCCGGCCAGCTCGAGGCCCCTGGCGCGCAACGCACGGCCGCCGATGAACAGCATCGCCGACTGGCCGCTCTTCAGCGCCTTGGCGGCGGCGACGACGTCCTGGTTGGCGGGCTTCTGCGGCTGCGGCGTCTCGGGCGTGTCGGCGACACCATCGGCCTCGGTCCATGCCGTGTCGGCCGGCAGGATCAAGGTCGCGATCTGGCCCGGCGCCACGCGTGCGGCCTGGATGGCGGCGGCGCCGTCGGTGGCCACGGTCTTGGACGTCGGCGAGGTTTTTACCCAATGCGAGAACGGCCGCGCGATGCCTTCGATGTCGGCGGTGAGCGGCGTGTCGTACTTGATGTGATAGAGCGCGTGCTCGCCCACGATGTTGACGATGCCCGAGCCCGCCTTCTTGGCGTTGTGCAGGTTGGCCGCGGCGTTGGCGAGGCCAGGGCCGAGATGCAGAAGCGTCGAGGCAGGCTTGTCGGTCATGCGGTAGTAGCCGTCCGCCGCGCCGCTGCACACACCTTCGAACAGGCCGAGCACGCAGCGCATGCCCTCGACGCGATCGAGCGCGCCGACGAAGTGCATCTCCGAGGTGCCGGGATTGGCGAAGCAGACTTCGACCCCGCCCTTGACCAAGGTGCGAACCAGACTCTCTGCTCCGTTCATCGACGTCTCCCCGACGCTAAAAGGACTGTAAGGGCGGGCACCCTAGGCCACCCGGCCGGCGAACCCAAGTCTTTGCGATTCAAAGGTATTTTCCAAAGACCAACGTTCTCTCTTTATTCTCAAGGATTTATTCAGTATACTTGAACCAATATTTCAGTTCTTAAGAACGAAAGACATTTGAACCATGAGCCACTCGGTCCCCTCCGACAGCTCGGCCATCGATGCCACCTTTTTAGTCGGCGTTGACCTGGTCGAATTCGATCGCCGCGAACTTCCGATCTACGCCAGGCCGCAAGCGCGCTGGATGGACGCCTGCTACGACGAGGCGCCGTCCTACGGTGCGCCGGTCGATCGCGTGTTCGGCGAGCCGGGCGATATCCATATCGACAGCACGCCCGGCAACGACGAGCAGGTCGCCTCGGCGATCGCCGCCGACGATCCGCTGGTCTCGCTCTCCACTCTGGCCGACGGCCTCGCCGTCGCGGGCAGCGAAGCCGCCGCGCCGGAGCTCGCGACGTCGTTCGACTTCGGTGTCGACGCCCACGTCGTGGTCCATCTGCACGATGGTTCCGGCTGGGACATCACCGGCATCGACGGGATGTTCGACTACCTCGCCTGATGCTGGGCGCGCGCCACTGGAGAGGGCGTGAAGCTATCGTCTGACGACTGGGATAGAAGCAGTGGTTGTGGGCCGGCGGGCTATCCGGTCGGTGTCGGTGTCGGCGAGAGGCCGAGGCGATCAGGCGAGGCCGAGCCTCTTGAACTGCAGGAAGTTGAAGGCGTGGACGTGCCAGAGCACGACCGCCTTGACCTTGTCGATGCCGCGCACGAGCAGGCGCCGCAGGCCATGATTGCGCATATGGGCGTGGGGTCGCTCGGTGGCGAAGCGCCGTCGGTAGATGGCCTGTGCCGGTTGGCCGGCCATGCGCTGGCGCCAGGCGATGGTGCCGGGTCC
>FODP01000005.1:0-57519 GCA_900110395.1 Rhodospirillales bacterium URHD0017
ATCAAGCGCTGGGAGCATGAGGCGGTGATCGACGCCATGCGGGAGCGGCTGGACCGGAAGCCCGACGCCATGCGCATCCGCCGAGCCACCGTCGAGCACCCCTTCGGCACACTCAAGGCCTGGATGGGAGCAACCCACTTCAAGACCCGGACCCTCGACAGGGTCAAAACGGAGATGAGCCTCCACGTTCTGGCCTACAATCTGAAACGGGTGGTCGCCATGCTCGGCCCGCAGTCGCTGATCAAGGCGATCCGGGCCTGAACGGTCCTGCGATCCCTGACACCGAAACAGAAACCTGCCCCTGCGCCGACCCTTCTGCGCTGCTACAACCGAGTTCTCACACAGCCTCGACCCAAAGCGGACCACGGGCGATGTCCGCTTTTGGGCCGCTATCGGGTGTGTAGCGGACATCTTCGCATGTGCGGCCGCTACACTTACAAGCTGACGTGGCAGAGATCGTGAACTTCTACCGGCTAACCCTGCCGGAGGAGCCACCGAAAGACTTGGGGCGGCCTGCCTAGGGCCTCTGCCCCCAGGACATCGCCGTGCTACGCTCCGAGCTGGGGAGTGATTTCGATGCCTACACGTCTGGCACTCGTCGTCGCGGCAATAATCGTTGTGTCGCCTGTATTCGCGCAACCGAACGGCGATTGGATCGCTGATCAAAAAACAAGCTGCAAGGTGTGGGATCCGTATCCCCGCCCCGGCCAATCGATCACTTGGACCGGCGACTGCGCCTACGGCCTAGCCCAGGGTCACGGTACATTGCAATGGTTCTACGATGGCAAGCCCGGCGAAAGAGATGAGGGCGAATTCAAGGACGGCAAACAGCAAGGCCGCGGCGTCCGTGTGTTCTCTAACGGCGCCCGTTACGAGGGTGACTTCAAGAACGGCAAGCGCGAGGGTTACGGCGTCGAGGTGTACGCTGGCGGCGGCCGTTACGAAGGTGGGTGGAAGGACAGCACCTTCGAGGGCCACGGCGTCGCGATCCTGGCGAACGGCAACCGCTTCGAGGGCGAGTTTCATGCCGGAAAACCCAACGGACAGGGGACGTACAAGGCGAAGAACGGCATATTCTCCGGCAACTGGACCAATGGCTGTTTCAAGGAGGGTGGCGTTGAGGCGACTTTCATGGCCACCAAGGAAATGTGCGGTTTCAAATGACCCGCTGTCCCGAGTCTGACAAACAGAAGCCCCGGGAAGCCCTCACCCGAAGATTTCTGCCGGGCGCTCCTAGCCGCCGCGCCGAGGCCGTTTGACGGGCGCATGGGCAGACCATTGTCGATTGAGCGCCGCTACTACCGACAAAGTGATCGGATAAGGATTCGATTTGCCCCACCGAGAGTCCGGAAGTGGCCCTTAGCCGACATGGCGGGGATGTCGGCGAACGTCCGCTTTCACGGGCAAAGCGGACATGGCCTTATCCCGCACGGGTAGGCCCTGTTTATTGAGTACACGCCCTAGGCCTCGACAGGTCAGAAGCTCATGCGGAGCCGTCCGCTGAAGACATTCACCGGACCGCGTACGATGTTGTAGGCGGGATTGCCGAGAAACTGGTAGTCCGCGGTCGCCACAATGCCCTTGGCAAGCTGGAAGGCATAGTAGGCCTCGAACACGTTTTCGGAGGCGTAGCTCAAGGCTCCGTCGCCGACCAGCGGGCCCAACCCGCCAGCCGCCAGGTAGCCGGAGTGGTCGCCGGAGATGTTGTTCCAGGCGCCCGCGATGCCGACGCGATCGTCCGGCCGGCCCCACGCCTTGCCCTTGATCTGCACGCCGAGCGACAGGCTGGTGTCGATGTCGGTGAAGGACATGATCTCGGTGCGGCCATCGTTCCAGCTGAAGCGACCGAACAGGCCGACCGAGTCGGAGAGCTCCTGATCGAAGTTGAGGTAGAGGCCGTACTTGGTGCGACCCCGCCGCGTCCAGGGCATCGTGTCGTTGGCGTTCAAGCCGAGAGCCGGGTTGGCGAGCGCCGTGGCGTCGTTGTAGGAGCCGGCGTAGACGCTGTTCAGCCACGTCCCCAGTCGAAACGAGCCGTCCCGGCCGAACGGCTTGTAGCGCATCTCCAGCTCGCCGACGTAGCCACCGCGCACGATCAGCGCGGTGTCGAGCGTGTTGGCATTGGATTCGAACGGCACCAGGAAGTAGCCGGCGCGCACCGACCAATCTTTCCGGTTCAATTCGGCGGTGAGGCCCCAGGTCAGTCCCAGCCGGTCCGCGGGATAGTCAAAGGCGCCCGACGCCCAGATCGACCAGTTGAGGAAGTCGATGCGCGGATCATTGGCATAGGCGTTGGTGTCGAATATGTCCTTCACCGAGTACTTGCCGAACTGCAGCGTGACGCGATTGACGTCGCGCTCGCCCGCGAGCTGGCCGTATTCGCCCTCGACCGGCTCGCGCTCGCCGCCCAGCCCGATCTCCTGCCGCAGGAACAGGCGCGAGACGTTGAACCGCGGATAGGGGAAGTTCGACTTCTGCGCCTCGCCATTGGGATAGCCCGCCGCACCCACGGTGTTGGCTACGCCGAAGCCCTGCAGGAGCTCGGGATTGAAATAGAGCTCGCCGCCCTGCCAGAGCCGCACGCCGAGGAAGCCCGACACCGTCCAGGTCTCGCGGCTCTGGCCCTCCGGCGGCAAGCTGTTGGGCCCGCTATAGAGCGCGTAAATCGGCGGATAGCCCTGGTAGATGAACGTGGTCTGGCCGTGGACTTCCCAGCTGCCGGGACCGCGATCGTCGGCCTTCGCCTTCTTGTCGTCCTCGACGCCGAACTTGTAGTTCAAGCCGACGCGGAACTGATGCAGCTGATATTGCGAATCGTAACGCGTGGCCGCCGAGCCAAACAGGGAGCCGGCGAGGCCGAGGTTGGTGTAGAGATATTCGAGGCGGGTGGTCCAGCGCGGGTCGAGGCGGTAGTCGAGGCCGCCGCCCGCCGTCCAGCCGACGCGGATGTTGCTGGGACTTGCATCCTCGTTGCCCGTCGTGAGGTCGGTGCGCGAGTAGCGTGTGCTCGCCCAGGCGATGCCGCCGGTCACGAAGGGAGTCCACGATCCCATGTCGTAGCCGGCACGGCCGCGCAGGCTGGCGAGGTACTCGAGCTGTTCGTTGGCCGTGCCGGTGCCGGTCGCGCGGTACGACAGCACGTTGGCGAGATCGCTGTAGTTGGCAAACGACATGTCGAGCTCGAGCCCCAGCATCAGGCGCGAGGCGAAGTGCTGCTCGTAGCCTGCGTGCACGCCGCCGTAGAACGTGCCGTACGGGGTGGTGCCGCCGGCCGATTGAACGCCGATCGGGTCGGCCAAAGTCGCCGTGCCGTTGCCGAACAGGTAGCCCATATGACCGCCGACGTAGAAGCCGGAGCGGCCTGGCTCCTGCGACAAGGCCGGTACGGGCACGAGCAGCAACGCGGCCAGTGCCGCGGCAGCAGCCACATTTCGCACCCGCGCGCCGGTCTGGATCGCCCTCAATGTGTTCAACGTCTTACCCGATTTCATTTGCCGCACGTCAGGCTTGGCTGCCAGATGATGACCGATTTTCGCTGTTCTCGATTACAGCAGAGACGTATGGCAAGACGCCACGCCCTGGAGCGCAGCCCCTGCCTTCGCCGAAGCGAAGCCGCTTCGGCTTCGCACAGGCAGGTCCAGGTCCGCTCATTGCTGGGAGCGCGCCACTGCAGTGGCGCTCATGGGCGGTGTCATCCCCAAAGATGCGCCACGGAGTGGCGCGCTCCCGGCAAAGACCATGATTATGAGCGAAGTCCACGCTCCGGCAAGACACTAGACCTTCGGCACCGGGAAGCGCAGGCGGCAGCGCAGGCCGGGCGCGGCATAGTCGAGGTCGAGCTCGGCGCCGAGCTGCCGGGCGCTGCTGGCGAGCAGGCGCGTGCCGAAGCTGCGGCGCGTCGGCGGCGACACCGTCGGGCCGCCGTCCTCCTGCCAGTGCAGGTCGACCATGATGCCCGCGCCCGACAGGGCGGCGGTCCATCGCACCGCCAGCCGCCCCTCGGCGACCGACAGCGCACCATACTTGGCCGCGTTGGTGGCAAGCTCATGCAGCATGAGGCTGAGCGTGACGGTGGCGCCGGCCGGCACCATCACCGCATCACCGCCGATGTCGATCGACCGGCCCTCGTCGACGAAAGCGGAAAGCGCGATCGCCACGATGTCCTTGAGCGATGCGCCGCGCCATGAATCCTCGGTCAGCAGGCTGTGGGCGCGTGCCAGCGAACCCAGGCGGTCGGAGAAGGCATCGGCGAATTCTTCCGGCTGCGGCCTGGTCTGCAAGGTCTGCAGGGCGAGCGCCTGCACGATGGCCAGCGTGTTTTTCACGCGATGATTCAGCTCGTCGAACAGCAGCCGCTGGCGCTGCTCGGCCTCCTTGATGTCGGTGATGTCGAGGACCACGCCGATGACACGTAGTGCCATGCCCGCCTTGTCGCGCATCACCTGGCCGCGATCCATGACCCAGCGTATCTGGCCGTCACGACGGCAGATGCGGTACTCGAGCCGGTAGCGGTCCTCGCTGCGCTGCAGGATCCGCTGCTTGCTCCGCCGCGTCTTGTCGCGATCGTCGGGATGGACGAAGTCGAGGCCAGCCTCGAACGTCGCGATGGCGTCGGCGTCATCGGCGCCCAGTATCTTCAGCAACTGCGGCGAGCGCCGCGTGCGGTCGTGGACCACATCGTACTCATGCGCGCCGAACTGCGCCGCTTCCGCCGCGGTGCGCAGCCGCTCCTCACTGTCGCGCAGCGCCGCCGATCCTTCGTCGATATCGTGCCGGGCGCGCCGCAGCGCATCGTTGACGGCGTTGATCTCGCGGATCGGCGAATCGCGGATGGCGAACGGCTCGCCGCGACCCAACGCACCCGCTGCCGTGGTAGCCGCAGCCAGCGACCGCGTCAGCGCGCGGCCGAACAGAAACGCGAGGCCGACGACCAAGGCGCCCACCAGCAGCGTGGTGGCGCCCCAGAACAGGAGAGAATCGCGCAACTGCCGATCGACCAGGGCCGCGGGGAAGGAGACGTCGATAGTCCAGTTCGACCAATGGCCGCGAGCGACGGCAATCAACGCCTCCTGGCCGTCGACATTCGTTGTCCGCACGACCTTTTCGGGCTGCAGCTCGGTGAGATGCTTCGGAACAGCCGTGCCCAGCAGACGCTCCTGATCGTGCGTGCGCGCCATGGTGACGCCGTTGCCGTCCCAGATCGCCGCCGACCAGTTCGGCGGCAGGCTCTGGCCCTGCAGCAGGTCGCGCAGATCCTCGGGCAGCAGGCCGAGACTCATGACGTAGCGCAGCTGATTGCCGCGCATCACGGGGATGGAGATGTTGTAGACCGGCTTGCGGGCGACCAGGCTGGTGAAGAGATCGGAAATGACCGGGCGCGGATCCTGTTTCATCCTTTGCAGCGAGGCGGGATCGCCGGTCATTTTCGGCGCCTCCCCGTAAGGCGCGTAGGTATTGACGACCTGGCGCCCATCGGCAGCGACCACGACAAGATAGGCCCGGCTGCCCAGCCCCTGCTTGGCCTGGTCGTAGAAGGCCGGCCAGTCCTCCGCCGACAGCAGGGGGGACGTCGAGAGCGTTTCCAGGACGGCAATGCGGCGGTCCATGTCGCGGTCGAGGTCGGCGACCAGGGCCTGGAGGACCTGGCCGATGCGCTGCTTGTTCTGCTCGTTCTCCAGCGTCACCGAGCGATAGAGCAGAGCGCCGACCAGCAGCAGCAGCGGGATGGTGACGGCAACGGCGAAGGCGATGAGATAGGCCGCCGCCGAGTGGCCTTTGCGTGCCGTATCGGCAGCGGGCCCGGCCATGCCCGTCACTGCGGGAGAACGGAGTGCAACGCAGCCCGCAGGTCGGCCGTCCGGTACGGTTTGCTCAAGAGGACGCGTGCACTGTGTGCGGCGGGCAGCGATCCGCGTCCATAGCCGGAGGCGAAGAAGAACGGCATGCCGCGCTCGGCCAGGACATCGGCCACCGGATCGATCCGGGTTCCGGCAACATTCACATCGAGGACGGCTACGTCGAAGTCCAGCGATGGAAGCTTGGCCAGTGCCTCGTCGACGCGCGCGGCGCTCTCCACAACGTGGCATCCAAGGTCTTCCAGCATGTCCTGAAGGGTATCCAGGATCAGCGCCTCGTCTTCGACAATGAACACACGCGTGCCGGCCAAGGGCAAAATCGATCTCCATCAACCCGCAGGCCGGGCGATATCGAGCCGTGGCAAGCTTACCGAGTTGCTGCGAAATGGTCCATGCGTCGGCGCTGCCACCGGCTCATTTGCTATCGAAATGCCAGGTGCCATTCCAGCCGGGCGGCGGACCATCGCGCAGGAAAATCTTGCAGCGGTCCACGAACACCCGGCACGGCCCATCGTCGGGCCTGAGCGCTGCCGCGGCATTGAAGGCCGCAAGCGCATCGTCAAAACGGCCGGCGCCGTAGGCCTCCCGGCCGGCCCGCCACTGGACAAGGAAGTCGGTATGCTCGACGGCCGCATCGGCCTCGCCCATCGGCTCGTAGATCTCGTGCTCCTCCGTCGTGCCGGCGGCGACGATGCGATCGATCTGCCGCCAGACGAAGCGAGCGGCGGTGGCGCCGGCGACCTCGCCGGTGGCCAGGATCTCGGTGTGATACACCTTGCTCAGGCCTTCCATCCGCGACGCCTGGTTGGCCACCGCCCCGACCAGCGTGTAGTTGATGTGCTCGCGGGCACCGACATTGCCGACCACCGCCAGGCCGGTATGCAGGCCAAAGCGCGTGCGGAAGCCCGGGCGGCCGAGCTGACGCCATTTCTCGGAAAGCCGGTGGCCGGCCTCGGCCGCCTGCAGGGCCGCACGGCAGGCGTTTACGACATGGTCGGGATCGGGTTCCGGCGCGTTCCAGAACGCCATGATGCTGTCGCCGATATATTTGTCGATCGTGCCGTGGTTGACCAGGATCGCCGATCCCAGGGCATCGAAGTAGCGCGACAGCCGGCTGGTCAGCAGCTCGGGCTCCATAGTCTCGGCGATCCGCGAGAAGCCCTCGATGTCGGTGAACATCACGGTGATCTCGCGGCGCCGGCCGCCGACGCCGGCGGTCTCGGGCGAGCGCATGATCTGGTGCACGAGGTTCTTCGACACGTAGCGGCCGAACACTTCCAGCCCCTCGCGCATGCGCTCGACCGAATCCGACAGGCGCACGATCTCGGTGATGCGGCTGTCGACCCGCGTGCGGTCGGAGAAGTCGAGGTCGCGGATGCGTTCTGTCTTGGCGGCGATGCGCGAGATCGAGCGCGACAGCAAGAACGAGGCGAGCATGGTGCCGAGGATGGCCAGCACCACGGCCACCGTCCCGGCAATGGCCGCCCGCTCGATCAGGGTCTGCGAATCGGCAGATAGTTCAACGATCGGCACGGCGGCGGCGACCAGGTAGCGCCGGCCGAACGTCGGCGGCATCTGGTGCACCATCAAACGATAATCGCGGCCACCCAGCGTCTCGTCGCGCTCGACCCGCTCGCCGCTGCCGACCGCCCGGGTGATTGCCGCGCGCATCGCGTCGCGCACCTCGTTCTCGCGCGGCAGGCAGGCCGTCTCGGCAGGCCGGCAGATCTCCGATTCCATGAACACAGTGCCGGCGTCGCTCGCCACCATGATGATGGAGTTGGGCGTGAAGCGGTAATCGCCGATCAGCCGGGAAAGCGTATCGAGCGTGAAATCGAAGCCGATCACGCCGCCCTCGCGCAGCGGCATGCCGGCCGACACACCGACGATCTTGGTCTGGGCGAAACTGTAAGGCTCGGTCAGCACGGCGCCCTTGGCATCCATCGCCTGGACGTACCAGGGCCGCGTGCGCGGATCGAAGTCCACCATGCGCGTTCGCTCCGGCGTGTGGCTGCCGTCGGCCAACTGGAACCACCAGGTCTCGCGACGCATGCCCTCGCCGGCCACGACCGAGCGCATCAGCAGCGACGGCGCATCCGGCGCGTCGAACTCCAGGCGCTGGCTGATCGACAGCATCTCGGTCTGGCCGACATAGAGGAAGCGCCCGTCCTCGTAGCCGACGTAGATCGCGGCCATCGCCGGGTAGCGGCCGATGATCACCGCGAACTGACGCAGCCGCTCCGCGTCGGGCACGGGGCTGCCGGGCGCGAAGGCCTGCGTCTCGGCGAGCGTGCTGCCGACCGCCACGACGACGCGCAGACCTGAACTCAGGAAGCTCTCGACGGCGCTGTCGAGGGAGGCCATGCGATGGCTCACGCTGCGCTCCTCGAGCTGGTCGACGGCGCGCCAGCCGAGCCATAGCAGAGCCGCCGCCAGCGGCAGCACGATCAGCACCATCAACGTCAGCAGCGTGACGTGGAAGGGAATGGAGCGCCGCGATCCGTTCATCTCACTCGAGCGATCGACCGACGGGCGTGGCTATTCTTTCTTGGCCGTCCACTTGCAGCCGAGGTTCCTTTCGGTGACGGTGAGGGTGGGCGGCGTCGCGGCAAGGTCGGCAATGTAGTGCAGATGCAGCGAGCCAAGCTGATAGTCGCCTTCATAGACATTGGGCCGCGTGAGTTTCATCTTGAGCTGGACGCCGCCGGCGGCGGTGATCTCGGCCTCGCCGTCCTTCATGGTGAAGACGTGCACGCGGGTGAACTGCGGATCGGCCGCGATGCATCCCTGGATGTTGCCGGGCAGCGCCGCCAGCCTGAAGTTGACCGACTGCGCCGATGCAGCCGTCGGCAGCAACGCCACCACGGCGATGGCGGCTAGGCGATTGACGATGTTCATGGCTGTGTCCTCCCGTGACCAGCCATCCTAGCGCCCGCCGGACGCCCCGTCAGTCCTTGCGGCCGAGCAACCCGTAGGCCAGGCCGGCGATCGCGCCGCCCGCAAGCGGCGCCACCCAGAACAACCAGAGCTGCTCCAGGGCCGGTCCGCCGGCGAACAGGGCTGGCGCCGTGCTGCGCGCCGGGTTCACCGAGGTGTTGGTGACGGGAATGCTGATCAGATGGATCAGGGTGAGCGTGAGGCCGATCGCCAGCGGTGCTGCGGGTGCGAAGGCAGCGGCGCGCTTGTCGGTCACGCCCAGGATCACCGTGACGAAGCCGAAGGTCATCACCACCTCGATCACCGCGGCGGCGAGCAGGCCGTAGCCGCCCGGCGATTGCGCGCCGAAGCCATTGGTGGCGAAGCTGCCGATCCCGCTGTCGGGCCGGCCGGTGGCGATGACGTAGAGGATGGCCGCGCCGGCGATGCCGCCCAGCACCTGGGCGATCACGTATTGCACGACCTCGCTCCACGGGAAGCGGCCGCCGACGGCGAGGCCCACGGTGATGGCCGGATTGAAATGCGCCCCCGATACCGGCGCCACCGCATAGGCCATGGTCACCACCGTGAGGCCGAACGCCAGCGCCACGCCGGCAAAGCCGATGCCGAGCTGGGGATAGGCCGCGGCCAGCACTGCGCTGCCGCAGCCGCCCAGGACGAGCCAGGCCGTGCCGAGGAACTCGGCATAGAGCCGATTGGTCATTGGCATGGTGCATCTCCCCCGATTGCGAATGTCGCCGGCAATTCTAGCGCAGGCCAGGGCGACCACGATGCGCGTTTCTGCACTTCTGGCCATCTTCTGGACCGCGGCTTCCAGCCGGCCTCAAGAGTCACGAGCCGGCGGGGAAGCCGGCGGTCCGGAAGAGAAAGAGCGGGCCTGGAGGCCCGCGGTCCACTGCGCTACTCCACCCCGAGATAGACCTTCTGGACGTCGGGATTGTGCGCCATCTCGGCGGCCGGGCCCTGCAGCACGGTGCGGCCGACCTGCAGGACATAGGCGTAGTCGGCGGCCTCCAGCGCGAGGTCGACCGACTGTTCGGCGAGCAGGATGGTCTGGCCGTCTTTGTGCAAGGCGGCGAAGGCATCGTACATGGAATCGACGATCGCCGGCGCCAGACCCAGGCTGGGCTCGTCGAGCAATAGAAGCTTGGGCTCGCTCATCAGGGCCCGGCCGACCGCCAGCATCTGGCGCTCACCGCCCGACATCGTTCCCGCCGTCTGGCGGCGACGCTCGGCAAGTCGCGGGAATACCGCGTAGACGCGTTCGAGCAGGCGCGGGATGCGCTTGCGGTCGGCGAGCGGCGTGGCGCCGAGCAGGAGGTTGTTCTCGACGCTCTGCTGGGTGAACAGCCGCCAGCCTTCGGGCGACAGCGCCAGGCCCTTGCGCACGATGGCATAGGCGGGCTGGCCGGCGATGTTTGCGCCGTCGAAGACGACCGTGCCGGCCGACACGGGCACGATGCCGGCGATGGCATTGAGGGTCGTGGTCTTGCCGGCGCCGTTGGAGCCGAGAAGCGCCACCACCGAGCCGGCCGGCACTTCGAGCGAGACGTCGGCTACGCCTATGAGATCGCCGTAGCGCACCTCGAGGTGCTCGATCTTGAGCAGCGTGGTCATGCGCCCTCCGCGTGCCGCACCTTGCGGCGACCGAGATAGGCTTCGATGACCTTGGGATCGCTGGTGACCTCGCGCGGCGTGCCGCGCGAGATCTCGCGGCCCTGGTGGAACACCACGACGCGGCGGGTCAGCGAGACGATCACCTCCATGAGATGCTCGACGATCACGATGGTGATGCCGCCGCCATGGATGCGGCGCACCAGCTCGATCGCCTCGCGCACCTCGGTCGGCGTCAGCCCGGCCATCGCCTCGTCGAGCAGCAGCACCTTGGGCTCCGAGGCGAGCGCGCGGGCGATCTCCAGCCGCTTGCGGCCGGGCGTGCCCAGGCTCTTGGCCGGCGCATCGATGACATGGCCCAATCCCACGCGCTGCAGGACGTCGCGCGCCTTGGCGCGGGCGTCACGCGCGTTGTGATGGCGCAGCAACGCGCCGATCGTGGCGTTGTCGAGCACCGACATCGATTCGAAGGTGAGCGGCACCTGGAAAGTGCGCGCCAGCCCGAGCCTGGCCCGCGCCTCGGGCGGCAGGCGCGTGACGTCGGCGCCGTTGAAGGCCACCGAGCCCGATGTCACCGGCAGATCGCCGGTCAGGCAGTTGAAGAAGGTCGACTTGCCGGCGCCGTTGGGGCCGATCAGGCCGAGGATGTCGCCCTCCTCGACCGCCACCGACGCGTCGTCGACCGCCTTGAAGGCGCCGAAGGCTTTGGTGACGTTGCGCGCGTCAATCAGCATGGCCGCTCGCGACATTCATCTTTGCCGGCGGCCTGGCAGGCGACCGGCGCTCGAACAGCGACAGCAGCCCGCTCGGCAGGAAGCGGGCGATGATGACGATGATGGCGCCGTAGACCACGAAAGTGAGGCCGGCGCCGCGACCGCCCAGATAGCTGTTCGACAGCTCCTCGAGCGGTACCAGGATCAGGGCGCCGACCAGCGGGCCGAACAGCACGCCGGCGCCGCCCAGCGCCGCCATCACCACCATCTTCACCGAGATCAGGATGCCGAAGCCAGATTCGGGATCGACGAAGCCGAACATGCAGAGATAGAGCGAGCCCGCCAGCGAGGTGAAGGCGCCGCTCAGCATGTAGGCATAGAGCTTGTAGCGCCCCGACGAGACGCCGAGCGAACGCGCCGCGCGCTCCGAATCCTTGATGGCGCGCAGGTAGAAGCCCATGCGGCCGCGCTCGATCCACCAGGTGAGGCCGAGCAGGAAGGCCAGCACGGCGAGGAAGATGTAGTAGAACGGCGTCGCCGAGAGGAAGGAGAGGTCGAAGACGGTGCGCGGCATGGCGGGGCCGCCCAGCCCCTGCGCGCCGCCCAGGAACTCCGACGTCGAGCTCAGCACGCGCACCAGCTCGGCGACGGCAATGGTGGCCATGCTGAAATAGTGTCCGGAGAGACGCAGCGTCGGCACGCCGATGATCGCCGCGAGCGCGACGCTGAGCAGCATCCCGAGCGGCGCGCCGGCGATCGGCGGCCAGCCGAGATGGGTATAGACCACCACCGCCGAATAGGCGCCGAAGCCGAAGAACACCGAATGGCCGACCGAGACCTGGCCGGCATAGCCGCCGACGATGTTCCAGGCCGAGGCGCCGATGGCGCCGAGCAGGACCAGGGCGCCGAGCCGCTCGTAGACCGGGAAGCCCGCGACCAGCAGGGGATAGACCAGCGCCAGGACAACCAGCGCGCCGGTGACGAGATAGCGCCTCATGCCTTGCCCATCAGGCCTTGCGGCCTGAACCACAGCACCAGCACGAACAGGACGTAGACGATGACGTCCTTGTAGACCGGGCCCACCAGGTAAGCCGACAGCGATTCGACCACGCCGATGATCAGGCCCGCCACCAGCGCGCCCAGCACGCTGCCGAAGCCGCCGAACGAGACGGTGACGAAGGCGAGGATGGCCAGCGTCTCGCCGACGGTGGGCGAGGTGTAGAAGAAGTTGGCGATCAGCGCACCCGCGATGCCGGTGGCGGCGCCCGCCATCGCCCAGGCCAGCGCCTGCATGCGCTGCGGACGGATGCCCATGAGCTGGGCCGCCGTCGCGTCCTCGGAAACGGCCAGCATGCGGCTGCCGACGGCGGTGCGCGTCAGGATGACGTGCAGCAGCAGCGTGATGCCGAGCCCGACCGCGCCGGCCAGCACGCGCGAGCCTTCGAAGCGGATGCCGGCCAGCACGAACGAGCCGCCGACCAGCGTGTCGGGCAGCGTCTTGAAATCCGCGCCGAAGTACCAGAAGGCCGAGTAGCGCAGGAACAGCGCCAGCCCGAAAGTGCCCAGGATCTGCGCCAGCATCGGCCCCCGCATGATGTGGCGCACCAGCAGGAAGTAGCTCAGGATTCCCAAGGTCGCGATCATGATGGCGGCGACGGGGACGGCGGCGAACGGGCCGCCGCCCAGCGCCGTCCAGATCACGACGGCGCTGTACATGCCCAGCATGACGAAGTCGCCGTGCGCGAAGTTCACGACGTTCATCATGCCCCAGATCAGGGTCAGCCCCGACGAGAACAGGGCATAGACCGCGCCGAGCAAAAGCCCGCTCACGATCACCTGCGCGAGAGTGATCGACACGCTCCCCGCCCCGCTACGCTACGCCGCGACGCTTACCAGCCCTTGTAGGGCAGGATGACCTTGGCCGTGGCGCGCTCCTTGGGGAAGATCGTGACGTATTTGCCGCCCTGCAGCTGAGTCACCACGCTCGAGGCCAGCACGTTCTGTCCCTTGTCGTCGAACTTCACGCCGTCGTAGCCCGCGGCCATCTGCTCGGCCGGCAGGTTGGTGGCCTTGAGCGCCGCCTGGATCTTGGCGGGGTCGGTCGAGCCGGCCCGGTTGATCGCATCGGCCAGCACCAGGAAGCCCTCCAGGCCGCGCACCGAGACGTCGTCGAGCTCGACACCGGCCTTGGCCTTGTAGAGATCGTTGAAGATCGCCGGCACGCTGCCGGGCTTGCCGCCCGAGTAGGCCGAGCGGTTGACCAGGCCCTCGACCGTCGGGGCCATCGCCTTCAGGAAGGCCGGGTCGTTGAAACCGGCATTGTCGGCGATCATGATCGAGGGCTTCCAGTTCAGCTCCTTCATCGTCTTGGCGTAGAGGATCGCGTCCGACGTATAGGAGATGAAGATCACGACATCGGGGTTCTTCTCCTTGAGCTGCAGCACCTGCGGCTGCACGTCGCTCGAGTTCGCCGAATAGGCGATCTTCTGGGTGATCGGCAGGCTGTCCTTGGCGAACTGGTCGGCGATGACGCTGCCGACCGAGTTGCCGTACTCGGTGTTCTCGTGCACCAGCGCGATCGAGCCGACCTTCTGTCCGGCCGCCTTCTGCTCCTTGAGGAAGGTCGAATAGGCGCGCGCGAAGTCGATGGCGACTGGCGTGACGCGGAAGAACCACTTGAAGCCGCGCTCGGTCAGGTTGGCCGCGACCGATTCGGCGGTCAGGAAGGGGATGCCGTGGCGCTCGGCGATGGCAGAGGCCGTGAGCGTGATGCCCGACTGGTAGGCGCCGATCAGCGCCGCGACCTTCTCCTCCGAGATCAGGCGCAGCGCCTGGTTCTGGCCGGCGGCCGGCGTGCCCTGGTTGTCGGCGAAGATCAGCTGGATCTTGGCGCCGCCGAGACCCGGCAGACCGCCGCCCTTGGCCAGCGGAATGATCTTGGCGAGGTCGGCATTGCCGTTGTTGACCACGTCGGCGCCGACCTCGATCGCCATCTTGGAATAGTTGCCGGCACTCGCCGAGTTGCCGCTCAGCGGATAGATGACGCCGACCTTGACCGGTGCCGGCTGTGCGCTGGCGCCCTTCCCCAGGCCCAGCATGGTGAGCGCCGCTCCAGCCGAAAAGCCGCGACGTGTTGTGTTGTTCATGCCCAAACCCCTTTTGGCGTGTTCCCCTGTGCCTAAAGAGTGGCACGGCCCGCGCCAGTCAGCAAACGCGATAGCGTTCCACGGCGTCGCGATCGACCTCGACGCCAAGCCCCGGCCCTTCCGGCAACAGGATGTGCCCGGCGTCGAGCACGAGCGGCGTCTTCAGCAGCTTCGTCCGCAGTGCATTGTCGCTCATGTCGTACTCGAGCATCAGCGGATGCGGCGGATGGTCGGTGTGCGGCGTGTTGGGCAGGGAGGCGATGAAGTGGCAGGCGGTGGCGAGGCCGATCGCGCCGCCCCAGACGTGCGGCGCCACGCGCAGGTTCTGGGCATGGGCAAGCGTGGCGATGCGTCTCGCCTCGGTGAGGCCGCCGGTACCCGGCACCGACGGCTGCACGATGTCGATGCAGCGGCCGTCGATCAAAGCGCGGAAGTCGCGCACGGTATGGTGGGCCTCGCCGGCGGCGATGGGGATCGGCGAGCGCAGGCGCAGTTCGGCATAGCCGCGCAGGTCGCCCGGTGGCAGCGGCTCCTCGATCCAGTGCACGGCGAAGGGCTCGATCGCCCGCGCGCATTCCAGCGCGGTGTCCGCGGTGTAGGCGCCGTTGATGTCGACCATCAGGAGCTTGTCCGGTCCCAACGCCTCGCGGGCGCGACGCACGCGCGCAACATCGTCCTTGATGCCGCGGCCGATCTTGATCTTGGCGCCGGCGTAAGGATGGGCCGCCGCCTCGGCCAGCATGTGGTCGAGCTGGCGGTCGGGATCGTTGGAGAAGAAGCCGGTCGAGGCATAGGCCGGGATGCGCGTCGTGGCGCAGCCGCCGATCAGGTCGCAGACCCGCACGCCGAAGCCACGGGCGATGGCGTCCCATAGCGCCACATTGATGGCGGCAAGGCAGGCGGTGAGCTGGTTACCGACGCCGAGGTGATACATGGCATTGCGCACGCGGGCCTCGACGTGGTCGAAGTCGAAGATGCGCTTGCCGACGAACAGCGGCTCGACCATGCGGAAGTATTCGGCCGTCACCAGCGGATTGCCGAACGCCTCGCCGATGCCGATCACCCCGGCGTCGGTCTCGACCTCGACCAGCCCGCCCTGGCGGCGAAAGCCACCGCCACGCGACATGCCGTAGGCTTTTTCCGGGGCGAAGGCGTATTCCAGACCGATGAAGGTGAGGCGTCGGATGGTGTGCATAGCCGCATCTTGAAGGTGGGCCCGGCGAGCTTCAATGTACCGCCGCAAAGGGGGCTGTCGATTTTCCGTTCTTCGAGTACTTGGCGGTCGTGCGCCTGGATGGTCTGCCTCGGCCTGCTTGCGGGCTGCCGCAACGATTCTCCGCCGGCGGCGCCGCTCACCCGCGTCAACGCGGTGACGACCGAGATCGTCGACTACACGCCGTCGATAACCCTGACCGGCGTGATCGAGGCCAGGATCAAGACCGACCTCTCCTTCCGCATCAACGGCAAGATCAGCGAGCGCATCGCCAATGTCGGCGACCATGTCGTGAAGGGACAGGTGCTGGCCAAGCTCGATCCCGACGACCAGAACCAGGAGGTGGTCTCGGCCAAGGCGGGCGTGGCCTCGGCCGAAGCCCTGGTGCAGCAGACGTCGGCCGCCTTCACCCGGCAGAAGGACCTGCTGGGACGCGGCAACACCACGCGGCGCGACTACGACCAGGCCGAGGCCGACCTGCGCTCGGCGCAGGCGCAGCTGAACCAGGCTCAATCCGACCTCAAGCTCGCCGAGGACCAGCTCTCCTACACCGAGCTGCGCGCCGAGGCTGACGGCATCATCACCTCGCAGAAAGCCGAGGTCGGTCAGGTCGTGGCGCAGGCCCAGACGATCTTCGTGCTGGCGCGCGACGGGGCGCGCGACGCCGTGTTCAACGTCCATGAATGGGCGATGAACAACGCCGTGACCGACAAGGACCTCGCGATCTCCCTGGTCTCGGATCCCGCGGTCAAGACCGTAGGCGACGTGCGCGAGATCGCGCCGGCCTTCAACACCGACACCGAGACGGTGCGCGTGAAGGTGGCGCTGCGCCAGACACCCGACGCCATGTCGCTCGGCACCCTGGTCAACGGCACGGCGCCGATGCTGACGCACAAGGTCGTGCTGCTGCCGTGGGGCGCGCTGTTCGAGATCGCCGGCAAGCCGGCCGTCTGGGTGATCGACCCCGGCAGCACCACGGTATCGCTGAAACCGATCACGCTCAGCCGCTACACCAGGGACCGCCTCGTCGTGGGCGACGGCCTGGGCTCGGGCGAGACCGTGGTCAGCGCCGGCGTGCAGCTGCTGCGGCCCGGCCAGAAGGTCGAGATCGCGAAATGAGCGCGCCGAAGTCCCTGCTGCTCGCCGTCCTGGTCCTGCTCGGCGCCTGCCGCGAGGAAGCAGCCCCGCCGCCGCCGGTGCGGCCGGTCCTGTCGATCGTGGCCACGATGCAGTCCACGGAACAGCTTGGACCGTTCATCGGCCTGATCGAGCCGCGCTACAAGACCGATCTCGGCTTCCGCATCTTCGGCCGCATGGTGGCGCGCTTCGTCGACGTCGGCGCCGTCCTGAAGAAGGGCGAGGAGATCGCCGTCCTCGATCCTGCGGTGCAGGCGGCGGCGGTGCGCAGCGCCGAGGCCTCGCTCGCCAATGCAGAAGCGCAGCTCGCCAATACCCAGGCCGAGGAGGCGAGGCTGAAGGACCTGGTCCAGCGCAACATCATCCCGCAGTCCCAGTACGATCTCAGCCGACGCAACTTCGAGACCTCGCAGGCCAACGTGACGCGCGCCGGCGCCTCGCTGCGCAAGGCCAAGGATGCCCTTGCCTACACGCAGCTCGATGCCGACTTCGACGGCGTCGTCACCAACAAGTGGGCCGAAGCGGGACAGGTGGTGAATGCCGGCCAGAAGGTGATCACCCTGGCGCGGCCCGAGGTGCGCGAGGCGGTGATCGCCGTGCCCGACCGCATCGCCGAGAGGCTGTCGCATCCCAACGACTTCGCCATCACCGTCGATCTCGACCGCGTGGTGTCGATGAAAGCCGCCGCCATCCGCGCCATCGATCCGATCGCCGATCCCAACACTCGCACCCGCAACGTCTACCTCACGCTCAACGACCCGCCGACGGCGTTCCGGCTGGGCATCACCGTCTCGGTCACCTTCACGCGCCCGGTGGCGGCGCATGTCGACCTGCCGGCAACCGCGATCCTGGAAAAGGACGGCAAGAGCTTCGTCTGGGTGGTCGACGTTGCCAAAGGCACCGTGTCACAGCGTGCCGTCACCGTGGGCGCGCGCGAGGGCGACAACATCGCCGTCACCTCGGGCATTTCGGCGGGCGAGCGCATCGTCACCGCGGGCGTGCACAGCCTGGCCGAGGGCCAGGCAGTGAAGGTGCCGCAATGAACGGCTTCAACCTCTCGACCTGGGCGCTCGGCCACCGCTCCTTCGTCTGGTACCTGATGCTGCTGATCGTGGTGGCGGGCGGATTGTCCTACACGCGGCTCGGCCGCGAGGAGGATCCGGCGTTCACCATCAAGGCCATGGTGGTGTCGGCAAGCTGGCCCGGCGCCACCGTCGTGGACATGACCAACCAGGTCACCGACCGCATCGAGCGCAAGCTGCAGGAGCTCGACACGCTCGACTTCACCAAGAGCTACACGATCTCCGGCCAGACCACGATCTTCGTCAACCTCAAGGACGACACGCCGGCGAGCCGGGTCAAGGACATCTGGGTCGACGTGCGCAACAAGGTGAACGACATCAGGGGCGACCTGCCGTCCTCCGTGCAGGGCGTCTATTTCAACGACCAGTTCGGCGACGTCTTCGGCAACATCTATGCCTTCACCGCCGACGGCCTCTCCTTCCGCGAGCTGCGTGACTATGCCGAATACGCTCGCTCGCAGATCCTGAAGATCCCCGGCGCCGGCAAGGTCGAGTTTCTGGGCACCCAGGATGAGGTCATCTTCCTCAACTTCTCGACCCGCCATGTTGCCGGCCTCGGCCTCGACCAGCAGGCGGTGCTGAAGAGCCTGCAGGAGCAGAACGCGGTGGCGCCCTCGGGCGTCATCCAGGCCGGACCCGAGCAGGTGACACTGCGGGTGAGCGGCCATTTCAAGTCGGTCGCGAGCCTCGAGGCCGTGAACCTGCGCGTCGGCGACCGCTTCTTTCGCCTGAGCGACATCACCACCATCACCCGAGGCTACGTCGACCCGCCGCAGCCGATGTTCCGCTACAACGGCCAGCCGGCGATCGGCATCGCCATCGGCATGAAGGCCAACGGCAACATCCTGCAGTTCGGCCAGGACCTGCGCGCCCGCATGCGCGAGATCGTCGGCACGCTGCCGATCGGCGTCGGCGTGCACCTGGTGTCGAACCAGCCGGCGGTCGTCGAGGAGGCCGTCGGCGGCTTCACCAAGGCGCTGTTCGAGGCCGTGGCGATCGTGCTGGTGGTGAGCTTCCTCAGCCTCGGCCTGCGCGCCGGACTGGTGGTGGCGATCGCCATCCCGCTGGTGCTGGCCGCCACCTTCGTGTTCATGGAGTATTCCGGCATCACCCTGCAGCGCATCTCGCTCGGCGCGCTGATCATCGCGCTCGGCCTCCTGGTCGACGACGCCATGATCTCGGTCGAGATGATGGTGGCGCGCCGCGAGGCCGGCGATTCGCTCGAGAAGGCCGCGACCTTCGCCTACACCTCGACCGCCTTCCCCATGCTGACCGGCACGCTGGTCACGGTGGCGGGCTTCGTGCCGATCGGGCTGAACGGCAGTTCGGCCGGCGAATACACCTTCACGCTGTTCGCGGTGATTGCCGCGGCGCTTCTGATCTCCTGGGTCGTCGCCGTTCTGTTCACGCCGCTGCTCGGCATCACCATGCTGCCGCGCACGGCCAAGACCGAAGCGGAGAAGCCTTCCAGGCTGAAGACGCGCTTCCGTCCGCTTCTCCTGTGGGCCATGCGGCGGCGCTGGATCACCATCGCCGCCACCCTGGCGCTGTTCGCGCTCTCCCTGTTCGGCATGAACTACGTGCAGAACCAGTTCTTCCCGTCGGCCGACCGGCCCGAGCTGCTGGTCGACATGACCCTGCCGCAGAGCGCCTCGATCGCCGCCACCAAGGACGCGATGGACCGCTTCGAGAAGTCGCTCGTTGGCGATCCCGACATCGTGCGCCGGAGCTCCTATGTCGGCCGCGGCGCGGTGCGCTTCTACCTGCCGCTCGACGAGCAGCTGAACAACGCCTTCTTCGGCCAGTTCGTCATCGTCACCAAGGATTTCGACGCCCGCCAGCGCGTCGCGGTGCGGCTGAAGAAGGTGTTGCGCGACAGCTTCGTCGGCATCGACGGCTTCGTGCACCCGCTCGACCTCGGCCCGCCCGTCGGCCGGCCGATCCAGTATCGCCTGAGCGGCCCCGACATCCAGGGCGTGCGTGGGCTGGCGCTGCAGTTCGCCGACCTGATGGGCGCCAACCCCAATGTCGGCGGCATCGTTTACGACTGGAACGAACCCGGCATGGTGCTGCGCGTGGAAGTCGACCAGAACCGGGCGCGCCAGTTCGGCGTTTCCTCGCAGGACATCGCCACCGTGCTGAACAACGTGGTCGGCGGCTCCTCGGTGACGCAGGTCTACGACAGCATCTACATCGTCAACGTCGTGGCCCGCGCCGACAAGGCCGAGCGCGAGGCCGTCGAGACCTTCCAAGGCCTCCAGATCGCCGGCCGCGACGGCCAGCCGGTGCCGCTGCCCGCCATCGCCAACATCGAGTTCCAGATCGAGCAGCCGATCGTCTGGCGCCGTAACCGCCAGCCGACCGTAACCCTGCAGGCGCCGGTGATCAGCGAGCTGCAGCCCGCCACGGTGGTGCAGCAGCTGAAGCCTGCGGTCGCCAAGTTCGTCGCCGCGCTTCCCGTCGGCTACTCGGTCGAGATCGGCGGCACGGTCGAGGAAAGCGGCAAGGGCGAACGGCCGATCGCCGCCGTGATCCCGCTGATGCTGTTCCTGATGGCGACCGTGCTGATGCTGCAGTTGCAGAGCTTCCAGAAACTCTTCCTGGTGGTGAGCGTGGCGCCGCTCGGCCTGATCGGCGTGGTCGCGGCCCTGCTCATCAGCGACCAGCCGCTGGGCTTCGTTGCCATCCTGGGCGTGCTGGCGCTGATCGGCATCATTATCCGCAACACCGTGATCCTGGTGACCCAGGTCGACGAGTTCCGCGCCGAGGGCCTGGGCCCCTGGGAGGCCGTGATCGAAGCCACCATGCACCGCATGCGACCGATCCTGCTCACGGCGGCGGCGGCCAGCCTCGGCATGATCCCGATCGCCCGCGAAGTGTTCTGGGGGCCGATGGCCTTCGCCATGATTGGCGGAATTGTCGTGGCCACCCTTCTCACATTGCTCTTCCTGCCGGCGCTTTACGTGGCATGGTATCGACTGAAGGAACCACTGCCCGAAGCGAGCAGATGAGCTATTACGCGCCGTTCGCCGGCCTGAAGGTCATCGACCTCAGCCAAGGCATCGCCGGTCCCTACTGCGCCATGCTGCTGGCGCAGTACGGCGCGGACGTCATCAAGGTCGAAGGCATCGGCGACGGCGACTGGGCGCGCACCTTGGGCACGCGCTACGGCAGCCACTCCGCCTATTCGATCATCGGCAATCTCGGCAAGAAGAGCATCGCCGTCGATCTCAAGTCCGATGCCGGCAAGCAGGTTGTCTGGCGCCTTGTGAAAGGCGCCGACATATTCCTCGAAGGCTTCAGACCCGGCGTCATCCAGCGGCTGGGCTTCGACTACAAGTCGGTCGCCCAGCGCGAGCCGCGACTCCTTTATCTCTCGATCTCGGGCTTCGGCCAGAGCGGCCCGCTGTCCAGCCGGCCGGCGATGGATCCGGTGCTGCAGGCCTATACCGGCCTGATGAACGAGAACCGTGGCGAGGACGGCATCCCGCACCGCGTGCCGGTGATCGTGGTCGACATGTCGACGGCGCTCTATGCCTTCCAGGCGCTGTCGGCCGCGCTCTATGCCCGCCGCGACGAGACGCGCGGCCGCTACCTCGACGTCAGCCTGATGCAGGCCGCGACGGCGCTGCAGTCGATCCGCCTGATGGCCTGCCATCTCGAGGGCGGCGTCATGAAGCCCGGCGGCGCACCGGGCGGCGTGTTCAAGATCGCCGACGGCTGGATGTCGCTGCTCGCCTTCACCGACCGCGACTGGCGCCTCCTCTGCACGGCGATGCAGAGGCCGGCGCTGGCCGACGATCCGCGCTTCGCCACGCGCGCGCAGCGCCTCGCCAACGACGTGGCGCTCTACGCCATCGTCCGGCCGGCCATCGCCGCCGAACCATGGGCCGTATGGACCAGGCGTCTGACCGAAGCCGGCCTGATGCACGAGCGCCTCAACAGCTACGCCGAGTTCCTGGACCAGCCGCACGTCCGCGAGACCGGCCTCATCCAGTGGCTGACCCAGGCCGGCCTCAACCAGGCGGTGCCGGTCCCCGCCCTGCCCGGCATGCTGCCGCAGGCCGAGGGCACGCCGCGCGGCACCGCCCCCGTCACTGGCCAGCACACGAACGAAGTCCTTGCCGCGCACGGCTTTGCCGCCGCCGAGATCGACGCGCTGCTGGCGCAAGGGACAGTGGCCGGCGCAGCATGAAGCGCCCCCTGATCACGCCGCTCGATCCCGACCGTTACCAGCGCACGCCGTGGAAGAACGGCGGCGGCGTCACGACCGATATTGCCTTTGACGGCGACGTCTGGCGCTTCAGCCGCACGCCGATCACCGCGCCCGGGCCATTCTCTGACTACACGGGCTTCGATCGCCTGCAGGTGCTGGTGTCGGGCAGCGGGCTCGTGCTGCAGACGCCATCCGGCGAGATCGACGTGCGCCGCCCGTTCCGGCCCGTGCGCTTCGCCGGCGAGACGCCGATCGTGAGCCGGCTGGAAGCGGGCCCGGTCGAGGTCATCAACCTGATGGGCGAGCGCAGCAAGGTGCGGCTGGCTCTCGCTGTCCTTGAAGCCGGGCGGTCGCAGCATTTGGGCGCCGGCATCCATGTTGCCTATTGTCCCGCCGGGCGCGCCGCGCTTCGTCTGGCCGGCGAGACTCATGATCTTGAAGCCGACGGTGGCCTCAGGATCGAGGACGTCGACGGCGTCGCAAGCTGCAGCGCGGGGCTGATCGTCGTGGGGAGCATCTCATGCGTATCGCCGTAGTCGGAGCGGGTGGAGTCGGCGGTGCGTTTGGCGCGGCACTGGCCAAGGCCGGCGCCGACGTCACCTTCATCGCCCGCGGCGCGCATCTTGCGGCCATGAACAGCAAGGGCCTCAAGCTCGAGAGCGAGCTGGGCGACATCCACCTCGTGCCGACCCAGGCGACCGACGATCCCGGCACCGTCGGGCCGGTCGATGTCGTGCTGTTCTGCGTGAAGCTGTGGGACGTCGAAAGCGCCGGCGCGGCGATCAAGCCGATGGTTGCTGCGCATACCGCCGTGATCCCCCTGCAGAACGGCGTCGACGCTGCCGACCGGCTGGCGCCGCTTCTCGGCAAGCCGGCAGTGATGGGCGGCGTCGCCAATATCAGCGCCACCATCGCCGAGCCCGGCGTGATCCGCCAGACCGGCACCGTGATGCGCATGGTGTTCGGCGAGCTCGACGGCGCGAAAAGCGCCCGCGGCGAGGCCTTCGCCACCGTCTGCACCAAGGCCGGCATCGACGGCGTGCTGTCGGCGTCGATCCAGACCGAGCTCTGGATGAAGTTCATCCTGCTGGCGTCGAACGCCAGCATCATGGCGCTGGCCCGTCTGCCGGTCGGCAAGCTGCGCGACGATCCCGACATCGCGCCGTGGTTCACCACGGCTTACGAGGAGGTGGCGGCAGTCGGCCGCGCCGCGGGCGTTGCCCTGCCGGCCGACGCCGTCGAAAAGACCTTGAGCTTCAACCGAAGCGCGCCGCCTCACCTCATCCCGTCGATGGCCGTCGACCTGTTGCGTGGCAATCGCATCGAGTTGCCGTGGCTCTCGGGCAAGGTGGTCGAGCTCGGCAGGAAACACGGCGTGCCGACACCGACACACGCCTTTATGTACGCGGCCCTGAAGCCCTACATCATGGGCAAGCCTGCCTAGCCAAGCTGCCATGCCTCAGCCGACAGCCGCCAACCGTGTCGCGTACTGGACGGCCGTCGGGCTGATCTGGTCGCTCGCGGTCTGGCATGCGTGGGAGGCGCGAGCGCTGTTCGGCGACGGTGCCAACTTCTTCATCCACGCCGTCCAGCTCGACCGGTTCGTGCACTTTTACCCGGCGCGCGACTACGCCATGCTGGCAAGCCAGGTTCCCCTGCTCGCCGCCCTCAAGCTCGGTGTCGACGATCTGGCCTGGCTCGCGCGCATCTTCGGTATCGGCGTCTTCGGCCTGCCGACCGCCTTCTATCATCTGGCGCTCGCCCGCGCGCGCCGCGATAGCGTGCTGCTGGCGATCGTGATCGCCGCGATCGCGCTCGTCTTCATGCCGACATCGTTCTGCGCCGTCGGCGAATACAACGCCGCCTTTGCGCTCGCCCTGGCGAGCGCAGCATGGCTGGCGACAACCGACCGCGCCCGTCTGCTCGATGGTTTCATCATCGTGGCCATGGCCGCCTTCGCGTTGCGCGTCTACGAGGCCTTTGTCTATCTCGGGCCGCCTCTCGCGGCGATGGCCCTGAACATGGCCCGTTCCCCGGCGCCGCGGCAACGCACGTCCGTGCTGCCGTTCGTCGCCGCCGCGGCGGCGGTGATCGTCGCCCTGGTCGGGCGCTACGCCATGGTCGTCGGCCTTGTGCCCTTGCTCGCCGGGCTCGCCGTCGTGGCCTGGCAGCGTCCGCAGACCAGACAAGCGATCGCGGCGGCACTGCATCTGATCGCGGCCGCCCTGTTCGTTGCCGGGGCTGCCGCGGCCCTCTGGTCGTTGGTCGATTTTGTCTCGCCGGACCGCCTCGACGTGGCGCCGCTGGAGATCTTCGACGTCTGGACAAACCCGCCCTTCGTTCTCGGCCTGGGCGCGGCGGCGACTGTCGCTGTATGGGCGCTTCTCCGACCAGCCGACCTTGCCGCCGGCCGTCCCTATCGCTGGGCCGGCGTCTGGCTCGTCCTGCTCGCGCTCTTCCCCTCCCTGGCTCTCGCCGTGAGCGACACCGAGATCCGGCCGCTGGCCTTCGGCCAGTGCAGCAGCCGCGTCGCCGGCGGACCGCTGGCCCTCGTCTTCGTCGTGCTGATCTGGCTCTGCCGGCCGTCATCGCGTGGGCCGGCGTGGTTGGTGCCGATCCAGGCGGCACTGCGAGCCCCGGGCGCGGCCAAGCGGCTTGTCATCTTCGCCTGCCTCACCCTGCTGGCGACCTTGCCGACGGACGCCTTCCTGACGCGGGCCTGGAGCGACTATCTCTTCGCCCTGCGCACGGATGTCCGCACGCATGCCGGCATCTTCACCACCGACCGGGCGGCGGCGGCAGCCTGGCCACACGTGTTGATGATCGAGCCGGCGATGCTCACCTGCCAGGGCCTGATCGTGCGCTCGCGACCGGGTGATGGGCTGATCGTACCGATCCACAGCGATGCGGACTGGATGGCCTGTTCGCCCGGCGACGCCGCCGCCTTCGGCCGCTTCTTCTGGCATGAGAACTAGTACATCATCGGGCAAGCCTGCCTGGGAGAAGACAATGCGCGCCTTTCTGATCGCT
This sequence comes from Rhodospirillales bacterium URHD0017, assembly GCA_900110395.1. GTDB lineage: Bacteria > Pseudomonadota > Alphaproteobacteria > Reyranellales > Reyranellaceae > Reyranella. The sequence goes on from FODP01000005.1 coordinate 24,944, forward strand.
CTTCTGGTGATGGCCGGCGCGCCGCCGGGCTTCGCCGCCGACCTCAAGCTCCTGACTGCCGGCGCCTTCAAGTCGGTGGCGCAGGAGCTGGTGCCGGAGTTCGAGAAGAAGACCGGCCGCAAGGTGACGATCGACAACGACACCGCGGGCGCGCTGGCCCGGCGCGTCGCCGCCGGGGAGTATTTCGACGTGGTGGTGATGCCGCCCGGCGCCATGGGTCCGCTGCTCGGCAGCAAGCTGGTCGAGAGCAGCGCCAAGCCGCTGGCCCGCGTCGGCATCGGTGTGTCGATCAAGCAGGGCGCACCGGTGCCTGACATCTCCACGGTCGACGCCTTCAAGCAGAGCCTGCTCAAGGCGCGGGCCATCGCCTACACCGATCCGGCGTCGGGCGGCACCGCCGGCACCTACCTCGCCAACCTGTTCGAGAAGATGGGCATCGCCGCCGAGCTGAAGCCCAAGACCGTGCTGGTGAAGGGGGGACTCGCCGGCGAGAAGCTTTTGACAGGCGAGGCCGACATCGCCATGCAGCCGTCGAGCGAGCTTCTGGCCGTGCCCGGCACGGTGCTGGTCGGACCGATCCCGCTCGATGTGCAGACCTACATCATCTATTCCGGCGCGGTCAGCACCGGCGCGCGCGACCAGGCAGCGGCCGATGCGCTGTTGAGGTCGCTGTGGGGCCCCGACAAAGAGGCGGCGCTGAAGAAGAAGGGAATGCAGCTGCCGTAGCGGCTCAGTCCCGCCAGCGGAAGCGGCCGAGCTCGGGCAGGTCGGACGCCGCATAAGGCAGGAAACCGGCATAGCCCCGCGGCGGCGCGATGATGCCGTCGGCGGAGCTTTTGCGCAGGATCGCGCTGGTGATCGGCAGCGACCAGACCTCGCCCTGCAGCAGCCAGGGTTTCGTCGGCAGCCGCGTGTCCTCGTAGGCGATGACGCCGGGCCGATTGCCGATCGCGGCTTTCACTTCATCCAGGTAGGACGTGAGGAGCACGGCCAGCGTCGCATTCCACGGCAGCGTGGCCAGGAACAGCAGCCCCGCGAAGGAAAGCAGCCGCCGCGCCGCCGGAGGCTTGGGGTGCGCCCACATGAAGAGGATGATCGCCACGAGGACAGGCCCGGCGGCGAACCGCGTGATGTTCTGGCCATAGGCGAAGGGCGGGCCGAAGTAGCCGCCGGTGAGGACCAGCAGCGGCAACAGCACAAGCGCCACGAGCGCGGGAGCGGCGAGAACCCAGGGACGCATGGTCGCGAGATCGGCCGGCCGCATCAGGACGAAGCCCGCGACGACGAGGGCGGCGAGCGAAGCGAGATCGAATGCCGGATTCTTCCAGAAATCCCGGGCTTCGGACGATGCCGACGCGAAGTAGGCCTGGTCTTCGAACGCCGTGATGGCACGCCAGGCCAGCACGGCCGATACCAGGAAGACCACCGCGGCCGCGAGATATGTCGCTGCCGCCAGAGGCGAGCGGACAGGCGTGCGCCGTACGGTCCAGACCGTCATCGCCGCCAGCAAGGGCCCGAGATAGACGAACACCTCATGGGTCAGCGTCGACAGCACGCCCAGCACGAGCAGGACGACGCCGTCATCCACCTGCAGGCGCCTCGCCGTCGCGAGCCACGCCGCCGCCATCGTGGCGATGGCATAGGCCGTCACGTGCTCGGCCACGATCAGAAAGGAGCTCGTCAAGAAGACGACGGCGATCGCGACGACGACGCTGGCCTGTTGCACGGGGTCCTGGCGCGTCCGCAGGATGGCGCAGGAATAGAGGATGGCCGGCAGCGCGAACCATCCCAGGGACTGCAGGCGCGCGAGCCAGTGCAGATCCGTAACGCCGGCCGCGAGGGCAGCCGCAAGCGGCAGCTGGGCGAGCAGGTTTGGCACGGCGCGCTCGTGGCCGACGTCCCTGTACGGACCGACGGCAACGGCATCGAACAGATAGTACGAGCCATCACCGATCAGCCCGCAGCTCAACCAGCTGTACGCGATGCCGCAGACCCACAGGACGGCGAGGACCGTCCCGCCCCACGACAACGCCATGCTAGCGCTTGAGCTCCGCGATCGCCTCGGTCCAGGCGCCGATCGTGTGGTCGATGTCGGCGCGGGTATGAGCAAGGCTGACGTAATACTTGCTCTCGCCCTTCATGATGCCGCGGGCGCGTAAAAGCTGGTTGAAGCGCGTGGCGATCGCCTTGTCGCCCTTCAGCGTGTCGCGATAGTCCTTGATTGGCTGGTCGGTGAAGACGACGTCGAACAAGGGCGGCTCGCCGATCACCTGCGCCGGGATGCCGGCCTTCTTCAAAAGCCCGTCGAGCGCGCCCATCAGCTCGCGGCCGGTGGCGAAGACCTGCTCGTAAGCGCCCGGCCGCTTCAGGATCTCGAGCGTCGCCAGGCCTGCCACCGCGGCCACCGGATTGCCCGACAGGGTGCCGACCTGGAAGATGAAATCCTCGTCGGTCATGGCCAGCCGGTCGAAGTGCTTCATGATGTCGGCGCGGCCGGCGATGGCGGCCAGCGCAAAGCCGCCGCCCACGATCTTGCCCAGGCTGCAGAGGTCGGGCGTGACGCCGTAATACTCCTGCGCCCCGCCATAGGCGAAGCGGAAGCCGGTCACGACCTCGTCGAAGATGAGCGGAATGCCGTGCTTATGGGTCACGTCGCGCAGGGCCTGGAGGAAGCCGGGCTTGGGCGGGATCAGGCGCTGGAACGGCTCGATGATGACGCCGGCCAGTTCGTCCTTCTGCTCCTCGATCAGGCTTTCCACCATGTCGATGTCGTTGAAGGCCGCCACCAGCATCTCGTCGGCCACCGACTTCGGGATGCCGGCGGAATCGGGTGTCGGCCGCGGAAAATTGCCCGGCCGCTTGGGCGCCAGCGACATCAGCGCATAGTCGCTCATGCCGTGATAGCCGCCCTCGAACTTCAGGATCTTGTCGCGCTTCCTGAAGGCGCGGACGGCGCGCATGGCATAGAGATCGGCCTCCGTGCCCGAGCAGACGAAGCGCACTTGATCCGCGCAGGGCACGGCATCGCAGATCGCCTCGGCGAGCGCGATGCCGTGGCGGTTGTTGCCGAAGAAGGTGGTGCCGAGCGGCACCTGCTCCTGCACCGCCGCCGTCACCTCGGGATGGGCGTGGCCGACGAACATCGGCCCCGAGCCCAGCAGGTAGTCGACATATTCGCGGCCGGCCTCGTCCCAGATGCGGCCGCCCTTGCCTTCCTTCAACACCACTTCGGCCGGCATGTTGCCGAAGCTGCCGCCCGGCAGGACACGCTTGGCCTGCTCGACGAGATCGCTGGTGGGATCGAGGACGGTCTGGGCGCTCATTGTTCAATTCCTATCTGGCCACGGCTTGGCGCGATCATGCATGAGGTAAGCCAGAGGCGCGTTGGACCCGGCTCAAAATTTTCTCACTCGATCGGCACGAAGATCGAATGGCGCATCTTGCTGTTCACCGCCTTGGAAAAATGGCCCTTGCCGGTCGTGTCCTCGACCAGCAGCACCTCGCCGGCGCCGATGATGCGCGTCTCGCCGTCGCTCGCCTGGATGCTGACGCCGCCGTCGAGGTTGATGATGTACTGCCGGCGCGGCGCGGGGTGCCATTCGTAGTCGTAGGTACCCGGTGTCTCGCGAAAGATGATGCCGGTCGCCGGGAAGGTCGCCGAGGTCTTGCCGCCGCGGCCCTCGTGTTTCCATTCGACCTCGATGTCGCGGAAATGCGTCTCGCCCTTGTCGTCGACATAGAGATTGTGGATGCGCATGAGTATTCTCCGGCTTGTCGTTTCCCGGGACGAGCTTAGAACGAAAGCATGCTCAAGAAACCCGTCGAGGCCGTTCTTTTCGACATGGATGGCCTGCTGCTCGATACCGAGGCGATCTACATCGAGGCCATACAGGTCGCGGCGCGCAGGCTCGGCTACCCCGACATGCCGCTCGATCTGTGCCATTCGACGGCCGGCGTGACGGGTCCGGTGCGCAACAGCATGATCGCGGCGCACTACGGCGAGGGCTTCAGCATCGATGCGTTCCGCGAGCACTTCTCTGTACACGTGCGCCACCTGACGCAGGCCGGCATTCCGCTGAAGCCGGGCGTCGTGGAGCTGCTGGACTTCCTGAGCGGTCGCGGGCTGCCGCTCGCCGTCGCGACCTCGGCCAGGCGCCCCACGGCGGAGAACCATCTCGGCAAGGCGGGCCTGCTCGGCCGCTTCTCGGCGCTGGCCACGCGCGACGACGTCGAGCGCACCAAGCCCCATCCCGACGTCTATCTCGAGGCGGCGCGTCGGCTGGACGTGGCGCCCGAGCACTGCATCGCCTTCGAGGACTCCAATGTCGGCCTGGAAGCGGCGCACGCCGCCGGCACCATGGCCTTCATGGTGCCCGACCTGGTGCAGCCCCTGCCGGAGAGCCGCGCGCGCTGCCTGCAGGTCGTGCCCGACCTGCACGCGGCGTTACGGCTGCTACGCGAGCATCTCTAGACCAGAAGGACGCCATGCTCAGAAATCCCGTCGAGGCCGTCCTTTTCGACATGGATGGCCTGCTGCTCGACACCGAGGTGATCTACATCGAGGCCATGCAGCAGGCCGCCCGTTCGCTCAGCCGCGAGATGGCCCTCGATTTCTGCCATTCCATGGTCGGCGTGCCGGAACAGGAGTGCAGCCTCATGATCGAGGCCTACTACGGCGACGGCTTCAGCATCGAGGAGTTCCGCGGGCGGTTCTACGGGCTGCTGCGCGGCCTGCTCGAGGCCGGGATTCCGGTGAAGCCCGGCGTCGTCGAGCTGCTCGACTTTCTCGCCAACCGCGGCCTGCCGCTCGCCGTGGCGACGTCGTCCGCACGCAAGACGGCCGAGCGTCATCTCGGCCATGCCGGCCTGCTCGACCGCTTTACCGCGCTGGCGACGCGAGACGACGTCGAACGCCCCAAGCCGCATCCCGACATCTATCTCGAGGCGGCGCGCCGGCTCGGCGTGCCCCCCGAACGCTGCATCGCCTTCGAGGATTCCAACCTCGGCCTGGCGGCGGCACATGCCGCCGGCACCATGGCCTTCATGGTGCCCGACCTGCTGCAGCCCCTGCCCGAGACGCGGGCCAGGTGCCTCGATGTGCTCCCCGACCTGCACGCCGCGCTGAAGCTGCTGCGCCAGCACCTCTAGCTAGTGGCGCGCCCCCAGCTAGAATTTCTCGACCCACGGCCGGACCTCGATCTCCCAGCTCCAGGCGCTGCGGTGCTGCATCAGGGTGGCCCAGTAGGTCTCGGCGATGGCGTCGGGGTCGAGCAGGCTGTCGGGCGCGTTGTCCGGCACCGGCCGGGCCGCCGCTCGGATGCCGCCGTCGATCACGAAATGGGCGACATGGATGCCCTTGGGCGACAGCTCGCGCGCCATCGATTGGGCGAGGCCACGCAGCGCGAACTTGCCCATGGCGAAGGTGGCCGAGAGCGCGAAGCCCTTCACGCCCGCCGTGGCGCCGGTCAGGAAGATGGCGCCGTGCGACTTGGGCAGCATGCGCTTGGCCGCCTGCTGGGAGACCAGGAAGCCGCCGAAGGCGCTGATCTCCATGGCGCGTTTCACGTCGTCCGGGGCGAGGTCGACCAGCGGACCGCGCACGCGATTGCTCGCATTGTAGACCACGACGTCGGGCGTGCGGCCCTTGGCATCGAGGGCCGCGAACAGGCCGGCAACTTCCTTCGGATCGGCCGCGTTGCAGGCATGGGCCTCGGCGCCGGTTTCCTTGGTGAGCGCGGCGAGCTTGTCGGTCTGGCGGGCGGCCACTGTCACGGCCAGTCCCTGTTTGGCGAACAGGCGGGCCAGCGAGGCGCTGAGGCCGGGGCCGGTGCCGACGATCAACGCAGAGCGGTATTCAGGCTTTTGCATAGGGTCTCCTCGTTGCCGGGGAATCCCCGCAGGTATAGGCTTCTGCGACTAGGGAAGGAAACAACCATGGACCAGGCAAAGCCGGTCGGCCGCATCGACGTCATCTCCGACGCGATCTGCCCATGGTGCTACATCGGCAAGCGCCATCTCGAGCAAGCTCTCGCCATCCTCGACAAGCAGGGCCTGCACTTCACCGTCGCCTGGCATCCCTTCCAGCTCAATCCCGACATGCCGCGCGAGGGCGTCGACCGCGCCCAGTATCGCCTCGCCAAGTTCGGCAGCGCCGAGCGCTCGCGCCAGCTCGACGAGCGCATCACCGAAACCGCCACCACCGTCGGCCTGGAGTTCCACCTCGACAAGCTGACGCGCACGCCCAACACGCTCGACGCCCATCGCCTGATCCGGCTGGCCGGCCAGAAGGGCGTGCAGGACGGCGTCGTCGAGGCGCTGTTCGAGGGTTATTTCTGTGACGGCGCCGACATCGGCAACGCCGACGTGCTGACCCGCCTCGGCGTCGAGGGCGGACTGGAGAGCGACGACATCGCGGCAATGCTGGCGAGCGACGCTGGCCTCAAGGAAGTCACCGCCGCCGACCGCATGGCGCGCAATGCCGGCATCCAGGGCGTGCCGAGCTTCGCCCTGCAGGGCCACGTGCTGTTCTCCGGCGCCGTACCGGCCGAGGAGATGTCCCAGGCCTTCCGCCGGGCGTGGGAGATTTTGAAGAACAGGGCAGCGTAAAAAGATCGTCATCCCGAGCGAGGCGGCCCGGAGGGCTGCGTAGTCGAGGGACCTCGTCTTGTCGACACATCGACAGAACAGGTCCCTCCACTGCGCCTCGCTGCGCTCGGCTCCGGTCGGGATGACGGTTGTCAGTTCCCGCCGCGCGTCGTCATGGTCGGCGACGAGACCGGCCCCTTCACCGTGACGACATAGTCCGCCGGCCCTCGCCGGCCGGTGTCGAGCGCGATGGTCGTGTCGGTGGTCGCCGCCGCCAGGTTGGTGCGGCTGGTGATCTGGGCAACGGCGTTCTGTCCTTGAACCGTGTGATTGTTGAGCGACACCGTGCCATTGGCGATCGCGACCTCGCCGGCGATGTTGCTCTGATGGTTGACGAAGGCCGACAGCGCGGCCGAGCCGAACCCCATCTCGGTGCTGAAGATGCTGCCGACCCCCGTGGCGAATGACGCGAGACCGAGCGAGCCCTTGGCCACGGTGGGATAGAGCGCGCCGCTCACCTGGCCGCGACCGGTCAGTGAATCGCGGATCTCCTCGGTCGTGCGGCCGCTGCCCTGCACGGAGATGTCCATGACGTTGATCTTGCCGTCGACCGCCACCGTCAAATTGTCGTTGCCGAAGCTGTTGGTGCCGGCCGTGCCGCGCAACATCTCGCCGAAATAGATGCCCTGCAGGCTGCCCTTGAGGTCGACGGCCAGCGTGTTCTTGGCAGCGTCGAGCGTGCCGCTGAAGTCGACGGCTCCGCCATAGAACTGGCCGGTGAGCTTGGAGATCGTGGCTATGCCGCCGCGCAGCGTCGCCTCCAGATCGGCATAGGCGATCTTGAGCGAGGCGACCTCGACGGCGCTGGTTTCGAGTTTCACGGTGGCATCGAAGGCGCGAAAGCCGGCGAGATCGATCGGCTTGCCGGTCGTCGCGCGCGGCGCCTGCGGTGCCGGAGTCGGCACCGCCGCCGGCGGTCCCGTCGACACGCCGAGCCAGTGATCGAGATCGAGCGTGCCGGGCACCCGGAGATTGACGTTGATGTTGAGCCGGTTGCCCAGGGTGGCATCGACATGCCCGTTCATGGCCGTGCCGAAGGCCGTCAGGCTGCCGTCGAAGGCCGCGCGCTGGCTGTCGCCTTTCAGGGCGCCGGCTGCCGCAAGGGCGCCAATGCCCGCGGCCGACTGGCTCTGCAGATTGAAGGTGGGAAAATCGAAGCGGATGTTGCCGCCGAGCGCCATCGCTCCGGTGACGCGCACGGTGCTGCCGAGCGCTGTCGCACTGACGTTGCGCAACGAAAGCGCGTTCGACGTGCCGACCACGCCGCCGCCGAACGACAGCGCACCGATCTTGTCCGGGATGGGCTTGGGCAGGCCGGCATAGGCCATCACCTTGTCGGCATCGGGCAGCGTGGCGTTGACGGTGAGGTCGTAGCGAGGCGCGGTGGCCAAATCGGTCACCGATCCCTTCACGTCCGCCTTGGCGCCCAAAAGATCGGCGACCTTGAAGGTATTCACCTTCAGAAGGTTGCCCTGCACCGAGGCGTCAGCCTCGACGCCGCCTGCGACCTGCTTGCGGAAAGTGAGCTTGGCCACCTTGGCCTTGAGCGCGAAGAGCGGCGTCGCGGGATCCGGCGGCGGCGGCGCGGCAGGAATGAGCGTCGCGATCGCGACCGACGCGCCAGCCGCCGACGGCGTCGCCGCATTGCCGACCAGCGGCGTCAGGGGCGTGCTCGGTGCCATTGCCGGCGCTGCCGGCAGATAGCCGTCGAGATCGAAGGCCTCGGCCTGAAGCGTCGCCGAGAGCGCGAGCGGCGTGGCGAAAGTCACGCCGCCGCTCCCCGTCGCGCGCTGGCCGTCGAGGTCGGCCACCAGATCGGCGATCTGCACGCCGTTGGCCGTCGCGGCGAGCCTGCCCTTGAGATCGAGCCGTTGCAGCTTGTCCGCCGGCACGCCGGAGGGAGTTATATCGAGCCACGCCAAGGTCTCGCGCATCCGCGGTCCCGTGACGCTGAGCGCGCCGTTCGGCTGAGCCGTCGCCTCGACGCGCATGTCGCCCGGCAGCACGGCCTTGAGCTGCGGCACCGTGATCACGCCCTTGTGGATCTCGACCGCCACGGCGAGATCGCGCACCGTGCCCTTGCGATAGACGACCTCCGCCACGTCGAGCGCCAGCGACACGTCCAGCGCCGCCGGGAACGGCGACAGCGAAGCGGGCTTGGGCGGCGCGGGTGTCTTGCCGGCGGGCTGGGCCGGCTGGAACGCACCCGGGCTGGCCAGCAGCGCCAGCCATTTCTCCAGATCGATCTTGGGGAGTGCCACCCGGCCCTTCAGCGACGGCGCGGCGCCCTGCTCGAAGGCCAGCGTGCCCGACGCCGTCTCGGCACCCATCGCCATCTTGAAGTCGGTGATGGCGAGCCGCGTCGGCGTGAGCTCGATGCCGCCGTCGAACGTGAAGCGGCCGACCACCGAAGCGTCGAACTTGGGGCTCGCCTGGCCACCGGCCCGCACCACCGCGGCGATGAAGTCGGTCAGCACGCCGGTCGTCACGCCGAGGTGACCCTTCAACTCGCCCTTGGCGTTGAACTCGCTGATGGTTCCCTTGAAGTCGAGCTTGCCGCTCAGCACCTGCAGGGAAAAGGACAGGTCGTGGCCGTCGGCCTTGCGCTCGCTCATGCTGACCTCGAGCGACAGCGGCACGCCGTTCACCGTGGCATTGCCGGAAATCGTGAGCGGCCCCTGCAGCGAGCGGACCCGCGCCGTCGCGTCGACCCGCTCGGCCTTGATGGTCTGGTGCGTCTGCGGATTGGTGTAGCTCAGCGTGCCCTCGACGACCTTGAGCTCGCCAATCGCCAAGTGGAAACCCTCGGCGGGCGCGCCCTCGGGCTGGCTGGCGCCGGCGCCGGGCTTGAACTGCCAGTTCGGCACGCCGTCGGCATCGGTCTCGAGCACGATGGTCGGCTGGTAGAGCGTGAGCTGGCCGATCTCGACGGCGCCGCGCAACAGCGCCCACCACGACGGCGAAGCGCCGACCCAGCGCACGTCGACCATCTGGGCGCCTTCGGCCCCGGTCGCATTGGCGAAATGCACGCGCTGGGCGCTGACCCGCGGCACCGGCAGCATCCTGAGCCGCATCGCGCCTTCGATCACCAGCTCGCGGCCGGTCGCCTCCTTCACCGCCTGGACCAGGGCGGGCTTGTAGGCTTCGACGTCGACGAGCCAGGGCGCCGCGACGGCGGCAGCCAGCAGCGGGCCGAGCAGTGCGGCAACAGCCCACGCAATCCTTCTGCTCACGGACATGGCCATCGCCTCGGAACAACGCGCGGCCGGCCGCTGGGATGCGGGCCAGCCGAACCGTCAACCTGCCGCACGCGACGATGGTCGTCTATTCCCCGCACCGCTCTCGACATCCATCAATCCGCCAAAATCATCAGGCGAACCGGCGGGCGACGCCGGCCGTACGGCGTCGGCAAAGCCTGCTAAACTTGCCGTCAAAGAAAACAGGTTCAGGGATGCGCGATGGGAGACATTGCGTTCGGCTTTCAGGCCGCGCCGGCCAGCGACGTGCACAAGTCCGACCAGGCGCTGTATCGCGAGGTCATGGAGGATTGCGCGCTCGGCCGGAAGCTGGGCTACGATGCAGCCTGGCTGCTGGAGCACCATTTCAGCGACTACTACCCGACGCCGAGCCCGCTCCTGTTCATGGCCCACATCGCCGCGGCCTTTCCCGACCTGTCGCTCGGCACCTCGGTGCTGGTGCTGCCGTGGTACCACCCGCTCAGGCTGGCCGAGGAGATCGCCATGCTGAACGGCATGACGAGCGGCACCTTGCATCTCGGCATTGGCCGCGGCACGGCCAAGATGGAATACGATGCCTACAACGTCGACATGAACGAGGCGCGGGCGCGCTTCGCCGAATGCTATCGCATCGTCGAGAAGGGCCTTTCAGGCGAGCCGTTCACCCATGACGGCCGCTTCTGGAAGATCGAGCGGCCGATCCGCCTCAGGCCCGAGCCGGGAGGGAAGAAGGTGCGCTTCTACGGCGCCATCGGCAGCCCGGCCAGCGCCGAGGTGATGGGCGACCTCGGCGTGGCGCCGATCTGCCTCTCGACCTTCCCCGACAAGCTTTTGACCAGGATCCTCGAGCGCTGGGCAGCGCGTGCCGGCGGCGCCCGGCGCGACGCCATCCTGCCGATCTCGGTGAAGATGTTCATCGCCGACAGCGACGAGGAGGCCCGCGCGCTCGGCCGTCGCTACTACCCGCCCTACTTCGACCTGCAGTGCGCGCACTACGAGTCCGACGCCAACCCGTGGGCCGACATTCCCGAGTACCAGGATTTCAGCCGCATGTTCGCCAACCTGCGCAAGCTCACCGATCCTGGCGAGCTCGGCCCGTTCATGGAGTCCAACCTGGTCGGCAGCCCGGCGACGATCTGCCGGCGCATCGACCAGCTCGCCGCTCTCGGCTTCAACTACTTCATGGTGTCATGCGCCACGCCCGGCACGCCGATCGGGCTGCGCCAGCGCATGATGACTCGCTTTGCCGAGGAGGTTTGTCCGAAGTATTCGCAGTCGATGCGGCGCAAACATGCGGCCTGAGTGGATGTAACGGCTGGTTGATTGCACCGTGCACGAGACGCCTTCGCCCTCTCTGCAAGTTGTATCTTTTGTTTCTTCAATTACTCTGATGCTGTCACCTGATATTTGTTACCGGCGACGGGGATCGGGTGTGCCTGGATGAAAGTATCGGCAAGCGACAGGCGTTGCGCGCCTCGCCCGCAAGGGGATTGCGAGGCCCGATGCGCGTATTGAGTACACGTGCCGGGCGTGCGGCCGTGCTGCTTGTCGGCATCGTCTTGTCGTTATCGTGCTTTGGCGAAGCGGCACTGGCGCAGAAGCGCGGCGGCGTGCTGCGCCTGTTCCATCGCGACAATCCGCCGAGCACTTCGATCCACGAGGAGTTCAGCCCCTCGACCGTCGTGCCCTTCATGCCGGTGTTCAACAACCTCGTCATTTTCGACCCGTCGGTGCCGCAGAACAACGACAAGTCGATCGTGCCCGACCTCGCCGAATCATGGAGCTGGAACGAGGACAAGACCGAGCTCACCTTCAAGCTGCGCCATGGCGTGAAATGGCACGACGGCTGGGCGTTCACCGCAGCCGACGTCGAATGCACCTTCAACCTGCTGACCGGCCGGGCACGCGACAAGCTCAAGAACAATCCGCGCGGCAGCTGGTACGGCAACATCAACTACGTCCACGGCAGCAACGACTACGAAGTCACCATCTATCTCAACCATCCGCAGCCCTCGCTGCTGACCCTGCTGGCCTCCGGACTCTCGCCGATCTATCCCTGCCATGTGCCGGGCGCGCAGATGCGGCAGAAGCCGATCGGCACCGGCCCGTTCAAGCTCGACTCATTCAAGCAATTCGACAGCGTGCGGCTGGTGCGCAACCCCGACTACTTCAAGCCGGGCAAGCCGCACCTCGACGGCATCGAGTTCCACATCACGTCGAGCCCGTCCACGGCGATGCTGAGCTTCGTCGCCGGCCGCTTCGACATGACCTTCCCCTGGGAGGTGACGATCCCGCAACTGCGGGACGTACGCCGCCAGTCGCCTCGGGCGGTGTGCGAGACGACGTCGATGAACAACAACACCAATATCCTGGTGAACCGCGAGGCCGCCCCCTTCGACAAGCCGGACATCCGTCGCGCGCTGTCGCTGGCGCTCGACCGCCGGGCCTTCATCGCCGCCAACGACGGTGACGGCCAGATCGGCGGCACCATGCAGCCGCCGAGCGACGGCATGTGGGGCCTGTCGCCCGACAAGCTGGCGGCGGTGCCAGGCTACGGCCCCGACGTCGAGAAGAACCGGCAGGAGGCCCGCGCCATCATGAGCCGCGCGGGCTTCAGCCCGGAGAAGCGCATGCGCACCAAGGTCCAGACGCGCGCCCTGTCGATTTACAAAACTCCCGCGGCCCTCCTGGTAGACCAGTTGCGCGAGATCCATGTCGACGCCGAGCTCGACATCGTCGAGGCCTCGCACTGGTTCCCGCGCATCAGCCGCAAGGACTACACGATCGGGCTCAACACCACGGGCAACGGCGTCGACGATCCCGACCAGGCGTTCTTCGAGAACTTCTCCTGCCGCTCGGAGCGCAACTACAACGGCTACTGCAACGGCGAGATCGAGCGCCTGTTCGATCTGCAGTCGTCCGAGCCCGATCCCGAAAAGCGCAAGCAGCTGGTCTGGGAGATCGACGCCAAGCTGCTGGCCGACGGCGCCCGGCCGACCATCATGTGGAACCGCAATGCCACCTGCTGGCAGCCCTACGTCAAAGGCTATGTCGCCCAGGTCAACAGCATGTTCAACGCCTTCCGCTTCGAAGACGTCTGGCTGGATCGCTGATCGCCGCAGCGGAACGCATCGCCCGCTCATGCTCCTCTCCCCCTAGCGGGGGAGAGGAATCCGAGAAGATCGGCTACACTCTCCTCCAAACCGCGGCTCGACACGCGGGGCAATTGGGAAGGGAACAGTAATGCGTCCAATGGTTCTGTTGGGCGGCCTGATGGCTGCCCTTGTTTCGTGCTCGAGCGTAGCGCTGGCGCAGAAGAGCGGCGGCGTGCTCAAGATGTACCATCGCGACAATCCGCCAAGCGCCTCGATCCACGAGGAAGCGACCAACTCGACGGTCATCCCCTTCATGCCGCTGTTCAACAACCTCGTGCTGTTCGACCAGCAGAAGGCACAGAACAGCCCGCAGACCGTGGTACCCGACCTCGCCAAGTCGTGGAGCTGGAGCGCCGACGGCAAGGACCTCACCTTCAAGCTGCAGGACGGCGTGAAATGGCATGACGGCCAGCCCTTCACGGCCAAGGACGTCGTCTGCACCTTCGACCTGCTGACCGGCAAGGCCGAGCAGGGACTTCGCCGCAATCCGCGCAAGTCCTGGTACGGAAACGTCGACCGCGTCACCGCCAACGGCGACCTCGAGGTCACGGTCCATCTCAAGCGGCCGCAGCCGTCGCTGCTGTCGCTGCTCGCCTCCGGCTTCTCGCCGGTCTATCCCTGCCACGTGTCGGCGGCGCAGATGCGCACCAAGCCGGTCGGCACCGGCCCCTTCAAGTTCGTCGAATTCAAGCAGAACGAAGCCATCAAGATCGCCAGGAACGCCGACTACTGGAAGAGAGGGAAACCCTATCTCGACGGCATCGAGTTCACCATCGTGCCCAACCGGGCGACGGCGATGCTGAGTTTCGTGTCCGGCAAGTTCGACATCACCTTCCCGTGGGAGGTGACGATTCCGCTCCTGAAGGACATCAAGACCCAGATGCCCAATGCGGTGTGCGAAGTAACCTCGATGAACAACAGCACCAACCTGATCCTCAACCGCGACGCGCCGCCGTTCGACAACCCCGAGCTGCGCAAGGCTCTGGCGTTGGCCATCGACCGCAAGTCCTTCGTCGACATCATCAACCAGGGCGACGCAAGGCTCGGCGGCACCATGCAGCCGACAAGCGACGGCGTGTGGGGCCTGCCGAACGAACTCTACGAGGCCGTGCCGGGCTATGGACCGGACGTGCAGAAGAACCGCGAGGATGCCCGCGCCATCATGAAGAAGCTGGGCTACGGGCCGGACAAGCACCTGCCGCTCAAGATCGCCACGCGCGGCATCTCGCTCTACAAGGATCCGGCCGTGATCCTGGCAAGCCAGCTCAAGGAGATCTGGATCGACGCCGACGTGGACATCATCGAGACGTCGCAGTGGTTTCCCCGGGTCGCGCGCAAGAACTACCAGCTCGGCCTCAATACCACCGGCAACGGCGTCGACGATCCCGACCAGAACTACTTCGAGAACTTCTCCTGCAAGTCGGAGCGCAACTACACGGGCTACTGCAACCCGGAGATCGAGAAACTGTTCGACGTGCAATCGGCCGAACCCGACATCGAGAAGCGCAAGAAGATCGTGTGGGAGATCGACCGCAAGCTGCTCGAAGATGGCGCGCGGCCGATCATCATGTGGAACCGCGCGGCGATCTGCATGCAGCCTTACGTCAAGGGCTACGTGCCGCAGGTCAACAGCGTCTACAACGGTTTCAGGTTCGAGGACGTCTGGCTGGATAAGTAGCTCTTGCCGGACCGCGGGCCTCCAGGCCTGCTCATGCTCCTCTCCCCCGCCAGGGGGAGAGGAACTTGAGTCGCGTTGGTCGAAATGCGTGACGTAAGCTGACGCAATGAAACGCCCCAGCCCCAAGCTCGCTGTCCGCGACGCCGGCGCCACCAAGCTCCGCATCCTGGCGGCGGCGCGCGTGGAGTTTGCCGATCATGGCTACATGGGGGCCCGGGTCGATCGCATCGCCCGCACGGCCCGCGCCAACAAGCGCCTGCTCTACTATTATATCGGCAACAAGGAGGCGCTCTATCTCGCCACCCTGGAGCGCGCCTACGCCGACATCCGCACGGCCGAGCGCGAGCTGCGGCTGGAGGAGCTGGAGCCGCTGGCGGCCATCGAGCGGCTGGTGCGCTTCACCTGGGCCTACTTCAACGCCAACCCCAGCTTCATGGCGCTGCTCAACACCGAGAACCTGCACCGCGCCCGCCACCTCGTGAAGTCGCGCCAGATCCCCGACATGAATTCGACGGTGGTGGCCATCGTCGGCCGCATCCTCGCCAAGGGCGCGCGGCAGGGCGTCGTGCGGCCCGGCATCGATCCCCTGCAGCTCTACATCTCGATCGCCTCGCTCTGTTTCTTCTACCTCTCCAACATCCATACCCTCACGGTGGTGTTCGCGCGCGATCTCAAGGCGCGCGGCGCACTCGACCGGCGCATCGAGCACGTGGTCGGCCTGGTGCTGCGGGGCATCGCCACGGCGCCCGGCCGGAGGCCCCGACTTGACAAGAAAGCGGGCCTATAGGAGCTATTAACCATCCGGTTACTTAGTGGCGTCGCTTGATTCTTCCTTCCAGCAGGGACCTCTACTCATGAGCCAACGCACCCTCGGCCTCATCATGAACGGCGTCTCGGGTCGCATGGGCGTCAACCAGCATCTGATCCGCTCGGTGGCGGCGATCCGCGCCCAGGGCGGCGTGCTGATGTCCGACGGCTCGCGCGTCATGCTCGACCCGGTGCTGGTGAGCCGCACGGGCGAGAAGGTGAAGGCGCTGGCCGAGCAGCATGGCGGCCTGCGCTGGACCACCGATCTCGACGCCGAGATCGCCAGCCCGCGCAACCACATCTTCTTCGACACGGCGACGACGCAGATGCGCCCGACCCTGCTCGAGAAGGCCATCCACGCCGGCAAGCACATCTATTGCGAGAAGCCGATCGCCACCAATCTCGCCGAGGCGCTGAAGATCTGCCGGTTGGCCAAGGAGAAGGGCATCAAGAACGGCACGGTGCAGGACAAGCTGTTCCTGCCCGGCCTGCAGAAGATCAAGCTCTTGCGCGATTCGGGTTTCTTCGGCCGCATCTTCGCGGTGCGCGGCGAGTTCGGCTACTGGGTGTTCGAGGGCGACTGGGGCCAGCCGGCGCAGCGGCCGTCGTGGAACTACCGCGACGAGGAGGGCGGCGGCATCGTCCTCGACATGGTCTGCCACTGGCGCTACGTGCTCGACAACCTGTTCGGCGCCGTGAAGTCGGTGTCGTGCATCGCCGCCACCCACATCCCCGAGCGCGTCGACGAGGCGGGCAAGACCTACCCCGCGACGGCCGACGATGCGGCCTATGCCTCCTTCCAGCTCGAAGGCGGCATCATCGCCCACATCAACATGAGCTGGGCCGTGCGCGTCTACCGCGACGATCTCGTGACCTTCCAGGTCGACGGCACCCACGGCTCGGCCGTCGCCGGCCTCAGCGACTGCATGATCCAGCCGCGCACCGCCACGCCGCGGCCGGTGTGGAACCCCGACCAGAAACAGACCATCGACTTCTACGACAGTTGGCAGAAGATGCCCGACAACATCGTCTACGAGAACGGCTTCAAGGCCGAATGGGAGATGTTCATCCGCCACGTCGTCGAGGACGCGCCGTTCAAGCACTCGCTGGTCGAAGGCGCCAAGGGCGTGCAGCTGGTCGAGTGCGCCCACCAGAGCTGGAAGGAACGGCGCTGGGTCGACGTCCCGGCGCTCAAGATCTGAGAGGAGGCCCCCATGTCGATCATCGTGCCCCTGCCCGCCGCCGACGGGCGCCTCGCCCCTTACACCCTGTCCGATGCCGCACACTTCCCCGACCGCATCACGCGGCCGTTGAACCGCGTTGCCCTGGCGGCCGCCCACGTCGTGGCCGATCCGCGCGCCGACATCGATCCCTGGCTGCAGGCCGCGCCCGACTGGGAACGCACCATCGCCTATCGCGAGTATCTCTGGGACCTCGGACTCGGCGTCGCCGAGGCGATGGACACCGCCCAGCGCGGCATGGGCCTCGACTGGCCGATGGCGCTGGAGCTGATCAGGCGCTCGGTCGCCGCCTCACGCGGCCGCGAGGGCGCCGTGGTCTTCTCGGGCGCCGGCACCGACCATCTCGACCCGGCCGGGACCTACACGGTCGACGACGTGATCCGTGCCTATGAGGAGCAGATCGCCGCCATCGAGGCGGCCGGCGGGCGCATCATCCTGATGGCCTCGCGCGCCCTGGTGCGTGCCGCCCGTTCGGCCGACGACTATGCCCGCGTCTACCAGCGCGTGCTCTCCCAGATGCGCCAGCCGGTGATCATCCATTGGCTGGGCGACATGTTCGACCCGGCGCTGGCCGGCTACTGGGGCACCAAGGACCTCGGCAGGGCGATGGATACGGCGGTCGCCATCATCAACACCTCAGCTGCCAAGGTCGACGGCGTAAAAATCTCGCTGCTCGACAAGGACCGCGAGATCGCCATGCGGCGCCGGCTCGACAGACAAGTGAAGATGTACACCGGCGACGACTTCAACTACGCCGAACTCATCGCCGGCGACGCGCACGGCTACTCGCACGCCCTGCTCGGCATCTTCGACGCCATCGCGCCGGCCGCCGCGGCATCGCTGGCGGCGCTGGCCGGCGGCGATCTGGAAAAATTCCACGCCATCCTGGCGCCGACCGTGCCGCTGTCGCGCCACATCTTCCGGGCGCCGACCCGCTTCTACAAGACCGGAGTCGTGTTCATGGCTTACCTCAACGGTCATCAGGACCATTTCACCATGGTCGGCGGCCAGGAAAGCGCGCGCTCGACCTTGCACCTCGCCGAGCTGTTCCGATTGGCCGACAAAGCGGGCCTGTTCCGCGACCCCGAGCGCGCGGCAGCGCGCATGAAGGCGGTATTGGCCGTCCGCGGTGTGGCGCTGTAGCCCGCGATGCGCGATCTCAGTGCCGGACCGTCGCTGCTGTCGGTCAACACCGCGACGGTTCGCAAGCAGGCCGGTCTCCCGGAGATCATCGAGGCCTGAGCCCGGCACGGCATCGCCGCGATCAGCCCGTGGCGCGACCAGGTTGCCGCCGTCGGGCTGGATCGGGCCGGACGGGCCATCAAGGACGCCGGCCTGAAACTTTCGGGCTACTGCCGCGGCGGGTTGTTCCCGGCCACAGGCGAGCACGTCATCGCGGCGCGCGATGACAACCGCCGCACCGTCGACGAGGCCGCGGCACTGGGAGCGCCCTGCGTCATCCTGGTGGCCGGCGGCCTGCCGCAATTCGCGCGGCCGGGCTCGACGCCCTCGAAGGACATCGTCGGCGCGCGCAAGATGATCGAGGACGGCATTGCCGAGCTGCTGGCTTACGCGCGCCAGGCCAGGATGCCGCTCGCCCTGGAACCGCTGCATCCGATGTACGCCGCCGATCGCGCCGCGGTGAACACGCTCGCCCAGGCGCTCGATATCGCCGACCGGCTCGATCCCGGCGGCACCGCGCTCGGCGTCGCCGTCGACGTCTATCACACGTGGTGGGACCCGGAACTGTACGCCAGCATCGCCCGCGCCGGCCGTGCCAAGCGCCTGATCGCCTACCATGTCTGCGACTGGCTGGTGCCGACCAAGGACATGCTGAACGACCGCGGCATGATGGGCGATGGCGTGGTCGACCTGCGGCGCATCCGCAACGCGGTGGAGGATGCCGGCTACACGGGCCTCATCGAGGCCGAGATCTTCTCCGACTATTGGTGGGCCCAGCCGATCGACCGGGTGCTTGAAACCTGCGTCGAGCGGTATCGCACCGTCGTATGATCGTTCAGCGCAGCACGTGGATGCCGTCGGCGTGGAAATACACGCCGACAGGCTGGTCAATCTCGAACAGCGGCCGACGGTACTGGTCGCTTGCCGCGACCTGCAGAGTCGCCGCGCCCAGCGCCACCACATAGTCGGTCTTCTCGCCGAGGAAAGTGCGCTGGACGATCCTGCCGTGGGGTCCGTCGCACACCGCTGCCGCCCGCAGCTCGATCATTTCCGGTCGCACCACCAGCCTTGCCCGCTCGCCTGCCGCAAGGCCAGAAGAGAAGGCCACCCGCACGCCCTCGATTTCGACGTCGCCCGCGCTTACGACATGCCCATCCACGAGATTGGTCCGGCCGATGAAGTTGGCGACGAACTCGGTCCGCGGCCGGTAGTAGAGCTCCTGCGCCGTGCCTTCCTGCACCACCGACCCTTTGTCCATGACGGCGATGCGGTCGGAGATCGCCATCGCCTCTTCCTGGTCGTGGGTGACATACACGGTGGTGGTGCCGATGCGCTTCTGCAGGGCGCGGATCTGCCCGCGCATCTCGACCCGGAGCTTGGCGTCGAGGTTGCTGAGAGGCTCGTCGAACAGCAGCACCTGCGGCTCGAACACCACGGCGCGCGCCAGCGCCACCCGCTGCTGCTCGCCGCCCGAGAGCTGGTGCGACTGCTGTCGACCGTAGTGAGTGAGCCCGACCAGCTCGAGAACGCCCTCGACGGCGCGCGCGATCGAGGCCTCGTCCCGGCGCTGCACCCGCAGCGCATAGGCCACGTTCTCGAACACCGAGAGATGCGGAAAGAGCGCATAGTTCTGGAACACGAAGCCGATGCCGCGCCGGTTGGGCAGCACGTGCGTGACGTCCTTGCCGCCGATCAGGATGGTGCCGGCGTCCGGCTCCTCGAAACCCGCGATCATGCGCAAGGTCGTCGACTTGCCGCAGCCCGAAGGGCCGAGCAAGGTCAGCAGCTCGCCCTCGGCCACCGCAAGGCTGACGTCGCGCACGGCATAGACCTCGCCTTTCACGGTGTGGTCGAAGCGCTTGGAGACGCCATCGAGGCGGATGCTGACGGGCGCCATGCGCCTAACCTCCCAGGAACGAACGGGCCGCCGCGCCGGCGGCAGGCGTGCGCAGCCGCGCCAGCACGGCGCTGAGGCCGGCCACCACGACGAACACCACCACGATCACGAATACCGAGAACGCCGCGGCCGGTCCCAGCGCCATCTCCGTCATGTTCTCGAGGATACGCACCGTGATCAGGGTCCAGCTGATCGACACCAGGAAGATCGTGGCGCTGATCGCTGTCATCGAGCGGATGAAGACGACGCCGAGGCCGGCGAAGAAGGCTGGCGCGATCAGCGGCAGCGTCACGCGCCTGAAAGTCTCGCCGCTGCCCGCACCCAGGCTCGACGATGCCTCCTCGATGCTGCGGTCGATCTGCTGCAGCAGCGCCACCGTCGCGCGGATTCCGGTCGGGCTGTAGCGGAAGACGTAGCAGGCGATGATGATCAGCGCCCCGCCCGTCAGGGCCACCGGCGGGTCGTTGAAGGCGATCAGGTAGGCGATGCCGACGATGGTGCCGGGCAGCGCGTAGTTGATCATGGCGGCCAGTTCCATCAGCCGCCGGCCGGGGAAATTGCGACGGGCGATCAGGTAGCCGACCAGCACGCCGTAGAGGCCGCCGAGCGGCATGCCGATGGCGGCGATGATCAGCGTATCGCGGATCGCCGGCAGGCCTTCGGTGAAGATCACGTGGTAGTGGTGCCAGGTGAAGCTGTTGTTGGCGCCGAAGGCGGTCACCAGCGAGGCCACGACCAGCAGTGCATAGAAATAGACGATGAGCGCCGCGACGGCGACGCAGGCCACGATCAGCGCCGCCCCTGCCCACGGCGCGATGGCCCGTGAGCGCGAGCGCTGCCCCACCTTGCCGGTCACCGTAACGTAGGTCCGCCGTCCCACCCAGTAGCGCTGCAGCAGGAACACCGCCGCCGCCGGCACCAGCAGGATCAGCGACAGCACGGCGCCGCCCTTGAAGTCGAACAGGCCGGTGATCTGCAGGTAGGCCTGCGTCGGCAGCACCGGAAAGGCATTGCCGGCCAGGATCAGCGGCGTGGCGAAGTCGGCGAGCGAGGCGGCGAACAGCAGTAGAAAGGCATTGGCAAAGCCCGGCACGCAAAGCGGCAGGGTGACGGTACGGAAGATGCGCCAGCGCGAACCGCCCAGGCTGAAGGCCATCTCCTCGAGGTTGGGATCGATCGCCGCCAGGATCGGCCGCAAGGTCAGATAGGCGATCGGGAAGTAGGTCAGCGTCTCGGCCAGGGTCGTGCTCCAGAAGCCGTAGGCCGAGACGTTGGTGAGACCGAGCAGGTCGTGGGTGATCAGGCCCTTGGGGCCGAACGAAAAGATGATGGAGATCGAGGTCGTGAAGGGCGGCGACACCAGCGGCAGCAAGGCCGCCGCATCGAGCAGGGTGAGCCAATGCCGGCTGAGCCCGGCACGCACCGCCGTGAGCGCGAACAGGAAGCCCAGCGCCGTGCCCAGCACGCCCACAGAGGCGGCGAGGATCAGGCTGTTGATGAAGGCCGCCTGGTGGCTGGGATCGGCAAGGCTCGACAGCAATGGCTCGAAGCTGAGCCGCCCTTCATCGACGAAGGCGCGCTCCAGCAGATGCGCCATCGGAAACAGCACGAACAGCCCCAGCATCAGCCAGAGCACGACGATGGCGCCAAGCAGCGCCGGATCGCTCGCGACCCGGCGCCACGAGGCCGAGGAGGCCGTGGCCACGACGGCTACTGCGCCGGCAGCACTTCCTTGACCCAGCGGTCGATGATGCGCTTGCGATTGGCGCCCGCGTATTCGTCGTCGATCGGGAAGATCTTGGCGCCCTTCAGCACCTCGGCGAGTGCCGGATCGGTCTTCACGTCGGGATTGGCCGGCACGAAATTCACCTTGAACTCGGAGAGCTTGGACTGCATGGCAGCGCTGGTCGCGAAGTCGATCAACTTCTTGCCGGCTTCAGGGTTCTTGGCGCCCTTGATCAGGGCAATCGCCTCGGCCGACGTGCCGATCCCCTCCTTGGGGAAGCTGATGACGACATCGTAGCCCTTGGCCTTGGTCTCGAGCGCATCGACGATGAAGAAGATGCCGCCAGCGGCCTGGCCGAGGCCGGTGGGCAAGGTCCCGCCGCCGCCGCTCTTGGTATAGACCTGCACGTTCGGCCGCAGCTTCTTCAGATAGGCGAAGGCCTTGTCCTCGTTTCGGTCATTGACCTCCAGCACCGAGAAGATGCGCGTCACCGCCGTGCCCGAGGTGCGCGCGTCGGCCATCTGCAGGCTGTTCTTGTAGGCTGGGTTCAGGAGATCGTCCCACGACGCCGGCGGCTTCAAATTGTTGGTCTTGAGGAACGCGGCGTTGGTCATGAACACCAGCGGGTCGTCGGCGATCGCCGTCCATTGGCCATCGGCATGCTTGAAGCGGGCCGGCAGTTTGGCGAAGGACGGCGACTTGTAAGGCTCGAAGATGCCTTCCTTGATGCCCGCCGCAAAGGTCTCGACCGGACCGCCGAACAGCACGTCGATGCGCGGGTTGTTCTTCTCGGCGATGACGCGGGTCAGCGCCTCGCCTGAGGAGAAGCGCAGGAAGTTGACTTTGATGCCGGTCTGCTTCTCGAACTCCTGGAACATCGGCCGCGCGTAGTTCTCGGGCCAGATCGTGTAGACGTTGAGATCGGCGGCATGGGCGGCGGCGGCGGCGAGCCAGCCGGCCAGCACGAGAGCGACGCCACGAAGCAGCTTCATCGTTTCCCCCAATGTGACGATTTTGTTACTTGGGACTGATATTCGGTCAGGCGCGCTGCCGACGCAATCTCTGGATGGCCTCATCGAGCGCCGACAGGAAGCGCGAGCGGTCGCGTGGTGTCATCGGTTTGGGGCCGCCGGTGACCTCGCCCATGGCGCGCAAGTTGGACATCAGCTCGCGGTTGGCCATCGCCATGCCGATCGAGGTGGTGGTGAACGGCACGCCGGTGTTGCCGATGACCGCCGCCCCCGCCTTCAGGCTGCGATCGGCAAGCGGGATGTCGGCGGTGACGACGATGTCGCCTGGACCGGCGCGCTCGGCGATCCAATTGTCGGCGGCATCGAAGCTGTCGCTCACGACCACCAGCTCGATGCGCGGATCGCGCGGCACGCCGAGATAGGAATTGCTGACGACGTAGACCTTCAGGCCGTAACGCTCGGCGACGCGGTAGATCTCGTTCTTGACCGGGCAGGCGTCGGCATCGACGTAGATGGACATCATCGTGCGGCGACAAGTCGGCCAGGCGGGCCGGATTGTCCATCAAAATGAGACGCCGGCGGCCCCTTCGGACCGCCGGCGCACTCTCTCAACAAACAGATTTACCGACCGATCAGCGCTGCGGGATGTGCGGCGAGATGATGTTGCCGCGCGCATCAATGCGATTGCCCTGGTCGTCGTAGCGGAAACCGTACTCGTCCTTCATCGTGGTCTGGCGCCGGCCGGTGGCATCGGTCGACACCGGCTCCTGACCCACGGCGTGGCCCTGTTCGAGCCTGTTGTTGTTCGTCGTCTTTTCCGTGGTCGGCATCGGCGGCTGGGAAGCGGGAGCCGTCGCCACGTTGCCGCTGTAGGTGGTCACGGTCCGGGTGGTGGTCGCACCATTGTACTGCATGGTGGGCTGCATCGCGGCGCCGCGGGGACCGGCCTGGTCGCCGGGCTGGCGAACCCAGTCGTTGCGGCCGACCAGCGGACGGCCATAGGGATCGGTGGGCTCGCCGGCCGACATGGTCTGAGCATGGGAAACGCCGGCAGTGGCGATGAGCGCGAGGGTAAGCAACGTACGCTGCATGGGGGCACCTCCTGAAAGAGTGGATGCCCGCTCAACGCCCCCCGTTGGGGCGGGTTGCACGTCATAGCGGCTGCAGATCAGCTCAATACGGCAATCTTCTTGCGCTCGATCAGCTTGAAATCGATGGCTGCCCCCAGCCCCGGCCCGTTGGGAACGTGCACCAGGCCGTCGCGGCCGACCACGATGTCCTGCTCCAGCCCGTATTTCTGCGCCCCGTCGGGCAACAGCACCTCGAAGAACTCGGTGTTCCGGATCGAGGCGATGACATGCAGGTTGGCGACGTTGTTCAGGGAATTGCCGCCGTGATGGACCTCGTAGTTCATGCGGAACGATTCGGCCAGGTGCGCGGCCTTCACCAGGGTGGTGATGCCGCCCTTCACGGCGACGTCGCCGCGCAGGTAGTCGGTGGCCTGCAGCATGATCCACGGCTGGTAGGAATCGAGGCCGGTGATGGGATACTCGGTGGCGAGGATCGGGATCGCGAGCTGCTGCTTCAGCTTCACGTAATTGTAGATGTCCTGGTCGGCGAGCGGGTCCTCGTACCAGTGGTAGTCCATCTCCTCAACGGCGCGTCCGACGCGCAGCGCCGCCGGATAGTCATAGGCCCAGGTCGAATCGAGCATGATGGTGAAATCGCCGACGGCCTTGCGCACCGCCTCGCAGACCTTGATGTCCTCGCGCCAGCGCGTCGGCGGATGAATCTTGTAGGCAGCCCAGCCGTTCTCCTTGAACTCGACGGCCTGCTCGGCGTAGGCGCTGGCCGACGCGAGCACGGCGGAGCTGGCATAGGCCGGCACCGACTCACGATAGGTGCCGAGCAGCCGATGGATCGGCTGGCCGACCGCCTTGCCCAGCAGGTCCCAGAGGGCGACGTCGACAGCGCCGATGGTGCGCACGCCGGCTGGGCGCTGGCGCTTCCAGAGATCGACGACCAGGGCTTCCCGATGCATTGGATTGCGGCCCATCAGCATCGGCTTGAGATGCGTGATCAGCCCCTGCCCGTCGACTGCCGCGGAATTCGACGCCGAGCCCAGGAAGGCATGGCCCTCGACGCCCTCGTCGGTGGCGATGCGCAGAAGGCCAAGCGCGCTCGAGCCCGCGAATCGGCTGTGCTGGCCGTACTGCGTCGGCGGGATGTCGTCCCAGGCGAACAAGGTCAGGCTGACGTCGGTGATCTTCATGGTGGCGTCCTCTTTCGGCGAACGAAAAGGCGGTTCGCCGTGTGTGCGTTTCGCTCCCGGAGCGCTTCAGTATAGACTGCCGGCATGACCGACAAAGCCCGAGCCGAACTGGCACCGACCGGCATTCTGCGTGCCGGCATCAACCTCTCCAACTTCCTGCTGGTCACCGGCCGCACCGAGAAGGCCGAGCCGGTGGGCGTGGCGCCCGACGTGGCCAAGGCAATCGCCGCCTCGCTCGGCGTGCCGATCACCTATGTCACCTTCAAGTCGCCCGGCGAGCTCGCCGACCAGGCCGGCAAGAACGTGTGGGACATCGGCCTGATCGGCGCCGAGCCGCAGCGCGCGGCCGTGATGACCTTCAGCGCCGCCTATGTCGAGATCGAGGCGACCTACATGGTGCCGCCAGGCTCGCCGTTGAAGTCGATCGCCGACGTCGACAAGAAGGGCGTGCGCCTGGTCGTCTCGGCGCGCTCGGCCTACGGCCTGTGGCTTGAGAACAACATCAAGAACGCGACCCTGATCCAGGTCTCCGGCCTCGACGGCGCCTTCAACAAGTTCCTGGAAGAAAAGGCCGATGCCCTGGCCGGCCTGCGGCCGGGTCTCCTGAAGGATCTCGAGAAGCATCCCGAGCTGAAGATCCTCGACGGCAAGTTCACCGCGGTCCAGCAGGCCGTCGGCTGCAACAAGCCGGCCACCGAGGGCGCGCGCTATATCGCCGAGTTCGTCGAGCACGCCAAGAAGTCGGGGCTGGTCGCGAGCCTGATCGAGAAGCACAAGGTCAAAGGCCTGTCGGTCGCGCCCCTGGCCTAGCCTCGCGCCGTCCTCGTCGATGGTTATTCAGGCCACCCGTCCCGAGGGTGTCCTGCACCCGCCGGCAATGAGGCGCGCTGCTGATGAACAATGTTCAAGAGGTCTTGCAACGTGTAGGTACGCGGCCGTTTGGTCGCATCCGGCACGGTCTCGGCTGCCTCCTTCTCCGCGGCATCCAGTGCCTGATCGGCGGCGTCGAGCAGGCACTTTGCCAGGCACCCCAGTGCATCAGCCAAATGGACGGCACATCGATAGCGCAACGGCCGAGGCGGATCGACGTGCGCGCGCAGGAGCTTTTCGGCTCGATCCAATCGCCGGACCAGTTCCTCTTTTCTCGTCGCTCCGTTCGGCCAGATTCTGTTCATCATTGAACGTCTCGACACCAGGGGCGTTCCGCCCCACGCCTCAAGCGATCACAACATTCGAAGCGGGTCCGTCTAGAAGGCGAGGCGAAGTCCGGCCGATGTCGCCGTCGTACCGCACGTAGATCTTCGCCCCGTCCGCGACGGTTGTGCCGGCCTGGAAGCCGATGACCGCCGGTCTGCGACGGCGCGTCTACCGGTTAATTGTATCGCTGCTAGAGTTCGCTTCCCACGAACTGCTTGAATTCCGCGGTCCGCGGATTGGCGAAGACGTCGGCCGTCGGACCGGTCTCCCACACCTTGCCCTGGTGCATGAACACCACCACGTCGGCGACGCGGCGGGCGAAGCCCATCTCGTGGGTGACGCTGATCATGGTCATGCCGTGATGCGCCAGGTTCTCCATCACCCCCAGCACCTCGGCAGTGAGCTCGGGATCGAGCGCCGAGGTCACCTCGTCGAACAGCATGACCTGGGGCTGCAGCGCCAGCGAGCGGGCGATGGCGACGCGCTGTTGCTGGCCACCGGAAAGTTGCTCCGGGTAGGAAGCGATCTTGTCGGTCAGGCCGACCATCGCCAGCACCTCGGCGGCGCGCTTCTTCGCTTCATCCTTGGACTGCTTCTTCACCAGCGTGAGCGCGAGCGTGATATTCCGCTCGACGTTGAGATGCGGGAAGAGATTGTAGCTCTGGAACACCATGCCGACGTCGCGGCGGAGCTGGGCGCGGGCGGCGCTGCCCGGCCGGCCGACGGGATGGCCGCACACGGTGATCGAGCCGCCCTGCACCGTTTCCAGCCCGGCGATGCAGCGCAGCAGCGTGCTCTTGCCCGAGCCCGAGCGGCCGACGATGGCCACGGTCTGGCCGCGCGTCACGTCGAGACTGACGCCGTCGAGCACACGCAGAGGGCCGAATTCCTTGATGACATCCTTGATGTCGACGACATTGTCACCTTCCGGCATGTGCCCTCCTTTCCAGCGTGCGGGCGGCCACCGAGAGCGGGTAGCACAGCACGAAATAGATGGCGGCGACGGCGGTGAAGATCGCGAACGGCTCGAAGGTCGAGTTGTTGACGATCTGGCCGGCGCGCGCCAGCTCGACGAAGCCGATCACCGAGGCCAGCGAGGTGTTCTTCACGATCTGGACCATGAAGCCAACGGTCGGTGGAATGGCGATGCGCATCGCCTGCGGCAGGATCACGTAGGCGTACTGCTGGACCGGGTTGAGGCCGAGGCAATCGGAGGCCTCCCACTGGGTCTTCGGCACCGCCTCGATGCAGCCGCGCCAGATCTCGCCCAGGAAGGCGGCGGCGTAGATCGTGAACGAGATGCCGGCCGCGACCAGCGGATCGAGCTTGTAGCCCAGGATGCCAAGGCCGAAATACGACAGGAACAGCACGATCAGGAGCGGCGTGCCCTGGATGAACTGGATGTAGCCGCTGGCGATCCCGCGCAGCAGGCGCGACTTCGACACCCGCATCAGCGCAATCGGCAGGCCGACGACGGCGCCGCCCACGAAGGCGATCACCGACAAAAGGATCGTGAAGCGCGCCGCCTCGACCAGGTAGAGCAGATGATTGACGCTGAGCTGGATCACGGTGACGTCCTCACAGGGGCGTCCCCAGCCGACGGCGGCGCTCGAACAGGATCAGGCCGATCGCCCAGAAGCCCAGACGATAGAGCGCCGACAGCGCGAGATAGACCACGGCCACGATCACGTAGACCTCGAAGCTCCTGTAGGTGTCGGACTGCACGAGGTTGGCGGTGGCGGTGAGCTCCTCGGCCGAGATCTGCGAGGTGATCGACGAGGCGAGCATCAGCAGGACGCCCTGGCTCGCCAGCGACGGGTAGACGCGCTCCATGGCCGGCAGCAGCACGACGTGCAGCATGGTCTGCAGGCGCGTCAGGCCGAGGCAATCGGCGGCCTCGAGCTGGGTGCGCTGCACCGATTCGATGCCGGCGCGCATGATCTCGGTGGTGTAGGCGCCCATGTTGATGGTGAGCGCCAGCACGGCGGAGACCTCGGCCGACAGCTTGAGGCCGAGGCTCGAGAGGCCGAAATAGACGATGAAGATCTGGATCAGGAGCGGCGTGTTGCGGATGGTCTCGACATAGGCGCCAACCACCCGGCGCAGCACCGGCCCGCCATAGACGCGGACGAGCGCGCAGATCGTGCCGACGACGAAGCCGAAGGCGATCGCCAGCACGGTGAGCTGGATGGTGAGCCACGCCCCGGCGACGAAATCCGGCCATCGCTCGGCCAGGAACTCGAAGTCGAATTTATAGGACATGGCCCACGCACCGCCGGTTTTCGCCGACGTCAGCTTCCCTTCTTCAGGAGCTCGTCGGTCGGGATGTCGACGCCATGATACTGCTTGTAGATGGCGGCGAGCTTGCCGTTCTTGAGGTTGGCCTTCACCCAGTCGTTGATCCAGGCGAGGAGCTTGGGCTCGTCCTTGCGCACCCCGATCGCCAGCCAGTTGGTCTGCATGGTGATCTTGGGCTCTACGGTACGCGCCGGGTTCTTCTTGCTGATCGCGGGCAGGAGCGAGCGCGCCGTCGCCAGGATGTCGGCCTGGCCCGAGGCCACGGCCACAGCCATGGTGGCATCGTCCTCGTAGCGCACGATCTGCGCGCCCTTGGCCTGCTTGGTGAGGTCGCTGTCCTGCGTGGTGCCGCGCACGACGGCGACCTTCTTGCCGTCGAGGTCGGCGAGGCTCTTGATCTGCACGGTCTTGAGGCCAGCCACCACCGAGGGATGGTCGGCGTAGGGGACCGAGAAGTCGATCACCTTGGCGCGGTCGGGCGTGATCGACAGCGTCGAGACGACGACGTCGACCTTGTTGGTCTGCAGCATGGGGATGCGGCTGGGGCCGGTTGTCGTCACGATCTCGAGCTGGACGCCGAGGTCCTTGGCCAGAAGCTTGGCGAGGTCGACGTCCGAACCGGTCGGCTGCATCTTGTCGTCGGTCATGCCGAAGGGCGGGATGGCCGTATCAATGGCCACGCGGATCTTGCCGGCCTTCTTGATCTCGTCGAGCGTGTCGGCGTGCGCGGGCAGGCCGAACGACAAGGCCACGGCTGCGCCTCCCATGAGGCGCAGCAACATACGCTTGTTCATGATTTCCCTACTGGTTCAGGATGACGTCGGGCAGGCCGTTGCCGTGATACTTCTTGTAGATCGCGTCGAGCTTGCCGTTCTTGAGGTTGGTGGCGATCCACTTGTCGACCTCTTCGAGCAGCCGCTTCTCGTCCTTCTTGACGCCGACGGCGAGCTTGAAGGTGTCGAGCACAAACTTGACCTCGACCTGGCGGGCCGGGTTCTTCTTGTCGATCGGCGCGACCAGAAGCTCGGCCGTGGAGAAGATGTCGACCTGGCCGCTCAGGAACGCCTGCGCCTCGGTGGCATCGTCCTCGTAGCGCACCAGCTTCATGCCCTTGGGGCCTTCCTTGGTGAGCTGGGTGTCGTGCGTCGTGCCGCGCACGGTGCCGACGGTCTTGCCGTCGAGGTCGGCCATGCTCTTCAGCGCGATGTTCTTGGGCGCGGCGATGACCGTGCGCAGCACGGCATAGCCTTTGGAGAAGTCGATGACCTTGGCGCGCTCGGGCGTGATCGACAGCGTCGAGATCACGAGATCGGCCTTGCCGGTCTGCAGCGACGGAATGCGCGCGGCGCCGGTGGTCGGTACGTGCTCGAACTGCAGGCCCCAGTCCGCGGCCAGCAGCTTTGCGGTCTCGATGTCCGACCCGGTCGGCTGCATCTTGTCGTCGGTCATGCCATAGGGCGGCACGCCGAGATCGACGGCGATCCTGATCTTGCCGGATTTCTTGATGTCATCGAGCGCATCGGCATTCGCCGCCTGCGCAAGACCGATCACCGCAATCGCCGCAACGGCGATGCCTGACAGCACCCTCTTCATCGTTTCCTCCAGCTACCACTCGTTGTTTGAACTTCTAGCGACCCGCATCCATGTCGGCGAGTTTGGCGACACGACGGCGGAATTCCTCCGCGGTCGAGAATTTCGCGTTGAGATAGGCGGCGATCAGATCCCTGGCGAGCCAGGGCCCGACGATCTGCGCGCCGATGCACATGACGTTGACGTCGTCGTGCTCGACGCACTGATGGGCGGAATGGACGTCGTGGCAGACCGCAGCGCGGATGCCCTTCATCTTGTTGGCGCCGATCGAGGCGCCGACGCCGGTGCCGCAGATCATCAGGCCGCGCTCGGCCTTGCCGGAAGTGATCGCGGCCGCGACCTTGCGGGCAATGTCGGGAAAGTCGACGGGATGGGGATCGTAGGAGCCAACGTCCTCGATCTCGTGGCCCTGCTCCTTCAGGAAGGCCAGCATCTCGGCCTTCATGGGGAAGCCCGCATGGTCCGATCCGACGACGATTTTCATAAGTTGCTCGCTTGGCTCTGGTAGCTGGTGAACAGGTTCTTGCGACGCAATTCGTCGCCGATCTTGAAGTGCTCGCGCAGGCGGCTCTCGGCCGCGTCGGGGTCGCGCTGGACCAGCGAGAGGAACACCGCGCGATGCGCATCGACCAGGTGCGAGGTGATGGCCGGCTCGCGGAAGGTGTCGCGCCGGCGCTCGACGTGGCTGCGCATCAGCAGCGGCGAGATCGCCTCGTAGATCTTCATCAACGCACTCGAGCCGCTCGCCCGCACGATGGCGAGATGGAAGGCATAGTCGGCCTGGCCGCCCTTCTCCGGATCGTCGAGCGAAACGACCAGCGTGTCGAGCATGCCGGCCAGCGCCTGCAGGTCGCGCTCGCTTGCCCGCTCGCAGGCCAGCCGGATGGCCTGGCACTCAATGGCGATGCGGGCCTGCAGCACGTCGTCCAGGATGTTGGGTTCGGGGGCGAGGCAGAGGGTCAGGGCCTGACCCAGCACCGAGGCATCGGCCGCTCGCACGAAGGCGCCACGGCCGTGCCGGATGTCCAAAAGGCCGAGCATGGCGAGCGAGCGCAGCGCCTCGCGCAGCACCGGCCGGCTGACGCCCAGCGCCAGCGCCAGCTCGCGCTCGGCCAGCAGCCGGTCGCCCGCCTTCAATTCGCCCGACAGCAGCTTGTCGCGAAAGAAGGTGAAGACCCGGGCGGCGCCGCCAAGCGCCTCCTCGTCATTCGATCGAACAATAATGTCGGATACGGCCAAGTCTTGCATTTGGTCAGTCCGTGGTCTGACCACTCTAAACCGCCGGAAGGTGAGGGGCAACCGGGGCTGTGACCCTTGGGGTTCCCCGAATCCCAAATAGTCACCCCGATGACGCAACTTTCCTATGAAGGAAACGTTGGTTGGTTGCGGGGGGACTAAGCGCGCGTGGGCGGCCGTGCCATCGGAAACCCAAAATGCCGGCTCATGAGCCTCGCTGGTGCTGTGACTGAACAATTCCAGGCAGGGGTGAGTGTCCCATGACGGCCGATGTCGATACCGCTGCAACAGCGGCAAGCCCGGTCTCCTCCCGTCGTGGAGCCGCCGTCCAGAACGGCGCCGTCCCCGTCGACCTTCATGAGCTGCAGCAGGCCCTCGAGGCCGTGCGCTCCGGCGACTTCTCGGTGCGCCTGCCGACCGGACGGGCCGACGCGATGGGCCGCATCGGCGTGCTGTTCAATGAGATCGTCGGCGCCAACCAGGTGATGGCCCAGCAGCTCGAGCGCATCGGCAAGTCGGTCGGCGAGCAGGGCCGCACCCGCCAGCGCGTGAAGTTCGCCCTTTCCACCGCCTCCTGGGGCGAGATGGAAGGCTCGGTCAACGGCCTGATCGACGACCTGGTGTGGCCGACCACCGAGGTGACGCGCGTGATCGGCGCGGTGGCGCAGGGCGACCTGTTGCAGACCGTGCGCCTCGACGTCGACGGCCGCCCGCTGAAGGGCGAGTTTTTGCGCGCAGCGACGATCGTGAACACCATGATCAAGCAGCTCTCGGTGTTCACCTCCGAAGTGACGCGCGTGGCGCGCGAGGTCGGCACCGAGGGCAAGCTCGGCGGCCAGGCCAAAGTGAGCGAGGTCACCGGCGTGTGGCGCGAGCTGACCGAGAGCGTCAACTCGATGGCCAACAACCTGACGGCCCAGGTGCGCAACATCTCGGACGTAACCATCGCGGTGGCCAACGGCGACCTGTCGCGCAAGATCACCGTCGACCCGCGCGGCGAGATCCTGCAGCTGAAAGAAGCCATCAACACCATGGTGGACCAGCTGCGCTCCTTCGCCTCGGAAGTGACCCGCGTGGCGCGCGAGGTCGGCACCGAGGGCAAGCTCGGCGGCCAGGCGATCGTGCCCGGCGTCGCCGGCACCTGGAAGGATCTGACCGATTCGGTGAACGCCATGTGCGGCAGCCTCACCGACCAGGTGCGCAACATCGCCGACGTGACCACCGCCGTGGCGCGCGGCGACTTGTCCAAGAAGATCACCGTCGACGTGCGCGGCGAGATCCTGCAGCTCAAGGACACCATCAACACCATGGTGGACCAGCTGAACGGTTTCGCCGGCGAGGTGACCCGTGTGGCCCGCGAGGTCGGCACCGAAGGCAAGCTGGGTGGCCAGGCGCAGGTGCCGGGCGTCGCCGGTACCTGGAAGGACCTGACCGACAACGTCAAC
>FODP01000005.1:58704-514841 GCA_900110395.1 Rhodospirillales bacterium URHD0017
GAGGGCAAGCTCGGCGGCCAGGCCCAGGTGCCCGGCGTCGCCGGTACCTGGAAGGACCTGACCGACAACGTCAACTCGATGGCGACCAACCTCACCGCCCAGGTGCGCGCCATCGCCGAGGTGGCGACCGCGGTGACCAAGGGCGACCTGACACGGTCGATCCAGGTCGAGGCGCTCGGCGAATTGTCCGAGCTGAAGGACAAGCTCAACACCATGATCGACAACCTCCGTCTGACGACGGAGCGCAACACCGAGCAGGATTGGCTGAAGACCAACCTCGCGAAGTTCACCAACATGCTGCAAGGCCAGCGCGACCTCGGCACGGTGGGCCGGCTGCTGCTGCGCGAGCTGACGCCACTCGTCGGCGCCCATCAGGCGGTGATCTACCAGACCGAGACCGACGAGCAGGGCGAGAGCTCGCTGAACCTCCTGTCGGTCTACGCCGATTCGCGCTCGGGCCATCCCGACACCATCCGCATCGGCGAGGGCCTGATCGGCCAGTGTGCCGCCGACAGCCGCCAGATCCTGATCTCCGACGTGCCGCCGACCGCCCATCCGATCGGCTCCAGCCTGTTCGAGGCGCCGGCCAAGAGCATCATCGTGCTGCCGGTGCTGTTCGAGGGCCAGGTCAAGGCCGTGATTGAGCTTGCCTCGCTGAGGGACTTCACCGAGCTGCAGGTCGCCTTCCTGGAACAGCTCACCGCCTCGATCGGCATCGTGCTGAACTCCATCGAAGCCACCATGCAGACCGAAGGCCTGCTGGAACAGTCGCAAAAGCTCGCCGGCGAGCTGCAGACCCAGCAGGGCGAGCTGCAGCAGACCAACGAGCAGCTCGAGCAGAAGGCGGCCCAGCTCGCCGAGCGCAACTTCGAGGTCGAGCGCAAGAACCAGGAGATCGAGCAGGCCCGCCGCGCCGTCGAAGAGAAGGCCTCGGAGCTGGCGCTGACCTCGCGCTACAAGTCGGAGTTCCTGGCCAACATGAGCCACGAGTTGCGCACGCCGCTCAACTCGATCCTGATCCTGGGCCAGCAGCTCGCCGAGAATCCCGAGGGCAACCTGGCGCCCAAGCAGATCGAGTTCGCCCGCACCATCCACGGCGCCGGCACCGACCTCCTGAACCTGATCAGCGACATCCTCGATCTCTCCAAGATCGAATCCGGCACCGTCACCGTCGACGCCGAGGAGATCTTCTTCTCCAACGTGCTCGAGACCGTGGCGCGGCCGTTCCGCCACCAGGCCGAATCGCAGGGCCTGTCGTTCGAGGTGCAGATCGATCAGAACCTCGGCCGCAGCGTCGTCACCGATTCCAAGCGCCTGCAGCAGATCCTGAAGAACCTGCTCTCCAACGCGCTGAAGTTCACCGCCCAGGGCAGCGTGCGGCTACGCGTCGTGCCGGCCATGACCGGCTGGCGCACCGACAACGTGGCGCTCAACCAGGCGAGCGCCGTGGTGGCCTTCGAGGTCACCGACACCGGCGTCGGCATCCCGGTCGAGAAGCAGAAGATCGTGTTCGAGGCCTTCCAGCAGGCCGACGCCAGCACCAGCCGCAAGTACGGCGGCACGGGCCTGGGCCTCGCCATCAGCCGCGAGCTCGCGATGCTGCTGGGCGGCGAGCTCACCCTGCGAAGCACGCCCGGCCTCGGCAGCACCTTCACCCTCTTCCTGCCGACCATGTACACCGGCCCGCGCACCGCGCTGCGCCAGCCGCTGCCGGGCTCGCTCCCGCTGCCGCAGGTCGCCCTGCCCGACCATCTCGCCGACCAGTTCCCCGACGACCGCCACACCATCCAGCCGGGCGACCGCACCCTGCTGATCGTCGAGGACGATCCCAACTATGCCGGCATCCTGGTCGATGCGGCGCACGCCGCGAACCTGAAGGCCGTGGTCACGGCGCGTGGCGCGGAGGCGCTCGACCTCGCGCTGCAATACAAGCCCGTGGCCATGTCGCTCGATATCTTCCTGCCCGACATGCTGGGCTGGAACGTGCTCAGCCAGTTCAAGCGCACCCTGGAGACGCGGCACATTCCGGTGCAGATCCTGAGCATGGACGAGGACCGCCAGCAGGGCCTGGCCCGTGGTGCCTTCTCCTATCTCAACAAGCCGACGACCAGCGAAGGCCTAAACGCCGCTCTCGCCCGAATCAACGACTACGTGCGGCCGCGCAAGAAGAAGCTCTTGATCGCCGAGGACAACGAGGCCGAGCGCTTCGGCGTCACCGAGCTGCTGTCGCATCCCGACATCGAGATCGCCACCGTCGATTCAGGCCGCGGCGCCCTCGACAAGCTGCGCGAGGAGCGCTTCGACTGCATGGTGCTCGACCTGCGCCTGCCCGACCTGTCGGGTTTCGAGGTGCTGGAGGAGATACAGCACGACACCGCGCTCGCCGACCTGCCGGTCGTGGTGTTCACCGGCCGCGACCTGTCACCCGAGGAGGACGCCAAGCTGCACACCATGGCGCGCTCGATCGTGGTCAAGGGGGCGGCCTCGCCCGAGCGGCTGTTCGACGAGACCGCGCTCTTCTTGCACCAGGTCGCCGACGAACTGCCCGAAGAGAAGAAGAAGATGCTGGAGCGCCTGCACAGCTCCGACGAGATGCTGGCCGGCCGTACCGTGCTGGTGGTCGACGACGACACGCGCAACATCTTCGCGCTGTCGAGCGCGCTCGAGCGGCGCGGCATGCGCGTGCTGACGGCGACGACCGGGCGCGAAGCCGTCGCCATCCTCGAACGCTCGCCCGAGGTCACGATCGTGCTGATGGACATCATGATGCCCGAGATGGACGGCTACGAAACGATCGCCCTGATCCGCGGCAATCCCGCGCTGCGGCGACTGCCGATCGTGGCGCTGACCGCCAAGGCGATGAAGGGCGACCGCGAAAAGTGCCTGGAGGCCGGCGCGTCGGACTATCTCGCCAAGCCGGTCAACACCGAGCAGCTCTTCTCGGCGCTGCGACTGTGGCTGCACCGTTGAACGCCGCCAGCGGACTGCAGCCCGTGGTCAGGGACCTCGACAAGGTCAACATTCTGCTGATCGACGATCAGCCGGCGAAGCTCTTGAGCTACGAGGTGATTCTCGCCGAGCTGGGCGAGAACCTGATCAAGGCCAACTCGCCGCAGGAGGCGCTGGGCCTCCTGCTGAGCACCGACAACGTCGCCGTCGTGCTGATCGACGTGGTGATGCCGGGCATCGACGGCTTCCAGCTCGCCGCCATGATCCGCGATCATCCACGGTTCCAGCAGCTCGCCATCATCTTCGTCTCGGCCATCCAGGTCGGCGAGACCGACCATCTGCGCGGCTACGAGATCGGCGCCGTCGATTACGTCTCGGTGCCGGTCGTGCCCAAGGTGCTGCGCGCCAAGGTCCGGGTGTTCGTCGACCTCTATCGCAAGACCCGCCAGCTCGAGGCGCTGAACACCGAGCTCGAGGAGCGGGTCACGGCGCGCACTGCCGAGCTCGAGGCACAGAAGGAGCGCCTGCGCCTCAGCGAGGAGCGCCGCTCGATCGCGCTTTCGGCGGGCGACATGGGGTCGTGGGAGGTCGATGTCGAGAGCGGCCGCATCGAATGGGACGACGGCCCCTACCGCATCTTCGACGTCGATCGGACGACCTTTCAGCCGACCGTGCCGCGCGTCGAGGCGATGATCCACCCCGACGACCGCGCCAGGAACTCGCTGTCAGCCATCCTCGAGGACGGACTGTCGCGCTTCCAGGTCGAGTTCCGCATCGTGCGGCCGAGCGGCGAAGTGCGCTGGTGCTACGGCGCCGGCATCATTTCGCGGGACGGTCAGGGCCGGCCGGTGCGCATGAACGGCGTCACCGTCGACATCACCGAGCGCAAGCGCGCCGAGGAGCGCCAGGTGCTGCTGGCGCGCGAGGTCGACCATCGCGCCAAGAACACGCTGGCCGTGGTGCTGTCGGTGCTGCGATTGACGCGTGCGCCCACCACCCAGGAGTTTGTCACCGCCGTCGAGGGCCGCGTGCATGCGCTCGCCGCCACGCACAACCTCCTCTCCTCGACGCGCTGGGAGGGCGCGGACTTGCGCAAGATCGTCGAGGAGGAGATGGCCCCCTACCACGCCACGCACCGCCAGCGCGTGATCACCGGGGGCCCGGCCGTGGTGCTGCTGCCGGCGACGGCGCAGGCCGTGGCGCTGGCGCTGCACGAGCTTGCCACCAACGCCGCCAAGTATGGCGCGCTGTCGACCGACACCGGCACGCTGACCGTGTGCTGGAAGGCCGGCGACGACGCCCTGATGCTCGACTGGATCGAGACCGGTGGTCCGCCGGCTGCCGAGCCGGCGCGTCTCGGCTTCGGCCTCACCATCGTGCGCTCCAGCATCGAGGCGCAGTTCCGCGGCGGCGTCAGCTACGACTGGCGGCCTGAAGGCCTGCGCTGCCAGCTGTCGATCCCTGCCGCCCAGATCGCCGCCGCCCCGACGCCCGAGGAAGTGCCGGCCGAGCCGCCGGCCGACGACCGGGTGCGCCGCAGCCTCGCCGGCATGCGCCTGATGGTGGTCGAGGACGAGCTGTTGGTCAGCATGCTGCTTGAGGACATCCTGACCGATCTCGGCGCGGAGGTGGCAGGTCCCTACGGGCGCCTGGCCGATGGCCTGGCCGCCGCCAAGGTCGAGCGCTTCGACGGCGCCATCCTCGATCTCAACCTCGCCGGCCAGCAGGCCGAGCCGCTGGCCGATCTCCTGATGGCGCGCGGCGTGCCGTTCGTCTTCATCACCGGCTACCAGCGCGACAGCATCGACCGGCGCTATGCCAACGTGCCGGTGCTTGCCAAGCCGATCGACGCTGCCGCCCTCGAGGGCGTGCTGCTCACCCTGCTGGGCGGCGAATCGCTGATGAGCGCGGCCGAGGGCGGTTAGCCGACCGTTGTCATCCCGAGCGCAGCGAGGGACCTTTCTGCAGCCTTAAAGGCCCCTCGCTTCGCTCGGGGTGACAGATGCTAGAGTGGGCCAATGTCCATCGTCCTCAGCGAGAACTTCCGCGCGCTCTTCTACGCGCCATTTTATGCCGCCTACGCGACCGGGGCGTTCCGCGACGCCGGCGTCGAGGTCGTGTTGCGGCCATCGCCCGATCCTCCCGCAGCCGCACGTGTCCTGCGCTCGGGTGAGGTCGACGTGATGTGGGGCGGCCCGCTGCGCGTGATGATCGTGCATGACAGCGAGCCCGATGCCGACCTGGTCTGCTTCGCCGACGTCGTGGCGCGCGATCCGTTCTTCGTGATCGGCGCCAGGCCGCGACCCGACTTCCGCCTGGCCGACCTCGCCAAGGTCAAGTTCGCCTCGGTGTCCGAAGTGCCGACGCCCTGGATCTGCCTGGCCGACGACCTGCGGCGCGCCGGCGTCGATCTCGACCGCCTCGATCGCATCTCGGGTCCGTCGATGGCCGACAACGCCGCGGCGATCCGCGCCGGCACGCTCGAAGCAGCGCAACTCTTCCAGCCCTATGCCGAGGAGCTTCTGGCCTCGGGCGCGGGCCACCTCTGGTCCGCCGCCGCCACGCGCGGCCTCACCGCCTACACCACGCTGGTGACGCGCCGCGCCACGCTGGAACGCCGGGCCGACGATCTTTTCAGGATGACCCAGGGCCTGCACCGTACGCTCGGCTGGTTCGCCAAGACCCCAGCGGTCGAGATCGCCCGCCTGCTGAAAAGCTATTTCCCCGACGTCAGCGAAGCGATCTTCGCCGCCGCCATCGAGCGCTACCGCAAGCTCGGCCTGTGGGGTCCCGATCCGGTGATCCGCCGCGAAGGTTATGACCGCCTGCACGCCGCCATGCGCGCCTTCGGCACCCTCAAACGCGACATCCCCTACGAACTCTGCGTCGACACGAGTTTGGCCGAGCGCGCTAGGGCTTGATCATCGCTGGGAGCGCGCCACTCCGTAGCGCGCTCCCAGCAAAGACCTAAGGCTTGATCGTCACGCAGCCCGGATCGATCGCCTCGTTGGCGATCGCCACAAAGCGCTCGAGCGGGCAGGCCTTATCGTGCGATTCGCGGTCGCACGCCGGCAGGTCGACCGCCACCATGCCGGGCGGATGCTCGAAGTCGAGAACCATCGACCGGCGCATCTGGTCCAGCGTCTGGGCGTAGTAGGCGAGCCGCACGTAGCGCCGGCCGGTGCGCGTGTCGCGTAAGAGCTCGAAGGCGAGCGCGCCGCCGGGCGAGGCCTCGTTGGGCTGGAAGCCCGGGATCCGCCAGCCGATGTTGAGCAGCCGCGACACGCTCGCGACGTTGGTGTCGTGGCCGACCAGCAGGCCAAGCCGCACCGGCTCGGCAAGCGACTGCAGGCCCGGGAACTTGTGGCCGTCCTGCAGGCTCATGACGATCTGTGCCATCAGGTTCGAACCATGCTGGCGGGCGATCGGCAGCGTCTTGTGCGCCAGGTCGAACTCGAGGCGGTGGATCTTGAGCAGGTTCTCGAGCTCGGCATCGCCCGACAGGCGGCCCCAGGCGACCTGCGAGGACGGCATGCCTTCGGCGCTTTCCAGCAGGAAGAGCTCGGCCGCAGTCGAGCCAATGCCGATCGGTCCGGAGATGGCGACCCCGCCGCGCGCCCCGACGCCGATCGCCGGCGGCTCCGACGGCAGGCCGCAATGGCGGTCCGCCGCCTGGCCGGGCGGACACAGGATCGCCTGCATCGCGCTGAGCTGCGGCGCGTATTCCTGCAGCGCCGAATCGAAGTTGCCGCCGATGCGCGCCAGCACGGCGGCGCGATTGGCGGCGAAATCCATCGGGCAGGACGGCGTCGGCTGCGGATGGAACAACGGATCGGGCACGGTGAGATCGTTCTGGTTGCGCAGCAGTGGATTGGCGCATCCG
This sequence comes from Rhodospirillales bacterium URHD0017, assembly GCA_900110395.1. Classification (GTDB taxonomy): domain Bacteria; phylum Pseudomonadota; class Alphaproteobacteria; order Reyranellales; family Reyranellaceae; genus Reyranella. The sequence goes on from FODP01000005.1 coordinate 65,537, forward strand.
GGATACATGCCGTTCAACAGCGCCACCCCGGTGAGCCGCGTGCGCTGGTCGACGTCGGTCCACGCCGCGACGGTGTTGCGCGGCGGGCAGATCGACGCCTCCATCAGCCCGCGACCGCCGTACAGCACGCGGTAATAACCGCCCATCAGCCGCATCAGCTCGGCGCCACGCGGCGTCAGGAAGCCGGGCGCAACGGGCCATATCGGCCACGGCGTGGCGACGTACCGGTCCATTTCCTCGTTGGCCTTGGTCGGCGAGCGTACGCCATGGCGCGATAGCAGGATGGCCCGCTCCATCTGCCAGCCCGGCGGGATCGGCAGGAGCTGGGCAGCCGCAGGCTCGCCCAGCAGCAGGCCAAGGATGACGACGACAAGAACGCGGATGCGCATAGAACTCCCCCGAAGGGGACTATGCCGTCACCCGCGCTGAAGGCTCAAGTCGGATCGGCCCTCAACTCGGATCGGTCTGCCGCCGGCTCTGGTGCGCCGATTCGGCCGACGTGCCGGTGACTGGCGAGCGGCCCCGGCCGTCGTCGGCGTCGGAGGGTGCCACGGGGCGAACGGAGATCTGCAGCTCATGGGCTCCGATCAGGGCATCGATCGCGCGCTGCCGCTGCTCCTCGTTGGGCACCGACCCGCGGGCAACGACCATGCCGTGCTCGACCTCCACGGCGAGGTTGCGCGCATCCACTCCCAAGGTCGTCAGGCGGTCCAGAAGCTTCTCGCGGATGGTCTCGTCGCGATTGTTCATCGGATCCTCCGGTGGTTCCCTCGATTCGAACGTCCGGAAGCGGAGATTGTTGCGGCCCCACGGCAGTTTGCCGGCATGGCCCGACCGCGGCCGTGATGTTACCTTCCACCCCATGCCCGTCCATTGGACGATCTCCCATCCCCAACGGCTGGTCGTGGCCGTCGCCAAGGACCCGGTGACGGTGGCCGACTTCGAGCAGTATTTCGCCGGCGTCACAGCCGATGGCGGGATGGCGTACGGCAAGATCTTCGAGATCAGCCAGACGCCGATGGCGCTGTCCGAGGACAATCTCAAGGCGCTCGGCCAGCGCGTCATGTTCTACGCCCAGCACGGCCAGATCGGGCCGCTCGCCATCGTCGCCGCCACCGACGAGAGCTACGCGCAGGCCCGGATCTTCGCCGACGCCGCGACCGTCAGTCGGCCGTTGCAGATCTTCCGCGAGCTGCACGCCGCGCACCAATGGCTCGACGCGCAGGCAGCGTCACCTTAAGAAGGTCGCCGTGCTCGCCCTGCATGCGCCCACGCTGAATTTCATCGCTGTCCTGGTCACCGTCGTGGCGGCCGGGGTGTCGTTGCTCACCTGGTATCATCACCGCGAAGGGCCCGGCCTGCGCGGCTGGGCGCTCGCCCTGCTGCTGGGCAGCGCCGGCACCTTGCTGTTCGGCCTGCGCGGGCCGGACGCCTCGTTTCGCTTCATCCTGATCGGCGACGGGCTGTTCGTCGCGGGCTTCGCCACGATGTGGATGAGCATGCGGCGCTTCAACGATCCGGCGATGGGCGCCGAGCTCGCCGGGGTGATCGTCGCCGCCATCCTGATCGTGTTCATCGCCCTGTTCACGCTCGCTTGGCAGGTCGCGCCGATGGTGCGCGCCCAGTCGATCGTCTTCTCGCTGTTCGTCTTCATCCTGGCCTCACTCGCTGCCTGGGAGACATGGCGCGGCCGCCAGCTCGATGGCCTGCGCAGTCGGCCGATCGCGGCCGTGGCGCTGGCCGGTATCGCTTCCGCCCGGCTGGTGCGGGCGGCGATGGTGTTCGCCCAGGGCATGGGCATGCTCGAATCGGAGGTCAGCGTCATCGCCCAGGGCTATGCCCTCTATTTCACCACCGTCTGCATTCTCGTGGTGACGTTCGGCCTGGTGCTGATGGCGCACGAACGCTTCGAGCGAAAGAACGTGATCTCGACCGAGGCCGGTCGCGCCGCCGAATAGCCGCCGATTCGCCGCTGTAACCGACCGATGCTAGGGTCATCAGCCAACCGACGGGGGTTTTTCATGCGATCGATCTGGGCGGGCGTGTCATCGGCCCTGCTGGTGCTTTGGCTGATGGCGGCAGCGTGGGCGCAGAACGGACTGGAACGCTTCGAGAAGGAGCTGAAGCCGCAGTTCGAACTGAAGTCCTTGACCTATGCCAATGCCGCCCCGCTCGGCAATGCGGGCTTCGTGCTCAACGACGTCGTGGCCGTCATCCCGGCCAATGCCGCGACCGGCGACAAGGAGAGCACGGTCAAGATCCAGAAGGTGACCGTCGACGCCCTCGACTTCGATCGCATGAAGAAGGATTCGAAGGACGACGAGGCGCCGCGCTTCGCCAAGCTCAAGTTCGAAGGCATCACCGGCGACGACGAGATGTTCGCCGCGCTGCAGCCCTACGGCGTGCCCAACGTGCCGTTCGACATCGCGCTCGACTACAGCCTCGACCCGGCGACCAAGGTGCTCGACATCAAGACGCTGGAGATCGCCATGCGCGGCCAGGCGAAGGTCGTGCTGTCGCTGCAGATGGACGGCGTCAGCGACAAGACCAGCGGCATGGCCGGCGCCAAGGACGACGCCCGCCTGCGCACCGCCTCGCTCACCATCGACGACACCGGCCTGCTCGCCAAGCTCCTGCCGGCATGGGCCAAGGAGGAAGGCGTGCCGCCCGAGGAACTGGTGCAGACCGCGCTGACGGGCATGGCCGCCTTCGCCGCCCAGCAGGGCCCCGACACCTTGAAGTCGCTCGACGCGGTGGCCTCTTTCATTGCCGACTGGAAGGCGCCCAAGGGGCCGCTGGCGCTGGGGCTGAAGCCGGCCAAGACCGCGGGCCTCTCCGATCTCGACAAGGTGGCGATGCCGGACGCGCTCACGACCGAATTCGGCTTCACGGCGACATATCCCGGGACCACGGCAGGGGCCGCCAAAGCAGGCCCCAAGTAGGAAGAAGACAAGCAAGCAAGGGAGGAACGATGAAGCGGCGAACGCTGGTTGCTGCCGGCCTGATGCTGCCGGCGGTACGGCCGGTCCTGGCGCAGGAGACCTATCCGTCCAAGCCCGTCCAGATCTTCGTGCCCTTCCCGCCGGGCGGCGTCGCCGACATCACTGCCCGGCCGCTCGCCCATGTGATGGGCCGCCTGGTCAAGCAATCGGTCGTGGTGGTGAACAAGCCCGGCGCCGGCGGTTCGGTCGGCGCGGCGCAAGCCGCGCGCGCCACGCCCGACGGCTACACGCTGTTGCTGGCACTGTCGTCGATCTCGGTGCTGCCGGTCGCCGATCGCCTGCAGGGCCGGCCGGCGGCCTACGAGCTCGACCAGTTCGCGCCGGTCGCCCTGATCAGCGCCGATCCCACCGTTTTGGTGGTGCGCGCCGACGGTCCCTACAAGACGCTGAAGGACCTCGTCGACGCGGCCAAGGCCAAGCCCGGCACGATCAACTACGGCTCGTCGGGCGTGTACGGCACGCTGCATGTGGCGATGGAGATCTTCGCCCAGGCCGCCGACATCAAACTGTTCCACATCCCCTATCAGGGCGGCGGCCCGGCCGTGGCGGCGCTGCTCGCCGGCCAGATCGATGCGCTGGCCTCCGGACCGGCGCCGGCGATCGGCCAGATCAAGGCTGGCAAGATGCGCGCGCTCGCAGTGTGGGGCGACAAGCGCCTGGCGGCCATGCCCGACGTGCCCAGCATGAAGGAGCTGGGCTACGACGCCACCTTCTACATCTGGTCGGGCCTGTTCGCGCCTTCGGCCACTCCCCAGCCGGTGATGACGGCCCTGCGCGAGATCGTGAAGCGCACGGTCGAAGATCCCGAGTTCAAGGAAGCGATGGACAAGGTCGAGACGCCGATCGCCTATCTCGACGCGCCGCAGTTCAAGACCTTCCTCGACCGCGACGCCGAAAGGCTCAAGGTCGCCGTCGAGCGCATCGGCAAGGTGCCGGAGAACTGAGCTGCGCTTCCTCTTCTCTTCGTCATGTTCCTCTCCCCACGCTAGGGGGAGAGGCCAGGTGAGGGGGAATCGACGGAAGCATGAGAGGACAACGAGTCGAGTCGGCCGCTCTAATTCTGATACGGCGTGCGCAGCCGCTGAATCTCGGCGTCGCTCGGCCGATACGCCGGAGCCGCTGGATCGAAGCGCGTCCAGCCCTCCCCGCGGTACGCGCCCCGCCGCTCGATCGGATCGATCGGCCGATGGCGGTTCACGATCTGCTGCACGAAGGCCGCGTTGTCGTCGGCGGTGCGCACGCTGACCAGGGTGCCGCCGCGGCGCACGGCCTCACAGTAGACATGCGCCTCCTCCTCCGGCATGCCCGAGCTCACCAGCGCGCCGACCACGCCGCCGGTCACCGCACCGGCCGCGGCGCCCACCGCCGTCGCCGCCAGAGCACCCGCCGCGATCACCGGCCCCAGGCCCGGGATGGCGATGATGCCGAGCCCCGCCAGAAGGCCGGCGGTGCCGCCCAGGGCGGCGCCGACGCCGGCGCTGGGCGCCGCCGCCGACGGCTCCTCGAGGCGGGCGGTCTCGTCGCAGATGTACTTGTTGGCGATCAGGTTGATGTCCGAGCTCTTGATGCCGGACGCTTCGAGGTCGGCCACGACCTGGCGGGCCTGGCCGTAGGTGTCATAAACGCGCGTGATGGTCTGCATAATCGGTTGCTCCTACTGACTGACGACTATTGACTGACGACGTTGCCCTTGAAGTCGACGGCGACCTTGGCAGCCTTGCCGTCCTTCATCGCGTTGCCGCGCCAGACACCGTCGCCGTCCTTGGCGAGCGACGACACGCTGGTGAATCCGGCGGCGACGATGCGATCCTTGGCCTGGGCTTCGGTGAAGCTGTTGGCGCCCTTCAGCGGCGCGCCGGGCTCCGGCGCCTTGGCCATGAAGATGTCGTTCTGGCAGGCCTTCATGAAGTCCTGCTGGGTGATGCGGCCGTCAACCGGCGCCACGGGGCGCGGACGCGATAGTAGGCGAGGTAGCGATCCGCCTCGGGTCCCACCAGCACGCCATCGCTGTTGCCGTCGGCGCTCTTCCACTCAGCCGCGCAATCGGTCTCCGACATCGCTGAAGCCGTTGCCGGCAGGACAGCGCAAGAGGCCACGAGCACGGCAAGTGCAGATTTTCTGCGCATGGCTCGTCTCCATATCTCGTGGTCGGGCTGTCCCGGATGAACGAGAACGCGGGCAACCCGTTCCATCAGGGGGCGTTCCTGGGATGGCAGCGTCCAATCCCGGGCGGTGTCGCAAAGCCATGGAGGGCCTAGCGATGAACGATCCCAAGGACCGCAACCCGCAGCAGTCCCCGCAGGACCGTGACCAGCAGCAGCGTGAGCGCCAACAGCGCCAGCAGCAGCAGCGCCAGAAGCAGCAACCTAACCAACAGCCCAATCAGCAGCCGAGCCAGAAGCCCAATCCGCAACAGATGGATGAATAGGGCCTGTCCTGAGCACGAGGGGAATGCCCGCCAAACGGCGGGCATTCCTTTATCCAGGGAGAGCAACATGATGAATTCACCGCGCGAGCCGTCCCCGGTACCGCCGCCGCCGGGCAAGACCGATCCGATCCCGCCCGAGCTGCCACAGCCCGGTGGGCCGCAGCCCGAGGACGTGCCACCACCGCCCTCTCATCCGACAGGTCCGCCGGCGCCGGTCGCGTGAGGTTTACTTGTCTGGTCGTCGAGACAGGGTCATGAAGAGCGGATCGCAACGACTCGGAGATACCAATGAATCTCGATGCCCTAGCGGTAACCTGGTCACCGCGCCTGCTCAGCGTGCTGCGAATAATGTCCGGCCTGCTGCTGCTGCAGCACGGGACCGGCAAGCTCCTGAAGTTTCCGCCGGGAGCGGTTCCCCCGACGTTCAACCTGAACTCGATGCCGGGTTATGCCGGCTACATCGAGTTCGTGTGCGGCATCCTTCTGATCATCGGGCTGTTCAGCCGAGCCGCGGCGTTCCTGGCCTCCGGCATGGTGGCGGTCGCCTATTTCATGGTGCACGCGCCGCAGGGCTTCTTCCCGATCCTCAACCGCGGCGAGCTCGCGGTGCTCTATTGCTTCGTCTTCCTCTATCTGGCGGCTGCGGGACCCGGCCCGTGGAGCCTGGACGCCATGCGAAAGAGGTAGCTTAACGCTGCTTCATTTCGACTGTAAGCATAGAAGACGGCCGCCACGCGCGGCCGTCTTGTTGTGCGACAAAGTCCAGGGAGGAAGATCGTGCTTACGCGTCGCCAGTTCACCGCCCTCGCCGGCGCCACCGCTTTCAGCGCGCCGATGGTTGCGCGCAGCCAGCCGCGCTGGAAGCCGGAAAAGCCGATCACGATCTATAATCCCTTTGCCGCGGGCGGCGTCACCGATGTGCACCTCCGCATGCTGGGCGAGACCGTCACCAAGGTGCTGGGCCAACAGGTCATCGTCGACGTGAAGGCCGGCGCCGCCGGCACCTTGGCGCCGGCCATGCTGCTCAACGCCAAGCCGGACGGCCAGACGCTCGCCTGCATGAGCATCAACAGCCTGCGCTATCCGCATTATCAGAAGACCAACTGGGATCCGCTGAAGGACTTCACCTACATCAGCGGACTCTCGGGCTACACCATGGGCATCGTCGTGAAGTCGACGGCGCCCTGGCAGACGCTCGAGGAGCTGCTCGCCGCCGGCAAGAAGGAGCCCGAGAAATACAATTACGGCACGTCGGGCATCGGCGGCACCGGCCAGCTGATGATGATCGAAGTCGAGCAGGTGACCGGCGCCAGGTTCACGCACGTTCCCTACAAGGGCGGCGCCGAATGGATGCAGGCGCTGCTGAGGGACCAGGTGCACTTCCTGGCCGACGCCGCGCAATGGGCGCCGTTCGTCGACAACGGCCAGTGCCGCATCCTCGCCATGGCGACCGAGCAGCGCATTCCCAAGTACAAGGATGCGCCGACCTTGATCGAGCGCGGCATCAACGTTGTCGGCCAGAGCCCCTACGGCATCGTCGGCCCCAAGGGCATGCCGGCAGAGGTCGTCGATTCGATTTACCTCGCCTTCAAGGAGGCGATGGCCGAGCCCAAGGTCAACGAGTACCTCGAGAAATTTCTCCAGCTGCCGTGGTACAAGAACCCGGCCGAGTACCGCGCTTTCGCCGAGAAGTACTATGTCGAGGTGAAGCCGCTGCTCATCAAGGCAGGGTTGGCGCAGGGTTGATGGTCGTTGCCTCCCCATCGCGGAAACCGCGATGGGGAGGTGCCCGCGAAGCGGGCGGAGGGGTCATGGGCACCAGTACTGGATCCTCATGACCCCTCCGTCGGCGTATGACGCCGACACCTCCCCAGCTTCGCTGGGGAGGAATGAGTGGTGAAGGAGGAAACATCATGGCGCTCAAACGAGTGGCGCTCGAGATCGGCATGGGCACCGACATTCGTGGCGGCGATTACACCAAGGCCGCGGTCCGCGCCCTGCGCGATGCGCTGTGGCACAACTCGCTCACCGTCGCGACGGCGGTCGGCAAGTCGAGCGACGACATGCAGGTCGAGGTGCTGATCGGCGTGCCCAAGCCTGAGCTGGTCGACAAGAACGAAGTCTTGGCGGTGCTGCCGCACGGCACCGGCACGATCAAGGTCGTCGAAGGCGGCCTGGAAATCGCCAACGAAGCGGGTACGGACAAGACGGTGATCGCCCAGGCGGCGGCCGTCGTCCGGCTCGATCTCTGAGGAGGCTGAAATGCCCGCAAAACGCGTGATCCTCGAGCTCGGCACCGGCAACGACCTGCATGGCGGCGACTACACCAAGGCCGCCCTGCGCGCCGTGCAGGACGCCCTGCATCACAGCTCGCTCGCCATGATCAGAAGCCTCAAGGTCAACCCCAAGACCGGCATGTTCGTCGACGTCACGATCGGCGTCCAGCAGCCCGACAAGGTCGACCTCGAGAAGGTGCGCGCGTCGCTGCCGCACGGCATCGTCACGGTGAAGGCGGTCAAGGGCGGCCTCGACATACCCGATCCCGAGAACAACGATCCGGCCGTCATCGCCAGCGCCGCAGTCTCAGTGCGCCTGGAGTTGCCCTAGGGAGGGAACCCGTGCTGCTCTACGAACACCCGCTCTCGTCCTACGCCCAGAAGGTCAAGATCGCGCTGCGCGAGAAGGGCCTCGACTTCACCGCCGAGACGCCGCCGGCCCTGGGCTCCGGCAAGGCCGAAGGGCAGTTCGCTGCCAGTAGCCCGCGCAACGAAGTGCCGGCGCTGATCGACGGCGATGCGCAGATATTCGATTCGACCATCATCCTCGAATATCTCGAGGACAAGTTCCCCTCCCCGCCTCTGCTGCCGCGCGATCCTGCCGAGCGGGCCAAGGCGCGCATGATCGAAGATGTCTGCGACACGCTCTACGAAGCGATCAACTGGGGCCTGAGCGAGATCCGCTGGTTCAAGCGCGCCGAGGGCGAACAGGCCGAAAGGATGACGGCCATCGCCCAACGCCAGACCGCCGAGCTGCAGGGCTGGCTCACCAGCAAGCTCGGGACGGCGCAGTGGTTCAATGGCGAAAGCTTCGGCTGGGCCGATCTCAGCGTGGCGCCCTACGTCAATCGCTCCTTCCATTACGGCCTCGGCACGCCGACCGATTCGCCGTTGGCGGCCTGGCGCGCCCGCATCCGCGAGCGTCCTTCGGTCGCCGCGACCTTCCGCGAGTTCGAGGCCGCCGCCGAACGCATGGGCGATGCGTCCGGTCGGCTGGCGTCGGGCGCGATCCGCCGCGAGTACCGCGACCACCGGTTGGAATGGATGATGAAGTCCGGTGGCGTGCAGGTCGTGCTCGACGGGCTGGCGAAGAACAATATCCGTTTCACCTGGCCCCTGGGCTAGAGAGGAGAGTTCGGCGTGAAACAGGTCATCCAGGCATCCGGCGTGCTGGCGTATGAGCCGTTCGGCTTCACCAACTGCGTGCGCTTCAAGGACGTGCTCTATCTGTCGGGCATCTCGGCCATCGACCCCGAGGGCAAGGTCGTCGGCGCCGACATCGAGACGCAGACCCAGGAAACCTACCGCAACATCCAGAAGGTGTTGCGCGCTGCCGGTTCGGATCTCGACCAGATCCTGCAGATGACGAGCTTCATCGTCGACCTGCCGAGCAACGGCCAAGGCTACGTCACCGTCCGCAAGAAGATCCTGACGCGAACCAGCTACACCAGTGCCACGATTGGCGTCGCGGCGCTCATGATCCCGGGACTTCTGCTCGAAGTTCAATGCATCGCCGCGACGCCGTAGGAGGAATCGCTCATGCTGCGCAGTGACGACCGCATCCTCACCACCCATGTCGGCAGCCTGCCGCGCAATGCGGTGCTGACCGATATGCTCATCCGCGACGAAGACGGCGAGGCGATCGACAAGGCCGAACTCCGCAAGCAGAGCGAGAGCGCGGTGGGCTACGTCGTCGCCAAGCAGGTGGCGAGCGGCGTCGACATCGTGAACGACGGCGAGCAGCCGCGTGTCGGCTTCCAGACCTACGTGGCGCAGCGCATGCAGGGCTTCGGCGGCGAATCCAAGCGGCCGCGGCCGCGCGACTACACGGACTTCCCGACGCTGCTGGCCCAGCTTCCCCACCGCTATCCGCGGCGCGCCAAGGTGTCGAATGCGCCTCAGGCGATCGCCGAGGTCCGCTACGAGGATCTCGGCCCCGCCGAGGACGAGTGCCGCATGTTCCGCGCGGCGCTCGGCAAGCTGCCGTCGCCGCCGCTCGCCACGTTCATGACGGCGGCCTCGCCCGGCATCATCGCCACGACGATGCTGAACGCCCATTACGACAGCCACGAGGCCTATGTCTTCGCGCTGGCGCGCCAGATGCGCAAGGAATACGAGCTGATCGCGCGCGACTTCATCCTGCAGATCGATGCGCCCGACCTGGCGCTCGAGCGCGCCACCCTGTTCCAGGACAAGAGCGTCGCCGAGTTCGTCAAGATCGCCGAGATGCACATCGCCGCGCTGAACGAGGCGTTGGCTGGCATCCCGCGCGAGCGCATCCGGCTCCATTGCTGCTGGGGCAACTACGACGGGCCGCACATACACGATGTACCGCTCGGCGACATCCTGCCGGTGCTGACAGCGGCCAAGGTCGGCGCGCTCTCCATCGAGTTCGCCAACCCGCGGCATCAGCACGAATATGCCGCGCTCAAGAAGGCCAAGCTGCCGCCCGAGCTCCTGCTGCTGCCGGGTGTCATCGATACCAAGACGAACTTCGTCGAGCATCCCGAGGTCGTGGCCAACCGCATCTGCGAGGCCGTCGACGCCGTCGGCGACCGCAGCCGGGTCATCGCTTCGTGCGACTGCGGCTTCGGCACCTTCGCCGGCTCCGAGCTGGTCGCCGAAGAGGTCGTCTGGGCCAAGTTGAAGACCTGCCGCGACGGCGCCGAGCTCGCGACCAAGCGGCTGTGGGGGAAGGCTTAGTTCATCGTTCCTCCCCAGCAAAGCTGGGGAGGAAGTCACTCAATGCGTCGCGCCCGGGTTCTCCTCGGTCGTTCCGGTCGAGCAGGGAGTCATCTCGTAGCTCATCTTGTCGGTCGACCACGTCTCGACGCCGCACTTGGCGTTGGCGTTCTTCGCCGGCGCCTGGCCGACCTGCTGGCTCTCGGTGCACGGGATGTTGACGTAGGCCATCTTGTCGGTCGACCAGGTCTCGACGCCGCACGTCGACTGCCGCTGCACCGTCTGGGCATGCGCCGCCCCGACCAACGTCAGCGCCGCGAGAGGAACGATCGTCAGATTGAACAGAGTCCGCATGGCATCCTCCTTCGTTGTCGCGATGCCATGAAACGCCCTGCCGGATGACGGCGCCCTTACCGCCGCCGCAAAGCGCCGTCTTTGTCAGCAGCAAGTCATGTCGCTGACGTCAGCTTCTGGCTTGGCGGCCGAAGAAGATCATGCCCGCGCCGACGGCGATGGCGATCACGCCGGCGATGCTGGGGATGGGAATGGTGCGCTGCTGGTCGGCCGTGACCTTGAGCGGCCCGGCGTCGATCACGACCTTCTTCTCGGTGAAGGTGATGTTGTCGATGATGAGGCCGGCGATGCCGATGGCGATCAGCATGATGCCGAACACGACGAGCGGTTTCATCGCGGCAACTCCCTGTTCCTTTGCAGCTTTCATGACAACCAAAACGCGTTGCGTTGCCGTTAGTTCCACATAGGAAAACCGGAGTTCAGGACCTCACAAGCATCGATCGCCCCTGCTCGATTGCCAGCCTGGCCATCGCCTCGAGCCCGGCGTCAGTCGCACTGCTGACCGGATGGCCGATCTTGGCAAAGCCATAATCCGGCATGCCGAGCACGCGGCTCATCAGCACAGCGGCGCTCGCAAAGCGCTCGGTCATGACGCTGAAGGCGGGAACCACGAGACGTTCGGCCGTTACGGAGTCGTGCAGACTGCACGATGAACAGCTTCCTCAATCTCCTATGCCGGAGATCACCGCGTCCCAGTTCCTGATCTCGGCGACGATGTGGGCGTCGGCTGGGGCGCTGTAGTTGGACTTGGTGCGCATCACCACCTTGGCCACGCCATGCTCCTCGCGCAGCACGCGGTCGAGGTGGGCGAAGAATCCTTTCGTGCCTTCCTTGCCGTTGGAGATGAAGCCGATGGTCTTGCCTTCGAGCGTGGCAAGCCGCGGCGCAAGCTGGCCGGCGGGCGGCGCCTTTTCCGGCGTAGGGTCGAGGACACGGAACGTCATGATCTACCTCTGCTATTTCTTCGGCGGCTCGCAGTCGACGCAGGCGCCGATGGCCATGGTGACGGCATGGCTCTTGTTTCCGAGCCAGGGCGGGATGATCGCGCCGAAGCCGCCGGCGGGCCCGCCGGCGGCCACGACCAGGAGCTGGTCCGGCGATTCCATCGCCGAATACACGCTGTCGCCGCGGTCGCGCACGACGGCGCCCTTGCCGACCTCGGCCCATTCGCGGCGATGGATGCGCGCACGGTCATGGATGAAGTTGGCGATGTCGGTCTTGCTCCACTTCGCCGCTTGCAGATGCTCACGCAGCTGCTTGGGAATGATCAGCGCATAGTTGCCGGGATGGATCGAATAGTGCCGCAGATTGGCGCGCATCTCGGCGGCGAAGGTTTCCAGGATCTCCTCCGGCTTGGTCGTCCACTCGTTCATGATCTGGCGCGGCGCACCCGCTGCCATCACGGTAACGGCCGAAGCCTCTTTCGGGATGCCGCGCTGCTCGGCGAGCGACAGCCAGGTCGTGTCCTCCTCGTCCTCGGCCACGCAATAGCTGAACTTGCCGGGATGGCCCAAGGTCGAGCGGTCGATGGCGCCCGGCCGCACGTCCATCAGGTTGATCAGGCAGAGCCGGATGGCGCGGCCGATGACGGCCGTGGCGCGATCGCTGTTGCCCAGCGCATTGAAGCCGCCGCTGGCGCCGAGCTCGAGCCGGATCGGCCCGTTCAGCACCACCAGCACGGCGCAGCCGCCGGTGCTGGCCGTGGCGCCGTGCATCAGGAAATCGTCCTGCATCATCGCCGTCCAGGCGGTGAGCACGACCGGGAAATGCATGGGCAGACAGCCCGCCATCACGGCGTTGATGGCGAGCTTCTCGGCCGTCAAGCTAAGGCCGCGCACCGGCTCGATGCCGATGAGCTGGTCGGGCGGCATCATCGCCCAGTCGAGGCAGGCCTGCACCGCGTCGGCGGTCGGCGGCACGATGGGCAGGCCGTCGGTCCAGCCGTTGCTGTGATAGAGCTCCTGGACCGCGGCGATATTGTCCGCGTCGTAGGTCCGCGATGAGAGCTGCACGTGGGTCCTCCAGGGCCGCAGCATAGCGCCCGCGAAGGCTATGCCAACGTCAACTTGATAGACGGGTTTGTTGCAAAAGGCGCATCAATCCGGGCGTGGCCACTGGCGCCGCAGCAGCGCCAGGAAGCCCGAAGCCGCCGGGGTCGGCTCGCGTTCGCGCAACGCTATCACCCCGATGCGGCGCACCAGGCGGGGCTCCAGCGGCACGGCGCGCAAGCCGCGGCCGGCGGGCCCGCGCACCGATCCTTGCGGCACGATCCCGATGCCGACATCGGCCGCGACCAGGCCGAGCAAGGTGGCGATCTGCGTGACCACCACCATCTGGCGCAGCGACACGCCCGCCATCGCCGCCGCGGCATCGATGGTGCGCCGCGTGCGCGAATCGGTCGGCAGGGCGACGACGGGCTGATCGGCGAGGTCGGCCAGGCTGAGCTTGCGGCGTCCGGCGAGCTTGTGGCGGGCCGACATCACGACCGAGAAGGTCTCGCGGCCAAGCGGCGTGCCGACGGCGAAGTCGGGCAATTCGTCGACATAGCCGATGCCGAAATCGGCGACGCCGCTGCGCACATCCTCCAGCACCGATCCATGGACGCTTTCGCGGACATGGATCTCCACGCCCGGCCGGTCGGCGCGATAAGCGGCGATGAGGCGAGGGAGGACGGCACCGGCGACCGACATGACGCTCGACAACACGACGAGGCCGCGCCGCTCCTGCGCCACTTCGCGCACGCTCTGCACCGTGATTCCGAGATCGTTGAGCATGCGCTCGGCGACCGCGGCGAACTCGCGGCCGGCGGCGGTGACCTGCACACGACGGGTCGTGCGGTCGAACAGGCGGACGCCAAGCTCGGTCTCCAGCCGTTTCACGGCCCGCGTCAGGGCCGGCTGGGAAATGCGCAGCCGGGCGGCAGCGGCGACGAAGCTGCCGTACTCGACCAGCGCCAGGACCGCTTCGAGCTGGCGCGCGCTGAAGTCCGGAAGCGCCGAGCCCCGCATCAGGTCGCACGCAGCCGCGTATGCCGGTCCCGCGGGTGGAGCATGCTTCGCATGACATCATCCTACCGCCCTGCGGCGAGCCCGCGAAGCCGGATGACTTGCCGACCTTAGAGGTCGGTGCGAACCGACGATCCGCCCAGGCCCTGGAAGTCGCCGATGTTGGCGCGGCGACGATCCTCCCCCTCGACGAAATTCCTCGCCACGGCGCGCTCCAGCAGGTCGAGCTCGAGGCGCAGGGTGCCGCGGCGCACGTCCGGCAGGCGATCGATCAGATGTTCCAGCATGGCGCGCAGGCGGCGTGCGACCTGGGTGCTGGAGGCGCCGTACTGGCGAACCTCGGTGACGGCAAGATCGACGATGTCGCTCCAGTTCGGCGTCGGAAAGACCAGGCGCAGGGCGCCTGCGCTGTCGCGCAGATGGGCGTTGTCGAGGTTCTTCGACGCGGCGTAACGCAACAGCCGGTGGATCTGGTCGAGGGCGAGCACGGCGGTGGTCGGGTCGTTCACCGCCGGCGACAGCGCGCGAGCGGCCACGTCGACCATGATGCGGAAGGCGAACATGGGATCCTGGCGCATCGTGCGTTCCGCCCCGAAGGCGACCACGGCATTGACGGCCTCGTCGCCGATCGCCGCATCGGCCGGATAGATGCGCGCCAGGGGATCGTCCGTCGAGACGAAGTCGCCGACCTGGGGGATGAGCTCGATGGCGCAGCCCGCGCGCCGGCCCAGGGCGACGAGATCGCGGCTGCCGAAGGCGAGGAACGTGCCCGACGGGCCGATCCGGCGCACGATGCGGCCTTCACGGCCGGCGAGCTCGTCGACGGCGGCGCCTTCGGGGATCGCGGAGTCGAAGTCGTGGACGTAGACGCTGTCCATCGCCGCCCTGCCGTCGCCGAAGATCTGCTGCAGCACGGCCACGGGCCGCAGGCCGAGCCCGACCTGCTGGACGAACCAGAAGAAGACCAGGACGCTGCCCACGTTGCCGACGATGGCGAGCACGATCACCAGAGGATGACGCAGCTGTTCGGTCATGTTGGCGAGCGCCACCATCGTCACGCCGAAGGCGAAGACGAAGGTGCTGGTGGCGAACTTCATCTGCCAGCGGCTGAAGGTGATGCGGATCAGGCGCGGCGTGATCTGGCCGCTGGCGAGCTGCACGGCCAGCAGCAGCGCCGACACGGCGTAGACCACGAACGTCAGCATCGAGGAGGCGAAGGCCGCCATCGAGACGCGCATGCCCTCGACATCGGCATCATCGAAGCGCGGCCACTCGGGAACCGGGACGAACCAGAGGATGAGCTTCGCCGCCAGCCAGGCCAGGCCGATCGACAGAGACGGAAAGAGCCAGAAGGACGAACGAACGAACTCGTTCAGGCGGTAGCGATCGTGCCAGCTCATGGCGCGGCCTGCCGTTGGCGGGCTGCATCGGCGCGGCCCAGCCAGCCTGCCGCCGCCCACGTGACCCCGAGCGTCAGCGGCACGCCGAGCGCCACCATCACCATCGTTCGCGGATCCGGATCGGCCACGAGCAGCGGCGCCAGCGCCGCACCAAGATTGCGGGTGCAGGCGCCGAGGCTGACGACGCTGCGCCGCGCCGGCGTCATGCCCGCTGCCAGGAAATAGCCGCCAATCGTGAGGCCGACGGCGTAGAGCAGCTGACCGGCTATGGCGTAGCTGCCGATGGCCCCCAGGAAGCCCTGGAAATAGCGGACACCTATGGCCAGCAGCAGGACGACCGTCGCCGCACTGGCCACCGGCCGCACGACCCGCAGGGCCTTGTCCGCTGTCGCGCGATGCACGGCCTGCAACGCCATGCCGGCACCCATCGGCAGGAGCAGCAGCAGAAGCAGCGGACGCGCCACCGCCCAGGCCTCGACCGACAGGCCGGGCACGATCAACGGAACGCCCAGGGGCATGAGGATCACCGTGCCGGCAGCCGCCACCAGCATGAAGGTCGCGGTGTAGGCGAGGTCACCGCGCGCCTTGCGCACCATCATCGGCAGGAAGGGTGCAGCCGGCGCCAGCGAGATCAACAGCAGGCCGACGGCATAGGGCTGCGCCATGGGCAGGGCCCGGACGATGACGATCGCCAGGGCCGGACCGAACAGCCAATCGACGACGACCACGGTCGCCAGAAAGCGAAAGTCGCGCAAGGGCGCCAGGGCAGCCGTCACCTCGGTCTCGAGGCCGATCGCCAGGAGATTGCCGACCATGAACAGGATCACCGAAAGCCGGATCGCGATATCGGCGACGTGGTAGAATTGATCCATGAGGATCGTTAGTCCGGATCGCCGGGCGCCGCGTTGACTAGAATCAAGGCAGGCACCGGACCGCGTCGATAGGCTGCTTTCATGAGAAAGACCGCCGCAGCGCTCATCGCTCTCCTTCAGCCGGCTGTCGCCCTGGCGGACGAAGGCGGCGCCAGCGTCTGGCTGCCGGGCCAGTTCGCGAGCTTTGCGTCGGTTCCCGGTGATCCCGGTTTCTCCCTGGAGACGATTTTCTACACCCGCAAGGCCAGTGCGACGGGCGGCGTCGACTTCTCGCGCGGCGGCGGCCTGCTGGCGGGGCTCTCGGTCAGCGAGCAGTACGTCTATCTGACGCCGAGCTACACCTTCGAAACCCCGGTGCTGCATGGCCAGCTCGCGCTGGGCGTAACCTTCTCGGCCGGCCGATCGGACGCCACCGTCTGGGGCGTGCTGACCGGTCCCGGCGGCCGGTCCATCTCGGGCGCCTCGAGCGACAGCGCCTCGGGCATCAGCGACCTCTACCCCATCGCCTCGCTGAAATGGCAGCAGGGCGAGCACAATGTCATGGTCTACGGCATGGGCAGCGTGCCCACGGGGCCCTACGACCCCAACCGGCTGGCCGGCGTCGGGCTGGGTCATTGGGCCGTCGACTGGGGGATGGGCTACACGTGGCTCGCGGCATCCGGCTTCGAGCTCTCGGTCACGGCCGGCCTGACCTACAATTTCGTCAATCCGCAGACCGGCTACCAGAGCGGCATGGACGGCCACCTCGACGTCGGCACCTCCTACTCCTTCGGCGAATCGCTCTATGTCGGCGCCGTCGCCTACCTCTACAACCAGGTCAGCCCCGACACCGGCGGCAGTGCGCGGCTGGGCGATTTCCGCTCCAGGGTCGCGGGCGGCGGGCCCCAGATCGGCTGGTCGTTCGCCGCCGGCGGCGCGGCGATCGACGTCAATATCCGCGGCTACAAGGAATTCGCCGCCCAGAACCGGCCCGAGGGCTGGAATGCCTGGCTCACTCTGTCGATCAGCGCGGCGGCGCCGCGCAAACCGGGCTCCTGACGCATGCTGTCGCGTTTCATCGGCCGCTATCTCGACCCGTCCGAAAGCCTTCTCGAGATCCTGTTTGGGCTCATCATGGCGCTCACCCTGACGGTCGGTGCGCGCCTGCTGCCGCCCGGGGAGATCCGGCCCCTTGAGCTGGCGGCGGCGCTGGCCGGCTGCAACGTCGCCTGGGGCATCATCGACGCGGTCTTCTATCTGCTGGGGTCGCTGTTCAACCGCAATCGCCGCGTCCAGTTCGCGCGCCGCCTGCAGGCGACGACGGACAAGGCTCGCGCGATCGCCCTGATCCGCGAGGAATTCGCCCTCGAAGGCGAGCCGCCGATGCGGGCCGAGGACACGGCCGCCTTCCACAAATCCCTGCTCGAGATGCTGCGCCACGCCGACACTGCGCGTGCCCGCTTCACCGCCAACGACTGGGCGGCGGCCAGGATCATTCTCGTCCTGGTGTCGGCGACGGCCGTTCCGGGCTTGATGCCATTGCTGGTGATGGACGACACCGGCCTGGCGCTGCGGGTCGCCAACGCGATCCAGGTCGTCCTGCTGTTCGGCGTCGGCTACCGCTGGGCCCACTATTCCGGAGCCAACCCCTGGCGCACCGCAACGGTCGTCTGCCTGATGGGTGTCGTTCTGGTCCTGATCGCTGTGGCACTCGGCGGCTGATCACTCGAGCGGCGTCGCCTTGAGCCTGCCCTGCCGGACGGCGTTCACGAAGGCGCGATGGTCGCGCCGCGCCTGATCGGCATACTCGACCGAGAAATCGGCGATGGCATCGTCGAACACCTCGCTCGCCCCCATGTAGCCCGCGATCATGGCCGCATCGCCCGACCGCGCGTGCGCCCGCGCCAGCGCCCAGCCGCACATGCGGGCGTAGTCCCTGAAGTCGCCCGCGTCGAAGCTCTCGACGATCGCGCTTATCTTCATGTCGCGGAGCTGGCGGACATAGAAGTCGCGGCCGGACTTGCCGTGCGTCCAGCCGAGGAACAGGTCGCTCGCCGACTGCATCAGCCGCTGACCGGTCACCACCCGCTGGCCGTGGTTGGCGTGCAGGCTCTTGCCGGCATAGGGCTCGAGGACCGAGGTCGTGGCCTCCTTGACCTGCAGGAAGATCGGATCGTCATCCGCCGCCATCATCAGCGCCACGCTGCACATCGTGCCGACACTGCCGATGCCGACCGCCTTGACGGCGAGATCGCAGAACTGGAAGCGGTCGAGCAGCACGCGCAGATGCTCGGCCAGCGACTCGCGGTACCGGGCGAAGGCCTCGCGATACCCCGATTCCAGGCCAGGCGCCTGTTCGGCCGTGGGATGGAAGATCAGCGGCGGGTCGTCCTTGATGCGGGCCGCCGTGCCGCGATGTTCGGCAAGCTTCGGGAACATGAACTCGGGAACATTCTTTTCCTGCACCTGCTCGAGGCGCTCGCGGATACGCTCGCGCCTTTCCTCGGAGTCGATCGCCTTCAGGAAGCGGTCGACGTCGATAGTGTCGTACCAGACCTCGAGCGACCGCATTCCCGCATAGTCCGCCATGTGCTCACGGTAGGAGCGCACGGCAGCCCTCGCACCGCGCGCGGCGTCGGTCTCGGACAGCCGGATCTGGCGCCCCGCGACGACGACGCTGGCGGCGAGCCGCTTGACGTCCCACTCCCAGGGTGCGGGAAGCGTTTCGTCGAAATCGTTGATGTCGAAGACGATGCGCCGCTCGGGCGTGGCAAAGCCGCCGAAATTGGAGATATGGGCGTCGCCGCAGGCCTGGACGCGGATGCCGGAAACCGGCGTGGTGGCGAGATCGGCCGCCATGACCGCCGCCGCGCCGCGGTAGAAGGTGAAGGGCGATTCCATCATGCGACCGTGCCGGATCGGCACCAGCGTTTCCACGCGGCCACGATTCGATTGCTCGATCAGGTCGACGACGTCGCGACGGCCTTTCGGCAGCTTCCAACGGCCATGGGCTTCGCGTGGCACGGTATCGCGCAGAGCCTTGCCCGCAGCACGTCTGTCATCGGCATGAAGGAATTGCGGCTCAGGCTGTTCGTGCGGATGGGGCTGATTCATTGCGTTCCTGGCCGATGTGACCTCGGCGAACATCGCCGCCCCACTCGGCAGGCGCTTTGACCAGGATCAAGGGGGTGCCGCTGGCTCAGCCTCGAGCCTGCAACATCCCGACCGACGAGGAGCGGATGACCGCCCGCTACGCCGGTCAGACTGCGGGCGTTTGACAGATATCAAAGTTCCGCCGAGCGCGACGACTAGGTTGGACCCCTCAGGACGAAGGGACCAAGCATGGCCAAGGATGGCAACCTCAAGCGCAAGGTCTACGACAAGGAGCTGAAGAAGATCCAGGTCGAGCTTTGCCACCTGCAGGATTGGGTCAAGTCGTCCGGCGAGCGGACCGTGATCGTGCTCGAGGGCCGCGACGCGGCCGGCAAGGGCGGGCTGATCAAGGCGATGACCGACCGGGTGAGCCCGCGGGTGTTTCGCGTCTTCGCGCTGCCTGCTCCCACCGATCGGCAGAAGACCGAGATGTACATGCAGCGCTACATGGAGCACTTCCCGGCGGCCGGCGAGATCGTGATCTTCGACCGCAGCTGGTACAACCGCGCCGGCGTCGAGCATGTCATGGGATTCTGCACGCCCGAGCAGCATCAGCGTTTCCTCGAACTCTGCCCGGTCGTCGAGAAGTTCATCATCGACGGCGGCATCCGGCTCATCAAGATCTGGCTCGAGGTCGGCCAGGAGGAGCAGGAGCGGCGCTTCATGGCCAGGATCGACGATCCGATCCGGCAATGGAAACTGAGCCCGATGGATCTCGAATCATACAAGCGCTGGTACGACTTCTCCAAGGCGCGCGACATGATGCTCCAGCAAACCGATACCGACGACTCGCCCTGGCATATCGTCCATTCCGACGACAAGCGTCGCGCGCGCCTGAACGCGATCGCCCACATCCTGGCCACGATTCCCTACAAGCGCATCGACAAGGCGAAGGTGAAGCTGCCCGACCGGTCGCACAAGCGGAAGTACGACGACAAGGCCCCGCTCGAGGGCCGCCGCTTCGTCGACGAGCGCTACTGACGAAATCAGACGGCAAGCAGACGACCATGCACAAGATACTGAGCGCCAAGGAACTGCAGCAGAAGATCGCACTCGCAGAGGCCGCCAAGGCGTCGGCCGCGTTGAAGGCTCACGCGGCGGCGGAGAAGGAAAAGCAGGAGATGCTCGACCATCTCATGCGGCCGTCCGGCCTCAGCGACGACCAGGTGATCGAGAAGGCCTCCGTCGTCGTCAACCGCGCCGTCGAGAACGGCCTGACCTCGGTCCAGGTGTTCCGCTTTCCCCACACGATCTGCAGCGACAACGGCCGCGCGATCAATCAGGCGGAGCCGGGATGGGAGAAGACCCTCACGGGCATTCCCAAGGAGATCTACGAATTCTGGAAGCGCCAGCTCCAGCCACGCGGCTATCAAATCCGCTACGAGGTCATCGATTATCCGGGCGGCATGCCCGGCGACATCGGCATTTTTCTGAGCTGGGGCTGAACATGAGGGCAATGGAGGGCGCAACATTGGGCCGCAAGCACAGCAGGACGTCGGCCCTGTAACGCCCTGCCTCTCCGCCTCGTCTCCCTGTCAGGACCGCAACAGGAGGAGGCAATGGGAGAGTTTCTTCTTGTGCATTGGATCGCGGTGTTTGCCGCCATCGTCGTTTCCACCATTCCCTGGGGCTATCCCTTGGCCCGGCTTTGCCGGCGTGCCGGTAAGCCGGCGACGGTCGGCTGGCTCGCCGGAAGCATCGGCTTGTTCTTCCTCGGCCCCATCGTGTGCGTCTGGTGGCTGGCCGTATCCAGATGGGACCCGCCGGAGGCGAAATCCTAGGCTGCCAGCATGCGCTCGCGATTGCGCTCCCGCAGGATGGGCATCACCCACTTGCCGAAGCGCTCGGCCTCCTCGTCGTGCAGGTAGCCCGAGAGGCAGAAGGAGTGGCAGCCGAGATCGATGAAGTCCTGCAGGGTCGCGGCGCACTGCTCGGGCGTGCCGACCGCGGCGATGCCGGCGCCCGGGCGCACCTGGGTGATGCCGGTCCACAGGTTGCGCTCGATGACCTCGCCTTGGGCGGCGAGCTCGCGCACCCGCCGGTTGGCCTCGGAGGTGGCGAAGCGCTCCTTCACGAAGGCCTTCTGGGCCTCGCTGGCGTGGCCCACCAGCTCGTGGGCGAACTCCCACGCCTCCTTCTCGGTCTCGCGACAGACGATCTGCAGGCGCATGCCGAAGCCGATGTCGTTCTCGCGGCCGTGGCGGGCCGCCATGCCGCGGATGACGCCCATGTTGGCGCGGATGCGCTCGTAGGTGTCGCCCCAGAACAGGTGGACGTCGGAATGCTTGGCCGAGATCTCCCAGGCCTGCTGCGAGCCGCCGCCGAGATAGAAGCGCGGATGGGGCTTCTGCAGCGGATGCGGGCGGATCTGCGCGCCCTTCAATTGATAGAACTTGCCGTCGTACGTGAGCGGGCCGCGCGCGGTCCACAGCGCCTTCAGGATCGAGACCTCCTCGTCCATGATCTCATAGCGCTCCTGCTTGCCCCACTTGATGCCTTCGGACTCGTTCTCCGCCTCGCTCTGGCCCGCGATCAGGTTGACGCAGATGCGGCCGCCCGACAGCTGGTCGAAGGTCGCGATCATCTTGGCGAGCAGCACCGGGTTGATATAGGACGGCCGCGCCGCCACCAGCATGCGGATCGACTTGGAGCGCGCGACCATCATCGCGCTCGAGATCCAGGCCTCCCAGCACGCGGTCTGCACCGGCACGAGCATGTACTCGAAGCCCGCCGTCTCGGCCGCGGCGACGACGCGGTCGAACAGCGGCAGCGACGACGCCACCTGGGCGCTCGCCAGGCCATAGGCCGTCGTGTCGCCCGCCGTCGGCAGGAACCAGCCGAATTCAAGTCTGCGCCCATCTCGCTGCATGGCTCGATTGTCTCCCGGCTGACGCTTGGGCGCAATTGTTGCTGGTCGTAGCGCGCTCGAGCAGGCACGATCGCGCGCCTTTTGGGGAGAGCACATGTTGCAGCACGGCAAGCGTCCGACAATCGCATCGCGGCACGGCATGGTGGCCGCCGCCCATCCGCTGGCCGCCGCCGCCGGCGCGCGCGTGCTGGGCAACGGCGGCAACGCCTTCGACGCCGCCGCGGCGACCGCCGCAACGCTCAACGTCGTCGAGCCCTACATGTCGGGCCTGGCGGGCCAGGGCATGGCGACCTGCTACGTCGCGTCCGAGCGCCGCGTGCGCTCGCTCAACTTCCTCGGCCGCATCCCGCGCAAGTTTCCGCTCGACCGGCTGAACAACCGCGCGCAGGTGCTGCGCGGACCGATCGCCGTCGGCTCGCCCGGCAATCTCGCGGGCTGGTGCGAGATGGTCGGCGCCTACGGCACCAAAAAGCTGCCCGAGCTGTTCGCGCCGGCGATCGCCATCGCCCGCGACGGCTTCGGCCTGATCGAGTTCAATGTCGAGGAGATCGGCGGCGTCACTTATGAGCTGCGCAACCAGGCCAAGCTCTATCCCGAATGGTCGCGCACCTATCTCGAAGGCATCGAGGGCGGCAAGCCGGTGCAGGGCGCCGTGCTGAAGCAGCCCGACCTCGCGAAGACCCTGCAAGCGATCGCCGCCGAAGGCCCGACGCTGCTCTATGGCGGCGCGCTGGGCAAGAAGCTGATCGACCGCATCGTCGAGCTGGGCGGGACGCTCACCCTGGAAGACCTGATGGACATGAAGGCTGAGTGGATCGATCCCGTGGCGGCGACCTATCGCGGCCGCACCATCCACGTGCCGCCGCCGCCCTGCGAGGCGTTCCAGTACCTGCTGACGCTGCGCATCCTCGAAGGCTTCGACCTCGCGAAGATGACGCGCAACGGCACCGACCACATCGACACCGTGCTGCGCGCCATCCGCATCGCGGCGGGCGTGCGCATCGCCACCGGCGTGCCCTCGCAGCAGAAGCTGGCCGAGCTTCTGTCGGATGGCCACGTCGAAAGCCTGCGGGCGCGGGTGCGCGACGGCAAGCCGGTCACCGGTCCGACCGAGCAGTGGACGGCGCCGGCGACCGACGGCCACACGACGTCGTTCTCCATCGCCGACCGTCACGGCAACATGGTGTGCGTGACCCAGAGCCTCGGCAGCGTGTTCGGCTCGGGCGTGGTCGTTCCCGGCACCGGGCTCTGCCTCAACAACTTCCTCTATTGGGCGGACGTGAATCCGGCGAGCCCCAACCGCGTGAAGCAGGGTGACGCCATGCCGGTCTGCGTGGCGCCCTCGATCGTCACCGAGGGCGACAAGCCGGTGCTGGCGCTGGGCACGCCCGGCAGCTACGGCATCCTGCAGACCCAGGTGCAGGCGATGGTGCAGTACGTCGACTACGGACTGCCGCTGCAGCAGGCGATCGAGGCGCCGCGGGCGCGACTGACCGACGGCCGCGCCGTGCTTCTCGAGTCACGCGTCGACTCAGGCGTGCGCGACGAACTGCGCGGCCGCGGGCACGATCTTTCCTCGGGTCCGGACTGGACGATGAAGGTCGGTGGCATGCAGGGCGTGGCGCTGAAGGACGGCACCTTCACCGGCGGATGCGATCCGCGGCGCGACGGGTATTGCGTGCCGGCTTAGGTCTACGCCTCATGGTCCCCTCGCCCGCCAGGAGGAGAGGAGCATGAAATGAGATCACTTATGCGGCCGTGACGGCTCGGAGATCTCCGCGATCGCCTCGCCGACTTCCTTGAGATCGGCAGCGCGCGGCTCGGTGGCGATGTCGCCCAGGGACACGATGCCGACCAGGTTCTTGTCCTTGTCGAGCACCGCCAGGCGACGGACCTGCAGGGTCCTCATGCGGGCCAGGACCTCCTCGGCGTCCTCTTCCTCGAAGGCCCAGGAGATGTCCTCGGTCATGCACTCGCGCACCTGCATCTCGACCGGCGAGCGGCCGGTCGCCACACCGCGCACGACGATGTCGCGATCGGTCAAGGTGCCGATCAGCCGCCGGCCAGCGCACACCGGCAGGGAGCCGACGCCCATCGCTTCCATGGCCATCGCCGCCTGCTGCAGCGAGGCGTCGGGGGCCACCGTCTCGACCTGACGGGTCATGACTTCCAGGATTTGCATGCAGGCATAATGCGCGGGCAGCACGCAGGTTGCGTCATGGGAGCGCGGACCTCCAGGTGCGCGCTCCGGCAAGATCAGCCCGCCGCCACCACGACCCTAGTCTGTGAGCGGACATGCGGGGCGAAGTGGTGCCAGCCACGCATGGCGAGGAACTGCTTGGTCTGCACGACAGCGGGCGAATCGAGCTCGTAGACCGCGGTATAGACTTTTGCCGCCGGCTCATGTCTTTGCCCACGTTCCCACTCGACGGCCTTGCCCGAGGAAATGTAGCGCCGACCGCCCCGCACGCCGGGACAGGCAAGCACATCGGGCACATGGACCTCGTCGTACCAGCGATTCCAGTCGGCCTCGACTGCGGCGTCGATCTCGGCTGTCACGATGAGCAGGCAATTCGGCAGGGTTGTCATTTTCGGCATTCCTCTTGCACGCGGCACCTAGTAGGGATGGAATGCGCGCCAACGACAGAATTCAAGAGGGATCAAAGATGCGAAAACTTCTGAGTCTGGCCGCCATCGCCGTGATCGCCGGCGCAGGCGCCGCGTCGGCGCAGGAGACGCCACGCAAGGGCGGCACGATCCGCATGACAGCGCCCTACGCCGCGAGCTTCGGCAGCCTCGATCCCCACACCACGCCGCGCGCCCAGGACGACATCGTCAACAAGGCGCTGCAGCGCACGCTTTACAACTGGGATTCCAAGGAAGGCAAGCTGGTGCTGGAGCTTGCCAAGTCGGTGACGCCGTCGGAGGACGGGCTCACCTACACCTACAAGCTGCGCGACGACGCCTATTTCCATAACGGCCGCAAGATGACGGCCGACGACATCATCTGGTCCTACACGCGCATCATGGACGGCAGCAAGGGCTACCCCGCCGCCCGTTACGTGCGCATCATCAAGGGCGCGGTCGATGTCGAGAAGGGCCAGGCCAAGGAGATTTCGGGCCTGAAGAAGATCGACGACTTCACCCTCGAGATGACGCTGACCGACCGCGTCGATCCCGGCTACTCCTTCTTCGTCGGCTCGACGGCGATCCTGCCCAAGGAAGAGGTCGAAAAGGGCAACTTCGCCGCCAATCCCGTCGGGCTGGGGCCGTTCAAGTTCAAGGAGCACCTCCCGGGCTCGCGCGTCGTCGCCGAGCGATTCGACAAGTTCTACAAGCCGGGCAAGCCCTACGCCGACAAGCTCGAAGTGCTGATCATGGCCGAAGCCGCCGCGCGCGACGTCGCCTTCCGCAACAAGGAGATCGACACCTCGATCCTGGGCCCGGCGCAGTACGTCGCCTACCGCGAGGATCCGCAGCTCAAGGGCGGCATCCTCGAAGTGGCCGAGATGTTCACCCGCGCCATGACCTTCAACCACAGCTACAAGCCGTTCGCCGACAAGCGCGTGCGCCAGGCGATCAACCACGCCATCGACGCCGACCTGATCATCAAGCGGCTGGTCAAGGACAAGGCCTATCGCGCGGTGAGCTGGCTGCCGATCTCCTCGCCCGCCTTCGACAAGAGCGCGAAGCCCTATGCCTTCGACCCCGAAAAGGCCAAGAAGCTTCTGGCCGAGGCAGGCTATCCCAACGGCTTCGAGTTCGAGCTGACGACCAGCCAGAACGAGAGCTGGGGCCTGCCGATCGTCGAGGCGATCATCCCGATGCTGGCCAAGGTCGGCATCAAGCTGAAGCCCAAGCTGGTCGAGGTCACGGTGCTGACCGACATCGCCATGAAGGGCGAGCACCAGGCCTATATCGGCTCGAACCTGACCGGGCCCGATTCGCTCACCACCATGCGCTGCTACTACTCCAAGACGCCGCGCACCGCCTGCAACTACACGGGCTACAGCAACCCCGCCTTCGACAAGCTCTTCGAGGACGCCGCGGCCAGCATCGACCCGGCCAAGCGCAACGACCTGCTGCGCCAGGCCAACAACCTGATCTACGACGAAGCGCCGATCTGGTTCTTCAACTACAACAAGGCCGTGCTGGCCTATCAGCCGTGGATCCACGGCCTGCAGGCCAACCCGACCGAGATCACGCACCAGTATCCCGAGGACATCTGGGTCGGCGCGAACTCGCCCGCCAAGTAAGTCGACACGAAGCGATCGTGCTCAACAACTCATGTTCCTCTCTCCCGCCAGGGGGAGAGGCTAGGTGAGGGGGAATCGACGTGCGTAGCCCCCTCACCCAACCTCTCCCCCTAGCGGCGGAGAGGAGCACGACTCACGCACATACCTAGACCTGATGCTCCTCGTCCTCTTCCGCCGCCTCGGCAACGTCATCCCGACCCTGCTGGCCGTCATCGCGCTGGTGTTCCTGCTGTTCAGCGTCCTGCCCGGGAGCTTCATCTCGGGCATGAACGAGGATGGCCGCTCGGTCATCGATCCCGCCGTGATGGAGCGCATGCGCAAGGAGATGGGTCTCGACGAGCCGCTCTACGAGCGCTTCGTCAAGTACGTCGGCAAGCTCGCCACCGGCGATCTCGGCACCTCGTTCCGTACCCGCGAGCCGGTGACCAAGCTGATCTCGGTGCGCATCTGGCCGTCGCTGAAGCTCGTCTTCGCGGCCATGGCCTTCGCCATCCTGGTGGGCGTCACGCTCGGCTTCCTGGCGGCACTGAAGCCCGGGAGTTTCATCGACACTGTGTCCATGGTCGGCGCCATCTCAGGCCTGTCGCTGTCGCAATTCTGGTTCGGCCTGATGCTGATGTACCTGTTCGCGCTGACCTTGAACTGGTTGCCGAGCTTCGGCTACGGCGACGGCGGCCTGCGCAACCTGATCCTGCCCGCCGTGGCGCTGGGCGTCGGCCCGATGGCGCTCCTGGCGCGCACCACACGTGCCGCCGTGCTCGACGTGCTCAATGCCGATTTCGTGCGCACCGCCCGCAGCAAGGGCATGAGCGAGCGCCTGGTCGTGAAATGGCACGTGCTGCGCAACGCGCTGGTGCTGGTGATCACCATCGTCGGCCTGCAGTTCGGCTCGCTGATGGGCCAGGCCGTCGTGGTCGAGAAGCTGTTCGCCTGGCCGGGCGTCGGCTCGCTGATGGTCGATTCGGTCTTCCAGCGCGACATGCCCGCGGTCCAGGGCTGCATCCTGATGATCGTGCTGTTCTTCCTGTTCATCAACACACTGGTCGATCTCGCCTATGTCGTGATCGATCCGCGCATCCGTTACGGCTGAGGCCCGCCCGATGAGATGGGGTTCCAATACCTGGGTGGGCGGCAGCCTGGTGGCGATCGCCATCGGCGTCGCCGTGTTCGCACCCTGGATCGCACTCACCGATCCGGTGATGGACGCCAACCTGATGAATGCCGAGCTGCCGCCCTCCTGGGAGTTCCCGTTCGGCACCGACGCCCAGGGGCGCGACATCTATTCCCGCATCTGCTACGGCGCGCGCATCTCGCTCACCGTCGGCGTGGTCAGCCAGATCTGCAACAGCCTGATCGGCGTCACCCTGGGCCTGACCGCGGGCTACTGGGGCGGCTGGTGGGACGATTTCGTGAGCGGCCTCACCAATTTGATGCTCGCCATCCCCTCGCTGGTCTTCGCGCTCGCCATCATGGCCATCCTGGGCCCCGGCCTGGTCAGCCTGGTGATCGCGCTCGGGCTCACGAGCTGGTCCTACTCCTGCCGCATCGCCCGCGCCCAGGTCCTGTCGCTCAAGAGCCAGGGCTACGTCCAGGCCGCACGCATCCTGGGCTATGGCGACCTGCGCATCATGTTCACCCAGGTCCTGCCCAACATTTTAGGACCGCTGATCGTGATCGCCACCCTGGGCATGGGCGGCGCCATCCTGGCCGAGGCCGCCCTCTCCTTCCTGGGGCTCGGCATCCGGCCACCCTTCCCGAGCTGGGGCAGCATGCTGTCGGAGGCGCGCGACCAGATCCGCGCCGCGCCTTGGCTGTCGGTGTTCCCGGGCCTTGCCATCTTCTTCACCGTGCTCGGCCTCAACCTCTTGGGCGATGGGCTACGTGACATCCTCGATCCGCAGTCGCAGACGAGGCGTGCATGAACGCACCGCTCCTCAAGGTCGACGACCTGCACATCACCCTTCAGGGTGACGGGGCCACCTTCAATGCGGTCGAAAACGTTTCCTTCGAGATCGGCCGCGGCGAGGCCTTCGGACTGGTGGGCGAATCAGGCTGCGGCAAGAGCATCACGGCGCTCGCCGTCATGGGCCTGCTGCGCCGGCCGCTGGGCCTGGGCGAGGGCCGCATCGTGCTCGACGGCGAGGAGATCCAGAACGCCTCGGCCGCCCGCCTCCGCGAGCTGCGCGGCAGCCGCATCGGCATGATCTTCCAGGAGCCGATGACGGCGCTGAACCCGTTGTCGCCGGTTGGCCGCCAGATCGCCGAGATGTTCGTGCTGCACCAGAACGCCTCGTGGAACGAGGCGATGGACCGCGCCGAGGAAGCGTTGCGCCAGGTGCGCGTGCCCTCGCCCGAGCGGCGCATAAAAGACTTTCCGCACCAGCTTTCCGGCGGCATGCGCCAGCGCGTCATGATCGCCATTGCGCTCGCCTGCCGGCCCGACCTGCTGATCGCCGACGAGCCGACCACGGCGCTCGACGTCACGGTTCAGGCGGAGATCATCGACCTGATGGCCGAACTGTGCGCGGCCAAAGGTACCGCCATCCTGATGATCAGCCACGATCTCGGCCTGGTCGCCAACATGTGCCGGCGCGTCGCCGTGATGTATGCCGGCCGCATTGTCGAAAGCCAGGGCGCCGAGGCGATCTTCGCCACGCCACGTCATCCCTACACCAAGGGCCTGGTCGATTCCCTGCCCCGGCTCGGCGAGCGCTCCAGGCGCGGCCGCCAGCGCCTGCGCGAAATCTCGGGCGTCGTGCCCTCTATCGCGGCCTACCCTTCCGGCTGCCGCTTCAATCCGCGCTGCTCCTCGGCGACCGACATTTGCCGGGCGACGCCGCCCGATGTCACGGCGCTGGGCAGCGGTCTCGTGCGGTGCCACCACCATGAGTGACAAGCTGCCGAAGAAGCTGCCGGAGAAGCTGCCAGAGAAGCTGCCAGAGAAGTTGCTCGAGCTCGACGACCTCGCGGTCCACTTCCATGTCGGCAGCGCGCTCAGTGGCGGCGTCAAGACGCTGAAGGCCGTCGACGGCGTCAGCCTCGACATCAAACCCGGCGAGTGCCTGGGCCTGGTGGGCGAATCGGGTTGCGGCAAGTCGACCCTCGCCCTTTCGATCATGGGCCTGCAGCCGCCGACGCGCGGCCATATCCGGCTGAACGGGCATGAGCTCTCGGCGCGCGATCGAATGGAGACGGCGCGCACCGTCCAGATGGTGTTCCAGGATCCCTACGCCTCGCTCAATCCGCGCCAGACCGTGCGCCGCACCTTGGCCGACCCGCTGCGCCTGCACGGCGTCACCAACAAGACCGAGGTCGAGCACCGGGTCATGGACATGATGGACAAGGTCGGCTTGCGGCGCGATCGCGCCGACCGCTATCCGCATGAATTCTCCGGCGGCCAGCGCCAGAGGATCGGCATCGCCCGGGCGCTGATCCTGCAGCCCAAGCTGGTGATCTGCGACGAGCCGGTGTCGGCGCTCGACGTCTCGATCCGCGCCCAGATCATCAACCTCCTGCTCGAGCTCAAGGACGAGATGGGCCTGGCCTACATCCTGATCAGCCACGATCTCGGCGTGGTCGAGCATGTCAGCGACCGCGTCGCGGTCATGTATCTCGGCCGCATCGTCGAGCAGGGCGGCTGGCAGGAGATCTTCGAGGATCCACGCCATCCCTACACGCGCGCCCTGATCGCGGCCATCCCCGATCCCTTCCACCGCGCCGATGCCAAGGTGGCGCGCGCCAAGGCGCACGGCGAGATCGCAAGCGCGCTGAACCCGCCGCCCGGCTGCCATTTCAACCCTCGCTGCCCGATGAAGGCCGACCGCTGCGTCAGTGAAGTGCCGGCACTGGAGGCCGTCGCCGACGGCCATCGCGCGGCCTGCCATTTCCGAAATACGGTCGCGTGATCGCGCACGTCCTCGTTCGCGAGGGCGCCGTCGTCACCAGCACCGGCGACACGGCAGACGTGCCGTGGTGGAGCTTTGGCAAGACCGTGATTGCGACAGCGGCGCTGACGTTGGTGCGCGACGGCCGTCTCACCCTCGACGAGCGACTGCCTGACCGGCCCTACACGCTTCGCCGCCTCCTGCAGCATCGCGCCGGCCTGACCGAATATGGACGCCTGCCCGCCTATCACGGGGCAGTCGAGCGAAACGAGGATGCCTGGTCCGCCGACGAGATGCTGGCGCGAACTGCCGCCGACCGACTGGTCTACGAGCCAGGCAAGGGCTGGGGCCACTCGACATCACCGGCATCCGCTTCGCCGCCGATCGCGCGCACTATTCTGCCGACTACGATCCGCGCTGGGTCTATCACGGATTGCTGGTCGGCCCGTTGCAGCAGTCAGCATTGCTTTTGCAGCGCCTGCTGACCGGTGATCTTTTACCGCCACCCTTGCTATCGGCGATGTGTGACCGATATTCCGTGGGCGGGCCGATCGCGGGCCGTCCCTGGAAGAAACCCTGTTACGGACTTGGCCTCATGATCGGTGAGACGACGAGTGGCGAATTGATTGCCGGCCATACCGGCGGCGGTCCCGGCAGCGCCGTTGCCGTCTATCATCGCCTCGACAAGCGCACCGCCACGGCCGCGGCGTTCGAGCCGGATGGGGCCGACGCGACAGTCGAAGCGACCTGCGTTGGCTTGCTGGGACAGCAATGATGAAAGTCGCCGACGCCGATCGCATCTCGGATTGGATCATCCGCCGTGGCCTGAAGGGCGCGGAAGAAACCGACCTGCTGCGTGAATTCTGCGAGAAGTGCAACGCCGCCGGCCTTCCGATCACGCGTGCGCTTGTCATCATCGACACGTTGCATCCGGTGCATGAAGGCACCGTCTTCCGCTGGCGCAACGACGACGTGGAGGAAAAAGCGGCCACCCAGTATGGCCGCACCACCGAAGGCGAGGCCGCCGAAGGCTGGAAGCGCAGTCCGTTCTACCACCTGCTGCAGATCGGTGAGGAGGAATTGCGCCGGCGCATCGGTTTCGAGGAATCAGCCGATTTCCCCTTTATCCAGGAACTGAAGGACGCAGGCCACACCGACTTCGTCACCTTCGTCCACCGGTTTGCCGCCGACGCCACCATCGGCGAGATGGATTGCGTCTATTCCGGCTGGTCGACGCTCTGCCCCACAGGCTTCAGCGATGCCGACATGGCGGCCTTGCGCCGGTTGGTGCCGGCCTTGGGCCTCGCCACCAAGAGCGCGGCTCTCGCCAAGGTCGCCGATACTCTGGTTCAGGTCTACCTCGGTCGCGATGCCGGGCAGCGCGTCCTGAAGGGCCGCATCCAGCGCGGCGTGGCGGATCGCATCGAGGCGGCGCTGTGGTTTTCCGACCTGCGCAGCTTCACCACCATCACCGACACCGCCAAGCCGACCGAGATCATCCCTCTGCTGAACGACTATGCCGAGGCGGTCATCACCGCCATCCACGAGGCAGGCGGCGACGTATTGAAGCTGATCGGCGACGGCACGCTGGCGCTGTTCCGTGCCGACGATCCATCCGAAGCCTGCCGACGCGCGCTCAAGGCCGAGCAGATTGCGCGTGGCCGCGTGCGCGAGTTGAACGAGAAGCGCCGGGCCGAGGAGCGGCCGGTCACCGAGGTCTATGTCGGCCTGCATGTCGGCGAGGTGTTTTACGGCAACATCGGCAGCGTCGACCGGCTCGACTTCACCGTCGTGGGTCCTGCGGTCAACGAGACCAGCCGCATCGCCTCGATGTGCCGCTCGGTCGACCGGCCGATCCTGATCTCCTCGACCTTCGCCGACGCGCTGCCGGACAAGGAGCGCGTCAACCTGGTGTCGGTCGGCCGCTTCGCCCTGCGCGGCGTCGGCCACGCCAAGGAACTCTTCACCCTCGATCCCGCGACGCTATAGCGTCCAGTTGGCACGTTCGTAGGCGATCGCAAAGCCCGCGCGCTGGATGTTGGAGAAGCTCGGATGCGGCTCGCCCGGCAAGGGCTTGCCGGTCTCCGTCGCGAACCAGCGCGCACCGCCCGCGAGTCCGTCGGCGATGCGCCGTGCCAGCAACGCACCCTGCCCACCGCGGCGGCGGGCGCCGGCCTGGACCGCGCCGATGCCCAGCCAGGCGCGGCCGTCGGCCACGAACATGGCGGCGCCACCGACGGCCTTGCCGTTGTCGCGCGCGACATAGGCGTGCCAGCCCTTGCGGCCGACGATCGCCGCCAGCCATGGCGCCAGCGTCTCCGGCATGCCGAAGCCCGCTGTCACCGCACGGGCGAACTCCATCGCCTCCGCCGGCTTGGCTTCGGCGATGTCGAGGCTGGTTGGCGGCTTGGGCGCCGGGGCATCAGCGCGCGAGAATTTCACCCATGCGCGTTCGAGAGGCTTCAGACCGAGCGCACGCGCCCTGGTTTCCAGCGCCCAGGCCCGCCCGCCCGGTGCGATCTGCAGATAGCCGTTCTTCAAGCCGGCATCGCGGAAGCGTTCGACGGCGATCGCCAGCGATCCGCCTTGGGCATCGCCGGCCAACCCGCCGCCCATCAGGCGATTGAACTGGTAGTGGTCGATGCGCTTGCACATCGCCAGCAACGGCCCGTCGAACTCGGCGGTCTCCAGCCCGACGGCCTGGGCGAAAGCCGGCGGTGCGGCAGCGCAGTAGTCGCGCCAGGCATCGATTTCGACCCGTTCGAGTTCGTCGGTCGTGGGCCTTACAGCCGCCCCCGGCAGGGTTTCGAGTGTCATGCCCGTCCTTACGTCGCAGGCTGACGAACGGATCAGCCAAGTATGGGCTGGCATGCATTCTCGACGGTGCGCAGAAACGCTTGCCGAATAGGCGTCGAGGCCGCTCCTGACAGGCGGAAATCGACTTGCGCCGGCTCGTCTGCACCGCCTACGATGACTTCCACAACAAGCCGTTCCCAATGAGGCGGCAGGTCCTGGGAGGGACACCCTATGGCAAATGCTAAGCGTCGTAGCGTACTCAAGCTCGCCGGTGGCGCCACTTTGGGCGGCATGGCCGGCATTTTGGCGACCGGCCGCACACCAGCCTACGCCCAGCAAAAGACCGTCCATTGGTTGAAGTGGGTCGATTTCGTTCCCGCGACCGATCAGATGTTCCGCAAGGAACTGGTGCCGGCAGCCGAGAAAGACCTCGGCATGAAGATCAACCTCGAGACCGTGAACGGCAACGACCTGCAGCCGCGCATCACCGCCGGCATCCAGTCGGGCGCCGGTGCCGACATCATCATGTCGTTCAACAGCTACACCCATCTCTACGCCAACAGCGTCGTCGACATGGCGCCGCTGGCCGAGGAAGTCGGCAAGCGCGAGGGCGGCATCTACAAGTACGCCCAGGCCATCTGCTCGAACGGCAAGGGCGTGTACATGGGCATGCCATGGGCCGTGATCGGCGGCATGATCGCCTATCGCAAGTCGTGGCTCGACGAGGTCGGCGCGACCAACTTCCCCGACACCTGGGAGAGCTATCGCGAGGTCGCCAAGAAGCTGAAGGCCAAGGGCCGTCCGTTCGGCCAGACCCTCGGTCACACCTTCGGCGACGCGCCGGGCTTCACCTATCCGTACATGTGGTCGTGGGGCGGCAAGGAGGTCGAGGCCGACGGCAAGACCGTCGTCATCAACTCCAAGGCCACGGTCGACTCGGTCAAGTTCATGACCGCCCTCTGGAAAGAGGGCATGGACGAGGGCGGTCTCGCCTGGGACGACACCAACAACAACCGGGCGTTCCTGTCGCAGACCATCTCGGCGACCCTGAACGGCGCCTCGATCTACATCGAATCGCTGCGCAAGCCCGACCAGTACAAGACCGAGAAGGGCCAGCCGCTGCACACCGACATCCTGCACGCGCCCTTGCCCAAGGGACCGGCGGGGCAGTTCGGCTTCCACCTGCTGCAGTCGAACATGGTCATGAAGTATTCGAAGAACCAGGACGCTGCGAAGCAGTTCCTGAGCTGGCTCCACCAGGAGGCCAACTACCGCAAGTTCTTCGAATCGCAGAAGGGCTTCGCCACACCGTGCACGGCCAAGTGGGAGAGCGACAAGCTGTGGGACGTCGATCCGGTCATGACGCCCTACAAGGTCGCCGCCAAGCTCGGCCAGGCGCCCGGCTTCGCCGGACCGCCCGACGCCAGGGCCCAGGAAGGCCTGTCGAAGTACATCATCACCGACATGTACGCCAAGGCCGTGCAGGGCATGCCGGCCGAGGAATCGGTGAAGTGGGCCGAGTCCGAGCTGAAGAAGATCTACGTCGCCTGAGCCTCTCGGGTGTTGCGTGATGCAAGGAGCAGGTAAATGGCAGTGACCGCAGTCGCGGGCGCGGAAGCCCGCCCAATCCCGCGACCGCGGCGCCTGGAGGACGAGCGCTGGCTCGCCCTGGCGCTGCTCATGCCGACGGCGATCCTGCTCGGCCTGTTCATCGCCTATCCATTCTTCGAAGGCGTGCTGCTGTCGCTGACCAGCCAGCGCGTCGGCGTCCCCGGCGAGTTCGTCGGGCTGAAGAACTTCGTCAAGATCTGGAACGACAGCATCTTCCGGACCACGGTGTGGAACACCTTCTGGTACACGGGCGTCACCACGGTGTTCAAGCTGGCGCTCGGCCTGTGGCTGGCGATGCTGCTCAATCGCCATTTCAAGGGCAAGGCGCTGGTCCGCGCCTTCATCCTGCTGCCGTTCATCATCCCCACGGTGCTGTCGACCTTCGCCTGGAAGTGGATGTTCGACCCGACCTTCAGCGTCATCAACTGGACGCTCTACCAGCTCGGCTTCATCACCCAGCGCATCAACTGGCTGGGCGATCCCGACCTCGCCATGACCTCGATCATCATCGTCAACATCTGGCGCGGCGTGCCGTTCTTCGCCATCAGCCTGCTGGCCGGCCTGCAGACCATCAGCCCCGAGCTGAACGAGGCCGCCGCCATCGACGGCGCCCGGCCGTGGAACCGCTTCTGGTACGTTACCTGGCCATTGCTGCTGCCGGTCACCATGGTGGTGATGCTGTTCTCGGTGATCCAGACCTTCGCCGACTTCCAGCTCGTCTACGTGATGACCGGCGGCGGCCCGGCCAACGCCACGCATCTGTTCGCGACCTACGCCTACCAGCTCGGCATCGGTACAGGATTGCTGTCGGAGGGTGCGGCGATCTCGCTCGCCATGTTCCCGTTCCTGTTCATCATCGTTGTCGTGCAGCTCCTGTACATCCGCCGCGTGGAGACTCGCTGATGATCGAGGGTGCGCTTTGGCGGAAGTGGGTGTTCTACAACATCCCATTGATCCTGTTCGTCTTCGTCCTGCTGTTTCCCTTCTACTGGATGATCATCACGACCTTCCGGCCGGACGGCGAGCTCTACAAGCCGTGGAACGCCACGAGCTACCAGCCGTTCTGGACCAACAATCCCACTCTCGAGCACATCAAGTACCTGTTCGAGGAGACGTCGTTCGCGCGCTGGATGTTCAACACCATGTTCATCGCGCTGGCGTCGACGCTGATCTCGCTGTTCTGCGGCGTGCTGGCGGGCTATGCGCTGGCCCGGCTCAACTTCCCGTGGGCCGGCAGCCTCGGCACCGTGATCTTCGTCACCTACCTGGTGCCGCAGACCCTGCTGTTCATCCCGCTGGCCCAGATCATCCGCAACTTCGAGCTGGGCGACACGCCGTGGTCGCTGATCCTGACCTATCCGACGTTCCTCATACCCTTCTGCACCTGGCTGATGATGGGCTACTTCAAGGCCATCCCGAAGGAGCTCGAGGAGTGTGCGCGCATCGACGGCGCCTCGCGCTGGAAGGCCATGATCTACATCATCATCCCGGTGGCGGTGCCCGGCATCCTGTCGTCCGGCATCATCGCCTTCACCCTGTCGTGGAACGAATTCATCTACGCCCTGGTCTTCCTGTCGTCACCCGACCAGAAGACCGTGCCGGTCGGCGTCACCTCGGAGCTGATCCGCGGCGACGTCTTCTTCTGGGGGCCATTGATGGCGGGCGCGCTGCTCGGGTCGATCCCGGTAGCGATCGTCTATTCATTCTTCGTCGAACATTACGTCTCGGGCCTCACCGGCTCGGTCAAGGGATAGCGTCATGGCTGAAGTTACCGTCCGCAAGCTCAACAAGAAGTTCGACCTCACCCATGTGGTGAAGGACGTCGACCTGCAGATCCACGACAAGGAGTTCGTGGTCTTCGTCGGTCCCTCGGGCTGCGGCAAGACAACGACCTTGCGCATGATCGCTGGCCTGGAAGCCGTGACCTCGGGCGAGATCCTGATCGACAACACGATCGTCAACGAAGTGCCGCCGATGGATCGCGACATCGCCATGGTGTTCCAGAACTACGCGCTCTATCCGCACATGAGCGTCGCCGGCAACATGGCGTTCGGGCTGAAGATGCGGAAGTTCGAGAAGGCCGAGATCGAGAAGCGCATCAAGCGCGCTGCCGACATCCTCGGCATCGGCGAGCTGCTGCACCGCAAGCCGCGTCAGCTCTCCGGCGGCCAGCGCCAGCGCGTGGCGCTCGGCCGCGCCATCGTGCGCGATCCCAAGGTCTTCCTGTTCGACGAGCCGCTTTCCAACCTCGACGCCAAGCTGCGCGTGCAGATGCGAGTCGAGCTCAAGAAGCTGCACGAGCGGCTGGCCGTGACGTCGATTTACGTCACCCACGACCAGGTCGAGGCGATGACGCTGGGCGACCGCGTGGTGGTCATGAAGGACGGCTGGGTCCAGCAGGTCGGCGAGCCGCTCGAGCTCTACAACACCCCGGCCAACCGCTTCGTGGCCGGCTTCATCGGCTCACCGGCGATGAACTTCGCCGACGTCACCCTGTCGGGCGGCGACGGCAAGCTGTGGGCCGAGGCGCCGGGCCTCAAGATCGGCCTGCCCGCGCCCATCGCCCAGCGCGTCAACGGCCGCAACGGCGCCAAGGCGACCATGGGCATCCGGCCCGAGGACCTCCATATCGCCGGCCCGGCCGATCCGGGCGAACTCTGCTTCGATGTCGAGGTCGAGGTGGTCGAGCAGTTGGGCTCGGAAATCCTGCTCGACACCCGCGCTGGCAACAGCACCTTCGTCGCCTCGGTCGAGCCCACGCTGCGCACCAAGGTGCACGATCGGCTGAAGCTCGCGATCAACCCCAACCGCCTGCACTTGTTCGATGCGCAGACGGAGGCGGTGATCTAGCTTTTACTTAGGCCCGACCCAGGTCTCGATCACATCCCACTTGGCCTTGCGCTGATCGGCGACCGGCTTCTTGAAGTCGTGGCCGTAGGTCGCCGAGTCGAACGAGCCGTAGGTCGGGTTGGGCAGCATCAGCCACTGCTTGCCCCAGTACGGCATGTCTTCCTGGTACGCCTTCAGCCGGTCGGCCTCGGTCGAGCGATAGCGATCGTCGAAGTCGCCGAAATTATCGCCGAGGTTCAGCAGCACGCGATAGTCCTTGGTCACCACGGCGCGGCGCGTGCTTTTGGCGCTGCCCCATTCCTTCTGCTCGCCCTGCATCAGGAAAGTGTCGACGTTGCCGCCCATGGGGAAGCCGAGCTTCGCCATGTTTTCGCGGGTGTCCTTCTCGGTCGAGGCGTCGCGGTTGCTGATGTAGAAGACCTTCACACCCTTGGAATCGGCGTACTTGCTGAATTCGACGGCGCCCGGGATCGCGCGCGAGACCTGGGCGGCGCAGAACTCGTTCCAGGTCTTGGTGCTGAAGGTCGCGTTGGTCCTCATCATCCACGCCTGATAGAGCGAGTTGTCGAGCACGGTCTCGTCGACGTCGAGGATGACCGCCGGCGGCAGGTTGGCGAAGTCGCCCTTCTGCTCGCCCGGCGCCGCCGTCCAGGTCTTGACGGCCAGCGCCTGGTCGAGCCGGATCTGGGCCAGCGCGAATACGGTGAGCGCATTGGCCTTGTACTCGACCGAGCGCTGCGTCCACAGCGTCGCCAGCAACAGGTCGTTGGGCGGCACTTCCTGCGCCCGGACGACACTCGTCGACAGCATGGCGAGCGCAGCCCCCGCCGCCAGCAGCTTCCGTGCGATCATGGTCCGATCTCCCTCAACAGCCTCTGTTTGGTTTCTTCGTCGGCGAACGACGCCTCGATTGCCGTCCGCGTTATGCGCCGCAGCTCGACTTCCCCCAGCCCCGCCTTGTCGTATTCCATGCCGAGCGTGGTGTGGAAGAACGGCGGGTCGTCCGAACCGAGGGTGACGCGAACGCCCGCGGCGATCAACCGGTGCAGCGGATGGGAGGCGCGGTCCGGGTAGAGGCCAAGGGCGACATTGCTGCCCGCGCAGACCTCCAGGACGGTGCCGCGCCGCGCCAGCTCCTCCAGTAGCCGGGGATCGTCGGCCGAGCGCACGCCGTGGCCGATGCGCGTCACCGGCAGGTCGCGGATCGCCGCCCATACGCTCTCCGGTCCCATGACCTCGCCGGCATGGACGGTGCAGCCGTAGCCCTTGTCGTGGGCCAACCGATAGGCCGGCGCGAAATCGGCGGGCATGTGCCTGGCCTCGTCGCCGCCCATGCCGAAGCCGACGACATAGGGATGGGGCTCGGCCACCATGCCGCGCACGATGGCCAGCGCCTTGTCGGGCCCGTAGTGGCGGATGCAAACGATGATGATGCGGCCTTCGATGCCGAAGTCGCGCCGCGCCCGGTCGATGGCCTGCGTCAGGGCGTCGAGCCAGACGGCGTAGGAGATGCCGAGCGCACCCGGCCGCTCGGGCGAGCAGAACATCTCAACGTACTTCGCGCCCTCGCGCGCCGCGCCGGCCAGATAGGCATAGAGCACGTCACCGAAGTCGCGCGGCTGGCGCAGCGTCGTGCACACCCGGTCATAGGCGTCGAGAAAGCTCAGGAAATCCTTCCAGACATAGAAGCCGTCGGCGCCCATCAGGCCGGCCGGCAGTTCCAGGCCGTTGCGCGTCGCGAGCTCGCGCGCCAGCGCGGGCGGGATCGAGCCTTCGAGATGGCAGTGCAGCTCGGCTTTGGGAATCAAGCAAATCCTCGCAATGGCAGATCCGGCCTCTGCAGCCAGTTGTCGGACGCATACTCGGCACACCCGTCGATCAGGTGCAAGGCGTAGGCGTGCCGCGGCCGGCCCGACCGGTTGGGCGCGCTGGCATGCGGCAGCAGCCCGTGCAGCACCACCAGCGTGCCGCGCCGCGCCTCCAGCGCGACCGGCGGCGTGGCAGGCCAGGGCGTGGCATCGAGCGTATCGGTCGCCATGGCCTCGCCGGCCCGGTGGAAGCGCTGGCGCAGGGGCCCAAGGTGGCCGCCGGGCAGGGCGATGAGGCAGCCATTGTCGCGGTCGGCATCGTCGAGCGCGATCCAGAAGCCCGTCACGGTCGAGGGCCGCGTGTGCAGGTAGGTCGCATCCTGGTGCCAGCCGACCTCGCCGCCGATATGCGGCTGCTTGAAGAGGTACATCGACTGCAGCAGCAGCGGCTGGCGCAAGCCCAGCGCCCGCGCCAGCTCGGCCAGGCGCGGCTGGCGCGAGACGCGGTCGAACACGGGATCGAGATCGTGCAGCGCGTGGCCGATCTTGTTCAGGGCCAGCGGCACGGGCTGGTCCGTCGCCTCCTCCTCGAAGAAGAAGCGGACGGCGCTGCCCGATTCCCGGAAGTAGCGCTCACGGGCATGGCCCTGGTCACGCGTCGAGAAGACCGTGCGCGCGGGACCGGGATCGAAGGCCGCGATCAGCTCGGCGGCGCGCGCCTGCAGGGCGTCGCAATCGCCGGCGGACAGGAAATCCTTCAGCACCAGAAAGCCGTCGCGGTCATAGGCGGCGAGGTCGAGCTTCATCGGCCGATCCGATCGATGATCGTCGGCCGTTCGGCCGGCGCGCCGTCCTCGATGCGGATCGCCCGCCGCACGATCTCGATCGCCTGGTCGGCATCGGCGTCGCTGGCGGCATGCACGGCGCACAACAGGCTGCCGGCGCGCACGGCGGTGCCGACATCGACGACGTCGGTGAGGCCGACCGAGGGATCGATGGCGTCGTCGGCATGGGACCGGCCGCCCCCCAGCGCCACCACGGCGATGCCGACCTGACGGGCGTCCATGCCGGCGACATAGCCCGACCGCTCGGCGTTGCAGGGCCGGATCACCGGTGCGTGCGCGAGATAGCGCGGCGCATGTTCCAGAAGATCGTCCGGCCCGCCCAGTGCCGCGACCATTCTGGCAAACACCTCGGCGGCGCGGCCGTCGGCCAGCGCCGCCTCGGCCGTCGCCCGGCCTGCGGCGGCATCGGACGCGAGGCCGCCCAGCGCCACCATCTCGCCGGCCAGCGCCATCGTCACCTCGTGCAGGCGCGGATCGCGCGTGCCCTCGCCCTTCAGGTATTCGATGGCCTCGACGACCTCGACGGCGTTGCCGACGTTGCGGCCGAGCACGCGATCCATGTCGGTGATCAGCGCGACGGTCGGCAGGCCGGACTGGTTGGCGACGGCGACCAGGCTTTTGGCCAGGTCGCGCGCCATCGCCTCGGTGTCGCAGAAGGCGCCCGAGCCGCACTTCACGTCCATCACCAGCCCGTCGAGCCCCTCCGCCACCTTCTTCGACAGGATGGAACTCACGATCAGCGGAATGGACTCGACCGTGGCCGTCACGTCGCGCGTGGCGTAGAGCCGTCGGTCGGCCGGCGCCAGATCGTCGGTCTGGCCGATCACCGCACAGCCCGTCTCGCGCACGACCTTGCGGAAGGTGGCGAGGTCGGGCTGGGTCTCGTAGCCCGAGATGGCCGAGAGCTTGTCGAGGGTGCCGCCGGTATGGCCGAGGCCGCGGCCCGAGATCATGGGCACGAAGGCGCCGCACGCCGCGACGATGGGCGCCAGCATCAGGCTCACCTTGTCGCCGACGCCGCCGCTCGAATGCTTGTCGATCACCGGGCCCGGCAGCGACAGGCTCTGCCATTCCAGCGTCCTGCCCGAATTCGTCATGCCCACGGTCAACGCCACCTGCTCGGACGTCGTCATGCCGCGAAAGAACACCGCCATGGCGAAAGCCGCGACCTGGCCCTCGCTCAGGCTGCCGTCATGGATGCCGCGGGCGACGAAGGCGATCTCCTCGCCCGACAACTCATGGCCGTCGCGTTTCCGGCGGATGATCTCCTGCGGCAACATCGACACGGACTCTGACTAGAGGCGGCAGTTCTTCTTCCTCGCCCCCTCGCCGATGGCGACGCGGATCTCGCGCAGCTCGGCCAAGGTCTCCTGGAGGTCCGAATTGTCGTTCCAGGTGAAGAAGCCGAAACCCAGCAGGGCGAAGGCGGCGATGCCGGCGACGTTGGCCGCGGCGGTGCCGGCGTTGGACTTGCGGATCTCGGCCTCGACCTCGCGTTCGGCCTGGGCGTAGTTGCGGTACTCGCGCTGGATCTCCTCGCAGCTCGCCTGGTCGATCAACTTCTGATCTTCCGGATCGAGCGCTGCCCAGGCCGCCGGGCCGGGAAGCAGGAGCGTCGCCAGCAGCGACAGGCGGACAAGGGAGCGCATCATCAGTAGGCCTCCAGGAAAACACGCAACAGGCGCCGCACGTCACTCGAGGCCGAGCTCGCAACGGCGAGCGTCTGTTCGTGGCCGAGGGCGCCGGGCACCAGCCCGGCAGCGTAATTGGTCATCAGCGACAGCGCCACGACCTTGAGCCCGGCATGGCGCGCCAGGATGGTCTCGGGCGCGGTCGACATGCCGACGGCGTCGGCGCCCAGCACGCGGGCGGCGCGGATCTCGGCCGGGGTCTCGAAGCTCGGCCCGCTGAAGAAGATGTAGACGCCGTCGTGGCAGCGGACGTTGGCCGCGTGCGCCGCCGCCAGCAGCTTCTTGAGCAGCGCGGGATCGTAAGCGTCGACCATGTCGACGAAGCGGCTGTTCTCGCCCGGTCCGATGCCGAACAGCGGGTTGATGCCGGCGAAGTTGATGTGATCGCTGATCGCCATCACCGAGCCCGGCGGCATGTCGAGCCGCAGGCTGCCGGCGGCGTTGGTCTGCAGCAGGGTCTCGCAGCCGAGATCGGCCACGGCGCGGATGGCGCCGCGCATCTCGTCGGCCTTGCCGCGCTCGTAG
Source organism: Rhodospirillales bacterium URHD0017 (assembly GCA_900110395.1). Classification (GTDB taxonomy): domain Bacteria; phylum Pseudomonadota; class Alphaproteobacteria; order Reyranellales; family Reyranellaceae; genus Reyranella. The sequence goes on from FODP01000005.1 coordinate 107,823, forward strand.
TAGTGGGCGCGGCCCTGCAGGACGGCGACCGGCGTCGGCCCGACATGACCCAGCACCAGCTGGCCGGCGTGGCTGCCGACCGTGGTCTGCGGGAAGCCCGGCAGCTCGCCGTAAGGGATGGTCGCGACCGGCTTCACCTCCTCGGCGAAGCCCCCAAGGCCCGAGCCCAGGATCACTGCGACCTTGGGCTTGAAGCCCGGCGCTCGGCTCGTGATCGCCTCAGTCATGGCTTCTCCAGATGATGCGGGCCGAACGACATCGGGAACAGCTGGCCCAAGGTCACGGTGCGATGGAGCCCATCGGGGCCGCAGAGATGGACCGGCAGGTCATCGCTCGCGAACTCGCGCAGCTTCTGGCGGCAGCCGCCGCAGGGCGTGATGACTTCCGGCCCTGGCCCCACGACCAGGCATTCGAGGATGCGCTTGCCGCCGGCCGCCACCATGGCCGCGATTGCGCCGGCCTCCGCGCAAGTGCCCTGCGGATAAGCCGCGTTCTCGACGTTGCAGCCGCCATGGATCGAGCCATCCTCGGCGCGCACGGCGGCGCCGACATGGAACTTCGAATAGGGCGCATGAGCGCGCAGCATCATGCGCTGCGCGAGCTGGAGCAGGTCGTTCATCAATGCTCCTTTTGGTAAGGAACGCCAGCGGCGCGCGGCGCGATGGCGCGGCCGATGAAGCCGGCCAGCAGGAAGACCGTGAGAAGATAGGGCAAGGCCTGGATCAATTGCACCGGAACTTCGCCGACGCCCGGCACCTTCACACCCTGCAGGCGGATGGCGATGGCGTCGAGCAGCCCGAAGATCAGGCAGGCGCCGAAGGCCGGGAACGGCCGCCACTTGCCGAAGATGATGGCGGCGAGCGCGATGAACCCCTGGCCTGCGGTCATGTCGCGGCTGAAGCCGGCATTCTGCGCGATCGACAGATAGGCGCCGGCCAGGCCCGCGAACAGCCCGCACAACAGCACCGCGCGATAGCGTAGCCAGGGCACCGAGATGCCGGCGGTGTCGACGGCCAACGGCATCTCGCCGACAGCGCGCAGTCGCAGGCCAAAGCGCGTGCGCTCGATGATCCACCAGGTGAGCGGCACCGAGAGCAGCGCGGCATAGACCAGGATGTTGTCGCCGGCATTGGGCAGCAGCAGCGGCAGCAGGCGCTGGTCGCCGACCAGCGGCGGCGTCTGGCCGCCGCGGTTGAACCAGGCGGTGCCCCAGACGACGGTGAGGCCGGCGGCGATGATGTTGATGGCGACGCCGCTCACCACCTGGTTGCCGCGATGGGTGATGCAGGCGAAGCCGTGCAGCAGCGCCATCACCTCGGCCGCGACGATGGCGGCGGCGACCCCTAACCACGCCGAGCCGGTGACCGCGGAGATGGCGGCGGCGAAGAAGGCCGCCATCAGCATCTTGCCTTCCAGCCCGACATCGATGATGCCGCTCTTCTCGGAGAACAGCCCGCCCATGGCGCACAGCACCAGCGGTGTGGCGACGCGCAAGGTCGCAGCCAGCATCAGGAAGGCGAAGGACAGAAGATCGTCCATGACTCTACCTCCCCACGCGGTGGGGAGGTGCCGCAGCGCCGCGAGGCGCGTAGGCGGAGGGGTCATGGGCAACAGTGATGATGCTCATGACCCCTCCGCCCGCTTCGCGGGCACCTCCCCACTGCGTGGGGAGGAAAGAAGACTGAGCAGCCATTGCAGCCAGGGCCGTGGCATGTTCACCAGCGCGCCGGAGAACAGGATGATCAGGCCCTGGATCACCACCACCGTCTCGCGGGTGATCGTCGGTATCTCGAAGGCGAGCTCGGCGCCGCCCTGTTGCAGCGCGCCGAACAGCAGCGCCGCCAGCACGATGCCGACAGGATGGCTGCGGCCCATCAGGGCGACGGCGATGCCGGCGAAGCCGTAGCCCGCCGGGAAGTCGAGGACGATGCGCTGGTGCACGCCCATCAGCTCGTTGACGCCGACGAAGCCCGCCAGGCCGCCCGAGATGCACATGGCGAGCATGGTCATGTGCCGGAGGTTGGTGCCGCCATAGACCGCGGCCTCGGGATTGTGGCCCATGGTGCGCAGCGCATAACCCCACGGCGTGTGCCACAGGAACACCCACACCCCGACGCAGCACAGCACCGCCAGCAGGATCGACACGTTGGCCGCCGAGGGCGCCACCGTGATGCCGATGGCGGCGAGCGCTTCGTGCATCGACATCAGTTTCCCCGAGCTCGCGAAGGTGCGGCTCTGCGGCGTCATCGAGCCGGGCGCGATCAGCACGTTCACCATCAGGTAGACCATCAGCGCGGCCGCCAGGAAGTTGAACATGATGGTGGTGATGACGATGTGGCTGCCGCGCCAGGCTTGCAGCCAGGCCGGCACCGCCGCCCAGGCCGCGCCGAACAGGGCGGCGGCCAGGATGGCGAGCGGGATCATCAGCGGGGCCGGCAGGTAGCGATCGAACGCCAGGATCGCGAGGCCGCAACCCAGGCCGCCGATATAAGCCTGCCCTTCGCCGCCGATGTTGAACAAGCCGGCATGGAAGGCGACGGCGACGGCGAGGCCGGTGAAGATGAAGTTGGTCGTGTAGTAGAGCGTGTAGCCGATCGATTCCGACGAGCCCACCGCGCCCACCACCAAAAGGCTGAGCGCATGGAACGGATCGACGCCGATGATGCGCACGATGATGCCGACGGTGAGGAAGGCGAGCGCGATGTTGACCAGCGGCAGCACCACGATCTCGGCCCACGCGGGCAGCGGCCGGCGGGCGATCATGCCCCTGGCTCCTGAGCATGCGCTCCCGCCATCATCAGGCCGAGCGTGCGCTCATCGGCGCGGCCGGCCGGCACCTCGCCGGTGATGCGGCCGGCGAACATCACGACGATGCGGTCGGCCAGGGCGAGGATCTCGTCGAGCTCGACGGAGACCACCAGTACGGCGCAGCCATTGTCGCGGCTCTTCACCAGCTCGCGATGGATGAACTCGATGGCGCCGATATCGACGCCGCGCGTCGGCTGGCCGACCAGCAGCACGCGCGGGGTCCTGTCCATCTCGCGCGCCAGCACCAGCTTCTGCTGGTTGCCGCCAGAGAAGCTCGACGAGCGCAGCGTCGGCGCCCTCGGCCGCACGTCGAAGCGGTCCATCAAGGTCGCGCAATGGCGGCCGACGGCCGGCTGGTCGAGCAGGTAGTTGCGGCAGAACGGCGGCTCGGCCTGGTAGCCCAGGATGGCCGTCTCCGAGGCCTGGAAGGCCGCCACCATGCCCTGGCGCAGGCGGTCCTCGGGCACGTGGGCGAGGCCCAGCGTCCGCATCTCGGCCGGATCGGTGGGATGGTGCGCGTCGATCACCCGGCCGCATACGGTGAGCGTGCCGCCGGTCGGCCGGCGGATGCCGGACAGGATTTGCAGAAGCTCGGTCTGGCCGTTGCCCGAGACGCCGGCGATGCCGACGATCTCGCCGGCGCGCAGCTCGAGGTCGACATTGTCCAAAAGCCGAACGCCGCGATGATCGACCAGGGAGAGCTTCTCGGCCGCGAGCAGTACCTCGCCCGCCTTCGCTTCTGCTTTGTCGAGCTGGAGCCGCACCTTGCGGCCGACCATCAGCTCGGCCAGCTCCTCGGGACTGGTGTCGGCCGTGCGGCGGTCGGCGACGATCTGGCCCTGGCGCATGACATAGACATGGTCGGTCGCGGCCATGATCTCGCGCAGCTTGTGGGTGATCAGCACGATGGTGACGCCGCGCTCCTTCAAGGTCGCCAGGATGCGGAAGAGCTGGTCGGTCTCCTGCGGCGTCAGCACGGCGCTGGGCTCGTCCAGGATCAGGATCTTGGCGCCGCGGAACAAGACCTTCAGGATTTCCACGCGCTGCTGCTCGCCGACCGACAGGTCGGCGATCTTCGCATCGGGATTGACCGAGAGCCCGTACTCGCGCGCCAACCGGCCGAGCTCGGCGCGCGCCGCCGCGATACCGCCCGCCAGCAATGGCCCGCCCTCGGCGCCGAGCACCAGGTTCTCCAGCACGGTGAAGGTATCGACCAGCATGAAATGCTGATGGACCATGCCGATGCCGTGGGCGATCGCGTCGTGCGGGTTGTCCATGCGCATGGGCTGGCCGTCGATGCGGACCTCGCCCGCATCGGCGCGATAGAGCCCGTAGAGGATGCTCATCAGCGTCGACTTGCCGGCGCCGTTCTCGCCGACGATGCCGGTGATGGCGCCCTTGGCGATGGCGAGCGACACGCCGCGCACGGCATGCACGCTGCCGAACGACTTGTGGATGCCCGTGAGCTCAATGGCGGGGACTGCGGCCATCAGTGTTCCCTTCGCCATGCCAAAGGTTTCAGCCAACTCATGGACTGGCGCTGAATTCCCGCAATTTCCGCAATTATCGCAACCGGGTTTCGACAGTTCCCACCCCGAACCGGCCGAAGCCGGCGGGACGGCACACGATTTCGCCGCAAACACTGCGGTAACAAATCAAACACCCTAGTTATATCATCGAACGCCACGCCTGGCAACAGGCGTGGCGTCGAAATCACGACATCGAATTTTTGCGTGCCATAGACGCCAAAATCCGCACTTGCTTGCAGTGCCAGCAACGGTCACGCCGAGCGCGTCACTTGCAGGCGTTGTTGCTCATGTAGTCGTGGACGGCGATCTTGCCCGAGATGATATCGGCCTTGGCTGCGTCGACCTTGGCCTTCATCTCCGGCGTCACCAGCTTCTCGTTGTCCTTGTCGAGGGCCCAGTCGACGCCGCCCTCCTTCAGGCCGAGCGCCGCGATCCCGCCCTTCCAGCTCTTGTCGTTGGCCGCCTTGAAGCTGTTGTAGGCGGCGAGATCGACGCGCTTGATCATCGAGGTCAGCATCGTGCCGGGATGCAGGTGGTTCTGGTTGGAATCGACGCCGATCGCGAGCTTGTCGCGATCCTTGGCAGCCTGCAGCACGCCGATGCCGGTCGAGCCGGCCGCGGCATAGACGACGTCGACGCCGCGATCGAACTGGCCCTTGGCAAGCTCGGCGCCGCGGCCCGGATCGTTCCACGCCGCCGGCGTCGTGCCGGTCATGTTGGCGATAAGCTCGGCCTTGGGATTGGCGTACTTGATGCCCTGCTCGAAGCCGCACTGGAAGCGGCGGATCAGCGGGATGTCCATGCCGCCGACGAAGCCGACCTTGCCGCTCTTGGACGCCAGTGCCGCCAGCACGCCGACCAGGAACGAGCCCTCCTGCTCCTTGAAGGTGACGGACTGCACGTTGGGCAGCGGCACTACCATATCGATGATGGTGAAGTGCACGTTGGGGAATTCCTTGGCGACCTTCTCGAGGGCGACGGCCTGCGAGAAGCCGACGGCGACGATCGGGTCCTGCCCCCTTTGGGCAAAACGTCGATGGGCCTGCTCGAACTGCGTCTCGTTGCTGGGCTCGAACTCGGCAATGGCAATGCCGGTTTCCTTGTTGAAGCGCTGCGCACCCTGGCTCACGCCCTCGTTGAAGGATTTGTCGAACTTGCCACCCGTCGAGTAGACGATGGCGGGCTTGGCGACGTTCTGAGCCATGGCGGGAGCAGCCAGGGCTCCAGCAGCAATCGACGATACCAGCAGTGCGGACCAGAGTTTCATGGCAGCTCCCTCTTTCGTTGTACGGAGTGTGGACCCACCCGTGCGCCGGGTCTAGGGCGGCGCCTCTTACTTCCTCCCCCGTCCTCGGGGGAGGATCGAGGAGGGGGCAAGCCTCAGTCTCGGTGTTGCTGATTTCAGATCATGGAATCGGAAATATCTCCTGTGCGGCTCTCCCCCTCCCCCGAAGACGGAGGAGGACGAAGAGCGGCATGCTGCTTGCTTCAGCAGGCTCTCCGGGCGGGGCCACATGGCCGAGTATGATCTCGTGATCCGCAATACCACCATTGCGACCGCCGCAGACGTGGTGAAGGGGCGATAGCGGCGTCTCGGGCGGCCGGGTAGTGGCGCTCCCGATCGCCGTGCCGGGCGGCATCGACGCCCACATCCATTTGACCAGGACACCGCCGACGGCTCGGTGTTCTGCGACGACTCTCCGGCCACGGACCCCGGAGTATCGCCCCTTGACGGCGGGTAGCTGCGACGACCCGGCGAAGCTGATAAGTTGTTACCGTCGGGAGTTGGCGATGACATCCATTGACGAAAAGCTTCTCGAAAACAAGATGACCCAGATCGAGCAGGCTCGGACCTGGAGCCCGCGCGTCATCTCCAAATTCGAAACGCTGATCCGCAGCGGCGACGAGGTCAGCGTCTACCGCGCCAACCCCCTGGCCTTCGCCCGCGATCGCGGCGTGGCTGAGCCGGAGTCCATCGATCTGTTTCTCCACGCCGCCCGCGCCGGCCTGGTCGACATGCATTGGGACATCCTTTGCCCTCATTCAGGCCTGATCCTGGAAAGCTTCGGCAAGTTGCGCGCGCTGCGGAGCCACTTCGTCTGTGGGCTGTGCGATATCGACGGTCAGACTGAGCTCGACGACTTCATCGAGGTTTCATTCTCTGTCTCGCCGCAAATCCGGCGGCTCGCGTTGCATGACGTCGACAACCTCTCGATCGAGGACCTGCACTGGAAGCTGAAATTCGCCAGCAGCGGGCGGCTGCCCGGCGGACAGACGCGGTTTGTCGATGTGCTGCGCAGCCTCGTGCGCGGCATGACGTATCTGCCACCCGGCGTCACGACGATGCTGCGGACCGAGATCGGACCCGGCGCCCTCTCGGGCGTCAACGTCCAGACTCAGGCCGGCTTCATGCTTCCGGTCGAGGAGTCGCCTTCTGCCGCATCGACGCCCAACACTCCGACGATCGTTCGCATCACCTACGATGGGCAGCGTTTCACGCCCGCCGTTTCAGCCGTGCCGCCGGGGCCTGCAGTCTTCGAGATCAGCAACAGCGGCCTCAAGCGCGGCTCGCTGCTCCTGACCAACTGGCCGCCTGAGATCGTGGCCATGCCAGAGAAGCCGGCGCTCGAATTCGAGCCCTACGTCTCCGGCGGTATGCTGCTGACGCGGCAAACCTTCCGCAAGCTCTACCGCTCCGAGCGGGTGGACGAGGAGGAAGGCCTTGGCATCCGGCAGGTCACGTTTCTGTTCACCGACTTGAAAGGCTCGACCGCGCTCTACGAGCGTCTCGGCGATCTCAATGCCTATGCCCTGGTCCGGCAACATTTCGCCCTGCTCGACGCAGCCGCCCATCGGCATTCCGGTGCCATCGTGAAGACCATAGGCGACGCCGTGATGGCAGCCTTCTCTCGACCGGTCGACGCGGTCGCGGCGGCGCTCCGCATCCTGCAGGAAATCGGCCAATTCAACCGCGAACACGGCGAGCCCGCCATCATTCTCAAGATGGGCGCCCACTGCGGGCCATCCATTGCGGTAACCCTCAACGAGAATCTCGACTACTTTGGCCAGACCGTGAACATAGCTGCGCGGGTACAGTCGTTCGCCGATGCCAGCGAAATCTGTCTGACGGAAGCGCTCTACACGGCATATGGCGTTCGCGAGCTGCTGGCGGGCCTCCAAGTCGAGGAGTTTGACGCGCCGCTGCGCGGCGTCGAGGGTAACGCGCGAGTCTATCGCATCACCAGCCGATCCTAGTGTTGGGTTCAGCACCGCAGGGCGAGCATTAAAAAATCTTCGCGCGGTAGTCGACCTCTTGAAGGCCGGCCAGCCGAAGTTGCCCATACCTCGACAGACACCGCAACGCGGCCACACGCGCGCAGGGTCGCGGCGCCACGCGATGGCGCATGACTTGCTACGCAGTCTCAAGTTAGCCTTACAGTGACCCAACGCAGCGGGAGAGGCCAATGGCCGAGTATGATCTTGTCATCCGCAACACCACCATTGCGACGGCCGCAGACGTGGTGAAGGGCGATATCGGCGTCTCGGCCGGCCGGGTGGTGGCCCTGGGCGAGCGGCTGGACAAAGGGAAGAAAGAGATCGATGGCACCGGCCTGATTGCCGTGCCGGGCGGCATCGACGCCCATGTCCATTTCGACCAGGACACCGCCGACGGCTCGGTGTTCTGCGACGATTTCGAGAGCGGCAGCCGGGCGGCGGCGGCCGGCGGCACCACCACCATCATCCCCTTCGCCTACCAGAGCCGCGGCCAGGGGCTGCGCGACGTGGTCGACCGCTACCACAAGCGCGCCAACGGCAAGTCGCTGATCGACTACGCCTTCCATGTGATCCTGTCCGACCCCAGCGAGAAGATCATGGGCCAGGATTTCCCCGCCCTGGTCGCCGAGGGCTACACCTCGTTCAAGGTCTACATGACCTACGACGACATCAAGCTCACCGACCGCCAGATGCTCGATGCGCTGGCGGCGGCGCGGCGCGAGCAGGCCATGCTGATGATCCATGCCGAGAATTCCGACTGCATCGCCTGGCTGACCGAGCGGCTGGAGCTGAAGGGCATGACGGCCGCCAAGTTCCACGCCACGTCGCGGCCGTTCGTGGTCGAGCGCGAGGCCACGCACCGTGCCATCTCCCTGGCCGAGCTTCTGGACGTGCCGATGCTGCTGGTGCACGTCTCGGCCAAGGAGGCGATGCACGAGATCCAGCGAGCCCAGGCGCGCGGCCTGAAAGTCTATGGCGAGACCTGCCCGCAGTACCTGTTCCTGAGCGAGGAGGATTTCGAGAAGCCGGGCGACGAGGGCAGCAAATGCGTGTGCTCGCCGCCGCCGCGCGGCACCGACAACCAGGAGCACATCTGGACCGGGCTGTCGGCCAACACCTTCCAGGTGCTGTCGTCGGACCACGCCGCCTTCAAGTACGACGACGTGCGCGGCAAGAAGCTGCCCGGCGCCGACAAGAGCTTCCGCAAGATTCCCAATGGCGTGCCGGGCGTGGAGACGCGCCTGCCGCTGCTGTTCTCCGAGGGCGTCAACAAGGGCCGTATCACCCTGCAGCAGTTCGTGGCGCTGAGCTCAACCAATGCCGCCAAGATCTACGGCCTGCATCCGCGCAAGGGCACGATCGCGGTCGGCGCCGACGCCGACATCGTGCTGTGGGATCCCAAGCGCAAGGTGAGCCTCACCAACTCGATCCTGCACCACAATTGCGACTACACGCCCTACGAAGGCCGCGAACTCACGGGCTATCCGGTGATGACGCTGTCGCGCGGCGAGGTCGTGATGGAGGAAGCGAAGATGAGCGGCTCGGCCGGCCGCGGCCGCTTCCAGAAATGCGACCGGCCGGAAGCAGCGCGTCCGCGCGGCAAGCCGTTGATCGATCCGTCGATCTTCAACTGAGCCCTCTCCTCCCCCGTCTTACGGGTAGGGAGTGGACAAATCGTTCAAGCTCCTCTCCCCCGCTAGGGGGAGAGGTTGGGTGAGGGGGTTGCAGACAGCCTTCGAAGCCCCCTCACCTAGCCTCTCCCCCTAGCGGGGGAGAGGAGGATGAGTTGCGGGGGAGGAAAGAGGCGCCGGATCAGCCCCAGCGCGGCTGTTCGCCGAGGTCGATGCCGAGAGCCGTCTTGGCCACGATCTCGTGCACCAGCATCGAGTTTGCCGGATGAAAGCGCCCGCAACGTGCATCGCGGAACAAACGCTCGAGCTCGTCGGTCTTGAACATGCCGGAGCCGCCTGAGACTTCCATCGCCAGGTCGACGATCTTCCAGCACGCCTCGACGGAGTGATGCTTGGCTGAAACGATCTTTGACGGCCAGGCAGCGCCATGATCGACGCCGTCGCTCCACTCCTTGGCGACATGATCGAGGTGCGGACCGATCGTATCCAGGAGGAGACCCATCTCGGCCACCGCGTGCTGGACCTCGGGGTGATAGGCCATGGTTCGGGTGACGGCCATGGACTTCTTGGTCTTCACACGCTCGACGGCGAGATCGAAGGCGCGCTGCGCTACGCCGTAGTAGACATTGGCGAAGCCCATGAGCGCCCAGGCGAAGACGGCGACGATGAAAGCGTCCGCGCCGCCTGCCGGCAGGATCCGCGAGACGTACTTGTCGGGAATGAAAGCTCCCTCGAGGACCACATCGTCGCTGCGGGTTCCGCGCATGCCGAGCGTGTCCCAGGTCTCGACGATGCGGTAGTCCTTGGTGCTGCGCGGCATGAAGGCATGCACGACCTTCGGGCCGCCCTCCGCGTCAGCCCACAGGGCGTGCACACCATAGCGGGTCCAGACCGGCGCGAGGCTGCCGAACATCTTGTGACCGCTGAACTTGAAGCCGCCGTCGACCCGTTCCGCCTTGGCCGTCGACAGCAGCAGCGGGATGTCGTTGCCGCGCTCCGCGTGCCCGGCCGCGAAGATCTCACCGGCCGCCGCCTCCTTCAGGATCCACTCGAGCGACTTGTCGCCCGCGCGCCAGAGATCGGCGGCAACGCCCACCCAATAGACATGCATGTTGACGCCAAGGGCGGTGGCCGGCGCGTGGTAGGCGAGGCGTCGTTGACGCTTGCAGACGTCGGCCAATGACAAGCCTTGTCCGCCGAACTCCTTGGGGATGTTCATCGTCAGGTAGCCGGCCTTCCGCAGGTCCTCGAAGTCCTCCTTGAAGAACCGGTTTTCCCGGTCGTACGACCCGACGCGCTTGGCAAAGGCCTGCATCAGGTCGTTGGAGAGCAAGCTATCCATTGAGATCATGGTATCCATCGTTGATCCTTTCTTGAGTTTGCCGATCAGGGACGTCATCTCTCCCGCAACGTTTCTTGCCGGTAGCGCAGCAGCGGCGACAGGAGGTAGCTCAGGATCCGGCGCGATCCCGTCTTGATCTCCACCGTGACCGCCATGCCCGGCGACAGGTTGACCAGCCGGTCGTCGATCTGCATCTGGCTGCGGTCGAGTGAAATGCGGGCGCTGTAGTTCAGCTCCTGGCCTTTGGGCTCGCTGCTGTCGTTCTGCGTGCCCAGCGCGCGGTCGTCGGCGCGGTCCTGCCGGCGGTCGCGGATGATGGCGTCCATCGAGACGCTCAGCACCTCGCCCTGCAACAGGCCGTAGCGGGTGAAATTGAAGGTATCGACCTTGATCTCGGCCGGCTGTCCGGGATGGATGAAGCCGATGTCGCGGTTCGGCACCAGGGCCTCGATCTCGAGCCGGCTGTCGCTCGGCACCACGACCAGCAGGGCCTGCGCCGGCGTGACCACGCCGCCGATCGTGTGGATCGCGAGCTGCTGCACCATGCCGTCCACCGGCGCCGTCAGAAGCTGAAGCCTGGTCTTCTGCTCGGCCTTGATCAGCTCCTGGGCGAGGCCAATCGCCTTCTGCTCCGACTTGGCGAGCTCGTCGGACAGGGTACGCCGGTATTCGGCCTCGGCCTGGCGGCGCGTCTCGCGAAGTGTGGCGATCGCCGCGTCCGCTTCCTGCAGATGGCTCTTCTGGACACCGAGCTCCTTCTGTTGCTCGACCAGAAGCTGCAGCGTCTCCAGGTAGGCGATCCTCGAGCCGAGATCCTTCTCCATCAGCGTGCGGCGCATGTCGACGCGCGGCTGGATGACCGGGATCACCGTCTCGAGCTTGTGGATGGTGGCCGCCGTGGTGGCCTGCTCGGCTTCCTTCTGCGCCTGCTGACGGCCGATCGCGGCGACCTTGGCACGGTGCTCGCCGACCTGGTTGACCAGGAGCTGGCGCTGCACGGCGATCAGGGTCGGGTCGGCGTTGGCGGGCGGGGCAAAATCGGCCAGGGGATCGTCGCCGCCGGCCAGCGCCGTGCGCAGCCGTGCGACATTGAGCTGCTCGGCCAGAAGATCGCTGCGCAGGTGATCGCGGTCCGCCGCGTTGGCCGTGGGGTCGAGCTCGATCAGCACTTCGCCGGCCCTGACCACCTGCCCGTCCTGCACGCGGATCGCGCGCACCACGCCCGTCTCGAACGGCTGGACGACCTTGGTGCGGATGCTCGGCACGATCTTGCCGGTCGCCGACGCCACGATGTCGATCGAGCCCCACCACGACCAGGCCAGCGCCGCGCAGAACAGCAGGATGAGGGTGAGCGCGATGGCGCGACCGACGGGCGACGGCGGGGTTTCGACGATCTCGAGCGCGGCCGGCAGGAAGGCCAGCTCCTCGCGGCGTCTGGCGGACAGGCGCACGGCGTCATTGGCAGGCAGCCTGGCCCGCTGCATCTGCGCGGGAGGAATGGCGAGATTAATGGACTTCATGGATCCCTGCCTGCAGGCGGTGCAACGAGGCATAGCGGCCGCCGGTCTTGATCAGGGCATCGTGGCTGCCGTCCTCGATCACGCGGCCGCCTTCGAGGGTGACGATGCGATCCATCGCCCGCACGGTCGACAGCCGGTGGGCGATGACCAGGACCGTGCGGCCCTTGACGATCTCGCGCATGTTCTCCTGGATGATGCGCTCGCTCTCGTAGTCGAGCGCGCTGGTCGCCTCGTCGAAGATCAGGATGCGCGGGTTGGTGACCAGCGCGCGGGCGATGGCGATGCGCTGGCGCTGGCCCCCCGACAAGGTGGAGCCGCGCTCGCCGACGATCGTGTCGTAGCCTTCGGCGAGCTCGAGGATGAAATCGTGGGCGCCGGCAAGCCGGGCCGCCGCGACCACGCGCTCCATCGACATGGCCGGATCGGCGAGCGCGATGTTGTCGCGCACCGAGCGGTTGAACAGCACGTTCTCCTGCAGCACGACGCCGATCTGGCGGCGCAGCCAGGCCGGGTCGGCCAGGGCGAGATCCATGCCGTCGACCAGCACGCGGCCGCTTTCCGGCACATAGAGCCGCTGCACCAGCTTGGCGAAGGTGCTCTTGCCCGACCCGGAAGGGCCGACGATGCCGACCGTCTGCCCGGCCGGGATGTCGAAGGTGACGTCGTGCAGGACCTGCTGCCCGTCGAGGCGATAGCGGAAGCCGACATGGTCGAAGCGGATGCCGCCCCGGATCGCGGGCAGGCGCGCCCGCCCCGGCATGTAGGTCGACTCGGCCGTGGTGTTGAGGATGTCCCCCAACCGCTGGACCGAGAGGCGCGCCTGGTGGAAATCCTGCCACATCTGCGCCAGGCGCAGCACCGGCGCACTCACCCGGCTGGCCAGGATGTTGAAGGCCACGAGCTCGCCGACCGACAGGCTGCCGTCGATCACCAGCCTGGCGCCGAAATAGAGGATGGAGGCGGTGACGACCTTGCTGACGAACTGCACCACCTGGCTCGCGGTGTTGCCGAGGCTCAGCACCCGGAAACTGGCCGACACGTAGCCGGCAAGCTGCTCTTCCCACCGGCGCTGCATCTGCGGCTCGACCGCCATGGCCTTCAGGGTCTCGATGCCGGTGACGCTCTCGACCAGGAACGCCTGGTTCTCCGCGCCGCGCTGGAATTTCTCGTCGAGCCGGCGGCGGAACAGCGGTGTGACGGCGCCGGAGATCGCGACATAGACCGGCAGCGAGCCGATCACGATCCAGGTCAGCATCGGCGCGTAGAAGAACATCACCGCCAGGAAGACGAAGGTGAAGAACAGGTCGATGACAAGCGTGAGCGCCGAGCTGGTGAGGAAAGTGCGGATGTTCTCCAGCTCGCGCACCCGCGCCACGGAATCGCCGACCCGCCGCGCCTGGAAGTAGGCCATCGGCAGCGCCAGCAGGTGATGGAACAGGCGGGCGCCGAGCTCGACGTCGATGCGGTTGGTGGTGTGGGAGAACAGGTAGGTGCGCAGGATGGCCACGACGGTCTCGAACGCCGAGATCGCCAGGAGGCCCACCACCAGCACGTCGAGGGTGCTGAGCGAGCGATGCACCAGGACCTTGTCGATGACGACCTGGAAGAACAGCGGCGAGATCAGGCCGAACAGCTGCAGGAAGAACGACGCGACCAGCACCTCGCCCAGCAGGCGACGGTACTTGTGGATCGCGCCCAGGAACCAGGTGATGTCGAAGCGGCGGGCGACGTCGGCCAGGCCGGCCCGGCGCGCCATCGAGATCAGCCCGCCGTCCCAGACGGCACCGAACTCCTCGCGCGTCATGAGGACGGGCCCGGTCTGCGGCACGTGGACCAGCACCTTGTCCCCGGAGGCCTTGGCCAACACCATGAAGCCGCCAGCGCGCAGGGATGCGATGGCGGGGAGAGGCGTCCGCACGAGCCGCGACCATTTGGTCCGCCAGGCCCGCGCCTTCAGGCCGAGGTCTCTCGCGCACCGGATCATCTCCGGTGCGCCGATCTTGTCTGTTCCCAGGCGGTGCCTGATCTGCCCTCGATCGGCCGCCACATCCTTCAGGTGCAGCAGCATCAGGAGGGCCTCGAGTCCCGGGTCGGAAGGAGCAGCGGGGTTGGGGGAGGGGCTCACTGCCGTTACTCCGGGACTCGAGGCTTGGCGGTTAGGGGTGGGCGATGGGGCTTGGCGGTCAGGCGTGCGGCTGCGCGAGCAGCGGCGGCTGGTTCGATGCGGGGTCGGCCATCGGCGTGCTGGCCTGGCCCTGGCCCGCCGGGGCGAAGCTCGAGGCCATGAACTGGCCCATCACGAGCGACTGGATGACGACGTTGCTGCCGGGGCCGCCATCGAGCACGTCCTGCCCGGGGCCGCCGATCAGCACGTCGTCGCCGTTGCCACCCAGCAGGGTGTCGTTGCCGGGACTGCCGATCAGGACGTCGTCGCCGTCGCCGCCGTTGGCGGTCAGCAGCATGCCCGAGAGGCCGGACGCCTCGATGACGTCGTCACCGCCGAGGCCGTTGATCACGAGGCGATCATTGTTCGCCTCGAAGCCGGTGATCTCCACGTCGGCACCGCCCAGGCCCGACACGGTGATCACGCCGTTGTTGTTGGTGACCACGACCACATCGTCGCCGTTGGTCGCGTTGAGGACGATCGTATCCGCCGCGCCATCGGCGCCGCCCAGATCGATCTTGACCTTGCTGACGTCGGTCTGGCTGAGGTCGCCGACCGTGATGAGGTCGGCGCCGCCCTTGGCCTGCACATCGATCGTCTCGACGTTGTCGGGATCCATGGTGATGGCGGCGACATCACGAGTGAGCCGGGCGTGTCCGCCATTGGCCGAGATGTCGATCTTCTCGGCGATGTTGGCGCCGTTGAAGAGGAGGGTGTCGGTGCCCGCCTGCCCGTCGACCGTGTCGTTGCCGTCGCCCGGGTTCCAGATGAACGTATCGTCGCCCAACCCGAGCTTGGCGGTGTCGGTGCCCTGCCCGCCAATGACCACGTCATCGCCCTTGCTGCCGGTGATCGTGTCGTCGCCGGCGCCGGCATTGATCACGAGCTTGACCTGGCCGGCATTGAGACCGGAGGCGTTGATCGTGTCGTTGCCGGCCTGACCGTTGACCGAAAGCTGGTCGTTGGCCCCTTCGGCGCCGGCGATCGTCACCTTGGCCGCGAGGCCATTGACGACCACCGAGGCGCCGCTGCTGGCGACGGTGATGGCGTCGCTGCCCTGCGTGCCATTGACGGTCACGGTGTCGGGCGCGCCGTCACCCTGGCCGCTGCCCGCCTGCGCCGACAGGTCGAGACTGACCTGCTTGACGTCGGTGCCGGAGAGGTCGCCGACCACGATATTGTCGGCACCGCCCAGGGCGTTGAACTGGATGGTCTCGACATCGTCGAGGTCCATGGTGATATTGGCGACGTCGCGGGTGAACAGCGCCCGGCCGCCGTTGGCCAGGATGTTGATGTTCTCGGCGATGTTGGCGCCGTTGAACAGCAAGGTGTCGGTGCCGGCCTGGCCCTCGACGATGTCGCTGCCGTCGCCCGGATTCCAGATGAACGTGTCGTTGCCCGCGCCGAGCAGGGCCACGTCGTCGCCGCGGCCGCCGGTCACCGTGTCGTTGCCGTCGCCGGCCAGGATCGTGTCCTTGCCCTGGCTGCCGATGACGATGTCGTTGCCGGCGCCGGCATCGATGGTGAGGCCGATGACGCCGGCCTGCAGCGCGGCCGCGTTGATCGTGTCGTTGCCGCCGCCGGCATTGATCGTCAGCAGGTCGTTGGCCCCCTCCGCACCGGTGATGGTGACCTGCGCACTGAGGCCCGTGACCGCGACGCTGGTGCCGGCCCCGGCCACGACGATCTGGTCGCTACCGTTGGTGCCGTTGACGATCACCTGGTCGGCGGCGCCGTCGCCGGCGCCACCCGTTGCCGCCAGGTTGATGTCGACCTGCTTCACGTCGGTGGCGGCGAGATTGTTGACCGTGATCTTGTCGGCGCCGCCCAGGGCATTGATCTGGACGCGTTCGACGTCGTTGAAGTCCATGTTGATGGCGCCGACGTCGCGCGTCAGTCGCGTCCGCCCGCCATTGGCCGCCGAGAGGTCCATGATCTCGCCGATGTTGGAGCCGTTGAACAGCATCGTGTCGTTGCCGTCGCCGCCCTCGACCGTGTCGCTGCCGTCGCCGGGATCCCACTGGAAGACGTCGTCGCCGGCGCCGAGCGACACGAGGTCGTTGCCCTGCTGGCCGTCGATGAAATCGTTGCCGTCGCCCCCGATGAGCGTGTCGTTGCCGTTGCTGCCGAGAATGGTGTCGTTGCCGGTGCCGCCGTCGACCGTGACACTGATCAGGGCGGCCAGGTTGCCGGTGGCGCTGAACATGTCGTCGCCGCCATTCATGTTGACGACGAGTTTTTCGGTCGTGCCGATGTCGAGGCTGAAGGGCGCGGGATCGAGCCGGTCGAAGCGCACGCGCGTGCCGTTGGCGGTGGCGGTAAAGACCTCGGCGCCGTTGCCGCCATTGACCTCGGCGGTGTCGGTGCCGTCGCCGCCCTCGAACAGGTCGGTGTCGTCGCCCGGGTTCCAGATCATGCGATCGTTGCCGCCTTCACCGAATACCTGGTCGTCGCCGTCGCCGCCGGTCAGCGTGTCGTTGCCCGAGCCGCCGAACAGAAAATCGTTGCCGCCCTTGCCCAGCAGGGTGTCGTTGCCGGCCTGGCCGAACAGCAGATCGCCGCCAGAGCCGCCGACGATCGTGTCGTTACCGTTGCCGCCGAACATCTGGGCCGGCGGCAGGGCGCCGTTGCTTTCGTCGAGCACGAGCATGTCGTTGCCGGCCTGACCGAACACCAGCATCTGTGACGTATTTGCAACTGTTGGTTGGCCGCCGAGGACCTGGACCGCGCCGCCATTGATCAGGATGAGACCGGCTGCGTTGCGGCTGATGGTGACGGCATTGTCGAGATCGTCGCCGAACACAGACAACAGGCCGGCGCCGGGGATGAAGCTCGCCTTGATAGCCATGGTCCTTGTCCTTTCAATGATTTGCCGCAGCGGCGATGAAGAGAGTGGGATCGACGCCTATCGGCATGGACGGCATGCTTAGCCGCGGACGGCACGACACGCTTGAAGCCGCACTGCGGGCGGCATTGTTTTTTTCTGGAGATGTCGTGAATATTTTTTGCGTGCGACGTGCGCCCGGGTCTGCTACCGGCCCGTGCGCGGACGACACGGCCAAAGGGAAAAAGTGCGGAGGTTCCGCTTTGCCACGACAAGGTCGTTTTTGCGCGAACAATGGTTTGGCGAAATGTCGGGGGACAGCAGCGTGCAATTTATCTTTGCCGACCACAGGCTCGACACCGATCGGCGTGAGCTGCACCGCGGCTCCGAAGCCGTTCCCGTCGAGCCACAGGTGCTCGATCTACTGATCTGCCTCGTTGAGAATCGCAATCGCGTCGTCAGCAAGGACGATCTCATCGCCTCGGTGTGGCGCGGCCGCATCGTGTCGGAGGCGACTCTGACCAGCCGCATCTATGCGGCGCGCAAGGCGGTCGGCGACAGTGGCCAGGGCCAAAGACTGATCCGCACCGTTGCCCGCAGGGGACTGCGCTTCGTCGGCGACGTGCGGACGGACTGTGATCATTCTGTGGCCGCCTCCGACCAGCTGCTGTCGCCCCAGAGCCGCCAGCCCGCGCCCGCAGCCTTGCCGCTGCCCGAGCGGCCGGCGATTGCCGTGCTGCCGTTCGACAACATGTGTGGTGATCCGGCGCAGGAATACTTTTCAGACGGCATCAGCGAAGACGTCATCACGGCGCTGTCCAAGTTGCGCTGGTTCTTCGTGATCGCCCGCAATTCCTCGTTCACCTACAAGGGCAAGGCCGTCCACATCAAGCAGGTCGGCGAGGATCTCGGCGTCAGCTACGTGCTCGAGGGCAGCGTGCGCAAGCTGGGCGAGCGCGTGCGCATCACGGCGCAGCTCAACGACGTGACCACAGGCGGCCATATCTGGGCGGAGCGCTACGACCGCGATCTTGCCGACGTGTTCGCGGTCCAGGACGAGATCACGGAGGCCATCGTCGCGGCGGTCGAGCCGCAAATCTATGCCGCGGAAAACTTCCGTACCCGGCGCAGGCCGCCCGAGAGCCTGGATGCCTGGGATCTGGTGATGCGAGCCCTGTCCCACTTCTGGCGGGTGACCCGAGAGGACAACACCGCCGCGCAGGAACTGCTGGAAAGGGCCATCGCCATCGACCCGAACTATGGCCAGGCGCTGGGGCTGCTGGCGACCAGTCACACTTTTGGTGTCCACATGGGCTGGTCGGACAAGACGGTTGGGCCGATCGCCGAGCGCGCGGCGCTGGCGGCAATCCGCGCCGACAGCGAGGATCCCTGGGCCCATCACGCCTTGGGCTGCGCCCACCTGTTCGCGCGCCGGCTGGACGATGCGATCGCCGAGTTCGAAACCGCGGTGCGTCTCAATCCCAACTTCTCGTTGGCGCACTGCTACTACGGCATCGCCTTGGCCGATAACGGCCGCTGGCAGGAGGCTGAGGAAGCCGTTCGCCGGGCGCTGCGGTTCAGTCCGCGCGATCCACTATCGGCGATCTACTTCGGCGCCGCCGCCTTCGCCCAGTACATCGGGCGCAACTACGAGAAAGCGATGCAGCTGGCGCGCGAGTCGATCCGGCTCCGCGGCGATTTCGTCGGAGCCCGGCGCCTGCTGACCGCCGCCGCCGGCATGTCCGGACAGACCGAGGTGGCCGCGGCTGCCCTGGAGGAACTGCGCCGCGCCCAGCCCGACGTTTCTCTCGCCTGGATCGCAGACCGAATGCCGATCAAGCATGACGCCGATCGGGAACACTACCTGGAAGGCTTCCGCCGCGCCGGATTGGAGTAGCTCGCCCGATCCGGCGATCTTCAATTGACGGCAAACGGCCATCGCCTGCGGCTGAAACCATGATTGGCAGCAGCCCCGAAGCCTTCCACACTCGGCGCCGGGGGAAAGTCGATCGATGCGCCGTACGGCAGGTAGCCTCGTTCTCGCCGCGCTGGCCATGACCGCTGATCGCGCCGCGGCCCAGACAAACGATCCGCCGGGCCAAAAGCTGGTCGGCAGGATCCACGACACCGATCGCGCTGCCAAGCAGCGCCAGGAGGAGCTGTCGGTCAGCGATGAGGTCGACCGCGCGCACGTGCGCTATGCGAGGGTGAAGAAGGAGATCACCAGCGCGACGGGCCTCAACTTCTGGATGGAAACGTCTTTCATGAGCCAGTGGGGCACGCCCAACGGCGGCTACGGCGCCGTACAGGCGATGTTCACGCCGGGGGCGAACTGGGACATCTTCGCCTCGCCCTCGGTCGGCGCCGGCTCCGTGCAGTTCCAGTTCCTGGCCGCGCAGTACCTCTCGGGCGCCTCGGGAACGAGCCTCGGCAGCAACATCAACCTCATCAGCCCGATCAACAACCAGCCTGTGGCCAACCAGCAGTTCGTGCAGCTCACCTATACGCACCGCTTCCCGGGCGACTGGCTGGCGATGGCGATCGGCCAGTACGCCATCTCAAGCTTCGACGGCAACGCCTATGCCAACAACCAGCAGATGAACTTCATCGGCTACTCGCTGACGCAGAACGGCAGCCAGAACTATGGCCAGGCGGGCCTCGGCGCCTATGCGCAGCTCAATCCCATCAAGGAAATCACCTTCGCCGCAGGCTTCCAGGACGCCAACGACTTCAGCGGCAGCTACATCCAGTTCCCGACCGTGGGCCAGGGCCAGTATGCCTGGTTCGGCTACGCCGCCTGGTCGCCGACCATCAAGGACTGGGGCCAGGGCAACTACGCGCTGCTCTACTACAATCAGCCCGGCGTCTCCCTGCAGCCGCTGCCCAGCAGCGGGCTGTCCTTCAGCGCCTCGCAAAAGGTCGACAGCAGGTTGGGCTTGTTCCTGCGCGCCAATACGGCCTGGCAATCGAGCTTCGCCATCCAGTCGTCGATCGCCGGCGGCGTCGTCCTCAACGACCCGGTGCAGCACAGCAAGCACGACCAGATCGGCCTCGCCATGGCCTGGAACGCAACGAACATGTCGCTCTTCGCCGGCACCTTCGTGCGGCCGAGCGAGACCATGGTGGAGGCCTACTGGTCGTGGTCGCTCTATCACGGCTTCCTGATCACGCCGGACGTGCAGCTCTACCTGCAGCCGGCCCTCGCGCCCTCGAACGACCTCGCGGCCGTCTTCACGATCCGCGTGACGCAGCTTTTCTGAACATCCTCATGTCCTCTCCCCGGCAAACGGGGGAGGATACGGGAGGGAAAGCCGCAAGATGATCTCTCCGCGGAAGATCATGATCTAAAACCGGCTTACACCCATCGTATGGCCTTCCCCCTCCCTGCCCTCCCCCGTATGACGGGGGAGGAGAAGAAGTCAGAGGGAGCACCCATGAAATTCGGCATCCACAATCCGTCCTGGCTGTTCGGCTCCGATCCGGCGGAAATCTTCGACGCCGTGAAGACCAAGGCCCAGTGGGCGGAGAACAACGGCTTCACCTGGTTCTCGGTGATGGATCACCTGATCCAGATCGGCAATGTCGGCGCGCCCGACGAGCCTTTCATGGAAGGCTGGACGGTGCTCACCGGCCTCGCCGCGGTGACGAGCCGCATCCGTCTCGCGACGCTCGTCTCCTCGGTGCACTATCGCAATCCCGCGCTGCTGGCGAAGATGGCGGCCGGCGTCGACCAGATCAGCCGCGGCCGGCTCACCTTCGGCATCGGCGCCGGCTGGTTCGAGACGGAGTACCGGCAATACGGCTGGGAATTCCCGCCACGTCCTGCGGTGCGCATCCGGCAAATGGAAGAGGCGGTCCGGCTGATCAAGAGCATGTGGACGGAGAAGCGGACCACCTTCCAGGGCAAGTACTTCCGGGCGCAGGACGCCATCCTGGAACCCAAGCCGGTGCAGAAGCCGCATCCGCCGATAATGATCGGCGGCGGCGGCGAGCAGCTGACCTTGCGCGCGGTGGCCCGGCACGCCGATGCCTGCAACGTCGGCGGCACGCCCGACCAGGTCCGGCACAAGTACGAGGTGCTGCACCGCCATTGCGAGGCGGAGGGCCGGACGTACGAGGAGGTCGAGCGGACCAACGTCATCAGCTTCGTCATCGCGCGCGACGACGCGGCGCTGGCAGCCAAGCGCCGCAAGCTCGCGGTGCCGGAGAACTACTATGGTGTCGCCGGCACGGTCGCGCAGATCACCGACCTGGTCGGCCGCTACAAGGATGCCGGCGTCCAGCTCCTGATCAGCAGCGCCTACAAGAACGACGCCGAAACGCTCGAGCTGCTGGCGGCTGACGTGATGCCGCGATTTCGCGGCTAGACACCAAGGAGGCCATCCGTGAGCTTCTCGACCCTCTTTGCCCGTGGCGTCGCCCTGGTTGGCGGAGCCGCGCTGCAGATGCGCCGGCTGACCGAAGGCTCGCCTGAGCCGGCATGGGGCAGCGCGCCGGCCATTCCGACCGCGAAACCGCAAGGCAGCATCCCGACGCTGAAAATGCCGACGGCCAAGGGCTGGGAGGCGGGACGGACGCCGATCGCGGCGCCCGGGCTCCAGGTCAACGCCTTCGCGGACGGCCTCGATCATCCGCGCTGGATCGAGGTGCTGCCCAACGGCGACGTGTTGGTCGCCGAGGCCATGAGCCTCGACAGACCGCCGCGCTCGGTCTTCGACTACGCCATGATCACCACGATGCGGCGCGCCGACGCCATGGGGGTGAGCGCCAACCGCATCACGCTGTTGCGCGACAAGGACGGCGATGGCGTCGCCGAGACCCGCGAGCTGTTCCTCGAGAACCAGAACCAGCCGTTCGGCATGGCGCTCGTGGGTGACACGTTCTATGTCGGCAACACCGACGGCGTGATGGCCTTCCCCTATGCGGCAGGCGCCAGCCGCATCACGGCGCCAGGCCGCAAGCTCGTCACCTTCAAGCCGGCCGGCCATTGGACGCGAAGCCTGCTGCTCAGCCCCGACAGGCGAAAGCTCTATGCCGGCGTCGGATCGCTCACCAACATCGCCGAGCAGGGCATGGAGGTGGAGGAAGGCCGCGCCGCCATCTACGAAATCGACCTCGCCAGCGGGAGCAGCCGCATCTTCGCCGGCGGCCTGCGCAACGCCGTGGGCCTCGCCTGGGAGCCGACGACAGGGGTGCTGTGGACCGTGGTCAACGAGCGCGACGGGCTCGGTGACGAAACGCCTCCCGACTATCTCACGTCGGTGAAAGACGACGGCTTCTATGGCTGGCCCTATTGCTATTGGGGGCAGACCGTCGATGACCGCGTGCCTCAGGATGCCGCCATGGTCGCCAAGGCCATCACGCCGGACTACGCGCTCGGCGGTCACACCGCTTCGCTGGGGCTCTGCTGGGTGCCCGCGGGCACCCTGCCCGGCTTTCCCGAGGGCATGGCGATCGGGCAGCACGGCTCGTGGAACCGCAGCAAGCTCAGCGGCTACAAGCTGGTGCACATCCCGTTCGCCAACGGCCGCCCCGCCGGACCGCCGCGCGACATCCTCTCCGGCTTCCTCTCGGCGGATGAAAAGGAATCGTATGGCCGGCCGGTCGGGGTGACGCTCGGTCACGATCGCCGGTCGCTGCTGATGGCGGACGATGTCGGCAACGTCATCTGGCGCGTGACAGCGCAGTAGGCGGGCGGAGACATGCCGATGATCAATCCCGAAACCGATCGCGTGCTCATCACCGGAGCGGCAGGCGCCATCGGCACGGCGTTGCGCGCGGGCCTGCGCAACCATTGGCGCCATCTGCGCCTGACCGACGTCAGGCCCGTGCAGGACCTTGCCAACAACGAGGAGCTGGTCGTCAGCGACATCGCCGACCGGCCGGCCGTCGAGAACATGATGCGCGGCGTGAAGGCGGTCGTCCATCTCACCGGCCTTGGCGGCAGCTACACGCTGGACGACCTCTTCCGCGTCAATGCGCGCGGCCTGTTCGACGTGTTCGAGGCAGCCCGGCTGGCCGGTGTCGAACGCATCGTCTTCGCCAGCAGCAATCACGCGTTCGGCTTCTATCCGATCCGCGAGAAGGTCTCGCCGGCCCTGCCGCCACGGCCCGACACGACCTACGGCGTGTTCAAGGTGTGGGGTGAGACGATGCTGCAGCACTACTACGACCGTTACGGCATCCGTTCGGTGTCGCTGCGCATCGGCACGTTCCGCGCCGAGCCGATCGACCAGCGTTCGCTTGCGACCTGGCTCAGTCCTGCCGACGCCGCGCACCTGGTCGATGTCTCGCTGCGCCATCCCGATCCCGGCTGCCTGGTGGTCAACGGCTATTCCAACAACACCCGGCTGAAGACGTCCGATCCCAACTGGGCCACGCTCGGCTACAAGCCGAAGGACAACGCCGAAGACCATCGCGAGGCGCTGCGCGCCAAGGGCGTCGACGTCGATGCCGCCGACCGCGGCGAATGGGAATGGCCGGAACACGGCGGCTCGTTCCCGCGCACGCCGGATCGGGCGGTTCGCTAGCTCTCGCTGTCATCCCGAGCGTAGCGACAGGGGCGCCTTCAGCCAAACCGACTGATCGAATACGCCTCAACCGGCAGGCTGGTCGACCGCCCGGCCAGCATCTCCGCCGTCAGCCGCGATAGCACCGGCGCCAGGGTGTAGCCGTTGGAGCTGACGCAGTTATAGAAGCCCGGCAGGCCCGGCACCTCGCCCAGGATCGGCGCGCGGTCGATGTTGACGTTCATGCCGGCCCAGATGCGGATGGCGTGGAGGTCGGCCAGTGCCGGCACGGCGCGGCTCGCGATCCAGAGATTGCCCTCGACGCTCGGCCGCAGCGCCCGCGACAGGCGGTTCTGCTCGTCCAGCCCCGCCGTCCAGCCGCCACCGATCATGAAGGCGCCCGAGCCCATCTGCTTCAGGGTGAGGTGGCGATGGGCGTAGGCGACGAGGCGCGACAGCGTCGGCGCCGTGGGCTCGGTGACGACCATCTGCAAGGGCGCGCCGCGCACGGGAATCTCGACTCCGGCCAGGCGCGCGACCTCGGCGGCCCACGGCCCTGCCGTGTTGACGACCCGCCGGGCGCGGATCTCGCCGCGGCTGGTCAAGACCTTCCAGTGCGTGCCGTCGCGTTCGATGGCCAAGACGTTGCTGCCGCGCCGGAAGCGCGCGCCCAGCGCCTTGGCCTTGGCGACCACGGCGTAGGTGCCCTTCAGCGGATTGATCTTGCCCTCGCCCGGGCACCATTCGGCGGCGATGGCAACGTCGCCGATGCATGGCTCCAGGGCGCGCAGCTCGTTGGCGCCGATGAGCTCGGCCTCGATACCGCGGCTCTTCTCGAGCGCGATCTTGCCCTTGAGGAAATCGATGTCGCGCTCGGTCTCGGCCAGCATCAGGCCGCCGCACACTTTCATCTCGAGGTCCTGGCCGGTGTCGCGCTGGATTTCCTGCCACAGCGCCACCGAGGCGGGGCCGAGCGGCAACGTATCGGCGGCGCGATTGTTGGGCGGTGCGCCCAGCGCGAAGTC
Organism: Rhodospirillales bacterium URHD0017; assembly: GCA_900110395.1. Taxonomy (GTDB): domain Bacteria; phylum Pseudomonadota; class Alphaproteobacteria; order Reyranellales; family Reyranellaceae; genus Reyranella. The sequence goes on from FODP01000005.1 coordinate 132,451, forward strand.
GAACGCCAGGAGCTGGACATGCAGCGATCCGGCATTGGCGCCCGAGGCCTGCAGGTTCACGTCGTCGCGCTCGACCACCAGGGCCTCGACGCCCTCGCGCGCCAGCCAGTAGGCGAGACACGAGCCCGCGACGCCGCCGCCGATCACCAGTGTGTCGACGGTCTCGGCCGGCAACGGCCCGCCCTCGCGCGGCCGCGCCATGTCGGGCGGCACGAAATCCGTGTGGCCGGTCCACTCCGGCTGCTCCACCGTGAGCGCGCGGATCGGCACCGGCTTGGCCGGCGGTCGCGGCGCGAACAGGCCGAACTCGCCCACCTCCGCGGTGGTCATGCGCGCCACCACCGAGGCGCAGTAGCGGCCCTGGCAGCGGCCCATGCCGACGCGACAGGCGCGCTTCAGCGATGCGGGCGAATCGTGGCCGGCGGCGATCAGCCGGCGCAGGTCGCCCGCCGTCACCTCCTCGCAGCGGCAAACGACGGCGCTGTCGTCGATCGCGTCGGGATCGATCGGTGGCGCCTCGAACATCTGCCAAAGGGCGCTCTGGAAGCGCGCCGCGCGGCGCTGTGTGCGCCGCGCCTCCTTTGGTTCGGCGACCTTCAGGCCGAGATCGCCGGCGATGGCGGCAGCGGCCAACGCGCCCTGCGCCATCGCCGCGTGGGCGCCGCCGAAGCGCGCACCGTCGCCGATGGCGAAGACTTCGGCGAGGCTGGTGCGGCCATTGGCGTCGGTCAGCGTCTCCATCGAGCCGTTGCCGCGCGGCACGAAGCGATGGGCGCACCCCAACGAGCGCGCCAATTCCGACGACGAGGCGAAGCCATAGTTCATTGCCACGATATCGGCCTCGAAGTGCAGCTCGCCGGCCTCGATGCCGCGCACGCGATCGTCGCCCACGAGTCGTGTGGCCCGCCGCCCCCAGTGCAGCTTGCCGCCGAGACGCGCGGCGAGCGACAGGCCGTCGATCATCAGGAAGGGATCGGCCAGTGCGGCGCGCGCCAGCGCCTGCCAGCGCGCCAGTCCGGGACGCGGCGCCGCCTCGAGCACGGCCACGACGTTAGCGCCGCCGTCCAGAAGCTCGGTGGCGGTCTGCAGGCAGAGCGGGCCGTTGCCCGCGATGACGATGCGCGCGCCCGGCGCCACGCGGTAGGAACGCGCCAGAGTCTGCAGGCCGCCGACGGTCATCGCGCCGGGCAAGGTCCAACCGGCGACCGTCGGCGACTGCTCGTAGGCGCCGGTCGCGAGCACCAGCCGCCGGGGCCGGTAGAGCGTCGACTGCCCGGCGACGACGGCGGCGACCTCATGGGGCGAGAAGGCCGACCACACCGTCGCCTCGTTGACGATCCGCGCACCGGCGCGCAGCGCCGACTGCGCCAGCACCGCGCCGTCGCGGAACTGGCTGTCGAGGGTGGACATCTCGGCTTGGTGAGAAGGCGCCAGCGGCTTGAAGAACTGGCCGCCGGGATGCAGACGCTCGTCGAGCACGACCACATCGGCGCCGGCCAGCGTCAGGCTGCGCGCCGCCGACAGGCCGGCCGGCCCCGCCCCCACCACCAGCACGTCGCAGGCGATCTCCTCGGCCGGGCGCACCGGCTCGACCGCCGAAGCCGTGGCGGTCGGCGAGGAGCGCACGTCCATGCCGGCCAGGACCTTGGTCAGGCAGGCGCGCTGGCTCGGCCGGCCATCGACCGTCACCAGGCAGTCGAAGCACACGCCCATGCCGCAGAACGGCCCGCGCGGCGCACCCGAGCGGGCCTGGCGTACGGCGACGATGTCGGCGGCGGCAAGCGCCGCGGCGATGGTCTCGCCCTGCAGCGCCTCGATCTCGCGGCCGTCGAAGCTCATCCGCACCGGTGAGCCGGTCGGCCGCATGTCGGGGTGCTTCAGGCGCATGGCAAAAGGTCTACAATGAGTGTGGCTGTGGGAACACAATAACCTCACCCTGAGGAGCGCCCGAAGGGCGCGTCTCGAAGGGTGGTCGCGAGCACCTTCCCTGTTGCCCATCCTTCGAGACGGCGCTGCGCGCCTCCTCAGGATGAGGTCGTGCTGGGGTGCGCGCCGATAGGAGCTCGAGATGAAGAAGAAGTTTCGCGGCACCTACACCGTGCTGATCACGCCCTTCACCGCCGACGGCAAGAAGGTCGACGAGGCCGCCCTCCGGCGCCTGGTCGATTTCCAGATCGAGGAAGGCATCCATGGCTTGATCCCGCTCGGCAGTACCGGCGAGTTCCTGAGCGTGACGCCGGACGAGCGGCGCCAGATCGTCGAGACAGTCGTCAAGCAGGTGGCCGGCCGCGTGCCGGTGCTAATCGGCACCGGCGCGGAATGGACCGACGAGGTGGTGCGCACCAGCCGCGAGGCCGAATCGATGGGCGCCGACGGCGTCATGATCATCCCGCCGTTCTACAGCGTGCCGACCGACGACGAGCTCTACGCCCATTACAAGAAAGTGTCGGACGCGATCGGCATCCCGATCATGGTCTACAACAATCCCGCGACAGCGAACGTCGACATGATGCCCGAGCTGATCGCGCGGCTGGCCGAGATCCCCAATTGCCAGTACGTCAAGGAATCGACGCTCGATCCGACGCGGGTGCGCGACATCATCCGGCTGGCCGGCGACAAGATGACGGTGTTCGCGGGCGTGCTGGGCTACGAATCGTTCTGGCTGGGCGCCGAAGGCTGGGTCGCCGTCTGCTCCAACGTGATTCCGCGCTGGTCGGCCGAGCTGTTCGAGCTGGTGGCCGACAAGCGCGACATGGATGCCGCACTGGCGCTCTACAAGAAGATGACGCCGTTGCTGTGGTGGGTCGGCGGCCCGCGCTACGTCTCGGGCACGAAGGCCTGCTTCGAAATGATGGGCATGCCGATGGGCCCGCCGCGCGCCCCGCGCCTGCCCCTGCCCGAGGCGCAGCGTCCGGTGCTACGGGACGTGCTGCGTCGGATGGATCCGATTTACGGGCTGCGTAAGCTCTTCTGACGCGAAATCGCGCCGAGCCCGATGATGCCTACGTCGTGACGAAGCGCCGCGGAGCTCAGTGATCGTCCCTCGCCAGCTGCTTGTCGGCGGCAGCGCCGTAGGCCCGGCCGTAATAGGCCTCGATGCGGCGCTGAACGAAATCCCAGCAGGTGGTCATCACCAGGTAGATGATGGCCACGACCATGAACACTTCCAGCACCTGGAATTTCTGCTGCATCAGGATCTGGCCGCGCCGCAGCACCTCCTCCATGGAGATCACCGAGGCGATCGACGTGGTCTTCAAGAGGCCGTTCACCGAGTTGCCGAGCGGCGGGATGATGACGCGCAGCGCCTGCGGCAGCACGACCAGCCGGAAGATCTGGAACGGTCTCAGACCGATCGCCCGTGCCGCCTCGGTCTGGCCCTTGGCGACCGACAGGATGCCGCCGCGAAGGATTTCGGAGAGATAGGCCGCTTCGTTGAGCGCCAGCCCGAGCACCGCCGATTCGAGCACGCTGAAGCGCACCAGGCCGAGCTGCGGCAGGCCGGTATAGATGATGATGAGCTGCACGAGCAGCGGTGTGCCGCGGAAAATCCAGACATAGGCCTGGGCGCAGCGCGACACCGTCTTGTGCTTGCTGAGCCGCATCACCGCCAGCACGAGGCCGAGCAGGCCGCCCAGGATCAACGTGCTGACGGTGAGCCCGATGGTCCACAACGCGCCTTCGAGCAGGTAGAGATTGGTGAAGTAGCTCCAGAAGCCTTCCCAATTCCAGACGGTCATCTGCTGGATCTCAGTTCTTTGCTGTCATCCTGAGCGCAGGATCTCATGCCGCTTCCAACCGACGTGCTCGTGGAAATGCCATGAGGTCATTCGCTGCGCTCAGGACGACAAGAATCAGGCCGGCCCCGGGCCTTTGATCGAGAAGGTCGCCTCGTCGATTTTGAGCACGCCGTACTGGTCCAGCAGCTTGTCGAAGGTGCCGTCTTTCTTGAGGTCGTTCAGCGCGCCGACGATCGCATCGGCCGCCGTCTTGTTGGCAAGCGCGAAGCAGGCGATCTGCGGGAACACGCCGCTGATGGCGCGCGTGAAGTCGCCGCGGTTCTGCATGAACATCGCCGTGGCGTCGATGCTGGTGGCGGCGTCGGCTTGCCCCGCGCGCAACGCCTGGAAAGCCTCGGCGAAGTTGTTGAAGGTCATGACGTTGATCGGCTTCAGGCCCTTGTCGGTCGCCATCTTGGCCACTTCGCGGGTGCGCCGTTCCTCGATGCCACCGAGCTCGACGGCGATGCGCTTGCCGGCGAGGTCGTCGACGGTCTTCAGCCCCTGCGGATTGCCCTTGGCGGCGAGGAACGAGATGGCCGCCTGCTCGTAGGGGATCATGTACATCAGCTTGGACCGCTCCTCGGTCCAGAAGATGCCGGTGTTGATCATGTCCCAGCGCTTGGCGGCGAGGCCCGGGATCATGGTGGCGAACTCGGTGCGGATGTACTCGGGTGCCAAGCCCAGCTTCTTGCAGCATTCGTTGGCGAGCTCGACGCGCATGCCCTTGAGCTCGCCCTTGTCGTCGACGTACTGCAGCGGCGGCAGGGTCGGGTTGATCGACATGACCAGCGTGCCCGCCTTGACGATGTTGGGCGGCGCGAGCTTCGGCTGTGCGTCGGCGATGCCCGGCGCCGCCGTCAAAGCCGTGGCTGCAGCACCCGCTTTCAGCAGGCTGCGGCGGCGAATCATTGTCTCTGTCATGTCAGTCCCCCAATCGGTCCCCCGGCAGAATGCAAGTTTGACGCCGAAGCCCGGGCTTGTCCCGGACCGATTGAGGTCACGTCACACCAACCGCCGATTACAGTGGCCGCGACTTTCGCCACTCAGGCACCTCTCCCCCTAGCGGGGGAGAGGAACTCGAGTCGTGTTCACTCCGTTACGTCGGCGCGACGAACCCGTAGCGCAGGTTGGAGGGATCGCGGCCGCGCCGCTCGTAGTCGGTCTTGAGCGCGGCGAAGCGATCGTCGCGCCATGCCGCCTTCTTGACCTCGTAGCGGTACATCTTGGCGGAGTTCTCGCCGAAGATGGCGCGCTTCGTCGGACCGTCGGCCGGGCCGAGCTCGGCGAAGCCGAACTTCTTGCGCATGTCCTCGGGGATTTCCAGCCGCCGCAGGCCCTCGATCTGCCACTGCGGCGCGCCGGTCCACACCGCGTCGGTGCCCCACACGATATGATCGACGCCCAGCCCCTTGACGAGCTGGCCCATCAGGGCGGCGCACAAACGCGGCTCGGTCACGGTGGTCTGGGCGAAGATCTGGCCGAGATCGGCGTAGACGTTGCTGACGCCGTACTTGCCTGGGATCTCGGCGAGGTCGGTCGTCCACTCGATACGGCCGGTCTTCTCGAACTGGGCATAGCCTTCCATCGAGGCGCCGGGCGCGCCGGTCCAGCGGAAGGCCGAGTGGTAGACCACGAAGCGGATATTCGGCCAGTCCTTGGCGGCCTTGCCGACATCGTCGACCGTGGCGTAGGGCGTGAGATGCGGCCAGCGCTTCTCGACCGACGGCGGATAAAGGCCCTTGTGGACGCAGACGATGTCATAGCCCGCCTTCACGATCTTCTCGTAGAAGGGATAGACCAGCTTCTCGTCGTCCATGCGCCAGGGATGGCGCGCCAGGTCCTTGTTGGTGTTGTCGCCGACAGTGTAGCCCTTCCACGAATCGGGCTTCAGCGTCGCGATGCACTTGTCGACCTCGTCCATCCAGCCGTCGTAGCCCGGCGTGAAGATGGCGTGCGACAGCAGCCGCTTGGAACCGGCCGCCGCGTTCACCTTGGCGCGCGCCTCGGCCTTCATCTCGTTGGTCAGGAACCAGTCGCGCGGATCCTCGGAGGCCGAGCCGCTGATCAGCGCCACCTTGGTGTCGCTGTCCAGGAAGACTTCCTTGAACCAGTTGGGATGTTTCAGGTCGTCCAGGGTCTGCGGCTTGCCGGCAAGCTCGGGATTCCATCCGGCCTTGCCAACGGCCTCTCTGCCGCGCACGAAACCCTCCAGCCGCGTGTCGTCACGCAGGAAGTGCGTGTGCACGTCCATGATGAACTGGTCCTTCAGCCCTTCGGCGCGCGCCTGGGCGAGGTCGACGCTCTTGGCCTCGGCCGGCGAGGCGCCGTAGATCGGGCCATAGACCTCGTTCATGGCGACGAAGGCCGTCGTCATGCCGGCGGCGGTCTGGAAGAAACGCCGGCGCGACAGGCCGTTCTTGCGGCCGTACTCGTCGGCCAGCGCATTCATGCGCGCCTCGACCTTCTTCTGCCGCTCCGTTTGCGGCACCGGCATGAACTCGTCGCTCGATACGACCTGGGTCGGCACCGGCGTGGCGCTGTCGATCAGGCGGGCCGGGGAAACGCTTGCACGTTCTTCGTCGCTCAACATGCCCATGGTCATCCTCCAAGGACTTCAGCGGAAACGCGGCATCACCTTGGTCCAGAACGTCTCGATGGATTTCATCAGGATCGGGTGGGGGACCAGGGCGTTGTAAGTGTAGCAGAACACCCAGTCGACGGGCTGGCGTTTTTGCTGGGTTTCCATTGCCCGCAGCACGGTGTCGACCGTGCCGACATAGGCATAGCCCATGGCGATGATCTCCTCGGCCGTCGGGTACTTTCCGGTCTTGGGGTCCTGCATGCCGCGGCGAAAGCCGAACGGCTCGAACCAGGCGCGGCCCGAGAACTGGCCGGAATCGCGCCACAGGGCCATCGCCTCCTCGTCGGTGTCGGTGATGATGACGTCGCGCAGCACGCCGACGCCTTGCCCCTTGGGCTTGCCCGAGACCTCCGAATAGACGCTGTAGAGCTTCTCCTCGTAGACCGGCAGCATCGGCGGCAGGATGGGCGTGATGCCCTCCTTGGCGCAGAAGCGCACGGTGTTCTCCGAGCTGGCGAACGGCTGGAACAAGGGCGGGTGCGGCTTCTGCAAGGGCTTCGGCACCACGCCGACCGACGTCAGGACGCCGTCCTTCACGCCCTTGCCCCACTTCGCCGTGGTGTCGAGCGTCCACGGGGTGGGGCCGGCCGGCACCTTCCAGAACTTGCCGTCGAAGGTCAGCATCTCCTCGGTCCAGCATTTCTTGACGATGCGGAAGTTCTCCTCGAAGGCCAGGCGATTGGCGTTGTCGATCTCGTCGTGCTGGTTGGGCAGCGCGCCGTGGATGCCGTGCGTCTGCTGCGCCATCACGTCGACCCAGCGCCGTTGATACCCGCGGGCAAAACCCGCATTGGCGCGTCCGCCGGTCATGTGGTCGAGCATGGCGATGTCTTCGGCGACGCGGATCGGGTTGCTGGCCGGCAGCACGATGCCGAGCTGGCCGACGCGGATGCGCTTGGTCTGCATCGCGAAGTAGAGGTCGAGCAGCACCGGGTTGTTGGAGAGCTCGAAGCCCTCGATGTGGAAATGATGCTCGGTGAAGCTCACCGAATCGTAGCCCAGCGCGTCGCCGAGCTTTATCTGCTCGGTGAGCTCCTTCAGCATGCGCTGATAGAAGTGCGGGTTCATGCCGGCCATGCCGGCCTCGATCTCGGCGCGGCTGCCGATGCTCGGCAGATAGAAGAGCGACGCCTTCATCCCGTTGGTTTCCTCCGTCTTATGGGACGGAGGGTGGCACGGTTCCCGGCTTGGGGTCGATGGGCAGCAGCTTGTGCAGGCCGACGAGATTTTCGTAGAGCGACGCCGCCTGCAGCAATGCCGCCTCGCCGCGCGGCTTGCCGACCAGCTGCAGGCCGACCGGCCGGCCATACTGGTCGAAGCCGCAGGGCACGGCGATGGCCGGGCTGCCGGTCACGGTGATGGCCGAGTTCAAGGTCGAGCCACCCATGTAGTTGTCGAGCTTCCTGCCGTTGATGGTGGCGGGCGCCCGCAGGTTGACGTCGAAGGCCCCCGTCGGGGCGCTCGGCGTCACCAGCAGATCGTAGGTCCGGAAGAACTCGGCCATGCGCCGGAACAACGCCGCGCGCTCGCGCTCGGCCCAGGCGAGCCGGCTGGCGCTCTGCTTCAGGCCGAGCTCGGTGTTCCAGATGATGTCCGGCTTGATCTTGTCGCGATGCTGCTCGATCTGCATCTCGCGATCGACGACGAACTGCTGGCTGCGCAGCACCATGAACACTTCGTCGACGGGGCCGAAGTCCGGCGACACCTCCTCGACGATACAGCCGAGGTCCGCGAAGCGCCGCACCATCTTCGACGTGACGTCGCGGATCTCGCGATCGACCTCGCAGATGCCGCCGAGGTCGGCGGTCCAGGCGATGCGTCGGGGCAGGGTCGGATGGGCCACCGCCGCGCTGAACGACAGGGCCGGTGCATCGAACGTCATGGCGTCGTGAGGACAGAAGCCCGCCATGGTGTCGAGGAAGAGCGCGAGGTCGGGCACGTTGCGCGCCATCGGCCCCTGCACCGACTGGGGCGACCAGAGATTGCTGGACGTGCCGCGGGTCACGCGACCGGGCGACGGGCGCAGGCCGACGACCGAGCAATAGGTGCCGGGGCGCCGCAGCGAGCCGCCATGGTCGGAGCCGTGCGCCAGCCAAACCTCGCCGGTGGCCAGCGACACCGCGCCGCCGCCGGTCGAGCCGCCGCAGGTCAGCGACGTGTTCCAGGGATTGCGCGTGCGACCGAACACCTCGTTGAAGGTGCTGCCGCCGGCGCCGAACTCGGGCGTGTTGGACTTGGCGACGACGATGCCGCCCTTGCGCTCGATGCGCTCGACGAGGGGGTGGGACTTCGCCGGCACATGGTCGGCGAAGATCGGCGAGCCGTAGGTCGTTCGTACGCCGGCGACGTCGGTCAGGTCCTTGATCGAGACGGGGAGGCCGGCCAGCCAGCCTGCTTCGCCGGAGGCTTCGCAGGCTGCGCCCTGCATGATTCGTTTGGCGTGGTCGCGGGCGCGGTCGAGGCAAAGGGTCGGGAGCGCATTCACGGCAGGCTCGATCTCGGCGATGCGACGGGCCGAGGCCTCGATCAGGTCGAGGGGCGTGATCTTACGTTTCTTCAGCAAGTCCACGGCGGCGACGGCGGTGAGCTTGCAGAGATCGTCGGTCATGGGCGCACCTGGGAATAGAGCCGGCGGCGTTGGATGAAGAAGAGCGTGCCGAGCAGCATCAGGTTCAGGATGTTGAATGCCAAAGCCGCCTGGAAGGCCGCGCGGTAGGAGAGCGTCGCGTCGAAGACGGCGCCGCCCATCCAGCCGCCCACCGCCATGCCGGCCATGGCGAACAACATGACGACGCCCAGCCGCCAGCCGGCGATGGTGGGTCCGTAGAGCTGGCGCAGGATCAGGGCATAGCCCTGGACGATGGCGATGTAGGGAATGCCCAGCACGATCGACAGGGTGTAGACGCCCGTCAGGCTGTCGACCACGACGAAACCCACCAGGGAGACGATCTGGATCAGGGAGCAGAGGATGCTGACGCGCAGCGGGCCGATATAGTCGCTGAGCCGGCCCATGGCGAAGACCGAGGCGATGGCGGTGGCCAGGATCAGCGACACCGCCTCGGCGCCGCGCGCGGCGCTGAAGCCGAGATCGCCGCAGAACGCCACCATATGCACGAACGGCATCGCCATGGCGACGCAGCAGCAGAAGCCGGCCGCCGACAACAGCCCCATCAGCGTGAGCGACGGCATGGGCAGGACCGACAGGTCTTCGGGCGGGCGCTTGCCGCCGTGATGGCGCACCACCGGCGCCGGTCGCACATAGAAGGCGCAGGCGAACAGGAGGGTGCCGGCGATGACGCCATAGATCACCAGCGTCTGGCGCCAGCCGACATCGGGCAGCAGCCAGCGATAAACCTGCGGCCAGATGAAGCCCGAGATGGCCGGCCCGGCCGAGATGATCGACACGGCGGTGCTGCGGCGGCGCTCGAACCAGCCCTGGATGTTGTTCATCGCCGGCGTGAAGGTGGCGGCATTGCCAAGAAAGCCGAGCGGCAGCATGTAGCCGGCATAGAGCGCCAGCTCGCCGCCGCTGCTGGCGATGAAGCCACCGGCGACGATCGAGACGCCGGCGATCAGCAACGGCACGCGCGGCGACGTGCGGTCGGCCAGCCAGCCCATCACCACGCCGCCCACGCCCATGGAGAAGAAGCCCAGCAGGTAGGCGAGCGAGGGTACGCTGCGGCGATCGCCGAACTCGGCGGCGATCTCCTTCAATGCCACCACGGGCAGGTAGATCGAGCCGCCGCCCAGGCAGATGCAGAAGGCCGACACGAGGGCGAGCCGCCAGGCATAGGCGCTGTCGACCCCGGAACGCGACGCGACTGTGGTCATCCGTCTATTCGCTGGCGAGCGCTGCCGCGGCGGCGGTCTCGGCGTCGAGCGCCTGGTCGTCGTCCATGGTCATCGTGACCTTGCGCAGCTTGCCGGTGAAGGCGAACGGGGCCTGGTAGTGCGACACCGGGCTCAGGCGATCGCGGCCGATGTCGAGGCCCGACCAGGAGATGAAGGCGACGAAGCCGACCGTGGTCTCGAAACCGCCGGCGGCCTCACCGTCGATCAGCAGGGTCGCGGTGTTGGTGTGGTTGCGATGGCGCATCTGCAGGCCGAGCCGGCGGTTGCCCGCCGGCACCGGGCGGTCCGACACGACCAGGTGATGCAGGCCACCGACATTCATGTCGTAGCACAGACGATTGTCCTTGATGTACAGCGCGTAGCCGCAGGTCATGTCGCCGTGCGCGATCAGCACGCCCTCGGTCGCCGGCCCGTCGATGCGGGCATCGGCCTCGATCGTGTAGCTGCGGTTGCGCACGTCGGGGGCGACGTCGGTCGGCAGATGGCCCATGCCGGCATGGAACACGAAGCGCTTGCGCGGACCGTGGAAGCGCTTCGCATTGTCGCCAAAGCGCGCTGCGAAGCGGTCGTCGAGCGGCAGCACCTGGTGCGCCTCGGCCTCGCGCCACCAGGCGTCGATCATCGCCTTCAGCCGCTCCGGCTCACGCTCGGCGAGATCGTCAACCTCGTTGAAATCGCGGTCGAGGTGAAAGAGCTCCCACTTGTCGTGGTCGAAGACGTTGCCCGGCGGATGGAAGCACACGGCCTTCCAGCCGTCCTGGACCAGGCCGCGATGGCCGAACATCTCGAAGTACTGCGGCTTCTTCTTCGACGGCGCCTTGGCCCGGGCGAGGCTCCTGGCGAAGCTGGTGCCCTCGATCGGCATCTGCTTGACGCCGTTGATGGTCTTGGGCGGCTTGACGCCGACGACATCGAGCAACGTCGGCGCCAGATCGCTGGCATGGCAGAACTGGTGGCGCAGCTCGCCCCTGGCGGCGATGCCTTTGCCCCACGCCATGACCAGCGGATCGCGGATGCCGCCGCCGTGGGTGTTCTGCTTGTAGCGGCGCAACGGCGTGTTGGCGGCCATCGCCCAGCCCAGCGGAAAGTTCGAGTGCGTGTCGGGGCCGCCGATGTCGTCGATACGCGCGATCTTCTCCTCGATCGGCTCGCGCTTCAGGTTGTAGGGGCCCATGGCGTTGACCATGCCGAACGGTCCGCCCTCCTGGCTGGCGCCGTTGTCGGACATGATCACGATCAGCGTGTCGTCGAGCTGGCCCGCCGTCTCGAGGAAAGCGATCAGCCGCGCGATGTGCTGGTCGGCGTGGTCGAGCATGGCGGCGTAAGCCGCCTGCAGGCGCGTGAACAGCCGGCGCTCGCCCTCCGGCACCTCGGTCCAGGCGCGCACGGTGTCGTTGCGCGGCGGCATCCGTGTTCCGTCCGGCACGATGCCGAGCTCGATCTGGCGGGCGAGGCGCTGCTCTCGCTCGACGTCCCAGCCATGGACGAACAGCGCATCGTATTTCTTGATCAGATCGAACGGCGCCTGATGCGGGGCGTGGCAGGCGCCCAGCGCCAGCCAAGTCAGCCACGGCGTCTTCTCGTTGTCGGCAACATGGTCGGCGATATAGCGGATGCCCTGGTCGACCAGATCGGCGGTGAGGTGATAGCCCGAGCCAAAGTCACCCGCTGCGCCAGTGGGCGGATCGCACGGCGTGTTGTCGCGCACCAGCTCGGGCGCGTACTGGTCGGTCTCGGCATCCATGAAGCCGTAGTAGCGGTCGAAGCCGCGGCCGAGCGGCCAGCCGTCGAACGGACCGGTGGCGCCGGTCTCGGTGAGCGGCGTCACATGCCACTTGCCCAGCATGTAGTTGCGATAGCCGTGCGGGCGCAGCATCTCGGCCAGGGTGCCGGCCTCGCGCGCGATCTTGCCGCGATAGCCCGGGTAGCCCGAATCGAAGTTGGCGAGGCAGCCGACGCCGACCGAATGATGGTTACGGCCGGTCAGAAGGGCGGCGCGCGTGGTCGAGCACATCGCCGTGGTGTGGAAGCCGGTGTAACGCAGGCCGCGGCCGGCGATGGCGTCGATGGTCGGCGTGGCGATGGGCGAGCCGTAGCAGCCGAAGTCGGAGAAGCCGACATCGTCGAACAGGATGACCAGGATGTTGGGCGCGCCGCCCTTGTTGATGCCGAAGGGGCGAAGCGGCGCCTCGGGCCAGTGGGGAGTTGACTCCCTGACCGTCTTGCCGATTGTCGCCGCCATGCGTTTCCCCGATGTTTCACCAGTTGTCCGACACCCCGGCCTCGCAAGCAACTTGTGAGGCTTCATGGCTCAGGCTAGGGAAAGTTATGGCTCAGTTCACTTCCGACGGGCTTGTGCTCGCCTACGACGAATTCGGCCCCGGCGACGCGCGCAAGGCGATGGTCCTGGTGCATGGATTTTCGTCCAACCGCTACGAAAACTGGAAGCGCATGGGCTGGTACGACGCCATTGCCGGCAAAGCCATCCGCGGCTTCGCGTTGGACTGCCGCGGCCATGGCGAGAGCGCCAAGCCGCACGAACCCGACAAGTACGGCCGCCAGGCGATGGCGCGCGATGTGTTTGCACTCATGGACCACGCCGGCGTCGAGCGTGCGCATCTGCTGGGCTTCTCCATGGGCGCACATATCGCACTGACTGCTGCAATGACCGACGGCGGACGCATCGATCATCTGGTCGTGGCCGGTGTCGGCGGCCGCATCTTCGAGCCGCCGCGCGATCCCGACGGCATGGCCAAGGCGATGGAAGCCGCAACGCCCGCCGAGATCGCCGATCCGATGCTCAAAAGCTTCAGGCACTTCGCCGACGAGCAGAAGGAGGACCGGCTTGCGCTCGCCGCCTGCTCACGGGGCCCCCGTGAGCCGATCACCAAGGACGCGTTGATGGCGATCCGACGGCCGACGCTGGTGATCGCCGGCGCGCGCGACCAGCTCGCCGGGCCGCCGCAGGGCCTGGCCGACGCCATCATGGGCGCCAAGGCCGTGACCATCCCGGGCTGCGACCACTTCTCGATGATCGCGCACGGCCTGTTCAAGGCGAGCGTGTTCGACTTCTTCGACGGCTGGCTGGAGTAAACGCCGATGGCGAAGGTGCCGTTCAAGCGCATCCGCGAGCGCGCTGCCAAGCGCAAGGGCGGCGACAAGGTCTTGGCAAGCCTGATGCCCAAAAAGCCCAACAACAAATCGCTGGCGAAGTTGGGCGACGACCGCGTGCTGTCGGAGATGGCGGCGCGCGTGTTCTCGGCGGGCTTCGTGTGGAGCGTGATCGACAACAAGTGGCCGGGCTTCGAGGAGGCCTTTCTCGAGTTCAATCCCAAGCGGCTGCTGTTCCAGCCGGCCGAGTTCTGGGAGAAGCTCGCCTCGGACAAGCGCATCGTGCGCAATCCGCAGAAGATCAAGTCGGTGCGCGAGAATGCAAAGTTCGTGACCGAGATCGCAGCCGAGCACGGCAGCTTCGGCAAGTTTCTGGCCAACTGGCCGGCCGACGACCAGGCCGGCCTCATGGAAGTGCTGGGCAAGCGCGGCTCGCGCCTGGGCGGATTCAGCGGCCAGTACCTGCTGCGCTTCCTGGGCTGGGACGCCTGGGTGCTGTCGGGCCATGTGCTGATGTGCCTGCGCGATTCCGGCGTGCCGCTGAGCGCCACCGGCACGTCGAAGAAGGATCTGCGCGCGGCGCAGGCCCAGCTCAACGCTTGGCGCGAGGAGAGCGGGCTGCCGATGGCCTGGGTGTCGCGCACCTGCGCGCTCAGCATCGGCGAGAACTACGAGGTGGCGCGGCTGAAAGAGATCATGCAGCTATGACCGACATCCTGCTGATCAATCCCAACACCACGGCCTCGATCACCGACCTCGTCCTCAGGAACGCCAAGCGATTTGCCGCGAAAGGCACGAAGCTGCGCGCCGTCACCGGCGCCTTCGGGCCGCGCTACATCGCCTCGCGCGTGGGCTACGCGATCGCCGGCCACGCCGCCGTCGACGCCTTCGCCAACGATCGCGGCCGCAAGGATGCAGTCGTGCTGGCCTGCTTCGGCGACCCGGGACTGGCGGCGCTGAAGGAGATCGCCAAGGTGCCGGTGGTCGGCATGGCTGAGGCCTCCATCCTGCAGGCCTGCGCGATCGGCCGCCGCTTCTCGATCGTGACGGGCGGCGAGCGCTGGCAATCGATGCTCGAAGAGTTCGTCGCGAGCCACGGGCTGTCGTCGCGCCTCGCTTCGATCCGTACCGTCGCACCGACTGGCGCCGACATCGCGCGCAATCCGAAGGCCGCGATGGCGCTGCTGGCGAAAGGCTGCAGCGCCTGCGTGCGCGAGGACGGCGCCGACGTCGTGATCCTGGGCGGCGCTGGTCTCGCTGGCCTTGCGGCCAAGCTGAAGAGCGCCGTCGACGCGCCGCTGCTCGACGGCGTCGCCTGCGCGATCTCGATGGCGGAAGCTTTGGCCACGCAGAAGCCCGCGAAGGCAAGGATGGGCGCGCTCGCGCTGCCCGCGCCGGTCGATAGCATCGGTCTGTCGCCGGCCCTGACCAAACTCATCGGATAACCGCCTTGACATGATGTGAATCCAGGTTCATTTCTTCGCTGAAGAAGTGAATTGGAATTCATATCATGGCATACCGGCGCACCGAGCGGGTAGAAGAGCAGCTCCAGGACAAGCGCGATCGCATCCTGCAGGCCGTCCGTGCGGTGGTGGGCGAGGTCGGATTCCACGGCGCCCAGGTAGCGACGGTGGCAGAGGCAGCAGGCGTCGCGACAGGCACCGTCTATCGCCACTTTCCCTCCAAGGGCGAGCTCTTCGCCGAGGCGTTGGCGCTCAATGCGCAACATGAGGTCGATGTCGTCGCCGCAGTGGCGCAGGCCGATGGGTCACCGTCGGCGCGGCTGGCCGACGCGTTGCGCGTCTTCTCCCGTCGCGCGGTGCGCGCACGCCGGCTCGCCTGGGCAATGATCGCCGAGCCGGCTGAGCCGGACGTCGACGCCGCCCGTCTCACCTATCGGCGGGCATTTTCCGACGTCTTTGAACGGCTGATCCGAGAAGGCATCGACCAGGACGAATTTCCGCCGCAGAACGCCCAGGCCTCGGCAGCCTGCCTGATGGGAGCGCTGAGCGAAGGCCTGATCGGGCCGCTGGCGCCCGAGGCAGGAAGCCTGCCCGACACCCGTGCGCTGATCGAGCAGATCACCGCCTTCTGCCTGCAGGCAGTGTCGGCCAGGCACTACCCGTCCCTCCGCCTGGTGGAGAGCAAGCCATGACCACGCCCTGGCAACCCCTGTTCGAGCGACTCATCGGCGAACTCGACGGGCACAGCAGCCCTGACTGGCAGATGCCGAACACGACGCTCGATCCGTCGATCTACCGCGACCCCGAACGCTTTGCCGCAGAACGCGATCGCTTGTTCCGCCGCCTCCCGCTTTGCGTCGGCCACGTCGACCAGCTCGCCCAGCCCGGCTCGGTGCTGGCCCTCGACCTGTGCGGCGTGCCGGTGTTGCTGGTGCGCGGGCGTGACGGACAGTTGCGCTGCTTCCTTAATGTCTGTCGCCACCGCGGCGCGCGGCTCGTCGCCGACGAAGGCACGGTGTGCCGCAAGCAGAGCCTTGTCTGTCCCTATCACGCGTGGACGTATCGGCTGGACGGGTCATTGGCCGGCCTGCCCCGCGCAGAAGCGTTTCCCGACCTCGAGCGCCACACGCTCGGCCTGCGCTCTCTGCCCTGTGCGGTCAGGCACGGCCTGATCTGGATCGTGCTCGATCCCACCGCAGATGCAGTGCTCGACATCGCGGGCCATCTCGGCGCGCTCGATCGCGAGCTGGAAGCCATCGGCCTCGGCAATCACCGCGTCTATCGGCAGCGCGCCCAGCGACGCGCCGCCAACTGGAAACTGATCATCGATGCCTTCCTGGAAGTCTATCACCTGCGTCGCCTGCACGCGGGCACGATCGGACCGTTCTTCGTCGACGCCGTGGCGGTGAACGACTCCGTGGGCTGTCACGTCCGATCGCTGATAGCGCGCGAGACCACGCCCGAGATCAAGGGGCTGCCGCCGCAGCAATGGAACCCGCAAGCGCACGCCACGCTGGTGCACTTCATCTTCCCCAATAGTGTTCTGATCTATCATCCCGACTACATCAGCCATCTCGGGCTGTTCCCGGTCGCGCCGGATGAGACATTGTTCGTGCATACCATGCTGATCCCCGAGGCGCCGGCTGACGAGAAGGCGGCGGCGCACTGGCAGCGATCTTTCGACCTGATCGATGCCGGCGTATTCGACAAGGAGGATCTCGTCGTCTGTGAAGCGATCCAACGCGGTCTGGCAAGCGGCGCAAACGACGCGATGATCGTGGGCCAGCTGGAGCAGAACCTGCAGCGTTTCCATTCAACCGTGGACGCCGCACTGCGATAAAAACACGGGACCGCCCGAGACCCGTGAGCTAGGGTCGGCTCATGCGTCTGGTCAGTTTTCGCCATGCGGACACGCCGAAAATCGGCGCGGTCGTCGAAGGCGGTATTGTCGATCTCTCGGGACGGACCTCGTCGCGCTGGCCGAGCCTGCGCGATGCCATCGCCGCCAAGGCGCTGCCGGCGCTCGCCGCAGCGGCGAAGGGCGCCAAGGCCGATCTCTCCTTCGACGAGGTCGAGCTCAGCCCGGCCATTCCCAACCCCGACAAGATCCTCTGCATCGGGCTCAACTACGCAAGCCACGTCGGCGAGGTCGGCCGCCAGCTGCCGACAGTGCCCAGTGTCTTCTCCCGCCTGCACAACACCCTGGTGCCGCACGGCGGCAACATCGTGCGGCCGCGCGCCTCGATCGATTTCGACTTCGAGGGCGAGCTTGCCGTGGTGATCGGCGAGCGCTGCCGGCATGTGCCGCGCGCCAGCGCGCTGTCGGTCGTGGCGGGCTACACCATCTTCCTCGACGGCAGCGTGCGCGACTTCCAGAAGCATTCGGTCACAGCCGGCAAGAACTTCCCGGCGACCGGCCCGCTCGGGCCATGGCTGGTGACGTCAGACGTGATCACCGATCCGCAGCGGCTCGAGCTGACGACGCGGCTGAACGGCAGCGTGGTGCAGCACGACACCACTGATCACATGATCTTCGACGTCGCCACCATCATCGAATACCTCTCGACCGTGACCTGGCTGGAGCCGGGCGACGTCATCGCCACCGGCACGCCCGACGGAGTCGGTCTGGGCCGCAAGCCGCCGCTCTGGATGAAGGCCGGCGACAAGGTTGAGGTCGAGATCTCGGGAATCGGGGTTTTAGGCGTAAATGTCGTCGACGAGTGAGCAACTGCGCGCGCCCGCCGGGGCGGACGCCGGCTGGAGCCGTGACGCCAAGGTGATCGGCCTGATCTCGGCGGCGCATTTCACCAGCCACGTGCATCTGATGCTGCTGCCGCCGATCTTCGGCCCGGTGCGCGAGGCCTTCGGCGTTTCCTACATCGAGATCGGCATCGCGCTGACCGCCTACAACGTGATCTCGGCGGCCCTGCAGACGCCGGCCGGCTTCCTGGTCGACCGCATCGGCCCGCGCGCCATGCTGACCGGCGGCCTGCTGCTGGGCGCTACGGCGCTGCTGGTTGCAGCCCTGCTGCCGCACTACTGGATCTTCGTGGTGGCCTACGCCTTCCTGGGGCTCGCCAACACCGTCTATCACCCGGCCGACTATTCCATCCTGTCGGCCACGATCGACGAGAAGCGCATCGGCAAGGCCTTCTCGATCCATAACTTCGCGGGTTTCTTCGGCTCGGGCGTGACGCCGGCCATGGTGCTGACCATCGCCGCGGTCTGGGGCTGGCAGGGAGCCTTCCTGGCCGCGGCAGCGCTCGCGATCTGTTCGGCGACGCTGCTGATCGTGGCCGGCGGCATCCTGCCTAAATCCGTGCGGCTGCCCAAGAACGCCCGCCCGGGCGCCAGGGTCGGGCTGGGACTGCTGCTGAGCGGCCCGATCCTGCGCAACCTCCTGTTCTTCGTCTGCATCGCCATGGCCAATGGCGGCATCCAGACCTTTTCGGTCGTGGCCCTGGGCTCCCTGCACGGAACCCCGTCCACGGTCGCCAACATGGGCCTGTCGGGCTTCCTGCTGTTCAGCGCTGCCGGCGTCCTCGTGGGCGGCATCATCGCCGACCGCACGCCGCACCACGAATGGGTGGCAGCGGTGGGCTTTGCCTTCACCTCGGCCATGGCGATCCTGCTGGGCTGGGTCGACATGCCATCGGCCATCCTGATCTTCGTGATGTCGCTCGGCGGCCTGTTGAACGGCGTCATCCAGCCGTCGCGCGACATGATGGTGCGGGCGGTCACACCGGTCGGCTCGTTCGGCAAGGTGTTCGGCTTCGTCTCGACCGGGTTCAACCTCGGCGGCATGGTGGCGCCGCTGCTCTATGGCTGGCTGATGGACCGCGGCCAGCCACAGATGATCTTCGCCATCGTCACCGGCTTCATCATCCTGGCGCTGCTGACCGCCGTCACGCGCCGCAAACCACAGGCTGCCGTATCATGGACGCGCTGACCCCGACCGACATCCAGGACAAGAAAGCGGCGCTCGCCCGCCGCTACGGCGCCGCCCTGCCACCAGCCGGGCCGTGGAACGAGACTATCGCCACCCTGCTCGACCACCGCTCGGTGCGCGGCTTTCTGTCCGATCCCGTGCCACCGGGCACCCTGGAAACCCTGATCGCCGCCGCCCAGTCGGCCGCCACCAGCTCGAACATGCAGCTGTGGTCGGCCATCGCTGTCACCGATCCGGCCAAGCGCAAGGTGCTGGCCGAGATCGCCGGCGACCAGAAGCACATCGAGCAGTGCCCGCTGTACCTCGCCTTCGTGGCCGACATGTCGCGCAACGAGCGCATGTCGCAGGCCGAGCAGGTGACCTTCGAGAACCTGCCTTACCTGGAAACCTTCATGGTGGCCTGCATCGACGCCGCGCTTGCTGCCCAGAACGCCGTGGTCGCCGCCGAATCACTGGGACTGCGCACCGTCTATATCGGCGCCATGCGCAACGACCCGGCCCGGGTACATGAGCTGCTGGGCCTGCCGCCGAAGGCCTTCGTCGTGTTCGGCCTGTGCGTCGGCTACGCCGATCCTGCCTCGAAAAACGAGGTCAAGCCGCGCCTGCCGCAATCGACGGTCTTGCACCACGAACGCTACGACGCGGCGCCCGAGGTCCGCGACCGCCCGGTTTACGACGCCGAAATGGCCCAATTCTCGGCCCGCAACGAGATGCAGGCCACGACCTGGACCGCACGCATGCGGAACCGCATGGGGCCCCTGAAGGCGATGAACGGCCGCGAGCGCATCCGCGCCACGCTGGCCAAGCTGGGCTTCGAGATCCGCTAAAAGCCCCTGGGGGGCTTGTGTCCAAAGCAAGGCGGTTACCTTCCTCGGGCGGCAAAATGCGTCGCAACGCCAGCAACGGATGCTCGTTCTTCCCCTGCGCGGCCACCTCGGCCGCTTACAGGAAGAGGAAGCACGCAATGACCCATTCGCTGTTCTTCAAGGTAACCCGACCGGTTGCGATCGCGACCGTGGCCGGTGCGGCGCTCTTCGCGATGCCGGCAATGGCGCAGACCAAGGAGCAGGCCGCCAAGCCGCCGGCCGCCGAGGCCGCAACCTCCAGCAAGCCTGAGACGGTCGAGCAGCGCATCACCACGCTGAAGGCCGCGCTCAAGATCACGCCCGACCAGGAAAAGAAGTGGGACGGCGTGGCCCAGGCGATGCGCGACAACGCCAGCCGCATGGAGAAGCTGGTGGCCGAGAAGCGCAAGATCCCGCCCGAGAAGACCACCGCGGTCGACGACCTGAAGACCTATCAGGAGTTCACTGAGGTCCGCCTTGACGGCCTCAAGCACCTGACCTCGGCCTTCAAGTCGCTCTACGACTCGATGACGCCGGAGCAGAAGAAGAATGCCGACACGGTGTTCGAGCGCTATCACCCGGCCCCGGCCAAGCAGGGCTAACCTCTAACCCACGGAGGCAACCATGAAGATCCGCAATGCCATCGTGCTAGCCACCGGCCTCGTTGTCGGCTCGCTGGCCCTGGCCGCGCCCGCCAGCGCTGCGTGGTGGGGCAACGGCAACTACTACTACGACAACCGCTGGAACAACTACAACGACCGCTATTACGGCTACTACTACCGTGAGCCGCCGGTCGTTTACTCGACGCCGTACAACTACGGCTACTATCCGCCGCCGGTGTACTACAGCCCGACTCCGACTCCGGGCTTCTCGCTCACCATCCGGCCGTAAGACGACACAAGGAAAGCGGCGGGCAGCGATGCCCGCCGTTTTTCCTTGCCCGCGCCCGCGCCTGGGAAAGAATGGCCTTCGCGGAGGAAGCCATGGACAGGCGCAGATTGCTGGTTGGCACGGGCGCTCTCATCGGTGCGGGACTTTCAACACCCGCGGTGTTCGCGCAAGACAAGTATCCGTCAAAGCCGATCCGGCTCGTGATCCCGTTCCCGCCGGGCGGCCCGACCGACATGATGGGCCGGCTCTATGGCGAGCGGCTGTCGGCGCTTCTCGGCAAGCCCGTCGTCATCGACAACAAGGCAGGCGCCGGCGGCATCGTTGGCGCCGACCTTGTCGCGAAGGCCAAGCCCGACGGCTACACCCTGTTGCTGGGCTCCTCCTCCACCCACGTTACCGGTCCGTTGCTGATGCCCAACGCGCCCTACCATCCGGTGCGCGACTTCACACTGTTCATCATCGGCTTCGTGCCCATGGTGATCTCCTGCCGTCCCGCGCTACCGGCGAACACGCTGCCGGAGTTCGTGGCCCTGCTGAAGGCCAACCCCGACAAGTATCGCCACGGCTCGTCCGGCATGGGCAGCATCGGCCATCTCGGCAGCGAGCTCTTCAAGCTCAAGGCCGGAGGATTGGCTTCCCTGCACGTCCCCTACAAAGGCAACAATGCCGCCGTGCAGGCGGAGCTGTCGGGCGAGGTCGACTGGTTGTTCGACACGATCGGCACGACCCTTGGACATTACCAGGCGGGCAAGATGCGCTATCTGGCGGTCTGCGCCGAGCAACGCACCTCCGTCGTGCCCGAGCTGCCGACCACCGTCGAATGCGGCTTTCCGGAAGTCCTGGTGTCGACGGTCAATCCGGTCGCGCTGCCGGCCGGCGCGCCGGCCGAGGTCGTCGATACGATTGCGGTCGCCACGCGCCGCATCATGACCGATGAAAAACTGCAGGCCGACCTTCGCGGGCTCGCGATCGAACCGGTAGCCGAAGCCGACCCGGCCAAGTCCGCCGCCTACTTCAGCGCCGAGCGCGACCGCTGGGCGCCGATCATCAAGGCGAGCGGCGCCCGGATGGAGTGAGGTAGAGAGGGCGATCTAGGCTGGCCGCGGCGCCAGCGCTTTCTCGTAGAACACCGACCATTTGGAGTCGGGATAGTCGAGCACCGGGCCGCAGCGCGTGAAGCCGGCACGCTCGTAGACCGTCCAAGCCGCAGGATGGCGGTCGCCCGTTTCCAGCACCAGACGCCGCATCCCTTCGCTGCGCGCCAGGGCCTCGACCTGCTCGACGATCATCGCACCGATCTTGCGGCCGCGATGGGAGGGTCGGGTATACATGCGCTTGACCTCACCGATGCCGTCGGCATGGCGCTTCAATGCCCCGCAGGCCACGGCCTTGCCGTCCTCGCGGGCGATGAAGACCGTCGTCTCCGGTTCCGCCATCTGCTCGGCGGTCATGTGGAACACGAACTCCGGCGGCGTCAGGTCGAGCAGCGTTGCATTCAGCTCGCCAATCAGCGTGCGGACGTCATCCTGCAACGAACTTTCAACGGCGATCGAGATCGTCATCAGGCGCCGTGCGGCACCAGCACCTGGCGCACGGTGGCAACGTCCTGCAGGCGGTCGAAGCCGGCATTGACCTCGTCGAAGCCGATGCGCTGACTCATCATGCGGTCGACCGGCAGCTTGCCCTGCTGGTAGAGGGCGATGAAGCGCGGGATGTCACGCACCGGCACGCAGCTTCCCATGTAGCTGCCCTTGATGGTCTTCTCCTCGCTCACCAGCACGCTCTGCTTGAAGGAGAAGTCGGCCGAGATCGGCGACAGGCCCGCCGTCACCGTCGTGCCGCCCCAGCGCGTCACCAGGTAGGCCGTCTCCATGGCCTTGATGGTGCCGGCGAGGTCGAAGGCATAGTCGACGCCGCCGTTGGTGAGATCGCGCACCTGCTTCACATGGTCGGCGTCCTTGGCGTTCACCGTGTGGGTGGCGCCGAGCTGGCGGGCGAGGCCAAGCTTGTCGTCGGAAAGGTCGATGGCGACGATCTGGCTGGCGCCGCCCAGCACCGCGCCCATCAGGCCACTCAGGCCGACGCCGCCGAGGCCGACCACGGCCACCGTGCTGCCTGGCCGGATCTGCGCGGTGTTGATCACGGCGCCCACGCCGGTGACGACGGCGCAGCCGAACAGGGCGGCGATATCGAGCGGCAGGCTGGGATCGATCACCACGATCGAGCCGCGATCGACCACGGCGTATTCGGCGTAGCAGGAGACGCCCGACTGGTGGTTCACCGGCTTGCCATCGAGATGCAGGCGGTGATGGCCGGACAGCAGCTGGCCCGCCGAGCGTGGCGTCACCGAGCGTTCGCAGATATAGGGCCGGCCCTCCAGGCAGCGCCGGCAGCGGCCGCAGCTCACGTTGAAGGTGAAGCAGACATGGTCGCCGACCTTGACGTCATGCACGCCGGCGCCCAGCTCGACGATCTCGCCCGCACCCTCGTGGCCCAGCACGATCGGCACCGGCCGCGGCCGGTCACCGTTGATCAGCGACAGGTCGGAATGGCAGAGCCCGCCGCCGCCTACCTTGACCAAAACCTCGCCCTCGCCCGGCGGATCGAGATCGAGCTCGGCGATCTGGATCGGCTTGGACTTGGCGAAGGGCCGCGGTGCACCGCAGACGGTGAGAACGGCAGCTTTCATCTTCATCTAAATATCCTTCCTGCAATAGGTGCCGCCGTTGGCGCCGCGCGTTTCGCGCGGCCTTAGGCGATTCCTCCGTCGACCCGGACCAACGATCCGGTGGTGAAACTGGACTTGGCTGAGGCGAGATAGAGCGCGGCGGTGACGATCTCCTCCGGCCGGCCGCTGCGCTTCAGGGCCGCCGTCGAATTGAGCTTGTGCTCCTCGCTCCATGCCTTGGAGACGTCGGTCAAGAAACGGCCGGGCGAGATGGTGTTGACCCGCACTTTGGGACCGTACTCGAAGGCGAAAGCCTCGGTGATCGCGTTGAGGGCGGCCTTGGCGCCGGCATAGGGCGCGATCTGCGGCCGTGGCCTGAGCGCGCCGGCGCTGGAAATGTTGATGATCGAGCCGCCTTCGCCCGCCGCCATGCGGCTGCCGACCAGGGACATCAGGCGAAACGGGCCCTTGAAGTTCAGCGACACGATGCGGTCGAAGAGCTGCTCGGGCGTCTCCAGCGACGAGGGTGCGAGCGGCGAGGAACCAGCGTTGTTCACCAGGATGTCGACCTTGCCGAAGGCAGCGTAGGCTGCGTCTACAAGCCCGTCGAGCTCCTGCCAGTTGGCGACATTGCAGGCATGGGTGTGGGCCTTGCGGCCCATGGCGCGGACCTCGGCCGCAACCTTCTCGCAGGCGTCCAGCTTGCGGCTGGTGACGAACACGTCGGCGCCGTGGGCCGCGAAGGCCTTTACCATCTGGTAGCCCAAGCCGCGGCTGCCGCCGGTCACCAGGGCCACTTTGCCTGTAAGATCGAAGTAGTTGGCCATGCGCCAACTCAAGACGTTTGACGCTGGCATGTCACTTGCTAAGTGTAGCTGTAGAGCGGAATTGGGCGGGTCGGCATGAGCATCCACGTCGCGCTGCATCATCGGACGACCTACAAGTACGACCGGCTGGTGGCGCTGGGGCCGCAGGTCGTCCGTTTGCGCCCTGCCCCGCATTCTCGCACCGCGATCCTGTCCTATTCGCTCAGGATCGAGCCCAAGCAGCACTTCATCAACTGGCAGCAGGATCCGCAGGGCAATCATCTCGCCCGGCTGGTCTTCCCGGAAAAGACCGACCGGTTCGAAGTCGTGGTCGACCTGGTTGCCGACATGACGGTGATCAATCCGTTCGACTTCTTCCTCGAACCCGACGCGGAGCAGTCGCCCTTCACCTACGACGCCTCGCTGGCCGCCGAGATCGCGCCCTTTCGCAAGGTTGAGGCGCCGGGCCCCCTGCTCAAGGCCTGGCTCGCCAAGGTCGATCGCAGCAAGCAACGCACCATCGACTTCGTGGTCGGGCTGAATGCGCGGCTACAGCAGGAGATCGGCTACATCGTGCGCATGGAGCCGGGTGTGCAGAGCTGCGAGCAGACGCTGTCGCTCGCCAAGGGCTCGTGCCGCGACACCGGCTGGCTGCTGGTCACCATCATGCGCCATCTCGGCTTCGCTGCACGCTTTGCCTCGGGCTACCTGATCCAGCTCATGCCCGACGAGAAGCCGCTGGACGGGCCGGTGGGGCCGACCCACGACTTCACCGACCTTCACGCCTGGTGCGAGGTCTACCTGCCCGGCGCCGGCTGGATCGGCCTCGACCCGACATCGGGCCTGCTCACCGGCGAAGGCCACATTCCGCTCGCCTGCACGCCCGAGCCGTCGAGCGCCGCGCCCATCGAAGGCGACGTCGAAAAGAGCGAGGTGGCGTTCTCCTACGACATGAAGGTGACGCGGGTGCGCGAGACGCCGCGCACCACCAAACCCTACAGCGACGAGCAATGGGCGGGCCTGCTCGAGGTCGGCGATACGATCGAGCGACACCTCGCCCAGGACGTCAGGCTCACCATGGGCGGCGAGCCGACCTTCGTGTCGATCGACGACATGGACGGCGAGGAATGGAACACGCTGGCGCTGGGGCCGGAGAAGCGGCGCCTGGCGGGCGTGCTGTTCCGCAAGCTCGCCGGCCGCTTCGCCAAGGGGCCGCTGCTGCATTTCGGCCAGGGCAAGTGGTATCCCGGCGAGCAATTGCCGCGCTGGGCGCTGGGCTGCTATTGGCGCAAGGACGGCGAGCCGATCTGGCGCGACCCGCATCTCTATGCGCTGGAGGCCAAGCCGGTCGGCGCCACGCCCGAGACGGCGCATCGCTTTGCGCTGGCCTTCGCGCAACGCCTGCAGCTCGATCCCAACTATCTGTTCGGGGCCTTCGAGGACACCTGGTACTACCTGTGGCGCGAACGCCGCCTGCCCAGCAATGTCACGGTCGACGCCGCCAAGGTGAAGGACCAGATGGAGCGCGAGCGCCTGGCGCAGGTGTTCGAGAAGGGCCTCGAGAGTTCCGTCGGCTATGTGCTGCCGGTACAGCGCGAACACAATGGCCGTGGCCGCTGGCGCAGCGGTCCGTGGTTCCTGCGTTCGGAGAAATGCTATTTGATACCAGGCGATTCGCCGATCGGCTACCGCCTGCCGCTCGATTCGCTGCCATGGGCCGCGCCGGCGGACACCGACGTCGTCGTCGAACCCGATCCGATGGCGCCGCACCCCGACCTGCCGCCGCTCGATGCTTTCCGCCGCGCGCCGATGCTGCGCCGGCAGGAGCGCGGGATTCCCGCCGATGCAAACGGCGACGGCGAGGCGCGCCGCGCGGCCTGGCAGCGCGCGCTGGCGCCCGACCTCGCCGGCAAGCCCGGCGTCGGCGCCTCGGCTGCCGGCATCGTGCGCAGCGCCATGGTCTTCGAGCCGCGCGACGGCCATCTCTTCGTCTTCATGCCGCCGGCCGAGCGCACCGAGGATTATCTCGACCTCGTCACCGCGGTCGAGGACACCGCCGAGGAGCTCGGCCAGCCGGTGTTCATCGAAGGCTATCCGCCGCCCGGCAGCGATTCACGCCTGCTCAATTTCAGCGTCACGCCCGACCCCGGCGTGATCGAGGTCAACATCCATCCCTCGGCGAACTGGCGCGAGCTCGTGGACAAGACCGAGATCGTCTACGAGGAAGCGCGCACGACGCGGCTGGGCGCCCAGAAATTCATGATCGACGGCCGCCACACCGGCACCGGCGGCGGCAACCACGTGACTCTGGGCGGGCCATCGGCCGCCGAGTCGCCGCTGCTGCGCCGGCCCGACCTGCTGAAAAGCCTGCTGGGCTACTGGCTCAATCACCCGTCGCTGTCCTACCTGTTCTCCGGCCTGTTCATCGGCCCGACCAGCCAGCATCCGCGCGTCGACGAGGCGCGCAACGATGCGGTGCACGAACTGGAGATCGCCTTCCGCCAGATCGCGCCCGGCCAGCGGACGCCGCCCTGGCTGGTCGACCGCATCTTCCGCAACCTGCTGGTCGATGCGACGGGCAACACGCATCGCACCGAGTTCTGCATCGACAAGCTCTTCACCCCCGACTCGGCGGCCGGCCGGCGCGGGCTGCTGGAGCTGCGCGCCTTCGAGATGCCGCCGCACTGGCGCATGAGCGTGGCCCAGCAGGCCGTGCTGCGCGGCCTGGTCGCCAAGTTCTGGGACCGTCCTTACGAGCGCCCTCTCAGCCGCTGGGGCACCCGCCTACATGACGATTTCATGTTGCCGCACTTCGTCTGGCAGGATTTCGGCGACGTGCTCGACGACCTTTCAGAGGCGGGCTATCGCTTCACGCCCGACTGGTTCACGCCGCATTTCGAGTTCCGCTTTCCCAAGATCGGCGAGGTCGCGCAACGCGGCATCGAGCTCGAGCTGCGCCATGCGCTGGAGCCCTGGCATGTGCTGGGCGAGGAGCCGGGCGGCGGCGGCACCGTCCGCCACGTCGATTCCTCGGTCGAGCGCCTGCAGGTCAAGGCCGTCGGTCTGAACGAGCAGCGCCACATCATCTCCTGCAACGGTTGGCGCCTGCCGCTGCGCGCCACCGGCACCGTTGGAGAATATGTGGCGGGTGTCCGCTACCGCGCCTGGCAGCCGCCCACGGCGCTGCATCCGACCATCGGCGTGCATGCGCCGCTCACCTTCGACATCCACGATTCTTGGAATGGCCGGTCCCTCGGCGGCTGCAACTACCACGTCGCCCACCCGGGCGGCCTCAGCTACGACCGCATGCCGGTCAACGCCAACGAGGCCGAGGCCCGCCGCCGCACCCTCTTCTTCCCGATCGGCCATTCGCCCGGCGACAGGCCCGAGCCGCGGCCGATCGACAATCCGGAGCATCCGCTGACGTTGGATCTCCGAAGGGCGTAGACGTCACATCGTCCTCTCCCTTCTCGCCCCCTCTATCATGCTCCTCTCCCCCTTGGGGGAGAGGCTGGGTGAGGGGTGATGCAGGAGGAAGCCTTCGCGTCGAACCCCCTCACCTAACCTCTCCCCCAAGGGGGAGAGGAACATGAAGGGAATGAGAGAGGTCGACGCCGTAAACGCATGCCGGAGGCCGGTAGACCCCGCTCTCGCCGCATGCGATTCTGGCCCTCCTGTTCACTTCTCCCGCGGACCCATGGAGTCTTTGCGCGGCCTCTCCTCCTCGCCGGCAAGCGCATATGACGAGCTGGTCACCGGCCAGAAGTCGATCCGCTATCACTGGCAGGGCATTTTAAGCGTCATCCGCGCGCTGCCCGGCGGGCTGGGCGAACGCGTCGAGAGTGCACGCCGTCAGCTCGAAGAGTCCGGTGCCACCGTCAACTTGCTGGACGACCGCGGTGCGGCGCGCTGGACGTTCGACCCGCTGCCCTTCGTGGTGACGCCCGACGAATGGTCCGAGATCGAAAGCGGCGTCATCCAGCGCGCCCAGCTGCTGGACGGCGTGCTGGCCGACGTCTACGGCCCGCAGACGCTGCTCAAGGATCATCTGCTGCCGCCGATGCTGGTCCACGCCAACCGGCACTTCCAGCGGCCCTGCCGCGTCACCGACGGCAAGGCGCCGACCCGCTACCTCGCCCACTACGCCGTCGACCTGGTGCGGCTCAGCGACGGCCGCTGGCACGTGCTGGCCGACCACACCGAGGTGCCGTCGGGCATCGGCTACGCCATTGAAATGCGCCGCGTGCTGGCGCGAAGCCTGCCCGAGGCCTTCCGCTCCATCCCGGTCCGCCACCTGCGGCCGTTCGTCGACCATTGGCACGATTCGCTGCTCGCCATGGCGCCGGCCGGGATGACCCAGCCCACCATGGCGGTGCTGACGCCGGGCTCGCTGTCGGCGACCTACTTCGAGCACGTCTACCTCTCGCGCGTGCTCGGCGTGCCGCTGGTCGAGGGTGGTGACCTGGTGGCGCGCGACGGCGAAGTCTCGATCAAGACCCTGGCCGGCCTGCGCCCGGTGCACATGCTGCTGCGCCGCCTCGACAGCTCCTTCGCCGACCCGCTCGAGCTGCGCGCCGATTCCGCGCTCGGCGTCACCGGCCTGGTCGAGAC
The DNA here is from genome assembly GCA_900110395.1 of Rhodospirillales bacterium URHD0017. Classification (GTDB taxonomy): domain Bacteria; phylum Pseudomonadota; class Alphaproteobacteria; order Reyranellales; family Reyranellaceae; genus Reyranella. Next base: position 161,067 of record FODP01000005.1, read on the forward strand.
GACGCGCTCGGGCGCCATCTCGCTCGCCAATGCCCTGGGCTCGGGCGTGGTCGAGACGCCGGCCATGATGCCGTTCCTCGAGCGGCTGAGCGAAAAGCTGCTGGGCCAGCCGCTACACCTGCCGTCGCTCGACGTGTGGTGGCTGGGCGAGCCCGCCGCCCTCACCTTTGCGCTGGCCAACCTCGACCTGATGATCGTGCGGCACTGCCTCGAGGCCGACCGCGAGCCGATCGTCGTCGGCATGCTGGAAGCGGCCGAGCGCAAGGCGCTGGAAGCGCTCATCCGCGCCCGGCCCGGCAACTTCGTGGCGCAGTATCCGGTGACGCCCTCGCTTAGCCCCAAATGGGACGGCAAGAACCTGACGCCGGCCGGCGTGGTGATGCGCGTGTTCGTGAGTGCGGAGGGCTCCTCCTATCGCGTGCTGCCGGGCGGCTTGGCGCGCGAGCCGATAGGCGACACCTGCCTGCGCTCGCTCGGCCGGCTGAACGGCACGCTGAAGGACGTCTGGGTGCTGGCCGAGGATGCGGCCGACGTGCAGGTCCCCTCGACGCGACGCTTCCACCAGGTCGCGGTCGAACGCGGCGGTGCAGACCTGCAAAGCCGCGTCGCCGACAACCTCTACTGGCTCGGCCGCTACATCGAGCGCCTCGACAACGATGCCCGCCTGCTGCGCACCACGGCGACCAAGGTGGCGACCGGCGCGGTGAGCCCGCGCGACGCCCTCGAATTGCGCCTGCTGGGACGCCTGCTGAGCCAGGCAAACCTGATGGACCAGGCCGCGGCCCTGTCGGCGCCCGAGAATGCCGCCTTCCAGCAGGGCCTGGCGGCGGTCGGCGCTGACAATCGCGGCCTGGTGACCGTGCTCGACGCCATCCAGCGCCTGACCAGCTCCATGCGCGAGCGCTTCTCGGTCGACATGATCACGGCGGCCGGCCCGGTGATGGCAGACGTCCGCCAGCGCCTGATATCGGCGCGCGGCCAGCTCGATCCGCTGCTCGCCGCCCTCGACGAGATCGTGCAGTTCGTCGCCATCCTGTCGGGCCTCGCCCAGGAGAACATGACGCGCGGCACCGGCTGGCGCTTCCTCGACCTGGGACGCCGGCTGGAGCGCGCGCAGTTCGTGGCGACCGGCGCACTCGGCCCCTTCGCCCACTCGCCGATCGACTGGGAGGCCTCGATGTGGGTGGCGCTGGAGCTCTGCGACAGCACCATCACCTACCGCACGCGCTATCTCGGCCAGCTGCAGCCTGCGCCCGTCCTCGACCTCGTCATCCTCGACGACAGCAACCCGCGCTCGCTCGCCTTCCAGCTGCGCGCCATCGAAGGCCATCTCGACTATCTCGCACGTGTCTCGGGCGTGCGCGTGCCGGCGCTGCCATCGTCGCTCGACCACGATCTCGCTTCCGCCGTGAAGCAGTTCGCCGGCGAGGAGCAGGTGTGGCGCCACGAAGGGCTCGCCCTCGCCCTGTTGCGCGATCTCGCCGACGAGACCGACCGGCGGCTCGACGGCCTCTCCGAGGCGATCACGCGCGCCTACTTCAGCCATGTGCCGGCGGCGCAGGCCGTCGGCTCGTCGACGGCGTGAGCGGGCGATGAAGTATCTGCTGTCCCACCGCACGTCCTACACCTACGCCAGCACCGTCGATTCGGCGCAGCACATCGCCCATCTGCGCGCCCGCGCCTTCCCCGGCCAGAAGGTGAGCTCGATCAGCATCGAGACCAACCCCATCCCGGCTCTGGCGGTGCAGCACGTCGACCATTTCGGCAACAGCATCGACATCTACCGGCTCGACAAGCCGCATAATCGCTTCGACATCGAGGTCCGCGCCGCGATCGACGTGCGTTTTCCCGATCCGCCGCCCGCGGCCTCGACGCCGCCATGGGAAGAGGTGCGCGCCGCGCTGAACGGCAACGGCTTTCCGGTCTCGGTCGAGGCGAGCGAGTTCGTCCACGAATCGCCGCTGGTGCCGGTGCTCGACGAATTGAAGGCTTACGGCGCCACGTCACTGACGCCTGGCCGGCCGATCCTCGAGGCGGCGCACGAGCTCACCTCGCGCATCAAGAAGGACTTCGAATACCATCCCGGCGCCACCGACATCAGCACGCCGCTCGGCGAGGTCTTCGCCGGCAAGGCAGGCGTCTGCCAGGACTTCGCCCATGTCGAGATCGCCGCGCTGCGCGCCCATGGCCTCGCGGCGGCTTATGTCTCGGGCTATATCCGCACCGTCCACTCCAAGGAAGAGATCGCGTTGCGCGGCGCCGATGCCAGCCATGCCTGGGTCGCGGTGTGGTGCGGCGAGCAGGCGGGCTGGGTCCATCTCGACCCGACCAACGACCTGGTGGCGAAAGAGGACCATGTCGCCGTCGCCTGGGGCCGTGACTTCTCCGACGTCAGCCCCTTGCGCGGCGTCATCCTGGGCGGCGATTCGCACTCCTACGGCGTCGCCGTGACCTTGGTGCCGGCCGCCTAGGCTGCAGCGATGGGCGCGATGGTATCGGATGAACGATGCATAGAGCAGAGCCGCGGTGAGGCGAGCCCGAAAGCACTATAACTATAGTGCTATCATTTGTCAACTACAGTTCTGGCCGTTGATCTCGGGTTTGAGTTTTTTCGCACCGTATAGGGAGGCCGGGACTCGGCGCCACGGTGTCAACGCCACCGTTCGGTGGGCAATTTTGTTGCGACTTTTGACGCTCCGTAGACGGGTCGGTATGGGGGCTCGGACCGGCGACCACGCCATTACTTGTTCTGCCAGCAGTGCTGTCATCCGTTACCAGGAGGCGAGGAAGCGCCGCGGGTTGTCGTGGAAGATCTGTCGGCGAAGGGTCGCGTCGGTATCGGCAAGCTGCTTGTGCGGATCGGGTAGGCCCATGGAGAACGGCCAATCGGAACCGAAGAGGATATGGTCCGGCCCGTGCATCGCGGCCGCGAGCTTGAGGGCATCGGCGTCGTGGGCGATGCAGTCGATACAGAAACGCTTGAAGGCGAGCCGCGCCTTCTGCGCCCCGGTGTCGGCGCCCGGCCGGCCGGTGACCTGGCCGCGCTCGAGCCTCCCCGCCACCGCCGCCGAGGCGCCGCCGGCATGGGCCAGGCAGACCGTCATGTCGGGATGCCGCTCGAGCACGCCCGACATGGCGAGATGGGCGGCGGCCAGCGCCGTCTCGACCGGGCTGCCCAGCAGATTGTGAAGATAGAACGGCTCGTACCGCGGATCGCAGCCCTTGCAGGGATGCAGGAACAGGAAAGCGCGCGCGACATTCAGCGCCGCCCAGAGCGGGGCGAAGCCGACATCCGAAAGGATGACCTTGTGGTCCTGCGAGCCCGCCGGCATGGCAAAGCGCGGCCGGCTGGTCCTGGCCCGCACCGCTACGATCTCTGCGGCCAGCGTCGGCTGCGTCACCGGCAGATGATAGAGCGGCGACAGGCGGTCGGGAAACGTCGCGGCCAGCGCATCGAGGCCGTCATTGACGTAGAGCACCCATTCCCGCGTCGCCTTCGCATCGAGGGCGACACGATAGAGCGGCGGCGGGATCGAGATCCAGGCGCGTTCCACGCGGTTCTCGTCCATCCAGGCGACCAGAGCCTCGGGCCGGTAGACCGACTTGGCGGCGAGCGTGTAGCCGTCGATGGTCATCGTGCCGTCGGCGTCGTTCCAGCTCACTCCGGCAATGGCGCCGATACGGTCCTTCAGCACTGGCGCCAGATGCGCGTGCACGTCGAGCGCAATGCGCTCCTCACCCGCCGGACTCACGAGGCTGCCGCGCGCGGCGTCGTAGCGAGCACCGGATCGGTCTGCACGAACTCGAGCCGCGCCTCCCTGACCTGCTCGGCGGCGCCGAACACCTCGCCGTAGAGGCGCAGCCAGTTGCCGCTGGCGATCTTGGCGACCTCCTCGGCGCTGAAGCCGACCTCCTTGAGACCGCCCGGCAGCAAGCCGAGATGGTGCACCTCCTGGAACCACGCCGGCGGCGGCGCCTTGCCCGGCCGTGCCGCGGAAGCCGCACCGTAGTCGATGCCGCGCGTCCAGCGGCCCATGCGCATCCAGTCGTAATCCGGCTTGGTGAAGTTGTGGCTGCGGTCGGTGCCGATGGCGACATGGTCGATGCCCATGATGTCGACGGACTTGGCGACCATCTCGCACCAGTTCCTGAGCGAGCTGCAGTAGTGGTCGCCCGTGATGTTGCGGTAGGTGGCGCAGCCCAGCACACCGCCCTTCTCCGCAAGCACCTTCAGCACGTCGTCGGTCTTGTTGCGCTTGTGCGCGAACAGGCTGTCGGGATTGGCGTGCGTCACCGCGACCGGCTTGTCGGAATGGATGATGGCGTCCTTCGTGGTGCGATTGCCGACATGGCTCAGGTCGACCAGGATGCCGGTGCGGTTCATCTCGCGCACGATCTCCTTGCCGGTGCGCGACAGCCCGCAATCATCGTCCTCGTAACAGCTGCCACCCAGCTCGTTCTGATTGTTGTAGGTGAGCTGGATCGCGCGCACGCCCAGCTCGGCGAACAGCTCGACGAAGCGGATGCGGCCCTCCAGCAGGTTCGAGTTCTGGAAGCCGAGCAGGATGGCGGTGCGGCCCGATGCGGCGATCGCCTCGATTTCCGCTGCCGACGTGGCGATCGCCACCAGGTCCTTGTTGGCGTTCACCAGGTCGCGCCAGCGGGCGATCGAATCGAGCGATTCGACCGTGCCCTCCCAGAAGCCGCAGGTCACCGTCACCGCGCCGACATCGGCCTTGCGCAGCTCGCTGAAGGTCTCGCGGGTGAAATGGCCGCACTGCAGACCGTCGATCAACATGGCGTGCTCCTTACGCGGATTGCCGCAAAACGAGGTTGGCGGGGATCACCCGGCGCTTAGCAAGCCGGGCGCCGCTTTCGCGGGCCTTGAAGAAATCGCCGACGGCGCGGGCGATCGCGCCGGCATCGAGCGCCACGGTGGTCATAGCCGGACGCGTAAAGCCGACCCACGCCAGGCCGCCGAAACCGACGACCGCCATGTCGTCGGGGATGGCGAAGCCGCGATCGGCGGCGGCGGCCATGCAGCCGAGCGCCAGCTCGTCGCTCGCCGCGACGACGGCGCGGAAGCGCAGCCCCTTCGCCAGCGCCTCGGTCATCGCCTGATGGCCGGCATCGGCTCGATAGCCGTGCGAGATGTCCCAGACCAGCGCCGGATCGACCTCCTGGTCGTGCGCTTTCAACGCCTTGCGATAGCCTTCGAAACGCGCGCGGCCGATTGCCGACGTGGCGATGCGGCCGACGAAAGCGACCGGCGTGCGACGCCGGACCATCAGATGTGCGGTGGCCGTCGCGGCGCCACCCACATCGTCATGGATGATGGACGGGAAGCCGTAGCGACTGAGATCCTGGCTCACCGACAGGATCTCGATGCCGCTCTTGGCCGCCGCGTTCATGACGGGCGCCAGTTCCTCCATGTCCATGACATGCGGCGAGGACAAAAGGATGCCGCGCAGGCCAAGCGACGGGGCGCGCTCGAGGAAATGGCGCAGCCGGTCCTGGCGATGCCCGAGATTGAACAGCACCAGATCGAGTCCCAGCGCCTCGAGCTCGCCCTGCACGTGCTTGGCGAGCGTGGCGTAGATGCCCTGCTCGATGTCGCCAGTCACCAGCGCCACCGAGCGGCCACGCCCGACCCGGAGGCTGCGCGCCACCTCGTTGGGCCGGTAGCCGAGCTGCTCGATCGCCTTCAGCACGCGCGCCCGGGTCTCGGCCGCGACCGGCACGCGGCCCGCCAGCACGCGCGACACGGTGGCGGGCGAGACCTTTGCGTGGCTGGCGACGGCGACGACGCTCACCATCAGCGCGCCCCTCTCTCGCTCTGCCTTTCACCCTGTTCGGCTTCACGCAGGTCGCGCAGCACGACCTGCGAGGCGTTGTGGCCGGAGATGCCGGAAATGTAGTTGCCGGGCCAGGTGCCGTTGCCGCTGAGATAGAGGCCGCGGGTCGGCGTGCGGTAGGCATGCAGGCCGGGCATCGGCCGCATCCAGAACATGTGGAACGGCAGGGTGTCGCCGTGCGTGATGTTGGCCTCGACCAGGCCGAACTGGCTCTCAAACTGGGTCGGATCGATGATGCGATAGTCACTGATCAGGCCGGTCACGTTCGGCATGTACTCGGCGAGCTTGGCGATCACCCGCTTGGCGAAGACGTCGCGCTGCTCGGCCCACGTGCCCTCGCGCAGGCGGTAGGGCGCGTTGCCGACATTGAGGCTGAGCACATGCTTGCCCGGCGGCGCCAGGGTCGGCGAGGTCATCGACGGGCAGAGGCCCCAGATCACCGGCTGGTGCGACAGCCGGCCCTGCAGCATGTCGGTGTGGGCCGCCTCGACGTAGTCGAGGCTGGGCGCGATGCGGAACTGCGCCGACGACAGCAGTGCCGCCTCCTCGTCCGACCGCGCGGCCGCGTAGCGCGGCATGCCGTCGAGGGCCAGCACGACCTTGAAGGCGCGGCCGCGCATCGGCTTGCGCTTCATCTTGGGCTTGAGGTCGCCCCAGAACGACGTGTCGTCGACCAGAGACGTCACGGTGATCACCGGACCGACCGCCGAGATCACGATCGGCGACTCGTACTCCTCGCCGTCGCGCGTGACGACTCCACGGACCCGGCCATCGGCGCTGCGGATGCTCACCACCGGCGTTCCGATCATCACCTCGCCGCCATGGGCGCGCAGGCTGGCCGACAGAGCGTCGGTGATCGCGCCCATGCCGCCGACCGGCAGGCCGGTCGAGCCGCGCAAGGGGATCAGCCGCGGATCGCCGGCGCTGCCGCTCTTCAGCGAGGCGAGCGACAAGGGCCGCATCATCAGGTTGAACGGCGAGCCCGGCGTCGAGGGCGCGACCTGGCCGCCGACCACGGCGAGGGGCGCGATCAGCGCCTGCGTCTCGGGCGCGAGCTCGAACTCGTCCATCAGGTCGCGGATGCTGCCGAACAGGATGCGGCTGAACGCCTCCTGGTCTTCGAGCCGCGTCAGGTTGCGCACCAGATAGTGCAGCGAGGGCGGCGGCTCGAAGATCGAGATGCCGAGGCGATCGGCGAAGGCCTGCAGGTAGGCGAAGAAGGCGTCGTAGCGCGCGCCCTCGCCCGGCGCATAGGTCTCGAGCTGGGCGTGGTTGCGCTTGGGATCGCGCCAGCCGACGTAGAGGCGTCCGCCGTCGAGCGGCTGCACCAGCGTCGGATCGGGACGCACGAATCTCAGCCCGTGGCGCTCGAGCTCAAGGTCCTCGACGATCTTGGGCTCGAGCGAGCCCGGCGAATTGGCGATGGTCGTGAAGTAGCCCGGCATGAACTCCAGCGTCGCCGCCGGTCCGCCGAGCCTGGGATTGGCTTCGATCACCAGCGTGCGCAGGCCGGCACGGCCGAGGTAGGCCGCCGCGACCAGGCCGTTGTGGCCGCCACCGACAACGATGGCGTCCAAGCGCCCCTTCTTCTCCGAGCCAAGGCTCATTTCGGCACGAAGTCGTTGCTGTAGTAGGTCGTGAGCGGCTTGTCGCCGAACAGCTCGCCCGCCTCTTTCAGGGTGGCCAGCAGCTTGGTCCACTCCTCCTCCGACTGCCGGCCCCAGTTGGCGTCGGTCGGCGGCGTCGACAGCGCCAGCACGCCCTTGTTGTAGTCGATGCAGCGTTCGACCGTGCCGGCGAGGTGGACCTTGGCCTGCATCAGCTCGCAGGCGGCCTTGTAGTCGCGTGCCGCCTCGGCGAAACCGCGCTTGGTGGCGGCCAGGAATTTCCGGACGACCTCCGGATTCTTGGCCAGATAGCCGTTGTTGACGGCAAAGCCGAAGCCGATCAGCGGCACGCCGTAGTCGGCGAGCATCATGGTCTCGGGCTGCTGGTTGGTGGCGCGCACATAGGCGTCGAAAGCCGGGGCGTCGCCGCTCACCGCGTCGATCGTGCCGCTGAACAGGGCGGCCGTCTTGGCGTTGGCGTCGAGCGCCACGATGTTGAGGTCGGTGAGCTTCATCTTGTTCGCCGCCGTGAACACCTTCAGGCTGAGCCCGTCCGAGCCACCCGGCGTGCTGCCGATCTTGATGCCCTTCAGCGACTGCGGTCCGTCGAGCTTGACCTTGCCCTTGATGCCGATGAAGGCGGCCGCCGTCTTGTGCTGGTAGATGCCGACCATCTTGATCGCCCCGCCCTTGCTGATCATCTGGGCGGCGTTGGTGGTGTTGAGATGGGCGAGGTCGAAGCCGCTCTGGCTCAACATCAGCGCCGTGGTCGCCGAGCCGCGGCCCTGCTCGATCTGCACGTCGAGGCCGGCTTCCTTGTAGTAGCCCTTCTCCTGAGCCACCAGGAACGTCGTGTGGTAGGGCAGCCAGGCCCAGTCGAGCAGGACTTTTACCGGCGTGAGCGTCTGGGCCATCGCCGGAAAGGACGTCAGGCCGGCCGCGCAGGCGGCGAGTACCAAGATGCGTCGGATCACGGGACTTCTCCTCATCGTCTAGGTCGTTGCGTCGCGCAGCATCAGGGTTTCGCGCTGGCTGGGATGCCAGGGCAGCACCAGTCGCTCGACCCATTCGGCGGCGCGCCACAGCAGCACGCCGAAGACCGAGAACACGGTGACGGCCGCGAAGGCGAGCGAGGTGTCGGTATCGCCGACGGCACGGATCAGCAGATGGCCCAGCCCGGCATTGGAGGCGACGAACTCGCCGATCACAGCGCCGACCGGCGCCAGGCTGACGGCGAGCTTGATGCCGGCGCAGATGCTGGGCAGCGCATTGGGGAACTGGATCTTCTGCAGGACCTGCAGGCGGCTCGCCCCCATGGCGCGCACCATCAGGAGTTGCTCGGGGTCGGCCGACTTCAGCCCGGTCACCGTGTTCACGATGACCGGAAAGAAGGTGAACGCCACCACGAAGAACATCTCGCTGCGCAGCCCGAAGCCGAACCAGACGAGGAACAGCGGCGCGATCACCACCTTGGGGATGGCGTGCGCCACCACCAGCCAGGGCGTGAGGATGCGGTCGACGAAGCGCGAGCCGGCGATGGCGGCGCCGGCCATCAGGCCCAGCGCCACCGAGATGACGAGACCCAGGCCCGCCGCCATCACCGTGATGGCAAGCTGGCTGAGCAGATACGACCACTTGGCGACGATCGTCTCGGCGATGTCGGTCGGCGCGGGCAGCAGGAACACCGGAACGTCGAAGCCCTTGACCAGCCCTTCCCACAGGGCAAGGCCGGCCGCGCCGCTCAGCAGCGGCCAGATCATGTCGGCGGCGAGAGCCCTGCCTTTCATCCGACCAGCACTCCTGCCTTCTCGAAATGCTCGCGGATGCGCCGGCCGATCGCGGTGAACTCCGGCGTCTCGCGCACCGCGAGCCGCCGCGGCCGGTCGAACGGCACCGGGATGTCGTCGAGGATCGCGCCGGGCCGACCCGACATCACCAGCACCCGGTCAGCACAGAAGATGGCCTCGGGGATGCTGTGGGTGATCAGGAGCGTCGTGACGTCCTGCGTCGTCTGCAGACGTTGCAGCAGCACGTTCATCTGGTCGCGTGTCAGCGCATCGAGGGCGCTGAACGGCTCGTCGAGGAAAAGCAGCGACGGACGCGTCAGCAGCGCCCGGGCGATCGCCACCCGCTGGCGCATGCCGCCGGAGAGTTGCCAGGGATAGGCCTCGGCAAAGCCCGCGACGTCGAGCTCCCGCAGCAGCTCGCCGGCACGCGCCTCGAGGCCGGCCATCCGCTTGATCTCGGCGGGCAGCAGGACATTGCCCATCACGCTGCGCCATTCCAGCAGGAGGTCGCGTTGGAACACGATGCCGATGTCGGGAACCGGGCCGACGACGGGCGCGCCGCCGATGCTGATGCTGCCTTGCGTCGGCATGTCGAGGCCCGCGATCAGGCGCATCAACGTGCTCTTGCCGCAGCCACTGGGGCCGACGACGCTCACCGCCTCGCCGCCCCGCAGCTCGACGGTGAGCGTCGCGATGGCACGAACCCCATTCGCGCCGCCATACGTCTTCTCGATCCCGTCGAGACGGATCGCCCCTCCCGCCATCGCCATGCGGCGCAAACCCCTCCAAACCCCTTATGAAATCGTTGTCATGGCGGTCGACGGGAGTCAAGCCCGCGGTGTCCTACAGGCGAAATGCGCCGATGGCACGACCGGCGCGGTCTCTCTACGCTCGCCCGTGCGGGAGGAAGCGATGCTGCTCAGACCGACACGGGATGCCGAGCAGGCAGCGGACGACATGGAGGCCCTGGGCTTCTGCATCGTCCCCGACGTCCTGCCTCCGCAACGGCTCGCGCGCGTGCGCGACGCGTTGTATCGGGCGGCCAGCGAGGATCGGGCGCGCGGCTGGGAGCAGAAATTCCGCCTCGATTATGCGCACGATGACACCAATCAGCGGGTGTGGAACCTGCTCAGCCGCGATCCGATGTTCGCCGACCTGGCCGAGGATCCGCTGGCGCTCGGGCTGGTCAAGTCGACGATCGGCTGGCCGGCGCTCCTGGGCAACATATCGGCCAACATCACGGGGCCCGGCGGCGGCGAGATGGTCCTGCACGCCGACCAGATCTTCGTGCCCGAGCCGTGGCCGGCCAAGCCGCAGGGCGTGAACGTGGCGTGGTGCATCGACGATTTCACCGACGAGAATGGCGCCACCCGCATCGTGCCGGGCAGCCATCATCTGAACCGGAAGCCCGCGCCCGACGAGGCGGCAAAGGACAGCGTCGCCCTCGAAGCGCCCGCAGGCTCGATCATCGTCATGGAGAGCCGCGTCTGGCACAAGACCGGGAACAATCGGACCAAAGAGCAGCGGCGCGCCGGCATCTTCGCCTGGTACACGCGACCGATCTATCGCCAGCAGGAGAACTGGTTCCTGTCGCTCAATCCCGCCATCCGGCAGTTTGCGTCGGACGAGCTGCTGGTCCTGCTGGGTTACCGGACCGAGGGGCTGGGATTGGTAAACGGGAAGTCCCCAGCGTGATACGGACACGGTGTCATCCCGAGCGCAGCGAGGGACCTTTGATCGACATCGCCAAAGGTCCCTCGCTGCGCTCGGGATGACAGGGTCTTCGGAGGAAGCAATGGATCTCGAAGCCAGGAAGCGCGAGCTGCTCGAGCAAGGATGCTGTGTGGTTCCCAACGTCCTCACCGCGGCAGAGACCGAGCGCGTGCGCGAGCGTCTGTGGGCCGCGGCCGAGACCAGCGAGCAGCTCGGCGTGCCGACGCGCCAGATCGGGCTCGATCCCAACGAGCACAATGTCCGCGTCTTCTATCTGCTGGAACGCGACGCGATATTCCGAGAGCTGATCCAGCATCCGACCGCGATCGAATTCGTCACGACGCTGCTCAGCCCGGACTTCCTGATCTCCAACTTCACCGCCAACATCGCGCTGCCCGGCAGCAAGTCGATGGAGCTGCATTCCGACCAGGGCATCGTCGTTCCCGAGCCGTGGTTCCATCCCTGGAGCATCAACATCATCTGGTGCCTGAACGACGTCGACGAAGAGAATGGGGCGACACGCTACGTGCCCGGCAGCCACCGCCTGCGCTGGGCGTCGGAGTTGCCGCCGGATGCGCGGGAGAAGAGCGTGCCCTTCAAGGCGTCGGCCGGATCATTTGTCGTGATGGACGGCCGCCTGTGGCACACGTCGGGCGCCAACGTCTCGCAGTCGCGCGAACGGGCGCTGCTGTTCGGCTACTACTCGCGCTCGTTCATCCGCCAGCAGCAGAACTGGAACGCGAGCCTGTCGCCCGAGACGATCGAAGCGCTGTCGCCGCAGTTGCGCGCCTGGCTCGGCATGGAGGCGCGCGCCAACGTCAAGCTGGCGCAACGGCTACGCATCCATCCGGTGGCGACGCATACGAAGCTGACGTCGTAATTCGCTTCCCGTCGAGCTTAAGCCAGAAAATCCTTCGTCCACTTCGTGTAGTCCGCATCGCGCGTCACGCGCTTCATCAGCTCGGCGTCGGCGATGCCGGTGAGCTTGCCGGGCGGCGTGCCATCGCGCAGGGCGCGCATGGTGTCGTGGATGGCCTTGACCGCGGCAGCGAAAGGCAGGTGGCCCTGCAGGGCGATGCGCACGCGGCGCGCGCCGAGATACGCGAGATCGGTGAGGTCGCCCGACACGCCGCCCAGGATCAGCGGCAGCTTCGTGGCCGCCGAGAGCGCATCGAGCTCGGCCCGCGTGCGCACGCCGACGAAGAACAGGGCATCGACGCCCGCTTCCTCGTAGGCCTTGCCGCGGGCGATGGCATCATCGAGGCCGCTGATCTGGATGGCACTGGTGCGGCCGGCGATGCACAACGCCGGATCCTGGCGGCCGGCAAGGGCCGCCTTCATCTTGCCGACGCCCTCGGCGATCGATGTCAGCCGCGGCTTGGCCGTCCCGAACGGCGTCGGCAGGTCGGTGTCTTCCAGGCTGAGGCCGCCGACGCCCGCCGATTCCAGCTCCTCGACCGTACGCTTGGCGTTGAGCGCATTGCCGTAGCCGTGGTCGGCATCGACCATCAGCGGCAGGTTGCCGGCGCGGTTGATGCGATAGGCCTGGCCCGCGAATTCACTGAGGGTGAGGACGATCAGGTCGGGCGCGCCCAGCACGGTCAGCGAGGCCGTCGAGCCCGCGAACATGCCGACCTCGAAGCCCAGATCCTCGGCAATGCGCGCGGAGATCGGATCGAACACCGAGCCAGGATGGACGCAGCGGTCTCCGCTCAGGATCTCGCGGAAACGGCGGCGGCGGTCGGTCCAATTCATGACGGTCTCCCCTGGTGCGGTCCCGAAGCTAGCAAAGGCATCGCAGCAATGCAGGATCGCATTTCGACGGGCAAACGCAGGCCGTAGTGCCGTCCGGCACAGGGGCGTAGCGTTTGCCTCCAGGGACGGATGCCAGTGCGCTGCATCCGCTCCCACAAGAAGCGCACAGGAAACGCCCTTGGGGAAATGCCATGTTCGATGTTCTCGACCGGCAGACCACTCTGACCGGCAATCAAAAGAAGATCCTCGCCGCCGCCATCATCGGCGATGCGCTCGAGTTCTTCGACTTCTTCCTGATCGCCTTCGTCTTCGCCTTCCTGATCGGCCCGTGGAAGCTCACCTTCGGCCAGACCGCCATGGTGTTCCTGAGCTCGGGCATCGGCGCCATCCTCGGCGCCTACATATGGGGCTGGATCGCCGACCGCATCGGCCGGCGCAAGGTGTTCATCGGCACGGTGCTGAATTTCTCGATCGCCACCGGCCTGCTCTATTTCACACCGGACAATGGCTGGGTCTACCTGACGATCATGCGCTTCTTCGTCGGCTTCGGCGTCGGCGGGCTCTATTGCGTCGACCTGCCGCTGGTGCAGGAATTCATGCCCGCGTCCAAGCGCGGCTGGATCGGCGGCCTGGTGACGTGCGTCATCCCGATCGGCGTCGGCCTCGGTGCAGTCCTGGGTGCGTTCATGGGCGCCGACCAGTGGCGGCTGCTGTTCGCCATCGGCGTGCTGCCCGCGCTGGTCGTCCTGCTGGTGCGGCTGTGGGTCCCGGAATCGCCGCATTGGCTGGCCCGCCAGGGCCGGCTCGAGGAGGCGCGCAAGTCGCTCGCCTGGGCGCTGCAGGTCGATCCCAACACCCTGCCGCTGCCGCGACCGGACGAGACCAAGGTGGTCAAGACCAACTGGTTGGACCTCTTCAAGTACCCGCGCAGCCTGCTGGTGTCGTGGCTCGGCAACGCCGGCGCCCAGACCGGCGCCTACGGGGTCGCGCTGTGGGCCCCGTCCCTGTTCGTGCTGCTGCTGAAGGTGACGCCGCAGGAAGCCTCCAAGATGATGATCCTGCTCACCATCACCGGCTTCATCGGCCGCCTGAGCTTCTCGTGGCTGTCGGAGGCGATCGGCCGGCGTAACAGCGGCGGCCTGCTGGGCCTTGGTGCCGGCGTCCTGATCATCCTCGCCGGCTACAACTACAACACCACGCTGTTCGGCCTGTCGGCGTTCTGGCTGGTCCTGGCGGCAGCGATGTTCTTCGTCGATGGCGGCTTCGCCATCGTCGGCCCGTACGCCGCGGAAATCTGGCCCTCGCACCTCAAGACCTCCGGCATGGGCTCCGCCTATGGCTTCGGCGGCATCGGCAAGATCTTGGGCCCGGTCGGGCTCGCCCTGATCGTGGGCTCGAGCAACTACCTGAAACCCGACGTGCCGTTGACCGAGATTCCGACGGCTTTCGTCTATCTCGGCTGCTGGTTCCTGATGGCCGGGCTGGTCTATTATTTCTTCGGGCTGGAGACCAAGGGCAAGTCGCTCGAGCAGATCGACCGCGAACTGGCCGCCGCCGACTGAACGCTGGAGAGCGATGTTTTGGACACGTTGATCCCGACTTCCGCCGATCTGGCCGGTGATCCGGCCCTCCTCTCCCGGGCCGAGGCGTTGCGACCGATCGTCGAGGCGGCGTCGAACGAAATCGAAGACGGGCGCCGGCTGCCGCCGGCGCTGCTCGACAAGCTGCACGAGGCGCAACTCTTCCGCCTGCTGCTGCCGCGCTCCTTCGGTGGCTTCGAGACCGACCCGATCACCTTCTTCCATGTGATCGAGGCGATCTCCAAGGGCGACGCCAGCACCGCCTGGTGCCTGAGCCAAGCCGGCGGCTGCGCCATGTCGGCGGCCTATCTCGATCCGGCGGTGGCCCGAAAGATGTTCGGCGACGACCCGCGCGCCGTGCTGGCCTGGGGCCCCGGCCCGCGCGTCAAGGCGACCGAATGCGAGGGCGGCTACAAGGTGACCGGCGTGTGGGCCTTTGCCTCGGGCTGCCGGCACGCCACCTGGCTCGGCGCGGCCTGCCCGATCTGGCAGGCCGACGGCTCGTCGCGGCTGGGACCCGGCGGCCGCCAGCTCGAGCGCACCATGCTGGTGCGGGCGAGCGAGGTCGAATGGACCGACATCTGGAACGTGGTCGGCCTGCGCGGCACGGCGAGCGACCAGTTCGCCCTCACCGATCATTTCGTGCCGGCCAGCCATTCGATCACGCGCGATGTGATCACCCGGGAATCCGCGAGCGAGTGCCGCGAGAGCGGCCCACTCTATCGCATGTCGGCGATGACCTGCTACGAGGTGGGCTTCGCCGGCGTGGCTCTGGGCATCGCCCGCGCGAGCCTCGACAGTTTCGTCGATGTGGCCAGGAACAAGATCCCGCGCGGCAAGAAGAGCCCGCTGCGCGACAACGCCGTGGTGCAGACCAACCTCGCACTGGCCGAAGTCGGCATCCGCTCGGCGCGCGCCTTGCTGCTGCAGTCGATAGCCGACATCTGGAAGCAGATCTCGGCCGGCGCCATGCTCTCGGTCGATCACCGCATCACCATCCGCATGGCCTCGACCAACGCTATCCATCGCTCGCGCGAGGCCGTCGACTTCGCCTACAACGCGGCCGGTGCGACGGCAATCTTCGAGCACCATCCGCTGGAGCGCCGCTTCCGCGACATCCACACGGTGACCCAGCAGCTGCAGGGCCGGCTGTCGCATTTCGAGACTGTCGGCGCCTGGATGCTGGGCGCCGAGGCCGACCTTACCTTCGTCTGATCATCACTGGAGACGGATCATGCCGCTTGGCGTCCTGCAGCATTTCACCATCGAGCCTGCCAACCTGGAGGCTACCAAGGATTTCTATTGCGACGTGCTGGGGCTGGAGAACGGCGATCGCCCGCCGCTCGGCTTCCCCGGCTACTGGCTCTATTCGGGCGGCGTGCCGACGGTGCATCTGCTCGGCCCGCGCAAGCCGCGCGAGGGTATCGTCGTGCGCGGCACCGACAAGAAGTTCGACGATACCGGCCGCTTCGATCATATCGCCTTCGCCGCCACCGACCTGCCCGGCGTGCGCAAGCGGCTGGAATCGAAGAAGGTGAAGTTCCGCGAGCAGGTCGTGCCGCGCACCGGCGCTGCGCAGATCTTCCTCTACGATCCCGACGGTGTCGGCGTAGAGCTGAACTTCCCGCCGGAAGAGGTGAAGGCTTAGTCTTCCGGACCGCGCGCTTCCAGCGCGCTCATGAGGCGCGCAGGATGCGCGCGGTCCGGAAAAGCATGAGGTTCCTGGTTAAATGCTGGTTTCGTTCGATATCGAGAAGATTGAGCCGCTTGCCGACGGTGCGCCGTTCGGCGCGGTCGGCGCCTATGAGCGCGTGATCGCCAAGGCCAAGGGCGAGGTCGACCCCAGGCACCCCGGCAACAGCGGCATCGCCCTGATCGACAGGGCGCCGCTCAATGCCAACGGCAAGGTCGAGTACACGACCGACATCTTCATCTTGCGGCCCACGGACCCCGCCAAGGGCAACGGCCGCATCCTCTACGAGGTTAACAATCGCGGCCGCAAGATGCTGTTCGGCAACATCGCGGACGGGCCGCAGGGCGTGAACGATCCCAAGACCATGGCCGACGTCGGCAACGGCTTTCCCATGCGCCAGGGCTACACCATCGTGTGGTCGGGCTGGGACCCCGATGCGCCGCGCGCCAACATGGGGCTGGGCCTCAGCGCGCCGGTCGCAACCGACAACGGCAAACCGATCGTCGAGATGGTGCGCGAGGAGTTCGTCTCCGGCACGCGGGTGGGCAACCTCGACGTCTTCAAGCTGTCCTGCGAAGCGGTTTCGACGGACCAGCCGTGGGCGCGGCTGTCGGTGCGCGAGCGCGCCGGCGACGAGCGCCGCGAGCTGCCGCGCAGCCAGTGGTCCTTCATCGATGCCCGGTCGATCAAGCTCAACGACGGCAAACCCAAGCCGGGCTGGCTCTACGAGTTCCACTACGAGGCGACGAATCCCAAGGTGCAGGGCCTGGGCTTCGCGGCGACCCGCGATGTCGTGAGCTGGCTGCGCCACGACCCGGCGGCGCTCGCTGCCACCGGCGGCAAGATCACCCACGCGCTCGCCATCGGCTTCTCCCAGGCCGGACGTTACCTGCGCCACCATATCTCGGGCGGCTTCAATCGCGACGAGCAGGATCGCAAGGTCTTCGACGGCGTGCATGCGCACATCGCCGGCGTCGGGCGCATCTTCTTCAACACGCCATTCGGCCAGCCGGCGCGCACCGGCACGCAGCATGAGGATCACGGGTTTCCGGAGAACGTCTTCCCGTTCTCGACGGCGGCTCTCAGCGACCCACTGACCGAGCAGGAGGGCTCGCTGTTCCGTGGCGACGGCTGCGATCCCAAGCTGATCGAGACCAACACGTCGACCGAATACTGGCAGAAGGGTGCTTCTCTGCTGCACACCGATCCGCTGGGCCAGCACGACCTGACGCTGCCCGAGAACAGCCGCGTCTACATGATCGCCGGCACCCAGCATGGCGGTCGCGCCGGCGCCACGGCGGACCCGGGGCCCAACGCCAACCCGCGCAATCCGCACAATCCGATGCCGGCCGTGCGCGCCCTGCTGGTGGCGCTCGACGAATGGGTCGTGTCGGGCAAGGAGCCGCCGCCCAGCCGCGTGCCGACACTGGCCGCGGGCACCCTGGTCGAGCCCGACAAGACGGGCTTCCCCGCCGTGCCGGGCGCGGTCGTGGTGAAGGTCACCAACCGGGTCACGCCGCCGGTCGACTGGGTGATCCCCGTGCCGCCTGAGGCGGCGTATCGCACGCTGGTCTGCAAGGTCGATGGCGACGGCAACGAGGCGGCAGGCATTCGCCTGCCCGATATCGCCGTGCCGTTGGCGACCTATTCCGGCTGGAACGAGTACAAACCGCCATACCCGACGGGCGAGCTGGCCGATCGCGACGGAAGCTGCCTGCCCTTTTCGACGGACGAGGCAGCGCGCCAGGCCTGCGGCGATCCGCGGCCCTCGATCGCCGAGCGCTATGCCAGCGGCGCGGACTACGTCGCCAAGGTGCAGGCCGTGGTCGCGGCCCTGGCCGCGGACCGTTTGGTGCTGGCCGAGGATGCCGAGCGCTATCTCGAGCGGGCGCGCCGCGAACCGCGCGTCACGCCGTAAGGGGGGAAGACATGGCCAAGCTCGACCGCGGCGGGGTGAAGATCCATTACGAGGTCCATGGCAGCGGACCGACGCTGTTGCTGAGCCATGGCTACAGCTCGACGGCGCGCATGTGGGACGGCCAGATCGCCGCCCTCAAGGACCGCTACCAGGTGGTCGTCTGGGACATGCGTGGGCACGGCGAATCGGACTATCCGGCCGACCAGAGCCTTTATTCCGAGGCGCTGACCGTGGGCGACATGAAGGCGCTGCTCGACCAGGTCGGCGCCAAGAAGGCGATCATCGCCGGCCTGTCCTTGGGCGGCTACATGTCGCTCGCCTTTGCCGCCAGCCATCCCGAGCGCGTGGCGGCGCTGATGCTGTTCGACACCGGGCCGGGCTTCAAGAAGGACGAGGCGCGCGCCAAGTGGAACGAGACGGCGCGCCAGCGTGCCGACACCCTCGAGGCCAAGGGACTGGCTGCGCTCAATTCCAGCGACGAGGTCAAGCTGACGCGCCATCGCGACGCAACGGGTCTGGCGCGCGCCGCGCGCGGGATGCTGGCCCAGGACAACGACCGGGTGATCCAGTCGCTCGACAAGGTCGCCGTGCCGACGCTGGTGCTGGTCGGCGCCAACGACACCAACTTCCTCGCCGCCACCGACTACATGGCGGCGAAGATCAAGCAGGCGATCAAGGTGGTGGTTGCCGACGCGGGGCATGCGTCCAACCTGCACCAGCCCGCGCTTTTCAATCAGGCCGTCGAGGCGTTCCTCGCCCGGCTACCGGCAGCTTAGGGAGGACATCATGGGCAAGCGAATTGCGGTCGTCGGCGTCGGCGCGTTGGGTGGTTATGTCGGCGGCTGGCTCGCCCATACGGGCGAGGACGTCACCCTGATCGATTTCTGGCCGGAGAATATCGAGACCATCCGCAAGAACGGGCTCGAGCTCGACGGCGTCACGCCTGAAGAGAAGGTCACGGTCAAGAATGCCAAGACCATGCATCTCACCGAGATGGAGGGGCTGTCGCGCCAGAAGCCGATCGACATCGCCTTCGTGTCGATGAAGTCGTACGACACTGAATGGGCGACGGCGCTGATCAAGCAGTACCTGGCGCCCGACGGCTTCGTCGTGTCGCTGCAGAACTGCCTGAACGAGGAGCGCATCGCGGGGGTGGTCGGCTGGGGCAAGACGGTGGGCATGGTGGCCTCGCTGATCTCGGTCGACATGTTCGAGCCGGCTCGTATTCGCCGAACCGTCGCCAAGGGCGGTGACAAGCACACGGTGTTCCGCGTCGGCGAGGTGCATGGCCGCCTCACCAAGCGCGTCGAGGAACTGCGCGACATGGTGGGCCGCATCGACAGCGCCAAGACCACGACCAACCTGTGGGGCGAGCGCTGGTCCAAGCTCTGCCAGAACGGCATGAAGAACGGCGTGTCGGCCGCCACCGGGCTCACCGGCTCCGATTGCGACCGCAACGACGCCATCCGCCGCTTCTCGATCAAGCTCGGCGGCGAGGCGGTGCGCGTCGGCCAGGCGCTCGGCTACCACATCGAGAAGATCGGCAAGTTTGAGCCTGAGACGCTGGCCAAGGCGTCGGAGGGCGACAAGACCGCGCTCGACGAGGTCGAGACGATCTTGCGGCCGGGCTCCAACACCAACCCCAACCCGCGCGCCGACATCCAGCGCCCGTCGATGGCCCAGGACATCCGCAAGGGCCGCCGCACCGAGATCGAATTCATGAACGGCTACATCGCCGACCGCGGCAATTACATCGGCGTGCCGGCGCCGACCCATGCCAAGCTCACGGAGATCGTGAAGAAGGTCGAGCGTCGTGAGGTCAAGGCGGCCCCGACGCTGCTCGGCGGTTAGCGTCTTTGTTGGGAGAATGCCCACTGGAGACGGAGTAAAACTCTGCCGTCGTCACGGCTCTCAAGCCGCCTTGAGACCGAGATGCTTCTCCATCGGTACGAAGTCACGGTCCTCATGCAGCAATGAGTGACCGTGCTCAATGCAGTACGTGCCGATGATGATATCGGCAGTCTTGCGGACGGTTATGCCGAGGCCGCGGAGACGGCGATAATTCCGGGCGGCTTGAGCGGCCAGACGGTCGTCGAGCAGCGATACGATCGCGTACTCTCGCAGTGCACGTTCAATTCGAGCCGCCTGAGCATTGTCCCTGGCGCCTTGAAGGATTTCCAACAGGATAAGATCGCCAACCAGCAAGGGCTCCCGTGCGGCGGCCGCTTCAAGCTTCGTCGTCGCTGGCGTCGTCTGTCCGCGCAAGTGAGCGATCCAGACCGAGCTGTCGACCAGGATCATCTTGTGCCTGGCTGACGGCCCCGACGCATCCGATCAAGGTCACCCTGCCAGCCAAGCCCCTTTATGTCCGTCAGTGCCTTGGCCTGCTTGCTCACGCGCACCAGCAGACGCAAGCCCTCCTCGACGGTAGCCCGTTTGGTCGTCAAGCCTGCCGCGGTCATCGCACGCGCCAGCAACTCATCGTCGATGTCGATATTGGTTCTCATCGTTGCACCAATTGATGTGTATTAAACGTGCAATCTATACACATAGGGCATCGATCACAAGTTGAGATGCTGACCTTCAGATGCCGAGCCCCCCGGAGGCCGCCGGGCAGGTTGCAGGCGGCGTAGTCCACCTGCAGCACGCGTCGGTGGGCCGTGTCGGTCGCCGCTGCCAAGGCGTGCAGGATGGGCGTGGCGTAGAGCCATATGTCGCCCGCGGCGCAGCGTGACCATGCGCGTCAGCACTTCGAACGGTGGAGCGACATGAAGGACCCCGTGCTTGCGTGTCCAAGGGCCGAAGCCCTCAACGTCGACCCGCTCGGCGACAGCGATCGCACGGAAGCCGCCTACCGTGCCGACAGGTTCCTCGCGGCCCAAGAAAGGGTCAAGGTCAGCAACACCGAACAGCCTGACCCCAGCCCGATCGGGCTACTGCCCCGACAAGGCAATCCGGATTCCCTGCAAAGTCGCGGCATCGACGGCAGCGCCATGGAGTTGCGCGCCGCCCCGCTCGTATCGCAGGGAATGCTCCCTCAGTTGATATACAGACCGTACGCGTCCGCATCGTCCCAGGCGTCGCCCCAGTCGAGGTTCGCCATGGTGGCCGTCGGATTGTAGGGATCGCCGGCGTCCTGATTGTACATCTGGTTGACCCGGCTATCGATCATCTGTGCCCGGCCCTTCTTGAGGAAGGTGTTGTAGGCCGTCTGGCCGCCTACATAGAGGCAGCCGCAAACATTCTGGTCGGGATAGACCCAGACCGGCTTGCCCTTGAAGGTCGTCTGGGAAATGCGATGCGGCGGCATCTTCTTGAAGGCCGCGACCTTGGCCGGCGTATTGAGCGTGAGCTTCTTGAAGCCCGAATCGGCCAGGAGGTTCTCCTTGCTTTCCGGCTGGTAGCCAAGGGGGTTCATCGGATCGGTGTTGGAGCAGGCCGACAGGGCAAGAGTGAGCGCCACCACGGCAACAATCGACGTCAACGGTTTCACCGCGATCTCCCCCGGTTTAAGCGGCAGCCTTCAGGCCCGCTTTCGCATCCTCTTTGATCATATCTGCCCCCTTCTCCGCCACCATGATCGTGGGGGCGTTGGTGTTGCCCGAGGGCACGGTCGGCATGATCGAGGCGTCGATGACCCGCAGCCCGGCGATGCCGTGGACCCGAAGCCGGTCGTCGACCACCGCCATGGGGTCGCTGCCCATCTTGCAGGTGCCGACGACGTGGTAGGTCGTCTGGCCGTTCTGGCGGGCGTAATCGAGCCATTCGTCGTAGCTGTTCACGTCCTTGCCCGGCTTGTTCTCGAAGGCGATGTATTTCTCCAGCGACGGGTGCGAGACGATCTTGCGGGCGATCTGCATGCCCGCGACCGTGGCGTCGCGGTCGATCTGGGCCGACAGGAAGTTCGGCCGGATGGCCGGCTCCACCCCCGGCGTCGCCGACTTGATGTGGATCGAGCCGCGCGAATCGGGCCGGCACTGGCCGATCACCACCGTCATGCCCGGCTCCTTCTCCAGGAGCCGCTTCTGGGCGGCGTCGTAGCTGGCATGGGCCATGTGGAACTGCATGTCGGGCGCGTCGAGGCCCGGCCGCGTGCGGACGAAGCCAAAGACCACGCCCGCGGTCAGCGCCAGAGCGCCACGGCCGGTCGCGTAGTACTTGTAGATCTCGCGTACGAGCTTGAGGCCGCGCGTCTGTTCGTTGAGCGTGATCGGCAGCTTCACCCGCCAGTTCATGCGCGGCGCGAAGTGGTCGCCATAGTTCTCGCCGACGCCCTTGAGCTCGTGCTTCACCTCAATGCCATGGCGGCGCAGCAGTTCGGGCTGGCCGATCCCGGAATGCTCCAGCACACCCGGCGACTGCACCGAGCCGCACGACACGATGACCTCACGGTTGACGCGGGCCTCGCGCTTCTGGCCCAGCACCGAGTAGGCGACGCCGACCGCGCGCTTGCCTTCGAGGATGATGTTGCTCACCAGGGCGTCAGTCTCGATCCGGAGATTCGGCCGGTTGCGGACGGGATCGAGGAAGGCGCGCGCCGTCGACTGGCGTTTGCCGTTCTTCATCGTCACCTGGTAGTAGCCGAAGCCTTCCTGGTTGCCGTTGTTGTAGTCCTTGTTCTTCGGATAGCCGCTCGCCGCGGCGGCATCGATGAAGGCATCGCAGAGCTCATGGGTGTCGCACATGTCGGCGACGTTCAGCGGGCCGCCCGTGCCGCGGCTGTCGTCGCCGCCGCGCTCGAAATTCTCCGACTTCTTGAAATAGGGCAGGATCTGCGAATAGGACCAGCCGCGATTTCCGAGCTGGCCCCAGGTGTCGTAGTCGAGCGGCTGGCCGCGCACATAGAGCATGCCGTTGATCGAGCTCGAGCCGCCCAAGGTGCGGCCGCGCGGACAAGGGATGCGCCGGTTGGCCATGCCCTCCTCGGCCTCCATCTCGAAGTTCCAGTTGAAGGTCTTGTGGTTGAGGAGCTTGGTGAAGCCGGCGGGGATGTCGATCCACATCGACTTGTCGGCCGGGCCCGCCTCCAGCAGCAGGACTTTTACGCTTGGATCCTCGGTCAGCCGGTTTGCGAGAACGCAGCCCGCCGAGCCGCCGCCCACGATCACATAATCCCAATCGGCCATGACGTTGGTTTCCTCCTCAACGGAGGTACTTTAGCGCAAATGACACGAAACTTGATGGCCCGGCGCGATTTCGCGCAGCGGTGGTGATTCGACCCGGCAGCGATCGACGGCGTAGGGGCAGCGGGTGTGGAAGTGGCAGCCCGGCGGCGGCCGCACGGGGCTCGGCACGTCGCCCTGCAGGACCATCTTCTTGCGGCGGATGGCAGGGTCGGGGACCGGGACAGCCGACAGCAGGGCCTCGGTATAGGGATGCTGCGGCCGCGTGAAGATCGAGCGCGTGTCGGCGTACTCGACGATGCGGCCGAGATACATCACGGCGATGTAGTGGCTGATGTGCTCGACCACCGCGAGATTGTGCGAGATGAAGAGGTAGGAGAGCTGGCGCTCGCGCTGCAGGTCCTGCAGGAGGTTGATCACCTGGGCCTGGATCGAGACGTCGAGCGCCGACACAGGCTCGTCGCCCACGATCAGCTTGGGGCCGAGCGCCAGCGCGCGGGCGATGCCGATGCGCTGGCGCTGGCCGCCGGAGAACTGGTGCGGGTAGTTGCTCATCTGCGCCGGCCGCAGGCCGACGCGGGCGAACAGGGCGGCCACCTGCTCATCGCGCTTCTTCCGGCTGCCGGTGCCGTGCACCAGCAGCGGCTCGGCCACGATCTCGCCCGCCGTCATGCGCGGATTGAGCGAGGAGAACGGGTCCTGGAAAATGATCTGCATCTCGGCCCGGTAGGGTCGCATCTCGGCCTTGCTGAGGCCGGTGATCTCGGTACCGGCCACCTTCACCGAGCCCGACGTCGGCTCGATCAGGCGCAGCACGGCGCGGCCGGCCGTGGTCTTGCCGCAGCCGCTCTCGCCGACCAGGCCCAAGGTCTCGCCGACGCCGATCGAGAAGCTGATGCCGTCGACGGCATAGACCTGACCGACCGTGCGGCGCAGCAGGCCCTTGCGCACCGGGAAGTGCTTCTTGAGGTCCTTGACCTCGAGGACGGGCATGTTGGTGCTAGGCATCGGAGTGCCAACAGGCGGCCCAGTGGCCTGCCCTCTTCTGCTCGTAGCTGGGCCGCTCGCGGCGGCAGAGATCGTCGGCCTTGTTGCAGCGCGGGGCGAAAGCGCAGCCCTCGGGCAGGTCGAACAGCGGCGGCACGATGCCCGGGATCTCCTGCAAACGGCCGGTGTTGCGCGCGGCCTGGCCGCGCATCAGGTCGAGCCGCGGGATCGAGGCCAGCAGGCCCACCGTGTAGGGATGCAAGGGCCGCGAGAACAGCTCGCCGACCTCGGCCTCCTCGACCTTGCGGCCGGCATACATGACGATGACGCGCCGCGCCGTCTCGGCCACCACGCCGAGATCGTGGGTGATCAGGATCACCGCCGCGCTGAACTCGCGCTGCAGTTCGACGATCAGCTCCAGGATCTGCGCCTGGATGGTGACGTCGAGCGCCGTCGTCGGCTCGTCGGCGATCAGCACCTTGGGATTGCAGGCCAGAGCCATGGCGATCATGGCGCGCTGGCGCATGCCGCCGGAGAGCTGGTGCGGGTATTCCTTGGCGCGCTGGGCGGGCTCGGGAATGCGCACCAGGTCGAGCATCTCGATGGCGCGCTTGAAGGCGGCCTTGCGGTCCATGTCGCGATGCAGGATCAGCGCCTCGGCGATCTGCTTGCCGATGGTCATCACCGGATTGAGCGACGTCATCGGCTCCTGGAAGATCATGGAGATCTCGTTGCCGCGCACGCGGCGCATCTCCTCCTCGCTGATCTGCAGCAGGTCGCGGCCACCCAGCTTGACCGAGCCCGAGACGATGCGGCCCGGCGGATCGGGGATGAGCCGCATCAGCGACAGCGCCGTCATGCTCTTGCCGCAGCCCGATTCGCCCACGATCGCCAGGGTCTCGCCCGAGGCGACCTGGAAATCGACGCCGTCGACCGCCTTGACGATGCCCTGCCGCGTATAGAACCAGGTACCGAGGTCCTCGACCTCGAGAAGAGCACTCATGAACGCTGTCCCTCAGGATCGCTGACGGGGATCGAGGATGTCACGCAGCGCGTCGCCCAGCAGGTTGGTGCCGAACACCGTCATGCTGATGGCGACGCCGGGAAAGATGACCAGCCACGGCGCCGTGCGGACATATTCGGCGGCCGATTCCGACAGCATGCGGCCCCACGACGGATAGGGCTCCGGGATGCCAAGGCCGAGAAACGACAGCGACGCCTCGACCAGGATGGCCGAGCCAAGCTGCGCGGTGCCGAGCACGATCAGCGGCGCCAGCGTGTTGGGCAGGACGTGGCGCACGGCAATGCGCACCTCGCCCATGCCGACGGCGCGGGCGGCCTCGACGAAGGGTTGTTCGCGCAAAGACAAGGTGCTCGACCGCACGACGCGGGCGACGCTCGGCACCAATGGGATAGCGATGGCGATGATGGTGTTCTCGAGCGACGGGCCGAGGGCGGCCGCCATGACCAGAGCCATGACCAGCAGCGGCAACGACTGCATGATGTCCATCAGTCGCTGCGTCAGCAGGTCGACAGCGCCACCGAGATAGCCGCTCATCAGGCCGATCGAAACGCCCAGGGTGCCGCCCATCAGGGTGGCGCCGAGGCCGACGGCGAGAGAGATGCGCGCGCCGTAGACGATGCGGCTGAACATGTCGCGGCCCATGAAGTCGGCGCCCAGCCAGAAGGTCGCACCGGGCCGGGCGAGCGAGGCCTTGGCATCGGTCGAGGTCGGATCGAACGGCGCGATGAAATTGGCGAAAACGGCGGTGAACACGAAGGTCAGCACGATCACCGCGCCGATCGCGCCCAGCGGATAGCGCCGCGCCGTGAAGACGAGCTGGCTGCGCAGGCCGGTGATGTTGGCGCCGGCGCGGTGGAGTTCAGCCTCATGGTCGATGATGGCCATTGTTCTAGTCCGCGTACTTGATGCGTGGGTCGAGGAACATGTAGGCCATGTCGACCAGGAAATTGACCGTGACCACCACGAAGGCGATCAGCATCACCAGGTTCTGCACGATCGGATAGTCGCGCCAGCGGATCGCCTCGACGAGGAAGCGCGCGACGCCGGGGATGTTGAACACCGTCTCGGTGACGATCAGGCCACCGACCAGGAAAGCCGCCTCGATGCCGATGATGGTGACCACGGGGAGGAGCGCATTGCGCAGTGCGTGGTCGTAGTTCACCGAGGTGTTCGAGGCGCCCTTGGAGCGCGCCGTGCGGATGTAATCCTGGCGCATGACCTCCAGCATGGACGAGCGGGTCAGCCGCATGATCAGGGCGGAACTTCGGAAGCCGACGACGGCGGCGGGAATGGCCAGAAGCCCGACCTCCTGCAGGAAGCCGCGCGGCTCGTTGGTGTAGATCGGGATGGTGCCGAACCAGTGCACGGACGCCATCAGCACCAGCAGACCGAGCCAGAAGGATGGCAGGGACAGGCCGCTGAGACTTATGACCCGCAGGGAATAGTCGAGCGTCGTGTTCTGCCGCACCGCGCTGATCACGCCGAACGGCACGCCCAGGATCACCGAGAAGAACAACGCCATCAGCGTCAGCTTGGCGCTGATCGGGATGCGCGGGGCGATCTCCTCGATGGCCGGCCGCTCCGAGACGTAGGCGAAGCCGAGATCGCCGCGCGTCAGCCCGCCGATCCACTTGCCATACTGCTCGATGATCGGCCGATCGAGCCCCAGCTCCTTGGCGATCTTGGCCTTCTCCTTGGGGTCGGCGATGCCCGCGGCGTCGACCAGGATGTCGGCGATGTCGCCCGGCACCAGACGCAGCATGACGAAGATCAGGATGGACATCCCGAACAGGGTGAGCGCCATCAGCAGGAAGCGTCGGACGAGGTAGGAGCCCATCAGCCAGTTCCTTTTCCTCCCCACGCCCGGCGCGGGGAGGTGTCCGCGAAGCGGACGGAGGGGTCATGAGCGGCGGCAGTGACGCTCATGACCCCTCCGTCGCCGTATGACGGCGACACCTCCCCACTGCGTGGGGAGGCAAGAGCGAGTCGCGGGCGGCGGCGCACGTTTCCTACCTGTCCAGCCAGACGTCTTCGAAGCGCCAGCCGTTGTAGATGCTGTTCTGCTGAAGCACGAGGCCCTTCATCTGCGGCGTCCAGCACGTGTTGGCGACGTTGTGGTTGATCACCGGCCGCGCGCCGTCCTCGGCGAGCTTCTTCTCGATCTCCCACACGATCTTCTTGCGCTTGTCGCGGTCGAGCTCGGCGGACTGCTTCTCGATCAGAGCGTCGACTTCGGGGTTCTTGTAGGCCGTGTAGTTGCGGTCCGACGCCGAATGGAAGTTCTCGTAAAAGTTCGTGTCGGGATCGTCGACGCCGAGCCCGGTCAGGTTCATGCCGACCGAGTAGTCCTTGCGTTGGATCTTGTTGTACCAGACCGTGGTATCGATCGGGTCGAGCTCGGCGTCGATGTAGATCGACTTCAGCTGGTCGATCAGGATGACCGCCGGATCGCGATAGATCGCGATGTTGCGCGTCGCCACCTTGATCTTGAGCGGCTTGTCCTTGGAGTAGCCCAGCTTCTCCATGATCTTGCGCCCCTCGGCACGGTTCTTCTCGATGTCGGTGCCGAAGCCCGGCAGGCTTTCCAGCATCTCCTTGGGCATGCCCCAGACGCCGGCGGGCGGCGGCAGCATGGCGGCGCCCATCAGGGCGTGGCCCTGGAACAGGATGTCATTGAAGGTCTTCTGGTCGATCGACAGGACCAGGGCGCGGCGCAGTTCGGGCTTGTCGAACGGCGCGGCGTCGCGGTTGATCAGGATGTTGGCGTTGACGTTGGTCGGCCGCGCCTCGCAGACGGCGTCGGCCTTTTGCGCCTTGACGTCGCTCAGCATGGGGAACGTGACGTCCGAATCGAACGTCATGTCGAACTCGCCGGCAACGAAGCCGAGCATGCGCGTGCTGCGGTTGGGCACGATCTTCCAGTCGATGGCGTCGAGGTAGGGCCGACCCTTCTTCCAGTAGTCGGGATTGCGCACCAGCTTGATCGATTCGTTGCGCTTGAAGTCGACGACCTTGAACGGGCCGGTCCCGATCGGCTTGGAGCGCATGTCGCGGCCGTTGGCGTGGCAGGCGTAGACCGGCGAGTAGCCGGCGGCCAGCATCGACAGGAACGAGGGCTGCGGCCGGCCGAGCACGAAGGTCACCTCGGTGTCGGAGGCGACGGTCACGTCCTTGAGGTTCGAGTACCAGACCTTGCGCGGGTTCTTGCGGATGAGGTCGGACTTCTCGTCGGCCTTGCCGATCAAGGCGTCCCAGGTGCACTTCACGTCCTTGGCAGAGAACGGCTTGCCGTCGTGCCACTTCACGCCGCTGCGCAGCTTGAAGGTGAGCTTGGTCTGATCCGGGCTGTACGACCAGCTCTCGGCCAGGTCGGGCACGATCTTGTCGGGGCTGTTGATCTTCTCGCTGGGGTCGAACACCACGAGGTTGTTGAACACCGCCATGAACGGTTGGACGACCGAGATCGTCGCCTCCTCGTGGATCGAGGCGCTGGGCGGGTTGTCGCGATGGGAGATTTTCAGGGTACCGCCCTGCTTCTGGGCAAAGGCCGGTGCTGCCACCAACATGAACGCAGCAAGAGTCCCGGCCGCAAACGCCACGCGTGAACGCATCAAATGTTCCTCCCAAGGACGCGCCGCTCTTCCAGGCAGCACTGTTCTTCCCCGTGGCCGGGAGGCTAGCATAACCTCTGCAACGGCCAAGCCTTAATGCGTCGCGGCAGCGGCAGGGCCCTTCAATTCGATCTGATTTCCTTCCGGATCATGGAAATAGACCGATGGACCGTTGCCTTCCGCGCCATAGCGCTCGACGGTTTCGCCGACCGATATGCCGAAGGGCGCGAGACGCGTGACGATGGCGTCACGGTCGAACGGTTCGATGCGGAAGCAGAGGTGATCCATGTTGGCCGCGTCCTGGGGACGCTCGGCCGCGATCAGGTCGAGCAGCGAGGCGCCGGCGCGCATCTGCACGAGGCTGATGCGGTCGAGCTTGCGTTCGACATGGAAGCCCAGCGCTTTTTCGTAGAAGCCGACCATCGCCGGGAGGTCCCGGCAGCGCAGGACGACATGGTCGATTCGTTCGACATGGAATGTCATGGGGTCTAGCCTACCGCAAAATTCCAGCCTGGAGGGGGAAACATGGCGATGGCAGTGAACGCCGCCAAGGCGCGGCTCAAACGGAACCAGCTCGCGGTGGGCATCGGCGTGCGACTGGTTCGCAACGTCGACATCATCAAGGTCATGAAGGCGGCCGGCTTCGACTGGCTGTTCCTCGACCTCGAGCATGGCGCCATGTCGATCGAGAACGCCTGCGAGATTTCGACCGCGGCGCAGGATTCCGGCATCGCGCCCATCGTGCGTGTGCCCTACGGCGAGCTCGCCATGGCGACCCGCATTCTCGACGGCGGCGCCCTCGGCATCGTCATCCCCCACGTCGACACCGCCGAGGAGGCGCGCGAGATCGCCGACAAGCTGCGCTACGCGCCGATCGGTCACCGCTCGGTCGGTGGCGGCCAGGCGCAGTTCGACTACGCGCCCATGAAGATGGCCGACATGACCAGGCGCGCCAATGACAACACGCTGATCACGGTGATGATCGAGACGCCCAAGGCGGTGCGCAACGCCGAGGCGATCGCCGCGGTGCCCGGAATCGACGCCCTGCTGGTCGGCTCGAGCGATCTCTCCGTGGAGATGGGCATTCCCGGCGAGAACGGGCATCCCAAGATCCAGGAGGCGGTCGACAAGGTCGTCGCCGCTTGCAAGAAGCATCGCAAGTTCCCCGGCATGGGCGGCGCCTACAGCGAGGAACTGCTGCAGCTCTATATCGGCAAGGGCATGAAGATGCTGCTGGCCGGCAACGACCTGCCGATGCTGATCAACGCCGCCCGCACGCATCAGGCCAAGGTGCGGTCGATGGCGACGGTGCGAGCCAAGCCGAAGGCGTCGGCGAAGAAGAAGTAGATGTCATCCTGAGCGAAGCGAAGGATCTCATGCCGGTTGCAAGCGGCGATGAGGTCCTTCGCTTGCGCTCAGGACGACAGAATCAGCGCTTCCCTTCGATCTCGATCTCGATCAGGTGCGGCTTGCCTGACTTGAAGGCGGCCGCCACGGCGCGCTGGATGTCGTCGGCCTTGGTGACGTGCGTGCCGGCGACGCCCATGCCCTTGGCGAGATCGACGAAACCAAGCACAGGGCCGCTCAGGTCCATGTGCATGTAGGGCTTGTTGGACTTGACGTCGAAGCGCGCGCGGTAGGCGTCGATGTTGTGCTTCAGCACGCGATACTCGCGGTTGGCCAGGATCACGAACACGATCGGCAGCTCGTGGTGCGCCGCCGTCCACAGCGCCTGGATGGAGTACATCGACGAGCCGTCGCCCGAGAGGCAGAGGATCGGCCGCCCGGGCTCGGCCACAGCCACGCCGAGCGCACCCGCCAGGCCCTGGCCAATGCCGCCGCCGCGGCCGCTGTAGTAATCGCCCGCATCCGAGAACGTGAAGGTCTTGAACAGGTCGAGGTTGGCCGTGATGGTCTCGTCGACCACGACGACGTTGGCCGGTGACGCAGCCTTCAGCTCGGCCATGACGCGCGCCATGGAGGTCGGCGTGCGCGACCAGGCTTTCTCGACGCGTGCCTTCTGGGCCGCGTCCTCCGCCTGCTTCTGCGCCCGGAACGCATCCTGCCGCGCGCGGGCCGCCGCGCCGTCGATGCCGGTCGTCGTCTGCCACAGCGCCTCAAGGGAAGCGTCGACATCGGCGATCACGCCGGCATCGACGGCGAAATTGTAGGCCATGCGCGGCAGAGCGGCCTCGACCTGCAGCACCTTGCAGCCCGGCGGGAACGGCGAGCCGGGGCCGTACCAGACTTCCTCGAAGAATGGACCGCCAACCAGCAGCACGAGATCGTTGTCGGCAAACTGCTTGGCCACGCCCGGCGCATCGAAAGCGAGCGTGCCGCGATAGGCCGGATGATCCGTCGGAAAGGAATTGCGGCCGCGCAGGCCCTCGAACCAGACCGAGGCGCCGATGCGCTCGACCAGCTTCTCCAGCGTCTTGCCCGCGCCGGCGCGGGCCACGTCGTCGCCGGCAACGATCGCCGGGTTTCTGGCGGCGATGATCAGCCGCGACATCGCGTCGATACCCGCGGGATCGGGACGGCTCGCCGTGAAGACCTGAGCGGGCTTGCCGGCCGGCACCTTGGTCTCCTGCTCCATCACGTTGATGGGCAGCGCCACGAACACCGGCCCGGCCGGCGCGTCATTGGCGATCTTGAAGGCGCGCTGCAGGATGGGGCCGAGCTCGTCGGCGTTTTCGACCTGCACGCTCCACTTGGTGACCGGCGCCGCCATGGCCGCCAGGTCGTGGCCGAGCACGGGATCGCGCAGCCGGATGCGCGTGTCCTGCTGGCCGGCCGTCACCACCATGGGCGAGTTGTTCTTGAGCGCGCTGTAGATCATGCCGATGCCGTTGCCCAGGCCCGGCGCCACGTGCAGGTTCACGAAGGCCGTCTTGCCGCTCGCCTGGGCGTAGAAGTTGGCGGCGCCGACGGCCACGCCTTCATGCAGGTGCACGATGTACTGGAGTTGCGGGTAGTCGAGCAGCGAATCGAGCAGCGGGCTCTCGGTCGTGCCGGGGTTGCCGAAGATGCGATCGACGCCGTGGGCCAGCAGCGTCTCGAAGAACACCTGACGACCGCGCATTGCTCCATCCCTCCAAATTTGTTGCTTGGTATGGGAAACCGATGGAGGTTGTCGAGCGATATCGGGAGAGAACGCCAATGAGAACAACGCCATGAGGGCGGATTACGTCGTAGTCGGTGCCGGCTCGGCCGGATGCGTGGTCGCGTCTCGTCTGTCGGAAACGGGCGCGTCGGTGATCCTGTTGGAGGCCGGCCCCAGCGACTGGCATCCGATGATCCATATCCCGGCCGGCATGCGCTCGCTGATCAGGAACCCGCTGGTCAACTGGAACTATACGACCGAGCCCGAGAAGGGCACCGGCGAGCGCCGCATGGAATGGCCGCGCGGGCGCGTCATGGGCGGCTCGAGCTCGATCAACGGCATGCTCTATGTGCGCGGCGCGCCGGCCGATTTCGACGGCTGGGCGCAGATGGGCTGCCGTGGCTGGAGCTACGACGACGTGCTGCCCTACTTCAAGAAATCCGAGCACTACGTGCAGGGCGGCGATGCCGAAGTGCGCGGCCAGGGCGGTCCGCTCAAGGTCGAGGACTACCGCACCATCCTGCCGCTCACCCATCGCTTCGTCGAAGCCGCGCAACAGGCGGGCTTCCCGTTCAATCCCGATCTCAATGGCAAGCAGCGCGAGGGCGTCGGCTATTCGCAGATGACGCGGCGCGGACGCCTGCGCGGCTCGACGGCGCAAACCTTTCTGCGCGAGGCCAAGGGCCGGCCCAACCTGCGCGTCGAGACCGACGCGCAAGGCGGCAAGCTGCTGTTCGAGGGCAAGCGCTGCGTTGGCGTCACCTTCCAGCGTGGCGGCAATCTCACCGAGGTGCGCGCCAACCGCGAGGTGATCGTGTCGGGCGGCACCATCAACTCGCCGCACATCCTGCACATCTCGGGCATCGGACCCGCGGCGCATCTGCAGTCGCTCGGCATCCCGGTGGTGCATGACCTGCCGGGCGTCGGCGCCAACCTTGTGGACCACTACGTGATCCGCGTGGTGCATCGCGTTCACGGCACGCCGACGGTGAACGAGATCGCTCGCTTCCCGCGCGTGCTGCCGGAGATCCTGCGCTTTGCCTTCACCGGCAAGGGTGCGCTGACCTTCGGCGTGACCACCGCGCAGGTGTTCTGCGACAGCCGCGAGGGGCTCGCCTCGCCCGATCTGCAGCTGCTGTTCACGCCGGGCAGCACACATCCCCTGAAGTTCGGCAAGCTCGACGAGCAGCCCGGCATGAGCTGCGTGGTCTGCGTCGTGAAACCCGACAGCCGCGGCACCATCATGGCAGCGTCGGCCGATCCCTTTGCCCGGCCGGCGATCAAGCCCAACTACCTCTCCGCGCACACCGATGAACTCGCCCTGCTGGCCGGCACGCGCCATGTGCGGAAGATCTTTGCCGCACCGGCACTGGCGCAGCACAGCAAGGGCGAAATCCAGCCTGGGCCCGACCTCATGAGCGACGCCGACCTGCTGGCCTACGCCCGCCGCGCCGGCAACACGCTCTACCACCCGGTCGGCACCTGCAAGATGGGCGAGGACCCGCGCGCCGTGGTCGATTCACGGCTGCGCGTGCGCGGCATCCAGGGCCTGCGCGTGATCGACGCCTCGGTGATGCCGACGCTGACCACCGGCAACACCAACGCGCCCACGATCATGATCGCCGAGAAAGGTGCCGTCATGATCGCGGAAGATGCGCGCTAATCTTTGCTGGGGGCGCGCCACTGGAGTGGCGCGCCCCCAGCTATGAGAACACCCGCGGCCTCACCCCTGCGTGGAACCAGGTGATCATCGAGTAGATGTCGTAGACCGGCAGGCCGATCGCCTCCTGCAAGGCAGCCGCATAGGGCGGCATGTTGGTGCATTCGAGCACGATGGCGCCGATGTCGGGATGGCGCGCCACCAGGCCCTTGCCGGCCTCGACGACATCCTGGCGGGCGAGATCGACGTCGAGATCCTGCTTCTCGCCCTTGATCAGCACGCGGAAGAACTCCTTGCCGTTCTCGGTCCCGGCGACCGGCGCATCGAGCGGCACGCCCGCGCCTTCGAGATGCGCCGGCGTGAGACTCTTGGCGCTGACGCTGACGATGCCGACGCGCTTGCCGGGCGGCAGGGTGGCCTGCACCCACGGCACCTGCATCAAGGACGACGTCGCCACCGGCACGCCGGCGGCGGCGGCGATCTCGCGCTGGAAGATCGACAGGAAGCCGCAGTTGGTGGTGATCGCCTCGGCACCGAGGTCGACCAGGTCTGTCGCCGCAGCGACGAAGTCCTGCAGCAGGCCCGTGGCGCCGTTCAGCACCACCTTCTCGGGGCTGGCGCCGCGCACCACGCGGAACACCACGGGGAACGGCCAGGTCGAGCCGTTGCCCATGTCGCCTGGGATGCGGGGAAAGCGCGCTTCCAGCATCAGGATGCCGAGTGGCGCGCCATAGATCGATTTGCCGCCGCGAGCGATGTTCTGCGCGGCCATCTCAGTCCACCTTCGCGCCAACGGCCTTCACGACCTCCGCCCATTTCGCGCGGTCGCGCTTCACCGTGGCGGTGAACTGCTCGATGGTCTCCCAGCGCGGCGTGTTGCCGAGCTCGGCGAGCTTCCTCTGGGTCTCGGGATCGTCCAGCGCCACCTTGATCGCGGCATTGAACTTCTTGGCGACGGCGGGATCGACTCCCTTGGGTCCGAAGATCGCGAACCACGTGTAGCTCTCGTAGCCCGGTACGCCCGCCTCATCGATGGTCGGGACGTCGGGGATCGCCGCCACCCGCTTCTTGGTGGTGACGCCCAGCAGTCGCACCTTGCCCGCCTTGTAATGCTGCAAGACCGTCTGCACCTGGTTGAAGATGCAGCACACGTCACCCTTCAGCACCGCTTGGATGGCGTCGGGCCCGCCCTTGTAGGGCACGTGAACCATGTCGAGGCCGGCCTTGTGGTTGAATTCGGCAAAGGCGAGGTGCGTGCCTGTGCCGTTTCCGGTCGAGGCGTAGTTGTACTTGCCGGGGGCCGCCTTCACCTTGGCGATGAAGCCCTTGACCGACGTCGCATCGATCACGGCCGGA
The DNA here is from genome assembly GCA_900110395.1 of Rhodospirillales bacterium URHD0017. GTDB lineage: Bacteria > Pseudomonadota > Alphaproteobacteria > Reyranellales > Reyranellaceae > Reyranella. Next base: position 195,839 of record FODP01000005.1, read on the forward strand.
TTGATCGTCAGCACGTTGGAGACGTCGACCAGGGTCGAGATCGGCGTGAAGTCCGCCTCGACGTCGAAACTGAGCTTGGGATAGAGCGCCGGGTTGACGCCGTGCGTCGCGGCGGTGCCCAGCAGGAAGGTGTAGCCGTCGGGCGGGGCGCGGGCGACGACCTCCGAGGCGACGTTGCCGCCGGCGCCCGGCTTGTAGTCGATGACCAGACGCTGATTGAGCGACTTCTCGAGCGAGGGCTGCAGCATGCGGGCAATCACGTCGACGCCGGAGCCCGCCGGAAAACCCATCAGGATGGTGATCGGTTTGCTCGGCCAATCTCCCTGACTCTGAGCCTGCGCCGAGGCGGAAGCCGCAGAGAGAAAGAGCGCGGCAAACGAGCCCACAAGGGCCTTCAACATAGTGGTCTCCTGAAGAGCGGATGATTTGGCTGCTATGCTGCGGCAACGGAGGGAGAAACGCCATGGGCTACATGACCGAGGAGCGCCGCCTGATCCAGGAGACGGCGCGCGCCTTCGCCATGAAGGAAGTGCTGCCGGTCGCCAACAAGCTCGATCCGGAGAAGGGCGACATCCCGCCGGAGCTGATCCAGAAGCTGGCCGACATGGGCTATTTCGGCATCGTCATCCCCGAGCAGTACGGCGGCCTGGGCCTCGGCGTGTTCGAGTACTGCCTGATCACCGAGGAACTGGCGCGCGCCTGGATGAGCGTCGCCTCCATCATCGCCCGTGGCAACGGGCTGTCGGCCGGCCGCGGCATGACCGACGCACAACGCGCCGTTTTCCTGCCGCGGGCCGCGCGCGGTGAATTTTTGGGCGCCGCGGCAATGTCGGAACCAAATGTCGGCTCCGACCTCGGCGCGATTTCCTGCCGCGCCCGCCGCGACGGCGACGACTGGGTGATCAATGGCAACAAATACTGGTGCACCTTCGCCGATGGCGCCGATTACATCATGCTGGTGGCGCGCACCTCCGATCCTCCCGATCCCAAGCGCAAGCATGTCGGCCTGTCGTCCTTCCTGATCGAAAAGCCGCGCGGCACGCTGCCGCCGGGCGTGAAAGGCGCGCCCATTCCCAAGATCGGCTACTTCGGCTGGAAGACCTGGGAGCTCGCCTTCGACGATTGCCGGCTGCCCGGTTCAGCCCTGATCGGCGAGGAAGGCCGTGCCTTCTACTACATCTCGGCCGGCCTCGAGCGTGCCCGTGCCCACACCGCGGCGCGCGCGATCGGTCTCGCCCGCGGCGCGCTGGAGGACGCCACCGCCTATGCTCAGGAGCGCCGCCAGTTCGGCCAGGCGATCGGCGACTTCCAGAACACGCGATTTCGCCTCGCCCGCATGGCGACCGACATCGAGGCGGCACGCCAGCTCATGTATTTCGTGTGCGACGAGATCGACCAGAAGCGCCGCTGCGACAAGGAGGCGGCCATGGTGAAGCTCTTCGCCTCCGAGATGGCCGAGCGCGTCACCTCCGAGGCGCTACAGGTGTTCGGCGGCGCGGGCTACACCACCCTGCACGCCGTCGAGCGCTACTGGCGCGATGCCAGGCTGACCAAGATCTTCGAGGGCACGTCGGAGATCCAGCAGCGCATCATCTCCGACCACCTTCTAGGCAAGTCGCGGGCCTGAACCCGTCTTTTTGGGACGATCAGTCAACGGTCTGTGGACAGGCAGTCAAGCGGCCGCCTGGGCTTTCCCCTATTGTGCCTGGATGTTCGTGCGCCTGATCTGTCTCGCCGTCTGCCTCCTGGTCTGTGGCTGTGCCAGCACGCAGTTGAACTACAACACCGCCGACCTTGCCTCCTCGCTCAATTCGCTGACCAAGCGGCAGATCTTTTACAACCTTGCCCAGGCGGTAACAGACCCGGAGTTCGTGCCCTCGCAGGCGACGATCTCCATCGGCACGGCGCAGACCCTCAACGCCGTCACCCCCTCGATCAGCATCCCCGTCGGCCTGCCGACCATGACGATAGCGCGCGACGGCACGGGACGGTTCGCGGGCTCGCAGTTCTCCACCCAGGTCACCTCACCCGCGCCCACACTGGGTGTCCAGATGACGGACAGCTGGACCCAGAGCTGGACGATGGTTCCCCTCAACTCGGCGCCGCAGCTGCGCCGCCTGCGGGCTCTCTATCAGTACGTGACCGGGACCATGCCGCACCTCGGGTCGCGGATCCTCAGCCTGGAAGAGGCCGAGAAACTGTTCCTTTGCGAATATCCCTTGCAGTCGTTCAACGTCGCGCCGGGCGGCGGGAACGTCATCTTCAAGATCGACGGCTGCCCGAACAACAACACGCGGGAATCGCACGCGCGCGTCGTTCACGTCGACCCGACCTTCACCCAGGGACCGAGTTGCATCATCTGCATCGACGATCTCAACGCCAAGCAACTGCGGCCGCACATCAATCCGAACCTGAAGTACCATTTCATACGGACACAGAAGACCGGCGACATGGTGAGCCTCGGCTCGCACGGGTCGACCTCGTTCTATGTCTGCGGCAACCCCGAGGGCGACTGCCCGCGCGCTGCGCAGCAGGAGGCGTTCGACGGCCGCAAGGCCTTCAGCGACTTCATCATGTTCGTGTACGAAGCGGCCACGGTGCCATCGTCGGGCGGCAGCGGACGCCAGACCGGCGGCTCGTTCGTCTATTCGGTGCGCTGACACCTCTGCCAAAGGCGATGACATGGAACTAGACGCGCCAATGGCCCACATCCTCCGGGGCATCCTGATGGTCGCCGCGACCGGCGTCGTCCAGGTCCTGGCGCAGCTCGCGCTCAGCCACATGATGGACGTCGTGCCGTCGCCGCCGGAATCGCGCTATCCGACGTTCTACATGCTGACCCACAGCGTCAGCGCCGTCATGATCCTGCTGATCGGTCACGTGCTCCAGGTGACGATGTGGGCGGCGCTCTATTTCTACGATTGGGCCGCGTTCAAGAGCTTCGGCACCGCGATGTACTTCTCGCTGGCGAGCTTCACCACCCTGGGCGCTGCCGAGCTCTCGCTGCCGCCACAGCATCGCATGATCGGCGCCTTCGAATCCGCCGCCGGCATGATGATGTTCGGCTGGTCGACCGCCCTTCTGGTCGCCGTCGTCGTCCGCACCGATCGCCGCGCCCGGCCCTAGAGCCGCTTGCTCATGTGGGTGACGACGCCGGCCGGAACCACTTCCTCGCGGTCGACCCGATAGCCCAGCCGGCGATAGAGCGCGATGTTCTCGGCAAAACGCTGGTTGGTGTAGAGCCTGAGCTCGCCGAAGCCCATCGCTTTCGCCAATGTCTCGGCATGCGCCATCAGCTTGCGGCCAAGCCCGCGGCCCTGGAAGGATGGCGAGACGGCGACATTCTCGACCAGCAGATGGTCGGCCTCGCGGATGGTCTCGATCAACGCCGCCAGCGTGCCGTCAATGTGCGCGAGATCGAAACGGTGCCTGGCGAGGGCCTCTTCGTAGTTCGCCGTCATCGGCTTGGGTTCACGGCCGATCAGCGGCACCCACTTGGCATAGGCAGCGCGCGTGAGCTCCCGGATCGCCGCGGCGTCGGTTGCCATTGCCTGCCGCAACTCTACTCTGTCATCCATGGACAGGACCTTACCATGAACGACGACATCGACCGCTTCATCGCCACCGCACCCACGCTCCGCTTCGCCTTCGCGATCAAGGCCAGGGTCGGCCCCATCCAGGATCTCGGCCCGACGGCGCGCGGCCATCGCCGCATCATCGACATCCTGGGCGGTGAAGTGCACGGACCCAGGCTCACGGGTGAGATCCTGCCGGGCGGCGCTGACTGGCAGATCGTGCGGGCCGACGGCACCATCGAGGTGGTAGCGCGCTACACGATCAGGAGCAGCGCGGGCGCCCTGATCTACGTGCAGAACGAGGGGCTGCGCGTGGCCAGCCCCGACATCCTGGCGCGCATGTCGCGCGGCGAGGCGGTGCCATTCGACAGCTATCACTTTCGCACCGCGCCACGCTTCGAAACCGCCGAGTCGTCGCTGAAATGGCTGGAGCGCGCGACCTTCGTCGGCGTCGCCGCCCGCACGCCGGACCGCGTCGCCATCGGCTTCCACGAGGTGCTCTAGGCGCCGCGTTCCGCCCGCGCGATGCGCTCCAGCCAGTCGTCGACCAGGGCCGGCAGCAGATTGGGTGTCTCCATCGGCCAGCCGTGGTCGGCGCGATCGAGGGCCACGAAGGTGGCGCGTGGATAGCTGTCCAGGATGCTCCAGGCATCGCGGTAGCCCACGGTGGTGTCGCGGCGGCCGGCGATGATCAGCGTCGGCTCATCGAACGTCTTCTCGGCCTCGATCAGATCGAAGGAAAATCCGTAGCGCTTGGGATCGGCGCGGATCTCGCTGGCAATCGGCGCCGTGGCCTGGATGGCCGGCTGAACAACCGCATCGTCCTTGTGTTTCAGCGCCTGGGCATAGGCCGGCGTCTGAATCAGGAGGCCGTCGAGGTCCGCCCGGCCATCGGGATCCGTCACCAGCGCCTGGAACGGCGGCAGGTCGCGCCGGGCGTCCTCCGCGAAGATGCAAGGCACGCGCAAGAGCAGGCCCGCGATCCTGGACCGGCGGCGGGCCGCGATCGCGCGCGCCAGATAGGCCCCGAGCGACGTGCCGGCGAGTGCAAACCGGCCGGCCGGCAATACCTGATCGATGAAGGCCAACAGGGCATCCAGGACATCATCCTGGTTGGCGAAGCCGGCCTTGGCCACCGAGCGGCCCATGCCGGGAAGGTCGGGATAGATCCGCCGCCACCCCGGCCGCGTCGCCATGATCTTCTCGTAGTCGAAGATTTCCACGCGGCGATCCATCGTCCAGCCATGCAGCAGCAGGATCGGCTGGCCGTCGCCATGCACCTCGTAGTCGATCGTGGCCTTGTCGGTCTCGCACTGCATGCTGCCCCCGGGGACGCTCAGGGGACAGGACCTACAGCGTCCGCAGGAACTGCACCAGATCCTGTTTCTCCTGATCGGTGAGCTTGGTGCCCAGGACCAGATTGAAGAACTCGACCGTGTCGTCGAGCGTCAGCAGGCGGCCGTCATGCAGGCAGGGCGGCGAGTCCTTGATGCCGCGCAGCGAGAAGGTCTTGATCGGGCCGTCCGCCGTGGCGAAGCGGCCATTGACCATCTGCGGCTTGAAGAAGCGCTCGACCTGCAGGTTGTGCATCAGGTTGTCGGTGTAGAACGGCGGCACATGGCAGGCCGAGCATTGGCCCTTGCCGAAGAACACCTCCTGGCCGCGCAGCTCGGCAGCCGTCGCCTTGGCCGGATCGAGCTTCCCGAACAGGTCCAACTTGGCCGCCGGCGGGAAGTCGAGCAGAGCCTGGAACTCGGCCATGAAATGGACCTGGCTGCCGCGCTCCAGCACGTTGACGCCCTTCTTGGTGGCGATCACCGGATCGCCGTCGAAATAGGCGGCGCGCTGCTCGAACTCGGTGAAGTCCTCGACTGTCTTCAGCGCGCGCTGCGAGCCGAACAGGCGTTGGATGTTGAGGCCGCGCAGCGCCGGCGTGTCGATGCGATGGCGGAACTCCTGCGGGCGGATGTCGCCGACCAGGTGGGTGGCGGCGTTGGTGTGGCCGTTGGCGTGGCAGTCGAAGCAGGCGACGCCGCGGCTCGCCTTCTCGGTGCGGCGGTCCTCGGTCTGGTTGAACTGCTGCTGCGGGAATGGCGTCACCAGCAGGCGCAGGCCCTCGAGCTGCTTGGGATTGAGGATGCCGTTGAACAGCTCATGGAAGTTGTCGATGGTGACGAGCTTGCCCTGCGAGACGTCGCCGAGATCGGGCCGCGTGGTCAGGAAGATCGGCGCGGGAAACTCCGGCACCAGATGATCCGGCAAGTCGAACTCCAGGTCGAAACGGGTAAGATCGCGCGCCTCCTGCTTCTTGATTTCCTCGATGGCGAACTTCGGGAACAGCATGCCGCCTTCGGGATGATTGGGATGCGGCAGCGGCAGGAAGCCCTTGGGGAACAGGCCACGCTCGCGGATGTCGTTGCTGTTGAGGCCGGCGAGCTGCGCCCAGCCCATGCCGGCCGGCAGTTTTACGCGCACGCCCTCCTGCACCGGCTTGCCGCGCGTCATGGTCACGCCCGCCGCGGCGCGATTGGCGAGGTCATAGCGCTCGGCCAGCAGATCGGCCTGCCGCTTCTGCACGGCGGGTTGCGCCGCTTTCATACGCGCCATGACGGCGGAGAAGGGCTCCTTTAGATCGACCGGCATGTAGCTGGTGGCGCCGCGCGACGGCGGCGGCTGCGGACCGGTGGCGGCTGCTGGGCGTGCGCGATGGCGAAGGTCAACACAGCGGCGCTGGCCGTCAGGGCGGCCCAGGTCCATGCACGCGTCGACAAAGCCATGGGAATCCCCCTTCTGACGGTGGTTCCCAAGCGAACGTTCCCAAAGGCAATGCGTTGCCCCCGCCCCCTCAGCGGCCGATGAATGTCCTGCGGAAGGTCGGCCAGAAACCGGGCCCGGATCCCTCAGCCCGGCTGGCGGCCGACATCCTGCGATAGATGTCGCGCAGGCCACGCTGGCCGGGACGCGCCCGCAACTGAGCGCCCTCGTCGCCCGGTTCCAGCACCAGTTCGCGGGTATGGAAGGCCTCCAGGCCGGGACGGTGGCCGATGCTGACCACCGCGGTGTCCGGCAGCTCATCGGCCAGGAGCCTCATGACATTGGCCTGGCCCGGCTCGTCGAGCGCCGACGTCGCCTCGTCCATGAACACCCACTGCGGCCTCTGGATCAGCACCCGGGCGAAGGCCACGCGCTGCTGTTCGCCGCCCGACAGGATGTGATCCCAGCGCTGGGTCTCGTCGAGCCGGCCGCGCAGATGATCGAGGCCTACCTTGTGCAGGGCCTCGCGCAAGCCATCGTCGTCGATGTCCTCGGGATTCTCGGGATAGAGCATCGCCTCGCGCAGCGTGCCGAGCGGGAAGTAGGGCTTCTGCGGCATGAAGGCGATGCGGCCTTTGGGCAACTGGACCGAGCCCCGACCCCATGGCCAGACGCCGGCGATGGCGCGCATGATGGTGCTCTTGCCACTGCCCGACTGGCCGCGGATCAACACGCGCTCGCCGGGCTGGATCTCGACCTCGGCCTCGGCGACCAGCGCCTCCCCGTCGGGACGAGACAGACCGACCTCACGCAACACCAGCAAGTCGGAGTCGCCCGCAGTCACTTCGATGTGCTCGCCGTGCGGCGCTTCGATCGTATCCTCGAGGTCATGCAAGGCGTGATGCAGGTGGACCACGCGATCGATCGAAGCGCGCCAGTCGGCGAAGCGCGAGAAGTTGTCGATCAACCACGATAGCGCCCATTGGACGTTGGAAAAGGCCTGGGCCGTCTGCATCAGCCCGCCGAGCTGCAGGTCGCCACCGAGATAGCGAGGCAACGCCACGATCAGCGGCACGATGGGTGCGACATAGGCGAGAGAGCTGGTGAGCAGGGCGAGGCTGCCCTGACCGCGCGTCTGGGCATGCCAGGCGTTGCGCAGGTCGCCCATGGCGACTTGCAGGCGGGCCCGCTCGTCGGGCTCACCGCGCATCAGGGCGATGCCCTCGGCGTTCTCGCGAGCCCGGATCAGAACCGAGCGCATGTCGGCCTCGCGCCCTTGGCGGACATTGCCCGCCTCGATCAGGCCACGGCCCAGCGCATAGGTCAGGATCGAGCCAAACAGGGCATAGAGCACGGCCGCCCACACCATGTAGCCCGGCAGCGAGAACTCCATCGTGCCGATCTTGATCGGCATCTCGCCAGACAGTGCCCACAGCACGCTCAGGAACGTGATGAGCTGCAGGATGCATTGCAGGATGCTCTGCGCGAACTCGACAGCAAGCTCGGTCGAGACACGGATATCCTCGGCGATGCGGCCGTCGGGATTGTCGCACTCGTCGGCCAGCAGGCCGAGCTGGTACTGCCGGCCGGCATGCAGCCAGCGCCGCGTCGTGACCTGGGTCAGCCAGCCGCGCCAGTAGATCTGCAGGCGACGCCGGACATGCAGATGGATGGCGACGGAAACGCCTCCCGACACCACGATCGCCGCCAGGATGTAGAGCTGCTCGACCAGCAGCGAGGTGTCGCGCTTCTCCAGGGCATTGAAGAAGTCGCGATTCCAGAGGTTGAGCCAGAGCGCGATGGCGACATTGATGACGCCGAACACCACCATGCCGGCGGTCAGCATCCAGGCGACCGCCCTATGACCGGGCGCCGTCCAGTAGCCCGCGGCGATGGCGGCGAAGGCGCGCAGGGAGCTGTGCGGCGTTTCCAATCAGTCGCGGAAGCCCGGATCGATCCGGTCGAGCTTCCGCAGCAGTGCCGGCCAGTCCATCACGCCGAACGGGCGGCGGACATGCGGCTGGAAATTCATGTAGGTCTCGTGGACGACGTCGTCCGGGACCTTGATGAGCTTGGTGTTGCACGACATGGCCGCGATCTGCGTCTTGCAGCTGAGCTCCAGCCGGTGCATGGCGTTGAACGCCTCGGGAATGGTGACGCCGGTCGTCAGCAGGCCGTGATTGCGCAGGATCAGGGCGTTGTTGTCGCCGAGATCCTTGGCCAGCGCCTCGCGCGCGGCCGTGTCGATCACCACGCCGTCGAAGTCATGATAGCTGATCTTGGCGAAGCGCATCGAGGTCTGGGTGTTGGGCAGCAGGCCGCATTCCATGGTCGACACCGCCATGCCCGCCCAGGTGTGCGTGTGGATGATGCAGTTCACGTCGGGCTTGGCCATGTGGATGGCGCTATGGATCACGAAGCCGGCGCGGTTGACGCCGTACTTCAGCTCGCCGAAATCCGGCTGGGCCAGCACGTTGCCCTCATGGTCGATCTTGATCAGGCTCGACGCGGTGATCTCTTCATAGAGCAGGCCGTAGGCGTTGATCAGGAAGGCATCGGGCTCGCCCGGCACGCGCATCGAGATGTGGTTGGCGATCAGGTCCGACATCCCATAAAGGTCGATCAGCCGGTAGGCGGCGGCACAGTCCACACGTGCCTGCCACTCCTCGGGGGAGACCTTCGAGCGAAGGTTGGCGACGTTCGGCTTCTTGAGGGCGTGCACGGTCATGAAAACGCTCCGGGTAGAAAGGCGGTTCCCGACCGTACCGCCGGACCCGCCGACCGTCCATCGACCGCTCAGCCGAGACCACGCAGTGCGAGATGGGCGCCGAGCGCCAGAAGCCCAAGGAAGAAGCACAACCGGAAGGCCTGGGGTCGCAGCCGGGCGCGCACCGCCTGGCCAAGCCGCATGCCGGCCAGGGAAACGACGACGGCCAGCAGTGACGGCATGACGATGTCGACGGCAAAGGCGTCGACGCCGGCCAATGCAGCCGCCAGCGCCAGCGTCGAGACTGTGAAGGAGAGGCCAAGCGCCTGCACCAGCTCGTCCTTCTGCAGGCCAATCGCCTGCAGGTAGGGGACCGCCGGAATGACGAACACGATCGACCTCGATCTCGAGGACCGCGAGAGCCCGGCGATCGCCGCCGCCATCCCGGCGGCGACGCCGACATCGGCATCGCCTCGCAGGCCGCGCTCGCCGCCACCCTCGAACGCCATCTGTTCCGGCCGGACCGGCTGGTGCTGATTGTGCCAGCCGGGCATCGGCTGGCGCGGCGCCGTCAGGCAGGATTTGCCGAGCTGCTCGACCTCGACTTCGTCGGCCTGCCGCGCGGCGCCGCTCTCGACGAGCACCTGGCGGCGCAGGCGGCCCGGCTCGGCCGCATACGAAGGCTGCGCGTCCGGGTGAGCAGCCTCGATGCCGTCTGCGCCATGGTAGCGGCGCGTGTCGGTGTCGCCATCGTGCCGGAAGCCGCGGCACGCCGGCAGCGCCGCGGCCTGCCGCTCGCCATCGTCCGGATCGCCGAACCGTGGGCCAATCGCGAGCTCATGCTCTGCGTGCGCGATTCAAAGCGCCTGTCGCGACCTGCGAAGAAGCTGTTCGACGCGCTACGCTCATGATCTTCCGGACCGCGCGCGTCTCGCGCCTCATGAGCGCGCGAGACGCGCGCGGTCCGGAAGGAATATGAGCGCTACCGCTTCTTTACGACCTTCGCGTCGGCAGCGATGGGATAGGCGGTCGTCGACTTGATGCGCTCCATCGAGAAGCGCGAGGTCACGTTCTTGAGCGGCATGGTGTCTATCAGCTTCTTGTAGAAGGCGTCATAGGCCTGCATGTCGGTGACCGCCACGCGCAGCATGTAGTCGATGTCGCCGGCCATGCGGTGGAACTCCATGACCTCGGGCATGGCCGTCACGAGCTGGGCGAACTTGGCGATCCAGGCTGAGGAATGATCGCCGGTCTCGATCGAGACGAAGACCGTCAACCCCATGCCGATCGATTCCGGCGAGATCAGCGCTACCCGCCGCAGGATGATGCCCGCCTTCTCCAGGCGCTGGATGCGCTTCCAGCACGGGCTTTGCGACAGGCCTACGCGATGCGCGATCTGCGCCAATGAGAGGCTGGCGTCCTCCTGCAGGAGGGCCACGATCTTCCTGTCGATCGCATCCATGGATCAGTCACCCGTGAGGACAGCCGCGACGCCACAGCGGCGCCGACGTGGCACTGTCGGTCCTTGTTTGGGAAATCTCAACTGCGGGGTTTTAGACCGGCTGCGATTCCAGGCGCACCGGGGCACCCAGCCGCGCGCTCAGGCTCTCCGCCAGGCTCTCGACGTCGCCGCCTACCGGTCCGGCATAGCTGGTGAGCCGGCGGTCGGCCCCGTTGAACCAGGAGAGCCGCCAGACGCCGTTTTGACAAACCAGCGAGCCCACGACGCGACCCTGAGCGGAGACAGTCCACAGCGCAGACTCGCCGGCGGCGGCGAGGAACAGGCGCGTGGCGCGGGCAACGAATTGGTTGGCAAGGCTCAACATGCACCGACTGTAGGTGCAGGCCGATCACGCGGGCAATGAAACGGGCGGTCGAATAGCGGCCGTGGAGCAGCAGTTCTGTCTCTGCGGCCGGCAACAGGGAGAAAATTCTTCCGACGCTATTTGATCGCGCCGATTTCCCGGTGCAATGGCGGCTGTCGGCGCGCACGACGAACATGCCGGGCTCGCGTAGACGGTGCAGATCACCTTGAGCTTGGTCGGCGCGCCTTCCTTGGGATTGAAGAGCGCTGGGCCACCTCGCCGAACACCAGGCCGATGTCGAGCTTGCCCTCCTGCAGCAACGGCACGTTCTCGACGCTGCCACGGGTCGGCACGGGCCTCAGGCCGATCGACGGATTGGCCCACTTGATGGCGTCGACAAAAGCGCCTGCATAGATGATGAAGCCGCCGCCCTCGCCCGAGGTACCGAACTTCACGCCGCCCGCGTGCGCCGCACCCTCGCCGGTCGCCGCGCCGGCCATCGCCAGACCAGCCAGCACCGAACGCCTCGGCAAGCGGCGAGGCTCCGTCTGCGAAGGCGTGCGCGACCACATGCGACTGCGTTTGCGACGGCGTCGTGGAAGATCGGCTTCGACCGGCTTACTTGATCAGCCCGGCCTCACGAAAGTAGCGCTCGACGCCGGGATGCAGGGCGTCCTGGCGAGGCAGCGCCTTGAGTGTGTTCTGCGCGGTGCTTTCGGCAACGCCGAACATGGTGCCGATGCGCTCGGCCTTGTGCAGCGCCGCCGCCAGATCGTAGCCCAGCGCCTCGTCGAGATTGGCTCGCGCCAACACATAGCTCCACGAACCGACGGTCAGCAGCGCGTCGGATTGGCCGGGATAACGGGCGGCAGGGACGGAGATGCGTCTCATGAACGGATACTTGTCGACGATGCGCGTGACCTGCTCGTCATCCGGCGTGATGAAGCGCGCCCCGCGAGCGTCGCTCGCAATCTTGACGAATCCCGGCCAGCGATTTCCGGCACCCCACAACGCCGATGCCCGGCCTTCGAGGATCATGGCCGGCCCGTCGACGAGTTGCTCGGTGTAGATCGCCTCGAAGTCCTTCTCGGGGTCGAGCCCGAGCCCTTCCATCACGTAGCGTCCCTGCAGCGCCAAGCCCGATCCGCGCCCATTCCACACGATGGGACGCCCCATGAGATCCTTGATGGTGCGATAGCGACTGTCGGCCCGCACCACGAACATGCCGGCGCTCGAATAGGCGGCGGTTATCACCTTGAGCTGGGTTGGCGTTCCGCTCTTGGGATTGAACAGCTCCTGGGCCATCTCGCCGAACACCAGGCCGATATCGACGGTGCCCGCTTCAAGCAGTGGAACGTTATCCACGCTGCCGCGGGTGGGCAGAGGCTTCACCCCGATCTTCGGGTTCGCCCATTTGACCGCGTCGACGAAGGCGCTGGCATAGACGACGAAGCCGCCGCCTTCACCACCGGTCGCGAATTTCAAGCCACTTGATTGCGCGGCTCCATCGCCCGTCGACGCACCGGCCATTGCCAGGCCAGTCAGTACCGAACGTCTCGACAAACGGTGCGACTGAGCTCGCGAAGGCATGCGGTTCAAGGCCTTACCCCCGGCGACTCGAATACCATGCCCCGGGCCCGGTCCATGAGATAAATCTCAAGGGCGACGTATTCGACGGCGTCGGAGGGATAGGCTTCAGCGCGGATTCCGATCAAGCAGTTGCGGAGCCGCCGCTTCAAGGAACCCAGGGCCTGCCACTCCAGCCGGTACAGCGGATAGCCGGTCGGATGAGCTTCCGGAATCGTCACGCCGGCGAGCTTCTTGCCGGCATTGTCGTCATGGCAGATGGCGCAGCTGAGGTTGAGCTGCCCCTGGCGGCGCTGATAGATCGCCGCCCCCTGCGCGCGGAAGGGCGCCAGCCGGGGATCATCCGGCGGGGCGATCGGCAGGCCGCGCGACTGGTTGGCGACGAAGGCCGCGAGCGACAGCAACTCCCGGCTTTCCGGCGCCAAAGGCTCGGCCTGCTGGTTGACTGTGCGGCAGAGCCTGACGCGGCCCTCGAGGTCGATCGGCTTGTCGCCGTCCTTGGCCATGGCGGGATAGCGCGCCGCGACACCTTTCATGTCGGCCAGGGAATGACAGTCGGCACACGCCTTGTTGGCGGCACCTGCAGGCTTGGCCCAGAGCTGCTGGCCGAGCTGGACGAACAGCATGCCGGGATTGGCCGTGTCGTCGTCCTGCATCTTCTGCAGGGCCGCGCCCATGTCCTGGTAGCCCGAGCGGCGCTTGTCGGCGGCAGTCTTGTCGGCGCTCGCTTGAGCCAGGGCGAAGGACGCCGCAAAGACTGCCGGGAGCAGCACCAGAGCCGCCCGCCGGCGCCAAAGATCACGCAACGTCAATGGCAACGGACTCTTCGACGGCGAAGCCTTCGTCGCCGGTCCAACGGAAGGTGATCTTGCCGCCCTCTGTTGCCACCGCGAAGAACGACACGAATGGGTTGGCCGCGATCGCCGGCGAAAACTCCATGCGGAAGATCTCGTTGCCGTTCCAGCTCGCGGCGAAGCGCTCGATGATGTTGCGTGGGATGAGGCGGCCGTTGGTGCCGGGCCGGAAGCCGGTCTCCATGGGATGCAGGATCAGCGCCTTGAGCTCGATCACTTCGCCCTTCTTCGCGGTCTTGGGCGCATTGATGAGGACCTGGGTCATGTCAGGTCCTCCAGGCAGGCAGCGAGCGTCACGATCACGTCGGCGCTGGCGCTGAAGAACTCGCCTTTGCTGGTCTCGGCGATGGCCACGATCTTCTGCGAATCGCCGAGCTTGATGCGCGTGGCGACCACGGCCTTGCCATTCCTCGGGCTGAGCCGGACATCGAAGACATGCGGCTGCGGGTTCTTCTCGTTGAAGACGTGGATCGCCTTGACGTGGTCGGCCTCGCTCATCGGGCTTTCGACCGACACGGTGACCGGCACGGTATTGCCGTTCTCGATCAGGGGAGGCAGGTCGAGCGTGACGCGGCCTTCAAGGATCGCGTTGTCGCCCACGACCTCCTTGATCGCGGCCGCCATGGCTTGCGGCGTGGCGCGCGCAGGCGAAAGCGGCAGCACGCTGACCAGGGCAGCGCCCGCAATGAAGGTCCGCCTCGTCGTCCCCTCTTTCGTCGCCTCTTTCTTCGCCTCTTTCGTCCCTGGCATGGCTACTCCTTCAGGGTCGCGAGATAGGCTACGACATCCTCGATCTGCTCGGCCGTCAAGATGGTCTTGCCCTCAAAGGGCTTGGCGACACGCTGCAGGCCTGTCGTCCGATAATAGGGCGGCATGATCGTGTCGGGATTGAGACGCGCGCCGTCGACGATGCGGAGCCGGAGCTGGGCTACCGACCAGCGCCCGCCCGCCCCCGCCAGGCTCGGTGCCAGGTTACCCTGGAAGCGCTCTTCGGGGATCGGACCACTGTGACAGAGCAGGCAGAGGCCAACGCTGCGGTTGGCGACGATGGCGCGGCCGCGGGCGGGGTCGCCCGGCTTGTCGGCGAGCGGCTGGGAAATGGCATCGCCCACAACGGTGTACGGCGACGCGCCTTGCGCCCACGCGGTGCCGGCAATGGACGCAATCAGGGCTGCCACCAGCAGGCCTGCACGCATGTCAGCCGAAGACCTCGGTCGTGATGGTCTTGAACCAGCTCGAGGCAAAGAGCGCTTCCTGGCCGCGAAAGCCGCCGACCACCTCCAGCGGGCTGGTGCCGCCGGCGCCCGGGATGTCGGCCAGCACGCCCTTGTCAGGACGATAGACGCCGGCGACGGAGATGCCGTAGTCGGGCGCCACCAGGCTGTAGCAGGTGTTGATCAGGATCGGATCAACTGGCTTGCGCCCGGCCAGCAGCTCGACGATCGCCCCCGCGCAGACCTTGGCCTGGGCGTTGGCGGCGAAGGCCGACTTCGGCATGCCGCCCATGATGGCGGAATCGCCGACGACGTGGATGCCGGGCTGCAAGGTCGATTCGAAAGCGACCGGCTCGACCGGGCACCAGCCTGTGCGATCGGCGACGCCCGCCTTCTGGGCGATGGTGCCGGCCTTCTGCGGCGGGATGATGTTGGCGACCGCGGCCTTGTGGCGGGCGAAGTCGGTGACGACGGTAAGCGTCGCGGGATCGACCGCCGTCACCTTGCCGCCCTGGCTCAGCGACACCCATTCGATCAGCCCGGGATAGAGCTGCGCCCAGGCATTCTGGAACAGCCGCTGCTTGGAGAACGCGTCCTTGGAATCGAGGATCAGGAGCTTGGACTTCGGCTTCCAGATTTTCAGCCAATAAGCGATCAGGCTCGCCCGCTCGTAGGGGCCGGGTGGGCAGCGGAACGGATTGGCCGGCGAGGAGATCACCACCAGGCCGCCATCGTCCATCGCCTGCAGTTGCTGGCGCAGCAGCACGGTCTGGGCGCCGGCCTTCCAGGCGTGGGGCATCTTCTCGGCCGCCGCTTCGTCGTAGCCGGGCAGCGCGCCCCAGTTGATGTCAATGCCGGGCGACAGCACCAGGCGGTCGTAGGGAAGCTTGCTGCCGTCGGTGAGTGTCACGGTCTTGCCCGAGGCATCGACCGCCGTCGCCGCGGTCTGGGCCAGCACGACACCGGTCTTCTGCACGCCGTCATAGCCGAACTGCTGCTGGGAGATTTCCCGCAGCGCCGCCAGCACGTTGTTCGAGAACGGACAGGCCGTGAAGACGGGATTGGGCTCGACCAAGGTGACGGTGAGCTTGGGCTCGAGGACCTTGAGCGTGCGCGCCGCCGTGGCACCACCGAAGCCGCCACCCACGACCACGACGCGGCCGCTGGCCTGAGCAGAGGCGATAGACGGGGCGGCAAGGCTTGCGGCGGCGGTGAGCTTCAGGAATGTGCGGCGTGTCGCCATGGCCTACTCCGGCTGGGCGGCGAACCAGGCCGCGATGGCGTCGATCTGCTGATCGTCGAAGCCTTTGGCGATGCGGCCCATGACGGAGGACGGCCAGGCGCCGCTGCGATACTCGCGCATGAACTGGACGATATCGGAGGCCTTGCGGCCGGCGATACGCGGGATGACCGAATCGGGAATGCGCTTGGCCGCGTGACAGCCCGTGCACGAGCTGGCCCCGGGCGGGCCCGCGTCCGCCGCCCGAACCGGCCCCCCTGCCAAGGAACTGGCCAGCAACAACGCGCTGGCCAGCGCCGGCAGCAGCAGGCGATGCCTCATGAAGCCTTCTTCAGCTCGTGATGCATCAGCGGCAGGTTGCGCACGCGCTTGCCGGTCGCCCGGGCAATCGCGTTCAACACGGACGGTGCAGCAACGGCGATGGTGGGCTCACCGACGCCGCCCCAGAAGTCGCCGGTCGGGACCAGCACGGTCTCGACCTTGGGCATCTCGTCCATGCGCATGACGTTGTAGCTGTCGAAGTTGGTCTGCTCGACGGCGCCGTCCTTGACGGTAATCTCGCCGTAGAGCGCCGCCGACAGGCCGTAGGCGAAGGAGCCCGCGACCTGGCGTTCGATCTGCGCCGGGTTGACCACGTGGCCGCTATTGGTGGCCGCCGTGATCTTGTGGATCTTGAGCGCACCGTCGGCGCTCACCGAGACCTCGGCGACGCCGGCGACGTAGCTGCCGTAGCCCATGATCTGAGCGAGGCCATGGAAGTGGCCGGCCGGCAGCGGCTTGCCGTAGCCCGCCTTGTCGGCCGCCGCCTGCAGCACCGCTTTCCACTTGGGCTTGAGCATTTTCAGGCGGAAGGCGAGCGGGTCCTGCCCCGCCGCATCCGCCAGCTCGTCCATGAAGCTTTCCATGTAGACGGCGTTCTGGTTGGTGTTCACGCCACGCCAGAAGCCCGGCGTGATGTGCGGGTTGCGCATGGCGTGGTCGATCAACAGGTTCGGCACGTCGTAGCCGTACGTCGCCTCGGGGCCGCTCGCCGCGAAGCCCTGGAACACGGCGGGATCCATGCCGTTCACCAGATTCCCCGGCAGCAGCGAGGCCAGGATCGACTGGCCCGAGATGCGCACATGCAGGCCGACCAGGTTGCCCTGGGCGTCGAGGCCGCCCGTCAGCTTGCACATGGTGGTCGGATGATACTGGCAGTGCGTCATGTCCTCTTCGCGCGACCAGATCAGCTTGACCGGCGTGCCGGGCATCTGCTTGGCGATCAGCACGGCCTGCCGCACATAGTCGGCGCGGCCGCGCCGGCCGAAGCCGCCCCCCAGCAGCATCTTGTAGACCTCGCACTGCCCCACCGGCAGGCCGGCGGCTTCCGACACGGCGGCCAGAGCCGCCTCGCCGTTCTGCGTGCCGCACCATACCTCGGCCTTGTCGGCGGTGACGCGCGCGGTGGCGTTCATCGGCTCCATGGTGACGTGGTGCTGGTAGGGGAAGCTGTAGGTCGCCGTCACCTTCTTGGCGGCACCGTCGATCGCGGCCTTGGCGTCTCCCGCCTTGTTGCCGACGAAGGCTTCACTGGCGTCGAGGCCTTCCTTCAGCATGGCGTTGATGGTCTCGGTCTGGACCTCGCCCAGCTTGCCGATGTCCCACTCAGCGGGAAGGGCCGCGAGCGCGGTGCGGGCGTTCCAGTAGGTGTCGGCGACGACGACGACGGCGTTGCCGTCGATCGCCACGACCTTCTTCACGCCGGGCATCTTCTCGACCTTGGCGGCATCGAAGCTCTTGAGCTTACCGCCGATCACCGGACAGGCGCGCACGGTCGCGACCAGCATGCCGGGCATGGTGAAGTCGATGCCGTAGAGCTGCTTGCCCGTGACCTTGTCGACGGTGTCGAGCCGCTTGATCGGTTTGCCAGCGATCTTCCAATCCTTGGGGTCCTTGAGCTTGACCTCCTTGGGCGGCTCGAGCTGGGCCGCCGCCGCGGCGACCGCGCCGTAGGTCGTCTTCTTGCCCGAGCTGTGGGTGATGACGCCCTTGTCGACCTTCAACTCTCCGGCCGGCACCTTCCACTCGGCCGCCGCCGCCGCGAGCAGCATCTCGCGCGCCATGGCGCCGCCTTCGCGGACATACTGGTGGCTCTCGCGAATGCCACGGCTGCCGCCCGTCGAGTAGTTCTTCCAGACGCGGTTGCGCTTCACGTTCTCACCGGGCGTGGGATACTCCCAGGCGACCTTGGCCCAGTCGCACTCCAGCTCCTCGGCGACGAGCTGGCAGAGGCCGGTGAGCGTGCCCTGCCCCATCTCGGAGCGGGCGATGCGGATCATCACCTTGTCGTCGGGATGGATCACCACCCAGGCGTTGAGTTCCTTGACCGGCGACTGCGCGTCGGCGTCGGAGGGAATGGAGAAGCCGAGCGAGAAGCCACCGGCGACGGCAGCACTGCTGACCAGGAAGCCGCGCCTCTTCAGGGAATTGGCGCCAAGCGAGGTTTGAATCGTCATGATCGCATCCTCCCTTTAGGCCTTCGCCGCGGCGAGGATCGCCTCACGCACCTGCACGTAGGTGCCGCAGCGACAGACGTTGGTCATGGCCGCGTCGATGTCGGCGTCGGTCGGGTTGGGCTTGGCCGCCAGCAGCGCCGTCGCCGCCATCACCATGCCGCTCTGGCAGTAGCCGCACTGGGGCACGTCGGACGCCACCCAGGCCGCCTGGATCTTGTTCAGCTTGCCGTCGGTCGCCAAGCCTTCGACTGTAACCACTTTCTTGGCGCCAACCGAGTTCACCGGCACCTGGCAGGAGCGCGTCGCCACACCGTCGATATGAACCGTGCAGGCGCCGCATTGGGCGATGCCGCAGCCGTACTTGGTGCCGGTGAGACCGAGCTGTTCACGCAGCACCCACAGAAGCGGCGTGCGCGGATCGGCATTGTGATTCAGGGCCTTGCCATTGACGTTGATGACAGCCATCCCGCTCTCCCGTCGTTTGGAGTTGTGGCCGGGAGCCTAGCCGAGGGTTTCGCAGGCGGCCAGTGACCGGGGCGTCTTCACAGATGTGTGATGATCGTTCGTCAGCCGCCGAGACTCGCCTGGAAGACGCGCCGATAGTTGCCGCCCAGCAGCTTTGCCGTTTCCTCGGGCGAGAATTTGCTGCGCAGAGCGGCAGCCAGTTGCGGCAGGTCGTTGTAGTTCACCAGCGTGCTGCCTCCGGGCAGGCCAAGCAGGTCGGTGCCCAGGCCGACATGGTTGATGCCGACGACATCGACCATGCGCGCGAAGCCGTCGGCGTAAGCCACGACGTTGGGGAAGTATCCCAGGACCGGCCAGATGCCGATGACGCCGCCGGTCGCGGCGATGGCGCGCGCGTGGTCGGGCAGGATGCGCCGCGTCCACGCCGCCGGCCGGTCGGTCAGCGAGGTGTGAGACAGCACCAGGGGCTTGGTGGTGACCGACGCCGCCTTCTTGACCAGTTCGTAGGTGCCGTGCGCCACGTCGACCACGATACCCAACTGGTTGCAGCGGCGGACCACCTCGACGCCAAACTGCGTCAGGCCGCCGTGCACGCTGGGCTCGGTCTGGATGTCGCCCAGCTCGTTGGGCCGGTAGTGCGTGAGCTGCAGATGGCGCAGTCCCCAGCGCTGATAGGCCTCGTCGAGACGCTCGATCTTGCCCTCGAGGAAGTCGCCGCCTTCCGACGAGACGATGAGCGAGGGCCGGCTGGCGCGCGCCGCATTGAGCTCCGCTGCCGTCCTGAGGATCGGCATTTGCTGCGTGCCGGCCAGCGCATGGAGCTGTTGGAAAGACCGTTGGGTGTAGTCGTAGAGCTCGCCCGGGCGCGGATCGCGGCCCGGCCGGAGGCGGCCGTCCATGGTCTTGATGATCGGCGAATCGGCGACGACGGCGAGACAGATCGCCGAGACGCCGCCCTGGCGCATCGGCTCGGCGACGGCAGCAAAACTGCCGCGGCCGTAGGCCATCTGGATCAGATTGCGGGCGTGGCTATGGAGGTCGACCGCCGTGCCGTCGGCCTGCGCCATCGCCGGCACCACGGGCAGGCAGAAGAGCGGGCTCGCCGCCATCAGGGCACGGCGCGAGAGACCGCACTTCACTTCGGCGCCGCGGAGCTGATACCGCCAGCCGTCGGGATCGGACGAGAGCCGCCAGGTTCCGGTGAGCCGCAACTCGCCAGCCCCGAGCTTGATCGGCTGATCGGCGAAGACCTCGACCACGGCCAGTGGGTTGGCCGGCACGCAGCCCTGGCAGCAGCCGGGCTCGGCCATCAGCAGGAAATGATCGGCAGTGCGAGCGGCCAGCGGCGTGAAAGCGAAGCCGGACAATTCGACCGGCTTGCCGTGGGTGCGATCTGCGCGGGGGCTTCCGAGATCGCGCCAGTGAAGTCTCATCTCAGTCTCGTCGCTGGGGGCGCGCCGCTCCAGTGGCGCGATCGTCGTCGGTGACGCAAAGACACGCCACTGGAATGGCGCGCCCCAGCGGACTAGAGCTTGGGCGGCGGATAATAGGGCCGGTCGCCCAGGGCTTGCACGCGTTTCCAGAAATTGGGCCCCGAGGCCTTGCCGACCTCGTCGAGATCGGCGGCCTGGCGCCACATACTCCATGAATCGGGATGAAGTGCACTCGCTGTGTTCATCTGCCGGTCTCCCTCGACCGCATCACCGTGAGCACGCAGCCATACACCCAATCTGAATCGGGCGTGTGCCTCGGCGATCTCCTTGGTCACCTTGGGCAGGCCGGCGCGCGCAGCATCTGCGGGCAGCGCGTGTCTTCCGGTCGTCACCCAGGCCCGCACGGCATTGAGATAGTCCTCGCGGGCGCGCAGCCGCGCCGCTTGGTCCTCCGGCGACATGGTGCGGGTCGTGAGGTCCATGCGCCGGAAGTGGTCGGTCGAGCCCGCGGTCTCGGGCGGCCGCACGATGCGGCCCTCCTCGTCGATCCACACGGCCTGCGGCACGTTGACCAGGTTGTAGAGATCGCTCAGGCGATGGTCGGTATCGATGAGCTGCCAGTAACTGGACTTGGCTTGCTCGATCCACGGGCGCGCGTGATCGGCGCCGCGGCTTTCCTCTGCCACGGCCACGACCATGAAACCCTTGTCCTTCAGCTCGTCGTAGAGTGCCTGCCACACGGGCAAGTCAAAGCGGCAGCCTCACCAACTGGCCCATGTGGCGAGGAAGACCTTCTTGCCGCGCAGTTGCGAGAGCGTGCGCGGCGTGCCGTCGACATCGGGCAGCGTGAAGTCCGGCGCCTCGAGCCCTTCGAGGGCTGTATTGCGTTCGTCGGCCGGCGCGCCCAGCGCCCAGACCTCGCCGTTTTCGGCGGCGACCACCGGGCCGCCAAGCTTGGTCCAGAACGCCGCCACGTCTACCCGGTCACCTTTCACCGCTGCCGTCGGCAAGGGCACGCAGCGCTCGGCCAAGCACATGCCTTCGGGTTTCAGCGTCCAGCCTGTCACCTTGGCGGCATCCGCCGCGCTCATCCAGAGGCCGTCCTGGACCGAGACTTTGTGCTCGCCGGTCGGCGCGAGAATGACGGTCATGAGCTCCTCCGTTACTTGGGAACGGAGATCGTCACTTCCTTGGAAGTGATGAACTCCAGCAGCACGGGTACGCCCTTCTTGGTCTGCTCGATGCCACGCTTGATCGCCGGGATGATGTCCTCTGGCTTGGTGACGCGCTCGCCGTAGCCGCCGAAGGCGCGCGCCATGGCGGCGTAGTCACCCGAGATGTCGGTCGAGCGGTACTTCTCGGTCGACACCTTCATGATGTGCAACTCGATCGCCATCGAGAAGTTGTTGAGCAGGATCGACATGATGGGGATGCGCTCGCGCACCGCGGTCTCGAAGTCCATGCCGGTGAAGCCGATGGCGGCGTCGCCCCAGACGTTGATGCAGAGCTTGTCGGGGCAGGCGAGCTTGGCGCCCATGGCCAGCCCCAGCCCGTAGCCGAGCTGCGTGGTCTTGCCCCAGCCGATGTAGGTGTGCGGCGCCGTGTTCTTCCAGAATGGCGAGAGCTGGTCGCGCGGGCTGCCAGCATCGTGGGTGATGATGGTGTTGGCGATGTCGACGGTATTCTGCAGGTCCCACAGCACGCGGTAGGGGTTGAGCGGCGCGTCGTTGTTGGTGAGCTTCGGCATCCACTCCTTGAGCCACTCGTCGGCAACCGCCTTGATCTCGGCCGCAATGGGGCCGGCATCCTTCTTCGTGGCGCCGGCCGCTTTGCAGGCGGCGATCAATGCCGCGAGCGTCAGCTTCGCGTCGCCCACCAGGCCGTACTTCGCCGGCACGTCCTTGTTGATGTGCGCCGGATCGAGCGTGGCGTGGATGATCGTCTTGCCCTTGGGCATCGAGATGCCGAAGTTGGTCTCGGTGAACGAGCAGCCGATGCCGAGGATCACGTCGGACTGGTCGAGGAACTGGCGCACCGCCTTCGGGTAGGCGCGGCCGCCCGAGCCCAGCGCCAACGGATGGGTCTCATCGAAGGAACTCTTGCCCTCGAGGCTGGTGCAGACCGGGATGGCGAGAAGCTCGGCGAGCTCCTTCAGCTCGGCATAGGCCTCGGCCCAATGCACGCCCTGACCGGCATAGATCACCGGCCGCTTGGCGGCCATCAGCACCTTGGCGGCTTCGGCCACCTGCCCGGCTTCGGGGCCGTACTTGGTGACGACGACGGGCTCGTAACCCAGCGGATCGGGCGCGTCCTCGCCATAGGCGTCGGCCGGCAACTCGATGATCACCGGCGAGCCGCGGCCGTTGCGCAGCATGTTGAAGGCGCGGCGCATGATGTTGGCCACTTCCTTGCCGTTGGTGATCGGCTCGGCGTGCTTGGCGACATGCGCCATGGCCAAGGTCGAGTTGAAGTTGGGCGGCACGTGGGCGATGCGGCGCGGATAGCCCTGCGGGATCACCAGCAGCGGCACCGATTCGCCGAAGGCCTGGGCGACGCCGCCGTAGGCGTTCTCCGAGCCCGGGCCGCTCTGCATGCAGAACACGCCCATCTTGCGGCCCTTGGTGAGGCGCGACATGGCGTCGGCCATGTGCAGGCCGATGCGCTCCTGGCGGACGATGATGGGACGGATGTCGACCGCGGCACAGGCCTCGATCAGATGATTGACCGGGTAGGCGAAGAGGTATTCGACGCCTTCCTTCTTGAGAATGTCGGCGATCGCTGGCCCGGTCTTCATGCTGTCCCCTCCTATGCGCCCCGGAGCGCGGACCTCCAGGTCCGCATTCATGAGCGGACCTGGAGGTCCGCGCTCCGAAGACTATTTGTTCAGTTCCTTCATAGCACTGTCGAGGCCGCCCAGGGTCAGCGGAAACATGCGGTTGGAGCTTAGCTGCTGCAGCAATTGGATGGAGGGTGTGTAGCTCCAGTGCCGCTCAGGCACCGGGTTCAGCCACACCATGCTGCGGTAGGTGTCGGCCATGCGCTGGATCCAGACCTGGCCGGCCTCCTCGTTCCAGTGCTCCACCGAGCCGCCGGGATAGGCGATCTCGTAGGGGCTCATCGAGGCGTCACCGACGAAGATGATCTTGTAGTCGGGCGGGAAGGTGTGGAGCAGCTGCTGCGTCTGGTAGGTGTCGACGTGGCGGCGGCGATTGTCCTTCCACAGCTTCTCGTAGAGGCAGTTGTGGAAGTAGAAGAATTCCAGGTGCTTGAACTCCGAGCGCGCCGCCGAGAACAGCTCTTCGCAGACGCGGATGTGGGCGTCCATCGAGCCGCCGATGTCGAACAGCAGCAAGAGCTTCACCTTGTTGCGACGCTCGGGGATCATCTTGATGTCGAGATAGCCCGCGTTGCGCGCCGTCGACCGGATGGTGTCGGGCATGTCGAGCTCGATCTCCGCACCCTCGCGCGCGAACTTGCGCAGGCGGCGCAGTGCCAGCTTGATGTTGCGCGTGCCGATCTCGACGGTGTCGTCGAGGTTCTTGTACTCGCGCTTGTCCCACACCTTGACGGCGCGGCCCTCGCGGTTCTTGTCCTGGCCGATGCGCACGCCTTCGGGATTGAAGCCGTAGGCGCCGAACGGCGAGGTTCCCGCCGTGCCGATCCACTTGCTGCCGCCCTGGTGGCGCTTCTGTTGCTCCTCGAGACGCTTCTTCAGCGTCTCCATGAGCTTCTCCCAGCCGCCCATCGCCTCGATCTGGGCTTTCTCCTCGTCGGTCAAAAGCTTCTCGGCAAGCTTGCGCAGCCATTCCTCGGGGATCTCGGCGGTGACGCCCTCGCCGGCCGGCGCCTCGAGGCCCTTGAAGACGTGGCCGAACACCTTGTCGAACTTGTCGAGGTTGCGCTCGTCCTTCACCAGGATGGAGCGCGACAGATAGTAGAAATCGTCGACGCTGTAGTCGGCGACGTGCTTGTCCATCGCTTCCATCAGCGCCAAATACTCCTTGATGGAGACCGGCACCTTGGCCTGGCGCAGCTCGAGGAAGAAGTTGGTGAACATCGGGTGTTCCCCTTACTGGCGCTGTTCCCGACGCGCCATGAAGGCCAGGCGCTCGAACAGATGCACGTCCTGCTCGTTCTTGAGCAGCGCGCCGTGCAGCGGCGGGATCAGCTGCTTGGAATCCTTGGAACGCAGCGCCTCGGGCGGCATCTCCTCGACCATCAGCAGCTTCAGCCAGTCGAGCAGCTCCGACGTCGAGGGCTTCTTCTTGAGGCCCGGCACCTCGCGGATGTCATAGAAGATGTTCAGCGCCTCGCGCAGCAGGGTGCGCTGCAGGTCGGGGAAGTGGACGTCCACGATCTGGGTCATGATCTCGCGATCGGGGAAGCGGATGTAGTGGAAGAAGCAGCGGCGCAGGAAGGCGTCGGGCAGCTCCTTCTCGTTGTTGGAGGTGATCATCACCACCGGACGCTGCACCGCCTTCACGACCTCCTGCGTCTCGTAGACGTAGAACTCCATGCGATCGAGCTCGAGCAGCAGGTCGTTGGGGAACTCGATGTCGGCCTTGTCGATCTCGTCGATCAGGAGCACCGGCCGCTGCTCGGCGGTGAAGGCGTCCCACAGCTTGCCGCGCTTGATGTAGTTGCCGATGTCCTTGACCCGCTCGTCGCCCAGCTGGCTGTCGCGCAGGCGCGACACCGCGTCGTATTCGTAGAGACCCTGCTGCGCCTTGGTGGTCGACTTGATGTGCCATTCGATCAGCGGCGCGCCGATCGCCTTGGCGACCTCATGCGCCAGCACGGTCTTGCCGGTGCCGGGCTCGCCCTTGATCAGCAGCGGCCGCTGCAGCGCGATCGCGGCGTTGACCGCCACGCGCAGGTCGTCGCTGGCGACATAGGAATCGGTACCAGTAAATTTCATGATGCAAAATCCAGGTTTCACGAGTGCTGGTTCACCCTAGGGGTGCCCTACCCCCCAAGCAAGGCCGCGCCGGCAGGTCAACCCAGCCTTACGCAGAAGTAGACGATGGCCGCGGCGGCGATCAGCAGCGATATCGCCAGCCGGCCCGAGGCGAAGGTGAGTGTCGGCGCTGGCTTGCCCGCTTCGGCGACGTGCTCGAGCGGCTTGTGGCCCGTGAACATGGCGCCGACCAGGTTCTGCCGCTTCCATACGAGATAGACGATTGCCGCCAGCACGTGCAGAGCCACGAGGCAGAGGATCACGTTCACCCAGAAGGTGTGGAAGCTGGTCAGGCGATCGACCCACTTGTCAGGGATCGAGTTGGCGAGCGGGCCATTAACGGTGCCGAGATCGGTGTCGGCGGCAAACAGACCGGCAATCGCTTGCGCCAGCACGGCGAAGATCAGCAGCAGCACCATGATGCCGCCGACGGGATTGTGGCCGACATCGTAGGTGCGCCGGCTGGTCAAAAGATCCCTGAGATAGACAAGCCACGCGGTCGGGCCCTTCACGAAATGTGAGAAGCGCGCGGTCGTGCTGCCGACGAAGCCCCAGGCGATGCGGAACAGCATCAAGGTGAGGATGGCGTAACCGGACCAGAAGTGGAGCTTCATCCAATCGCCGCCGGCGCGGCCGGAGAAGTAAGACGTGGCCAGCAGGATGACGAGCGTCCAGTGGAACAGGCGCACCGGTACATCCCAGACTCGAACCTTCTTCTCGGCCATCCAATGTTCTCCTTGCCGTCGACCACACGCAGTCGTGATGGGAGTTTGCCGCCGGCCCTGTTCGCTTTGGTGCAAACGTCTGCAACAAATACCGTGCCGTCGAGCAAAAACTTGCCGTCGGTCGCGAAGTTTTCAAAGGGGATGGATCCATGAGGAAGACTCTGGTTGTGGCGATCGTCGGCGCACTGGCCGCCGGCGCGATGGTTGGCGGCGCTACCATCGCGCTTGCACAGGCGGACGTGATCAAGGAGCGCCAGGAGAACCGCAAGCAGACCGCTGCGGCCATGCGCGCCATCAAAGGTATCGTTGATGCAAAGGGACCGACCGCTGGTGCCGTCGAGCAGGCGGCCAAGCTCAAGACGCTCGAAGCGGCTTTCGTGAAAATGTTCCCGGCCGGCTCCGACAAGGGCGAGACCAAGGCGCTGCCCACGGTGTGGAGCGACATGGCGGGCTTCCAGGCGGCCAGCAAGGCGGTGGACGCCGCCTACGACAAGCTCGCCGTCGCAGCGGGCTCGGGTGACCAGGCGGCACTGGCCACCGCCTTCGCCGATACCGGCAAGGCCTGTGGCGCCTGCCACGAGAAGTTCCGCGCCAAGGCGAACTGATCGCCGGCGCGATCCAACGGAAAAGGCGGCGACCTTCGGGTCGCCGCCTTTTTCTTTGCCGCAAAAGAGGAGAGGCCGGTCGCTTGGGGAACGACCGGCCTCCTGTCAGCCCCGTGACTGGGGTGGGTGGGTGAAGACGGAGCCTTGGGTGTGGGAAGGGTGGGCTTCGTCCTGGTGGCTGGTTAGGCCACCGCCACGGGCTGGTTGGGAACTGTGAGCGCCTGCAGGACAATGGCCTCGGCGGTGAAGCGCCAGGTGCGCGATGCGTGGACTGGCGACAGGCGAAGCTGCTCGCGCATGTTCATCCAGCTGTCGAGACCGAAGGCGAGGTCGAGCGAGTCGAGCACCAGGTCGCGCGAGCCGGGATCGAGATTGCCGAGCTCGGTCGAGAACCACACGGCGAGGCGCTCGCGCAGAAGCTTGCGCAAGTGCGCGACGCCGAGGCCGACCGCCGGCGCCACGCTGCGCACGCGCTCGGCGAAGTGCCACACCGGCAGCCACTCCTCGAAGAGCTGGGCGCGGTCCGACACCAGAAGCTCGATGCGATTGGAAAGCGGCGCCTCGGCGTCCACTGGCCGGTTGCGATCGAAGGCGCGGCTGACCGCGAGATCGAACGCTGCCGCGTAGAGGTCGGCGAGGCTGGTGAAGTGCTGGAACAGTGCGCGGCTGGAAACGCCGGCAATGGTCGCGATGGCTGCAGAAGTCGGCTCGACATCGCCAGCCTGGATCAGGTCCAGGGTCGACTGGATGAGAGCCTGGCGCGTACGCAGGCCCCGTACGATGCGTCCGTCTTGCGAACGAGAGACGTCGATCGGGAATCCGACAATTTTCATATTGAAACCAATAGAATAAGAATTGCTTTAATGCGTTTACTTTAACACGGCTCTAGGTCTTCGTAATCTGCAAAAACGCATATCTAGACAGATACGCGCCCTGTATTTGCTGCATTTCTTTAACGGAGATAGACAGTTTTGGGTTATCTGACATTGCGCCGACCCTGCAATAATTGCCGCCCCGGGGCACCGAGATTGAGCCCTTTTCCCGAATTTTTTGCATGGGTCAATGCCGTGATCGGATCGACCTGTGGAAATTGTTCCCGGAAATATGAAAGGCCGGTCGCTTGGGGAACGACCGGCCTTCCTTAGGAGCCCGCCTGGGTGTGGGGTATCGAAGCCTTGGGGTGTGTGGGAAGGGGGCTTCGATGAGCGGCTTGGGGGGCCGCCGGCGGGCTATGTCGATCTCTCTTTGGTGTCGGGCGCGCTTGGTGTGGGAAGCGCCGCCAATTTCGTGAAAAGCCTTTCAGATATGAATTACAACTAGGTTGGACCGTCTCTAATGGAGGCAACTTAACAAATGGCTGGACGATGCGTCACCTGCAAAACTGCATATCTGGCTTAGAGGCAAATCCCGGTTTTCTTGGGTTTTGCTGCATCTCCGTGACAGCAGATAGTCGAAAAAGGGAGGGCTGGAATCCCTCCAAAATGGATCAATTCGGCGATTTACTGCTTTACTACAAAGACTTAATGAAATCCTACCTGCATCTGCAGCATTCCCGCGAGTGCAATTTGCTGGGAGCGGGTACAAACCGCTGACAAATCAGCCTCTCATCGATATCGCCAACAGGCTTGAGGTCTGTTTCGGCCTCATTTCCGTGGTAGAGGGGCAAAATACAGCCAGCGTAGGCCATCAGCGTGCGCCGTTTTCGGGAGTGCCTCATCGTGCGATTCGTCCGTAGCCATCGTGCTCTGCTTGCTCTTTCAGGTGCTGCGGCGCTGCTCGCGCTCGCCCAGCCGGCCGCGGCAGGCATGGAGGAAGCGGTCAAGGCGATGCAGGCAGGCGACATGGCGACCGCGGAGAAGGAACTGCAGGTGCTGGTCAAGGAGCGCGATCCGCGCGCGCAGTTCTTCGCCGGCCTCTACATCTACGGCAATCCAGATTCGAAGTTCTATGATCCCAACAAGGCGACACCGATGCTGCTCGATGCCGCCGAGCGCGGCTACGTGCCGGCGATGCTGCCGATCGCCGGCGCCTACGCCGAGGGCAAGGGCGTGCCGAAAAGCCTGTTCGAAGCCTACAAGTGGGTGGCTATCGCGGAGCGCTGGCACGGACAGGTCTCGCCGCAAGCCGTCGAGCAGTTGTCGCGCGACATGAAGCCCGACGAGATCGAGAAAGCCAAGGCGGCTGCCGCGGCTTACACCTTCAAGACCAAATGAGAATGCTGCGCGTGGCAGTGGCTGCGGCAGCGATTGCCGCGAGCAGTGTCGCGCTTGCACAACAGGACGCGTCCGACGTGGCGCCGCCGCTGCGCGCGGCCGTCGCCGCCTACCGCGCCGGCGATCTCGGCACGGCGGAGGCGACGTTCCGGTCGATGGCGGCGAGCAATGCCGATGCCGAGGCGTGGCTCGGCGTCGTGCTGCTCGATCGCGGCGCCAATCGCGACGCCCTGCGTTATATCCAGCACGCCGCCGACGCGGGCTCGAGCGAGGGCGCGCATCGTCTGGCCATCGTCTATGCGCAAGGCCTTGCCGGCACGCCGCGCAACGAAGCGCGGGCACTGGAACTGTTCGAGAAGGCCGCGGCGGCCGGGCACACGCGGGCGCAGATCAATCTCGGCATTCTCTATTTGCGCGGCCTGGGCGTGCCGCGCGACGTCATCAACGCCCGGGCGTGGCTCGAGAAGGCGGCGGCGACCGGCGATGCGCAGGCGCTCTACACGCTCGGCCGCGCCATGGACGAAGGCTCCGAGCAGATCGCGCCTGATCCGGTGCGCGCTGCCGATCTCTATCGCCGCGCCGCCGAGAAAGGCCATGTGCTGGCCGGGCTGCGCTACGGCCTGGCGCTGAGCGAAGGCGTCGGCATCAAGCGCGACGTCGCGGCGGCGCAGAAATGGCTGGTGCAGGCGCGCGACAACGGCGTGCCCGAAGCCGCCCTGGCCATGGGCGACATGGCGGCGCGCACGCCGGCCTCACGCGACAAGGCGGCGAACGAGCGGACGGTTCAGACAGCGGTGAGCTGGTACGAGGTCGCCGCGCACGGCGGCGTACCGTCGGCGCAGTTCAAGCTGGCCAACGCCTACTTCTCCGGCGTCGGCGTGGCGCGCGATCCCATGCAGGCCATGCTGTGGTACAGCCGCGCCGCGCAGCAGGGGCTGCCGCAGGCACAGCATGCACTGGGCATCATGCTGCTGGGCGGCGTCAACGGCGCACCCGATCAGATCGAGGGCTACAAATGGCTGCTGCTGGCCGAGAAGGGCGGCAATCCCGATTCGCGCTCGGTCCGCGACAAGTCGGCGGCTCAGCTCTCCGAAAAGGATCGCCGGCAGGCCGAAACGCTGGCGCAGCGCTTTCAGCCGACGCTCGAGCGGCCGATCGACGATGGATCGGCGCGCGCCGTGGTGCAAAAGCCCGCCTCCGGGCGCTAGAGTCTTCCCATGAGCATGTTGTCCGTGGCGCGACAGGCGCGGCCGGAGATCACGCTGGCCGTCTGTCGCGGCGCCTGCCGGCTGATGCGCCAGGCCGGCCATTCGGTATTGCTGGAAGTGCCGCTGCCCGACGGCCGGCGCGCCGACATCTTCGTCGTCGGCCGCTCGGGCGACATCACCATCGTCGAGGTCAAGTCGTCGATCGAGGACTGGCGGGTCGACGAGAAGTGGCCCGACTATCTCGGCTGGTGCGACCAGCTCTACTTTGCCGTGCCGATCGACTTCCCGCAGGCGCTGATTCCCGAAGAGATCGGCCTGATCGTCGCCGACGCCTATGGCGGCGAACTCTTGCGCCATCCGCCGCGCCGGCCGATGGCGGCGGCGCGCCGCAAGTCGCTGCTGATCGACTGCGCGCGGCTCGCGTCGGAGCGGCTGGCGCGCCTGGAAGATCCGGACTTCGTGGAGCTTTTTTAGTCATTGCTGGGAGCGCGCCACTCCGTGGCGCATCTTTGTCTCAGCAGTGCATGAGCGCCACGGAGTGGCGCGCTCCCAGCAAAGAAACTAGGCCAGCATCGCCACCGTGTGCGCGGCCGCGGCGCCGGCGGTGGTCTGGCCGCGGCTCGCCTCGGCCATGCGGATGCGGGCATAGGCCATGACCTCGGTCGGCGAGCCGATGCGCTCGATGCGGCCGTCCATCAGGAGCGCCACGCGATCGGCGATCGCGAGCGGCGCCAGGCGATGGGTGATCATGATCACGGTGCGCCCGCGGGCGTTGGCCTTGAGCTGGCGCAAAAGCTGCTCCTCGGTCGCGGGATCGAGCGCGCTGGTTGCCTCGTCGAGCACCAGGATACGCGGATTGCGGATCAGCGCGCGGGCGATGCAGAGCAGCTGGCGCTGGCCGCTCGACAGGCCCTGCCCGCGCTCCCCCAGCACCGTGTTGTAGCCCTGCGGCAGGCGCTGGATGAAATCGTGCGCGCCGACGAACTTGGCGACGGCGACGACGCGGCCGGGATCCTTGTCGACCACGCCCATGGCGATGTTCTCGCGCACCGAGCCGGTGAAGAGCTGGATATCCTGCGGCACCGCGCCGATCTGGGCGCGCAGCTGCGCCGGCGAGATGTGGGCGATGTCGGTGCCGTCGACCAGCACGCGCCCACCCGTGGGCTTGAACAGCCCCTGCACCAGATTGGCGATGGTGGTCTTGCCCGAGCCGGAGGGGCCGACGATGCCTAAAATCTCGCCGGCGACGACCTGGAAGTCGGCGTCCTGCAGGATCGCGGGCGTATCGGCGTCGGCCCGGTAGGTGACGCGATCGAACACGATGTCGCCGGCCAGCGCCGGCATGGGAGCGAGCTCGCCCGGCGGGCTTTCGGTCGGCTCGCTCATCAGCTCGTCGATGCGCTCGAAGGCGGCGCTCACCGCCTGCAGCTGATGCCACGCCGCCACGAGCTGGCGCATCGGCTGCAGCGCGCGCACCGCCAGCATGTTGGCCGCGACCAGCGCGCCGATCGTCATGTGATGGTCGACCACCTGGCGCACGCCGATCACCACGATCACCAGCGAGGCGAGCAGCTGCAGGCTGCCCGAGGCGCTGGCGGCGATGTTGGCGAGGTTGTTGGCGCGGAACGACGTCCACGCCGACTGCTCGACGCGCGCCTGCCAACGCTTCTCGACCTCGGCCTCGAGGCCCAGGGTCTTGATGGTGGCGGCGTTGGCCACCGTCTCGGCGAGTGTCGACCCCTTGGCGGCGAGCGCCTGGAAATTCTCGTCAGCCAGGCGGCGTTGCGCGCGATGGGTGGCGAGCGACACGCCGATCAGCACCGGGATGGCTGCGGCGGCGATGGCGCCCAGCACCGGGCTGATGAAGACGGTGGCGGCGAGAAACAGCGCCACGAAGGCGATGTCGATCGCCAGCACCGGCATCTGTCCGGTGAGGAAGTTGCGCAGCACGTCGAGCTGGCGCAGGCGCTCGGCGATGACGCCTGTCGGCGTGCGCTCGAAGTGCCGGTAGGGCAGCTGCATCAGATGATGCAGCGCCTCGCCGCTCATCAGTGCGTCGAGCCGGGCGCCGGTGCGTGCCGACAGCCAGCCGCGCGCCAGGCGCAAGCCGAAGTCGAGGCCGTAGACCAAAAGCATAGCCCCGCTCAGCAGCATCACCAGCGACGCGGCATTGGCAGGGGCCGAGTGGCCGACCACCGTGTTCAGCATGATCATCATGAAGAGCGGCGTGGCGAGTCCGAGCACGTTGATGACGAACGATGCCGCGGCAAGCTTCAGGATGACCGGCCGCACGCGCGTCCACAGCGGCGCATACCAGCGCGCGCCCCTGGCCTCGGGCAGCTTCTCGCGCATCACCAGGGCGCGCGTGCCCAACGCCATCACCTCGTCGTCCGTCAGATGCCAGACCTGGCCGTCGACGACGTCGAGCACCGTCCATTGCCCCGCCCGCCCGGCCACGACGACATGGGCGGGGTGTCCCACCGACAGCAGCACGAAAGGCAGCGGCAGCGACGCGAGCTGATAGGACGTGAGATCGAGGGCGTGGGCTTCGAGGCCGAGCCGCGCGCCGGCGGTCAGAAAGGCGGCTTCGTCGAGGCCCGCCGCCGGCACCGCCGCCAGGCGGCGCACGTCGGCCTCGCTCAGCGGCCGGCCGACCTGTTGGGCGACGTAAAGCAACGCCCGCATGAGCGAGTCGATGGGCCGGCTTCTATCGCCGGCCCAGGCCGATGGCTGAAACCCGCCATTCTCCAGAGGGGCCATTTCGTCGTCTGCTCCCGCAGACTTGTTACTGCCCCTCTGACACTAGTCAAAAACTCACGGAGAATCAATCGTTTAGGAGGAAATCCTAACGTGCTCCGAAAGCCCGCTTCAGTTCCGGCACCAGATCCGTGCGTTCCCACGAGAAGCCGCCGTCCTTCTCCGGCTTGCGGCCGAAGTGGCCATAGGCCGCCGTGCGCTTGTAGATCGGCTTGTTGAGCTGCAGCGAGCGGCGGATGTTGGTCGGCCTGAGCGGGAAGATGTCCGACAGGACCTTCTCGAGCTTGCGCTCGTCGACCTTACCGGTGCCCTGGGTGTCGACATAAAGCGACATCGGGTCGGCGACGCCGATCGCGTAGGCCACCTGGATTAGGCAGCGATCGGCCAGGCCCGCGGCCACGACGTTCTTGGCGAGGTAGCGCGCGGCGTAGGCCGCCGAACGGTCGACCTTGGTCGGGTCCTTGCCCGAGAAGGCGCCGCCGCCGTGCGGGGCGTAGCCGCCGTAGGTGTCGACGATGATCTTGCGGCCGGTCAGGCCGCAGTCGCCGTCGGGGCCGCCGACCACGAAGTTGCCGGTCGGGTTGACGAAGAAGTCCGACGCCTTCTTGGGCATCCAGCCCGCCGGCAGCGACTTCTTCACGTGGGCCTCGATCATGTCCTTGATCATGCCCGAGTTGTATTTCTTGCCCTTGGCCGTGGCTTCGCGGTGCTGCGTGGAGACCACCACCTTGGTGGCGCCGACGGCCTTGCCGTTGACGTAGCGCACCGTGACCTGGCTCTTGGCGTCGGGCTGCAGGTCGGGCAGTTCGCCCGAGCGGCGGGCCTTGCTCAGCACTTCGAGGATCTTGTGCGAGAAGTAGATCGGGGCCGGCATGAACGAGCCCTTCTCGTATTCCTCGCTGTCGCGGCAGGCGAAGCCGAACATCAGGCCCTGGTCGCCGGCACCCTCCTGCTCACCGAGGTTGCCGCCCTTCTTCTTGGCATCGACGCCCATGGCGATGTCGGGCGACTGGCCGTGCAGCAGCACTTCGACGTCGGCGCCGTGGAAGGAGAAGCCGTCCTGGTCGTAGCCGATGTCGCGCACGACCTCGCGGGCGATCTCGGTCAGGGCCTCACGGTTGACGACGGTGTGCTTGCCGTACTTGCGCATGTACGGCGCCGAGGCGCGGCCTTCGCCGGCGATGACGATCTTGTTGGTGGTCGCGAGCGTCTCGCAGCCCAGGCGTGTATTGGCATGGCTGTCGTCGGCATGGCCGAGCTTGACGTCGTTGGCGATGAAAGCGTCGAGGATGGCGTCCGAGATCTGGTCGCAGACCTTGTCCGGATGGCCTTCGGAAACCGATTCGCTCGTGAAGAGATAGTCCTTGATGGCCAAAACAGCCCTCCCACAGGTCGCTGGACTCCGGGCAGGGCGGAAGAGCCGCCAACGTCCGGCTTAGCCTTTATTGTCGCGGTGGCAAGTCGTCCAAATCCGTCCGCGGCGGCGCCGCCCATCGGAGCCGCGCCGGCTAAAAACTCCAGATACAAACGGAAATCAAGGGGGCCCGGCAGTTTGCCTCAGGCTTCCCCCACGCCCTCGGCATCCCCCTTTTGCGGCCTTTAACGCTTCCGGCCGCCCAGCACCTCGGCATGGCTGGCCGCACCCACGGCCTTGACCATCTCGAAGATGCGCTTGCGGACGCGGCCTTCGCGGATCTTGTAGTAGGCGCGCACCAGCTCGAGCGTCTCGCGCTTGATCAGCGGATCCTTCTCCTGCTCGAACGGCGTGCCGGCCTCACCGAAGCCCTTGCGGCCGCGGCCCGACATCGGCCGGCCCGACAGTGCGTTGGAGGGCATCTCGTCGAAGAAATACGACACCGGCACGTCGAGCACCTTGGCGAACTCGTACAGCCGGCTCGAACCGATGCGGTTGGAGCCACGCTCGTACTTCTGGATCTGCTGGAAGGTGAGCCCGACGGCCGTCCCGAGCTTCTCCTGGCTCATCCCCAGAAGCGTGCGGCGCTGGCGCATGCGCGCGCCGACATGGACGTCTACTGGATGTGATCTTGCCATAGGTCGTGGTTCCTCTCGCTCCGTCTCTTTTAAGCCTACAACGCGGTTGTGCAAATAAAGTGGCAAACACTTTCAAAGTGCAGCCCGTCGGCAAGCTCACCTGTGCAAAAACGCATATCTACACGTCAGGGCTGCATATGACATTACCCCCTCTCCGGGATAATGCAAGCTGATCATTGGGAATCCTAATCGTGAATGATTCATTGGGGTTGTCGGCTCTTCCACAATCGCGTTCCGATTAACGTCACGCCGAGAAATGCAACCACAACCAGCAATGTCCAGTCGCCCCAGCGGGCATACGGCGTGGCCACACGCGGCGCGGGAAGGCGATGGTCGATGATGCCCTCCTGTAGCATGTCGAGTGACGCGAGAACACGGCCGTAAGCATCGATCACCGCCGATACGCCGGTGTTGGCGGCGCGGATCATGGGCAGCCCTTCCTCGATGGTGCGCAAGCGAGCGCTGGTCAAGTGCTGGTACGGTCCGCTGCTCAGGCCGAACCAGGCATCGTTGGTGATGTTGAGCAGCCACTGCGGCCGCTGGCCGGGTCCAGTGACGGCGGCGGGGAAGATCACCTCGTAGCAGATGATCGGCGAGAACGACGGCAGGCCGTTTGTCGGCACCAGCGTCACCCTCCCCTCGCCGACCTCGAACGAGCCGCGGCCGATCATGCCGGACACCGGCGCGAGCTGCTTGTGGAAGGGGATGTACTCGCCGAGCGGCACGAGATGGACCTTGTCGTAATGGGCGGCGATGGTGCCCGCCCCGTCGACGACCAGCAGGGAATTCCACACGCCGTCCTGGGGCCCGGCGGCGGTGGCCCGCGCCGCACCGGTCAGCAGCAGACCGCCCGGCGGCACGGCCTGGGCCATGAGTGCGAGGGCAGCCGAGCCGGGCTCGATGATGTCGGGAGGCGCCGTCTCCGGCCAGACCACGGCGGCCAGGCGATCGAAGCCCGGCTGGCGACTCATCTCCACCAGCTTGGGGATCTGGCGGGCGCGGGCTTCCGGGCGGTATTTCTGCGCCTGCGCCACGTTGGGCTGCACGATGCGGATCCAGGGCCCGTTGCCGTTTTCAATGGCCGCCATCGCCGACTGGCCGGCCCAACCGGCAAGACCGACGGCAACAAGCGCCGCGATCGATGCCCGCCAGCCAGCCGTCGGCGCGGCGAGCACGAGAAAGGTCAACATGCCAAGGCCATAGACGCCGAACAGTGCCGCGCCCTGTAGCAAAGGCGTGGCAAAGGCCCAGACATGCGCCAGAGGATTCCAGGGATAGCCCGTGAAGAGGTGCCCGCGCAGCCACTCTGCAACCGTCCAGGCGATCGCCAGCACAACCAAGCGACTGTAGCGGCCGCCGAGGCTTGGCCAGCGATCGACGATGCGGCGCGAGGCCCAGGCGGCGAGGCCGGGGAAGAAGCCCAGCACCACCGCGAGACCGGCGACGATCGGCGGGCCGAGCAAGGCGAAGTCGGCCGGCGGGACATAAAAGGCTTCGAGGATCCAGTAGGAGCCGACGACGAAGTGGCCGGTGCCCCAGGCGAGGCCGCGCCAGAAGGCGCTGAGCGGCGTCGGCGCCGTCTGCCACAGCCAGACATAGGCCACGATGCCCGCGATCGCGAGCGGCAGCCAATAAAGCGGCGGCATGGCGAGTGCCGCCAACGCTCCCGCCACCAACGCGGCGCCGAGCGCGCGCCAACCCGTAAGCTTCATCACGACCGAGCGGCGATCAGGGCGCGGCAGGCGCCGAGGTCGGCGGCCGCACGCGCAGGCGCCGGATGCGCCTCGGGTCGACGTCGAGCACTTCGAACTCGACGCCCGACGGATGGCGCACGACCTCGCCGCGCTCGGGGATGCGGCCAAGCAGCGAGAAGATCAGGCCGCCCACCGTGTCGATCTCGCGCCGCTCGTCCTCCGACAGCACGTTGCCGATCTCCTGCTCCAGAAGCTCGACCGGCGTGCGGCCGTTGACGTCGATCGTGCCGTCGTTGCGGCGTGCCACCGTCGGCGTCTGGGCGACGTCGTGCTCGTCCTCGATCTCGCCCACGATCTCCTCGACCAGGTCCTCGATGGTGAGGAGGCCATCGGTGCCGCCGAACTCGTCGACCACCAGCGCCATGTGGGTGCGCGAGCGCCGCATGTCGAGCAGCATGTCGAGCACCGGCAAGGTCGGCGCCACGAACACGACCCGGCGCAATATGTCGCGCAGGTTGAATTTCTTGGCGGTGCCCCAGTAGGCCAGCACGTCCTTGATGTGGATCATGCCGATCACGTCGTCGAGCGATTCGCGATAGATCGGATAGCGCGAATGCGCCTCGGTCTGGATCAGGCGCACGACCTCGTCGAGCGGCGTGTCGGCGGCGATGCCGACGATGTCGACGCGTGGCACCATGACGTCGGCCACCGTCTTGTCGCGCAGCTTCAGGATGTTGGCGAGCAGCACACGCTGGTCGTCGCTGATCGGTGTGTCGCTCTCGGGCGCCTCCTCGATCAGTTCCTCGATCGCCTCGCGTACCGCCTCGTTCTTCTCGCGCCGGCGCAGCCGGCGCAGGATGGCGCGCAACAGGCCGCCGCTCGAAGGCACCTCCGGAGCGGTCGCGGCTATCGGCGTTGGGATTGCAGAAGGCTCACTCGCCGAATCCGGGCTGTTGCCCGGTCGCGTACTGTGCGCTGTGGAGTCCGGCATGGGGGTTAAGATAGGCTATCGCTGCGGCGTTGCAACGACGGATGTTCCTTATGCGTTCCTGCAAACTTCCTTCCGGCGCGGCCATGCCGGTTTTCGGCCTCGGAACCTGGCGCATGGGCGAAAGCGGCCGGCGGCGGGCCGACGAGCTCGATGCCCTGAAGTACGGGCTGGAGCTCGGTTATCCCATGATCGACACCGCCGAGATGTACGGCGAGGGCGTTGCCGAGGAGATCGTCGGCGAGGCGATCAAGGGACGGGCCAAACCTTACATCGTGAGCAAGGTCTATCCGCACAATGCCTCGCGCACGGGCACGGTCGCCGCCTGTGAGCGCAGCCTCAAGCGCCTGGGCCTCGAGCGCATCGATCTCTACTTGCTGCATTGGCGCGGCGGGGCGCGGCTGGAGGAGACGTTCGAGGCGTTCCACCGCCTGCGCGAGGCGGGGAAGATCGCCGACTTCGGCGTCAGCAACTTCGATCGCGGCGACATGGAGGACGCAGCCCGCCTCGACAAGGGGCTGACCGGTTCCAACCAGGTGCTGTACTGCCTGTCGCGGCGCGGGCCGGAGTTCGATCTGCTGCCGTTGATGCGCAAGCGCTCGATCCCGCTGATGGCCTACTCGCCACTCGACCAGGGCGGCCTGCTGCGCAAGCCGGCGCTGAAGAAGATCGCTGACGAGGTCGGCTGCACGCCGGCGCAATTGGCACTCGCCTGGGTGCTCGCCCAGCCGGGAGTCGTGACCATCCCCAAGTCATCGAGCCGCGAACGCGTGAAGGAAAACTTCGACGCCCTCGACGTGAAGCTCTCCCCGAAGATCCTGGCCGAGCTCGACCGCGCCTTCCCGCCGCCCAAAGGCAAGCAGCCGCTGGAGATGTTGTAGGTGAATCATGCTCCTCTCGCCCGCTAGGGGGAGAGGTTGGGTGAGGGGGTTACAGATAATCTTCGAAATCACCTCACCTAGCCTCTCCCCTAGCGGGGGAGAGGAACATGAGGAAGTGCATGAGCGGACCTGGAGGTCCGCGCTCCAATCACGCGTTGCTCTTGTCGCGCAGGACGGCGGCGATGTCGGCGGGATCGACCTTGATCGTAAGTCCGGACCGCTCCTTCTGAAGGATCATCGACGAGCGCGAATCGCGGCCTTCCCAGCCGCGCGTCAGCGCCTCGGTCATCTCTTCGAGCGTCAGGTTGGCAAGCCGCATCGGCACGCCCATCTCGCGCCCGACCTGGGTGGCGAGCGAGACGTCCTTGTGCGCGAGTTTTAGGGCAAAACGCGGCGGATCGAAGACGTCGGGCAGGAAATGGTCGGCGAGACCGTCGAAGGTGCGCCGCCGGCCGGTGACGCCGTTGCGTACCGCCTTCCACAATGTGAGCGGATCGACGCCGGCCTTCACGCCCATGGTGAAGGCCTCGGCCAGCGCCGTCTGGATCATGTAGCCACTGAGATTGTGCACCAGCTTGGCGACCGACGCCGCGCCGATCGGGCCAATATAGGAAACCTGGTCGCCCGCCGCGTCGAGCACAGGGCGGTAACGCTGGAAGACCTGCTCGTCGCCGCCGACCCAGATCGCCATCTTGCCCGAGTGGGCGCCGGCCGGGCCGCCGCTCACCGGACTGTCGAGCAGCACGGCACCGCGCTCGGCGAACAGCGGCTCGAGGTTGCGGATGACGGTCGGCGAATTGGTCGTGAGATCGAACAGAGGCTGGCCGCGCGACATGCCGGCGATCAATCCCTTGTCGCCGCGCACGACGGCCTCGAACTCCTTGGGCCCCGGCAGCGAGGTGAAGACGACCTCGGTGGCTTCAGCCACCGCCTTGGGCGAATCGGCCCATTCCGCGCCGGCGGCGCAAATCTTCTCGGCCGCCTGGCGGCGCGCATCGTGCACCACCATCTCGTGGCCGGCCTTGCGCATGTTGGCCGAGATGCCCGAGCCCATCGTGCCGAGGCCAATGAATCCTACCCGCATTGTCGTTTCCTTCCCTCAGTACGGATCAGCGATGCCGAGCCTGGCGAGGATCCGCCGCTCCAGCGCCTCCATGCGCTCGGCGTCGGCTTCGCTCGTCTCGTGATCGTAGCCCATCAGATGAAGTGTGCCATGCACGACGAGATGCGCGAGGTGATCGGCCCGCGTCTTGCCTTGCGACTTGGCCTCTCGCCAGACGGTCTGGCGCGCCAGCACGACATCCCCCAGGAAGGCGCGTTCGCCCGACGGGTACGACAGCACGTTGGTCGGCTTGTCCTTCCGGCGGTCGCGCGCGTTCAGCGCCCGCACGCGCCTGTCGTCGGCAAGTGCGATGGTGAGCGAGCGTTGGCGGTTGCTGGTCGCGGCGCGCGCGGCCTTGCGCACCAATCGCTCGACTCCCGGCAAGGCCTTGGCCCAAGCCGGGTCGAGCAGGACAACGTCAACGGTTGTCCGATTTGTTCTTTTTGTCGCGCGCGTCATAGGCCTCGACGATGCGGGTCACCAGGTCGTGGCGCACGACGTCCTTGGAGGTCAGCCGGATGAAGCGAACACCCTCGACGTCTTTCAGCGTGTCGACGGCGTCGGCCAGCCCCGAGCGCTGGCCGCCGGGCAGGTCGGTCTGGCTGGGATCGCCGGTGATCACCATGCGCGAGCCCTCGCCCAACCGCGTCACGAACATGCGCATCTGCATCGGCGTGGTGTTCTGCGCCTCGTCGAGAATCACGAAGCAATGCGCCAGCGTGCGGCCGCGCATGAAGGCGAGCGGTGCGATCTCGATCTCGCCGGATTCCATGCGGTTGGCGATCTGCTCCGCCGGCAGCATGTCGTGCAGCGCGTCGTAGAGTGGCCGCAGATAGGGATCGATCTTCTCCTTCATGTCGCCGGGCAGGAAGCCCAGGCGCTCGCCGGCCTCGACCGCCGGCCGCGACAGCACGATGCGCTCGACCTTGCCGGTCAGCAGCAGCGACACGCCCATGGCGACAGCGAGATAGGTCTTGCCGCTGCCTGCCGGCCCGAGGGCGAACACCATGTCGCGCTCGCGCAAGGCGGCGAGATAGGTGCGCTGGCCGGGCGAGCGCGCCTGCACCGTGCGGCGGCGCGTACGGATGCCGTCTTCGTCGCCACCGGCACCATCGGCGCCAGTGCGGGCGAAACGGACAGCGGCATCGATATCGGCCATCTCGATCGACAAGCCGCGCTTCAGTCGCTCGTAGAGGGCCGCGATGGTCTTGTGCGCGATCGCGGCATCGTCGGCCGATCCGGCGATGGCGAGCTGGTTGCCGCGCGCGCTCAACTGCACGTTGGCGAGCTGCTCGATGCGCACGAGGTGACGATCGTGGTTGCCGTAGAGCACGGGCAGGAGCGCGTTGTCGTCGAACGTCATGCGGCGCACGTCGGCCGAACGGCCGGTTGCTGCTGTGTCGCTCACGCGGCGGCCTCGCAGGCACGGGTGACGATCTCGCCGGCCAGGCTGTTGGCATGGCCTTCGACCAGGCGGGCCTCGACGATGCGGCCGATCAGCCGCGGATTGCCCTCGGCATAGACCGACTGCAGCCACGGCGTCTTGCCGACGATCTGACCGGGCTTGCGGCCGATCTCGGCGAACAGCACCGGGACGGTCGCGCCGACCTTGGAGATGTTGAAATCGCGCGCCTGTCGGCCGAGCAACGCCTGCAGGGCGGCTAGCCGGGCCGACTTCACTGCCTCGGGCACCTGGTCGGGCATCGCCGAGCCCGGCGTGCCGGGACGACGGCTGTACTTGAAGGAGAAGGCTGAGGCGAAGCCCACCTCGTCGACCAGCCGCATCGTGTCATCGAAGTCGGCGTCGCTTTCGCCCGGGAAGCCGACGATGAAGTCGGAGGACAGAGCAAGGTCGGCGCGCGCGTGGCGCAAGCGATCGACCAGGCCGAGGAAGAGATCGCGCCTGTGCCGGCGGTTCATCGCCTCGAGGATGCGGTCGGAGCCGGACTGCACCGGCAGGTGCAGATATGGCATGAGCTGCGGCACCGCGCCGTGGGCCGCGATCAGGTCGTCGTCCATGTCGCGCGGATGGGAGGTCGTGTAGCGGATGCGCGCCACGCCTTCTATGTCGGCCAGCGCGCAGACCAGCCGCGCCAGCGACCAGGTCGATCCATCCGCTGCTTCGCCGTGATAGGCGTTGACGTTCTGGCCGAGCAGCGTGATCTCGATCGCACCGGCGGCCACGAGCTGCCGCGCTTCGCTCAGCACCGCGGACGCTGGCCGCGAATACTCCGCACCGCGCGTATAGGGCACGACGCAGAAGGTGCAGAACTTGTCGCAGCCCTCCTGGATCGACAGGAAGGCCGAGCCGGCACGCACGCCCTGCGGCGCCGGCAGGTGATCGAACTTGCTCTCGGCGGGGAAGTCGGTGTCGAGCACGCCGGCGCCCGGCAGGCGCTTGCCGGCGCGGCGGATGGCGGCCTTGCGCTCGGCTTCGGCCAGAAGCTCGGGCAGGCGGTGGTAGGCCTGCGGGCCGACGACGATGTCGACCGCGGGCTGGCGGCGCACGATCTCCTCGCCCTCGGCCTGGGCGACGCAGCCGGCGACCGCGATGGTGAGGTCGCGGCCTTCGGCGCGGCGCTCGCGCTTGGTGTCGCGCAGACGACCCAGCTCGGAATAGACCTTCTCCGAGGCATGCTCGCGGATGTGGCAGGTGTTCAGCACGACCAGGTCGGCCTCGGCGGGCGTGTCGGTCATGGCATAGCCGAGCGGCCGCAGGACGTCGGCCATGCGGTCCGAATCGTAGACGTTCATCTGGCACCCATAGGTGCGGATGAACACGCGCTTGCGCTGCCCGTCGGTGCGGACGTCCGTCATCTGTCTCCGTTGCAGGAACGGTCGGGTTCTATCAAATGCTCCTCTCCCCCGCTAGGGGGAGAGGAATATGAGGGAAATGGGGGCGTGAGTGACGCAACTCAAGCCACCTTCTTCGGCGGCAGCAGTTCGTAGCGGCCGGAATTCGCCGCCTGCACCGCCCCCGAGACCTGGCGGAAGCAGTATTCGCAGAGCTTCTTGCGATCGCCCAGCTGGTCGATGTCGACCGGCGGGAAAAACGTCACCACGGCTTCGGTCTCGCCCAGGCAGACCATCTGCCAGAGGTGCGGCACCAGATCGAGGTCGCCGAACCAAGCGAACAACGGGCGCCAGTAGCGGCCGAGCGGGATGCCGTCGAGGCGGGTGTAGGCGATGGCCACCGACTGCACGGCGATGGGCTTCTCGTCACGGCGCAACTGCGCCACGCCGAACAAGGCGCTGCGGAAAGGCAGCACGCGCTGGCCGTCGCTCGAAGTGCCCTCGGGAAACAGCATGAGATTATCGCCGGTGTTCAGCCTGCTCATCATCTCGTCGCGGCTGCGGCTGGTCTTGCCGCTGCTCCGCTCGATGAAGATGGTGCGCTGCGCCTTGGCGAGCGTCGAGAAGAACGGCCAGGTCGCGACCTCCGCCTTGGCGACGAAGCTGCCCGGGATCAGGCCGCCCAACACCTCGATGTCGAGATAGGAGACGTGGTTGCAGACATGGAGCGTCGGGATCACGGTCGAGCGCTTCCCGTGCACCCGCACCTTGATGCCGAGGATGATGCAGACCAGGCGGTGATAGGCGACCGGCATCCAGCGGATGACCGGCCGGATGCGCAGGGCCATCGCCAGAAGATAGATCGGCACCAGCACGAGCGTGACCGAGAGGTAGCTCAGCAGCCGGAAGGCGCCTCGCAGAGGAGAACCGATCCACATGCAGCTTCGTAGACGTCAGCCTTCCTGGTCGCGCATCCCGCGTTCGTAGTGGCGGATGTACTTCTCGGTGATGAGTTCCGTCTTGACGGTGATGAAGACGTCGGTGGTGTTGAACTGCGGATCGATCACCGCGCCGTCACCGACGAAGCCGCCCAGCCGGAGGTAACCCTTGATGAGCGGCGGCACACGCGCCATCGCCTTGCGCGGGTCGTAGCTGCCCGGCTCCATCACGTCCATCTTGATGTAACGGCTGGCCAGCGCCCGCACGCGGATTTCCGGCGGCGCGAGGTGATGGTGATAGAGGTAGCTCATCGCCTGCGAATGCTGCGACGGATCGGTACCCGGCATGCTGGCGCAGCCGAACATGACCTGGATGTTGTAGTGGTACGAGTAGAGCGCGATGCCGCGCCACAGCATCTGCATGGTCGCGGTGTTGCGCGCGTCCTTCTCGATGCACGAGCGGCCGACCTCGAGGACCTCGCCGGGATAGTCGATCATCGGCTGGATGTCGTACTCGGCCGACGAATAAAAACGGCCGATTGCCGCCGCCGCCGAGCGGCGGGTCAGGCGATAGGTGCCGACGATCGCCTTCGGTCCCTCGCCGCGGCGATGATCGAGCACCAGCAGGTGATCGCAGACCGTGTCGAAGGCATCGAAGTCGCGCCGCCGCGCCGCCATCTCCGGCGTCGGATGCGCTGTCATCTCTTCGTAAAACACCCGATAGCGAAGCGCCTGTGCGGCATCGATCTCGGCGGCGTTCTCGGCCAGCCGGACCTCGAAGTCGCCGGCAACAACCCTGACGATCTCCGCACTGGAGGCGGGCACGCCAAGAAGTTCGGCTTCGCTGTCAGCGCGGTCAATGCGCATGTTGAATCCGCAAGGGGGCCGCCCCGATCATCGCTCCATTATCGGGGTGGCGATGGCTCCG
Organism: Rhodospirillales bacterium URHD0017; assembly: GCA_900110395.1. Classification (GTDB taxonomy): domain Bacteria; phylum Pseudomonadota; class Alphaproteobacteria; order Reyranellales; family Reyranellaceae; genus Reyranella. The sequence goes on from FODP01000005.1 coordinate 239,809, forward strand.
TCCACTCATTTTTGGCGACTGTTTTTCCCATCCAGGGGCACGCCGTACAGTTCCAGACGGTGACCGACCAGCTTGTAGCCGGCCTTTTCGGCGATCCGGCGCTGCAGTTCCTCGATCTCGTCGTTGTGGAATTCCACAACCTTGCCGCTCTGGATATCGATCAGGTGGTCGTGATGCTCGTCCGGCGTTTCTTCATAGCGAGCGCGACCATCTCCGAAATCATGCTTGGCAAGAATTCCGGCTTCTTCGAACAGCCGCACGGTGCGGTAAACAGTGGCGATCGAGATATTGGAATCGATCGCCGTCGCGCGACGATGCACGGCCTCGACGTCCGGATGATCGTGCGCTTCCGACAGCACGCGCGCGATCACGCGCCGCTGGTCGGTCATCTTGAGACCGCGTTCGGCGCACAGCATCTCGAGTTTGGACTTACGATCAGGCATGCATCGATAGCCTACACCGCCCTGCGGCTGGGGTATAGTTGTCGGGTGATGACAATCCAGCCGGACCAGACGCCACACCAGACGATCGACATCACTGCCGAGGTCTGCCCGATGACCTTCGTGCGCACCAAGCTCCGGCTCGAACGCATGAAGCCGGGCGAGATCCTGAGCGTGCGCCTCAAGGGCGAGGAACCTTTGCGCAACGTGCCCCGCGCCGCTCGTGAGGAAGGCCACAGCATCCTGTCGATCGAAGATGCAGGCGATGCCCATATCGTAGTCATCCGGCGCGCCTGATCACCGATTCATCAGATGAGAGTGAGACGCATGACGACGCCGTCGGCTGGCGGACCCCGGCCGCGCTGGTAGTAGGCGCGACGTTCGCCGACCGCGCGAAAACCCTGCGATTCGTAAAGGCTTCGCGCCGCCGGATTATCCACGCCGACTTCCAGGAATAGCGTTCGCGCCCCGCTCTTGCGCACATGATCGATGACCGCGGCCAGCAGGCGGCGCGCCCCGCCCTGGCGGCGATGGACAGGCCGGACGGCCAGGGTCAAGAGCTCCGCCTCATCCGCCGCCACTTGGCACACCGCGAGGCCCGCATCATCACCATCGACCTGCAGCAACAGACCGGCCACGCCCGGCAACACGACGAGCTCGGCAAGATCCTGCCGTGTCCAGATGCGCTCGCCCAAGGGTCCGAACGATTCGGCGTGCAGCGCCGCCGCCCGATCGAGATCGAGTGCTGCGAGCCTGATGATGGCGAAATGGTCGGTCATTCAATCGACGGTGCGGCGCGCGCCATCCGGGAGGGTGATGTTGACCCCGCGCAAATAGAGCGGGCGCGGTAGGCCCTCCTCGGCATTGCGGCCGCGCCAGGCATCGATGCCCGCGTCGCCAGCCAGGCGAGCGAGCGTGACGGGATCGGGAACCGCTTCCTCGGCAAGGGCGTCGACCCCGACAGCCACAAGATCGTCCACCAACATCTTCGCGCCGGTGCCGACGACGAGGCACGGCCGGCCGGCAAGGCGGACCGCAAGGTCGCGCGCCGATGATACGAAGGGCGCGGCATCGCCCTCGCCGACGGCGCAAAACCAGTCGCCCAGCCGGCTGTCGATGGCGGCGATCACCAGCCTGTCGCGTGACGCGGCCTGCGCGAGCAGGACCGCCGTCGTGGTGACGCCCGCCAACGGAACGGCCAGGCCGACGGCCAGCCCGCGCGCGGCGGCGAGGCCCACACGCACACCGGTGAAGCTGCCCGGGCCAGTCGTGACGGCAATGAGCGTGAGCGCCCGGCGGTCGATCGCGGCATCGGCAAGGACGGCTTCGATGGCCGGCAGCAGGCGCGCCGCCTGGTCGCGGCCGCCTTCGCTCAACCCCGCCAGACGCACGCCATCCCGCACGACGGCGACGCCAAGGCCGCTGACGGCGCAATCGAAGGCGAGGACCGTCATGTGTATTCTTGGGTCATGAAGCTCGATCTTGTTGCCATCGCCCCGCCCGACTTCGACGTCGATGTGACGCTCGCCTATGCGACGGAGGCCAATCTAACGGGGCAGCCGGTCTATCGGAATGCCGAATGCTGGCTGCATCGCGAGGCCGCCGACAAGCTTGCCGTGGCGATTGCGCTCGCCCGGCCGCTCGGCCTCAGGCTGCGCATCTTCGACGCCCTGCGTCCCGTCGAGGCGCAGTGGGCGCTGTGGAATGCCCGACCGGACCCCGAGTTCCTGGCCGATCCGCGGCGGGGCTCGCCGCATTCGCGCGGCGTTGCCGTCGACCTCACCCTGCTGGACGGCGATCGCGAGCTCGACATGGGGACGGCGTTCGATGCCTTCACTCCGCTGTCGCATCACGGCCGCACCGACGTCCCGGCCGAGGCGCAGCGCAACCGCCTGCTGCTGATGGGCCTGATGACCAGCGCCGGCTGGGACTTCTATCGCAATGAATGGTGGCACTATCAGCTGTTCGACCAGCGGCGCTATCCACTGGTCAGCGACGCCGACCTGCCGCGGCCGATGATGTAGCTAAAACCCCGACAGCTTCGCCTTGTCGAAATCGTGCAGCTCGTTCTCGCGCATGATCTGGCGCACGAACTGCACGTAGTTCAGGCCGCGCTCGGAATAGCGCAGCAAGGTGCCGACCAGGCGGTAGCCCTCGAGATCCTCGCCGCGCTCGCGCGCCGCGGCGCGGGCGGTGCGGAAACCGGCATAGGCGGGATGGGTGTTGAGGTTGCCGATGTAGGCTTCGGTTGCCTCGCCGACATTGGGAAAAGGCAGCGGCATGGCGCTGCCCGCCTTCATCTGGCCGAACAGCGCGTTGCCGGTGCGCGCGGCAAAAGAGGTGCCCCAGCCCGATTCGACGCCGCCCTGGGCGATCGCCATCGACGGCGGCACGATATCGACGCGGCGCACCAGCTCGTCAATGCGATCAGGCGTCGTCTCGTAACGGTCGGCCAGATCGTCGAGCCAGATGCGATCGATCGGGCCCATGCTCAGCGGATCGGCGGCGAGCCTGTCGCGCAGCGCCAGCAGCTGCTGTCGGTCGACCATCACGCGCTGATTGACTTCGAGCACCACGGGCAGGATGGCGGTGATGAAGAGCTGCTTGCGCTCGGGGCCGTCCTTCTTTTCGAGGTCGGCCGGCACGCGGTCGACCTTGATGGCCGGCACCGCTTCGCCCTGGCGGATGTCGGTGAGCAGCGTGAAAGAGACGTTGCGGAAGAAGCCGGCGAGCTCGTCAGCGGTGCGCGGACTGACCGCGCGCAGCTGGACCTGGCGGCGCAGCGCGTTGCCGGGCGCGGCGAAGCGGCCGTGGCCCATCGACGGATCGATGATCGAGCGATGGATGTCGTCCGGCTCGTTGGCCGGTGGCGGCAGGAAGTTGAGCGCCTGCGGCTCGACATCCATGGACGCCAGCATCACTTCGTCGGGCGAGGAGGCCTGGGCCTTGCCGATCGGCGCGAAGGACAGGTAGGGAGCGGCATCGAAAGACGGCAGCGGCTCGCTGAGGCCGACACCGGTTGCGAGTACGGCGGCCCACACCACCGGAAACGCATGTTGTCTCCCGCGATTGATCGCGGGCCGAATCGAGCAATACATTCCACACCCTCGTTTCGTTTTCTCAAACGAACGGCCCATCGCACGCGGCCCCCACGCCACGCCCGTTGCACCTCTACGCTGTACGCTTGAGCGGAAGGCGGCCTACTGGGCCGCCTGCACTTCCACCACTTCCGGCACGTAGTGCTTCAGAAGATTCTCGATGCCCATCTTGAGCGTGGCCGTCGAGCTCGGGCAGCCCGAGCAAGAGCCCTGCATGTGCAGGTAGACCACGCCGTCCCGGAAGTCCTGGAAGACGATATCGCCACCGTCCTGCGCTACCGCCGGACGAACGCGCGTATCGAGAAGTTCCTTGATCTGGGCGACGACTTCATCGTCGTCCGCCGCCGCGGCATGCGCTTCGGCGGCATCGGCGATCACCGGATCGCCGGACGTGTAGTGTTCCATGATGCCGCCCAGGATCGACGGCTTGAGGACCTGCCAGTCGCGGTCGGCCGATTTGGTGACGGTCACGAAGTCGGAGCCGAAGAACACGCGCTCGACGCCTTCGACCGCGAACAGCCTCTTCGCCAGGGGCGAGGGGCCGGCGGCTTCGGCGGTCGCAAAATCCATCGTCCCCTTCTCCATGACCACGCGGCCCGGCAGGAACTTCAGGGTGGAAGGATTTGGCGTCTGCTCGGTCTGGATGAACAAACCTACCTCCGTGTCGAACGCATCGCGTTGCCCGCTTAGCGTCGCTTAGGGTGGGGACGGGACGTCTCCGCCCCCGCTCGATACCCTTGAGGTAGGAACCAAGGGCAAACCGATCAAGTCGATTCTTGGGTCAGAGTGAATAAATATTATGGTAAATATCCATATTATGCACTCTAAACAATGTATTACGAGGCAGTGATCAATCTGGGGCTGTGGCAACGGCGCGGAACACAAAAGCTGTTCCCTCGACGGCTCCACCAAATCGTCGCAGAAACTTTGCGCACGCTTCAGGAGATTGCGTCGATCTCCGCTTCGGTGAGCGCACCCGGCACGATGGTGAGCGGCACACGAAGCTGGCTGCCGAGCTTGCCGGCGAAGGCGGTGACCAGCGGCCCCGGGCCCTCGCTGCTCGACGCGCTTGCCAGCACCAGGACGGAGATCGAGCGGTCCTCGGTGAGCAACTTGACGAGCTCGTCGCGGCTCTTGCCCTCGCGGATATGGATGGTCGGCGGCTGCCCTGTGAGCGACACGGCAACGTCGGCGTGCTTGGCGATCACCTCCTCGGCCTGCTGGCGCGCTTCCTGGCGCATCAGGTCGACGACGGCGCCCCATTGCTGGGCTTCCGGCGTATCCATGACGTAGAGCATGGCCACCCGGCCACCCGTGCGCTTGGCGCGCCGGCAGGCGTAGTGCAACGCGTTACGCATTTCCGGGCTTTCGTCGACGATGACCAGGAAGACGCGCTCGCCGGCCCGGCTGGCCTGTTCGCTCATGGCTCGCTCCCTCCGTTAAATACGCCGCATGACCGCGCCGCCGATCCAGCCGACGAACAGGGCCATGAAGATTGCGCCCAGGCCGTAGAGCGCCCCGTCATTGTCCGCCCAACCGGCGAGCTGGGCGCTGAATCCGACCTTGCCGACGGGCAGCGGGCGCGACACGGCGGCGACGATCCTGCCCTCGCGCAGAAGATAGGTCCTGATCTCGTAGGTGCCCTCGGGCAGGCGCGAGGGGAACGACAGCTCGGCCCGGAACAGCCGGTTGGCCTGGATGGTGACCTGGCCGATCGCCGCCGGATAGAGACCCTCGCGCCGCTTCACCTCGACCAGGCCGAGGCGGAACTTGGTCAGGTCGTCATGCTCACGCTGGCCGACCGACTGCACGCTCTGCAACCGATCCTCCAGCGACAGGATCTCGCCGCCGGCGCTGCGCGCCAGCAGGCGCTGCAAGGGCTGGCTGGCGGCGATCGAATAGTAGGCCGGGACGTCATCGAATTCCTGGCGGCCGGTATTGAGCCACAGCCCCAGCACGCGCTGCTTGCGCAGCACCGTCTCGCGCGCCGGCGGGCCGACCACGACCACGACGATCTCACCTGGTGGATCGAACATGCCGAACAGCAGGATGCTCTCGCCCTGGAAGGCCGAGGTGATCGACACCCGCGGCCGCGACAGGTCGACGATCAGGTCGGGCGTCTCGAACTGGTTGGGCACGGATGGCGGCATGCTGGGATCGGCCGACTGCCCGCTGCCCGGCAGAGGACCGAAGATGCCGCCCGCCGGCGGTTCGATGCGCGGGCCTTGGGCGCCGAGCGGCGTCGCCAGCAGGAGGGCCATCAGCAACGCGGCAATGGCGCTCCATCCTCTCATGGCAGCACCTGCCGGATGCCCAGCGAATAAAGCGAGCTTGGCATGCGCAACAGCTCGGTCAGGAGCTCCACGGCCACGGCCAGGATCAGCACCGACATCAGCCCGCGCAGCACCACACCCGGCAGCTTGGCGGCTACCCGCGAACCGATCGGCGCACCGACCACGCCACCCAGGATCAGGAGCAGCGCCAGGACGACGTCGACGGTGCCGTTGGTCGCGGCCTGCAGGAAGGTGACGTTGGCCGCCACGAACAGGATCTGGAAATTCGAGGTGCCGATGACAACGGCAGTCGGCATGCCGAGGATGTAGATCATCGCCGGCACCAGCACGAAGCCACCGCCGACGCCCAGGATGGCCGACAGGACGCCGATGGCGAAGCCGATGCCGATCGGCAGCAGGGCGCTGATGTAGAGCTTGGACTTGTAGAAGCGCAGCTTGAGCGGCAGGCGGTGCACCAGGTAGTGGGTGTGCAGCTTGCCGCGCGGCGCCTCGGGGTTGCGCCGCCGCCGGATGTAGGTCCGCGCACTCTCGAACAGCATCAGCACGCCGATGGTCGACAGCATGACGACGTAGAGCACGGCGATGACGAAATCGATCTGGCCGATGGCTTTCAGGTAAGTGAACAGCGACACGCCGGCCGACGAACCGACCATGCCGCCCAGCAGCAGGACCAGCCCCATGCGCAGATCGACATTGCCGCGCCGCCAGTGCACCTGCAGCGAGGAGATCGAGTTGGAGACCACCTGGTTGGCCTGACTCGCTACCGCGACGGCAGGCGGAATGCCGACGAAGATCAGGAGCGGCGTGGCCAGGAAGCCGCCGCCGACGCCGAACATGCCGGACAGCAGCCCGGCGGCGCCACCCAGGCCCAGCAGGATGAACACGTTCATCGACTGCTCGGCGATGGGTAGGTAGATCTCCACGCGTCGCCTATTTCAGCAGGATGGCAGTGAGTTCGCGCAACTGCACGCGTGCCCGCAACAGGTAGAAGCCCTGCGCCGCCAGATGATTGGGAATGAGCAGCCCGTCGGGATAGCCATTCCACACGATCCAGGGATCGAGCGCCGCAGCGATGCGGAAGGTCTCGACCGTGCCATTCCAGGCGTTCGTGAGGTTCCGTTCGCGGATGACGTTCTCGAAGTCGATGCCGAGCTCGCGCAACAGCAGGTAGTTGGCGTAGAGACGGCCCTTGTTGAAGTAGAAGATGTCGTCGGCCCTGAGATCGAACAGATCACCGGCCTTTTCGATGATGTGCTGATCGATCACAGCCGAATCGGAGCCTTCGTCGTTGGCGATGCGATCGAGCAGGGCCTGCAGGTTGTCGGCGCGGCGCTCGAAGACGGCCTGTCCCGAGGCCAGCCGCTTGTTGTAGGCCACCAGGCGGTCGCGTCCGGCGCGGTACTTCTGCGCCGACGTCGTCGACGGCAGCAGCGATACGCTGGGCTGCCACAGCCAGATGTTGGGCTGCTCATTGAGAAAGCCGCGCGCCTGCTCGAGATCGCGGTCGACCTGGCTGGTGCCTCGGGTACGGCCGACCTGATCCATCAGCTCGGTGCTGAAGCGACCCAGCGCCGCCATGATGCCGCGCTGGAAGTTGGGCATGTTGTCGAGGATGCCGGCCGGCACGAAGAACGGCATCATCGGCGTCCAGGTGTTGACGTCGACCTCGCGGGTGACGAGCTGCGCTGCCACCGCGACAGCGCGGCTTTCGCCAGGCGCCACGTTGCGCGGGGCGAACTGCGGATCGTCGTCGATGTTCTCTACGATGAGGGCGCCGACCGGGAAGTACAGCACCAGCGCCACGACGACGATGCGCCAGGTCCAGCTCCATAGCCGGCGCCGGCCGCTCGGCGCGGGGCCCGTCCCACGACCCCATCCCGGACGCCAGGTCCTGAGGCGGTCCCAGCTCCTGCGCCACAGCGAGGGGGCCGGCGTGGAGGCCGCGCCGTGGTCAGGTTCGAACGTCATGGCTCACCTTACCATTCGTCTCGTGACGAAACAGGGGCGACCACTGCTAGAGTGGCGCGTTTGTCGGTGAATGGAGTTTGGAGGAATGGCACTCGATCCCGAATCGCAGCGCTTGATCGACCTGATGGCCGCGGCCAATCGGCCGGCGTGGCACACGCTCTCGCCGCAGGCGGCGCGCGATCTCTATCTCTCGCTGCGTCCGGCGGCCCAGGGTCCGCGGCCGGCCGAGGCCAAGGTGGTCGACCGCACCATTGCGGGTCCCGCCGGCGACCTAGCGGTCCGCATCTATCGCCCGGCCTCTGCGCCCATGGACGCCAAGCTGCCGTGCCTGGTCTACGCCCATGGCGGGGGCTGGGTGTTCGGCAACCTCGACAGCCACGACGTCCTCTGCGCCCAGTTCGCACTGGAGGCGGGCATCGTGGTCTTTGCCGTCGACTACCGGCTGGCGCCGGAAGCGCGCTTCCCCGGCGCCTTCGACGACGTCGTAGCCGGCCTGAAGTGGGTGGCGGCCAATGGCGCCTCGATCGGCGTCGATCCGACAAAACTCGCCATCGGCGGCGACAGCGCCGGGGGCAACCTCGCCGCGGCCGTGGCGATCTGGGCGCGCGACAACGGCGGGCCCAAGCTGCGGCTGCAACTCCTCGCTTATCCGGTCACCGACGCCGTGGGCCGCGCCGACTCCTATCGCCGTTACGAAGACGGCTACGGGCTGAATGCCGCGACCATGGAATGGTTCTTCGATCACTACACGCCGGACAAGGCGGGCCGCGACGACTGGCGAGTCTCGCCGCTGCGCGCCAGGTCGCTCGCCGGGCTGCCGCCGGCGCTGGTGATCACCGCGGGCTACGATCCGTTGCGCGACGAGGGCCGCGCCTATGCCTTCCGCCTGCATCAGGAAGGAACCCAGGCTGATCTCGTGGAGTTCGGCGGCATGCTGCACGGCTTCCTGAGTTCACCGATGCTGCTGCACGGCGCCCGCCGCGGCACGTCGCTCGCTGCAGCAGCCCTGCGCGAAGCGTTGGTGCATCGCGCCCAGTGAATGTGTAAAGCCGACGGCGTGAGCACCGCCAACCCATCGCCGACCGCCAAGCCGGTGGGCATGGCGTTGCCCGGCCTGGTGATCGCCGTCGCCATGATCGGCGACACGCTGCTGTATGTCGTGCTGCCGCTCTATCACCAGGATTTCGGCATCAGCCTGGCCATGGTGGGCGTGCTGCTGTCGCTCAACCGCTGGATCCGGCTTCTCGCCAACTCCGGCGTAGCGGCGATCGGCGAGCGTGTCGGACCACATGCGCTGATGGTGATGGCCGCCATCGGCTCGGTCGTCTCGACGACGCTCTATGGCCTGGTCGAGAACGACGCTGTCCAGGTCGCCGCCCGCATGTTGTGGGGCATCTCTTATGCCTCGCTCAATCTGTCGACGCTGGCCTACGCCGTCAGCGACCGCGCCAACGCAGGCACGCGCGTGGGCGCCAGCCGGGCGGCCATCGGCATCGTCCAGGCCATGTCGCTGGTCGGCGGCGCGTGGATCGCTTTGCAGGTCGGGCCGCGCTCGGTGTTCCTGATCTTCGGCGGCCTGACGCTGATCTCGCTCGTCGCCGCCCTGGCTCTGCCGCGCCTGCCGCGCGAGATCACCGACAGGAAGCCCTTCCGGCTGCCGATCCCGCATCGCCTGGAAATCTGGGGCTTCATGCTGGGCTTCACCAGCGACGGCGTTTTCCTGCTGACGCTGTCCTTCCTGATGAAGGATTCGATCACCTGGGTCGCCCCGGTGCTGGCAACGGCGATCCTTCTGGCGCTGCGCTGGCTGGTCGAGATCACCACCGGCCCGCTCGGCGGCTGGATCGGCGACCGCTTCGGCGCGCGGCGCATCTCGATCGTCAACGGCGTGCTGCTGGTCGCGGGTTTCGCCCTGATCGCGCTCGACCACGAGCTGCTGGGCGCGCTGGTCGTGGTCATGACACGCGGCATGTTCAACACCCTGATCCCGGTGCTGGTGCTCGAACGCGGCAAGTCGAGCGTGCTGAGCTCCCAGGCGAGCTACTCGACGTGGCGTGATTTCGGCGCCGCGGTCGGGCCGCTGTCGGCGCCGTGGCTGTTCCTCAACATTCCGCAGGCGCCGCTCTACGCGGCGCTGGCTGCGGCGCTCGGCATCAGTGCGTATCTCTGTCTGATGCGGCGTTAGTTCGCGCTCTCTGTCATCCCGAGCGCAGCGGGCTGACAGTCGTCAGATGGCAACGATCCGCGCCTCTAGCGGAACACATCCTTGCGATGCCGCACCTCGGCGAACACAGCGACCGGATCGCCGCCCGACAGGCCGACAGCGCGCTGCACGGCCGGCACGTCGGCGCGCAGGAACGGGTTGGTCGCCTTCTCCTCGCCGAGCAGTGAGGGCACCGTGGCCTCGCCCTTGGCGCGCGCCGCGTCGATGGCCGCGGAGCGCTTGAGGAGCTTGTCGTTGTCGGCCTCGACCGTCACCGCGAAGCGGGCATTCGACTGCGTGTACTCGTGCGCGCAGTAGACCTTCATGTCGTCGGGCAGCGCGCGCAGCCGGCTGAGCGAGGTCCACATCTGCTGCGGCGTGCCCTCGAACAGGCGGCCGCAGCCCAAGGCGAACAGCGTGTCGCCGCAGAACAGCGCCTTCTGCTCGCGGAAGGCGTAGGCAATGTGGCCGCTGGTGTGGCCCGGCACGAAGAACACATCGGCTTCGGCCTCGCCGAAGCGGTAGCGCTCGCCGTCATCGACCTCGACATCGATGCCGGGAATGCGGGCGCGGTCGCGGCGCGGGCCGACGATGGTGCAGGCGGTGGCTTCCTTGATCTCGCGGTTGCCACCGACATGGTCGCCGTGATGATGGGTGTTGAGGATATGGGTGATCTTCCAGCGGCGTTTGGCGGCCTCGGCCAGCACCGGGCCGGCCACCGCCGGGTCGACCACGCCGACCGAGCCGCTTTGCGGCTCGCGCATCAACCACACGTAATTGTCGTTCAGGACCGGGATTCTAACGATGTCTAGCGATGTGCTCATGCTGCAACGTTAGCAAGGCTGCCTTGTTACTGCCATGGCCGCAGCGGCTCGGTTTCTGCTAGTATTGGCCCATGTGGACGGACGTCCTCGATCTCAACGACTTCTACAGCAGCACCCTCGGGCAGATGACGGTGCGGCTCCTGCGCGCGCGACTGCGCGAGGTGTGGCCGAACGTGCGCGGCGAGACGGTGCTGGGCTTGGGCTATGCCACGCCGTTCCTGCGGCCGTTCCGCGAGGAGTCCGAGCGCACCTTGGCCTTCATGCCGGCGCAACAGGGCGTGACGCGTTGGCCGCGCGAGGGCCGCAACCTCACCGCTCTGGTCGACGAGAACGACTTACCGTTGCCCGACCGGTCCGTTGATCGCGTGCTCCTGGTCCATGCCGTCGAATGCACCGAGCAGGTGCGGCCGATGCTGCGCGAGATCTGGCGGGTGATGGCCGATGGCGGCCGTCTCGTCACCGTGGCGCCAACGCGCGCCGGCCTGTGGTCGCAGATCGACCGCTCGCCGTTCTACCAGGGCCACCCCTACTCCGCCGGCCAGCTCGCCGGACTCCTGCGCGCCAACATGTTCGCGCCGCTGCGCCAGAGTCGCGCCCTGTTCATGCCGCCTACCAATTCGCGGCTGATGCTGCGCATGGCGCCGGGCGTCGAGCGCTTCGGCCAGCGTTGGCTCGGTCGCTTCGCCGGCGTCAGCGTCATCGAGGCCGGCAAGCAGCTCTATGCCGGCGTCGCCGAGCGCCATACCTCGCCCGAGCTTGCCGTCGTGCGGCCAAAGCTCCGGATCGCGAGCTCGCGCGACACGCAGGCTGCGCGAACGCGCAACGCCGAGGACGGCGAAGCACCGGCGTCCTGATCCCGACCCATCACCCGAGAGCATTCGCATGTCGCTGTCTCCGCGCGTGATCGCGCTGTTGGGCTTTGGTGAGGCGGGATCGGCAATCGCGCGCGGATTGTGCGCCGAGGGCGGCTGGCGCGGCACGCCGCGGCCGGGCGATAACGCTCCGCGTCGAGTCATCGCCATCGACACGGCGCTCGACAAAGACGCGCGCGGCACGGCGCTCGGCAAGGAAGCAAGAAGGCTCGATGTCGCCATCGAAGGTCGCTACACGGCAGCACTCGGCGCCGCCGACCTCGTGATCTGTGCTGTCCAGGGCGAACATGCGCTGGAGGCCGCGCAATCCGCCGCGCCGCTGCTCAAGAAAGGCGCGCACTATCTCGACCTCTGCACCGTGACCGGCAAGATGTCCGATGAAGACCGCGCGGCGATCGAGGCGGCGGGCGGCCGCTATATCGACATCGCCGTCATGGGCGGCTTCTTCAAGTCGGGCATCAAGGCACCGATGCTGGTGGCGGGCGAGGATGTCGAGCCGGTCGTGGCCTGGATGAACGCCAGCGGCTTCGAGGCGAAGGTGCTGGGCCCCAGGCCGGGCAGCGCCTCGTCGGTGAAGATGATCCGCAGCGTCCTGATCAAGGGCGTCGAGGCCCTGGGCGTCGAGGCCTATGTCACCGCCGAGCGCCAGGGCATTCTGAAGGAAGTCATGGAGTGCATGGGCGACGTCGACAAGCTCGGCTTCGCCCGGTTCGTCGGCACGCTGGTGCAGACCCATGTCGTGCATGCGCATCGCCGCTGGGAGGAGATGGGGCTGGTCGGGCGGACGCTGCGCGAGACCGGCGTCCCTCCGCTGATGACCGAGATGACCGAGAAGAGCCTTCGCCGCTCCGTCGACGCCGGCATCGCGCCTGCCGACGGCAAGGTGCCGGAGTTCGACGAGGCGCTGAAGATTCTCTCCGAGAAGGTCATCCGTGGCCGCTGACGTGTTCGACCAGCTCGTGGCGTTGCTCAGCGAGTCCAAAGCCAAGTTCCGCGTCATCGAGCACGAGGCCGAAGGCCGCTCGGAGGCGATCAGCGTCATCCGCGGCAACCGGCCCGACCAGGCGGCCAAGGCCATGGTGCTCGACGTTCGCGGCGGCGGCGCCGGCAAGCGCCATGTGCTGGCGATCCTGCCGGGCAACCGCAAGCTCGACTTCACTGCCGTTGCAAAACTGTTCGAGGCACGCAAATGCGGCTTCGCCTCGCCCGAGACGGCGCAGGAACTGACCGGCTGCGTCATGGGCTCGGTGCCGCCGTTTTCGCTGAACCCGGCGCTCAGCATCGTCGTCGAAGAGGACCTGCTCGGCAACGACACGCTGTTCTTCAACGCCGGCCGCCTCGACCGCTCAATGGAGCTCGACACCAAGGACTGGCTGGCCGTGGCGCGGCCGCGTATCGCCAGAATCGCGGCGCAAGCCTAGCGTCGCCTTGGAAAGGCCGCAGGCCGAACTATAGTTCGACCATGGACAGTCCCTCTTTTTGGCAGCGCCTCCTCGGCTGGAGCCGTGAGCTGAAGTCGATCCTGCTGGCCGTCGGCTTCGTCCTGATCGTCCGCACCGTGTTGGCCGAGCCCTACCACGTGCCGTCGCCGTCGATGGTGCCGACGCTGCTCACCGGCGATCAGCTCGTCGCGGCCAAGTACCCCTATGGCTACAGCCGGTATTCCTCGCCGATCGACCTGATGCCGGATTTTTCCGGGCGGCTGCTCGGCAAGACGCCGGAGCGCGGCGACGTCATCGTTTTCCGCCTGCCGCGCGATCCTTCGACGACCTACGTGAAGCGCCTGATCGGCCTGCCGGGCGATCGCATCCAGATGAAGGGCGGGCGGCTCTACATCAACGACGCCATCGTCTCTCGTCGCCTTGTCGGTCCGTTCACGGGCGATGCCGGCGGGCGCGGCACGCCGACCCTGTACGTCGAGACCCTGCCAGGCGGGCGCGAGCATGAGATCGTCGAGATGTCCGATACCGATCGGTACGACGACACGCCGGTGTTTGTCGTGCCGCCCAAGCACTACTTCATGATGGGCGACAATCGCGACAACTCCGTCGACAGCCGCATCAGCGTTGCCGACGGCGGCGTCGACTTCGTTCCGGAAGACAACCTTGTCGGCCGCGCCGAGCTGGTGCTGCTGTCGCGCGATCCGGCCGTCGCCTGGTCCGACGTCGGGGAATGGTCGCACGCTTTCCGGCCAGGGCGGCTGCTGGATCGCATCCACTAAGACCGGGCATGACCACGCCCTGGCGTTTCGCGCCCGCCACCGAGGCCCACTTCGAGCCCTTGCTGGCGATCCGCATGGAAGTGATGCGCGAGCATCTGGAGCGCGTGTTCCGCTACAAGCCATCGCGTGCGCGACGCATCTTCCGCGAGCATTTTGCCGAGCCCGGCCTGCGTTCGATCCTGATCGGCGACGAACTCGCCGGCTGCGTCGGCTTCCGCGTCGGCGCCGCCGAGATCAAGATCGATTCCTTCTACCTTGCCCGCCACTATCACAATCGCGGGCTGGGTGCGGATATCCTGAAGATCCTGCTCACCGAAGCCGATGCGCTCGGCCTGCCCTGCGAGCTCGACGTGCTGCTCGGCAGCCCGGCCGACCGCTTCTACGAGCGGCACGGCTTCGTGAAGCAGGGCCAGGACAGCATCGAAGCCAACTTCAGGCGGCCTGTTTCACGCGCGCTGAACGACTAGCTCTGCCGCCGTCTTGACTGGCTGAACGGTGAACGGGTTCGCGTTCGCGGCGCTTCTTCGAAAATCGCCGCAAGCCCCTGATGTCCCTCCTCCTTCCAGCACTGACGGCGGCCGAGCGATGTCCGCTAAAACGGGACAGCAACGACATACCCATTCCGTCGGGCGACCGACCCGCCAGCCATGGGGTCCGCTAGCGCATTCGGACAGTTACGCTGATTGCGCTGTTGATTTTAGCGCGGCCGCGCAGGCCGCCCGGCTGCGGCCGGCCGCATTGGTATCGGATGAACGATGCATAGAGCGGAGCACGTCTGGAAACGTGCGCCCGGCCAGTATAACTGTAGTTTATAACATCGTCAACCACAGTTCTATTTTTGGCGGACCATGTACATACCGCCAAAATTGCTTGTGGTCGGGCGTCGGTGCCAGCAGTGCTGGCAATCGGTCCGCTCCGGGCGGTCACAACTTCTGCGCCGAGCAGCTGATGGGTGTTCGCAGCCATTGACAGCCGGCACCGGCCGGGACTTTCTGGCGCCCGTTTGCAGAAGGGTCCCATCATGGAGATCGTCATTCCCGGCGCCACGAACATTGGCTTGTTCATGGGCGCCGCCCTGGTGCTGTTGCTGATTCCCGGCCCCGCCGTGCTCTACATCGTCGCCCGCTCGGTGGCGCAGGGCCGGATGGCAGGCTTCGTCTCCGATCTCGGCATCCATTCCGCGACGCTGGTCCATGTGCTGGCGGCAGCGCTCGGCCTGTCGGCGCTGCTCGCCTCGTCGGCGCTCGCCTTCAGCATCGTGAAGTATGCCGGCGCCGCCTATCTCATCTGGCTAGGCCTCAAGAAGATCTTCGGCCGCGCCGAGGAGGTCGACGCCGACGGCACCCTGCAGCGCCATAGCTACGCCCGCCTGTTCCGCGACGGCTTCATCGTCAACCTCCTCAATCCCAAAACGGCACTGTTCTTCCTCGCCTTCCTGCCGCAGTTCGTCGAACCCGAGCGCGGTCATCTGGCGACGCAGATCGTCTTCCTGGGCCTGCTGTTCGCCGCCCTGGGCTTCATCACCGACGGCTGCTACGCGCTGGTCGCCGGCACGGCCGGCACGTGGCTGAGACAGAGCCGCCGCTATCTCGAGGTCGAGCGCTACGTCAGCGGCACGCTGTTCATCGGCCTCGGCCTGACGGCGGCGTTCGCCGGCAGCCAGAAGAAGTGAGGTTTGTCATCCCGAGGCCGAAGGCCGAGGGACCTTTCCTGTGGCCTCAAAGGTCCCTCGCTACGCTCGGGATGACAGCGAGGGTTTAATCCCGCTGCAGCATGAACACCGCCTGCTCGCCCAAAAGGTTGGCGAGCAACGGCGGCAGGCTGATCGGCTTGCTGTTGCGGTCGAGCACGATGGCGCGCTCGATGCGCACGCCCATGTCGCGGCACAGGCCGCGGAAGTCGTCGATGCTGCAGAGATGGATGTTGGGCGTGTCGTACCACTTGTAGGGCAGCGACGGCGTCTCGGGCATGCGTCCGCCGAATACCAGGCGCAGGCGGACCTGCCAGTGCGCGAAGTTGGGGAACGAGACGATGGCGCGCTTGCCGACGCGCAGCATCTGGCGCAGCACCTCGCGCGGCTCGCGCGTGGCCTGCAGGGTCTGGCTCAGGATCACGTAGTCGAAGGCGTCGTCGGGATAGTCGCGCAGGTCGGCGTCGGCATCGCCCTGGATCACCGACAGGCCGCTCGCCACGCAGGCGTTGACGCCGGTCTGGCTGAGCTCCATGCCGCGCGCGTCGACGCGCTTGAAGTTCACCAGGTAGGCGAGCAGCGAGCCGTCGCCGCAGCCGACGTCGAGCGCACGCGTCGCCGGATCGACCATGTCGGCGATGAGCTGCAGGTCGACGCGGATGGCGGCGGCTGTCACGGCACGCCCTTCAGGCCGCGCACGGCGGCGGCGCCCTTGAGGAAGCCGGCGAGCGTGCGGAACATCTCCGGCTCGTCAAGCAGGAAGGCGTCGTGGCCCTTGTCGCTCTCGACTTCGACGAAAGAGACGTTTGCCGCAGCAGCGTTCAGCGCATGCACGATCTCGCGGCTCTCGCGCGTCGGGAACAGCCAGTCGCTGGTGAAGGAGAACAGGCAGAAGCGCGTCGGCGTGCCCTTGAAGGCGTTGGCCAAAACGCCGTCATGGGCGGCGGCGAGGTCGAAATAGTCCATCGCGCGGGTGATGTAGAGGTAACTGTTGGCGTCGAAGCGGTCGACGAAGGTCGAGCCCTGGTAGCGCAGGTAGCTCTCGACCTGGAAGTCGGCGTCGAAGCCGAAGCCCAGCGCGTCGCGGTCCTGCAGCGCACGCCCGAACTTGCGCTGCAGGGCCTGCTCGGAAAGATAGGTGATGTGCGCGGTCATGCGCGCCACCGACAGCCCGCGCGCCGGCACGGTGTTGTGCAGGCGATAGTCGCCGCCCTTCCATTCGGGATCGGCCATGATCGCCTGGCGGCCGACCTCGTGGAAGGCGATGTTCTGGGCCGAATGGCGGGCGGCGCAGGCGATGGGCACGGCGGTGAAGACGCGCGCGGGATAGCTCGCTGCCCATTCCAGCACCTGCATGCCGCCCATCGAGCCGCCGATCACGCAGAACAGGTCGGGGATGCCAAGGTGGTCGAGCAGGGCCGCCTGGGTGCGCACCATGTCGGCAACGGTCACCACCGGGAAACGCAGGTTCCACGGCTGGCCGCTGGCATCCTGGGCGAGTGGGCCGGTCGTCCCCATGCAGCCGCCCAGCACGTTGATGCAGATGATGAAGTAGCGCGCCGGGTCGAGCACCTTGCCCGGGCCGACCAGGCTCTCCCACCAGCCCTCCTTGCCGGTGACCGGATGCTCCTCGGCGACGAACTGGTCGAGCGTCAGCGCATGGCAGATCAGCACGGCGTTCGACTTGTCGGCATTGAGCGTGCCGTAGGTCTGGTAGGCCACGCGATAGGGGCCGAGCTCGACGCCGCAGTCGAGCCGAAGCGGTCGCTCGACGCCCAGGACCGCGTGGCGGCACCGGGCCAGCGCCTTGCGCTCGGCATCGGCCAGCGGCTCGTCGATCGCAGCCTCCATCTCCACTCCCTCGGCGCGGCAGAACGCCAACGAAAAAGCCCCCGACCGGCGAGTCGGGGGCTTTTTTCGAGCGCTCCGACCTTTTAGCGAGGATTAACGTGGTCGCAAGCCGGTCGGCTCAAATTCCACGGAGAGGCTTCTATACGGAGGTCGCCGGAATTGTGCAAGCGGCCCTCAGGTTTCTTGCCTTTACGGGGGCCGGCCGGACGTAGTATCGCCGCTGCCTCACAGGACCAACCAACGGCTTCATGGACGCCCCCAGTCTCGACAGCTTGCGCCAGGAAATCGACGCCATCGACGGCGAATTGCATGGCCTGATCCGGCGCCGGGCGGCCCTGGTCGATCGCATTGGCGCCTCCAAGCCGCCGGGCGGGCTGGCGCTCAGGCCCGGCCGCGAGGCGCAGGTCATGCGCCAGCGCCTCGAGACCCATCAGGGGCCGTTCCCGGCCGCCGCCGTCTACCGCATGTGGCGCGAGATGATGTGCGCCTTCACCCTGATGCAGACACCGGACATCAAGATCGCGATCTGCCGGCCGCACGACCAGCCGGGCTACTGGGACCTGGCGCGCGACCACTTCGGCTGCCAGATCACCTTCGTCGCCAACGACACGCCGGCCCAGGTGCTGGCCGCGGTGCGCGCCAACCCCTCGACACTGGGCGTCGTGCCGGTGCCGATCGAGGCCGACGCCGCGCCGTGGTGGCCGCTGCTGGCGGGCCGTGACGCCACGCTTCCCAACATCGTCGCGCGGCTCCCCTTCCTGGACATGCCCAACGCCCGCGCGCGCGGCATCCAGGCCTTCGTGCTGGCGCGCATGGAGCCCGAGGAATCGGGCGACGACCGCGCCCTGATCTCGCTCGAATCGGTGGGCGGTCTCAGCCGCAATCGTATCTCCGGTGCCCTCGCCAAGGCCGGCTTGCCCGCCTTCACTTCGGTGCTGGACCAGCTTGCAGGCGGCGTGCATCACTATCTCGTCGAGCTGCCGGGCGTGATCGCCGATAGCGATCAGCGCCTGCGCGCGCTCGAGGCCACTTTGGAACTCGAGAACGGTCGCGTCGCGGCCATCGGCGCCTACGCCGTTCCGTCGACAGCGCGGGCCTGACCACTTTAGGAGATCGCGATGAGCGCGCTTACCCCGCGTCCGGGCATCATGAAGATCGCGCCCTATGTGCCGGGCAAGGACTCGGTCGAGGGCAAGCAGACGATCGCCAAGCTGTCGTCGAACGAAGGCGCGCTCGGGCCCAGCCCCAAGGCCATGGCGGCCTATGCCAAGGCGGCAACCGAGCTGCACCGCTATCCCGATGGCGATTCCAACGCGCTCCGCGCCGCGATCGGCCGGCACTACGGCCTCGATGCCAAGCGCATCGTCTGCGGCGCCGGCTCCGATGAATTGCTCAATCTCCTGGTGCGCGCCTACTGCGGCCCGGGCGACGAGCTGCTGCACAGCCAGTTCGGCTTCCTGATGTATCCCATCAACGCGCTCGGCGTCGGTGCGACGCCGGTGGCGGCGCCAGAGAAGGATTATCGCTGTGACGTCGACGCGATGCTGGCCAAGGTCACCGACAAGACCCGGGTCGTGTGCGTCGCCAATCCCAACAATCCGACGGGCACCTACATTACCAAGGATGACGTGCGCCGCCTGCACGCGGGGCTGCCGAAGAACGTGCTGCTGGTGATCGACGCGGCCTATGCCGAGTATGTCAGCCGCAACGACTACGAATCGGGCGTCGAGCTGGTCGACCAGGCCGAGAATGTGGTGATGACCCGCACCTTCTCGAAGATCTACGGGCTGGGCGGCTTGCGGCTCGGCTGGATGTATGGCCCGGCCGGCGTCATCGACGTCATGAGCCGGCTGCGCCAGCCCTTCAACGTCAACCTGGCGGCGCAGGCCGCCGGCATCGCGGCGATGGCCGACATCGCCCACTCGGACGCCAGCCGCACAAACAACGACATCTGGCTGCCCTGGCTCAGCGCCGAGCTCGGCAAACTTGGCCTCAAGCCGCTGCCCAGCGTCGGCAATTTCGTGACAGTGAGCTTCGGCTCCAAGGAGCGCGCGGCCGCCGCCAACGACTGGCTGATGAACGACGGACTGATCCCGCGCATGGTCGCGGGCTACGGCCTGCCGGAGTTCCTGCGCATCACCATCGGCACCGAGAGCGAGGTCAAGGCCGTGCACGCCTCGCTCGGCCGCTTTGTCGCGGCAAACAAATGACCAAGCCCCTCTTCGACAAGATCGCCCTGATCGGCATCGGCCTGATCGGCGGCTCGATCGCGCTCGCCGCGCGCCGCGGCGGCCTCGCCACCCGGATCGTCGCCGCCACGCGCAGCGAGGAGACCGCGGCGACCGCCAACCGGCTGAAACTGGTCGACCATTGCGGCACCGATCTCGCGGCCGCCTGCGAGGATGCCGACCTGGTGATCGTCTGCACGCCGGTCGGCGCCTGCGGCGAGGCCGCGCGCACCATCGCGCCCAGGCTCAAGCCGGGCTGCATTGTGTCGGACGTGGGCTCGGTGAAGCAGGCGGTGGTCGATGCGATGAAGCCGCATCTGCCGGCCGGCGTGCATTTCGTGCCGGCCCATCCAGTCGCCGGCACGGAGAACTCCGGCCCCGAGGCGGGCTTCGCCGAGCTGTTCGACGGGCGCTGGACCATCCTGACGCCGCTGCCCGACAGCGATCCCGCCGCGGTCGACAAGCTCGAGACGTTCTGGAAGGCGCTGGGCAGCCTGACCCAGCGGCTCGACCCGGCCGATCACGACCGCATCCTCGCCATCACCTCGCACCTGCCGCATCTCATCGCCTACGCCATCGTCGGCACGGCCGACGACCTCGCCGGTCATCTCAACAGCGAGGTGCTGCGCTTCGCCGCTGGCGGCTTCCGTGACTTCACGCGCATCGCCGCCTCCGATCCGACGATGTGGCGCGACGTGTTCATGAACAACCGCGAGGCCGTGCTCGAGACGCTCGGCCGCTTCCAGGAAGACCTGTTCTACCTGCAGCGCGCCATCCGCTGGGGCGAGGGCGACAAGCTGTTCGAGCTGTTCACGCGCACGCGCGAGATCCGCCGCGCGCTGATCCATCTCAACCAGGCGTGACCTCGAGGATCATCGCGCGGTCCGGAAGAGCATGAGCGCCCGTCCCTTCTGGGTCTTCGGCTACGGCTCGTTGATGTGGAACCCGGGCTTCGCCACGCCCGAGACGCGCGGCGCGCGCCTGCACGGATGGCACCGCGCCTTCTGTATCTATTCGGAGCACTATCGCGGCACACCCAGACAGCCCGGGCTGATCCTGGGCCTGCTGCCGGGCGGCGCCTGCCGCGGGCTGGCCCACCGCCTGCCGGCCAAACGGTATGAGGCGGTGCGCCGCTACCTGATCCATCGCGAGATCGACAATGACGGCGTTTACGAGGAGACGATCCGGCCGATTCATCTCGACGACGGCCGCACGGTCCTGGCGCTGGTCTATCTCGCTGACCGCGCCCATCGCCAGTTCGCCGGCAAACTGCCGCTCAAAAAAGCCGTGGCGCTGGTCCGGAACGGACGCGGCGCCACGGGCAGCAATCTCGATTATGTTCAGAACACGGTGGCCCATCTCACCGAGATGGGCTTGCGTGATCGCCAGCTCGAGGAGCTGGCGCGACTTTCTATGCGCGGAGCGCGCCGCCGTTGAGCACGGCGCGGGCGACGAAGCCCAGCTCGTCGCGCGCCTGTTCGACTGACAGGCCGAGCCGCTCGCGCAGCACCACCCAGCTCTCGGGCGCCAGCGCCATGGCGAGCGCGTTCAAGGTACGCTCGCGCGCGTCGGCAGGCAGGGCCGCCAGCTCGTGCTCGAACCAGCTGGCGAGCTGGGCACGGTTGGCGGTGTATATCTGCGCGATCATCTCGGACGCCTCGCTGGAACGACGCTGCAGGGTCTCGACGAAGGTCCACATCGGCAGCAGGCGCTCGCCGCGCTCGGAGGACTGGTTGATGATCATGGCGATGCGCTCGTCGAGCGGCCACGACATGTTGAAGTCGACGTCGCCGAGCGCGGCTGCCATCACGCGGCTGAGCACGGCGACGTAGAGCTCGGCGGTGTCGGCGAAGTGCTGGAACACGGTACGCGCCGAGACGCCGGCCATCTTGGCGATGTCGCGGACGATCGGCGCCACTTCGCCGGCGAGTGCAAGCGCCAGGGCCGAGCCGACGATGGCTTCGCGCGTTCGGGCCACGCGATCGCCGCGGGCGGGAGTTTGCAACTGCTGCGACGAGTGGGCGAAGGTTTCGACATCCATTACACGGACTCCGGTTCCAGACCGAGACGATGGGACGGTTCGCGACACGCAATCGGACATCGGACACTTAGTGATCCGGCCCGCTGCGGCGGGGCGGATAGTATTGCATCTGCAACGAATGTGCGACGGTGCGCTATAAAAGCACGCGCATATGTAAGAAACACGTAAGCTGGCGGTATCTCGATGACAAACAAGACCTTCGCTGCCTCTTCCCTCGCAGCACAAGCAATGGGGTGGATCGACCCCGTGACGAAGGCCGTGGTGCCGCCGATCCACATGTCCAGCACCTATCAGCGCGACGAGGACAACGGCTACAGCTCCGGCCGCATCTACGCGCGCTCCGACAATCCGACCTTCGACCAGGCCGAGGCGACGCTCGCTGCCCTCGAAGGTGGGCCGAAGGCGCTGATCTTTTCTTCGGGCATGAGTGCGGCAACGGCCTGCTTCCTGGCCTTGGCGCCCGGCGATCACGTCGTGGCCCCCAAGGTGATGTACTGGTCGCTGCGCAACTGGTTGGCGGGCTTTGCCAGCCAATGGGGCCTGAAAGTCGACTTCGTCGACGCCGACCGCACCGACGCCATCGCCGCCGCCGTCAGGCCGGGTGCGACCAAGCTCGTATGGATCGAGACGCCGGCCAATCCGACGTGGTGCGTCACCG
Organism: Rhodospirillales bacterium URHD0017; assembly: GCA_900110395.1. Taxonomy (GTDB): domain Bacteria; phylum Pseudomonadota; class Alphaproteobacteria; order Reyranellales; family Reyranellaceae; genus Reyranella. The sequence continues at coordinate 262,197 of FODP01000005.1, forward strand.
ACATCGCGGCGGCCGCCGACATCGCCCATCGCGCCGGCGCGCTTCTTGGCGTCGACTCCACCGTCGGGACGCCGGTGCTGTCGCGGCCGATCGAGTTTGGCGCCGACATCGTCATGCATTCGGCGACCAAGTACCTCAACGGCCACTCCGACATCATCGCCGGCGCCCTGGTCGGCGCGCGCGACGATGAGTACTGGCAGAAGCTGCGCGCCATCCGCGCCCAGCTCGGCACCATCCTCGGCCAGACCGAGGCCTGGCTGCTGCTGCGCGGCATGCGCACCCTGTTCCCACGCGTCGCCTGGGCGTGTCGCTCGGCCGAGAGTCTCGCCGAGCGCCTGTCGTCCCATCCCATGGTGGCGGAGGTGCTCTATCCCGGCCTGCCCTCCTTTGCAGGACACGCGGCGGCGAAAAAGCAGATGAAGGGCGGATTCGGCGGCATGCTGTCGGTGCGGGTGAAAGGCGGCGAGCGCGCCGCCATCGCCTCGGCGGCGCGCGTCGAACTGTGGAAGCGCGCGACGTCGCTGGGCGGCGTCGAAAGCCTCATAGAGCATCGCGCCAGCATCGAAGGGCCAGGCACGCCTTGCCCGACCGATCTGCTGCGCCTGTCGGTCGGCGTCGAGGAAACATCCGATCTGTTCGATGATCTGGATCAGGCGCTGCGCCGCGGTCACAACTCTTGATCTTCGGACCGCGGGCCTCCAGGCCCGCTCATGACTCAAAAGGCGGGCCCGGAGGCCCGCGGTCCAATGAAAAGCCCTCCCGCAACGGATCGTCATCGTCGAAGCGAAAGCGGGCCTCGCCGGTCTGATGGGCCCGGCCGCCGACTTCGACGATCACTGCCTTGCGACCGCCGACAGACGGTGCCTCGCGCACGATACGACCACTGAAGACGTCGCCGGTGCAGCTCTCGAACCGGCGCTCGTCGCCCGGCCGCGCTGCGCGGCGCGCCATCTGCAGGGCCATGCGGGCGGTGACGCCGCTGCCGGTCGGGCTGCGGTCGATCTGCCGGCCGGCAAAGATGCAGACGTTGCGGCTTGGCTTGCCGTCCGCGCCGTTGCCGCCGTCGGTCAGGATGGTGCCGTAGAGGAAGGCGAGATCGGGCTCGTCGGCGTGCACGATCGGCACCGCCGCCGCCGCCGCCTCGGCGATCTCCTCGCCGGCGTCGACGATGGCGCGCATCGCCGACGAACGGAGATCGAGGCCGATCGAATCGGCGGAGAGGAAAGCGTAGAAGGCGCCGCCATAGGCGATGTCGACCGCCACCGGTCCCCAGGTCCGTGTCGGCGCGATGCGATCGAGCGCATAGGCGAAGGCCGGCACACTTTCGAAGCGCACCGTCCCGTCAGCCGCGACTCTCGCAACGACCAGGCCGCAGGGACATTGCAGACGCACGATCGTCTCGGGCTCGCGGCGCTGCACGCGGCCGCTGTCGACCGTCCAGCGCGCCAACGCGATGGTCGCGTGGCCGCACATCGTCGAGTAGCCCTCGTTGTGCATGAACAGCACGGCGAGGTCGGCCTCGGGATGGTCGGGCTCGACCAGCAGGGCGCCATACATGCCGTCATGGCCGCGCGGCTCCAGCATCAGGCCGCGCCGCAGGTGATCGAAGCGCTCGCGCGCCTCGCGCCGCTTGTCGAGCAGGGTCTTGCCCGTGAAGCGCGGCCAGCCGTCGACGATGATGCGGGTGGGCTCGCCGCCGGTATGCATCTCGACGGTCGACAGGATCACCCGGACACCTGCGCCCCAAAAACTTGTGAAAGCCCGACGCCGATGCGCTCGTTCATCATCTCGATCGAGCCGTCGGTGTAGGCCGCGATCTTGGCGCCGGCGAGATGGCGGCTGAGCGGATACTCGGCCCGCAGGCCGTTGGCGCCCATCGCCTGGATGCAGTTGGCGATGCGCTTCAACGCCATCTCGGTCGCGAATTTCTTGGCGTAGGCCGCCGGCAGCACGGCATCGCCGCCCTCGTCGATCAGGCGCGCCGCGCGATAGGTCAGCAGCCGCGCGGCTTCGAGATCGGTGGCGGCGTCCACCAGCTTCCAGCGCACGCCCTGGTGATCGAGCACGGACTGGCCGAAAGTCTTGCGTTGCTGCGTGTAGCGCACGGCTGTTTCCAGCGACGCCTGCAACATGCCGCAGCACATGGCGGCGACGTAGGCGCGTGCGCCGTTGATGCCGGCGAGCGCCGCCTTGAAGGCCTGGCCCGGCGGATGCAGCACCGCCTCGTCGGGGGCAATGTAATCGACCAGGCGAAAGCCGCCGACGCCGATCGCGTGACCGCCATGCAGCTCGAACGGTTTCTCTCGGTGGAAGCCCGGCCGGTCGGCCTCGATGGCAAAGCAGGCGATGCCGCGGTAGCCCTGGGCCTTGTCCGTCTGGGCATAGGCGACCGAGAGTCCGGCCACGGCGGCGTTGGTGATCCAGGCCTTGGCGCCGTTCAGCTTCCAGCCGCCGTCGACACGCACCGCCGACATTTCCAGCCCGCCGAAGTCGCTGCCGACGCCGGGTTCGCTGAGGCCCGCACAGCCGATCACCTCGCCCGCGATCATGCGCGGCAGCAGGCGCGCCACGTGCGCCGGCTGGCCATCGCGCGCGAACCGCGCGATGGCGTTGTGGTGGTTGATCAGCGCAAAGGCGAAGGCGAAGTCGTGCCTCGCGATCTCCTCGAAGGCGCGCAGCTTGCAGGAGAAGGAGAGCCCCTGCCCGCCGTGCTTCTTCGCGAGCTCGATGGTGTGCAAGCCCTCCGCGCAGGCGACCTTAATGGTTTCCAGCGGATAGCGCCGCTCCCATTCCCAGCGCGCAGCATTGGGGGCGACATGCCGTTCGGCGAAATCGCGGGCACGCGCCACGACGGCGCGTTCCTCAGGGGTGAGAACCTCATCGAGCATGGGCTACTATCGCACGGTCGAAGCAAATGTTGAGGCCGTCATGGACCGCACCCCCGCCGCCATTTCGCTCGCCGTCGCCCGCGGGCTGCCCTGGAAACCCGGCCGCTCGGCCGAGGCCTTCATCGACGGCGATCTGGAAATCCGCTTCACGCCACGGCCGACCGACGGGCCGCAGAAGCCGCATCAGCGCGACGAAGTCTACTTCGTTGCCGCCGGCTCGGGTTTCTATCGGGTCGACGGCACGCTGACGCCCGTCGCGGCCGGCGACATGTGCTTCGCCGCCGCCCATGCCGAGCACGGCTTCGAGAATTTCACCGAGGATTTCGCCATCTGGATCATCTTCTACGGTCCGGTGAAATGAGCTAGAAAGACGGCGACGCGGGTGTAGCTCAGGGGTAGAGCGTCGGCTTCCCAAGCCGTAGGTCGCGGGTTCAAATCCCGTCGCCCGCTCCAATTTTCCGAAGGGCAGGAAGCAGGCATGGATTCGGTGGTCTCGGCACCGGTCGCAAACGGCGACTTCGCGGCCGACGCCGCGCACTTCTCTGCCTATTGGCTCGATGCCAAGGACCGGATGGCCCGCCTGGGCCCCAAGCCCAAGCGCGATGCCGCCGCCTTCGACAGGGCCGAGGCGATCAAGCAGGCCGCGCGCGACGCCCGCTTCAGCTTCCTGCGCCGCCATGCCCGCGCGCTCTACGACCGGCTGACGGCGGATCGTGCGAAGTTCGTGCGCATCGAGCAGCTGGCCTATGACGCCGCCGAGATGGTGCCGGGGCTGGTGCCGAGCAGCGCCGAGGTCGCGGCCGAGGCCGAGCTGCGGCAAGCCGACAAGGACGGCTGCGAGATCGACCAAGGCATCCTGTTCAACCAGTTCCTGGCCGATCCCGTCTGCGGGATGCATCTCTGCCACGCCATGCTGCTGCCGCGCGAGGAATCGACCGAGGCGCTGGCCAAGTTCCTGCGCGACGGCAAGCTCGATCTCGGCTTCGCCAGGGTCGAGCGCCAGGGCAAGGCGGCCACCCTGCTGCTGGCCAACAAGCGCTTCCTCAACTCCGAGGACAATTTCACCCAGCCCGCCACCGAGATCGCAGCCGACGTCTGCATCCTCGATCCGCAGAGCCAGGTCGCCGTGCTGCGCGGCGATGTCGTGCCGGAGGGCAAGTATGCCGGCCGCCGCATCTTCAACGCCGGCATCAACCTCACGCACCTCTACTACGGCAAGATCCCCTTCCTGTGGTTCCTGGTCCGCGACTTGGGCTTCGTGAACAAGATGATGCGCGGGCTCGCCAAACCGGAGGTGCCGCCCGACGAGGTCGCGGGCGATTCGATCGAGAAGCTCTGGATCTCGGCGGTGGAAACCTTCGCCATCGGCGGCGGCTGCCAGATCCTGCTGGCGACCGACTTCAACATCGCCGGCCGCGACGCCTACCTCACCCTGCCGGCGCGCAAGGAAGGCATCATCCCGGCAATGGCGAACCTCAGGCTGGCGCGCTTCGTCGGCGACCGCATCGCCCGCCAGGCGATCATGTACGAGCGCCGCATCGACTGCGATTCCGACGTCGGCCGCAAGATCTGCGACGCGGTCATCGATCCCGCCGAGATGGACCAGACCATCGCCCGCGTCATCGACCGCCTGACCGGCTCGGGCGCCGTCGGCGCGATCGGCAATCGCCGGGCCCTGCGACTGTCGGCCGAGCCGCTCGACACCTTCCGCCGCTACGCCGCGCTCTACGCCCGTGAGCAAGCCCTGTGCCATTTCAGCCCGGCGCTGATTTCCAACCTCGAACTCTTCTGGAACGCCCAGAATCGCCGGGCGTGAGCACTTTCCGTTGCTCTCGATCGCGAAGCAGGGCACAAGGCGCGCCTGCTTGAGAACGTCGAGACCACTGCAAAATGCGTCAGCGTAAATGGCACAAGGCCCTGCTGTATCTGGGGCCGTCCAAGATCCACGGCATTGGCTGCTTTTCCGGTACCGGGATCAAGAAAGGCGAATTCGTCCGCGTCTGGTCGCCCGAGGACAGCCGATGGGTGCCGCTCAAGAAGGCGCACGCCTCACCGCACAAGAAGCTCTTCCAGCGCTTCGGCATCCGGACCACCGGCGGCTATTGGGCGCCGATCGACTTCCTGCGCATCTCCGTCGGCTGGTACATGAACCATTCCGCGACGCCCAACCTGCAATCCGACGACGGCGACGTGACCTACTATGCGCTGCGCGACATCGAACCCGGCGAAGAGGTGACGATCGACTACCGGCGCATGGATGACGTGCATGACAACCTCTCGCGCGACGAGGTCCTTCCCGGCCGGCAGCGCAAGCGGTCCACCGGGATGGCGCTCAAGCGCCGGCCATCAGGTCCGCCAGCGTCGGATCGCCCGCAAGCTCGGCAGCCGAGCCGCGACGCACTACCTGGCCACGACTGAGCACAACGCCGCGCCGGGCAACGCCGAGCGCCAGTGCCGCGCGCTGCTCGGCCAGCAGGATCGCCGTCCCGTCGGCGGTCATGGCTTCGAGCCGACGTAACAGGTCGGCGACGACCACCGGCGCCAGCCCGAGTGTCGGCTCGTCGAGCAACAGCAGGCGCGGGCGGTCCATCATCGCGCGCGCGAGCGCCAGCATCTGCTGCTGGCCCCCCGAGAGCAGCCACGCGCGCGCCGTCGGTCGTTCGCCCAGCATCGGAAAGAGCGCCAACATCTCCTCGACGCGCTGGCGGCGCTGCGATGCCGGCAGCGACGATGCCGCCTCGAGGTTCTCGCGTACCGTGAGACCGGCGAAGACGCGCCGCCCTTCCGGCACATGGCCTACGCCCAGGCCGACGCGTTGCTCGACGACGAGCGCGCTCGCGTCGTGTCCGAACAGCCTGACGCGGCCGGGATGGAAACCGAGAACCGTTTCGAGCAGCGTGGTCTTGCCGGCGCCGTTGCCGCCCAGGAGGGCCACAATCTCGCCCGCCTCGACCGACACCTCGCCAATCTCGAGCACGGCGCTCATGCCGCGATTCCGTCGAGGCCGAGGAAGCTCGCGCGCACATGCGGGTCGGCGCGCACGTCGGCTGGCCGGCCGCTCGCGATGACGCGGCCGCGATCGAGGCAGACCAGGCGATCGCAGACGCGCGACAGGAGCTCTATGTCGTGGTCGACGATCAGCACGCCGCGACCGGCGTCACGCAGGCGGCGGATGATGCCGACGAGCTCGCGCCGCTCGTGGTCGCCGGCGCCAGCCGCCGGCTCGTCGAGCAGCAGAAAGGGGGCACCCGTGGCAACGGCGCGCGCCAGATCGGCCATTTTGCTGTCGCCCGCCAGCGCCAGGGTCTGGAAGGTGCGGGCGATGCCGGCGCGGGCGATCTCGGGGGTCGACAATCGTTCGATGCGCAACTTGTCGAGCGCGATCAGTCCGGTATCGGCCCGCTCGAGGGCATTGATGACATTGAGCAAAGTCGACTTGCCCGAGCCGTTCGCGCCGATCAGGCCCAAAACCTCGCCGCGCGCCAGCCACAGCGACACGTCGGCCAGCGCCTCGACGCCGCCGAAGCGCTTGCCGACACCTTCGAGGACAAGAGTCTTCGGGCCGCCGACCGCCGGCAGCACGTCGGGCAGGCCCGGCGGCTCGGCCGGCGCCGGTCGCGCGCCACGCAGGCGATCGATCAGGCCAGCCAGGCCTTCGGGCGCCCACAACACGACGGCGAGCGTGGCGACGGCATAGGCGAGCAGCCACGCTCCCTGCAGGTCGCGCAGCAGCTCGGGCAGGCCAACGGCAAGGGCGGCGCCGACGACCGCGCCCATCGGATGGCGGGAGCCGCCCAGCACCACCAACGTCAGGCACAGCACCATGATCGAAAAGCCGGTTGCTTCCGGCGAGACAACGCCGCTCAAGGCGGCCGAGCATGCGCCGGCCAATCCAGCGAGCGCGCCACCCACGACGAACGCCACGAACCTCCAGGCAGCGCCGTCGATGCCGAGCGTGGCGGCAAGCAATGGCGCCTCGCGCAGCAGGCGCGCCCTCTCGCCAAGCTTGCCCTCGAACAGCCAGGCGTACAGCAGTACGCCCGCGATCAGGCAGACCCATACTGTTGCCAGCAGGGCCGGCCCGCGCGGTAACGATGTCGCGAAACCAGCGAGCCCGTTGGCGCCACCCGTCAGGCTCTCGGCATGCACCGCTGAAAGGTTGACCAGCGAGGCAAGCGCCAAAGTGGCGAGCGCGAAGTAATGCGATTGCAGGCGCAGCAGCGGACCCGCCACCAGCGCCGCCGGGATCGCCGCCGCGAGGATCGCCACGGGCAGGGCGAACGGCCCGAGAATGGGCGCGGTCAGCGCCGCTGCGTAAGCGCCCAGGCCGAACAAGGCGCCCTGCGCCAGGTTGAGAGCGCCGAGCTGGCCGAACACGAGCTGGTAGCCCAGGCCCATCAACCCATAGATGCCGGCCAGGATGACCATGCGCTGGCCGAACGGCGGCAAGACGAACAGCGCCAACAGAGGCGGCAGCACCAGGAGGATCAGCCAGAAGGGCGACAGACGCATTTTCAGGCGCGCCGGCCGACGGGCTCGCCGAACAGGCCCCGAGGCCGGAGCGCCAGCACCGCGAGAACGCAGATATAAAGTGCGGCCGAGGCCCAGGCGTCGCCGAAGCGCGCGGCGGCGAAGGTCTCGAAGAGGCCGATGCCCAGCGCGCCCAGCAGCGCGCCGGGCACGCTGCCCCAGCCGCCCAGCGCCACGGCGATGTAGGCCTTCAACATGTGGCCCGCGCCCTGCGTCGGGGCGACCAGGAACTGATGCCCCAGCAGGAAGCCGGCAACGCCGGCAAGCGCGCCGGAAAGCGCCAGCGACAGGATCACGTAGCGGCCGACGGGAATGCCGACGGCGCGCGCCATATAACGGTCGGCGGCAACGGCGCGCATGCGCCGGCCGGTCTGGGTGCGCTCCAGCAGGAACCACACGGCCGCGACCAGCACGGCGCCCAGCACGACGATGGCAAGCGGCTGGCGGCCGAGCACGAAGCCCGCGATGGTGAACGAGCCACCACCCAGCAGCGCCGGCGCCGTGCGCGGCGCGCCGGCCATGGCGATGGTGAGAGACTGCTCGATGATGGCCGCGAGCGCGATGGTAGCGACGAAGGTCGCTTCAGGCGGTCGGCTCGCCAATGGCAGGATGGCGATGCGCGCCGCAATGATGCCGACGACGCCGATCGCGACCGCCACCAGCGGCAACAGCAGCACGGCCGGCAGGCCGATCGACAGGCCGACGAACGAGGCAAGCGCGCCACCCAGCACGACGAGATCGCCGTGCGCGAAATTCACGGCACCGGCCGCGTTCAGCGCCAACACGAAGCCCAGCGCCACCAGCGCATAGGCCATGCCCAACGCCAGCGCGTTGAGCAGAAGTTGAACGGTGATCAGTGCTCGCGGGGGGCGTGCTTGCCGAGGATGCGCTGCAAGGTGCGCCGATGCATGTTGAGGCGGCGCGCCGTCTCCGAGACGTTGCGATCGCATTGCTCGAAGACGCGCTGGATGTGCTCCCAGCGCACGCGGTCAGCCGACATCGGGTTGCTGGGCGGCGGCGGCAGCTTGCGGCCATGCGCGGTCAGCGCCTGCTCGATGGCGTCGGCGTCGGCCGGCTTGGCGAGATAGTCGACGGCGCCTTCCTTCACCGCAGCGACGGCGGTGGCGATGTTGCCGTAGCCGGTCAGCACGACGATGCGGATGTCGGGCCGGGCCTGGCGCAGCGGACCCACCAGCTCGAGCCCGTTGCCGTCGCCCAGCCGGAGGTCGAGCACGGCGAACGCGGGCGGCCGCGCTGTTTGCGCCAGCGCCTCGGCGACCGAGCCCACCGCGGTGACGATGAAGCCGCGCAGCTCGAGCGCCCGCGCGATGCGGTTGCGGAACGCGGCATCGTCATCGGCGATCAGCAGCGTGCGATCCTTGTTGGCCGTCGCGCCGGCTATGGCGGGCGACACGGGGCGGTTGGCGCCTGTGTCCTGGCTCATGGCTGCTCCTTCGACATCGGCCGCTATGTAGCCTTGAAGACCGGGTTTGGCCAGCGCACGGAAACCAGCGCGCCACCGGTCGTTCCCCGGCGGTTACCGAAAGTCACGGTGGCCCCGGTTCGTTCCAACAGGGTCTTGGCGATGAACACACCCAATCCCATGTGGCCTTCCTCGCCCTGGCGCGTCGAGATGAAGGGCGTGCCGAGCTCGTCGAGCAGCGCCTGCGAGAAGCCGGGCCCGTCGTCGGACACCTCGACCTCCGACCATGCGGCCGTCCAGCGCGTCCTGATCTCGACCTCCTGGCGGGCGAACGACACGGCGTTCTGCACGATGTTGCCGATGCCTTGCGTGATCTCCGGGCTGCGCACCTGGATCGGCGCCGTCGTCGGCACGCCCTCGCCGACCGGTCCGGACTTGAAGCTGATGGCGATGCCTTCGCGTTCAGCATGCTGCGCCGCTACCTCGATCAGCGCCGGCAACGGCACCAGCGTATAGGCATCGGACACGTCGCCCGTCGGATCGACCGACAGGCGCGCCAGGATCGTTCGGCAGCGGTCGGACTCCGACGACAGCAATTCGACATCCTCGCGCAACGGATCGTCGGCCTCGACCTCGCGCAGCATCTCCTTGGCGACGACGGCGATGGTCGAGAGCGGCGAGCCAAGCTCGTGTGCCGCCGCCGCGGCCAGCGCACCCAGCGCCGACATGCGCTGCTCGCGCTCCAGGGCGCCCTGCGCGGCAGCAAGGGCGGCGCTCATCTGGCGCTGCTCCTCGGCCAGCCGCCAGCCGTAGAGCGTCACCAGCAGCGTGGTGAGGGTGAGGCCGGCCCAGGCGCCGGCCTGGTAGATCTCCGGCAGCTCCGGCGGCGGGCCGCGCCACGGCAAGGGCTGATGGAACAGGCCGAGCAGGCCGATGCTGATGATGGTGAGCAGCGACAGCGCGACGTTGCTGGTGAGCGACAGGATGGTGGCGCCGATCGCCACCGGCGCCAGCAGCAGCAGCGAGAACGGGTTGATCAGGCCGCCGGTGAGATAGAGCAGGACGGCAAGCTGCAGGATGTCGAAGGCGAGGAAGACCGCGGCCTCGCGGTCGTCGATGCGCGCCGACGCCGGCCGGCCGAGGCTCACCGTGAGATTGAGCAGTGCCGACAGCGCGATCGCGCCGCTGACCGCCAGCACAGGGAGCGTAAAATTGAGGCCCCAATGGACGACGGCGGCGGTGAAGAGCTGGCCGGCGACGGCGGCCCAACGAATCAGGACCAGCGTGCGAAGGCGCACGCCGCCGCGCGGCGGCAGGCTGGTGCCGGCAGCGCGCTGGGCGATCGGCCCAGTGGCGGGCGTCGAGGTGGCCTCGGCGCGCCCCGCCATGGCGCTACTCCTCGAGCATCAGGTGCTTGCGATGCACCGTGGTGAAGAGCGGGATCTTGCGCTGCCGCTTGCGGTTGGGCGGCTCCTTCACCAGCCGGCCGATCTCGCCAAGGATGAGCCCGGTGATGGTGGGCAGCGGCAGCTCGCGCGCCTCGTCGAGCCTGACCCAGCGGATGTCGCCCATTTCGCTGGAATGGCGGATCTCGCCGCTCGCATCCTCGGCGCGCGCCATGAAGAAGCGGGCGTTGAAGCGGCGCGGCCGGCCGGGCGGCGTCACGGCGCGCGCGATCAGGTCGAGGCAGTCGAGCGCAGGGCCCATGCCCTTGTCCAGGAAGCCGCGCCAGTGCTCGCCGAAGTCCTCCTCGGGCGGACCGCCCTTGAACGGCTTGGCCAGCATCAGGCCGGTCTCCTCGAAGGTCTCGCGCACCGCGGCGACGGCAAGCGCCCGCGCGCGTTGCGCGGTCGCGGCCTTGCGCAGGCGCTCATCGACGAAGCGGTCGAGCGGCGTCGCCACCGGCACGCGGGCATCGGCCGGATCGACGCGGCCGCCGGGGAAGACGTAGCGGTTGGGCATGAAGGCGTGCTTGGCGTCGCGGCAGCCCAGCAGCACCTCGGGGACCTTGCCGCGCCGGCGCACCAGGATCAGCGTCGCCGCATCACGCGGCCGCAGATAGGGATACTTCTGGTCGAACTTCTCGACCGGCCGCTCGCTGCCCGGCTTCAGCACCGGCGCGGTCGGCGAATGGTCGTAACCTTTGTCGGTGCCGCGCACGACGGCGCCGGCGGGGAGTGCTCTTTTGCTCATCTGACCACGATATGACGCAGCGCAATCGCTGTCATCCCGAGCGCAGCGAGGGACCTTTCCTGTTGCCTCAAATGCCCCTCGCTACGCTCGGGGTGACAGTGTTCGGTGTCAGAAGGACCAGCCCACCGGCGTGTCGGGCCGAAACACCACCACGCTCTTATCGCCTCCCGGAACGGCGATGCGTTCGGGAGCGTCGAGCGCGCCGGCTCGGAGCGTGATGCGCTCCTCGTTGGGCAGGAGCCCATAGAAGCGTGGACCGTTCATCGACGCGAACGCCTCCAGCCGGTCGAGCGCGTTCTCCTCGGCGAAGACCTGAGTGTAGACCTGCATGGCCACTGGCGCGTTGAAGATACCGGCGCAGCCGCAGGCGCATTCCTTGGTGTCGGCGGTATGCGGCGCGGTGTCGGTGCCGAGGAAGAATTGCGGGCTGCCCGAGGTCGCGGCGCGCCGCAACGCCAAGCGATGCTCCTCGCTCTTGGCGATCGGCAGGCAATAGAGATGCGGACGGATGCCGCCCTTGAAGATGGCGTTGCGGTTGTAGCTCAGGTGATGTGGCGTGATGGTGCCGCCCATGCGCGCGCCGTTGGCCTCGACGAAGGCCACGCCCTCTTTGGTCGTGATGTGCTCCAGCACGACCTTCAATCCCTGATGCCGACGCAGCAACGGTGCCAGCACCTTGTCCAGGAACACCGCCTCGCGGTCGAAGATGTCGACGTCGGCGTCGGTCACCTCGCCGTGCACGAGCAACGGCATGCCCGCCTTCTCCATCGCCTCCAGACCGCGGGCGATCTTGTCCATGGAGGTGACGCCGTGCGCGGAGTTGGTCGTCGCATGCGCGGGATAGAGCTTCGCCGCGACCCACACGCCCTGCTGCTTGCCGTTGGCCAGCTCGACCGGGTCGGCGCCGTCGGTCAGGTAGCAGGTCATCAACGGCTCGAACGTCAGGTCGGCCGGAACCGCTCTGCGGATTCTGTCTCGATAGGCGGCTGCCTCGGCGATCCGCGTCACCGGCGGCACCAGGTTGGGCATGATGACGGCACGGGCGAACTGGCGCGCCGTATGGACCGCGCAGGCCTGCAGCATCGGTCCGTCGCGCAGGTGGACGTGCCAGTCGTCGGGTCGGCGGATGGTGATCGAGCTCGGCAGAGGCATGATGCATTTTCTACGCTTGCTCCCGGGCGGGCTCCAATGTTGATTGCGGGCATGAATGAACTGAAAGAGGCGATCGCCTTCGCCAAGGCCGCCGAGTCCAAGTGGCCCAAGAGCATGAAGATGCCGGACGGCCAGTTCGTGATGACCTTCGATTCCGGTGAAAAAGCCCCCGACAACGAGGTGCTGGGGCCGGTGACGCCGCGCAGCGGCCACAGCGGCATCGTCTATCGTGGCGGCAAGGTGCTGGCCGAATGGGGCGACGTGGCCCGCCCCGACATGACCTTCAGCGTCGCCAAGAGCTTCCTTGCCTTGCTGGCGGGACTTGCCGTAGGCGACGGCCTGATCAAGGACCTCGATGACAAGGCCGGTCCCTCGGCGCTCGATGACGGTTTCACCAGCGAGCAGAACAAGGACATCACCTGGCGGCATCTCCTGACCCAGACCAGCGAATGGCAGGGCACGCTGTTCGACAAGGAGGACCGCATCGACCACAACCGGGTGGTCGGGCTGGCCGTCGCCGAGGCGCCCAAGGGTACGCGGCGCCAACTGAAGAAGCCGGGCAGCTTCTACGAATACAACGACGTGCGCGTGAATCGCCTGTCGCTGTCGCTGCTGCAGCTCTTCAAGGAGCCGCTGCCGTCGGTGCTGAAGCGACGCATCATGGACCCGATCGGCGCCTCGCAAGACTGGAAGTGGGACGGCTATCGCAACTCGACCGTTACCATCGACGGCAAGGCGATGACCTCCGTGCCGGGCGGCGGCCACTGGGGCGGCGGCATCGTGATCTCGGCCCGCGATCTCGCGCTGATGGGCCTGCTGGTCGCAAAGGGCGGTCTATGGGACGGCAAGCAGCTGCTGCCCACGGGCTGGACCGACGAGCTGGTGAAGCCGTGCCCCGTCGCACCGTTCTACGGGCTGATGTGGTGGCTCAACACCAACAAGCGCCAGTTCGCGGCGGCGTCGGAACGCAGCTACTTCGCGCTGGGCTGGGGCAGCCACATCGTCTGGATCGATCCCGACAACGACCTGGTCACAGTTTTGCGCTGGATCGACCGCAAGCAGGCGCCGGGCTTCGTCGAGCGCCTGCTGGGGGCTCTCGACAAATGAGCCTCGACTACTCGGCCGTCCCGCGCATGCCGGACGGCCGCACGGCCGCCGAACACATCGCCGCCGTCGAGGCCACGGCCTCGCGCAAGGTGCTCGTGCCGATGGGCAATGGCGGCAAGATGATGTGGCACATCTGGGGCGAGAACTCCGGCAAGCCGATCCTGCTGCTGTTCCATGGCGGCTCGGGCTCGTGGATTCACTGGATCAGGAACGTCCAGCCACTGTCACAGCACTTCACGATCTACGCCGCCGACATGCCGGGCCTGGGCGACAGCGATCCGCCCAATGACGTGCGCGATGTCTGGTCGGTGACGCATTGCGTCGAGACGGCGATGAAGGAGCTGCTACCGGCCGACAAAACGTTCGCCATCACCGGCTTCTCCTTCGGCGGCATGGTGGCGGGCCACATCGCTACGTTGTTCCAGCCGCGCATCCGACGCATCGTCATGGTCGGCGCCGGAGGGCTGAAGGCGACGCGCAAGCCCGGGCCCAAGCTGCACAAGCTTCTGGCGGAGATGCCGGCCGAAACCTTGGCCGCCGAGGCGCGGCGCAATCTCGAAATCCTGATGCTGCACGATCCGGCCAAGATCGATGGCGTCGCCATCCACATGCAGATCATGAACACCACGCGCGCCAAGACGCGCAGCCGCGACATGGGCCGGGCCTACAAGCTCAGCGAAGTGCTCCCGCGTGTGAAGACGCCGTTGACCGGCATCTGGGGCGAGTTCGATTCGACCACCTATCCGCACATCCAGGAACGAATCGATCTGTTCCGCGCCTTGCAGCCGGACTTCCAGATGAACGTGATTCCAGGCGCCGGTCACTGGGTTGCCTACGAGGCGGCCGAGGCGTTCAATCGCAAACTGATCGACGTCCTCTTGCAATAGCTGGCAAGGTCCTCATGTCTTGCCCAACACAAGACCGTTGAACGCTCAGGGGCAGGAGCATTCCATGAAGACCGAAGTCTCCGAGATCGCCGACAAGATCTACCGCCTGTCGACCTTCGTGCCCCAGATCGGGCCGAACGGGTTCACCTTCAACCAGTTCCTGATCGACGCCGATCAGCCGTTGCTGTTCCACTACGGCCAGCGCTCGCTGTTCCCGCTGATCTCCGAAGCGGTGAAACGCCTGATCCCGCTCGACAAGCTCAGCTGGACGATGTGCAGCCATGTCGAGGCCGACGAGAGCGGCGCGCTGAACCAGTGGCTGGCCGCCGCGCCCAACGCCACGCCGGCGCACGGCCAGGTCGGCTGCAACATCTGGCTGACCGACATGGCCGACCGCGCCCCGCGCGCGCTCAAGAACGACGAGGTCCTCGACCTCGGGACCAAGAAGGTGCGCTGGCTCGACACGCCGCACGTGCCGCACAACTGGGACGCCGGCGTGATCTACGAGGAGACCACGGGCACGCTGTTCTGCAGCGATCTCTTCACGCAGTTCGGCGCCTGCCCATCAACGACAAGCGGCGACATCGTCGACCCGGCCATTGCCACCGAGAAGGCGGTCCCCTTCATGCCGGCCACGCCGCAAACAGCGCCGACCCTGCGCCGGCTGGCAGCCTTGAAGCCCGGCATTATCGCCCTGATGCACGGCCCCACCTTCAAGGGTGACGGCGAAGCCGCCCTCAAGGCGTTGGCTGACTATCACGCCAAGCGGCTGGCGAATTAGGCGCCAGCTCTCTTCATCCTTCCCCGCTTGCGGGGGAGGATAAGAATCATGGCTCGCTCTTCAATCCCAACGACTCGAGATAACTCCACCGCACCACGCCGTTCCTGAAGCGGATGCCGTCGAGATACTCGGCGATCGCGCGGTCGATCAGCGCCGCGTCGGGCTTTGTTCGCTTGCCGTCGGCGAAGGCCACGATCTCGTTCCAGCCGCCGGGCCGCGGGATGGAGACCACGGTCGAGGGCGTGTCGAGGTTCTTGTAGGTCCAGAACGACCAGCCGACGTCATGGGTCTCGTTCAGCTTGCGGAAGCGGGCGTTCCATTCGTCGGTAAGCTCGCCGGTCTCGCCCAGGAACATCGGCACGTCGTAGCGGGAGGAGAAGTTCAGATGGCGCTGGATCGAATCGCGCTTCGTGCTCGCCCAGAACAAGTGATACGTGTAGGCGAGGTTGTCGGCAAAGGGCGGCCCGAACATGTCGAAGCTCGAGCTCCACTGGCCGCCGGCGAGAAACACGATGCGGCCGGGATCGACCTCGCGGATTGCCGTCGTCACTTCCTTGTAGAAGGGTTCCAGCCGCGGATTGAGTGTCGCCACGTCGTGATAGGGCGCGATCGGCTCGTTCAGGATGTCATAGCCCAGGATCGCCGGGTTGCCGGCATAGCGCTTGGCGATGGCGCGCCACAGCTTCACCGTGAGCTGGCGGTCGCGCGGCACGTAGAACATCAAGGGATAGCCCGGCCCGTCGTCGTGGTTGATGCCGGTCTGGCCGCCGGGTGCCGCATGCAGGTCGACGATGGCCAGAAGGCCGGCATCGCGCACCCAGCCCAGCGCACGGTCGAGCAGGAACCAGCCCTCGCCCGTGATCTCGCCGTCGGCATCCATGAACAGCCGCCAATGCAGGGGGATGCGCACGGTGTTGAAACCGACCCGCTTGATGAAGGCGATGTCGTCGCGCGTGATGTAGGTGTCGCGGAACTGCCGCCAGAATGCCTGCGCCCGCTCGGGCCCCAACAGACGGTCGAAGGCGCCGTAGATCTGGCGCGGCGATTTCGCCACCTCGAACTTGAACATGTAGCCCTCGGGCATCAGCCAGTTGCCGAGGTTGATGCCCTTGATCTGCAGGGTGCTGCCGTCGGGCGCGATGAAGTTCTTGCCCTCGATGCGGACGAGGGTATCGGCTCGCGCCGAGGCGGCGAGGCCGAGGAGTAGCAGCAGAGCAAGCAGAAGGCGCACGATGCGACTATAGCCTCACTGTCATCCCGAGCGAAGCGAGGGACCTTTCCTGGCGGCCTCAAAGGCCGCTCGCTTCGCTCGGGGTGACAAGCCTTCAAACCACGCTAATGTCTCGCCGTCATGCTCCTCGCCTCCCTTCTCCTGCCGATCGCCGTGGTCGCGATCGTGCTGCTGGTCCAGCGCCTGCATCTTCCCGCCTTTCTCGCCATCATGGCGACGGTCGTGATCTACGGCATCGCCGCCGACATGACCTTCATGTCGGTCGGCAAGGCATTTGGCCTGGGCTTCACGGCGGCCCTCGAGCAGACCGGCCTGCTGGTGGTCGCAGGCGCGCTGGTCTCGTCCCTGGTGCTGCGCCAGCCGCTCGGCACCGGCACAGCCGCTGCTGCCGGTGCACTGGCCGGGCTCGGCGCCTCGGCGACGGGCGCCCTGGCGCTGCTGCAGCCGGCTGGCCAGGACGCGCCGCGCCGCGCCCTCGGCCTCGCTTTCACGCTCCTTGCCTTCGCTGCCCTGGCGACACCCTCGCCGCTCGCCGTTGCCGCGGCGTCGGTGATGAAGATACCGCCGCGCAGCATGGCGCTGGTCGGCCTGCCGCTCGCGGCGATCGCGGCCCTGCTGGGCTGGTGGTACGTGTCACGCCAGGTGCCGGCGAGCAAGACGTCGGGCCACCTCGGCTGGGCCTGGCTCGCCGTGGCGATCCCGATCGCACTGTTGCTGGTGCAGGCGGTGGCGCAGATGCCGAGCGAGCCGCTGGGCAAGGGCGGCGCGCGCGAATTCTATATCGGCATCTCCAAGCCGCTGATGCTGGCGGCCATCGCGATCACGCTGGCCGTCCTGTTCGCCGGTCGCTGGCAGCCCTCGGCGCTGGCCGGCCGCAGCTGGGCGCCGTTGCTGCTTGCCGTCGGCGCGGCCGGCGGGCTCAGCCGCGTGTTCGACGAGACCGGCATGGCCGAGCTCCTGGCCGAATACGCGCTCCATCCGCGCTACGGCATCCTGACGCCGTTCCTGGCGGCGGCCATCGTCAAGACCATGCAGGGCAATTCGCTCACCGCCATCCTCACCGCCTCGGGCATGGTCGAGCCCATGCTGCCCGCGCTCGGCCTCGACAGCACCATGGGGCGGGCCTTGGCCGCCGCCGCCGTCGGCGCCGGCTCGATGGCGATCTGCCACGTCAACGATCCTTTCTTCTGGATCGCCGCTTCCATGGCGCGGCTGTCGCCCGGCCGCGCACTCTACGTGGTCTCGCTGGGCAGCGTGGTGATGGCGGTCGGCGCGCTGGTCGTGTTGGCCGCGATACGCCAGTTCCTATAGGCGCATCTCGCGCATCAGCCGCGACGGCCGCCCTTCGCGTTGCAGTTGATCCATGGTGCATTGCCTGGGCAGCTTGTCGGGCCGCCAGCGCACGAAGCGCGTGCCGTGTCGGAAACGCTGCCCCGTCACTTGATCGTACTGCACCTCGACGACCAGCTTGGACTTGAGCGGCTCCCATTGGCTGGTGCGTTCGGTCGACCAACGGCTGGGACCGCCCGGCGCGTCGCCGGTGAAGCCCGGCCCGCCGCGCAACTTGTCGAGCTTGCGCGTCAGCGCCGGCCGCTCGGCATCGGAGATCGCCGACGTGAAGCCGACATGATCGAGCAGGCCCCGCTCGTCGTAGAGGCCGAGCAGCAGTGAGCCGACCTCCTTCGCTCCGCTGGCATAACGGAAGCCGCCGACGACGCAGTCGGCCGTGCGCAGGCACTTGATCTTGAGCATCGCCCGCTCGCCGGCGCGATAAGGCTCGTCGAGGCGCTTGGCGACGACGCCGTCGAGCGCGCCGCCGCCCGCGCGCGCCAGCCAGTGCGAGGCCTCGGCGCGGCGCGTCGTCGTGGGCGACAGCCGCAGATGCGGCGCGGCGCCCAGTCGCGTGAACAGCTTCTCCAGCGCGGCGCGCCGTTCGATCAACGGTCGTTGGGTGACATCGGCATCCGGCGTTCGCAGCACATCGAATACGATCAGCAACGCGGGCGTCTCGGTCGCGAGCTTGGCGATGCGACTCGCCGCCGGGTGCAGGCGCATCTGCAGCGCCTCGAACGACAGCGACTTGCCGACCGGGATGACAAGCTCGCCATCGAGTGTGAAACGCCGGACCGGCAACTTGGCAAGGCCGGCCACGACCTCCGGAAAGTAGCGGGCGAGGCTCTTGCCGGAGCGCCCCATCAGCTCGACCTTGGCGCCGTCTCGGCTCGAGAGACAGCGGAAGCCGTCCCATTTCGGCTCGAACTGCCAACCCTTGCCGCGCGGCAGCTCGTCGACCTGCTGTGCTTCCATCGTGGTGCGGGGAACGGCCTTTCCCATCGCCTGCCAACGGCAAAGGTGCACCGGCGTTGCAGCAACCCCAGGCGCCGATGGGGCGTTGATCGGCCAGTTGCCAGGGAGTTTGCCATGCGCGGTTCGACCATCGATCAAGTGCGCCACGACATCGACCACGCCCACGTCGCGGAAACGGTTTCCGAGCAGATCGACGCCGCCGAGAAGGCCGCGGGACTGCAATCCATGCATCCGCCCAAGCCGGACGATGAGTCGGACCATGGGCTGTGGTTCGCGATCGGCGCCGGTATTTCCACCGCAGCCATTGCCGTGGCGCTCGTCGTCGTCTGACCGTCAGTCGAGCTTCACGCCTGATGCCTTGACGACCGGCGCCCACAGCTTGCGGTCCTCGGCCAGGAAAGCGTCGAAGCCGGCGCGTCCGGTTGGCGGCATGTCGAGCCCGAGATCGTCGGCCCAGCGCTTCTGGATGTCCGGCTGCTTGAGGGCTTCGGCGATGCCGGCCTCGAGCTTCGCCAGGATCGGCTCGGGCGTGCCGGCCGGCGCGCCGACGCCATACCACGAGGTGGCGACGTAGCCTGGCAGCGTCTCGGCGACGGCCGGGATATCGGGCGCGGCCTTCGAGCGTTCGGCCGAGGTGACGCCGAGCCCCTTCAGCTTGCCGCCGCGCACCTGGGGCAGCATCGACGGCATGTTGGCGAACATCATCTGCACCGTGCCGGCGACCAGGTCGTTGTAGGCGGGGCCTGCGCCCTTGTAGGGCACATGGATGATGTCGACGCCGGCCATGGTCTTGAACAGCTCACCGCTCAAATGCAGCGACGTACCCGGGCCTGACGAGGCGAAGGAATACTTGCCCGGCTCCTTCTTGCAGAGCGCGATCAGCTCGGCGATGGAGTTGGCCGGCAGCGACTGCGGCACACCCAGGAGGTTCGAGAGGACGGCAACGCGTGAGATGCCGACGATGTCCTTGTCGGCGTCGTAGGGCAACTTGCTGTACAGCATCGGATTCAGCGTGTGGCTGGCGACCGTGATCAGCCCGATCGTGTAGCCGTCGGGCGTGGCGCGCGCGAGTTCGGCGGTGCCGATGTTGCCGCCCGCCCCACCCTTGTTGTCGACCACGAACTGCTGGCCGAAGCTGCGGCCGAGCTGGTCGCAGATCAGGCGGCTCACCGTGTCGGTGCCGCCACCCGGCGCGAAGGGCACGATGAAGCGCACGGTCTTGGCCGGCCATTGCCCCTGGGCCTCGGCGGCAAGCCCGCGCGCCACCAGCGGCGCGGCAAGGGAAGCGGCAAGCAGGCGGCGTCTCAGCATCAGGTTTCCTCGCAATGGTCTTCTTCTATTAGTCCAATGACATGACCGAGCCGCCGCGCACCGTCCAGAGCTACATCGACCAAACGCCCGCCTGGCCCGACGGTACGCCGACAGACTTCATTCCGATGACCGCCATGCAGTGGCGGATCTGGCTGCTGGCCCCGGCCGGCAAGTTCTTCGAGGGCCTGGTCGTGTTCATGACCGGCGTGGCGCTGCCGCTGATCGTGAAGGATTTCGGACTCTCGCCTGCCGAAAAGGGAATCGTCAGCGCCGCCCCTCTGGCCGGCATCATGGTCGGCGCCCTTGCGCTCGGCGGCCTGGCCGACATCTATGGCCGCCACCGCATGTTCGTGATCGAGATGGTGGTGTTCGCCCTGTTCCTGACCGGGCTGACCTGGAGCCCGACCTATCTGTGGCTGGTCGTATACCTGTTCGGCGTCGGCCTGGCGCTGGGCTGCGACTATCCGACGGCGCACTTGGTGATCTCCGAGAGCATCGCCAGCAAGGATCGCGGCAAGCTGGTGCTGAGCGCCTTCGCCTTCCAGGCGATCGGCGCGCTGGTCCGCACCGTCGTCGGTTTCCTCATCCTGGCGAACCTGCCGAGATCGGGGCGTGGCGCTGGATATATGCCACCGCGATCGTGCCGGCCGTCCTGTTGGTCCTGGGCCGGCTCAAGATCAGCGACAGCGGGCATTGGCTGATGAGCCAGGGCCGCAAGGCCGAGGCCGAAGCCGAGGTCGCGCGTCTGCTCGAACGCGAGCCGCCCTACCCCAAGGAAGTGCGCCTGGCCGATCTGCCGGCCGACGAGCAGGCCGCCGTGGCGCGCGTGCGTCGCACGGGCGGCTGGCGCGAGCTCTTCACGTTGCCTGGCCGGCGCGCGACCATCCTCGCCTCGGCGCCGTGGTTCCTGCAGGATCTCAGCACCTACGGCATCGGCATCTTCACGCCCACCATCCTGGTCAGGACGATCGGCCATGAGGACACCGCCGCGCACAACATCAGCGCCCTGATTGCACGCGACATCCTGGCCGCCAAGGGTGCCGCATTGCTCGACGTGCTGCTGATCGTCGGCATCCTGGCGGCGGTGCTGCTGGCCGATCGCGTCGGCCGCATCCGCCTCAGGTGGCAGGCTTCATCGGCTGCGCCGCAGGCCTCGGCCTCGCCACCCTGTCGCTGCAGGCGGCCGAGCCCGTGCGCAGCGTGCTGCTGTTCGGCGGCTTCATGCTGTTCAACTTCATGACCAACGTCGGACCCGACGCCCAGACCTACCTGCTGGCCGGCGAGGTCTTTCCAACGGAGATTCGCGGCAAGGGCGCGGGCTTTGCCGCCGCCTTCGCCAAGGTCGGCGCCGTCCTGATGGCATTCCTCTTGCCGGTGCTGCTGGCCGATGCCGGCATCCACTTCCTGCTGAGCGTCCTGATCACAAGCTCGCTGCCGGCGCCTGGCTGACCTGGCAGTTCCGCATCCAGGCGACCGGCGTCAGTCTGGAGAAGATCGGGCGGTAGTCGCCGGGAGCGCGCGACTCCAGTCGCGCCATCATCCGTCGAAACCGGCAATGACGCGCCACTGGAGTGGCGCGCCCCCAGCCCGTAGCCTGTGGCTCAATGAACGGCCCGATCGGGGAACTGCTCAAGACACCGGACTTCCTGCGGCTGTGGCTGGTGGGCGCGTTCGCCAACGCCATGCGCTGGCTCGAGCTTCTGGCCTCCGGCCTGTTCGCCTACGAGGTGACCGGCTCGGCGCTGGCCGCGACCGCCGTCGTCGCGGCGCGGCAACTGCCGCAGCTGCTGTTCGGCGCGTTCGCCGGCGCGATCTCCGAAGCGGTGAACCGCAAGACCATCTTCATGCTGGCGCTCATCATACCGGCCGTCGTCTCGACCGTGCTGGCCACGCTCGCCACCACCGGCCAGCTCGCGCTGTGGCACGTGGCGCTGGGCAACCTGGTGTCGGGCACGATGTGGGCGACCGAGATGTCGACCCGGCGGCGCATGGTGGGCGAGGTCGCCGGGCCGCATCGCATCGTGCCGGCGATCGCAGTCGATTCGGCGACCAACGCCGCCACACGCATGGTCGGCCCGCTGCTGGGCGGCATCGCCTTCGAATGGCTGGGCATGAAGGGCGCCTACACCATCACCGCCCTGATCCAGTTCGCCGGCGCCTTCGCGCTGGCGGGCCTCGTCCATCCCCAGCTCACCCGCCGCGTCGATCTCGCGCGCATCCCGGCCGAGATCGCCGAGGGCCTGGCCTTCGCCTGGACCAAGCCCACGATCCTGCTGGTCTACGGCATCACCATCGTCACCAATGCCTTCGCCTTCGCCTACTCCGGCCTGGTGGCGCCGCTCGGCATCAGCGCGTTCCATGTCTCGCCGGCCCTGGTCGGACTTCTGGCAGCAGCCGAGCCGATCGGTGCGCTGGCCGGCGGTGCGCTGATCGCGGCCGGCGTCGTGCGCATGGACCGGCGACTGACCTTCGCCGGAGGTGCTGCGCTGTTCATGGTGGCGCTGATCGTGATGGCGCTGTCGCCGTCCTATTGGCTGGCCTTCGCCGTGCTGGTGCTGGGCGGCTTCGGCACCGCGGGCTTCGGCAACATGCAGACCACGCTGATGCTGACCGAGGCACCGCCGGACATGCGCTCGCGCCTGATGGGCATCGTCACGGTCGGCATCGGCACCGGGCCGCTCGGCGTGCTGGCCGCCGGCGCGATCGCCACCGAGTTCGGCCCGCGTACCGCCGTGCTCATCATGGCGACCTTGGGACTGTTCTTCACCGCGGTGCTGGCGATATGGCTGAGGCGCCGCGGCCCCTAGCTCGGATCATCGCTATAGTGAACCGATTGCATGAAGCGCCGGATCATCGGGTCGCCTTCGAGCTCGGGCGGGAAGATGGCGACCATCCGGTAGGTCCGCCGGCCGACGACGTGGGAGCGCATCTCCACCAGGTGCTCGCTGCCGCGAACCCGGGTGACGAGCATGGGCAGCGACTGAGCCGCCTCGGCGTGGTCGACCACTTCGAAGCGCAGCGCCAGCTCCGGCGTCTCGTGCACGTAAGCGAAAGAGACGGTGCCATCGGCCCCGACTTGCGATGGTGGCAGATCGAAGGGCACCGGCATCTCGAGCCGGAAGCGGCCCTCGGCGTCGGCGACCGTGAGCCAGGCCTGCGCCCATGCTGCGTCAGCGCCCGCGATCAAAACAAGCAATGCGAATACGGCTGAACGCATCCCCCGGCCCCCGCTGGTCAGGCGAGGTTAGGAAGCTGTCAGCCGCAATGCTGTGACCTTGCGGTGATCTAGGTTACTGGCTCGCCACCGTTTCCGAGCGCAACCGCAGCAGCGTCTCCTGCGTCGGCTCCGGCCTGGCGAGGCGCCGCGACTGGGCATAGCGGCGCAGAGCGGCCTCGGTCTGCGGCCCGACGACCCCGTCGATCGGCCCGGCGGTGAAACCGGCCGCGCCGAGTTTGGCCTGCAGCTCCTTGACCTCGTCCTTCGACAAGGACCGCGCCGGCGCAGCGGCGTCAGCAACCGGAGGCGGCGACGGCGCAACCGGCATCGTCGCGGCGGGCGCTGGCATGGGCATCGGCGGCAGCTTGGCCTCGGCCACTTCCTGTCGCGCCGGAGGCGCCGGCTCGCTGGGGATGACCGTCTGGGTCACCTGCGGCTTCGCCTCGGCGGTCGGCCTGGCCGTGACGTTCTGCGACGGCTCGAAATAGAGGAACCAGACGAGGGCGTAGCCGATGATGGCAAGCGGCACGATCGACAGGGCACGCCGCAGCGCCGACGGGCCGATCAGCCTGCTCAGGAGAGAGACACGAGGGGCCTCCGGCTCGTCGAAATCGTCGCGGATGGGAATGTCATCGCGCAGCGGCGGCGCGAAGTCGGGCGCGACGCGTTGCCGGTGCTCGAACATCCGAGCGACGGCATCCGTGAATTCGTTGCGAGGCGGTGGCGCCGCGTGCATTGCCGCAGGACGACGAAACGGCGGCGGTGACGTATCAGGCATTCCGACTATCCGATGGTGGCACTTTGTCGGGGCGAAACCCTCTCTAGCCCCTTTGCCGTTTGGCAGCTGTGACCACGCTGCGACTAGGGAACCTTCATCAAATTAAGTCTCAGGACCGAAAAAAGTTGCATGAAAAATGCGCAACGTGGCGGTGCTCCGGCTTGTTGACTTGGCAAACGGCGGAGATTTGTCATGAAACGCGCGATCCTTTTCACGTTCGCTTTTTTCAGCGCCTTGCCCCTCGCGCTCTGCGTGCCTGTCCTGAAGGCTCAGAGTCCGAGCGAGGCGATCGAGGCTTCGAAGATGCCGGAGTCGGGTCCGGCGGTCGTCGGCGGCACCGGCGCGACCATGGGCCCCAACTCAAAAAACCAGGCCATCATGCCCATGCCCGGCCTGCAGCAGAGCGAGGAACTGAGTGAGCTGCCGCGCGACGCCAAGCTGCCTTTGCCTGAGGTACGGCCGGTTACCGGCCCGCCCCGCGTAAAACGTTGACCAGCCCCGGGGCCGGACGCCACGGCAGACGCTAGCCGTGGCGCATGAGACGTCGGCTCAACGCCAGCATCCCGCGCTTCGAGCATAGTCCATCGGCCCGTTTCGTCGCGGCCCAAGCCGCCTGGGACCGGCCGACGCGTCGGGCGCACCCGCCACGGTGCCGTTCTCGGCAAACGGCGGCCTGCAACCGGCATGGCCTGCCATGCTGCGAGCGTTCCCCGACCGCTGGATGGTGGGCGGCGATCAGTTCGCGGGGGGGGCGTGCAGCGGCTGGAGCTCATGCGCCGCATTGTCGATTCGCTGCCGGCCGATCTCGCCCCGCTGCTTGGCAGCCAGAACGCGCGGCAGGTCTATCGGCTGGGCTCCGCCTGAATGGGTTGGCCGCATTGGGGCGCAACTCCCGCATCGCGGCTCTCGTTAGCCGTCATGAGTCATCATTTAGGGAGTATTTCCATGCTCAAGCACATCGTGCTCGCGGCGTTCCTGACCTGTGGCGCGGCCGCTGCATATGCCCAGCCGCAACAGGCGACGAGTCCGCCGCCATCGGCAACGGCGCCCACCAACACGGCGATGGCGCCTGCGGCCACGGCCGATACCCGCAAGTTGATCGGCCGCAACATCAAGAACACCGCGGGTGAGACGATCGGCGAGATCAAGTCGATCTACATCAACAAGGACGGCAAGGTCGACAGCGTCTTGGTGAGCGTCGGCGGCTTTTTGGGCGTCGGCGACCGCGAGGTTCGCATCGCCTGGTCGGATCTGAAAATCACCGACAACGGCGAGAAGGTGATGGTCAACATGACCAAGGACGAGCTCAAGGCCAAGCCCGAGTACAGGTACAAGAACGAGACCTGGCGCGGCCAGGTCTTCAGCGATACCGGCCCGTGGGCCGCGCGGCCGGGCGACTCCGCCCGTACGGCTGACGCGCCGCGCCCGGCGAACGACCAGCTCGCCCAGACGACCAAGCCACCAGCCGACCGCTCGACCGACAAGCCCAGCGAACGGCCGAACGTCGCCGCGACCACCTCGACCGGCGACTTCAACGCCGCGGGCGAGATGTCGGGCAACGCCCTGATCGGCGCCACGGTGCGCAACGACAACCGCGAGGCCGTGGGCAAGATCGAGGACGTCTACGTCGACAACGGCGGCGCCATCAAGGCGGTCGTCGTCTCGGTCGGCGGCTTCTTGGGCGTCGGGGCCAAGGACGTCGCCGTGAAGTGGAGCGACCTCAAGTTCTCGCGCGACGACAAGTCCATCGTCATCATGACGAGCTGGACCAAGGATTCGCTGAAGGCCATGCCGGACTACAAGTACGAACGCCGTCAGCCCGCCGCCAAGTCGGGCGGCTGATCGCGAAACGCAACGCAACGAGAAGGGGCACCCATCGGGTGCCCCTTCTTCTTTGGCGGGTCAGCCGGCGATGAACGGCTTGGCCTTGGTGTCGTAGTCGCCGTAGCCCAGGATGGTGCGCAGCTCCGGCGGCGGCAGCGCGCTCTTGGCCTCCGATTCGCCCGCCTTGAGCGCGGCGAGGCCCGCCTTCATGCCGGCGGTCGCCGGCGACAGCAGGCCGGTCGGGAAGGTGCCGATCTTGAAACCCAGCGCTTCGGCCTGCTTCTGCGACGGCGTGGCGCGCGGCGCGCCAGGCGACAGCACGACAAAGGACGGCCGGCCCTTGGCGGCGGCGATGGCGCGGCCGATCTCGGCATCGTCGGCCGGCGAATCGAGGAACAGGATGTCGGCGCCCTCCTCGACATACATTTCTATGCGCGCGACAGCTTCGTCGATGCCCTGGGTCGGCCGACAATCGGTACGCGCCAACACGAGGATTCCAGAGTCCTTCGCCGCCTCGACGGCGGCGCGGAGCTTCATGCGCGCCTCGGCGCGCGGCAGGCAGGGCTTGCCGGCGGCGGTGAGCGCGCGCGGCGTGATCTTGTCCTCGATCAGGATGGCGGCGGCGCCGGCACGGCCGTAGGCGCTCACCGTGCGCTGCACGTTCATGGCGTTGCCGTAGCCGTGATCGCCGTCGGCCAGGATGAGCAGCTCAGGCGCCGCGCCATGCACCATCTGGAAGGAATCGAACATCTCGCCGAACGACAGCAGGTCGAGATCGGGGCCACCGAGCCGCGCCGCCGCCACGCATGAACCGGAGAGGAAGGCGGTCTTGAAACCGGCGTTGGCGGTGAGCTTGGCGGACAGCCCGTCATAGACCGCCGGCATGACGATCAGGCCGGGCTCGGCCAGCACGGCGCGCAGCCGTTGCGGCGCAGTCAGGGCAGGTTTGGTGGTCGGCGCGTTCATGGCATCTCCTCCGAAGCAGCTTTCGGCGCCGACGATAACAGACCACCGGCCCGCCGTCGCAACAGCGATGCCGCGCCGATCGTTGTTTCGTGAGGAGGACAGCCATGCCAAACGACCCGACCCCGCGGCCGCGCGAGCGGCGGAACCCGGACATCGAGCAAGATACCGGCAGCGACGAACGCGTGCCGCGCCGCGATGGTGAGAGCGAGCGGACGGTGGGACCTGAAGACGAAGACCGCCGCGTGCGGCCGGGCGAGAAGCGTCCGGCCGGAACGATGCCTTGAACGGACGCTACGGCGCGTTCAGGGCGCCGATCGCCTCGCGGTGCTTGCGCACCACCGGCAGCATCTTGATTGCCCAGGCCCTGAGCTGCTCGCTCCTGCCGCTCTGCTGGTAGGCGACCAGCAGCGCGATCGCATCGTCGTGCGCCTGGCGCTGGTCGGCGCGATATTGCTGGTCGAAGTCGGCGCCCTTCTTGCGCGAGAGGACGTTGATCCTGGCCTGCTGTGTTTCGTCGAACTTCCTGTCCGGCGGAGTCACGCCGGCCATCCGCGCTGCCGCCTCCAGGTCCTTCAGCGCCGCGCCATGGTCCATCACCATGGTGCGGGCGAGTTCCTTCAGCCGAGGATCGCTGCCCTGGGCCAGCGCGGCCTGGGCTTCCTCGATCTCGAAGCGGTTGGCGACGGTTGCCCGGCGCACGAACTCGGCGTCGCCGAGCGGTGCGCTCGGCGCACCGGTCGCCGCCGGCGCCTCCTGCATGGCTGCGCCCTGGTTGGTCATTTGCGCCGAGGCGGCGGTGGCGGCCAGGCACAGGAAAAGTGCCGGAAGCGTGTTCTTTTTCATTCTTCCCTCCTCATTTCAGTGCCGTTGCAACGGGACGGCGGCGCGGAAAGTTGCTGCGTAGCAGTCGACGGGCCGCGCCAAGCGGACTAGGCTTGTCCGACTCTGCGTTTGAAGGGGAGTTCATGCGCAGCCCAATTCGGCCCATCCTCTGCGCGATAGCGTTCGCCTGTGTCGGCGCCTGTGTGTCCGACCAGGTGCAGCATGCCGCCCATAATCCGGTGTCACTCGTGCCGCCCTACAGTGAGCTGCCGGCGGCGCCTGCCGGCACGACGATCGAGACCGGCACGAAGGTGGTGCTCGACGCCCGCCAGCAGGAAGCCGTGGTGGCCGGCGTCAGCAAATGGATGAAGGCTCCGGCGTCGACGCGGTTCGGCATCATGAGCGGCGCGCGCAACAGCCGCGGCACGGTCACGGTGTGCGGCGAGGTCGACGGCCGCAACGGCAACGGCGCCTATGTCGGCATGCGGCCCTATGTCGGCGTGCTGATGGGCACGCCGGCCAGCCCCGACTTCGTCGTGGTCGGCATCGCCGCCTCCGAGCGCGAGCGCGCCGAGGTGGCGTCGATCTGCCGGGAAAGCGGCGTGGCGCAAGCCGGCTGAGAGCCGTCATAGGAGTCGCCTCGGCCCCCGAACCGGCCCTATGATGCCCACCAAGAACAGGCCATGAAGGCCGCCATAGGGAGGCGCCGCTTTGTACAGTTACATCGCGCGCAGGCTTGCGTTCGGCGCGCTTACCGTGATCGGCGTATCGATCATGGTCTTCGTGGTGATGCGTATCCTGCCCGGGGATCCACTGGTCGCGATTTTCGGTCCGGAGGGCATGACCAAGCTCACGGCGGAGCAGCGCGCCAGTTACATGGCCGAGCTCGGGCTGAGCGATCCCTTGTGGGTGCAGTACCTGCGCTGGGTCAAGGACATCATCCAGGGCAACTTCGGCCACTCGTTCTTCCGTTCGGAGAGCGTCGCCGACATGATCCTGAGGCGCGGGCCGCTGACCGCCGAGATCGCCCTGATCTCGGTCGTGCTGTCGTGGCTGGTCGGCATTCCGGTGGCCATCGTCAGCGCGCTCAAGCCCAACACCGTGGCCGACAGCGTGGTGCGCTTCATCAGCATCCTGTTCATCGCCGTGCCCGGTTTCTGGGTCGGCATGTTGATCGTGCTCGCCCTGCTGTTCTGGTTCGGCTACCGCGCGCCGATGGCGGGCGTCGGGTTCTTCACCGATCCCGTGGGCAACCTCCAGCTCGTGATCGGGCCGGCGATCGTGCTGGGGCTGGGCCAGGCCGCCTATATCGCCCGCATGGGACGCTCGAGCCTGCTCGAGGTGATCCGCGAGGATTACGTGCGAACCGCCCGCGCCAAGGGGCTGAACAACCGCTGGGTAATCGCGCTGCATGCGCTGCCCAACGCGCTGCTGCCGGTGATCACCCTGTCCGGCGTGCTGCTCGGCCTGGTGCTGGCGGGCTCGATCCCGGTCGAACGGGCCTTCGGCACGCCCGGCCTCGGCTACTCCATGTTCCAGGCGGTGAGCGAGCGCGACGTCTTCGTCATGCAGAACCTGGTATTCATTTATTCCGTGGTGTTCGTGATGCTGAATATCCTGGTCGATCTCTCGATAGCCTTGCTCGATCCCCGGATTCGCCTGCGATGACCGCGACCGTCACCGGCGCTGCCGTTCCCGCCCCGCCCTCGCGCCTGCGCACCTTCGGGCGCGGGCTGCGCACCCTGGTCCGCCGCGCGCCGCTCTCGGCCTTCTGGGGTGTCATCGCCGCCCTGATCGTCACCATGGCGATCGCCGCGCCGGTGATCGCACCCTATCCACCGCTCAAGTCGGACTTCCGCGCCATGCAGAAGCCGCCGAGCGAGGCGCACTGGTTCGGCACCGACCAGATCGGCCGCGACACGCTCAGTCGCGTCATGTACGGCGCGCGGAGCTCGCTCACCGTGGCACTGGGCGCAGTGCTGTTCGGCACGACCGTGGGCGCGCTGTGGGGTTTGGCCTGCGGCTATTTCGGCGGCCGCTTCGACATGGCGAGTCAGCGTGTCATCGAGTTCCTGCAGTCCTTCCCCGACCTGATCCTGGCCATGGCCATCGCCATGGCGCTGGGCGGCGGCATGGCGACGGTGATCGTGGCCATCGCCATCACCCGAATACCGTTCGGCGGGCGGGTAATCCGCGCCGTCGTGCTATCCCTCAAGGAGATGCAGTACGTCGAGGCGGCGCGCGGCATCGGCGCCAGCCACCAGCGCCTGATGTTCCGTCACATCCTGCCGCAATGCGTGGCGCCCTACCTGATCCTGGCGACGACCCATCTCGGCGTCGCCATCATCATCGAGGCCTCGCTCGGCTTTCTCGGCGTCGGCATCCCGCCGCCGACGCCGACCTGGGGCAACATGCTGGCCGATTCGCTCAACTCCGGCCTGGTGCCGCCGTGGTGGCTCGTGGTGTTCCCCGGAGTCGCGATCACCATCACGGTGCTGGCGTTCAACCTCTTGGGCGACGGCATCCGCGACCTGCTGGACCCGAGGCTGCGCGGATCGGTTTAGGCCCTCATCCTCCTCCCCCGTCATACGGGGGAGGGCTAAGAGTCAGTTGGCTCCCAACGGAACCTTCATCCCGCCATCGTGCAGGTGGCACGAGGCGAAGTGGCCCGGCGTCACCTCGCGCAGGACCGGCACGTCGGTCTTGCAGCGTGGCATGGCGTAGGGGCAGCGGGCGTGGAAGTGGCAGCCGGGCGGCGGGTTGATCGGGCTCGGCACGTCGCCGGTCAGGATCACGCGCTTGCGGCCCTTCGCGCTCGACTTGGGGATCGGCACGGCCGACAACAGCGCCTCGGTGTAGGGATGCAGCGGCATCTCGAACAGGCTGCGCTTGTCGGTCATCTCGACGATGCGGCCGAGATACATCACGGCCACGCGATGGCTGATGTGCTCGACCACGGCAAGGTCGTGGGCGACGAACAGGTAGGAGAGCTTGAACTCGTCCTGCAGCTCCATCATCAGGTTGATGATCTGCGCCTGGATCGACACGTCGAGCGCCGACACCGGTTCGTCGCCGACGATCAGCTCGGGATTGAGCGCCAGAGCCCGGGCGATGCCGATCCTCTGACGCTGGCCACCGGAGAATTCGTGCGGATAGGCGTTCGCCGCCTCGGGCCTGAGGCCGACGCGCTCGAACAGGCCGGCGACGCGCTCGCGGCGCTCGGCCGGCGTGCCGATATTGTGCACGATCAGCGGCTCGCCCACGATCTCGCCGGCCGTCATGCGCGGGTTCAGCGAGGCGTAGGGATCCTGGTAGATCATCTGCATGCGCCGCCGGTACGGCAGCATGGCCTGGGAATCGAGCCCGGTGATGTCCTCGCCGCTCACCTTGATGGTGCCGCCAGTCGGCTCGAGCAGTTTCAGGAGCGTGCGGCCGACCGTCGACTTGCCGCAGCCGCTCTCGCCCACCAGGCCCAGCGTCTCGCCGCGGCCGATCGAGAACGACACGCCGTCCACGGCATAGACATGACCCGCAACCTTGGAGAATACGCCCTTGTGGATCGGGAAGTGCTTCTTCAGCCCTTCGACTTCGAGCAACGCGGTCATGCGGCACCCGCCATGCCGGCCATCACGCGATCGGCGTGCCAGCAGGCGATCCAGTGTCTGGGTCGCTGCTCCTCGAGCGGCGGCTTGTGGGTGCGGCACTGGTCGGTGGCGTAGGCGCAGCGCGGCGCGAAGCTGCAGCCCGGCGGGAGGTTGAACAGCGACGGCACCATGCCCTTGATCTCGTTCAGCTTGGCGCGCCTGGTGTCGGTGCGGGCGGCGGTGTCGAGATGCGGGATGGATCCCAGCAGGCCCTTGGTGTAGGGGTGCCCCGGATTGTCGAACAGCTCGACGGCATCGGCCTCCTCGACCTTGCGGCCGGCATACATCACCACCACGCGGTCGGCATTCTCGGCCACCACGCCCATGTCGTGGGTGATCAGGACGATGGCGGTGCCGTATTTGTCCTGCAGGTCGCGCATCAGGTCGAGGATCTGCGCCTGGATGGTGACGTCGAGCGCGGTGGTCGGCTCGTCGGCGATCAGCACCTTGGGATTGCACGACAGGGCCATGGCGATCATGACGCGCTGCCGCATGCCGCCGGAGAGCTGGTGCGGATAGGCGTGCGCCCGCCGCTCGGGCTCGGGGATGGAGACGCTGCGCAGCATCTCCACCGCGCGGTCCCACGACTCTCGCTTGTTGAGACCCTGGTGCAAGGCAACCGCCTCGGCGATCTGCTTGCCGCACGTGTACAGCGGGTTGAGCGAGGTCATCGGCTCCTGGAAGATCATCGAGATGTCGTTGCCGCGGATGCGCTCCATCTCGGGCTCACTGAGCTCGAGCAGGTTGCGGCCCTCGAAGCGGATCTGCCCGCCGACGATGCGGCCCGGAGGATTGGCGACCAGGCGCAGGATCGACAGCGCCGACACGCTCTTGCCGCAACCCGATTCGCCGACGACCCCCAGCGTTTCACCGCTTTTCAGGTCGTAGGACACCCCGTCGACGGCACGAACTACA
This sequence comes from Rhodospirillales bacterium URHD0017, assembly GCA_900110395.1. Classification (GTDB taxonomy): domain Bacteria; phylum Pseudomonadota; class Alphaproteobacteria; order Reyranellales; family Reyranellaceae; genus Reyranella. Next base: position 294,173 of record FODP01000005.1, read on the forward strand.
CCCACCGGGGTGAAGAAATGCGTCTGGAGATCCTCCATCTGCAGGACTGTTCGTGCGGACTCTACTGCGGTGCCGCCCATAACCCGCGGCGCCGGCTGGCGAGGATTCACGCGAGACTCCCTGAATTTTATCGTGTTAGCCTTGGTCCATACGGGGAATGGACAAAGCCATCTGAGCACATCGTGCTCGGTCTGCAAAAGGCCAAATGGCCAGAAGGCTTATGGGAGGAAACAAAATGAGTGAGTCCAAGTCCAAGCGTTCGGGAGTAAAGCGTCGTGACTTCGTCATGGGCGGCACGGCGGCGGCTGTCACGCTCTATGGCACACCGTGGCCCGCCCTGGCGCAGGGTGTGCCGCTCGAATACGACGGCTCGAAGTTTCAGTTGGCGGCACCCGAGCCCAACCCGAAGTCGGGCGGCGTGCTGAAGTACGGCATCACCATGCGTCCGCCGCACTTCGACTTCCACCAGTCGGGCACCATCAACAGCCTGGGCAGCCAGGGCTGCATGTTCGACAACCTGGTGCGTCGCGACCCGCGCGATTCGGGCAAGACCATCATCCCCGACCTGGCGCACAGCTGGGAGATCTCCAAGGACGGCAAGACCTACACGTTCCATCTGCGCAAGGGCGTGCAATTCCATGACGGCGCCGAGCTCACCTCGGAGGACGTCAAGGCGACCTTCGACCGGATCGCCAAGCCGCCGCAGGGCATCAGCATCCCGCGCAGCACGCTGTTTGCCGCGGTCGAGGAGATCAGCGCGCCCGATAAGTCCACCGTGGTGTTCAAGCTCTCCGCGCCGCGTCCGGCCGACTTCATCATGGGCGCCATCGCCAGCGGCTGGAACGGCATCGTCCGCAAGAAGACGCTGGAGGACAACCAGTACAACCTGCGCCGCGTCGTCGACATCCCCGGCACCGGCCCGTTCAAGAGCAAGCGCCGCGTCGAGAACGAAGTCTGGGTGATGGAGAAGAACCCGAACTACTGGAACAAGGGGCTGCCCTACCTCGACGGCATCGAGTTCTATCACGCCCTGCCGTTCTCGCCCGAGCTCGGCTCCGCCATCCTGTCGGGCCGTGTCGACTATGCGCGAATCCTCGATCCGGTGACCGCGCGCAAGGCGCAGGCCACCCAGGGCATGAGCAGCCTCAACTTCTACCAGAGCGTCATCCAGGCCACCTGGATGAACAACAAGAAGAAGCCGATGGACGATCCGCGGGTGCGCCGTGCCTTCCACCTCGCGCTCGACAAGCCCGTGCTGGTCGACGTGGTGAAGGACATCGCGCCGATGATGGTCGGCGGCTTCATCTATCCGTTCTCGCCCGTCGCCACGCCCATCGCCGAGCTCAACAAGCGGCTGGGCTACCAGGCCGACCAGTCCGCCTCGGTCAAGGAAGCCCAGGCCCTGATGAAGGCCGCAGGCTACGAGAAGGGCATCCAGGGCCTCGACTTCCTGGTGCGCGAAGTCGCCTCGTTCAAGGTGTGGGCGCAGGCCATCCAGGCCATGCTGCAGCAGAACCTCAACGTGCAGTCCAACATCCGCACCGCCGTCGAATCCGTGTGGTTCGACGACGTGAACACCGGCAAGTTCGACCTGGCGATCGGCGCCATCGTGTCGACCCTGCTCGACCCCAGCGACTACTTCAACGCCTGGTACAAGAAGGGCGGACCGCAGAACTACTCGCAGTGGGACAATCCCAAGTTCAACGCGCTGCTGCCGCAGATCGACACCGAGGTCGATCCCAAGAAGCGCCAGGAGTACATCCGCCAGGCCGAGATGATCATGGAGGAGGATCCGCCGCTGCTGCCGGTGTCGTGGGAGAAGATCAACGACGCCTGGTACAACTACGTGAAGGGCCACAATCCGAAGGAGTATTTCGGCATCTACGACGTGGTGCGCTTCGACACGTTCTGGCTCGACAAGTAGCCGTTCTCGCGCTGTAACTGGGGGATGTTGACCTTCTACTTCGCCCCCGGTTCCAGCTCGATGGCGGTGCACATCGCCTTGCACGAAACGGGCGCGCCCTTCGAGGCGCGCCCGCTGTCGTTTGCCACCAAGGACATGCAGAAGCCGGAGTTCCGGGCGATCAACCCCAACGGCAAGGTGCCGACCTTGCTGATCGACGGGCGCGTGCTGACCGAGGTCGCGGGCTGCCTGTTCTACCTGGCGCGGGCCTATCCCGACGCCGACCTGCTGCCGGTCGACGATCCCGAGGCCGAGGCCCAGGTCGTGTCCTGGATGTCCTTCGTCGCCTCGACCATCCATCCGGCGCGCACGGCCGGGATGGACCGGGCCCGCGAGATCTGGCAGATCGCCGACACGCGGCTCGGCCGGAACGACTGGGCGGTCGGCGGCCGCTACTCGATCGCCGACATCCATTTGTTCCGCCTCTACTGGCGCATCCGCGACGCGCTCGAACCCCAAAAGGGCGGGTTCGACAACATCGAGGCGCACTATCAGCGCGTGATGGCGCGGCCCGCGGTCAAAAAGACGATCGAGATCGAGGAAAAGATCGGCTACTCGCTGCCGCGTTAAGCGACCCTGTCATCCCGAGCGCAGCGAGGGACCTTTAAGGCCGCAGGAAAGGTCCCTCGCTACGCTCGGGATGACAGGGATGTCGTGTCGACGGCAGTGCGTCGCTACGCCTTCAGCAGCAGCTTCCCGGCGACGTGGCGGCCTTCGAGGCGGCGGTGCATCTCGGCCGCCTCGGCCAAGGGAAAGACGCCCTCGATCGGTACCTTGAGCCAGCCGGCGGCGATGCCGCCCAGCACATGATCGATGCCTGCCCGCCATTGCGGCAGGGCGTGGTCGACATGGCCGAGATGCAGGCGCGTAAAGGTCTGCGAACGCGGCAGGATGCGCTCGCGGATGTTCTTGAAGGGCTGGCCCTCGGCCTCGCCGATGCTGACGACGTGGCCGAGCTTCTTCACGACGTTGAAGGTGCGGTCGAGCATGGTGGCGCCGTAGGAATCGATCGCGAGATCGACTCCCCGGCCGCCGGTGAAGTCGAGCACCGCCTTCTCGAAATCCTCGGTCGAGGTCACGACCACGCGGGAGGCGCCGTATTCGAGCGCGCGCTTCTCCTTGCCCGGCGTGCCCGTGGTGCCGATGACGCGGGCGCCGGCCTGGGCGGCGAGCTGGGTGCACATCAGCCCGACACCGCCGCCCACGGCGTTGACCAGCACCGTGTCGCCCTTGCCGACGCCACCGTACACCGTCCACATCATGTGATAGGCGGTGAGCGCCTGGATCGGGAAGGCGGCGCCGACATCGAGGCCGACCGCTTCAGGCAATCTGATCAGCCCGCTCGCGCCGGCGACGCATTTCTCGGCATAGGCACCGCCCTTTTCCGGAAAGGCCGCGACGCGATCGCCGATCTTGACGCCGGAGACGCCGGGACCGAGGGCCGCGACCTTTCCCGACACCTCGAAGCCCAGCACCATGGGATAGGTCATGGGATGCGGATAGATGCCGATCCGCACCTGCGTGTCAGCCCAGTTGCAGCCGGCATAGGCGACGTCGATCAGCACCTCGCCCGCACCCGGCACCGGGTCGGGCATGTCAGCGAGGGTAAGTTGGTCCGGCCCACCCAGGGCGTGGATCACGACAGCTTTCATGGCACGTCTCCTCGAGTGAAGAGGACGCAAGTCCTGTGCCGTTAGCGGCACCTGACAGTGGTGTCGCGTCGACGCGGTGCGCCATCAGGCGCGATTGAGGACGCGCCACACTTTCTCCGGCGTCACCGGCATGTCGATGTGGGTGACGCCGAACTCCGACAGCGCATCGACCACGGCGTTCATCACCGACGGCAACGCGCCGGCGCAACCCGCCTCGCCGCAGCCCTTCACGCCCAAAAGGTTGGTCTTGCAGGGCACCGAATGGTTCTGCACCGACATGTCGGGCGCATCGGAAGCGCGCGGCAGGGCGTAGTCCATGTAGGAGCCGGCGATCGGCTGGCCCTGCGGATCGTAGACCGTGCGCTCCATCAATGCCTGGCCGATCCCCTGCATCACGCCGCCATGCGCCTGGCCCGCGGTCAGCATCGGATTGATGACCGTGCCGAAGTCGTTGACCATGAAATAGCGCACGACCTCGATCACGCCGGTGTCGCGGTCGATCTCGACCTCGGCGATGTGGCAGCCGTTGGGGAAGGAGAACGGCGGGTTGTCGGAGATGTGGCTGACGTCGAGCGACTGCGGCACGTCGGCCGGCAGTTTCAGTCCGGAACGCAGCTTGTCGGCAAGCTCGAGGATGCCGATGCCGCGGTCGGTGCCGGCAATCACGAAGCGTCCGCGGGAAAATTCCATGTCGGCGGCGGACGCTTCCAGCACGTGCGCGGCGATCTGCTTGCCCTGCTCGATCACCTTGTCGCCGGCCTCGAGGAAGGCCTGGCTGGCCACCAGCGCCGACTTCGAGCCGCCGGTGCCGCCGCCGACCTTGAGCTGGTCGGAATCGCCCTGCAGCAGGCGGAAGTGGGGCACCGGAATGCCGAGCTTGCCGCCCAGCACCTGGGCGAACGGCGTGGCGTGGCCGTGGCCGTAGTCGAGCGTGCCGCTCAGCATGGTGATGGTGCCGTCGGCCTCGAAGCGCACGCCGCCATATTCCTTGGCCGGCGGGCCGGTGACTTCGAGGTACGAGCCGATGCCGCGGCCGCGCAGCTTGTTCCTGGCACGACTCTCGGTCTTGCGCTTGTCGAAGCCCTGCCAGTCGGCCGCCTGCAATGCCTTGTCGAGCACGGTGGTGAACTCGCCGGAATCGTAGTTCATGGCCGACGGCGCCTTGTAGGGCATCTGCGACGGCGTGATGTGGTTGCGCCGGCGCAGTTCCACCTTGTCGATGCCCATCTCGCGCGCCGCCGTGTCGATCAGGCGCTCCATGTAGTAGTTGCCCTCGGGACGGCCGGCGCCGCGATAGGCGCCGATCGGCGTGGTGTTGGTGAACACCACCTTGGAGTTCACCTCCATCGCGGGCGTGGCGTAGACGTCGATGATGTTCTTCACGGCGTTGGTCGTGGCCGGCATCGGCGGATAGATGTAGGCGCCGGCATTGCCGGTGCCGGTCAGCCGCACGGCGAGGAAACGACCGTCCTTGCCGAGTGCCAGCTCGGCGATGCGCTGATGATCGCGGCCGTGATGGTCGCTCAAGAAGCTTTCCGAGCGCTCGTCGGTCCATTTGACCGGCCGGCCGAGCAGCTTGGCGGCGAGCAGCAACGGTCCATACTCGGGATAGACTTGGCTCTTCATGCCGAACGAGCCGCCGACATTGCCGGTCAGCACGCGCACCTTGTCGGTCGGCACGTTCAGCACGTCGCGCGCCAGGCCGCCGCGCATGCCCATCACGCCCTGGCAGCCGACGTTCAGCGTCCAGCGCCCGGTCTTGGCATCCCACGAGCCGATCGCCGAGCGCGGCTCCATGGGGTTGACGACGATGCGGTTGGAGACGATCTCCAGCCGCGTGACGTGAGCGGCTTCGGCAAAAGCCTTTTTCACCGCGTCGGCGTCGCCGTAATGGAAGTCGAGCGCAAGATTGCCGGGGACGTCGTCGTGGATCTGGGCCGCCCCGGGCTTCAGCGCCGCGGCCGGCGACGTCGCGGCCGGCAGTTCCTCGATGTCGAGCTCGACGGCCTCGGCGGCGTCCTTGGCCTGCACGGCCGTCTCGGCCACGACGCAGGCCACCGCCTCGCCGACGAACCGCACCTTGCCCTTGGCAAGCGACGGACGCGGCGGCGTCTTCATCGGCGAGCCGTCGCGCTGCGGGATGTTCATCGGGCATTTCAGGGGGCCGAAGCCCGCCGCATCGAGGTCGGCGTGGGTGTAGACCGCCAGCACCCCCGGCATGGCGCGCGCCGCCGTGGCGTCGATGCCCTTCAGGATCCCGTGTGCGATGCGGCTGCGCACCATCACAGCATAAGCCTGGCCCGCGAGGTTGATGTCGTCGGTGTAGCGGCCACGGCCGCGCAGCAGGGTTGGATCCTCCATGCGCGGCACGGGCTGGCCGACACCGAATTTCATCAGGGCGAGCTCGGTGTCGTCGTACGAGTCCATCAGATACCTCCGCAAACACCACACGCAACTCACCGTCATGCTCCTCTCCCCCGCTAGGGGGAGAGGCTGGGTGAGGGGGTTACATCCGTCGTTGCCCCCTCACCTAACCTCTCCCCCTAGCGGGGGAGAGGAATCTGAGGAGGCGCGTCGTCGTGCGACGCCTGTCGTTACTTCAGCGGCGAATAGTTCGTCGGCAGCAGCAGGGTCGAATGCATCTCGGCGAGCTTGGCCGGGCCCTTGGCGAGATAGGCCTGCCACGCCGGATCCTTCATCGCCGCACTGCGCGCCTCGAAGCGCTCAGCCAGGTTCTTGTAGCGCCAGAGATGGATCCATTCGTTGGGCTGCGGGAACTCGCCGGTCCAGGCGCCCCAGATCGGCGAATACTTCTCGCGCGCTTCCTTCACTTCCAGGAAATCCTTGCCGTACTGCTGCGCGCCGCCCAGCACGGTGCGGTAGATGCGCAGCTCATAGACGTTGCCGGTGGTGCCATCCGACGGCTTGATGTCGACCACGGGGTTCATCACCCGCAGGTCCTGGCGCTGGATCCACGGCCGGATGGTCGGCACGTATTTCTCGGTCCAGTCCTTGTTCTTCATCAGCTCGCCGCGCAGGCGCTCGCGGTCGTTCAGGCTGTCGTACTTCCACAGATGCCAGATCTGGTTCAGCGCGCCGAACTCGGCCGTCCAGTAGCCGTGGTTGACGCCGAAATTGTTGCCGCGCGCCGGCCGGCCGATCGTCTCGGCGGCCTTGAGGTATTCCGGCATCTTGCCGGGCACCAGGGTGTAGCAGCGCAGTTCGTAGACCATATGACGTCTCCCCTCACGGATGTGGGTTACCGGTGGGCGTTACGGGGCGGATGTGCCCGCACGGCTTCTTCGTTGATGTCGGCGCCCCAGCCCGGACGGGTGGGCACGATCAGCTCACCATTCTGGATGACCGGCGGATGGGTGACCAGATCGTCCTTCCAGGGCACGTCGTCGATATCGATTTCCATGATACGGAAATTGGGCATGGCGGCGCACATGTTGGCGCTCATCAGCGTCGACATGTGGCCGTAGAAATTGTGCGGCGCGCAGTTGATCTCATACGGCTCCGCCATGGCCGCGATCTTCATCGACTCCTGGACGCCGTTCCACGGCGCGTCGATGATCGCCACGTCCATCGAGCGGTTCTCGAAGAACGGCCGGAACTGGCGGCGGCCGAACAGCGATTCGCACGAGGCGATGGGCATCGAGGCACGATCGCGGATCAGGCGCAGTCCCTCTGCATCGTAGGAATCGATCTCCAGCCAGAACAGATTGTAGGGCTCGCAGGCGCGCGCCACCTTGATGTAGCCCTCGGTTTTGAAGTTGAAGTTGCTGTCGAGCAGGATGCCCATGTCGGGTCCCGCCCCCTGGCGGAAGGCCGCCAATCCGTCGGAAAGGGCGGCGAGCGTTGCGTTGTCGGCGTTGAGCTCGGGATAGCCTGGTCCGCGCGCAAAGCCCGGCTGGTGCATGTTGGGCGGATCGAGATCGAAGCGGAAGATGTTGGTTTTCAGCGCCTTGAAGCCGCGCTCCTTCACGTGCTTGCCGAGCTTCACCAGGTCGTCGAGCGAGCGCACCGGTTCCACCCCCATGACGTCGGCATTGCGGAAGCGATAGCTGCCGCAATGCGACCAGTAGAGCGGCAGGCGATCGCGCACCGGGCCGCCGAACAGCTCATAGACCGGAATACCCAGCGCCTTGGCCTTGACGTCCAGAAGCGCGTTCTCGACGGCGGCCATGGCCTGCTGATTGAGCCCGCCCGGCGCCTGGCGGGTGATCGCCTGCTGGCGCGCCATGAGGCGCTCGATGGGTCGCGGATCGTGGCCGATCAGGTCCTGCGCCATGCGGCGGATCACGGCGGTGAGGCCGGCGCTGCCGTAGCCTTCGTTGTATTCCGACCAGCCGATCAACCCCTCATCGGTCGTGATCTTGAGGAACGAGAAGTCGCGCCAGCCCGCGTTGCAATGAAGATCCTCGATTTTGACGATTTTCATGGGTGTTTCCTCTCCGTTGGCAGCCAGCATAGACCAAGTCGCGGCTGCGACGGGACGAAACCCCATTTTGCCTAGGAGTTGGGGACCTCGGCGAATTCCCGGTTCAGCCGCTCGGCGAGTTCGCCGACATGCGTGCTGACGCAGGTGTTGTGCTGTCCGGGCAGTCGGCCGCTCTGCACGTGCGGCGCGAGGTGCTTCCAGGGGGCCGCTTCGTATTCCTTCCGATCGACATATTCGTCGGACAGAAGGCAGACGATATCGGCGCGGATGCGCGGCGGCAGGTACTTCGACATGGCGCGGTAATAGGTCGTGCGCAGGGACGCGTCCCAGGCCCGCATCGATCCGCTGCGCGCGGTCTTGGTCACTCGACGCAGGATCGTGGGATCGCGCAGCAGCAGATGGCTGGCGAGCACCCACACTGACGGCATGCCGCTGCGGCCGATCTTGCGGCCGAAGCCACCCGGCAGCCAGCGCCCCATCCAGGAGACGACGGACACGATCGGACGCATCAGCGGCCGCGCATTGAGCGAGAAGGCGTCGATCAGTACGACCTTCTCGACCGTGCGTCCCGCCGCCTCGAGCCTGCGCACCAGTTCGAGCGCCGCGAGGCCGCCATGGCAGTAGCCTGCGACCCGAAGCGGGCCCTCGGGAGCGGCGGCCTGCACGCCAGCGAGATAACGCGACACCATGTCTTCGATCGTCTCGATGCCTTTGGAGCCATCGAGCAGCGAGTGCAGCAGATAGACCGAACCCTTGCCTTCCAGCATCTCGCTCAGCCGAAAGCCATAGAAACCCCAGCCACAGAAATCGCCATGGCAGAGGAACAGTGGGGTGCCCTGCCCGGCCCGCACCTTGGTCATCGCCTCGTCGCGGGCAGCGGCCGCGCCGGCCAGCCTGTCGCACAGCACGCGGATGGTGAGCTGGGCGCGAATGTCCGACGGGTTGATGCGGTGGTGCATCGCCTCCTCGACCTCCAGCAGCATCTCGGTGGCCTGCAGCGAATCGCCACCGATCTCGAAGAAGTCGTCGTCCATGCCGATATCGGGGCGCTTCAGCAGCCGCTGCCAGATCTCGGCGATCAGGACTTCCAGCGGCGCGGCCGGCGGCGGCGTGTTCCGCCGCGCGTCGGCAAAAGCGGCGGAGAGCTGAGGTCGCGAGATCTTGCCGGTCGCTCCGACCGGCAGGCTGTCGACGATGTGGACGTGGCGCGGCCGCTGGAACGGCGCCAGACGCTCGTAGGCGAAATCGATCAGATCGGTCGAGGTGGCGCTGGCGCCAGAATGCAGGACGACGGCGGCGCCGACATTCTCGCCCAGCCGCGCATGGGGCACGGCGAATGCCGCCGCCTCGCGCACCGCGGGATGGGCCAGCAACGCCTTCTCGACGTCGTAGGGCGCGATCTTCTCGCCGCCGCGATTGATGATCTCCTTGGTGCGACCGACGATGGTGAGAAGCCCTCGTTCGTCGACGCTGCCGAGATCGCCGGTCGCCAGCCAGCCGTCTAGAAGGCCGGTCGGCTGGCCCTCGATGTCGTCCAACAGATAGCCCGGCATGACACTGGGGCCGCGCAGCATCACCTGCCCGACCTGTCCCGGCCGCATCGGGCCGCCCTTGTCGTCACGGATCGCAAGCTCGCCGTCGGGGATGCGGCCGACCGAGCCTGGTTCCTCCTGCGACATCACTGGCCCGGTCATCATCCCGGCTTCGCAAAGGCCATAGAACTCCACGACGGGCTTGCCGAGCAGGCGCGTCAGCTCCCGGCGGGTATGATCGGGGAGATAGGAGGCCGTCGACAGGACGAGTCGCAGGGACTGGGTGGCGGTTCTAACGGACGACGCGTCGAGCTTCTCGACGACGGCTTGCAGGAAAGCCGGCGAGGCGGTGAGCCAGGTCGGCCGCAAGTCGCTCAGCCATTGCTCGATGTCGTGCGCGCCGGCCTGCTCGGGCAATGCCACACTGCAACCGACCAGGAGGGGCGCCAGCAGCGTCGCCTTGAAGCCGGCGTTGTAATAGATCGGCATGATGCAGGCCGAGCGGTCGGCGGGCGTCAGCGCCAGCCAGCACTTCATCTTGCGCGCCATCTCGATGAGATTTTCGTGCGTCACAGGCACGCGCTTGGAAGGCCCAGTCGTCCCCGACGTGCGGAAGATTGCGGCCCACGATTGCGCCGTCACCTCGCCTGACGGCACCGTGCGGCAAACCTCCTTCACCGGCGTGAGGCCGATCTCCTCAAAAGAGGAAGTGGCTTTGGTTGCCTTGAAGAGGACAAGGCCACCTTCTTCTTCGTCGACCCATGATGGAAGGCCGGCCTCGCCGGGAACGATCAGGGCGTGAAGGCGAATGCGCTTCAATTCCTCGCGCAGTTCCGCGGGCGGCAGATTGGGGTTGATCGGCAGGACGGTGGCATTGGCCGAGACAGCGACGTTCAGCAGTGCCGCTTCCGGCCCGCGCTGAAGGGCAATGCCGACGCGCGAAGATGGGCCGACGCCGGCGGCGGCGAGCACATTGCCGATCTCACGGACCTGACGCACCAGGCCACCGAAAGAAAGAGTGCCGAGGCCAGCCGTTACGATGGCCGGCGCAACCGCGTCGCGCACCGCATGCCCCGCCAACACCTGGGCGATGGTCGATATCATGGATCTACTCGGGCTGGATGCCGCGCTTGGCCACGATGTCGGCCCATCGCACGCGATCGCGTGCCGCGATGTCTGCGAGCGCCGCCGGCGTCGAGGTTGCAGGAGTGAGGCCCTGCTTTTCGAATGCGGTCTTGGCCTCGGCCGAATCCAGGATGGCGACGATCTCGCGGTTCAACCGATCGACGACATCGCCGGGTGTGCCTTTGGGGGCGAAGAAGCCGTACCACATGTCGACATCGGCATCCTTGAGACCGCTTTCGCCGAGCGTCGGCACGTCGGGTAGTTGCGGACGACGCTCCGCACTGCCGACGGCCAGCGCCTTGAGCTTGCCGGCCTGGATGTAGGAAGCGGCTACATGGACGGGCAAGAACATGTAGCCGACTTGCCCCGACAAGAGATCCTGCACCGCACCCGCCGACCCTTTGTAGGGAACGTGGACCAGCTCGATGCCCGACGCGGTCTCGAGCAGCGCCATCGCCAGGTGATGCGGCGTGCCGACGCCCGGACTGGCGTAGGTCTGCGACTGGGACCGGTCCTTGGCCAGCGCGATCATCTCGGCGAGCGTGCCGGGCTTCTGCTGGGGGTGGGCGACCAACACCAGCGTGCCCCAGGCGCTGAGGCCCAGCGGGGCAAAATCCGTCACCGGGTCATAAGGCAGATTGCGGAACAGGCTGGCATTCATCACCAGCGTGTTGACCGACGACATGATCGTGAGGCCGTCAGGCTTGGCGCGGGCCACCTGCAGGCTGCCGATGTTTCCCGAGGCGCCGGGCAGGTTCTCCACCACCACCGGTTGGCCAAGCTTGGGCGACAGGCGCTCGGCCACGAAACGGGCGATGAAATCAGGCCCGCCGGCTGGTGTGAACGGCACGACCACCCGCATTGGCTGGTCCGGCCAGGCGTGGGCTGCCGGCGATAGAGCCGCCGCAGCCACGACACCAACGCATGTCAGGACCTGGCGGCGGCGCACGAGATCCCTCAAGCGTTCCTCCTACGAAGCACGGTTTTAGGATACCGTGGGCCCAAATCGGGGGTCCTGAGACGAAACTGTGACCAAGGAACCGCCGGGGAGGCCTGCGATGCCGCTGCACGGCAAGGGAATGCTGATCGTGTTCAACGAGGTGAAGGCCCGCGACGAACGCGATTTCAACGAGTGGTACAATCGCGAGCACATCGATGAGCGGGTGAACCTGCCGGGCTTTCACACCGGGCGGCGTTACGTCGCCGTGCGCGGCTCGCCCAAGTATCTCGCGACCTACGAATGCGACACGGTCGAGGACCTGGCGACGCCGGGCTACCTGGCCCTGCTCGCCAACCAGACGCCGTGGACGCAGGCGGTGATGGCGAAGTTCACCAAGTTCACGCGGCTCACCGTGCGCGTGCAGGCCGATCTGGCGCACGGCGTCGGCGGCGCCGTGGCCGCGGTGCGTTTCGTGCCCGACCCGCGCTCGCGCAAGGCCCTGGTCGAATGGCTGAACGGGACGGCGCTGCCCAAGGCAATCGAGCGGCCGGGCATGGTGGGCGCCATGGCGGCGGAGAACGATCTCGAAGTCGCGAATGCGCCCTTGCAGTCCAAGAGCAGGGACGCACCCAGAGCCGACGAAGCCGAATGGGTGGCATTGCTGGAGGGCAGCGACGCCGGCACCGTGGGTGCGGCGGCGCGGGCGACGTTCACGCTGGCGAAGCTCAAGAATTTTGGCGTAACCGTGGCGCCGACGATCGGGACCTACCGGTACCTGTTCGGCAATCAGCGGTGAAGCCCAGCGTATAGCTTTCTCTTCTCCTCCCCGTCTGCGGGAGAGGACATAAGAGGATGACATAAGTTTGAGCTATCGTTGACCGAACCATCGCGTATGGTCCGCCGGTGACCGCCAAGCAGAAGGTCTTCTGGCTCCGCCTCGTGGCGCTGATCGGGCTCTGCCTGCCCGCGCTCGAGCTTGCGTGGCGCTGGTACAACGGCGATCTCGAGCCCAGGCCCGTGACCGTGGCCACGCATTCGACCGGCGACTGGGCCGTTATCTTCCTCATGCTGTCGCTCGCCATGACACCGGCACGGGCGCTGTTCGACTGGATGCCGCTGGTGCAGATCCGCCGGCGCATCGGCGTCGCCGCCGCGCTCTATGCCGGCGCGCACTTCCTGATCTACGTGCTCGACCAGAAATGGAACCTGGTCGTGGTCGCAACCGAGATCATCAAGCGCTTCTATCTCACGATCGGTTTCGTCACCCTGCTGATGCTGGTGGCGCTCGCCGTCACCTCGACCGACGGCTGGCAGAAGCGTCTGCGGCGCAACTGGAAGCGTTTGCACTGGCTGATCTATCCTGCGGCCTTCATCGCCATCGTCCACTTCTTCATCCAGTCCAAGGTCAAGATCGGCGAGCCCGCCTTCACCGCCGGCCTGTTCGCCTGGCTCATACTGTGGCGCGTCCTGCCGGCGAAGCTGCAGCGCAACTACCTTGGGCTCGTGATCCTTGGCGTTGCGGCAACGTTCGCCACCGTCGTTTTCGAGGCGGCCTGGTATTGGCTGGTGAACGGCCGTGATCCGATGGTCGCGCTGCTGGCCAACCTCGATCCGGAGCTCGCCTTCCGGCCGGCGCAGAAGGTGCTGATCGCCTCGCTGCTGGTGATCCTGGCGGTGGCGCTGCGGCGACTCACACTGGCTGCAAACAAGCTCTGGACGAAGCGCTATATCCAGACAACTATACCGGCTCCCTGATCTTTGGAGGCTGGTATGTTGAAGAGACGGAGTTGGCTCGGCTTGGCGCTTGCCTCGTCGATGGTGCCGGGCCTGGCACAGGCACAGGACAGCGTGGTCGTCTTCGCCGCCGCGAGCCTGAAGAACGCCCTGGATGAGATCGCCGCGACCTGGTCCAAGGACACCGGCAAGCCCGGTCCCAAGATCTCCTATGCCGCGAGCTCCGCGCTGGCCAAGCAGATGGAACAGGGCGCGCCGGCCGACCTGTTCATCTCCGCCGACCTCGGCTGGATGGACTACGTCGCCGGCAAGAACCTGATCAAGGCCGACACGCGCTTCAACCTTCTGGGCAACAAGATCGTCCTGATTGCCCCCAAGGATTCCAAGACCACGACGCTCGCCATCTCCGGCGCCGACCTCACCAAGGCGCTGGCCGGTGGGCGGCTGTCGATGGCCAATATCGACTCGGTGCCGGCCGGCAAGTACGGCAAGGCCGCCCTGGAAAAGCTCGGCGCCTGGACCGCCGTAAAGGACAGCATCGCCCAGGCCGAGAACGTGCGTGCCGCGCTCTTGCTGGTCGCGCGCGGCGAAGCGCCGCTCGGCATCGTCTACGGCACCGACGCCGCGGCCGAGCCCAACGTCAGGATCGTCGCGACCTTCCCGGAGGAGTCGCATCCGCCCATCATCTATCCCGCTGCGCTCACCAAGGACGCGAAGAATGCCGATGCCAAGGCCTTCCTCGATTTCCTGCGCAGCGCCAAGGCGCGTACCTCGTTCGAGAAGCAGGGCTTCACGGGCCTGGTGAAGTCAGCTTCCTCGACATGACGCCTGAGGAGTGGACAGCGGTCAGGCTGAGCCTGCTGGTCGCCACCACGGCGACCCTGGCCAGCCTGCCGTTCGGCGTCGCCATCGCCTGGCTGCTGGCGCGCAAGGATTTCTGGGGCAAGGGGCTTCTCGACACGCTGGTCCATCTGCCGCTGATCCTGCCACCGGTCGTGACCGGCTATTTGCTGCTGATCTCCTTCGGCAAGCGCGGCCCGATCGGCGCCTTTCTCGACCAGGCCTTCGGCATCGTCTTCTCCTTCCGCTGGACCGGGGCGGCGCTGGCCTGCGCGGTGATGGGCTTCCCCTTGCTGGTGCGCGCCATCCGCCTCTCGATCGAGGCAGTCGATGTGCGCCTGGAAGCGGCGGCCGGCACCTTGGGCGCCAATCCGCTTTGGGTGTTCGCCACCGTCACCCTGCCGCTCTGCCTGCCCGGCGTGATCGCGGGCGCCATCCTGTGCTTCGCCAAGTCGATGGGCGAGTTCGGCGCCACCATCACCTTCGTGTCCAATATCCCGGGCGAGACCCAGACCCTGCCCTCGTTGATCTACACCTTCACCCAGATCCCCGGCGGCGATGCCGGCGCCATGCGGCTCACCCTGGTGTCGATTGCCATCTCCATGCTCGCCCTGCTCGGCTCCGAACTGCTGGCGCGGCGTATCGGTGTGAGGCAGATGGCGGCATGAGCCTCGAGGTCGATATCGACCACAAGCGCGGAAGCTTCCAACTTGCCGCACGCTTCTCGGCCGCGCCCGGGCTGACGGCGCTGTTCGGCCGTTCGGGTTCGGGCAAGACCAGCCTGGTCGACATCGTCGGCGGCCTGATCAAGCCCGACCGCGGCCGCATCGCCGTCGACGGCCAGGTGCTGGTCGATATCGCCGAGGGCGTGTTCGTGCCGAGGCATCGCCGGCGCATCGGCTACGTCTTCCAGGACAGCCGGCTGTTTCCGCATCTCAGCGTGCGCAGCAACCTGCTCTACGGCCGCTGGTTCGCGCGCGAGACCGCAGGCGGTGCGGCCGCCGATCTGGCCTCGGTCGTCGAGCTTCTCGGAATCGGCCATCTGCTCGAGCGCCGGCCGGACTCGCTGTCGGGTGGCGAGAAGCAGCGGGTCGCGATCGGCCGCGCCCTGCTTGCCCATCCGCGCCTGCTGCTGATGGACGAACCCCTGGCCTCGCTCGATGAGGCGCGGCGCGCCGAGATCCTGCCCTACATCGAGCGGTTGCGCGACGAGGCCGGCGTTCCCATCCTGTATGTCAGCCACTCCGTCGCCGAGGTCGCGCGGCTTGCCACCACGGTGGTGATCCTGACCGACGGCAAAGTCACCGCCGTCGGCCCGGTGCTCGACATCCTTCCGCTGGCCGACGGCAACGACGGCGGCAGCGTGCTCGACGCCAGGGTCTCGCGCCATGACGATGCCTTCCAGCTCTCGGTGCTGACCTCGACGGCGGGCGAGCTGCAGGTACCGCGGCTCAGTGCGCCGCCCGGCAGCGCTGTGCGCGCCTATATCCGCTCGCGCGACGTCATGCTGTCGCTGCGGCCGCCGCAGGACATCAGCGCGCTGAACGTGCTGGCCGGCAAGGTCGCCGAGATAACGCCCACGGCCAACGGCGCGCAGGCCGACGTGCGGCTCGACTGCAACGGCGATGCTCTGATGGCGCGGGTAACCGCGAAATCGGTGCAGCGACTCGGACTGGCGCCCGGGGTGCCGGTCTATGCCGTGATCAAAAGCGTTTCGTTCGAGCGCTCATGACTTCGCCGCCGTCATACGGGGGAGGTGATCTGATTCTCAACAGGAGCCCGCGATGCCGCATCTCAGCATTCGCATCGATTTCGACGACGAAGGCCGGCTCGGGCCGGGCAAGGTGGCGCTGCTGGAAGGCATCACCCGCGAAGGGTCGATCTCGGGCGCGGGTCGATCGATGAACATGTCCTACAAGCGCGCCTGGGAGCTGGTGGCCGACATCAACGAGAGCTTCGCCGAGCCCCTGGTCGCCGCCCAGACCGGCGGCAAGGCGGGCGGCGGCGCGGCACTGACGCCGCGCGGCGAGGAGCTGGTGCGGCACTACCGGGCGATCGAGCGCAAGGCGTTGTCGGCCACGGCCTCTCATCTGAAAGCCCTGCAGGCGATTTCCCGCAACAGACGGCGGAAATAACCGCTATCCTCGGCGGAACTGGGAGGTCCGCCGTGGCGCGAGCAAAAGTCCGCACAGGCATGCCGAGCGTTGCGCTGGACAAGGCGGAGTTCGCCCGCCGCGTGCGGCGCCGCTTCTACGATCCCGCCTTCAAGTCGGTCGAGCGCGAGATCGAGCGCATCATCGAGGTGGCCTGGGACGCCTACGACGACAGCCGCAAGTCGCCGGTCACCAGGCCGGCCGGCGCGGGCTATGCCGACCCGAGCTACGAGCTCTCGGTCGAATGGTCCGAGGCGAGCAAGGCCATCAAGCAGGCCGAGCGGCAGCAGAAGTCGAAGTCGGCGAAGTCACGCATCCTGCTGATCAACGGCTCTGCACGCAGCGACCAGACCTGCCCGGGGGAGATGTCCAAGAGCTATCGTCTGGCGAAGATCGCAGAACAGGTGTTCGCTGGAGAACGCGATCTCGAGGTCGAGCTGCTCGATCTCAGCCATCTCACCTCGGAGTACGGCCGCAACATCCATCCCTGCAAGGCCTGCGTATCCACGGCCATGCCGCTCTGCCACTGGCCGTGCTCCTGCTATCCCAACCATTCGCTGGGCCAGCACAACGATTGGATGAACGAGATCTATCCCATGTGGACGGCCGCGCACGGCGTCATGATCGTGACACCGGTCAACTGGTATCAGGTGCCCGGGGGATTGAAGGCGATGATCGATCGTCTGGTGTGCGCCGACGGTGGCAATCCGGATCCGACCTCGACCGGCGGCAAGGATGCGCAAAAGGCCAAGGACCTCGAGATGAAGGGCTGGCCCTATCCGCGCCATCTCGCCGGACGGGCCTTCTCGGTCGTGGTGCACGGCGATGCCGCCGGCAGCGAGACCCTGCGCCGCATCCTGGTCGACTGGCTGAAGGACATGGGTCTGGTCTCGGCCGGACATGCCGCCGAGCTCGACCGCTACATCGGCTACTACGAAGCCTACGCCACCAACCACGACGCGCTCGATCGCGACAAGGACTTCCCGGAGGAGACGCGCAACGCCGCGCGCGCCCTGGTCGAGGCCGTGAAGCTGCTGCGCCAAGGAAAGCTCGCCCAGCCCGACGCCCGGCTGCGCGATGTACGACCGAAATAAGGGCGAACCGAGGAAACGATGTCGCCGCTCCAACTGCCTTTCTCGCCGCGTTTCATCACGTTCACGCTCGCCATCCTGGCGACGCTCCTGTTCGGCGTATGGCTCTACTTCGACCAGCGCTCGATCTTGCCCGTGGTCCTGCTCGGCATCTCGATCTTCCTGGTCATCGTCGGCGTCATCGACCTCTTCCAGACATCGCACGCAATCCTGCGCAACTACCCGATCGCGGCCCATCTCCGCTTCATCTTCGAAGCGATTCGCCCGGAAATGCGCCAGTACTTCTTCGAAGGCGAGAAGGACGGCATGCCGTTCAGTCGCGATCGACGCGCCATCGTCTACCAACGCGCCAAGAACGCCCTCGACGTGCGGCCGTTCGGCACCAACTACGACGTTTATGTGCCGGGCTACGAATGGATGGCGCATTCGATCGCGCCGACGTCCGTCAGCAAAGACCCGCATCGGGTAATGATCGGCGGCCCGGAATGCACGCAGCCTTACTCCGCCTCGATCTTCAACATCTCGGCCATGAGCTTCGGCTCGCTCAGCGCCAACGCCATCCGCGCCCTGAACGGCGGCGCCAGGATCGGCGGCTTCTATCACGACACCGGCGAAGGCGGTTACAGCCCGTACCATCGCGAGGGCGGCGGCGACATCGTCTGGGAGATCGGCTCGGGCTACTTCGGCGCGCGCAACGACGACGGCACCTTCTCACCCGAGCGCTTCGCCGAGGGTGCGAAGAATCCGCAGGTGAAGATGGTCGAGCTGAAGCTGAGCCAGGGCGCCAAGCCCGGCCATGGCGGCGTGCTGCCGGCGCCCAAGGTCAGCCACGAGATCTCGCTGACCCGCGGCGTGCCGATGGGCCAGGACTGCATCTCGCCGTCGCGCCATTCGGCCTTCTCGACGCCGGTCGAGATGATGCGCTTCATCGCTGAGATGCGCCGGCTCTCAGGCGGCAAGCCGGCCGGCTTCAAGCTCTGCATCGGCCATGAGTGGGAATTCCTGGCGATCTGCAAGGCGATGCTGGAGACCGGCCTCTATCCCGACTTCATCGTCGTCGACGGCAAGGAGGGCGGCACGGGCGCGGCGCCCATGGAGTTCCTCGACCATATCGGCAAGCCGATGCGGCAGGGCCTCTATTTCGTGCACAACGCCCTGATCGGCATCGGCATGCGCGACCGCATCAAGGTGGGCGCCGCCGGTAAGATCATCACCGCCTTCGACATCGTGCGCGCCATGGCGCTCGGCGCCGACTGGTGCAACGCTGCGCGCGGCTTCATGTTCGCCGTGGGCTGCATCCAGTCGCAGCACTGCCACACCGACCGCTGCCCCACGGGCGTCGCCACCCAGGATCCGACCCGCCAGCGCGCGCTGGTCGTGCCCGACAAGATCCAGCGCGTGGTCAACTTCCACCGCGCCACGGTGCACGAGCTCGCCGAGCTGACGGCGGCGGCGGGGCTGGAACATCCCAACGAATTCAAGCCGATCCACATCTCCCGGCGCGTCTCGCCCAAGGAGGTCGTGACCTTCGACGACGTCTACCCGGCGCTCGACAACAAGGCGCTGACCAACGGCACGGCGCCGCCGCGCTGGACCCAGCCCTGGAACATGGCCGACGCCCATTCGTTCCGCGCCGTGGCCTGATCCGGTCAAAGCTGTTGCGAATCGGGCGGGCTTGGCCCAGCAATTGGGCCAAGCAAGAGAGGAACCGCCCATGACCGCGCCCTTCGACGTCGCGCCTCTTCTGGCGCCCGACGCGCCGCCTCCCGCCCTCAAGTGGAACGGCTTTCCCAAGTACAATTTCATCGGCGGCCACATCGCCGCCGAGCAGGTTCCGGTCGACGACCTGGTCGCGGCCGCGACGGCGGTGCTGAAGCGCGAAGGCGCCATGCTCTCGACCTACAATCACACCGGCCCGCTGGGCTACAGGCCGCTGCGCGAGTTCTTGACGCGCAAGCTCAAGAGCCACGCCGGCATCGACTGCGCGGCGGACGAGATCCTGATCACGTCGGGCTCGACCCAGGGCCTCGCCCTGGTCAACAGCCTGCTGGTGGGCAAGGGCGATACCATCCTGGTCGAGCAGGAGACCTACGGCAGCGCGATCTCCCGGCTGGTCAAGATCGGCGTCAACGCGATCGGCATCCCGCTCGACGACGAAGGATTGCGGCTCGACCTGCTGAAGCAGAAGCTCGAGGAGCTGAAGCAGAAGGGCATCAAGCCCAAGTACATCTACACCATCCCGACGATCCAGAATCCCACGGGCGCCATCATGGGCGAGGCGCGCCGCGCCGCGCTGCTGAAGCTCGCCGCCGAGTACGGCGTGATGATCTTCGAGGACGAGTGCTACTCGGATCTGATCTGGACCAACAAGCGACCGCCGTCGCTCTACGCCATGGCCAAGGGTGAGGGCGTGATCTTCATCGGCTCGTTCTCCAAGTCGCTCGGACCGGCGCTGCGCGTCGGCTACATCGTCGCCAAGTGGGATGTCCTGTCGCGCCTGCAGGCGCTCAAGCAGGATGCCGGCACGGGGGCGATCGAGCAGATGGTGCTGGCCGAGTACTGTGCCAAGCACTTCGCCGACCATGTGGTCCGCAGCAACAAGGTGCTGGCCAGCAAGATGCAGGTGCTGCGCGAGGCGCTGGCCGAGCAGTTCGGCACCGCCGCCGAGTTCGGCGATCCGCCGGGCGGCATTTATCTCTGGATCAAGCTGCCCGAAAACGTCGATACGATGAAGCTTGCCCAGGCGGCGCTGGCGGCCGGCGTGTCGATCAACCCCGGGCCGGAATGGTCGGTGAACCCGACCTATTCGCGCAATCGCCTCAGGCTCTGCTTCGCCAATCCCGAGCCCGAGGCGATCAAGCAGGGTGTCGCGGTGCTGGCCGAGGTCTGCCGTCGCGAGTTCGGCGTGCCGCCGCGCAGCGCGAATATCGACCAGCGCTAGCGTCTCTCCTCATTTCCTCCCCCGTCTTCGGGGGAGGAAATGAGGGCGGCCTACTTCTTCTCTTCGGCCAGCACCATCCACATGATGCCGAACTTGTCGGCGACCATGCCGAACTTGGAAGCGAAGAAGGTCTTGGTCAGCGGCTGCAGCACCTGACCGCCCTTGCCGACGGCGGTGAAGAGCTTCTCGGCTTCGGCGTCGTTCTTGGCGTTGAGCGCGAGTCCGAAGCCCTGGAAGGATGGCTTGCCGGCACAGTGGCCGTCCGAGGCCAGGACCTGCGTGGTGCCAACGTGGAAGGCCGCGCGCATGACCTTCTCGCCCGTGTTGGGCTGCATCTGGCTTTGGTCGGGCGCTTCCTTGAAGCGCATCATCATGTCGACCTTGGCGCCGATCGCGCCCTTGTAGAACTCGAGCGCCTCCTCGCACTTGCCGTCGAAGAAGATATAGGGCTGCACGGTCTCGGTCTGTTGCACGGTCATGCTTCTCTCCTGGTCAATCGTCGATGGCTTGGTAGGCGGAGGTCCAGAAATCGGTGAATACGCGCGGCGGCTGGGGCGATTCCATCATGCGCGTCGTCATCAGGATGCCGGCCATGTCCTCGGCCGGATCGAGATGGGCGGAGCTGCCGTAGCCGCCGTCCCAGCCGTAACGCCCCGGCGTCGCCCAAAGATGCGTGCGGCGTGTGACCACAGCGCCGCCCAGGCCCCAGCTCGCGCTGTCGCCGAAGAACAGCTCGGTGCCCTGCTTCTGCGCCGGCGTGAGCTGGTCGGTCATCATCAGCTCGACGGACGGACGCGACAGGATGCGCTCGCCGCGATGTCGCCCCTTGTTCAGCAGCATGTGCTGGAAGGCGAGATAGTCATCGACCGTCGAGACCAGGCCGCCGCCGCCCGCTTCGAAGACCGGTGGCCGGCTCCAGCGGCTGTCGCGGGCGTCGTCGAAGAAGGCGAGCTTCGTCTTGTCCTTGGGATCGGTCATGTAGCTGCTGGCCAGCCGCCCGACCCTGTCGGCCGGCACCTGGAAGCCGGTGTCGCGCATGCCGAGCGGCCCGAACAGATGGTCCTGCATGAAGGCGCCGAGCGACTGGCCTGCGGCGCGTGCGATCAGCACGCCCAGCACCTCGGCGCCGGTATGATAGAGCCAGCGCTCGCCGGGCTGACAGGCGAGCGGCAAGCCGCCGATCCGCTTCATGAACTCGTCGGCCGGAAAGCTCGGCAGATTGGGACCTGGCGCCAGGCCGACCTCTGCCATTGCCTTCTGGATGGGATACTTAACCGGCCACACCATCAGCGCGCCGAGGCCGAAGGTAAAGGTGAGCAGGTCGCGCGGCGTGACCGGCCGCCGGGCCGGCACGGTGTCGTCGACCGAGCTTTCAAGGCTTTTAAGCACGCGGCGGTTGGCGAGCTCGGGCAGCAAGTCGTCGACGGGCTCGTCGAGGCGCAGCCTGCACTGTTCGACCAGGATCATTGCTGCCGCCGCCGTGACCGGCTTGGTCATGGAGGCGATGCGGAAGATCGTATCGCGTTGCATCGGCGCGTCGCTTTCCAGCGACTGGCGGCCGAGCGTCACGACATGCGTCTCGCCACGGCGGCTCACCAGGGCGACGATGCCGGGCACGCCGGTCGGCGACACATGCGCAGCCAGGGCATCGTGCAAACGCGCCAATCGCGTCTTGGACAGGGCACTCATGGCAGACTCGTCTTGAAGCGGTCCAGGCAGCGCGCCCAGCCGCCGTCATGGACGGCGCGCGCCTCCTCGGTCGGCAGTTCGCTGTGGCGCAGCGTCAGCACGGTGCGTGGACCGCGATCGATGAAGGTCACTGTCACCAGCGTCTCGCGATCGACGACGCGGGCGCCTTCGCTCGAGTAGGTGAAGACCAGGCGCTCGGGCGCCACCACCTCGCGATAGACGCCATGCTCGCTGATCAGCCCGCCGTCGGGCGCCATCAGGCGGCGGCTCCAGGCGCCGCCCGGCCGCACGTCCATCGTGCAGGCAAGCGTGGTGTAGTCGCGCGACGCCCACCAACGGGCGATCAGCCGCTCGTCCGTCCACGCCGCGAACAAGGCCGCGCGCGGCGCCGCGAACTCGCGCCGCATATAGACTTCCAGGGTCGCAGGCTTGAGGGCGAGGGTCATGAGTCTTTCTGGAATTCGACGTCGACGACGATCTCGATCGCGTCGCCGAACAGCGGCGGCAGGCCGAAATCGACAGGATTGATGGCGCCCTTGGCACTGACCCCGAGGCGCGGCCGGTCGGCGAAGCCCTTGCCGGCGCCTATCAGCTCGACGTCGAACGTCACCGGCCTGGTCTTGCCCATCAGCGTGAACTGGCCGTCGACCTTGCCGCGCCGCGTGCTCATCGGGCGGAACGCACTCGATACGAAGGTCGCCCCGGGAAAGGCCGTCGACTTCAGGAAATTGTTGCCTGAGAGCTCCTGGGCGAAGTCCTTGACGTTGGAGGTGATCGACGCCGTCTCGACCTTGGCGGTGAGCGAAGCGTTGGCCGGGTTGGCGGGATCCCACTTCAGCGTGCCGCTCACCCTGTCGAAGCGGAAGATGCTCCAGGAGTAGCGCAGGTGCGAGACGCGGGCGATCACCGAGGCGTGGTCGGGATCGATCGCATAAGTTCCGGCCGGCGCCTGCTTGTAGTCGGCCTCACCCATGTAGACACCAGGCGGCAGGCCGTTGGGCTGGGTGCCTTGCGCCTGAGCGGCCGCGATCATCGGCTGGAACAATGCAAACGAAAGAACGAGCGCGCACACTGCACGAGGCATCGCCTACTCCTGACCTTTGACGGGTGACTACTTCTTCTCGGCGGCGGCCTTGAGATCGGCCAGGCCCTTCTCGAAATCGCGACCGATCATGTCGTCGATATTCATGAAGGTGCCAACTACCTTGGACATATAGGGACTGGGCCCGTGGATCGCCCAGGTCGCGGACGTGCTGTCCCCTTTCGGCTCCAGCAGGAACTCGCCAATATTGTGCGCCTCGAACGGCTTCAGGAAATCGAGCTTGATCACGATTTTTTGCGGTGAGCTTTCGATCATTTCCATGCTGCCCTGGCCGACATTCTTGTCGCCTTCCCAGGCATAGGTGGCGCCTTTGCCAGCAGTGACAGCACCGTAGGCGCGCTTCATCGCCGGATCCTTCTTCTCGTAGGGCGACCATGCAGGCCACGCCTTGAAATCGTTGATCAGCGCAAAGATCTTGTCGGGCGGCGCATTGATGAGGACGACACGCTGGACACGGAAGGAATCGGGCCTGGTCGCAGCGTAGAGCAGGATGCCGGCAATCGCGACAACGACGACGACGCCGATGATGGCAAGCGTCTTCAGCATTGATGCAACCTTCACTTAACCTTGGGGTTAACCATTAGAAAGCGTTCGCGAGGCTGTCAACCGGTGAGACAAATTCGGCTCAGCCCCGAGCTGGCTTATGTGTTAGTCACGAAAACATCATGATCGAGTTCAGTGCCGGCCGTCCGGCAACACGTTCGTCGAGCGGCATGGTGACCAGTCCGCATGCGCTTGCCTCGGAAGCCGGCGCTGCGGTGCTGCGCGATGGCGGTACCGCCGTCGACGCGGCGGTGGCGACCAGCGCCGCCCTCTCCGTGCTCTATCCCCACATGACCGGCATCGGCGGCGATGCCTTCTGGCTGATCCACGACGCCGCCACCAAAGCCGTGCGCTACATCGACGGCGGCGGCCGCGCGACCTCGCGCGGCACGATCGAGGCCTTCACCCGGCGCGGTCTTGCCGAGGTGCCCTACAAAGGCCCATTGCCCGGCACGCTGACCGTGCCCGGCGCCGTCGCAAGCTGGAGCATGGCGCACGCCGCCTACGGGCGCCTGCCGCTCAAGCGCTGCCTGCAAAGCGCCATCGGCTACGCGCGCGACGGCTTCCCGGTGACGGCGCGCCTCGCGCATTGGCACTCCGCCGCAGTGGACGATCTGTCGAAGAGCCCCGAAGCGGCGGCGATCTTCCTCAAGGACGGCGCGGTCCTCACCAACCGCGACCTCGCGCGCACCTTGGAGGCGATCGCCAGCGACGGCTGGTATGGCTTCTACGACGGCGAGGTGGCACGCGAGCTGGTGCGCTATTCCGACGCCAACGACGGCTTCTTCACCTCGGACGACCTTTTGGCCCAGTCGGCGCGTTGGGGCGAGCCGATCAAGGGCAGCTATCGCGACGTCACGATCTACGAGACGCCGGCGCCGACCCAGGGCTTCGCCGTGCTGAAAATGCTGAACCTGCTGGAGCCCTTCGAGCTGCACAATAAACCGTTCCTCGGGCCCGACGCGGTGCATCTGATGGTTCAGGCCAAGCAGCTTGCCTATCACGACCGCGACCGCCACCTCGCCGATCCGCGCTTCGCCGACGTGCCGATGGACCGGCTGATCTCCAAGGCCTATGCCGACGAACGGCGATCGCTGATGGATCACGACCGCGCCCTGCCGTGGGATCGCATTCCCTCCTACGGCAGCCTGTCAGGCGACACGGTCTACATTGCCGTCGTCGACGGCGCTGGCAACGCGGTCTCGCTGATCCATTCGGTCTACGGCATCTTCGGCGCGGCGGTGGTCGCGGGCCGCAGCGGCGTGGTGCTGCAGAACCGCTCGGCCTATTTCTCGCTCGATCCCAAGAGTCCCAACCGCGTCGAGCCCGGCAAGACGCCCCTGCACACGCTGATCGCCTCGCTCGCATTTCGGAACGACACGCTATGGGCCGCCGTAGGCTGCATGGGCGCCGACGGCCAGCCGCAGATCCACATGCAGGTCTACAGCGCGATGATCGACCATGGGCTCGATATCCAGCAGGCGCTCGACATGCCGCGCTTCCTGTCCGGCCGCTTCGGACTCCTCGAGCCGCGCGATACGCTGCACATAGAGGCGCGCTTTCCGCGCGAGACCATTGCCGAGCTGGAACGCCGCGGCCACCTGCTCGACCGCTGGGGCGACTGGGACGAGACGGCTGGCCATGCCAACGGCATCACCGTCGATGCCGCGACGGGCGACCGCCTGGGCGGCGCCGATCCGCGCAGTGACGGTGCTGCGGTTGCCTGCTGATCAGACGACGGCGAAGCCCTCGTAGCCCGCCTGCACCACGGCCTCGCAGCGTTCGATGTAGGCCGGGAAGCCGCCGATGTAGGGCATGAACACCCGCGGTTTGCCGGGGATGTTGGCGCCGATGTACCACGAGGAGCAGGACGAGCGCAGCGTGGCGCCGGCGGCCTCACCGACATGGCCGACCCACGCCTCCTCGGCGTCGCGGCTTGCCTCGATCAGGGTGGCGCCGCGCGAGCGCACGTATTCGATGCAGTCGGCGATCCATTCGACGTGCTGCTCGATCGACGGCAGCATGTTGGTCAGCACCGACGGGCTGCCCGGCCCGGTGATGGTGAAGAGGTTGGGGAAGCCCGCCATGGCGACGCCGAGGTAGGTCTTGGGCCCCTCCGTCCACTTCTCCTGCAGGCTGCGCCCGTCGCGGCCGCGGATGTCGATGCGCAGCAGTGCGCCGGTCATGGCGTCGAAGCCGGTGGCCAGCACCAGGCAATCGAAGGTGTAGTCCTTGCCATTGGCGCGGAGCCCGTCGGCGGTGATGCGCTCGATCGGCCGCTCACTGACATCGACCAGCGTGACATGCGGCTGGTTGAAGGTCGCCCAGTAGCCGGTATCGACGCAGAGCCGCTTGCAGCCGATGACGTTGCGCGGCGAGAGCCTGTCGGCGAGCTCGGGGTCCTTCACCACCTCGCGGATCTTGGCGCGCACGAACGCCGCCGCCGTCTTGTTCGAGTCGTCGTTCAGCAGCAGGTCGGAGAAGGACGCCATGAAGCCGAGGCCACCATAGTCCCAGCGCTCCTGGAATTCGCGTTGCCGCTCCGCATCGGGTGTCGCGGCGGCCGAGGCCAGGTTGATCTTGAAGTCGATGCCGGGCGGCGTCGACTTGGCGCGCTTGCGGATCGCCGGGTAGTTGGCCTTGACCTCGCGCACGTAGTCCGGATCGAGCGGGGCGTTGTGCGCCGGGACGGTGTAGTTGGCCGTGCGCTGGAACACCGTCACGTGCTTGGCCTGCCTGGCGATCATCGGGATCGACTGGATCGCCGACGAGCCGGTCCCGATCACGCCCACTGTCTTGGCAGTGAAGTCGACGCCTTCGTGCGGCCAGTTGCCGGTGTGATAGGTCGGGCCCCTGAAGTCCGCCAGGCCGGGGATCCTGGGCGTGTTGGGCGAGGAGAGGCAGCCCAGGGCCGTGACGACGAAGCGCGCGATGACGCGGTCACCCTTGTCCGTTTCGACGGTCCAGGCGTGTGCGGCCTCGTCGAACGTGGCCTTGGTGACGCGCGTCTCGAACTCGATGTCGCGGCGCAGGTCGAAACGGTCGGCGACGTGGTTGGCGTAGCGCAGGATCTCGGGCTGGGTCGCGTAGCGCTCGGTCCACTCCCATTCCTGCTGCAGTTCGGGCGAGAACTGGTAGGAATACTGGACGCTCTCGACGTCGCAGCGCGCCCCGGGATAGCGGTTCCAGTACCAGGTGCCGCCGACGCCTTTGCCGGCCTCGAACACCCGCACCTTGAACCCTTTCACCCGCAGCCGGTGCAGCATGTACATGCCGCCGAAGCCGGCGCCTATGACCACCGCATCGAAATCGAGCGACATCGTTCCTCCCGACCCAACCTCGTGCCATCCTTAGCGCACATGGCCGACACCGACTATCCCGCAAGCTGGTATGCCGCCACGCGAGATGCCGCTTCCGAGCGACCTCAGCTGAACGGCCGGGTCGCGGCGGACGTTGCGATCGTGGGCGGAGGCTTCGCCGGCCTGCACACGGCGCGCCTGTTGGCCATGCGCGGCCTCAAGGTCGTGCTGGTCGAGCGGCAGCGCATCGGCTGGGGCGCCTCGGGCCGCAACGGCGGCTTCGTAGGGCCAGGCTATGCGCTGCGCACCGGCGCCTTGATCGAGCAGCTGGGCGAGGACCATGCCCGCCAGCTCTACGCCCAGTCGCAGCGCGGCGTGGAGATCGTGCGCTCCTCGCTGAAGGAGATGGGTCGATCCGACATCCTGATGGGCTGGGGCCGGCTCTCGGTCTCGCGCACTGACCAGGGGCCGGACTTCGCCGAGCGATCGCGCGCGCTGGCACAGAAACTTGGGGCGACGTTCGAGCCTTGGGAGGCCGACCAGGTGCGCGCCCTGCTCGTCACCACGCGCTACTTCCAGGGGCTGCACGATGCGCAAGGCTTCCAGGTCCATCCGCTCAACCTGGCGCTGGCGCTGGCGGCCGACGCCGAGCGCCGCGGCGTGCAGGTCCATGAAGCCACCGAGGCACGGGCCCTGGAGCGCCGGGGCACCGAGTGGCAGCTCCGGACGGCGATGGGCGAGATCACGGCGCGCCATGTCGTGCTGGCAGGCAACGCAGACCTCGGCCGTGTCCATCGGCTGAGCAGCGCCGTCCTGCCGGTCGCGACCTATGTCGCGGTGACCGGCAAGCTCGGCCCGCAACTCGGCGAGGCGATCCGCTGGCGCGGCGCCATCGGCGACACGCGCCGCGCCGGCGACTATTACCGCATCGTCGACGAGGATCGCCTGCTGTGGGGCGGCCGCATCACCACCGACACGCGCGAGCCGGCGCAGCTGCGCAGCATGATGCGGGCCGACATCCTCTCGGTCTATCCGCAGCTTGGGCCGCAGCTCGGCGACATCACAATCGAATACGCTTGGCCCGGCATCATGGGCTATGCGCTGCACAAGATGCCCCAGGTCGGCGAGATCGAGCCCGGCCTGTGGGCCTGCACCGCCTTCGGCGGCCATGGCGTTGCCCAGACCGCGGCCGGCGCCGATGCGGTCGCGGCCGGCATCGCCCACGAAGACGACCGCTGGCGCCTGTTCGCGCCGTTCGGCACCGCCTGGGCCGGCGGTGCGCTCGGCCGCGTTGGCACACAGCTCGTCTATTGGAAACTGCAAGCCAGCGACTGGTGGGACGAGAAGCGCCAGGCGAAGAACGCGGAGACAGTGCGGACATGAGCAAGGTTGGAATCGGTGCGTCGCCGCGGCGTCGCGAGGATCAGCGCTTCGTCACCGGCCAGGGCGCCTATCTCGACGACCTGCGCTTCGAGCGGCTGGCCCACGCCTTCGTCCTGCGCTCGCCCCATGCCCATGCCCGCATCCGCTCGATCGACACGACCGCGGCCAAGGGCGCGCCCGGCGTGCTCGCCGTGCTGACCGCGAGCGATGCGACGGGCGATGGATTGAGGCCGCTGCGCCCGTACGCCGAGGCCAACATCCAGACCGGCGAGCCCTTTGCCTTCGCGCCGCAGCCTTTGCTCGCGCACGACAAGGTGCGGTTTGCCGGCGAGCCGGTCGCCCTGGTCGTGGCCGAAAGCGCCGCACAGGCGGCCGACGCGGCCGAACTGGTCGACATCGAGTACGCGCCGCTGCCCGCCGTGACGTCGGGCGACGCCGCGCGCGCCGCCGGTGCGCCGCTGATCGCCGACGACGTGCCGGGCAACCTCTGCCTCGACTGGCGCACCGGCGATGCCAAGGCCGCCGATGCCGCCTTCGCCCGCGCGGCGCACGTCGTCGCGCTGACGCTCGACAACCATCGCATCGTCATGAACCCGATGGAGCCGCGCGGCGGCGTCGGACAGTTCGATGCGGCGAGCGGCCGCTATACGCTGCATGTCTCCAGCCAGAACATCCACATCAACCGCGACCATGTCGCCCGCGCGCTCGGCGTCGGCTCGAAGGATGTCCGCTTCATCGCTCCCGATGTCGGCGGCGGCTTCGGCGCCAAGAACTTCGCCTATGTCGAGCACGCGCTGGTCCTGTGGGCGGCAAAGCGCACGAGCCGGCCGGTGAAATGGATCGCAAGCCGCAGCGAGGTTTTTTTGACCGACCACGCCGCGCGCGACACTGCAGCCGAGGCCTCGCTGGCGCTCGATGCCGCCGGTCGCTTCCTCGCTCTCAAGGTCACGAGCGTCGCCAATCTCGGCGCCTACATGATCGGCGCCGGCGGCGCGGTGCAGACCTATCAGTACATCCATCTGCAGGGCACGGTGTACCGCATCCCGGCGATCGCGCTTCATGTCGTGGCGGTGCTGAGCAATACCGCGCCGATCGGCGTCACCCGCGGGCCGGGCTTCGCCGAGACCGTGAACATCATCGAACGACTGATCGACGCAGCGGCAATCAAGGCGGGCTTCGACCGCGCCGAGCTGCGCCGTCTCAACATGGTGCCGGCCGACGCCATGCCGATGACCAACTTCTTCGGCTTCCAGGTCGACAGCGGCAGCTTCGCCGAGACGTTGGGCGCGGCGCTGGCACGCGCCGATCTCGTGGGCTTCGCCGCGCGTCGCAAGCAAAGCGAGAGGACGGGCCGGCTGCGGGGCCTGGGTTTTGCCTATCACATCAAGGGTACGGGCGGGCCGCCCGAGGAGAATGTCGATGTGCGCTTCGAGGGCGATGGGACGGTATCGCTGATCACCGGCACGCAGCATATCGGCCAGGGCCATGAGACGACGTTGCCGCAGATCCTGGCCCACCGCCTGGGCGTCGCCAACGATCGCATCCGTCTGCGCCAGGGCGACACCGACCTGATCGCGCACGGCGGCGGCCATGGCAGCTCGCGCGCCACCTACATGGGCGGCACGGCGATCTGGCGTGCCTCCGACGCGATCATCGCCAAGGGCATGGCTATCGCCGCCGACGCGCTGGAGGCGGCCGAGGCCGACCTGCGCTTCGAAGATGGACGCTTCGTCGTGTCGGGCACCGACCGTGCGATCGGCCTGCTCGAGGTGGCGGCGCTCGGCCGCGACAAGGGCGAGCCGATCGACACCTATGAGTTCTGGAAGCGCGAGCACATGACCTTCCCCAACGGCGCCCACGTCGTCGAGGTCGAGATCGACCGCGACACCGGCCGCGTCGATCTGGTGCGCTACACCGCGGTCGACGACTACGGCGTGATGGTCAATCCGATGATCGTCGCCGGCCAGATGCATGGCGGCATGGCGCAGGGCGCCGGCCAGGCGTTGCTGGAGCACGCGGTCTACGATCCGGGCTCGGGGCAGATGCTGGCCGGCTCCTTCATGGACTATGCCCTGCCCCGTGCCGACGACCTGCCCTCCTTCGACGTCGGCTTCAACGGCATACCCTGCACGACCAATCCTCTGGGCGTGAAAGGCTGCGGCGAGGCCGGTGCCATCGCCGCCTTCCCGGCCATCGCCAATGCCATCCTCGACGCCCTGGCGCCGCTCGGCGTGACAGGCTTCGACGGCCCGGCGACGCCGGCGCGTATCTGGCAGGCCATGCAGGCGGCGCGATGAAGCGCCACGCTCCCGCAACGGCGCGCAACCGCCAGCCCATCCTCGACGTCCTGCAGCCGCGCCTGCCCGCCGAGGGCCTGGTGCTGGAAGTCGCCAGCGGCTCGGGCGAGCATGCCGTGCACTTCGCCGCCGCCTTGCCGCAGCTCGTGTTCCAGCCCAGCGATCCCGACGATGAAGCGCTGGCCAGCATCGATGCCTGGGCCGAGACCAGCGGCCTTGTGAACATCCGGCCGGCGATGACGCTCGACGCCGAGGCCCCGGCCTGGCCGGTCGAACAGGCGGACGCGGTGCTCTGCTGCAACATGATCCATATCGCGCCCTGGACCGCGGCGGTCGGCCTGGTCACGGGTGCGGCCCGCATCCTGCCGGACCACGGCCTTCTCTATCTCTACGGTCCGTTCCGCCGCGACGGCCGGCACACGGCGCCGAGCAACGAGGCCTTCGACCGCGACCTCCGGCGGCGCAATCCCGCCTGGGGCATTCGCGACCTCGAAGCGGTGGCGGCGCTCGCCGCGGCTGAGGGCTTTGCCGCACCGGAGGTCGTGGAGATGCCGGCCAACAACCTGTCCGTCATCTTTCGGCGGTCTTGCTTTTAGGACGCGACCCAGAACGTGTCGGGCTGGTAGAGCCCGATATAGCCGCCGGGATCCCAGGCGTAGTAGCCCTCCTTCGGCACGTTGCGGACCTTGGGTCCGACCACGACCGGCTGGCGCGCGCCGTTGACGGTGCCGATCGAGAACACCTCGTCGGTGTTGGTCTGCAGAATCTTCTCCCAGACCCGTCGGCGGCCCGCGTCGTCGGTCGAGTTCTCCCACTCCTTCACATAGTCCAGCAGCCGGCAGGCCGGCTCGAGGTCGCACTTCTCGCCCTGCTTGCCGTCGGACTCGACGAACAGACCCCATTTCGGCCATTGCAGGCCGCCGCGCATCGTCGGGGCGAACTCGCGAGGGCTGGTGTTCGGCGTCGGCACGGCGGTGACGATGCCGGAATAGGCCATCATCAGGGCCTCGCCGGACAGATTGCGCAGGCGGAAGTTCTCGAGCGTCTGCGGCTTCACCAGTATCTTGATGCCGATCTTCTTCCAGTGGTCGGCGATCAGCTGAAGGACGTCGGCTTCTTCCGTCTGTTCCCGCTGGCTCTCGACGATGATGACCGCGGAACGTCCGTCGGGCAACAGCCGGAAGGTGTCCCGACCGCGCTTGGCGAGGCCGATCTCGTCGAGGAGCTTGTTGGCAGCCGCAGGATCGTGTTGCGCCCACTCGGTCGCGTAGTCGGGCCTGAACAGAACCGACCTCGGCATGATCGTGTTGTTCGACGGCGTGGCCAGCCCGATGAAGGCGACCTGGTTCAGCTCCTCCCGATCGATGCCGATCGACAGCGCCCGGCGGAAGCGCACATCGCGGAAGAGCGCGCGCCATTGCCCATCGTTGGCATTGAGATTGGGATAGAGCGCGACCTGCGAGCCGGACCCGAATTCCCACAGGCGCAGCTCGGCGCCGGAGCTCTTGGCGCTCTTCTTCAGGAAGGTGTAGTCGCGCATGTTGAGATAGCGCGACTGCAGGTCGGATTCGCCGAGACCGGCCTTGGCCGGGATCAGGTTGGCCGCCGCCATCGTGAAGACGACGCGATCGACATAGGGCAGCTGGCGGCCGCTCTCGTCGATGCGGTGAAAGAAGGGATTGCGCACGAAGACGAAGCGCTGCGCCGGCGAAGCGGTCGTATTGATCCAGGAATTGAGGCTGGGAAGATCGATGTTGTCATCGCTGTACATCGCGTCGGCGCGGCGAAAGATCTGCACCCAGTTCCCGGCAAACTGCCCGCCCTTCGCCCGTCTCGCGATCTCGGCAGGGTCGGTATATTTCGTGTGGAACTTCTTGAGATAGTGGGCTGGCCGGAACAGGAAGAGCGGTGCGGCGCGCGCCTGGCTTTCGATGAAGTAGGGGTTGGGCCTCTGCCAGCTGTATCTGATCGTAAGCTCGTCGATTATCTCGACCTTGGGCGGCTGGTCGTCGACCATCAGCTCGATCGATGGGCCGCCGGGCGAGAGCTCCCGGTTGTTGGCGACATCCTCCCAGAAGAACCGGAAATCCGCGGTAGTGAAGGGATGGCCGTCGGACCACTTGTGGCCCGCCCTCAGCCTGAAGGTGAAGTCGCGCCCTTCGCTGACGTCGTAGCTTTCCAATATGTCGGGATGGAGCTTGAACCGGTCGTCATAGACGATCAGCCGTGTGTAGCTGTAGACCGTCATCAACGCGGTCTCGCGCGCACTCGATATCAGCATGTCGAGCTGGCCGCCCGGCCGGCCGGGACCGTCATCGCCGGAGAACCGCCGAACGATCCGCGGTTGGCCGGGAATGCGTTGGGCAACCGGCGGCAGCGTCCCGGATTTCACCCTGTCGGCGAAAAGCGAGGTTTCCTGCATCGCCGGAATCGGATCGGCGGCGAAGGCCTGGTCGCAAAGAAGGCCGGACACAAAGCCGCCAATGAATGATCGTCGCTGCACACTGGCTCCTCAGCCGCGCCTCACCATGCCGATATGGGCGTTAGCGGCGACGATTGCCAGCAACGTCAATGGTCTTCCCCGGATGTGGGGCGTACCGAACACGGCAACGGCGTTCCGAGCCGCATCTTAAAGGCACCAAATAGCGCTCGCCTTGGCGCGTCGTCTCACGACCATTCGATACGTCCCAAAGTTCCGCTAGAAGCCGCTTCCCCGATGTCACCGGGCCCGCTTCTTGCTCTGAGTTCGCCCATGCTCGTCGCGCAGATCTCCGACCTTCACGTCCGGCCCGTCGGCCAGAGCTACAAGAACGCCGTCGATTCCAACCGCATGTTCGCCGCTGCGGTCGAGCACCTGAACCGGTTCGATCCGCGCCCCGACCTGGTGCTGATCACCGGCGACCTCGTGGATGAAGGCCTCGACGCCGAATACGCCAACCTGCGCGACCTGTTGGCCAAGCTCGAGCCGCCCTGCCTGCTGATGGCGGGCAACCACGACGATCGCGAGGTCCTGGCCCGCTGCTTTCCCGACCATGCCTATCTGCCGTCACGCGGCCCTAAACACTTCGTGATCGACCGGCCGCCGCTCCGCATCGTGGCGCTCGACACCACGGTGCCGGACGACCATCACGGCGAGGTCGACGAGGCGGGGTTGGCCTGGCTGGAGGCGACGCTACGCGAAGCCAACGGCGCGCCGACCCTGGTGCTGATGCACCATCCGCCGATCGTCACCGGCATCCCCTACCTCGACAAATACATGTGCCGGCAGCCCGAGCGCCTCGCCGCCGTGATCGGCCGCTACGCCAATGTCGAGCGCGTCCTGTGCGGCCATGTCCATCGGCCGATCCTGCAGCGCTGGGCCGGCACGGTCCTGGTCTCGTGCCCGAGCACGGCGACACAAATTGCATTGAATCTCCGCCCCGACGCCGCGCCGGCCTCTTTCTGCGAACCGCCAGCCTGCCTGCTCCACTGGTGGCGGGACGGCGCAATAGTGACGCACACCAGCTATATCGGCCGTTTCGAAGGGCCCTTCCCCTTCGCGTGAACACGCTCACGGTGGCGTTCCGGGTTGGGATGCGGTAACGATTTTGCACAGTTATTGCGGGGAGCGTCGTCGGAACATGAATCGCAGCCTGATTCTGCTGCCGCTGCTGGTCGCGTTCGTGACCGGCTGCAAACCCGAGAACAAGTTCCAGCCGCCGCCGCCGCCGGAGATCAAGGTCGCCGTCCCACTCGCGCAGAACGTCATCCCCTACGAGGAGCTGACAGGCAACACCGTGGCCTTCGCCACCGTCGACCTGGTGGCCCGCGTCGAAGGCTTCTTGATCTCGCAGAACTACGTCGACGGCTCGGTCATGAAGAAGGGCGACACGCTCTTCGTCATCGAGCAGACGATGTACAAGGCGCAAGTGAAGGAGGCCGAAGCCCAGCTCGACGCCGCCAAGGCCAAGCTCGTGCAGTCGGAAGCCGAGTTCGTCCGCCAGGAAACCCTGCTGCGCCAGAACGTCACCGCGCAGAACACCTACGACCAGGCCAAGGCCAAGCGCGACAGCGACCGCGCCAATGTCGAGAATTCCGAGGGCAACCTCACCATCGCCCAGACCAATCTCGGCTACACCACGGTGCAGGCGCCGTTCGACGGCATCGTCTCCAAGCACCTGATCTCGGTCGGCGAGCTTGTCGGCAACGGCAAGGCGACCAAGCTCTCTACCATCGTCCAGCTCGACCCGATCTACGTCGAGTTCAACGTGAGCGAGCAGGATGTCCTGAAAATCCGGCAGAACCTCGCCAACCGGCGCCTCACCGTCGAGGAGCTGGGCAAGATCCCCCTCGATATCGGCCTGATGAACGAGGAGGGCTACCCGCACCAGGGCTTCCTGAACTACGTGGCGCCCGAGATCGATGCGCAGACCGGCACCATCCTGGTGCGCGGCCTGTTCAAGAACCCCGATCGCGACCTGATCCCGGGCTTCTTCGCCCGCATCAGGCTGCCGATGGGCCTGGGCTCGACGGCCGTCCTGCTGATCCCCAATCGGGTCATCGCCGAGGACCAGGCCGGCAAGTACACCCTGGTCGTCAACAAGGACAACGTCGTCGAGCAGAAGCGCATCAAGACCGGGCAGCTCCTGGTCGGCGGCCTGCGGGTGATCATCGACGGCCTCGCGGCCGACGACCGCGTCGTGCTGACCACCAACGGCCAGGCGGTGCCCGGCGGCAAGGTCGTGCCGAAGCTGGAGACCATCCCGCCGCCGCCGCCCAGCGCCAACATCACGACGACCAAGTAAGCGCCGGTCAGCACCGATGATTTCCGAGTTCTTCATCAATCGGCCGGTCCTCGCCAACGTGCTGGCGATCGTCATCGTGATCCTGGGCGCGGTCGCGCTGGCCACCCTGCCGGTCGCCCAGTATCCCAACATCGTGCCGCCCACCGTCCAGGTGACGACGACCTATCCTGGCGCCAGCGCCAAGACCGTGGTCGACAACGTGGCGCTGCCCATCGAGCTGCAGGTCAACGGCGTCGAAGGCATGATCTACATGCAGTCGTACAGCACCGATGCCGGCACCTACACCCTCACCGTGACCTTCGCCATCGGCACCGACCTCGACTTCGCGCAGGTGCTTGTGCAGAACAAGGTGAGCGCGGCGCTGGCGTCGCTGCCCACGCCCGTCCAGGCGCAGGGCGTCATCGTGCAGAAGAAGTCGACCTCGATCCTGCAGATCGTCTCGCTGAACTCGCCGGACTCGACCTTCGACAGCCTCTACATGGCGAACTACGCCACCATCAACCTGATCAACGAGCTGTCGCGCCTGCCGGGCGTCGGCAACACGCAGGTGCTGGGCATCGGCGAATACTCGATGCGCGTCTGGCTCGATCCGCAGAAGCTCTACACCTACGGCCTGACGCCGTCGCAGGTGGCCCAGACCATCCAGGAGCAGAGCCAGCCCGTCACGACGGGCCAGGTCGGTGCGCCGCCCGCGCCCAAGGGCCAGGACTTCCAGTTCACGGTCGACATCCAGGGGCGGCTGAGCACGCCGGAGGAATTCGGCAACATCGTCGTCAAATCGGAGCAGGGCAACGGCGGACGCATCCTCAGGCTGAAGGACATCGGACGGGTCGAGCTCGGCGCCCAGACCTACACGATGACCTCCAAGCTGAACGATCGGCCGAACGCCGGCATCGCCATCTATCAGCTCCCCGGGGCCAACGCCCTCGACGTCGCCAAGCGCGTCAACGCCAAGATGGCCGAGCTCGGCAAGGCCTTCCCCAAGGGCCTGGCCTACGAGGTGCCGTTCGACACCACCCGCTTCGTCAACGCCTCGATCCAGGAGGTCTTCCTGACCCTGATCGAGGCGGGCGTCCTGGTGCTGATCGTGATCGTGCTGTTCCTGCAGGACTGGCGCGCCATGCTGGTGCCGGCCACCACCATCCCGGTGACCATCATCGGCGCCTTCGCCGCCATGGCGGCACTGGGCTTCACCGTCAACACCACCACCCTGTTCGGCATCGTGCTGGCGATCGGCATCGTGGTCGACGATGCCATCGTCATCGTCGAAGGCGTCGCCCACTACATCGAGCGCGGCATGACGCCCCACGACGCCGCCATCAAGGCGATGCGCGAGCTGCTCGGCCCGGTGATCGGCATCACCCTGGTGCTGATGTCGGTGTTCCTGCCGGCCGCCTTCGTGCCCGGCCTGACCGGCCAGATGTTCGCCCAGTTCGCGCTGGTGATCGCCGCCACCGCCCTGATCAGCGCGATCAACGCGGCGACGCTGAAACCCACCCAGTGCGCCCTGTGGCTCCGGCCCACGGTGCCGCCGGAGAAGCGCAATGTCTTTTTCCGCGGCTTCAACAAGGTCTACGGCAAGCTCGAGGACGGCTACGCCTGGCTGATCGGCGCGATGGCCCATCGCAGCGTCATCATGATGTTCATCGCCTTCGTCGTCGCCGGCCTCGGCGGCTGGGGCGTGGCGCGCCTGCCGACGGCCTTCATCCCCAACGAGGACCAGGGCTACATGTTGGTCGGCCTGCAGCTGCCCGACGGGGCCTCGCTGGAGCGCACCAACGCGGCCATGGAGCAGGTCAGCAAGATCGCCATGGCGACGCCGGGCGTCGACAAGGTCGTGGCGCTCTCCGGCATGTCGGTGCTCGACAGCAACTCGATGCTGGCCAATGGCGGCGTCGCCTACGTGATCCTCAAGGACTGGAGCGTGCGCCTCAAGGAGCCGAACCAGGACCTGCGCTCGATCGTCATGCACATCGGCGGCGAACTCAGGGCGCTGCCGGACGGCCGCGGCTTCCCGCTGGTGCCGCCCGCCATCCAGGGCATCGGCAATGCCGGCGGCTTCGCGCTGCAGGTCGAGCAGAGGGACGGCAGCTTCGACTACGTCAAGCTGCAGAATGCCACCGACAACCTGATCCGCAACGCCAGCACGCAGTCGGCGCTCACCAACGTGGTGACCTCGTTCCGCGCCGGTGCGCCGCACATTCGGGTCGATATCGACCGCTCGAAGGCCGAGACGCTCAAAGTGTCGATCGGCGACGTGTTCAGCACGCTCTCCTCGTACCTCGGCTCGGCCTTCGTCAACCGCTTCAACAAGTTCGGCCTGACCCTCATGGTCTTCATGCAGGCCGATGCGCAATACCGCACCAAGGCCGAGGACATCCTGAAGCTGCAGGTGCGCAACATCGAGG
Organism: Rhodospirillales bacterium URHD0017; assembly: GCA_900110395.1. GTDB lineage: Bacteria > Pseudomonadota > Alphaproteobacteria > Reyranellales > Reyranellaceae > Reyranella. The sequence goes on from FODP01000005.1 coordinate 332,093, forward strand.
GCAAGATGGTGCCGATCGGCGCGCTGGCCGAGCTGCACGAGGCGACGGGGCCGCCGCTCATCAGCCTCTACAACCTCTATCCGTCGGGCTCGATCGTCGGGACGCCGGCGCCGGGCTTCAGCTCGGGCGAGGGCATCCAGCTGATGGACGACATCTCCAACGCGGTTCTGCCGCCGGGGACCGGCTACGAATGGACGGCGATGTCGTACCAGGAGAACCTGGTGGGCAGCCAGATGACCTACGTGTTCGCGCTCGCCATCCTGCTGGTCTATCTCTGCCTCGCCGGACAGTACGAAAGCTGGATCCTGCCGCTCGCGGTCATCTTCGCGGTGCCGCTGTCGCTGGTCGGCCCGGCCATCGCGCTTGGCGCGCTCGGCCTGCCCAACAACCTCTATACCCAGATCGGCCTGATGCTGCTGATCGCGCTCAGCGCCAAGAACGCCATCCTGATCGTCGAGGTCGCGCGCGAGCGGCGCCTGATCGACGGCAAGGACATCGTCGAGGCGGCGGTCGAAGCCGCCCGCACACGCTTCCGGCCCATCCTGATGACCTCGTTCGCCTTCATCCTGGGCGTCGTGCCCCTGGTGACGGCGACCGGCGCCGGCGCCAATTCGCGCATCTCGCTCGGGCTGGCGGTATTCAGCGGCATGATCGCCTCGACCTGCCTCGCCGTGCTGTTCGTGCCGTCGTTCTTCACGGTGCTGCAGCGCTTCGAGGAGTGGCGCAGCAAGAAGCCAAAGCCGGCACCGAAAGCCGTACCGGAGCCGACGCCGCACGTACCGTGAGTCTCTTTCCTCCCATCTAACTTCTCCGTCATCCCGACCGGAGCCTCGCGCAGCGAGGCGTAGTGGAGGGACCTGTTTTGTTGCTGCATCGACAAAATAGATCCCTCGACTACGCCGCCCTTTGGGCGGCTTCGCTCGGGATGACGGGAGAGGAACTTGCGTTGCCCGAATTCTGTGCTAGGTGGCTTTCCCGTCCCCTGGGAGTGCCCTGAAGCTGAAGAACGTCCTGCTGTTTCTCGCGTCGATCGTCGCAAGCATCCTCGTTGCCGAAGCAGCCGTCCGCTACATCGACGGCTACCGCATGTTCGCCCTGCCGCTCGGCGACCCGGAAGGCAGTGCCAGCGTCGACCCGGCGATGCTGGACAAGTTTCCGCTCGCGGCCGGCGTCGACCGAAAATGGTTCTTCAGCGAGCCGCCGCCGCTGCCCAACCGGCGCAAGACCGACCCCGAATGGCAGCGCCTGTTCCACTACGTCGAGGACCACAATGTCGGCGGCAAGGATTTCCGCCCGCCCGACGTGTTTAAGGCATGGAACTCGGCCTTCGCCGGCGATCCCTGCAAGCACAAGTTCCTGCGCCACGCGCCGGGCATGCTCTATCTCTACGATCCGCCCGACGGCGAGGCCCGGCCGCCCTACCGCTACATGCCCGACGCCACGATGCCGACCTGGCTGGTGACCAACCAGATGGGCTGGCGTGGCGCCCCGATCGAGGTGCCGCGCGGCAGCAAGACCGTCCGCATCGTGTTCGTCGGCTCCTCGACCACCGTCGGCGCGCCGCACCTGCCCTTCTCCTATCCCGAGTTGGTCGGCTACTGGCTGAACCGCTGGGCCGAGTCGCAGAAGCTCGCTGTGCACTTCGAGGTGCTGAACTCGGCGCGCGAGAGCGTCGTGTCGACCGACAACGTCGCCATCGTGAAGAACGAGGTGGCGCCGCTTCGGCCCGACCTGGTCGTCTACTACGAGGGCGGCAACCAGTTCGAGCTGCACTCGATCGTCGACAAGGTTGCGCCGAGGTCGGCCGCGCCCAAGGCCCCGCCGGTTACCGCCGCGCCCGGCTGGCTTCAGGCCGCCGCACGCTATTCCGCCATCGCCGCCCGCATCCGCGCCGCCGTCGGCATGACCGGCCCCGCGCAGGACGGCCGCGAATGGCCCAAGCCCGACTACAAGCTGCAATGGCCGGAGGGGCTCAGCGAATCCGATCCCGACCTCGCCTACCCCAGGCTGCCGGTCAACCTGAACCTGATCCAGCGCGACCTCGATGCGATGCGCACTGCTGTCCAACAGGTCGGCAGTGACTTCGCGGTGAGCTCGTTCCTGTGGATGGTGAAGGACGGCATGGTGCTCGACCCGGTCCGCCACCACTACACCCTCGAGCAGCTCAACAGCGTCTACTGGCCGTTCCGCTATCGCGACATGGAGCGGCTTTCGAACTTCCAGAACCGGCTGCTCGCCAAGTACGCCAAGGCGCACGACATTCCGTTCATCGACACGGCCCGCTACTTCCCGCTCGATCCCGACCTGTTCGTCGATGCCGTCCACACCAACTATGCCGGGCTCAGGCTGCAGGCCTGGATCACCTTCAACCTGCTGCTGCCCGTGGTCGAAAAGCACCTGGCCGCCCGCTCGTGGCCCCGCCCGACCGACCCGGCCGCACCGGCCCTGCCCACGATCACTGCGCGAAAGATCACCTTCACCTGCCAGTGACGGCTTTTTCGGGACGGGTGTAAACGCCTCTTCATTGCGGTAGCCTTGGCGGAAGCAACACGGCGGAGCGAGCCCATGCGCAATACGCGTCTCGAGATTCGTCTGCTCTCCGGCGCCGGCGGCGCGGAGATTTCCGGCGTCGACGTGGCGCGGGATCTCGACGACGAGACCATCGGCGAGATCCGCGATGCGCTGAACGAGCATTGCGTGGTGTTCTTCCGCGACCAGGAGCTCGACGTCGCCCGCCACAAGGCCTTCGCCCGCCGGTTCGGCGAGATCTTCATCCATCCCAACTATGTCGGCATGGGCGAGGATTCCGAGATCGTCATGGTCCGCCGCGAGCCCGGCGACACCGGCTATGTCGGCGAGGACTGGCACGCCGACACCACCATGGTCGCCGAGCCGCCGATGGGCGCCATCCTCTACGGCATCGACATCCCGGCCTATGGCGGCGACACCATGTTCGCCAACCAGTACCTCGCCTACGAGACGCTGTCGGACGGCATGAAGAAGATGCTGGCGGGGCTGCGCGCCGTGCACAGCGACATCATGGTGGCGGGCCCGCAGGCCGGGAAGAACAAGGGCCGCTCGACCAAGCATCGCGACGGTGCCGACTGGCGCGAGACGATCAGCACGCATCCGGTGGTGCGCACCAATCGCGAGACCGGCCGCAGGATGCTGTTCGTCAACAAGTCCTACACGGTGGGCTTCGAGGGCATGACCGAGGCCGAGAGCAAGCCTTTGCTCGACTTCCTGTTCGAGCACGGCAACCGGCCGGAATTCACCTTCCGCTACCGCTGGCAGAAGGGGTCGATCGCCTTCTGGGACAATCGCAGCGCCAAGCACATTGCGCTGGGCGACGTCGGCCCGTTCCGCCGCCTGCTGCGGCGCATCCAGATCTGCGGCGACAAACCCGTCTGATCTCAAAAAACAGCGATGAAGAAACGCCTCTTCTCTTTGATCTCGATCGTCGTCGGATTCGTCATCGCTCTCGCCGCAGTCGAAGTCATGGCGATCGCCTGGCTTTATCTCGAAGACGGCCGCCATACGCCCGCGGCTGAGCTGTTCGAGCGCACCCAAAACACCTACGTGCGCGACATGACCCGGGGCACCGGCTGCCGCTTCATCGACACGCTCTATCCGCATCCTTACTGGGCGTTCGTCCATCACGCCAACCCGCCGTGCGGCGTCTCGTGGGCCAACAATGTCGGCCTGTTCGGGCCGGACTTCCCCACCGTCAAGCCCAACGACCGCTATGTCATCATGATCAGCGGCGGCTCGGTCGCGGCCTATCTCGGCGGCAACCAGAAGCCGCCCTATCCGCGCTACCTCCAGGAAGAGCTGAACGCCCACTACGTCAGTCCCAACGGCAAGCCGTGGTTGGTGCTGGATGCCGCCGCCGGCGCGTGGAAGGAGCCGCAGTCGTTCATCGCCTTCGCGATGTATGCCACCGCGGTCGACGCCATCATCAACCTCAGCGGCTACAACGAGCACCATTACTTCCAGCCGAAGATGGACCAGCGCCTGGAAGGACCCGCCGCCAACTTCCTGGAGGTCAATCCGTTCGCCGCCGACGAGAATTTCGGCGATGCCGCGATCGGCTGGGTGATGGGTCGCCTCGCCGGGGCGATGTCGATCCACCCGATTCTCGGCAAATCGCACGCGGCCTACCTGCTCATCCGCGGCATCGAGGCGGCCGCCAAGGGCAAGGACAGCTTCAAGTCCAACAAGCGGACGACGATCCCCAGCCTCTTCGCCTTGCCGAAGGACGTCAGCGATAATCCGCAACGCCTGTTCGACGTCCAGCTCGACCTCTACCAGAAGTACTTTCGCGCGACCGAGGTGGTGGCGCACGACAACGGCGTGAAATCCGCCTATTTCATGCAGCCCATCCCGGCCTGGGGCAAGACGCTGACCGACGACGAACGGCGCGTCGTCGGCGACCTGGCTTACGGCGAGCTCTATCGCCGCATGGTCGCCGGCATGATGACCCTGCGCGAGCGCGGCCTGCCGATCTACGACCTCGGCGACATTTTCAAGAACGACACCAGCACCATCTACGCCGATTCGATCCACTATCGCGCCGACGCCGAAGGCCTCAGCCCCGGCAACCGCATGGTGGCGGCGCGGATCGGCGAGCTGCTGGCCGAGACCTGGGGCTTGCAGCGCAAGCCCTGAGGGGATTTCCGCAGTTTCCGCAGTTTCCGCTACCCCTTTGTCTCGCTTTTGGGGTGCAGGCACTGCTGGCGGAAATCGGACTTTCCGGCATTCCCGGTATTTCCGACAGAGAGCGAAGTGGGGGGGCAAAGAGCCACCCACTAAGGGTTGGGTGATTGGAAGTCCCTTCAGGCTCCTCTCCCCCGCTAGCCCCTCTTCGCTCCTGCGGAGCTCCGGGGGACTTGCATGGATCGCGTAGCTCAGGCCACCCGAAGCTGCGCAGCAGCGTAGGGTGGCTAGGGGGAGAGGTTGGGTTTGGGGGCGACGCACGTCGATTCCCCCTCACCTAGCCTCTCCCCCTAGCGGGGGAGAGGAACATGAAGTGGCCAATGAACGGATAAACGATGCAAAGAGCGGCAAGCGGCAGCTTGCCAAAGAAACGTAGCACAAACTCCAGTGCTATTCAATAACTTTAGTTCTTTTGCCTGGCAACTGCCGGCAGCCGCTCGGCCAGGCGCGCCGCCTCGGAGAGCATGCCTTCGATCAACGCGCGCACCGGCACGACCTCGCTGATCAGGCCGGCGACCTGGCCCGCCGCCGATTGCCGACGGTCGCTCTTGTCCTCGCCGTAGCGCGAGCCGCGGACACGGTTTGCGAGCTCCTTCAGCTCGGCGGCATCGGCGCCACGCGCCACCGCATCCTCGTAGGCCGCGATCTCGGGCGTGCGGATGCAGCGCACGGTGGCGCCGGTCATGGCGCGGGTGACGATGGTGTCGGTCTCGCGCATCGCCAGCAGTCGCCCGCGGCCCCAGTCGTTCAGGTCGGACTCAGCCGTAGCCATGAAACGCGTGCCCATCTGGATGCCGACGGCGCCCAGGGCAAAGGCCGCGAGCAGGCCGCGCGCGTCGCCGATGCCGCCGGCCGCCAGCACCGGGATCTTCACGGCGTCGACCACCTGCGGCACCAGCGGCAAGGTCGAGACGGTGCCGACATGGCCGCCGGCTTCCGAGCCGGAGGCGACGACGGCGTCGACGCCTTCGGCCTCCATGCGTCTCGCATGCTCGACCGTCGGGATCACCGACACGACTTTCATGCCGGCATCCTTCAGCCGTCGCACGACGGCCTCGCCCGGATCGGCCCGGCCGGTGGTGACGATGGGGATGCCGAGCTCGATGCAGGTTGCGGCACAGCGCTCGGTGATGCCGCGGCCCATGGGCATGATGTTGACGCCGAACGGCCGGTTGGTGCGCGCCCGTACCCCCGCGATATCGGCGCGCAGCTTCTGGTCGGTGCCGCCGAAGGTCGGCAGCACGCCGAGCCCGCCGGCCTCGCTGACAGCGGACACCAGCTCGACTCCGCCGCCGCCCTGCATGGCGCCCTGCAGGATCGGATACTTGATGCCCAGCAGATCGCAGATGACGGTGTGGAACATGTCAGCCGGCCTTGGTGCCGGTGACGCGGCTAAGCGATCCCGGGATGAAGTCGTGCAGGCCGACATCGCGGAAGCCAGCGTTGCGGAAGTAGCCGATCACGTCGGCTTCCGAATGGGCGAGACCCAGCGAATCCGACACCGCCTGACCCAGGCCCCAATAAGCAGGTCCCCACGGTCCGGTGCGCTGGTCGTTGGTCATCTCGCCGACAAGATGCATCTCGCCGCCGGGCAGCAGGGCATCGTGCGCCTTCCTGATGACGCTCGCGATCATGTCGCGGCCGTACATCGGCAGGTTGGAGGCCATGATCGCGACATCGCACTCGGCAGGGAACGGATCGCGCGTGAAGTTGCAGGCGCGGGCTTCGACCCGGTCGGCAACGCCGTTGGCGGCGATGAAGTCGCGCGCCACCTCGCACACCACCGGAAGATCGAGCACCACGGCGCGGATCGCGGGATGCTCCTTGGCGGCGGCGATGCAGTAGGCGCCCGAACCGCCGCCGATATCCATGATGCGCTTGCGGCCCGAAAGGTCGACCTGGCGCACAAAGCGGCGGCCGGCGCCCAGGCCGATCGAGAAGGTCGCCTCGTGGTAGCGCCGCGCATCGGCCACGGTGAAGGTCTCGATCGAGCCCATCACCTTGAGATCCTTGGTCCGCAGATGCTCGGCGAGCCGGCCCCATTGCGTCCACTGAGGCTTGGTGAAGGTGATCCAGGGGCCCATGTAGCCGGGCTTGCCTTCGACCAGATAGCGCTCGACGTCGGCGGCATTGCGATGCCGGCCGGCGGCCATCTCGAGCAGGCCGGCAGCGCACAGCAAGACCATCAGGCGTTCGGCATTGGTCGGATGGATGTCGACGGCGCGGGCGACCTCCTCGTAGGTACCCGCGCCATTGCTGATTGCCGTGAACACGCCGATCTCGACGGCTGCCATGAGGGCGGCCGACTGGCCGTAGGACTGGGCGATGTTCTGCAGGCGGACGGTGGTGGGCGTTGGTTCCGCCATGCTGGACTCCGACGTTGAGACAGATCGCGATGATCGTCTGCACGGCGAAGGCCGTAAAGCGCAGCGTGACGGCGATTACGCTGAGCGATGCGAAACTCTATCTTTCGCCGAGCTGGACCTGTCGATCGACCAGCAGCCACGTTGCCCGAGCGACCGCCAGGATCGTTCCGTCCGAGCTCAGCAATGCGCTGTTTGCAAACAGTTTGCGGCCATCCCTGCCGGTCGGCCACGCGGCAACGACGCATCGGTCGCCGGGACGGGGCCGCCTCTCGATGCGCGCACTCATTCGTCCGAGAAGAATTGTCTCGGCGCCGGTCATCCCCAGGTGTTGCGCGCCAACAGCCGCATATCCGGTCGGACAGTCCAATGCCGCCCAGATGAACTCGGCCGCGACGGCACCATCCTCGTTCGCGAGATCGGGGTAGGGCACCCATGGCGCCGCGACTGTTCCGGCCTTGTAGTCGGCGCGCGACGGTAAAGGACCCGGAATGATGCGCAGCCCATCGCCGTCGACGCGCCGCGGCCCGCACACAAAGCACGTCGGCAATGGATGGCGGCTTTCGTCATGTCGCGATCGGCGAACCGCGTCCCGGGCCTCGGACAAGGGAACGACGGGGACTTCAGGACTTTCGATATCGACTCGTCGACCCGTGGCGAGCGTCGTCCCGTCCTGCCTCAGCTCCACGCCGTGTTCGGTGACGACGACGTCGAGCCGTTGGCCGAGCGGCGGTGGCGCCAGCAGGGTAATCTCCGCGCTGCCGCCGATATGGCCGGCCAGCATGCCGCAAACGTAACCGCCGTTGGCTGACTCTGGCGGACCGCAGAAACGTCTGTCGATCACGATGGATGTCATCGATGCCTCCCCGCCTCACCCGACCTGCAGCACGATCCGTCCTTGCGAACTGCGGTTCGCGACGGCGCTCATCGCGTCGGCGACGCGATCGAGGGGAAGCACCCGGTCGACATGCGGGCGCAGCTTGCCTTCGCCGACCCACGTCATGAGGGTCTCGGCCGCACGACTGGCGTCGTCCGGACAGCGTTGTGTCCAGGCAGCGATGAAGACCCCGACGATCGAATAGTTCTTGAGCAGGGGCAGGTTCATGGCGAGCGACGGAATCTCGCCGCTGGTGAATCCGATCGGCATCAGCCGGCCGTTGAAACGCATGAGCCGGGCAAGGGCGGTGAAGAGCGCGCCGCCGACATTGTCGACGCAGACGTCGAGGCCTTCGCCGCCGGTGAGCGCCTTCACGCGCTCGCGTACATCTTCGCGCGAATGATCGATGACCTCGGCGGCGCCGTGCCGGCGCACGATGGCCGCCTTTGCGTCGCCGCCGACGACGGCAATGACACGCCCGCCAAGCAGATGCGCAAGCTCGACGCAGGCCAGCCCGATCCCGCCGGCGGCACCCGTCACGAGGACGGTTTCGCCGGCTTGCAGCCGTGCCCGCTCGACCAGGGCATACCAGGCCGTGAGATAGCTGTTCAGGACCGTCGATCCGACGCAGAAATCCACGTTGGCCGGAAGACTGACGGTCATCGCCTCCCGGGCGACCATGCGTTCGGCAAAACCGCCGAACCAGTTCTCGCAACTGACCCGATCGCCGGGATGGAAGCGCGTGACGCGCTCGCCGCAAGCGACCACGATGCCGGCGGCGTCGGTTCCCGGGACGTAAGGGAGAACCGGTCGCATCTGATAGCGGCCGGTGGTCATCAGGTAGTCCATGTAGCTCACGGACGCGGCACGGACGTCGACCAGAACTTCATCCGCCGCCGGCTGCGGATCGGCGGCTTCGCCCAGGCTCAAGGCTTCGATGCCGTCGAAGGCCTTGCAGAGAACAGCGCGCACTTCACCCTCCTCGATCCGTTTCGGACATTGTTTCGGACATTGTTTCGGACATTGTTTCGGACACTGTTTCGGCCATGGGCATTCATTCCGCGCCCGGGCGGGCAGCCGGCCGCAGGCGGCCGCCGCGAAGGCGCGGCACCAGCATCGGGACACGTCGGCGATAGTGCTCGTAGGACGCACCGAACTGTCCCACCAGGTCCTGTTCCTCGAGCCGGACGCCGACGAGGATGTATCCCGTCATCATGACCGCGAAGAGCAGGTGTCCCGCGGTCATGTGCGGCGTCGCCCAGAAGGCGAGCAGGAAACCCAGCATGAGCGGATGACGCACGAGTCCGTACAGCAGGGGCGTCTTGAACGGGGTGACGCGAGCCGCGGCGCCGCGCAGCGCATCGAATACCTGGCGCACGCCGAACAGCTCGAAGTGATCGATCAGGTACGTCGAGGCGAGCGCTATCAGCCAGCCGATCCAGGAAATCGCGATCAGGATCGCGGCCGGCAGGCCCTCGACGCGCCAGATCGTCGTCGTGATCGGCCGCCATTGCCAGAGGATGAGGATCAGCAGGAGGCTCGAGACCAGCACGTAGGTGCTGCGCTCGCACGACGCCGGAATGACGGTCGTCCACCAGCGCTTGAAGGCCGGACGCGCCATGATGCTGTGCTGGCAGGCGAACGCCACGAGCAGCGCCACGTCGATCAGGATCGACGGCAAAAGCCCGCTCTCGACTCCGACGTCGATCGACTTCGGCACCCAATAGTTGCCGATGAAAGCCACCGTGTAGACGAACGAAACGAAGAAGACGAGGTAGCTCGCAACGCCATAGATCAGGGCAGCAACGCGTCCGATCACGAAGTCCTCCAACGGGTACGAATGACGATCCTGTGGCGCCGGTGCTACCATTGCGGCGTCCCCTCGCCGTCCTCCCGGATGCGCCGGAAGAGGTTCTTGCAAGTGGCGAGGCGTGCGATCATGAGGTCCGTGGCTGGTAGCATCGCCCTGTCCCTTGAATGTCCCCGGACGCCATCCATGGCGCGCGCATCCCGATGACCGTGTTCAGCCTGCGGACGCTTGGATTCCCGGAGATCCGTCGCGACGACCGGCCGTGCCCGTTGGCCTTGCGCAAGGGCCTCGCCCTGCTGATCCATCTGGCCGAAGCCGGGGGCCCGGTCGGGCGCGACGCGATCGCCACCCTGTTGTGGCCGGAAAGCTCCGAAGATGTCGTGCGGGCACGGCTGCGGCGCCTGCTGCATCGCCTTCAGGGCGTGCTCGGCGATGACGTTCTCGCGATCGACCGCTCGACGGTTCGATGGTCGCCGGCCATCGACCTGCAGGTGGATTCCCGACTGTTCGAGCAGGCTTGCGACCGCGGCGAGTTCGAGCGCGCCTGCCGTCTTTATGTCGGCGACTTTCTCGCGGGTTTCTCGCCGGGCGACTGCCCGCAGTTCGATGAATGGGCCTTCTTCCGCCGCGAGGCCTTGCGGGGCCGGGCAATCCAGGCGCTCGAGCGCATGGTGCACGACAAGAATGCGGCCGGCGACCATGCGACTGCAGCGGCGTATGCCGTCAGGCTGGTCGAGCTCGATCCGCTCAGCGAGGTGTATGGCCGGCACCTCATCCGCAATCTCGTGCTCGCCGGAGACCGGGCTGGTGCCGAGCGCCACCTTGGCGCCCTGACGCAACGTCTTCGCGACGAGCTCGACGTGGCACCCGAAGCAGAGACGCTGGCGCTGCTCGGTGCCGGCGCAACGCCCGCGGCCGAGGAGCCACCGCCTACGCGCTACGTCAGCGGCGGCGGCGTCCATCTCGCGTTCCAGACCTATGGCGCCGGCCCGGTCGACATTCTGATGCTGCCCGGCTTCGTGTCCCACGTCGAACGTGTCTGGGAAGAGCCGCGGTGCCGGACGTTCCTGTCGTCCCTCGCCGGGATGGGCCGCCTCATCCTGCTCGATCGCCGCGGCGTCGGGCTTTCCGACCGGGTCGGGTTCGTCCCCAGCGTCGAAGCGACTGCCGAGGACATCGGTACCGTGCTCGATGCCGCTCGCAGCCGCCGGGTCGTGCTGTTCGGCGCATCCGAGGGCGGACCGGCCTGCATCAGATTTGCCGCGGACTTTCCCGATCGTGTCGCCGGCCTGATCCTGTTCGCCTCACTGGCGAAGGGAAGCGCGGCGCCCGACTATCCGCACACGCTGAAGGCTGGTCAGTACGACATGTGGCTTCGCCAGCTCGTCGAGGTCTGGGGCGGGCCTGCCGGCATCGAGACGTTCGCGCCCAGCCTGTCGGGCGATCCTCGGGCGAGGGCGTGGTGGGCCGGCTTGCTGCGGGCGGCGTCGAGCCCGGGAGCCATAAAAGGCGTGCTCGAGGCGTTGCGTGACACCGATGTCCGGCATCTTCTGGAACGGATTTCCGTTCCGACCCTGGTGCTGCACCGTCGCGGAGACAGCGCGGTTCGCATCGGCGCCGGCCGGCATCTCGCCAGCCACATCGCCCAGGCACGCTTCGTCGAGCTCGACGGCGCCGATCACTGGGCCTTCGCGGGCGATCAGCAGCCCGTCCTGGCCAGCATCAGGCAGTTCGTCGGCAGCCTTGCGGCGTGAAAGCGGCTACCGGCTTGAGCCAGCGAGTCGGCGGGTGCGCGGGCGAAGCGTGCGCCGGCGAAGCCGCGGCTCGCTGGCGCCTATGACGTTTGGAATGGCGATAGCAAGTCGAGCATCACCAGCTTCTCAATCGTCACCACGGACGCCGCGTTCAGCACCGTGCGCTGTCACGACCGGATCATCCATGAGGAGCGCCCGTTCGCATCACCAGCCTTCCTTCAGCGCTTCTCGGTCGGGCCCATGAATATCGAGCCCTTGCCATACTGGGCCTCGAGCATTTCCTTGGCCTTGAAGTAATTGTCTGCCTGGACCGTGACTTCTTGGACACCGGACTTGAGTTTGATCTTCGCCTTGAACGTTCTTGTAGCCATTGTCCCTCCGATGGCGTCGCCGCAGCGCGCACCAACATGACGATACTGGTACTCACTCAGCGCAGCATTGACCGTCGCCGACAATCGATTGACGTTGGCCGCCTAGCGGCTTAGTCAAGCTCTCTCTCCTAAGGATGGCCCAGATCCGAAAGGGCGAGCCGCTTGCGAACGCTGCTGATTGATCCTCCAGAGCCTCGGAACCACTACGCGGACTGTGTCGAAGGTGTCAGGCCGCTTGGGGCATAGTCTAGAGTTTGAAGTCGGATCGGCCGGCGAACTTCTGCCAGATGCGCATCGTTGCGTGGGTGTCCAGCTTGCAATACTCGAGAAGTTGCCTCTCGATCTCCTGCCTACGGGCAGGGGAGGTGTCCTTGTGAATGGCTTCAAGGAAGGCAGCCATGGCCATACCTCCGTCCCGAACACCCTCCAACAACCGGGATCTGACGGCCATCGAAGCCGCCCGCCAGTCGATGGGCCTCATGCCGGACTGGGTGCGGCGCCTGGTGGCGCTTCGAAACTTTCTCGGACACTTCGTTGGGCTTAAGGATTGGCTGCACGTTTCTAAGACCGGAGAGTTAGCTAGAAATCCAGGGATTACACTGTGTCCGTTGCCTCCACGCTGGCCACCTTGAACAGCGTCCGGCTGCCGTCGTAGGCGACATTGCGGAAGATGAGGGTGTGGGCCTCACTGCGCCTGACCTTGACGACGACATGCTGCAGGTCGGGCATGGCTGCGAGCACACGCTCCGGAGCGCAGAAGCGTGACAGATCCGCGCCACAGACGACAATGCCAAGAGCGCCAGCGATGACCTCGACGCCAATAGCGATGGCAATCGTGTCGTTGCTGTCGCCGGGTTCCAGAGACATTGCGAGTGCATAGCCCCATCTGTCGGGACCCGTCTCGATCGGAACGCCGGCGACATCGCCGAACTGGAGGCCATGCGCGTGAGCTGGCGCGCGTGTCAACGCGCGGGTCGAGGAAACAAGCTTGCGCCACAGGCCGGAAGGGCCATCCGTCGCCGCCGGCCTGAGGGCAGCATCATTGAGAAGCTCGACCTTCTGGATAGGCGACTCCCGCCTGGCGCCATCCTCGAGCCTTTCGTCGAGCCGGGCTGGCAGCGGGAACAACAACTCCATGCTTGTGGAGCCGCCTGGATCTGCCAAGCCGCCGTCTTTCCGTTGCAGGATGAAGTTGTCGTAGCCATCCAGCACGAGCGCCTTGCGATAGCCGAGCCGCGACAACCAGGCGAGGGTTTCGGTGCCACTCTGCTGGCGCTTGGCCAGGGCATGGTTGAGCTCGATGACGACGACCGGGTCGTGCTTCAGCAGCGTCTGCTCCGCACCCCGCAGCACATCGAAATCGAAGCTGTCGACGTCGATCTTGAGGCAGTCGACGCGCTCGATGCCGTTCTCCGCAATGAAGTCGTCCAGCCGGTAGAAGGGATAGTCCTTCACCTCGCCTTCGGTGCCCCACAGCCGGAAGATGCGTTCATGCTGCTGTCCCGTCTTGGCCCCGAGAGCGACCTCGTGCACGGCCGCGTTTTGCACATTGTTGTGCAGGAGATTGCGGCGCAGCATGTCCGCTGTCGTGGTCGGCTCGAAAGCAAAAACGCGGCCCCGAGAAGCGAGCTGCGAAAACAGGATCGTGTAATAGCCTATGTTTGCGCCGATATCGAAGATCCACCAGTCCGGCCGCACATGCTCTACGAACCAGCCCTTCGTCTCCATCTCGCATTGGGGATAGTAGTCGCGAAACTCCTCATAGAAGGCGACCAATTCTATGCTCTTGCGTCCGGGGACTGCGGTCTCGACGCGATCAGACATGCGGGGTTGCAAGGACATCCTCAACTCGCCTCGCCAAAGGTTGCACCGTTACAGAACGAGGAGAATTAGCAGCTGCTAGGCAAAGGCCTGGGACAGTCCATAGCACATATCCCTGGCGACAGAAGACGTTTTGCCCCAGTCGATACTTGCGTAACTCATCGCTCCAGTGCTGGTACAGTGACCTATGAAGGAACCCGCGAGATGAACTCCGATTACAAGCTTGTCACCTCGCCGCGGTCCAAGAAGCAAGCCTGGAAGTATTGGGGTTCCGTGGTCGCCGTGAACCTTGGCGCGGCCGTCGTCGCCGCCCTCTGCTTTGGCGTTTGGCAGCGATTCCATTTGCCACAAGCCACGGCCAGTGTTCCCGGCAAAGGTGGAGCCTTCTACGAACTGGCCGACGATGTCGGATATATCCCGAGGGCCAACGCCCGGATGACGCGTGCGGCGGTGGAAGAGCGCCGGACGAACGATGATGTCGTCTACACCACGGGGGCTGACCATTTCCGAGTTGTGCCGGGGACGGCCGAGGAGGCCGATGCCTGCGTCCTCCTGTTCGGCGATTCGTTCACCTTCGGCGTTGGCGTGAACGACGAAGAAACCTTCGCCGCTCAGATCGTGAAGGAGAGTGGGCGCCGCGTGGCCGCCCAGAATTTCGCCGTGTCGGGTTGGGGGCCGCATCAGTTTCTGGCCGGACTGCAATCCGGCCGCTTTCAGCGAGCCGTCCGGTGCCGGCCAACGGATGCCGTATTCCTCATGATTCCCTCGCTGATCTGGCGCGCAAGCGGCGTGACGAATGCATGGGACACGACCGGGCCGCGCTACCGGCTGGGCGTGGCGGGACGGCCGGTCCGGGACGGCACCTTTGGCGATCCGGATCCCTACAACTGGCGGCGATGGATTGGCCTGGATCCGGTCAGCAAAAGCGAGGCATCGTCGCTTGCAGCAGCCGTGGTCGTGGAGGCCATGAGTGAGCTCAAGCGGCTCTATCCGGGCATCCGAACGCACTTCATTTCATACCGCGTCGGCCCATGGAGCGACAGCAACTTCAGTGCGGAGGAGCTGGCGGCATTTGAATACAACCTTGGACAGAAGGGCATCACGGCGCTTCCGCTGGAAGCAATCATCCCTCGGTACCGCTTCGCACAGCTTGACTATGTCCTGGACCCAACCGACCTTCACCCCAACGCACGGGCACATCATCTCATTGCCGAATTCTTCCTTCGAGAAATCAAGCCGGACCAGCAAGAGACAAAGGGACATAGCAAGTAATGCCGCCCTCTCAACACGGTGAGACCGCCCGCTCCAGCTCCCTCAAGAGAACCGTACGCCAACTTGCCGACGTCGCCTCCTCGGCCCCGGCCCTCGCGTCGTCCTTCGACCACATGCACAGGATCTGGCGCCGGGCCATCGATCGACTCGGCGTCTTCCACGGGCCGCAGACCTTCGGGAAACTGGGC
Source organism: Rhodospirillales bacterium URHD0017 (assembly GCA_900110395.1). Lineage (GTDB taxonomy): Bacteria > Pseudomonadota > Alphaproteobacteria > Reyranellales > Reyranellaceae > Reyranella. The sequence continues at coordinate 347,265 of FODP01000005.1, forward strand.
CCGGAGGCGCTCTACCTGCGTGCCAGGGTGCAGGCCCTCGCCGGCAACCTCAAAGCGGCGGAGCGCCAGTTCGCCGAAGTCGCGTCGCTGGCGCCGACGTTCACCCCCGCCCTGGAAGGGCATGGCGAGGTGCTCGACATGCTGGGCGAGAGCGAACGCGCCCGATCCAGGTACGACAGCGCGCGGAAGTTGCGGTCACAAGTCAGGAGCGGGGCGCCGGACCGTTGCGCCGTCCTGCGCAATCGCGGCCCCTTCACGTCCGATATCATCGCGTACACGGCGATGCTGCGGATGGGTCGAGCGAAGCGGCGAGCGCTGACCTATATAACGCGCGGCAACGCTTACCTGGCCTCGGGGTACCCCAAACTCGCCCTGCTCGACTATGGCTTCGCGCTCCGCCTGCGCCCGGACCTTCACGAAGTCACCGCGCTCAAGGGCGAAGCGCAGGCCATGTTGGGGCGCTACCCATCGGCGCTCCGCGCCTTCGATGTCGCGCTTGCGGCCCGTCCCATGGATGCCGAGATTTACAGTGGCCGAGCCGTCGTGCACATGGTGCTCGGCAGGCTCGACGCCGCCGACGCCGACTGGCGCCGGCAACTCGCGCTGTTGCCGCCGGACCGGTCGTCGGCGCGCGCCTGCGTGTTGTTGCGACTGGCGGACTATGAAGCGGCACTAACCGAGCTGAAAGGGGCTCTCGAAAAAGAGCCTGCCGATCCCTACTGGCAACTCTATCGCTTGACGTCGCTCCACCGCCTCGGTCGGCCGGTCGACCGTCCCGGCTTCGATGACGCGACTGCCAATGACTGGCCCCGCGCCTTGCTAGCCTTGCATGCCGGACGACTGTCGGCGCAGGATGCGCTGAAGCGGGCGGACAATGAGGGCCGGCGCGCCGAGGCACTGTTCCAGCTGGGCATCGTCACCTGCCGGCACGACCGCGCGGAGGCCTGCCGCTACTGGCAGCAAGTCGTCGACAAGGCGCCTCCGACCTTGATCGAGCACGCGGCGGCGCGCCATGAACTGGCCCGTCCCCGCTCCTAGCCGCGTCGCGCTATAAACTGGCGCTCAGCAATTTATAGCCAAGCAATATGGCGGAGAGGGCCCAAAGCACCAGTGACTGGTGATAGAACAGATTTGTCGTCAATCGATACTGCATGAAGCGCATTCCCAATTCCGCATCCAGAAGGAAGTCGGCATCGGGATCCATCTCGAAGTCGGGGAAATCACGGGCAATAACGAAGTTTCCGATCGTCGCCAACATTGAGCACAGGAAAGCGAATACCGCCGTCGTCAGTATTGCGCCGATCATGTCGATCCAGCTCCCCTTGATAGGCAGATGAAGATGAAAAGTGGGCTGCGAAGCCACAACTCTGGCACGTGTGCCCCCTATTGGTCCCCTGGTCGTTTGCCGGCGACCAGTCTTGCCCGAGCAGCGAGCAATTCGTTCGACACGCGCTCGGCAACGATCCGAGTACCGAGGTCGGTCCAGTGTCCGTCGGTCACGCGATAAGTGCCGCGAACACCATTGAGGGTCTCGCGTAGATCGATGAGCGGCATGCCCCGCTGACGAAGCGCTGTCGCCAGTCGCCTGTGCCGCGAGTCGCTGCTCATCGAGTACGAGAAATAATTCGGCCACGGCCGCCAGAATTCGACATAGCTGGGATCGACGACGCCGACGGGTACCAAGGCGACGATCATTTGCGCGCCGTGGGCCTGTGCGACCTGTTCGGCGCCGACCAGCCAGCTGAGCGTCTCGTCGACCCGTGAATCGCCCACCATGCGATCGGCTTCTTCGGCGCTGCGCGGGATTTCCCACTGGGCGGTTTCCCATTCGATGATGGTCGAAAGCAGCCAACCCGCCAGATATGCGCGATCAGGCCCGCGCTTCGCGGCCGCCGCCGCGAGCCCGTTGCCGCCGCGTGACAGGATCTCGCGTATCGTGTCCTCAGCGAGCCCTGGATAGTAGTAGGTCTTTATATGGCGGACGATGCGGTCGAACCGTTCGGCAGACGGCTGCTCTGCCCATTCGTTGAGCATCGCGAATTCGCCGGCGATGTCCTTGTTGGCGTGAGCGATCTCGAGGCTGCCAAGCCTGTTCGCCAACAGCCAGGTTGTGCGGGGAGCAACGGTTCCGAGGATCGACGGCACGGGCAGTTCGTCGATCAGCGGCGGGATGGCGAGGGTCTCAAGCCTGGTCGCAATGAAGTCATTGCCGGCATACACGAAGACCACGATGACATCCGGGTCGAGCCGAACGGCCACGTTCTTGATGCGGTAGTAGTAGTGGCGTGGACTCGTCGCATTGATGCCGAGATTGATCGCCTCCATGCCGGTTCGGCCCTCGTCGGCCCATCGCCGCTCGATCAGCTCGGAGAGCGGCGGCACGTGGTAGCTGCCTTCGAGGAAGCTGTCGCCGACGAGGACGGACCTGAACCGAATATCCGACGGACGCTCGATCGACCTTGGCCGATCCCTGACGGCCCAGTCGTTGTAGTGGAGCTCGAGCCCGTCGGCGAACGCCTTCGCAGCATTGACCTGCATGGCCTCGATCGGTATCGGCCGGAGATCCCGGGCGGGCCAGGACGGCGCGGAAAAGGACGCGATGAACTCCGCACCCGCCAGCGTGACGCCCAACAGCACAAGAAAATAGACAGGCCACAGCCAGGGTCTCCTGCTCATGCTCTCCTCGGAAGCGGCGCCATACGGAGCTGTGCGGAGTACCGGGCAACCGGCCTGTAACGGTCGAGAACGCGCACGATCTTGCCCTTCATCGACATGGCGGTGCGCGGATTGCCAGCCAACACCTGGCTGCAGAAGGGGTTGAGGTTCGCCCCGATGTAGTCGGTGAACAGACGCCAGTACCAGTTGTGGATCACGTTGACCCCGATGAAGCGGCGCGGCGCGCTTTGGCTCTCGGGTCGCGTTTCCGCCTCGAGAGAGGCGGCGTGGCGGAACAGCCTCTCAACCACCTCGAGGCGCTCCTTGTCGAGAGGCGTTGCCAGCCGTCCGATTCGCAGGGGCTCGTCGCTGCGCTGCGTGACCAGACCGAACTCGAATATGAACATCTCGGCGCGCCGCAGCAGGTCGTGGAACGGGCCGGTTTCGACGCCGGGCAGATCGGTCGGCAGGCCGGCGCATTCCTGAGGCACCAGGATCGGGCCGGTGAAGCCCATGCTCCGCCACGCCGTCGAGAAACGCGTGAGCAATTCCGCGCGCGTCCCGATGAACATGAGTGCCGTGTGCTTCGGATAGGTCAGCACCTGATCGCAAACGAACGGCAGAGTGTGCGGCACGTCATAGGTGAGGTCGTCGAGATGACACCAGTCGAGGCTGGTCGTCTCGTAGGGAGCTTGTGCCGGTTCGATGGCGGCGCCGACACCGGCAAAGAACCGTTCAAAGGACGTGTCACAGTCGAGCCGGATCTCCTCGATGTCGAGATCGGGCCAACCCCAGCTGTTGGCCTGAGCCGGCAGATAGGGTGTCGCGACGTCCCAGACAAAACGGTTGAGGTCATTCTGCTTGGTCTGCCGGCCCTTGTTGTTGGCGGCAGCGACGCGGGTATGGTCGCAGTGGTAGGCGAAGACCTTGTCGATCAGCGTGTCGACCGTGCCGCGATAGAGCGCAAGGCGCGCCGCGAGGTTGGAATCGCAATGCCAGCCCAGCAGCATCTCCTCGTCGAAGCCGTGGATGGCGAACATGTCGTCGCGCAACGCAGCCTGGAAGTCGCCCAGCGCGTCGTAGCGCATGGGCATGGAATTGTGGACGACCTGATTGAGCCGGAAGCGCACCGCCCAGTCGCGCAGCTTTGCCAGATTGCCGACTGGATCGCGGCGATCAAAGGCTGCTTCCCACAGCATCTCCGGCAACTCGAAGCGGGGCGTCTCGTAGAAGCCGTCGGGCAGCGCGCCCATGATGTCGCTGAGCGACTCGTCTTCGTTGCGCGGCACCAGCAGCATGTCGCTGTTGGTGTAGAGGATCCAGCGATTGCGCGGGTTGGAACGCCTGAGGGCGACGTTGCGCGACTGCGCCTCCAGGGCAACCAGGTGGGTGCGCGCGCCAAGGTGGGAATGTTGCTGGGGGCGGACGCGGAAGATGCGAATGACCTTCTTCGCCTTGTCGGTCAGCGTATCGGCGATGGCCTCCAGGAAGGTCGGATGGTCGTCGGATGTGTTGTAGTCGACGAACAGGATTTCGTCGTCGGGATCGGACATCACCTCGGCGAGGGCGTTGAAGCTGATGGCCGCGCGCTTGTGCAGATTGTAACCGTGGCTGTCGTTGCGGCCGTACGTAATGACGGAAATCATCATGTCCTCGCGCGGCCGATCAACACACGAACGTACGCCGCCGGCTGAAGACTACCAATCGCGCGGCGCCATGTCTGCGGCATGGAGCACTCGAGATCAAGAGCGCTCACCAAAGCCGAAATTCGAGCGCCATGTCCGCGGCTTCGGCTCGTCGAGCAGGCCAAGCGCCCCGCGCATCTGCGTTTCGGCCTTTTCGTAACGCTCCTCGCCGAAGGCCAGGAGAAACGCTTCGGCCCTGTCCTTGAGAACCTTATGGACCAGCTCGAGGACGGAGTTGGCGATCGGCCCCCAGGGTTGCGATGCCGAATTGTAGCGCCCGCCCAGGACGGTCGCATTCGAGTGCTTGTTCAGGCCATGCATGCGGTAGGCATAAAGCGCTTCATGGATGCCCATGGCTCCGGTGAGCAGAAGCGCGAACGTCGACAGATAGAAGTCGAGATAGAGCCTGAGATCCTCATCCGGAGGGACGAGCACGAGATCGACGAAGCTTCGTCGGAACATCATGCTTGCCGTGGAATTCGTGCTGCTTGCGCTCGTCCACTCGGCCCGCAACGTCACGCCGGTGTTGACCGGGTATGTCAGGGCACTTGTCGCCGGATCGAATGCCGGTATGTGAGCCGGATCAATCGGTCGCGCCGGGGGTGGATGCGGATCCGAATCGAACCACCACGCGGTCCCTGCCAGGAGGCGGTCGTCGCCGTCGATGATATGTGAATCGCAATAGGTCAGCGCGACTGGAAAGTCGGAGTTCATGTGCACCGACAGGTGCCGCGCCAGGAAGGGTTCGTACCAGACATCGTCGGAATCGAGAAAGCACACGAACGGCGTCTCAAGCTTCGCCAGGCCGCGGCGAACCGCTCCGCCCTGGCCTAGATTGTTCTCGAGCCTGACGTAGTCGAAGCGGGAATCATTCAAGCCTGCAAGGCAGCCGCGGATCGCCTCATCGGATCGGTCGGTCGATGCGTCGTCGACGACAATGGCGCGAAAGTCCCGGGCCGTCTGTCGCGCGACCGACTCGATGGCTTTGGCGACGAAAGCTCCGTTGTTGTAGTTGGCGATTACGACTCCGACGGTGGGAGCGAGGGGCATTGCCGAGAAAGCCTTTCGATCTGACGTCCAATCCCTAAACAAACGCGAGGCTGCAACCACTCCTTCTTCCGCATAGCTCGTCCGTCACATGGGCCAACCGCTTCAGTCGGCCCTCCTCCGCCAAGGCTTCGGAGGGCATTCTGCTTCGCGCGTCATTGTGGCAAGGCCTGTTCTGCGTAGCGCACAGCGCGAAGCAGAATGGCGTCCCCGAGAGGATTCGAACCTCCGACCTCCGGTTTAGGAAACCGCTGCTCTATCCAGCTGAGCTACGGGGACGTATGCACGACAGTTCGGCAACTCGAGCGCGGCGCATTGTTTACCGCAAAACCTGCAATGCACAAGAGGCCGCCGTTCAGGTCGCGCCCTCGGCAATCAGGCTCCTGGCGCAATCCACCACCGTCTCCTCGAGCGACCGCGGCCGCCAGCCGAGCACGGTCTGTGCCTTGGCCGAGCTGAAGGCGCGCTGTTGCCCGAGACGCGGCGCCACGGCCGCCAGGCTCCGGTCGAACAGCGCGGCGAACCGCAAGACCAGGTCGGGCACCTTGCGCGTCGGCACCTTGCCGGCGGCGGCGCCGAGCCGGGAGCGCAGCAGGGCCGCGAGATCGGCGATCCAGGCGAAGTCCCCGGCCGCGATGAAGCGCTCGCCCGCCGCCTCAGGCGCGGTCATCGCGGCGACATGCAGGTCGGCCACGTCGCGCACATCGACGATGCTGAAGCCCAGCCGCGGCAGGCCGGGGACCTTGCCGCTGAGCAGGCGTTCGACGAGCTGGACCGAGGCGGAATAGTCGCGGCTGAGGACCGGACCCAGCACGACCGACGGATTGACGGTGGCGAGCGTCGTGGCGCCTCCCGAGGCGCCGACCAGATCCCACGCGGCGCGCTCGGCCAGGGTCTTGGAGCGCGAATAGGCGCTGACCTCGGGATCGTCGAGATCGGTCCATACCGTTTCGTCGCTGAGGCTCGCGCGTGCGCCGCCGCGCGGCGTCGTCGCCGCCACCGACGAGGTCAGGACCACGCGCTTCACGCCGGCGTCGAGGGCAGCGCCGATGGCGCGCCGAGTGCCGTCGCGCGCCGGAATGATGACGTCGTCGGCGTTCTTCGGCTCCTCGATGACCACGGGCGAGGCGACATGGAGCATGTAGTCGCAGCCGGCCGCGACCGTACGCCAACCGGCATCCGACGTGAGCTCGGCGGCATGGACGCTGAGGCGGTCCTTTGCATCCACCTCCTTACCGATGGCGGCGCGCACCGCGCCCTCGCGCGCCAGGCTGCGGATCGTCGTGCGCACCGTGTAGCCCTGCTGCAGCAGCCTGATCACGCACCAGCTGCCGATGAAGCCCGACCCGCCGGTCACCAGCACTGTTCCCTGTCCGCTCATCGTCGCTCTCCGCGCATTCGTCGCTTCAGTCGACCTGGGCGAGGTCGCTCATCACGCCCGCTTGTCGGAAACGACCACGCCTTCCTTCAGCACGAGCTTGAGCTGTCGCACGTTCTGGATGTCCTCCAGCGGATTGCCGCCGACCACGATCAGATCGGCCAGCTTGCCGACCTCGATCGTGCCAAGGTCGTTGCCCACGCCGCAGACCGCTGCGCCATTTCGGGTCGCTGCGACCAGCGCCTGCCACGGTGTGGCGCCATCGCGGACCCACAGTCCCAGTTCGAGCAGCGCGGCGTCCTTGAGCGGCCGGATGTCCGAGCCCAATGCCATCTTGACGCCGGCCTTGAGCGCCCTGGCGAACCCGTCCCGATGGACGTCCGCTGCCGCGTCTGCGCGGCAGCACAACGCATGCGCCATGTTGCGCTGCCTGACCCAGCGCTGCTCCCAATCGTTGTTCGCCTGCTCTGGCGTGAGGTGGCTGATCGCCAGCGTCGGCACGTACCAGGTGTCGTGCTTCAGGAACAGCTCGATGCATTCGTCATCGAGGATGTAACCGTGCTCCACGCTGTGTGCCCCCAGCCGGATGGCGTTCTTCACCGCTTCCGGGTTGGTCGCATGGGCCATCACCTTGAACTCGCGCAGGTGACAGATCTCGAAGGCTGCCTTCAGCTCGTCCTGCAGCAGGAAGGAGTGCCGGTGGAGGTCCCAGGCCGGCCCCAGGATGCCACCCGACAGGTTCAGCTTGATGTGGTCGACGCCATTCTTGATCTGCTCGCGGATCGCCTTGACGAAGCCGTAAGGTCCGTCGCATTCGAGCGCATGCCCGGAGGTCAGGAAGTGGCCGCCGGTCGTCGTCAGGAAGTGGCCGGAGGCGAACAGGCGCGGTCCGACATACTGGCCCGAGTCGAAGGCGCGCTTCCAGGCGACATCCATGTAGTGGTGCGCGCCGGCGCAGCGCAGTCCGGTGATGCCGGACTCGGTAAGGGCCGCCATCAGTCGATGGCCGAACAGCGTGACCTGGTCGGCGAGCGGCATCTCGGTCGGAAGGTAGTAGTCCGGATGAATGTGGACGTCCCACAGTCCGGGCATCAGCCAGGCGCCGCGGAGGTCGATCAGGGTGGCGCCACCTGCCGCGGGCACGCTGCCGTCGATGCGGATCTCGCGAATGCGTCCGTTCTCGATCAGGACCGCCGCGCCCTCGACTGCCGTGGGCTGGACGCAGTCGATCAGCGTGGCGTTCGTGAGGAGCGTTCGCACAAGCGGTTACTCGCGTTCGTCGTTCGCCAGTGCCACGATCGCCTCCCGGCTCAGCTCCTTCATGCCGGTCTGCAGATCCGTGACGGTGACTCCCTTGGCATCCTTCAGATCATTCAGTGCGTCCAGGACCTCATCAGCGGTGTTGCAGCCGATGTCGGCTCTGCCCGGGACGTGGATCACGAATCGTGTCTTTGGCGGCATGTCTCTCTCCTGTGTCATGGCCACTCTACCCTTGGGTTGGACGGCGCCCTAATCTTACCGAGCTGGTCGAACGTCAGCCGAGCTCGGCAAGGCGCGGCAGGACCTCCTTGCTGAACATGGTCAGGTTGTCGACCGTGTCGTCGTGAGTGATGTGGCCGCCCTGGCCCATCATCAGGAGGTGGCCGAAGCCGCCGACATGGCCGTGAAACGCCTCGATCTGCTCGACCACCATGTCGGGCGTGCCGGCGAAGCAAATGCCGGCGTCGATGAACTCCTCGACGCTCGCCCCGTTCGGGTCGACCTGCCGGCCGTTGCGCAGCTGTGCCGCGCGTGGGCACGCCTGAACCGTAGCCGGGCGACTTCAGCGCCTGCGCCGTCGCGGCGACCGACTGATAGCCGGGCGGAAAGGCGAACTGGGCGCCGACGCGGAGCGCCGTGCGGCTGTAGTCGAGAATCTGGTCGGCGCGCCGGAAGCCTTCCTCCCTGGTGGAGCCGACCCCCACGATCGCCATGTAGGCGAACCGGTCGCGCGGCGCTTCGCGGCCTTGGCTCGCCGCCCCCTTGCGGTAGGCGGCATAGATCCCCGGGGTCCGGACGTAGCCGGTATTGAGGGAACCGATGACATAGCCGCGCTCGCCGCCGACCTGCGCGGACTCGGGGCTGTTCACGGTCAGCCAGACCGGAGGGTGCGGCTGCTGGTAAGGGCGCGGCCAGACGTTGACCTGGCGGTACTGGAAGTAACGCCCCTCCCAATTGAACGGGCCGTCATGGGTCGTCATCGCCTTCAGGATGAGGTCATGCGCCTCCCAGAAGCGCGTCATCAGGTCGGCGGGGTTGCTGTTGGCCGGCGTCACTTCGAAGGGCGCACCCTTGACGAAGCCCATCTCGACGCGGCCGCGCGAGATCACGTCCAGCATCGAATATTCCTCGGCGACGCGCACCGCATCGAAACGGTTGCCGATCGGCATGCCGAGGCACAACAGGCGCGCCTTCTTCGTCTCGCGGGCAAGGATCGCCATGGGGATCGTGCTGACCGAGTCGATGCAGGTCGCCGTGGCGTGGTGTTCGTTGACCATGATGTTGAGCCCGAGCTCGTCGCACAGGGCCCACTCGTCGAGACCGCGGTGGTACAGGTCGGCCGCGACTTTGGGCTCACAGAGCCGGCTCGGGACGACGTTGCGCAGCTGGGCGCCGAGTTCCTTCCACGCGGGAAAATAGGCGAGCTCGCTGAAATGCCAGACCTTCATCTTGACCTCACCTGTGCACGAAGGCGTCGATGGCGCGGATGACAGCTTGGGATTGCTCGATCTCGGGATAATGTCCCGCCCCTCGAATGACCGTCAGCTCCGCGGCGGGGAGCGCCGAGGCGAGCGATTGTCCGTAGGACGGCTTGGCAAACCCGTCGGCCTCTCCCCACAGCACCAGCGTCGGCAGATCGACCCGATGCAGCCAGCGCTTCAGGCCCGGATTGTGCAGGTACGGTCGCCAACCATAGTGGGCGAGCATGTGGCGCTCGCGCGCGAGCGCCTCGAGCTGGCCGGGGGACAGCGCTGCATAGTTCGGCGCATGGCGCTGCCAGTCGGCGAAGAGCATCGGAAATGCCTCGATGTCGGGCATGTAGAAGATATCGGCGAAGTCGCGCTCTTCGCGGCCGGAAAACTTCACGCCCACCGACGAGACGAGGATCAGCTTGGCAAGCCGCGCGCGATTGCGCACGCACATCTCGAGCGCAATCCATCCACCGAGCGACGCGCCGACGAGAACCACGTTGTCGAGCCTGAGCTCGTCGAGGAGATCGAGATAGAGATAGGCGAGATCGTCGACCGAACGGAGGTCATTCGCAGCGGACGCCGCACCGTAGCCAGGATGGCGCGGCGCAATCACCCTCCAGTTCCTTGCGAGCGCATTGAGATGCGGCCTCGCCTGCTCGAAATACTGCTCGGCGTGCAGGTAGAGAAGCGGCGGGCCCGAGCCTGCGATATGGGTCTCGACGGGAAAGCCCTTGATATCGAGTGTTTCCATTGCGACCGTCCTGTGCAGGCCTTTTTATCTGCGCTGGAAAATGCCGCGAGCCAAGGCCTTCAGCGGGGACTCGCGCCCTTGACCCCGCTGGCCGGAATTGAAGGACCAGATCCGGACATCGTCAGTCGCGACGCACGCCGCTACATTGGCCGGAGGGAGGCGTGAATGGACGTCCGCAAGATCAAGACGGCACCGGGCCTGGAATTCGATTGCTCCCTGGCGGGCTCGCTTGACGAGGCGCCGGTCCTGCTTCTGCACGGCTTCGGCGTATCGCGGCATTTCTGGGACCGCCAGGTTCCCGCCCTGGCCAACGCGGGCTATTTCGCGATCGCTCCCAACCAGCGAGGCTATTCGCCTGGCGCCCGTCCCGATCCGAAGGATCTCGATGCCTACCGCATCGACCGCCTGGTGGGCGACGCACTCGACATCGTCGCCGCAGCCGGGCATGGCGGCAGTCGCTTCCATCTGGTCGGCCACGATTGGGGCGGCAGCCTCTTCCTGGATCATCGCCGCGCGCCATCCCGAGCGACTGCGCTCGCTCTCCATGCTGTCGCGGCCGCATCCGGCCTCGTTCCTGCGTGCGCTCGCCCTGCCCGACGGCGAGCAGAAGCGGCGATCGGGGCATCACACGGCCTTCCTCGAGCCGGATGCCGTTCCGAAGTTGCTGGCGAACAATTGCGAATGGCTGCGCTCGCGCCACCGGCGTCAGGGCGTGCCCGAGGCGGCGACCGACGCCCATATGTCCGTTCTGGGCAACGAGGCCGCGCTCGAGGCGGCGCTCGCCTGGTACCGTTCCAGCCGCCCGCGCCAGGAGCTCGGCCCGACCAAAGTGCCGACGCTCTACATCTGGGGCGATGCCGACGACACGGTGGGCCGTGTGGCGGCCGAAGGGACGGGCGAATTCATAGACGCCCCGTATCACTTCGAGGTGCTGCCAGGGGTCGGCCACTATGCGGCGGACCAGGTGCCCGACAAGGTCAATGCGTTGCTGCTGGGCCACCTGCGGCGACACGCGGACTGAACGGGCGGTACGGGCAAGGACAGCCCGACGGGTTCATCGCGCGTTTGCCAGTCGATGCATGGCGCGACCAAGAACGCGAACGCCGCCGGCGAAGTCTTCGCGGTCCAGCGCTTCGTCGGAGTTGTGGCTGCCGTTTGCGTTGCGGACAAGCATGACCGCCGACGGAATACCCGCCCGGACGAACATCGCCGCGTCATGTCCGACGGTGGGCATGCGGCGCGTGGCGATTCCAAGCGCCCCTGCGCCGTCTTCGATCAGCGCGATCAGCGCCGGATCCATTCGGGTCGGTGTCGTCCCGACCTCCCGGCCCAGCTCGAACGTGACTCCCCGATCGTTCTCGATGCCCTTGATCAGATCGAACAGGAGAGTCCGCGCCTCATCCAGGGAGGTCTTCACGGCCGCGCCGATATTGAGGCTGAACCTCACGTCTCCGGCGACCTTCGTCATGGCGTGCTGCACCGCATCCGTCGAGAATTTGCCGAGGGTGAAGACGAAGTCTTCGTCGCCTTGCGCGATCCTGTCCTTCCAGTACCCGTCGAGACCGAGCGCCAGCTCCGCCACGGCGAGGACGGCGTCCTGCCTGAAACGTCGCGGCAGCGCGGCCGAATGGCCATAGGCGCCGATGCAACGCGCATCGGGAAAGCGGACATTGCCGCGCACCGCGGTGGCGATGCCGACCGGAACGCCGTCCGCTTCCAGGAGAGGTCCTTGCTCGATATGGAGCTCGAGAAAGGACGTGACGAGAGCGGAATTGAGCACCGGCGCTGCCGCACCGTCGGTTCGCGGATATCCCAGGTTCTGGATGTGCTGTCGCAGCGATTTTCCGCTGTCGGATCTCACGAGATCGCCGATCTCATCCAGTGTCGACAATCCGAGCATGAGCCGGCTGCCGAGATAGGCCGTGCCGAACCAGGGGCTCTCCTCGCAGCGCATGGCTACCGCCCGAAAGGGCCGGGCGCGATCGGCCGGCCCGGCATTGGCCGCGGCGAGCACAGCCAGACCCGCCGCTACACCGGCGAGGCCGTCGTAGTTGCCGCCGTGCGGCACCGAATCGAGATGCGAACCCGTGGTGACGCAGGGCGTCTCGGGATCGACGCCGGGCAGCAGGAACTGAATGTTTCCAAACGCGTCGTTCAATACCTGCAAGCCATGCCGCCGCGCGAAGGCGCGGACGAGGTCTGCGGCCAGCTCTTCGTTTCTGCTCCAGGCGGCGCGCGTGATGCCGGGGCTGTCTGTCGTCTCATGTCCTATCCGTTCCAGGAGCTCCCAGACTTCTGTGATGCACGAGTCGAGATGGGAAGGAGCGTCGGTCATACAAAATCTCTCGGGCACACCGTGCGATCATGTCCGTCTGCAAACGCGGCAGCGAACAGCGGCGCTCAGGGCGCCGTGGAGTCTGGGGCGCCGCCAACGACTCAGGCGATCGTACACGCTATTGCCAGCCGACGAACGACTGGATGATATTCGGTGCGATCCCGCGCTCCGACGGGGTGCCGCCTGCTTTGATATCCATCAAGGCGGCGCGGTCCTGTCCCGCCGCATGATACCAACGATGACGGAACGCTCCAACCGGGGGGCCATCCATGCGCAAGCTATCCGATGTCATCTTGGAGCAGCGACCTCTGGTCATGAACGAGAAGGCCACGGTAAAGGAGGCTTGCGCCGCCATGCGTGAGGCACGGGCCGGATCGGTCCTGGTCACCGACGATGCCGGCCGACTTTCCGGCATCTTCACCGGCCGCGACGCGGTCTGCCGCGTGCTCGCCGAGGGACGGCCGGCCGCGACGACGACGCTGGGCGAAGCGATGACCCGCAATCCCATGACGCTGAAGCCCGAGGAGATGGCGATCGACGCCCTGCGCCTGATGTGGGACGGCGGCTTCCGGCACGTTCCCCTGGTCAGGAACGGCAAGATCCTGGGCGTGGTTTCCCGCGGCGACTTCAAGGGCGTCGAATACGGCCGCCACGAGGACGAGCGCGACCTCTGGGAACATATGAGATAAGCGCTTCCCGCCCGCTTTGTTGCCTGGGAAACGGCCCCATACAACGGTCACTGGCAACGAGCGTCAGAACGGCAAGTGAGCCCAGGGATGATCCGGTGTGTGCGGCGAGCGGTCGAGCGGTCAGCCTTACCCCCAGGGCAAACCCCAGACGATGGCGTAAACAACCAACACCGGCAGGCCAACCAATATCAACATGCCGAAGACGAAGGGCACGATATGCCATTTGAGATACTGCAGCACGGTCAGGTAGGCGGGATGCGTTCGCACAGCGTAGATCCATCGTTCCGACCAGCCGGTTTTGGCCTCATCGACCTGCTGATGGTGTTGCGACTGCCATAGGCAGAACATTCGGCTTCTGATGCGCCGTTGCAGCGCGCTGCCGCGCAACATCGCGGCAACAAGGACAACGAGGAGAACCAGGAATATGACGATGTTTCTCTCGAACGAGTGAAGCCAGAAGCCTGCAAATCCCGGCAGGAAGTTGCCGATGAATTCGATCACGGGAGACAGCCACCGGACGAAAGGCCTCAGCCGTTGCTGAACCTCGCCAATGACACCGCCTTGCAGGAACGAGGACTTTTCGATCAGGGGAAGCAGCGCCAGGACGAGAGACACGCCGACTGTCGCGAAATAGTTCACACGCTTGCGCCAAACGTCGTTCCAGACCTTGTCTTGTCCGGCGACTCGCGCGGCCGCCTCAGCGTCGGTTTCCGGGCGTGGCAAGAGCCCGCCGTACCAACGCTCGACCTGGTAGTCCTTGGGCAGGACGACGGGCGCGTAGCGGTCGACGCTGAAGCGGATGCGCTCGATGACGCTCTCGTGCACGACCACCGACCGCAGAAGCGGCCACATGTCCCGATCGGGATCCTGCATGATCCGGGTCGTGGGATCGGGCGGCTGGATGCGCGCCGCGATCTTGCGCGGCTGATATCGGTAGTAGCCGGCAACACCACGTCGCGAGTCATGAAGCGGCGCGGAGCTGCTGCGCGGTGGTGCGACCTGCTCCAGGGCCTCCGGGCGAAAGCGCAACCCGCTCTCGCGCATCATCCAGTGCAGAGAGGGATAGGACAGCGAATCGTCGGGATAGCCGCCGCCGACGTTGGCATGCATGCCGGAAAACCAGACCTGGCGGAGGCGGTCGGGCGGCACGTGACCCTCCTCGACAAGCTTGTGCTCGTTGACCTCATCCCAGAGCAGCGGATGAAAGGTGTCGCGTTCATCGTCAAGGGCGAGGGCGTGTCGGGCCGTCGTGACCTTTTGGGAAAGCCTGTAGTCGGGCATGGACAGCGGCCAGACCCAGTCGTCGATGCCGCGCGTCAGCTCGGCCACGGGCGTGCCATAGGCGGCAACCGTGTCCCATACGCCGACAAACCTGATCGCGGCGACATCGTCCCTGGTCATGGCTGCGGACGCTGTCGAAACATGAGCCCCCTGGCGATGGGGGATATCGCCATACGCGACCTGACCGGCGAGATGCCGGTATCCCCGGATGAAGACGTCGCGGAGCCACCGCAGAGGTGCCACGAGGCCCTTTGTCCGGTTGAAGCTGCTCCGATAGGCGCGATAGGCGTCCTTCGCCGCATAGGCGAGTTCGACGTCGGAGCAATGCCGCAGCAACCCTTGTCGCGCGACGAACCCGACCAGCACACGGATGGTGAAGGCTCCGCGACTGAAGCCGAAAGCGTAGATCTCGTCGCCGGGTTCCCAGGTCCGGCAAAGACAGGTGTAAAGGTCGATCACGTTCCGCTTCAGACCCCAGCCGACGGTGCCGCCCAGTATGGCCAGCGGCTTGAAGGAAGAGGTGCCGACCCCGTCATCGAAGAAGGCGAACTGCGGGGCCTGGCCATTGCTTGCCGGCGTGAGGTCGAGCGCCTGATACAAACGCCAGACATTGGTCTTGAACAGCTTGCCCGCGCTGTTCCCGGTCCCATCCGAAAAGACGATGATCCGTTTCATTGTCGTCAGTTTCGTTTTTGCAATCCTCGATAAGTATACCTCATTTCACTACAACCACCAAGCTTCCACGGGAGCTTGCCTTGGCCGCACCGTGGCCGGCGTCCCGATTCTTGCCAGTCGAATTGCCCCATACTACGGTCGCCCGCGACGACAGCCTGCAACGACCAAGGGTGTAGAGGATGATCCGGTGTGTGCGGCTTTGGACCGGCGAGGACCAGAATTCGCATGCCGAGGAGGGGTTCATCGATCTCGCGCCCGGCTCGCGCGGCGACTTCCTCACCGGCAAGCTCGGCGCCAGCCACGCCTCGTTCCAGGAGACCCGGTCCGGCGGGACCTTCGAATGGCATACCGCGCCGGTCCGCCAGCTCGTCATCACCCTGAGCGGCAAGCTCGATTTCCAGACGCGCGGCGGTCAGCACTTCATCCTGGAGCCCGGCGAGATCCTGCTGGCCGAGGACACGACCGGCGGCGGCCATAGCTGGAAGCTGGTCAACGACGAGCCGTGGCGGCGCCTCTATGTCGTGCTCGAGCCGGGCGTGGCCGTTCCTTTCAAGCGCGCCGGCTAGGCCGGCCCCAAAAGATCGCATGATAGAGATCGCATGATGGAGATCGCATGAGCGACAACAACGAAGTCATGAGCGCCGACGTCGTCCTGGTAGGCGCCGGCATCATGAGCACCACGCTCGCGGTGTTCCTGAAGGAGCTGCAGCCGCACCTGCGCATCGCCATGATCGAGCGCATGCCGGGCGAGGCGCAGGAGAGCTCGGGCGCCTGGAACAACGCCGGCACCGGCCACGCCGCCAACTGCGAGCTGAACTACACGCCGATGCGCAAGGACGGCAGCGTCGACATCTCGAAGGCGCTCGAGGTCAATGTCGAATTCGACATGTCGCGGCAGTTCTGGTCGTACCTGATCAGGAAGGGCGCCATCGCCTCGCCTGACAGCTTCATCCATCCCGTGCCGCACATGAGCTTCGTGATCGGCGAGGATCGCGCGGCCTTCCTGAAGAAGCGCCACGCCGCGATGAGCGCGCATCATTGCTACCACGGCATGGAGTTCAGCCAGGACCACAGGCAGATCGCCGAATGGGCGCCGCTGATCATGGAAGGCCGCGATCGCAACCAGGTCGTCGCCGCCACCCGCATCATCAGCGGCGCCGACGTGAACTACGGTGCGCTCACGCGGAACCTGATGGACTACCTCCGCAAGCAGGACCGCTTCGCCGCGCATTTTTCGCACGAGGTCACCGACCTGCAGCGCCGGCCGACCGGCGACGGCTGGTGGCTCGACGTGCACGACAGCACGACGGGCGAGACGCGGCGCATCGGCGCCCGTTATGTCTTCCTCGGCGCCGGCGGACGGGCGATCTCGCTCTTGCAGAAGTCGGGCATTCCCGAGGCCAAGGGCTTCGCCGGCTTCCCGGTGAGCGGCATCTGGCTGCGCTGCGGCAAGGCCGAGGTCGCCGATCGGCACAACGCCAAGGTCTACGGCATGGCCGCGGCCGGCTCGCCGCCGATGTCGGTGCCCCATCTCGACACGCGCATCATCGACGGCAAGCGCTGGCTGCTGTTCGGTCCCTATGCCGGCTTCTCGACCAAGTTCCTGAAGCACGGCTCGCTGCTCGACCTGCCGATGTCGATCCGGCCGGACAACATCCTGCCGCTGCTGGCCGTGGGCCGCGACAACTTCCCGCTCGAGGAATACCTGGTCGGGCAGGTGTTCCAGAGCAAGGGCCATCGCTACAAGGCGCTGCGCGATTTCTATCCCGAGGTGAAGGAAAGCGACTGGGAGCTCGACGTCGCCGGCCAGCGGGTCCAGATCATCAAGAAGGACAGGCTGCATACTGGCACGCTGGAGTTCGGCACGGAGATCGTGCACTCGGCCGATTCCTCGCTGGTCGCCCTGCTCGGCGCCTCGCCCGGCGCCTCGACCGCCGTCTGGATCATGGTGCACATGCTGGAGAACTGCTTCCACGAGCAGCTGGTCGGCCACTGGGTGCCCAAGATCAAGGAGATGATCCCGTCCTACGGCGGCGACCTCAAGACCGATGCCGCACTGGTCGAGCGCGTCCGCAAGGACACCGCCGAGGTGCTGGGGCTGAAGACGGTCTGATCATGGTCTTCCGGACCGCGGGCCTCCAGGCTCGCTCATGCTTCATGCTCCTCTCCTCCGCTAGGGGGAGAGGCTGGGTGAGGGGGCATCGACGGCTCGTGCAGCCCCCTCACCTAACCTCTCCCCCTAACGGGGGAGAGGAACATGAATATGAGATGAGCATGAGCGGGCCTGGAGGCCTGCGGTCCGGAAGAGCATGAGTTCCCTCACCGACTCCCTCGACGTTATCCTGCGCTTCGGCGCAGTGATGCTGCGGTCGGGCGATACCGCCTTTCGCGTGCGCGATGCCATGGGGCTTGTGGCCAAGGCGCTCGGCATCGAGCGCCTGGCCGTGCACATCACCATCGGCGGCATGACGGCGACGGCTGAGGCCGGCGGCGAGACTGTGACGCTCGCGCGCGAGGTGGCGCCCCTCGGTGTCGATGCGTCACGCATCGCTGCGCTCGAGCAGCTGGCGCGGACGAGCAAGCCCGGCCTGACGGCCGAGGCGCTGGCCAACGAGATCGACGCCATCGAGGCGACGCCCGCACTGCATTCCCTGCTGCCGATCGCGCTGTCGATGGCGGTCGCCTCCGCCTGCTTCTCGTACCTCAACGGTGGCGACCTGCTGGCGACCGGGGCCGCTGCCGTCGGCGGCGGCCTCGGCCAGACCGCGCGCACCCTGCTGTCGCGCAAGGGGTTCAACCAGTACGCCACGGCCGCGCTCTGTGGCGTGCTGGCCTCGGGGGTCTACTGCCTGATCGTGCTGGGCTTTGGCGTGCGCGAATTCGCGCTCGCCCATGCCGTCGGCTTCATCTCGTCGGCGCTGTTCCTGGTGCCGGGCTTCCCGCTGGTCGCGGCCCTGCTCGACCTCGTGCAGCACCAGACGACCGCCGGCATCGCCCGGCTGTTCTATGCCGTGCTGCTGACCTTGGCGGCCGCCGTCGGCCTGTCCTCCGTCGCCGCTCTCGCCGGCCTGACGCCGGCGCCAGCGGGACCGGCCGGCCTCGGCATCGAGCCGATGACCCTGCTGTGGCGCGCCGTGGCCTGCTTCGCCGGCGGCTGCGGCTACGGCATCCTGTTCAACAATCCGCTGCGCACCGTGCTGGTGGTGGCCATCCTGACGCTGGTCGCCAACGAGATCAGGCTGGCGCTGCATGACGTGGGCTTCGGCCTGCCGAGCGCCACGTTTTTCGGCGCGCTTGCCGTCGGGCTGGGCGCCTCGCTGGTGCGCGAGCCGCTGCACGTGCCGCGCATCGCGCTGACGGTCCCCAGCATCATCATGATGACGCCCGGTCTCTACGCCTTCCAGACCATCGTCTTCCTGAACCAGGGCAAGGTGACCGACGCCATCGCCGCCGGTGCGGTCTGCTGCTTCGCCGTTGGCGCCATGGCCATGGGCCTGATCGCCGCCCGGTTCGTCACCGAGCGGCAGTGGCGGTTCGAGCGATAAGGGCTCAAATCCCCTCCCCCGTATGACGGGGGAGGGAGAGGTGCGGGTCACTCCGTCGCCACGTACGGCCGGACCATCTTTGCCGGATCGACGATCTTGTTGAACTCGGCCTCGGTCACGTAGGCGAGCTTCAGCGCCGCCTCCTTGAGCGTCAGGTCGTTGTCCATCGCGTAGTGGGCGATCTTGGAGGCCTTGTCGTAGCCGATCACCGGGGCCAGCGCCGTCACCAGCATCAGCGAGCGGTCGACGTATTCCTTGATCTTCTTGAGGTTGGGCTTGGTGCCCTCGACCAGGAACTTGCGGAAGTTGGTGCAGCCGTCGGCCATGATCGTGATCGAGTGGGTGATGTTGAAGATCATCAGCGGCTTGTAGACGTTCATCTCGAGATAGCCGCCGGCGCCACCGAAGCCCACCGCCACGTCGTTGGCCATCACCTGGACGGCGATCATGGCCAGCGCCTCGCACTGCGTCGGGTTGACCTTGCCCGGCATGATCGACGAGCCGGGCTCGTTCTCGGGGATCTCCAGCTCGGCGAAGCCGGCGCGCGGGCCGCACGACATCAGGCGGATGTCGTTGGCGATCTTGTAGAGCGAGGCGGCGAGCGTGCGGAAGGTGCCGGAAAGCTGCACCAGCGCATCATGCGCGCCCTGCACGGTGAACTTGTTGGGCGCGCTGACGAACGGCAGCTTGGTGAGCTTGGCGATCTCAGCCGCCGCGGCCTCGGCGAAACCGGGTGCTGCATTGATGCCGGTGCCCACCGCCGTACCGCCCAGCGCCAGATGGTAGACGCCCTTCAGCGCATCCTGGAGACGCTCGATGTTGTCCGCCAGCATGCCGGCATAGCCCGACCATTCCTGGCCGAGCGTGATCGGCGTGGCGTCCTGCATGTGGGTGCGGCCGATCTTGACGATGCCGTCCCACGCCTTGGCCTTGGCGTCGATCGCGCCGTGCAGCGCCTTCACCGCCGGCAGGAGCCGCTCGACCGTGTTCACCGCCGCGGCGATGTACATCACCGACGGGAAGCTGTCGTTCGACGACTGGGACATGTTGACGTGGTCGTTGGGATGGACCGGCTTCTTCGAGCCCAGCGGCGTGCCGGCGATCTGGCAGCAGCGGTTGGAGATCACCTCGTTGACGTTCATGTTGAACTGGGTGCCCGAGCCCGTCATCCAGACGTGCAGCGGAAACATGTCGTGATGCTGGCCGGCCAGGATCTCGTCGCAGACCTCGACGATCAGGCCGTGCACCTTGTCGTCGAGCCGCTTGCCGGCATGGTTGGCGTTGGCTGCCGCCTTCTTGAGGATGGCGTAGCCGGTGATCATCTCGCGCGGGATGAGGTCCTTGCCGATGCTGAAATGCTCGAGCGAGCGCTGGGTCTGCGCACCCCACAGCTTGTCGGCCGGCACGCCCACTTCACCGAGGCTGTCGGTCTCTTTGCGTACGTCTGCCACGGGGGGACTCCTTTGATATCTGTGCGACTGAGTACGTCTTCCTCTTCTTAAGTACGTCTTCCTCCTCTCCCCCGCTAGGGGGAGAGGAACATGAAGGAAGACGAGCAGCGCACCGAGGGTCAGTGCAAATTTCTAGTCGCCCCGCGGCCTCGCCCTGAGCGACTTCACCGCCCCGTGCTTCTTCTTGTCGTCCAGCCGCCGGCGTTTGCTCGCCTTGGGGGGCCTGGTCTTCTTGCGCGGTGCCGGCGGGCGGGCGGCGGCGCGCACCAATTCGACCAGGCGGGCCAGCGCCTCCTCGCGGTTGCGCTTCTGGCTGCGCTCGCCCTGCGCCACCAGCACCAGCACGCCGTCCTGCGTCAGGCGCCGGCCGGCCGCCCGCT
Source organism: Rhodospirillales bacterium URHD0017 (assembly GCA_900110395.1). Classification (GTDB taxonomy): domain Bacteria; phylum Pseudomonadota; class Alphaproteobacteria; order Reyranellales; family Reyranellaceae; genus Reyranella. Next base: position 367,869 of record FODP01000005.1, read on the forward strand.
CCAGGCGCTGGCGCACGTCGTCAGGCAACGACGGTGAATGACGCACGTCGAAGCGGAGCTGGACTGCGCTCGACGTCTTGTTGACGTGCTGGCCGCCGGGGCCGGCGGCGCGCACGAAGGTCTCCTCGATCTCGGCCGGATCGATGGTGAGCGACCCCGTGATCCAGATCGACGCAGCCTTGCCGTGGGAGCCGGCCGCGCCCGACGTCATTCGCGTCCGCCGGCCTTGCGCAGCATGGCCTCGATCGCCGGCTTGCCGGCCTGGCGGGCATAGGCGAGCGGCGTGCGGCCGGTGAAATCGGCCTTGTTGGGATCGGCCTTCTTGGCGAGCAGTGCCCGCACGACCTCGGCATAGCCGCGGCGCGCGGCAATGCTGAGCGCGGTGGCGCCCTGACGCGTCTGCGCGTCGACCTTGGCGTTCCTGACGAGCAGGATCTCGACGATGTCGCCGTCGCCCTTCTCGGCGGCACGGATCAGCGAGGTGTTGCCTTCCTTGTCCATGGTGTCGGGGAATGCGCCGCCCTTCAGCAGGGTCTCGACGACGCCGATCTGCCCGGCGACGACGGCGACCATGAGGAGCGGCTGGCCGCTGGAATCGATCTGGTTGGGGCTTTCGCCCTTCAGCAGGGCACTGCGGACCTTTTCCTCGTCGCCCTCGCGCACCGCCTTGACGATGGGCTTCAGGGTCAAGGTGTCGAGCTGCGCCAGCGCCGGGCTGGCCGCAAAGGCGATCGTCAGGGCCAGGAACGTTCGGCGTATCATCCGGTTCTCCGCGTTGCCTGATAGCGTGCTTCGATGGCGTCCCAGATCTGCGCCTCGAGGGCGACGCCGTCAAAGCGGTTGATCTGCTGCAGCCCGGTCGGCGAGGTGACGTTGATCTCGGTGAGATAATCGCCGATCACGTCGATGCCGACGAACAGCAGGCCGCGCTTGGCGAGCTCGGGCCCGATGATGTCGCACAGTTCCTGGTCGCGCTTGCTCAAGACGTCCTTCACCGCGACGCCGCCGACATGCATGTTCGAGCGCGCCTCGCCCTCGGCCGGCACGCGGTTGATGACGCCGACCGCCTTGCCGTCGATCAGGATGATGCGCTTGTCGCCCTTGCGCACCTCGGGCAGGTAACGCTGGGCGATCACCGGCTCGCGGCTGCGCTGCGAGAACATCTCCAGCAGCGAATTGAAGTTCTCGTCGTCGGGCCGCACGCGGAACACGCCGGCGCCGCCGTTGCCGAACAACGGCTTCAGGATGATGTCCTTGTGCTCGTCGCGGAAGGCGCGGATGGCGCGCGCGTCGGAGGAGATCAGGGTGGGCGGCATGACGTTGTCGAAGTGCGTCACGAACAGCTTCTCCGGCGCGTTGCGCACGCTCGCCGGGTCGTTCACCACCAGGGTCTTGGGATGGATGTGCTCCAGGATATGGGTGGTCGTGATGTAGGACATGTCGAACGGCGGGTCCTGTCGCAGCAGCACCACATCCAGCGTCGCGAGATCGAGCATCTCGGGCGCACCCAGGGTGAAATGGTTGCCCTTCTCGCGCCGGAGCTTCATCGGCTGGGCACGGGCCAGCACCTTGCGGTCGCGGAAGATCAGGTCGGGCGGCGTGTAGTGCCAGACCGTGTAGCCACGCCGCTCGGCCTCGAGGCCCAGCACGAACGTCGAATCGCCATCGATGTCGATGCTCGACACATGGTCCATCTGGATGGCGACGTTCAGCTTCATGATGCGAGAAATCCCGTAGCGGTGGCTGCTCCCTCCCCAGCGAAGCTGGGGAGGTGTCGGCGTCTTACGCCGACGGAGGGGTCATGAGCATCAGTACTGGTGCTCATGACCCCTCCGCCCCCGTATGACGGGGGCACCTCCCCTTCGCGGATTCCGCGAAGGGGAGGCAACCTTAGTCATTCAGTTAAGCCCCCGCCGCAGTTCCTGCAACAGGCTCGACACGCGCTCGCGCACGGCCGGATCGCCGGCCGGGCCCTCGACATGGAGGAAGCGCTCGTAAGCCGCAATCGCCGCGCGCCGCTTGTCGAGCCGGGCATTCAGCTGGCCGGCCTCGAACAGGAGCTCCGGCCGGTCGGGCGCGATCACCAGCATGCGGTCGAGCGACTGCGCGGCCGTGGACCAGTCCTCGCGGTTGGCCAGCCGCAGGCGGACGTTGTTCTCCAGCCGCAGCAGCACGTCGCGGTCCGCCACCGGATCGAAATGCTGGGGACTGAGCTCGGCCTCGGGGCCCAGGACCTGGCGCAGCAGGCCGCGCAGGTCGGCGGCGTCGCGCACCGTGCCGTCATGGAAGGGGTCGACCACGTGGCGCGCGCCGTCGATGCCGATGCGGATCAGGAAATGCGCGGGGAAGGCCAGGCCCTCGGCCTCCCAGCCCTGGCGGCGGGCGACGTCGAGATAGAGGATCGACAGCGCCACCGGCAGGCCCTTGCGCCGCTCGATGACGCGCACGAGGTCGGCATTCTGCAGGTCGTCGTAGGATTCGGTGTCGCCGCGGTAGCCGTAGGAACGCGCGATCACCTCGGCAAGCGTCTCGGGCGAGGCGCCACGGCGGCGCACCAGGTCGGCGAGATCGGACGCCATCGATGCGACATGCTGGCGGAATGGCGCGAGATCCACTCCCTCGGTGCGGCGCAGCACGCTCAAGGTCAGCGCCGCCTCGAGGAGATCGAGACGCTGTCCATCGCCGGCGCAAAGATCGCTGAGACGCGCCAGCTTGCCTTCAGGTTGGGCCAAAGATCACTCCGGCGGCCGCCAGACATCGGGCAGATGGCGCGGCCAAAGCCCGCCCACCAGCACGGCGTCGAAGCGCACCGAATGGGCGGCGTAGTGCGGATGGCGCGCCAAATAGAGGCTGGCCGCACGGGCGACGCGGCCAAACTGGCGGTTGCCCAGCGCCTCGGTGGCGCTCAGGAAATCGGCACGCGCCTTGACCTCGACGAACGCCAGGATGCCGCCGCGCCGCACCACGATGTCGATCTCGCCGAGCTTGGTCTTGTAGCGCCGCGCCAGCACCGAATAGCCGGCGAGCCGCAGGCGCCACACGGCGCGCAGTTCAGCGACATGGCCCAGCCGATGGGCCGCCTGGCGCGCCTGGATCGTCATGAGGAGGCCTCGCGCCTGAGCTCGAGCGCGCGGGCATAGACATCGCGGCGCTTCAGGCCATAGCGGGCCGCGACTTCGGCCGCCGCATCCTTGACCGAGGCGCCGGCAAGCGCCGTGCGCAGCGCCTCGTCGAGCACGCCGGCTTGCGGTGCGGCCTCCTCGCCGGGCGCACCGATCACGATGGCGATCTCGCCCTTGACGTCGGGGTGCTTCGCATAATGTGCGGCAAGCTCGCTCAGCGGCGCGCGGCGCACTTCCTCGAACAGCTTGGTGAGCTCGCGCGCCACCGCGGCCGGCCGCGCACCCAGCAGCTCCGCGAGGTCGGCCAGCGATGCGGTAAGCCGATGCGGCGCCTCGAAGAACACCAACGTCGCCGGCAGCGACGCCACCGCGCCGATCGCGCGCCGCCGCTCGCCTTCCTTGGTCGGCAGGAAGCCGCCGAAGAAGAAGCGGTCGGTCGGCAGGCCAGACAACGCCAGCGCCATGGGCACGGCGGAGGGGCCGGGCGCGGAGGTCACGGCAAGCCCTCGCGCGAGAGCTGCACGGACGAGGCGATAACCGGGATCGGAGATCAGCGGCATGCCGGCGTCCGACACCAGAGCCACCCGTTTGCCCGCCTCCAGGGCGCGCACGATCCTGGGCTCGTTGGTGTCCTGGGTGGCATCGCTGTAGGCCACGGTGGGGGCGGAAATGCCGTAGTGGCTGGCAAGCTTGGCGAACACGCGGGTGTCCTCGCAGGCGATCAGGTCGGCTGCCTGCAGGACATCGAGCGCACGCAGCGTGATGTCGCGCATATTGCCGATCGGCGTGGCAACAATATGCAGGCCGGGGGCCAGCGGCGGTTTACGCGGCGCCTGCCCATCGCTAGCTTGTGACCGTTCGTCCACGTCCATCTGCAGCCGTTTCGCCGGAGTATCGTGCCGATGCGCCAGTCTCTATTCGCGCTTGCCACCATGGCCTTCCTGCTGGCGGCCTGCGGCGAGACGCCCAAGACTAGCACGCCCACGGGACAGTCCACGACCGTGACGGCGTCCGTCGGATCGCCGGTCACGGCCTCGGGCAAGACGCGCATCGCGCTGCTGCTGCCGCTCAGCGGCCGGTCCGCGCCGGTCGGCCAGTCCCTGCAGCAAGCCGCCGAAATGGCCCTGTTCGACACCGGCGCCAAGGAGCTGGCGCTGGCCGCTTATGACAGCGGCGAGACGGCGGAGACCGCCGTCGAGGCCTACCGCAAGGCCCGCATCGACGGCGCCGCCCTGGTGCTGGGGCCGTTGTTCGGCACGTCGGCAACCGCGCTGGCGCCCCTGGTGAACCAGGGCGGGGCTAATGTCGTGTCGTTCTCCAACGACGAGCAGGTCGGCCAGCGCGGCGTCTGGATCATGGGTATCGCGGCACCGCCGCAGGTGCGCCGCGTCGTCGACCATGCCGTCGATGCCGGCGTAAAACGCTTCGCCGCCTTTGCACCGCAGACGTCGTACGGCCAGCAGATAGTCCAGACCATGGAGAGCCAGGTCACGATGCGCGGCGGCAAGGTGGCGGCGGTCGAGCTGTTCGACGCCAACAGCGCTGACCTCAACACGCCGGCGCGACGGCTGGCCGAAGCTTCCAGGGGCGAGGACAAGCTCGCCGTGCTGGTGCCGGTGGCGCCGCCGCGGCTCTCGGCGGCACTGGCCGCGCTGGCGGCGGCGGGGATCGACAACAAGTCGGTGCAGCTGATCGGCACCGGCGTGTGGGACGTGCCCAACATCGGCTCGGAGGTCATGCTGCGCGGCGCCTGGTACGCCGCGCCCGATCCGGCCAAGCGGGCCGACTTCGAGCGGCGCTTCCTGTCGACCTACGGCCGGCCGCCGCATCGCCTGGCGACGCTCGCCTATGATGGCGTGTCGCTGGCGGGCAACCTGGCGCGGCTGAAGCCGGGCGGCGATTTCTCGGAGGCGGCCATCACCAATCCCAACGGCTGGTCGGGCATCGACGGCATCTTCCGCTTCCTGCCCAACGGCCGCTCGGAGCGGGCGCTGGCGGTGATCGCGGTGCAGGCGGGTCCAGGCACGGTGGTGAGCCCCGCGCCCACCAGCTTCTCGCGGCCGGTGAACTGAGAATGGTGAACTGACCGGCATGGCTCTACCCCGCGCGATTCTGTTCGATCTCGACGACACGCTGATCCGGGCCTACGCGCAGCCCGACGAGGCGTGGCGACGCCTGCTTGGCACCTTCGCCGAGCCGCTCAACGCGCCCGATGGGGCGGCGATCGAGCGTGTGCGCGTGGTGGTGATGGACGAGGCGCGCAGCCTGTGGTCCGACCAGGCGGTCGCCGCCAAGTGGCGGCTCGACATTCCCGGCGCGCGGCGGCTGTCGACGCGGCGCGCGCTCGCCCGGCTGGGCTATGACGACGAGGCGCTGGCCCATCGCATCGCCGACGCCTTCACCGAGATGCGGCGCCAGGAATACCGGCTCTATCCCGATGCCCACACGACGGTCGATGCGTTGCGCCAGGCCGGCGTCCGGCTCGCCCTGGTCACCAACGGCGCCTCGGCGATCCAGCGCGACAAGATCGAGCGCTTCGATCTCGCCCATCGCTTCGACCACATCCAGATCGAGGGAGAGTTCGGCCAGGGCAAGCCCGAGCTCGCGGTCTACCGGCACGCGCTGGAGAAGATCGGCTGCGAGGCCTGCGACGCCTGGATGGTCGGCGACAACTACGAATGGGAAGTCGTGGCGCCGCAGAAGCTCGGCATGTGCGGCATCTGGTACGACCCGTTCGACGCCGGCGTGCCGGCGGCGGCGACCGCCAAGCCGACGCGGGTGATCAAGCGGCTGGCGGAGCTCGTAGAGTAATAGGTTCTCATGTTCCTCTCCCCCACTAGGGGGAGAGGCTGGGTGAGGGGGTTACATCCTTCGCTGCCCCCTCACCTAACCTCTCCCCCTAGCGGGGGAGAGGAACATGAGATGATACGGACGGTCAGCGCCCTGCCCTGTCCGACGGCAGCTTGTCCGCGGTCTGCAGCATCAGCCGCTCGACCCGTCCGCCCTCGACCAGATGCTTCTGCAGCACCTCGTCGATGTCTTCCTTGGTCGGGCAGTGATACCAGACGCCTTCGGGATAAATCACCAGGTTCGGCCCCAGCTCGCATCGGTCGAGGCAGCCGGCGTTGTTGATGCGCACGTTCTTCAGGCCCAGCGCCTTGGCCTTGGCCTTCATGTGGTCGCGCAGCGCCTCGCCATTCTTCTCCGCGCAGCAGCCGCGCGGATGGCCAGCCGGCCGGCGGTTGGTGCAGCAGAAGACGTGCGCTTCGTAATAGGGCTTGGGGTCTGTCGGCTTCTCGCGCTCGCTCATCACTCACTCCTTCTTGCCGGTGGCGATGTTGGCGAGCTGGGACCAGAACGCCTGCTGCATCTGCTGCATCTGTTCCATGCCCTGCATGGAGGCAGGCAGCCAGGTCTTGAAGACCGTCTCGGGGTTCATGGCGCCCAGGCTGGAGCGCAGGCGCTCCTCGATCTCGCCCATGATGCGGTCCTGCATCGGCTTGATGTCGGGCAGGCCGAAGAAGGCGCGCGCCTCCTCGGGCGTGCAGGACACTTCGACGTTCACCTTCATGCTTTCTCTCCGTTTCAGCCCACCTTAGGCGATCTCGGGCCGGCCGGCCATGCTATGACCGGCCATGGTCACACCCTGGCTGGAAAGCAATCCACGCGCGGCAAAAGCCCTGAAATTCGGACGCGATCAGCAGTTCGTGATCAATCCCAACGGCATTCCCGAGTTGTGCGAGGATTTGAAGCAGTGCCCCAAGCACGCACCGACGCCGCTCGTCGCGCTGCCGGCGCTGGCGAGCCGGCTCGGCCTGGGCGAGATCCGCGTCAAGGACGAGAGCCAGCGCTTCGGCTTCGGCGCCTTCAAGGCGCTGGGCGGCGTTCTCGCCGTCTACAACGTCCTCTCCGGCGCGGTCGGCGATGCTTACCATTTCAGCACCAGCTTCGCCGACGTCATGAACGGCAAGCACAAGGAGGTCACGAGCCGGTTCGTGTTCTCGACGGCGAGCTCGGGCAACCACGGCCGCTCCGTCGCCGCCGGCGCCAAGCTGTTCGGCAACCGCTGTGTGATCTTCCTGCCCAGGTTCACCTCGGCCGAGAAGGAGGCCGCCATCCGCGCCCGCGGCGCCGAGGTGATTCGCATCGACGGCGACTACGACACCGCGGTCGCCGCGTGCAAACGGCGCTCGCAGGAGAACGGCTGGACGATCATCTCCGACACCTCGTGGGAGGGCTATGACTCGGTGCCGCGCAGCGTCATGCGCGGCTATTGCGTGCTGGTGCACGAGGCGATCGTGCAGTGGCCGACGGGGCCGACCCACGTCTTCGTGCAGGCCGGCGTCGGCGGGCTGGCCGCCGCGGTGGTCGGCTACCTGTGGGCGGCGCTGCCGCACCGGCCGACCTTCGTCGTCGTCGAGCCGGAAAGCGCCGATTGCTGGTTCCAGAGCAACCGCGCCGGCAAGCCAGTGCTCGCCAGCGGCAACGCTGACACGGTGATGGGCGGGCTCGCCTGCCGCGAGATCTCGCCGGTGACCTGGCCGGTGGTCGGCGAGGCGACGGACTGGTTCATGACCATTGAGGAGGACCAGGTCCTGCCGGCGCGCCGGCTGCTTGGCCATCCGCTGGACGGCGATCCGGCCATCGCGTCGGGGCCGTCCGGCTGCGCCGGCATGGCCGGCCTGACGCGCATCTGCGCCGACGAGGCGGCCTTCAAGGCGCTGAAACTCGACAGCCGCAGCCGCGTTCTGTTGATCAACAGCGAAGGCAACCTCGGAGAAGAGCCGGCATGAACCGTTTGGCTGCCGAGACCAGCCCCTACCTGCTGCAACATGCCAACAACCCGGTGCACTGGTGGCCGTGGGGCGAGGAGGCGCTGGCCGAGGCCAGGCGCAGCAACCGGCCGATCCTGCTCTCGGTCGGCTATGCCGCCTGCCACTGGTGCCATGTCATGGCGCACGAGAGCTTCGAATCGGCGGAAGTCGCGGCGGTGATGAACGAGCTGTTCGTCAACATCAAGGTCGACCGCGAGGAGCGGCCCGATGTCGACGGGATCTACATGCAGGCGCTGCAGGTGCTGGGCGAGCCGGGCGGCTGGCCGCTCACCATGTTCTGCACGCCGGCGGGCGAGCCATTCTGGGGCGGCACCTACTTCCCCTATCCGGCCCGCTACGGCCGGCCGAGCTTCGTCGATGTCCTGCGCGGCGTCTCGCAGGCCTTCCATGACAAGCCGGACGAGGTCGAGACCAACCGCGCCGGCCTTTTGCAGGCGCTGCAGCGCAAGGCCGCCAGCAAGGCCGTCGAATTCAAAGGCGATGGCCCGCCGCTCCCGCTCGAGCTCTTGGACCAGATCGCCCAACGCATCGCAGAGGAATGCGATCCGGTGTGGGGCGGCATGGGCCAGGCGCCGAAGTTCCCGTCGCCCTATCTGTTCGAGATGCTGTGGCGTGGCTGGCTGCGCGATCGAGACAACACGCGCCTGTTCCGGGCCGTGACCGTCACGCTCGACCGGATGTGCCAGGGCGGCATCTACGATCATCTCGGCGGCGGCTTCGCGCGCTATGCCACCGACAACGAGTGGCTGATCCCGCATTTCGAGAAGATGCTCTACGACAACGCCCAGCTGGTCGATCTCCTCACCCTGGTCTGGCAGGAGACCAAGAGCCCGCTCTACGCCACGCGCATCGCCGAGACCTGCGATTGGGTGCTGCGCGAGATGGTGGCGGAAGGCGGCGGTTTCGCTGCGACCTACGACGCCGACTCAGAAGGCGTCGAAGGCAAGTTTTATGTCTGGGACGAGACCGAGATCGATACCGTCCTGGGCGACGACGCGGCTTTCTTCAAGCAGGTCTATGACGTCACGGCTGGGGGCAACTGGGAGCATCACACCATCCTGCACCGCAATGGCGCGCCGGCGCTTCTGAGCGAGGCGGAAGAGCAGCGACTGGCGGGCTTGCGGGCCAAGCTGAAGGCCGTGCGCGACAAGCGCGTGTGGCCGGGCTGGGACGACAAGGTGCTGGCCGACTGGAACGGGCTCATGATCGCGGCCCTCGCCAACGCCGCCGTCGTCTTCCAGCGCGACGACTGGCTCGCCGCTGCACAACGCGCCTGGCGCTTCGTCATGGACAGGATGCGCGACGAGCACGGCCGGCTGTTCCATTCCTGGCGGATCGGCAAGCGCCTGCACCGCGGCACGCTCGACGACTACGCCAACATGGCGCGCGCCGGCATCGCCCTGTTCGAGGCGACCGGCGAGCCGCGCCCTCTCGACGAGGCGAAATCGCTGGTGGCCGTGCTCGACCGCCATTTCGCCGACGACGCGGCCGGCGGCTATTTCATCACCGCCGACGATGCCGCCGACCTGATCGTGCGAACCAAGCACTGCCACGACAATGCGGCGCCGGCCGGCAACGGCACGCTGCTCGGCGTGTTCGCGCGCCTCTGGGTGCTGGATGGCGACGCGGCCTGGCGCGCCAAGGCCGAGCGCCAGCTCGGAGCCTTCGCCGGCGAGCTGGAGGGCAACTTCTTCCCGCTGATGACACTCTTGAACAACTACGAGCTGCTGCAGCGGGCGATGGAACTCGTGATCGTCGGCGACCCGGCATCACCGCAGACCGAGGCGCTGCGCCGCGCCGTCTATGGGCAAAGCCTGCCCAACAAGATCGTCCGCCGGCTGGCGTCAGCGGCCAACTTGCCGGCCCATCATCCCGCGGCCGGCAAGGGCCTGGTCGACGGCAAGCCCGCGCTCTACGTCTGCCAGGGCATGTCGTGCCAGGCGCCGATCGTCGACGCGGCGCTCGCTTCTATTTCAACAGCTCCGTCGGCGACGCCGTCGATGCCGGCTTGAGATCGAAGGTGTAGTTGCAGGCCTTCGTCGTCTTTGTCTTGAAGGCGATGCGGATGCTGTCGCCGGTTTGCGTGCCGGTTGCCTCACCCGTGAAGTAGTCGGGTCCCGATCCGGTGAACGACAAGGTGAGTTGGCCGTTGGCAGCCGAACCCGTCACCTTGCTCGTCGGTGTGCCGCCCGAAGTCTCGGAAAGAAGGCCTTCGATCGCCTCGCCATTGATGGTCAACACCATTGCAGGTGACTGGCACCAGGCGTCGGTGCTTCCCTTGCCTCGGAAAGTCTGCGGACCAGCAGCAGTCGGAGCGGCCGCCGGCGCTGAAGCGGTCATTTGCACCGTCTGCACCGCGACCGGCGGCGCTGCACCGCAGCGCTGTTCTGCGAGGGTCGCCAGATACTGCTGCCGGCTTTGCAGCGCTGCGGTCTCCTTGCCGGCCGCATTCTGGAAGTCCATTCCGAACCACAGGATCGGTATCAAGAGGCCCGCTGCGCCGACGATGACGTTTTGCGCGACCTTCTTGCCCTCTTCGCCGCCGAGCTCGGTGATCTTCTTGTTGTTCGCCTGGACCTCGGCGTTGATCGCGGCGCAGTCCATATAGCGATCTTGAGCCTGCGTGACAGCGACGGGCGCCGGCGCACGGCCGGCGCAGGCGGCCAACTGGGCCGCCAGCAAAACCAGCACTAATTTTTTCATTATCCCCAAATCCCCCTTCAGGCGTTATCTCACGGGGTGCATGGCGTTGCAATCGCAGTGTGCAGCGATCTCGGTAACTCTCGTATTAGCTGCAGGCACCGTGTTGGTTCGGAGGCTGGACGGGCCCGCGCCGCCGACGCATCCTCCGGCCAAACGCGAAGGAGTGCAGCGTGCAGCTTCAGCTCAAGACTTGGCAGTTCGTCGACGACTATCTCAAGAGCAAGACCGGGATCATGATCCCGATCGGCTCGACCGAGCAGCATGGCCCGACCGGCCTGATCGGCACCGATGCGCTCACCGCCGAGATGATCGCCCGCGGCGCCGGCGAAAAGGTGGGGGCGCTGGTGGCGCCGACCATCTCCGTCGGCATGGCGCAGCATCATCTGGCGTTCGCCGGGTCGGTGACCTTGCGGCCGACCACCCTGATCGCCGTAGTGCGCGATACCGTGGTCTCACTGGCACGGCACGGCTTCACCCGCTTCTTCTTCGTCAATGGCCATGGCGGCAACATCGCCACCGTGACCGCGGCCTTCTCCGAGATCTATGCCGAGCGCTCGATGGAGCGCATGTCCAACCAGCCGTCGATCAAGTGCGCCCTGCGCAACTGGTGGGATGGGCCGGGCATCCGGGCGCTGCAGAAGGAGCTCTATCCCAGCGGCGAGGGCAGCCATGCCACCGCCTCCGAGGTCGCGCTCACCTGGTACAAGTATCCCGAGACGATGCAGCAGAAGGAGATGGAGCCCAGGATCGCGCCCAACGGCTCCTTCGCCGACGCCGAGGACTACCGCCGCGTCTTCCCCGACGGCCGCATCGGCTCGGATCCCAACCAGGCGACGCCCGAGCACGGCAAGCGCTTCTATGACACCGCCGTCGAAGAAGTCGCGCGCGACTATGAGAAGTGGGTGGCGCGGTAACTCTTGCCGGACCGCGGGCCTCCAGGCCCGCATCGTGATTCATGAGCGGGCCTGAAGGCGCGCGGTCCCGGAAGATCAACGCCGCACGCGCTCGCGATGCAGGATGTAGAGGCCTGACGCCACGATGACGGCGATGCCGGCCATCGCCAGCGCGTTGGGCACCTCGCCCCACACGACGTAGCCGATGGCCAGCGCCCACAGGATCGAGGCGTAGCGGAACGCCCCGATCACCGAGAACTCGCCGCGCGAGCGCAGGGCGATGACCACGAACTGGTAGCCCATCGCCAGCAGCAGCGATGAACCCAGCATGAAGCCGAGCGCGCGGCCACTCATCGGCTGCCAGCCCTCGACCACGGCCCAGCCGCAGCCGGCCGCCGCCACCACCAGCGCCGAGGTGAAGGACACGACCAGTGTCGGCACGCCGACGGGGAGGAAGCGCACCAGGATGTCGCGGAAGCAGCCGATCGCCGTGCCCAGCAGGGCGAGCCAGGTCCAGGCGTTGAGGTCGCCGGGATGCGGCTGGATCACCAGCAGAACGCCCACGAAGCCCGCGATGACGGCGGTCCAGCGCCGCCACCGCACGCTCTCCTTCAGGATCAGGACAGCGAGCACGGTGAGGATGACCGGCGTCGAGAGGTTGACCGCACTGGCGATGGCGAAGGGAATCTGGAACAGCGCGATCAGGTAGAAGATGGCCGAGCCTGCCTCGAGCACGCCGCGGAAGACGATGCGCGGATGCGCCGCCCAGCGCAGCTGGCGCCAGGTGCCGGTGACCAGCAGCGCCAGCACGCACCACAGGGTGGCGAACACGCCGCGCACGCCGATCGCCTGGACCGCCGGCACGCTCTCGGCGGCAAGCTTGATCAGCGCATCGTTGAAGATGAAGACCACGACCGCCGCCGACATCGCGAGGATGCCGCGGGTGTTGTCGGCCACTTATTTGCCGTTGGCCATCTTCAGCAGTGCCTTCCAGTGCTCGTCGCTGACCGGCGACACCGAGAGCCGCGACTGGCGCACCAGCTTCATCTCCTTGAACTTCGGGTCGGCCTTGATCTCGGCCAAGGTCACCTTCTTCTTCACCGGCTCGACGGCCTTGAAGTCGACGGTGATGGACCGGCCTTCCTTGTCGGTCGCATCGGGATAAGCCGTCTTGGTGACCTCGGCGATGCCGACGATCTCCTTGCCCTCGCCCGAATGGTAGAAGAAGGCGCGGTCGCCCGTCTTCATGGCCTTGAGGTTGATCTGGGCCTGGAAGTTGCGCACGCCGGTCCACGAGGTCTTCTTGTCCTTGACCAGCTGGTCCCACGAATAGGCCGACGGCTCGGACTTGATGAGCCAATACGCCATGTCACGCTCCTCCGACGTTCATTTTCCTTCGCGCCGCAACGGGCGCGCCAGCAGCGCGCGGATCGCCTCGTCGAGGTCGGCGCCGCCATGCAGGATAGCATCGACGGCGGCACAAATCGGCATCTCGATTTTGTATCGCCGGGCGCGCGCGAGCACGGCCGGCGCCGTCGCCTCGCCTTCGACGATCTGGCGGCGGCCCGCCATATAGTCGGTGAGCCTGGTGCCCTTGCCCAGGGCCAGCCCCAGGGAGCGGTTGCGCGACAGCGGGCCGTGGCAGGTCAGCACCAGATCGCCGAGCCCGCTCAAGCCCGTCAGCGTTTCGAGCCTGGCGCCCATCGCCTGGCCGAGGCGCGCCATCTCGGCGAAGCCGCGGGTGATCAGAGCTGCCGCCGCATTGTGGCCGAGCCCGCGGCCCTCGACGATGCCAGCGGCGATGGCCAGCACGTTTTTCACCGCGCCGCCCAGCGCCACGCCCAAAACGTCATCGGTCCAGTACGGCCGGAAAGCGCCGGCCGCGAGCGCGCCGGCCAGCGTCTCGCCCAGCGCATGATCGGCAGTGGCGATGCTGACGGCCGTCGGCAGGCCGCGGATCGTCTCCTCGGCGAAGCTCGGGCCCGACAGCATGGCGATCGGCCGGCCGGGCAGGACCTCGGCCAGCACTTCAGGCATCAGAAGCCCGCTCGATGCCTCGATGCCCTTGGCACAGATGACGACGGGCGCACTACCGGCGAGCCGGCCCGCCAGCTCGCGCACGGCCTGCGCGGGACAGACGAGCAGGATCGCGTCGCAGCTGCCGAGATGGGCAAGATTCGATGCCGCCTCGATGCCGGCGTCGAGCGGGAAGTCCGGGAGATAGACCGGATTGCTGCGTTGATCCGCGATCGCAGCGGAGACCGACGGATCGCGCGACCACAAGGTCACCTGCCGGCCGGCGCGGCGCGCCAGGCAGGCGAGCGCGGTGCCCCAGGCGCCGCCGCCGACGACGCCGATGTGCCTTATGTCGCTCATGAGGGGCGCGCTCACAGGCTGAGATTGAAGGCGATGGAGATGCGCTCGGCGCCGCCGTAATAGGGCCGCACCTGATGCAGCAGCCAAGCCGGGAACATGACCAGCCGGCCGGTCCTGGGATGCACGACCTCGTTGGCGCCGACCGACAGGCCGCCTGGCAGGGCGAAGGCGAGCTGCGGGGCGTACATCGCCGGACCCGGGCCACGCGGATCCATGAACTCCAGCTCGCCGCCCAGCGAGGCATCGGCAGAGATGCCGCCGTCGTCGACGTAGTAGACGCCCGACCAGAAGCTGCCGGGATGGGAATGGAATTCGTTGCCGTGGCCCGACTTGTTGATGTTGGCCCACATGTTGGCGCGCCACGTCACCGGAGCGGGCTTGCCCTCGCGATCGGTCGTGTAGCGGTTGGCGAGGTTGCGGCCGATGGCCAGAAGCTTGATCGCCGAGGCGCCGCCCCAGCGATCCATGTCCCAGGTCGACTGCCAGCCGCCCAGGTTGGAATGCTGCGTGCCGGGATGGCTCTTATGGCGCTCGGCGATGGCCTTGCCGAGATCGGCATTGAGCGCGGCCGCCTCGGGCAGATCCGAGATCACCACCGGCGTGGAGAACAGCGGGACGATCTCGGAGGTCATGGCGACGCCTCTAGCGGCCAGCGTGGCCGCGGCTTGAAATTGAGCGAGTCGGTCCGGCCCAACCGCAGGCGCTCGATGCCGGCCCAGGCGATCATGGCGCCGTTGTCGGTGCAGAGTTTTACCGGCGGCGCGACCAGGCGCGCCCCGTGCTGGCGGGCGACATCGTCGAGTCGGGTGCGCAGATAGAGGTTGGCGGCGACACCACCCGCCACCACCAGCGTCGGCGATGGAGCAGCGCGCAAGGCGTTGCCGCACCGGTCGGCGAGCACGTCGCCGACGGTGCGCTGGAAGGAGGCGCAGAGATCGGCGCGCGCCCGCTGATCGTCAGGGTCGAGTTTTTCGACGGTTTGGCGCACGGCGGTCTTGAGGCCGGAGAAGGAGAAGTCGCAGCCCGGCTTGCGCCACATCGGCCGCGGCAGGGTGAAGCGCTGGGCGTCGCCGTCCTTGGCCAGCCGCTCGACCGCCGGCCCGCCGGGAAAGCCCAGGCCCAAAAGCTTGGCGGTCTTGTCGAAGCATTCGCCGACGGCGTCGTCGATGGTGGTGCCGAGCCGCGTGAAGTCACCGGGGCCGTGCACGGTCAGGAGCTGGCAATGGCCGCCCGAGACCAGCAGGAGCAGATAGGGGAAGTCGACCTGCTCGGTCAGTCGCACCGTGAGCGCATGGCCTTCGAGATGGTTGATGGCGAGGAACGGCTTGTTGCGCGCGAAGGCCAGGCCCTTGGCCGCCATCACACCCACCATGACGCCGCCGATGAGGCCCGGCCCGCCGGTGGCGGCGATGGCGTCGAGATCGTCAAGGCCGAGCCTGGCCTCGGCCAGGGCGTCCTCGATCAGGCCGTCGATGCGCTCGAGATGGGCGCGCGCGGCGATCTCCGGCACGACGCCGCCGAAGCGGCGGTGCTCGGTCTGCTGGCTGTAGACGACGTTGGCGAGGATGCGACCGACCGGATCGGTCCCGGCCGGCGCCTCGACGACGGCGACAGCGGTCTCGTCGCAGCTCGTTTCGATGCCCAGGACGCGCATGACGTGTCTTCTAAAGCATATTCCGTCCGGCTGGAAACAGCCGGACGGAATGTGCCCGTTGATGCAGCGATCTCCGGTGCGCGCGCTCCCGAACACATGGAACCGCATGCGGTTCCATGTGTTCGGGAGCCGCCCTAGCCTCGGCGGCCCGGCTACGCTAGAGCAGCGGCATGGCAGCCCTGAGACTAGCAACCCTGAGACTGGGCACGCGCGGCAGCAAGCTCGCCCTCACCCAGGCCGGACTGGTGCGCGACGCACTGGCGCGGTCGGTGCCGGCGCTGGCTGCACTCGATGCGATCGAGATCGTCGTCATCAAGACCACGGGCGATGCCATCCAGGATCGACCTCTCTCCGAGGCCGGCGGCAAAGGCCTGTTCGTCAAGGAGATCGAGGAGGCGATGCTGGCGCGCCGCATCGACATCGCCGTGCACAGCATGAAAGACATGCCGACGGCGCAGCCGGCCGGGCTCACGATCGCCGCCTTCCTGGCCCGCGAAGATGCGCGGGACGTGCTGATCGCGGGTGACGTCAAGCGCATCGCCGATCTGGCCCAAGGGGCCGTGGTCGGCACGTCGGCTCTGCGGCGACGCGCGCAGCTGCTGCACCGCCGGCCCGACCTGAAGATCGTCACCTTGCGCGGCAACGTCGACACTCGGCTGCGCAAGCGCGAGGCGGGCGAAGTCGAGGCGACCGTCCTGGCGCTGGCCGGGTTGAAGCGGCTCGGCCTTGAGCACGTCGGCGCAGCGATCCCCGAGGACGAGATGCTGCCGGCCGTCGGCCAGGGCGCGATCTGCATCGAATGCCGCGCGGACGATGCGCAGACGCGCGGCTGGCTTGCCGCCATCGATCATGGCCCGACGGCGACCTGCGTGACGGCCGAGCACGCGATGCTCGCCGTGCTCGACGGGTCGTGCCGCACGCCGATCGCCGGTCACGCGGTTCTCACAGACGGCGTGATTCATCTTCGTGGACTGATCGCCAAGCCCGACGGCTCGCAGCTGATCGCCGCCGAACGACACGGCGGTTTTGCCGACGCCGAGGCGCTGGGCCGCGACGCCGGCCAGGAATTGCTGCGTCGCGGCGGTCCGGGCTTCCTCTCGACCTGACGCCACGGCGCCCCTAGAGTCTGACGCATGCGATCCCTGCTGCTCCTGGGCGTCGTGGCCACGCTGCTCGCCGCCTGCGAAACCGCGCCGGTCACCGGTCGCTCGCAAATGATGCTGGTCGGCGAAAGCGAGGAGCGCCAGATGGGCCTGCAGGCCTATCGCGACGTGCTGTCCAAGGAGCAGCTGTCGGAGGATGCGAAGACCAACGCGCTGGTCGAGAAGGTTGGCCGTCGCATCGCCGCGGCGGCGGAACGGCCGCCCGGCGACCTGTGGCGCGCGCCGCGCTTTCGCTGGGAATTCAAGACCATCGACAAGAACGAGCTCAATGCCTTCTGCCTGCCCGGCGGCAAGGTCGTGGTTTACACCGGCATCCTGCCGATCACGCGCACCGAAGCGGGGCTGGCCGTCGTGATCGGCCACGAAGTGGCGCATGCGCTGGCGCGCCATGGCGCCGAGCGCATGAGCGACCAGATGGTGGCACAGGTCGGCACCACGGCCGCCGCCGTCGCGCTGTCGGCAACCGTCAGCGGCCGCAGCCGCACCTACCTGCCGGCGATGATGGCGGCGCTGGGCGCCGGCGCCACCTACGGCTACGTCCTGCCGATGTCGCGGGCACAGGAATCGGAAGCCGACCGCATCGGCCTGATCCTGATGGCGATGGCGGGCTACGATCCGCGCGAGGCGGTCACGGTGTGGGAGCGCATGCGCGCGGCCAACACCGGACCGCGCAAGGCGGAGTGGCTCAGCACCCATCCGGCCGATACCACGCGCATCGCCGACATTCGCCACTGGCTGCCCGAGGCCATGAAGTACTATCGCCCGCAATGACTGCGACCCTCGAATACGACGCGAGCGGCCTGCTCTGCCCCCTGCCGGTGCTGCGCGCCAACCGCAAGCTGCGCGAGCTGCCGGTCGGCGGCCTTCTGACGGTGCGCGCCACTGATCCGGCGGCCGAGCAGGACTTTCCCGCCTATTGCAAGCAGACCGGCCACGAGCTGGTTTCGAGTCGGCGCGAGGGCGACATCCTGATATTCGTCATCCGCAAGAATCCACCCCAAGGTTAGAGAAATGCCCCAGGCGACCTTCAAGACGATCGATGCCCTCGACGTGGCCGGCAAGCGCGTGCTGGTGCGCGTCGACCTCAACGTACCGATGAAGAACGGCCAGGTGACCGACGCGACGCGCATCGAGCGCGCCGCGCCGACGCTCGCCGAGCTCGCGGCCAAAGGCGCCAAGGTGATCGTGCTCAGCCACTTCGGCCGGCCCGACGGCAAGCGCGTGCCGGAGATGTCACTCAGGCCCCTGCTCGAACCGCTGTCGAAGGCGCTGGGCAAGCCGGTGGCGTTCGCTGACGACTGCGTTGGACCGGTGGCCGAGGAAGCGGTGCGCGTGCTGAAGTCCGGCGAAGTGCTGCTGCTGGAGAACCTGCGCTTCCACAAGGAAGAGGAGAAGAACGACGCGGGCTTCATCGACAAGCTCTCGGTGCTGGGCGACGCCTATGTGAACGACGCCTTCTCGGCGGCGCACCGCGCACATGCCTCGACCGAGGGCCTCGCCAACCGGCTGCCCGCCGCCGCCGGCCGGCTGATGCAGGCCGAGCTGGAAGCGCTCGACAAGGCGCTGGGCAATCCCAAGCGGCCGGTGTGCGCCGTCGTCGGCGGCGCCAAGGTCTCCACCAAGCTCGACCTTCTGGGCAACCTGGTCGGCAAGGTCGGCAAGCTGATCATCGGCGGCGGCATGGCCAACACTTTCATGCAGGCGCAGGGGATCAATGTCGGCAAGTCCCTCAGCGAGAAGGACCTCGCCGGCACCGCGCGCGAGATCATGACGAAGGCCAAGGCCGCCAACTGCGAGATCCTGCTGCCGGTCGATGTCGTGGTCGCCGCTGAGTTCAAGGCTGGGGCGCCGAGCCAGGTGGTCGACGCCAAGGCCTGCCCGGATGACCAGATGATCCTGGATGTCGGTCCGAAGTCGATCCAGATCTACGCCAAGCAGGTCGCGAAGTGCGCGACCCTGGTGTGGAACGGGCCGCTCGGCGCCTTCGAGATCAAGCCGTTCGATAACGGCACGGTCTCGCTGGCGCGTACCGTGGCCGACCAGACCAGCGCGAAAAAGCTGCTGTCAGTGGCGGGCGGCGGCGACACGGTGGCGGCGCTGGCCGCGGCCGGGGTCGAGGAGAAGTTCTCCTATGTCTCGACGGCGGGCGGCGCCTTCCTGGAATGGATGGAAGGCAAGACCCTGCCCGGCGTTGCAGCGCTCATACGGGCCGCGTAGGACTCTTAGGCGATGAGCACGCCACCACCCCTTCCCGAACGGCCGCGCCTGCCGTGGGATCCGCCGGATCACTTCGAGAAGCGGATCCCCGACGGCGACAACCGCGAGCGGCTGGTATGCGGGCGCTGCGAGTTCATCCACTACCAGAACCCCAAGATCGTCGCCGGCGCCGTGTGCACCTGGAACGACAAGATCCTTTTGGCCAAGCGGGCCATCGAGCCGCGCAAGGGCTTCTGGACGTTGCCCGCAGGCTACATGGAGCTGGGCGAGACCACCGAGCAGGCGGCACAACGCGAAGCGCGCGAGGAAGCCTGCGCCGCCATCGAGATCGATCGCCTGCTCGCCATGTACAGCGTGGCGCGCATCGGCCAGGTGCAGATCATGTACCGCGCGCGGCTCGTGAGCGCCGACGTGGCCGCCGGGCCTGAGAGCGAGGACGTGGCGCTGGTCGACTGGGCCGATATTCCCTGGGAACAGCTCGCCTTCCCGACGGTGGTATGGGCGCTCGCCCACTTCCACGAGTCGCGCGGCAAGACCGACTTCGCGACCTATTCAAACCCCACGGGCGACCTCGCCCGCATGTGGCCGCCGCGCAAGCCTGCGGGAGTCTAGCTTAGGCGGCGAACAGGATGCACCGCTCGGGCTGGATCGCGACCCAGGCGCGGTCTCCCGGGCGGGCACCCATCACGGGATGGACCACGGTCCGCAGCAGGACCGGGCCGAGCCGCAGCTGGCATTCGCTCATGCCGCCCTGGAAAACGATGCGTTCGACGGCACATTCGATCGCGCCGTCGACGGGATCGAGATGAGTCGTCGCATCCTCGGGGCGGAAGATCACGTCGACCGGCGCGCCCGGGGACAGGACGGCGCGCGACGGCACCTGCACCGTGCTGGCGCCGCCATCGAGCGTCACCTCGGCAAGGCCGTCGTGGGCGTCGACCACCTTGCCGCGCAGGATGTTCGCACTGCCGAGGAAGTTCGCGACCGTGCGGTCGACGGGCCTGCCGTAGACCTCACGCGGCGCTCCGCTCTGAACGATCCGGCCCGCCGCCATCACGGCCACCGTGTCCGACATGGCCAGCGCCTCGGACTGGTCGTGGGTCACGTACAGCGTCGTGACGCCGGTCCGGGCGATCAGTTCCTGGAGCTCGAAGCGCATCTGCTCGCGCAACTTGGCGTCGAGGTTGCTGAGCGGTTCGTCGAGCAGCAGGAGCTTCGGCCGGCGCACCAGGGCGCGTGCGAAGGCGACACGCTGCTGCTGGCCACCCGACAACTTGGTCGCCGGACGGGTGGTATAGCTCTCCATACCCACCAGGCGCAGCGCATCCATGACCCGGGCCTTGATGTCGGCCGCCGCCAAGCGCGGCCGCTGAACGCTGAGCGGATAGGCGACGTTGGCGAACACGTCCATGTGCGGCCAGATCGCATAGGACTGGAACACCAGGCCAATATCGCGCTCGAAGGTCGGCACGTGCGTGCCCCGTTCGACATCGGCCACGACGTGACCGGCGATCGAAATCGACCCGCCATCCGGTTCCTCGAGGCCGGCGATGCAACGCAAGGTCGTCGACTTGCCGCAGCCCGATTCGCCCAGCAGCGTATAGAAGCCGCCCTGCGGGACATCGAAGTCGATGCCCCTCAACGCCTGGAAGCTGCCGTCGGCGGTCGCGTAGGTCTTGGCAAGGCCTCTGACTGTGAGCATCTCAGGAATCGCCCTGGCGAGAGAGGAGCTGCCGGCGCAGCACGAAAATCACCGGCGTAACGAACATCAGGATGAGCGTGCCGACGGCAGCCGCCTGCGCGGTCTGCCGGTCGGCCTGCAGCTTCCACATGATGACGCTCAGCACCCAATTGTCCTCGGACTGCAGGACCATCGGGATCGTGAACTCCCGGAAGCCCACGATGAACAGCAGCACGAAGCTTGCCATCAGCGACGGCGCCAGCAGCGGCAGCACCACCCGGCGCACGGTGTCCAGCCAGCGGCCGCCCGAGGCGGCAGACGCCTCCTCGAGCTCCGCGTGGATCTGCATCAACGAAGCGCGCGACAGGCGAGTCGAGACGGCCAGGCGATACGAATAGGCGAGGATCAGGATCCACACGGTGCCGTAGAGTCCGATCGGGATCGTGAGATGCAGCACCATGACCGCGAAGCCTGCGATGACCGAGGGGATGCCGATCGACATGAAGCTCACGACGTCGAGCAGCGCGCGGCCGGGGAAGCGCAGCCGCAGGATCTGCCAGGCAAGCAGCGCGCCGACCAGGGTGATGACAGCGGCGCTGAGGCCCGCGACCAGGAAAGTGTTGCCGACCGCCGGCCAGAAGCGCCGGTCGGCGAAGAGCGCGCGGTAGGCATCGAGATTGAGGCTTTCGTTGCTGCCACCGGAGAAGCTCGTCCACACCAGCACGACGGCGGGCAGGATCGCGCCCACGGCGAGATAGAAACCAACGAAGAGCAGCGCCGGCGCGCGCCAGCGGCCGAGCGGATAGCGGGTCGGCCGGTAGCCTTTGCCGGTGACCGTGACGAAGCGGTCGGCACGCTTGATCAGGTTGTTGTAGATCGCAAGCAGCACCACAGCGGCAACAAGGAACAGAAGGGCCACCGCGGCGGCCTTGCCGTAGGCCGGCAATTCGTCCTCGGGATTGAGCTCGAAATAGATCCGTGTGCTGAAGACGTTGATGCGTGCCGGGAAGCCGATGATCAGCGGCATCTCGAACTGTTCGAGCGCGACCAGGGTCGCCAGGATCAACGGGGCGAGCACGCCGGGGCGCAGCACCGGCAGGGTCACCCGCAGGAAAGTCGTCAGCGGACGCGCACCCGAGGCGCTGCTGGCCTCCTCGAGGGCTGGATTCATGGTGCGCATCGCCGCGCCGAGCAGCAGGAAGACGAAGGGCACCGAGGCGATGCCCTGGCACAGGATCAGGCCTGGCATGCTGAAGATGTTGATCGGCCCCGGCGAGTCGAGACCGAGTACGCCGCGCAGCATGACGTTGATCCAGCCGGCATTCGGCGCGAAGAGCAGCGTCCAGGCAAACGCCATGACGACGCCCGGCACCAGCAGCGGAAAGAGGATCGCGGTGAAGAGAGTGGTGCGCCACGGCAGGTCGGTGCGCTCGACCAGCCATGCCAGGGTGAATGCCGTCAGAAACGTGACGGTGACCGAGCCGGCAACGAAGATCGCCGTGTTCGGCAGCACGCTCGAGAGCAACGGCGTGCTGACGTAGACGTCGACGAGGTTGTCGAAGGTCCAGTGGGCGCCCGGTTCGAACGGCAGGAGGTCGCTGGGTCCTCGGAAGGCCGTCGCGAGCAGCGCAAGGAGCGGCGCCATCACCAGGTAGATCGCCGCCGCTGCGGCACCGACGACGACGATACTGCCGGCCAGGCCGAGCTGGCTTCGCCGGCGCTTGCGCCGTGCGACGCCGACGACGGGTGCCTGGTCCGCCTGTACCGCCACCGGCGGCTAGCCCTGGCCGCGGACGATTGCCACCAGCTTGCGGTAGTACTCCGCGCGCTGGTTCATCGTCTCGACATCCTCGTAGATGATCTTGGAACCGGCGGCCTTGATCTCCTGGGCAAGCGGCGACTTGGAGTTGGCGCGGATGTCGGCCTGGCCAGCCAGTTCCTCGTAGAGCATCTTGGCCTCGGGCGAGAGCAGCCAGGCGATCAGCAGCCGGCCGGCATTGGGATGCGGCGCCTGCTTCACGGCACCGAGCACGAACTGGGTCGCCGGCACCATCTCCATCACCTGATAGCCCACGTTCAGCCCGTCGCGGTTCATCAGGAAGGCCCCGCTGACGCTCTCCGCGACGGCGAGCTGGCGCTCGCCCGATTTCAGGAAGTTCGACACCGGCGAGGTCGCCACGAGGAGCTTGCGCTGCTCGATCAGGGTCTTGATCCACTTCTCGGTCCGGTCGAGTCCCCAGTCGATCGCGAGGTAGCCGCCCAGCCGCGGCAGCAAGAAGCTGTCCGAGACCAGCTTGTCATTCCATTGCGGGTCGAGCAGGGCGTCCCAGGCACGCGGCACCTGCTCCTTGGTGAGCTTGCTCTTGGCGAAGATCGGCGCGTAGACGTAGTTGTGGTTGGCCACGGCCTCGCCGTCCCAGAAGATGTCGCGATCCTGGGCGCCGTACTGGCGCCAGTCGAACTTCTCCAACAGGCCGCGCTTCTGGACCTCGAGCGTGCCGCCCAATGAGAAGGTCCAGACATCGACGGCATGGCGGCCGGCACGCTTCTCGGCGATCAACCGCGAGCTCGCCTGCTGGTCGCCCAGCCAGTTCACCTTCACGGCGGGAAAGCGCTTGGCGAACTCCGCCGGGATCCACTGGACCGATGGCGCGCCGGGCGCCCAGATCGTGACCTCGGCGTCGGCCTTGGCCTTCTCGTAGAGTTCCGCAAGCTGCGGCGAGACGCCGGCGGCTGGCTGCGCGGAGGCGCGGTGAACGGCCGGCGCAGCGGCGAGGGCGAGAGCGCCGGCGATCACCGTGCGGCGCGACGGACGCAGTTTCTTGTCCGGCATGACGTGTTCCTCCTTGGCTGTCGCCTTATTCGATTGCCTCCGCAGGAGCGCCCTCTTGGGAGCGCTTTGGCTTGCGGAGGAGACGCTTCGCGCAGCGTCTCCGCGTGCCTGGCTGCTACTCGGCGGCCTGCATCAGGAAGCCCATCGGGCTCTGCGCCTTGCGCAGCTCCTCGGCGTAGGCGTCGAGCCAGTCGACCTTGTCCGAGGCGATGAACGAGCCGCCACGAGCACCGCGCATCAACTCGGGCCGGTCCACCGTCGCCGGTATTGAGCCATCCTTCTGGTGCGCCTGTGCGGCGGCAACGAGGCGTCGCCGGGTGATGGCGATCATGCGGTCGCTGGGCGCCAGATGCTCGAAGCTGCGATCGACGATGCCCTCGTCGGACCCTTCCATGCTCTCGACCATGGCCTGGTCCTGCTGGCCGATGCCCTGGATGCCGGAAAAGGACTTGCCGCTCGCCTGCTCCTCGCGGTCGACCAGATAGTCGTTCCCGCGGTTGGCCTTGAGGCGCCAGCGACCGAGCCAGTCGGTCGTGGTGGGCAGGAAGTCGCGCGTCAGCACCGCTCCGGGAATCGAGCTGCCGTCCTTCAGCGTGCGCAGCGCCTGCTCGCGCTTCGACCACGCAAGCACGTAGGTCATGGTGTGGCTATCGTCCAAAGGCACCGACAGCGTCGCCTGGATCATGTTGCCGAAGGTGCCGTCCGGCACCATCGCGAAGCACGGGAACACGAAGTGGGCGAAGCGATGGAACAGGTTGCCGGGATCGGCGGGGCGGTATGCGGAGTACATGGTGCCCCAGTCCGTCTCCTTCACGTGATAGCGAGGCGCGCGGTCGACCAGACCCCAGCGGTGCATGGTCTTGGGATCGACGTCGTCGACCTTCACGGCGCCGACGTGCAGGAAGCCGAAGTGCGAGGTGTCGATGTCGCCTTCGAGCGACTGCAGCCAGTTGCAGTCGCGCTGGTGGCACATCACCATGCGCTCATTCTCGGGCAGGCCGAACACCTCGAGCGCCGGCAGCGGCGGCGGCACCGCGCGCTTGCCCATATAGACCCAGACCATGCCGCCAAGCTCGGCCACCTTGTAGGCCTTTGCCTTGACCCGTTCGGTGAAGCGCTGGTCCTCCGGGATGTTCGGCATGTCGAGGCAGTTGCCTTCAACGTCGAATTTCCAGCCGTGATAGGCGCAACGGATGCCGCCTTCTTCGTTGCGGCCGAAGAACATGGAGGCGCAGCGATGCGGGCAGCGGTGATCCATGATGCCGATACGACCCGAGCTGTCGCGGAAGGCGATCAGCTTCTCGCCCAGCAGCTTCAGCCGCGTCGGCGTGGCGTTGGGCGCCAGCTCCTGCGGCAAGCAGGCGGGAATCCAGTATTCGCGCATCAGCTCGCCCATCGGCGTGCCCGGTCCAACGCGAGTCAGAATGTCGTTGCTGTCCGTCGAAAGCATGGCCCATCCTCCTCAAAAGTGTACGCTAACCGTACTTTGGTACGATTATAGAGGTGAACGGCGCCGACTTGAAGCGTCCGGGCGCAAACAAGCGTTGCTGAAATGACGGCGCATCACCGCGATCGCGCGCGAAGCGATGCGGCGATCGGAGCGAGCCGCGAGCGCGTCAGATGAGCTGCCGGCCCAAAGCGTCGACCTGCTCACGCAGGACCTTGAGGAAGGTGTTCAGGATGCCGGGATTGCCGGTGACGCGCTCGGCAAGCGCTGGAATGCTGATAGCGCCGATGGCGCTGCCGTCGACGCGTCGCAGCGGCACGGCAACCGCGCAAAATCCGATCGCTGCTTCCTGCTTGGTCATGCAGTAGCCGTCCGCCCGGCCGCGGACGATGGTCGCTCGCAGCTTGGCTTTGTCGGTCAGGGTGAACTTGGTGTTGCCCTTGAGCCGCGCCGTCCTGAGGCGCGCATCGAGTTCATCGTCGGGCAGCAGCCCCAGCAGCACGCGTCCCGCGGCGGTCGAGAAGGCCGACATCCTCATGCCGACGTGCGAGGCAAGACCGATCGGAAAGCGCGTCGAGGCATGGGCGATCATCACGATCTCCTGGCCGTCCAGGACACCGACGAAGCAGGCCTCGCCGGTGATCTTCATCACCTTGTCGCAAACCGGCTGCAGAACGGTCGAGACCAGATCGGAGCCGAGATAGGCCGCTGCCAGGCTGAGCACCGCCGGGGCGAGATGGAACCGGCGGCCGTCGGTTTCGGCGTATCCCAAGTCGACGAGGGTGTGGAGCACGCGACGGACCGTGGGCTTCGGCAGGTTGGTTGCCCGCGCCACGTCGCTCAACGTCATGGCCGACCGGTCCCGGCCAAACGAGCGTATGACGGTCAGTCCGCGCGCCAGCGCCTCGACATAGTGAGACCCGTGCCCGGCTGCTTGTCGCCTGGCAGCATCCTTCGCATTCAATCGAGGCATGGGCGATGCCTTAGCTCGCGGCAAAAATCGATGCAATTGCTGATGCCGCTGTTGGCCGCTCGCCCCAATCGGCTCAATCTGTCGCCCGGCACGCTTGTCGGCCCAATCGAGGGGATGTAACCTAATCGTACAATAGTACGCTGTACGTACACACTGGAGGAAACCATGCTCACAGCCGCCGCTAACGAGATGCTCTCGCGTGTTGGGCCGGGCACGCCCATGGGTAATCTGATGCGGGAATATTGGACTCCTGCCTGTCTTTCCTCGGAATTGAAGGCCGACGGCGAGCCGATGCGGCTGATGCTGCTGGGCGAGCAGCTGATCGCCTTCCGCGACACCGACGGCCGGGTCGGCATCATGGAGCATCGCTGCCCGCACCGCTGCGCCTCGCTGTTCTTCGGCCGCAACGAGGAAGGCGGTCTGCGCTGCGTCTATCACGGCTGGAAGTTCGACGTCGAAGGCAACTGCGTCGACATGCCGAACGTGCCGCCGGCGCAGGACTTCAAGGCTCGCATCAAGGCCAAGTCCTACCGGGTGGTCGAGCGCGCGGGCTTCGTCTGGACCTACATGGGCAGCCGCAAGGAAGCGCCGCCGCTGCCCAATATCGAAGTTCTGATGCTGCCCGAGGAAGAGCGCATCACCCGCGTGCACATGCGCGAGTGCAACTGGTTCCAGTCGCTCGAGGGCGACATCGACACCTCGCATTTCGGCTTCCTGCATGTCGGCGGGCTGACGATGGACGACGTCTCGCCCGACACCATCCACAAGTGGGGCGTCGGCGACCGTGCGCCGGACTACAAGTCGACCGAGACCGAGTGGGGCACCATGTACACGGCCTACCGGCCGGCCGATGCGGGCCAGTATTACTACCGCTTCGCTCATTTCATGTTCCCGTTCATCACGCTGACGCCCAACGGCTTCTTCGAGGACCAGGTCGCCTGCACCTTGAACGTGCCGATGGATGACACCCACACCATGACCTACAACCTCACCTGGAAGCAGAAGACTCGTGCGCTCGAGACGCTGAAGAACGGTGAGTGGATTCCCGGCCTGAAGCCCGACGCCGAGTATCTGCCGAACACCAACGACTGGTTCGGACGGTGGCGCCTGAAGGCCAACCGCGAGAACGACTACCTGCTCGACCGCAACATGCAGAAGAACGTCAACTTCACCGGCATCCAGGGCATCGGCCGGCAGGACCAGGCGATGATCGAGTGCATGGGCGAGATCGTCGATCGCAGCCTGGAACACCTGGCGCCGTCGGACCGCATGATCGCCATCACCCGCAAGCGCTGCCTGCAGGCCGCGCAGGAGCTGATGAACGAGAGGAAGGTGCCGGCGACGGTCGACAATCCCGACATCTATCTCGGCGCGCGCGGCGGCGCCTTCGTGGCGCCGGTCGAGCAGGACTGGCTCGATGCCTATGCCGAGAAGCTGCAGACGGCGAAAAGCCCGCTGGGCTTGCTGAACAGGAACCGGCTGCCGCTGGCGGCCGAGTAGCGCGCGACAAAGGCTGCATCTCCTTCTTCCTCCTCTCCCCCGCTAGGGGGAGAGGTTGGGAGAGGGGGTTACAGAAAGTCTTCGAAGCCCCCTCTCCTAACCTCTCCCCCTAGCGGGGGAGAGGAACATGAAGAAGAGCATGAAGAGGGGCATGAGAAGCGAGCAATAAGCCTTCAGGGAGGAGGCGCGAGGATGGTGACCGTTGCCGCCCCCTTGGGCGAGCGCACTGCGTCGTTCGGCGGCCTGTGGCGGTGGGGCCGCCCGGCGGGTATCGCCGCGTTGATCCTGATCCTCTGCTTCCTGTCGCTCTATCCCATGGTGATGCTGCTCTACGGCAGCCTGCACTCGACCCCGCCGGGCATTGCCGGCGAATTCAACCTCAACGGCTACATCAACATCGCCACGACCGAGAACCTGGTCGTATTGGCCAACACCGTCGGCATCTCCCTGGTCAAGACCGTGCTCGCGCTTGCGCTGGCCGTGCTGCTCGCCTGGATCGTGGCGCGCACCGACACGCCGGGCCGCGGCGTGCTGGAAGTGCTCATAACCCTGCCCTTCTTCATTCCGCCGATCCTGACGGCGACGGCCTGGGCGATGCTGGGCAAC
Organism: Rhodospirillales bacterium URHD0017; assembly: GCA_900110395.1. Taxonomy (GTDB): domain Bacteria; phylum Pseudomonadota; class Alphaproteobacteria; order Reyranellales; family Reyranellaceae; genus Reyranella. The sequence goes on from FODP01000005.1 coordinate 395,872, forward strand.
GCCCAGGTCGGCACCATCAACCTCGCCTGGCGCTGGCTCTCGGGCAGCGACACCACGCTGGTCGACGTCTACTCCTACGGCGGCGTCATCTGGCACATGATGCAGTATTCGACGCCGTTCATCTTCCTGTTCGTCGTCGATGCCTTCCGCGCCATGGACCCGTCACTCGAGGAATCGAGCCGCATGTCGGGCGCCACGCGCTGGCAGACCTTCTGGCGCGTCACCTTCGCGCTGATGCTGCCGGTCACCACCAGCGCCTTCATCCTGAGCTTCATCCGCGGTATCGAATCCTTCGAATCGGCGGTGTTCTTCGGCGTGCCGGTAGGCATCGAGGTAATCACCACCACGATCTACAATTCGATCACCCAGCGCGCCCAGCCCGACTACCAGTCGGCGACGGCGCTCTCCTTCGCCGCCCTCGCCCTGATGTTCCTGCTGCTGGTCATGCAAAGCCGTCTGCTGCGCGGCCGCAGCTTCACCACCGTGACCGGCAAGGGCTACTCGCCCAACATCACACGGCTCGGCCGGCTGCGCTGGGTTACCTTCGGCCTCTGCATCGTGTTCTTTGCGCTGACCGTCGCGCTGCCGATCGGCCAGCTCCTGCTTTCCTCGTTCTTCAAGTTCTTCGGCTTCTACGAAGCCGACATGCTGACCTTGGAGCATTATCGCAGCGTCTGGGAGAACTCGGGCTTCTGGCGCGCCTTCGGCAACACCATGCTGCTGGGCGTCGTCGGCGCCAGCGCGACCATGGCGCTGGGCGGCATCGTGGCCTACGTGACCACCCGCACGCGCTGGCGCGGCCGCCGCCTGATCGACCTTCTGGCCTGGCTGCCCTGGATGATGCCCGGCATGGTCTTGGGCATCGGCTTCCTGTGGGGCTTCGCGATCCTGCCGCACGGCATCCCGATCTACGGCACGCTGTGGGCTTTGCTGCTGGCCTACATCGCGCTCGGCACCCCGGTCGCGGTGCGCGTGACCTCGTCGGCGTACCAGCAGATCGCCAACGACATCGAGGAATGCTCGCGTGTCCACGGCGCGGGCTGGTGGCAGACCTTGGGCCGCATCCTGATCGCCTTGGCCTGGCCCGCTTTCGCCGTGGGCTGGGTGCTGATCTTCTTCGGCATCATGCGCGAGCTCTCGGCCTCGATCCTGCTCTATGCCCCCGGCACCGAGGTGCTGTCGGTGGTGATGCTGAAGATGTGGGTCAGCGGCAAGCCCGAGGAAGTGAGTGTCATCGGGCTGGTCATGCTGGTGCTGGTCCTGCTGTTCCGCTGGGTCCAGCTCAAGTTCATCAAGAAGCGCATCAGCACGCTGTGAAACGGGAAGGAATGCGACCATGTTGAGGAGACGCGCACTCGGGCTTCTGGCCGCAAGCACCACACTTGCCGGCCCGGCGCGGGCTCAGGACGATTGGGCCAAGGTCGCCGATGCCGCCAAGAAGGAAGGCAAGCTCGTCATCTACACCGCCTCGATCGGCTCGCCCTCGCTCAAGACCGTGACAAAGGCCTTCGAGCAGAAATACGGCATCGCCGTCGAGCTCTTCGAGGCGCGGGCCAGCGAAGTTCGCGAGCGCGTGCGTGTCGAGCAGGCGGCGGGCCGTTTCCTGGGCGACATCCATCACAACGGCAGCACCACCACCTGGCTGATGAACCGCGACGGCAACTTCCAGCCGCACGGCCCCATCCCCAACATCAAGAACATCGTGCCGCCCTACGAGGCCGACGACATCCGCGTCCCCGCCGAGGTCATCAGCTACGCCCTGATGATCAACCGCAACCTGGTGAAACCGGCCGACGAGCCCAAGAGCTGGAAGGACATCCTCGACCCCAGATGGACGGGCAAGATCCTGTCCGATGACTATCGCGCGCTGGGCGGAGGTGCCGTGTTCTTCGTGGTCATGCACGACACGTTCGGCAAGGAGTTCCTGGAGAAGCTCGCAACCCAGAAGCCGGTGTTCTCGCGCGACATCCAGAACAGCGAGCGCCGCGTGGCGCGCGGCGAGTTTCCGCTCTACCTCCCCTTCTCGCTGCAGGACACCAACACGCTGAAGGGCCTGCCGATCAAGCCGATCGTGCCCGTCGAAGGACGGCCTTACGTCCGCTTCGACCTCGCCATGCTGAAGAACGCGCCCCGGCCCAACGCCGCGCGCCTGTTCATGAATTTCTATCTCGAGCCCGAACAGCAGATCATCTACGCCAACGCCGGCTACAACCCGGTCGTCAAGGGCGTGATCGAGAAGACCATCGAGGAGCTGCGGCAGCTGCTCGCGACCAAGGCGCTGGGCACCACTGTCCCTGAGCGGCAGGACGCCATGCTCGAGATGGCCAAGCAGATCTTCAAGTAATCCGCCATGCCGAGCGTCTCCCTGCACGAGGTCGGCCGGCACTTCGCCGAGGTGAAGGCAGTCGACGGCATCGACCTTTCGATCGAGCACGGCGAGTTCGTCACCCTGCTGGGCCCCTCCGGCTGCGGCAAGACCACGACCTTGCGCATGGTGGCGGGGCTCGAGCGCAACGACACCGGCTCGATCGTCATCGGCGGCCGCGTGGTGAGCGACGCGTCGGCCGGCCTGTTCGTGCCGCCCGACCTGCGCAAGCTCGGCATGGTGTTCCAGTCCTACGCGATCTGGCCGCACATGACGGTGTTCGACAACGTCGCCTACCCGTTGAGCGTTCGTCACGTCGCCAAGCCCGAGATCAAGCAACGCGTGACGGCGGCGTTGCGGCTGGTCGAGATGGAGCGCTTCGCCGACCGGCCGGCGCCGGCGCTGTCGGGCGGCCAGCAGCAGCGCGTGGCGATCGCCCGTGCGCTGGTGTTCGAGCCCGAGGTGCTGCTGCTCGACGAGCCGCTCAGCAACCTCGACGCCCGCCTGCGCGCCCAGATGGGCGATGAGTTCCGCGCCCTGCAGCGGCGGCTCAAAATCACCACGCTCTACGTCACCCACGACCAGGAGGAGGCGATGGCGCTGTCCGACCGCGTCGTGGTCATGCAGCGTGGCCGCATCCTGCAGGTCGGCGCACCCGAGGACGTCTATCGCCGGCCGGCCAGCCGCGAGGTCGCGGCGTTCTTCGGTACGCCGAACTTCATCGAAACGACCGTCACCGCCTGCCGTCCGGCCGACGACGGCGACTGGCTGGTGAGCATCGATGGCGGACACTGCCGGGCCGCCGACGCCTTCCAGCGGGGTGAGACCGTGTCGGTGATGGTGCGACCCGAGGACGTCACGCTGGCCGCAGCCAACACTTCGGCGACCAATGGCCACCTCGTTTGGCCGGGCAAAGTTGTCGACGGCGTATTCCGCGGCCCGCGGCGCTCCCTCACGGTCGAGACGGCGGGTCTCAGGTTCAATGTCGAATGCGCGTCCACGCGCGCCGCTGCAATCGGCGAAACCGTGACGCTGTTTGTCGACGCCAACAACGCCTGGGCGCTGAAAGCCTGACGGCCAAGTCCGGAGGAGATGAATGGCGCGATTGCGGGCAGAGGATGCGGAGAAGCGGGCGGCGAGCGGCTATGGCCCTGACTTCCTCGAAGCTTTTGCCCGCGGGCTCCGGGTCATCGGGGCCTTCGGGCGCGAGAAGAAGCACATGACCTTGAGCGACATGGCGCGCGCCACCGACCTGCCCAAGCCCAGCGTGCGGCGCGCGCTCTATACGCTCACCTGCCTCGGCCTGGCGGAAAACGACGGCCGGTCCTTCCGGCTGACGCCACGCATCATGGAGCTGGCCTCGGCCTATCTTGGCTCGAACATGGTCTCGACGGTCGTCCAGCCGGCCTGCGAGCGTATCGGCGATCGCACCGAGCAGTCATGCTTCGCCGCGGTCCTCGACGGCTACGACATCGTCATGATCGCCCATTCCCTGCACGGCCGGCCCGACGTGCTGGCCCCGACCATCGGCCTGCGCCGCCCCGCCTTCAACACCGCGGCCGGCCGCGCCATCCTGAGCCAGCTTCCCGACAAGGTGCTCGACGGCTGGCTGGAAAAGCTCGAGCCCAAGGTGATGACCGACTTCACCGTCACCGACAAGAAGGCGTTGCGCGCCGAGATCCTGCACGTACGCAAGCAGGGCTACGCCATCACCGCCCAGGAAATGCGCCGCGGCTACCACGCCGTTGCGCTGCCGCTCCGGCGCTATGACGGCGCCACGATCGCGGCGGTGTGCGTCGCGGCCTGGGTCGAGGATTCGGCGGTGGGCTCGTTCGCCGAGGAGTATCTGGCGGCGCTCAAGGAAGAGACCGAGGCCCTGCAGCCGCAACTTCTTTAGTCTTCCAGACCGCGCGCATCCTGCGCGCTCATGAATCATGAGCGCGCAGGATGCGCGCGGTCCGGAAGACGAAGACCATGAGCGGGCCTGGAGGCCCGCGGTCCGGCGAGATTATTTCCCACCGGCAAAGGGATTGTCGTCGCCGTCCCAGTAGCGCTTGAGCAGCGGCACCTGCAGGAAGGCGAAGACCAGGGTCAGCGGGAAGCTCAAAAACATCTTGCTGGCGATCCAGGTGTCGGTCGGAAAGCCGCGCCACATCACCTCGTTGATGGCGGCCAGCACGAAGAAGAACAGTGCCCAGCGCACGGTGAGCTTGCGCCAGCCCTCGTCGGTCAGGCGGAAAGCGGCGCCGAAGATCGGCTTCAGCAGCGGCCGGTTCATCAGCAGCAGGCCGCCGCCCAGGATCACGCCGAACAGGCAGTTCACGATGGTGGGCTTCAGCTTGATGAAGGTATCGTCCTGCAGCCAGATCGTGAGCCCGCCGAACACCAGCACGAAGAAGCCGCCGACCAGCGGCATCACCGGCCAACGCTTCTCCAGCCAGCGATAGCACGGCAGCGCCACCGCCGTGGCGGCGATGAACACGCCGGTGCCGTAGTAGATGCCCCAGCGGGCGTTGGCCAAGAAGAACAGCAGCAATGGCCCCAGCTCCAGCGCCGTCGCGTAGAGGCGGCGCATGCCGTGTTCGGGTTGTGCACCTTCGCTCATGCGAGCCCCATCAATCCGCGCGCAAAGGCCCGCGCTTCGAATGGCCTGAGATCGTCGATGCCTTCGCCGACGCCGATCGCCACCACCGGCAGCTTGAACTTCTCGGCCAGCGCCACCAGCACGCCGCCCTTGGCGCTGCCGTCGAGCTTGGTCAGCACCAGCGCATCGACCGGCGACATGGTCTTGAAAGTCTCGACCTGGGCGTGGGCGTTCTGGCCGGTCGTGGCATCGAGCACCAGCAGGCAGGAATGCGGCGCCGCCGGATCGAGCTTTCGGATGACGCGCACGATCTTGGCGAGCTCGTCCATCAGGTTGGCCTTGTTGTGCAGGCGGCCCGCCGTGTCGATCAGCAGCACATCGCAGCTCTCGGCCTTGGCGCGCTCCAGCGCTTCGTAGGCGAGGCCCGCCGCATCGGCGCCGGTGTCCTTGGCGATGACCGGCACGCCGGCACGGTCGCCCCAGACCTTCAGCTGCTCGACGGCGGCGGCGCGGAACGTATCGCCCGCCGCCAGCATGACCTTGCGGCCCTCGCCTTTATACAGATTGGCAAGCTTGGCGATGGTCGTGGTCTTGCCGCTGCCGTTGACGCCGATCACCAGCACGACGTGCGGCTTCTTCGCGGGATCGATGACCAGCGAGGTCGCCACCGGCTGAAGGATCTCGGCGATGTCGTCGGCGAAGGCCGCGCGCACCTCCTCTTCCGTCACTTCCTTGCCGAAGCGCTCCTTGCCGAGCTTCTCGACCAGGCGCGCGGCGACGCTGACGCCGAGATCGGCCTGGATCAGGGCGTCCTCCAGCTCATCGAGCGTCTGCTGATCGAGTTTCTTCTTGGTGAAGAGGCCGGTGATGCCCTCGGTGACACGCTTGGTCGATTTTGCCAGGCCAGTGCGCAGCCGCGACAGCCAGCCCTTCTTCTCGGCTTCACCTTCGGGTTTGGCCTCGGCCTCGAGAATTTCGGGCGGCTCGCTTGTCGCTTCGGGTTCAGGCGTCTCGCTCGCCTGGTCGCCCCTGGAGCGCCACCGCGACAGCCAGCCCTTCTTCGCCTCTTCGGATTTAGGTGTCTCGCTCACCGGACCCCCTCACGGAAGTAGCGAACGATCGAGCTCGCCCTTGAAGGCGAGGGCGATGCCGCCGGTCATCAGCACGTGGTCGTCACGCAGCCATTCGATGGTGAGCGTGCCGCCCTCCAGCACGACATCGGCCTTGCGCGGCACCAGTCCACGCCGGCTCGCCGCGACGACGGCCGCGCAGGCACCCGAGCCGCAGGCGAGCGTGATGCCGGCGCCGCGCTCCCAGACGCGCAGCCGCAGCCGGCCCTCGCCCATCAACTGGGCAACGCCGATGTTGGCGCGCTCGGGGAAAAAGCGGTCGTGCTCCAGCTTGGGACCAAGCTCGCCGAGCGGGATCGCCGCAGCATCATCGACGAAGTACGTCGCGTGCGGATTGCCCACGCTGGTGCCGACGGGATCCTGCAGCGGTCCGATGCCAACCGGCATGTGGTTGGTGTCGCAGGCCTGCGCGACCGGGATCTCGCGCCAGTCGAGGCGCGCCAGGCCCATGTCGACCGAGATCACCGGCAGGCCGTTGCTGCCGACCCCGGTCTTCTGCGATTCGAGCAGTCCGGCGACGGTCTGTACCGTGACCTGGTCGGTCTTGCGCTCGTCCATCACCACCGAGGCGACGCAGCGCGTGGCGTTGCCGCAGGCCTGGACCTCGCCACCGTCGGGATTGTAGATGCGCATGAAGACGTCGGCCTCGCGCTCGGTTGGCGGCTCGAGCACGATCAGCTGGTCGCAGCCCACGCCCAGGTGGCGGTCGGCGATGACCCGACGGCGTTCCGGCGTCAGGTCGAGCGCGGCCGTCCGGGCATCGAGCACGACGAAGTCGTTGCCCAGCCCGTGCATCTTCAGGAACGGCGTGGTGGCCATGCGGCGCTATATGGCCGTTCGGCCCGGCCAGCGCAACGAGCGCGCCCGGACCTGGCCGTCGTGCGGCCCGCCCAACTCGCGCACGTCCAGGGTCGCGAGCCGCTTGGTGTAGATGGTCATGTGCAGGATGCCCAAAGGGTCGTAGGGCATGGCCGGCTCGACGAACAGCGAGCGTTCGGCGTCCCAGGCCGGCGTGGCGTGGTGGACCGGCCAGTTGCAGCGGCTGGGCAGCGGCTCGCAGCCAAAACCCCTGTCGTAGACCAGGACGTTGAGAGCGATCTGGTCGGTCATGTTGGTCGAGCGTTGCAGGGCCTCGCCCAACACCTCGGCCCAGCCGGCCCAGTGCGGCGCGTCGGCCCTCAGCGCGAAGACTCCGGCATTGATCAGGGGATAGCGGATAAGGCGCTCGGCTGTTTCCTTGTCGAAGCACGCTTCGTAAGCCGCGCCGTTGATCGAGGAGAACTCGCCCCAGGCATGGCGGTAGTGGCGCATGGAGCGATGGATTTCCGGCGCCACGGCGAGCGTGCCGGTGCGTGCGGCGCGTTGGAACAACGCGATGGCATCACCCTGCTGCACCCAGCAATCGCCGTCGATCCAGAGATAGAGATCGAAGCCCGGGAAGTAGCGCGGCAGGAAAGGCCGGGCTGTCAGGGCCTTGTAGCCGTCCTTCAAGTCGTCGCGACCGGGAAAGTCGAAGTCCCACCGCGGCACGACCAGTTCGGCACCCTGAGCGCGGCACCAGCCACGCTGCTCGTCCATCAAACCGCAATCGAGGATGCCCAGCGCCAGCGCCCGGCCTTCCGCCGTCGCGCGCAGCGAGCCGACGCAGTCCTTTATGAGGTCGAAATAGCCGGCATCGCCGCCGGTGATCGCGATGGTTCGTTCCGACACGCGGGGAAGGATGGCCCATCGGCCCTTTGCTGTCGCCTGCCATTCGGCCACAGTCCGCGCCCGGAGGACGCACCATGGCCAAGCACATCGACTACTACGTTTCCCTGAATTCGCCCTGGACCTACCTCGGGTCGAAGCGCTTCGAGGCCATCGCCCAGAAGCACAAGGCCGACATCACGATTTGGCCGGTCGATTTCGGCTCGGTGTTTGCGGTCTCGGGCGGCCTGCCGCTGCCCAAGCGCGCACCGCAGCGCCAAGCCTATCGCATGATGGAGCTGAAGCGCTGGCGCGATCATCTCGGCGTGAAGACCACGCTCGAGCCGAAGTTCTTCCCTGCCAACGAGATGCCGGCAGCGAAGTGCGTGATCGCCCTGCGCGAGCAGGGCCGCATGGCCGATGCCATCAAGCTCGCTCACGCCGTGCTTGCCGCCTTGTGGGCCGAGGAGAAAAACACCGGCGATGCGGCGACGCTGCGCGCGATCATCGCCGGCTGCGGGCTCGATGCCGACGCCGTGATCAAGGCGAGCGAGGCACCGGACATGGCCGGCAAGCGCGAGGCCTACACCAAGCAGGCGATCGACCGGGGCGTCTTCGGCGCGCCTTCGTTCGTGATCGACGGCGAGATCTTCTGGGGTCAGGACCGGCTGGACTTCGTCGACCGCAAGCTCGCGTCGTGACGGCGTTCTTTCTCCTCTCCCCCGCTAGGGGAGAGGCTGGGTGAGGGGGCTACGCACGTCGATTCCCCCTCACCTAACCTCTCCCCCTAGCGGGGGAGAGGAACATGAGGTCAGGTCTTGTCGATCACGGCAGCGGCGACAACGGCCAAGCCGTTGTTGGCGATGTGCGCCACCAACGACGGCCACAGCGAATCGGTGCGCTGCCGCAGCCAGCCGAACCACAGGCCGAGGGGCAGGACGAGAAGGGCGTGGGCCGGCTCGACATGAGCGGCGGCAAAGAGGATCGAGCTCACGAACCAGGCGATCGTGGTTCCCCAGCGGCCGGCCACCCAGCCATAGAGCAGGCCGCGAAACACCGCTTCCTCGACCAGTGGCGCCAGCAAGGCCATCACGACCAGGCTCGCCACGAACAGCGAAGGCGTGCGGGCGACATCCAAGGCCTGCTTCACGCCTTCGGGCTCCCCCAGCTGGCTGACCGCCACCGATATGACCAGGGCGCCCACCGCGCCCAGCACGATCGGCCAGAAGCGCGCCGGACGGAAACCCAGCGCTGGCAGGGCCCGCCAGCCCATCGGGGCGACCGCGATGGCGAGCGCAATCAGGCTCGATATGAAGAAAAGCGCCAGCATCGCCAGCATTTCGCGGTCGCGCAGCAGCCAGACGCCTGGCACCAGCAACAGCGGCAGGACAGCCAAGAAGATCACGATCGACCAGCCGCGAATGGGCCGTAAATCGTTATGGATCAATGGGTTAGCGTCCGCCGTCAAGCCTTTTGACTCCTTGTCCGGCAGGCCTTATACCCCGGCCGTTCAATCGGTCGTGCCGATTTAATGGTTCCCCCGTCGGGGAACTCCGCTGATCCGCGAAGGTTCGCGCATCGGCGCGATACGTATTTGGGCGAACGTAAGGTCGACGAGCGAGATGTTCGAGGGTCTGAGCAAACGTCTGGGTGACGTATTCGACAAGCTTCGCGGGCGCGGTGCGCTCTCCGAGGCCGATGTCGACGCGGCCCTGCGCGAGGTCCGCACCGCCCTGCTCGAAGCCGACGTGGCCCTGCCCGTCGTCCGCCAATTCATCGACGGGGTGCGCCCCAAGGCGATCGGCGCCGACGTCATCCGCTCGGTCACGCCGGGCCAGATGGTCGTCAAGATCGTCAACGATCACCTGGTCGAGATGCTGGGCGGCACCGTCGCCGACCTCGACCTCAACGCCATCCCGCCGGTCGTGATCTTGATGGTGGGCCTGCAGGGCTCGGGCAAGACCACCTCGTCGGCCAAGATCGGCTATCGCCTCAGCCAGGGCCCGCAGGGCATGGCCGCCGAGTTCGGCGGCAGCTTCGCCACCAAGCGCAAGGTCATGATGGCCTCGCTCGACACGCGCCGCCCGGCCGCTCAGCAGCAGCTGAAGATCCTGGGCGAGCAGACCAGCGTGCCGACCCTGCCGATCGTGCCGCTTGAGATGCCGCTTGCCATCACCAGGCGCGCCCTCGAGACGGCGCGGCGCGAAGGCTTCGACGTGCTGATCCTCGACACCGCGGGCCGGCTGTCGATCGACGAAGAGCTGATGAAGGAGGTCGCCGACATCAGCGCCCTCGCCAAGCCGCAGGAGACGCTGCTCGTCGCCGACGCCATGACCGGCCAGGACGCGGTCAACGTCGCCAAGGCCTTCAACGACCGCCTCGCCGTCACCGGCATCGTGCTGACCCGAGTGGACGGCGATGCGCGTGGCGGCGCCGCGCTCTCCATGCGCGCCGTCACCGGCCGCCCGGTCAAGCTGATCGGCGTTGGCGAGAAGTTCGATGCGCTGGAGCCGTTCCACCCCGATCGCATCGCCGGCCGCATCCTCGGCATGGGCGACATCGTCTCCCTGGTCGAGCGCGCCGCCGAGACGATCGAGAAAGAGGACGCCGAGAAACTCGCGGCCAAGGTCCGCAAGGGTCAGTTCGACATGGACGACCTGCTGAGCCAGCTCCGGCAGCTGCGCAAGATGGGCGGCCTCTCGGGCCTGATGGGCATGCTGCCGGGCGCCATGCAGGCCAAAGCGGCCATGTCCAAGGCCAAGGTCGACGAGGGCCAGCTCAAGCGCCAGGAGGCCGTCATCCTCGCCATGACGCCCAAGGAGCGGCGCAACCCCGACATCATCCACGCCTCGCGCAAGAAGCGCATCGCCAAGGGCTCGGGCGTACAGGTGCAAGAGGTCAACAAGCTGCTTAAGCAGCACGCCGATATGCTCAAGATGATGAAGCGAGTGAACAAGCTCGGAGAAAAAGGATTCATGCGCAGCCTCGGAGGCATGATGCCGCCGCCCGGCTTCCCGCGCTGAAATTGTCGAAGGAGAAAGAATGCTTGCTATTCGTATGACCCGTCACGGTGCCAAGAAGCGGCCGTTCTTCCACATCGTCGTGGCCGATTCGCGCAGCCCGCGCGATGGCCGCTTCATCGAGAAGCTCGGCACCTACAACCCCCTGCTGCCGCGCGAGCACGCCCAGCGCATCACGCTCGACAAGGAGCGCATCGCGCATTGGCTGAAGGTCGGCGCCCAGCCGTCGGACCGCGTCGCCAAGTTCCTGTCGCAGGCCGAGATGATGAAGCCGCGCGAGCGCCGCGAGCAGACCAAGAAGCCGCAGCCGCGCGCCAAGGCGCAGGAGCGCATGAAGGCGGCTGCCGCCGCCAGCGCCGCTCCGGCCGAAGGTGGCGAGGCCAAGGAGGCCGCCGCCAGCTGATGAAGGAGGCCCGCGTCCTGCTGGGTATCGTGGCCGCGCCACATGGAGTGCGCGGCCTGGTGCGCATCAGGAGCTTCACCGAGGACCCGATGGCGATCGCCTCCTATGGCGAGCTGTCGGACGAGGCGGGGAAGACGCGGTACCGGGTCGAGGCGCTCAGCACCGTCAAAGGTGCGGTCCTGGCCCGGATCGAGGGCGTAGCCGATCGCACGGCGGCCGAGGCGATACGAGGTTTGCGGCTCTATGTGGAGCGCGAGCGATTGCCGGCGACGGACGAGCGGGAGTGGTACGAGGCAGACCTGATCGGTCTGCCGGCTGTCGGGCGGGACGGCCGGGATTGGGGAAAGGTCATGGCCTTCCACGATTTCGGCGCCGGCCGGACGATGGAGGTCTCGGGAGGCACGGCGTCACGCCAGTCGGTGATGCTGCCTTTCACCGATGAAGCGGTGCCCGAGGTCGACGTCGAGAGCGGCAAGGTTGTTGTCGATCCGCCGGCGGGTCTGCTGGCGGGCGGAGTGAAGAAGGAGGCGTAGGACCAACGTGTGGCGCGCTGTGGCGCTGACGCTCTTCCCGGAGATGTTTCCGGGCCCGCTGGGCGAGAGCCTGGCCGGCAAGGCGTTGAAGGAAGGCGTGTGGTCGCTGGAGGCGGTCGACATCAGGCGGTTCGCCAAGGATCGCCACGGAACGGTTGACGACGCACCCTTCGGGGGCGGCGCCGGCATGGTGATGAAGCCCGACGTGTTGTCGGCGGCGATCGAGACGGTCGCCGAGCCGGGAATGCCGAAGGTGCTGCTGTCTCCCCGAGGCGCGCCGTTCAGCCAGGCGCGCGGGCGGGAGCTGGCTCAGGGTCCGGGCGTGGTGCTGGTGTGCGGGCGGTTCGAGGGCGTCGACGAGCGCGTCATCGAGGCCCAGGCGTTGGAGGAGATCTCGGTCGGCGATTTCGTGCTTTCGGGCGGCGAGATCGCGGCCATGGCGGTAATGGATTGCTGCGTGCGGCTGCTGCCCGGTGTGATGGGCGAGCCCGCGTCGGCGAGCGAGGAGAGTTTCGAGGACGGATTGCTGGAGTATCCGCACTACACGAGGCCCGCGAGCTGGACCGGGGCCGACGGAATCGAACGGCGCGTGCCGGAGGTTCTGGTATCGGGCCATCACGGCAAGGTGGCGGAGTGGCGGATACGACAGCGGCAAGAGATTACGCGGCGGCGGCGGCCCGATCTGTGGGCCAGGCGGCAGGCCGTGAAGGTGAACGACGAGAAATGACGAAAGGATGGATGCGATGAACATTCTCGACACGATCGGCCAGGCCACGATCGACAAGGTGCAGAGCGAGCGGCCGGTGCCGCGCTTCGAGCCGGGCGACACGGTGCGCGTGCACGTCAAGGTGCAGGAAGGCAACCGCGAGCGCCTGCAGGTCTATGAGGGCCTGTGCATCGGCCGCAAGAACGCCGGCGTGAACTCCTCGTTCACGGTGCGCAAGATCTCCTTCGGCGAGGGCGTCGAGCGCGTGTTCCCGCTCTACGGCCCGGGCATCTGGGAAATCGAGGTCGTGCGCAAGGGCGTCGTGCGCCGCGCCAAGCTCTATTACCTGCGCGACCTGCGCGGCAAGGCGAGCCGCATCGCCGAGGACACCGAGGCCCAGCGCGAGCTGATCGCCGTGCAGGCCGAAGAGGCCGCCAAGCGGCCGCGGCGCGAGAAGCTCAAGAAGGAAAAGCCCAAGGAAGAGAAGGCCACCCGCGCCGCCAAGGGCGGCGGAAAGAAGTAGGCCCACCATGGCGTTCCGCAAGAAGTCGGCCACGCCGCCACCGCCGCCTCCGCCGCCGCGCACCCTGTTCGAGAAGATCTGGGACGCCCACGTCGTCGATCGTCAGGACGACGGGACCTGCGTGATCTATGTCGACCGTCACCTCGTCCACGAGGTGACCAGCCCGCAGGCTTTCGAAGGCCTGCGCATGGCCGGCCGGCCGGTGCGCCGGCCCGACGCCACCGTCGCCGTGGCCGACCACAACACGCCGACCACGCCGGTGGGCGAGGGCGGCATGGACGAGGAATCGCGCATCCAGGTCGAGACGCTGGAGAAGAACGTCGCCGAGTTCGGCGTGCCCTATTTCGACATGAACGATGCCCGCCGCGGCATCGTCCACGTGATCGGGCCCGAGCAGGGCCTGACCCTGCCGGGCATGACCATCGTGTGCGGCGACAGCCACACTTCTACGCACGGCGCTTTTGGTGCACTGGCCTTCGGCATCGGCACCTCGGAGGTCGAGCACGTGCTCGCCACCCAGACGCTGATCCAGCGGCCGGCCAAGAACATGCGCGTGGCCGTCGAGGGCAGCCTGCCGCTCGGCGTCACCGCCAAGGACGTGATCCTGGCCATCATCGGCAAGCTCGGCACCGCCGGCGGCACCGGCTACGTGATCGAGTATGCCGGCCGTGCCATCCGCGAGATGACGATGGAAGGCCGCATGACGGTCTGCAACATGTCGATCGAAGCGGGCGCGCGCGCCGGCCTGATCGCACCCGACGATACGACCTTCAAGTATCTCGAAGGCCGACCGTACGCGCCCAAGGGCGGAGCGTGGGACCTGGCGCTGGGCCAGTGGCGGCGCCTGCCGAGCGACAAGGGTGCCATCTTCGACAGCCAGCTCGACCTCATCGCGGCCGACATTCCGCCGATGGTGACCTGGGGCACCAGCCCGCAGGACGCGCTGCCGATCACCGACATCATTCCCGATCCGGCCAACGCGCCGGACGAGAACCGCCGCGAGGCGTGGGCGCGCTCGCTCGCCTACATGGGCCTGACGCCGGGCACGCGCCTGGTCGACGTGCCGATCGATCGCGTGTTCATCGGCTCGTGCACCAACGGCCGCATCGAAGACCTGCGCGCCGCCGCCGAGATCGCGCGCGGCCGCAAGGTGGCATCGGGCGTGTCGGCCATGGTCGTGCCGGGCTCCGGCCTGGTGAAGGCCGAGGCCGAGAAGGAAGGTCTCGACAAGATCTTCCTCGAGGCGGGCTTCGAATGGCGCATCCAGGGCTGCTCGATGTGCCTCGCCATGAACGCCGACCGGCTCGAGCCCGGCCAGCGCTGCGCCTCGACCTCGAACCGCAACTTCGAGGGCCGGCAGGGCCGCGGTGGCCGCACCCATCTGGTGAGCCCGGCAATGGCGGCAGCCGCCGCCATCAAGGGCACGCTCGCTGACGTGCGCGACTACCAGTAAGGACGTCGCCTTGACCAGCGTTCCGCCGCCACCAGTCTGGTCCGATCGACCGCTGGTGGCGGCGGACCTGGCGCCTCCGGCCGGCTTCTGGATCCGCTTCGTCGCCTACATGATCGACGGATTGGTCATGTTGGTTCCCACCGTGATCCTCGTCGGCATCGTTGCCGCCTTCGTCATTCTGACCGACCAGTCGACGGATCACGAAGAACTGCCGGCTCTGCTGGTCGTCGCCCTCGTTCTCATGGTGGCGGCGCTGATCGTCATCAACTGGCTCTACGAAGCGCTGATGACCAGTTCTCCGCGAGGCGCCACCCTCGGCAAGATGGCGCTCGGCCTGCGCATCGTGCGGTTCGACGGCACCCAACTTTCCTTCGGCCGGGCCACCGCCCGTCACTTCGCGAAGTTCATGGTCACGCCCATGGTGCCACTCGCGATCGGTTACCTCATGGCCGCCTTCACCAATCGCAAGCGGGCGCTGCACGATATTCTGGCAGACACGCTCGTGATAAGGTCTCCCTGACGCTTCCCGCCAGGAGACCGACATGCCGAGTGTGCCGACCTCAGGCTCCGTTCCGCCGCCGCCGCCGGTGTGGGATGCCCGTCCGCCGGAAACGGCGGTGCATTATGCCGGCTTCTGGATCCGGGTCGTGGCGGCGCTCGTCGACGGCATCGCGCTCTGGATCGTCTGGTCGCTCATCGTGCTGGTTCTTCCCGCCGAGACCACGGCGCCCGTGCCCGAGAACGCTGACCTCGAGGCCTGGATCGAATATGCCAACAGCCTGATCTCGCCCCGCCAGGTGATCGTGTACGCGGCGGTCGTGTGGGCCTATTTCGCGTTTCAGGAAAGCTCGTCGGCGCAGGCGACGCTGGGCAAGCGGATGATGGGGATTCGCGTTTCCACCGAGAGCGGGGCGCGGCTCAGCCTGCTGACCGCCTCGCTTCGCGCCTGGCCGATCTGGCTGCCCTCGGTGGCCGCCCTGGCCGGCAGCAGCATCAGCTCGCTGGTCGGCCTGATCGCCTTTGTTTCCTGCATCGCCGTCGCCTTTTCGGCGCGAAAACAGGGCCTGCACGACAAAATGGCGGGTGCCGTGCTGACCCGGCGTCAGGCTTGACCGAAGGGGCAAAAGCCCGTTAATTCCGGCGTTTCGCGAGGGATCTCATGGAAAAATTCACGACGCTGCGCGGCGTGGCAGCACCGCTGCCGATGGTCAATGTCGACACCGACATGATCATCCCCAAGAACTTCCTGAAGACCATCAAGCGCACCGGCCTGAAGGAAGGGCTGTTCTACGAGATGCGCTGGACGGCCGACGGCCAGAAGAAGGATTTCATCCTCGACCAGCCGGCCTATCAGAACGCCAAGATCCTGGTCGCCGGCCCCAACTTCGGCTGCGGCTCGAGCCGCGAGCACGCGCCGTGGGCGTTGCTCGATTTCGGCATCAAGTGCATCATCTCCGAGGATTTCGCCGACATCTTCTACAACAACTGCTTCAAGAACGGCGTCCTGCCGATCAAGATGCCGAAGGAGATTATCGACAAGCTGATGGACGATGCGAGCCGCGGCTCCAACGCCATCATCGAGATCGACCTCGAGAAGCAGGAGATCAAGGGACCCGACGGCGGCACGGTGCATTTCGACATCGATCCGTTCCGCAAGCGCTGCCTGCTGGAGGGCCTCGACGACATCGGGCTGACCATGGAGAAGAAGTCGGAGATCGACGACTTCGAGGCGCGCCAGAAGGAAGCACAGCCCTGGCTGCACGCCGCGTCCTGACGAGCGATCGTTCGTAGCGACCGTTAGACAAGAGAAAGAAGACAATGGCGTCCAATCGCAATCTGCTGGTGCTGCCTGGTGACGGCATCGGCCCCGAAGTCATGAACGAAGTGCGCAAGATCATCGCCTGGATGAGCAAGAAGCGCGCGGTCGGCTTCGACATCAAGGAAGACGTGGTCGGCGGGGCCGCGCTCGACAAGCACGGCGTGCCGCTCTCCGACGACGCCATGAAGACGGCGCTCGAGGCCGATGCCGTGCTGTTCGGCTCGGTCGGCGGGCCGAAGTGGGACAACGTCGAGTTCAACAAGAAGCCCGAGCGCGGCCTGCTGCGCCTGCGCAAGGAGATGGACCTCTTCGCCAACCTGCGTCCGGCCAAGGTGTTCGACGCGCTGGTCGATGCCAGCTCGCTGAAGCCCGAGATCGTCAAGGGTCTCGACATCATGATCATCCGCGAGCTGACCGGCGGCGTCTATTTCGGCGAGCCGCGCGGCCGCCACACCAACGCCCAGGGCGAGGTCGAGGCGTTCGACACCCAGCGCTACACGGTCCCCGAGATCCGCCGGGTCTGCGCCGTCGCCTTCGAGCTGGCGCGCAAGCGCAAGAACAAGGTGATGTCGTCGGAGAAGGCCAACGTCATGCACACCGGCGTGCTGTGGCGCGAGGTGGCGACCAAGCTGCACAAGGAAAGCTATTCCGACGTGAAGCTCGACCACATGTACGCCGATGCGCTCGCCATGCAGCTGCTGCGCTCGCCCGGCCAGTTCGACGTCATCGTCACCGACAATCTGTTCGGCGACATCCTGTCGGACGAAGCCTCGATGCTGACCGGCTCGCTCGGCCTGCTGCCCTCGGCCTCGCTGGGCGCGCCCGACGCGACCGGCCGGCGCAAGGCGCTGTACGAGCCGATCCACGGCAGCGCGCCAGACATCGCGGGCAAGGGCCTGGCCAATCCGCTGGCCGAGACGCTCTCCTACGCCATGATGCTGCGCTACTCCTTCGACCTCGGGAAGGAAGCGGACCTGGTCGAGACCGCCGTCGAGAACGTGCTGAAGGCCGGCTACCGCACCGCCGACCTGCTGGCCGGCGGCAAGACCGATTGTGTGAAGAAGGTCGGCACCCAGGAGATGGGCGACGCCATCGTCAAGGAGCTCGACAAGCTCGTCTGATCGTCAGCGATCGGCCGCGACCGCCCGGTCGACGGCCGCCGCGAACGACTTCATTTCCGCCGGCGACAGGTCGGCGACCGCGCGCATCGCGAAGCCGCCGCGCCGCCAGTCGGCCAAGGCGAAGCCGTCGCGCTGATCGACGCTCGGCGTCGTGTCGCCGCCCGACGCGGGCCACAGGGTGAGCGCGATGCGGTGCTGGTTGCGGCGATACACCAGGACCGCGGCCTTCCGCCCGTCGATCAGGTCGACGCGGCCGCCCAGCAGTGGGAAGCCCTGCGCGGTGAGATCGTGCACCGGCGGCGAGTAGTCGATGCGGCCGGCGAACCACGGCTTCACCGTATGACGATCGGACGAGGCGACCTCGACGCCGCTGTCACTCATGGCCACGCGCAGGTAGCCGGCCACGAGCGCGTCGGTTTCGCGCGCGCCCTGGCCCAGCATGCTGCCGCCGATCCAACCCACGCCCAGCGCCACGATCAGGCTGGCGGCCATCGCCAGCCAGCGGACACGCTCGCGCTCCCGCTCTCTCGGCCGACCGGCAATCGACCGCAGCTCGCGCTCGATGCGGGCGCGCAGCAGGTCGGGCGCCGGCTCGGCCGGCATCCCGCGCAACAGTCGGCTCATGTCGCGTGCCGCCTCGAGCCGCGCCCGGCAGCCGGGGCACTCGGCGAGCGCCTGCTCAAAGGCGGCGTTCTCGGTCGCCGACAGTTCGCCGTCAACATAGGCGTCGACCATGGCTTCACAGGTCGGACAGTCCATGACCTCTCCTTCCCAGGCGGCCTGAAAGCTCGGTCGCCAGTTTCTCGCGCGCCCGCGCCAGTCGCGACATGACGGTGCCGACCGGCAGGTCGAGTACCGACGCGATGTGTTTGTAGGGAAGATCCTCGATCTCGCGCAGAACGAGGATCTCGCGTGCCTCGGCCGGCAGGGCCGCCAGCGCCGCGGCAATCTGGCGGCGCCGGTCGCTCGCCAGAGCACTCTGCTCGGGATCGGGACCGTCCGACGGCCTGTCGTCGATCTCGTCCAGCGGGCGGTCGGACATGCCCTTGCGCGCACGCATGTCGCTCCAGGTGTTGCGCACGATGCGCAGCAGCCACGGCCGCGCCTCCTCGCCGCGGAAGGCGTGGAAGTAGCGCAGCGCGCGCAGCATCGCCTCCTGCGCCAGATCCTGCGCCAGCACCGGATCGCGCGTCAGCCAGCGCGCAAAGCCGTGGGCTGCGTCGAGATGCGGCAACACGACGGCACGAAATCGCTCGACCGTCGCCGCATCGGGTTTCGGCGCTTCGGACATGCAGCGCATAGGACATCAATACCGGGCGACGGTCGATTTTATTCCCGAGGGAATGTCGTCGCAGGCGGAGCGGTAGTGAGCGGTAGTTCTTTTGGAGGACTCCATGCAGCACACCGATCGTCGCGACTTCCTCAAGCTTGCCGGGCTGGCCGGCGTCGCCTTCACCGCCGGATTATTCCCCGGCCGGCGGGCCGACGCCCAGGCCAGTGACAGGGCCGGCGACTTCCACTTCGTGCAGTTCTCCGACACCCACTGGGGTTACAGCGGGGCTGCAAATCCCGACGCCGAGCACACGCTGGAGAAGGCGGTGACCACGGTGAACGGCCTTGCCAGGCAGCCCGACCTCATCGTCTTCACCGGCGATCTCACCCACACCACCGACGATGCCAAGGTGCGCCGCGAGCGCATGAAGCGCTTCCGCGAGATCGTTTCGGCGCTCTCGGTGAAAGACGTACGCTTCATGCCGGGCGAGCACGATGCCTCGCTCGACCGCGGCGAGGCCTACAAGGAGTTCTTCGGCGCCACGCACTACACCTTCGACCACAAGGGCGTGCACTTCATCGCCCTCGACAACGTCTCCGACCCGGCGGCCAAGCTCGGCGACGAGCAGCTCGCCTGGCTCGCCGCCGATCTCAAGCAGCGCAAGCCTGACGATCGCATCATCGTGCTGACCCACCGGCCGTTGTTCGACCTGCAGCCGCAATGGGACTGGACGACGGCCGACGGCGCCAAGGCGATCGAGCTTTTGATGCCCTTCAAGAACGTCGTGGTGTTCTACGGCCACATCCATCAGGAGCATCACCACATGACGGGCCACATCGCCCATCACGCCGCCAACTCGCTGATCTTCGCCCTGCCTGCGCCGGGCTCGCAGCCCAAGCGCGCCCCGCTCGCCTACGACGCGGCGATGCCGGGCAAGGGCCTGGGCACGCGCGACGTCGCCGTGGCCGACAAGGTGACGCTGGTCGAGCTGCCGGTAACCAAGGGCTGAGCCATGTACCGCAGGACATTGGTCGCGCTGCTCGCCGGCAGCGCGCTGGGGGCAGCCGCGCGTCTCGCGGCAGACCAGCCGGTCGAGATCCGCATCAGCGCCAAGAAGTTCGAATTCCATCCGAACAAGGTCACGGCCAGGCGCGGCCAGCCGCTGGTGCTGGTGCTGACGTCGGAGGATCGCATCCACGGCTTCAAGATGCCGGACTTCGGCGTGCGTACCGACATCGTGCCGGGGCAGGAGACGCGCGTGTCCCTCATGCCCGAGAAGCCCGGCAGCTTCACCTTCTTCTGCGACGTCTTTTGCGGCGACGGCCACGAGGACATGGACGGCACCCTGTTGATCGAGGCCTGAGGCTACTTCAGGATCGAACCCAGCACGCCGCGCAGGATCGAGCCACCGTTCTTCATGACCGCCCTGGTGGCCTCGCGCACGATGACGTTGGTCACCGTGCGGGTCGCGGTCTTGGCGATGGTCGTTCCGATCGTATCGCTGCGCCGTCCCGCCGGCGCCTTGGGCACGGTTGGCGCCGATGGTTTGGGCGACGGCGCAGCGGGCGGCTCGGCCTCGCGCAGGCGCGGCTTCTTGGCCGGCGGCGTCGGCGCGGGTTCCGTCTGCGGGATGCGCGAGCGACCCCACGGTCCGGATGAAGACGGCGCATCGGCAGGCGGCGGCGCGTCGTACTGGCCGCGGCGGCTGGGGCCTGCGGTCGGCGTTGGCGTCTCATGCGCGACCTGGCCGGCCGTGGCGCGGCCGGTCAGCACTTCGTAGGCCGATTCGCGATCGACGGTGCGTTCGTACTTGGCGGTGAACGGGCTCGCCTTGATGGCGGCGGCGCGCTCGGCTTCCGTCACTGGACCGATACGGCCGCGCGGCGGCGCGATGAAGCAGCGCTCGACCGGCTCGGGCACCCCCTTGGCGTCGAGGAAGGAGACCAGCGCCTCGCCGACGCCCAGCTCCGTGATGGCAGCCTGCGCGTCGAACTTCTTGTTCGGACGGAAGGTCTCGGCCGCCGTCTTCACCGCCTTCTGATCGCGCGGCGTAAAGGCGCGCAGCGCATGCTGCACGCGGTTACCGAGCTGGCCCAGCACCGACTCCGGAATGTCGAGCGGGTTCTGGGTGATGAAGTAGACGCCGACGCCCTTGGAGCGGATCAGCCGCACCACTTGCTCGATCTTGCCTAAAAGCGCCTTGGGCGCATCGTTGAACAACAGATGCGCTTCGTCGAAGAAGAACACGAACTTCGGCTTCTCCGGATCGCCGATCTCCGGCATCACCTCGAACAGTTCCGACAACAGCCAGAGCAGGAACGTGGCGTAGAGGCGCGGGCTCTGCATCAGGCGATCGGCGGCAAGGATGTTGATGGCGCCCATGCCCGCGCCGTCGAGGCCGATCATGTCCTTGAGATCGAGCGCGGGCTCGCCGAAGAAACGCTCGCCGCCCTGCTGCTGCAGGGTCAGCAGGGCGCGCTGGATGGTGCCGATCGACTGCTTGCTGACGTTGCCGTACTTGGTGGTGAGCGTGCTTGCGTTCTCGGCCGTCCATTGCAGCACGGTCTGCAGGTCCTTGAAGTCGAGCAGCAGCAGCCCCTGCTCGTCGGCGACCTTGAAGACGATGTTCAAGACGCCTTCCTGCGTGTCGTTGAGCTGCAGCAGGCGGGCCATCAGCACCGGCCCGATCTCCGTCACGGTGGTGCGCACCGGATGGCCCTTCTCGCCGAACAGGTCCCAGTAGACTGTCGGGAAGGCGCGGCCGGCATAGCCTTCGATCTTGAGCTGCCTGGCCCGCTCGAGGGCGCGCGGATTGTCGCCGCCGGCCTGGCCGACGCCCGACAGGTCGCCTTTGACGTCGGCCATGAAGACCGGAACGCCGTAGGCGGAGAAGCCCTCGGCGATCGTCTGCAGGGTCACGGTCTTGCCGGTCCCGGTGGCGCCGGCGATCAGGCCGTGCCGGTTGGCGTATTTCAGGAGGAGGAACTGGTCGGCGTCGCTCGCTCCAACGAAGATCGCCGTGTCGTTGCTCATGCCGTCTCCATCGGTCGCACATTCGACTTTAGCCAAAGTTATGGAGCCATAGTAGGCTGGCGGCATGACTCTTCCGCGCCTTCAGCTATCCGTCATCGGCGACGAAATCGGCCCATCTCTGGATGAAATGATCTCCTTTGCCCACGAACATGGCCTGCAGCGCCTCGACATGCGCACCGTGGGCGGGCGCAATCTCCTCAGCATGAAGACCGAGGAGGTCATCGATATCAGCCGGACCCTGGAGAAGGCCGGGATCACCGTGCCGGCCTTCGTGTCGCCCGCGTTCAAGTGGAAGGCTCCCGGTAGATCAGCCAGCAACGGCGGCAAGGTCGATTTCGCCTTCGATCCCAAGGAATGCCCGGTCGAGGACTGGGTGGCACATGCCATGCAGATCGCGGTGATTCTGGGCGCACCCCATATGCGGATTTTCAGCTATCTGCGCTACGGCGGCTTCCGGCCCAGGGATCTCAGCAGGCTGACCGACCAGCTCAACAAGCTGCTGGGCCTTGCCGGCCACTACGACATCACGCTGCAGCTCGAGAACGAACCGGTCTGCAATGTCGGCAATATCGCCGAGCTTGCCGCCTTCTTCGCCGCCGACGAGAAGGCCGCCAAGGAAGCTGCTCCCGACGAGGAAGCCGAGTTCGAGCAGGATAACCAGCCGAAGCTGCGCTACCTGCGGCCCCTGGTCGACATCGCCAATTCCTGGTCGACCGGCGAGAGGCCAAGCGATGCCGATATCGCCGTCCTCGCCCCGTTCACCACGGCCATCCATCTCAAGGACCGCGACCTTTCGGCGAACCGCACCGTGCCGCTGGGCGACGGCGACGTGCCGTGGCCGGCCGAGCTCAAGCGGTTGCTGAGCGGCGTCGAGACCAAGGAGGTGCTGGCCAGCATCGAGACCCACTGCCCGCAGGATGGCCGCAACGCCACCGCGCGCTCGCTGGCCGGCCTGCGCCGGATCGCCGCCGAAATCGGCGTCGAGGTTGTCTAACCAAACCAGATTGTCAGTTCGAACATGCGCACGTTTTCCTTCGTCACGGTCGACGTCTTCACCGACCGTCGCTTCGGCGGCAATCCGCTGGCGGTCTTTCCCGACGCCGAGGGACTCAGCGACGGCGAGATGCAGTCGCTGGCCGCGGAGTTCAATCTCAGCGAGACGACCTTCGTCCTGCCGCCGGCCGATGCAGCGAACACCGCCCGTGTGCGCATCTTCAACCGCACCGCCGAGATGCCGTTCGCCGGCCATCCCAATGTCGGCACCGGCTGGGTGCTGGCCGGCATGGGCCGCGGCCACGACGGCTTGCTGCGTTTCGAGGAGATCGCCGGCCTGGTCGACGTTCGCGCCGACGGCGGCGGCATGGTCACGATCGCCGCCCCGCAACCACTGTCGCTGGCCGAGGAGATGCCCGCCGATCTGTTAGCGGGCTGCGTCGGCATCGACCCGGGCGAGGTCGTCATCAGCTCCCACCGGCCCGTTGCCGCATCGGTCGGCAATTCCTTCGTCGTCGCCGAGGTCACAGCCGACGCATTGACGCGCGCCGCACCTGACCTGTCGCGCTTCAGGGCGGCGCACGACGTCTTTCCGTTTCTCGGTCCGCGCCGGCTGCCGCTCTATCTTTACGCGCCCGATGGCAAGAGCGCCGAGGCGACACGGCTGCGCGCCCGCATGTTCGCGCCGCTGTCCGGCACGATCGAGGATGCCGCCACCGGCAGCGCGGCGACGCCCCTGGCCGCCCTGCTGCTGTCACTCGGCACGGCCGACAAGGCGCGCTACGACATCACCCAGGGCATCGAGATGGGCCGGCCGAGCCTGCTTGCCTGCACGGCGTGGCGCGCTGCCGATGGCATCCGCGCCAGCGTCGGCGGCGGCTGCGTGCCGGTGCTGAAGGGCGAGATCTCGCTATAGCGGGACGACGACGAAACCCGCGCGCGGGAAGTGGACGACGACGTCGCCCACACGCGGATCGCTGCGCTGGATCGAAACGCGATCGGGCGTGAGGCCGACCAGTACACCCTCGACTGGCACGCGGCCCGTATCGTCCGGCGTGACGTTGACCTTCTGGCCCGCCTTGAGCCCGCTGGGATCACCGGCATCGACAGTGGTGGCGCCCGGGTTGGCCGCCTTGGCGATGTCGAGCGCGTCACCCGCCTTGATGTCGCTGCGCTTGCCGCTGCCCAGCGTCTTCATACGCTGCGACCAGGCGACGATGTCGGGCGTCCGGTCGAGCGGCGCGGCCGTCTCGCTCTGGATGAACCACACCGGATTGTAGAGCGCGCAGTCGGCAAGGCAGGGTTCGGCGCCCAGCAGGAACTTGCGGCCATCGCTCAGCATCGCCCGGGCCAGCGACAGGAGGGCATAGGTCTGGTCGCGCATCACCGGCAACGCCGCGCGCAAACGCTCGGGATCGAAATTGCGGCCGGAGAATTCGCTGCGGTCCTTCTTGAAGGTCTCGCCGAAACGGCCCTCGATCGGGATCTGGCTCATGACCACGCCGACGGCCGGTCCGAAGATGTTACGGTCGATCCACATCGTAATGGCGCGCGCCTCGCCCTCACGCCCCTTGGGCAAGAGGCCCGGCGTGGGCAGGCGGCGGTCGAGCTCCAGCATGATGAGCTGGGTGTCGCAATAGATGTCGGCCCCGATCTGCATCACCGGCGTCTTGCGATAGCCGCCGGTCAGCGGCATCAGGTCAGGCTTGGGCATGACGTTGGGGATGTCGACCGACTTCCAGGCCGCCTGTTTCAGGCCAAGCGCGATGCGCACCTTCTCGGCGAACGGTGAAGCGGCATAGTGATGAAGGATAATGTCGGCCATGGTCGCTCCCGCTTTCAGTGCAAGGTGCCAATGCCGACCAGGATCGCAAAGCCGATTCCACCGACAACGGCCAGCCGCCACGCCCAGGAATAGAGACGTATGCGATGGGCGGCGAGGTCGCCCATGCGGGCCAGGGCGGCATCGTCGAAAGCAGATTCAGCCTCGGTCGGCCGATCGATCCGCATGCCGAAGAATTCCCACTGCACATTGATCACCGGGAAGGCAAAGCCGCAGCTCACGACGCTGGCCAGCAGGCTGCCATGGCCGATCAGCTGACCCATCAACTTGACGGTCGCATTGGTCCCCATGACCGGCTCGGTGGGGGCGATGACGAGGACATACGCCAGGGCCGCAACGACGATGGCGTTGAAGCGCAGCAGCACCGACGTCTTGGAATCGAGCGTCGAGAGCATGCTGTTGAGGCGATCCCAGGCGACGACCCGCGCCTTGTCCTCGGCGGCGGCCGAGCCGGTCTGGATTCGCGCGATCGCGAGGGCCTGCTGGGTGACTTTCATGCGCGCAGCGCCTTGATGTTGGCGGCGTACTTGTCCGGTCCGCCCGAGAACACCGCGGTACCCGCCACCAGCACGTCGGCGCCGGCCTTGATGCAGCGTTTGGCTGTCTCCGCGTTGACGCCGCCATCGACCTCGAGGTCGATCGGCTTGCCCAACACGTCGATCGCCTTGCGCAAGGCCGCGATCTTGCCGACCTGGCTTTCTATGAAGGCCTGGCCGCCGAAGCCAGGATTGACGCTCATCACCAGGACCAGGTCGAGATCGCCCAGCACGTTCTCGATGGCGGCCAGCGGCGTCGCGGGGTTGAGCACGCAGCCCGCCCGTTTGCCGTGGCTCTTGATGAGCTGGAGGGTGCGATGGACGTGCGGGCCTGCCTCGGGATGGAAGGAGATCGTGTCGGCGCCGGCCTCGACGAAAGCCGGCACCAACGGGTCGACCGGCGTCACCATGAGATGGCAGTCGAACGGCAGCTTGCTGTGCGGCTTGAGCGCCTTCACCACCATCGGGCCGATGGTGAGGTTGGGCACGAAGTGGTTGTCCATGACATCGACATGGATCCAGTCGGCGCCGGCTGCCGTGACCGCCTCGATCTCGGCTCCCAAGGCGGCGAAGTCGGCCGACAGGATAGAGGGAGCGATGCGGACGGGTTGCTGCGGCATGGCGATCAGGTTCCGGGGCGCGTCGGCGCTTCCCAGCCCTTGCGGCGGAAAGGATGGACCGGGAAGGAGCCGAGCGGCTTGAATTCCTCGGAGAAGAAGCCGAGCTCCTCGAGCGCGAGCCTGAGCCCGCGCTGCGCCGGATGGCCCTCGACCTCGGCATAGAACTGCGCCTGCTCGAAGTGCGCGCCCGACAGGTAGCTCTCAAGCTTCACGATGTTGACGCCGTTGGTGGCAAAGCCGCCCAGCGCCTTGTAGAGCGCGGCCGGCACGCTCTTCACCCGGAACAGAAAGGCGGTCATGCACTGCACGGTGCGCCAGTCGGGCTGGGCCTCGTCGCGCGAGAACACCAGCATGCGCGTGGTGTTGTGGTCGGCATCCTCGATGTTGCGCGCCAGGACTTTCAGCTCATAGATCCTGGCCGCCAGCGAGGAGGCGATGGCGCCGACGCTGGTGTCGCCATCCTCGGCGATCTCGCGCGCCGCACCCGCCGTGTCGCCATGGACCAGCGGCACGAATCGGTGCTTCTTCAGGAAGTTGCGGCACTGCGACAGCGCCTGGACGTGGCTCTTCACCGTCTTGATCGATTTCAGCGTGGCGCCGGGCAGCGCCACCATGCAGTGCTCGACGCGCTGGAAGTGCTCGGCGACGATCTTGAGCTTGGTATGCGGCAGCAGGCTGTGCAGGTCGGCGACGCGGCCCGCGATCGAGTTCTCGACCGGGATCATCGCCAACTCGGCCTTGCCGGCCTGGACGGCGGCCATCGCCGTCTCGAAGGTCGGGCACGGCAGCGTCGTCATGTAGGGAAAGGCCGAGCGGCAGGCCATGTCGGAGTTGGCACCGGCCTCGCCCTGGAAGGCGATGGTGTTGCTGGCCACGCTCCTGGTGCCGCGGCCCCCGTCGCTGCGGGTTATCCGCCCCTTTGCCATCTCTCCGATCCCCCGAACGCGCGCCGTCCGTCGATTGTTGGCGGCTTGTTTCGCCCGCCGGATCAGTCCCGTCAATCGCTCGGCGGCACTGCGCCGAAGAGCGAAAAACCCCGCAATATCCGGCACTTGCGACGTTCCGCCGCGCGAGCGCGAGGCCGTGATCGGATACTACTGGCTGCACGGAGGGCGTGCTACAGCAACGTCCGGAATTTTGGGCGCTTCGGGATCTACTATGGCCAGTTTCAACACGGTTGCGGGCTGCATTCTGGCCTCGGCGCTGTTCGCGATGGTGGTGGGCAAGGTCTCCAACGCCCTGGTTCATCCGCACAAGCTCGACAAGCCCGCGCTCGCCGTCTCCGACGAGGCGCCGCAGACGGCCACTGCTGCAGCCCCCGCGCAGGAGCTGCCGCCGATCGCTCCCTTGCTCGCCGGCGCCAATGTCGAGGCCGGCAAGGCGATCTTCATGAAGCAGTGCTTCACCTGCCACACCATCGACAAGGGCGGCCCCAACAAGGTCGGCCCCAACCAGTGGGGCATCGTCGGCCGCAAGAAGGCGAGCCACGAAGGCTTCAGCTACTCCTCGGCGTTGCAGGCCAAGGGCGGCGACTGGACCTACGAAGACATCGACCACATGATCTTCAAGCCCACCGCCTACGTGAAGGGCACTAAGATGGCGTTCGCGGGTCTGCCCAAGGCGCAGGATCGGGCCGACGTGATCGCCTACCTGCGCACCATGGCGGATTCACCCAAGCCGCTGCCCTAAGGCTGCAAACGCCGTGGCCGGATCGGTTCCCGCCGAGCTGGTCGCTCTGGCTGAGCGTCTCGCCGACGCGGCTCGGCCGATCGCCCACCGCTATTTCCGCACCGCCGTCACGGTCGACGACAAGACCGATGCGAGTCCCGTCACCATCGCCGACCGCGAGGCCGAGACGGCCATGCGTGCGCTGCTCACCGAGCATGTGCCGCAGCACGGCGTGTTCGGCGAGGAGCACGGAGCGGTGCGGACCGACGCCGACTATGTCTGGGTGCTCGATCCGATCGACGGCACCAAGGCCTTCATCACCGGCCTGCCGATCTTCGGCACGCTGATCGCGCTCCTGCATCACGGCAAGCCTGTGCTGGGCATCATCGACCAGCCGATCCTCGAGGAACGCTGGCTGGGCGTCGCGGGCGAGCGCTCGACCTTCAACGGCAAACCGATCCAGGTGCGCGCCTGCCCCGACCTCGCCCACGCCTACATGTATTCGACCGCGCCGCTCATGTTCACCGGCGAATGGGAGGAGCGCCACGCGGCCCTGACGCAGCAGGTAAAACTGTTTCGCTGGGGCGGCGACTGCTATGCCTACGGGCTGCTGGCTTCGGGCCATGTCGACCTGGTGGTCGAGAATTCCCTGAAGCTCTACGACTTCGCCGCGCTCGTGCCCGTCGTCAAGGGTGCCGGCGGGCTCATCACCGACTGGCGGGGCGGCGAGCTCGACATCAACTCTGACGGATCGGTGCTGGCAGCAGGCGATCCCGCCCTCCATCGCGCCGCCTCGGCAGTGCTCGGAGGTGACGATTCCGGCGCGCCCAAGAAGCGCCGCCAGCTCGGCTGATCGTCAGCGGCTGGCCGCTGACGCCTGCCAGGCCGCGCGGTCGATGTCGTACCAGACGATGTCGGTGAACGACTTGTAATCGACACGGCGGCGGTAGGTGAGGCCGAGCCGCTTCATCACCGCCTGCGAGGCGAGGTTGTCGGGCAGCGTGATGGCGAAGATCAGATCGAGCTTCAGCGTGCCGAAGCCATGGGCGAGTGCCGCGCGCGCAACTTCCGTGGCATAGCCATGGCCCCAGGCGTCGGGATGCAGCGCCCATAGCACCTCGGTCTTGTCGAATTCAGGCACGAAGTTCAGGCCGCCATGGCCTATGAGCCTGCCTTCGAGGAAGACGCCCCATGGCGCGTACCGCCGCTCCTGCCAGGCGGCGGCAAAGCGGCCGATCGTGCCGCGCACGGCCTCGACCGGCTCGCCTGCCACGGGCGGCAGCCACCTTGCCACCTCGTGATGGCAGCGCACGGCCGCGTAGGCTTCGGCGTCGCCGGCCGTCAGGGGCCGCAGGCAGAGCCGCTCGGTCTTGAGCGTGGTCATCTTTACAGAACTTTACACCGCCGAGAGGGAGGCGAAACGGTCCCGGCCCATATCACCGTCACGGGGAACACCTCACCCGGAACAACGGAGACAGACATGGCAAACCTCAACATGAAGACGATGATCGCCGCCCTCCTGGCCGGCAGCATCGCGGCGACCGCCGGCGGCGTTGCCTTCGCCAAGACCGACGGCCAGGCGTTCGACCCGGCCAAGTTCCAGCAGCGCATCGAGCAGCGCGTGGACAAGGCGCTGTCGGGCACCGACGCCTCGACCGACCAGAAGAAGCAGGTCAACAGCATCCTGCAGGCCGCCTTCACCGACACGAAGGCGTTCCACAGCCAGCGCGTCGAGAACCGCAAGGCGATGGAAGCGGCCATGCAGGCCCCGACTATCGACCCGGCGAAGATCGAGCAGATCCGCGCCGAGCAGATGAAGATCGCCGACGCGAGCTCGAAGCGCTTTACCAAGGCGCTGGTCGATGCCGGCAACGTGCTGAATGCCTCGCAGCGCCAGGCTTTCTTCAAGGCCTGGGGTGGTGAGCGCCACGGCAAGCGGCACGGCTAACCGCAGAGCCTGCGGATGACATCGAGGGTGTCGCGGCCCGATACTGAGATGATGGCCGAGCGCATCCTGATGATCGACGACGACAGCCGCCTCGCCGGGATGGTCTCCGACTATCTCGGCGGGGCGGGCTTTCGTCTGACCATCGCCGGCACCGCGCGCGAGGGCGAGGCGCTGCTGAAGCGCGAGACTTTCGACGCCATCATCCTCGACCTCATGCTGCCCGACGCCGACGGCCTCGACCTGTGCCGCCGCCTGCGCACGGTCACCGACCTGCCGATCCTGATGCTGACGGCGCGCGGCGAGCCGATGGACCGCGTGGTCGGCCTGGAAGTCGGCGCCGACGATTATCTCGCGAAACCCTTCGAGCCGCGCGAGCTGCAGGCCAGGCTGCGCGCCATCCTGCGCCGCAAGGGCACGCCGACGAAGAGCGAGATGCTGCACTTCGGCCGGCTCGAGATCGACAAGGGCGCGCGCGTCGTGCGCGTCGACGGCGAGGAGCGCACCATCACCTCCTACCAGTTCGCGATCCTGATCGCACTGGCCGAACGGGCCGGCCGCGTGCTGTC
Organism: Rhodospirillales bacterium URHD0017; assembly: GCA_900110395.1. Lineage (GTDB taxonomy): Bacteria > Pseudomonadota > Alphaproteobacteria > Reyranellales > Reyranellaceae > Reyranella. Next base: position 425,695 of record FODP01000005.1, read on the forward strand.
GCGCGATGCGCTGATGGACCTTCTGAAGGGCGAGAAGCTCGAAGCCTTCGACCGCTCGGTCGACGTCCATATCTCGCGTATCCGCGCCGCCATCGAGGACGATCCCAAGAAGCCCCGCCGCATCCTGACGATCCGCGGCGCGGGGTACGTCTTCGCCAAGGATCAGGACCGGTGATGCAGCGCCCACTGTCATCCCGAGCGCAGCGAGGGACCTTTACTGTTGCCCCAACGGTCCCTCGCTGCGCTCGGGATGACAGCGGTGCCGTGATCGACGGGCGTGCGTTCTGATGCAGCGCCTCTACCTCCAGTTCTACCTCACCATCCTCGTCGTGCTGGCGGTGTTCGTCGGCGCGGCAGCGTTGCTGTGGCGACTGGCCGACGACGATGCGCGCACGCCGCAGTACTTCGAGGTCGCGGCCGAGCTCACCGGCGCGCTGCTGCCCGATGCCGACGCGCCGGCGCGCGAGCAGCAGGCGGCGGTCGAATCGCTGTATCGCAAACTTCGCTTCGACATCGCGCTCTACCGGCCCAACGGCACCATGATCGCCATGGCGGGCAAGCCACCACCGCGCTTCGACCATAGAAACGCGCGACAGGGCTGGCGGCGAGGTCCCGGCGGGCCGAACTTCACCTTGCAGCTTCCCGACGGCCGCTGGCTGGTCGCCCGCCAGGTCCGTGACCGGCCGATCAGCCCGACCTTCTGGATCACCGCCTTCCTGGCCCTGGTGGCGCTCGCCGTCGCCGTCGGCGCCTATCCCGTCGTGCGCGGCCTCGGCCGACGGCTCGAGCGCCTGAAGGCCGGCGTCGAGCAGTTCGGCAACGACCTCGGCGCGCGCGTGAAGGTCGAGGGCCGCGACGAGGTCGCTGCCCTTGCGCAGAGTTTCAATCGCTCGGCCGAGCGCATCGAGCAGCTCGTGGCGGCCCATCGCATGCTGCTCGCCAATTGCAGCCACGAATTGCGCACGCCGCTTGCCCGCATCGCCGTCGCCGCCTCGTTGCTCAGCGAAGGCGCCGACGCCAAGACCCGCGAATCGCTGAAACACGATGTCGAGGAGCTCGACCAGCTGATCGAGCAGATCCTTCTGGCGAGTCGGCTGGAAGCGCTACCGACCTTGGAGCATCGCGAGCCGGTCGATCTGCTGGCGCTCGCCGCCGAAGAGGCTGCGCGGTTCGACCTCGCCGCCACCGGCCAGCCGGTCACCGTGTCGGGCGACCGGACGCTGCTGCGCCGGCTGATCCGCAATCTTCTGGAGAATGCGCGGCGTTACGCCGGCAACGGGCCGATCGAAGTCTCCGTCACCGTGCAGGCCGGGCGCGCGGTCCTGGAGGTCTCCGATCACGGGCCCGGGGTGCCAGCATCAGAGCGGCAGCGCATCTTCGAGCCGTTCTATCGCCTGGCTGGCGGCGGCGAGACCGGGCGCGGCAGCGGGCTTGGCCTCGCCTTGGTGCTCGACATCGCCCGCCGTCACGGCGGCGACGCCGTTTGCTTGGCGGCAGAAAGCGGCGGCAGCCGCTTCCGGATCGACCTGCCGGCTGCGTAAGATGCCCCGGTGAACGCCCATTCATATGAGGGCATTTACCGGAGGAACGCCCATGGATTTCGACATTCCCGCGGAGATCTCGGCCTATCTCCGGGAGCTCGACGCCTTCATCGAGCGCGAGATCCGGCCGCTGGAGCGCGAGAACGACAACATCCGCTTCTTCGACCATCGCCGCGAACACGCCCGCACCGATTGGGACAATGACGGCCAGCCGCGCCACGAGTGGGAGGCGCTTCTGGCCGAGATGCGCCGCCGCGCCGACAAGGCGGGCCACCTGCGCTTCGGCCTGCCCAAGGAGCTGGGCGGCAAGGACGGCTCGAACCTCGCCATGGCGATCATCCGCGAGCATCTCGCGCACAAGGGGCTCGGCCTGCACAACGACCTGCAGAACGAGAGCTCGATCGTCGGCAACTTCCCGGTCGCCCTGCTGCTGCACCGCTTCGGCACCAACGAGCAGAAGGAGCGCTATCTCGAGGGCATGTTTACCGGCAAGGAGCGCATCGCCTTCGGCCTGACCGAGCCCAACCACGGCTCGGACGCCACCTTCATGGAAACCACCGCGACCAAGCAGGGCTCCGACTGGGTGATCAACGGCATGAAGCGCTTCAACACCGGCATGCATACCGCCACCGCCGATCTCGTCTTCGCCCGCACCTCGGGCAAGGCGGGCGACGCGCGCGGGATCTCGGCCTTCCTGACGCCGGTGACCTCGCCCGGCTTCAAGGTCGAGCACATGTGGTGGACCTTCAACATGCCGTCGGACCATGCCGAGGTGTCGTTGACCGACGTCAAGGTGCCGGCCTCGACCATGCTGGGCGAGGAAGGCCGCGGACTCGACGTGGCGCAGACCTTCGTGCACGAGAACCGCATCCGCCAGGCCGCCTCGAGCCTCGGCGCCGCGCAATACTGCATCGACATGTCGGTGGCCTATGCCAAGAACCGCAAGGTGTTCGGCAAGGCGCTGGCCACGAACCAGGCGATCCAGTTCCCGCTCGCCGAGCTGCACACCGAGGCCGAGATGACGCGCGGCCTGGTGCGCAAGACGGCGTGGCATCTCGACCGCGAGCACCACATGAACGTCAGCGAATGGGTGGCGATGTCCAACTATCGCGCCAATCGACTGGTTTGCGAGGCCGCCGACCGCGCCATCCAGGTGCACGGCGGCATCGGCTATTCGCGGCATACGCCATTCGAGCACATCTATCGCCATCACCGGCGCTATCGCATCACCGAGGGCTCGGAGGAAATCCAGATCCGCCGCGTCGCCGGCGCGCTGTTCGGATTCTGGGGCGCGCAGAAGGCGTCGACGGCGCCGAACGGGTAATTCTCGCGCATCCGCGCTCTTCCACTCCTAATCAGGTTCCTCTCCCCGCTAGGGGGAGAGGCTAGGTGAGGGGGGCGATGACGTGCGCTTCCCCTCACCCAACCTCTCCCCCTGACGGGGGAGAGGAGCAAGATTGGGAGAAGATGAAACAGAACGGCACCTCCCGCTTCACCGGCGATGCCGTGATGTTCGGCACGGCGATGCTCCTGGGTTCGAGCTATCCGTTTGCCAAGGACGTGCTGGCCGTCATGAGCCCCCTGCTCTACAGCGCCTCGCGCTACCTCGTGGCCGGCCTCTTCCTGTTCGCCGTAGCGGCGCTGATGCGCAAGCCGATCGCCCTGTCGCGCCGCGACTGGCTGCCGATGATCCTGCTGTCGCTGACCGGCGTCGCGTTGTTCCAGGCCTCCTGGGGCCTGGCGATGGCACGCACGCCGCCGTCGGTCGGCTCGATCGTCATGACCACCACGACGGCCTTCTCGGCCATCCTCGCCTGGTTCAGCGGCCGCCGGCTGCCGGCGCTCGGCTGGATCGGCATCGTTGTCGCCTTCGCGGGCGTCGTGGTCGTGGTCAACAATTCACTGACGCGTTTCACCATCTCGTTCGGCAGCCTGGATGGCACCCTGATCTGGATCGTGGCGGCGTTCGCCTGGGCGCTCTATGTCGAGCGCAGCGCGCCCTACAACCTGCGGCTTGGCGCCCTGACGGTCATCGCCTGGACCACCCTGATCGGCGCGCTGATCCTGCTGCCCATCGCGCTGATCTTCGATTCGCTCGCCGAGTTCGCTCGCCTCGACGACCGCCTGCTGGGCTACTGGCTCTACACCGCTATCTTCCCGGTGGGCGTGGCTTTCCTCGGCCTCACCGCCGGCCTGGAGCGGCTGGGGGTGAGCCGGGTCATGGTCTACATGTACCTGATCCCGGTGGCCGGCGTGGGCCTGTCGGCGGCGTTTTTCGGCGATCCGCTGACGGCAGCCCGCGTGCTGGGCGGCCTGATCGTGCTTTTGGGCGTCATTCTGACGCGCGTTGCGCTCGACCGCGCGGCGCGGGTTCCTGTATGAACGGGCTGCCAACTTAGAGGACTTCCAATGGCCCGCCAGGCCAGCAACTCGCCCACCAAGAAAAAGGCCGCCCCCAAGGCCACCGTCACGCAGATGCTCACCACCCCCGGCTCGGGCGGTCGGCGGGCCTTCGTGTCGCGCGCCACCAAGGAGACGCGCATTGCCGCTGCCATCAATCTCGACGGCACCGGCAAGTACGACATCAAGACCGGCATCGGCTTCCTCGACCACATGCTGGAGCAGCTCTCCCGCCACAGCCTGATCGACATCACGCTGCGCGCCGAGGGCGACCTGCACATCGACTATCACCACACCACCGAGGATTCGGGCATCGTGCTGGGCGAGTGCCTGGCCAAGGCGCTGGGCGACCGCGCCGGCATCCGCCGCTATGGCGCGGCCCACATCCCGATGGACGAGACCCTGACCGAGGTGGCGCTCGACGCCTCGAACCGGCCCTACCTGATCTGGAAGGTCGCCTTCTCCAAGCCCAAGCTCGGCACCATGGACACCGAGCTGTTCAAGGAGTGGTTCCAGGCCTTCGCCCAGCTCGGCGGGCTGACCTTGCACGTGTGGAACCACTACGGCGACAACAACCACCACATCGTCGAAAGCTGCTTCAAGGGGCTGGCGCGCGCGCTGCGCGTCGCGGTCGAGATCGATCCGCGCCAAACCCAGGCGGTACCCAGCACCAAGGGCGTTCTCTGAACGCCCCCCTTGTGATCATGGGCCGATGACCGTCGCCATCGTCGACTACGGATCGGGCAACCTCCGCTCCGCCGCGAAAGCCATCGAGCGCGCCGCGCGCGAGGCCGGTGCGGACGACCGCGTGCTGGTGACCTCCAACCCGCGCGAGGTGGCCGACGCCGACCGCATCGTGCTGCCGGGCGTCGGCGCCTTCGCCGACTGCCGCGCCGGCCTCTATGGCGTGCCGGGCATGGTCGACACCCTGCAGCGCGCGGTGATCGAGCAGGGCAAGCCCTTCCTCGGCATCTGCGTCGGCATGCAGCTGATGGCCACGCGCGGCGTCGAATACGGCATCCATGCCGGCCTCGACTGGATCCGGGGTGACGTCGTGCGCATCGATCCGGGCAAAGACCATCTGAAGATCCCACACATGGGCTGGAACGAACTGGATGCGCTGAAGCCGCACGCCTTGCTCGAAGGCATCGCCCCGCGCGACCACGCCTATTTCGTCCACTCCTTCCAGCTCAAGGCGAGCCGGCCTGAGACGGTCCTGGCTCTGACCGACTATGGCGGACCGATCACCGCCGTCGTCGGTCGCGACAACCTCGCGGGCACACAGTTCCATCCCGAGAAGAGCCAGGCGACGGGCCTGAAGCTGATCGCCAACTTCCTGCGCTGGAAGCCCTGACGCATCGCTGCGCGGCCGGCGCTGCGCAGTTGCATTTCATACAGAGTTGCATTTCATACAGAACTGCACGTTAATCGCGCATCGCCGCGACGCCATCTTCGCTGCGACGCAGCTGCATTACCAACAACCGACCCGAAAGTCTCCGGAGGCATTCAGCGTTGCCCAACGTGCGATCATCGTCGGCCGCAACTTTTGCCTTTTTCGTGGCCTTGCTGGCTTCGGCGCTGCTGCTTGGCCCGGCCCTCGCCCATGCCTTCGAATTGCCCAACAAGCTCGGCCTGTCGCGCGACGAGTATTTCATCGTCCAGAAGTCCTATCGCGGCTGGAACCTGTTCGCCTGGCTCCTGGCGGTGCAGATCCTGGCGCTGCTTGCTGCCGCCATCTCGGCGCGGGCGGAGCGGCGCGTGCTGGTGTTGACCCTTCTGGCCCTGGCCTGCGTGCTGTTGGCCCAGGGTGTGTTCTGGACGTTCACCTATCCCGCCAACGTCGCCACGGCGAACTGGACCGTCTCGCCGGACAACTGGGCCAAGCTACGCCTGCAATGGGAATTCTCGCACGCCGCCGGCACCGCCCTGCAGGTGCTGGGCATCAGCCTGCTTTTCATCGCCGTCCTCAACCGCGGCCGGCGCTACCAGATGCGAAGTTACTACTACTACTGACATCGGTAACCAATCGCCGAGGCCGGGCGTTCATGCCGTATTCCCCACCGGAGAGAGCGGCATGCGCGTGCGCGAGATGTTGTCCAGCCATCCCCAGGCAGCCGGCGTCGTCAACGACGCGCTGGCACAGTGCATAGAAGCCTGCTTCGGTTGCGCCCAGGTCTGCATGTCGTGCGCCGATGCCTGCCTCGCCGAGGATCGCTCCTCGCAGCTCACCCGTTGCATCCGCCTCGATCTCGATTGCGCCGATGCCTGCGCCACCACGGGGTCGGTGCTGAGCCGGCGGACCGCCGCAACCTCGGCCCTGATGGTGCAGATGCTGGAAACCTGCGCCGACTTCTGCCGCCTGTGCGCCGACGAGTGCGAAAGGCACGCCGGCCACCACGAGCATTGCCGCCTGTGCGCCGAGACCTGCCGGCAATGCGAGCGCGCCTGTCATCAGGCAGCGAGCGCCAGCGGCCTCACCGGCCCCTAGCCGCGCGGCGGCAGCGTGAAGCCCGCGTTCAAGAGCTTGCGCTCGAGGATGGGGATCGATGCCGCGGCATCGCCTTCATGGCACTTGGCCAGCGCCACCCCGCCATTGACATCGGGTTTGACCGGCGCGCTGGGACCGTGCTCCGACCGTCCGACATAGCGAATATAGAGATCGCTGAGCTGGGCGCAGTAGCGCAGGTCAGCGGCGCTGGCGACTCGCTGGGCCTGCGAGCCCGTCGGCAAGGCGATCACCGCGATGAGTAACGAGAGGGCAAGAGCTTTCGACATGGCCAAGGCTGGTGAAATCCAGTCTACCACGTAGGGGGCAAACTGGGCGTAAAAGCGGCCGAACCTCCAAATGACGGCGATCCGGGCCGACCTTACGCTCAGCCGTTACCGCCGGCTGGGCGAGCGCAGGCTGGCCGACGGGGCCAAAGCCGGCGCGGTGCCGCTGGCGACAGCGGCCGAAAATGGCGGCGCCAATCCCAGAAAGGCGCCGAGGGACCGTTCGATCAGGCCACGGTCCAGGCCGTCGACGATGAAGACCAGACGCGAATGGCGGTCGTCGTCCGGCCAGGCCGACATATGGATGGGCGGATGGACCAGGCGCTGCACGCCGTGAATGGCGACCGGCGTGCCGGCATCGGCGACGTTCAGGATTCCCTTCACGCGCAACACCCGATCGCCGTGGCGATTGAGCAGCATGCTGAGCCACAGCCCGAACAGCGTCCAATCGACTGGGCCGTCGAACGACAGCGCGAAGGCATGGATGGTTTCGTCGTGCCGATTGTGGTCGGTGGCTTCGGCGGAGTCGTTGGCCGCAAGCTCGGCCGCGAACCAGCGCCGCGCCGCCTCGCTGCGGCCAGCCGTCGCGAACAGGTCATGCGACAGGAGGGCCGCGGCATCGAGTGGCGCCTCGGCGGCGCGCCACAGCGGCGCCGACGGATTGATGCGACCGAGCCGCTCGACCAGCGCATCGGTCCCCTCTGCCTCGGCGAGGTCGGTCTTGGTCAGGACCAGCCGATCGGCGACGGCGATCTGCTTGGTGCATTCGACCTGGCGGGCGAGCTGGCCGAGGCCGTTCACCGCGTCGACGGTGGTGATGACGTTGCCCAGCCGGAAGTGATGGCGCAGCACCGGATCGGCCTGCACGGTCGACAGGATGGGGAACGGGTCGGCGAGCCCCGTGCTTTCGACCACCAGCCGGCGGAAGCGCGGTACGGTCCCGCGCTCGCGCCTGGAATGCAGGTCGCGGATCGCCGCCGACAGCTCGCCGCGGATGGTGCAGCACAGGCAACCCGACTGCAGCAGCACCATGGTGTCGTCGATGCGTTCGAGCAGATGATGATCGAGCCCGACCTCGCCGAACTCGTTGATCAGCACCGCGGTGTCGCTGAGCGCCGGATCGGCGAGCAGGCGCTGCAACAGCGTGGTCTTGCCCGAGCCCAGGAAGCCCGTGATCAGGTTGACCGGCGTGAAGACGGGATCAGGCACTTGCCCCCTCCAGCCGGATGATGAGGTCGGGGTCGAGCGGATCGCAGGGCCGGCCCAAAAGCTTCTCGGCGGCGGCCCACAGGTGGCCGAGATCCTCGACCAGCTCGGTCTTGCCGGTGGCCGTCGACAGGACAAACGAGCTTGCCTGCCAGTCGCTCAGCGTCAGCCCGTAATAGACAAGCACCCGGCCGGCGCAGGCGATGCGATGCGCCCGCTCGCGCCGGCGCTGCACGGGATCGACGTTGCGGGTGAAGACGCCGGGGCGCGCGGCGGCGTCGGTCCAGTGACCGCCGCCGCCGAGGACGCCGCACAGGGAGCACATCTCATGTCATCCCGAGGCCGAAGGCCGCGGGACCTTTAAGGCTGCAAGCAAAGGTCCCTCGCTGCGCTCGGGATGACATCTGTGCTCTCACTTCTTCCTCGGCGACCGCCGCACAAAATCGTCGGCCATCTCGTTCATGGTCACGAACCGCACGCCGGGATGGCCGATCATGTGGTGGTACAGCCGCTCCAGCATCATCAGCACATGCGGCCGGCCCGAAACGTCGGGATGGATGGTCATGGGGAAGACCGCATAGTCGTACTCGCGGTAGACCCAGTCGAACTGGTCGCGCCACATCTGCTCGATGTCGCGCGGATTGACGAAGCCGTGGCTGTTCGGCGACTTCTTGATGAACATCATGGGCGGCAGGTCATCGAGGTACCAGCTCGCCGGGATCTCGATCAGGTCGGTTTCCTGGCCGCGCTTCAGCGGCACCATCCATTCGCGCGGTTTCTTGGCGTAGTCGATCTTGGTCCAGCTATCGCCCACCCGCACATAGTAGGGCTGGTGGTCGTTGTGCATCAGCGAATGGTCGTACTTGATGCCGCGCTCGAGCAGCAGCTCGTTCGTGACCGGCGAGAACTCCCACCACGGCGCCACGTAGCCGGTCGGCCGCTTGCCTGACAGTCTGGTTACAAGATCGATGCACTTGTCGAGAATCTCGGTCTCCTGCTCGCGCGTCATGGCGATCGGGTTCTCATGGCTGTAGCCATGGATGCCGATTTCGTGGCCGGCGTCGGCCACGGCCTTCATCTCCTTGGGGAAAGTCTCGATCGAGTGACCGGGAATGAACCAGGTGGTCTTGATGCCCAGCCGCCCGAACATTTTCAGCAGCCGGGGGCTGCCGACCTCGCCCGCGAACAGGCCGCGCGAGATGTCGTCGGGTGAGTCCTCGCCGCCGTAGCTGCCCAGCCAGCCGGCTACGGCATCGACGTCGATGCCGAAGCCACACAGGATCTCCTTGGCCATCGTCCGATACTCCCTTCTGGTTCAGTAGGGACGGTGGAGCAAAAAGCGTTCCGCGAGGAGCCTGCAACAATGCAGGGCTGCCCACGTCAGGACTGCTGACGCAGCCCTTCTAGAAAGGCCCGAGCCCGCGCCTTGCCTTGGTGGCTCGCCCAGCCGAGCGGCGTGCTGTCCCACAGCTTGTCTGCAATGTCGATGCGAGCACCGCGCTCCACCAGAAGCTCCATCAGGTCGAGATTTTCATCGATCGCGGCCTGGTGCAGGGCGGTGCTGTGGGCATGAACCGGCAGGAAGCCGTTGACGTCCGCGCCAGCGTCGAGCGCGAGACGCGCGGCTTCGTTCTGGCGATTGATGACCGCCATGCCGAACGCATTCTGGACATCCGCGGCCGACGCCCGGCGCAACAATTCCTTGAGCCGATCGGTTTCGCCAAAGGCGGCGGCGATCGGCGCCGTCATGGGATGGCCGCTCTGCAGCAGCGCCCGAATGGGCCCGAGCTCCCAATGGGCCAGCGTCACATCGATCGCCTTCGAGGTCGGCGTCGCACCGGCTTTCATCAACCGTTCGAGCAACGGGATCTGCAGGCCCTGCTCGCGCGCCGGTGAGCTGGTCATCACCAGCTCCAGCGCATAGTCGAGGTCAGCCTTGTCGACGCCGCGCGCAATCATCGTCTCGGCGACCTCGACGATGTTGTCCGGCATGCGCTTCATGAGGGTCGGGTTGTTGGCGATGAACCAGAACAGCTTGGGATCGCGGAAGTACTGCGATCGGCTGGCCTCGCGATAGCATTCGGGCTCCAGGATGCGTTCGCGCAGAAGCCTCGGCTCGTCGTCGAGCAGGCGCGCCAATGCCGCGACATCGCCGCGCTGCAGCGCCGTCACGGCGGCACGAAACGACGGATCGCGGATCACCGGCCGGGCCAGCAGTTCCATGATGGCAGCCTCGCCGGCCTTGCCGCGGCGGGCGGCGGCCAGGGGCGGGTGGCCCTTGCGGTCCGGCTGCCATTCCAGCGCGCCTTTGCGAATCAGCAGCTCGACCAGCGCCAGCGGACCACGGTTGGCGGCGGCATGCAACGCGGTCTCGCCGCCACCGTCGTGGCGAGGACTGGCGCCCGCCGAAAGCAGCGCTTCGGCGATGGCGATCCGTGTCTCGGCCGGCGCGTCGGAGGCGCAAGCCTGCCACAGGGGCGGGCCGACCTTCGCACTGCCCTCGTCGGTCGGCTGCCCTTCGACAATGAGGCGTCGGACCGCCGCCAGGTCGCCGGCTCGTGCGGCGGCGGCGAGCGGTGGAAGCGGTATTGCTTCGTCGCCGCGCGCCGCATCGACGCGTCGCATCAGCTCGGCCCAGCTGTTGGCGCCGTAGTCGGCGGCGAGCGTGCGTTGCGCCTCGGCAAGGCCCAGCGACTTGTCGCGGGCGAGGCGCTTGGCCTGTTTGCGCAGATGTTCCTTGGAAGGACGAGCGGGAAGCTCGGACATGATTCTCCCTTTCCTCAAAGCCCGGTGTCCGCTTGCGGGCAGGAAAGGTCGAATGACCAGACAGAAATCAGAAGGTGGGCTTGGCCCTCTCCGCGGACGGGTGGCCGCCTTGCCGGCCGAGCCCGAATCTAGGAGGCGGAGGGCGACGGTGCAACAGGTGCGCTGCCCGGACGGTCCGCCAGCGCGCGATGCGGGTTGCGGCCGGCGGCATCCCACATCAGCCGCGGGTCGAACGTCTCGGCGGCGAAGATGGTGATGAAGACCACGGCGCAGAAGGCGAGCGCGCCGACACCGGGCTCGATGGTGACGGCGCGGCCGAACTGCACCAGTGCGCCCAGAAGCGATTCCATGAAGATGTCGACCATCGACCAGCGGCCGATCCAGGCGACGATGTGATAGAGCACCGTGCGCTCGCGAATCAGCACCGAAGCGCCGGCACCGGGCCGCCCGAGTTGCGTCGCCGTCAGCATGCTGCCCAGTCCGAGAAGCTTGAACAGAGGCACCATGATGCTGGCGAAGAACACCAGGGCCGCCAGCGGATACATCTGGGAATCCAGGAGTTCTTCGACTCCGCCCATGATGGTGCTGGGCTCGCCGGCGCCGAGCTGGATCACCGTCAGCACCGGATAGACGTTGGCCGGGATGTAGAGAACGATGGCCGCCAGCACCAGCGCCCAGGTGCGCGACACGCTGTTGAGCTTGCGCTCATGCACCGGCGAGCCGCAGCGCGGGCAGTGGCCCTCCGTCTCCGCCGGCACGCAGACCAGACCGCAGCCTTCGCAGCCCATGGCGCCCGGCTGCCAGGCAAGCGGCGCCTCGGCGGGCATGGGCGCTTGCGTGAGGCCACGCCGCTCGATCTCCTCCCACACGGCCTGCGGATCGAACGCCACCTCGGCCCATACCCAGACGACCGTGAGCAGCCCCAGCGCATAGACGGCAGGACCGAGCTCGATGGTCACCAGGTCGCCGAGCTTGGTGTAGGCGACGAACACGCCGAGCAGCAGCACTTCCAGCATGCACCAGGTGTTGAGTCGGCGGGACAGCAGGAAGGCGTCGCGGATCTTGGGCGGCGGGCGCCGCAGCTTGAGCCCGATCAGCACATAGAGCGTGGCCAGGAACTTGCCGAGCGGCGCATAGGCCGTCGTGAAGGCGACGGCGATCGCCACTGGCCAGAGGCCGCGCGCGACCAGCTCGCGTGGCCCGGACTCCAGGATGGTCGCGCGCACGATGCCCACGGCCGAGACCTTCATCAGCATGGCCTCCCACACGATGGTGAACAGCACGATGGCGGCGAAGGTGAGGGCGAGATGGCGGTTCAGCGGATCGACTCGGGTGATGCGCAGCACGGTGCCGCAGCGCGTGCAGTTGCTGCGCAGTCCGGGCGCCATCGCCGGAACGATCTGGAACAGCCCGCAGCCTGGGCACTCCCGAAGCTGCGGCCTGGTCATCCGGGCACGCGCCGCTTGCCTCGCGTCCTGAAAGGAGCGGTGAGCCCGCGCGGCGGAGAACAGGCTCACTGCAATAGCGTGGCGATGCCGTCGGCCAGCTCGCCGAGCGCGTCGCTGATCGCCGCCACCAGGCCCGGCGTGTCGGGCGTGGCGAGCGGCTTGGTGATGGTGAAGGTGCGCGCCGCCGTGCGCCGTGGCCGATTGAACTCGGCGGCAACCTGGGCGACGAGGATCAGCGACCCTGCCTTGTCGGCGTCGAGCCGCTGGATGTTGACGCCGACGATGCAGTTATGGTCGGCGGTGATGGCGCCGCTTTCAGCGTAGACCGTGCTGCCGGGCAGGCGCTGCGACAGCTCGACCACCAGCACGCGCCCGATCAGGCCGGCCAACGGCTCGCCCCACCAGTCGTTGGCGCGGATGTCGAGCTTGTAGCTTTCCGACGAGCGCACGATCTCGCGGCGGTCGAGGTAGCTCGCCAGGCTGACATCCTTCAGCAGCACGACCTTCGGCCCGCGCGACAGGGCCGGGCCGGGGCGCGGCACGATGGTGTAGTAGTTGGGCTCGGGCGAGGCGCCGCAGGCCGCGACGACGAGCGGCATGGCGAGGGCGAAGCGGCGGCGGCCGAGAGAGAAGTTCTTCATTCCCTGCCCGTGTTGGTGCGGCCCTTGATCAGGGCCTCGGGATGGCGTGACAAGAGATCGCTGAGCGCACGGATCGAGCGTGCCGCGTCGGTGAGCTGGGGTATCAGCCGATCAAGGTCGCGGCGGAAGCGCGAATCGTCGCCATAGCCCGTATTGAACGACCCGAATAGGCGATTGGCCGAGGTCAGCGATTCCTGCAGCTGCTGGGCGATCGCCGGCAGGCGCTTCAGGGCCGGCGTGCCTTCGGTGTCGAGCTTCCTGGCGACGTCCTGGACGTCGATCATCGCCTTCTCGAGCGCCGCCAGCGTGCGCTTGGTCTGCGCGCCGTTGATCGTGGTATCGAGGCCGGCCGCGGCGTTCTCGATGCTCCGGCCGATCTTGTCGTACTCGATGCGGTTCAGCTTGGTCAAAAGCTCGGCCGCCGACCGCGTGATCGCGTCGAAGCCGCCCACCTCCGAGGTCGGGATGATGTAGACGTCGCCTTTCTTCTCGAGGATCGCAGGCGGCGCATCGTCGATGCGCTCCAGCGCGACCTCCTTCGAGCCGGTGATGATGCTGGTCGACTGCAAGGTGGCGCGCATGCCGCGCTTGATCATTTCCTCGGCAAGCTTTTCCGGGTCGGTCTGCTCGGCCGAGGCGATGTTGGCGATGCGGCCGGCTTCAACCCGGTAATGGACCGGCACGACGACTTTATCGAGCGTGGGATCGAAGACCAGGTCGACATCCGTCACTTCGCCGATCCTGAGGCCATGGAGCGTGACGTGAGCGCCCGGCTCGAGGCCCGCGACCGATCCCGGGAAGTAAGACAGGAGGCGGATCTGCCGGCCGAAGCCCGCGGCCCGCGCATCCTCGAAGTTGCGGTACAGCGGAAACGACTGGTTGTTGGCGGCGACAGGCTGCTTGGTATCCGGCGGCGCCTCGAAGGCAATGCCGCCCAGTAGCACGGCGCGCAGCGATTCCATGCGGAATTGCACGCCGTCGGAACCCATCTTTATCGACACGCCGGAGGCATTCCAGAACGACGTATCGGTGTGCACGTACTGATCGTAGGGCGCGCGCACGAAGGCATGGATGGTGACCCGGCTCGCGAGGTCGCCGATATCCCAGCCCAGCACCGTGCCGACCTCGAGATCGCGGAAGAAGATCGGCGAACCGAGGCTGATCGAGCCCAGCCGCTTGCTGTCGAGCATGAAGGTCGTGCCCTTGGTCCAGGCCTGCAGCACGGGGGGATCGGTCTTGCCGACGAAGTCGCGCTGGGGAACGCCCTTCTCGGCCGACGGCCGCATGCCGATGTAGGAGCCCGAGATCAGGGTCTCCAGGCCGGTGATGCTGCCGGCGAATAGCTCGGGCTTGACTACCCAGAAGATCGTCTTGTCGGTCAGCAGCGGTTCGGCCTCGCGCACCGTCTCGATCGAGGCGATCACCTTGGTGAAGTCGGGCGACACGCCGATCGACTTCACGGTGCCCATGACGACGTTCTTGTACTTGAGCTGCGACTGGCCGGCGGTGAGGCCGGCGGCAGTGTCGAAGGCGATGGTGATGGTGGGACCCTTTTTGGAAAAGGTGTCCCAGGCCAGCCAGATGGCGATCAGGCCGGTGAGGATCGGCACGATCCAGATCAGCGGAATGCGGCGGCGACGATGCACGCCCGCTGTCGGCAGCTCTACCGGACCTCCCCTGTCAGTCATCGTCCCTTCAGTCTGCCCGTGTCCCGTGCGGAAGGTAACTTAAACCATACGCACTGCAAGCATAGCTGAAGGCGATTGAGCTCCCCTCGTCAGGCTGCCGGCTTTGGCCGCAACACTCGCGCAGCATAGGCATGGAGCGCGGTGAAGTCGGCGCCGACGCCGCGTGCCGCGACGACCTGGTCCGGCCGCACCAGCACCCAGCCCGGCCCATTCAGCAGATAGCGCGTGCGGGCCTCGCCGTCAGGGTCTCGGCTGCTCCCCAGACGCAGGACCTGCAACGTATTTCCGGCCTGCTCCACGGCATCGTTCAACGGAATCGGATGACTTTCGTCCTCGAACACCAACAGGCTGTGGCGAGGCTCCGACAGGTAGGGCCACAGGCTGGCATTCTTGCCACCGGGACCGTCGACGATGGAGGCTTCCCGCGCTCGCGTCCCGACGTCGGTGCGCTTGCCACCCAGCTTGCCGGCCGCCAGGGCCACCAGCGGGCCGTCACGATAGGCGAACTCGGTCTCCGACAGCTCGACCTGCAGCTTGCGGTGCACCGCAGGTATATTGCCGAAGATCGACACCGCCATGCTGCGGATGCGACTGGTGAGCTTGCTGGCGCCGAAGGAGAGATGCTGCTTCTGCGCTGCCGCGGCGATGACCGCGCGGGCGATCGGCCGGCGCTCGGCCTCGTAGCTGTCGAGCAGCAGGTCGCTATCGCCGGCTCCGTTCAGCACGTAGGCGAGTTTCCAGCCGAGATTGACCGCATCCTGGACACCGGTGTTCATGCCCTGCCCGCCGGCCGGCGAATGGATGTGGGCGGCATCGCCCGCCAGGAAGCAGCGACCGGCGCGGTAGCGCGCCGCCAGCCGCTCGTTGATGCGGAAGATCGACAGCCAGCTCGGATCGCGCAGCTTGAGGCCGCTCGGTCCATAACGATCGACGCAATGTTGCATCTCCTCGAGGGTCGCCGGCTCATCGCCCTGAGGCGAATCGGCGCCGCGCATGGAGAATATGCGCCAGACCTCGTTGCCGAACGGGAACATCGCGACAGTGCCGCCGTCGTGCCACCACAGATAGATGCTGCGGTGGTCGAGATCGCCGCCGTCGATCTTGACGTCGGCGAGCAGGAAGGTCTGCGGTTCGGTGTAGCCCTCGAACTGGATGTCGAGCGTCTGTCGCACCGCGCTGCGCGCGCCGTCGCAGCCCGCCAGATACTTGGTTCGAACGATTTCGCTGCTGCCGTCGGCATGGCGCAAGGTGGCAGTGACACCTGATGCATCCTGGCCCAGCCCGGCCAGTTCGACGCTGCGCTCGATGGCGACGCCGAGTTCGGCGAGGCGCGCCGTCAACAATGCCTCGGTGCGCGACTGCGGCAGCAGCAAGGGAAAGGGAAAGGCGCTGTCGATGCCTTCGCCGACAGCCAGGGTAGCCAGCCTGCGGTCACCCTCGCCGACACACAGCGCGTTCAATCGCTGGCCCTCGGCAACGAAGCGATCGACCACGCCCATGCCTTGCAGCGCCTCCAGGCTGGCGCTCCACAACGCCAGGGCCTTGGAGACCGTGCTGGGCTCGGCGTTGCGATCGATGATGCGCACTGGAATGCCGTAGCGGCGCAGCGTGATGGCCAGCGACAGGCCGGTCGGCCCGGCGCCCACGATCAGAATTTCGGCAGCATTCTCCACAGACATCGTTGCCCCCTCTCAAAAGCGCGTCGAGCGCGACGGTTACGGACTGAGCGCGAGATCGAGCGCGTCCATGCGCGCGATCTGCATGTAGGTCTCGTAGGTTTCGATCATGTCGGCCGGCACGACCTCGAGCATCAGCCGGTTCTCGACCCACACCTCGATGACGTGGAAGACCGGCGGGCGGCCGGGCGCGGCGCGGCTGAAGAACCTGGTGCGCCATCCGGCGGCCGTTCCGATCCGCTCGATGGCGGCGCGATCGTGCGGCACCGACAGGAAGGCATGGAACGCCGCGTGTGCGCGACCCGGCGGCGCCGTTCGAAAGGTCACCTGCTGGTCGCCTTCGCCCGGCGCCATCACCGTGCCCTCGGGATAGATCTCGATCATCGTGCCGTGGCGGTCGCCACTTACCGCCATCGTCGCGCCCGGAAGGGGACCGGGAAAGCGATAAGCGCGGCCGCCGATCAGCTCGGCGAGCACGCGCGCCACCGCCATGGGATCGCGCGCGGGAATGGAGACGTGATGGATCACCGGGCGGGCTCCTTGCGTTTGGCGGCGGCGCGGGCGGGCTTGGCCGGCGGGGAGTCGGCGAGACCCGACGCATCGCGCTTCAAGGCGTCGACCAGTGCGTTGATGGTCCAGGCGGCAACCTGTTCCGCCTCCTCCGGCTCGAACTCGCCGCTGTCGACCAGCCAACGCCACACGGTCGGCGTGAAAAAGACGGAGACGACCTTGGCGCCGCGCCGGCGCTGCTCGGGCGCGAGTTGGGGCAGCGCCTCGCTCACCGCCGAGATCCAGGCGCCGTGGCGCTGGCCGCGATCCGCCGTGCGCTGGCGGTCCCACGACGGTTTGTTCATCAGGTTGCGCAGGAGGGCGCCGTAGGTCTCGTAGTTGGGGAAGAGCTTGTGGGGCAGCTCGCCGAACTGCTCCAGCGGCGGCAGCGGGTTGCGCAGCCCGAGCCGCGGGCTCAGCCAGTTGAAGAAGGCTTCGACCAGGTCGTCGACCGTCCGGAAGTGCGCGTAGACCGTCGGCGGCGAGACACCCGCGAGCTCGGCGAGATACCGCAGCGACAGGCTCTCCAGGTCGTTCTTCTCGAGATAGGTCTTCGCCGCCATCAGGATCCGCTCGCGTGTCAGGGCCGCCTGCGCTTCGCGCAACGGACTTTGGTAGGTCCGGGACGACGGCAATTTAGGCTTCTTCAAGACAATTCACCTTATGTTTGTAAAGTCAAAGAGTCAAACGATCTTTGTGCAAGATCATCTTATACCCATTAATTGAAAATAACCCCCCAGACGGGAGGTCGCTTCGTCCACGGAGGCTCAGAGAATCGGGGGCTTCTTCGTCCAGTCGTAACCGCGCACGGCGCGCTGGTAGCCGTAGTCGAACAAGGCGCGCATGTAGGCGCTATCGAAGGACGACGGTAGCACCTGGTTGAAGTCCGGCCCGATGAAGGCGAGGTTGTAGTCGATGCCGTCGCGCTGCGTGATGGCGAAGATGCGGATCACGTCGTTGTAGCCCGAGATGGCGATCATCGTGTCGATGGCGCGGCCGGCGATGTCGAGCGTGTGGCGCTCGACCTTGGCCCATTCGGGATCGAGCCGGCCGTTGCGGATGATGAAGGCCCGCGCCTGGGCCGTCGACAGCCCGGCGCGCCGGCGCCGCGCCCGGTCCCGCGTGATGGCAGACGGATAGAGGAACGTCTGGGCGACCGCGCCGCCGTCGACATGCATCTCCTGGTATTTCCGGCCGTCCAGCGTCACGTCGATCATGGAGGGCGGAAAGGCGCCGGGAATTGCCGCCGAAGCCAGCAGCAGGCGCCGCACCGTGTCGACGGCGCGCGGGTGGCCGCTGCTGGCGATGGCACCGATGTTCCAGATCACCGGCACCTGGGCATCGAGGTCCGTCGTGGCGATCATGAGGAGTCGCCCGGCCTGATAGGCGGCGGCGATGCCGGCCAGCAGGCGCTCGTCGACGTAGCGCGAGATGGTGGCGAGCAGCGGCGCGTTGTCGGCCATCGCATCGTTGAACAGGACGGAGATCAACGGCCGCTTGGCCAGGATCTCACCGGGCGCGGTCTCGGTGTAGACGGCGCGCAGTTGCGCATCATGATCCGACCCAAGGAAAGCAAACGGCGCGATGAGGGCGCCGGTGCTGACGCCGGTCACGAGTTGGAAGGTGGGACGCGTGCCCTGCACGCTCCAGCCGCACAACAGTCCGGCACCGAAGGCGCCGTTCTCGCCGCCGCCCGACACCGCGAGGAGCTGCTGCTCCGGCAGATCGCCGAGTGAGCCGACGCCGAGCGCGCGCTGCTGGCGGGCCATCGCCGCCCTGAATTCGGCTTCGATCGGATCGATGCCGAGCAGCGGAAAGAACCGCTCGTTGGCGATGCCCAGCACGCTCGCATGGGCGGTCCGGCCGATCGGCACGGGCGGACCGCGATCGGGATGGGAGCAGCCGGCCACGCTTGCCAGCGCCGCACCGGCGCCGAGCCGCAGCATCTCCCGACGTGAACGAAGATGCGTTTTCGTAAGATGAATTGACGCTCGGTCGATCATCGCGGCCTCCGCTCCGCGGGCCGCTCTATCAGAAAAACTTCCGGCTTCGCAATCGGTCGTTGTCGCGGTCAGCGCTCGCGGTCGTCGATGTCGCGCGCCAGGACCTCGCGCTTGCCGACATGGTTTGCCGGGCTGACGACGCCCTCGCGCTCCATGCGCTCGACAATGCGGGCGGCGCGGTTGTAGCCGATCTGCAGGTAGCGCTGGATGAAGCTGGTGCTGCACTTGCGCTCGCGCGCCACCAGGGCGATCGCCTGGTCGTAGAGCTGGTCGCTCTCGCCTTCCTCGCCCTCGCCCGGCAGGCCGAGCCCGCCTTCCTCGGCGTCGGGATCGTTGGTGACCGATTCGATGTAGGACGGCACGCCTTGGGCCCTGAGGTGGCGCACCACCTCCTCGACCTCGGTGTCGGAGACGAACGGGCCGTGCACGCGGGCGATCTTGCCGCCGCCCGCCATGTAGAGCATGTCGCCCTGGCCCAGCAGTTGCTCGCCGCCCTGCTCGCCCAGGATGGTGCGGCTGTCGATCTTCGACGTGACCTGGAAGGAGATGCGGGTCGGGAAGTTGGCCTTGATGGTGCCGGTGATGACATCGACCGACGGCCGTTGCGTCGCCATGATCACATGGATGCCGGCGGCCCGCGCCATCTGCGCCAGGCGTTGGACGGCGGCCTCGATCTCCTTGCCGGCGACCAGCATCAGATCGGCCATCTCGTCGATGATGACGACGATGAAGGGCAGCGGGTTGAGGTCGATCTCCTCTTCCTCGAACACCGGACGGCGCGTCTCGGGGTCGATGCCGGTCTGGACCTGGCGGGTCAGCGCCTGGCCCTTGCGTCGGGCGTCGCCGAGCTTCTCGTTGTAGCCCGCGATGTTGCGCACGCCGAGCGCGCTCATGGCGCGATAGCGATCCTCCATCTCGCGGACCACCCACTTCAGCGCCACGATCGCCTTGCGCGGCTCGGTGACGACGGGCGTGAGCAGATGAGGAATGTCCTGGTAGACGCTGAGCTCCAGCATCTTGGGATCGATCATGATGAAGCGGCAGCGATCCGGCGGCAGCCTGTAGAGCAGCGACAGGATCATGGTGTTGACCGCCACCGACTTGCCCGAGCCGGTGGTGCCGCCGATCAGCAGATGCGGCATGCGCGCGAGGTCGGCGATCACCGGATCGCCACCGATGTCCTTGCCCAGCGCCAGCGGCAGACCGAGCCGGTTGTCCTCGTAGTGGCGGGTCGACAACAGCTCGCGCAGGAACACCGTCTCGCGCCGCGCGTTGGGCAGCTCGATGCCGATGACGTTGCGGCCCGGCACGGTGGCGACGCGCGCCGACACCGCGCTCATCGAGCGGGCGATGTCGTCGGCAAGACCGATGACGCGGCTCGACTTGGTGCCGGGCGCGGGCTCCAGCTCGTAGAGCGTCACCACGGGACCCGGCCGCACCTTCACGATCTGGCCTTTGACGCCGAAATCGTCGAGCACGGTCTCGAGCAGGCGGGCGTTCTGCTCCAGCGCCTCCTCGTCGATCTTGGTCTCGGTGCTGACGCGCGAGGGCAGCGACAGGATGTCGAGCGGCGGCAGCTTGTATTCGCCGGTCACAAGGTCGAGTTCGCGCTGTCCGGCCCTGGCGGCGCGCTTGCCCTGGGCCACGGCCGACTTGCGCGGCACGATGGTGACGCCGCTCGCCGCGGCGGCCGGCTGCGGATCGGCAAGGGCGTCGGGCGTGAACGGATTGTCGCCGTCGGCGTCCTCGCCCTCCGGCACTGCCGCTTGCGGCTCAGGCATCGGCGCAGTCGGCAGCGGCGCCCCCGGCTCGACACGTTCGGCGGCCGGTGCGGCCGGCCGCAGGCGGCCGAGGATCGGCTCGATGCGCAGCCCGGCGACGCGGTCGAACAGGGTGCGTTCCTGCACCGATTCGGCGGCCGTCGGCGCCTGTACGGGCAAGTGGCCCGGCGGCATCTCGGGAATTTCGTCGGCCGGCCGTTCGATCGGCGCATAGGGCGCGTCGACCATCAGCGACTCGCGCGCCGGCAAGGGCGCGCCCTCGTCGGGGATCTGCTCGAAGCGCGGCGGGAAATGCGCCGGATCGTACTGACTGGCGTCGATCTCGCCCGGAATCTCGGCATAGCCGATCGGCGGCGCCGGCATGTCGGGCTCCTCGTCGAGCGACTGCGGCTTGCCGCGCCACAGGCTGACGCCGGCCCGCACCAGCCACACGCTGCCCAGGAAGGGCGCGCGCAGGATGCGGAAGATCAGCGGCAGGTCGGTACGGTTCATGCCGAGTGCCGGCGCCATCGCGATGAAGGCCAATGCGGCACAGGCCGGCTCAATCAGCGCGAGGCTGCCGCCGCTCGAATGGGTCAGGACCAGCTCGCGGAAGCGGCCGACCAGGGCGAGGCCGACCAGCCCACCCGGTCCGGCGTGAGTCGCGGCAGCGCCGACATCGCCCAGCCCGACGCAGGCCACGCTCATCATCAGCAGCGCCAGCAACAGCAGCGACAGGCGCAGGCCGAAGAAGCCGAGATGATGGGTGCGCGCCATGCGCACGCCCCAGGTGATCAGCGCCACCGGCACCAGGACGATGGCGAGCCCGAAGGTCTGCAGCAGCAGGTCGGAGATGTAGGCGCCGGGCACGCCAATGGTGTTGTGCGGCGCGCGGCCTGTCGCATGGTTGAGCGAGGGATCGCCCGGGCTGTAGGTGAACAGCGCCAGCAGCACCACCACGCCGAGGCCTGCGACAGCGATGCCGACCAGCTCCATCATGCGCCGCCGCAGGAAGTCACGCCCGCCTTCCGGCAGGATCGCGGTCTTGCGCGGGGCGATGGAGGCGGCGCCGATGATGGCCATGGGCGGCTACAGCACCTGGGCGAGGCGCGTCATGCCCTCGCGGGTGGTCTGCTCGTCATGCACCAGGGCGACGCGGATGTAGCGCTCGGCGGTGTTGAGGCCGTCCGTTTCGCGACAGACATAGGCGCCCGGCAGCACCTTGACGTGCGCCTCGCGCCACAACTTGCGGGTGGCTTCCTCGCCATCGCCGACATCGAGCCACAGGAAGAAGCCGCCGCCCGGCGTGTAGTAGGCGAAGCGGTTGTGCAGGATCTGCTCGGCGACGCGGAAATTCTTCCGATACCACTCGCGCGTCTCGATGGGATGCGTCTCCTCGCGCCACAGCGCGGCCGACGCCTTCTGGACGGCGAAGGGGATCTGCGGGCCGCCATAAGTGCGCCAGCGCAAGGTCATCGCCACCAGCCGCGGATCGCCTGCCATGAAGCCCGAGCGCAGGCCGGCGGCGTTGGAACGCTTGGAGAGGGAATGGAAGACGGCGAGGTTCTTGAACGGGTCTTGGCCGCCGGTCGTGTCCATCGCCAGCGCCGCCTCGAGCGCGCCGGGTGGCGGCTCGCGCGTATAGATCTCAGCGTAGCACTCATCGACTGCCAGCACGGCGTCGTGCTCGCGGCACTTGGCCAGAAGCTTCTGCAGGTAGTCGATGCCGGCGATCGCGCCCTGCGGATTGGCGGGCGAGCAGAGATAGACCACCGACATCCGCTGCCACGTCGCCTCGTCGAGGCTGAGGAAGTCCGGCAGGAAGCCGTTGTCGGCGTTGGCATTGACCAGCAGCGGCTCGGCGCCCGACAGCACCGCGCCGCCGAGATAGGCCTGATAGAACGGGTTAGGCAGCGCCACGATCGGCTTGGCGCCCGCCTTCTGCTGCGGTGTCGCCACGGTCGAGATGATGTAGACGCCTTCCTTGCTGCCGGCGGTCGGGATGACGTGCTGCGCCGGATCGAGCAGGCCCGTGGGCAGGCGGTAGCGCCGGCCGAGCCATTCGACGATGGCGAGGTTGAGGTCGGGCAGGCCCTGGTTGGGCGGATAACGGTTCCAGCCGTCGATCTCGTCATTGACGATCTGGCGCGCGAAGGCAGGCATCGCGCCCTGCGGCTCGCCGACCGACATGTTGATCATGGAGAGATGCGCCGGCGGCGCGATCGGAGCGATAAGAGCGTTCAACCGCGCGAACGGAAAATCTGTCAGCGTCTCCGTGAGGCGCGGATTGAACATCGAAACTCCAACGGCCCCCCCAAGGGCCGGAGCAACGCGATGACGCCGGCGGGAGGGGGCCCCGGCCGGATAAACTATTGCCGTATTGTATGAAACAGATTAGCTAATAACAACAAGGGAATAGGCCGCATTCTTCATACGAGAAGAAGGGTTGGGGACCCCTCTTCCGCACGACCACAAGCGCTTGGGCCCTTACTGAACCCGCTCCCCATGCAGGGCCGTATCCAGGCCCTCGACCTCCTCGTCCCGCGTTGCCCTCAGCCCGACCATGGCATCGACGATCTTGAGAATGATCCAGGTGGCGACGCCGCAGAACACCGCGACCGCCACCACGCCATAGAGCTGGGTCAGGACTTGGGCGCCATGGCCGTCGACCAGGCCGACCGGCTGGCCCTTGTTGACGTCGTTGATCAGCCTGGTGGCGAACACGCCGGCCAGGATCGTGCCCAAAATGCCGCCGACGCCATGCACCCCGAAGACATCGAGCGCATCGTCGTAGCCGAGCCTGGTCTTCACCACGACCGACGCCCAGTAGCAGATGAGGCCGGCGGCGAAGCCGATGACCATGGCGGCCCACGGCTCGACGTAGCCCGCGGCCGGCGTGATGGTGCCGAGACCGGCCACGGCGCCGGACAGGATGCCCAGCACCGAGGGCTTGCCGCGGCTCGCCCATTCGACCGACATCCAGACCAACGCGGCGACCGCAGCCGAGATGTGGGTGTTGAGCATGGCCGAGCCCGCGAGCTCGCCCGAGGCCAAAGCCGAGCCGGCATTGAAGCCGAACCAGCCGACCCACAACAGCGAGGTGCCGATCAGGGTGAGCACGAGGTTGTGCGGCGCCATGTATTCGACGCCGTAGCCCTGGCGCTTGCCGATCACCAGGCAGCAGACCAGGCCGGCGATGCCGGCATTGAGATGGACGACCAGGCCGCCCGCGAAATCGAGCACGCCCGCCGCACCCAGGAAGCCGCCACCCCACACCCAGTGCGCCACCGGCACGTAGACGAACAGGAGCCACAACGCCATGAACCACATCATGGCCGAGAACTTCATGCGCTCGGCGAACGCGCCGGCGATGATGGCGGGCGTGATGATGGCGAAGGTCGCCTGGTACATCAGGAAGACGTTCTCCGGCACGGTCTTGGCAAGCTCGTGCACGCTGCCCTGCAGTCCGACACCGAAGGCGCGCGACAGCCCGCCGATCACGCCGTTCAGGTCGCCGCCGTTGGTGAAGGCGAGCGAATAACCGACGATGAACCACAGGACCGTCACCAGGGCGGCGACAGCGAAGGCCTGCACGGCGGTGGCGAGCACGTTCTTCTTGCGCACCATGCCGCAGTAGAAGAGCGCCAGGCCCGGGATGTTCATCATCAGGACCAGGCAGGTGGCGACCAGCAGCCAGGCCGTGTCGCCGGTATCGATGGTGGGCTTGTCGGCGGCGAAGGCCGCGCCAGAGACCATCAAGCCGAACGTCGACGCGCACGCCAAAGGCGCGCCGAAGCGCAATGCCGTCCTGATCATTTTATCTCCCGTGTCGTCTTGGTCTTGTCTTGCTTGTCGATCTTGGTCTTCTTGAACTCGATCTCGATTAAAGCGCGTTCGATCCCGTCTCGCCGGTGCGGATGCGCAGAGCCTGCTCGACCGGGGTGATGAAGATCTTGCCGTCGCCGATCTTGCCGGTGTGTGCGGCCTTCTGGATGGCCTCGATGGCGCGCTCGACCTGGGTGTCATCGACCACGATCTCGATCTTCACCTTGGGCAGGAAGCTCACGAGATATTCGGCGCCGCGATAGATCTCGGTCTGGCCCTTCTGGCGGCCGAAGCCCTTCACTTCGCTCACGGTCAGGCCCGAAACGCCGACACCGGTCAGGGCGTCACGCACTTCGTCGAGCTTGAACGGCTTGATGATGGCGGACACCAGCTTCATGACCTCTCCTCTGGAATATGCACACAGACTGGCGTCTGCCAGGGAAGACGTCAAACGTGGCAGCGAAAAAATGGCCCGGCGAGAGACTCGCCGGGCCCTGAGGAGCCGCCGCGACACGGATGCGGCGGGAGGAGGAACTAAAATCTCGTCGTCACCTTCTCTCTTCTCCCTTTTCTTCCTCCTCTCCCCCGCTAGGGGGAGAGGTTGGGTGAGGGGGGTTACACCCGACGCTTGCCCCCTCACCTAGCCTCTCCCCCTAGCGGGGGAGAGGAACATGAGGGCAGAGGAAGATGCCGGAGAACGAGAAGAGAGGATCAGTGCACCGTCTCCCCATGCAGGTTGATGTCGAGGCCTTCGACTTCCTCTTCGGTCGTCACACGCAGCCCGATCAGGGCGTCGACGACCTTGAGGATGATGAAGGTGGCGATGGCGCACCAGGCGATGCAGACCAGCGAGCCCCACAGCTGGGTCAGGACCTGGCCGGGATTGCCGTCGATCAGGCCCTTCTTGCCGTCGCCCGCGATCGCCTCGACAGCGAACACGCCGGTCAGGATGGCGCCGGCGAAACCGCCCAGGCCATGCACACCGAAGGCGTCGAGCGAATCGTCGTAGCCCATCGCCCGCTTGAGCGCGGTGGCGCCCCAGAAGCAGACCAGGCCGGCGACGATGCCGATCACCAGCGCGCCCATCGGCGCGACGTAGCCCGAGGCCGGCGTGATCGCGACCAGGCCGGCGACGGCGCCCGAGATTATGCCGAGCACCGACGGCTTGCCGCGCGTCGCCCACTCCGCGAACATCCAGGCGAGCGCGGCGGCGGCGGTCGCGAACTGGGTGACGGCCATCGCCATGCCGGCGTTGCCGTTGGCGCCGACCGCCGAGCCGGCATTGAAGCCGAACCAGCCGACCCACAGCAGCGAAGCGCCGATCACCGAATAGACCAGGTTGTAGGGTGCCAGGTTCTCGATGCCGAAACCCTTGCGCTTGCCGATCACCAGGGCGCAGACCAGGCCGGCGACGCCGGCGTTGATATGCACCACGGTGCCGCCGGCGAAGTCGAGCACGCCCCAGTCGCCGAGAAAGCCGCCGCCCCACACCCAGTGGGCGATCGGCGCGTAGACGATCAGCGACCACAGCGCCATGAACCACATCATGGCCGAGAACTTCATGCGCTCGGCGAAGGCGCCGGCGATCAACGCCGGGGTGATGATTGCGAAGGTGAGCTGGAAAGTGAGGAACACCGTCTCGGGAATGGTCTTGGCGAGCTCATGCACGCCATCGAGCGTCAGGCCACGCAGAAACACCCGGCTCAGGCCGCCGATGATGGTGCTGCCAGGGGTGAAGGCGAGGCTGTAGCCCACGATTAGCCACAGCACCGTGACCAGGCAGGTGACGGCGAAGCTCTGCATCACGGTCGCCAGCACGTTCTTCTTGCGCACCATGCCGCCGTAGAACAGCGCCAGGCCCGGGATGGTCATCATCAGCACCAGCGCTGTCGCGGTTAGCATCCAGGCGGTGTCGCCGGTGTCGAGCTTGGGCTTCTCGTCGGCCGCCAGCGCGAGCGCCGGCAGCAGCAGCGTGCCGGCCGCGCCAACACCGGCGAGCAGCGGGTTGAGCTTGAGTTTCATCGTGTACTTCCCCTGAATTGTTGATTGGTTGAAGGGCGCGCGATCACAGCGCCTCGGTGCCGGACTCGCCGGTACGGATGCGGATCGCCTGCTCGATGCCCGTGACGAAGATCTTGCCGTCGCCGATCTTGCCGGTGCCCGCAGCCTTGCGGATGGTCTCGACCGCGCGCTCGACCAGCGCATCGTCGATCACCACCTCGATCTTCACCTTGGGCAGGAAGCTCACGGCGTATTCGGCGCCGCGGTAGATCTCGGTCTGGCCCTTCTGCCGGCCGAAGCCCTTCACTTCGCTCACCGTCAGGCCCTGGATGCCGAGCGACGTCAGCGCGTCGCGCACGTCGTCCAACTTGAACGGCTTGAAGATGGCCATGATCATTTTCATTGCGTCTGTCCTCCACCCGGCGGGCGCCCCGCCCAAACTTTCGCCGCTGCAGTTGCAAGGGGCGTGCCAACTCCTTCTCCAATTGTTTCAATGGGTTAGACGGACGCTTCCTGGAACTGATCGACGGGCGGGCGGCTTGCGGGCAACCCGGCCGGCTGCCATCTATCGACCATGCAAAATGATCGGTTCGATCTCGCCGTCGTCGGCGCCGGCCTGAACGGCAGCCTGCTGGCGCTGGCGGCAGGAGAGGCCGGCCTCGACACGGTCCTGATCGACCGCGTGCCGCTGAAATCGCTGACGGAAGCGGGCTTCGACGGGCGGACCACCGCCATTGCCTACACCAGCCAGCGCCTGTTCGCGGCGTTGGGCGTCTGGCCCGAGCTGGCCGCCGAGGCCGAGCCCATTCTCGACATCCGCATTTCCGACGCCGGCCACGATGGCCGGGCAAGCCCGCTGTTCCTCCACTTCGACCATCGCGAAGCCGCCAACGAAGACGAGACGGCGGCGCCGATGGGCTGGATCGTCGAGAACCGCTTTTTGCGCGCGGCGCTGCTGCGCCGCCTGGCAGCCTGCCCGCATGTCGAACTGGTGGCGCCCGACGAGGTGGTGGAGACCAGGCGCGATCCTGCCCGCGCCGAGCTCTTACTGAAAAGCGGCCGGCGTCTGGTGACACGGCTGGTCGCCTCAGCCGAGGGCCGCTTCGGCACCATGCGCGAGGATGCCGGCATCGGCGCCCGCGTCTGGTCGTACGACCAGGTCGCCATCGTGCTGGTGGCGCGCCACGAGCGGCCGCATCGCGGTGTCGCCCAGGAAAAGTTCTTGCCGGGCGGGCCCTTCGCCATCCTGCCAATGCGCGATGGTGAGAACGGCGAGCATCGCTCGTCGATCGTGTGGAGCGAGCGCGCTGATCTCGCCAAACGCCTGCTGGCGCTCGACGCGCCGCGCTTCCAGGCCGAGTTCGCGCGCCGCTTCGGCGACTATCTCGGCCATGTCGAACCGACCGGTCCGCGCTGGTGGCATCCGCTGGGACTGGTCCATGCCGAGCGCTACATCGACACGCGCCTGGTGCTGGTGGGCGATGCCGCGCATGGCATCCACCCCATTGCCGGGCAAGGCTATAACCTCGGCGTGCGCGACATCGCGGCCCTGGTCGAGGTTTTGGTCGACAGCAAGCGCCTCGGCCTCGATGTCGGCGGCGGCGACACACTGGAGCGCTATGCCCAATGGCGGCGTGCCGACAACTTCGCCATGGTCGCCGCGACCGATCTTCTGAACCGGCTGTTCTCCAACGACATCAAGCCGATCCGGCTGGCACGGGACGTCGGCCTCGCCGCCGTCAATCGCGTGCCGCCGCTGCGGCGTTTCTTTGTCCGCCATGCGATGGGCCTGGTGGGCGACCTGCCCAAGCTGATCCGCGGCGAGCGGCCTTAGTGAAGACGCTCGAGGCGCGCCGGCTGCACCTGCGGCCGCGCAAACTCGACGATCTCGACGCCATCGTGGCGATGGACAGCGATGCCGAGGTGAGCCGCTTCATCGGCGGTCCGCCGGATCCGACCACCCACCGCGCCGAACTCCACAAGCATCTCGTCCAGGGCCTGCCACCGTCGGAATGGCGATGGGCGGTCGAATGGCGCAATCAGCCGGGCTTTCTCGGCCAGGTGGGTCTCAAGCCCTGTCACTTGCCCGACTGCAGCGAACTCACCTGGCGGCTGGTGCGGCTCGCCTGGGGCCAGGGCATCGCCACGGAAGCCGTTGGCGCCATGCTCGACCATGCCCGGGTCGAGCTCGGCGTTCGCTCGCTCGTCGCCTTCATCGAGGCCGGCAACGTAGCCTCGCGGCGGGTGGCCGAGAAAATGGGCCTGCAGGCAGCGGGCGAAACCGAGTTAAACGGGGGCTGCCGCAGCTTCTCTACCGACTGGACTAACGGCCCCCGCCACCCTATCTCAGGGGCCAATTTCGAGGATTTCCATGGCTCAAGCACAAGTGCCCGTGACCGTGCTGACCGGCTATCTCGGCGCCGGCAAGACCACGCTCTTGAACCGCATCCTGAGCGAGCAGCACGGCAAGAAATACGCCGTCATCGTCAACGAGTTCGGCGAGCTCGGCGTCGACAACGACCTCGTGGTGAATGCCGACGAGGAAGTGTTCGAGATGAACAACGGCTGCATCTGCTGCACCGTGCGCGGCGACCTCATTCGCATCATCGAAGGCCTGATGAAGCGCAAGGACAAGTTCGACGGCATTCTGGTCGAAACGACCGGCCTCGCCGATCCGGGCCCGGTGGCGCAGACCTTCTTCACCGATGACGAGGTCAAGGCGAGGACCCGGCTCGATGCCATCGTCACCGTGGTCGATGCCAAGCACTTCCTCGGACAGCTCGAGCAGGGCGACGAGGCCGAGGAGCAGGTGGCCTTCGCCGATGTAATCCTGCTGAACAAGACCGATCTTGTGAGCGAGGACGACCTCAAGAAGGTCGAGAGCAAGATCAGCGCGATCAACCGCTATGCCCGCATCTTCCGCACGCAGAAGAGCCAGATCAAGCTCGACGCCATCCTCGACAAGGGCGCCTTCGATCTGCAGCGCATCCTCGAGTTCGAACCCGACTTCCTGCATCACGGCCACGATCACGACCATGAGGAAGAGGTCAAAAGCCTGTCGCTGACCGCCGATCGGCCGGTCGATCCCGACAAGTTCCAGAAGTGGATGGGAGCGCTGCTGCAGCTGCGCGGCCCCGACATCTTCCGCAGCAAGGGCATCCTGGCGATCGACGGTGCGCCGCGGCGCTACGTCTATCAGGGCGTGCACATGATGATGGATTCCGACTGGGGCACGCCCTGGAAGGAAGGCGAGAAACGATTTAGCAAGCTCGTCTTCATCGGCCGCAACCTCGACGGCGAGAATCTCCAGCGCGGCTTCAACGACTGCCTGAAATAGACGTGAAGCTCGATTTTTCAAATCCGGCCTGGCAGCAGACCCTGCCGCCGGGCCGCTCCGTTGCAGCCGACGCGCCTGCAGCCGCCTGCGCCTTCAGCAAGGAGGGGGCGATCGTCGCCTTCGCCCTGGGCGATGGCCGCGTGCGCTTGTTGCCCGCCGATATCAACGCTGCCGAGACGCCGGCTGGCGAGCCGCTGCATAACGGCGTGGTGCTGGCCCTGGTCGGCGATCCGGCAGGCGACGGCTTCGTGAGCGGCGGCGACGATGGCAGGCTGCTGCGCATCGCAGCCGACGGGACGGCAAGCGAGATCGCCAACCAGAAGGGCAAGTGGTTCGAGCACATCGCCGCTCATCGCGCGACCGGCGCGATCGCCGCTTCGGCGGGCAAGAGCGCCTTCGTCGTCAAAGGCGGCGAGATGAAGGAATTCGGGCCCCACGAGAGCACGGTGGCCGATCTCGACTTCAGCAAGGACGGCAGCCGTATCGCCTGCGCCCACTATGGCGGCGTCACGGTGTGGAGCATCGGCCAGGTCACCGTGGCGCCGCGGAAGTTCGCCTGGCGCGGCAGTCATGTCGCGTTGAAGTGGAGCACCGACGGCAAGTTCATCGCCACCGGCACGCAGGAGAACGACATCCATGTGTGGCGCGTGGCGCAGGCCACCGACATGCGCATGCAGGGCTATCCGGCCAAGGTGAAGTCGCTGTCGTGGACCGCCGATGCGCGTTTTCTCTACACCTCGGCGCAGCCGGTGTTCACGGCCTGGCCATTCTCGGGCAAGGGACCGGAAGGCAAGCCGGCGCTGCAATTCGGCGAGGAAGGCGCGGGGATGATCTCGGTCGTGGCCGCGCATCCGGCGGCGGAGTTCGTGGCCGGCGGCTACGATTCGGGCGAGCTGCAGCTCGGCGACATCAAGACCAGGCGTTCGGTGGTGCTGAAGATGGCCGACGGCTCTGCCATCACCTGCCTCGCCTGGTCGCCCGATGGCTACAAGCTCGCCGTCGGCAACGACGCCGGCACGCTGCTGGTGATCGACCTCCGGCGTTAGAGTCCTTCATGTTCCTCTCCCCCAAGGGGGAGAGGAACATGAATCATGAGCGCACTGGAGTGCCGCGCTCCCGGCAAAGAAGCTAGCCGCGCCGCACCAGCGCGCGGTGCGACACCAGGCAGAGCGCGCCGGCGATGCCCATCGCCGTCGTCATCGGGGCGATCGTGCCATCCATGGTCTGGCCGACGACGGCGCCGAAGATCGCGCCGATGCCGAACTGCATGACGCCCATCAATGACGAGGCCGTGCCCGCCATGTGCGGATAGCGCTGCAGCGCCATCGCCATCGAGTTGGGACCGATCAGGCTGATGGTGGCGATCTGCGGCGCGAAGCAGAGCAGGAAGGGCCACAGGCCGATCGTGCCGTAGCGCGCTTCGATCAGGCCCAGCACCAGCGCCGTCGGCCCGACGACAGCCGGCACGATCACGGCGTAGCGCAGGATGCGATGCGCGCCGAACACCGGCGCGAACTTGGCGTTGAGCAGGCTGCCCACGGTCATGAAGATGATCATGCCGCCGAAGATCAGGCCGTAGGCGCGCGGGGCGATGCCGTATCTCTCGATGAACACGAAGGGCGAGCCACTCAGGAACGACATCAGCGCCGAGAACTGGAAGGTGCTGGTGAAGGCGTAACCCATGAAGGCGCGGTGCCGCACCAGCTCGCCGAAGCGCTTCAGGATCGACGACAGCACCAGCGGCTGGCGGTATTCCGGACGCAGCGTCTCGGGCAGGCGCAGCCAGGCGAAGACGAGGGCCACGACACCCACCAATGCCAGCACCCAGAAAATCGCCCGCCAGCCCAGGAACCACAGCACCTGGCCGCCGATCAGCGGCGCCAGCATCGGCGCGATCGAGGTGCAGGCCATCATCAGCGACATGGCGCGCGCCGCCTGGTCCTTCTCGGCGAGGTCGCGCACCATGGTGCGCGCCAGCACGACGCCGCCGCAGGCTGCGAGGCCCTGCAGGAAGCGCAGCAGCACGAGGTGGCCCGCTTCGGCGGCGAAGGCGCAGCCGATGCTGGCCATGATGTAGATCACGAGCCCGCTCAGGATGACCGGCCGGCGGCCGAAGCGGTCGCCCGCCGGGCCATAAAAGATCTGGCCGGCACCGAAGGCGATCATGAAGGCCGACAGGGTCAACTGGATGTCGCCCGCCGTGCCGCGCAGGTCGACGGCGATCACCGGCAGAGCCGGCAGGTACATGTCGATGCTGAGCGGCGTAAAGGACGACAGGAGCGCCAATACCGCCAGCAGCAGCGGGGTCAGGGTCGGGCGGTTGGCAGCGGAGGTGGTGGTCATTCGGGCCGGCTTCTATAGCGGACATGCTATAAGCGGACCATGTCGATGCTGCCCGAGCTTACCGAGCCGCAGATCCGCCGTTATGCGCGCCATATCGTGCTGGCGGAGATCGGCGGCGTCGGCCAGTCGCGGCTGATCGCCGCGCGCGTGCTGGTGGTCGGCGCCGGCGGGCTCGGCGCGCCCCTGCTGCAATATCTCGCCGCCGCCGGCGTCGGCACCCTGGGCGTGATCGACCACGACACCGTCGATCTCTCCAACCTGCAGCGCCAGGTCATCCATCGCACCGCGGATATCGGTGCTTCCAAGGTCGAAAGCGCGCGCCGTGCGCTGTCGGATATCAATCCCGAAGTGCGTGTCGAACCGCGCGGTGAGCGACTTACCGCAGCGAATGCGGAGCGCATCATCGCGGGCTACGACATCGTGGCCGACGGCAGCGACAACTTCGCCACACGCTATCTGCTGAACGACGTCTGCTATCGCCTGAAGAAGCCCCTCGTCGCCGCCGCTATCCTGCGCTTCGACGGCCAGATCTCGACCTACAAGGCCTGGCAGGGCGACGGCCACCCCTGCCTGCGCTGCCTGTTTCCCGAAGCGCCCCCGGAAGACGCCGTGCCGAGCTGTGCCCAGGCCGGTGTCCTGGGCGCGCTGGCCGGCACCCTGGGCGCGCTGCAGGCGACCGAAGTCGTCAAGGAAGTGCTGGGCATCGGCCGGTCGCTGAGCGGGCGGCTCCTGATGTACGACGCGCTTGCCGGCTCCTTCGACGAGATGGCGATCGCCAAGCGCGCCGAGTGCCCGACCTGTGGGGCGCGATGAAATCCCCTGACGGTGGCCTCTCGGTGATCGTGCGCGCCGGCGACTATGAGAGCGTGCACTACGCGCTGGCGCTCGCCGCCGCGGCGCTCGCCGTCAACAAGCCGGCCGTGCTGTTCTTCACCATGGCCGGCATCCGCGCCCTCGAGGGGCCGCCGCCACCGCTCGCCGACTGGCATCGCGACGCCATCAACCGCAAGGCTGGCGTCGGCGACTTCGAGACCTTGCTGGAAGCCTGCGTCGAGCTTGGCGCGCGCTTCATCGTGTGCGAAATGGGCCTGCGCTCGCTCGGCATCGACCGTGCCGGCCTGCGCTCGGACGTTCCCTTCACGGTCGCGGGCATCGTGACCTTGCTGGAAGAGACCAAGCCGGGCATGCACCTGGTCACGCTGTAGACAATCACTCAGGAGACTTCATGACATCCGCTGCCTTCGATGTGCTGGGAATCGGCAATGCCATCGTCGACGTCCTCTCCCGCGCCGACGACGCCTTCTTGAGCAAGCACGGCCTGGTCAAGGGCAGCATGATGCTGATCGACGAGCAGCGTGCCGAGACGCTCTATGCCGC
Source organism: Rhodospirillales bacterium URHD0017 (assembly GCA_900110395.1). Taxonomy (GTDB): domain Bacteria; phylum Pseudomonadota; class Alphaproteobacteria; order Reyranellales; family Reyranellaceae; genus Reyranella. The sequence goes on from FODP01000005.1 coordinate 459,028, forward strand.
CATGGGGCCGGGCGTCGAAGTGTCGGGCGGCTCGTGCGGCAACACCATGGCGGGCGTCGCCTCGTTCGGCGGCAAGGGCGCCTATATCGGCAAGGTGCGCAACGACCAGCTCGGCCAGGTGTTCGGCCACGACCTGAAGTCGATGGGCGTGTCGTTCGACACCACGAGCGCCACCTCCGGCCCGTCGACCGCGCGCTGCCTGATCCTGGTCACACCCGATGCGCAGCGCACCATGAACACCTATCTCGGCGCCTGCACCGGCCTTGGTCCCAACGACATCGACACCAAGGTCGTTGGTTCGGCCCAGGTCACTTACGTCGAAGGCTATCTGTGGGATGCGCCGGAGGCCAAGAAGGCGGTGCTGAAAGCCTTCGATGCCGCGCATGCGGCGGGCCGCCAGGTCTCGATCACGCTGTCGGACTCCTTCTGCGTGAACCGCTATCGCGAGGAGTTCCGCGAGCTGGTGCGCAACAAGGTCGACATCCTGTTCGGCAACGAAGCCGAGATCAAATCGCTCTACGAAGTCGAGACCTTCGAGGAAGCGATGGAGGCGACGCGCAAGGAAGCCAAGATCGCGGCGCTGACGCGCAGCGAGAAAGGCTCGATCGTCGTCAAGGGCAGCGAGACCTACGCGGTGCCCGCGGCGCCGGTCGCCAAGGTGGTCGACACGACCGGAGCCGGCGATCTCTATGCCTCAGGCTTCCTGTTCGGCCTGACGAAGGGCAAGCCGCTGGCCGAATGCGCGCGATTGGGCGGCATCGCCGCCGCCGAGGTCATCAGCCATGTCGGCGCGCGGCCCGAGCAGGCGCTGCGTGGCCTGATTTGAGCGCTACCGCGCCCACGCCCGCAAGCGTGCCCGCCCGCGGTTGGCGCGAGACAGCGGCGATCTACGCGCATCCGCGTGTCGTCACCTTCCTGTTCCTCGGCTTTTCCGCCGGCCTGCCATTCCTGCTGGTATTTTCGACCTTATCGGCATGGATGAAGCGTTCGGACGTCAGCCTCGCCACCATCGGGTTCGCCAGCTGGATCGGTATCACCTATTCGATCAAGTTCGTCTGGTCGCCGGTCGTCGACCGCGTGCCGCTGCCGCTGCTGACACGCTGGCTGGGGCGGCGCCGGGCCTGGCTGCTGCTGTCGCAGGCCGGGATCGGTCTTGGCTTGCTGGCGATGTCGTTCTGCGATCCACGCACCGAGCTTGCCTTGCTGGTGACTTTCTCCGTGATCGTGGCCTTCTCTTCGGCAACGCAGGATATCGCGCTGGACGCCTTCCGCATCGAGGCGACCGACAAGAGCCTGCAAGGGCCGACGGCTGCCACCTATCAGCTTGGTTATCGCATCGCCGTGCTGATTGCGAGCGCCGGCGCGCTGTACGTCGCCGCCTTCTATTCGTGGCCGGTCGCCTACCAGGCGATGGCGGCGTTCGCGCTGGTCGGAATCGTCACGACTTTGGTGGTTTCCGAGCCGCCGAAACGGATCGAGGTAGCGACCGAAGAACGGGAAGCCAAGGTCAGCGAATTCGCCGGTCGCTACGCACAGCTCCATCCCGCGTTGCGCAACGCGATCGTCTGGATCTACGGCGCGATCGTTTGCCCCTTCGTCGACTTCTTCGTCCGCTTCCGGTGGGTCGGCGTGTTGTTACTGGCCTTCATCGCCTTGTTCCGCCTGTGCGACATCCCCATGGGAGTCATGGCCTATCCGTTCTATCTCGGCCTGGGCTTCGACGAATTGCAGATCGCCAACATCAGCAAGATCTTCGGGTCGGTGATGACGGGGCTGGGCGCGCTGCTGGGAGGGGTCCTGGTGTTTCGCCTTGGCCCCGCGCGCCTCCTGGTGCTGTCGGTAATCCTGATCGCCGGATCGAACCTCACCTTCGCCTGGCTTTCCGCCCTCGGCCGTGCCGATTCCCTTGTGCTGACGATTGCAATCAGCGTCGACAACCTGGCCGGCGGCTTCTCGGGATCGGTTTTCATCGCCTTCCTGTCGGGCCTCACCAATACCGCGTATACGGCGACCCAATACGCGTTGTTCACGTCGCTCATGTTGCTGCCCGGCAAGATACTCGGCGGCTATTCCGGCGTGATCGTCGAATGGCTGCAGGCTTCCGCACGCGACGTACCGGTGCTGGCCGCCTTGCTCGACTGGATGAACGCAGCGCCGAAATACCAGGGGTTCACCCTGTTCTTTATCTACACCACGTTGCTCGGCTTGCCGGCGCTGCTCTTGGCGATCCCGGTCAACCGTTACTTCGCAAAAGAAACCCCTCCTTCCGCGAAGAAGGAGGGGCAGTAAATCGGCGTCGGGGTGTCATCCGCGCCGGGGGAACCGGCCCATTCCGGAGCGGGGCGTGGGGTTTGCCGGCCGGGAACGGGCAACACTGGTGTAGTCCCCCGAGGCTACAAAACCGTGACCGCCGGTGTGGATAACGGGAACTGTCACCCCGAGCGAAGCGAGGGGCCTTTAAGGCAACAGGAAAGGTCCCTCGCTACGCTCGGGATGACAGTGGCCCAGCGTCAGCCCGGCGTGGCGTCGAGGGCGTAGCCCGCGGCGCGGACGGTGCGGATCAGGTCGGCTTGGTTCTCGCCGTTCAGGGCAATGCGCAGGCGGCGGATGTGCACGTCGACGGTGCGCGCCTCGACATAGACGTCCTTGCCCCACACCGCGTCCAAAAGCTGCTCGCGCGAGAAGACGCGGCCGGGATGCTCCATGAAATGGCGCAGCAGGCGGAACTCGGTGGGCCCGAGATGGACCGGCTTGCCGGCCCGCGTCACGCGATGGGCCACCAGATCCATGACGATATCGGCGTAGCTCAACGCCTCGTCGGCCAACGCGGGCCGGATGCGGCGCAGCACGGCGCGGATGCGGGCGACGAGCTCGGTCGGCGAGAACGGCTTGGAGACATAATCGTCGGCGCCGGCATCGAGACCGCGCACGCGATCGCCCTCCTCGCCGCGCGCCGTCAGCATGATGATCGGCAGGTTGGCGGTGATGGTCTGGCGGCGCAGCTGGCGGCAGACTTCGATGCCCGACATCAGGGGCAGCATCCAATCGAGCAGAATGAGGTCGGGCACGTCCTCCTGCACCGAGGCCAGCGCCTCCTCGCCGTCATAGGCGACCGAGACGCGGAAGCCCGATTGCTCGAGGTTGTAGCGCAAGAGCTCGACCAGGGCCGTCTCGTCCTCGACGACCAGCACGCGCGGCTTGATCGACGAGGTCGACGCGTCGCGCCGCGAAGGGGCCTGCGCCGCCATGCTCATGACGCGTTCCCCGCAACATAGAGCGAGGCGCTGCCCTTGGGCCGCGTCTCGTCGAAGCCATGGCCGGTGGCGCGGAAGCTCACCAGCTCGGCGATGTTGGTGACGTGGTCGCCGGCACGCTCGATGTTCTTGGCCATGAACAGAAGATGCGTGCACGAGGTGATCGTGCGCGGGTCTTCCATCATGTAGGTCAGAAGCTCGCGGAACAGGCCGGTATAGACCTGGTCGATCTCCTCGTCGCGCTGCCAGACATCGTGCGCCTTGGCGACGTCGTTCGAGGCGAAGGCATCGAGCACGTCCTTGAGCGCGGTGCGCACCAGGCGCCCCAGGCGGTCGATGCCGGTCACCGCCGCCGGCGGCGCCGTCACGTTGTTCAGCACGATGGTGCGCTTGGCGGTGTTCTTGGCGTAGTCGGCGATCCGCTCGAGGGCGGCCGCGATCTTGATCGACGACAGGATGACGCGAAGATCGACGGCCATCGGCTGGCGCAGCGCCAGGAGCTTGACCGTCTGCTCCTGCACGGCGTTGTCCAGAGCATCGACGCGCGCGTCGGCGCCGATGACCTGCTCGGCGATCTCCGAATCGCCCTGGCGCAGCGCCACCAGGCACTGGGTGAGCGCGGTCTCGGCCAAGCCGCCCATCTCGCTGATGGTCGCGCTCAGCCGCTCCAGCTCTTCGTCGAACCGCTTGAGGGTATGTTCCGCCATCTTCTTCTCCGTTTCAGCCGAAGCGGCCGGTGATGTAGGCCTGGGTGCGGCTGTCCTTGGGGGTGGTGAACAACGTCTCGGTGGCGCCGAACTCGATCAGCTCGCCGAGATACATGAAGGCCGTGAAGTCCGAGACGCGCGCCGCCTGCTGCATGTTGTGGGTGACGATGACGATCGTGTAGTCCTGCTTCAGCTCGTCGATCAGCTCCTCGATCTTGGCGGTCGAGATCGGATCGAGCGCCGAGCAGGGCTCGTCGAACAGGATCACCTCGGGCTTCACCGCCACGGTGCGCGCGATACAGAGCCGCTGCTGCTGACCGCCCGACAGGCTCTGGCCGTTGGCCAAAAGCTTGTCCTTGACCTCGTCCCACAGGGCGGCGCGGCGCAAGGCCAATTCGACGCGGGCATCGAGCTCGGCGCGCGGCAGGGTCTCGTAGAGCCGGATGCCGAAGGCGATGTTCTCGTAGATCGACATCGGGAACGGCGTCGGCTTCTGGAACACCATGCCGATGCGGGCACGCAGGAGGTTGATGTCCTGGTCGGCGCGCAGCAGGTTGTCGCCGTCGAACAGCACCTCGCCGGTGGCGCGTTGGCCGGGATAGAGGTCGTACATGCGGTTGAGCACGCGCAAGAGCGTGGACTTGCCGCAGCCCGACGGGCCGATGAAGGCCGTGGTCTTATTGGCATAGAGCGACAGGCTGATGCCCTTGAGCGCCCGGCTGTCGCCATAGAAGAATTCCAGGTTCTTGATCGACACCTTGTCGGCCAAGCCGGCGGTGTCGACCTTGGCGTGGCTCGCCACGGGGACGGCGGTGGTGAGGCCGTGGCCGTGGGCCCTCTGGTCATTGGCAGGGGCGATGCTCATGACGACTTCCTCGTGGCGGTAAGGGATCGGGCGATGATGCTGAGCGCCAGCACGGCGACGGTGATCAGGAGGGCGCCGGTCCAGGCAAGCTTCTGCCACTCCTCGTAGGGCGACAGGGCGAACTGGAAGATGACCACCGGGAGGCTGGGCATCGGCTGGTTCATGTTGACGCTGAAGAACTGGTTGTTGAGCGCCGTGAACAGGAGCGGCGCGGTCTCGCCGCTGATGCGCGCCACGGCCAGCAGGACACCGGTGACGATGCCGGCGCGGGCGGCGCGATAGGCGATGCGCGTGATCATCAGCGCCCGCGGCAGCCCGATCGAGGCGGCGGCCTCGCGCAGTGTGTCGGGCACCAGGGTCAGCATGTCCTCGGTGGTGCGCACGACGACGGGGATCACGATCACCGCCAGCGCCACGGCGCCGGCCCAGCCCGAGAAGTGGCCCATCGGCGCCACCATGATCTCGTAGATGAACAGGCCGACCACGATCGACGGCGCGCTGAGCAGGATGTCGTTGATGAAACGCACGACGCTCGAGAGCTTGTCGTGCCGCCCATACTCGGCGAGGTACGTGCCGGCCAAAATGCCGATCGGCGTGCCGATGGCGACGGCCAGCACGGTGATGATCAGGCTGCCCGTGACGGCGTTCAACAGGCCGCCTGCCGCACCCGGTGGCGGCGTGTTCTCGGTGAATACCGCGAGCGACAGTCCGCCGATGCCGTGGAACAGCAGGATGCCCAGGATCAGCACCAGCCAGCCCAGGCCGAAGCCGGTGGCGACCCAGGCCAGCGTCTTGTAGACGGCGTTGCGGCGGCGGCGGCCGGCATAGCGCGGGCTGGTGGTCGCGAGCGAGGCGGTGGCCATGACGGTCACCCCGGCCTTTGCTGGAGGCGCAGCAGCATGTAGCGCGCGATCGCCAGCACGATGAAGGTGATGAAGAACAGGATCAGGCCCAGCGCCACCAGCGAGGAGGTGTAGAGGTCGCCGACCGCTTCGGTGAACTCGTTGGCGATCGATGCCGAGATGGTGGTGCCCGGCGCCAGCAGCGAGGCCGAGACGTGGTGGGCGTTGCCGATCACGAAGGTCACGGCCATGGTCTCGCCGAGCGCACGGCCCAGCCCCAGCATGACGCCGCCGATGACACCAACCCGCGTGTAGGGCAGCACGACGTAGCGAAACACTTCCCACGTCGTGCAGCCGACGCCATAGGCCGCTTCCTTCAGGACCGGCGGCACCGCCTCGAACACGTCGCGCGAGATCGAGGTGATGAAGGGTAGCACCATGATCGCGAGGATGAGCCCGGCGGTCAGCATGCCGATGCCGTAGGGCGGGCCTTCGAACAATACGTTGAGCACCGGCACATGCTCGAAGGAGTCGATCAGGAACGGCTGCACGTACTTCTGGAGGAACGGAGCAAAGACGAACAGGCCCCAGATGCCGTAGATGATGCTGGGGATGCCGGCCAGCAGCTCGATGGCGATGCCGATCGGACGGCGCAGCACCATCGGGCAGAGCTCGGTGAGAAAGAACGCGATCATCAGGCCGACGGGCACCGCGATCAGCATGGCGATGGCCGAGGTGATCAGCGTGCCGTAGATCGGCGCCAGCGCGCCGAACCGCTCGGTGACCGGGTTCCAGGATTGGTCGAACAGAAAGGAGAAGCCGAAGGTACCGAGCGCGGGCGTCGCACCGATGACCAAGGCGATGATCACGCCGCTCAGCAGCGCCAGCACGCCGAGCGCCGCAAAGCGCGTGAGATTGTGAAAGATGACGTCGGTGAGCCGCAGGCGCCGCAGCACGGCGCTGCGCGAGACCGCCTCGGCCGCCGTCACGCTTGCGCCTTTCAATGTCATGTCGGTCACGTCAGGCCCCCCGGAATCCATCTGTCCGTCGCCTCCATCCGTGCTGCGGATGAAGGGGAGGCGGAGCGGATGCGATCGATCGCACCCGCTCCTCTCCCGTCAGTCCGCGTCTCAGTTGGTCGGCGAGAACAGGGGCTTGCCGCCCGCGTCCTTGATGTCAGCCGACCACATCTTCTCGATGTCTTTCACCACCTTGTCGTGCATCGGCACGTAGTCGAGCTCCTCGGCCATCTTGTCGCCCTTGGCGTAGGCCCAGGCGAAGAACTTCAGCGCCTCGGCGGTCGATGCGACGTCCTGCGGCTTCTTGTAGAGCAGGATCCAGGTCGCCGCGGTCATCGGCCACGACTGGTCGCCGGGCTGGTTGGCGAGGATGACGCCGTAGCCGGGCTGGGAATTCCAGTCGGCGCTGGCGGCCGCGGCCTGGAAGCTGGCCGATGACGGCTCGACGGGCTTGCCCGCCTTGTTCACCATCTTGGTGTGGGTGAGCTTGTTCTGCTTGGCGTAGGCGTACTCGACATAGCCGATCGCGCCCTTGGTGTTGGCGACGTTGTTGGCGACGCCCTCGTTGCCCTTGGCGCCGATGCCGACCGGCCATTGCACGGCCGTGCTGACGCCGACCTTGCTCTTCCAGTCCGGGCTGACGTCGGCGAGGTAGTAGGCGAAGTTGTAGGTCGTGCCCGAGCCGTCCGAGCGGCGCACCGGCACGATCGCCTGGCTGGGCAGCTTGGCGCCGGGGTTGAGCTTGGCGATCGCCGGATCGTCCCACTTCTTGATCTCGCCGAGATAGATCTTGGCGACCGTCGGTCCGTCGAGCGTGAGATCGCCCGGCTTGACGCCGTCGAGGTTCACCACCGGCACGATCGCGCCCATCACCATGGGGAACTGCGCCAGGCCCGACTCGTCGAGCTCCTTGCCCGACAGCGGCGCGTCGGAGGCGCCGAACGTCACGGTCTTGGCCTTGATCTGCTTGATGCCGCCGCCCGAGCCGATCGACTGGTAGTTGAGGCCGCTGCCGGTCTCTTTCTTGTAGGCGTCCGCCCACTTGGCATAGATCGGATACGGAAACGTCGCGCCCGCGCCGGAGATGTCGACGGCATTGGCGGCCACCGGCGACAAGGCCAGCACGGCCGTCGCCAGGGCGATTCTTGCGAAATTCATAGGGTCCCTCCTTCGAGAATTCGAAGCGTCCTTCCCCTAGGAGCCGCACATCACTGTCATATTACGGATATGTGACAGTTCGATGACGGTCACTCCGGCACCCTGAGGATTGAATGAACAAGGACAGAAGGGCCGCGTAGTTACGGGGCAGACGACGATGTAGGTCCGCGCACCAGACACTCGGCCCACGCAGATCGATAATAACTGAAGTATCATCCTGAGTCCATACCCGGGTAATTTTTTCGTGCCATAGAGCCCCCTCCCACCCCAAAGGATGGTGGCTCGGCGATGGGCGAAGCGGACGACTGCAAGCAGTGCCGTCAGCGCGGCGGCGTCATGCAGCTGTCATGCTTTTCGACTATTCGAGTACTATGGAATCGAAGCAGGCTGCCCTCGGCTTCTCCGCCCTGGCGCAGGAAACCCGCCTGGACCTGATGCGTCTTCTTGCCTCGCGCGGGGCCTCGGGCATGGCGGCCGGCGAGATCGCCGCCGCGCTGCGCCAGCCGCCCTCGACGCTCTCCTTCCATCTCGCCGCCCTCGAACAGGCCCAGCTCATCCAGTCGACGCGGCGCGGACGCCACCTGATCTATGCCGTGCGGTTCTTCGGCCTGCGCACGTTGTTCGGCTTCCTGACCGAGACCTGCTGCGGCGGCCGCCCCGATCTGTGCGGCGACCTGGCCCGATTGCTTCCCGACGATCTGCCGGAGGAAAAGCCCATGACCGCCACCTTCAATGTCCTGTTCCTGTGCACGCACAACTCGGCCCGCTCGCAGATGGCGCAGGCGATCCTGGAACGGATCGGCAAAGGGAAGTTCAACGCCTATTCGGCGGGCTCCGACCCGGCGCGCGCGCCCATGGCCGCAGTGCTCGGCAAGCTCGAGACGCTGGGTCACGACGTGTCCGAGCTGCATTGCAAGTCGTGGAACGAGTTCACCGGTCCGGACGCGCCGCAGATGGATTTCGTCATCACGCTCTGCGACACGCTGCACGGGCAGGATTGCCCGGACGTCGGCGCCAATCCCATCACGGCGGCCTGGCCGCTGCCCGACCCGGCAAAGTTCAAGGGCACACAGGCCGAGCAGGCCACGATGATCAACGAGCTCTACGGCATGATCCGCCGCCGGCTCGAGATCTTCGTCAACCTCCCGCATGCCTCGCTCGATCGCATGTCCCTGAAGAGGCGCCTCGACGAGCTGGGCGATAGCGCCCGCGCACCGGTCTGACGGAGGGCGAAGATGAGAGTCGGCATCAATGGCATGGGCCGCATGGGGCGGCTGGCGTTGCGCGCCGCGCTGGGCGGCGTTCGCCGGCCGGGCGATGATCCACGCCGCGCCAATCGCCTGGACGTCGCGCATGTCAACGAGATCAAGGGTGGCGCCGCCGCGACCGCGCACCTGCTCGAATTCGACAGTATCCACGGCCGCTGGCATGGCTCGTTCACCGCCGACGAACGCGGCATCGCCGTCGACGGCCAGTACATCGGCTTCAGCGCCGAGCCCTCGCCTGGCGACATCGACTGGGGCGATCTCGGCTGCGAGATCGTGCTCGAGTGCACCGGCAAGTTCCTCAAGCCTGCCGAGCTCGACAGCTATTTCCAGCGCGGCGTGAAGCGGGTGATCGTTGCGGCTCCGGTCAAGGACGACCGCACTCTGAACGTCGTCGTCGGCGTCAACGACCGTCTCTACGAGCCCGAGCGCCATCGGCTTCTCACCTCGGCGTCGTGCACCACCAACTGCCTGGCGCCGGTGGTCAAGGTCGTGCACGAGGCGATCGGCATCAGGCACGGTCAGATCACGACCATTCATGATCCGACCAACACCAACGTCGTGGTCGACGCGCCGCACAAGGACCTGCGGCGAGCGCGCTCGGCCATGACCTCGCTGGCGCCGACCACGACCGGCAGCGCCACGGCCATCGCGCTGATCTATCCCGAGCTCAAGGGCAAGCTGAACGGCCATGCGGTGCGTGCCCCGGTGCTCAACGCCAGCCTCACCGACTGTGTGTTCGAGCTCAGCCGACCGACGACCGAGGCCGAGGTGAATGAGCTGTTCGCGACGGCGGCGCAGGGACAGTTGGCGGGAATCCTCGGCTACGAGACGCGCCCGCTGGTCTCGGCCGACTACTGCAACGACACGCGGAGTTCCATCGTCGATGCGCCCAGCACGATGGTGACCGACGGCACGCTTCTCAAGGTCTACGCCTGGTACGACAATGAGATGGGCTATGTCTGCCGCATGGTCGATCTCGCCAACCTGGTGATCCAGGCGGAGGCGTGATGACCGCAGCCGTGCGCCACTACCTGATCGTGATGGCGTCGTACTGGGGCTTCACCCTGGTCGACGGCGCGTTGCGCATGGTCGTGCTGCTGCATTTCTTCAAGCTCGGCTATTCGCCCTTCACGCTCGCCTTCCTGTTCCTGCTCTACGAGTTCGCCGGCATTGTCGCCAACCTGGCCGGCGGCTGGCTCGCCGTGCGCTTCGGCATTCCGCGCATGCTGATGGCAGGCCAAGCGCTGCAGATCGCCGGCCTCGTCATGCTGTCGGCGCTCGATCCCGGCTGGAGCGCCGCCGGCTCGGTCGCCTGGGTGGTGGCCGCCCAGGGCATCGCGGGCCTCGCCAAGGACTTCACCAAGACCGCGTCGAAATCGGCCATCAAGGCCACGGCGGCCGAGGGAGCGGGCCAGCTCTTCCATTGGGTGGCATGGTTCACCGGCTCCAAGAACGCCATGAAGGGCGTGGGCTTCTTCGTCGGCGGTCTGCTGCTCGATCTTGTCGGCTTCAATCCGGCGCTGTGGCTGATGGCCATCATGATCGCCGCCATCCTGGTGGCCGGCCTGCTGCTGCCGCGCCCGCTCGGCAAGGCCAAGGCCTCGAAGTCCATGCGCGAGCTGTTCGCCAAGTCGCGCGGCGTCAACCTGCTGGCAGCGGCGCGCATCTTCCTGTTCGGTGCGCGCGACGTCTGGTTCGTCGTCGCCCTGCCGGTCTTCCTCTATGCCGCTGGCTGGCGCTTCGTCGAGGTCGGCGGCTTCCTCGCAGCCTGGACCATCGCCTATGGCGGCATCCAGGCCATTGCCCCGCGCCTGGTCGCGCGCAGCGCCGATGGGCTGAGCCGCGAAGTGCCCAACGCGCGTCTGTGGGCCGGCCTGCTGGTCGCCGTGCCGCTGGCGGTGGCCGTGCTGCTGCAGCGGCCCGGCCTGTGGCATCCCGACTTCGTCGTTGCGGTGGGACTGGCAATGTTCGCCCTGCCGTTCGCGGTGAACTCCTCGCTCCACTCCTATCTCATCCTGGCCTATGCCGGCTCGGAGAAGGCGGCCGAGGATGTCGGCTTCTACTACGCCGCCAACGCCACGGGACGGCTGCTGGGCATCCTGCTGTGCGGCGCGCTCTATCAGGTGGGCGGCATGACCGCCTGCCTGCTGGGGTCGGCAGGCATGCTGCTTGCCTGCTGGGCGATCACGTTTCTGCTGCCCACGCGCGCGGCCGGTGCGGCATCGACCGCTTGACCAAACCCCTGCAATTCGATTATTCGCGAATGATGGAAATATCGCTGCCGGCTGATGTCGCTCTTTGAACGCTACCTCACCCTCTGGGTCGCCCTCTGCATCGTCGCCGGCATTGCGCTGGGACACCTCTTCCCCGGGTTGTTCCACGCCATCGGCGCAGCCGAGCTGGCGCACGTCAACATTCCCGTCGCCGTCCTGATCTGGCTGATGATCATCCCGATGCTGGTGAAGGTCGACTTCGCCGCCATCGGCAAGGTGCGTGAGCACTGGCGCGGCATCGGCGTCACCCTGTTCATCAACTGGGCAGTCAAGCCGTTCTCCATGGCCCTGCTGGGCTGGCTGTTCATTGGCTATCTCTTCCGGCCGTGGCTGCCGGCCGACCAGATCGACAGCTACATCGCCGGCCTGATCCTGCTGGCGGCCGCGCCCTGCACCGCCATGGTGTTCGTGTGGAGCAACCTTTCCGACGGCGAGCCCGACTTCACGCTGACCCAAGTGGCGTTGAACGACACCATCATGGTCTTCGCCTTCGCGCCGATCGTCGGCCTGCTGCTGGGGCTCTCCGCCATCCGCGTGCCGTGGCAGACGCTACTGCTGTCGGTCGGGCTCTACATCGTAGTGCCCGTGCTCCTGGCCCAGATCATCCGCCGCCGCGTGCGGGCACGCTCAGGTATGCAGGGCCTCAGCGCGCTGCTCGGCCGCCTGCAGCCGGTGTCCCTGGTCGCCCTGTTGACCACACTCGTCCTGCTGTTCGGCTTTCAGGGCGAACAGATCATTTCCCAGCCGCTGATCATCGCCCTGCTGGCCGTGCCCATCCTGATCCAAGTCTACTTTAACTCGGGGCTGGCCTATCTCCTGAACCGCGCCACCGGCGAGGCGCATTGCGTGGCCGCACCCTCGGCGCTGATCGGCGCCAGCAACTTCTTCGAGCTCGCTGTAGCCGCCGCCATCAGTCTGTTCGGCTTCTCGTCCGGCGCCGCCCTGGCGACGGTGGTCGGCGTACTGATCGAAGTCCCGGTCATGCTGTCGGTGGTGACGATCGTCAACGCCAGCAAGGGTTGGTACGAGGACGGCGCCGCCGTGGAGCGCCGCGACCGGGCCACCACGCCCAATGCCGCGGGCAGACGATAATTCGATATTTCTGGAAATACGGTTGACAGACCCGATAGCCGTCTCTAGATTGGTATGATGAAGCTCGATGACGCCGCTGCCCGCCTGGAAGCCCTCGGCAACCCGACGCGCCTGAAGATCTACCGCATCCTGGTGCGGGCAGGCGAAGAGGGCATGCCGGTCGGCCGTCTGCAGGAGCGGCTCGACATCGCCGCCTCGACCCTATCGCACCATCTCAAGGCGCTGGTCGGCGTCGGCCTTGTCACCCAGACCCGCGAGGGCACCACCCTCGCCTGCCATACCAACTTCGAAATGATGCGCGGCCTGATCAACTACCTGAACGAGGAATGCTGCGTCGAGGGCACGTGCCCGCCGGTGCGCCAGCCCAAGCCGGCAAAGGTCGCCGCCTGAAAAATTTTTTGCCCTGCTATTTCGATGATTCTAGGAGAACAGGAGAACACCATGCCCGACGCCCTCAGCCCCAAGCCCAAGACCGTCGCCATCCTGGGCGCGGGTCCCGTCGGCCTTGCCGCCGCTGCCCACGTGCTCGAACGCGGCATGCAGCCGGTGGTGCTCGAAGCCGGCCCGCAGATCGGCCATGCCGTACGCCAATGGAGCCACGTGCCGCTGTTCTCGCCGTGGGAATACGCCATCGACAGGGCCTCGGAACGCCTGCTGGTGGCCGCCGGCTGGAACTCGCCGCCGCCCCATCAGTACCCGACCGGCGGAGAGCTGCTGGCCCAGTATCTCGAGCCGCTGGCCACGCGCACGCCGCTCAAGGACCACATCCGCACCTCGAGCATGGTGACCAGCGTCGGCCGCGCCGGCTTCGACAAGATGAAGAGCAACGGCCGCGCCTTCGAGCCTTTCACCATCCGCTACCAGAACGGCAAAGGGCCCGAGCAGCTCAAGGCCGATGCGGTGATCGACGCCACCGGCACCTGGTTCTCGCCGAATCCGGCCGGCGCCGACGGCCTGCCGGCGATCGGCGAGCGCGAGCAGCAGGAGCGCATCGCCTACGGCATGCCCGACGTGCTGGGCCGCGAGCGCGCGCGCTATGCCGGCCGCACCGTCGCCGTTTTAGGCGCCGGCCATTCGGCAATCGGCACGCTGATCGAGCTCGTGCGCCTCAAGGACGAGGCCCCGGGAACCGAGGTCATCTGGCTGCTGCGCGGGACCGCGCCCGAGAAGGCCTTCGGTGGCGGCGCCAACGACAAGCTCGCCGCGCGCGGCGCGCTGGGCGCCGCCTTCGCCAAGCTGGTGATGGACGGCAAGATCTGCGTCGAGACCGGCTTCCGCGTCTCCCATATCGGCCGCGAGGGCGACAAGCTGCGCGTCGGCTCGGGATCGGGGTCTTGCGGCCGCTTCGTCGCCGTCGACGAGCTGGTCGTAGCGACGGGCTTCCGGCCCGACTTCGACTTCCTGCGCGAGGTCCGGCTGTCGCTCGACCCGGCGGTCGAATGCCCGCCGATCCTGGCCCCGCTGATCGATCCCAACATCCACAGCTGCGGCACCGTGCGCCCGCACGGCGCGCGCGAGCTCGCCCAGCCCGAGCCCGGCTTCTACTTCGCCGGCATGAAGAGCTACGGCCGTGCGCCGACCTTCCTGATGCTGACCGGCTACGAGCAGGTCCGCTCGATCGTGGCCGACATCGCGGGCGACCGAGAAGCCGCCGAAAGGGTCGAGCTGGTGCTGCCCGAGACCGGCGTCTGCTCGGGGCCCGGACCGGAGGCCAATCTCGCCGACGTGGGCAAGGCCGATGCCGCCGGCTGCTGCGGCGGCCCGGCACCGACCACGCCGGATGCCGTGAGCGGCTGCTGCGTGGCCGACGTCAAGGCCAAGCAGGACGGCAAGAAGGGCTGCGGCTGCTGACGGCAGCCCGCGTGCGGCTGCCGCGGCTACTTCGGCGGCCGCAGCAGACGATGACGCAGCAAGGCATGGACGACGAGCGGCAAGGCGACTGCCGCCGGCCCGAGCCAGTACGCGATGGTCGGCAAGTACCGCCACAGCGGCAGGTTCTTGCCGTTGTCGACATAGAAGGCGGTCAGCAGCAGGACGTACGACGCCACCATGCCGAGGAGATGCACCTGCAATCGCAGGCGCGTGACCGGCCGGTGGCGAAGCATCTGTCGAGCCACCGTTGCGGCACCGAACGAAAGCACGCCGAGCACAAACAGATGGTCGTTCTCGGCCCACCGGGCGACGGAGAGTGCGGACGCCGTCAGGAAGACACCACCCAGGAACCAATAGTAGATGGTGCCAAACCGCGAATGGCGGCCTCGGCCCTTGCGGCTCAGCATCGCGACGATGCCCGTCACGACGCACACGATTCCCATCGCCACGTGGATGGCGACGACACCCAGGAACCACGACGAGGTCGAGGGTATCGGGATGCCCGCGATGACCGTCACTTCATCCACCCGGCGTCGAGCTCCGGTGATGATGACACCATAGAACTAGTTTTATAGTTGCATAATGACCCCCCTGTCACTAGCCTTCCGCAATGAATCGCGCGCTGGCGGCCCGTTGCCTGAGCGAGCTCGGGAACCTCACCCGGCTCGATATCTATCGTTTGCTGGTGCAGGCCGGGCTCGACGGCCTCAACATCCGCGAGATCCAGACGCGGCTCGGCATTCCTGCCTCCACCCTGGCGTTCCATCTTCGCGGGCTGGTCAACGCCGAACTGGTCGTGCAGCAGAAGGTCGGACGAGAAATCGTCTGCCGCGCCCATCATCGCCAGCTGAGCGCCGTGATCGAATTCCTGCGCGACAAATGCTGCGCCGGCCTCGAAGACGATCCGACCGCAGCGCCGGCGCGGCGGGCCGGATGATATTGGCCATCCGCGGGCTGCACCCCGGCTGGCTGGTGCTCATCGCGTCGTTCGCCGGCGTTTTCGCCACGACGCCCGGCCAGACGGTCGGCGTCTCCTCGTTCATCGATCCCATCGCCGCCGATCTCGGCTTGGCGCGCGAGCACGTACTCGTGCTCTACAGCATCGGCACCTTCCTCGGCATCCTCACCGCACCGTCGATCGGGCGGCTGGTCGATCGCTTCGGGCCGCGCCGCCTCATCGTTCCGGTCGTGATGGCGTTGGCCGGCGCCTGTGCCTTCATGAGCCTCGCCTGGGGCGCCTTGGCGCTGGGGGTGGGTTTCGTGCTGCTGCGCGCCAGCGCCATCGCCGGCCTGAGCCTGGTCAGCTCGCAGATGGTCAATCTCTGGTTCGACCGCTTCCGCGGCCGCGTCACGGCGTTCGCCTTGATGGGGCTGGCGATGGGCGGATTGATTGTGCCGCCCTTCGCCGAGGCGGTGATGCAGGCCGAAAACTGGCGCTTGGCCTATCTCGCGCTGGGCGCTGGCGTGCTCGCGATCATGCTGCCCGTCGGCCTCGCGCTTTATCGCGACGCACCGGAGAGCCGTGCCGACCGCGACTTCGGCCGGACGGGCCGCAGCGTCTCCGTCGATGTCGGCCACGGCCTGACGCTCCGCCAAGCGGCCCGCACGACGGTGTTCTGGTATCTCGTCGCCCTCACCTTCCTGGTGAACGCGGTCAATACCGCCCTGCTCCTCGACCATGCCCGAGCGCTGACCTCGGTTGGGCTCAGCCGATCGGACGCGATCGCGCTGTTGGGTGCGGTGACCACGACGCAGGCGGCGGCGACGCTGCTGGCCGGCGTGCTGGTCGATCGCCATGGCTCGCGGTCGACCGGGCTGCTGGGGCTGGCCCTTCTGGCCGCCTCGGTAATCCTGGTCATGACGGCGCCGACCCTGGGCGGCGGCCTGCTCTACGCCGCGGCGCTCGGCGCCATGATCGGCATCCTGCAGGTCGCGCATTCGGCGGGCCTCGCCGAGCAGTTCGGCCTGGCCCATCTGGGATCGATCCGCGGCACCACGTTCGTCATCGGCGTGTCCGGCGCCGCCATCGGCCCGCTGCCGCTCCTGATCTCACCCATCTCCGCGTACTGGATCTTCCTCGGGCTGACCGCGGTTGGCGCCATCCTGGGCCTCGTCAGCCTGCGCCACCGCGCCGAACGGCTGGCCGCATGACAGCAGTGGCGGATCGGTCGTCCGGCGCCCGCCTGGTGGCCATCGTCTGCACCGCCCAGGTGTTCGTGCAGATCGGCGCCTTCTACTGGCCGGCGCTGCTGCCGCAGATGATGCGGCATTGGTCGCTCAGCAACAGCGAGGCCGGCTGGATCACCTCCTCGTTCTATGCCGCCTACATGCTCTCGGTGCCGGTGCTGGTGACGCTGACCGACCGCATCGACGCCAAGCGAGTCTACCTGTTCGGCGTCGGCTGCACGCTGCTCGCGCACCTCGCCTTCGGCCTGCTGGCCGACGGCTTCTGGTCGGCGATGGCGTTGCGCGGCCTGGCCGGCATCGGCTGGGCCGGCACCTACATGACCGGCCTGAAGCTTCTGGCCGACCAGGTCGACGCCAAGATGATGTCGCGCGCCGTCACCGGCCACGCCGCCAGCATCGGCATCTCGGGCGCCGCCTCCTACATGCTGGGCGATTTTCTGGCCGCCGAGTTCGGCTGGCGATGGGCCTTCGCCAGCGCCGGCCTCACCGCGGCGATCGCCTGGATCACCGTGGCGCTCGCCGTACCCGGCCGGCCGTCGCCGCCAGCGAAAGCTGCCGGCCAGCCGGCGCTGTTCGACTTCCGTCCGGTGCTGCGCAACCGGTCGGCCTTCGCCTATTCGCTGGCCTACTGCGTGCACACGCTGGAAATGAATGCCTTGCGCGGCTGGGGCGTCGCCTTCCTCGCCTGGGTCGCGGTCCACAGCGGCATGACCAGCGAGTTGCTGTCGCCCACCGTCGTCATCACCGTGCTCGGCCTTTTAGGCACGCTCACCAGCGTCCTGGGCAACGAGGCCTCGATCCGCTTCGGCCGACGCCGATTGATCGTGGGCGCCATGGTGCTGTCGATCGCAGTCGGCTTGCTGCTGGGCTTCGTCGGCTCCCAGGGCTACTGGCTCGCCGTCATCCTGATCGTGGTCTACGGCATGATCGTCTGGCTCGACTCGTCCTCGCTCACCGCCGGCGCCGCAGGTGCGGCCGATCCGGCGCGTCGAGGCGCCACGCTCGCCGTGCATTCGATGCTGGGTTACGCGGGCGGCTTCGTCGGACCGCTGGCCATCGGCTGGACGCTCGACGCCGCGGGCGGCATGTCACCGCTGGCCTGGGGCTTGGCCTTCGGTGTGGTCGCCATTCTCATGGCACTGGCCATGGTGGCGTTCATCGCCATCCGGCCGCGCGAGCTCGAGGGCGATCGCGGCGGCTGAACGCGACGGGCGCCTGACGATCGCGTGTGTTCAATCTCTGTCCGGCCAACAACGCCCGGAAGCGGCGCATAGTGAGCGCGAAGTCGCCCCGCCGCTGATCTGGCAAACGGGCCAGGTTGGACGGTGACGTCAGCCGACGTCGCGCGTCGGCCGTCCGAGGTTGGCGGCCAGCGCCCAAGCCATGGCAAAAAATGCCAGCACCTGGAACGCCGCACGGATGCTTCCCCAATGGCGGAACCCCTCAAACGCCTGCCGCAAGGCGGTCGGGTCCTCAAGCTGTGCGACACCGAGCATGATCGGCGCCGCCTTCACCGTGCAGAGCAGGCCGGCCGCTGCCAGCAGGGCGGCGCCGTAAAGCGCGAACCTCCCGGTCGCGGCGCGGTCGAGATGGAAGCTGACGATCGCCGCGAGGATCAGCAGAAACCCGCCAATAGCTTCGACGGGGTAGAGAACAAGGCCATTGCCGAGATCGGCCTGCCGACTGAACGCCGCCCAGGCCACCGCACCGACCTGCTGCCAAGCCGGCATGGCGACGACCTCACGGTCCAGATCGGCGCCCGCCAGCAGGCCGCTCGCAGCGGCCGCCGCGATCAGGAGAGAGCGACTCCTGGACGAAATCATGACGCCTCGGGATTGCGGGTCAGGGCTTCACGGGCCGGAAGTCCTGATCGGGGAAGGGCGAGGTCTGAGGCACCTGTATGACGACAAACGCGCGTTCGGTGCTCTGGTGACAGGCGTTGCAGGTCGCGGTAAGCCGGGCATAGGCCTCGTCGAACCTGGCGGCATCGGCGCTTTTGATGGCCTGCGACACGGCTTCCATCGGTTCCTTGGTGGTCGCCACCATCAACTCGGCGATGTTCGTTTTCCTATACATCGGCCAAACACGGACGATTCTTTCGAACGATTCCTCGAGCTCGTGTAACTCGTACGCGGCAAAGCTCCAGTTCTTCTCACGTCCCGCCAGTCCGAGTTTTATGTGGCGCGGTTGCACGGTCATGGTCATCAGGTCGCCCAGGCCGGGCCGGTAGGCCTGCGGCGCAGGTCCTTGCGGTGTCGCCGGCGTCTGTGCGTATGCCAGCGCGAGAAACGACAAGGTCAGGACGCTTGTCAGCAGAGCGAAGGATGTGGCCTTGAGCGACATGCGGACCTCCTTTGGGCGAGCTGCAACGTTGCTTACAGGGCGGCGATGACGGCGCCGCCGATGGCGCAAAGAACGACGACCAGCCATGGCGACATCTTCCACATGAAGAGCAGCAGGAACGCCCCGACGGCGAGGGCGAAGTCGCCCGGGCTGGTGATACCCGACGTCCACACGGGATCGTACAGGGCCGCCAGCAGCAAGCCGACGACCGCGGCATTGACCCCGGCCAGCCCCGCCTGGGCGGCGCTCCGCCGGCGAAGGCTCTCCCAGAACGGCAGTGCGCCCACGACCAGCAGGAAGGATGGAACGAAGATGGCGGCGAGGCAGAGTGCCGCTCCCGCCACGCCGTTCGGTTCCGGCTTCATCACGGCGCCGAGATAGGCGGCGAAGGTGAACAGCGGCCCCGGCACGGCCTGGACCGCACCGTAGCCGGCAAGGAAGGCCTCCTTGCCGACCCAGCCAGGCGGCACGACGGCTTCCTGCAACAGCGGCATCACGACATGGCCGCCGCCGAACACCAACGAGCCGGCGCGATAGAACGCGTCGATCAGCTTGACGCTCTGAACCGACGTCCCGGCCGCGATTAGCGGCAGGCCTGTCAGCAGCACGAAGAAGATCACCAGCATGACGACGCCCGTGCGCCGGCTGACGTTCAGGGGCAGGGAGACGTGATCGGTCGGCGGCGGAGGATGCAGAAAGAAGATGCCGGCAATCCCGCCAAGCACGATCACCGCGACCTGAGCCCATGCCGACGGCAAGGCGAGAACCAAGGCGGCCGCTGCCGCCGCGACCGTCGCCCGCTCGCGATCCGGCGCCAGGCTGCGCATCATGCCCAGCAGCGCCTGGGCAACGACGGCCACGGCAGCGACCTTCAATCCATGCAGCCAGCCGCTGCCGCCGGCGCCGCCCAAGGCGTCGAGCCCATAGGCGAAAATGACCAGCGCGATCGCGGACGGCAGTGTGAACCCTGTCCAGGCCGCCAGCGCCCCGGCATAGCCAGCGCGGGACAGACCGATGGCGATGCCGACCTGGCTCGAGGCGGGACCAGGAAGGAATTGGCAGAGGGCCACGAGATCGGCGTAGGCCCGATCGTCGAGCCAGCGCCGTTTGCCGACAAATTCCTCGCGGAAGTATCCGAGATGGGCGACCGGGCCGCCGAACGAGGTCAGGCCGAGCCGCAGGAAGACCGACAGAACTTCCGTCCACGATCCGGGCGCGACGCTCGCCGCCGGTCCTTTCGTTGTCTCCGTCATCGTCCCTTGACCAGTTCGTTGAAGAGTTCGCGCACTTTGCCCGTCGCCACCGCGAGGGCCGCTCGTCCCTGACGCGTCGCCCGATAATGCCGGCGCGCTCTGCGCCCCGCTCCCTCGGTCCTAGACTTCAGATATCCCTTGCGCTCGAGGGCATGCAGCATCGGATAGAGCGTTCCCGGACCGATCCGGTAGCCATGCTCGCGCAACTCCTCGATCATCCAGTTGCCGAAGAACTCGCCCTCGACAGCATGATGCAGGATGTGCAGCCGGATGAGACCGGTCAGGAACTCCTGGTGCTTCGACGTCTTCATCGGTGAATCGGACAGTTCTTATCGAAATTCGATAATAGACAGGAATATCGCCAGAGCAACACCGGACACTGCTTCCGCGAGAGGGAGATGGCCGGCGGCAACCGGTCTAGGCGGGCAAACGTTGGTTCCCGAACCACGGCGGCGCCACCGTGAAAAAAACGACCTTCGCCTTCTTCGATTCGCTCGCGTCACGCTTCGTCTTGACGATGGGCGTCGTCAATCTGTTTGCCGACATGACCTATGAGGGCGGCGCCAGCATCAACGGCCAGTTCCTCGGCATGTTTGGAGCCGGGGCGGCGGCGATCAGCATCATCGCGGGCCTTGGCGAGTTCCTGGGGTACGCCCTGCGCCCAGTTGCCGGTTACGTCGCCGACAAGTCCGGCCGGTACTGGACGGTCACATTCATCGGCTATGCGATCAATTTGCTGGCAGTTCCGGCCATGGCGCTGGCCGGCGACTGGCGAGTCGCGGCGGCCTTCATTCTTCTCGAACGCATCGGGCGGGCGATCCGCAAACCCACGGTCGAGGCCATGCTTTCCTACACGACGGCCGAACTGGGCAAAGGACGAGCCTACTCGATCAATACCGCCATGGATGAGGTCGGCGCGACAGTCGGACCGTTGGTGGTGGCGGCCATCCTGTTTCTCGGCGGCAGCTACCGGACCTGCTTTGCGCTGCTACTGATATCGTCGGTGCTGGCCCTCGCCTCGCTGACTGTCGCCCGGGTGAACTTCCCGCTTCCGTCGAAGCTGGAGGAAGGATCGACGGCGCGAGCCGAGCGTTTCACGCGATCCTACTGGCTCTATATGATGGCGGGCGCGTGCTTTGCCGCCGGACTGCTGAGCTACGAGCTCATCGCCTATCATCTCGCCGCCACGGGACTGGTCGACGGAGGCTGGATACCGATCCTCTTGGCTTTCGCCACCGGCTGCGGCGTGATCGCCAGTCTCGTCCTGGGTCGGCTGTACGACCGGATGGGCCTGCCGGTGGTGCTCGCAGCCGTCGTGCTGTCCGCGGCCTTCACGCCGCTGGTCTTCCAGGGAAGCCTAATCGCCGCGCTCGCCGCCATGCCCCTCTGGGGCATCGGCTACGCAATCCAGGACACCTTGCTCAAGGCGATCGTTGCCGGCGTCCTGCCCAAGGGCAAACGCAGCCTCGCTTTCGGGGTGTTCTATGCGGGGTATGGTGTCGGATGGCTGGTCGGCAGCGTCGCCACGGGGTTGCTCTATGAACACGCGCAGATCGGCCTGATCGCCTTCGCCATCGCAGCCCAACTTGCGTCTCTGCCCATCTTCATCCTGGCCCACCGGCAAGACGGAGACCGGCGGTAGGCCTCGGCCATAGCGAAGCGGCAGGCGCCGCCGACACGGCGCTCAGCGCTTGGCAACTTCGCGGGCCACTAGAACCACGATCACGCCCAGACTGACAGACATGACGACGATGAGGGCGGCAGGCAGGAACATGGCGTCGATATAGCGACGCTATGTTTTGTTTTGATGTCGTGTCTGGAAGGGTTCGTGTCGTCTGTGTCGCGGCCCATGTCCTCCCCCGTCTCACGGGGGAGGATACAGGAGGGGGCAGGCAACAGACTGGGATTGGCCCGTTTCAGATCGGAATGATCTCTTCCTTCGCCGGATCGACTCTGGGGCTTTCCCCCTCCTTTATCCTCCCCCGGATGACGGGGGAGGAGTTATGAGCGTCGCGTCAGTTCGTCGCCTTCTTCGCCAGCGACAGCACCAGCTCGAGCGCTTCCTTGCCGGGCAGGCCCTTCTTCTCGGTCTCGGCCACCCACTGGTCCCACACCGGCTTGCCGGCAGTGGCGATCAGCTTGTCGCGCATCTCGGGCGAGACCTTGATGACCTCGAGCTTGCGCTTCTCGAACAGCGGGAAGGACTTCTTGTCGGCTTCCTCGTAGGCGATCCGCTGCAGGCGGTAGGCCTCGGGCCTCGCTTCCTCCAGGATCTTCTTGTATTCGTCGGGCAGCGCCTTCCACGCGGTCTGGCTCAGCACCACCGAATTGTGCACGATGCCGAGCTGCATGCCCAAAGTGTACCACTTCGACACTTCGTGCAGCTTGTAGGCCGTGAAGCTGTAGGTGAAGGGGAACGATGCCGCCTGGAAGGTGCCGCGCTCGAGCGCGGTATAGACTTCCGGCGCCGACACCGAGGTCGGCACGGCGCCCAGAAGCTTCATGGCGTCGCCCAAGCCGCCCAGCGCGCGCACCCGCATGCCCTTCCAGTCCTCGAGGTTGCGCGGCGGCTTGCCCGATCCCATGAACTCGTACTGCGGCAGCAGCAGGGTCATGAAATGCATGCCGTTCCACTTCGCGAGCTCATCGGCCACCGGCTTCCAGGCCTGGTAGGCGTCCTGCACCTTCCCCGATGCCACCAGGTCGTCGATCGGCAGGAACGGCATGTCGAGCACGCCCTGCAGCGGCGTCTTCGCCGGCGCGTACGAATAGGCGACGAAGGCACCCTGGAAGGAATCGACCTTGATGCCGTCGAGGAAGTCCTTCGCCTCGCCGAGCTGCTCGTTGTACTTGAGGTTGATGACAAAATTGCCGCCGCTCTTCTCCTTGGCGACCTTCGCCAGGTGCTCGAAGGTGACGGTCGCGGCCCTGGGCGGCCCGTAGAGCGCGAAGTTCCAGATGACCTTGTCGGCGGCATCGGCCGGCAGCGCGGCCAGCAGGCCGAAGCCCAGGCCGGCCGACAGCAGCAACGCTTTTTTCATGACGACTTCCTCCCTGATCAGTCTGTGCTTTCGACGATGAAGGTCACGATCTCGGGGAACGCGGTCAGCACCCCGAGCGTGATGATGTCGGCGAAGATGAACGGCCAGACGCCCTTGAAGATGTCGCGCACGGAAATGTCGGGCCGCACCCCGTTCACGACGAATACCACCAGCCCGACCGGCGGCGACAGCGAGGCGATGCCCGAGAGCTTGACCAGCACGATGCCGAACCAGATCGGGTCGTAGCCCAGCGACGAGATCACGGGGAACACCACGGGCAGGGTCAGCAGGAACATGCCGATACCCTCGAGCACCGTGCCCAGCACGAAGTACAGCAGGTAGATCGCAAGCAGGATCGCCAGCGGCGGCATGTTGAGGTCGGTCACCCAGCGCGATACCTCCTCCGGCATGCCCGAGAAGCCGAGGAAGCGCACGAAGATCAGCACGCCCCAGATCACGGTGAAGATCATCACCGTGAGCCTGGCCGAATCGAGCAGGCACTGGCGCAGCTCGCCGCGCTTGATGCCGTTCTTGAGGGCAAAGCCGAACACCGCGAAGGCGCCGAGCGCGCCCGCCTCGGTGGGCGTCGCCCAGCCGAAATACATGCTGAGGAAGATGATCAGGATGACCAGGAAGATCGGCGTGGTGGCCGGCAGCGATTCGGCGCGCTGCAACCAGCTGTAGCCGGTGATGCGCGGGCCGAGCTCGGGATTGCGCCAGCAGCGATACGTGATGATCAGCGCATAGACGAACGCCGACACGATGCCGGGCACGAAGCCCGCCACCAGCAGCTTGCCGATCGATTGCTCGGTGATGATGCCGTAGACGACCAGCAAGGTGCTGGGCGGGATCAGCGAATCGAGGGTGGCGCCGGCGGCGCAGACGCCCGCCGCCAGTCGCTTGTCGTACTTCGCCCGCAACATCTCGGGAATCGCCACCTTGGCAAAGACGGCGGCGGCCGCGCTGCTCGCGCCGGAGACCGCCGAAAAGCCCGCGACCGCGAACACGGTGCCGGTGGCGAGCCCGCCGGGCAGCCAGCCGAACCATCGCCGAGCGGCTTCGAAGGCGCTCTGGGTGATGCCGGCGTAGTAGGCCAGGTAGCCGATCAGGATGAACATCGGCAGGACCGACAGCGTGTAGTTGGCGCCCGAGGTGTAGGGCGCGATGCCGGCGGTGCGGATGCCAGCGTCCCAACCGATCAGCCAGACGAGACCCGCCGTGCCGGTGATCGCCCCGGCGAAGGCGAAGCGCACGCCGGCAAAGCAGAGCGCCAGCAGGACGACCACGCCGATGCAGCCGATGGTGAGCGGGCCGAACTCCATCACCGTTGCTCCTCCCGGCCGAGCGCCTCGGCGATCTCGTCCTTCACCTGGGTCTCGAGGGTTATCAGCTTGGGCACCGCGATGGGCTCGGCGCCGGGGTCGGCGATCAGGCGCAGGTAGCCGCAGATCTGCAGCGACAGGCGCAGCCAGAGCACGCTCAGCGCCAGCGGCACCATCAGCTTGGCGGGCCAGGTCGGCAGCTTGATGTCCATCGTCGAATCGCCGATCGAGTAGGCCCGCAGGAAGTTGGTGAAGCTGGCGTAGATCAGCACGCTGATGATGGCGAAGGTCATGAGGACGCCGAACAGCTCGATCTTCCAGCGGTTGGAGGGCCGCCAGTTCATCGTCAGGTCCATGCCGATGTGGCTGCCCAGCCGCTGGGCGTAGGCGATGCCGAGGAAGGCGAACAGCGAGGAGGCCTGCTCGATCCAGTCGATGTAGCCGTAGATCGCGAAGTCGAAGATGGTCCGGCCGACGATCTGCGCCACGCCGACGAACATCAGGAAGAAGATGGAGAGGGCGGCAATGATGTTGAGGCCGTCTTCGACGTGGCCGAGCAGCGCGTCGGCGCGGCGCAGCAGAAGCGGCGGCGATTGTGCGTGACCGTCGGCCGGCATTCAGCGCCAGCCGCGACCGACGCTGCTGGCGCGCGATCCCATCTTGGTCCCCTTCCCGGAGCGGCGTGGGATCTCTACTGGACCACCATCCTTACCCGCTGGCACGCACACGTTATGCTAGGCCGACGAGGGCGAGCAACCCTGTTCGCGTTCGCGGTGCGGCTATGTCATTCGCGGCACGGCCAGTTGAAGCGCAGGATCGCCAGCACCATTCCCTTGAAGTCCTGGCGATCGGCTTCCGGGCGCATCGCTTCGACGTTCATGACGATGGTCGAGATGATCTCCTGCCGCGACGTTCGCAACGGCACGCAGAACCGATAGTCCGGCTCCAGAACCTCGCCGATGTAAAGGAGCGCATCGACTGCGCCGGCGCACAGACCGGCCGCCTCCGAGCCTCCCGACTCGGGATGCTCGAGGAAGGCCCGGCAGCCCGGCAGCCACGCCGTGACCGTGGGATCCGGCTTGTCGAGCGCCTGGGCACGGCCCGCCGACGCCTGCATGACGAGCACTGCCGCGAGCGCGATGGTCGCGATGAGGTGCGGCCCTCTCATGCTACCAGCACCGCGCCGGAGGCGAACAGGAGCAGCGAGATCGCGCGGCGGAAACCGAGGTCGCTCACCTTGCCGAACATGAACAGTCCGAGGGTCGAGCCGGCGAACAGGGCCGGCAGCACGAACGGCAGGTGCGGCAGCACGGCAGCGGGCGCCGCCGGCACCTTCAGAAACAGAAAGACCAGCGCCAGGCTCTGCATGGCGGCGATGAAGGGCTGAACCACCGCACGTTGCGCCGTCTTGGGCATGGCATGCGCGTCGCACCAGATCGCCAGCACCGCGCCCGGCATCGCCGTCAGCCCGCCGACCAGGCCACCCGCGAAGCCGACGGCGGCATGGCCGACCGGCCGCGCCTTCATGGCCAGCAGGGCCGATTGCGGGCGCAGCACCGTCGAGGCGGCGTAGATCATCAGGAAGGCGCCGAAGAACTGGCGGAAGACATGAGGATCGATGCGATCGAACACCAGGATCGCAAGGATGACGCCGCCGATGCCGCCCGCGAGGTATGGCAGGCTGCCCTTGAGCGACAGCGCGGCCCGCAGCCGCACCAGCACGAAGGTCTGGATCAGCAGGCTGCAGACCATGAGCAACGGGATCGCCACACCCGGCGCCTGCACCTGCGGAAGGATGGCCCCTGCCACGGCGGAGAAGGCGAAGCCGGAGAATCCCTGGACGATGGCGCCGAGGAACACCGCCACCACGAGGATGGCCTCGAAAGCGTCGACTGACATCGCTGACCCCCGCTAATCGCCAATGGTGTTGGCGCGCGGAAGAGACCACACGGAGGGCTGGCACGAATGTGTGAAAGCACACGCTGCCCCGACATGGCCACGACAAATCCGGACAAACTGGCCGAACTATCGGCCAGGCTCTTCTGCTCTGGCGCGGCGGATATCGAACGGCACGGCCGGCGCGGTTGAGCCGCGCCCAAGGCCGGCCAGCTGATGTCGCACTCTCCCCCGGGACCATCAGCCAGGACGCCCAGCATCGCCCAACCGGCGTCGGGGAGGCCACCGATGTGTGGCGACAAATTCGGCCAAAAAGACGGACTTTTCGGCCAGTCCAACCGTCAGTCGGCGACAGCGGGCTCGTTGTCGGCCAAGCGGAAGCGCTGGCGATACTGCTGTGGCGTGACGCCTATTCGTCGGACGAAGGCGCGGCGCAGATTGTCGACGGTGGCGAAGCCGCAGCGTGCCGCCACGACCTGCACCGGCATCTGGGCCTCCTCGAACAGGCCACGCGCGGCGTCGATACGGATGCGCTCGACGAAGTCGCGCGGCGTCTCGCCGGTTTCCGCGGCGAAGGCGCGGCGGAACGTGCGCTCGCTCATGCCGGCATGCGCCGACAACACTTTTACGCCGAGGTCGGCGGCGAGGTTTTCGACCGCCCATTCCTGGGCCTTGCGAACCGCCGGGCTGGCGGCGAACTGGGCCAGCAGATGGTTGCTGAACTGCGACTGGCCAGCCGGCCGCTTGAGATAGGCGACCAGCGCACGCGCCACGCGCAGCGACATCGTGCGGCCGTGGTCCTCCTCGATCATACCGAGCGCCAGATCGATGCCGGTGGTGACACCGGCCGAGGTGTAGACGCTGCCGTCGCGCACGAAGATGCGGTCGACGTCGACCGTAACCTGCGGATAGCGCCGGCTGAGCTCGTCAGCCATCGCCCAGTGCGTGGTCGCCCGCCTGCCGTCGAGCAAGCCGGCGGCGGCGAGCACGAAGGCGCCGGTGCAGATCGAGCCGCAGCGGCGCGCCCGCACCCGGCCCCTTTTTCAACCAGGCGATCAGCTGCTGATCGCAGCTTGCCTTGCTCTGACCGAAGCCGCCGCTGACCAGCAGCGTGTCGATCGGCCCCGCGATGTCGTCGAGGGCGACGCTGGGCAAGATCGGCAGGCCGAGCGAAGTCTCGACCGGCGTCGTGGTCTTGCCGGCGATGGCCAGGCGATAGAGCGGCCGGCCGGCGACGACATTGGCCGAGGCGAAGGCTTCCAGTGGACCGAACACGTCCATGGCCATGACGCCCGGATAGACGAGCATGACCACCAAGCGCGGCTCGGCTTGCTCGGGGGCAGCAGCAGTCGTGTCGCCGGTCATGGAGGGCCACTCTATACGGCAACAACGCGGGCCTGTTGTGGCCAGTTCCAACGCACCTGCGCATGCAAGAAACGTGCAGTTGAGAATTGCAGCTCTTCGGCTCAATCGACCTGGATGCCGAGCGGCGGCAGCACGCGGCGGTAGCGTTCGATCTCGCTCACGACATAGGCCTTGAACTCGGGCGGCGGCAGGCAGACGACCTCGCTGCCATTGTCGCGCGCGTAGGTCTCGAACGACTTCTCGCGCGCGCCCCTGGACAGAGTCTGGAACAGGCTGTCGACCAGCGCCGGCGGCAGCCTGGGCGGTCCCCAGAATCCCGACCAGCCGGGAATGTCCGCTTCGATGCCGAACTCGCCGAAGGTCGGCACATCGGGCAGGAGCGCGATGCGCTGCGCGCTCGACACGCCGAGCGCGCGCAGCTTGTCCGCCTTCAGGTACTGCATGATGAGCGAGGGCGAGACGAAGAAGCAGTCGATCGTGCCGGTCATGGCGTCGGCGATCGGCGTGCTCTTGTAGGGCACGTGCGTGAGCTGGACCTGGGCGCTGCGGCAGAACAGCTCGCCCACGACATGCGTGGTGTTGCCGATGCCCGACGAGCCGTAGGTGAGCTTGCCGGGCTCCGCCCGCGCCGCCGCCAAGAACTCCTGCAGGGTCTTGAAGCGCGAGCCGCCGCCCACGATCAGGCCGAAGCCCTGGCTGCGCGTCAGCAGCATCAGCGGCGTGAAGCCCTCGATCGAATCGTAGGGCAGCTTGCGGTTCAGTACGGCGTTGGTGGTATGCCCGCCGGTGGTGAACAACACCGTCGTGCCGTCGGGCTTCGCGCGCGAGACGTCCAGCGAGCCGATGGTGGTGCCGCCGCCCGGCTTGTCGTCGACCATGACGGTGCGGCCGGTGGCGAGCCTCACCGCTTCGCCGAACACGCGCGCGGCGTTGTCGGTGCCCGAGCCCGCGGCGAAGGGCACGACGATGCGCAGGCTGCCTTCCTGCGCGACCGCCGCGGACGGCAGCGCGAGGGCCGCCAGGCCTCCTTGCACCGCCCGACGCCGCGTCACGGTCATGACGCGCGGTCTCGTATCGAGCCAAGGATGGCGTTCATGGCTGCGGCCAGCGTGCGCGCCGCGTCGGGCGCGGCCGACGCAGCACGCCAGGCGACGTAGCCGTCCGGCCGCACCAGCACCGCGCCATCGTCGCCGATGCCGTAGGTCTCCCGCCAACGCTCGTCGGCCGGTTGCAGGCTGCCGTTGCCGACGGTGACGGGCGTGACCTCGAGCGCCTTCGCCGCCTCCGCCCATTTCGCTGCCTTGGCGCCGCCCAGCAGGGTGAACCCCTTGCCGACCAGGTCGATGGTGGAAACACGCGTGCCGTCCTTGGCCTGCAGCCACGCATGCGGCGCGCGGCCACCCGGGCGCGCGGAGGCTACGTAGTCGGTGATGGGATTGGCCACCGCGGGCGGCGGACTGCCGTCCGGCACGACAGCCGACGAGGTGTAGCTCGCGCCGAAGATCATGCCCTGCTCATTGAGGAACTCGGGGCGGGCGCCGGTGGTCTTCTGGATCTTCTGCAGGCGGCCCATGGAGACCGCATTGGCGAGGGCCTGCTCGGTGATGGTGCGGGCGAGCGGCTGGCGCTCGTCGTGATAGGTCTGCAGCAACGAATCGGCCGCCCGGCCCTGCAGCACCAGGGCAAGCTTCCAGCAGAGATTGTGGACGTCCTGCACGCCGGTATTCATGCCGAAGCCGCCGGTCGGTGGCATCTCATGAGCGGCATCGCCGGCGAGGAAGATGCGGCCATGGCGGTACTGCTCGGCGACGTGCGCCGAGGCGACCCACGGCGCAACGCCCAGCACGTTCACCGGGAGATCGGGCACGCCGGCGGCGAGCCGCACCAGGGCGGCCGACCGCTCGGGCGTGAAATCCTGCGCCGTGTAGCCCTGCGCCTTCAGCGAATTCACCAGGAAGCCCCAGCGGTCATGGGCATTGATGGTGAGGAAGGTGCCGCGCAGCTTGTCGTTCTCGATGAAGTACAGCGCGGCCGGGCGATCCGCGGTCCATGGCCTGAGGTCGGCCTCGAGCAGGATGTTGACGCTGTCGTAGACGTCTTTCTTGCCCACCATGCCGACGCCGAGCGCGGCGCGCACCGCGCTTTGCGCGCCGTCGGCCGCGATCATGTACTCGGCCATGACCTCTTGCTCGGCACCGCTAACGACGTCGCGCAGTGTCGCGGTGACGCCAACGCCGTCCTGGGTGAAGCCCTTCAGCTCGGTATTGAATCGCAGCTCGCCCGGCGCCTGTTCCTCCGCTGAACGGCGCAGCACCGGCTCGAGATAGTCCTGGGCGCAAAGGCAGGCGCGCACCGGTGAGACATCGCTGCTGCGCTCGCTGCGGCCCCACGGCACGCGGCGCTCGATCTCCTCGCCGGCCAGCGACCTGGCCCAGACGATGAAGCCGGTGCGCTCGGGCGGCAAGCCGGCTTGGCGCACAACGGCCTCGATGCCCTGCTGGCGGAAGACTTCCATGGTGCGTGCGTTGATGCCGCGTGCCTTGGGATGGATGGCGGTGCCGGGATGGCGCTCGACCAGCAGCGAGCGGATGCCGAGCCGCGACAGCAGCAGCGAGGCCACCAGCCCCACCGGGCCGCCGCCGACGATCAGGACAGGAACTTCCGACATCGCGTTTCCTCGTTCTTTTGGCCGATCCTAGGGCTTGTCCGGCGACGAAGAAACATCACGACATCGAGGCCGTTCCCCTCGATAGGGCCCCTTGATCAAGCCAGGCAGCAGAACGCGAAATGGCGAGACATTCGAAGAGCGCCGGCAAGGACGTGAAGCGCGCGATGGATCGCCGCAAGAAGGGCACTCTGAAGAGCGGCGAGGGTGGCAAGGGCGGCACTGTGAGACGAAGCCGCCCCCGCCGCCGGAGCCGCCATTGCCACCGGCTTCGCTGGCTGTGCTGCCGGCCGATCCGGCGCCGCCGAAGCCACCCGGGGCGCCGATGAAAGGGCCGACCGAGAGCGTCACACCCTGGCCATCGGTGCCGGGCGTGCCATCGGGGGCAGCGCCCCAGGTCGCGGTTGGGGTCAGCCCGGTGCTCAGCAACAACCCAGGCAGAAACGCACGCACGATTCCAGCTGGCCGACGCGCCATTGTTTTCCCCGCTTCCGAAATGAACTCAACTTTTGCGGCCAACCGCCCGGTTCATTCTAGCGGCGCGCGAGTCGATCCTAACGACGCGCGAGTGGATCGCATCCGAAATATGGAGTCGGCGCGATCACAATGAATTTTTAGGGCACAGAGAGTGATCATTGTCGAAGTGCAGAGTCAGCGAGGGTGGCTGGCAAACCGCCGAAGTAAAAACCCGCATGACGATCCGATGAAGGCGGTAACTCCGAATCCTTCTAGAGGATTCAATCGTTCAGTTGCGCCATGTCGACCGACGCAATGAGATGCTCCGCAACAATGTATGAATTTTCTTTGAAAGCGATGCGATCGAACACGGCCGAAATGGAGACGTCGGCTTTTTCCGGAGATCACCGGCGCTCGAAGCCAATGCCGATGGCGTCGAGTAGCCCGTTGCTTATCGAGCGCATGCCTCGCCAGTCGACTGGACGATCTCGTCAGTGAGGAAGCGGGCGTTCTTCGGGCTGCTGAAGGAAATCACCGACGCCTGACTACCAGCTCATGCGCAGGCCGACGTTGAAGGCGTGGTTGTCGGTGCCCGAGCCGATGTCGCCGTCGTAGCGCAGGTAGAGCTGCGTCGACGTCGCCAAGTTGGTGCTGGCGCGCAGGCTGACCACGGCCGAGTCCGGCTGCGGCGTCGCGCCGTAGACCGTGAACGCCGCGAACGGCGCGCCGCTCAGCGCCGCCGTGATCGGCCGCGCCGTCGAGGCGAACTCGTGCTGCCAGCCCAGACGCAGACCGAGGTCCAGCGTGCGGTCGCTGCCCATCGGCACCGCGCCCGCAAGATCGATGCCGAACAGCGAGCGCAGCGAGTTGGTCGTCTGCTGCGCCACGTTCAGGCTGAGCGACTGTGCACCCGATTCACTGAACCCGTTCTGGGTCACGCTCGAGCCCTGCAGGCGGGCGAACGGCGCCAGCGTAGCGCTGGCCGGCTGGTATACGCCAATACGGTAACCGGTCTCGACCTGCCCCATCGCCTGGTTGGCGGCGGTGGCGCCGTTGGTGGTGCGCGGCTGCAGGCCGGGGATCAGGATCTGACGCTGCGCCTGGTTGTAGAAGTAGCCGTAGCCGCCCAGCAGGTCGGCATAGAAGCCGTCCTGGGTGAAGCTGCCATAAGCCGCCACCGCCACGCTGTCGGTCGTGCCCTTGCCCGGGAAGCTGTTCACCCAGAGATTGCCCGCCGTGTAACTGACGCCGAGACCGACGAGGAAGCGCGGGTCGAGGCGATAGTCGATGCCGACCGCCGCGCCGCCGAAGTTGTAGGTCGCAGTGGAAGCGTTGTAGTCGCCCGACACGGCGCCGAGGCCACCCAGCCCGCTGGCCCACACGCTGAACGGGCTGACGCCGTCGCAAGCCGCGATGTCACAGGCCTGAGCCAGCGCCGCACGCTGGCCACTGGCGGCCACGGTGCCCCGCGCCAGCGCCATCTGCTGGCCGACCGCCCCCATGAACAGCGCCGCGTTGTT
Organism: Rhodospirillales bacterium URHD0017; assembly: GCA_900110395.1. GTDB lineage: Bacteria > Pseudomonadota > Alphaproteobacteria > Reyranellales > Reyranellaceae > Reyranella. The sequence goes on from FODP01000005.1 coordinate 491,426, forward strand.
GACGTTCATCGTCCCGAAGTCGGCGTACTGCTCGCCACTCAGTGCATTGAGTGCCGCCGGGCCTGCGAAGGCGTTGAGGCTGGCGAGCGCGTTGATCACCGTCAGGTAGTCGCCCGTGGCGCCACTGAACGACTGGTTCAGTGAATAGCCCACCGCCTTCTGGTTGGGCGTGAAGGCGCTCATCAGGAAGCCGCCACCATTCGGACCGCCGGGCTGCAGCGCCAGGGTCAGGAACACGTTGTTGGCGTCGTACGTCAGGCTCGGCGTCAGGAAGGCGAAGTTGCTGGTCACACTGCTGTAGGCGCCGGTTCGGCCGCCGGTCGTGCTCAGGATGGTGTAGGTCGTGCTCGTCGCGTAGGTGCCGGGCTGCGCCAGCACCTGCACCGTGCCGCCCTGGATCGCCGCCGTTCCGGTGACGGCGATCTTGTCACTCTGTCCCGCTGCGTTGGCTTCGACCTGATAGGTGCTGCCGGCCGCCTGCACGAAGCTGCCGGTGACGTTCAGCGTGCCGATCGAGTTGCCGGGCGCCACGGTGCCCTGCGTCGTCACCGTGCCGACGATCGTGCCGGTGCCGCCCAAGGTGCCGCCGGGACCCACCACCGTGTTGCTGGCGAGGCGTCCGTTCACTGCCAGCGTGCCGCCGCTCACCGTCGTGTTGCCACTGAAGGTGTTGTTGGAGAGCAGGTTCAGGGTGCCGCTGCCCTGCTTGGTGAGGCCGCCAGTGCCCGTCAGGCCCGAGGCGAAGCTCACGTTGTTGCCGTTGGTGTCGAAGGTGGCGCCGCCCGAGCCCAGCACCAGGCGCGAGGAGATGTCGAGCGTGCTGCCGCTCGTCCACTGCAGGCCGCCGCCGCTCAGGGTGATGTTGCCGGTGCCGAAGTTGTTCAGCGCGTTGAAGTTGACCAGGCCGCCCTGGATCTGGGTGCCGCCCGAATAGAGGTTGTTGCCGGTCAGGGTCAGCGTGCCCGCGCCCTGCTTGATCAAGGCACCTGTGCCGGTGATCTGCGTCGCCAGCGTCGTGCTCGCCGAGCTGTTGGTCGTGAGGTTGTTGGCGCCGAGATTGATCTGGCCGCCCGTGCCCGCCAGTGCCCCCACCGACTGGCCGGTCGCGATGTCTGACATGTCGAACAGGCCGCCGTTCACCGTCAGCGCACCGCCGGTCGGCAGCGAGCCGCCGACCGAGTCGAGGAACAGCGTGCCGGCGTTGACGGTCGTACCACCGGTGTAGGCCATCGCCGTCTGGAAGGTCAGGATGCCGTTACCATTCTTGGTCAGGCCGCCGCCGCCCGAAATGATGCCCGACATCACCAGGTTGTTGCCGTTGGTGTTGATCGTGCCGCCACCGGCGTTGAGGGTGACCGGCCGCGTCATGCCCCCGCTGAAGCCCGCCGCAAGCTGCAGCGTGCCGGCGTTGAAGGAGAGGCCGCCCGCGGCATTGCCGAGATTGTTGTCGGCCGAGACCGCCAGTGTGCTGCCGTTGATCGTCGTGCCGCCGGTATAGGTGTTGACACCACCCAGGGTCAGCATGCCCGTGCCATTCTGGATCACCGAGCCCGCGCCGGTGATGACGTTGTTCAGGGTCTGGCTGGTGGACTGGTTGAACGTGACGCTGCCCGCCTGGACGGCGAGATTGCCGTTGAGGGTCGAACCGGCCTGCAAGGTGAGCGTGTTGCTGCCGCCGGTAAAAGTGACGGCGTTGGCTTGCGCGCCGCCGCCGCCGGCGCTTCCACCGGTGATGGTGCCGCTGTTGATGATGGTGATGCCGGAGCCGACGATGCCCGCGCCACCTGCGCCGGCGGTGCCTGCAGCGCCGGTGCCGCCGGCCCCGTTGCCGCCGGAACCGCCAACGCCACCGCTGGCGCCCGTGATCGTGCCGCTGTTGGTGATGGAGCCGCCGCTGGCGATGATGCCGCCGCCGCCGCCGCCGCCGCCGCCGCCCGGGCCGCCGACCTGCACCGTATTGCCGGCACCCGTGCCGCCCGCACCGCCGGCGCCGCCCGTGACCTGGCTTCCTGCCGCGATATTGAGGCTGCCGCCGCTCGACAGGGCGATGCCGAAACCACCCCCGCCGCCGCCGCCGCCGCTCGGCGATTGTCCGCCGCTGGTGACCGTGCCGGCCGCACCGCCCGCCCCACCGGCGCCGCCGGTGACCGACGACGCGGCAGTCACGCTGAGAGTGCTGCCGCCCGTGGAGACGATAGCCGCGCCGCCGCCGCCGCCGCTTCCGGCGGCCGAACTGCTGCTGCCGCCGCCGCCGCCGCCCGCGCCGGCTTGAACCGACGCCTGCACCGAAACGCTTCCCGAACCGGTCAGGACGGCGCCGTCACCACCACCGCCGCCGCCGCCGCCTCTTATTCCGGCGGCCACGACGGTCGTGCCGTTCGCGCCGTTGGCGCCTGCGATCGGCGCCACAACAGTGGTGCTGCCGGCAATGACCTGGCCGGCGCCGCCGCCGGCGCCGCCCGGGCCGCCACCAGCAACGCCGGCGCCGCCGTTGCCGGCGGCGAAGGAGCCCGACAAGGCATTGCCGCCGCCGCCGCCGCCGCCCGAACCGTTTCCGCCGTTGTTGGCGCCGTCCTGGCCCGGCAAGCCGCCACTGACACCTGAGCCCAGGGGCGATGTCCCTCCCGCGGCGCCGCCGGCGTTGTCGTCCAGACCGGAACTACCGGTGCCTCCGCGACCGCTTACGCTCGGGGCGCCGGTGAGACCCCCATCGCCACCGCCTGCGCCTGCGAAAGCAGGGCTCGTCGTGCCCACCAACAGCGGCGTCAGGCAGGTCGTGGCCAAGAGGACTGTGATTGCAGCCGAACGGGCAGCGTGCCGCCGCTTGCCCAAGTGATGGTCCATTGTTGCCTGCCCCGTCCCGCCCGCCGACACCTCGCATCGCAAGCTGCACAACCGGTGCGGATACCCTCGCTTCTTGTTTCAGCGCTCGATTGCACTGACTTTAACGGCGTCACGATCCGGGCGTACGTCAAAAAAATATCAAATACTTCCACGCTTCGGCTCGATCGATCGTCGTGAGATCAGGCGCAGGCCTCTGCCAGTCGAACCGTGTCGCGCCAAGCGATGAGACTCTGCGCACCTGCACGCCATCGACTTCGCCGAGGCCTTCTCGACGATCCCGCCACCCAGCGGCAATAGAAGTCGATCGCGCGCACCGTTGCTGTCGCACCATTACGATCGCCGACGCAATCCGCAGTTGAATTGCAACTTGTAAACTCTTGAGAACACCAGGACCGCAAGCCAAGGTCAAAAAAAGGTCAAAGGCTTCATCGCGGCGGAGGTCTGGTGTCCCAGTTCGAATTCGGACCGTTCGTGCTCGACAGCTCGGAGCGGCGATTGACGCGGGACGGCGAGCGCTTACCGGTGACCGGCAAGACGCTCGACGTGCTGCGCCTGCTGGCCGAAGCGGAAGGACGGCTGGTCGAGCGCCAGACCTTCAATGCCCAGCTTTGGCCCGAAGTCATCGTCGAGGACCGCAACCTCACCGTCCACATCTCGGCGCTGCGCAAGGCGCTGGGCATCGACTGCATCGAGACGGTGGCGAAAAGCGGCTATCGCCTGGCCACGCCGGTGCGGGCGATGAATGGCCACGCGCCGCCAGGGTCTCTCGATGTCCTGCGCGAGGCGCGCTACCAGCTCAGCCAGGCCGAGCGCGTGCCGGCGCTCAGGGCACTCGGCCTGTTCGAGCGCGCGCTGGCGCTCGACGGCAACGATGCCGAGGCGTTGGCGGGTCTCGCCTCGACCTATCTCCTGCTCTCGTCGACCACGATCCGTCGTCCGCTGCCCGTCGACGAGGCCACGCAGCTCGCAAGCGACGCCGCGCTCCGAGCGCTGGCGATCGATCCCCGCAAGGGCGAAGCCTATGCGGTGCTTGGCCGGCTCAAGATGACCTACGACTGGGACTGGCGAGGCGCCGAGGCCGACCTCGAGCGGGCTGTGACGCTGGCGCCCCGGTCGGCCGAGGCCCAGCTCGGCCATGGCCTGTTCCTGTCGGCCGTCGGCCGGCATCGCGAGGCGCTGGCGGCGCTGCAACGGGCGCGCCGCCTCGAGCCGACGCGGCGTGAAACGCACGAGCGGCTAGGCCTCGCCTGGTGGATGGCGGGTGACGGCGAGCGCGCCCTCGCCGCCCTCGCCGAGGCGGTCGCCATCGACCCCGAGGCGCGGCGTCCGCACTTCCGGCGCATGGTCGTGCTCGAGCAGCTCGGACGGCACGAGGAAGCGGCGGCCGCGCGCGCGACCTGGCTGGAACTGTTCGGCGACCATGCGGCGGCCCGTCGCCTGGCCGATCTCACACGGGTCTCGGGACATCGTGCCGCCATGGTCGAGTGGATCGCGCGGCTTGAGAAGCTCAGCCAATGGTTCGAGGTGGCCATCCAGGCGATGGCGATCGGCGAGCGCGCCCGGGCGCTCGATGCACTCGACCGTTGCCTCGAGGAGCGCGCCGACAATGCGCCGTATATCGCCGAGTTCCCGCCTTTCCGGCCGCTCGCCGGCGAGCCACGCTTCGGACGCATCCTCGACACCTTGCGCCTCAGGCCGCCGGCAGCACCACGGTGAACGTCGAGCCCTTGCCGGGCGTGCTCTGGATGTCGAGCCGGCCGCGATGGCGGTTGACCACGTGCTTGACGATGGCGAGGCCGGTGCCGCCGAGCTGGCGCGAGCGCGCGGCGTCGACGCGGTAGAAGCGTTCGGTGAGGCGCGGCAGGTGGTTGGCCGGGATGCCGTCGCCCTCGTCGGCGACGGCGACGGCGATGCGGTCGCGTCCCATCGCGCGCGCCGCCACCCACACCGTCGTGTTGGGCATGCTCGTGCTGCTCGATGCGCGACAGCATCAGGAGGCTGCAGGCTCCCGGCATCGAGATCCTCGGGTTGCTGCCCGGCGACCTGCACATGGTCACGGTGTTCGTCGCTGGCGTGGAAGCGTCGAGCGCCGAACCCGCGACCGGCCACGGGCTGATCGATTGCCTTCGATCGCCCACCTCGGCGGCGGTCTTCCGGTCCCGCGTCAGAAGCTCAGGCGCATACCGACGTTCAGCGCGTGGTTGTCGGTGCCCGAGCCGATGTCGCCGTCGTAGCGCAGGTAGAGCTGGGTAGCGGTCGACACGGTGGTGCTGGCCTGGAAGCCGATCACCGCCGCGTCGCGCTGCGGCGTGGCGCCGTACACCGTGAAGCCGGCCGCTGGCGCGCCGGCGAAGGCCGCCGTGATCGGCCGGCCGGTGTAGACGTACTCATGCAGCCAGCCCAGCCGCAGGCCGAGATCCAGCGTGCGCATGTCGCCCAATCCGATCACCCCGTTCAGTTGCGCGCCCAGGGTCGAGCGCAGCGAGTTGGTCGTCTGCTGCTGCACGTTGAGACTGAGCGAGTTCGCACCCCACTCGCTGAACGCCGCCTGGTTCACGCTCATCACCTGCAGCCGGGCGAACGGCGTGACCGACGCCATCGCCGGTGCATACACCGGGACCTGGTAGCCGATCTCGGCCTGCCCGAGGAACTGGTTGGCGCCGGTCGAGCCATTCGCCGTGCGCTGCTGCAGACCGGGGATCGTGATCTGCCGCTGCAGCTGGTTGTTGGCATAGGCATAGCCCGCCAGCAGGTCGGCATAGAAGCCCGCCATGGTGAAGCTGCCATAGGCCGCCACGCTCACCGCATTGTTCCAGCCTTTGCCCTGGAAGCTGTCGACCCATTGCGTGCCGCTGGTGTAGCCGGCGCCAACGCCCAGCAGCAGGTTGGGCATCACGCGATAGTCGACACCGGCCGCCGTGCCCCCGATGTTGTAGGTGAAGGTGTTCGAGTTGCCGTCGCCCTGCACGCTACCGAAGCCACCGAGGCCGCTGGCCCAGAGGCTGAACGGGCTCGCCGCATCGCACAGGGCGATGTCGCAGGCCTGCGCCAGGGCCTGGCGCTGGCCGCTCCCTGCGCCACCGCGCGCCAGCGCCATCTGCTGGCCGAGCGCATTCATGAACAGCGTGTTGCTCGCAAGGTTGGCGGTGCCGAAGTCGGCATAGGGTTGGCCGCTGATCGCGTTCAGCGCCGGGCCGGCTTGCTGGGTGTTGAGGCCGGCCAGGGCGCCGATCACCGTGGCGAAGTCGCCGGTGGCGGTGGCGAAGGACTGGTCGAGGGCATAGCCGACGGCGCGCTGGTTCACCGTGTTGCCGCCGAAGCCCGAGAAGGGCGCGTTGCCCTGCAGCGCCAAGGTCAAGAACACGTTGTTGGCGTTGTAGCTGAGGCTCGGTGTCAGGAAGGCGAAGTTGCTCGAGACGCTCGAGTAGGTGCCGCTAAGGCCGCCGTTGGCGCTCAGGATCGTGTAGGTGGTGCTGGTGCCGTAGTTGCCAGTTGTCGCCGCCACCTGCACCGTGCCGCCGTTGATCGTCGCCGTTCCGCTGACGTTGATGCGATCGCTCTGGCCCTGGGCATTCACCTCGACGACATAGGCGCCACCCGTCTGGCTGAAGTTGCCGCTGACGTTCAAGGTGCCGATCGAGTTGCCGGGCGTCAGGGTCGCGCCGTTGGAGACCAAGCCGCCGATCGTGCCGTTGCCGCCGATCGTGCTGGCACTGTCCAGGGTCACCGCGCTCGTCATCGAGCCGTTCACCACGAGCTTGCTGCCGGTGACCGTCGTCGGGCCGGTGAAGGTGCTGGTCGCGGTCAGGGCGTAGGTGCCGCCACCCTGCAGCGCGAGGCTGCCCGTGCCCGACATGTTGCCGGCGTAGGTTCCGTTGCCGCTTTGGCTGAACACGACGGCGGCGTTGTTGACGATGTTGCCCTGCAGGCTCGACGTCGTGCCTTGCAGCGTGCCGCCCGACACTGTCGTGCCGCCGCTGTAGGTGTTGCTGCCGGAGAGGATCAACGTGCCCAACCCAGCCTTGGTGAGACCACCGCTGCCGGTGATCGACGACGCCAGCGTGACGTTGTTGCGGTTGGTATCGAACGTGCCGCCGCCGGCGCCCAGGGCGGTGAGTCGCGAGGAGATGTCCAGCGTGTTGCCGGTCGCCCATTGCAGACCGCCGCCGTTCAGCGTGATCGAGCCGGTACCGAGATTGTTGCCGGCGGCGAAGTTGATGAGCCCGCCGTTGATCGTCGTGCCGCCGGTGTAGGTGTTGTTGCCGGTGAGCGTCAGGATGCCGGTGCCCTGCTTGACGAGGGCGCCGCCGGAACCGGTGATGCTGGTGGCGAGTGAGGTGTTGGCATTGCTGCTGGTGGTGAGCGTGTTGGCGCCCAGCGCGATCTGCCCGCCGGTGCCGGCCAGCGCTCCCACCGACTGGCCGGTGGCGATCTGCGACATGTCGAAGGTACCGCCGTTCACCGTCAGCGCCCCGCCCACCGGCAGCGAGCCGCCGACGCTGTCGAGCATCAGCGTGCCGGCGTTGATCGTCGTGCCGCCAGCGTAGGCATTGGCCGTGCTGAAGATCAGCACGCCCGCACCGGTCTTGGTGACGCCGCCTGTCCCGGTCAGGCCGGTGGCGAAAGCGACGACGTTGCCGTTGGTGTCGAACGTCGCGCCGCCGGCGCCGATTGCGGCCAGGCGAGACGAGATGTCGGTGGTGGTGCCGGTCGCCCATTGCAGGCCGCCGCCGTCGAGCGCGACTGCGCCGCTGCCGAAGTTGTTCGCCGAATCGAAGTTGATCAGCCCGCCGTTGATCGTCGTGCCGCCGCTGTAGGTGTTGGTGCCGGTCAGCGTCAGAATGCCCAGCCCCGCCTTGATCAGCCCGCCGGAGTTGATGATCGAGCCGGAAGCCGTCAGGTTGAAGCCGTTGGTGTCGATGGTCCCGCCGCCCGCGAGCAGCGAGATCGTGCGCGCCGTGCTGAAGCCGGCGCCAAGCTTCAGGGTGCCGCCGTTGAAATCGACGAACTGCCCGAAACCCAGGGTTCCCAGCTGGGCGTCGCTCGCCAACGACAACGGCCCGCCCGTCGGCACGATGATGTTCGGGCCGATGAAGCCGCTGCCGATGTTGTAATTCGATACCGGAGCGGTCACGGATCCTACAATGGTGTTCGTGTTGGGATCGATGACGACCGCGCCGGCGCCCGCCAAGGTCACATACAGGCGCCGCCCGTCGGGCGTAAAGGCGATGCCTGCCGGTGGACTCGGCACCGAGATGCTGGGCAACGCCGTATTGGTCGCGGTGTTTACAACGAAGACATGGCTGAGCTGGTCGATCCCGTAGACCCGCGTCCCGTCGGGACTGATGGCGATGCTGAGGGGAAAGCCACCCACCGTCACGGTCGCGACAACCGTGTTGGTCGCCGTGTTGATCACCGAGACCGTGCCGCCCTGATTTGCGACATATATCTTCTGGCCGTCAGGAGAGACGACGGCCCCGGAGGGGGCCGTCCCGACGGCGGCGACGGTCGCGGTTACGGTCCTGGTCGCCGTATCAATGACGGACATCGAGTTGCTGGTTTGGTTCGTGACATACAGGACGCTGCCGTCGGGCGACAGGGCGGCGGAAACCGGCGCCGTACCGACGGTGATCGGCGAGCCGACGACCTGGTTCGTCGCCGCGTTGATGACGGAGACCGTCCCATTGAACGAGTTGGTCGTGTAGACAAACTGTCCATCCCGGCTGGCGACGATCGAGTCGGGCGCGCCGGCGACGGGGATCGTCGCGACGACAGTGCGGCTCACGACGTCGATCACCGACACCGAGTTTGAAACGTTCGGCGTGTAGGCAAATCGCCCGTCGGGCGAGAATGTCGCGTTCTGCGGGAAGGCGGCGGTGGTGACGGGCGATCCGACAAGCGTGTTCGTCGCCGTCGAGAACAGGGTCGCTTTGCCAGGACTGTCATTGATGGTGGTAAGCAAACCGAAGTTGTCGATCTGCGCCCAGCCGGACGACCCGAAGGCAAGAGTCATCAGCGCGACCAACGTCGCCATCCTGACTGGACGGCCGTCGACTCCCCCGCTCATCACGCAAACCATACAGGGCTGGCAGAGCGCCTAACAGAAGATACCCTTGCATCGACGCTGCGAACTGGATCGCGTATCAGCCGGCGGCCGGCAGCACCACGGTGAAGGTCGAGCCCTTGCCGGGCGTGCTTTGGATGTCGAGCCGACCGCGATGGCGATTGACCACGTGCTTGACGATGGCGAGCCCGAGCCCGGTACCGCCGAGCTGGCGCGAGCGCGCGGCGTCGACGCGATAGAAACGCTCGGTGAGACGCGGCAGGTGCGCGGCGGGAATGCCGTCGCCCTCGTCGGCGACGGCGACGGCGACTCGGTCCTGGCCGAGCGGCCGCGCGGTGATGCGCACGGCGGTGGCGGGCTTGGCGTACTTCACGGCGTTGTCGACCAGGTTCTGGAACACGATGGTGAGCTCGTCGTGATCGCCGACGGCGCGCGGCAGGCCGGCTTCGACCTCGAGCTCGAGCGCCACCTTGCGGCTGCCCGCCTTGAGCTGCAGCAGGTCGAGCACGCCACGCAGCACGCGGTCGACGTCGATGGCGGCGTCGGGGCGGGCGTGCTCGTGCTGCTCGATGCGCGACAGCATCAGCAGGTCATCGACCAGGCGGCGCATGCGCTCGGCCTGCTCGGCCATGATGCCGAGGAAGCGTTCGCGCGCGCTCACGTCATCGCGGGCCGGACCACGCAGAGTCTCGATGAAGCCGGCGAGGCCCGCGATTGGCGTCTTGAGCTCGTGGCTCGCGTTGGCGACGAAATCGGCGCGCATGCGCTCGGCGCGACGCAGCGCCGTCGTGTCATGCAGCACGATCAGCGCCAGCGAGCCGTCGGCTGCCGCGCGCGGCAGGCGGCGCACATGGGCGATGACATCGAGCTCGGGCGGGCCGGGCAGCACGAACTCGACACCCGTCTGGTCGGGACCGGTGAAGTTGCCGTCGCTGGTCTCGAGCAGGCCGTCGATCGCCGCCAGAAGCTGCGGCTGGCGGAACATCGTGGAGAGATCGCGCTCGGCGCCGGCGCTGCCCAGAAGGTCGCGGGCAGCGAGGTTGGTGCGCACGATGCGGCGGCTGCGGTCGACGGCGATCAGCGGATCGGGCAGGCCATCGACGATCGCCTGGGCGGAGGCCGCGAGATTGTCGATCGAGGCGCGCTGGCGGCGCCAGCCCGCCGAGAGCTGGGCCGCCGCAGTCGCCAGCTCCTCGGTGGCGGGCGCGAAGGAAAGGCGCGGCATCACGGGCTCGCGCTCGTCCGACAGTTCGCCGACGAAGCGGGCAAACAGCGCGAGCGAGCCGAGATAGCGCTGGACCAGGAAGACGGTGACCACGGCGATGCCGGCCATGGCGACCAGCGTCGGCCGGCCGGCCAGATGGCCCGACCAGTAGAGCGCCAGCAAGGCAGCGAAGGACGGCGCCAGCGCTACGGCGTTGGCGGTGAGATAGCGGCGCAGCGGGACGGGCTGATCGGCCACGGCGCCTCCCTATATGAAGCGGCGCGGCGCGAAGAAGCGGATGGCCAAAAGACCATAGATGAAGCCGCCGACGTGAGCGGCCCAGGCGATCTGCTCGCCGCCTGCGCCCGGCATGCCGCCAAAAAGGCCGAAGAAGACGTTGAGGGCGATCCAGATGCCGGCGATGGGATAGAGCGAGGGCAGGTTGCCGGTGTAGCGCATCAGCATCAGCACGGCGCCGAACACGCCCGAGATGGCGCCCGAGGCGCCGATCACCGGATCGACCGAATCGGGATAGAGCGCGATCTGCACGGCGCCCGCGACGATGCCGGCCGAGAGATAGAAGAGCACGAAGCGGCGCACGCCCAGCATGCGCTCGACCGGCGCACCGAAGGCCGCCAGGGTCACCATGTTGATGACGAGGTGCATCCAGCCGCCATGAATGAACTGGTAGGTGACGGGCGCTGCGATCTGGCTGATGAGATCACTGCTGCCGCCGGTGTAGGCGGCGGGCACCAGGCCGAACATCAGGATGATGGTGTTGTCGGTCGCCTCGCCGAGCAGGCTGCGCAGCAGCTGGACGGCGACATTGATACCGATCAGCCACATCACCGCCGGCGGCAGGTTGATCGCCCGCTCGCCCGTGCCGCGTCCCCGCCCCGGGCGGTCGCTGTTGTCGAAAGGCATCCGCCTGCTCCGTTACAACTCTTGGCGCTGTCTTAGCGCCCTGCTTAGCGCTTTAGGCGGCGCGAGCCCAGCCAAAGAAAGACGCCCCCCAGGATCAGCGTCGGCGAGCCGCACAGGATGGCCACGCCGCTCATCTCGCCCGTGAGGTTCCCCTCGGTGACGGCGAGGACGCAGCCCAAGGTCAGGATCAGGACGATCGAGCCTGAGATGGCGAAGAACCAGCCAAGCCCGCGGTCTTTCCGCGGCGGCGGCGGATAGACCGGCGGCGGCGGCGGAGGCGCCGGGACGTTGGGATCGCTCATCGCCGCGCCTCCGGCGAACGGGCTTCTGCCAGGCGGGCGTTACCGGCCGCACCCGGACGATAGAAGGTGTTGTAGGTGTCGAACGGAATGATGGCGCCGTCCGGGGTCACGAAATGGACGCAGGAGCGCTTGACGTTGCCCAGGCAGAAATTGAAGCGGTCTAAAAACTCCACGATGGTGACGCGGAAGACGTTCTCGTAGCCCGAGCCCTCGGGCATCGGCACGTCGGGCAGGCAGCACAGCAGCGAGCCCAGGCGCTCGGCCGTGTTGGTGTCGGCGGTCGACAGCGACAGCAGGTCGACGAAGCGCTGGCGCAGCTCGGGATACTTCTCGAAGGAAATGGCGTTGGGCACCGCGGGCAACAGCGCCTCACGCGGCACCAGCGAGGTGAGCGGGATCACCTTCTCGCCGTCGCGCACGCCGTAGCCGATCGAGATCGAGGCGGGATTGCAGGGCAGCGGGATCATGTCGCCGTCGGCGAACACGCCCGAGTCCTCGACGATGCGGCGGCGAATCTCCGACAGCACGATGCGGTTGGTCTTGGGATCGAAGCCCTCGTTGCGGCCGGCGTCCTGCACCGGCTGGAAGTTGATGCCGCGCACGCACTTGTACTTCAGCGCATGGCGCACGATCTCGCCGATCTCGGTGTCGTTGACGCCACGCTTCACCGTGCAGACCAGCGTGGTCGAGATGTTGCGCGCCTCGAGATTGGCCAGCGCCTGGCGGCGGATGCGTGACAGCGCGGCGCCGCGGATGTTCTTGAGCGCATCGTCGTTCAGCGAATCGAACTGCAGGTAGACCTCGAAACCGGGCCTGAGCTCGGCCAGCGCATCGCAGAAGGCTTCATCCTCGGCGATGCGGATACCGTTGGTGTTCAGCATCACGTGCTTGATGGGACGTTTCCGCGCGGCAGCGAGGATGTCGAGGATCTGCGGATGGATGGTGGGCTCGCCACCCGAGATCTGCACCAGGTCGGGCTCGCCTTCGCTTCGCACCAGGGCGTCGAGCATGAACTCGACCTCGCTGAGGCTGCGATGGCTGTTCCGCTTGGGCGAGGAATCGGCGAAGCACACCGGGCAGGCGAGGTTGCAGGCTTCGTTGATCTCGACGATGGCGAGACAGGAGTGCTGCTCGTGGTCGGGGCAGAGGCCGCAATCCCACGGGCAGCCGCGTTCGGTTTTGGTGAACGGCGCCAGCGGCCGGTCGCCGGGCTTGAGGTATTCCAGGGTGCGGCGCCAGTAGACCGGGTCGTCGGATACCAGGGTCTTCATCACGCCGTGCTCGGGGCAGCGCTTGGAATAGTAGATGCCGCCGTCCTCCTCGACGATCTTGGCCGGCACCAGGCCGAGGCAGGTCTCGCAGAGGGATGTCGTCTGGCCGAGGAAGAGATAAGGCGCCGACTTGCGCGGTAGCGCGGCTTCCGGCCGATTGGAACCGCTCGCGGTTCCAATCGGCTGGAAACGCGTTGATCCAGATGCCTCGTCCATACGCAAACTGTCCGGCTCCTCGGAGCCGGACAGTTTGCGCTTCATGCCGTCGTACATGCTCGGCCCCCGCTGCGGATCATCGCCGCAGCGTACAGGACCAAGCCCAGACAGACAAAATGGAAGAGGTTGAAAGGCCCAAGCAGCGTTGCATAGGGCTTGAAGAACTCCCAGACGAAGCGCTGCAGGCCGTACCAGCCGACCGTGAGGTAGAAGCCGTTGGCCAACCAAAAGCGGTCGCGCGCCATGAAACGCTGGATCAGCACGACGAGCATCGCGGCCATGGCGAGCGATTCGTAGAGCTGCACGGGATGGCGGCCGATGCCGTCGCCGAAATCGACGGCCCAGGGAACTGCCGTCGGTGTGCCGTAGGTGAAATCGGCAAGGCCGGAGAAGAAGCAGCCCCAGCGCCCGACGGCCACGGTGGCGGCGAAGGGAGCGGCGAAGACGATGCCGGTCGAGCCCTGGACGCCAGTGAAGCGCTTAAAGGCTTCGACGGCGGCGATGGCGCCGGCGATGCCGCCCACCATGGAGAAGCCCAGCGCGTGCATGCCGGAGAGCAGCGCGTTTGCCGTACCGAAGAACATCGCACCGCACAGCGCGCCGGCGCCGGCGGTGACGGCGTAGAGGCCGGGATGCTGCACTCGTCTGGCGGGCAGCGCCTCCGGCGGAATGAGATGACGCGTCGTCAGGACGAAGACCGTCATCGACGCCAGCCACGCCAGCACGTCGAAGACGGCGTGGATGTAGGGCAGGCCGAAGTAGCTCATGCGGAGCGCGGACCTCCAGGTCCGCTCATGAGCATGATGCGGACCTGGACGTCCGCGCTCCAGCTACGTCTTCGGGCCACCCTGCCCCGTGGCGCGCAGGCGCAGGCGCAGCGCGTTCAGCTTGATGAAGCCTTCGGCGTCGCGCTGGTCGTAGGCGCCGGCGTCGTCCTCGAAGGTCACGGTCTTCATCGAGTAGAGCGACTTCGGCGACTTGCGGCCGACCACGGTGGTGTTGCCCTTGTAAAGCTTCAGCCGCACCGTGCCGGTGACGTTCTCCTGGCTCTTGTCGATCAGCGCCTGCAGCATCTCGCGCTCGGGCGAATACCAGAAGCCGTAATAGATCAGCTCGGCGTACTTGGGCATCAGCTCGTCCTTGAGATGCCCCGCGCCGCGGTCGAGGGTGATCGATTCGATGCCGCGATGGGCGGCATAGAGGATCGTGCCGCCCGGCGTCTCGTAGATGCCGCGGCTCTTCATGCCGACGAAGCGGTTCTCGACCAGGTCGAGGCGGCCGATGCCGTTCTTCCTGCCGAGGTCGTTGAGCTTCGTCAGCAAGGTCGCCGGCGACATCGCCTTGCCGTTGACGGCGACGGCATCGCCCTTCTCGAAATCGACCGTGATGTAGGTCGCCTTGTCGGGCGCATCTTCGGGCGAGATGGTGCGCTGGTAGACCATCTCGTCGGCCTCCTCCCAGGGATCCTCCAGAATCTTGCCCTCGCTCGAGGAGTGCAGGAGGTTGGCGTCGACCGAGAACGGCGCCTCGCCGCGCTTGTCCTTGGCGATCGGGATCTGGTGCTGCTCGGCGAACTCGAGCAGCTTGGTGCGCGACGTCAGTTCCCACTCGCGCCACGGCGCGATCACCTTGATGTCGGGCTTCAGCGCGTAATACGTCAGCTCGAAGCGCACCTGGTCGTTGCCCTTGCCGGTGGCGCCGTGACAGACGGCGTCGGCACCGACGTCGCGGGCGATCTCGATCTGGCGCTTGGCGATCAATGGCCGGGCGATCGAGGTGCCGAGCAGGTACTGGCCCTCGTAGAGCGCGTTGGCGCGGAACATCGGGAAGACGAAGTCCTTCACGAACTCCTCGCGCACGTCGTCGATATAGATGTTCTTGGGCTTGACGCCTGCCATCTCGGCCTTCTTGCGCGCCGGGCCGAGCTCCTCGCCCTGGCCGAGATCGGCGGTGAAGGTCACGACCTCGCAGCCGTAGGTCGTCTGCAGCCACTTCAGGATGACGGAGGTGTCGAGGCCGCCGGAATACGCCAGCACGACTTTCTTGATGTCGCCCTTTTTGTGGGGCCCGGTATAAGTAACGCTCATGGCAGCCGGCTTTCGGTTCGGATCGGTGAAGGCGCGCGAATATAGCGGCGGAAGCCAGCCGGGCAAGCCTGCCGCAAAGACGCTATAATCGATCCCAAGGTAAGCTCAGCCATGGCTTCTGCCCTAGATCGTCTCACCTATGCCGCGCGCCAGACCGCGCGCGTCGCCTGGTATGCCGGCCACTACGCGGCCGGCCGCCGGTTCCTGAAGCCGATGCCCAAGCCCGACTTCCCCGTCGGGCCGACGCCCTCGCGCGACGAGATGACGAAGGACATGCGCGCCGTCTTCGAGCGCGAATGGCAGGACATCAAGGCCGGGCTCTTCCCGACGCCGCGCCCGCTGTCCTTCGACGCGGCTGAGTTCCTGCGCCGCAGCGTTCTTTATTTCCGCGACTTGCCGCAGGTCGACGCGCGCCGTCACGGCCAGAGCAACGAACTGCCGCCCGGCGAGCAAGGCGATGGGCTGCCCGACTACTACCGCCAGAACTTCCACTTCCAGAGCGACGGCTGGCTTTCAGACCACTCGGCCGCGATCTACGACACACAGGTCGAGGTGCTGTTCACCGGCGCCGCCGACGTCATGCGCCGACGCGCCCTGAAACCGATCGCCGCGTGGATGGCCGGCCGCAACCAGCGTGATCTCAAGGGGCTGGATGTCGGCTGCGGCACCGGCCGTCTGCTCGCCTTCCTGCACGATGCGTGGCCCGGCATGAAGTTCACCGGCCTCGATCTCAGTGCGCCCTATCTCGCCGAGGCGCGCCGGCTGATCGGCAAGACCGCGCGCGTGAAGCTGATCGAGGGCGCGGCCGAGAAACTGCCATTCGAGGACAAAAGCCTCGACCTCGTCGTGTCGTCGTTCCTGATGCACGAGCTGCCGGAGACCGTCCGCCAGCAGGCGCTGGCCGAGATGGTGCGTGTGCTGAAGCCGGGTGGCCTCGTGGTCATCGTCGATTCGATGCAGAGGGGCGACCAGCCGTCGTGGGACGGCCTGCTCGACCTCTTCCCGCACTATTTCCACGAGCCGTACTACGCCGAGTATGCCAACGGCAGCGTCGCCGCATGGGCCGAAGCCGCCGGATTGAAGCCCGTCGACAGCGAACGCGCCTTCCTGTCTAAGGTCTCGGCATTCACCCGCTAGGGCTCAGCTCTCCGATGTCCACCGTCCTGCCTCCGCTCTCGCTCGACGAAGTCAGCCGAACCGCCGAGAACCCGTTCACCGCGGTCAACACGCTGCTCGGCGATTTCAATACCGAGCATGTCGGGCCGACCAAGCACGTGCCCTTGTGGCTGCTGGCGCGCGACGCCGACGGCAAGGTGCAGGGCGGCCTTTTGGGACAGACCTACTGGTCATGGTGCTCGGTCGATGTGCTGGCCGTCGCCGAGCCCTATCGCCGCCAGGGCATCGGTTCGCGCCTGCTGGCAAAGGCCGAAGAGATCGCACGCAACCGCGGCTGCATCGGCATTCGTCTCGACACGATCAGCTTCCAGGCGCCCGGCTTCTACAGCCGCCACGGCTACACCGAATTCGGCCGCATCGACGACTATCCGCCGGGCCACACGCATCACTGGTTCATGAAGCGGTTCTGAGTAACGGCAAGGCTGTCATCCCGAGCGTAGCGAGGGACCTTTCCCGTTGCCTAAAGGCCCCTCGCTTCGCTCGGGGTGACAGTGGTGTGCCTCACAACGCCACCTTCTCCCGCCGCCCGCGCAGGCTCGCACTCTTGAGCTGGCCGCAGGCGGCGAAGATGTCACGGCCGCGCGGCGTGCGGATCGGCGCGCTGAGCCCGCCGTCGTTCACGATTTCGGCGAAGCGGTGCATGCGGTTGTTGGAGCTGCACTCGTAGGGCGCGCCCGGCCAGGGATTGAACGGGATCAGGTTCACCTTGGCGTGGATCGGCTTCAACAACCGCACCAGCTCGCGGGCGTCGGCGTCGCTGTCGTTGACGCCTTTCAGCATGGCGTATTCGAACGTGATGCGCCGGCTGTTCCGGGCGCCGGGATAGGCCGCGCACGCCTTCAGGAGCTCGGCGATCGGCCATTTGCGATTGATCGGCACCAGCGTGTCGCGCACCGCGTCGCTCACCGCATGCAGCGACACCGCGAGGTTGACGTCGAGAACGTCGCCGACTCTGGGGATCATGGGCACGACACCCGAGGTCGAAAGCGTGATGCGCCGACGAGAGAGGGCGATGCCCTGCTCGTCCATGACGATCTTGAGCGCCGTCGCGACGTTGTCGAAATTGTAGAGCGGCTCGCCCATGCCCATCATGACGATGTTGCTCAGCATGCGCGTGGTCTCGGTGGGCGTCGGCCATTCGCCGTAGCTGTCGCGCGCCACCATGAACTGGCCGACGATCTCGGCGGGCGCGAGGTTGCGCACCAGGGGCTGCGTGCCGGTGTGGCAGAAGCTGCAGGTCAGCGTGCAGCCGACCTGGCTCGACACGCACACCGAGCCGCGATCCTCCTCCGGGATGTTGACCGTCTCGGCCTCGTTGCCGTCGGGGAAGCGCAGCAGCCACTTGCGCGTGCCGTCGACCGAGCGCTGCTCGGTGACGATCTCGGGCCGCTCGACGACGAAGAGCTCGGCCAGGCGGTCGCGCGTCTTCTTGGCGATGTTGGTCATCAGCCCGAAGTCGCGCACGCCGTGCCAGTAGATCCACTGCCAGACCTGGCGGGCCCGGAACGGCTCCAGCCCGGCCTCGGCGAGTGTCGCCTTCAGCTCCTCGCGCGACAGGCCGACCAGGTTGCGGCGCGTGTCGTTGCGGCCGCGGAACGGCTCGACGATCTGCAGCGGCTCGGTGGGCAAGGGGGCGGCCATGGGACCGGGAGATAGGCGGGCCGGGCGGCCGGCGCAATGCCTATCCCCTGGCTATCCTTTGGGCGGCTATCGCTGGGCCCCCTTCTGCCAGGCCTCGATGGCCGGGAAGCGATGGATGAAATTCAGGATATTGAGGGTCAGGTTGTCGCGGACCACCACGGCGGCGCCGATCTCGAGCACCAGGACCAGGACGACCGTCGCCTTCCACGGCAGCAGCCGGGCGACGGCGAAGCCCGTCATCATGGCGACCGTGTCCAAGAGCGAATTGAGGATGCTGTCGCCGGTATAGCCGGCGGCCAGCGCCTGCTTGCGGTAGGCCTCGATTACCCAGGGCGAGTTCTCGGCGATCTCCCAGGCGCCCTCGATCCCGGCCGCAATCGCCAGCCGCACGAGGACAGGTGTGCGCGGCAAGAGGAGATGCAGGACGCCGTAGAACAGGATGCCGTGGACGATGTGCGAGGGCGTGTACCAGTCGAACATCTGCTGGGACAGTTCGGCCGACCAGATGTCGCCGACCCAGAACCGGACGGTGCCGCAGCTGCAGATCCAGACGCGGCCCATCAGGTGCAGCACCACGGCCTGGACCACCATGATGCCCAGGATGACGGGGGCGACGAACCTGGTTCGGGTCATTTGGCGCCGGTCATTTGCCGGCACGCGCCCGAATCCGCTGCTTGCGCTTATAGATCGGCTCGCCGAACGGCGGGACCACGACGGCTTCGGTAGAGCCGCCCTCGGCGACGGGACGCGGGGCATGGCGCCCGAGGCTGAGCTGGCGGTCGTACATGATCAGCGCCCCGGCGACGCCCAGGTTGACCGAGAAGCGGGTCGGGATCTTCACCACATAGTCGCAGATTGACTGCACGTCAGCCGACAGGCCCTCGCGCTCGGCGCCCAGGATGTAGGCGGCCTGGCGGGGATGGCGGAAGCTCGGCAGCTCGATCGCCTGGTCGGTGATCTCGACGCCGACCAGCCGGCAGCCCTGCGGCAGGCGGAAAGCGTCGAGGTCGGCGAAGTTATAGGTCGGCACCGAGCGCGGCGTGTCGGAGGTGTCGGTGTGCGCCCCTTCGCGGCGATTGTATTGGGCGCGCAAGGTGAAGACGAAGGAGGCGCCGAAGGCATGGGCGGTGCGGAACAAGGTGCCCACGTTCAGGGCCTTGCTGACGCCTTCCACACCGATGCCGAAATAGCCTTTCATGCCCCTCTTTCACGGCCTGTCTTTTTGTTGCACTAATCCCCTGCAGGCACTGCTTCCCCCGGGTAGCGCCGCGCCCGCCCTGAAACAAGGCCAGAATGACCGTTCCCTCGCCGATGGATGATGTCCGCGCCCAGTACGAGGCGCTGCCCTATCCGCCGCGCGATCCGCGCGATGAGGCGATTCGCCTGATCACCGGCACCCCGAGCCACGTCCTCGAGATCAACCACTACCTGTTCTCCGGCCGGCTGAACTTCATGCGGCCGTTCCGGGCGCTGGTGGCGGGCGGCGGCACGGGCGATGCCTGCATCATGCTGGCCCAGCAGCTCGCCGACCGGCGTTGCCCCGGCGAGGTCGTCTACCTCGACATCTCGACGGCCTCGCGCCAGATCTGCGAGGCCCGGGCCAAGGCGAGGGGCTTGCGCAACATCAACTTCCTCACCGGCTCGCTGCTCGACCTGCCGACGATGCCGATCGGCCAGTTCGATTACATCGACTGCACCGGCGTGCTGCACCACCTGCCCGACCCCGCCGCCGGCATGCGCGCGCTGGCGAGCGTGCTCAATCCCGACGGCGGCATGGGCGTGATGCTCTATGGCGAGTATGGCCGCAGCGGCGTCTATCCCCTGCAGGAGCTGCTGCGCACCTTGGCGCCAATGTCGATGGCGCTGGAAGACCGGATCGCCATGACCAAGCGGCTGATCCGCTTCCTGCCGACCACCAACCTGTTCCGCCGCAATCCCTATCTCAACGACCACGTCACCGGCGGCGATGCCGGCCTCTACGATCTCCTGCTGCACAGCTGCGACCGCGCCTTCACGGTGCCCGACATCGGCGCCATGGCGCAGAACTCCGGCCTGCGCGTCGTCGCCTTCCTCGAGCCGGTGCGCTACGAGCCCGCGACCTACATGAGCGATCCCATCATCGCGCGCATGGCGAGCTCGCTGCCGCTGGTCGAGCGCGCGGCCTTCGCCGAGCGCCTGGCGGGTAACCTGCGCAACCACGTCTTCTATGCCACGCGCGCCGGCTTCGACACGGTGGCGCGGCCCGAGGACACCTCGGCCATCCCGGTGCTGCGCGAGATGGATGCCCAGAAGCTCGCGGCCGGCCTGCAGCCCGGCACGCCGCTGATCGCCAACCTCGACGGCTTCCCGTGGCGCGCGCAGCTGCCGGCACTGGCGCCGCGCATCGTCTCCCAGATCGACGGCCGCAAGACCGTTGCCGAGATCTACACCGCGCTCGGCGCCCAGGGCGGCCTGCCGCAGTGGGAAGATTTTTACGCGCAGTTCGAGGATCTCTACGTCAAGCTGAACGGCGTGAATCACCTGCTGCTGCGCTTCAGGACCTGAACCGCCGCCGGCCCCGCCATGAGCGGCTCCCTCCTGGCGCTCGGTCTCGGCAACTCGCTGCTGTGGTCTCTCTATCTGTTGCTGACGCGGCACGTCGTGAGCGGCGCTGCGCTCGATGCCTGGGCCTACACGCTGGTGCAACTCCTGTTCGCGGGCCTGATCATGCTGTGGCTCGGCCGTCGGGCGGCCGGCAGCTGGCTCGGGCTTCTGGCACCCTGGACCATCGGCTACGCCTTCCTGCGCGTCGCCATCAACGGCGCAACGGCAGCAGCGATCGTCTGGCTCGCCATCACCGAGAGCACTCTTCTGGCGACGGTGAGCGTCCTGATCGGTGCGGTCTCCGGCTGGTGGCTGACGCGCAACGCGCCGCTGCGGCGCGACTGGCCGGGCCTCGCCCTGCTGGCGATCGGCATCGTGGCGTTTGCGCTGACACTGGCACCCGACGCCTGGCGCGGCCTGGGCTGGCTGGTCGCGTCCGAGGCCATGGCGGTCGCGGCCTCGTGGATGATCGCCTACCACCCGCGCAACCGCTCGAACGACCTCGCCGCCCGCAGCCGCTTCACCGGCGAGATCCTGGTGGCCGCCTCGCTGGTGCTCATCCTCGTCTGGTCGGTGCTGGGACTTTTGGGTACCGTCACCTCGCCGTGGGCCGGCGCCGGCGATGCCTTCGGCCGCATCGAACTCTGGCTCTATGCCGCGCTCGCCGGCCTGTTGTTCCGCGCGCCCGGCACCTGGCTCGGCTTCTGGACCATCAACCGCACCGGCGTGCAGACCTATCTGATCGCGCTCGCCGCCATGCCGTTCTTCGCCATCGCCCTCGAGGCGGCGGCTGCGCATCTCGGCTGGGTCGCCCCACCCGACCTGTCGGTCGCCGAATGGATCGCGGCGGCGATCATCCTGGCGGCGGCGACCTGGCTCATCGTCGTCCGATTGCGTGCTGCCCGCGCGGACTAGCCCGCCATCGCCGCGGCGGCGAAGGAAATCACACTCATGATGGCCAGGCTGGCCCCAATGGCGACATAGGCGAACATCTTCGATCTTCCCTGAGACACGGGGCTGCGAAGCGAACAACGCAGCCGCCGCCCGGCTGTTCCCGGCGGGGCGCCTAAATTCGTCACTCAGGTCGCAAGCTCGGCCAAGCGCCTCTGCATCAGCCGCCGCTCGGGTGTCGTGCGGGCAAGGCCGAGCGCCCGCTCAAAATGCCGGCGGGCTTCGTCGCCCCGGCCGAGCGCCGCCAGGAACACCCCGCGCGCGGCGTGGCCGTAGGGGTTGCCGTCGGGCTGCGGCAGCGCCGCGAGGCCTGCTGCCGGGCCGTCGGCGCGCCCAATGGCAACGGCACGGGCCAGCTCGACCACAGGCGACGGATCGACCAGGCGCAACTGGCCGTAGACGTCGACGATGCGCTGCCAGTTGGTTGCCTCGGTGCTGGACGCGACGGCATGCAGCGACGCGATCTCGGCGCGCAGGTGCCACACCGTCAGCGCCTCGCCATCGGCCGAGCGTTCGAGATGAGCGAAGCCCAGGGCGATCAAGCCGCGGTCCCATTGGCTGCGCGGCTGGTCTTCCAGAAGCTGCGCCACGCCGTCGGGGCCGACACGCGTCGGCAGGCGCGCGGCGGTCAGCGCCAGCAGCGCGGCCAGGGCATCGCTCGCCGGACCTGCCGTCACCGGATGCTGCGCCAGGGCGCGCGCGAGCCGCACCGCTTCGACACAGAACTCGGGCTGCACCAGCGCCTCGCCCGACGATGCCGAATAGCCTTCGTTGAACATCAGGAAGAGCGCGGTGCGCACCGATTCGGCACGCTCGGGCAAGGCTTCGGGCGGTGGCGCTTCGATCGCAACGCCGGCCGCTTCCAATTGCTTGCGCGCCCGCACCAGGCGCTGGGCGATGGCGGTGGGCTCGCTCAGCAGGCCCGAGGCGATCTGCGGTACCGTGAGACCGCACACGGTCTTGAGCGCAAAGGTGACGCGCATCTCGGGCGACAGCGCGGGATGGCAGACGGCAAACAACAGGGCGAGCTCGTCGTCGTTGAGCTCACGGTCGAAATGACCGTCGCTTGCCGGTTGCTGCGGCTCGGCCGGGAACGCCTCGTCATCGAGAGCGACGGTGCGCGCCTCGTTGCGCAAAAGATCGAGCGCACGGTTCTTCGCGACCGCCGCCAGCCACGCCGCGGGTTTGTCGGGCACGCCCTTGAACGGCCACAACGACAGCGCCTGCAGCAGCGCGTGCTGCACGGCATCCTCGGCGATGGTAATGCGGCCCGCACCCAGCCGCCGCGCCAGGGCGGCGACCAGCCGGCTCGTCGAATCGCGGGCGAGCGAATCGACGAGCCGCTGAACGGACATCTCAGCCTGCGGCCGCCCGGGCCTGGCTCATGTCGTCGATCGGCCGGATTTCGACCCAGTTGGTGCCGGAGAGCACGAGGTGCGGGCAGTCGCGGGCGATGGTCTCGGCCTCGGCCGCGTCCTTGGCCTCGATGACGAAGTAGCCGCCGATCACGTCCTTGGCCTCGGCGTAGGGACCATCGCTCGCCACCGGCTTGCCGTCCTTGACCCGGATATGGCGCACGCCGCCGGCCGACAGCTTCTCGCCGCCGACCATGCGGCCTTTCTGGCGCAGGGCATCGGCCCAGGCCATGTAGCGCTTGGTCATCTCCAGCATCTTCTCGCGCGGCAGGTCGGCGTTGTAGTTCGGGACCTGGTGCAGCAACAACATGTATTGAGCCATTGTCGATCTCCTCTGGTGGTGACGGATACCCGTCACCTCATCGACGATTGGACCGGGCGGGAATCGACATTTACCAAAACTTTCCTCCCCACGCCCTGCTGTTTGGACAGGGGACATGGTGAACGGGTGTTCGGGGACATGGTGAACACCTTTCAGATTAGCCTATTTGATGGAAGTTGATCGTCTTTATGGTGACGTGGCGGAAGACGATGTCGAACACGCCATCGTGGTCGGTCGGTCGTATGGCGACGTGCTTTCCAACCAGCGCTTTGGAGGCCTTCCATCGTCTGTTTTGGAAGCTGATGTTGGCCGCAGCGTCGACGCTGCGGATGACGAGGTCGGGTCCGTAGTTGAAGGGCTCGACGGTTGGCGTGAAGGTTCGCCGGCTGGGCCGATAGCGATCGGCCGGCACGGCC
>FODP01000029.1 GCA_900110395.1 Rhodospirillales bacterium URHD0017
GATCTTGCGACCACCCCACACTGGGTTCTCCTGGCGAACCGCCAGTACCGCCGCCTCCATCTCAGCCTCCGTCTTCGACGGCGAGCTCAGCGGCCGACGCGAGCGATCCGACAGACCACCAGACCCCTCTCGTCGATAGCGATCCAACCACTTGTACAGAATGCTCGGCTGCACCTTGTGCTGACGGCAAAGCTCCCGACGGTTCGCCCCCGACGCCAGGGCCAACCGGCACAGCTCCTCCTGAGCCTCTTCCTTGCTCCGGAACGGCATCGAAAACCTCATGGGTCCACTCCCTTGGAGTGTTCACCATGTCTCCGAACACCTGTTCACTATCTCTCCGGTCCATACAATACGGGGGAGGGTAGGGGCTGCCGAAACACCCAAGCCGTCATCCTGAGCGTAGCGAAGGATCTCATGCCGATTGCAAGCGGCGATGAGGTCCTTCAGCTACGCTCAGGACGACAGGTGCGCGCGCCGAGCGCGCCCATTCATGATCAGAACGGCCGATCGCCCTTGATCGTCACACGATGCCCGTGACGCACATGTGGGTGGTAGTCGAACGTCGCGCGATGCATGGCGCAGCGGTTGTCCCAGAAGGCGACCGAGTGCTTCTCCCAACGGAAGCGGCACTGGAACTCAGGCGTCTCGCAGTGGCGCACCAGCATCTCAAGCAGCGCGTCGCTCTCGTGCTTCCTCAGGCCCTCGATGCGCTTGGTGAAGCCGCGATTGACGAACAGACACTTGCGCCCCGTCACGGGATGCGTGCGCACGATGGGATGGACAGCCTCGGGGAACTGCTTGTCGCTGCGTCCGAACTCGGGCCGCGAATATACGTGGGCGCTGGTGTGAAAGGCCGACAGGCCTTCGACCAGCCGCTTGATCGGCTCGGATAGCGCCTCGTAGGCGAGATACATGTTGGCGAAGGCCGTGTCGCCACCGACCGGTGGTGACTGGTGCAGGTAGAGGATCGAACCCATCGGCGGTTCGGGCTCGCATGACATGTCGGAGTGCCAGACCTCGCCCGTCGCCGTCTTGGTCTTCTCGTCGGCATGAACGACGCGGATCTCAGGATGGCCCTCGACCTCGGCCCGGGCTGCCGGATGGACCAAAAGCTCGCCGAACAGGCGACCGAACGCCTTGTGCTGATCGACGCTCATTTGCTGGTCGCGGAAGAACAGCACGTGATGCGCCATCAGCGCATCGTGCAGCTCGCTCGCCTGCTGGTTCGACATCGACGCGAGATCGACGCCGGACACTTCCGCGCCGATCGCCGGTGTGAGCTTGCGGATAGCGATGGTTTCGTAGGCCATGATGTGTCGCCTATTTGCAAGTTTCGACGCGCGGCGGCGCGCCGATCACCAAAGCCACCTTGGAGATGTCGAGGCAGCGCGTTCCGATCCACGCCTTGCCCTGCACGAAGATGGCGAATCGGGCAAAGGTATTGGCCTGCTCCGTCGGCGTCGGCCGCGCCAGCGCCAGCAGCCAATAGAGCGCATAGAGATTGCTGGTGGCGAAATCCGCCGCCGCCATGTCGAGATCCTTGTTCCACATCGCCGCGTTCTTGGCCGCCGCCCCCGTCGGATCGGGCAGGGCCGCCAGCCAGGCATGGGCACTGGTGGCGAGACCGTAGGCTTCACCGTTCTGCGCCTTGAGGGCCTTCACCTGCTCGGCCACGGCGATGTAGCCCTTGCCCTCGATGGTGTTGCCGGCGCAGCCCTGCCGGCACAGCGCCACGAAGGTCAGGTACTCGGCCAGGATGATCTCGACATTGCCGTTGTTGTGCTTTCGCCAGGCACGCGCCATGTGCCAGCCCTGCGTCAGCTCCGCACCGGTCCATGGCCTGGCGGCAAGCGGCGTGTCGCGCTCGAGGTCGGCGATCACTACCTGCGCGGCCGCCTGCCATTCGGCCGGGATCTGCGCGAACACCCGGCCGGTGGCGGCGAAGGTGATGAGCAGGAACATGATCAGGATTTTCACGGCGCCCCTCCCTCAGTAACGATGCGCCCGTTTTCCATCGGCGCTTTCGTATTGCACCAGACCGTCGGCGCGCAGCTCGGTGGCATCGCGCGGCTTGAGGTTGCGCGCCTGCGCCGGTGTGATCAACCGATGATGCGGTGTGTCCTCGAGCGAAGCGCCGACATCCCAGCAGTCGTCCTCGTTGGTCACCCAGTCCTCGACGGCGAACTGCCGCAGATCGATGGGATCGGAATAGGTGCGCAGCGTCTTGCGATGCTTGTTGGTGTATTCATGGAAGTACGACATCGCGAGCTCGCGCGGGGAGCGATAGACCGGGTCGCGCCAGCGCAGCCAGACATGGTTGCTCTTGGAGATGGCGCCCCAGCAACCATTGCGCCGGAAGATGGCAATGACGTGGTCCGAATCGCCCTTGGCCACGAGGTCCATCAGCAATGGCGGGTCGCCGTGCAGCCACAGCGCGCAGGCCGCGGTGAAGGCCGCCTCGATGCAATGGGCGCGGCGGTGCCGCAGCACGCCGCGTACCGAGCGCAGCGTGTCGCCTTCCTCCTCGAAGTTGGCGTTGAGGCCGATCAGGAATTCCTGGATGCGCCAGGGCGTCGTCAGGGGACGCAAGGCGTGTCCTTCCTCGACGGTGAGGCCGAGATCAGCGGCTGTGGGGCGGAGCTTGCGGACCAGCATGGACCCCGAAGGTCCCCCGGCGGGTGGTCAATGACAACAGGCTCGGCCTCGACTGCGGTCAAAAATAGGAGGGGCGCCGGCCCGCCCGCTGCCATCGGGCCGGCCTGCCCGCCGGTCCGGCGACCGCCGAAAACACGGCAATGGGCTGGTCGAAGCCTTTGAGGGCCCGCGGCTCGAGCTCGGCAAGCGGCACTTGCGATCGCACGGCATCAGCCGCGATGCGATCGAGAAGAATCTGGGAATCCTCCGCGCTCGAGCACAAGCGGGAGGCGAGGTTCACGACGTTGCCGATCGCGCTGTAGTGGAGATGGCCTTCCGAGCCGATCCGGCCGACCGTGGCGGGCCCCATGGCCAGGCCAATGCCGAAACCAAGCCCCTCTTCCAGAGTGCGCCAGCCGTCGAGGAGCTTCTGCACGCCCTCTTGCATGGCGGTCGCCATGTTGACGGCGCGCAATGCCGGATCGGAGCAGGCAACAGGGGCGTTGAGCAGCGCCATCACGCCATCGCCCGAGTAGTTGATCAGGGTGGCGCCGTGGTCGCTGATGACCTTTTCCAGCACATCGTAGTACTCGCGGAGCACACCGATGATGGTTTCCGGTTCGGCCCGCGAGGAGAAGCCCGTGAAGCCCCGCAAGTCGCAGAACACCACGACGACCTCGACGCGGCGGCCGTCGAGGACGCGGTCGTCGCCGGTGCGCTCGATCAGCTCGGCCACCGCCGGCGCGAGGAAGCGTTTGAGGCGGTTGATGCGTTCCGAGCGTTCCTGCGAGACCGACAACTCGCCCGCCATCTCGTTGAACCGGTCGGCCAGGCGCTCGAACTCGTCGCCTGTCTTGATCGTGATGCGGTGGTCGAATTGCCCCGCGCCGATCCGCGCAACGCCTTCCTCCAGCAGCTGGATGGGCTCGACCATGCGCTGGGCAAGCCAGTAGGCAAGCCCCGCCGCGAGCAGCGTGCCGGCGACCAGCAGGATGCTCGTGCGCCACAGCGCGGCGTAGATCGGTCCGAAGGCCTCGGCGAGCGGCTGCTTGACGATGACGCTCCAGTCGAGGCCGGGGATCGGCGCCATCGCGGCCATGACGGTGTTTCCCCTGATGTCCTGCCCGGCAGCGGCCTGGCCGGGCCGGGCGAGAATGGCGGACCGCAGGTCCTGCAGCGGTCTTTGCGCGGCCTGATCCGCCCGCAGCACCAGGCTGATGTCTGGATGGGCAACAAGACGTCCCGGCCGGTCGAGCACGAACGCCTCGCCGGTCTGCCCGACGCGGATGGCCGAGATCACCTCCCAGATGAACTTGAGATTGACCTCGGCGACGGCCACGCCGTCGACGGCGCGGTTGCCGGCGATCGCGACGGTGATGAACGGTTCGGAGTCGGCGATGAAGGTGACGGGGCCGAACCACACGCGATCCGAGCGGGCTCCCAGCACGGCCGGCTTGGCGGAATGGTCTTCGCGGCTGTCGATCCGGTTGAGGCCGATGCGCGACACGAACAGCCGTTCCCGTCCCTGGCCATCGACCAGACTGAGGCTCTCGACGGCGGGAACCTGGCGCAGCAGGCGCAAGGCCTCGACGCGGCGTCGGTCGCCGGGAGTTTCCGACCATGGCAGTTGCACGGTCCAGCTCAGCTGGTCGCGGATACCTTCGACGAAGTCCTCGATCTTCACGGAGGCCAGCCGGGCCTCCGCATCCAGCAGGTCGTTCAGCCTGGCGCGCTGGTCGCGATAGCCAAACCACGCCTCGCTTCCGCCCGCGATCAGCAGCGGCGTGACGACGGCCCCGAACAGGATGAGGAAGTATCTCCTGAACAGCGACGTGCGCGGGGCGGCGACGGTCGGCCGGCGGCTCATTCGAGGATCCGGTCGGCGCTGCCGAGAAGCGAGCTCGGGAAGGATATGCCGAGCGGCTTGGCAGCCTTCATGTTGATGAACAGTTCGACCTTGGTGACGCGTTGCACGGGCAGATCGGACGGCTTCTCGCCCTTGAGGATGCGGCCGGCGTATATGCCGGTCTGGCGGTGCGACTGGTGGAAATCGCCGCCGTAGCTCATCAGCCCGCCGGCCATCGGGAAATCGCGCGATTGCGTCATCGCCGGCACGCCGTGACGGACCGCGAGTTCGGCGAGAAGCTGGCTGCGATAGGCGAAGTAGGGATCGGAGCTGAAGACGAGTCCCGCCGCTCCCTGTTCGCGCACGGCAGCGAACATGCCATCGAACTCTTCCTCGGTGCTGGCCTTCAGGACGACGAGGGTGAGCCCGAGACTGTCCGCGGCGGCCTGGAGGTTCTTGAGCTGCGAGGTCGATGTCGGGCTCGACGGATTGATGGCGACGGCGAATGTCTTCGTGCCGGGGCGCACCTCGCGCATGAATTCCAGGCGCTTGCGCGAGACCTCGACGCTGAGGCTCGACACCCCGGTCAGGTTGCCGCCCGGCCGCGACAGGCTGTCGACGACGCCGAGCGCGATGGGATCGCCGCCCATCTCGAACACGATCGGGATGGTGGTCGTCGCCGCTTTCGCGGCCAGCGCCACTTCAGCGCCACCCGGCGCCACCATCACCGCCACCTGGCGACCGGCGAGATCGCGCGCCAGGGCGGGCAGTTGACCGTAGTGGCCCTCTGCCCATCGAAATTCGATCGAGACGTTGCGTCCCTCGAGGTAGCCGGTCTGGGCCAGGCCTTCGCGGAAGGCGCCGAGACGGCTGGCATAGCGGTGCGGCGTTTCCGATCCGAGATAGCCGATGACCGGCGTGGCCTGGGCGCGGGCCGGGATCGCCCATGGCGCCGCGAGGCCACCGGCCAACGCCACGAAATCGCGTCGCCCGATCCGGTCAGCGACTACGCGAGCAGCGCAGGATCCAAACGGCAAGGTGGTCATCCTTCATGCCAGGCACGGGCTACTCCGGTGCCTGAGGCGACCTGGACCGGACGCGTCCAGGTCATTGAAGCGGTTGGTGGAGCTGAGGGGGATCGAACCCCTGACCTCCTCATTGCGAACGAGGCGCTCTCCCAGCTGAGCTACAGCCCCCCATCAACCGAACCTGGGCAAGCAAAAAGGCCCAAGGAAGGCGCGGATAATGGTTGGCGGGTCCCCTGTCAAGCAAGCGGGCCTATGTTAGCGTTGCCGCTCGTTTTTCACGGAGTATTTGAAGTGCCCGCCAGCAGCAAGAAGGTCGTCCAGTCCGATGCCGCCCCCAAGGCGCTCGGCCCCTATTCGCAAGCCATCGTCGCCAACGGCCTGGTGTTCTGTGCGGGCCAGATCCCGCTCGATCCCAAGACCGGCAACCTGGTCGAGGGTGGCATCGCCGAGCAGACACACCAAGTGTTGAAGAACCTGCGGGCGGTCCTGAAGGCGGCGGGCAGCGACCTCGACCGCTCGGTCAAGACCACGGTGTTCCTGAAGAGCATGGACAGCTTCGTGGCCATGAACGAGGTCTACGGCCGGCCGGAGTATTTCGGCGCCGCCGCACCGGCGCGCTCGACCGTCGAGGTGGCGCGCCTGCCACGCGACGTGCTGGTCGAGATCGAAGTCGTGGCACTGGCCTGAGCATCCAGCCGTGACGCTCGTCGCCTGGCTGCTCGGTCTCGGCGCCTCGCTGTTCATCTTCGGCGTTGTCGTCGTGCATCTGCTGATGGCACTGGTGCTGATCATCCCGACCTGGCGCATCTGCACGCGCGCCGGCTTCTCGGGCGCGCTGTCGCTGTTCCATCTCGTGCCGTTGATCGGCTCCTTTATCGTCATGGGCGTGCTGGCCTTCAGTGACTGGCCCAACGGCGAAGCCCCTTCGGGGAAGCGTTGACATGGGCGCAGAGGTCCTTGGCCTGTTCGGACTGTCGAGCGTCTTCGCCCTGATCGGGCTGGTGTTTGCCGGCTGGATGGCTTGGCGCATCGTTGAGAAGGCGGGCTTGCCGGGCTGGGCTGGCCTCGGCGCCATCCTGCTGACCTTGACCGGAGTCGGCACGATCGTGCCGCTGATCCTGCTCTGGGTCTTCGCTTTCATGCGCTGGCCGCGCGATGAGATGGCGGGCACTCCCGCCGGCGCATCATCGCCCGGCCGGCCGGGATCGCCGACAGCCTTGCCGCCGCCGCCGGCCGCCTTGGCCGACCGGCGTCCCTGGCGACTGAGCGGCCTCTCGGCAAGCGGCCCTGTGGCGCTGTCGATGGACGGGACTCAGCCTGCCTACCTGCTGACCGGCGCCGCCACGCAGCAGGGCAACGAGCTTTCCGTCCCCGACCCGACAGTTGGCCAGCCGCATGCGCGGCTGTTTGTCTCCGGTGGCCGGCTCGGCCTGGAAGATCTCGGCACGCCGGGCGGCACGCGGATCGACGGGGCCCGCCTGCTGCCCGAGCACGGTCCACGCGATATCAGCGCGGCGCGTGTCATCCACGTCGGCACCGTCGAATTGACCCTGTCGCGGGCGTAATTAGGGGCGGGAAATTGGCCGGGAAATTGGCTTGTGATCGACATTCCCCGCCGAGTAGGGTGCCCGGCCGGCGACCTGCCGGCAGCGATTCGGAGAGGCAATGATGTCGGCGGGCCAGCTGATCCTAAAAATTCTCGACATCTATTCGGCCATCATCATTGCCAGCGCCATCATGAGCTGGCTGGTCGCGTTCGGCGTCGTCAACGTGCGCAACCAGTTCATCCGCGTGGTCGTCGACCTGCTCTATCGCGTCACCGAACCGGTGTTGCGGCCGCTCCGCCGGCTTCTGCCCAACCTGGGCGGCATCGACATCTCGCCGGTCGTGGCCCTGTTGCTGATCATTGTCATCCAGCACCTCATCGCGACTTACATCTTGTACTAGCTCGTGTCGGACGATCCGGTGTTCATGCGCCGCACCGGCACGGGCGTGACGGTCGAACTGCGCGCCCAGCCGCGGGCCCGACGCCTTGCGCTCACCTGTGGCGGCGGCGCGCTCAAGGCGCAGGTGACGGCGCCCGCCGAGGACGGCAAGGCGAACGCGGCCGTAATCGATCTGTTGGCGGCGACCTGGCGGCTGCCCAAGTCGGCTTTCGCGGTGACACGGGGCGCCACGTCACGCGACAAGGTCTTGAGCATTACCGGTGAGCCCGCGCTGCTCGCGGCGAAGATCACCGAATGGACGAGGGACTCTGCGGGGAGAGATGGCTGAAGCGAAACTGATAGACGGCAAGGCCTACGCCGCCGGCCTGCGCAAGCGCGTCGGCACGGGCGTCGAGGCGCTGATCGCCGGCGGCGGGCCAAAGCCCGGTCTCGCCACGGTGCTGATCGGCGATGATGCGGCGAGCCAGGTCTATGTCCGCAGCAAGGGCAAGCTCGCCGCCGAGCTCGGCATGGCGAGCTTCGATCACCGCCTGCCCGAGAGCACGACCGGAGCCGAGCTGCTGGAGCTGATCGCGCGCCTCAATGCGGACAAGGCCGTGCACGGCATCCTGGTGCAGTTGCCGCTGCCCAAGCACATCGACACCGCGCAGGTGCTTTTAGCCGTCGATCCGGCCAAGGACGTCGACGGTTTCCATCCGCTGAATGTCGGACGACTGGGCACGGTCGATTCGGGCGCGCCGCTCGATTTTCCGGTGCCGTGCACGCCGCTTGGCGTGTCGATGCTGCTGCAGGATACGCTGGCCTCGCTGTCCGGCTGCCATGCCGTGATCATCGGCCGCTCGAACCTGGTCGGCCGGCCGGTGGCGCGCCTGCTGCTGCGCGCCGATTGCACGGTGACGATCGCCCATTCGCGCACCCGCGACCTGCCGGCGCTCGCCCGCCAGGCCGACATCCTGGTGGTCGCCATCGGCAAGCCCGAGGTCGTGCGCGGCGACTGGATCAGGCCCGGCGCGGCGGT
The DNA here is from genome assembly GCA_900110395.1 of Rhodospirillales bacterium URHD0017. Classification (GTDB taxonomy): domain Bacteria; phylum Pseudomonadota; class Alphaproteobacteria; order Reyranellales; family Reyranellaceae; genus Reyranella. The sequence continues at coordinate 8,473 of FODP01000029.1, forward strand.
GATCGACGTCGGCATCAACCGCGTGCCGGCGGGCGACGGCAAAACGCGCCTGGTGGGCGACGTCGCCTTCGCCGAGGCGCTGCCGGTCGCCGGCCACATCACGCCGGTGCCGGGCGGCGTCGGGCCGATGACGGTGGCGTGTCTGATGTACAACACGCTGCAGGAAGCGCGGAAGTCGGCCGGGCTGCCGTTCGTGGCGATCTAGCCTTCCCGTCATCCCGAGCGAAGTCGAGGGACCTCGTCTTGTCGACGCATCGACAGGTCCCTCCGCTACGCCTCGCTGCGCCCGGCTCCGGTCGGGACGACGGTGGTTAGTTCTTCATCATCCCCGCGACCAGTGCCGTCACGTTGTGGCGCATCATCGCCTCATAGGTCGGTGCCGGTCCGTTCGGTCCCGACAGTGCGTCGCTGTAGAGCTGCGGCCCGACGACGGCGCCGGACTCGCGGGCGATCTGGTCGATCAGGCCGGGGTTGCTCATGTTCTCGACGAACAGCGCCTTGATCTTCTGCTCGCGCACCAGGCGGATCAGCGCCGCGACGTCCTTGGCCGACGGCTCGCTCTCGGTGGTGAAGCCGCGCGGGGCGAAGAATTCCACCCCGTAGGCCGCCGTGAAGTAGCGGAAGGAGTCGTGCGCGGTGATCGCGCGCCGCTGTGTCGCCGGCACCTTGGCGATCTCGGTCTTGATCCATTGGTCGAGCGTGGCGAGGCGCTTGTCGTAGGCTTGTCCGCGCTCGCGATAGAACGAAGCGTTCGCGGCATCGGCCGCGGCCAGCCCCTCGACGATGTTGCCGACATAGCGCCGCACCCGGCCGGCATCCTGCCAGCAATGCGGATCGGGACCATGAGCGTGGCTGCGGCCGGGCGCCGGCGCGCTCTCGAGCGTCGCCACATCCGCCGTCGCCACGATGCCGCGGCCCTTGAAGGGAGCGGCCTTGGCCAGGCGATCGATCCAGCCCTCGTAGCCCAGGCCGTTGCTCACCAGCGCCTGCGCCGCGGCGAGCGCACGCGCGTCGGTCGGCTTGGGTTGGTAGGTGTGGGCGTCGGTGTCGGCGCCGACCAGCACGGCAAGCTCGATGCGATCGCCGGCGACCTCAGCCACCAGGTCGCCCAGGATCGAGAAGGTCGCGACGACCTTGGGCCTGGCTTGGGCAAAAGCGGGCAGCACTGCGAACGGCGGCGCGGCCGCCAGGAACTGGCGTCGGAGCATCATCGCTCAATTGTTATATTATAACGGGAAGTCGAGCCAGCGCGGCGTGTGCCCGGTGGCTGCGAAGAAGCGCAGCAGGTCGGCCGGCGCCAGCGCCGTGGTCATGGTGTTGACCAGGGGGTGGGCGTTGATCGGGCCGCCGTCGGCGATGCCGCGATCGAGCACCAGCCGTACGGCGTGGGTCTCGTCGTTGGCCAGGGAGAGCGGGGTCACCGATCCCGGCTCGACACCCAGGTAACGCTTCAGGCGATCGGCGCTGCCGAAGGAGAGGCGGCCGGCGCCCAGCACCTCGCCGAGGCGCTTGAGGTCGATGGCGCGATCTTCCAATGCCACGACCAGCCACATCTCCTCCTTCTTGTTGCGCAGGAAGAGGTTCTTGATGTGATGGCCGGGCAGGTTGCCGCGCAAGGCCTTGGCCTCCTCGACGGTGAAGACCGGCGGATGCTCGACGGTGCGATGGGCGATGCCCAGCTGGTCGAGGCGGGCGAAGAGTTGTTGCGGATCGAGCATCGGGCTACATCGTTTTCATGAAAGGCATCGTTCTGTCCGGCGGCAGCGGCACGCGGCTTTACCCGATGACCCGGGCGGCCAACAAGCAGCTCCTGCCGGTCTACAACAAGCCGATGGTCTATTACCCGCTGACCACGCTGATGCTGGCGGGTTGCCGCGAGATCCTGCTGGTCGTCAATCCGGCCGACGTGGAGTCCTATCGCCGCCTGTTCGGCGACGGCAAGCAGTGGGGCCTCGACATCCGCTACGCCGTGCAGCCCAGGCCCGGCGGCATCGCCGAGGTGTTCATCGTCGGGCGCGAGTTCGTGGGCAAAGATCGCGTCGGCCTGATTCTGGGCGACAACCTGTTCTATGGCGATTCGCTGCCGGCGGTGGCCGAGCGCGGCGCCACGGGCAGTGGCGCGGTGGTCTACGCCTATTGGGTGAGCGATCCCGCAGCCTATGGCGTGGTCGAGTTCGATGCCGCGGGCCGGCCGGTCTCGATCGTCGAGAAGCCCAAGGAGCCCAAATCGAACTGGGCGGTGACCGGTCTTTATTTCTACGACGCCGATGTTTGCGACGTCGCCGCGCACATTCCGCGCTCGGCGCGCGGCGAGCTCGAGATCAGCGACGTCAATGCGCACTACCTGAAGCAGGGGCGGCTCACCGTCGAGAAGCTGGGCCGCGGCTACGCCTGGCTCGACACCGGCACGCCGTCGAGCCTGCTGCGCGCCGCCCAGTTCGTCGAGACCGTCGAGGACCGCCAGGGCCTGCAGATCGGCAGCCCCGAGGAGGTCGCCTGGCGCAAGGGCTATATCGACGATGGCGGCATGGAAAAGCTGATCCAGCCCATCCGGGAAAGCGAATACGGCAAGTATCTGCAGCGGCTTCTGGCCCGCGCCTGAGGCCGGGGGCGGGCTTGCAATGGCGGCCGAAAACCCGTATCAACGCCGCCTTCCGGCACCTACCCGGCCGGATCGGAGCGCGGGCGTAGCTCAGGGGTAGAGCACGACCTTGCCAAGGTCGGGGTCGAGGGTTCGAATCCCTTCGCCCGCTCCAAATTCTTTCACGAGACCAGGAGTTTAGAAGGTACCGGAGGGCGCATTTTTGCTTACACGGCCGTCTAGCAACCCAATGTAAGCGCTTTGTAAGCAACTGGATATGGAACGTGCCGTCGGCGCTTCGCAGGCGCATGGGGCCGTGAAGCGCCAGAGCCAAACTGAAGCCGCGAGCGGCCTGTGAAAGCCACATCCTGCACAACGCTATGCCGCCGTTGCTCTGCGCTGACGTCGGCCGCTGTCACGACGCAATCATCCGAAGGAACCTAGCGTGTTCTCTTCCTCGCGGATCGTCTATGCGCGATGGGTCGGCACCAATCCGAACACTCGAGCTTGTGCGCCGGAGACTCATGTCTGTTGGTTGCGGGGGCGCAAATAGCATTACTCGCTCCTGAGCGCGGCTTGAAAACGCACGAGCGCTGCCCTCCGAAGGCAGGGGCAGGCTCCTAGGCCAAGCGCGATTGAACTGGTAATAAACATATACAGTTCCGTCCTAGTAGAGGCTGCGGAAGAACGGCTCCCGCGAGCAATATCGATGAAGCAGGAAAGACCCGAGCTGCCAAGTTCACAAGCATGCGGCGTTCTGATCGGGAATCGCTGCGAGTTCGTTGTGGCCACCTTTGCTATCTGGAAAGCAGGCTTCACCGTCGTGCCTCTGGATCCAGCGTGGCCCCGTGAGCGACTTGAAATGGCTATTGCCTCGTGCCCCCTAAGGCACGTGTTCACCATAGCCGCGTTCAAGCACAAGGCGGAAACGATCGCGCCCCCGGAATCTGTCACGGTACTGGACGTTGAAGAAGAGCCGGCAGAGAACGACATCAGTGGAGTTCAGCACACCTCCGATTCCGAATCTCGCGCTTACGTGATCTTTACCTCTGGCTCGACGGGCAGCCCCAAGGGGGTGCCGATCAGCCATGCAAACCTGGCGCAGCTATTGGCCTGGCAAGAGCACGCGTTCGAGCTCGGTCCGCACTACGCGTCGGTGCAAATCCTGCCCGTCGGCTTCGATTTTGGCTTCGAGGAGATCTTGAACCAGCTGTGCTTCGGCGGCCGCATCCATTTCGCCGAGCCCGAGGACACCCTCATACCGTCTCGCTACGCGCAACGAGTGACTGAATACGGCGCCAACCTTCTCTACGTCACGCCGTCCCATTTAGAGGTGCTCCTGCCGGCGCTGAATCTCGAAGCCTTCAGGATGATTCTGGTCGGCGGCGAAAAGTTCTCTTGGAAACTGTGGGACCACCTGGCGTCGAGCTTCTCTCCGCAGCGACGCATCTTCAATGGCTACGGCCCGACCGAGACGACAATCACCTCTACGTCGCACCGGCTTGCCTCTTCGGATCGAGAAACGTATTCCATCGCCGCGTCGCTGCCTATCGGCACGCCGTGCTCGGACACGCGCATCTACATCCTCGACGTGGCCCGCAATCCGTCCCCGCCTGGCGTCGTCGGTGAGATTTACATTGGCGGCGCTGGCGTGTCAGAGGGCTATCTCGACAGTGCCTCGCGCGAGCAGGGGAGCCGTTTCGAACCCGATCCCTTCGACGACCGACCACACGCCCGCATGTTCCGCACCGGCGACATCGCGCGTTTCCTCGAGGACGGGGCAATCGAGTATCTCGGACGCAGCGACCAGCAAGTCAAGGTCAATGGATTCCGGATCGAACTCGAGGAAATCGCCCAGGCCGTACGGCACGCCGGAGCGGACCAAGTGGTGGTTGACTACGATCAATCATCGGGGCGGACCAATCCGCTGGTCGCCTACATCACACTGCCCACGCAGGCAGACACCGACCTGCGCCAATTGCATCAAGCGGTAGCGACTCGATTGCCGATCTACATGCGCCCCCACCTCATTGTCCTTGACGAATTGCCCCTTACAACCAATGCCAAACACGACCTTGGGGCATTACGCGAGCGCTATTTCTCGAATCTCATCGAAAGCCCGTCGGCCTCTCCGGATTCCGACACAGCGGTGGAAGAAGGTATCTGCCGAATTTGGCAGCACCTGCTTGGCGTCCCTTTTTTGAAGCCGCAGGACGACATCTTCGAATACGGTGCGAGCTCGATCGTCATCCTGCAGGCACGGACCGATATCGAAGAGAGGACGGGATTGGCGGTCGATCTCTCGTCGCTGTTCGAGCACCGGACGAGTGAGGCGCAGGCGAGGCATCTACTGCACTCGAGCTTTCTACACCCGTCGCCGTCAGCCAGCGGCCTCCCCAGCCGACGGAATTCAAGGGCATTCCTTCGGATGCGTCAGCGCGCTGCGGCACGCTCGGCGTAGCAACAGCGGATGGCAAGATTGCGCAATATCCTCGCTTCCCTGGCGGCGAACGCCAGGGAGATGCCCGGCAAGCGCGCGTTCGGTTTTCTTGGCAACGAGGGCGAGATCGTCCGCGAAATCGATTTCGCAAACCTTTACTCCGTCGTGGTGGCACAGGCCGAATCCTACCGACGCGCCGGACTGCGGCGGCATCAACGTGTCGTCGTCAGCCTTCCTGCCGGCCTCGAGTTCGTTACAAGCTTTCTCTCCATTCTTTCGGCTGGCGGTGTCGCCGTGCCCATACCCTCGCCCGTCGGACCAGCGGCGCGGCAGCGGGTCGCCCGCATGGTCAGGCACTGCGCGCCGCACTTCATCATTGCTACATCGGGCGAAGACACGGGGATCGGCCTGGCCGAGGACGCTGCCGTACTGTCGCCGCCCGACCTCGACGCGACGGCTGAGCCGGGCGCCCCGGACCCTGTCTCGCAGCATATTGAGAATCATGACCTTGCCTTCCTCCAGTACACTTCAGGCTCCACGAGCTTCCCGAAGGCGGTCGAAGTCACTCACGGGATGCTGTCGCACAACATGGCCTCGATACAGCGTGCATTCGAGCATGAGGCATCGTCAGTCTTCGTGAGCTGGCTGCCTCACTTCCACGACATGGGGCTGCTGGGCATGATTCTTCAGCCACTCCATTGTGGCGCCACGAGCTACCTGATGGCACCGAGTCGATTCATTCGGAACCCGCTTTCATGGCTGCAAACGATAAGTGACAGGCGAGCCACGACCAGCGGAGGACCGAACTTCGCCTACAGTTCATGTCTGACGGCACTACGGGAGAACGAAACTCCACTTGCGCTCAATCTCAGCTGCTGGAGGGTGGCTTTCAATGGCTCGGAGCCGGTTCGCGTCTCGACAATGCGCGCATTTACCGAGGCCTTTTGCAAGTATGGCCTTCGTCCCGGAGCCTTGTTCCCTTGTTATGGTATGGCGGAGAATGGCCTTTTCGTCTCCGGCGGCCCGGTCGGCTCCGGAGTCACCACCCGTGTATCGTCCGATGGAGGGAGCGAGACGGTTTCGAGCGGCGTGGTGGGTCACGGCCAGGAAGTGGTCATCGTCGACCCTGATACCGCACGTCCAGTGGGCCACGGCGTGGAGGGAGAGATTTGGATTCGCAGTCCTTCCACGGCACGAAGGTACTTCCGTAATGAAGAAGACAGTGCGACCCAGCTCAACGCCAGACTAGAGGGCCGAACCGAGGGCTACTTGAGAACTGGCGATATCGGCTTCCTGGCCGACTCGCAGCTCCATGTGGCCGGACGCCTCAAAGACATCATCATCGTCAACGGGCGCAATGTGTACCCCGAAGACATAGAAGGGCTCGTACTCGAGACCCTGTCCGACATGAACCGGGTGCGGGTGGTGGCCTTCGGTTGCGAGCGGGAGGATAGCGAGAGCGTCGTCGTCCTGGTTGCGCGGCTGCGCCTGCACGGAATGCCGCTGCGCGACCTGCTCGCGCGACTGCAGAATGTGATCTTCGATGCGTTCGAAGGTCTGAACGCAGAGGTCCATCGCGTTGCGGCCGCTGCGATCCCGGTAACCTCCAGCGGCAAAGTACGCCGCAGCACCTGCAAACAAGAGTACCTGCGCGGCCTGGCCTTGCCGCCATCAAATGCCATGGGACGAGAACTGTCGCCGGCACTTGATGCCTTTCAGGTCATTCTCGGCAGGGCGTTGCAACGCGAGGAAATGGCGCAGAGTCTCCTGGAGCTGGGATTCGATTCTCTGATGCTGGCCCGTCTCGCCGAACGCCTCGAGCGACAGGGAATCGCACCGCCTCGGACGAGCATCCTTGCTCGAATGAGCCCATCGAAGATCGAGGTTATGGAGGCGTCACCTCGGTACGAACCGCCTGCGGCCCACAATCTTTCGGGCAAGCGCATCGGTGCCAGCCTCAATCAACAATCCTATGCTTTCCATGAACTGATATCGCCCGGGCATCCGCGCTCTTGCATGGGATTTGCGTTGTCCCTGCACGGGCCGCTCGACAGTACGCGGGTGAAGGAGGCCTTCGATGCCGTTCTGAAGCGCCACAGTGCGCTGTCGTTGCGTATCAAGGGCGATGGCATGCTCGCCACCACCCAAGTCGCCTCCACCAGTCACCATGTCTCCTCTCTCCAGCTGGCCCAGTCTCTGGCCGCCGGGCTTATTCGTGAGCCCATGCCGCTGTTCGACGAGCCAATGTGCAAGGCGTATGTGATTGCATCACCGCAGGGCACTCTCCTCGCTCTACAGGTCCATCACGCCGCTTGCGATCTCTATTCTCTGGGCCTCTTGATCGATGACCTGCGCGCGGCCTTCAGCGGCGGGCTGCCTGCGGAGGCCGCTGGAGACTATCGGGATTTTGTCGTCGAGCAGGTCCGCTATCTGAATCAGCCGATCGCGGCGGAGGCCAGCGCACGGTGGAAGGAGCGACTGCACGACCAGCCCTTGAATATCAACTTCCCGAAGATTCGCGGCGCTGCAGCCCGTCTAGGGTCCAAAGCGCTCCTCCTTCGGCTTGCCATCGATGCAGCCGGGACGACGCGCCTTCGCACATTCGTCCGCCGACATGAAGCAACGGCATATGGCGTGCTGTTGATCGGGTTCGGCATCGTACTGTCACGCTTTTCCGGGCAGGACCGAGTGACGATAGCCTCGCCCTTCCATGGACGTAGGACCTCGCGCGACATGGGCACGGTGGGGCTGTTTCAAAATTTGCTGCCGATTGCCCTGCAGCTCCCGGGCGGTGCCAGCTTCCAGGATATCGTCCGGAGCCAGGTTCCAGAAATTGCCGCTATGATCGATGACGGTGGCTTGCCTTTGAGCCGCATACAGCATCACTTCAGGACTCCTCGGCCACTCGTCGAGCAAGGCTTTGATGCGATGTTCACGCTGCAATCGTCGGCCGGACGAAACGCGGCGTCGCTCGCCAAGGCAAGCCTGCGCACGACGGGGGTGGGCTTCGATCTTGGACCGATGACCGCCGTGGTGACCGACATCACCGAAGCAACCCTCGAAACACCCATCGATCTAAGCGTTTTCATGGAAGACACGATCGATGGCTATCTTGCGTACAACCCGGACGTCGTTTCTCAAGAGACCGCGCACAGATTGCTGGAAGCGTTCAAACTGGTGCTTCACGCTGGGCTTGATCAGCCCGAGACACCGATCAGCAAACTTCCCGTACTGACCGAACCAGAACGCGCGAAAATTCTCGAACAATGGGCCGTCGGCCCAGGCGCCCCACGGCCCTATCAGATGGCGCCCGAGCTTTTTCGTGCCTCTGCCGCAAAACATCCCGACAAGGTCGCGGTCTCCGATGCCAGGCGAGCTCTCACATATCGGGAACTCTCGGCCGAGATCGACCGACATGCCGTGGCGCTTCGCCGCCCTCAGCAGCGCAAGCCGCGCTCGTGAGCATGCTCGACATCGAAACCCAACCGCTCGACGCTTTTTGGGGCTCGTTGGGCGGGCCGTCGAACGACGAATGCCACCTCGCGCTGGTCGACATTTCTAGACCGACGCGGCATAGCGGCCTGGCGGAAGGGGCCTGGCGCGACGTGCTATGCGGTGCGGAGCGGACTCGGCTTGACGCGTTCAAGTCCGCGGCCGCCGCCTGGGAATACGAGGCAAGTCATGTGGCGCTGCGCCTGATTCTGGAGCGCTGCCTGAAAATCCCTGCATCGAAGATCCAGTTTCGACGACCGGGCGTGCCCTTCCAAGCCCCCGAACTCGTCGACATCGGCTCACACGCCATCAAGGCGAGCCTGTCGCATTCCGGGCGCTTTGCGGCCATAGCAACTAGTCGATCTTCGGCAGTAGGCGCGGACGTGGAGCCTCTGTCGCGCGCCAAGGACGCCTACGAAGTCGTGCACATGTTCCTTTGCGACGAAGAGCTGGCTTGCCTGGCCGAGATGAGCACGGGGCGACGCATGGCCGCCGCGTTGCGCGCCTGGTGCATGAAGGAAGCCGTCCTCAAGGCTGCAGGGGCGGGCTTCCAGATAGACCCGACAACGATCTGGCTGAACATCAAGCACCCAGGCGTCCCCCAGCTGACTTCGATAAAGGCGCCCGCCGGCGACCTTGCGTTGTCGGTGTGTTCCGCCGTCGTCCCGACACGGCCGGAAGCATTGGTCGCACTGGCCGTCGAGCCCACAATTCGTTCCATCCAGGTTTCCTGTTTGTCCCTTGAAGAGCTTGTCGCTGCAGCCTCGCTCACGCGAACATGCTGGCAGGATCGGCGATCAGCTCGCGAACAAGGTTAAGCGCCACAGATCGGCGATTGAGAAAGTCTCCTGCCGAGCCGTGCTCCTTTTGCAGCTTGTCCCGGCTTTCATCCGAATGCGCGGCCTTGAATGTTGCCGGGATCAGCCAGGCATATTTCAAGGCCATCGCGAGTTTGGCCGCGCGAATCAGGTCGACGCTCCTGTGTTCCGGGCGGAGCGTATAGAAACGCCGGAGGTACGTCTGCAGCGCCTGATCGAGCAGCAGACCTCCTCGGTCGCAGGGCAAAAACCCATCGACGATGCCGTCGACGATGAAGTTCGCGGCGTCGAGACCGGCAGGCGCGTGGTCGCAATAGGCGTAGTCGATCAGAATGTGACGCGAGTCCGGCCCGCATTCTCCGAAAACATTGGGTTGCCAGAAGTCGTTGTGAGAGAAGACTTGGGGAAGTGTCGCCAGATCGGCAAGCATCTTGCTCGAATTCCGGTGCAGGCGCTTGAGCGGTCCGATCATCGGCATCATGGCGTCCACGTCTGCGAATTTGCCGGTCGGTCGCATATGTTCTTCGATGCCGTCCATCAATTCACTTCGGCGATCGTAGTATGCGGTCAGAAACGGCGTGGAGCTCCGGCTCAGCCGAGGAGGCATCTCCATCGCCTGCGCTTCCGCCAAACGGCTAAGACAAGACCGGATCGTGCCCTCGTCCCATCCGATTGATCGCGAATCGTCTATCTTCTCGAGGACAATTCTTGCCTCGTCGGCGCCGATCCACGCCTGATAGCAGGTTGCGCTTCGCAGCTTGGGCAAGTTAGGCCACGAGGAGTAACGGGCATAGAAGTCAGCCTCGCGCCGCCAGTAGAACGGACTCTGGGGGTCGGCCACGGCGCGCCAGCGTCCTTCCTGACCGGGGATGAGAGCAAGGGCTTTCGCGACGAAGTCCAACGTTTCGGTCTTATGGCCGATCCTCACCGTGCAGCGGATGGTCTCAAGTGCCTGCGTTGCACCCGCAACGATCTTGTGTTCGATGGGCCGGACCTCCAAGCCTTGCAGATCGAACGTGCGGCCGTCGAGCCGACGCTCCAAGGCCGTTGTCACAAGTTCCTGATGACGTGGGACAGAACTCTCTAGTTTCATCATCGTGAATAATCGGCTTCGCCAACACGGCCTACGGTCACAGTACTAGATACTGCGCGATTACGCTGCTCGCCGGGCTAAATGAAGTTCTCCCTTCCAAAGGCGCCGTCCAGATTCGCACGCCAGAATCCTGTTGAACAGGCGTTGGTTTAACAATAGTTTTGTTGCGCTATACACGCGGAGGTAATCTGATGAATGTCCTAGCGCAGTTCATTGATGCAGATTTGTTGCTCCAGCTTGACGAACGCGAGGTGCGCGCTTTGGGCGCCATCATTGACGCCGAGATCACTGGCAATCCGAATGTCAGAAAAGCGATCGCCGAGCGACTTGCCGGGATTATGCCGAAACTCGGGAAAAGCCCCCGCAGCAAGTAGGTCAGTATCAGTACTGCCAAGTATGGCGATGTCCAGTTGTCGTTGAATGAACTATGCTGGAATCCATACTGAATCAATTTACGTTGAAGCGAGGCGGGGCACGAGGCTTGCAGTTCGGCTTTACCGACCCGGCAGGTTGCAAAAGTCAGAAGCCTACCCGCTACTTTTGTGTTTCTATCGATATAATAGCCCGACGAGCAATCCCGATCACATTGCCCGCTGGGTAAAGCGATACCCTGCTTTGGCCGCAACCTGTGGTGTAGGTACGGAATCGTTTGTGGACAAACCCAGAGACCCTCTGACGATGGCGCCTTGGCTGGCGACGGTCGTCAAGGAAGGCTTCGCGCTGGGTATTGTTGACATAAGGGGTACAGGTGCGTCGTTCGGGACATGGAACGGCCCATTCAGCCTGCAAGAAGCAGAAGATGCTTACGACGTAATCGAAACCCTGGCGCGCAAGCCCTGGTGCAACGGCGCCGTGGGTCTCGTCGGCCGCTCCTACATGGGGGCGAACCAGTTTGTGGCAGCCCTGCTGAAGCCGCCATCACTGATCGGCATCTTTGCCGAAATGGCTCCCTTCGACGTGTTTCACCTCGTCCACCAGAATGGCATTTTTCGCGAGGACTTTGCCGAATCCTGGGCCGCCGACATTACGATCAGGGATTGCACTGCTCGCGGATTGGCCGTGGAAGGGGACCATGATGGCAGCCTTCTCGCGGCAGCACGGGCGGAGCACCGGGGCAATCCGGACATATTCATCAAGTTCAAGGAAGCTCGATTTCGCGACAGCGTCGATGTGGAGACGGGAACGCGACTATACGAGGCATTCAACCCGGCGCATCACCTGACACACGGACCACCGCACGATATCCCGACCTACATCCTGTCCGGCTGGCACGACATCAATTCGGCCGACGCGCTCCACTTTCAGTTCGCCTGCAAAGGCCCGGTCAAGACCGTGATAGGTCCATGGGCGCATGCCGGGTCATTCGGCATCGACCTGGCCGACGAATGCGTCTCCTGGTATCGCCATCTCATGGCCACGCCACCGGCAGAAAGGCGGTTGCCTCATCGGGAAACCACCTACTGCCAGATGAGTGGCGGCGGCCAGGCGCAGTGGTTCCAGGCTAAACGCGCCGATCTCCTGCTTTCTGGGTCGAAGTCGCTGTATCCCTGTGAGGGACAGCGCGACAAACCGTTCGGTCTTTCCGAGGTGGAGGATGAACGGCACGGGTTGCTCGGACCATGTGCCGCGGACCCCGAAACGACCTCGGGAATAAGCACCCGCTGGACCAACGGCTACGGCGGTCCGTTCGGCTATGGCGATCTCCGTGGGCTTGCGGCACAGGGAATGGCGTTGTCATCCCCCCCGCTGCAGCGGCCACTCGAACTCGTGGGAACGCCGGTGCTCGCACTGGATCTGGCGGAGACTACGACGCCAAGCCTGTTCTTTTTTCTGGCTGACATTCATCCCGACGGCTTCGCGCAGTATGTGACCGAAGGTGCACTAGCCCTCGCCCATCGGAAATTGACATCGCCCATCTACGAGACCGGAGGGCGTCCATTTCATAGAGGGAACGCCGAGGACATGCTTGCAGACCGGTACGTCACGGATCGGATAAAGGTTGCATTGCTGCCGGTGGCCTGGGAGTTCGTCGCCGGCCACCGCATCGAATTGATCGTGGTGGCAGCCGACAAGGACAACGCGGAAAACACGACCCTGAAAGGCCAGCAATTTGCTTTCCTCTTCGGCCCCGGCAGATCGCGGCTTGACTTGCCGATCGACACCCCGCCAGGGGTGTATTTTGCGGCGGACGCAGGAGCATGAGCGCTTCGGAGGACATGTCCGTAGCCATCGTCGGGATGGCTTGCCGCCTTCCGGGAGCGCCCGACCCGTCCTCTTTCTGGCGCAACCTGACCGCAAAGGCTTGCAGCATCAGGCACTTCTCCGTCGATGAGATGCTGGCGGCAGGTGTGCCGGATACGTTGGCCCGCCATCCGGACTATGTTCCCGCCCACGGTTTCCTCGAGGGCTTCGACCAGTTCGATGCACCTTACTTCGGTATCGGACTACGCGAAGCAGAATTGATGGATCCGCAGCACCGGCTGCTGCTGGAGTGCGCCGGCGAGGCCCTGCAGGATGCCGGACTGGAGCATCCGGAGCGGCGGCGAGATCAACGTGTCGGGGTTTTTGCCGGTGTAACGATTTCAACCTATTTCGCGAACAATGTGCTGCCGCGTAAGGACCTTCGATCGCTGTTCGGCGATCAGCAGCTCATGCTGGCGTGCGACAAGGATTTCGCGGCCTTGCGTGTCGCCCATGCGTTCGATCTGCGCGGGCCGGCAATCGCAGTCCAGGCGGCGTGTGCGAGCTCCCTCGTGGCGGTAAGCGTCGCCATGCGCAGCCTTCTGTCCGGAGAGTGCGATATCGCGCTGGCCGGAGGAGCCTCGGTTCGGTCGCCACAGGCGGCTGGGTACCTCTATACCGAAGGCGGCACCGGTTCACGCGACGGCATGTGCCGCGCTTTCGACGCGGCCGCGACCGGCAGCGTTGCAGGAAGCGGCGCCGGCATCATCGTATTGAAAAGGACTACCGACGCGTTGGCCGACCGAAGCAGTATCCGCGCAATCGTTCGCGGAGCCGCCGTCGCCAACGATGGGGCGAACAAGCCCAACTTCGTGATTCCCACTGTAGCCGGCCAGGTTCAGGCCATGCGCGATGCAATGGACTTCGCCCAGGTTCGGCCCAACCAGGTGACGGTTTTGGAGGCCCACGGCACCGGCACGCTGGTCGGCGATCCAATCGAGATTGCGGCTTTCGCAGCGGCTTACCCAAAGGAAGACGCCGCGGCACCTGCATTCCTGGGCTCGGTCAAGCCGAACATTGGTCACTTGGATGCCGCGGCAGGCCTGGCCGGGCTAATCCGCGTCGTTCTTTCCCTGCGGCACCGTCAGGTCCCACCCGTGTACGGATTTCAAACGCCGAACGCGCACTGCCGCTTTGGTGCGACCCGCTTCGTCGTTCCGACGGTACTTCAGCCCCTTGACGGTGACGACCGGCCTTTGTTCGGGGCGGTGAATTCCATCGGGATGGGTGGTGTGAATGCCCATGTCATCCTGGAATCACCACCACGGCTCACGCCGCGGAGACCTCAGGCGACCCGACGCGTCTATGTGCTTCCCGTCTCGGCAAAAACGAGGGAGAGCGCCACCAATTATCTAAGTCGGTTGCGCTCTGTCCTGCCTGAATTGACCAGCATGTCTGACGTGGAGTTCACGCTGCAGCGGGGTCGCTCGCCGCTGAAGTACCGGGCTGCGGCGATCGGCAGGAGCGCGGAGGAACTGTCCGCCAGCCTGGAAAGGGCAAAGCCTATCGAATCCGACGGTGAGCCCGGAAATGTCATCTTAGTGTTTCCCGGCCAAGGCGAAGTTACTTTCAAGAATCTTGCGGACTTAGCGGCTGACGTCCCATCCGTTTCTGCGGAGATTGGCGAAATTCTCACTGCCGCCAGCGATTACTTCGGACAGGACTTGCGCTGGATGGCGGGCCGCGACGAGCCGGCGTCGCCATCGGGTGACTTGCATCGGCAGATTGCCGCGTTCACAGGCCCCCTGGCGCTCGCGCGCGCCCTGGCTCGCAGTGGCCTTAAGCCGGACTTCACCGCCGGATACTCGATGGGCGAAATCGCAGCCGCCTGTACGTCCGGCCTCATGGACCTCGAAGGCGCAATGCTGCTTCTGAAGGCGCGCTCGGAGGCATTCCGGGACTCTCCGGTCGGTACGATGTCAGCCGCCGCTTCAGAGGCCGAAAGGCTTCTGACAGGCAGCGTTTGGCCCGCGATTCGCCAGGGCGACGGCCGGACTGTCTATGGCGGCACGCCGGAGGCCATGCGGGACTTTGAACGTCGTCTCGATGCAAACGACATCGCGCACGTCCCGCTCGGGGTGCCGCTTGCTTTTCATACACCGTTGATGGAAGAGGCCGCGGTTCGCATCGAGATGGCAATAGCCAGCAAGCTCCGCCTGTCAACTCCCACCACTCCATTCATCAGTGCATTCAACTCGGTGACGGAAAATGGGCGCGACCCTTCGCGGCCAGCGTATTGGGCGCAGCAGGTCCGTCTGACGTTGCATTTCGATCGCCTGCTTGGCGCCATTGTGGCGGAACGACCGTGCCAAGTGATCGATCTGGGCCCGCAACAGCGGGTTGCACCGGCGGTGGCGCGATTGCTCGGACGCATGCCGGACGTAACGCCTCGCCTGCCGGGTGACTGGTCGATGCAGTTCATGAACCATCTGACACAGGCTTGGCGGTGCGGCGCCTCAATCGACTGGCCTTCGGCAGGAGAAGACGATCGGATAGTCTCACTGCCGGCTTACGCCTTTGACCATCGTCGACATTGGATGGAGCTCCGGCCCGAGGCGAAAGGGAAACAGAACATGACTCCCAGCAAGGCAGACGCTTCTGTGACAGGCGGCATGAGCACCCACATTACGATCTACTCGGATCGCGTGGAGATACGCACTGGCGCGGCGATTGATCAGGGCGCACCGAACGGCGGCGTCGCAACCGAGCCGCAGCCAGCGCCGCAGGCGCAGCGGGCACCTCTAGCCGAATCAGTCGCCGACACGTCTGAGCCTTCAGGGAGACAACTCGCTCCCGTCGGTATTGATGTCACCATCGCGTCAATCGCCGCCAACTACCTCGGTATTGCCACGCTGAAGCCAGAAGACAACCTGGTCGATCTCGGAGCCAACTCCCTGATGATGACCCAGATGATTGCTCAAGTACGAAATCAGCTCGACGTCCAGATCGCCCTGGCTGACGTCTTCCTCGAGCCAACCATCGCCAATATCGCGAGACTCGCCCGAGGAGGCGATGGAGGGCGCTTCTCCATCGACCTCGACCTGGTACGGTCCGAGTTGGAGAATATCGAGAGATTGACGCCCGAAGAAGTCCAGTCCGCCTTGCGCGATGCCGAGAATGAGCGCTGAGCGCGACGCTGCCCGGGATCTCTTCGCGCGCTACCGCAGGATGACGGCGGCGCAGCAGCATCTCCTGGCGTCTCGCCTGGAACAGCAAGGACGGTCCCTCAATATACCGTCGTCGGCATCGCTGGCACGGGGCGGCGGCGCCCCGGCACAGCGTCCGGGATTCAGCCTCTTCTTCTTCTCCGATCGCTCGCGGCCGCTGGGAAGGCACTATGAGCTGGTGCTCAAGTGCGCCGAGGAGGCCGACGAGGCGGGGCTCGAAGCGATCTGGATCCCTGAGCGGCATTTCCACGACTTTGGCGGCCCCTACCCGAATCCAGCGCTGCTCGCGGCCGCGATTGCTATGCGAACACGGCGAATCGGCATTCGGGCTGGCAGCGTGGTGATGCCGCTTCACAATCCAATTCGAGTCGTCGAAGACTGGAGTGTCGTCGACAGCCTGTCCGGAGGGCGTTGCGGCATCGCTGTTGCCTCCGGCTGGCATCCGGCAGACTTCGCGCTGCTGTCGAACGTTCCGTACGACGCGCGCCGTGAAGAGACGTTCGCCCTCCTGGACCACGTCTCGCGCATGTGGCGCAGTCGGCTGCCTGAGCGCTCCGCCGACTGCTCCCACGATCGCGATCACGACGGCCTGACAATTCTGCCGACACCGGTTCAGCCGATCCTGCCAATGTGGCTGACCACCACGGGCAGACGAGAGACCTGGATGCAGGCTGCGCGACGCGGTGTCGGCGTGCTCACGGGGCTGCTCGAGCAAACTCGAAGCCAGCTTGCGCAGAACATTGCCGTGTATCGCGAGGAACTTGCGCGCCACCATACGCCCGAGGCTGGCAAGGTCACGGTCATGCTCCACTGCCTGCTGAAAGCCGACGCGGAAGACGCTCGCGCCGCTGCGCGCGCTGCGATGACGAGGTACTTCGAGAATCACTTGCAGATGTACCTGCCGTTCATCCGCAAGCTCCACGCAGGCATCGACATCGACTCTTTGACGGCACAAGACCGCAGCGCGCTCGTCGCGAAGGGGGCCGACAGATATATTGCGGGAGACGCCCTGGTTGGCTCTGCACAGACAGCAGTCCAATCCTGCGCGGAGCTTCGCGAGGCAGGAGTCGATGAGGTGGCATGCCTCGTCGATTTCGGTCCGGTGGACGGGGATGTTCTGGAGACCGTTAGTCAGCTTCGTATTCTCGCGAAATCATCGTTGGCAATGCCCGAGCCCACAAGTTCCGTCGCCGGCTAGGCGGAGCGCCGCCACCTGAAGGGAGGTCCGCAGGTGTGAGTACACATGACAGGTGGCCGGCTTCTCCCGGGCAGGTGAACTTATGGCTCGAAGAGGCCTCGAACAGAGGTGGCCGGAGCAACATCAACGTGGCCCTGCTGAAGATCGAAGGTCCGATCACCGGTGACGCGATCTCTCGTGCACTCGTTGAGCTGTTGACCGCGCATCCGGCCATGCACACTCGCTTCGAGGAGGCTGATGGCGTTCTCTATCAGTGCCTTGGCGGCGTCGTGCCGCCGACAATACTGTCCCATGACTACTCCAGCTGCCATCCCAAAACTGCCGTTCGGCGGGCACTACTGACCGCCCGGACAGTGGCCGACGCGCCGCTCGACCCCGCCGCAGGCAATGTCTTTCGAGCTGCTGTGCTGTGCGCCACACCGGACCTGCACTTTGTTGTCCTGGCGGCATCCATGCTCGTTTCAGACGGCGCTTCGATGGCCGCTCTTTACCGGGAATTCCTCCTGAAGCTGCCGAGTTCCACGACCACGATCGAGCGAAAGGATGCCGTGGCGGCGCTGCGGGCGGCCGGCGTCGTCGACCAGGCGGCGTTCGAGGTGTCGCTCCGCTTCTGGCAGAAGCGACTGGAGGGGCGGACGCTCAAGTATCCCTGGCCCGTCGCTCAATCGCTATCGGCAGCGAGCCTGTCGGATGGCTTCATCGTACGGCACGAGTGCTCACTGGCCGACAGCCGCGCGCTCGACACTTTGGCAGAACGAAGGGCGGCGACACGCTACGCTGTTGTCGCCGCGGCCATCGCCGTGGTTCTGCAACGAATCGTCGGCTGGACCGAGATCCCCTTCGTCTTGCCGATGGATGGTCGAAACGTCGCGAACGCAGGGGTCGTCGGGCATTTTCTTAGAATAGCGCCCTGCGTGATCAGGATCGATCCGGACGCAGATTTCGCAGCCGCGATCGACGCGACGGCGGCGGCGCTCGTTGAGGGCGGCCAGCATCGATGCGTGAATCTCTACAAACTGCTGGGCGTCATCCGCTCGAGCGGCCAGTCGGGCGTCGGAGCCTCAGTAATGATCGCCCAGAACAACGCTCCCGCCCACAAGGTGCAGATCGGTGCCGTTTCTGTCGCTCCGCTCCGCCTGCACAACCACTCGTCGAAGTTCGATTGGTCAGCCCTTGTGGGTCAAGGGGAGCCTATCACTGTCGAATCCACCTTCCGCAAGTCTCTCTTCTCGGCCGCGGCGGCGGATAGTTGGATGGCTCAAGTGGCACACGTCCTGGCGGAGGCGGCGAGAGGCTCCCGGGCGCCGGTCGGCTCCATGCTCCCACCGAACGCCAGAGTGCCGGCAGCCTTGGAGGACGACGAGCACGCAGACGACCCACCACGGCTGTCGCTTCCGGACCTGATCGGACGTGTCGCGATGGACCGTCCGGACGCAGATGCCCTGGTCGTCGGCGGGGTCAGGATCTCCTATGGCGAGCTTGGCGCCCGGATTGCGCGTGCATCCGCCCGCCTCGCACAGCATGGCCTGCGGCGAGGCGAGCCCGTGCTGATCGCTGCGGGCCGCGGACTGGCCAGCTACGTGGGTTTTCTCGCAGTGATCGCCAGCGGCGGAATTGCCACGCCGTTCGATCCATCATGGCCCGCCTTTCGGCGGGAACTGGTCCGCCAATCAGTCGGCGCCCGGTTCGTCTGTGGCGACGTCGATCTGGTCCCCGAGCGCTCCTGGATGGAGTCGATCGATTTGGAGGGGCCAGATTCTGCGGCGCCGCCCGCGGGCGTTGGCCCCCTCCGTCTGGATGACCCAGCGTACATCATCTTCACTTCCGGCACCACCGGCCGCGCGAAGCCCGTGGTGGGAACCCATCGAGCGCTCGCCAATCTTGCCGCAACCGCGACTGAATTTGACCTCGGCCCGGGCTGGCAAGTTGGTCAGTACGCAAGCCTCTGGGTCGATGCATCGCTCTGGGACATTTGCGCGACATTGAGCAGTGGTGCGACGCTGGTCGTTCTGTCCGATCGATCCCGCCTTGGTCCGCGTGCGCTGCAGGCGACGATCGATCGCGAACGCCTGGATCTCCTCAAGGTGCCCCCCAGCATTCTGGCGGCGTTCGATCAGAATCGCGCCGTGCCGCGGGTGACGATCCTCGCCGGCGAGGAATGCCCGTTGAGTGTCTGGAAAGCCTGGGCGCAACAGACCAGACTCTTCAACGCTTATGGCCCAACGGAAGCCGGCGTCTGGGCAAGCCTGGAAAGTCTTCCCGCAGACGGCCGGCTAATCATCACCGTCGGCCGACCCATTCGCGGAGCGGCAATCAGCGTGCGCGATCCGGCCGGGCGACTGGTCCCCCGAGGCGCCTGGGGTGAGGTTTGGATCGCCGGCCAGGGACTGGCACTCGGCTACCACAACGATGCTGGCCAGACCACCATGGACTATCGGGAACTAGCCGACTCCAACGGGGGAAAGCGGCGCTGGTACCGCACAGGCGATCGCGGGCGCATGCTGTTCGATGGTCGACTGCAACTCGCCGGTCGCTTCGATCGGATGTTCAAGTTGAACGGCCAGCGCATCCACCCGGAAGAGGTAGAAAGTTGCATCCGGGAGGCCAGCCCTTCGGTCATCAACGCCGTCGTTGTGGGCGTTCCAGTCAGTGCGCCGAAGAGGATGGTCGCCCTGGTGGAATCGGTGCAGCTCAGCGAATCTGACATCAAACAGCTGATCGGATCCTCTCTGCGACGTACTCTCCCGGTGGGACTTGCAAATCCCCAGATCAGGATCGTTGGCGATCTGCCGAAAACTGCCGGCGGCAAGATCGACATGGCGACGGCGCGTCGATTGGCTGAACAGTCTTCGGAAAGAAACGAGCACGAAAATGGTGACGCAGGCTTCTTCTACAGGCTCAGTTACGCACCCGATGGGTACCTACCGCTTTCCCTTCAGCCGCGCAAACCGTGGATGTTCGTTGGCTTCGACCTGACTCTTCCCCGCGAGTTGGAACGAGCGGTCGCCGACCATGGACTGACAACCGCGGTTGCGCTGCTTGAGGAGTTGGCCGATCCGAAAGCGTCCGCTTTTCCGTCGGGCGTGGGTCAGGTCATCCTCGCATTGGATTTCCCCGAGACGGCCGACAACGTTGAAGAGCTGTTACGGAGGCTGCACCGCGGCCTGACATCGCTGGCGCTCAGACTTTGTGCCCCCGGGCAGCGCGCGATTGAGCTCTGGATCGTTCTCAATCGCCTGTTTCGCATCGGTCCGGATGATCCCATCTCGCCCCCGGCCCGACTGCCGCTTGCCTGGCTCAAGGCTGCTGCAGTCGAATTGCCAGAAGTTCGCGTGAAGCTTCTGGACTTCGGACCACCGGGCCATCGTCCGTCGAGTGTTGATGAATGGCGGATCGCACTCGGTTCGTTGATCGAATTGCCATCAGGATCGATACGCGCCTTCCGGTCCGGCACGATTTACTCGCGCCGCCTATCGGCAGCTGCCGTCCCAGCGACCGACCGGGAGCCTCAACTTGAAAGTTCTGCGTTGTTCTTTGGCGGCGGCGACATTGCGCAGGCTTTCGCCTGCCGCATGGTCAAGCCTGGTGCGACCGTTGTATTCGCCAGCCGGCGAGCCAAATCCCCCGAGCGCGGACCGCTCGAGGCGCAACGTGTTTCGGAATTGAGCCGCTTGGGCGTCAAGGCAAAATTTGTCCGGTGCGATCTGGGCGAGGCAGCGGACGTCGCGCGGGTGCTGAAGGGCTTCGTGGGTGCCTTCGGGCAATCCGTGCTGGTCGGCCATTTTGCAGCTGACGCTGTCGGCAAGTCCGTACTCACGACATCCGAGGAAGACGCTCTGGACCAGTATCGAACCAAGGCGAAGGGACTGTCGACCATACTCACGCTTACCTCGGCACACTGCCCGCAGGCCCGGGTGTTCGCGATGTCGTCTTCGGCGACCTTCGGCGGCGGCTTCGGCAGCTATGCCTATGCGTTCGGCAACATGATGCTTGAGGCGATAGCCGATCAGGCCCAGTGCGAGGTTCAAGTCATCGCTACGGGACGCTGGCGGAGTATCGGCATGGCGGCGCGGCTGGCGTCCAGCGGCCGCGTATCCGATGAATTCGCCAAGACGCTGAGGACTGGTTTCGATGTGGAGGACGGGTGCAAGGCTCTGCGAACAGCGTTAAGCGTGCGGGAACCGCTGGTTTTCATCTCGGCTCACCCGTTGCCGCCCACTGAACCTAGTGATTATTTTGTCGCCGACGTCAGCTCGGCTGCCGGCATCGTTGCACCTGAGCCGATGAGGCCCCGAAAGGCTGATGCATTGGACGCCTACGTGGCGCCACGTACGCCCCTCGAGGCCTGGCTCGCGAAACGCTTCGAGAATTGCCTCAGTGTAAGTCCGGTTGGCATCCGGGATGACTTTTTCGCTCTCGGCGGACACTCGCTATACGCCGTAAACTTGGCTGATATGATTTCCAGTGATTTCGGCGTGCAGATCGGGCTGGCGGCAGTTTTTCGTGCGCCTAGCGTGGAAGACATGGCGCGGTTTCTAACTGAGGCGTCGGCCCAGTCCCATTCCATCCACCAGCTTGCCGCCACGCTTCTGCACCTGTCGGCACTGCCAGACGATGTCGTCGAGAAGCTCGAGCAGAAAGCGGGTCTTGAATGACGGCGGGATCGGAACGGCGTGCCCGCCTCGCACAGCTGGTCGTCAAATCGAACGACCAAGCACGGCAGCCCACGTCGATGGCGGTTTCTCTTTCGGACCTCCAGAGGAACATCTGGGTCGAGCAACGGATAGAGCCCGCATCGTGCGCATACAATTCCGCCGTCGCGTTGGAGATCCTCGGGCCTATCAATCCCGAGGGTTGGCGTAGCGCGCTCGTCCAAGCAATTCACCAAATGCCTGCCCTCATGGCCACTTATGTGGAATCGGCTGGCGGCATCGAATGCGTTGGTGATTCCGGCAACCCTATCTCGATACCAGTCAAGGATCTGGTTTGGTCGCCAGGCGGGGATCTGCGCCTCTTGGCCAAGGACTTCGCCCGGAAGCCATTTGATCTTCAAGAGGAGCGGCCGTTTCGGGCTGAAATCCTGCGCGCGGCGAGCGACAGATGGGTGCTACTCATGTGCGCCCATCACATCGCCTGGGACGGCGAGTCGTTGCGTGCGTTGTTGACAGGCTTGGAGGCTGGTCTTCGGGTCGGCTCGGTTCATCCGCAGCCCCGCGTTCGGCCCTCAGGTTCTGCAGAATTGACTCCTGAAGAGCGCACGTTGCGCCTTGCACGGGCCGCAACACTGTATGCCGCCATCGAACCCGACGCCGGTCCCATCCTAGCGAACGGAAGCGACGAAGCGGGACGCGATGTCCTCGGGGACCCGGAATTCCTTGCCCTGGAGGTCGAAAAAGGGACGATCGACGACGTTGAGGCCTTGGCGAGGCGGCTCGGATGTTCGCCCTTTCATGTGTTCCTTGCTGGTCTCGCCTCGACGGCGTTTTTTCAAGGCCAAACGGGCATGTATGCGACCGTCTTGCACCAGACGCGCGATGGTGCGGCTGCGTACGGGCTGAGGCGACTTCTCGTGAGCCTCCCAACTCCGGATGGACTCTTGTTCGAAGGTCTCGTCAAACGATGTCGTGATAGCTTCGTCGATGCGCTCGAACTTTCGGACTTGTCGGAAAGCGATCTACGCGATGCATTCAAGGCCGCAACCGGCCGCTCGGATTTTCCACTGGGTCGAAATCTCGTGTCCTTCGACGTTGCATCTGACGGCCCAATGAAGATCGGCGGTCTGCAAGTTCGGTTGCACGTCGCTCAACCGACGTTCGCGCGTGCCAGCTTTGGAATGTCGATTGTCGCTACCCGCGCGGGATTGCTTCTTCGAATCGAGGCCAAGCCTCGTGACGGTGTGGCACGATACCTTGGAGAATTCGGACAGAGATTTCTTGCGGACCTCTCGCGTCTCCTGCGGTGTTCGGATCATAAATTGGCCGACTTTCCGCTTGCGTACATGACAGAGCAACGTCGGCTCGTGGCTGACCTTACAGGCCCGGCAGTCGCAGCAGCGTCTTCTGTCACGCTGTTGCTCGAAGAAGCCTCGAGGAGACATGCCGCAGACCCAGCCATCCTCATGAACTCAGCGACCACGAGTTATGCGGAACTGCGGCTTCAGGCTCACGCTTGGTGCTTGCGGATCTCGGAGGTTACAGGCGGCCAGCCTCGACCCCGCATCGCGCTCGTCGCGCGACGCCATAGTCAGACGGTTGCGGCACTCTGGGGAATCTGGATGGCTGGCGGTGTGGCGGTACTCTTGGAGCCATCGCTCGAAAAGCAGCGTCTGGAGACGTACCTTGCGCAAGCTTCGCTGGCTGCGGCTGCCGGACCAGACGACTGCGATTTGCGCGAAAGGATGAAGGAATACGCCATACCCTGGCTCGCCCTGGAAACGGCGACACCCAGTCCGCCGACGCTTTCGCCGATCGCAGCCAACGCCAGCGGTGATCCTGCTTATGAAATTCTCACCTCCGGCAGCACCGGCGCGCCGAAAGTCGTTCAGATCAGTCATGGCAATCTGTCCCACACGCTGGCGGCAGCTCTATCCTTTTCGCACTCCTTGGAGCGGCCCAGTTGCCTTTGGTCGGCAAGCCTGGCCTTCGACATTGCCCTGATCGAAATCCTGTTGCCCTTGTCGCTCGGAGGCGTGCTGCATGTTCATGGTGCCGAGCCGATCGATGTGGGCGAGCTTGCCAGAGAAGCGCAGCGCTGCGATATCTTTCACGCTGTCCCCTCTGTCCTGCGACAAGTCCTCAAGGCTTGCCCCGACGATACCGGGCCCAGGCTCACGCTGGTCGGGGGCGACAAAGTCACACCGGACCTGTTGACAGACATCCGAACGACATGGCCCCAGACGCGTATCCGCGTGCTCTATGGCCCGACCGAGACGACCATCATCTGCGCGTCGGTGGAAGTCTCGGCTGGGGCTGGCTTCGATGCTCCTGTCATCGGCAGAGCGCACTGCAACACGCGCCTCAGGATCGTCGACAGGCAGGGCAAGTCAGTCCCGTACGGAGTGCCTGGCGAGCTTCTCGTCGGGGGAGCGATTGTCGGGCGTTACACGATCGCTGAGCCCGACCAGCACGAAAGATTCTTCCAAATCGGTGCGCGGCGATACTTCCGTACCGGGGATATTGTCAGAGTGCGGCGCGATGGTGTTCTGGTCTTCCTTGGGCGCTGTGACGATCAGGAGAAGATTGACGGTGTACGCGTGATGCCGGAGTTCGTAGAGGCCACGCTTCGGAAATTCGATGAGTTCGAGGAAATTGCCGTCGTCGGCTATGACGCGGCGCCAGACGTCCGTCGTCTCATGGCCTTCTACAGGTCGTATGGCGCGGCCATACCCGAACCGTTCAATCTATGGGCACGCGTGGCGGGCCGGTTGCCTCGTGCAGCATTTCCTGCACACTTCGAGCCCGTCGCTGAACTGCCCCTCAACAGTAACGGAAAGATCGACCGCAAGGCCCTGTCGACGCGGGCACGGCAAATCGCAGGCCAGGCTGCACCGATCATCCATATCACCGAGATGCAAGCAATGATCATTGCCGCCTGGTCTGACGTCCTTGGCAAGGCGGTCTCTCCGGGGGATGTGAGCTTCATGGCCCTCGGCGGTGATTCGCTGGCAATGGCCAGATTGCGGGTCCGTCTGCAGGAACGGTTCCAAGCATCCGTGTCGCTGGCCGAACTCATGGAGCGCCCCACCGTTGCCGGGATGGCGGAGCTGATCTCGAGAAGGCCGGTCGACGCCGCAATGCCAGGTGGCCAGCCACCAACCAGCGCCCCGCTCACGCTACAGCAACGGCAGATCTGGACGTTGGCCAAACGTCTGCCATCGGGACCTCACATGGTGGTTCCCCTCGCAGTGACGCTGTCGCGAACCTGCGACTGGCGGTTGCTTAGGCAAGCCGTCCTGGGCTGCCTGGCCGCTCACGACGGCCTCGCCGCCGAGATCGTAGATGATGACGAAGGGCAGCCAAGCATGTTGCGCCGGTCTCCAGAGGCCATCGCGCAGCTCCTCGATTTCAAAGTCAAAGAATCCGACAGCGATATCACGACACAGCGCGTTTTGGAGCGGTTCTTCAAAGCGGGCTTCAATCTCGATCGTGAAGTTCTTGTCCGTTTTCTTTTTGTCGAAAGATCCGACCTGCCGATACTCGCGATCAACGTACATCATGTCATTTGCGACGGCTGGTCGATTGACCTCATGCTGCGCGACATCGTGCGGCGCTACGAGATGCTGACCGACCCGTCGGCGATCACGGTACTGTCGGCCCCTTCCTTTCTCAAGTATGCGCTCGACCTCGCCACGGCCGAAAGATCTCCGCGGGCACGGTCGTATAGGGAACACCTCGACGGCACTGGGGGCGTTGCCGTCACCCTGTTCGATCCGCAAAGCGCCGGCAGAGCGCGCGCCTCCTTCATTGTGAGCCATGCGGTCCATACCTTGAAAGCATTCGACGGCCAGGCGCTTGATGCATTGGCTCGAAGAACCGCGACAACGCCCTTCGCGTTGGGGTTGGCCGCTTTCGCCGCCGTTCTGTCCGAGCTTGCTGGCGTGCGCACGCCGCGCATCGCACTCATGAGTGCCAATCGGGACGCCGGCGGCGTGGAGAATGTGATCGGCTTGGTTGCGAATACGCTCCTGGTAGACGTGGATACTGAATTCGCAGCGAGCGACCCCCGCAAATATCTCCACGCGGTAACCCGGAGGCTCGCCCAAGCTTTGAGATACCAGGACGTGTCTATACCCGATCTGGCCGCCTGCGTACGTCTGCTAGGCTTCGATTCGAAAGCCTACAGCAGTGCTTTTCAGTTTGGCTTTCTTGACGAGGGGCAGGTCGCAATCAAGGGACACACGCTCGAAATGACCGCCGTGCAATCGCCGAACTGGTGGCATAGCGGCCAGCCGGAATTTAAGTTGACCGGCTACGAACTGGCGATGGCCCTGCGACGGCAGGGAAACACCCTTTCATTGCTGGCCACCTTTCAGGTCGACGTCTTCAGCCCGCCGGCCGTCACAGAGGTCCTCCGCAACCTGGAGGCGACGCTATGCCGGTATGCCAAGGCGACTTCCTGACCTCGCCGCGAAAGATGTGACGAAAGAGGAAAGACGACGGACACCTTCGTCTATGTCGTCATATGGCACGGCACTAAAGGACAGGCGCATCGCCCTGTCGTGCGCGGTTGCAAACGCAAAGAGCGACAACGGTACGGTGATTACGTCTACCGTTGCCGCACATTCCCGCATAGTTTGCATGCTGAACTCGAACGGCACGTGGACAGTGACAAAGAAGCCCCCCTCCGGTCTGTTCCAGTGCACGCCTGACGAGTCGCGAGGAAATCTGAAGTGGCGCTCCATTGCGGCAAGCAGAGCATCCCGCCGCCCGCGATAGTGATCGGCGAGCACTGCAACGTGTGCGCCCAGCCTATGGCCTTTTTCGATCAACTGAGCGGCGAGCGTGGCTTGCATTAGTGGCGACGTATTGATGCTCGATAAGCTCTTGGCTTTTGAGGCCACTTCCGACAGGGGCACCACCCTGCCGGACAGCGACACCTCGACGTCACCGCTGAGATAGCCGATGCGCAGACCAGGAAACAATGTCTTGGAGTACGAGCCCAGCAACACGACTTGCTCCGGATCGATGGCCTTCAGCAAAGGCGGGGGCGCGCCTTCATACCGCAGCATGCGGTAGGGAGAATCCTCGAATATCAACATATTCTCACGCCGCGCCAGGGCACACAGGCGTTGTCGCGTCTGCAACGAGGTCGTATTGCCGCTCGGGTTGTCGAAGTCGGGGATCGTATAGAGGGCGCGTGGTACTTTACCCTCGCGCCGCAACGCCTGTATCGCCATCGAGAGTTCGTCTAGGTCGGGTCCATCGGCTCGAAGACAGATAGGTACGGTTTGGATACCCAACAGTTTCGCCGCCGCGGTAATGCCTTGGTAAACTGGCTCGGTTGCCACGAGAACATCGCGCGACGGCGTGAACAGCGTCAGCAGCAGAATGAACATTGCTTCCTGGCAGCCATTCGTGATCACCAGGTGCTCCGGGTCAATCGTGAGCCCTTCGTCTTGCAACAGCTGGCGCGCAACATGATGGTGAATTATCCCGTTGGTGCGACCATATTGAGCGATCTCGTTGAGGGCCTTGTCGGTCGCCAAGCCCGGCTTCCCTAGAATGGTGGGCGCGTGCTTGCGCAACAGTTCAAGGCTTTCGTCGACCACAAAGAGGTCCGCTGAGGGACGGCCGGGAGCGAACGAGATAGCCTGCGGATAGCGCTCGACTATCTCATTGAGAAAATGCATCGAATCGAGGATCGGCTCACCCAAGCGTTCCGAAACGTTCAGCATTCGGCTCCCCTTGGTTGTCTTTTCAACCTAGAGGAGAGTATCACTTTCTCCGGGTTCTTCAAGGAGGCCGACGATCGTACGTCGAGACGCACGCAATGCGGAAGAGACTTGCAACTCTCAACGTGAGGCGCCATCAACGGACTACGTTCGGTAGGCTCCCTTTGACTTTGAGAGGGATGAAGGGACTCGATGATGGCGCTGCAAGGAATTTTCGGAACAATGGCGTCGTCGTTGTTCGCCGGTTTTTTGATCAGGGCACAATCACCAAGATGACTAGGGCTCTTGAAGCCTATCAACATGAGACGGTGTCTCGTCTGCCCAATAGCTTCTACGTTCGCGAGGCAAACAGCAAGGAGCTGCGCGGCCTTTGGTGGATGAACATATTTAGTCCATTCTTCGCTGATCTGCTTCAGGCAGAACCTCTCCTGGACTGCGTGTATTTTCTTACCGGCTGGCAGCCAAGACCGATGTTCGTGGAAGCTTTCATGAAGCCAGCCCAATGCGGCGGCCGCATCCCGCTCCACCAGGATATCGCCTACAGCGCAGTGTCGCCGCATCAGCAGGCGACAATCTGGGCGCCGATTGATCGCGTAAGGATCGCAAATGGCGCCGTCCGATACCTTGCCGGATCGCATAGGGACGGGTTGAAGTCGCATCGAATGAGCGACGTGCACGGAAGCTCACTCGAAGTAGACGGGGACATTGTGGCATCCGCAAGATATCCAGAAGTCGTATACGAACTGAATCCTGGCGATATCATTGTTCACGACGGTCTTACTATGCACTACAGCAACGCCAACAACAGTCAAACGCGCCGGCGCGCCATTGCCCTTGGATATCGCGGTCATGGCACTGGATTCTCGGAACTAATAATCTGAGATGTTTGGTCGCCACGCGACAGGGAGCATGGCACGCCCAACCGTAAATCATAAAAATCTTTGGATCGTCTTAGACTTCCTTATGTCTTCCAGCGGCTGACTAGACACTCCACGGGAATGAACAGCGTATCCTGCAGCTCGATTTGCGATGGCAATTCAGCCACCCCTCTCTTCCTGCTCTTTCCTTCGTAGACGAAACTCGCTGGATTGTTGGGCAGAATCCAAAGCGCTGCCGCAGATGCGCAAGGCCTCCGCATCGGCAACGGGCAGGGCGGCGTCGATCCACTGGCGACAGCTGGCAGAAAGAAACGTCACTTCATCGCCGTCCACGAGCTGCACAAAGGCGGCAATCTCGTCGCGGTGACGCCGGTGGTCCGCGGCAGAAATGTGGGGTCACCTCGTTCGTTAGGCTCGGCATAGAAGTAGAACAACACAGGCCGGCGGGACAGGCGCCATGCTTCGGTTACCAGGCCAAAGGCGTGCTTGACGAGATGCGCGGCGTCGAGGTGACGAAAGCACAGTTCACCTGAGCGAAGCGCGTCGCGCATCGCGGCGAAACGGTCCATCAGCCCGCCCCACACCGGCCGATCGTAGGCGGACGACAGCGAAACCGTTTTGGCGTCGCGCAACGGCTCAAAGCGTTTTGACTCGACGCCGACTAAGTGGGTCGCCGTGATCACCACCGCGTCAAGCCAAGGGTGACGCCCGCCCGACCACGGCAATCGCGCGCAATACTCCACCTCGACGCGATCGGGCGTACCCATCGCTCCGGTGCCAGGTAGCGGCGGCAAATCCATCGGGCGCTCGATAGACCACCCGAAGGCATTCCCCGCCAGCGCGGCCGAGCTTACCGGATGAGCGAACTTTCCGCTGCCGACCTCGTCACCGCCGGCGGCGGCAAGTGGGCGCAGACTTGCGCTACGGGCACGCCGGGAAGGAACGGGTTCTCGGTCATTCTTTCCTTCCAACCCTCCAAGAAATGCGGTTGTCGAGTGCGCCAAGCAACGTGTCGTCATTGCAGGTCGAGGAGCCGACCAGCCGTTCGTCGAGCGCGTGAAAGGCGAACGTCATAGTGACGCCTTGCGCTTGGCCAAGCGCACGACATCCTCGGTCCAGCGCAGCCTCAAGCTCGGTGAGGTCGTAACGCGTGTAATAGTCCATCGGAGCCAACACCCTCAGATCGACGTGATCGGCCTCAAGGATTGCACTCTTTAGGCTGGGCGGGTATGCGCGGGCGAGCAACCATATACAGCCGTAGCCTATGATCTCAATCGCGGCATAGAGCGGTGTATCGCTGGCGATCTTGAGCTCGATCAGCTCGAAGTGCCGCTCCCCGCACTGGTGGGCGAGGTCAATTGCGCGGCGCCCATCCGCGGCGCCGGCGATCAGTCCCGAGGCGACGGGCACTTGGTTAGCCCAGTCGGTGCGGCCAGTACGCCCGCAGGCTGCGGCAATCGCACGTTCCAACACTACCTCAGGACTCGTGTTATGCGCGGCGATCTGCAGCTGGGGACGCGGCCAGCGCCAGTTCTCCTGCGACCGATCACGATTGGTGGCAGCATCCCCACGCTTGTAATTGTCGACAACTGTTCGGAAGACCAGGTCGACGAGATCCTGATCGGTGGTCAGCTGCAGGTCGCGCATCGCCGAACGATGCCGCGTGCTGGCGATTCCCAGCGCGCTACGGACTGCCTCCTCTACGTGCTCAATCAACGACCTTGGAGTGCCTGAAGCAGTTCGGTTGATCTCTCGGCTTTTCCGCACTTAGCTCCTCTCGGCCTGTCGGGTGGCAAACGTCTACTGCGCCGCGGTGCTCCAAACCGTACCTCTGACTATGCGTCGATGCACCCTTCATAGGGCTATTGCGACGCGATATCATCGGCATATCATCGGCGAATCCTTGGTTGACCTCGCCGGCTGATGGCTTCAATTGAGAATACGACATTCTTGTCGCGCGCGTGCTAGCGAGAACT
This sequence comes from Rhodospirillales bacterium URHD0017, assembly GCA_900110395.1. GTDB lineage: Bacteria > Pseudomonadota > Alphaproteobacteria > Reyranellales > Reyranellaceae > Reyranella. The sequence goes on from FODP01000029.1 coordinate 38,747, forward strand.
TCGGTGACCTCGGCTCAAGATGCTCGATTGGAGGAGCCTCGCACCCTCTTTACCGCTCCCTGGGATCCTATCGTCGTCCGGCGTGGGGACGCGTTGGGCTTGGGTGCGCTCACTAATGTTTTCGCAGAGGGGGTCGCGCCCGGGTTGAGCAATCGCGTCACCGACGGACGCTGGATCACCGTCCTCGCCTGGTGCCTCGATCGATCGCATCACGTCTTCCACGCGAGCGGCGGACGATCTCTCGAATCGCGGTCTGACCAAAGCAAGCGGTACCGCTGGCTTCGCCCGCTCGAATTGATGTGGGTAGCCCGGACCACGGCGCTCGCTGTCGATACCCGAGACCGTCCACTGCCGGGACGCAGGCGGGTGGAACCCTGGTACCGGCAGTATGACGAGAACGGCAAAGCCCCCAATCGTTTCGGTATGTCTATGGATCAGTTCCGTGCGTACCGTCAGACCGGTGTTTATGGTGGATACCGCGTCGCCTTTCGAAAATGGCCTGGCATGACGGTTGGCGGTGACGGATGGACACCGTCATCGACAACGGCAGCGCTCGCCAAATGGCTCGATGGCAGACTTGGGCCGGCGCACTGGCCTCCAAGGGCGAGTGGCGACGACGGCGTGTCCACCCAGAGCGCCAAGCGTGGTCGTGGGGAGGAAGATCACTGGTGGTTGCGGCACTGGCCGGCTTTCGATGGCCGCGGACGACGCGTAGACGATACCCTCCCGCGACAAAGGACCGATTACTCGGTGCTGCCAGAGGCCGACCTCCTGAGGCCGCCGATATTCGGTAGGCACCCGTCCGGAAACAGAAGGCGGGAGGTGGCGCTTCAGATCGCGCGATCTTCGGCCGTGAACCACGCCGGAATTTGCGAGCATCTGGGTAGCCATTTTCGGCATGAGCCTGAAACGAGCCTTCTGCCGGCTTTCTCCCGCCTGGCCGATGCGGGCATGGATGCGATGGGCTTGGTGGCGAAGGTGCTGACTGACAAGAGCAGCGTCAGTTTGGAAGAGGTTGCTAGTTTCCCCGGAGCGGTCGCGATCTGCAACAAATTGCACGCCGCCTCTAAGGAATGGCGACGTCGAGCCACCATAGACATGCGCCATATTCAGACGGCCCATTTGTTTGCGGGCGCCATCAAGAGCGGCTCTCCCGGCGATTGCCTACGCGAGTTGCTCCGACATCACGAAAGTCACGGCGGCGGGCTGCGCTGGTTCGTGCTTCGCAAGGACAAGGTCGAGCCGCGCGTACCCCCCGGTTCCAACGCGTCGGGGTACGGCTTCCGCCTTTATTCTCTCTGCCGCCTTGCCGCGCAGTGCGGAGTGATAAGAGGAATGCCGGCTGCGTTGCGCGACGCCGACGAGACGGAATTGGACGAGTAGGGGGCACTGAATGGGGCACGGAAAAATGTCCTGGGAATCTCTTTTGGAAACCCAAGCGCCAGCGGAGTGCTTCCTGAAGGCGGCTCTGTTCACCACTTACGACCGAGCCGACGAACGCTTCGTCGTTGAGCATCTGCTGCCCTTGTTTCTCAAACTGGGCCACGAACACGACGGCGAAAGCGCAGAGCGCCAATACTTTCTGCTTGAACTGGATCGCCGCCTTCAGGAAATCCACGACCGCATCGTGATCGTATCATCCACGGCCCGCGAGGAACCGCGGGCATCGGACGATAGGAACGAGCGGCCGGGCGCCACCTACGATTGGATCTGGCGATCGATCCGTCATTTGACGGTCGGCAGCGCACGAAAAGCCGTGCAACACTCGAAGCTTTGGCTTCTCCATTGGGGAAGCGCCGACGAGGACACAGATGAATATCTCGAGATCGTTATCTCCTCGGCAAATCTCACGCGGCCGGCCTTTCAGAGCCAGCTGCAGGCGGGATGGCGCGCATGCATCGCGCTTCAGCCTCAGCGCTCGGAAAATCGACTGGCCAAATGGGGTGTCCTGCCAGCCTTCTTGGAAGAACTGGGAAAATCTGCCGGCGAACCGCAACGCGTGCGAGCGTTCACCGAATTACTGGCGCGGGTGGAGTGCCCCAAGGACACGACGTTCCTCGCAAGCGTTCCGGGCATTTACTCCCGAAAGGAGCTTCATCGTAGGCCATGGGGCGCGGCGGGACTTGCGAGGATCGTTCCAGCAGGCAAGTCAATGACGACGATCTCCGTTATTAGCCCATATGTCGGCTGGTGGACCCTCTCCTCTCTCCGGCGCTGGTGCGCTGAGGCCGGCGGATCGCCGAACCGGCTTGAGTTGGTCTGGATCGACAAGGACCACGCGTGGACGAAGTACTGGTGTCTGCCAAGGAGCACTGCAGAGCTATTGATGAAGTCGAAGGGTTCGATCAGACGATACACGAATGAGAGTGGCGAGCGCGTCGGTTTTCATGAAGAGCATCGCGCGGAGGATCCGCGTTGGTGCCACGCGAAGCTATATCATCTGCGGCGCGGTAATTCGCGACGGCTCTTGGTTACGTCCGCAAACTTCAGCACTGCGGCTTGGGGGAACGAAGGCCGGAAGGGTGTCTGCGTGATCGAAAACTTCGAGCTGGGTGTGTGTATCCCTGTCGGTCCTGACGATTGGCCTTTCGACAATCTCGAATGCTTCGAAAACCCAAACGACATCGCAACCGTCGCGGTGGTGCCCTCGCAGTCGTCTAATCTCATCGCTTGGGCGAATGCAACCTGGGACGGAAAGACGATACGCATCGACTGCCGATGCGCCCAGGTCTCCGCGCTCTCCGGTGAATTGCGCGCCGGGTCGCATCGTGTACCGGTTAAGACATGGCGCCAAATCCCGGGTAGCAGCGTGTCCACTGCGAAGGTTGCCTACACAGGGTCCTGGGAACCGCCCTTCGCGATGGATCTGAAATGCCGGAATGAACACATCAGCGTGCCCATCTTTGATGAAAGATCGCAGGGCGAACGCGAAATGACCCTTCCACCGGAGGTCGATGCTGAACTTGCGCAACTCCTGCGTGACCAGTTGCTGTTCGAGCAGTATGGCGGACGTATCGCGCTTGAGGACCCTGACACGGACATTCCCGACGCCGACGGCGGGCTTGCGGACGGGGAGATTGAAGGCGCTGATGACAAGAACGGCTCAACGAGCCGCAGCCACGACAGCTATGTGGTGCCGTCGTTCGAATTGGCGCGCCAGCATTTCGAGATCGTCAACAATTGGGCGGCCAGGCTGGAGAAGTCTTCGGGAGCCAACAGTGAAGCTTGGGAGCGCGAATGGCTGCGCCGGGACGGCGAACTCCTGCTCGACGCCTTCAAACGTAAGTTCAAAGCCGATGGCATCAAAAATTCCTCGATCGCGCTTCCGAGCCGACTGGCGGCCGAAGAACTCGCCGTTCGATTGAAATACTTTCCCGAGGCATGATGCCGCCGATCAACCCCTTAAGCCTTTCGGCGCGGCGATGGGAATTCCTGTCTAACCCTGACCGATATGTGGCCGCAACCGAGCACTCCGAGCGCAAACTCGTCGTCGAAAGTACCCGCCGCCAGTTCCTGACGGCGAATGACATTCTCGCGCGGCTGAATGGCAGCTTCGGAAAATCTTCCCGACGGGGACTCCTGCTCGCTGACGACGTAGGTCTCGGAAAGACACCGATCGCGGCTTTGGTCGCATGGGTCGTCGCCTCTGCAGGGGACGGGCGTTCTGTGCGCATCCTGGCGCCGAACAACGTGATGATGCGGCGCTGGGAAGAAGAGCTGCTGGCGCATGTTGAACCATTGCAAAAATGTGCCTCCCATCTCGACGTCCGCAGAACCCGCGTCAAGGTCGGGAAGGTTGGCAAGCTTCGCGCCGGATCGATTCAGGTTGCCAAGCATTCCTATGCCGCTTCGAAGCAACCCCTCAAATGCAGTCTGCTCATCATCGACGAGGCGCATCGTGCCAAAGGCGACAAGACCGAGTTTCGAGCCGCATTGAAGAAGCAGCGCAAGCACGCCGATCGTGTGCTGATCCTCACGGCGACGCCGTTCAGCATCCGGCTGGAGGAACTTGTCGGACTACTGGACCTGATTGACGCTCCAACGACGGTCAAGAGTCACGTGCGTACCTTCAGTCGCGCTCTCGACGACCTCTATTTCGGCAATACCGCTCGACGTGCCGAGGCCGTGGCCGGGCGCCTTGCCGCCAAGGCTGCGGCCACGCTGGAAGAAATCGCACCGTTTGTCATCCGCCACGCTGCCGACGACCTCCCGCTAGAGCAGCACAGGTTCGGAGCGCGTGCCGATTGGCCGATGCAGGTGCCGCATGCAACGGCGGAAGAAGAAGAGCTGATTCTGCGGATGGACCGCGCGCTACGAATTGCTGGTCGAACGGGAGCGGCGCGGAAGATGACCAACGATCCGCGATTTCACGTCGGATGGCGCCACTACGATTCGGAGGTGCGTCGACTGATGAAGGAAGCGCCTCATCTCCCGCACCCCATCAGGGCTGTTTCCCAATTGCATCTGGCAGCGATCAAACATCAGCGCCAACGTGTAACGATTCATTCCAAAATCTTCGCTGTCGCTGAACACGTGAAGCGCATCGTGGGTGAGGAGGAGAAGGTCGTCCTGTTCTGCCACCATCATGCGACCGCGCAGGAACTCGCTGCGCATCTGCATTCAACGCTTCCTGAGATGCGCATGCGACGAACTCCTGCCAGGAACGTTTGGGAGGCGGCCTGGAAGGAGGCCCTCGCCATTTCTACTGACGGTGTCAACAATGGAAGGCTTCGCGACACCTTCATCCGTTGGCTCTGCTGCGACCTGATTCGCGCTCAGACCTCGCGTTGGCTGGACGGGAAGCGAGCCGTCGCGGCCGATCTGGCGAGCGCGCTGAACCGCTCACACGCGCGGCGTTGCCCGGAAGACGGTAGCATCGCCGAAGCGGCGCGCCATCTCTATGGGGCACTTGTCCAGTCCAGATCGAGCCGTGCAGTGCTCAAGGAAGCCGAGGGAAGGCTCGAGTTGCTGCCCGGCGCGAGCGGCGCGTCCCGCGTGCTAGCCGTTTGCAATCCGAGCGAAGGTCGCAACGAAAGTGACCTATTCATCCACAACCAACAGCCAGATACCGCGATCTCCATTTTCAACAGCCCGTTTGGGCCGGACGTGCTGATCGCCACGGACAAGTTGTCGGAAGGTATCGACCTGCACCGGTACTGCCGACATCTAGTGCACTACGAACTCGATCCGAGCCCCATTCGAACTGTGCAAAGAAACGGTCGCTTGCGCAGGGTCAACAGCTGGGCCGCTCTGACGGGCCAACCCATCCGCTACGCCTATCCGGCTTTCGGCGGGACACGAGACCACCGGCTGGTGCAGATCATGAAGAAGCGTATCGACAGTTTTTCGCTCCTGCTCGGCGGCGTGCAGGATTTTGATGTCGATCAGATCATCGATGCCGAGGAAAAGTGGCGCAATGACGTGATACAGCTCGCGAAAAGTCGTCTCGCGATGACGGGCCGCCGGCTATGCGCGCGCGATCCGCAAGGGACGCGGGACCATAAGATCGCTTAGATTCTTCTCAGATGGGACAATCGTCAGCCAAGGCGTGAGAAATGCATGCACTGCTGCGCGCTCGCATGCCGCAGCGTGCGGTTACTGGTGACACAGGGACTCCTCAGAAGCCACAGCGTTACCTTGTCACCATGCTCCGCGCACTTCCGTTACAGACTATAGTCGACATCGGCCGGCATGGCCTTGCGCTCGCTGTTCACTGCCCGACCTGTCACACGACGCGCAGCGCCTCGACGGATGACCAAGTTGGCGACATCGGCTCTTTGCGACCGCTCGCCTTCGCTGCACGTTCGACCGGTTCAAAGGTCACCCATGCCGGAGTCGTGGCGTGCCGAAAATCCGGCCGCATGAGCTGCTGATTGTCGGCGGCCCTGTGACGCTCGCTTTCCTGACGTCCCCTCGTTACATCTGGGAAATCGACCAGGCGCAACTTGACAAGCCGCCGTGGTTCGGCGCCACAGATCACTATCGCTGCCCTGGCTGTGGCGCCGCGTGGAATGGCACATCCATGGGCCTGCGTGGCGGCCGGGCGGTTCTAGCTAGTGCTGCTAGGCCGCCTTCTTCTCCGGCGGGCGCATGACGATGGCGTCGTCCGGCGCCGGCTTCTGCATCGCCAGCGCCTCCTCGAGTGAGCTGCCATGCAGCCAGCGGTCGATGTCGTCCGACGTCATCAGCAGGACCGGCATCGCCTTCTCGTGGACCGGCTCGACGATGCCGTTCGGCTCCGTGGTCATGATCGAGAACAACGTGTGATCGCCGACCTTGGGCGCCTTCTTGGTCCCTCGATCACCCGTCCACGGGCGCCAGATTCCGGCGAAGAAGAATGGCTGTCCATCGGCGCGCTCGAACCAGCGCCACTCCTTTGACCCTTTGGGCGTGTTCTTGTCGGGTTCGGCGAAGGCCGACGCCGGCACGACGCAGCGATGTTTACGATCGAGCCAGTCGCGCCATAGCCTGTTGTTTAGGGTCCGGAAGTTGGTGCCGAGGCCAGCGCCCGCCTTGAATGGCGGAAAGCCCCACAGCATTTCGCGCACCACGCGCTGGTCGTCCTGGTCGACGACGACGGCCGCCTGATGGTTGGGATAGACGTCGAGCGTATCGTTGCGCGTGCTCATGACCTCGGCCCATTCCCGGCCGATCAGCCTGTGATGCTGGACCAGGTGCCGCACTTCCCACGGCCTGAGCGTATAGAGATTGCACATGACGAAAACCTAGCACGACCTCAATGCGGCGGGCTCGCTTTGTCCGGCATGTTGGCAAAGGCGACACGAAACGCCTTCTCGAATCGCGTCCTCAGTTCCTTCTTTGTCAGGCGAGGATTGCAGGGCACGGTTGCCACCGCTTCCAGCAGGGCAAAGTCCATGGTCTGCCGCTCATCGTTGCGCCACTTGGCGTACTTGGGACCGTCCGCGATCGGCATCACGTTCTCGACCCGCCAAAGGAAGCTGATCCTGCGGGCGTCGTCGGTGAACAGCTTTGCCGCGGCATATACCGCTCGACTCATCGGCGTGTCCTCTAGCGGCTGAAGCTTCCCTGTGATGGCGTCGTTGTACTCGGTCGGAAAATCCGGATCGCGGGGCAGCAAGCCAGCCAGACCATGAAGCAAAGTCGCATAGCCCTTCTGGAATTCCATGACGTCGAGTGGCACGAAGTCGCCCCGCTGGCTACCTGGTGGCAACTGGTGGAGCGAAAAGTCCTTGCTCATGAACCGAATATGGCGTCTTCCCACAAAGCTCGCTAGCGACAGGTTCGGCACGTTGTGCATGCACTGCCAGCAAGTGGCAGACGCGTTAGAATGCCCTCATGGCAAAAGACACTGTTCGCGCGATCGAGAAAATCCTGGGCGAGGCCGACCGTTTGATCCGCCGGCGACTCGGTGAGAGCCATCTTGAGGTCGCTCACCTGGTCATCGCCGTCACACCGGAGGGCGAGGTCGTATTGCGGAGCAATGTGAGCCCGGATGTTCTACTGTCGTTCGGTGACGACCTGAAGAATGTCGCTGACGAACTGGAGGCGCCACCTAAACCGGGCGACACGACGCACTGAATGATGGTATCAGGTCCCGCCTCCACGTTGCGGCTTGCGGAAGCGCGCGCTTTGCCCATATCGAGCTGATGACCCCCTCCGAAGCAGCCCTTTTCCATCGTTTGGCCGCACTGAATGCCGCACTCGACAAAGCCGGCGTGGTCGAGCCCAATCTCAAAATGATCAGGCTCTTACGGAAGCTCGAACGACATTGGTCTTGGACGGCGGAAGATCAGAAACGGTGACGCGACGGCCGTTGTCGATAGGCTAGCGCTTCCGACGCGGATGCGGCGTGGGCCGCACAACTTGGCGCGCCGGCTTGTCCTCACGCTGCGCCTGATAGGAGACCTGCCTCAGAAGGTTGTCCTCAGTCCAAGTCAGGTAGGTTACCTCCACAACTAGCTCGGGCTTCACCCAGTGCACCTTGGAGAGCTTCGGGGGCGCGCCGAAGCGGCTGTCACGCGGCGGCGGCTCGGCCAGCGGCATCTTCGCCACCTGCAGCGGCGTCAGCACGCCGGACAAGCGCTTCAGCTCCTTGTCCGTGATGCCGGTGCCGGCACGGCCGGCGTAGTGCAGCCGGCCGTCCTCGGTGTAGTAGCCCAGCAGCAGGGCGCCGAGGTGCGATCGGCTTCCCTCCGGATCTGTCCAGCCGATGACGATGAACTCCTCGCGATTCAGGCACTTCGACTTGACCCAGATTCCTCGATCACCAGGAGCGTATGGCCGATCGATCCGCTTGGAAATGACGCCTTCCAGGCCCAGCTTGCAGGCGTGCTCGCGAAAGCGGGGGCCGTCACTGACGACGTGCTCGCTATAGCGCAGTCCGTGGATTTCGTTCTTGAACAGTCGTTTCAGCTGCTCTTTGCGCTTGATCAGCGGCAGTTGAGCCGTGTCCTCGCCATTCAGGCACAGCAGGTCAAACGCAAAGAAGAACAGCTGATCCGTGTGCCCTTCATCCATGGCGGCCTGAAGCCGGCTGAAAACTGGTACGCCGTCTGAATTGAGAGCGCAGAGCTCGCCATCGACATAGGCATTCTTCACCCGAAGCGAGCCAAGCGCGTCGATCGTCCGGCGGTACCGATGCGACCAGTCCAGCCCGGTACGCGTTAGGAGCTGGATCTTGCCCTCATCGATCCGGGCATGCATCCGGTAGCCGTCGTACTTGATCTCATGCAGCCAATCCTTGCCCGTAGGCGCTTCGTCCACCAGGCGCGTGAGCTGCGGCTTGATCCACTTGGGTCGCCGAGATGTCGTTCCCACAGGAAGCACTGGAACATATTCCGCCGGCAGGGCAAAGGCGCTGCGTATGGCCGTTCCAACAGCTTGCAGTACTCTGCGGTGCGGATATCAACGGCGGGCATGGGATCAACCGCACTTACGCGCCGCAATCGTGTGCTCATCGGCAAGGCTCACGTCGGCCGAATCGTTCCAACTGTTCACCCACGTGTCGACCACGGACTGGACGTCGGCCCGATCGCGGACCGTGAGGATCGAGTCGTTGCAGATGAACCAACTTGTTGGCCCTTCGTCTCGTCTATGGGCATGGCACGGTAATGCCGCAACATTGGCGGCGTTCCATTAGGGACCGATTGCCAAGGCCAACGTGCACTGGCGCTCGCGCTTGCTCTGTAACCTCGAAGCGCGTCGGAAGGGCGTCTGCGCGGGGTGCAGGAACCGCCAGCAATCAACCGGCGCCGGCATCCGACTGCTCTGTCAGAGGCCAGGGCCAATTGGCAGTTCCCAACCCCTAGCGCCTCGCCTCGGCAAACTGGATCTGCTTACCCAAGGTCTAGTGGATTGACTCTCGATCGGAATGTTCTCATTTTGTTCTCATGATTGGCTTTTGTGAGGATGACGATGCTGATCCTTCTCTTGCCGTTAACGACAATCGTGGTTGCCCTTGTGGGCTTCTATGTCTGGCATCGCCAACTCGTCCGAAAGCGGCACTTTGAAGTCGCGGATGCCGCGTTGTCCGCGTTCCGTCAGGCCGAGGCCGCAATTGCGCATGCTCGTCGGCCCAACGTCGTCGCAGGCGAAGGCGCAACTCGGAAGCGCGGGCCTCTCGAGTTGCCCGCATATGGCGGCCTGCTGGATCGTCTGTACATCCCCGTGGAGCGTCTCAAGCTTCACAGCAACGCGTTCGAGGAGCTCGAGCGAGCCGCTGTCAACGTTGAGGTCCATTTCGGCATCGACGTAGCGCGCCAGCTTCGTGAACCTCTCCGGGTCCGTCATCGGATAGTCGTAGCGACTGCGTGCCGGATGGGTAGCGTGGGCCTTCCCACAGAAGCCAAGGTTAGTCGCGCGTTGGTCCGACGATGGGAAGCCGTGGCGCACGCGGGGACAGTAGCGCCCGACGACGTTGATCAGCTTTCAGTCGACATGGGCGAAGCGAAGTGGGCTGTCGAGACAGCGCTGCGGCCTTTCGTGGAAGCGCCAACCTTCAGCGAGTTTCTCCTCGTGCATGAGCTTCCGTCGGCAGTACGCCGCGCCTTGCACTGGGCGCGTCCAGGCTACGGGAAAATCGCGATCTACGCCGCCGTCCCATTGGCTGAGCGCACTACTGACGACCCATAGCCATGCCCTCACTCACGCTGCACGACATTGCGAGCGGCCTTGGCGCTCGATTGATCGGCGTCGAATGCCAGCACTGCATACGGCGTGGAGTCCTCACTGCTGAGGGTCTGAAAGCGCGGCGCGGTGATGGTCGCACGCTTGAGGAGGCTGGTGTCCGGTGTAGCGTCTGCGGCTCTCGCCGCTTCACTGCAACCCGCTTCGCGACGCGGTCTGCCGCACACACCTTCATGAGGAACCTCTGAGCCATGGTCCGCCGTAGAGGAAATCCGTTCGCGTCCCAAGTGAAGCGTCTGCCGCACAAGGCGCTCATGCGGCACGAGGACCCACTGCGTCTGTCCGACAATGACGAGCTCATGTCGGTGATGGTGAGTATTGCCGGCGGTGCTGAGTGCCTCGCCTATGCCGGCACACGTGGCAACGAGCTGTACTGCCGAGTCTTATCCTTCGATACGGCCGAGAAGGCCCGCGCGATGCAAACCTGGATCGAGACATCGGGCATCGAGAATCGTGCCGTGCCGGTGCCGGTAAATTACCCGCAACTGAAAGTCGGAAGGGGATAAGGAGGCGTCAGATGGATCAGCAGTTCTCTGAACAATCACTCGTGAAGTATCGCAGCATCCTCCTCGAGATGCGTCGGGATGCCTCTCCTGGGCTCAATATGCTCTACCTTTCGGGGCTCGCTGAAACGCTCGCGTTGATTGACACAGAGAACGCCCTGGAGCCCGGCAGTCATAATCTGAATGTCCGCTCGATCGCTCGTGTCTTGCGTGCCTGGGGTGACTTTGAAGGGGAGACCTGGGCTGGCGGGTTTGTCCTGGAGCTTCGTGACGGTCGCCGCGTCTACGCCGAAAGCTACGCGGATGGGCCCGATTGGGGACCTGACTCCTGCGTGTCAGTCGTGGCGGTACCCACTAACAGCCTCCTGCCGAAGCTGCCAAAGAACCACGACTCACAGCTGTATGGCTGGGTCGAGGATCTCCCCGAGCTGAGCGACTACTTGAGACGGCTGGGCTAGCGCTAAGTCAGGTTCTGGCCTTCGGGCGCATCGCTGATCGCGAAGATGCCGGTGGGTCGGGCGGCTGACGGTGCTGGCCCTTCTCGTTGGACTTGCGGCTGGTCGTCGGATGCTCATGATCTTCTCCTGAGATTTTTCGAGAGCGGAATGCACCTAATGCGAACGGCCACGACGGCGGGACCTGGCCGGGCAAGGGAAAGGCGGGGACCTACCTGACCTGGACCGAAGACAACCTGCACTCGACCGAGTGATTGCATTGCAGAGGTGCATACCCGAAGGCAGCTAAGGGTCTGTGAGCTGAAACTGTCGACGCGCCATGAGGCGAGGCACTGCTACACAGCGAACATCTAAAGGCGCAATTGTGGTCAAGTTTCTCCTGTTCCTTGTTGCGTCGTTAATTGCGTCGCCTGCTGTCGGGCAAGTCATCACAGATGGTGACACCCTGAAGATAGGTGGCACGATCTATCGTCTCTGGGGCATCGACGCCCCGGAGGCAAAGCAGACATGTCCCGATGGATGGCCGGCTGGCAGCCTTGCCGCGACCAGACTGCAGGCACTGACTGCAGGCCGGTCAATCGTCTGCCAAGAGAAGGACCGTGACCGCTATGGCCGGATTGTCGCTATCTGCCGAGCATCGGGCGAGGATCTGGGCGCCATCATGGTGCGGGAGGGACTGGCCTGGGCGTTCGTGCGATACAGCCGCGACTACGTGGACGAATACGCGAAGGCCGCCGGCGAGCGCCGCGGTGTGCATGCGCACGGCTGCGTGCCGGCGTGGGAGTGGCGGGCGCAGCAGCGGCGCTGACCGCTCCCGCGGGGTATCCATCCGGCGAGGGCCGCGGGTAAGGTGGAGTCGACCTGGGCGTTTCCGGCTGCGGCCGCGCCCTTATTGCGGCTTGTGCTGGGCCCGGTGCCGGTAGACGAGATCGCCTGGATCCTGTTTCGGCGCATCTGGGTCGAGCCTCGCACCTAAGCGTTCTGCAACGGCGATCGAACGGCGGTTCTCTGGGTCCACGTAGCTTACGAGGCCAAAGAGGCCGAGCTCGCACGCAGCCCAGTCCCGTAACGCCTCTGCGGCCTCCGTCGCGTATCCCTGACCCTCATGCCCCTCATAGACAAGCCACCCAAGTTCTTTTTCCGGAAACAGCGGGCCGTGGCTGATGTCGACGAGGCCCACACACTCACTGGTGGCAAGGAGGTCCATCATCAGCGCTCCGTGCCCGAACAGGTCCCAGCACGCGACTCCATGGCAGAACTTCCCCCACGCCGCCCGTTGAGCGTAGGGTCCGCCAATGCCCTTTGCCCGCGGCGAGGCAAGAAGCCGTGCATAGGCCGGGAAATCCCCGGCGACAGGTGGGCGGAGGGTCAAGCGCTCCGTGATGAGCGTTGGAATGGCTTGCGAGGGCATATGGCGGGCACACTTGGACACGGCGGTTAGAGACGCGCGTTTATACCTCAGGTTGGTCCGGCACCGCGATCAGCGGAGTTCAGGCCGCCGCGGAGAGCCCCGCGTGTGAGGGCCTCCAGTTCCACGGGAGAAGTTCGTCGCCCGCGGGCGCGCTCACCGCGGGTACGCCCGATCGAGGCCGCATTGGGGATTTTGGCCTCGGCGTCGGTATCTCAAAGCACATCGCTATAGCGCAGGCGCCGCACGAGAGCGGTTCAACCGCACTTCAGCGCCGCGATGGCTTCGGTCTTGAATTTGCAGCGCGCGGAGCGCCCGACTGCAGTGAGGTCGCTTATTTCTGTGGTTGATTACAACCATCTAATGTTGAGGCAATCCGGACTTTAGGAACACCTAGCTACATTCACCCCCGTCTGATGCCCGGTCTGCCGCGAATTGAGGCGGCACATATCAATGCATCGCAAACGCCCGGGCCCGTTGTTGCTGCCGTGCTGGTGACCAAGCCAGAGGCCAGCTGAATGTTTGCGCCAGCAAGGGGACCGGGGCGATGGATTTGATGGATCTCCGCTATCTGTCGATCGTGGTCGAAACCGGCAGCTTTTCGGGTGCTGCCGAATCGCTCGGCGTCAACCCCGCGACTATCAGCAGACGCATCATCCGCCTGGAGGATGAGCTTGGCGTCACCATATTCGAGCGTGGGTCCTTTGGAATTCGCCTCACGGCAGCCGGCCGAAGAATCATGGTCCCGGTCAGGCGAACACTCGATGGCCTCGACAGCGTGCGGCAGGTCGGCAAGAGCAGCGGGGCGGGAATGACCGGCCATGTCCGATTGGGCGTCCGCATGCCGCCCATTGGGGATCCGCTGCAGTCCCTGCTGGCGGATTGGCGCAACCAGCATCCCGATGTCGTTCTTACCCTTCATGAATTGAACGACCACCAGATCTCTGCAGCGCTGGCGGAACGCAGTCTGGATATCGCTTTCGTGACGACGCAGGCGCTGCGGCGTGGCGCCAACTCTATTCCTGTCTATCGAGAGCCCCTCGTCGCAGCCCTTCCGCACGGGCACATCCTTGCCTCGTATGAGTCTCTGACCTGGACTCTATTGCGCGACCAGACCCTTCTCGCGCAAGGGTGGGACGACAGCCACTCTGCGCGAGAGTTCTATTCATCGCTCTTGGGAGACAGCGTGAACTTCTCCTCCCATCCCGCGAGCAAGCAATCAGTGATGGCCCTCGTTGGCGCCGGGTTTGGCATAACGCTGGCAGCGCAAAGCCAGGCGGAGGTCGTGTTTCCCGGCGTGGTCTATAAACCCATTCTCGAAGAGGATGCGTGGGTACAGGTCGAGCTTGCATGGCGTCCAACGACGGAGGACGCTGCCGTGGGACGGTTTGTTGCGTTCATGCGCGACGAAGCACGATCACGCAGACTGCTTTGACCGTGTCCGCCGGAGCTTCGCGAAAGCCCGGTCCGTCGCCATGAAGCGAGCCAGCATTGGCGGAACGAGCTTCGCGGGCTCGATCGCGGCTTTGCCTGTCGCCTGCCCGAGCGCCTCCCCGTAGACAACAAGATCGCGGTGCACGGTGGCGGGCAGGTCGATCGTGAGCCGTACAGGCTTGTCGTCTTCGATGGCATTCAGCTTCAGTTTCGACATAGGGTTCTCCTCAGCCGCCGTAGGGCTCGAGCACGAGATCGCGCGTGACCAGGACGCGGACGGGGAAACCCGGCCGGATGGTGATGGTGGGCTGGACGTTGAGCGACCGGCCGACGATGCGCTGGCCGATCTGGTTGACGCTGTCCGCACCGCCGCGTCGAATGGCTCGGATCAGGTCGTCCTCGCTGCCGCTGCTGCCGACTTCCGATCCGATGCTGAGCAGGGTGGAAAGGATGGCCGCCTTGAACAGCGTACCCCAATGGTTGTCGACGTCGTCCTCGAGGCCGGCATAGCCCTCGGCATCGGCGCCCGGTTGCCGTTCCAGCACAATCGATCGGCCGTTCGGCATGATGAGCCGGGTCCAGACCAGGAGCGCTCTCGTCTGGCCGAAGGCGATCTGCGCATCGTACTGGCCAATCAGGCGGGCGCCCTGCGGGATCAGGCGAGTCTTCCCGGTGGGGCTGTCGTACACATCTTCGGTCACCTGGGCCGTCACCTGGCCCGGCAGGTCCGAACGCAGGCCGGTGAGCAGCGCCGCCGGGATGACAGCGCCAGCCTGGAGAACATATGGACTGGCCGGCGCTTCGATACGGTCGCTGCTGACCGTGCGGCGATCGACGTTGCCGTTGAGAAAGGCGAGCTTGCGATCCTGTAAGGCAAGGTCGCTAGCCGGGCCACCCGGTGGGGCGGGGACATTTGCCGAAATCGGTGCGGCCGAAGAGCTCTGTCGGACATTGGTCGTGGCGAAGAGACGGCTCAGCCGTGCCGCCTCCTGTTCCTGAGCGATCCGTTGCTTTTCAGGATCAGGCGATGTGGGGGCCCCTGCCGCCCCGGCATTGAGGATTGGCCGGCCCAGATCGCCGGGAAGCGGCGGACCAAGCGGAGGAACGTTCTTCGGAAGGCCGGCATAGTCGCGGGGCAGATTGGAAAGGCCATCCGGCGTCGTGCGGTTGTCGGTGCCATAGAGTTCCGTCCTGTCGATCTTCAATCCGGGTCGCAACGCGAGGAACAGCGCGGCGGCGATCGCGACCGCCAGGATGAGTGCGAGGACAACGATCACCTTGCGCGAAAGACGCGTGACGGGCGGCCTGCCGGGCCGAAGCCGCATCTGCAGCCGCGCCTCATCTCGTCCAGGTCCTGCAGCGGATTCACTCGGGACATCCGTCATGACTGCGGCCTTCCGTCGGTACGGACGATGCGGACTCTCTTCTGCGTCTCGCCGCCCAGCCGCAGCTCGGCTGCCGCAAACAGGCGGTCGACGACCATGTGATTGCCCTGAATGCGGTAGTTGACGAGCTCGGCGCCGCCCGCGGGGCCGATAACCCACAGCGGCGGCATCTCGCCCTGGCCGATGCCGGTGGGAAACGCGATGAACACCTGGCGGCCGTCGTCGAAGGCGCGCAGCGGACGCCAGGGCGGCGTGTCGCCTTCGATCTTGTAGCGGAAGTTTAGTGAGTTGATGTCCACGCCGCTCGCCACTGCCGTACCAGCCACTGCCGCGGCGGTCTGCCGGCGCAGGGCGATGAGCTGGTCCTGCGCGTAGGCCCAGGAGACCGATGCCATATAGGTCTTGTCGGTGGACCGGAGCTCGACATGGTAAGTCCGCTTGTCAGTGTTGATCACAAGATTGGTGACCAGGTCCGGGCGCGTCGGCTTGACGAGAATATGGATGCGCTTCGTTGGCCCCGTGCCGCTCTCGGTATCTCCGATCACCCAGCGCACGGTATCGCCGGCGGCGACCGGACCGGAGCCGACCAGCTGTTCGCCCGGCGCGAGCGCGATGTCGGTGATCTGGCCAGGCGCGGCGTACACCTGATAGAGCGCGCCATCCGAGTAGGGATAGACCTGCATGGCGTTGATGTAGCCCGCGCGGGTAGGCTGCACGCGCGCCGCGCCATTGGCCTCCTCCACCCGCACCTGCGGATCGGCCGGATCGGCGGGTGCCTTCTTGCCCGGAAGCGGCTTCAGCTGCCCCGGCAAGGGCAAGGGTTTGGCGACCTCGACGATCTTAACGGGTTTGGGTGGATCGGCCTGGAGCACCGCCTGCCGTGGCGTGTCGTCGTATTTGATTTCCGGAGGCTTCCAGGCACTCGAGCAGGCGGCCAGCGAGACCGACGCAAGCAACGGGGCAGCAAGCAATGGAATACGCATCAGCCGAGCTCCTTGGACCAGTTGAAGGCGTGAACGTAAATGCCGAGCGGGTTCTTGCGCAGCCGCTCGGCGTCGGTCGGCGGCTGCACGACGATGGTGAGAATGGCGCTCCAACGCTCGGTCGCGGCGAGCGCGTTGTCGACATAGTGGCGCTCGGTCCAAGCCACGCGGAAACTGCTGTCGGAAGCGCGCACGACGCTCGCCACCTCGACCGAAATCTGGGTCTTGCCCACCTTCCCGAAGGGATCACTGGTCCGCGCGTAGTCGTTGAGCGCCAAGGCGCCGCGGTCGGTGACGAACTTGTAGGCTTCCAGCCAGTCGTTGCGCAGGACGACGGCATCCGCGGGAATGCGACGTACTTCCTCGACAAAGCGAGCGAGATGCCAGGCGATCTGCGGATCGGTCGCACGATAGTCCGCAAGCGCTGGTGCGACTGCCTGGGCCTGCCCGAGCTTGTCGATCTGAACAACCCACGGCGTGACCGTGCCACGGGCCGACTGCCAGACCAGGCCGCCCGCCAGTCCACCGCTCATCAGCAAGGCGCCAAAGAAGGCGAGACGCCAGTTCCTGGCCTGCACACGCGCCGAGCCGATGCGCTCGTCCCAGGCCTGGCCGGCACGCTGATAAGGTGTCTCTGGCTCTGGCGTGATGCCGTAGCGGACAGTCGGACGTCGGAACATCGCTATGATCCTTCGGAAAGGTCGACGGACGAACCGCCGCTCGGGTGATCGCCGGCGCGGACGGCGTGGTGAGCAGCGGAAGCGCCACGGTGCATGGTCTGGTGGCGCCTCATGCGGTTGGCCCAGGCAGGAGGGCCAGCATCGCTGGCGCCTACAGGACCAGAACGGGTTGGCCGGCCGCCGACCGTCGTGGCCCCTGCTCCGGCTTCAAAGTTGTCACGCAGGCCTGACGCCGCGCGGCGCAGCGGACTCGTGGTCGCCGTTCCCGCTGCACTCGCGACGCCGCGAACGCCTCCAGCACGGAAGCCAGCGGTCATGCCGCCGGCGGCCGTAGCGCCTGCACCCGCCACGCCGCCTATTGCCCGGCCAGCTGCGCCGGTGGTTCCCGTCGCCACGGCCGCGCCGGCGACACCGGCGCCTGCAACTGCCAGTCCCGTGCCGACGGCCGCGCCGGTACCGAGCTGTGGACCGCCGGCAACCAGCCCGTTGGCAATGCCGGCGCCAAAGATCGAAAGACCGAGCAGCGCCAGGGCCGCGAGGATCAGGGTCAGCGCATCGTCTATCGTTGGTGGATTGTTGAAACCGCTGGTGAACTGGCCGAAGATCGTGGAGCCGATGCCCACGATCACGGCCAGGACCAGCACCTTCACGCCGCTGGAGAACACGTTGCCTAATACTTTCTCGGCAAGGAAAGCTGTGCGGCTGAAGAGGCCGAACGGGACCAGGACGAACCCGGCGAGCGTGGTCAGCTTGAATTCGATCAGGCTGACGAAGAGCTGGATGGCCATGATGAAGAAGCTGATGACGACGATCAGCCAGGCGATCAGCAGGATGACGATCTGGATGAAGTTGTCGAAGAAGCTGACAAAGCCCATCAATCCGGAGATCGAATCAAGGATCGGCTTGCCAGCATCGATGCCGACCTGCGCCAGCCGTCCCGGCTGAAGGAGCTGGGCGGCGCTGATCGTGTTGCCGCCGGCCAGAAGGCCAAGGCCAGCGAAGGAATGATAGATGATCGACGCGAGATTGTTGTAGTTGCCGAGGATGAAGGCGAACACGCCGACATAGAGGGTCTTCCGGATCAGGCGGGCGAGCACCTCCTCCTCGGGCGAGAAGGCCCAGAACAGCGCGGCCAAGGTAACGTCGATCATGATGAGGACGCCGGCCAGCCATTGGACGTCGCCTTGGATCAGACCAAAACCCGAGTCGATGTACTGGGTGAAGATGCCCAGGAACCGGTCGATGACGCCCGTGCCGCCCATGGCAACCGGATCCTCGCTAGTGGAACATGCGCGCTGTCTGCGGCTGATAGCCCGGGCCATAGCTCAGGAAGCGCTGCAGCTGTTCGCGTGCCTGAGCCTGGCTCGCCACGTTGCGCGCACTTTCCAGGCTCTGGGCTCGCGCGAGCGATGCCATCACCGCGGTGAGATCGGCGAGTTGGTTGGTCTGCAGCGCGACCAGCTGGTTGCCGGACTGGGCGGCCTGAAGCGCGCCCGTCGCGGACTGGCTCGACGACACCAAGGCTTCGATCTCTGCGCGCGTGCGATCGAGATTGCCGACGACGCCGGCCTGCACGCGCATGGCGTCCTGGAAACCCGCCAGGGAGTTCTGCCAGCGCGCCTGGGCGTCGGCGAGCAGCTGGGGTGAGGAGGTCGAGGAGCCGTAGCTCTGTGAATAGGTGCGGATGAATGCCTGATCGATCGAAGTGACGTCGTAGGCGATGCGCTGCGCCTGGCCGAGCAACTGCCGGGTCTGTCCGATCGATTGCTGAAGCTGCGCCAGGGACGAATAGGGCAGGCTCGCGAGGTTGCGGGCCTGGTTGAGCAGGAACATTGCCTCGTTCTGCAGACTCTGGATCCCGTTGTTGACCTGCTGCAGGGTGCGCGCGGCAGTGAGCAGGTTTTGGCTGAAGTTGCTGGGATCGAAGACTGTCATCTGCGCGCGCGCCGGGAGCCCTGCGGCAAGAACGGCGAAGAGCGAGACGGTAGCGAGCAGCATGCGAACACGATCAGCGGTCATCGGAAGTCTCCTCCGGGGTGGTAAGCAGGATGGCCGCCCAGTCGAGGCCCTTGCGGCGCAGCCAGGCGGCGGCGAAGCCTTCGGCGCCATGCTCGGTCAGCGTGTCAGCGATGGCGGCCTGATCGGTTTTCGAGGAGGCGGCAGTGAAGGCGAGCGCCACTTCCGAGAGACCGAGCTCGAACAGCCGGTTGCCGCGGCGCGACTGGCAGTAGTAGTCGCGCTTAGGCGTCGCGCGGCTCAGGATCTCGATCTGCCGGTCGTTCAGCCCAAAGCGGCGGTAGATCGCCGCAATCTGCGGTTCGAGCGCCCGCTCATTCGGCAGGAAGAGTCGAGTCGGGCAGCTTTCGATGATGGCCGGTGCGATGGCGCTGCCGTCGATGTCGGCCAGCGACTGCGTGGCGAACAGGACGGATGCGTTCTTCTTGCGCAGCGTCTTCAGCCATTCGCGCAGCTGTCCGGCAAATCCGTGATCGTCGAGGGCGAGCCATCCTTCGTCGACGATGACCAGGGTGGGCCGGCCGTCGAACCGGTCCTGGATGCGGTGGAAGAGATAGGAGAGGACCGCGGCCGCGGCCCCGCTGCCGATCAGGCCTTCGGTCTCGAAGGCCTGAACCTCGGCCTCGCCGAGGTGCTCCGCCTCGGCGTCGAGCAAGCGACCCCAAGGCCCTCCCACCGTGTAAGGCTGCAGCGCCTGCTTCAGCGCGCTGGACTGCAGCAGGACGGACAGGCCGGTGATTGTCCGCTCTGCAATCGGCGCGGAGGCAAGCGAGGTCAGGGCAGACCATAGATGCTCCTTGAGATCCGGCGTGACGGTCACAGACTCGCGCGACAGCAAGGTCGCGATCCATTCGGCAGCCCAGGCGCGCTCGCCGGGTTCGTCGATCCGAGCCAGCGGCTGCAGAGCAACCGGCGCATCGTCTTCACCTGCAAGCGCGCCGCCGAGATCATGCCAGTCGCCGCCCATGGCCAGGGCAGCCGCGCGGATCGACCCGCCGAAGTCGAAGGCGAAGACCTGCGCACCTGGATAGCGCCTGAACTGCAGCGCCATTAGCGCCAGCAGCACGCTCTTGCCGGCGCCGGTGGGGCCTACGACCAGCGCGTGGCCGACGTCGCCGACATGCAGAGAGAAGCGGAACGGCGTCGCCCCTTCCGTGCGGGCAAAGAAGAGCGGCGCGCCGTCAAGATGCTCGTCCCGTTCCGGACCGGCCCACACTGCAGAGAAGGGCATCATGTGAGCAAGGTTGAGGGTGGAGATCGGCGGCTGCCGCACGTTGGCGTAGACATGCCCCGGCAAGCTGCCCAGCCACGCCTCGATAGCGTTCAGGGTCTCGCGCATGCAGGTGAAGTCGCGGCCCTGGATGGTCTTCTCCACCAGAGCCAGCCGCTCGGCCGCGACCGAAGGATCCTCGTCCCACACCGTCACAGTGGCGGTGACATAGGCCTGGGCTACGGCATCGGAGCCCAGCTCCTGCAGCGCCTGATCGGCATCGAGCGCCTTGTTGGCGGCATCGGAGTCCAGCAAGACCGAGGCCTCATTGGTCATCACCTCCTTGAGAATCGCCATGATCGACTTGCGCTTGGCGAACCACTGGCGGCGGATACGGCCCAACACCCTGGCGGCATCGGTCTTGTCTAGGCAGATCGCCCGCGTCGACCAGCGATAGGGGAAGGCCAGTCGATTGAGTTCGTCGAGCAGGCCGGGCCACGTCTGCGACGGGAAGCCCATGATGGTGAGGGTGCGCAGATGCGCGTCGCCGAGCCGCGGCTCGAGGCCGCCTGTCAGTTCCTGGTCGACCAGGATGGCGTCGAGATGCATCGGCGTCTCGGGCACCCGGACGCGCTGACGGCGGGTCGAGATGCAGGAATGCAGGGAGGTGAGAGTCTCGCCATCGTCGAGCCAGCCGGCCTCTGGCATGAAGTCCTCGATCAGAGCAAGCACCCGGTCGGTGCGGTCGATGAACGCCGCAAGAGCGTTGCGCCAATCGGCATCGGATCGAGACCGGCCTTCATAGAGCCAGGCCTCAGCGCGCGCCGCATCGTCGGCCGCCGGTAGCCAGACGAGCGTCAGGAAATAGCCGTTCTCGAAGTGAGCGCCTTCCTCCTCAAATTGCGCGCGGCGCTCGTCGTCGACGAGGCCGGATGCCGGATCGGGGAACCGGCTGTCGGGGTAGCGGTTGGCCGGCACGCGCTGGGCTTCGACGAAGATCGCCCAGCCCGAGCCCAGGCGTCGGAGCGCATTGTTGAGCCGCGATGTTATGGAAACGAGCTCTGCGGCCGTCGCCGAATCGAGATCGGGGCCGCGGAATCGGGCGGTGCGCTGGAACGAGCCGTCCTTGTTGAGGATGACGCCGCGCTCGACGAGCGCTGCCCATGGCAGAAAGTCGGCAACGCCCTGGGAGCGGCGACGGTATTCGGCGAGGTTCATCATGGCAAGAACCTCACGCGCCGAGATGCGTCGGATAACGAAGATGCCGCCGCACGACATCGATGAAAGCGGGATCGCGCCGGGTCGCCCACACGGCCGCCAGATGACCGACCAGCCAGATGGCCGCGCCGGCGAGCCACAGGCGCAGGCCGAGGCCGACCGCGGCGGCGAGTGTGCCGTTGACGATCACCACCGCGCGCGGCGCGCCGCCCAGAAGCAGCGGTTCGGTGAGCGCGCGATGGACCGGGGCGTAGAAGCCGGCGATGGGCTCGCGCGGCTCCATCAGACGAGCGCTCCGCCGCCGAACGAGAAGAACGACAGGAAGAAGCTCGAGGCGGCAAAGGCGATGGAAAGGCCGAAGACAATCTGGATCAGGCGGCGGAAGCCGCCGGAGGTCTCGCCGAAGGCCAGCGCCAGGCCGGTCAGGATGATGACGATGACCGAGATGACCTTGGCGACCGGGCCCTGGATGGATTCCAGGATCTGATTGAGGGGCTGCTCCCACGGCATGTTCGATCCGGCCGCATGGGCCGGCATCGTGAGAAGCGCGAAGACGACAAAGGTCGAGAAGACGGCGAGGGGGCGCCGGACATGCTGCATTATTGTTCTCCTGCGGGCACGAGGACGTAGTCGCCGGTCGGGCCAAGGCCCTGCACGGCGGCGAGTTCGGTGAGCCTGCGGGCCGCGCCACGCCCGGTGAGGACCGCAATGATCTCGACGGTTTCGGCAATCAGCGCTCGGGGCACGGTCACGACGGCTTCCTGGATGAGCTGCTCGAGGCGGCGAAGGGCGCCGAGAGCGGATCCGGCGTGCAAGGTGCCGACGCCGCCGGGATGGCCGGTGCCCCAGGCCTTGAGGAGGTCCAGCGCTTCGGCCCCGCGCACCTCGCCGATCGGAATGCGATCGGGCCGCAGGCGCAGCGCCGATCGCACGAGATCGGAAAGTGTCGCGGCGCCGTCCTTGGTGCGCAGCGCCACGAGGTTCGGCGCGGCGCACTGGAGCTCGCGGGTGTCCTCGATCAGCACGACCCGGTCGCCGGTCTTCGCGACCTCCGCCAGGAGGGCGTTGACCAGTGTCGTCTTCCCGGTCGACGTGCCGCCGGCGACAAGGATGTTCCTGCGATCACGAACGGCGACGCGCAGCAAGTTGGCCTCTGCCCACGACATGATCCCGGCTTGGACATAGTGGTCGAGGGAGAACACGGCGATTGCCGGCCGGCGGATGGCGAAGCAGGGTGCGGCCACCACGGGCGGCACCAGCCCCTCGAACCGCTCGCCGCTTTCCGGCAGCTCCGCCGAAACGCGCGGCATGCCGGCATGGACCTCAACACCCACGTGATGGGCAACGAGCCGCACGATCCGTTCGGCGTCGGCCGGTGCGATCCGGCAGCCAGTATCCTCCAAGCCGCCAGAAAGACGGTCGATCCAAAGCCGGCCGTCCGGATTGAGCATGATTTCGACGATGCCAGGATCTTCGAGGTGCGCAGCGATCCGAGGTCCGAACGCGGTGCGCAGCATGCGCGTGCCTCGGGCGACGGCTTCCGATCGGAAGGAGGAGATCGTTGTCACATCGCGCTCCACACTGTCACCTCAAGATCGAGGCGATGGGCGCTGCTTAAAGAGCGAACCGGTAAGGACGCAACGGCGGCGAGAGACCGATCGGGCTGCCGGATAGAAAGACAGGTGAACGGATCGACCCTTACGACGCGCCTGCCTCGGTGGCGCTATCGGCGTCGCTGGCAACGTCTTTCACAACCTCATCCGCAAGGGTGCGACCGCGGGCCAGCCGCCGGCCCAGCGCTTCCACGAATCCGTCATAACGCGCGCGACCATTCGTCTGAGCTGCAGCTTGGGCGGTATCGGGGAGTGGCGGTGTGCTGGTCAGCCAGAAGCGGACAAAGAGCGCCAGTGCTTCGTTGGAGATGGTGACATGGCGTTCGAGAGTTTGGATCTGCCGCGTCATGCGATCGAGCCGGCGCGCTAGTGCTGCTTCCAGGCGGTCGGCGCCGTCAGGCGACAGGAGCGAAGCAAGGGCTGTCTCCACCACCAGCGCCTGGGGAACGCGCTTGCGGTGGGCGTAGTCGGCGAGCTGGATTGCCAGGTCCGGCGGCAGGCGGAATGTGTGCTTGGTGCGCATGCGTCAAAGGTCCATGCCGTCGCCGGGATCGAGAGCGACCTGCCGGGCGAGCCTGCGCGTTCGGCGCTGCAGGGCCTGAAGGTCCGTGGAAGCGTCCGTGGGCTCATCGTCCGCCAGTTCGAACTCGCGCACCGGCCTGCGGGGCTCGTGCACGACCTCCTCCTGCTCGGGGAGCGCGGGTTCTCGGCGGATTCCCGCATTGTCCGGATCTTCGGCTGGCCGGCTGGCCGCAACGATCGCTGCCGCCCACGGATTGTCATCTTGGCGCTGCGCCAGGCCAACCTTGTTGGCAACGGTTTCCGCAGTTGACGGCACCGGAGGCGGCAGAATGCGCGCCTGCAGCTGCGGGTCTTCGAAGTAGCGGGCCTTCCTGGCCCGGATAGGATGACAGCCGGAGACGAGAACGAGCTCTTCATCGGGCGGAAGCTGCATCACTTCGCCGGGCGTCAGCAACGGGCGTGCGGTTTCCTGGCGGGACACCATCAGATGGCCGAGCCAGGGGCTCAGGCGATGGCCGGCATAGTTCTTGGCATCGCGGATCTCGGTCGCCGTGCCGAGGGCATCGGAGACCCGCTTGGCAGTTCGCTCGTCGTTGGTGGCGAAACTTACCCGCACATGGCAGTTGTCGAGGATAGAATTGTTGATGCCATAGGCCTTCTCGATCTGGTTCAGCGACTGCGCGATCAGGAAGCTCTTCAGTCCGTACCCCGCCATGAAAGCAAGGGCGCTCTCGAAGAAGTCGAGACGGCCGAGGGCCGGGAACTCGTCCAGCATCAGGAGCAGGCGGTGCCGCTGGTCCTTTGAGTCCAGTTCCTCGGTCAGCCTGCGACCGATCTGGTTCAGGATCAGGCGGACCAGCGGCTTGGTGCGGCTGATGTCGGACGGGGGTACGACTAGGTAGAGCGTGGTCGGCCTTTCCCCTTCAACGAGATCCCGGATGCGC
Organism: Rhodospirillales bacterium URHD0017; assembly: GCA_900110395.1. Taxonomy (GTDB): domain Bacteria; phylum Pseudomonadota; class Alphaproteobacteria; order Reyranellales; family Reyranellaceae; genus Reyranella. Next base: position 63,285 of record FODP01000029.1, read on the forward strand.
CAGTCACATCGGCGCGTGACGGTCGCGACGACGGGATCGCGATAAAGACCCAGAAACGACATGGCGGTCGACAGCACACCCGATCGCTCGTTCTCGCTCTTGTTCAGGAGTTCCCGCGCCGCACTTGCGACCACCGGGTGCACGCCGCTCTCGCCGAGATGTGCCGTCGTCATCATCGCCCGCAATGTGGCTTCGATCGGCCGTTTCGGGTCGGAGAGAAAGTTGGCAACGCCTGCCAAAGTCTTATCCGGCTCCGCGTACAGTACGTGCAGGATGGTGCCGACCAGCAGCGCGTGGCTGGTCTTCTCCCAGTGATTGCGCTTCTCCAGGGCACCCTCAGGATCGACCAAGACATCCGCGATGTTCTGGACGTCGCGCACTTCCCATTCGCCGCGGCGCACTTCCAGCAATGGGTTATAGGCGGCGCTTCCCGCGTTGGTGGGATCGAACAGCAGCACGCGCCCGAACCGAGAGCGCCAACCTGCCGTCAGCGCCCAGTTCTCACCCTTGATGTCATGGACGATTGCTGAGCCGGGCCAAGCCAGGAGGGTCGGAACGACCAGACCCACGCCCTTGCCGCTGCGCGTCGGCGCGAAACAAAGGACGTGCTCGGGACCATTATGGCGCAGGTAGTCCTTACGCCAGCGCCCGAGTATGACGCCATCGTCGCCAAGAAGTCCGGCTTCACGTATCTCCCGTGTCTCTGCCCACCGGGCCGACCCGTAGGTCGTAACGCGCTTCGCCTCGCGAGCGCGGAGGACCGACATGGTCGTTGCGACGGCGACGGCGGCGACTCCGCCAGCCGCCGCGATGTATCCTCCTTCGTCAAAAATGAGGGGCGCGTAGGCCTCGAAGGAGAACCACCACCAGAAGAAGTCTTGTGGCTGGTAGACGGGCCATCCGAACAGCTCGAACCACGGTGCTCCAAGCTGGGACTGAAAGCCGAGGCGCCATGCCGTCCATTCCGTCGCCGTCCAGACGAAGGCCAGCACGACGAGACTCACCAGAAGGATCTGACCCCACAGGATTCTGGTCGCATTCATGGCACTGGAGAATGAGAAGTCCCGCCGCCATCACAAGCTTCAATTGCGAGTATGCGTGCCACGGACACCGCAGGAAAGGAATCGGACGCTTTGCTGGCTCATCTTGAATGTCCGAACTGCCAGCCCACGCAGAAAAAGGAGAGAAGTTAGCCTTAGGCTGTCATAGATGGTTCGGATCGTCACCGGATGGTGATGACGCCCCTTCATCAAGTAACTGTGGGGCGGCTTTGCTAAGCGGCCAAGCCCTTCCACGCCGCCAAGACAGTTAGCGTCCAAATGCATAGCGCTAAGCTACAAGCTTTTCTTCCCACGCTGCTTGGCTCGCGGGCTCGTTGTATTCCTCCCGATGACCAAAGGACTCTTCCGGCTACGGCGCGGCATATCCGTATCTTTCAGATGCTTCTGGTTGCGTTTTTCGGACCTGCCAAGACGGGTGACCCCTCAACCCGCCTTCGGCCTCTGACGACCCGACCCCGCTCATCGGCGTTGGCCTATACCTATTGCAGCAGCGCGCAACTCATGTTCGGCCGTGCGAAGGCCCTAGTAGAGGCCAATGCAACGGTGGTGTTCAGTATTAAATGGCAAATTGCCAACTCAGTGCAAAACACGACAGATCGCCAGCGCTCGGTGGTCTAGCGGCCGGAGCCGAGATAGAGCACGTCGGCCACGTCGGCGAACTTGTCGGCCGGCAGCGTGCGCCACAGGTCGAGCACCGTGAGGCGCTGGCCATTGCGCTTGCACCACGCCGGGTCGATCGCCTTGTACTCGGGCCAGCCGGTGGCGACGATCAGGAGGTCGCACTCGCGCACCGCGCCCTCGAGCGAGGACGCGCCGACGACTTTGTCGCCCAGCACGGCGATCGCGGCCTCCTGCGCCAGCGGATCGTGCACAGAGACGATGTAGCCTGCGTCGGCGAGCTTGGCGGCGAGCTTGACGCTGTGGCTTTCCTCGACCACCGGCGTGTGCGGCTTGTAGCTGAGGCCCAGCAGCGCGATGCGCATGCCGGCCTTGGCGAACTTGCCGACCAGGCCGGTCAGGCGGTCGATCTGGTGGTTGTTGATGCGGTCGGTCGCCTCGGCCACGTCGGCGCGGGCGCCGATCTTGCGGGCGAGGGCAGCGAAGGCGACGTTGTCGCGCGGGAAGCACGGGCCGCCGTAGCCCATCGCGCCCTTGAGGTACTTCGAGCCGATGCGGGTGTCGGCGCCCAGCGCCTTGGTCACGACGTCGACGTCGGCGCCCGGCAGGCGGTCGCAGATGTCGGCCAGCATGTTGGCGTAGGAGATCTTCGTGGTGACGTAGGTGTTGACCGAGATCTTGGTGAGCTCAGCGCTGACGAAGTTCATGCGCTGCACCGGCGGCTTCTTCTCGCACATCTGCAGGTAGATGGTCTGCAGCACGTCGCCGGCCTTGGTGTCGCTCTCGCCGATCAGGATCGAATCGGGGAAGAGCATGTCGCGCACGACGCTGCCC
>FODP01000013.1 GCA_900110395.1 Rhodospirillales bacterium URHD0017
AGCGGCGCCTCGCGGAAGGCGAAGCGGTCGACATGGCGGGCGACGGCGCCTTTCAGCGCGTCGAGCTGGCCCATGGCGCTCGCCTCCAGCCGGCAGTCGAGGCCGTCGTCATGCGCCTGCATCAGGAGCATGGCGTCATCCGGCCAGTCGGCGCCCCGCGCATTGCGCGGGAAGATCACGCCGCCCTTCTGCTCGGTGAATTCGACCGCGAGGTTGTGGCTCCAGTGCTTGCAGAGCTGCTGGAGGTAGCGGCTGGCCTTCGCGGTGGGAACGCGAGCCGTGCTGTTGAACGTCATCTTACAGCCGCTCGATCTTGCGCGCGGCCTCGTCGAGGATGGCCGCGACCTCGTGCATGGTCTCGCTCTGCACGCCGTCTTTGCCGAGGCGATCGAGCAGCACGGTGCGCAGGTTGCCCATGGCGCGCCGCACCGGGCCGCCATCGGTCCGCTCGCGCAGGGAGGCGAGTTCGGCCAGGCGCGCGAACAGCGCCTCGACTTCCGGCTTCTTTGCCAAAAGCTCGGCGGTGCCGTCGGCGGTGATCGCGAACGGCTTGCGCGGACCTTCGGCCGCCGCTTCTTCGATGCGGCCCATGTCCTGCAGCAGGGTGAGCGTCGGGTAGATCACGCCGGGGCTCGGCACGTAGGCGCCGCCCGTCAGCTCTTCGATGGCGCGGATCAACTCGTAGCCGTGGCGCGGCTGGTCGGCGATCAGCTTCAGCAGCACGAGCTGCAGCTCGCCCGAGTCGAAGACGCGCCGGCGGCGACCGCGTCCTTCGCCATGCTCGCCGTCGCGGCCGAAGCCGTGCCGACCGCGATGGCCGAAATGACGCCCGCGCGAAGCGTGATCGCGGGAAAGCTCGAGTGCCTCAGGCTGGTCCGATCCAGGATGGCCGGAGCGCCGGCCGAAGCCGCCGTAGCGGTGGCGGCCCTCGTCGCCGCGCCCGTGCCTGTACTCGTGGCGCCGGCGCTCGTCGTGCCCGTGGATGGGGTGGAAGAATCGCATTCGTGTCGTTCCTTTATGTTTTAACATGTCCAAGATATATCTCGATGTAGCTTAGATTCAAGAGATCATCGAGAATTATTTTGGCCACTCTTGACGAAAGGGACCTTGGTCCCAATTTTAGCTAGAATTTCTGTCTAGAAGGTGCAGACGAATGCCTCCCCCCACTTGGTCGCTGCAGGACGCCAAGAATCGCTTCAGCGCCGTGGTTGAAGCGGCGAGTCACGGCAAGCCGCAGGTCGTCACCAAGCACGGCAAGCCCGCCGTCGTCGTCGTCGCCGCCGCCGAGTACGAGCGGCTGCGCCATCTCGAGCGGCTGAAGGCGCCCAGCTTCACCGACCACCTGCTGGCCATGCCGACCGACGACGGCGCGTTCGATCGCCTGAAGGGGACGCTGCGGGAAACCGATCCCTGATGTACCTGCTGGACACGGTGGTCCTGTCCGAGCTGCGCAAGAGCCCCGCGCGGCGCAATCCCAATGTCGTTTCCTGGCTCGCGTCGGTGTCGCCGGACGAGCTGTTCATCAGCGCAATCAGCATCGGCGAGATCGAACGTGGCATAGAGCGGCGACGGTCCGTCGATCCCCCCTTCGCCGCCGCGCTTGCCGAATGGCTGCATGTGGTCCTCAGGAACTACGGCGAGCGGATCCTGCCGCTCGGCGTCGACATCGCTCGGCGCTGGGGAAGGCTGTCGGCGGAGATCGGCAATAATGGCATCGATCTTGCGATTGCGGCGACCGCGCTGGAGCACGGCCTGGTGGTCGTGACGCGTAATGTGTCGGACTTCGCCGCGACCGGAGCCGCGCTGCTCGATCCCTTCGAGCCGCGCCCGTAGGCTCTGCCCTGTCGCCCGCCGCGACGGGATGATACGCTGTCACCAGACGTCGACGCTGGGGGGCAGGGGGCGTAATGAACAAGGCGTTGTCACGCCGTGGGTTCGTCAGGGCTGGGGTTGCTTCGGGGGTCGCCTACAAGATCGGCTTTATCGGGAGCGGGGCGGAAGCGGCCATCGTCGACGATCCGCGCGCGCAACTGGCCTCTTGGATCGCGCCGGACGGCAAGGCGCGGTTTCGCACCGATGCCGTCGCCAAGGTCACCGGCGCCAAGACCTTTGCGCGCGACTACCGGGCGCGCGACATGCCGGGCTGGCCGGCCGGGCAGAGCCACGCCTTCCTGATCCACGCCACCCGTGCCGATGCCGTGTTCACCGGCATCGACCTGTCGCTGCTGGGCGAGCTCAAGCCCGATCGTCTGGTGCTGGGCGACGAGCTTCTGCGCGACGGCCTCAGGCCGCCGACCGGCGGCGTCGTCGGCGCGCCGGGTTTTTATGGCGAGGTCTTCCTGGTGCCGCCGGGCGAGACCCCGCGGCTGCTCGGCCAGCCGCTCGCCCTCTTGGTCTACCGCGACTTCGCCCGCTGTGACGCGGCGCGCCGTCGCCTGCGCTTCGCGCCGGAGGCTGTCCGTTGGGGCGCGGCGTCGGGCTACAACACGCCGGCGAACTACGGCGCGGCGCGCTTCGTGCGCATCGCCGGGCCGACGCCGCAGGCGCCCGACATCTATGCGCCGCTCAGCGGGACCACGATCTACGCCGACTTCAAGGGCGACACCGTCGCCTGGCCGTCGGCCGACCAGGCCGGCGATGCCTCGCAGCGCGGCATGTGGGCGGCGGGCGAGATCGACCGCATGATCGCCTCGGCGGGTTCCGACTCGCTGGTGGTGAAGCGATCCTATTTCTCGCAATCGGCCGATGCCTCGGCGATGGAGGCCGACAACGGCAACGCCTGGCTCGATCCCGCGAGCGGCGCCTTGCGTATGATGATGGCCACCCAGTCGCCCTACGAGATCGCGGTCGCCGCCGCCTCGATGATCGCAGCCTCCGGGCCTGCGGTGAAATCGGCCGTGAAGTCGATCGACCTCTCGATCGGCTACACCGTCGGCTACGGCACCAAGGACCATTCGATCTTCCCCTACCTCGCCATCGTGGCGGCGCTCTACGGCGAGGGCCGGCCGGTGCGGCTCGCCAACGACCGCTACGGCCAGTTCCAGATGGCCCTGAAGCGCCACTCCTGCGCGACCGATGTGACCCTGGTCGTCGATCGCGCGACGCAGCGCTTCCGACTCATGAAGGGCACCTACCGCATGGACGGCGGCGGCCGCCGCAACCTCTCGCCCGAGGTCAGCATGGTCGGCGCCAGCGCGGCGCAGGGCATCTACTACCTGCCCAACAGCGACTTCACCGCCGAGGCCCGCGCCTCGCGCGCGGTCGATGCCGGATCTACGCGCGGTTACGGAACGCTGCAGACCATGGCGCCGACCGAGATGCTGGTCGACGAGGTCGCCGAGCTGTTGTCGGTCGATCCCATTGAGCTGCGCCGCCGCAACCTGATGCTGACGGGCATGCGCAACTCGCAGGGCGCCGTGCCGGCAGGCGCGATCCGCACTGACGAGCTGCTGCAGCGCGCCGGCGCGCATCCGCTGTGGCGCGAGCGCGCCTCGCGCAAACGGGCCTACGAGACGGCCTATCCCGGCCGGCGCTACGGCGTGGGCTTCGCCATCGTGCAGAAGGACTATGGCTCGGGCGGCGAGGCGTCGACGGCCACCCTGGAGCTGCTGGCGTCGGGCGGCCTGGCGCTGCGCCAGGGTGGCAGCGAGATCGGCACCGGCCTGACGACCAGCCACGCCGTCATGGTGCGCGACATCCTGGGGAGAGCGCCGGACAGGATGAGCTTCGGCGTGACCGAGTGGCCGGAGATGCCGCTGACATCTACCGAAGAACCCTTTACGGCGTCGCAGGAGCAAGAGGACACGTGGGCGCGCGATCCGCGCTGGACGCCGATGCGGCAGACGGCGATGAGCGCGTCGAACAGCGTCTATTTCGTCGGCCACGCCACCCGCACCGCCGCGCGCACCCTGCTCAGCCTGTCGCTGTGGCCGGCGGCCCTCTCGATCTGGTCGGCCGGCCCCGACGGCGGATCGTTGAGATCGTTGTCGGTCGACATCGGCGAGGCGCGCTTCACCACCGACGGCAAGCTGAGCGCCGGCGGCCTCGAGCCGCTCAGTCTCGAGCGCCTCGCCGCCGCTGCCCGGGCGCGCGGCCTGGTCACCGCCGTCAGCGTCCACGCCTTCAACCGCTGGGAATGGGCCGTGGCCGAGTTCGACGTGCCCGGCGCCGGCCGCCTCAGCCTGCCCGCCGATGCGCTGTCGGTGCGCTACGGCGATGGCGGCTACACGTTCATCGAGCGCCAGAAGGTCGTCTACCCGCCGCTCGCCCGCCTCAACGCCGCCGTGACCTACTATTCCGGCAAGGCCGCGCTGGCCGAGATCGCCGTCGACACCGCGACCGGCAAGGTCGAGGTGCTGTCGCATCACTCGATCCTGGAATGCGGCCACCAGGTCGTGCCGCAGCTGGTCTCGGGCCAGATCCAGGGCGGCGTGGCGATGGGCATCGGCCACGCGCTCCTGGAATCGCTGCCGCTCTACGAGGGCGGGCCGGGCGACGGCACCTGGAACTGGAACCGCTATCGCCTGCCGCACGCGGCCGACGTCGCGGTGTGGAAGCAGTCGGCCGAGGTCCTGCCGCCGCTCTCCGACAGCGATGCGCCCAAGGGCATGGCCGAGGTCGTCATGATCCCGATCGTGCCGGCGATCGCCAACGCCATCGCGCACGCCATCGGCAAGCGCTTCTACGCAACGCCCATCACCGCGGAACAGATCCTCGAGGCCCTGGGATGACGCTCAAATCCAGCCCGCTCTCGTTCACGGTGAACGGCAAGCCGGTCGGGCCGATCGACGTGCCTGACGACATGATGCTGCTCGACGTCCTGCACGAATATCTCGGGCTGACCGGCTCGCGCATGGCCTGCGGCCAGGGCATCTGCCATGCCTGCGCCGTCATCCTCGACGGCCCGGGCGGACCGCGCGAGATCAGGAGCTGCATCACCGGCGCGCACTTCTTCGCCAACAAGTCGATCCGCACGGTCGAAGGCCATGCCGAGCGCGACGCGCAGGGCAACGTCGTGCGCCTGTCGCCGGTGCAGCAGGCCTTCATCGAGCATTTCTCCTTCCAGTGCGGCTACTGCACGCCGGGCTTCGTCACCGCCGCCACGGTGCTGGTCGAGCGGCTGAAGACCGCGCCGGTGGCGCGCCGCGATCTCGAAGCCGCGATCGACAAGGCGATGGGCCAGCACATCTGCCGCTGCACCGGCTATGTCCGCTACTTCGAGGCCGTGCGCGACCTCGTGCTGGCGACGCCCGGCCTGGTGAAAGGGTGAGCCCGCGCCTGCGTCGCTTCGCGCTGGCGACCGCCGTCGTCGTCGGCATCGCCGCTGCGGGCGCGCTCGCCGTGATGGCCGGGCTGTTCGAGCGCAGCGTGGTCGAGGCGTCGGCCGACGCGCCGCTCACGCCGCAGCAGATGAAGGGGCTGGTCGAACGCGGCCGCTATCTCGCCCGCGCCGCCGACTGTGCGGCCTGCCACACCGCCCCGGGCGGCGCGCCCCTGGCCGGCGGACTCGCCTTCCCCATGCCGTTCGGCACGCTCTACGCCACCAACATCACGCCCGACGCCGAGACCGGCATCGGCCGCTGGACCCGCGCCCAGTTCCAGCGTGCGCTGCGCGACGGCGTGGCGCCGCGTGGCCATCTCTATCCGGCAATGCCCTACGTCTCCTATCGCCAGCTCACCGCCAACGACACCGATGCGATCTATGCTTACGTGATGAGCCGGCCGCCGATCCGCCAGGAAAACCGCGCCAACAGCTTTCCCTTCGATTACGTGCGCCCGACCCTGGCCTTCTGGAATCTGCTGAACCTGCCGGCGCGTGGCTTCGTGCCAGACACGACGCGGCCCAACGACTGGAATCGCGGAAAATACCTGGTCGATGCGCTCGGCCATTGCGGCGAATGCCACACGCCACGCGACCTGACGCTCGGCATGATCGCGCAGCGCTACCTGCAGGGCACGCGGATCGAAAACGTCGACGCGCCCGACGTGACGCCGACCGGCCTTTTACGCATGGGCTTCGATGCCGCGGCGCTGGCGCGTTACCTGCCGGCCGGCACCGGCCCGCAGGGCGTGATGAACTTCTCGATGTACGATGTGGTGCACAACTCGACGCGCTGGCTGACGAAGGACGACGCGGCCGCCATGGCGACCTACCTGACGGCCCTGCAGCCTATGGTATCCGCGTCTTTGGCGGCGGCGCCTGCTTCGACGCTGCCGCCGGCCGGGCGACAGACCTACCTGCAACTCTGCTCGGCCTGCCATGGGGTCGACGGCGAGGGCATCGCCCATGTGGCACCGCCGATGCGCACCAACGCCAGCCTGCGCGTCTCCTCGCCGCGCAACCTGCTCGTCGTCATCGCCGACGGCCTGCCCGAGCGAGCCTTGCCCGACGGCGAACGCTACCAGGCGATGCCCGCCTTCGGTCACGTGCTGGACGACCAACAGATCGCCGATCTCGCGACCTGGCTGCGCGGCAACTGGGGTGGCACGTCCGCGGCCGTGAGGCAGGTTGAGGTGCAAGCTGTTCGGCCGAAGTTCCCTTAGGGTAAAGTTCGATCAAGCTCTGAGCTTAATCCGCGCCAAACAACTCCCTCGTTGCCCTGACCTTACCGCTCTCGATGTCGCGCACACTGACCATTCGGATAGCGGACAGGCATCTTCCTCTGAGACCCTATATCAAATCGTATATGATATCGGATTGAAGGCGGCAGAGGGTTGTGCTAGCTCTGCCACGTTCTCGAGGGGACATGGCAGTGCGCAGCCGGAAGCCACTCATTGCATCACGTCCGACGGCCGATGCGGCCGAAGGCACACCAGTGATCCAACGAGCAACCGGCCTCGGCGAAGAGGTCTACCAAGCGATCTTCGCCCGCTTGATGGCACTGAACGTCCCACCCGGTGCCCGCATCACGGTCGACGGCCTGGCGCGCGAGTTCAGCGTGTCGCAAACGCCAGTCCGCGAGGCACTCAGCCGGCTGGAAAGCGAAGGCCTGGTTATCAAGACACATCTTGTCGGCTACAGCGCGGCGCCGCAGATCTCGCACCGGCGCTTCACCGAGCTCTACGAGCTCCGCCTGCTGCTCGAGCCCGATGCGGCGCGCAAGGCTGCGGCGACAATGACGGACGCGGCGCTGCAGGTGCTGACCGAAGCGGCGGGGATGATGTTGCGCGCAGGAGGCGCGGACGAACGGGCCCGGTACTCTCAGTTCGCGCGCGAGGACGCGGCGTTCCACGACAAGATTCTCGCGCTCGCGGGCAACGAGATGATCCGCGAGACGCTGGCGCACCAGCATACGCATTTCCACATCTTCCGCCTGATGTTCCATGCGCGGGTCACCGAGGAGGCGCTTGACGAGCATGCAGCCATCCTTGCCGCCTTTGCCCGGCGCGACCCGGACGAGGCCGCGCGGACAATGCGCACGCATATCGAGCGGTCGCGCGACCGCCTGCTGCCGGCGTTCAGCTGATGCTGGCCATGGCTTCGCCCGACACGCGGTCGATCGCGCTGAGCCTGAGGAATGTCAGCAAGACCTACGGCCGCGTCGAAGCCCTTCACAATCTGTCGTTCAGCGTCGCGGAAGGTCGCTTCTTTGTGCTGTTCGGGCCCAGTTCGGTCGGCAAGACGACGACGCTGCGCATGATCTCCGGCCTGGTCGCGCCGGACCGGGGCCGCGTCGAGATCTTCGGTCGGGATTGGACGAACGGGACGATCGCGGGGCGCGACGTGTCGATGGTGTTCCAATCCTTCGCGCTCTATCCACATCTCTCCGTTTACAAGAACCTGGCTTATCCGCTGCGCGAAGCCGGGGTAGGTCGGGAAGAGATCGATCGCCGCGTCCGGGAGACGGCGGCGATGCTCCGGCTCGACACGAAGCTCGACCGCAAACCTGGCACGCTCTCGGGCGGCGAGCAGCAGCGAGTCGCGCTCGGCCGTTCCCTGATCCGGCGTCCCCGGATTCTGCTGTTGGACGAGCCCCTGACCAACCTCGACGCCAAGCTCCGGCACGACATGCGCGCCGAGCTCAAGCGGCTGCATCGCCAATTTGGACTCACGATCGTCTATGCGACGCCAGACGAGCTCGAGGCCCTGTCGATGGGCGAGGAAATTGCCGTGCTGCGCAACGGCGGCGTGGTGCAGACCGGGACGCCGGACGAGCTCTATGAAACGCCGCGCGATCTGTACGTGGCCGGCAAGATCGGCTCGCCTCCCATGAATATGATCAAGGGCACGCTGGCCCGCGACGGCACTGTCATCGAGTCCGCGATCGGTCCTCTGCCCTTTGCCCGCAGACTGAACACTGCCGAACCGGGCGAGGCGGCCGTGGCGGGCATCCGGCCGAGCGACATCCGCCTCGCGACGGGCGCAGAACGCGGCGTCACGGCGAGCATCGCCATGCTGGAACCGTTGGGCGACATCACAGTGATCTCGATGGAGACCTGCGGAGAGACGCTTCGACTGGTGCTGCCGGAAGCGGCGGCCTCCGGCCTGGAGCGCGGTCAGCAGGCCTCGATCGTGCTCGATCCAGGGAAACTCCACGTCTTCCGGGCCTCGAACGGACAGGCGATCACCTGACACAGGCGGTCGGAAGACGAAAAAAACCGAGATGCGATAACCCATGGGAGGAGACCGGAAGATGACGACGACAAAGATCAAAGGCGCAATGGTGGCGGCGGGCTTGGCCGCTTCCCTGATGATAGGCGGCGCAGGGCCTTCCTTGGCCGACGAGGTGACGCTGAGGATGGCCGTGCCCGATTGGCCACCGACGCGCATCATGAAGAAGTTCTTCGACGAGCAGTACAAGCCGAAGTCCGGCAATGCGGTGAAGCTCGAGGTCGACTTCATCCCGTGGCCCGATTTCTACACCCGCGTGAACGCTTCGCTCACCTCCGGCGAGCGGAAGTACAACTTCATCGTGTCCGACTCGCAATGGCTGGGCGCCTTTGTCGAGGGCGGCTATTTCCGGAAGGTCAACGACCTCCTCGATGCCGATCCCGAGTTCAAGAAGACGTTCATGGATATCCATCCGAGTCTTCTGAACGCCTATTCGACCTATCCTTACAAGTCCCAGAACTATTACGGTTTCCCGCAATTTCCCGACGTGCTGGTGACCTACGCCCGCAAGGACATCGTCTGCGACGAGACCGAACAGAAGAACTTCCTTGCGAAATACAAGAAGAAGCTGGCCTGCACGGGTGAAGAGATCGACGCAATGACCTGGGACGATTTCCGGAATGTCGGCGAGTTCTTGCGGCGCAGGAAGGGTGAGATGCTGGCCGGCAAACCGGCCGAGGACGATTTCTATGGCATCGCGTTCCAAGCCGGCAAGGGGTACGACTTCTCGTCCATGCAGGTGAACGGCTTCGTCTGGCAGATGGGCGGCGATATCTGGGATGAGACCAAGGTACCCAAAGGCCAGGCGCAAGGCGTGGTGAACTCACCGGCAGCCGTAAAGGCCCTCGAGAAGTATCTCAGCCTGCTCGAGTACATGCCGCCAGTGGCCAAGACCGGGACCATGGACATCTTCAAGACGGACGAGCTGTTCCGCGAAGGCAAGGTGGCCATGAACGTCAACTGGATCGGCCTGGGCGAAGCCTCGCTCGACCCGAAGATCTCAAGGGTCTCGGACAAGCTGGTGTTCGGCATGATGCCGGGAACCATGGGGCCTGACGGCAAGATGGTGCGTTGGTCCAATATCGGCGGGCAGCCATTCGTCCTGACGACCTGGACGACCGACGCCCAGATCAAGGAGGCCGTGGAGTTCGTGAAATGGTGGCTCTCGTCTCCAATCCAGCATCAGTTCGCGGCGGCGGGCGGCCAGTCGGGAATCAAATCCGTGTATTCGGATCCCAAGTATGTGACCTATCGCCCGTGGAACAGGACGTGGGCTCCGTCGCTCGATTGGCAGAACGATGTGTGGCACGTGCCGCAGTTCTTCGAACTGCTGACCCAACAGCAGGACCAGTTCGATCGCGCGATCACCGGCAAGCAGAACGCCAAGACGACCTTGGACAACATCGCGAAGTTCCAGCAGAACCTGCTGAGCGAAGCGGGATTGATCAAATGATGTAAGGCAAGCGGCCCGAGCCTCGGCCGGGTGCGCGGGGTCCCTTGCGGCCCCGCGCCCCGACCGGGCAGCCGGTGCGCCATGGATGCCCGCGCGGGGCCCGGGCGCGCCCGATCCGCCGAGCTGCACCGCCATCAAGAGTTGCCATGTCAGTTATGCCGCCCGTCCCAGTTCCGAGCCTCCGGACGTCGCCGACGCTTCTCGAGATCTCTGCCGACAACTGGCGGCTGGCCAGCTTGGTGGGTGTCGTCGTCTCTGCGCTCGCCGTGGCGGCGCTGCCCGCGGATGTTGCCTTCTGGATTGTCGGCGTCATGGTCGCGCTGGTCGCCGCGGCGTTCGTGGTCAACGCCTATCGCCGGCGCTACTACGGCGGGCTGCTCGTGTCGCCCGCCATCGCCGTGCTGTTCGCGATGAACATCTTTCCACTGCTGTGGTCTTTGGGGCTTTCGTTCTTTGCCTACCAATCGAACCGGCAGTCGATATGGTTCGTCGGGCTCAACAACTACATCAAGGTGCTCACCAACGACATCGCCGCGGCGGATAACTGGCACGCCCTCATCAACACGGGGATGTTCGTCGTCCTCACGGTGTCAGCCCAGATGACCGTCGGCTTCATGCTGGCAATGCTTTTTGCCAAGCAGTTTCCGCTGCGGAAGTATCTCCTGATCCTCGTCCTGACGCCGATGATGCTGTCGGTCGTCGCCTCGGGCGTGTTCTTTACCTACTATTATGACCCGACCTTCGGCGTCCTCAGCTATGTGATCAACAGCATCGCGGGCGGCCAGTTCATCTTGATGGACAGCAAGGCAGGCGCGGTGGCGGGCATCGTCTTCGCCGACGCCTGGATGTGGTCGCCGTTCGTCATGTTGCTGGTCCTGGCGGGGCTCGTGTCCGTACCGAAGTATCTATACGAGGCGGCCGCCATCGACCGCGTCTCCGCGTGGCGGCGCTTTTGGACCATCACCTTCCCGTATATCCGCGGGCTGCTGATGCTGGCGCTCCTGTTCCGCACCATCGAGGCGTTCAAGCTCGCCGACCTCGTGATCCTGCTCACGAAAGGCGGCAACGACACGATGACAATCTCCTATCATCTGATCCGCATCGCCAACGAGCAGAACAAGACCAGCGAGGGCGCGGCGATCTCCTACATCATGCTGTTCATGGTGATCGTTCTCACCAACCTCTATCTCTACCTTGCCAATCGCAGGACCCGGGAGAGCTGAGCATGGCGGCCGACACATCCATTTGGCAGCGCATCGGCTTTCACCGAAGCTTCGGCGTGGCGGAGGCCGGCTGGGGACGCACCCTGGCCGTGGCCGGGGTCAGCTTCGTCTACTTCCTGCCGGTGCTGTTCATCATCTTCACCGCCATCAAGCCGCAGGCGCTGGCGCTGTCGGTGCCGCCAACGCTGTCGCCGACTTCCCTGTTCGGTCTCATCCCCGATCAGTTCGTCTTCACGCCGACACTGGAGAATTTCAGCTCGGTGTTCTCGCGCGTTATGACGGGCGGCGGACAGCCGGAGCCGACCGGTTTCGACCGCTTCTTTTTCAACTCGATCGTGATCGCGTCCGCCTCGGTGCTGCTCGCCCTCGTCCTGGGCACACTGGCTGCCTACGGCTTCTCACGTTATCCGCTCAAGGGCAACGACACCTACCTGTTCATCATTTTGACCACGCGCATGCTGCCGGCGATCGTCGTGATCATTCCGGTGATCCTGATGTTCCGCGCTGTGGGCCTGTCCGGGTCCTATCTCGGAATCATCTTGCTCTACACCGCCTTCAATCTGGCCTTCACGATCTGGATGATGAAGAGCTTCTTTGACGAACTCTCAACCGACGTCGAGGACGCCGCCCGTATCGACGGCTCGTCCGGGACCAGGGTATTTTTCAGGATCTGCCTGCCGCAGGTCGTCGCCGGTCTCGCCGCGACCTTCGTGTTCGGTCTGATCCTGACCTGGAACGAGTTTCTGTTCGCCCTTCTGGTGACCGGCCCCGACACGCGGACCGTGCCCGTGGCGATGAACCAGGCGGTCTCCTCCGGCGGCCGCGGCACCGACTGGACACTGCTGGCCGCGATCGAGACGCTGTTCCTGATCCCGGTCTTCCTCGTTACTTTCTTCCTGCAGGAGCACCTGCTGCGCGGCGTTACCTTCGGCACGGTCCGGAAATAGTCATGTCGACCATCGAACTCCGTGGGATCACCAAGACATTCGGCTCATTCGTCGCCGTCCAGGATGCCGACCTGTCGGTGGCAGCGGGCGAAGTCGTCTGCCTGCTCGGGCCGTCGGGCTGCGGCAAGACGACGACCCTGCGCATGATCGCTGGCCTGGAGCGGGCAACGGCGGGCGACATCGTGATCGCGGGGCGGCGCATGAACGGGCTGCCGCCGCAGGAGCGCAACATCGCCATGGTTTTCCAGTTCTATGCGCTCTATCCGGCGCTGACGGTCGGTGAGAACATCGCGATGCCGTTGCACCACCAAGCCATCGGCAAGGCGGAGATAGCTGCCCACGTCGCCAAGGTGGCTGACATCCTGCATTTGCGCGACATTCTGGACCGGATGCCGGGGCAGATTTCCGAGGGCGAGAAGCAACGCGTCGCCGTCGCGCGCGCTATCGTGCGCGATCCCAACTGCTTCCTGTTCGACGAGCCGCTGTCGCGGCTGGACGTGGAGCTGCGCCATACCATGCGTAGCCAGATCAAGGCCGTGCTGTCCAACCTCTCGAGAGCCACGGTCATTGTCACGCACGACCAGCTCGAGGCCCTGTCCATGGCGGATCGCATCGCGATCATGCGTGACGGCCGGATCGAGCAGGTGGGAAGTCCCCACGAGGTCTTCGCCAGGCCGGCCAATGTGTTCGTCGCGAGCTTCATCGGCACGCCGCAGATGAATCTGATCGAGGCGGAGTTCAAGGGCTACGGCGACGGCAAGGCGACCGTCACCTTCGGCCGGCAGGACGTCAATATACCCGCGGCCCCTGCGGTCGCGGCTCTGGCGCCGGGACGAGTCACGGTCGGCGTGCGCCCGCGCGCCTTCACCGTCGTCCCAAAAGATACTGCCGACACGATCGATGCCGTGACAGAGCTCATCGAGCCGATGGGCGCCGAGACACTGATCCATGCGCGAACCAGGACCGGCGGCGACATCCGGGTGGTTATCCCGCGCGACAAGAAGGTGAAGGTCGGTGAACCGCTCCACATGATTCCGGATCCCATGCAGACCCATATCTTCGCCGCGGATGGCAAGGCCGTCCGCGCATGAGCAGACACGACCAAGGCAACGGCGGCCTGTCAGCTGCGGCCGCGCGCAGGCTGGAATACGCGATCATCGGGCTCGGCGTCGCGGCGCTCCTGCTGATCTTTCAGCCCTTCGAGATCGCCCTGTTCACGGCGGGGGGCGTGCTCGTTGTTGTGGCGGCACTGGCGAACAACCTGCTGCCGCTGGCGGAGCCCGGGATCGCGAAACGGTCCGTGGTGAAGGCGGCGATGATCGTCGCGATGACCTTCTGTCTGGTCCTGCTGGTCTCGATCCTCGCCGCGTATTTCTACGGCCTGTTCTTCCTGAACCCGCCGGATCCCAACACCCTCACCGGCAAGGCCCAGTTGCGCGCCACGCCCTGGTACATGCACGGCTTCACCTGGACGGTGGCGATCACTGCCTGCGTCCTGGCTGGCGCGCTTCTCCTGCAGAGCCGCCGGAGGACCGGAGCCAGGGAAGCGGCCAAGGAGCAACGTCCATCAACCTCTTTAGGGGAGTGAGATATGAGCAATCCTGTCCAAGCCGCGGCCTTCCACCGGATGCAGCAGCTGATGTCTGCGTCTCCGGTACCTTCCATCTCCACGGAGCTGTTGGTCACGGCCGACGGCGAGCTGAACCG
The DNA here is from genome assembly GCA_900110395.1 of Rhodospirillales bacterium URHD0017. Taxonomy (GTDB): domain Bacteria; phylum Pseudomonadota; class Alphaproteobacteria; order Reyranellales; family Reyranellaceae; genus Reyranella. Next base: position 13,942 of record FODP01000013.1, read on the forward strand.
GGAACTCAACAGCTTCCTGTTCGACCGGCCCTCGGATCCGAACCTGCTCAGGGGCAAGCGGATCGCCATCTGCTGCACCAACGGTGTGGAGGAGGTGGAGATTCTGGGCGCTCATCGCTGGCTGACGGAGCGCGGCGCCACTGTTCACATCGTCTCGCCGCGCATCGGCGAATTCGATCCGACGCTGGGGCTGCGCTTTCCGCCGCAATGCGCCACCCACGTCCTCGCCATCCGTCTGATGGAAAATTCGGGCTGGCTGAAGATCGACCGTTACACCGATGAGGCCAAGGCGACGGACTACGACGCCGTGCTGCTGCCCGGCGGCTGCTGGAACCCCGATGCGCTACGCATGGACAAGCACGCTCTGGCCTTCGTGCGCGCAATGTACGAGTCGGGCAAGCCCACGACCGCCATCTGCCATGGTCAATGGGTGATGGTCAGCGCCAAGATCCTCAGGGGCAAGCGCGCCACCGCCGTGTGGAACATCCAGATTGACCTGGAGAATGCGGGCGCAGTCGTTCTCGACGAACCCTGCGTGGTCGATGGCAATCTGATCACGGCCCGCTTCCCCTATGATCTGCCGCGGCTCGTTCAGGCCATCGTGCAGCAGCTGCTGGCGGTAAAGGGACAGGCGGCGGCGCAGTGAGCTTCGGTTGTCGCTAACCGACGAGTGCAGCTACTCCGGCGGTGCCACAATTCCTTCGAGGTGGCCCGCCGGCCACGGCATCAGGTGGAGACCCAGGTCGCAATCGGATGCCCCCATTTGGAACCACGGCCGGGCGGGGACTTGAAGGCCGGGTGTACGGGGTGGAAAATCACGCTGGGTGAAGATCGATACGCTGAGGTGGATGAGAACTCTTGAAGGCGACGGCGCGATCTCGTTTGCGGTCGATCCGGGAAAACTTCAGTTTTCGCAAACATGGACCGGGGCCAACCTGGCTTCCGTGAAGGAGGAAACAAACCATGGCTAATGTCCTGTTCAAGAACGTCAATGTGATCGATTGCACCGGCGCGCCGCCCTTCACCGGGCAGGTACTGGTAGAGGGCAACCGGATCAAGGCCGTTGCCCCGCAGGGCACAGCTGTCGCCTCCGACGGAGCCCATGTGGTGGACGGCGGGGGCGCCACGTTGATGCCGGGGCTCGTCGAGGCCCACTCGCACCTTACCTTCCTCGACACCGCGGATCTGGAAAGCCTGGGCTTCGTGCCGCCAGAAGAGCACACGCTGCGCACGGCGAAGAACGCCAAGAAACTCCTGGAGCAAGGCTTCACCGCCTGCAATAGCGCGGCGTCGGCCAAAGCGCGGCTAGACGTCGTGATCCGCAACGCGATCGATGCGGGCGACATCCCGGGCCCTCGCACACGTGCGGCGAGTCCTGAGCTGGCAACCACCGCGGGGCTGGGCGATGTACGTCTGCGCCACATGCATCGGGAAACATTCGCCATCATCTGCGACGGCCCCGAGGAGTTCCGGAAGACGGCGCGCGAGATGGTCCGCGAGGGAGTGGACACGCTCAAGATCAATCCGTCGGGAGACGAGTTTGTTTCACACTCCCGGGCGCACCAGACCGTGATGACGGAAGCGGAGATCGAAGCGGTGTGCGAAGTTGGCCGGATGCACGGCAAGCGCGTGGCGGCCCACGCGCGCAGCGCGGAATCGGTGAAGCTGAGCCTCAAGCACGGCGTGGAAGTCATCTATCATGCCACGCTCATCGACGACGAAGCCTGCGCCGGGTTGGAGGCCGCCAAGGATCGTGTGTTCGTCGCCCCCACACTTGGCATCAGCTACACCACGCTCAACGAAGCCGCCAAGTGGGGCATCACGACTGACGTGGCGGAAAGCCTGGGCATGAGGCGAGAGCTGGAAATCGGCATCGGCAACATGAAGGAGCTGAAGAAGCGCGGAGTGCGCATCCTGCCTGGCGGGGACTATGGCTTCGCCTGGAACCCGAACGGGACCAATGCCCGCGACATCGAGCACTTCGTCAACCTGCTGGGCTTCTCGCCGATGGACGCGATCCTGTCGGCCACCAAGCTCGGCGGCGAAATCATGATGATGGGCAAGGAACTCGGCCAGATCAGGCCTGGGTATCTCGCCGATATTCTGCTGGTGGACGGCAATCCGCTAACCAACGTGAAGATTTTGCAGGATGCCGACAGGCTGCTCGCCATCATGAAGAATGGCCAGTTTCACAAGCAGCCCAACCTTGCAGGAGCTGCGCAGCGTCAAGTCGCTTGATTTCCCACGGCGCACCCCAAACTGAGGCGCCCGCGAATCCGGGCGCCTCACGACAAAGGGAAATGGTGTCCAGGGCGGAGTTGAACCACCACGGTAGGTAGAACATCGTGGGCGACCGAGTGATTCTCGTTGCGCATTCCTATTGCCGAACGGGCGCATGTCTTGGTTTGCGGCGGACGCGAAATGGCAGCAGGCGTGATGGAGACGCTGGGCCCGCACCGGCGCGTTACCCCTTCCCCGTCACTACCCTGCCGGCCACCCGATGAGCAGCCCGACCACCAGGGCTTGTGACAGCAGTGACTGCATCTACGGATTTTCGCGTCGTACGGCACGCAGAAATAGGGCGGCGCACCGACATGCACTAAGGTTATTGTATAGTTGACCGGAGTAATTAACCGGGTTATCATTCCTCCCATGGCCAACCCCGGACGCCCCAGCCTTTATAAACCCGACTATGCCCTGCAGGCCCACGATCATTGCCTGCTCGGCGCCACCAACGCCGAGCTCGCCGCCCTGTTCGAGGTGGCGCCGCGCACCGTCGACAACTGGATCGCCAACAATGCCGAGTTTGCGCAGGCGGTCAGGGAGGGGCGCGCAGTGGCGGATGCCCGCGTGGCGCGCTGCCTCTACGAGCGCGCCGTCGGCTACGATCGGGCGGTCGAGCGGGTGGTGTGGCATCAGGGCCAGGAGCGGGTGGTCGCCAGCACGGTCCACTATCCGCCCAGCACCGGCGCCTGCATCTTCTGGCTGCGCAACCGGCGGCCCGACCTGTGGGGCAGCCGGCGGCCGGTCAATCACGCCAGCGAGGACGAATACGACTGGGTCGCCGATCTCGACGACGCCAGCGCACACGCCCGCGACGCCAGCGGACCCGCCGGCGACGCGGCGTAGTCGAGGGCGTGCGGCTTGAGCCCGCGATGGACGGTGAGCCTACCGCCCCTCGCGCCACCAGGCGCTGCCGAGGGCCAGCAGGAAGGCCATCGCCACCAGGATGCCGGGCAGCAGCGGGAGCTGGTTGATGCCGGCGACCGTGTAGCCCTCGTTGCGGCGCAGCCCGATCCAGTCGGAGCCGCCGGCGGCGCGGCCGGGGCGGACGGAGCGGATGTCGGGATCGCTGGTGTCGGCCAGCCACATGATCGAGCCGCCCGAGGCTTCGGTCAGCGGCTTCAGCTTGGCATCGGTGGCGCGCACGTCGGAGAATTCCAGCGGGTCGGGATTGCCGACCGCGGTCACGGTGCGCAGCGTGCCGTCGTCGAAGCGGTACAGACCGGGCTTGTCGACGTCGATCACGCCCAGGCCCAGGCCTGGGCTGGTCTGGCGCAGCTCGATGGTCTTGGTGCTGCCGTCGGGCGCGGTCATGGCGACCTGCGGGAAGGTGGCGGCCAGGGTCCGGCGCGTCACCTCGATGCGGCCGCCGACGGAGGTGGCGCGCAGCGCCTCCTCCTCGAGGTCGGGCTCCTTCATCAGCCAATGCGCGACGCGGCGCACCAGCTCGGGCTGCGGCCCGCCGCCGTCGATGCCGCGGTTCCACAGCCACAGGTGATCGGACATCAGCTGGGCGACGCGGCCCTCGCCGACGCGGTCGAGGATGACCAGCGGCCGCTCGTCGGCGCCCGACAGCACGGCATTGCCGCGCTCGGTGCGCGAGGTGACCAGGCGGAACCAGCGGCCCCAGTCGGGATCCTTCCCGGGATCGCCGGCCTGCGGCAGGTTGGTGGTGACGGGATGGCGCTGGCCGATCTCGGTGACCTTGGGCTTGAACGGCGTCTCCAGCACGTCGCCCAGCGGCGCCGCTGGCAGGATGGCGCCGAGCGGCGTGCGGTAGAGCGAGCGCTGGGTGGCGAACACCGGCCCGACCGAGACCAGGAGCGCCCCGCCGCCCTTCACGTACTCGGCGATGTTGCGGAAATACTCGCGGGTGATGAGGCTGCCCGATTCGTAGCGGTCGAAGATGATGAGGTCGAATTCCTTCAGCTTCTGCTCGAACAGCTCGCGCATCGGGAAGACGATCAGGCTGAGCTCGCGCACCGGCGTGAAATCGTCCTTCTGCGGCGTACGCAGGATGGTGAAGTGGACGAGGTCGACGGCGGGATCGCTCTTCAACAGGTTCCGCCACGCCCGCTCGCCCTGGTAGGGCTCGCCCGAGACCAGCAGCACGCGCAGCCTGTCGCGCACGCCGTTGATGGTGAACAGGCCGCGGTTGTTGTCCAAGGTGAGCTCGTCCTTGCCGGGCGCCACCTCCAGCTCGACGACGTTGGCGCCGGGATTGCCGACGGTGATCGGCAGCTCGACCGACTTGCCGACCGGCACGTCGATGCGCCGCACGACCTCGCCGTTCACCGACAAGGTCACCGGCGCGGTGCCGCCGGCGGGATCTTCTATCCTGAACTTGGCCGTGACCTCGCGGCCGACCACGCCGAAGCGCGGCGACTGCTCCATCACGATCAGCCGGTCGCGCTCGTTCTTCTTGCCGGCGATCAGGGCATGAACCGGCGCGCCGCCGAGCTCCGGGGGCAGGTTCTTGTTGGAGTCGATGGCCGGCACGTCGTGCACCTGGCCGTCGGTCAGCAGCACCACGCCCGCCAATCGTTCGGGAGGCACCTCGACCAGCGCGCTGCGCATAGTCTCGATCAGGCGCGTGCCGCCCGGCCGCTCGCTGCCGAGCTGGATGTGCGAGGGCGGCAGCACGGCTTCGCGGACTTCGAGGCCTTCCTGCTGGGTCAGCTTCTTCTTCAGCGCCTCGCGCGCGGCCTGCACCTGCATGCGGCGCTCACCGATCGCCATGGAATCGGAATCGTCGATCACGACCAGGGCCACGTCGGCGATCGGCTTGCGCTGCTCCTCGATCAGCGAGGGGTTGGCGAGCGCCAGAAGCACGACGGCGAGCGTGCCCAGCCGCCAGAAGGTGCCGCGCGCGCGGGCGGCCAGGCTGAGGACAATCAGCGCCACGCCGATCACGCCCAAGCCAGCCAGGAGCTCCCAGCTCAGCAGCGGGTCGAAGGCGACGGAGACGGCGGAGGTCGGGTTCATCGCCTGAGCCTCTGCATGATGTCCTGCATGTGGACCATGTCGTCCTTGTAGTTGCCGGTCAGCGCATGCATCACAATGTTCACGCCGACGCGGTACGACATCTCACGCTGGGTCTCGCCGCCCGGCGTCACCGGCATGATGCCGCGGCCGCGCTGGTCGGCCGCCCAGGCGCCGACATAGTCGTTGGAGCCGATGATCACGGTGGTGACACCGTCATTGACGCGCCCGCCGCCCGGCTCGATCCACAGTTTTCCACCCGTCCAGCGCCCCGGCATGTCCGACAGCAGATAGAACGACTTGGTCAGCACGTGCTCGGCCGGCATGGCGACCAGCGGCGGGATTTCCACGCCGCTCAGCAGCCGCTTGAGGTCGGGATTGCCGCCGGCCGGGCGATCGAAGGTCATCTGCTGGTCGCGCGTGTCGATGAACAGGATGCCGCCGGTCCGCAGGTAGCGGTCGAGCGCGGCCTGGGCGCGCGGCGACAGCGGCGGCTGCGTCGGGGTGATCGCCCAATAGATCAGGGGATAGAGGCGCGGCTCGTCCTTCTCGAGATCGAGGCCGACCGGATCGGCCGGCTCGACCGAGGTGCGGTTGCGCAGGATCTCGCTCAGGCCTTCCAGGCCCTGCTTGGTGAGGTCGTCGACTTCCTTGTCGCCGGTGGTGATGTAGGCCAGGCGAATGTCGAGCGAGCCCTTGAGCGCCTGTTCTTCGCTGAGCGGCGGCGGCCCCGGACGCTGGTCGGCGGCGCCGGCGTCCGGCGTCGGCAGGAAGACGGCCGCGGCCAAGAGGATGGCGGCGGGCGCGGAGCGGCTGCCAAAGCGGAAGGCGCGGCCCATCAGCCCGCGCATCCACAGCGAGATGAAGATGTCGGCCAGCAGCAGGAGCAGGGCGGCCAGCAGGAACCACTTGGAGAGATCGGTCTCGCCGCCTTCGCTCAGGCGATCGGTCGAGACGCCGCCGGGCAGCACGATCGGCTTGGGCTCGCCGACGCGGCCGCCGATGTTGAAGGCGACCTGGGCGTTCTCGTCGCCGTACAGGCCGGGCGGCGTGGTCGGCTTGGGCTTGAACGTCTCGTTGGCGTCGGCCGGCAGGATCTGCGCGCCGGCGGGCGGGGCGCCCAGCCGGCCGAAGCCGTCGAGGGTGCGCCAGGGCTTCAGCGCCTTGTTGACGCCGTCGCCGGCGACGCCGCGCGACAGCGTCACCAGGCGCTGCAGCATGTTCACGAACAGTCCGCTCAACGCCATGTTGCTCCAGCCGGTGTTGGCGGTGGTGTGGATCAGCACGAGATAACCCGCCCCGCGCTTCTCGCCGGTGACCAGCGGCGTGCCGTCGGCCAGCCGCGCCCAGGTCTTGTCGGCGAGGTCGGGCGTCGGCTCGGCCAGCACCTGCTGGCTGATGCGCACGTCCTTGGGGATCGGGATGCCGAGGAAGGGGCTGTTGGCCGGGAATTCGCTGAGCGCGCTGGGCTGGCCCCAGCTCATGACGCCGCCCAGCGCACGGTCGCCGAGGCGCAGCCGCGTCGGCACCAGGGGATCGTTGCCCTGGGCAAGGTTGGGGCCGGCGAAGCGCACGGCGATGCCGCCGCGCTCGATCCACTTCGCGATCTCCTCGCGGTCGTTGGCCGACGGCGCGGCGCCGTCGGGGATCAGCAGCACGGCGGTGTTGCGGGTCAGCACCGTCTCGCGATCGCCGATGGTCAGGCTGACGTAGGGGTCGAGCGCGCGCTCGAGGAAGTAGACCTCCTGCAGCAGCGGCTGGCCCGAGGCGGTCGGCCGCTCGCCCAGGATGGCGACGGGCCGCCGGCGATGGCGCTCGTCCAGCAGCACGGCCGAGCCCGCGCCGCCCTGGGTCTCGATGTCGAGACGGGCCATGCGGTTGCGCAGCTCGGGCGGCGTCGGCAGCACGCCTTCGCCCTTGGTGGCGGTGGCGGCGAAGTCGAGCTCGATGCGGGCGACGATGCGGCCGCCTTCGTCCGACGCCTGGACCGCGATCTTGCGCGGGCCGTCGGCGGCGGGACGCAGCGCCTGGACCTTGAGGTCGCGGCCTTCGGCGACCGGCGGCAGCAGCAGCAGCGGCGTCGCCGCCTGGTCGGGCAGCAGGACCTGCAGGCCGTCGAACTTGCGCAGGCGCTCGGTGAGCCGGGGCGTGCCTTCGTCTTCCAGGCCGTCGCTCAGCCAGACGACGTAGGAACCGGGATCGACCTGCATCTGGTCGATGACGGTGACGGCGGCGGCGCGGTCGGTCGGCCACGGCTTGGGCCGGAAGGCGCGCAGGATGGTGCGGGCTTCGTCGGGACGCATGGCGCCGCGCTTGGCGGTCGGCGCGTCGAGCGGCAGGGGCGCGGTGCCGGTCAGCACGACCGGGCGCTGGGCGCGTTCGGCGCGCTGGATCAGGCGCTCGGCATGGGCGATGCGGGTGGTCCAGCCCGGCGCCGACGACCAGCCGTCGTCGATCACCAGCATCAGCGGCCCGCGGCCCGGCAGGTCGGCCTGCGGGTTCAGCAATGGCCGGGCGACGGCCAGGATCAGCGCGGTGGCGAGCAGCAGGCGCAGCAGCAGCAGCCACCACGGCATCTTCATCGGCGTCTGCTCGGTCGGCTCGAGCCCGATCAAGAGCCGGATCGCCGGGAAGCGCACGAGCTTGGGCAGCGGCGGGATCATCCGCAGCAGCCAGTAGATCACCGGCAGCACCAGCAGCAGCGCGAGCATGCCCGGTGCGGCGAACGCGAAGGCGCCAAGGCTCAGCATGCGTGACTCATTGGACCGCGGGCCTCCAGGCCCGCATCATGATCATGAGCGGGCCTGGAGGCCCGCGGTCCGGAAGAAGACAACATCGGCATCACGCCGCCGTCAGCCGACGCAGGTCGGCCATGGCGAGATAGAGCGACAGCAACACCGTCTGCGGCGACTTGTCGGTGCGATGCAGATGCACCGTCCAGTCGGTCGAGCGCGTGAGCCGCTGCAGGCCTTCCTTCTGCGCGGCGAGTCGCGCACCGTAGGCCTGCCGCACGCCTTCTACGCGGCGGATCGTGTGTTGCCCCTCGGCCTCGAGGCCCTCGAATTTCACATGGCCGTCGAACGGCAGGTCTTCCTCGGCGGGATCGAGCACCTGCACCAGATGCCCGCGCACGCCACCCGAGGCGTAGTGCCGGATCACCGCTTCGATGTTGTCCAGCGGATCGAGCCAGTCCGACACCAGCACGACCGTGCCATGCGCCGGCAACGGCAGCAGCGGCGGCAAGCTGGGCGGAGTCTTTCCCGAACGGGCCTCGTCGAACAGCGTCTCGGCGACGCGGCGCACGGCGACCCGTCCCGAAGTCGGCCGCATGCCCGAGCCCAGCACCGTGACGCGCTCGCCGGCATCGGCCAACAGGCTCGCGAGCGCGAGCGTGATCAGTTCGGCGCGCACCGCCTTGGTGTCGATGTTCCTGAGCGAGGCGTACTGCATCGACGGCGAGGCATCGCGCCACAGCCAGACGCTGGCGGCGGCTTCCCACTCGGTCTCGCGCACGAACAGGTTCTTGCTGCGCGCGCTCTGGCGCCAGTCGATCTGGTTGGCGCTGTCGCCGTCGCGGTACTGGCGGTACTGCCAGAAGGCGTCGCCCTGGCCGACGCGCCGCCGCCCGTGCACGCCCTGGATCACGGTCGCGGCCACGCGGTCCGCCGCCACCATCAGCGCAGGCAGCGTGCCGGCCAGTTCCAGCGAGCGATGAAGAGTCGAGGGGGACGCCATTTATTGACTCACTTCCCAGATTCGCTGGGGAGGTGGCGCGGAGCGCCGGAGGGGTCATGAGCACCAACGCTGATGCTCATGACCCCTCCGTCCGCTGCGCGGACACCTCCCCGCGCTTCGCGCAGGGAGGGGATGAACGCTCGAACACAAAGCACGCGTTACGCCAACCGCGCGCACATCTGATTGATCACCGTCTCGACCGTGATGCCCTCGGCGCGGGCCGAGAAGTTGACCGCCATGCGATGACGCAGGATCGGGCCCGCCAAGGCCACGACGTCGTCGACCGACGGGGCCAGGCGGCCCTGGATGATGGCGCGGGCGCGGGCCGCCAGCATGAAGGCCTGGCTGGCGCGCGGGCCGGGGCCCCAGGCGACGCGCTGCTTCACGACGTCGAGGTCGCTCGATTCGGGACGGCCGGCGCGCACCAGCTTGACGATGGCGTCGACCACGCTCTCGCCGATCGGCAGGCGGCGCACCAGTGCCTGGGCGGCCATCAGGTCGGACGGCGTCAGCGTCTGGCTGGCGACCGCCGTGGAGGCGCCGGTCGTGCCGATCATGATCTGGCGCTCGGCGGCTTCGTCGGGATAGCCGACGTCGATCTGCAGCAGGAAGCGGTCGAGCTGGGCCTCGGGCAGGGGATAAGTGCCTTCCTGCTCCAGCGGGTTCTGGGTGGCGAGCACGTGGAACGGCGCCGGCAGGTCGTAGCGCTTGCCGGCGACGGTGACGTGCTTCTCCTGCATGCTCTGCAGCAGCGCCGACTGGGTGCGTGGGCTCGCGCGGTTGATTTCGTCGGCCATCAGCAGCTGGGCGAACACCGGGCCTTCGAGGAAACGGAAGGAGCGGCGGCCGGTATCGCCTTCCTCCATGACTTCGGAGCCCAGGATGTCGGCCGGCATCAGGTCGGGGGTGAACTGGATGCGCTTGGCTTCCATGCCCAGCACGACACCCAAAGTCTCGACCAGCTTGGTCTTGGCGAGGCCCGGAACGCCGATCAACAGCAGGTGGCCGCCCGACAGGAGCGCAACCAGGGTTTGATCGATGACATCCTGCTGGCCATAAATGACCTTGCCGATCGAGGCGCGCGCGGCCCTGAGCTGGGTGCCCAGCCGCTCGATGTCGGCCAGGGCGGCGAGAGCGTCGGCGTCGGTCGCGGTCGAAGTGTCTGGGGCCACCGGGGCGCTCCTGTTGTCCGAGGGATTAAAGGTCAGGGAAGCCCAGAATTGAGGCCGGAACAAGGGCATGACGGTTGACGAAATTGTGCAGCGGGTGGGTGAACGCAGCAGGCTGCTGTCATCCGGTTTGCCCGTGTCAAAACCTCCTCTGGGCAGCGACTTCTCGCTGAACGGCGTGATTCCCACGCCGACCAGCTTTCGACCGGCTGCAGTTCTCGTGCCACTCGTGTGTCGAGAGCCGGGAATAACGGTGTTGCTGACCCAGCGTACCGAGGACATGCCGAGCCATGCCGGCCAGATCGCCTTCCCCGGCGGCCGCAAGCAGCAGGAAGACGCCGACGCCCCGGCCACGGCGCTGCGCGAAACCGAGGAAGAAGTGGGGTTGTCGCGCACGTTCGTGCAGGTGATCGGCGCGGTCGACCCTTACCGGACGGGCACGGGCTACGAGATCACCCCGGTGGTGGGCATCGTGACGCCGGGATTCACCATCCATGCAGACCCGCGCGAGGTCGCCGACGTGTTCGAGGTGCCCCTGGCGCACTTCCTCGATGCCCAGAACCACCGTATCGACAGCCGCATCTTCCAGGGCCGCGAGCGGCGCTTTTACGCCATGCCCTACGGCGATCGCTACATCTGGGGGGCAACGGCGGGTATGTTGAAGAATCTGCACTTCGTCCTGAACGGCGGCTAACGCCATGCTGCGCATCATCTTCCTCGTCCTTGTCCTGGTGATGGCGCCGACCGTCGCCTTCTTCCTGTGGGCGTGGGGCGTCAAGATCAAGGAGCAGCGCAAGGTCGCCGGCACCTTGCCCGAGTGGCAGGACCTGCCGCTGACCTGGCTCGCCATCGCCGGCCTGGTCTGCACGATCATCGGCTTCGTCGTCATGTTCTTCACGCAGAACCAGGGCTACGGCGGCCTGTTCGCACCATGAGTCGTCATCCGGACCGCGGGCCTCCAGGCCCGCCTCATGAATCATGAGCGGGCCTCGAGGCCCGCGGTCCAATGAGACGCCGCCGTGGATGAACGAGGCGCCGGTGCGGACGTTGTTCGACGCATTGGCCAGCGGCGGCATCGCGGCGCGCTTCGTCGGCGGCTGCGTGCGCGACTGGATGCTGGGACGGTCGATCAGCGACATCGACATCGCCGTCGACAAGCCGCCCGAGATCGTGACGAAGGCGCTGGAGGCCGCAGACATCAAGGTCGTGCCGACCGGCCTGAAGCACGGCACGGTGACGGCGATCGTCAAGAGCCGGCCGTTCGAGCTCACGACGCTGCGCCGCGACGTCGAGACCGACGGCCGTCGCGCCGTCGTCGCCTTCACCGACGACTGGCGCACCGACGCCGAGCGCCGCGACTTCACCTTCAACGCGCTCTACGCCGAGCCCGACGGCACGATCCACGACTACTTCGACGGCCAGAGCGATTTGAAGGCCGGCCGCGTGCGCTTCATCGGCGACCCCGAGCAGCGCATCGCCGAGGATCGGCTGCGCGTGCTGCGCTTCTTCCGCTTCCATGCCCGCTTCGGCAGGCCACCGTTCGACGGGCCGAGCTTCGACGCCTGCCGGCGCAACGCCGCGACGGTGAGCGGCCTGTCAGGCGAGCGCGTGCGCAAAGAGGTCTTGCGGACGCTCGACGCGCCCGGCGGCGCCGATGCCTTCGACGCCATGCTCGAGGCCGGCGTGCTCGATCATTGGCTGCCCGAGTATGCCGGCAGCACGAAGCTGCGCGCGTTGGCGGCCCGCGAAGAGAAGCCCGATGCGCTGCGCCGGCTGGCGGCGATCCTGCCGACGGATGCCGATGCGACGGCGATCGGCAAGCGGCTGAAGCTGTCGACGCAGGACTCCGTGCGCCTGCAGCTCATGCTCGATCCGGTCAACGCGATCGACACGACCAACCTGCGCGCCAGCCTCTATCGGCTGGGCACGAAGCTCTTCATCGATCGCGCCCTGCTCGATGCGCCGGGCGACTGGCGTGCAGCACTTGCGCTCGCCGGCACCTGGACGCCGCCGGAACTGCCGATCGGCGGCAACGATGCGCTGGCGCTGGGCCTGAAGCCGGGACCCAAGGTCGGTGCGCTGATCGAGGCTGTCGAGCGCTGGTGGATCGCCGGCGATTTTTCAGCCGACCGCGCCGCCTGCCTCGGCGAGCTGAAGCGGCTGGCCGATGCTCAAGCCCCATGAGCAAGCCCGGCCTTACCTTCATCCTGTGGCTGGCGATCGCGTTGTTCATCGTGGTGAACGACGTGGTCGGCGACACCTGGATCGCCGCCACGCTCACCGCGCGCACCGTCGAATGGTACAAGGTGCTGGTGCCGCTGCCCTACGTGGCGATGCTGGCCATCATCCACGCCCGCCGCACCGCGGGGCCGCGCTGGTTCGAGGCGGCACTGCTGGCCGCGCTCTTGTGGCCGGTATCGACGATGCTGGTCGATTTCATCTACCTGCGTCTCACCTACGACGCCGAGCCCGCAGCGTTTTTCGACCGCTTCGGCGGGCCGTATCCGATTTTGATCGCCGCCCTGTTCGTGCTGCCTTTGTTCGCCGGCGCTATGATGAGGCGGTTCAGTCATCCTGAGCGTAGCGAAGGATCTCATGCCGGCGGCAACCGGCGATGAGGTCCTTCGCTTCGCTCAGGACGACAGAGTCACGGCCACCTCACCTCCGGCGGCAGCGACATCAGGATCGCCTCGACGTTGCCGCCGGTCATCAGGCCGAACTTGGTGCCGCGGTCGTGCAGCAGGTTGAACTCGACATAGCGGCCGCGGCGCACGAGCTGGTGCTCGCGCTCGGCCGCGGTCCACGGCTCGTTCATGTGCGCCCGCACGATCCTGGGATAGACGTCGAGGAAGGCCTCGCCGACGCCGCGGGTGAAAGCGAAGTCGCGGGCGAAGTCGCCGCTGTCGAGATCGTCATAAAAGATGCCGCCGACGCCGCGCGGCTCGCCGCGGTGCGGGAGATAGAAGTACTCGTCGCACCATTTCTTGAAACGCGGATGGTACGTCGCGTCGTGCGCATCGCAGGCGGCCTTGAGCGCGCCGTGGAAGGCGTCGGTGTCGGGCTGGTGCGGCACCATCGGCGTGAGATCGGCGCCGCCACCGAACCAGGCGCGCGTGGTCACGATGTGGCGCGTGTTCATGTGCACCGCCGGCACCCGGGGCGAGCGCATGTGCGCCACCAGCGAGATGCCCGTGGCGTAGAAGCGCGGATCCTGCTCGGCGCCCGGAATCTGCTTGCGGAACTCCGGGCTGAACTCGCCGAACACCGTCGAGACGTTCACGCCCACCTTCTCGAACACGCGGCCGTGCATGAGTGACATGGTGCCGCCGCCGCGATCCTCGTTGGGCCCGGCCTCGCGCCGCCACGCCTTGCGCTCGAAGCGGCCGGGGGCGAGCTCGCTGTGGGTGCCGGTGAGGTCGTCCTCGATCTTCTCGAACGCCGAACAGATGCGATCGCGCAGGCTCTCGAACCAGGCGCGCGCCTCGTCCCTGCGGCGCTGCACGGTGGCAGTGTCGGGCAGCGGCGTCGGATTTTCAGTCGGAGAGCGCATCGAATCCCGAGGTCTGGCGCAGGGCCTCGCTCACTACCATGGCGGCGGCCAGCGCGACATTGAGCGAGCGTGCGCCCTTCTGCAGCGGGACGCGCAGGCGGAGGTCGGCGGCCTGGTGCACCTCGTCCGGCACGCCCGCGCTCTCGCGGCCGAACAGCAGGATATCGTCCTTGGCGAAGGCGACGCCGGGAAAGTCCGTCGCGCCTTTGGTCGTCAGGAGCACCAGCCGGCCCGCCGGACGTTCAAGCTCACGGGCGCGCTTGAAGGCGGCCCACGAGGCGTGCCGGGCGATGCTCGCCAGGTCGTAGTAGTCCATGGCGGCGCGGCGGATGCGCTTGTCGTCGACCGGGAAGCCGCAGGGTTCGATCACGTCGAGCGGTACTTTCAGGCAGGCCGAAAGACGGATGAAGGCCCCGAGATTCTGGGGAATGTCGGGTTCGAACAGGGCCAGGCGCATGGCTTCTGTTCTACTCGCGTCCGCGTCGCGAAAGCGCCTGCCATGCGCCGTGCGGCGCGCTGTCGCAGAACGCCCGCGGGACAGCCTGCGACCAACAGAGCCTTGAAACATAAGGCCCTTTTGCGGTCTAAAGACCCCATCTCCTCGGGGGGCGGAAAGAGAAAGCAAATGGCTGCATCAAGCATTCCGGCCGGTGGGCACGGCGATCCCACCCGGCGCGACTTCCTCATGGTCGCGACCGGGGCCCTCGGCGCCGTCGGTGTCGCCGCCGTCGCCTGGCCCTTCATCAACAATCTCAATCCCGCCGCCGATACGCTGGCGCTGTCGAGCGTCGAGGTGAACGTTCAGCCGATCGCGGTCGGCCAGGCGGTCACCGTGAAGTGGCGCGGCAAGCCGCTGTTTATCCGCCACCGCACACCGGAAGAAATCAAGGAAGCCGAGGCCGTGCCGCTGTCCCAGCTGCGCGATCCGCAGACCGACAACTCGCGCGTCACCGACACCGCCAAGAAGGTGCGGCCCGAGTGGCTCGTCCAGATCGGCGTGTGCACCCATCTCGGCTGCGTGCCGCTCGGCAACAAGCCGGGCGACCCCAAGGGCCCGTTCGGCGGCTGGTTCTGCCCCTGCCACGGCTCGGCCTATGACACGTCGGGCCGCATCCGCCAGGGTCCGGCGCCGAAGAACCTGGAAATTCCGCCTTACCTCTTCACGTCAGACACGCTGGTCCGCGTCGGCTGATCGCCGACCGGATTCTCGGGGAGCTCTGCATGGCCTCGTCACACGGCACGCCGCCGGCCTTCAACAACAAGGTGATCGCCTGGATCGATCACCGCCTGCCGATCTTCTCGTATATCGAGAAGGAGTATCACACCTTCCCGACGCCGCGGAATTTCAACTACTTCTGGAATTTCGGCGCGATCGCGACGGTGATGCTGGTGCTCATGATCGCGACGGGCGTGGTGCTGGCGACCAACTACACGCCGCACACCTCGATGGCCTTCGATTCGGTCGAGCGCATCATGCGCGACGTGCCGTCGGGCTGGCTGATGCGCTACCTGCACATGAACGGCGCGTCGTTCTTCTTCATCGCCGTCTACGTCCACATCTTCCGCGGCATGTACTACGGCTCCTACAAGGCGCCGCGCGAGCTGTTGTGGATCCTGGGCGTCATCATCTTCCTGCTGATGATGGCGACGGCCTTCATGGGTTACGTGCTGCCGTGGGGCCAGATGAGCTTCTGGGGCGCCACCGTCATCACCAACCTGTTCTCGGCCATCCCGGTGGTGGGCGATTCGATCGTCACCTGGCTGTGGGGCGGCTTCGCGGTCGAGAACCCGACGCTGAACCGCTTCTATGCGCTGCACTACCTGCTGCCGTTCGTGATCGTGGCCGTGGTGGCGCTGCACGTCGTGGCGCTGCACGTGCATGGCTCGAACAATCCGCTCGGCATCGATCCCAAGGGCCCGCAGGACACCGTGCCGTTCCATCCGTACTACACGATGAAGGACGGCTTCGGCGTCGTGGTCTTCCTGATCGTCTATGCCGCCTTCGTGTTCTTCAGCCCCAACATGCTGGGCGACGCGGCCAACTACATCGAGGCCAATCCGTTGGTGACGCCCACGCACATCGTGCCGGAATGGTACTTCCTGCCGTACTACGCCATCCTGCGCGCCATCCCCGACAAGCTCGGCGGCGTGCTGGCCATGTTCGGCGCCATCGCCGTGCTGTTCGTGCTGCCGTGGCTCGACACCTCGCGCGTGCGTTCCTGCAGCTTCCGGCCGATCTACAAGTGGTTCATGTTCGTGCTGGTGATCGACGTGGTCGTGCTCGGCGTCTGCGGCGCCAACCCGCCGGAAGGCTGGTACGTGCCGATCGCCCAGCTCGCCACCGTCTACTACTTCTTCCACTTCCTCATCCTGCTGCCGGTCCTGGGCAAGATCGAACGGCCTCGGCCGTTGCCGCCCAGCATCGCCGATGCGGTGCTCAAGAAGGCGGGCTGATCCATGCGCAAGTTCATCGTTACCGGCGCCATTGCGCTCGCGGCGCTCGCGGCCGGCGCTTTCGCAGCCTACGGCGAATCCGTTTCGGCGTCGGAATCCGAGGCGAAGCCGCCGCACCGTCATTGGCACTTCGAGGGGCCGTTCGGCACCTATGATCGCGCCGCCGCCCAGCGCGGCTATCAGGTCTATCACGAGGTCTGCGCGGCCTGTCATTCGCTGTCGCTGCTGGCCTATCGCAACCTGATGGAGCTCGGGCTCAACGAGAACCAGGTCAAGGACCTGATCAAGGACATCCAGGTCCCCGATCTCAACGACGATGGTGCGCCGATCGAGCGCCCGGCGCGGCTCTCGGACCGCTTCAAGAAGCCGTTTCCCAACACCGCCGCCGCGGCCGCCGCCAACAATGGCAAGGCGCCGCCCGACCTCAGCGTCATCGTCAAGGCGCGCGAGGAGGGGCCGGACTATATCCACGCGCTGCTGACGGGTTATGTGCCGTTCGACAAGCTGACGCCCAAGCAGATCAAGGAGTTCGACGTCACCAAGGACGACAACTTCAACAAGTACTTCCCGGGCCACAAGATCGGCATGCCGCCACCCCTGGCCGACGACAAGGTGACCTACGTCGACGGCACCAAGGCCACGACCGACCAGGAGGCCTCCGACGTCGTCGAGTTCCTGGCCTGGGCGTCCGAGCCGCACATGGAGGACCGCAAGCGCACCGGCGTTCGCGTCATCCTGTTCCTGCTCGCCATGGCCGGCCTGATGTACGCGGTGAAGCGGTCGGTGTGGTCCGACAAGCACTGAGGGCAGGCACTGAGGGCAAGCACTGCAAGGTCACTGACCTAGTCAGCATCACGAACGAAAAAATTATTGTGAGCGGCGGGCCGAATTCCCCGCTGCGACATTCCTCAGACGTTCCCCAACCGGAGGACGTCTATGTGTGACTACTCGCTCGAACTGTATCGTTCACGGCCTGCCGCCCAAGAAGAGCAGTACACGCTCCACCGCTTCCCCAGCGGAACCATGGGCTTCGTCGCCGGCACCGACTGCGAGACCGCGGTCTGCATGCCAGCCGGGGCTCGCCTCAGCCTCGAAGGCATCAACGAGACGGTGCAGCGCGCCTTCTCGATCGGCGCTGCCGAGGAAGTGACGATGACCCGCCTGGAGGTCACCGGGCACGCTCATCGTGATGCCGTCCGCTTCGCCAATGGCCGCGAAGTGCTGCTGCAGAGCCTCAATGGCGGGGTGACCTGCACGCTGGCGCCGCGCGACCTCGACGAGGTGCTGGGCCTCAAGACGCCGACGACGGAGTTCGTCGACGCCTAGGACCGCCTGAGCCGGCTTTCGATCGCGTCGTGGCGCGCCAGCAGGCGGCGGGCGCGGTCGATCACCGGGATGTCGATCATCTTGCCATCAACGGTGAAGGAGCCGCGACCGTCAGCTGCGGCTTTTTCATCGGCGGCGATCAGCTTTCTGGCGTAGGCCACGTCCTCGGCCGAGGGCGTGAAGGCCTCGTTCAGCGCCTGCACCAGGCCCGGATGCACGCAGGTCCCGCCCGAGAAGCCGAAGCGCCGCGCCCGCTCGGCGCTTTTCCGGTACGCCGCGGGATCCGAATAGTCCGCTACCGTACCGAGGATCCCGACCATCGCCACGCCATGCGCCTGGGCGGCAAAAGCCACCAGCCGCTTGGGCAGCTCGAGCGATTCGTCGCCCGGGATCGAGCCGGTCTCGAGCGCAAAGTCCTCGCCCCCCAGCATCATGGCGATGACGCGCGGGCCGCGCTCGGCGATGTCGTTGAGCTCGGCCAGCGCCCGCGGATGCTCGATCATGGCGCCGAAGCCGACGCTGTCCACCGGCATGCCACGCTCGCGCTCGAGCTCGCTGACGGCTTCGTCGAGCAGCCGCAGATGCTGCACGCCCTCGGTCTTGGTGACGAACAGCGCCGACAGGCCCGGCCGCACGGCGGCCTCGATATCGGGGATGGCAAGCCGCATCGGCCGGTTGATGCGCACGGCGACGTCGGCGCCGTTGCGGACGACCTTCTTCATCGTCTCGGGCAGCATGGCGCGCGCGGTCGGCTTCTCGGCCACGGTCACGCTGTCCTCGAGATCGACCAGGATGCAGTCCGCCCCGCGCTCGTGTGCCTTGTCGATGAACTTGGGCACATTGCCCGGCACATAGAGGATCGAGCGCCAGACAGGTGGAGGCGGGCGGTTCACTTCTTCTTCCCTTTGGAGATCACGCCGGACTGGCAGAGCTTGTCGTACTCGGCGGCACCGAGCAGCGACTTCAGCAGTGCCTCGTTGTGCTCGCCGATCTTCGGAGCAGGTGTCTTGAGCGCGCCGGGCGTGCCCGACAGGCGCGGCACGATGGGATGCGTCGGCAGCTCGCCCATTTCCTCGTCCGGCACCTCGATCAGCGCTTCGCGCTCCAGCACGTAGTCGTCGGCCACGATCTGGGAGATGTCGTAGACCGGGCCGATGGTGACACCGGCCTCGTCGAAGAACTTCAGGTTGGTGGCGAGATCGCGCTCGGCGATGAAGCCGCCGATGATCGAATCAAGTTCCAGGCCGTTCCTGACGCGCTCGATGTTGGTGGCGAATTTCGGATCCTTCACCAGCTCGGGGCGGCCGATCTTGACCAGCACGCGCTCGGCCATGCCCTGGGTCGAGGCCGACAGGCACACCCAGTGGCCATCCCTGGTCTGGTAGACGTTGCGCGGTGCCGCGTTGGTCGAGCGGCTGCCGGTGCGCTCCTTCACCTCGCCGGTGAGCTTGTGGTTGGCGGCCTGTGGGCCCAGCACCGAGAACAGGGGATCGAACAAAGGGAGGTCCATCACCTGTCCTTTGCCGCCATTCATCTCGACTTCGCGCAGGGCGACCATGACCGCGCCGTAGCCGTAGAGGGCGGCAATGGCGTCGGCGAGATACATCGGCGGCAGCACCGGCTCGCGGTCGCTGAAACCGTTCATCGAGGCGAAGCCGCTATAGCCCTCGATCAGGGTGCCGAAGCCCGGCTTGTGGCGATAGCGGCCGTCCTGGCCCCAGCCCGAGATGCGCACGATGATCAGCTTGGGATTGATCGCGTGCAGATCGGCCGGCGCCAGCTGCATATCCTCGAGCACGCCCGGCCGGAAGCTTTCGACCAGGATCTGCGCCGACTTGGCGAGCTCGCGCACGATGGCGCGGCCGGCGTCGGAGCGCAGGTCGAGGGCCACGCTCTTCTTGTTGCGGCTATTGACCTTCCACGCCGTCTCGATGCCCTTGACGCGCCACGAGCGCAAGGTGTCGCCCTCGGGCGGCTCGATCTTGATCACCTCGGCGCCGAAATCGGCGAGCTGCAGCGTCAGCACGTTGCCCGCGACCAGGCGCGACAAGTCGATCACGCGGACCCCGTTCAGGGGCCCGCGCGCCTCGGGCGTAAAGCTTTTCTTTGCGGGTTTCTTCGTCATCGCTGGGGGCGCGCCACTCCAGTGGCGCGTCTTCTCTTGGCTACATGGAACGCCTGTGCCGATGATCGCGCCACTGGAGTGGCGCGCCCCCAGCTAGCCAACGTGCTTGCCGAAGAACTCCAGCGTGCGCGCCATGGCCTGCTTGGAGGCCGCGGCGTCGTAGCTGCCGCGCTCGTCGCAATGGAAGCCGTGATCGGCCGGGTAGTCGAAGACCTGCACGTCGGGATGGAGCTTCCGGAGCTCGTTCACGTGCGTCATCGGGATGTGCATGTCCTTGTCGCCGAAATGCAGCTGGGTCGGCACCTTGGCCTTCTCGCTCTTCAGCCCGTGGATGCCGCCGCCGTAGTAGCCCGACACCGCATCAGGCTTCAGCCGCGTCGCCGCCAGCCAGGCGATGGTGCCGCCCCAGCAGTAGCCGGTGACCGCCACCTTCCTGGCGCCGCGCTTCTTCAGCTCCTCGATCGCCGCCTCGACGTCCTGCACCGGCTTGTCGAGCCCGAGCTCGGTCACGTACTTGCGGCCCTCGGCGATGGTGTCGGGCGTGTAGCCGAGCTCGATGCCGGTCTTGATGTGGTCGAAGAACCGCGGCGCCAGCGCGAGATAGCCGTCGGCCGCGAACTTGTCGGTCACCGCCCGGATGTGGTGGTTGACGCCGAAAATCTCCTGGATGACGACCACGCCGCCCTTGGCCGTGCCCTTCGGCGTGGCGAGATAGGCGCCGATCTCGCCGGCCTTTGACTTAAGACGAATATCCTCACCCATGAGAAAACCTCCCGATTACCGGCGCATTGGACATGGTATTGCCGCGCCGTTCAACATGTCCCCCATCGGGGAGCGAAAGCCAGCCATGTACATCCCAAAGCACTTCGAGGGCAGCGAGCCCACCGGCCGTGAGATCATGCAAGCCCACAGCTGGGCCCTGCTGATGACCACCGACGCCGAGGGCGCGCCGATGGCGACCCACCTGTCGCTGCTCTGGCAGAACGACGGCAGCGAGCACGGCTCGCTGATCGGCCACATGGCGCGCGCCAATGGCCACTGGAAACTGTTCGAGCGCCCCGCGGATTCACTGGCGCTGTTCTGGGGCCCGCACGCCTACGTCTCGCCGACCTGGTACGCGCCGGGCCCCAAGGTCCCGACCTGGAACTACGTCACCGTGCACGCCTACGGCCGACCGCAGATCCTCGACGACACCAAGGGCGCGCTGGTCGTGCTGGCCAAGCTCGCGGCGGTCTATGAAGGCACCGGTCCGGATGCCTGGGGCCTCGGCCGCCTGCCACCCGGCAACGCCGAGATGCAGACCAAGGGCATCGTCGCCTTCCGCATCCCGCTCAGGCGCGTCGAGACCAAGATCAAGCTGAGCCAAAATCGCGACCTGGAAGACCGTCAGCGCGTCATCGCCAGGCTCGAGGCGAGCGACGGCCAGGATGCGCAGGCCACCGCCAAGTGGATGAAGCGCGTGCTGCCCTGATGGCGGCGCGCGAGTTCAAGACGGCCGAGAGCTTCTACACGTGGCTTGCCAAGAACCACGGCAAGGCGGACGAGGTCTGGATCAAGATCCACAAGGTCGGCTCGGGCCTGAAGTCCATCACGCCGAAGGAAGCGATCGACGTCGTGCTGTGCTGGGGCTGGATCGACGGGCTGCGCAAGGGATTTGACGACAAGAGCTTCCTGCAACGCTACTCGCCGCGCGGCAAGAAGAGCGTCTGGAGCCAGATCAACGTCGACAATGTCGCCCGGCTGACCAAGGAAGGCCGGATGACCGGGCACGGACTGCGAGAGGTCGAGGCCGCCAAGGCCGACGGCCGGTGGGCGCGCGCCTACCGCAGCAAGGGTGCTGCAGTTCCCGCCGATCTCCAAGCCGCCATCGACGCCGAGCCCAAGGCGAAGCGCATGTTCGACAAGCTCAGCGCCCAGAACCGCTTCGCACTGATCTTCCGCACCCAGAACATGAAGACCGACGCGGGTCGACGAAGAAAGATCGAGTCCTTCGTCGACATGTTGAAGCGCGGGAAGACGATCCACCCGCAGAAGGCCGTTACTTCGCCTTCAAGAGGTCGGTGACCCGGAGGATGATCAGCTCGTTGTCGTCGGACTTGCCGAGCGTGCGGCCCGAGGAGAAAGGCAGGTTGTTGTCGTTGCCGACCATGATGCGATCGCCATCGATGACGTCGACATTCTCGATGGTGAAGAACGGGAAGGTGAACTTGCCGTCCTTGCCGCCCTGGCGCGCGACCTTGTTGGGATCATCGATGTCCATCAGGTCGATGTAGCCCACCTTCTTCACAAAGCCGTCGCCGTCGGCCTGGCCGAGATCGACCTTGTAGATGCGCTTGAACCTGGCCGGCACGTTGAAGCAGTCGGGCTTGGGCGCGCCGGCGGCGCAGGCCAGCGCCGGATCGCCCTCCGTGTCGTCGCGCTCGATGATCAGCCCGCTGGTCGCGTCGATCAGGTTGAAGTCGCCGATCGCGTTTGTCGGTGCTTCCAGCGCATATTTCCAGCTCTTGCCGGTCCAGGCGCCGTTGTCGACGTCAAACTCCAGGATGCGCAGGTAGGCCGTGCCTTCCTTGGATTCGGGCTTGCCGTCAGCCGCCACCAGCGGCCCTTCGAGCAGCGGATAGAGGAACTTGCCGTCGGCCGAGGCCGCCATGCCCTCGAAACCCTTGCTGCGCCGCACCTGAAACGTCACCGGGCCGGGCGCCGCCGGCATCACCATCGCCGGATGGTCGGGCGAGCGCACCGGCTTGCCGTCGACCATGGTCTCGAACACTTGCAGCACCTTGCCGTTCTTGTCGGTCTTGATCAGGAACGGCCCGAACTCGTCGCCGAACCACAGCGCCTCGCCGATCGGCTGGATCGATTCGATGTCGAAGTCGGAACCGGTCAGGTAACGCCTGGCCGTGTTCTCGTTGACGATGCGGAACGGCACCTTGCGGTCGGGATCGTGCAGGAAGGTCGTCGAGACGCGCTCGACCGCGCCCGTCTTCCAGTCGGGCATCACGACATGGAACATCAGCATGGCGTCGGGCGAGTTCGCCTTTGAGCCGAAGCCGTTGTCGGTCAGGGTCAGGAACGTGCCGTCCTTCATGTTCTTGATGCCCGACAGGCCCTGCACCGGCTGGCCCTTGAGCGGCAGGCTGATGCCGGTCGGGCGCGGCGCGGCCTTGTCGGACAGCGCCGAGATGCCGGGCACGCTCTCCGGCGTGTCGACCCGCTGGCCCGGCGGGCCGGCATAGCGCCCAGAAATCTGCAGCTGCTCGGGCGCATCGGCCGGCGGCGGCACCAGGGTCAGAGCCGGCAGCACGGCATGGTCCTCGAGGACGGCCGGGTACTTGGTCTGGGCCGTCGCGCCAGTCGTCAGGAGGATCGCGGTACTCGCGAACAGGAAGGGTTTCAGCATGCTTGTCTCCCGCTTGGATCGCCCGGTGCTAGCCGCGCGGCGCTACGGTTTGGCTACAGCCTTGATGAAACCCGGGGGATCGTCATGGAACTGTCATATCGACGCCGGCTGGGCCATCATCCGGCGAGGGGATGGAAGGATGATCCATGATTGACGAAGACGAGGGCGTCTCGGACTCCACCGAGGTCTCGATCGGCAAATTGATTGAGCGGCGCCTGTCGCGACGCGGTGCTCTGCTTGGCGCGGTCGCGGTGGCTCTCGGCGGCGGGTCGGCGTGGGCACAGAACGGCGGGCCGTCCTCCTTCACCTTCAAGGAGGTGCCGCACGTCAACGACCCGACGCACCACGTGCCGGACGACTACGAGGTGCAGATCCTGATCCGCTGGGGCGATCCGGTGTTGCCGGGTGCCGCCGCCTACGATCCCACCAGGCAGAGCGGCGCCAGCCAGTCGCTGCAGTTCGGCTACAACAACGACTTCCTCGGCCTGCATCCGCTGCCGCTGTCTGGTTCAGGGGGTGGCAGCACGACGGGCGACCGCTTCCTGATGGTGGTCAACCACGAATACACGAACTCCAACCTGATGCTGGCCGGCATCGGCGAGGGCCGCGAGGCGCGCCTGCGCGCCGACCAGCCGCAAGCCGAGATCGAGATGGCCGCGCACGGCGGCTCGGTGCTCGAGATCGCCCGCGAGGGCCGCCGCTGGAAGGTGGTCGACGGCAGTCGCTACGCTCGCCGCATCGACGCCAATACGCCGATGCGCATCGCCGGCCCGGCGGCGGGCGACGCCAAGATGAAGACATCTGCCGATCCCGCCGGCGCCAAGGTGCTGGGCATGTTCAACAACTGCGCCGGCGGCGAGACGCCATGGGGCACCTGGCTGACTTGCGAGGAGAATTTCTACTTCTATTTCTCAGGCGATGGCGACAAGCATCCTGACCAGGTGCTGGCCAAGCGCTACGGACTCGGCCGCACGGTCTCCTACGCCTGGGGCAAGTACTTCGACCGCTTCAACTTCGACAAGGAGCCGAACGAGCCCAACCGCTTCGGCTGGGTCGTCGAGATAGATCCCTACGATCCGCAATGGACGCCGGTGAAGCGCACGGCGCTCGGCCGCTTCGCTCATGAAGGCTGCCATCATGCCTTGGCCAAGGATGGCCGCGTCGTCTGCTACATGGGCGACGATTCACGCATGGAGTACGTCTACAAGTTCGTGTCGGCCAAGCCCTGGAATCCCAATGACCGGGCCGCCAACCGCGACCTGCTCGACGAGGGCACGCTCTACGTCGCGCGTTTCGACGAAGGCGGAAAGGTCGTGTGGCTGCCGCTTGTCCATGGCCAGGGACCGCTGACCGCGGAGAACGGATTCCTCAGCCAGGCCGACGTGGTGATAAACGCCCGTCGAGCCGGCGACCTTCTGAAAGCCACGCCCATGGACCGGCCCGAGGATATCGAGCCCAACCGGGTCAACGGTCGCGTCTACGTGGCATTGTCGAACAACAGCTCGCGCAAGCCGGAAGAGGTCAACGCCGCCAATCCGCGAGCCAAGAACGACCACGGCCACATCGTCGAGATCGCTCCCAGGGACGGCGATCACGCCAACACCGAGGGCACCTGGGAGATCCTCATTGCCTGCGGCCAGCCCGGCAAGCATGAGGGCACCAAGTATCACCCGGCGACCTCGGCCGATGGCTGGCTGACCTGTCCGGACAACGTCACCTTCGACAGCAAGGGCCGGCTGTGGATCGCCACCGACAGCGGCGAGATCGCCGGCATCGCCGACGGCCTCTATGCCTGCGACGTCGCGGGCGAGGGTCGGGCGCTGACGCGGCAGTTCTTCGCCTCACCCAAGGGCTCGGAGGTCTGCGGCCCGACCTTCACGCCTGACGACCGCACGCTTTTCCTCGCCATCCAGCATCCTGGCGAAGGCAAGGGCTCGACCTTCGAGACGCCATCGACCCGCTGGCCCGACTTCAAGGACGGCGCGCCGCCTCGGCCGGCCGTCATCGCTATCACCAGGAAAGATGGTGGGCCGATCGGTTCGTGACCGATCGTCATCAAAAGGAAACATGTTCGTCACGTAGCCATCGCTCGTCCGGGTCTACCTCCGGCCGCAAAGTCGGCCAGAGGAGATTGGGATGGACCTGCGCAGCACCGGAAACGTCGACCCCGAGGATATCGGCTCGAACCCCAGCACCGAGCCCACGATGGGCGAGCTGATCGAACGGCGCCTCAGCCGGCGCGACGCGATGCGCGGCCTCCTGGGCGCGGGCGCGGCGGCGGCCTTCAGCCAGGTGCCGACGCCGGCGTCGGCTGAGGCCGGCGGACCCTCGTCGCTCACCTTCAAGGAACTGGCCCACACGCTCGACGCCGACCAGCACGTGGCCGAGGGCTACGCCACGCAGGTGCTGATCCGCTGGGGCGATCCCGTGGCCGCCGGCGCGCCTGCCTTCGACCCGGCCAACCAGACCGGCGCCGCACAGGAGAAGCAGTTCGGCTACAACAACGACTATCTCGGCCTGCATCCGCTGCCCCTGTCTGGTTCAGGGGGCGGCGGCCACGGCAACGACCGCTTCCTGATGGTCGCCAACCACGAGTACATCAACTCGAACCTGATGTTCGCCGGGTTGGGTGCCGCGCGCGATGCCAACCTCAAGACCTCCAAGGCCCAGGTCGAGGTCGAGATGGCAGCGGTCGGCGGCGCGGTGATCGAGATCGCGCGCGAAAACGGCGGTTGGTCGGTCGTGCTCGACAGCAAGTACGCCCGCCGCATCAGCGCCAACACGCCGATGGACGTCTCCGGCCCCGCTGCCGGCCACGACCTCATGAAGACGTCGGCTGACCCCAGCGGCCGCAAGGTGGTGGGCACGCTCAACAACTGCGCCGGCGGCAGCACGCCCTGGGGCACCTGGCTCACCTGCGAGGAGAATTTCGACGTCTATTTCGGCGGCGACAGTTCCAAGCTGCTCCTGCCGGAGATGCAGAAGCGCTACGGCGTCGGCCGCGCCCCCGGCTATGGCTGGTTTCGCCATGTCGACCGCTTCGATCTCGGCAAGGAGGCCAACGAGCCCAACCGGTTCGGCTGGGTGGTCGAGATCGATCCGTACGACCCGGCGGCCGCGCCGGTGAAGCGCACCGCGCTCGGCCGCTTCAAGCATGAAGGCTGCACCTATGCGATCGCCAAGGACGGCCGCGTGGTCTTCTACAGCGGCGACGACGAGCGCTTCGACTATGTCTACAAATTCGTCACCAGCCGGCCGTGGAGCCCCAACGACCGCGCCGCCAACAAGGACCTGCTGGACGACGGCACGCTTCATGTCGCGCGCTTCGATGCCGACGGCAAGGTGCAGTGGCTGCCGCTGGTGCAGGGGCAGGGCCCGCTGACGGCGGAGAACGGTTTTGCCACCCAGGGCGACGTCGTGATCAAGGCGCGCCTGGCCGCCGACCTCCTGAAGGCGACGCCGATGGACCGGCCCGAGGACATCGAGACCAATCCGGTGAACGGCCACGTCTATGTCGTGCTGACCAACAACAGCCAGCGCAAGTCCGACCAGGTCGACCGCGCCAACCCGCGCGCCGCCAACGATCACGGCCATATCCTCGAGATCGCGCCCAAGGACGGCGACCACGGCAACAGCGAGGGCGCCTGGTCGATCTTCCTGTTGGCCGGCAAGCCCGGCCAGGATGCCGGCGCGCGCTATCACCGCGCGACGTCGGACAATGGCTGGCTGTCGTGCCCCGACAACATCGCCTTCGACAGCAGGGGCCGCATCTGGATCGTGACCGACGGTGCGCCGACCGCGGCCGGCATCGCCGACGGCGTCTATGGCGCCGACACGACGGGCTTCGGCCGGGCGCTGACCCGCTGCTTCTACCAGGCGCCGACCGGCGCCGAGGTCTGCGGCCCGATCTTCACGCCCGACGACACGACGTTCTTCATCGCCGTCCAGCATCCGGGCGAGGACAGCGGTTCGACCTTCGAGAAGCCGTCGACGCGCTGGCCGGATTTCAAGGACGGCATGCCGCCCCGGCCGGCGGTCGTGGCGATCACCAAGAAGGGCGGCGGCGCGATCGGGTCGTAGCTGGGGCCGCGCGAGAAGTTTTAATTAACTAACGCCCACGAATGGCGCCGCACTCGGAATGCATCTTTCGGTCTTGCACCAGCCAGGAGCCACAAATCGTAGGCTGTTGACTCTCGACGAGAGCTACACTCGACGGCCGTCTCCACGCGACGTCGACGGTTAGCCGCCGATCACCGCCATCGCGTCCATCTCGAACAGCCAGCCCGGCTGGACCAGCCGGCTGACATAAATGAAGGTGCTGACCGGAGGCGCGGCCGTGTTGACATAACGGTCGCGTACCTCGCGGAAGGCTCTCATCTGATCGGGCGTGACCGACGCCACGCAGTAGTTGTTGATCTTCACCAGATCCCTCATCGAACCACCGGCGGCGCGCAGGGCAGCGTCGACGTTCTTGAAGACCTGTTCGACCTGGACCGCAAAGTCACCCTCGCCGACCAGCTTGTCATTGGTGTCGTGCGGCACCTGGCCTGCGATCAGTACGAGCTTGCCACTGGTCACTTCAGCGACCTGGGAGTACCCGGCACGACGCGGCATGGTCTTGGGATCGGAAAACTTGACGGCCATGGAAGACTCCTTCGGCGTGGGGAAGCGCAATCTCGACGAGTCGAAAAACGGCGATCGCCCTTCTACGACTCCAGCAAGTGCTGGATATCCACCACGGCGATGCCCCTGGTCCGAGGATCGTTGTGCGGATGATTGATGCAGAGGACCAGTGACTTGCCGTCGCGGAAGAATTTGGCGTGCTGGCCGCCCAGGCCGGGATCGGTCACCTGCTTGAGCGTGCCGTGTTCCGTGCCATAGAGATAGATCGCATAGCCGTTGTCGCGATTGGATTCGAAGGCGATCGTCTTGCCGTCGGGCGACCAGGAGGGCGCACGACCTTGATACCTAGGGTTGAAGCTCGACACGCAGGCACCCACCTCCATCGGCCTGCTGCTGTAGACAGTGCCATCCAGATTGTTGAGAAAGATGTAGTTGGTGTTCTCGTCGTATTTGGCCTGTTGGGAGGTCGAGCCGCCCCATCCGGCCAGCGCAGGCTGTCCGGCGAAGGCGATCCGCGGCAGGTCTTGCGAGCTTACCGCCGGCATGCCGCCGAACAGTGCTACTCCCTTCGAATCGGCGCCGTCGATGTTGGGCGACGGCACGTTGCCGTAGATGTCGAAGATCGAGTTGCAGGGGGGCTTGGGCGACGCACTTGCTCCGTGGTTCTCGGTGACCAGCAAGGTGCCCCAGAGGCTCCATCGCGGATAGTAAAAGCCCTCGGTGCCGTCGATAGACTGCGGATTGGTGCCGTCGCCGGCGACCAGCCAGGCGTTGGGCAAGGCATCGCGATTCGGCGCTCCGTTGAAGGCGACGAAATTTGTCTGCCAGCACCAGTCCGGACGGGTCTGCCAGACGGGCCCAGGCGTGCCCGAGAGGAACGGCACGGGAGCAGGCTTGTCGACGTCGATCATCTGCAGCGTCGTCGGCCCGCCACCCGAAACGGGCGTCCGCTCGAAGATGACAATCTTGCCCGTGGGATCGACCGCGGGCCGATAATCGGTGTTGTCGGAGCTGTTGGTGAGAAACTTCAACTCCGGCAGCGAGGTGCTCATGGCCATCCCCTCATGCAAGACTTCGCCAACTCGAAAACCAGGCTAGCGGGCCGGGGCTGGAGAGTGAAGGGGGCGAAGCTAGCCGTCGATCGCCGCCATGGCGTCGATCTCGAACAGCCAGCCCGGGCGCACCAAGCGGCTGACTGGTTCTCGAGGTGGCGGATGCGCGCCTCGATCGCGACAAGCTGCGCCTGCTCGGCATCGATGCGCCGCGCCACGACTGCCCGCCGCTCGTCGAGCAGGCGGCGCGCTCGGGCGAGGGATCGGTAGCCGGTGGCGGCATCGACATGGTCGGGCTTCAGGAGCCCGACCGCCTCGTAGTGACGGAGCGCTTTGACCGCACAAACTCTGATCATTTGCCGGGTTTTCGGGCAAAGACGGGCCGCGCCCTCCGCCCAGCGAGTTGTCGAGGGCTTTTCCGGCAGTTGGCCCGCTTCTTGCTGTCTGTCCGGCAGGGCCAACGAAGGCCCTGATTCAAGCGCTTTACCCAACGACGGGTATTCGGCATCGCCGCCGACGTTTCCTTCGGTTCCCTCGTGGAATCGAGAGCGATGGCCCGTGTGTTCTTTTGTTTGTTGGGTGTACGCGAAGATGGCCTCTCACGCGAAGCAAAGACTCGTCGTCGTCGGCAACGGAATGGCGCCCGGCCGCGCCCTCGAGCGGTTGTTCGAGACCGCGCCCGACGCCTATGACGTCACGATCTTCAACGCCGAACCGCGGGTGAACTACGACCGCATCATGCTGTCGCCGGTGCTGTCAGGCGACAAGTCGTTCGAAGAGATCGTGATCCACGGCGACGCATGGTACGTGAAGCATGGCGTCGCGCTCTACAAGGGCGCCAAGGTCACGAAGATCGATCGCGCCGCGCGCACCGTCACCGCAGAGTTCGTGCCCTCACGGTCCGGTCAGCCCTCGCTGCAGCCGCCGGTCACGGTCGTCTACGACAAGCTGATCGTCGCCACCGGTTCCAATCCCATCATCATCCCGGTGCCCGGCCACGACCTGCCGGGCGTGCTGAGCTACCGCGATCTCGACGACGTCGAGGCCATGCTCCTGGCCGCCAGGTCGCGCGGCAACGCCGTGGTCATCGGTGGCGGCCTTCTGGGCCTGGAGGCAGCCGCCGGCCTGCAGGCGCAGGGCATGGACGTCACGGTCGTGCACCTGATGCCGACCCTGATGGAGCGCCAGCTCGATCCCGCCGCCGGCCACCTTTTGCAGCGCGCCATCGAGGCGCGCGGCATCAAGGTGATGACGCGGGCCAATACCAAGTCGATCGCGGGCAAAGGCCGCGTCGAGGGCGTCGAGCTCGACAACGGCACACGCCTGCCGGCCGACCTGGTCGTGATGGCGGTCGGCATCCGGCCCAACATGCAGCTCGCCAAGGAGGCGGGCATCACGGTCAACCGCGGCATCGTGGTCGACGCCACGATGCGCACCAGCGATCCCGACATCTTCGCCCTGGGCGAGTGCGCCGAGGCCGACGGCCAGGTGTTCGGCCTGGTGGCGCCGCTCTACGAGATGGCGAATACGGCAGCCGCGCAACTCGTCGGCGATGCCGCGGCGAGCTTCAAGTCGAGCGCGACGGCGACCAAGCTCAAGGTCACCGGCATCAACCTCTATTCCGCTGGCGACTTCGCCGAGGCCAAGGACCGCGAGGAGATCGTCCTGCGCGACGCCACCAGAGGCGTCTATCGCCGGCTGGTGCTGAAGGACAACCGGATCATCGGCGCGGTGATGTACGGCGACACGTCGGACGGTCCGTGGTTCTTCGACCTTTTGAAGCGCGGCGTCGACGTCGCCGACATGCGCGAGACGCTGATCTTCGGCCAGAACTATGCCGGCGGCATTCCGCTCGATCCGGCGGCCGCGATCGCGGCCCTGCCCGACGATGCCGAGATCTGCGGTTGCAACGGTGTCTGCAAGGGCAGGATCACGGGCGCGATCGCGGGCCTTGGTCTCAAGAGCCTCGATGAGGTGCGGGCGCACACCAAGGCCTCGGCCTCGTGTGGCTCCTGCACCGGCCTGGTCGAGCAGCTGCTGAAGGCGCAGCTCGGCGATGCCTACAATCCCGCTGCCGTGCAGCCGATGTGCGGCTGCACCGACCTCGGCCACGACGACGTCCGCCGCCTGATCGTCGCCAAGGAGCTGAGGACAATCCCGCAGCTCATGCAGGAGCTGGAGTGGAAGACCTCGTGCGGCTGCGCCAAGTGCCGGCCGGCGCTGAACTACTACATGATCTGCAGCTGGCCCGGCGAATATGTCGACGACAGCCAGTCGCGCTTCATCAACGAGCGGGTCCACGCCAACATCCAGAAGGACGGCACCTACTCGGTCGTGCCGCGCATGTGGGGCGGCCAGACCAGCGCCAAGGAACTGCGCGCCATCGCCGACATCGTCGACAAATACAAGATCCCGACGGTCAAGGTCACCGGCGGCCAGCGCATCGACATGCTGGGCGTGGCCAAGGAGGACCTGCCCGGCGTATGGGCCGACCTCAGCGCCGCCGGCATGGTCTCGGGCCACGCCTATGCCAAGGGCCTGCGCACGGTGAAGACCTGCGTCGGCACCGACTGGTGCCGCTTCGGCACCCAGGATTCGACGGGGCTCGGCGTCAGGCTCGAGAAGTTCATGTGGGGCTCGTGGACGCCGGCCAAGGTCAAGCTCGCGGTCTCGGGCTGCCCGCGCAACTGCGCCGAGGCGACCTGCAAGGACATCGGCGTCATCTGCATCGAGTCCGGCTACGACATTCACTTCGCCGGCGCCGCGGGCCTGGAGATCAAGGGCACCGAGCTTTTGGGCCACGTCGCCACCGAAAAGGAGACGATCGAGGTGATCGGCGCGCTGACCCAGCTCTATCGCGAGCAGGGCCGCTACCTCGAGCGCATCCACAAATGGGCAAAGCGCGTCGGCTTCGACACCATCCGCCAGCAGATCATGGAGGACGGCGAGCGCCGCCGTATCCTTTATGACCGCTTCGTCTTCTCCCAGCAGTTCGCCCAGAACGATCCGTGGGCCGAGCGCGCCAACGGCAAGGACGCGCACGAGTTCACGCCGGTCGCCGACCTCACCTTGCGCGAGGCCGCGGAATGAGCGCGCTGGACAGCCCCTGGATCGAGGTCTGCCCGATCGACAGCATTCCCCTGCGCGGCTGCCGCGTCGTGCGCACGCGGCACATGCAGATCGCACTGTTCCGGACGGCGAGCGACGAAGTGTTCGCGCTCGACAATCGCTGTCCGCACAAAAACGGCCCGTTGAGCGAAGGCATCGTGCATGACCGCAAGGTCACCTGCCCGCTGCACAACTGGGTCATCAGTCTCGAGAGCGGCGAGGCCACCGGTGCGGACAAGGGCAGCACCCGAAGCTTTCCGGTCAGGCTCGACAAGGGTCGGGTCTATCTCGAAGCGAGCGTGGCAACGGCGCCATGACCACCGATCAACGCCAAACACCAACAAAAGGAAAGCAGTAATGGCCTATCTGGTACCTTCCGAGTTCGTCACCAAGATGGTGGACGCGGGCGAATCCAAGGTCTTCATGTCGACCCGCGACACGGTGATCCGCGCCTACATGGCAGGCGCCATCCTGGCCCTGGCGGCGGCCTTCGCCGTCACCATCACGGTGCAGACCGGCGTGCCGATCGTCGGCGCCATCCTGTTCCCGGTCGGCTTCTGCATGCTCTACCTGTTCGGCTTCGACCTGCTGACCGGCGTGTTCGTGCTGGCGCCGCTCGCCCTGATCGACCGGCGTCCCGGCGTCACCATCGAGGGCGTGCTGCGCAACTGGGGCCTGGTCTTCGTCGGCAACTTCCTCGGCGCCTTCACGGTGGCCGTGATGATGGCGATCGTCTTCACCTTCGGCTTCTCCTCGCCGCCGGACAAGGTCGGCGTGGCGCTGGCCAATATCGGTGTCGCCCGTACGCTGGGCTATGAGGAGCATGGGGCGGCCGGCATGCTGACGCTGTTCGTCCGCGGCGTGCTGTGCAACTGGATGGTCTCGGCCGGCGTCGTCGGCGCCATGATCTCGACCTCGGTCAGCGGCAAGGTGATCGCCATGTGGATGCCGATCATGCTGTTCTTCGCCATGACCTTCGAGCATTCGATCGTGAACATGTTCCTGTTCCCGACGGCGCTGCT
This sequence comes from Rhodospirillales bacterium URHD0017, assembly GCA_900110395.1. Taxonomy (GTDB): domain Bacteria; phylum Pseudomonadota; class Alphaproteobacteria; order Reyranellales; family Reyranellaceae; genus Reyranella. The sequence continues at coordinate 46,771 of FODP01000013.1, forward strand.
GATCGGCGGCAAGTTCTCGGTCATGGATTACCTGGTCTGGAACGAGATCCCGACCGTGCTCGGCAATCTGGTGGGCGGCCTCGCCTTCACCGGCCTCACCCTCTACGCCACGCACCTGCGCACTGCCCCCAAGCGCGCGCATGGGCGCCTGATGGCGGACGCCGACTGACAAGGATGGCGCGTGACCTGAAGATCTCGATTGGCCAGCACACCGACAAGGGCCGCAAGGAGTCCAACCAGGACTTCCATGGCGCCATGATGCCCCCGCAGCCGGCGCTCGGCTCGAAGGGTGTCGCGGTGGCGCTGGCCGACGGGATCTCGAGCAGCAGCGTCAGCCGGGTGGCGAGCGAATCGGCGGTAAAAGGCTTCCTGACGGACTATTACTGCACGTCGGATGCCTGGTCGGTGAAGACTTCGGCGCAGCGCGTCATCGACGCCACGAATTCGTGGCTGCATTCGCAGACGCGCCGCTCGCACGTCGAGGACGCCGACCGAGGCTATGTCTGCACCTTGAACGTCGTGGTGCTGAAGGGGCGGACCGCGCACATCTTCCATATCGGCGATTCGCGCGTCTATCGCGTCGCCGGCACCGCGATGGAGCAGCTGACAGACGATCATCGCGTCGTGCTGTCGTCCGAGCAGATCTATCTCGGCCGCGCGCTCGGCATGAGCCCCCAGGTCGAGATCGACTACCGGCCGATCCAGCTCGAGGAGGGCGACCTCTTCCTGCAGGCGACGGACGGCGTCTGCGAGCATCTTGACGCCCGCGTGGTGGCCGACGCCATCGCCGCCAACGAGAACGATCTCGACGGCGCCGCCAAGGCCATCGTCGCCGAGGCATTCAGGCGCGGCAGTCCCGACAACCTCACGGTCCAGCTCGTGAGGATCGACGCCCTGCCGGAGGGCGATGCGGAAGAAAGCCTGGGAATCGGCGCCGATCTGCCTGTGCCGCCATTGCTCGAGCCACGCCAGCTGTTCGACGGCTACAGGATCGTGCGCACGATCCATGGCAGCAGCCGCAGCCATGCCTATCTCGCGGTCGACGGCGAGAGCAACGAGACCGTGGTCTTGAAAATCCCGTCGATCGACCTCAGGGCCGATCCGGCCAATCTCAAGCCGTTCATGATGGAGGAATGGATCGCGCGGCGCCTCAACAGCGCCCATGTGCTGCGGCCGCAACAGCATACGCGCAAGCGCAACTTCCTCTATGTCGTCACCGAGTTCGTCGACGGCCAGACGCTGCGTCAGTGGATGATCGACAATCGCAGGCCGGACCTCGAGACGGTGCGGGGCATCGTCGAGCAGATCGCCCGTGGGCTGCGGGCCTTCCACCGCATGGAGATGCTGCATCAGGACCTGCGGCCCGAGAACGTCATGATCGACAAGACCGGGACGGTGAAGATCATCGACTTCGGCGCCGTGCGCGTCGCCGGCGTCGCCGAGACCGAACGGCCGGCCGACCGCGATCGCATCAAGGGCACCGCGCAATACACCGCGCCGGAATACTTTCTCGGTGAAGGCGGCTCGCCGTCGTCCGACCTGTTCTCGCTGGGGGTGATCGCCTACGAGATGCTTACGGGGCGATTGCCCTACGGCGCGCGCATGGCGACGGCGCGCTCACGCGCCCAGCAGCGCAGCACGCCCTATGCCCCGGCCATCGACGCCGAGAGCGAGATCCCGGCCTGGATCGACGCCACGCTGCGCAAGGCGGTGCATCCCGATCCCAACAAGCGCTACGGCGAGCTCAGCGAGTTCATCTTCGACCTGCGCCATCCCAACGAGAGCTTTTTGCGCGCCTCGACGGCGCCGCTGATCGAACGCAATCCGCTGGCGTTCTGGAAGGGCCTTTCGTTTGTGCTGGGATGCACAGCGCTGGCGCTGCTGGCTCTTCTCGTCTTTCGGATTCCTCTCCCCCGCTAGGGGGAGAGGTTAGGTGAAGGGGCTGCGAAGGCGCCCTGCAACCCCCTCACCCAGCCTCTGCCCTAGCGGGGGAGAGGAGCATGAGATGAGAGGAGGAAGACGGACGAGTCAGACGTTGAACCGGAAGTGGAAGACGTCGCCGTCCTTGACGGCGTACTCCTTGCCTTCGAGCCGCAGCTTGCCGGCGTCGCGGGCGCCGGCTTCGCCGTTCAGCGTCACGTAGTCGTCGTAGGCGATGGTCTCGGCGCGGATGAAGCCCTTCTCGAAGTCGGTGTGGATCACACCGGCAGCCTCCGGTGCCTTGGCCTCGCGGCGCACGGTCCAGGCGCGCGCCTCCTTGGGGCCGACGGTGAAGAAGGTCACCAAGTCGAGCAGCTGGTAGCCGGCATGGACGACGCGGGCCAGGCCGGTCTCCTTGAGCCCCAGCGACGCCAGATAGTCGCCCTGGTCCTCCGGTGCCAGCTGCGCCACCTCGGCTTCGATGGCGGCCGAGATCACGACCGACGGCATGCCGCGCTTCTTGGCGTATTCGGCGGCGGCCGCGCTGTGCTTGTTGCCTGAGGCGGCCGAGGCCTCCTCGACGTTCAGCACGTACATCATGGGCTTGGCGGTGATGAGCTGCAGGCGGGCGAACACCGGCCAATCCTCGTTGGTCAGCTCGGCCTCGCGCGCCGGTTTGCCGTCGCGCAGGGCCGCCAACGCCTTCGCCACCACCGGCGCCTCGATGGCTGCTTCCTTGTCGCCGCCCTTGGCGCGCTTCTCGAGGTTGGGCAGGCGCTTCTCCAGCGAATCGAGGTCGGCCAGCATCAGCTCGGTCTCGACGATCTCGGCATCGCGCACCGGATCGATGCCGCCCGAGACGTGGGTGACATCGCCGTCTTCGAAGCAGCGCAGGACATGGGCGATGGCGTCGACCTCGCGGATGTTGGCCAAAAACTGGTTGCCCAGGCCCTCGCCCTTGGAGGCGCCCTTCACCAGGCCGGCGATGTCGACGAACTCGAGCTGGGTGTTGATGATCTTGGCCGAGGTCGCGATCGCCGCCAGCTTGTCGAGCCGCGGGTCGGGCACGGCGACGCGGCCGACATTGGGCTCGATGGTGCAGAACGGATAATTGGCCGCCTGCGCCGCCTGGGTGGCAGTGAGCGCATTGAACAGGGTCGACTTGCCGACATTGGGCAGGCCGACGATTCCACAGTTGAAACCCATCTCTTACGCTTTCGACTCTTCTTCGGGAGGTGCCCCTTTTGGAGGGGAGGGTGGCGGCGGCGCGAGATGCGCCACGCGGCTCATATAGCGTTCGTCGGCCTTGGCGCCACCTTCGGCGAGCAAGGCCGACTCCTCGGCCAGCGCGCCCAGCACCTTGGGCAGCCAGCCGTCCTTGGAATCGCGCTCGTCGGGCTCGAAGTCGCGCAGCACCCAGTGCAGCACCAGGTCCTTGTGCCCGGGATGGCCGATACCGATGCGTACCCGGCGATAGTCCTTGCCGACATGGGCATCGATGTCGCGCAGCCCGTTATGGCCGCCGGCGCCGCCGCCCTTCTTCATGCGGATGCGGCCGGGCGCGAGGTCGAGCTCGTCGTGGAACACTACGACGCGATCGAGTGGGATTTTCAGGAAGCGCACGGCCTCGCCCACGGCCTTGCTCGATTCGTTCATGAAGGTCATGGGCTTCAGGATCAGCGTGCGCTCGCCGCCGAGATGGCCTTCCGCCACCTCGCCGGCAAAACGCGTGCGCCACGGCGAGAAGACACGGCGGCGGACGATTTCGTCCACCGCCATGAATCCAACGTTGTGCCGGTGCCCCGCATAGCGCGGCCCGGGATTGCCGAGCCCGACCAGCAGAAGCATCGAACGTACGGGTTTCTAAACCCGTCGCTTACTTCTTGGCCGGAGCCGGGGCCTTGCCGCCGGCTGCCGGAGCTGCCGCGCCCGCCGCCGGAGCCGCGCCCGCCGCGGGTGCCGCACCCGCCGCCGGAGCCGCACCTGCCGCCGGAGCCGCGCCCTCGGCCGCTGCCGGAGCCGACGCCGCTGCCGCCGCATCCGCAGCCGCCTGGGCCGCCGCCTCACGCACCACGGTCGGTGCCGCGATCGAGGCAACGGTGGCGTTCTTGTCGCGTGTCACCACGCGCACGCCCTCGGGGATCGCCAGCGCTGACAGATGGACCGAGTGGCCGATCTCGAGGCCGGTCAGGTCGACCTCGAAGTACTCGGGGATGCTGGCGGGCTTGGTGCGCACGGTGATCTCGTGCAGCACCACGTTCAGCACGCCGCCGCGCTTGATGCCGGGCGACGCCCCTTCGTTCCTGAAGTGGACCGGCACCTGCACGGAGATGATCGAGTCGGGCCCGATGCGCAGGAAGTCGAGATGCAGAGGCTTGTCCGTCACCGGATCGACCTGAACGTCGCGCGGCAGGACATCATAGCCCGTCCCCTCGACGTCGATCTTGAGCTGGTGATTGAAGAAGCCCTCCTTGTGCAGTTCGCGCTCGACCGATTTCGGCTCGACCGCGATCATCACGGGGGGCTGCTTGTCGCCGTAGATCACGGCGGGAATCAGTCCATCGCGACGGCTGGAACGGGCGCCCCCTTTGCCGGCCCGGTCCCGCTTCTTCGCGATCACCTTTGACGTCTCTGCCATTTCAACTTCTCCTAAGGTTTGCTGTTTCTCTCTCTCTCACTCACGGCGTGGCCTCCAGGGGTGCCAATCGCCGGATCTCCAAAAACTTCTCCTAATCGAAGAGGCTCGATACCGAGGTCTCCTCCGAAATCCGCTTGATCGCCTCGGCCATCAGCGTGGCGATGCTGAGCGGCCGCACGTTGGGTGACACACGCACCGCTTCGGTCGGTTGGATCGAATCGGTGATCACCATCTTCTCCATCGGCGAGGCTGCGACGCGGGCCACCGCGCCGCCCGACAGCACGCCGTGCGTGACGTAGGCCGACACCGACTTCGCCCCCTGGTCCATCAGGGCGACGGCGGCGTTGCACAGCGTGCCGGCCGAATCGACGATGTCGTCGATCAGGATGCAGTCGCGGTTCTTGACGTCGCCGATGACGTTCATGACCTCGCTGACGCCGGCCTGCTCGCGCCGCTTGTCGATGATCGCGAGGTCGGCGTCAATGCGCTTGGCGACCGCACGGGCGCGCACCACGCCGCCAACGTCGGGCGACACGACGGTGAGCTCGCGGTTCGACAGCGTGTCCTTGATGTCCTTGCCGAACAACGGGCCGGCGAACAGGTTGTCGACGGGGATATCGAAGAAGCCCTGGATCTGCGCGGCATGCAGGTCGAGGGTGAGCACGCGGCTGGCGCCGGCGTGGGTCAGGAGATTGGCCACCAGCTTGGCCGAGATCGGCGTGCGCGGGCCGGTGCGGCGATCCTGGCGGGCGTAGCCGTAGTAGGGGATCACCGCGGTGATGCGGCGCGCCGAGCTGCGGCGCAGCGCATCGATGGTGATCAGGAGCTCCATCAGATGGTCGTTGGCGGGGAAGCTCGTCGATTGGAGGACGAACATGTCCTCGCCGCGCACGTTCTCCAGGATCTCGACGAAAATCTCGTTGTCGGAGAAGCGGCGGACGTTGGCCTTGACCAGCGGCAAGGCCAGCTTGGCGGAAATGGCTTCCGCCAGCGGACGATTGCTGTTGCCGGTGAGAATCTTCATATCGCGACCCCTGTCGCCGGGCGGGTTTCGTTAAGCCGTTGAATTCAAACGACAAAACGGCCACTCCCGGCCGCGACGCGGCGGACCATACCAATGAGTCCCGGCGCTGTAAACGCCCTGAAATATCGCGGTTTTTTGTACGTGGACAGGCGGTCGCAGGCCGTCCTGCCAGGGTACCGTAGGCGATGATGGCGCGCCTTCCCTCGCTGCGTTCGGTCGTGGTGTTCGTTGCGGCGGGCCGTGCGCTCAGCTTCACCGAAGCGGCCAGGGCCGTCCATCTCACGCCGTCGGCGGTCAGCCGGCGCATGAGCGGGCTCGAGCGCGAGCTGGGCGTGGCCCTGTTCCGTCGCTTCAACCGCCGCCTCGAATTGACGCGGGCCGGCGAACGCTACCTGGCGGCCACCGGGCAGGCGATCGACCTGATCGCCCGCGAGAGCGAGGCGATCCGGCCGCGGCGGCGGCGCACGACGTTGCGGCTTTCGGTCCTGCAATCTTTTGCCAGCACCTGGCTGGTGCCGCGGCTCGCTGCGCTCAAGGCCCGGCGACCGGACCTCGATGTCGAGGTCGAAACGTCCGCGGAGCTGATGGACCTGAGCGATGACCGCTTCGATGCGGCGATCCGCTTCGGCAAGGGCCACTGGCCGGGCCTCAGAGCCGACCGCCTGTTCGAGGTGCGGGTCTTCCCGGTGGCGGCGCCGCCGGTCCGTCGACGCGGCATTACATCCGCTGCGCTCGACCGCAGCGTGCTGCTCGGCGTGGCCCAGACTCCGGACCTCTGGTCGCAGTATCTGTCGGGCGTCGGGCTCGGCGGTTACCGGCCGCGCCGGACGCAGAGCTTCGACAATGTGCAGGTGATGTTCGAGGCGGCGGCCAATGGGCTCGGCCTCGCCCTGGCGGCCAGGGAGCTGGCGACGGGCTATCTGTCGGCGGGTCGACTCGTCGAGCCCTTCTGCGAGGAGCCGGTGCGGCTGAGGCAAGGCTACTACCTCGTCTACCGCGCCGACCGGCGCGACGAACCGGCCCTGCGGACACTGCGCAAGGCGTTGGTGGCCGACGCGCACGATCGGATGCGCTGACGTCACGCGAGGCCGTCGTTTCGGCATTTGCCCGGCGAACAGGCGAGCCCCTAGCGTGCGGCAACCCGTTCAGGAGTCAGCCATGCGCCACGCCGTGCTCGCCATCCTTGCCCTGCTTGTCTCCGCCACGTCCTCCTGGGCGGCGGACGTCGAGGCGAACAAGCAGCTCTACCGCAATCTCATGGAGGACGTGTGGGTGAAGCGCCAGCCCGCCGCCATCGAGAAGTACCTGGCGCCCAACTTCATCGAGCACAACAAGAACATCTCGTCGAGCATCGAGGGAAGGAAGCAGTTCGTCGCCGCGCTTCTGGCGGGCTTCAGCGACTACCGGGCCGAGATCCAGATCATCGTCGCCGAGGGCGACATGGTGGTGGCCCGTGTCGAATGGACCGGTACCCAGGACGGGCCGTTCCTGGGCCGGCCGGCGACCGGCAACAAGCTGCGCTTCTCCACGGCCGACTTCTTCCGTGTCGAGAACGGCAAGTTCGTCGAGCATTGGGACGTGGTCGATAGCCTGCCCCGCGCCGTGGCGTTCGGCCTGGTGCCGCCGCCCGCGCGGTAGAGCGCAATCCTGCGCTAAGCTGCCGGCATGAAGTTCCACATCCTCGACGGTTTTCCCAAGTCGGTCTCGCCCAGCAGCCACGCCACCGAGTCCGGCGGCTTCGTCTTCCTCACGGGCCAGTTCGGCCGCGATCTCGACGCTCCGGCCAAGCCCCTGCCGGAAGGCATCAAGGCGCAGACGGATCGCACGCTCAGCAACATGCGCCGCGTGCTGGGCTCGCTCGGTCTCACCATGGGCCAGGTGATGAGCGTCCGGGTGTTCCTGACGCACTTCAAGCGCGACTACGACGCCATGAACGAGGTCTATGCCGGCTTCTTCCACGAGGGCGCGCGGCCGGCGCGGACCTGCGTCGGCGTCACCGACCTGGTGCGCGATGCGCTGATCGAGATCGACTGCATCGCGAGGCGCTGAGTTCTCATTGCTGGGAGCGCGCCACTCCGTGTCGCTCATGCGCTGTGCGATCCACGAAGATGCGCCGAGTGGCGCGCTCCCAGCAAAGACTAGGCGTGCGGGTTGGCGACGAAGGGCCATTGCCCCTTGTCGACCTTGGTGTAGGGCAGCAGCGACCAGTCGGGCACCAGCGCGCCGGGGGCGGCGACATAGACCACTTCGCTGGCGATCGGGGCGTAGGCGGCGTGGAAGTGCTGCATCGACTTCACGACCACGATCTTCTTGGTGCCAGGGTCGACGCCGAGCTTGGTGAAGCAGTCGCGGCTGTGGCACTGACTGCGCTTGGAATTGACGATCACCGTCACGCCCTCGATCTGCAGGGCGGCCACGTCGCCGATCGGGTTCACGCCCTTGCGCTGGCCACCGAACTCGATGGTGACGTCCTTCTCGACCTTGAGCACCTTGGCGCGGGCGTCGATCGGCGGGCCGGACTGCGGCCCGAGCTTGCCGCCGAGGCGGATGTCAAGCTCGGCGCCTTCGCCGACCTCGAAGGCGAGCTTCACCGCGCCGGGATCCCAGATCATGGCGATGGCGGCGTCCTTCACCTTCTTGTCGAGCAGGGCCTTCAGGATGAAGGTCGAATCGGAGGCGGCCCCGCCGCCGGCATTGTCCGACACATCGGCCAGCACCATGGGCTTGGGCAGGTTGTGCGAGCTCACACGCGCCATTGCCGCGTCGAGCGAGACGTAGGGCGGCTGGGTGGCTTCGCGCATGGCGAAGAACTCCTTGCCGAGCTCGCGCGCCAGCTTCTCGGCCTTGGCCTTGTCGCCGTCGGTGATGGCAATGACCTTGCTGCCCATCTCCTGGATGTCGGACCACGGAAAGCCATGGGCGACGGACAGGGACAGCACGCCGTCCTTGCCTTCCATCGTCTGCAGCTTGTCGACGAAACCACGCATCGGCTGCCGGGTGGTGTGGAAGATGCCGATCATTCTGCAGTCCCACGCGGCCATCACCGGCTTGGTGTGGCCCTCGATGGCGCCTTCCATCACGTTGAACAGGTCGTCGGCGCGCTCGGGCACGTCGACATGCGGGTATTCCTTGAACAGCACCAGCGCGGTGGCGTCGCGCAGGGTGCCGTCGCCGATGTTGCAATGGAGGTCCAGTTCGGCGCCGACCGGCACGTCGGGCCCGACCACCTTGCGGACATGGGCCAGGATGTCGCTTTCGCAGTCGTCGTAGCCCTCGGCCACCATGGCGCCGTGCATGGACAGGAACACGCCATCGACCGGCATCGCCGCCTTCAGGTCGGCAATGATCTCGTCGCGGAAGGATTCGTAGACCTTCTTCACCGTCCTGCCGGCGGGCTGGGCAAAGGCGCACAGGCTCTCGACGACCTGCCAGCCCTTGGCTTCGGCGCGGCCGCGCCACACCGCCAGGGGTGCGCCGAACATCGGCACGTTCTTGCCGTAGCTGCCCTTGCGGAAGAGGCAGGTCTCCTCGAAGAGTTGGTGGCCGGTGGGGATGGAGGCGAAGGTGTTGGTTTCGGTACCGAGGCACGCCGTGAAAATCTTTTTCATGCCCGCGATCTTGGGCGAGGTGCGGCATGCCCGCAACCATCCGAGCGTCAGAGGATCATCTCGGCCGCGGCGCCGCCGGCGAGGATGGCGCCCGTGAAGCCCCCGCTGCCCGCGTACGACGACGCTAGATAGAGTCCGCGAATGGGTGTCCTCGGCGAGCGCCGGATGCCGCGCCAGATCGGGCCGGACGGCGGCAGCGGGGCGAAGCCGTAGACCGCACCGCCCGGCGTATTGAGGTAGTTGTGCATCGACAGCGCCGTGTTGAAGACCGAGGCAACGACGTGCGTAGCGAAACCAGGAAATTCACGATCAATCGTGGCCATGATGGCTCGCCGCCATTGCTCTCGTTTGGCGTCGCGGTTGGCCTTGTCGAGGCCGATCCAGTTGGCCAGCCGATCGACGCCGACCACGGAGACCGGATAGGGCGGCCCACCCAATCCGGAATCGATGGCGGAGTAGTCGACGACGGTCATCGGCGGCTGCTCGTGTCCCGGCGCGGCTTCGAGCAGGTCCGCACTGCGGCGATAGTCGGACAGGCTCCGCAGCCACGACGGCAGCAGGAAGGTCGCATAACTTCGCAAGCCAAGCGTCGCGGGACGGACGGATAGCCCGAACGTCACCGAAAACAACGAAATCGACGACGGAAGATCGGCATAGGCCGACCAGAAGCGGCCTCGTGCCGACGACGGCAGCATTGCCGACAGCACGGCGGGGGCCGCATTGGCGACAATGACCGGCGCCCGCGCCTCCATCGGCTCGGCGCCGCGTCGGTCCGCATGCACCACTCCCGACGGGGAACCGTCGCCGGCGAGGCGGATCGCCGTCACCTGGCGGCCCAGCAGGATCTCGCCGCCTGCCTGCCTCGTTGCGTCGGCCAGCGCCTGACTGAGGCGCGTCGAGCCGCCGCGGACGTAGCGTCCGCCGGACGCCAGGTAGCCACCTTGTGCCACCGCGAACAGAACCCACCACAATCGGTCGGGATCGTCGTGCCAATAGGGAAGGTTTGCGGCCAGCGCGCACTTCAGCGCCTCGTTGTCTCCGAATGCCCGGTCGAACACCTGCGCTACCGATCGCCGCCAGTCCCGAACCAAGGGGACGAGTTTGACGAGTGCCGCAAAACCTTCGCGCGGATCGCGGAAGGCTTCCCGCCGCCGGCTGAGCGTCCCGAGGCCGGACGTGATGCGTTCCATGTCGCCCAACGCTGCGGCGATGCCAGCCTTGCTGGAGGGGAAGCGCTCGGTCAGGGCGGAACGGGCTGCGACAAAGCCGTCGGGCAGGACGAACGGTTGTCCGACGGGTCCGCCGCGAACCTCGTAGATCGAGCCGGTCGGCACCCATTCGACGGCGTCAAGGATTCCGATGCGGGCGAGAATGGCGTGCTTGGGATCGAGCGGGTCGGCCGGATCGGCTGTTTCGTGAAGGGAAGCCTCGATCGACAGGTCGCCGACCTTGTAGGTCGATGCCGCGCCGCCGACCGATTCATTGCGCTCGATGATGAGGGTCCTGCGGCCGGCCCGAGCGAGCAGCGCCGCCGTCGTGAGGCCGCCCAGGCCTGCGCCGATCACGATGGCATCGTAGGGCGGTCCCATCGCTTCCCCTTGGTTCGCGGACACGTGGCGGATCGGACCCGACTCGCAGCAGGTGCGCTTTGATACAGCTCAAGGGCGCGGTCACGAGGGCGGCAGGGCTTGCATGACGTCGGCCACGAGGCGGGCCACGGCATCCATGTCGTCGCGCTCGGTGAAGGCGGCGCCAAAGCGCGCCACGACCAGGCGCTGCGAGGGCACGATGATGATGTACTGGCCGTTCGCGCCGCGGGCGAAGAAGGCGTCGGCCGGAATGCCGCGGGCGATGCGATAGCGCTGGCCCTCGCCGTCGCCGCGGTTGGTCCAGAAGCCCGCGGCGTAGCCGAAGCGCTCGCTGCCCGGCGTCGGCGCGGCCGAATAGTCGACCCAGCCCGGCGGCAGCAGGCGCTCGCCGCCGACCACGCCGTCGTTCAGGTAGAGCAGGCCGAAGCGTGCCCAGTCGCGCGCCGAGGCCAGCATGTGGCTGGAGCCGATGGGCGTGCCCACGGCGTCGAACTCGAGCGTCACGTGGCGCATGCCGAGCTTGTCGAACAGCTCGCGCCGGGCGAAGGCGAGCGTTCCGGCGGCATCGCCGCCCGCATTGTCGCGGATGATCCTGGAGAGCAGGAGCGTGTTGCCGTTGGTGTAGTTCCACGAGGTGGCCGCGCCGGGTGCGGCCTTGATTGGCGCCTTTTCGGCGAAGGCCGCCATGTCGCGTACGCCGAACACCATGTAGGCCGAGGCGTCGAAGGCGGTGGAGGCACGGGCGGTGAGCGAATCGCCGATGTCGAGGCCGCTGTTCATGCGCAAAAGGTTGTCGATGGAGATGGCGTGGCGCGGATCCTTGGGGTTCGCCCAGGCGGCGATCGGCGCGGGGCCTTCCAGGGAGACCTTGTCCTGCCGCGCCAGGATGCCGATCAGGGCGTTGGTGACGGACTTGGTGGCCGACCAGCCCATCACCTGGGTGTCGATGCCGTAGCCCGCAGCGTAGCGTTCGGCGATCACCCGGCCGTCGCGCACCACCACGACGGCCTTGGTGTTGCGATAGGGCGGGTTGGCATTCTCGGTGAAGGCGCGGTCGAGGGCCTGCTTCAGGGCAGGCTGGGTGGGCTCGACGACAGCCGGACCGGCGATCTCGGGGAGCAGGGCCGGCGCCGGCGTGTGTGGCGCGAGCGCGACCGGCGCGGGCGGCTCGCCATGCAGCACCAGGCAGCCCAGTGGACCGCGATCGATGGCGCGGGCCTCGGCGCCGCCGGCGAAGTGCGCCGTCACCTGGGTGCGAGTGCGATCGAGCTGGTGGCCGGACAGGAAGTCGACGGGCGAGAGGATGGGGGCGATCGCCTCGCGATAGAACTGCTCGGGCTCGACCCGGGAGACGAAGGCGGCCGAGCAGAGCTGGTGGCTGACGTAGCCCGTGGCGACGTCGGTCGCGCGGTCGAGGCTGCCGCAGCCCAGCAGCGCCGATGTGCTGCTGAGCAGGGCGAAAGTAATGGCATGGCGCATGAACGGCTCCCTGACAGACCGGCCAGGTGTGGCCGGCGGTCAGGCAAGCCTAGTGAGCGGCCAGATTGCTTCTCGCCGAGTTCGAAAGTGGGCTCGCCGATTCTGGAATCGGCTGGCCGATTCCCACCACGCGGCGATATTCACTGGGCGTGACGCCGGTTTCGGCCTTGAAGGCGCGATTGAAGGGGCCGAGCGAGCTGAATCCCGCGTCGAGGGCGAGGGTCAGGACCGGCACATCGGCCTGGCTCGGGTCGGCCAGGGCCGCCTTGACCTCGGCGATCCGGTAGCGGTTCACGAAACTGTTGAAGTTGCGGTAGCCCAGGGCCTGGTTGATCAGGCGGCGCAGGCGGTATTCGGGCAGGCCGAGCTGCTGGGCCAGGGCGCCGATGGTGAGGCCGTCCTGGCGATGGGCCCGCTCGACGGTCATGAGCCGCTCGAGCCTGGCGACAAGCTCCTGGTCGCCCGGCTCGACAGCCGGTGCCGCCGGCTCCTCGGCCGGCCGAGGCAGGTCGGCCGTGACGGCGAACAGCGATTGCTCGCGGCCGACGCCCAGCAACGACCAGGCGACAATGCCCGCGATGACGAGCAGGCCTGCCGCACCGCCCAGGCTGGTGCCTTCGGGCGCCGTGCGTTGCAGGCCGGCGAGCTGGGCCATGGCGACAAGCCCGATATAGAGCGACGAGGCGACCACGACGAAGAGGCGAAGTCGCCGCCGACGCTCGACGAGATCGTCGCGCCACGACGTCACCGCCTGCGCCATGGCCAGCACGGCAAAGGCGAAGGAGCTGAGGGTGAGCGCCAGGCCGAGCGTTCGCGACGACAGGAAACAGCCCGCGGTGCCGGCGATCACCAGCAGCAGCCACAGGGCGACATGCCACCAGCGCAGGCGGAAGCTGTCATCGAACAGCGCACCGGCGAATGACCAGAACACGACGTTGTTGCCGGCTGACAGGGCGAGCAGGGGGATCGTCCAGAGCCCGAGCTGCGGCGAGAAGCCGGCCACCGAGGTGACGGCATAGGTGCCCGTGCCGACAGCGAACAACGCCGCCAGGCGCGCCGCGAGAAGCCGGCCGTGGTCGCGCAACAGGGTGGCGGCGATCAGCAGCACGAGAGCGCAGGTGGCGCCGCGCAATGCCCAGTCGACGGAGGTAAGGAGCATCACGCCGCCCTCATCACGCAGCCCTCATTACGCAGCAAGGGCGCGGTCCACCAGGGCCTGCTCGGCGCTGCCGAGATCGGCCGTGCCGAACTGGGCGAACTTCGCGCCCGTCAGCCGGGTATCGCCGTAGAGCGTGGCGAAGTCCGACTTCGCCTCGGCCAGCGCGGCCAGCGCCGCGATCTTGGCCAGGCCCTCGCACAGGAAGCGTGCGCGGCGCTCGGCATCACCCGACTGAAGGACCTTGGCCAGCGTCTCGGTCAATGGCCTCACGTCGAAGGCCACTGCCGCCGTCTTGGCGAGCGCGCTCACGGTCGCCATCGCCTGGTCGGGATGACGGCCGGCGGCGCGCAGCACGTCGAGCGCCATGACGTTGCCGGAGCCTTCCCAGATGGCGTTGAGCGGCGATTCGCGGAAGTAGCGCGCCAGCGGCAGATCCTCGGTGTAACCGTTGCCGCCCAGACACTCGAGGGATTCGTAGACGAGCTGCGGCGTGCTCTTGCACACCAGGAATTTCGCCGCGGGCGTCAGCAGGCGCACGTAGGCGGCTTCAGCAGGATCGTCGTGGGCGCGCTCGGAGGCGCGGCACAGGCGGAACACCAGCGCCACCTGGGCCTCGAGCTCGAGCGCCAGGTCGGCGACGGTGGCGCGCATCGACGGCTGGTCTACAAGCCTGCGCTGGAAGACCGAGCGGTTGCGGATGTGGTTCAGCGCCTGGCTGAGCGCAATGCGCGACTGGGCGGCCGAGGCGATGGCGCAGTCGAGCCGTGTCAGGTTCACCATCTCGATGATGGTGCGGACACCTGCGCCCTCCGCACCCACGCGCTCGGCATAGGCGCCATGGAACTCGACTTCGGAGGAGGCATTCGACTTGTTGCCGAGCTTGTCCTTCAGGCGCTGGAAGCGGATCTGGTTCCTGGAACCGTCGGGCCGGTAGCGCGGCATGAGATAGCAGGTGAGACCGCCTTCCGCCTGCGCCAGCACCAGGAAGGCATCGCACATCGGCGCCGACATGAACCATTTATGGCCGGTGATCTCGACATGATCGCCGTGGGCCACGGCGCGCGTGATGTTGGCGCGCACATCGGTGCCGCCCTGCCGCTCGGTCATGCCCATGCCCAGCGTGACACCGTTCTTCTCCCACCACGGCAGCGGGCGCGGATCGTAGGTGCGGGTCTGGATCCTGGGCAGCCACTTGGCGAGCAGCGCGGGCTCCGAGCGCAGCGCGCCGATGCAGGCATGAGTCATGGTGACCGGGCACATATGCCCGCTCTCGGCCTGGGTCGCGAGATAGAGCCGCACGGCGCGCGTCGAGACCGGGCCGGGCTCGTCGCTGCCGTCGTGCGCCGAGGCATGGATGCCGTGGCCGATGCTCTTGGCCATCATGGCGTGATAGGCGGGGTGGAACTCGACGTAATCCAGTCGATTGCCTTTGCCATCGACGAGGTGAAGCCTGGGCGGGTTCTCGTTGGCGATGCGGCCGAGATCGAAGGTGGTCGCTGCGCCGTAATCCTTGCCGCAAGCCGACAGGTTCGCGAGATCAAGCCCGGCACGCTGCGCGGCATCCGCCAGCGGCCGATCGGCGCTGAACAGATCGACATCGCCGAACGCCGGCGACTGGTTGAACGAGGCGTCTTCGAGCAGGCCGGAGGACATTGTCTGAGCTTATCTCATGGCTGGGAGCGCGCCACTCCGTGGCGCTCATGGGCTATGTGATCCACAAAGATGCGCCACAGAGTGGCGCGCTCCCGGCAAAGACTCAGCCGCCGCCTTCGTACTTGAAGGAGAGCTTCAGCTTGGTGCGGTAGGCCGTGACCTTGCCTTTTTCGATCACCAGGTCCTGCTCGACGACCTCGGCAACGCGCAGATCGCGCAGCGACTTCGCCGCCCGATTCACCGCCACCGTTGCCGCCTTTTCCCAGGATTCGCTGCTGGTGCCTACGAGCTCGATGACTTTGTAGACGCTGTCGGCCATGGGTACCTCCCTCGACACGGTTTCACCGTCTCATCCGGTGCCGGGTCAGGGGGAGGCGCGGCAGCGGCGCCGAAGAGGCCTTTCCTTGCGCGGAGCCTAGCATGGTTGGGCGGTGCTACCCAATCGACCGTCGCCCCGAGCGTAGCCGAGGGGCCTTGCTTGCGTCAGGCGAGGTCTCTCCGCTCGTCGCTACGCTCCTCGGTCGAGACGACGGCGGTTACGCCGTCGCAAACTTGCCGAACTCCCAGTGCCGGCCGGGGGCGGCGGCGAACAGCGCCTTGGTGTAGTCGTCACGCGGCGCGCCGAACACCTGCTCGGCCGAGCCGTACTCGACGACGCGGCCCTTGCTCATCACCGCAACGTAGTCGCAGATCTGGGCGGCGACGCGCAGGTCGTGGGTGATGAACAGCACCGCGAGGTTCAGGCGCTGGCGGATCTCGTCCAGAAGCTCCAGCACCTGCTTCTGCACCGACACGTCGAGCGCCGACACCGCCTCGTCGGCGATCAGGAGCTCGGGCTCCATGGCGAGCGCGCGGGCGATGCAGATGCGTTGGCGCTGGCCGCCCGAGAACTGGTGTGGATAGCGGTCGAGCGAGTTGGGATCGAGTCGCACGGTCTCCATCAGCTTGCGGGCGCGGGCCATCGCTTCGTCGCGCTTGAGGCCAAAGTTCATCGGCCCCTCGATGATGAACTCGCCCACGGTGATGCGCGGGTTCATCGAGCGGTAGGGATCCTGGAAGACGATCTGCACCTTGCGGCGATGCGGACGCAGCTTGCCGGCCGGCATGGTGGCGATCTCGGTGTCGCCCAGGAAGACCTTGCCGTCGGTTGGATCGATCAGGCGGGCGATGCAGCGCGCCACCGTCGATTTTCCCGAGCCCGATTCGCCGACGATGCCCAAGGTCTCGCCCTTGCGGATGTCGAGATCGACATCGACGGCCGCCTTCACGACGCGCGCCTTCTGGAAGAAGCTCTTGCCGCTGTAGACCTTGCCGAGCTTCTCGGTGCGCAGGACGGTGATGCCCTCCTTGCGGGCCCCGCGATGCACCGGATGGATCGACGGCACCGAAGAGATCAGCATCTTGGTGTAGGCATGCTCGGGCCGTGACAGGATCTGCTCGGTCGGCCCCATCTCCACCAGCCCACCCCAGCGCAGCACGGCGACACGGTGGGCGATCTCGGCAACGACGCCGAAATCGTGGGTGATGAACAGCACGCCGGTGCCCTCGGTCGCTTGCAGCTCGGCGATCAGCTTCAGGATCTCGGCCTGGGTGGTGACGTCGAGCGCCGTGGTCGGCTCGTCGGCGATCAGCAGCACCGGGTCGAGCACCAGCGCCATGGCGATCATGATGCGCTGGCGCTGGCCGCCCGAGAGCTGGTGCGGATAGGAGGCGTAGATGCGCTCCGGCTCCGGCAGCTTCACGCGGTCGAGGATGGCGATGATCTTGGCCTTGCGCTGGGCGGCATCGAGGCTGGTGTGGGTGTTCAGCACCTCGTCGATCTGCTCGCCGCAGGTCATGACCGGGTTCAGCGCGGTCATCGGCTCCTGGAAGATCATCGACATGCGCGTGCAGCGCAGCTCGCGCAGCCGGCCCTCGCTCGCCGCCAGGATGTTCTCGCCCTGCAGCAGGATCTCGCCCGAGCTGGGCTTCAGCGCCTTGGCGAGCAGGCCCATGACGGTGAAGGCGATCACCGACTTGCCCGAGCCCGATTCGCCCACCAGGCAGACGATCTCGCCCGGATTGACGGTGAAGCTCACCTTGTCGACGGCGAACTCGCGGTCGGCGCCCTTGGGCAGCGTGACGGAGAGGTTGCGGACTTCCAGGACGGGCTTCTTGGCTTCACTCATCGATACAGACCATCCGTCGTCCCGACCGGAGCGCAGAGTGCGGAGTGGAGGGACCTTGTTTCAATCACTGAGACCTTGGGCATGGAGAGAAGACCCTTCGGCTCGCTGCGCTCGCTCAGGGTGAGCAAGAAGGTGTGACGCTGCGCATCACACCTTCTTGCTCATCTTCGGATCCAGCGTGTCGCGCAGCCCGTCGCCCATGATGTTGATGGCGAGCACGGTGAAGGCGAGGAAGATGCCGGGATAGAAGATGTTGTGCGGGAACACGCGGAACAGCGTGCGGCCTTCGGCCATAATGTTGCCCCAGCTCGGGATCTCCGGCGGGATGCCGATGCCCAGGAACGACAGCGCGGCCTCGACCAGGATGGCGGAGGCGGCCAGGAACGTGCCCTGTACGATCAGCGGCGCCACGGTGTTGGGCAGGATGTGGCGGAACATCAGCACCCAGGTCGGCGTGCCGACCGAGATGGCGCCCTCGACATAGGGCTCCTCGCGTACCGTCAGTACGATCGAGCGCACCAGGCGCACGACGCGCGGCACGTCGGGCACGACGATGGCGAAGATCACGGTGATCAGGCCGGCGCGCCAGATCGAGACCATGGCGATGGCGAGCAATATGCCCGGGATCGCCATCAGGCCGTCCATGATGCGCATGATGATGCCGTCGAGCCACCTGATGTAGCCCGAGACGAGGCCGATCACGACGCCGATGGCGATGGCGATGATGGCAACCGCGGCGCCCACCGCCAGCGACACGCGCGTGCCGTAGATCACGCGACTGTAGACGTCGCGGCCGAGGCTGTCGGTGCCCATGAGGGCGACGCGCTTGACGGCCTGGCCGTCGTCCAGCCGCATGGTGATCTCGGTGCCCGGCTTCTTGTTGCGCGAGGCGGGATCGATGCGGGTCGGGTCAACCGTGCCCAGGAAGGGGGCCAGGGCGGCGATCGCCAGCATGATCAGCAGGATGGAGCCGCCGATGATGACGTTGGGGTTGCGCAGGGCAAGGAGCCACAGGCTCTTGCGCTTGGTCGAGGCCGCCGCGATCGAGGCGGAGTCGACGAGGTCTTCGGTCGCGACGGTCAATAGCGGATCCTCGGATCGAACACGGTGTAGCTGATATCGATCAGCAGGTTGACGACGACATAGACCACCGAGAACATCAGGATGACGGTCTGGATGGTCGGGAAATCGCGGCTCAGCACCGCCTCGACGGTGAGGCGGCCGAGGCCGGGCAGGCCAAACACGCTCTCGGTCACCACGGCGCCGCCGATCAGGATGGCGACGCCGAGACCGATCACGGTCAGGATGGGCACGGCGGCATTGCGCAGGGCATGGCGCATCAGCACGACACGGCTGCTGAGGCCCTTGGCGCGGGCGGTGCGGATGTAGTCCTCGTTCAGCACTTCCAGCACCGAGGCGCGGGTGATGCGCGAGATCAGCGCGATGAAGCCCACCGACAGCGTGAGCGACGGCAGGACCATGCGCTCGAGGAACTGCCAGAAATTGACGCCGATGCGGATGTAGCCCTGGACCGGCAGCCAGCCCAATTCGATGGCGAAGACGTAGATCAGGCAGTAACCGATGACGAAGCCCGGCACCGAGAAGCCCATCACGCAGAAGGCCATGACGATGCGGTCGAGCACCGAGCCCTGGCGGTAGGCGGCGAGCACGCCGAGCGGCACGGAGACGCAGACGGCGAAGATCAGGGTGCACATGGCGAGTGCCAGGGTGGGCTCGATGCGCTGGGCGATCAGCTCGGCCACGGTCTTCTTGAAGAAGAAGCTCTCGCCGAAATTGCCTTGCAGGATGTTGCCGATCCAGATGGCGAACTGCGTCCAGATCGGCTCGTTGAGGCCGAGCTTCTCGCGGATGTCGTTGATCTGGTCGGAGGTGGCATTGTCGCCGGCGATCACCGCCGCCGGATCGCCGGGCGTCAGCCGCAGCATGAGGAAGACGAGCACCGCCACCACCGTGAGCACGGGGATGATGGCGACGAGACGACGGGCGATGAAGTCGAGCATTGTTCTCCTATGTATCAACGTCATGTTCCTCTCCCCCGTTAGGGGGAGAGGCTAGGAGAGGGGGCGACGACGTGCGTATCCCCCTCTCCCGTCCTCTCCCCCTAGCGGGGGAGAGGAGAATGACGCGCCGTCCTCATTTCACTTCTTCTCAATGTTCCACATAACCGGCACCGGCGCCTTCAGCCAGCCCGTCACATTGGCGCGGGATGCACCCGGGCCGTACCACTGGCCGATCCAGCCATACTGGGCGGTCTCCAGGGCGCGATCCTGCACGGCCTTGGCGAGCGCCTTGGCCTTGGCGGGATCGGTTTCCTTGGCATAGGCGTCGCGCAGCTTCTCCATCTCCGGATCGCTCGGCCAGCCGAACCACGACTTGTCGCCCTGGGCGACCATGTAGGACGTCGCGATCGGGTTCAGGATGTCGGCGGCCACCGAGAAGGTGTGGAGGATGTTCCAGCCGCCCTTGTCGGCCGGGTCCTTCTTGGTGCGCCGCGTGACCAGCGTCTGCCAGTCCATCGACTGCATGTCGACCTTGAAGCCGGCTTGCTCGAGCAGCGACTTGGTGACGGGCGCGGTGTTGGTGAGCACCGGCAGCGTCGTCGACTGCATCAGCACGATCGGCGTGCCGTCGTAGCCCGCTTCCTTGAGCAGCGCTTTGGCTTTCTCGAAGTCCGGCTTGACCAGCAGGCCGTTGGGCGCATCGAAGGCGTTGGGCGTGCCGCAGATGAAGGCGGCCGAGCAGACCTTGTAGTACTCGGGCTCGCCGACCGTGGCCTTGAGGTAATCCTCCTGGCGCATGGCGAGCAGCGCGGCCATGCGGATCTTGGGATTGTCGAACGGCTTCACGACATGGTTGAAGCGGATGACGAACTGGTGACCCAGCGGGTTCCAGTCGATCAGCTGCACGCTCTTGTCCTTCTTGAGCAGCGGGATCAGGTCGTGCGGCGGCTGCTCGATCAGGTCGATCTCTCCATTGATGATGGCATTCACCTGCTGCTGCGGATCGGGCATCTCGACGATCTCGACGCGATCGACCTTGACGAGCTTGCCGCCGGCCAGACCCGAGGCCGCTTCGCTACGTGGCTTGTATTTCGGGTTCTTGATGTAGACGTGCTTCTCGCCGGGCTTCGACTCGGCGTTGACGTAGATGAAGGGCCCCGAGCCGATCTGGCTGTCGATCTGCTTGAAGGCGTCGGTCTCGGCGACCGCCTTGGGCATCATGAAGGGCACGTTCGACGAGGGCTTGCCGAGCGAGTCGAGCACCAGCCCGTACGGCTCCTTCAGCACCATCTGGAAGGTCTTGGCGTCGACTGCCTTGAACTCCTTGACGAAGTCCATGAGCTTCAGGCCCATCGCATCGCGCTTGCCCCAGCGCTGGATCGACGCGATGCAGTCCTCGGAGGTGACCGGCTTGCCGTCGTGCCACTCGAGGCCGTCACGCAGCGTGAAGGTCCAGGTGAGCTTGTCGGGCGAGACTTCGTACTTGTCGACCATCTGCGGCTTGACGGCGTTGTTCTCGTCGGACGCAAACAGCGTGTCATAGACCAGATAGCCGTGGTTGCGCGTGACGTAGGCCGTGGTCCAGATCGGATCGAGGATCGTCAAATTGCCGTTCTGAACGAACCGCAGAACCTTGTTGTTCTGGGCAAGCGCCGAGCCAGCACTTGCCAGGACGGCACCGGCGGCCAACGCCGCGAGAGTGCGCCGCATCATCTTCATAAAAACCCCTCCAATTGTCTCAAAATGACGAGGGAGGCTCGGATCCCCTTTCCGGCCTCCCCCGGTACTCTTACTTCTTCGTGACGTTCCAGAACACCGTTACCGGCGCGATCATGTTGCCTTCGATGTTGTTGCGACGGGCGAGCGGCTGATACCACTGGCCGACGTTGACGTGCGTGGGATGGTCGGCCCAGTACTTCTGCAGATCCTCGACGATCTGCTTCTGCTTGGCCGGATCGGTTTCCTTGGCGAACTGTTCGCGGAACTTCTCGATCGTCTCGTCGCACGGCCAGCCGAACATCGCCTTGTCGCACGCGGCGTTGAAGAAGCCGGCCATCACCGGATTGAGGATGTCGGCCGCCACCCACGAGGTGAGGAAGGCGTGCCAGCCGCCCTTGTCGGGCGGGTCCTTCTTGACGCGGCGGGCGACCAGCGTCTGCCAGTCCATCGATTGCAGGTCGACCTTGAAGCCGGCACGCTCGAGCTGGGCCTTGGCGACCGGGGCAAGGTTGGTCAGCACCTGCAGGTCGGTCGACTGCATCAGCACGATCGGCGTGCCGTCGTAGCCGGCTTCCGTCAGCAGCTGCTTGGCCTTGGCGGCATTGCCGTTCAGCACGTCGGCCATGCCGGCGTCGCTGGCGAGCGGCGTGCCGCAGACGAACGGCGCCTTGCAGACCTTGTACCACTGCGCATCGCCGATCGTGGCCTTGAGGAAGTCCTCCTGGGCGAAGGCGACGAACGCCGCGTGCCGGATCTTGGCGTTGTCGAACGGCTTGGCCGTGCTGTTGAAGCGGAAGGTGTACTGGTTGCCGAGCGGGTTGGCGTTCAGCAGGTTGATGTTCTTGTCCTTGGCCAGGAGCGGCAGCAGGTCGTGGCCGGGCGATTCGATCATGTCGATCTCGCCGTTCTGGATCGCCGCCACCTGGGTCTGCACGTCCGGCATGGTGATCCACTCGACGCGGTCGAGCTTGACGACCTTGCCGCCGGCCAGGCCCGATGCCGGCTCCGACCGAGGCTTGTACTTCGGGTTCTTGACGTAGACGATCTTCTCGCCGGGCTTCCATTCCTCCGGCTTGAAAATGAACGGGCCCGAGCCGATCACGTCCTCGACCTTGATCTGCTGCATGGGGTCGGTTTGCGCGGTCTTCTTCGGCATCATGAAGGGCACGTTGGACGACGGCTTGCCGAGCGACTCCAGGACGAGGCCGTACGGCTCCTTCATCTTCATCTTGAAGGTCTTGGCATCGACGATCTCGAAGTCGAGGACCGAGCCCATCATCTTCTGGCCCATCGAATCACGGGCGGCCCAGCGCTTGATCGAGGCGACGCAGTCCTCGGCGGTGACGGGCTTGCCGTCATTCCATTCGAGGCCGTCGCGCAGCGTGAAGGTCCAGGTGAGCTTGTCGGCCGAGACGTCGTACTTGTCGACCATCTGGGGCTTCACGGCGAACTTTTCGTCCATCGCGAAAAGCGTGTCCCAGATCATGTAGCCGTGATTGCGCTGGATGTAGGCGGTGGTCCAGATCGGATCGAGGATCTTGACGTCCGAATGCATCACGACCTTGAGGGTCTGCGCGCCGGCCGGGGCGATGCCCATCAAGCCAGCCGCCGTCGCCGCCGCAACGAACGTCGCGATCGACTTCCTGAAATCGAACATAAGCAACCGTCTCCCTATAACGCGGCCTTCTGTGCAAAAATCGAGCCGCTCGCGGGGACAGTAGCAGTCCCCGACCCCCCTCTGACAAGCCGATTCGGCCGCGCTGTAAGGTTCACGGAATGGTTCAAGGGCGCGGCCGATTGATCGCCTTTTCCAGCAGTTCCAGCACACCTTCTGAGGCCGCTGTCGCGACGATGTCGCCGAACCCCGCCCAGCTGCCCTTGGTCGCGGCGAGCGGCACCGGATTGGACTGTTCGAGGTCGCCGACATTGCGGCCGGCCGGGTCCTTGACCAGCCACTTGATGACCAGCTGGCCGCGCTTGTCGTCGATCTCCGTCAGGTTGACGTTGCCGATCACGGTGAAGACGTCGGCGCCGGCGGCGTCGACGATGACGATCTTGCTGGAACCCAGCGCGCGGCGCATGCCGGAGTAGAGCTGGCGGTTGCCGTCGGACGGCGCCCCGGTCACCGGCGCCACCATCACCTTGACGTGCGCTTCCTGCGGCTGTCCTGGCTGGCTCGACACGGGCGGCGGCGTGCCGGAGGACGCGGCGGCCATCGCCGTCGCCGTGACCGGATCAACCGGCGTCTCCATCGGCACGCTCATGCCGGCGGCGACCTGGCCGGGCGAGCGCGCCATGAAGGTCGGCGGCTTGCCGATCAGGGTGGCGACGCGCGGGGCGGCTTGCTGGGCGATGCGCGAGACCAGCCGCTCGCTCGCCTCGCCGTAGTCCTCGGGCCGCGCCCTGGTGCGGCTGGTCTGCGGATCCTGGGTCTTGGGCGCGCCTTCGATGTTCCAGTCGATCTGGATCTCGATGCCGGTCTCGCCGGAATCGCGCGTGCTCATGGTGCCGTTCACCTGGATCGGCGCCTCGGCCGGCTGCACGGTGGCGATGATGCCGTACGCCTGCAGCTCCATGGCCAGCGCAGCGGCGACGCGTTGGCCCATCTCCGGCGGCATGTTGCGCGGGGCGCCGATGGCGAGCTCGATCTTGTCGCGCGCCAGCCGGCGATTGGTGGTCATTGACGAATCGTGCTCGAAGGGCCGGGGCGTCGGTGTACAGGCCGACAGCACGACGAGGCCGAGCAGTACGCCAAGCAGGCGCCTCATAGCATGACACATGTCGCGATCAGGCCGAGCAGGCAGCAGAACATCAGGATGATCAGGTAGGGCACGTTATCCCCGGAGGGCGACGGCCGACAGGCCGCGGCCGTAGTCGCGCACGCCGCTCAATGTATTGCGGCGATAGCTGAAGAAGTCGTCCGTGGTGGCCAACGTGTCATGGCCGGTGGCGCTTGCCGTGACGCCGGCCAGCGCCAGGCGCTGCAGCAGGTAGCCCGCGAGATCGAACATGAAATGGCCGGCGCGCCTGGCCGGACGGAAGAAGGCGTCGTTGGCCTGGTCCTGCGTGAGAAACGGCGCGGGGAACTCCGGACCGACCTCGTAGGACGCCGCACCGATGCAGGGACCGATGGCGGCGCGCACGCGCTCGCGCCGGGCGCCGAGCTTTTCCATGGCGGCAATGGTGGTGTCGACGACACCGCCCAGCGCACCTTTCCAGCCGGCATGCGCGGCGCCGATCACCTCTGCCTCGGCGTCGGCGAACAGGACTGGCGCGCAGTCGGCCGCCAGCACGCCCAGCACGACGCCCGGCCGGTCGGTCACCAGCGCATCGCCCTTGGGCGCGCCGGGCGAGGTCCAGCGCTCGCTGGCGACGGTCAGCACGTCGGTCGAATGGAACTGGTGCACCGTCAGGAGGTCGGTCTCGCCCAGCGCGAACTCGGCGGCGGCGCGCCGGCGGTTCTCGCGCACATTGTCGGGCTGGTCGCCCGAGCCATAGCCGCAGTTGAGCGAGGAGTAGAGGCCTGCGCTCACGCCGCCCTGGCGCGTGAAGAAGCGATGCTGCACGCCATCGAGGTCGGCAAGGGTGCGCGCTTGGATCATGTCTTAGTCCGAGGGGTATCCGAAAAGCCGACCGGCGCGGCGCTTCTGTCGTCGCCCACGGCCAAAACGCGGAAGAGGGTGCCCATTTGGTCGGGCGCGATCAAGCGAGCCGACGCCGCATCGATCGCTGCGCGCTGGGCCTCGCTGGCGCGGGCTTTCAGGGCCCCGGCGCGCTCGGCGATGCCCAGGCGGCGCAGGAAGTCGCCCTGGCCCACCGGGCCGAAGGTCGCCCGGCCGGTGGCGGCGGCCAAGGCGGCGAAGTCGACGTGGGCGCTGAGGTCGGTCTCGCCCGGCCGGTCGAGGATGTCGGCGCCGCGATGGCCGCGCACCGCCTGCAGCGAGGCGCCGAGCGCGCCGTCATGGCCGTAGTCGACGATCAGCGCCCAGCCTCCGTGGCGACCCAGCCGCTCGCCGATCGCGGCGGCGAGCGCCAGCCCGGCTTCGCAGATCTCGGCCTGGGCGCCGACGGGGGCGTCCGCCAGGGCCGAGGCGTAGGGCGTCACGCCGGGCGCCAGGGCCAGGCGCAGGCTGCCGTCGTCGGCCAGGCCCACCATGCGCTCGCTCCAGCCGCGTGCGGTCTTCTCGAACTGGCGCACCGGCAGGGCGTCGAAGAACTCGTTGGCGACCAGCAGCATTGGTCCCTCGGGCACGTCGTCGAAGCGCGCATGCCAGGTGGGCTTGAAGGCGGCGAGCGCCTGGCCCTGCAGGGCGCGCAGCGGCTCGTTGATCTCGACGAGATGAAGATCGAGGGCGGCATGGAAGCCCGGCACGCCGCGCGTGGCGCGCAAGGCATCGGCCATCAGGGTGCCCCGTCCCGGTCCGAGCTCGACCAGCCGCACGCCGGTTGGTCGTCCCATCGCCAGCCAGCGCTCGGCGAGCCAGGCGCCCAAAAGCTCGCCGAACATCTGGGAGATTTCCGGCGCCGTCGTGAAGTCGCCGGCTGCCCCGACGGGCAGCGCCTTGCGGTAGTAGCCGAGGCGCGGATGGCCGAGCGCCTCGGCCGTGAAGTCGGCGAGCGAGATCGGACCGGTGAGCGCGATGCGTTGGGCGATCAGCCGGCCGAGCTCGGTGCTCACGAAACTGGCGGCCGGGAGTACGCGCGGGTGATCAACCAGGCGCCGACGAACAGCAGCGGCACCGACAGCAGCATGCCCATGGTGATGGGCCCCCACAGATAGCCGAGATGCGCGTCGGGCTCGCGGAACAGCTCGCCGACGATGCGGGCGACGCCGTATCCCGCGAAGAACACGCCGGTCAGCAGGCCCGGGCGACGACGGCCGTCGCTGAGGCGCCACACCAGCATCATCACGGCGAACAGCGCGATGCCCTCGAAGAAGGCCTGGTAGAGCTGGCTGGGATGGCGCGGCAGCGGCCCGCCGCGCGGGAACACCATGGCCCAGGCGACGTCGCTGGTGCGGCCCCACAGCTCGCCGTTGATGAAGTTGGCCAGCCGCCCGAAGAACAGGCCGATCGGCGACACGATGGCCAGAAGGTCGCCCAGCATGAACGGATCGGTCTTGTTGCGCAGCGAGAAGACGATGGTGGCGACGATGACGCCCAGGAAGCCGCCATGGAACGACATGCCGCCTTCCCACAAGGTCAGGATGGCGAGCGGGTTCGCGAGATAGAAGCCCGGCTTGTAGAACAGCACGTAGCCCAGCCGGCCGCCCAGGATGACGCCGAGCGCCGCCCACAGCAGGAAGTCGTCGATCTTGGCGGGTGTCATCACCTTGGGCGACTGTTCGCACAGCCGGCGGATGACCTGCCAGCCGATGACCAGGCCCGCGATATAGGCGAGCGCATACCAGCGGATGGCGAGCGGCCCGAGCTGGACCAGGACGGGATCGATCTCGGGGTAGGGGATGACGAGGAGGTTCATGGGGCCGTCGTTATAGCCCAGAATCGTCGCGGCGCCGGTCTGGGGGACCGGCGCCGCTGAGGACCATCCAACGATACAGACTTATTGTTCGTCGTTACTTACGAGAGGGGGCGTCGGAGGGTCCTTTTCCGCTCAGGCTTCGCCGACCGTCTCGAGGATCGAGGCGGTCAACGCGTCGAGGGGCGTCTTGCCGGCCCACACGACGTACTGAAAGGCGGGGTAGAAGCGCTCGCTTTCGCTGATCGCCACTTCGACCAGGTCGTTGAGCTGTTCGGGCATCAGGCCCGTGGTGCCACGCAAGGGGATGGCGTGGCGGAACATCGGCAGGCCTTCGTCGGTCCACAGGTCGAAGTGGCCGAGCCACATCTTCTCGTTGATCAACGCAAGCAGGACATGGATGTCGTTGTGCCGCTCGGTCGGGATGCGCACGTCGTAGGCGCAGGTGAAGTGCAGCGCCTCGACGTCGTCGCGCCAGCTGAAGAACATGCGGTAGTCGCACCAGCGGCCCGCCACTTCGACGGCGATCTCACGATCCGATGTGCGATCGAAGGGCCAATCGTTGGCGGAGACGACCTTCTCGATCAACTCGAGCGGGTTGAGATCGACTTTTCGTCTGCTCCGCTCATGTCGCGATAACGCCATCGATACCCACTCCCCAACCATTTCCGCTGTGCGGCTCCGGATGAGCCATTCTTAAGGCGGCTGGCCGACATATCGTGGTGGGTACCCAACACCCCACAAGCGGTAGACTGCCACAATGGTGAGTCCCATCGCAATAAGAAATCAGCCGGAAATCGGGGAAAGAGTCAGGGATTCCATTGATTTAATCCCCAGAGCTAAGATTCGAGTCCCAAAATTCCGCTTGTCGAATCGCCCAAGTTTGCGCGCAATTTAGGCACATCGGGTATCGAGTCCGCACAATCGCCCGTTTTCCGAGGATCTGAAGCCCTTGGCATGTGGCTTGCGTTCGAAGCCTCCAAGACGCGCCGGCGGCGCCAACAAGGAGGAGGCTTCTAACCATGTTCAAGGACCCGTTCGATCCCAAGACACTGCTGAGGCAGCGCTGCGGCTGCGGCGGCGACCATGCGCCGGCCGACCATGCCCGCCTGTCAGCCGTGCCGGCGAGCGACGAGCAGCGTTTCAGCCGGGTGGTCGATGCCGCGGTCCTGCGCGCGGTCTTCCCGGTCGATGCCCAGCGCCGGCTGTTCCTGAAGAAGGTCGGCGCGGCGACGGCGATGGCCGCCATCTCCTCGGTCTTCCCGTTGGCCTCGGCGCGCGACGCCTTCGCCCAGGGCGGCGCGCCGGAGAAGAAGGACCTCAAGGTCGGCTTCATCCCCATCACCTGCGCCACGCCCATCATCATGGCCCATCCGATGGGCTTCTATTCCAAGCAGGGGCTGAACGTCGAAGTGGTGAAGACGGCCGGCTGGGCGGTGATCCGCGACAAGTCGCTGGCCAAGGAATACGACGCCGCCCACATGCTCTCGCCGATGCCGCTCGCCATCTCGCTGGGCGTCGGCTCGAACCCGGTGCCGTGGACCATGCCGGCGATCGAGAACATCAACGGCCAGGCCATCACCTTGGCCATGAAGCACAAGGACAAGCGCAACCCCAAGGACTGGAAGGGCTTCCGCTTCGCCGTGCCGTTCGACTACTCGATGCACAACTACCTGCTGCGCTACTACGTGGCCGAGCACGGGCTCGATCCCGACAAGGACATCTCGATCCGCTCGGTGCCGCCGCCCGAGATGGTGGCCAACCTGCGGGCCGACAATCTCGACGGCTATCTCGGGCCCGATCCGTTCAACCAGCGTGCCGTCTATGACGGCGTCGGCTTCATTCACATCCTCACCAAGGAGATGTGGGACGGCCATCCGTGCTGCGCCTTCGCTGTCAGCAAGGAATTCGCCAGCCAGAACCCCAACTCCTACCGCGCGCTCCTGAAGGCGATCATCGATGCCACGGCTTACGCCTCCAAGCTCGACAACCGTAAGGAGATCGCCAAGGCGATCGCGCCCCAGAACTACCTGAACCAACCCGAAACGGTGCTGGAGCAGATCCTGACCGGCACCTATGCCGACGGCCTGGGGTCGGTGAAGAAGGATCCCAACCGCATCGACTTCGATCCGTTTCCCTGGAACCAGTTTGCCGTCTGGATTCTGACCCAGATGAAGCGCTGGGGTCAGCTCAAGGCCGACGTCGACTACGCCAAGGTCGCGTCCGACGTCTTCCTGGCGACCGACACCGCCAACATGATGAAGGAAATGGGCCTGACGCCGCCCGATCCGTCGAAGAAGACGATCGTGGTCATGGGCAAGGCCTTCGACCCGAGCAAGCCCGCCGCGTACGTCGACAGCTTCGCCATCAAGCGGACCTGAGCCGTGACCGGCTTGAAGAACTCCCTCGGCCTGCGGGCCGCGTTGTTGTCGCTGCTGATTTTCCTCGGCGTCGTCGCGATCTGGCAGGTCGCGACCATGCCGACAGCCGGCAGCGGCGCGGCAATGGATCCGGAATACGCCAAGCTGGTCGGCGCTGCCGCGGCGACCGGCTCGAAGTCAGCGATGCCGACGCCGGCCGACATCGGCGCGACGATCTGGAAGCACCTGACCGATCCATTCTACGTCCGCGGCTCCAACGACAAGGGCATCGGCATCCAGCTCGCCTATTCGCTGGGCCGGGTGCTGCTGGGCTTTGCCCTGGCCGCGCTGGTCGCGGTGCCGCTCGGCTTCCTGATCGGCATGTCACCGCTGGTCTATCGTGCGCTCGATCCCTTCATCCAGATCCTGAAGCCGGTGTCGCCGCTCGCCTGGATGCCGCTGGCGCTCTACACCATCAAGGACAGCGCCATCTCCTCGATCTTCGTGATCTTCATCTGCTCGGTCTGGCCGATGCTGATCAACACCGCCTTCGGCGTGGCGAGCGTGCGGCGCGAATGGCTGAACGTGGCGCGCACGCTCGAGGTCGGGCCGTTCCGTACCGCCTTCAAGGTCATCCTGCCGGCAGCCGCCCCCACCATCATGACCGGCATGAGGATCTCGATCGGCATCGCCTGGCTGGTGATCGTCGCGGCCGAGATGCTCGTGGGCGGCACCGGCATCGGCTACTTCGTGTGGAACGAGTGGAACAACCTCTCGATCGCCAACATCGTCACCGCGATTCTGCTGATCGGCGTGGTCGGGCTGCTGCTCGACCAGGGGCTGGCGCGCCTCACCAAGCTCGTGACTTATCCGGAATAAGCCAATGGAACGCCCCCTCATCAGCGTCGAGGGCCTGGCCCGTCGCTTCGGCGACAGCAACCAGCCCGCGGTGTTCGAGAACATCTGGTTCGGCATCGATCGCGGCGAGTTCGTCTGCCTGATTGGCCATTCCGGCTGCGGCAAGACCACCATCCTCAATGTGCTGGCCGGCCTCGACCAGCCGAGCGACGGCGCCGTCATCGTCGACAACCGCGAGATCGACGGCCCCAGCCTCGACCGCGCCGTGATCTTCCAGGGCCACGCCCTGCTGCCGTGGCTCTCGGTGATGGGCAACATCGCCTTCGCCGTCTCGTCGCGCTGGCCGTCATGGAACCGCGCCAAGGTGGCCGACCATGCCCGCAAGTTCATCGAGCTGGTCGGACTGAAAGGTGCGGAGGCCAAGAAGCCCTCGCAGCTCTCCGGTGGCATGAAGCAACGGGTGGGCATCGCCCGCGCGCTCTCCATCCAGCCCAAGATGCTGCTGATGGACGAGCCGTTCAGCGCGCTCGATGCGTTGACCCGCGGCATGCTGCAGGACGAGGTGCTGCGCATCTGCGCCGACACCAACCAGACCGTGTTCATGATCACCCACGACGTCGACGAGGCGATCCTGCTCGCCGACAAGATCGTGCTGATGACCAATGGGCCAGGGGCCAAGATCGCCGAGATCGTGGTCAACACCATGCCGCGCAACGAGCGGCATCGGAACGACCTGCACCGCCATCCGCAGTATTACGCCATCCGCAATCATCTCGTGGAGTTCCTGGTGAACCGGTCGAAGGCCTTCGATCAGGAGATCGCGGACGGCAGCTACGACCCGCGCCGGCTGAAGCTGGTGAAGCCGGGCCTGGCCGCGGTCAATCCGCCGGCCGAAGTCGTGCCCCTCAGGCAAACGCACTAGAGGCACGCACTGAAGAAGCAAACGACAGGAGACACGCAATGAAACGGGCAGACGTCACCGAGAAGATCCTCACCGCCAAGCGCCTGAAGGAGCTCACCTGGGAGGAGATCGCCAAGAAGATCGGCGGCGCCTCCAAGATCATCGTCACCGCGGCCTGCATGGGCCAGATGAAGATGACCAAGGAGCAGGCGACCAAGGCCGCCAAGCTGTTCGGCCTGGGCAAGGAAGAGACGCTGCTGCTGCAGGAGGTGCCGTATCGTGGGTCGCTGCCGCAGGTGCCGCCGACCGATCCGCTGATCTACCGCTTCTACGAGCTGGTGCAGGTCTACGGCACGACCTGGAAGGAGCTGATCCAGGAGGAATTCGGCGACGGCATCATGTCGGCCATCGACTTCGACATGACCATGGAGCGCCAGCCCGACCAGAAGGGCGATCGCGTGAAGATCGCCATGTCGGGCAAGTTCCTGGGGTACAAGACATACTGAGCCAGAGACAGAGATCAGTGCCAAACGCGTCGGGCTGTCTCGAGGATGACCTCGAGCTTGCGCCATTGCTGGTCATGGCTGAGGTCGTTGCCCGACATGCCCGACGCGAAACCACATTGCGGGCTGATTGCGAGCTGGCCGATGTCGATGAAGCGGCTGGCCTCCTCGATGCGGCGCAGCAAGGCGTCCACCGTCTCGACCTCGCCGGTCTTGGTCGTGACAAGCCCCAGCACGACAATCGGCGCCTGGCCCACCGGACCCTTGGGCACGAAGCGCAGCGGCTCGAAGCCGCCGGCGCGGGCGGTGTCGTACTCCAGCAGCAGGCGATCGAAGCGCAGGGTCGAGAACAGCTCCTCGGCGATGCCGTCGTAGGTGCCTTCGCGATGCCACATGCTGGCGCGGTTGCCGCGGCAGATGTGGATGCCGAACACGGCCTTGCCGGCGTGGCCGGCGACTACGGCGTTGGAAGCCTTTACGGCCCGCCGCAGGTTGGCCATGGGGTCCTCGCCGCTGGCGCGCATCCGCTCCAGGGTCGCGCGATCGACGTAGCCCGTGTAGCTCGGCTCATCGAGCTGCACGTAGAGGCAGCCCGCTTCGACCAGCTCGCCGACCATGCGGCTCTGGACGGCGACGACGTCGGCCAGGAAGGCGTCGGCGTTGTCGTAGGTGGGCTTCGACGCCGGCAGGTCGCACATCTGCGAGACTCGGTCCGGCCCCATCAGCATGGCCTTGCCCGGTGTCGTGGCGAACGAGGCGAGGCGGCGATATTCGCCGAGCGGGAAGTTGCTCCTGAGCCGCAGCCTCGCCGTGGCCGGCGTCTTGTAGCTCTGGACGGCGTCGGCGCCGAGCGTGTTCGCCCGCTCGTGCTCGTGACGCATCGCTGGGTTGGCGAGGAACGACTGCCACGACGCCTCGTCCAGCGCCCAACCCTCGATCTGGCTGAAGCTGACGTGCCAGTTGATGCGGCCGAACTCGCCGTCGGTCACGATCGGGAGGCCGATCGCCTGCTGCTTGGCGACGACGTCGCGGACGGCGCGCTCGACCAGCGCATCGAGGGCGCTTCGTGTGATCTCGCCTTTGGCACAGGAGAGAAATGAGTCGATGAGCGCGGCGGGGCGCAGCAGGCTCCCGACCTGATCGACGCGCAGTCCGAGAAGGTCAGCCCGCCGCATGGGTTGGCGCGGCTATTCCGCCGCGAGCTTGCGCGTCGCGCGCGGATCGCGCGTCAGCAGGCCGTCGGCCAGGTCGCGCTCGATCAGCGAGTCCGGCCGCTCGGAGATACGGCCGAAGCCGCCGCCGCCGCCCACGAACATTTCGACGATGTCGCCCTTGGCGAGGTCGACGGCGGCCTTGCTGCGCAGGTCGTCGACGGTGCCGTTGGCGCGATGGATGCGGCAGTAGCCGCGCTGGCCGGGCTCGCCGCCTTGCAGGCCTTCGGGCGCCAGCCGGAAGCGGTCGGAGTAGATGGCGAGCTGCACGTCGTCGCGCAGGATCTCGCAACGGCGGACGAAGCCCGCACCGCCGCGCCGCGCGCCCAGGCCGAAGGAGTCAGGGGCGAGCTCGTAGCCGACGATGCGGAAGAAGTCGTAGTCGATGTCGAGTGATTCGACCGGCGCGTTGGAGCAGTTGCTGAGCGGCGAATCGACCGCGTCGCAGCCGTCGGCGTCCTTGGAGGCGCCGTAGCCGCCGCCGAAGATTTCCAGGTAGACGCTGTAGCCCTTCTCGCCGAGATGGCTGAGGCAGAAGGCCGTGGTGCAGTCGTAGCCGGTGGCGATCACTTTGTCGGGCAGCGCCTGGGCCATCGCCTTCATGACGGCGTTGAACACGCGGTAGGCCGGGATCATGCGTGCGCGCACCGGCGCCGGTGGCCGTGGGTTCAGGAGCGAGCCGTAGGGCACTTTTATGCGGATCGGCCGGGCCATGCCCTCGTTGTAGGGAATGTCCGGGCTGGTCAGCACCGACTTCACGCAGGAGAGCGCCGCGGAGAGCGTGCTGGAATAGGGGCAGTTGAGGTTGCGCTTGACCTGCGGGCAGGTGCCCTCGAAGTCGATCTCGACCCAATCCTCGGCGATGGTGACCTTGGCCTTCACCACCAGCGGATCATCGGTGAGGCCGTCGTCGTCGACCGCGTCCTCGCCATAGAACGTGCCCTTGGGCGCCTGGGCGATGGCGGCGCGCACGCGGCGCTCGGAGTAGTCCTGCATCTCCTTCATCGCCGCTTCGACCTTGTCCGCGCCGTAGCGCTCGCAAAGCTGCTTCACCCGCAAGACGCCGATCGCATTGGCGGCGAACTGCGCGTTGAAGTCGCCGATGGTGAGGTCGGGCACGCGCACATTGGCCGTCACCAGCCGCTCGAACGAGCCGCCGTTCCAGTCGCGCTGGAAGTCGTACTTGCTGGGCGGGAAGCGCAGGCCCTCCTGGTAGACGTCGGAGGCGTGGATGTTGAGGCCGGGCGCGCCGCCGCCGAGATCGAGGTGATGCGCCACCGACGCGCCGAAGCCCACGACCCGGCCGTTAACGAAGATCGGCGTGAAGATGAACACGTCGGGGATGTGCTGGCCGCCCTCGAACGGGTCGTTGTTGATGAGGAAGTCGCCTTCCCTGAGGGTCTCGACCGGATGGCGTTTCAGGCAGGCGCGCAGCGTCTCGCCGATCGGGCCCAACTGCATGGGGATCAGCTCGGCCTGCGCCACCGTGTTGCCGTGGCGGTCCATCAGGCCGGCCGAGCCGTCGCGCGCCTCGCGCAGGATGGTCGAGTAGGCCGAGCGGATCAGTTTCACACCCATCTCGCGGGCAGCGGCGATCAGCGCCTGGCTGATCACGGCATAGTCGATGGGACTGAGCGCGGTCATGGTGTTCTCCGCAGGATGAGATTGTCGGCCGCGTCCAGCTCCGCTGTCCAGCCGGGCGGCACCCAAGTCGTGGCCGTATAGCCCTCGATAACGGCAGCACCCGTGATCTTCTGGCCGGCCGTCAGCGTCTCGGCCGTGTAGCGCGCGCAGTCGATCCAGCCGTCGCCATGGAAGATCCTGGCCTTCTCCGGCGCGCGCGCCGCCAGCATCTCGCGATCGAGCTTCGGCGCGGTGCCGATGGGCAGGGTGGCGCCGACCCGCAGGGTCACGATCTCGACCGGACGGTCGAGGGTGGCGCCGTGCATGAAGGTGCGGTGATGGGCGTCGGCGAACAGCTCGGCGAGATAGGCGGTGTCGAGAGAGCCCAGCCGATTGGCCGGCACTTCCACGCCGACCTCGAAGGCCTGGCCGACGAAGCGCATGTCGAGCGTGTGCGTATAGACGAGGTCACCGGGCAGCTTCATGTCGGCGAACTGTGCGGCCAACCGCGTCCGCATCTCGCCGAAGATGCGGCCGGCGTCCTTCGCGACCGCATCGTCGAGCTTCATCTTGCGCGTGACGGCATCGAACTTGGTGTAGTCCGAGGCAACCAGGCCATACGCCGAGATCACGCCGGCATTGGGCGGCACGACGATGGTCGAGATGCCGAGCTCCTCGGCGATGCGCGCCGCATGCAGCGGGCCCGCGCCGCCGAACGGCACCAGGGCGTAGTCGCGCGGATCGCGGCCACGCTCGGTCGAGACGAGCTGGATGGCGCGCACGATGTTGGCATCGGCGAGCTGCAACGCAGACGAAGCCGCCTGCTCGACGCTGAGTCCGAAGCGCTCGGCCAGCGGCGCGAAGGCATGCTTCGCTGCCTCACCGTCGAGGTTCATCCGGCCGCCTAAAAAGGCGCCGGGCCGGATGGTGCCGATGACGATATGGGCGTCGGTGGTGGCGGGCTCGGTGCCGCCCTTGCCGTAGCAGGCCGGGCCGGGATCGGCGCCGGCACTTTGCGGGCCGACGCGCAGCATGCCGCCGTCATCGACCCAGGCGATCGAGCCGCCGCCCGCACCGACCGAGACGATGTCGAGGACGGGCGTGCGGATCGGCAGTCCGTCGATCTCGCTTTCCGAGGCGAGCGAGGGCCGGCCGTCCTGCACCAGGCAGACGTCGGTCGAGGTGCCGCCCATGTCGAAGGTGATGAGGTCGTCGAAGCCCGAGCGCGCCGCCTGGCGCGTGGCGCCGACCACGCCGGCGGCCGGCCCGGAATAGAGCGCCGTGATGGCACTTTCGCGCATCGCCTCGGCCGGCAGGCGCCCGCCGTTGGATTGCATCACCGTGAAGCGGCCCTTGAAACCCGACTCGGCGAGCTTGCTCTCGAAGCGATGCAGGTAGCCGTCGATCACCGGCTGCACGTAGGCCGAGAGCAGCGTCGTCGAGGCGCGCTCGAACTCGCGGAACTCGCGGGCCACCTGATGGCTCGCCGTGACCAGCACGTCAGGCAGTGCCTCGGTGATCAAGGCGGCGAGCCGCTTTTCGTGCACGGGATTAGCATAGGCATTGAGCAGGCAGATGGCGACCGCACGGTAGCTGCCGGCCTTGATAGCCGGGATCAGCTCGCTCTTTACCACCGCTTCGTCGAGCGCCTTCTCGATCGAGCCGTCGGCGCTGATCCGCTCCGGCGCCTCGAAGCAGTCCTTGCGGCGCACCGGCGGCGCCGGCTTGGCGTAGAAGAGGTCATAGATGTTGCGCCGGTCGTGGCGCTGCATGAACAAGAGATCGCGGAAGCCCGCGGTCGCGACGAACGCGACCGCCGCGCCCTTGCGCTCGAGCACGGCGTTGGTGGCAACCGTCGAGCCGTGGCCGAGGTCCTCGATCTTCGAGAGATCGATGCCCGAGGCCGTGAGTGCCGCGAACGCACCGACATCCGGGCTTTTCGGCGTGCTCGGAACCTTGGTGACGACGACCTTGCCGCCTTCGACGGCCACCAGGTCGGTGAAGGTGCCGCCGACCTCTACGCCAACGCGCATGAACCACCTTTCCTTGGGACCCTATGCTACGGGGCTCCTAATACGTATACTAGTCGTATAGAGGCCTGTTATGAAAAAACTGACCATCACCGTCGACAATGACGTCTATCGGGGCCTGAAGAAGAAGGTGGGACCGAGACGGATCAGTCGCTTTCTGAATGATCTCGCACGGCCGCATGTGGTCGACGACGATCTGCTGAAGGCATATCGCCAAATGTCCGAGGATCGATCCCGCGAAGCAGAAGCGGACGAGTGGGTCGAAGGACTGATCGAAGATGCCGCGCCGCAGCCTGAGTGAGCCGGGGCGGGCCTTCGAGCTTCATCGTCCGCCACGTCGAGGTGAAGTCTACTGGGTGTCGTTCGGGCCGGTTGTCGGGGGAGAAATCCAAAAGACACGGCCAGCCATCGTCGTCAGCAACGACGCGGCGAATTCCGCACTCAATCGACTGCAGGTCGTTCCCATCACCAGTCAAACGGCACGCGTCTATCCGTCGGAGGCGCCTGTCAGGCTGCGCGGCGAGCCGCGCAAGGCCATGGCCGATCAGCTGACCACGGCAAGTCGCAAGCGCCTCGTTGGCTATCTAGGCAAGTTGACTGCTGCAGATATGGAGCAGGTCGACCGCGCTATTCGCGTTCAACTCGCCCTGTCCTGAACAACGGCGATCAGCTCTGGGGCCCTGCGAGCCTGGCCTGCAGCTCGGCGATCTGCTTCTTCAGTTCCTCGTTCTCCTCGCGCGCCTTGGCGGCCATGGCTTTCACCGCCTCGAACTCGTCGCGGCGGGGAATGTCCATGCCGTCCAGGATCTTGGCGATCTGGTCGCGGACGCGGGCCTCGACCTCGTCCTTCACGCCGGTCAACGCGCCCATGGCGCCATTGGCCATCTTGGTGAGGTCGTCGATGAACGGGTTGCGGGTCTGCATGACTGTGACTCCTGATGCGGCGAGTATGGGCGGCTGGTAGCATCCCATCAAGAACGCCGGAGGTACCCAGTGGGTCTGGTCAAAGTCGAGTCGAGCGAAGGCATCACCACCATCACCATGACGCGTGCCGACAAGCGCAACGCGTTGAACCAGCAGCTTTGTGACGAGCTCCTGGACGCCTACACGGCCTTCGAGGCAGGTTCCGACCTGGTCGCCGTTCTGCAGGCCGATGGCCCGGCTTTCTGCGTCGGCGCCGACCTCAAGGACCCGCCGGCCGCGATGTGGAAGGCGGTTCCCCATGTCAGCCACAAGCTCAGCAAGCCGGTGATCGGCGTCACCCAGGGCTGGGTGATCGGCGGCGCCATCTGCATGGTCATGACCTGCGACCTGATGGTGTCGGCCGACACCACCAAGTTCATGTACCCCGAAGCCAAGGTCGGCGTGTTCGGCGGCCTGATGCCCGGCATCGTGTCGCGCATGCCGCACAAGGTCGCCATGGAGCTTCTGTTGCTCGGCGAGGAGATTTCGGTGAAGCGCGCCTATGACGTGGGCTTCGTCAACAAGGTCGTGCCGCTCGGCGAAGAGCGCAAGGAAGGCCGGCGCATGGCCAGCATCATCGCCGGGTCCGCGCCGCTGGTGATCCGCACCCTGCGCGACTTCGCCAACCAGACCTTGCCGCGCGGACCGGCCGAGGTCTTCGTACCCGAGCGCTACAAGCTCGAGCGCATCGCCGGCAGCGAGGACCGCAAGGAAGGCGCTGCCGCCTTCCGCGAAAAACGCGCGGCGCGATTCAAAGGCAGGTAGGCCATGGGCGATCTTCTCCTCGTCGGTTGCGGCAAGATGGGCGGCGCCATGCTGGAAGGGTGGCTGGCGCGCGGACTCCCGGCAGCGGACGTCGTCGTCGCCGAGCCGGTCGATGCTTTGCGGCCGCGCACGTCGGGCGTGCGCGCCGTTGCCTCGACCTCCGACGTGGCCAAGACGCCCGAGATCGTCGTGCTGGCGGTCAAGCCGCAGTCGATGGACGGCGTGCTGCCCGACCTGAAGCGCTTTGCTGACGAGGGTGCGGTGTTCCTGTCGATCGCCGCCGGCAAGACGCTGAAGTACTTCGCGAGCCATCTCGGCACGACGGCCAAGGTCGTGCGCTCCATGCCCAACACGCCGGCGGCCGTGCGTCAGGGCATCAGCGTGGCGACGGCGGCGGGCGGCGTGTCGGAGACCGAAAAGAAGCGCTGCCATCAGCTGCTCGAAGCCGTCGGCCAGGTCGTCTGGGTCGACGACGAGGCCCTGATGGATCCGGTGACGGCATTGTCCGGCAGCGGGCCGGCCTATGTCTTCCTGCTGGTCGAGGCGATGGCTGCGGCCGGCGCCAAGCTCGGGCTCAC
The DNA here is from genome assembly GCA_900110395.1 of Rhodospirillales bacterium URHD0017. Classification (GTDB taxonomy): domain Bacteria; phylum Pseudomonadota; class Alphaproteobacteria; order Reyranellales; family Reyranellaceae; genus Reyranella. The sequence continues at coordinate 85,019 of FODP01000013.1, forward strand.
GCCCGACATGGCCATGCAGCTTGCCCGCGCCACCGTGGCGGGCAGCGGCGAGCTCTTGAAGCAGTCGAGCGAACCGGCGTCGCAGTTGCGCGTCAACGTCACCAGCCCCGGCGGCACGACGGCCGAGGCGCTGAAGGTGTTGATGGCTGCCGACGGCATCCAGCCGGTGTTCGACAAGGCCCTGGCGGCAGCCTCTCGGCGATCGAAGGAGCTTGCGGGATGACGCCGGCCAACGACGCCGCACTCGACGCTTTCACCAAGCTGGTCGCCGAAAAGGGTTTTGCCGACGTGGCCTTGCGCGATGTCGCCGAGGCCGCGGGCCTTGGCCTCGCCGAGCTCTACAAGGCCTATCCCGACAAGGTGGCGCTGGTGTCGGCCTTCCTGGCGAAGATCGATGCCGAAGTTCTGGCCGGCACGCCAAGCCGCAGCGATCCCGAGGAGACAGCGCGCGATCGGCTGTTCGACGCCATGATGCGCCGCTACGACGCGCTCAGGCCTTATCGTGAGGCGCTGGGCGCGATCCGCCAGGCCGGCCTGCGCGATCCCATGCTCGCGCTCGCGATCGGGCCGGCGCTGCGCCGCTCGATGGCCGCCATGCTCGAAGCGGCCTCGGTCCCGAGCGACGGCCTGACGGGTGCGCTGCGGCAAAACGGTCTGCTGGCGATCCACTACGCGGTGTCGCGCGTTTACGACAAGGATGAGACGACCGACCTGTCCAAGACCATGGCGGCCTTGGACAGCCGCCTGAAAATGGCGGAGCGGTGGGCTCAACTCTTTGAAAAATATGTAAAATCTCCTGAGAAGCCGAAGCCGGAGACCGAGGCGAATTCGCCCGCTGCGTGAACGTTTTGTGCAGCGCACAAAAAGTTCTCTTGACTTGGTGCGGCGCAAGCATAAATTGAGCCTCGTTGTGCACCGCAGCAAAGCGGTTCAGCCCCCGACTTTCATCGATCTCGTTTGCCCCCGCAGGAGAGCCCCATGTACGCCAACGGTACCTTCAAGAACCCCTTCACCGACTTCGACTTCACCAAGTTCGCCGGCGAGTTCAAGCTGCCGACCGTGAACGTCGAGAGCTTCGTCGAGACCGCACGCAAGAACTTCGCCGTGATGACCTCGGCCAACACCGCCGCCGTCGAGACCATGAAGGCCATCGGCCAGCGCCAGGGCGACATGGTCCGCGCCGCGATGGAAGACTTCTCCAAGCACGGCAGCGAAGTGCTCGCGGCCGCCACGGTCGAGGAGAAGGTGATCAAGCAGATCGACTTCGCCAAGAAGAGCTACGAGATGGCGATCGCCAACACCAAGGAGATCGCGGACCTCGTCGGCAAGAGCCAGGCCGATGCTTTCGAGGCGCTGAGCGCGCGCGTCGCCGAGCTGACCGAAGAGGTCAAGGCCGCGATCGCCAAGAAGTAAGCAATTTCGGTCAGCCCGGCCAAAGCCTTCGGGCCGGCTGTTTCAGCCGGCCCGAATGTGCTTTTGGGGGGGCATGAGCACGATCACTTACGACGACTTCGCGCGGGTCGATATCCGCGTCGGCACCATCCTCGAAGCGGCACCCCTCGAGGGCGCGCGCAAGCCGGCCTACCGGCTCCTGATCGACTTCGGGCCGGACATCGGCCAACGCAAGTCATCCGTGCAGATCACGGTGCACTATCAGCCCGGCGAATTGATCGGCCGCCAGGTCGCGGGCGTCGTCAATTTCCCACCGCGCCAGATCGGCAAGTTCATGTCCGAAGTCCTGACGCTCGGCTTCCCCGACGAGAACGGCGCCGTCGTGCTGATCGCGCCGGACAAGAAGATCCCGAACGGCGGAAAGCTGTTTTAAGCGACGGCTGTCATCCCGAGCGCAGCGAGGGACCTTTCGTGTTGCCTCAAAGGTCTCTCGCTACGCTCGGGATGACAGTTTTCGCGTCGCCCTAAAACACCTTGTGGATCCAGCCGTACTTGTCGGCGGTGTGGCCGCGCTGGATGCCGACCAGGGCCGACTTCAGGTCCTCGGTCTGCGTGCCGGGGCCGCCGTTGCCGATCTTGAACTCGCCGTCCTTGCTGCGGACCGTGCCGATCGGCGTGACCACCGCGGCGGTGCCGCAGGCAAAGGCCTCGCGCAGACGCCCGCTGCGCGCGTCGGTGCGCCACTGGTCGATCGAATAGCGGTCCTCGCGCACCTTGATGCCCTTGTCCTTGGCGAGCGTGAGCAATGACGAGCGCGTGATGCCGGGCAGGATCGTGCCGCCGAGCGGCGGCGTCACCATCGAGCCGTCATCGAACACGAAGAAGATGTTCATGCCGCCCAGCTCCTCGACCCACTTCTGCTCGACGGCGTCGAGAAACACGACCTGGTCGCAGCCGTTGCGGGTCGCCTCGGCCTGGGCGAGCAGGCTCGAGGCATAGTTGCCGCCGCACTTGGCGGCGCCCGTGCCGCCCGGTGCGGCGCGCGTGAATTCCTGCGACACCCAGAGCGACACCGCCGGCGCGTCGGTCTTGAAGTACGAGCCGACCGACGAGGCGATGACGATGAACAGGTAGTCCGACGACGGCTTCACGCCGAGGAAGACCTCGTTGGCGAACATGAAGGGCCGGATATAGAGGCTGCTGCCGTCGCCGTCGGGGATCCAGTCGCGGTCGGTCTTGACCAGGAGATCGCACGCCTCGAGGAACAACTCCTCCGGCAGGCTCGGCATGGCGAGCCGCTCGGCCGATTGCTGGAAGCGTCGCGCATTCTCGAGCGGGCGAAACATGGTCGCGCTGCCGTCCTTGGCGCGATAGGCCTTCAGCCCTTCGAAGATTTCCTGCGCGTAGTGCAGGACAGCGGCGGCCGGATCCATCGGGATCGGCGCCCTGGGCTCGATGCGTGCGTCGTACCAGCCTTTCGACTCGTGATAGCGGATGGTCACCATGTGGTCGGAGAACACGCGGCCGAAGCCCGGATTCTTCAGAAGCTCGGCGCGCTTGTCGGCAGCGACCGGCGACGGGTGCGGATGGTGAACGAACTGAAGCTTGGTCTTGGACATTTTTCTCTCGGATGGTTGTCCCAACTGTAGCACAGGAACTCAGGCTGCCCGGTCGACGGGCGGCGCGAGATGCGTCGATTCGCCAAAGCCTTCGCAGTCCGGCGCGCGCACCAGTTGCTGGAAATCCGCCATCAGCGTGCGGACGACCGGGCCGGCCTGATAGTTGTGGCCGTCAACCGATCCTACCGGAACGATCTCGGCCGCGGTGCCGCAGAGAAAAACCTCGCTGGCGCGCTGCAGCTCCTGCGGCCTGACGGCGCGTTCCTCGACCGGCCAGCCGCGCTTCTTCGCCAGGCTCATGACGGCGCGTCGCGTGATGCCGTCCAGGAAGTTCTCCGGCGTCGGCGTCACCAAGGTGCCGTCGATCACCAGGAAGATGTTGGCGCCGGTCGATTCGGCCAGATCGCCCTTCCAGTCGAGCATCAGTGCATCGTCGAAGCCCGCCTTGAGCGCCTTGTCCTTCTCGATGCCGCAGATCAGGTAAAGGCCCGCCACCTTGGCGTGGCCGGGTGCGAAGTCGGCCGACGGGCGACGGTACCTCGCCATGGTGACGTTGATGCCGGCATCGCGCGCCTGCACCGACAGCCGGCCCTCCTGCGCCCACGGCGCGATGGCGAGGTGCACGGTGGTGCCGATGGCCGACACGCCCATGACCTCCGAGCCGCGCCAGGCGATCGGCCGCACATAGCCCGCCTGCAGGCCGTTGGCCTTGACCACGGCCCGCGTCGCCTCCTCGATCTCGCTGCGCGTGAAAGGGATCTCGTAGTCGAGCAGCCGGGCCGAGTTGATCAGGCGCTGGCTGTGGGCGGCCAGGCGGAAGACGCGGCCGTCGTAGATGCGCTCGCCCTCGAAGACGGCCGAGCCGTAGTGCAGGGCATGGGTCAGCACGTGCATGCGGCTGTCCCGCCAGTGGACGAGCTTGCCGTCGAGCCAGATGAAGCCGTCGCGATCATCCATACCTAAGGACATTGCTGTTGCTCCTCTCGATATTTGCCAAATCGGTCGTTTGGAATCGGCAAAATGCAAGTTTCCGAGCATATAGGTCAGTATTGCTGACCTTGTCAATATGTCTGAAGGACTTCGCGACGCCGATGTAGAATCGGCGCCATGGGTCATTCGCACGCCGGACACACGCATGGAGGCGGCACCGCCGGGGGCCGGCACAAGGGTCCGCTGAAGGGTGCCTTGGCGCTCACCGCCGGCTTCATGGTCGTCGAGGCGGTGGGCGGCGTGCTGACGGGCAGCCTGGCGCTGCTTGCCGATGCCGCGCACATGCTGACCGACGCCGGCGGGCTCGCCTTGGCATTGATTGCCATCCGCTTCGCCGAGCGGGCGGCGACGCCGCAGAAGACATACGGCTACGTGCGCATGGAGATCCTCGCCGCGCTGCTCAATGCGGTGGTCCTGCTGCTGCTGACAGGCTTCATCCTCTACGAGGCGGTCGATCGCTTCCTCAATCCACCGCCGATCCTGGCCGGGCCGATGCTGGCGGTGGCCGTGGTCGGCCTTGCCGTCAATCTCGGCAGCATGAAGCTTCTGGCCGCCGGTTCGAGCGAAAGCCTCAACGTGAAAGGCGCCTACTTCGAGGTCATGAGCGACATGCTGGGGTCGCTCGGCGTCATCATCGCCGCCCTGATCGTGATGTTCACCGGCTGGCGGCTGGCCGATCCGATCATCGGCGCCGGCATTGGCCTCTTCATCATACCGCGCACCTGGTCACTGATGCGACAGGCGATCCATATCCTGATGGAAGGCACGCCGCCCGAAATCGACCTCGTGCTGCTGGAAGCCACGATCAAGGAGATTCCCGGCGTGGTGGCGGTCCACGACCTGCACGTCTGGACGATCACCTCAGGCCTCGACTCCATGAGCTGCCACGTCGTCATCGCCGACATGGCGCGGGCACGCGAGACGCTGCTCCAGGTCAACGAGGCGATGAAGGCCAAGTTCAACCTGACGCACACGACCATACAGATCGAGGACCAGGCGCTGCGCGACGCCGAGGCGCATCGCGGACTCTAGTGCTATAATTGGGCACGCACGGGAATCGGCACAGACCGACAAGACGCAGATCACATGGTGGAATCGAAAACTCCGGCTAATCCGCTGTTCCTGCGCGACGAGGAACTGCGCCAGGGCATAGAGCTGATGTTCTACGCCTACCGCGACTTCACGTTCGAATCCGACCAGCAGCTCAAGCGCTACCAGCTCGGCCGGGCGCATCACCGCGCGCTCTATTTCATCGGCCGCCATCCCGGCCACACCGTCGGCCATCTTCTGTCGATCCTGAAGGTCACCAAGCAGTCGATCTCGCGCGTCCTGAAGGACCTGCTGGAACAAGGCTATGTCGAGCAGAAGAGCGGCGCCCGCGACCGCCGCGAGCGCCTGCTGTGGCTGACCGAGAAAGGCGTGAAGCTCGAGCGCGACCTGACCGACCGCCAGAGTGCGCGCTTCGCCCGTGCCTACCGCGAGACCGGCGCCGATTCCGTCGAAGGCTTCCGCAAGGTGCTGTTGGGCCTGCTCGATCCTGCCGAACGCGTCGTCGTCGACAAGCGGGTGCGTGGCAACCGGTGAGCCTCATGGATGCCTCGGCCGACAAGCCGCACATCCTGGTCGTCGACGACGACACCCGCCTGCGCGAGCTTTTGCGCACCTTCCTGTCGAAGAACGGTTTTCGCGTCACCGTCGCCAGCCATGCCGCCGAGGCGCGCGAGCGGCTGGGGGTGCTCGATTTCGACCTGATCGTGCTCGACGTCATGATGCCGGGCCAGACCGGGCTCGACTTCGCCACCGAGATCAGGCGCAGCGACGACGTGCCGATCCTCATGTTGACCGCCATGGGCGATACCAAGGACCGCATCGCCGGCCTGGAAACCGGCGTCGACGACTATCTCGGCAAGCCTTTCGAACCGCGCGAGCTCCTGCTGCGCATCCAGAACGTGCTGAAGCGCAACCGCGCCGCCGCCGGCCCGTCGGGCGAGCCGCAGCGCATGGTCTCGTTCGGCCCGTTCCAGTTCGACCAGGAGCTGGGCGAGCTCACCAACAAGGGCAAGCGCGTGCCGCTCACCGACGCCGAGACCGCGCTGCTGCGCGTGTTCACCGCGCGCCTGGGCGAGGTGCTGAGCCGCGAGACGTTGTGCAAGAGCGTGGGGGCTGCGGTCAACGAGCGGGCCATCGACGTGCAGGTGACGCGGCTGCGGCGCAAGATCGAGCCCGACCCGACTTTTCCGCGCTATCTGCGCACCGTTCGCGGCCAGGGCTACCGTCTGGTCGACGCATGAGCGCGTTGGTCGACAGATGATCGTCGCCGCCGCCCGCGATCTCTTCGAGCGCGTCGCCCGCTTCGCCGATCGGCACTCGCCTCAGACGTTGTTCGCCAGGGCGCTGATCATCATCGTCGTGCCGATGCTGCTGCTGCAGGCCCTGTCGGCCTGGTGGTTCTACAGCCAGCGCGGCGACAACGTGACCAACCGGCTCGCCATCCTGCTGGTGCGCGACCTGCGCATGCTGATCGCGCTGCGCACCGAGTTCCCCGACGATGCGCACCGCGCCTGGATCATCAACCGCTCGGCCCAGGACCTGCTGCTCTATGTCAGTTTCCGCAAGGGCATCGTGCGGCCGTTCCAGGAGCCCGAATACTTCGACATCGCCGCCCGCGAGGTCCAGGGCGCGCTCGAGGCCGATCTCAAGCGCAACTACTTCATCGACAACAATGTCGGCGGCGGCCAGATGCTGATCGAGATCCAGCTAAATGACGGCGACGTCATGGACGTGCTGGTGCCGCATGTGCGGCTCACCTTCGGCTCGAGCTTCGCCTACGTCATCGCCCAGCTCGGCCTCGCCCTGGTGCTGTTCGGCCTCGCCATCTGGTTCATGCACCGCGAGCTGGTGCCGATCGCCCATCTCGGCGTCGCCGCCGACGCCCTGGGCAAGGGGCGGGACGTGCCCGACTTCGCCTTCTCCGGCGGCACGCGCGAGGTGCGCAACGCCGCCACCGCCTTCCACACCATGCGCATCCGGCTGCGCCGCTCGATCCAGCAGCGCACCGAGATGCTGGCCGGCGTCAGCCACGATCTCAGGACCCCCCTGACCCGCATGAAACTCTCGCTGGCGCTGTTGCCCGAGTCGGCCGAGACCAAGGAGCTTTCGGACGACGTCTCCGACATGGAGCGCATGATCGAGGGCTACCTCGCCTTCGCCCGCGGCGAGGGCGACGAGGATCCGATTCCGACCGACCTCTCCGAGATTCTCGAGGACGTGGCCGCCGGCGCCCGGCGCGACAACGCCAATGTCGAGGTGACCTGGCAGGGCGACATGGACGTCGAGCTGAGGCCGCTCGCCATCAAGCGCTGCCTCACCAACCTCGTGTCCAACGCCCTGCGCTACGGCACCATGGTGCAGCTGCAGGCGGTGCGCGGCCGCACCTCGGTCGAGATCACCATCGACGACAACGGGCCCGGCATCCCGCCCGACAAGTACGAAGACGTGTTCCGGCCGTTTTTCCGGCTCGACGAATCGCGCAACGTCGACACCGGCGGCGTCGGCCTCGGCCTCACCATCGCCCGCGACGTGGCGCGCAGCCACGGCGGCGACGTGGCGCTCGCTCCCTCCGCGCTAGGCGGGCTGAGGGTGATCGTGAGGATTCCGACCTGATTGGTCATTCCTCCCCACGCTACGCGTGGGGAGGTGCCCGCGCAGCGGGCGGAGGGGTCATGGGCGACCGTACTGATGCCCATGACCCGTCCGGCCGCTGCGCGGCCACCTCCCCATCGCCTCTGGCGATGGGGAGGGACGATCTCAGGGATCATAGACCGCGATGAAGAGCACGACGGCGTTCGGACTCCTGGACGTCTGCCTGCGCTCAGCGAGCCAGCATCGAACTCTGCCGAGGCCTATGCTGCGATCGAGCGCCTGATCGGTGAACGTGCCGAGCGGGACCGTCGAGCCGTGGAGCGGCGCGACGACGGCATATGACGCCATTTCGCCGACGGGCTCGTGCCTGAGGACAAGAACCAGTTCGGTACCGACAGGCACGGTGTCTCCGGCCTTGGGCGATGGGTCATCGACGATGATCGAATGGAAACCGCGCCAGCCCTTCGGCAAGTGGCCAGCAGCATCGTCACCGGCGGTCAGTGCGCCGACGATACGGAGGACCGTGTCCGGGGGAAGCGCCTTGAGTTTACGAGCCGTTGCCGCGGCGTCCGCCGGCTCCGGCCGCCGCGACGGCCAGAACAGCGCCTTGGCGAACCACGCCACTGTCTCGACCACGATGGTGGCAATGACTTCGAAGACCAAACCGATGAGGTCGAGCAAGCAGCCTACCGCACTATCCAATGTCTGCCATGCAGGATAGGCAAGGACGCCGGCGCTTGACAGAGGCTGCGTTCGGCAGTTTTTCTACCTCGCGTCCGAGGGGTGTCCGGCTTCCGCCAGGGAGCCGGGCTGAGACAGCCAGTGGGGCTGAACCCTTTGAACCTGATCCGGGTCATGCCGGCGAAGGAACGGGAGTTAGCCATTGGCCAAGCCAACCACCATCGTCATCGGCGCCGGCGTTGCCGGCCTGGCCTGCGCCCTCGAGCTGGCTGAGCGCGGCCTCGCCGTCGAGGTCGTCGAGCGCGGCCGCGTGCTGGGCGAGGGTGCCTGCTCGTGGATGGCGGGCGGCATGCTGGCGCCCTGGTGCGAGCGCGCCACCACCGAGCCCAAGGTCGCCGAGTGGGGCGCGCCATCGATCGCCTGGTGGGTCGAGCGCTTCCCCGACACGGTGCGCCAGGGCAGTCTGGTGGTCGCCCAGCCCCGCGACCTGCCCGACCTCACGCGCTTTGCCCAGCGCACCGAGCGCTTCGAGTGGCTGGATGTGGACGGCATCGCCGCGCGCGAGCCGGATCTTTCAGGCCGCTTCCGGCGCGCGCTGTTCTTTCCCGGCGAAGCCCATCTCGATCCGCGGCGGGCGTTGGCGATGCTGGCGCAACGCTTGCGCGATCGCGGCGTCGCGATCCGTTTCGGCGTCGAGCTGGCGCTGCAGGATGCCCGTGCCGACGTCGTCGTCGATTGCCGCGGGCTCGCTGCCCGCGATGCCTTGCCGGACCTGCGCGGCGTGCGCGGCGAGATGGTGGTCGTGCGCGCGCCGGATGTCTCCCTGCAGCGGCCGGTGCGCATGCTGCATCCGCGCATCCCGCTCTACATCGTGCCGCGCGGCAACGGCCTGTTCATGATCGGCGCCACCATGATCGAAAGCGAGCGGCGCGGTCCGGTCAGCGTCCGTTCGGCCGTCGAGTTGCTGAACGCCGCCTACGCCCTGCACCCGGCCTTCGGCGAGGCGGAGATCGTCGAACTGGGCGCCGATTTGCGTCCGGCCTTCCCGGACAACCTGCCGGACGTCCGGCGAAGCGGCCACGTGCTGCACGCCAACGGCCTGTTCCGTCACGGCTTCCTGCTGGCGCCTGCGCTCGCGCGGCGAACCGCGGACGCGGCCCTGTCGATGCTTCAACCGGAGACCAACCATGCGGATCTTCCTGAACGACGACGCGCATGACGTCGATGCCGCAACCCTGGCCGCGGCCCTCGATTCGCTGGGCTTTGGCGGCCGCAAGATCGCGACCGCGCTGAACGGCCGCTTCGTCGCGGCCGCGGCGCGGCCCGCCACCAGGCTTGCCGACGGCGACCGCATCGAGGTCGTGGCGCCGATGCAGGGAGGTTGATCATGTTCTACGGCGTGGAGCTGTCCTCGCGCCTGCTGCTGGGCACGGCGCGCTATCCGTCGCCCGCCGTGCTCGAGCGCGCCATCAAGGCCTCGGGGGCGGAGGTCGTTACCGTCTCGCTGCGGCGCGAGGGCGGCAACACCCGCTCCGGCCAGAGCTTCTGGCAGTTCATCCAGTCCCTGGGCCTGCGCGTGCTGCCCAACACCGCGGGCTGCCATTCGGTCAAGGAGGCGGTCACCACCGCCCACATGGCGCGCGAGCTGTTCGACACGCCGTGGATCAAGCTCGAAGTGATTGGCGATGCCGATACCCTTCAGCCCGACGTGTTCGGCCTGGTCGAGGCCGCTCGTATCCTCGCCCAGGACGGCTTCGCGGTGTTTCCCTACACGACCGAGGATCTCGTGGTCGCCGACCGCCTGGTCGAGGCCGGCTGCCGCGTGCTGATGCCGTGGGGCGCGCCGATCGGCTCGGCCCGCGGGCTGAACAACGTCTATGGGCTGAAATCCCTGCGCGCCCATTTCCCGGACATCCCGCTGGTCGTCGACGCGGGGCTGGGTGTGCCCTCGCACGCCGCGGCGGCCATGGAGCTGGGCTACGACGCCGTCCTGCTCAACACCGCGGTGGCCGAGGCCGGCGATCCCGTCGAGATGGCGCGCGCCTTCGCGCTCGCCGTCGAGGCTGGCCGCGCGGCCCATCTCGCCCGGCCGCTGGAGCCGCGCGACATGGCGCAGCCGTCGACGCCGGTGATCGGCAAGGCCGTGTTGGGGGGCGTCTGACGTGCTCGATCCCTTCTATCCCGTTGTCCCGGACCTCGGTTGGGTGAAGCGCCTGGTGCCGATCGGCACGCGGCTGATCCAGCTCCGCATCAAGGACCTGCCGGCCGACGAAATCAGTCGGCAGGTGCGCGAAGCGCGGGATGTCTGCGTCCTCCACGGTGCCCAGCTGATCGTCAACGACTACTGGCAGGCGGCAATCGACGAGGGTTGCGATTACGTCCATCTCGGCCAGCAGGACCTTGCCGGCGCCGACATCAAGGCGCTGCGCCGGGCCGGCATCAGGATCGGCGTCAGCACGCACGATCATGCCGAGCTGGAGAAGGGACTCGCCGTCGATCCCGACTATGTCGCTTTGGGGCCGATCTGGCCGACCAAGCTGAAGCAGATGCCGTGGGCGCCGCAGGGGACCGAGCGCCTCGCTGAATGGAAGAAATTGATCGGCAAGCGGCCGCTGGTGGCGATCGGCGGCCTGACCCTGGAGCGGGCGCTGCTGTGCCTGGAGTCCGGCGCCGACATCGCCGCCGTGGTCGGCGACGTCGTCAACCATCGCGATCCCGAGGGCCAGGCCAAGGCGTGGATCGCCGCCACGAGGAGGAAGCCATGAGCGATCGCTACGCGCGGCAAATCGTGCTTCCCGAGGTCGGCGTGGAAGGACAGGCCAGGCTTGCCGCGGCCTCGGTCCTGGTGGTCGGCGCCGGTGGGCTGGGCTGCCCGGTGCTGAATTATCTCGCGGGCGCCGGCGTCGGCCGTCTCACCATCGTCGATCACGACACGGTCGAGGAGACCAACCTCCATCGCCAGCCGCTCTATGCGATGGCCGACATCGGCAAGCCCAAGGCCGCGACGGCAGCGGCAGTCCTGAAGCGCTTCAATCCGATGATCGAGGTAACGCCCGTCATCGCGCGCCTGACGCCGCAGAATGCTGCGACCCTGGTTGCCGATACCGACCTCGTGATCGACGCCGCCGACAGTTTTGCCGCGAGCTACATCCTGAGCGACGCTTGCCATGCGACGGCCAAGCCGCTGGTCAGCGCCTCGGTGATCGGCATGACCGGCTACGCCGGCGCCTTTTGCGGCGGCGGACCGAGCTATCGCGCAGTCTTCCCCGACGTCTCGGTCGACGGCGGCACCTGTGCCAGTGTCGGCGTGCTGGGCACGGCCGTCGCCATCCTGGGCAGCCTGCAGGCGCATCTTGCGCTCCACCTGCTGTTGGGCCTGGAGCCGAGCGTGCTGGGTCGCGTCGTCACTTTCGATGCCAAGCGCTTTGCTTTTGGCGGCTTCGGCTTTGCCGGTACGCCGGAGCCGGAGACAGCAGTGCCCTTCATTGCCCCTGCCGCGGTGACCGCCGACGATCTCGTGGTCGACCTGCGCAGCCTCGATGAAGCGCCGCAATCGCCCTTTGCCGGCGCGCGCCGCATCGGCGTCGAGGGAATCGACGCGCTCGTCGGGCAACCAATGCCGCGGGGCCGCATTGTGCTCTGTTGCCGAAGCGGCCAGCGCGCCCTTGCGGCCGCCGACCGGCTGCGTGAACGGGGGGTGGCCGCCCTGGCGCTGGTGGCTCTGGGTTGACTCTTCCGGAGGTGACCGAATGGCCCTGCACACGAATGACAAGAGCGTCCTCACTCACATCGACCGGCTGGTGGCCGAGGAGAAGGAGCTCTACGCCAGGAGCGAGATGTCCGACGCCCAGCGCGCGCGATTGACGGCCATCAACGTCGAGCTCGACCAGTGCTGGGATCTCTTGCGCCAGCGCCGCGCCCTGCGCGAATTCGGCCGCGACCCCGATGAGGCCGAGGTGCGCCCGGCGAAGGTGGTCGAGAACTACAAGGGGTGAAGGCTTCTCCGCCTCATGCTCCTCTCCCCCGCTAGGGGGAGAGGTTGGGTGAGGGGGTTACGCCCATCGATCCCCCCTCACCTAGCCTCTCCCCCTAGCGGGGGAGAGGAACATGAGGGAGGAGAGTCGCGTCAACGTCAGCCCGGCCCGGCGCCCTGCACACCTGTGTAGAGCGCATAGAGCGACTGGCTCGCCGCCATGAACAGGCGGTTGCGCTTGGGGCCGCCGAAGCAGACGTTGCCGCAGATTTCGGGCAGCCGTATACGACCCAAAAGCTTGCCCTCGGGACTCCACACCGTGACGCCGCTGTAGCCGACGTTGCGGCCGGCGTTGCTGGAGACCCAGATATTGCCGAACACGTCGCAGCGCAGCCCATCGGGACCGCACTTGATGCCGTCGATCATGAAGTCGCTGAACAGCTTGCGGTTGGAGACCTTGTTGTCGGTGCCGACGGTGAAGGAATAGACCTCGCCCTTGCCGCCCGGCCCGGTGTCGCCCGGGCCCTTGCCGGTGCTGGCGACATAGAGCGTCTTGTAGTCCGGCGAGAAGCACAGGCCGTTGGGATCGGGCACCTGTTCCTCGGTGATCACGAGGTCGATGCGGCCGCTGGGATCGATGCGATAGCAGTTGGTCGGCAGCTCGCGCTTGGCCACGGTGCCGATGCCCGGCGGCTGGCCGAGCCGCGGGTTGATCTTGCCGGTCGGGTTGCTCGGTCCGCCGGCGACGTCGGGCGTGCCTTCGTAGAGCTGGCCGCCGTAGGGTGGATCGGTGAACCAGTAGCTGCCGTCGGGATGGGCCACGACGTCGTTGGGCGAGTTGAGCTTCTTGCCGTCGAAGGCTTCGGCCAGAACGGTCGCCGAGCCGTCGAGCTCATAGCGCACGACGCGCCTGGTCAGGTGCTCGCAGGAGAGCTGGCGGCCCTGGAAGTCGAAGGTGTTGCCGTTGCTGTTGTTCGACGGGCTGCGGAAGGTGCTGACCCGGCCATTGTCCTCGATCCAGCGCAGCTGGCGATTGTTGGGGATGTCGCTCCATACCAGATAGCGGCCCTGCGCGTTCCACGCCGGTCCCTCCGACCACAGCGCGCCGGTCCACAAGCGCTGGATGGGGGCATTGGGCTGGCGCAGCCCATCGAAACTCGGATCGACGGTGAGGACGTCGGGATCCGTGAAGTAGACATTGGGCGGCGCATTCGGGCCGAACTCGCGCGGCGGCGTCGTGATGGTGGAGGGCGGGGCTGCCGGCCTGGGCGCCGCCGCCGGTGGCGTCGCCGGCGGCTGCTGGGCGAAGGCCCGTCCGGCCACGACGGTTGCTGCAGTCACACCGGCCGCACCGACGAGCGCGCGACGACGCGACAGCGTCGCTCCGCCCTTATCCTCGAATTGCTTCGATGAGCTCATGAGCGTCACTCCCAACGGTTTTTCGTTGTGTGAACTTTATCAGGGCAAAGAAGTACGCGGACGCATACCTGAGTAGCCGCGAGCAACGAGCTACTGGCTCTTCTTCTCCCAGCGCGCCGCGGCGGCATCGTCGCCTTCGTGGGCGCCGACCCATTTCTCGCCGGCCGGCGTCTCTTCCAGCTTCCAGAACGGTGCCTTGGTCTTGAGCCAGTCTACCAGGAATTCGCAGGCCTCGAAGGCGGCCTCGCGATGCGGCGAGCCGACCGCCACCAGCACGATGCGGTCGCCCGCCTCCATGCGGCCATGGCGATGCACAATGAGTGTAGCCTCAAGCGGCCAGCGGCGGTTGGCCTCGGCCTCGATGTCTTCGAGCGCCTTCTCGGTCATGCCGGGATAGTGCTCCAGGGTCAGGGCATCGATGCGGTCGCGATGCAGCCCCTCGCGCACGTGCATCTCACGCACCAGGCCCACGAACACGGCGAGCCCGCCGATCTTCTTGTTGCCCGTGGTGAGGCGGTCGAGCTCGGCGCCGACGTCGAAGTCGCCTTCCTGGACCCGCACCGCCATGTCAGCCCCCCGTAAAGGGCGGAAAGAACGCGACTTCGCGCGCGCCGCCGATGGGCACGTCGAACGTCGCGGTGCGCTGGTCGACCGCCGCGCCGAAGGCCGCGCCCTCAGCCAACGCCTCGGCGTGACCGGTGCTGCGGCCACGCAGCCAGACCACCAGGTCGCCGACGGTCTTCACCTCGGCGGGGGGCGAGATCTCCTCGTCGGCCATGCCGACGGTGCGCTTCATCCACGCGAAGTAACGCACCTTCACGTCGGCCCGCCTTCGGCCATGTGGCGCAGGCCGGTGCGCAGGTAGTCGTAGCCAGTGATCAGGGTGAGGACGGCAGCGGCCCAGATCAGCACCAGCCCGATGTGGCCGATGACGGAGGGCACGGCATCGCCCAGCAGCAGGATGGTGATGGCGCCCATCTGGACGCCGGTCTTCCATTTGGCGAGCTGGCTCACCGGCACGCCGATCTTGAGCTCGGCCAAAAATTCGCGCAGGCCGGAGACCAGGATTTCGCGCGCCAGGATGATCAGGGCGGCGAGCACGTTCAGGCCCTTGAGCGTGCCGCTGTCGACCAGCATGACCAGCGCCGCTGCCACCAGGAGCTTGTCGGCAATTGGATCGAGGAAGCGGCCGAACCGCGAGATCTGGTGATAGCGGCGGGCGAAATAGCCGTCGAACCAGTCGGTGATGCAGGCGATGGCGAACAGGCTCGCCGACACCCACTGGGCCCAGCCGTGATCGAGCCAGAAGCAGGCGACGACCAGCGGAATCGCAGCGATTCGCGACAGCGTCAGCAGGTTGGGAAGACTGAACATGCCCGCCTTTCTTAGCGACCGCCCCGGAAGTGGTCATGGATTTTCTGGGCGAGGGCATCCGAGATGCCCGCCACCGCCTTGATGTCCTCCAGGGTGGCGACGGCGACTGCCCGGGCGCTGCCGAAATGATGCAGCAGGGCGCGCTTGCGGCCGGCGCCGATGCCCGGGACCTCGTCGAGGGCGGACTTGGTGATGTCGGCGGCGCGCCGCGTGCGATGCGTGCCGATGGCGAAGCGATGCGCCTCGTCGCGCAGCCGCTGCAGGAAATACAGCACCGGATCGCGCGGCTCGAGCGAGAAGGGCGGCTTGCCCGGCATGAAGAAGCGCTCGCGGCCGGCGTCGCGGTCGGGACCCTTGGCGATGCCGACGATGGCGATGTCCTCCAGGCCGAGCTCGCTCAGCACCTGGCGTGCCACCTCGAGCTGGCCCTGGCCGCCGTCGATCAGCACCAGGTCGGGCCAGCTCTCGTCGTCGCGCTCCGGATCCTCGCGCAGTGCGCGTCCGAAGCGGCGGGTCAGCACCTCGCGCATCATGGCGAAGTCGTCGCCTGCCGCACCCTCGGTCTTGATGTTGAACTTGCGATAGGAATTCTTGGTGAAGCCGTCCGCTCCGGCCACCACCATGGCGCCGATCGGCGCCGTGCCCTGGATATGGCTGTTGTCGTAAATCTCGATGCGCTCGGGCGGGCTGTCGAGCTTGAAGACGCGGGCCACGCCTTCCAGCAGTTGACGCTGCGTGCCGCGCTCGGCCATGCGCCGTGCCAGCGCCTCGCGGGCATTGACCACGGCCTGGTCGAGAGCGTCCTTCTGGTCGCCGCGCCTGGGATGGCGGATCTCGACCTTGTGGCCGGCCGTCAGGGCGAGCGCCCTTTCCAACAACTCAGCCTCGGCGACGTCGTGGCTGGTCAGGATCAGCTTGGGCGCCTGGCGCGATTCGTAGAACTGGCCGATGAAGGCCGACAGCACCGCAGGCTCGTCGAGATCCTTGGTGTGGCTGGGGAAATAGGCGCGATTGCCGAGATTCTGGCCGGCGCGCAGGAAGAACACCTGCACACACATCTGGCCGCCGTCGGCATGCACGGCGAAGATGTCGGCCTCGTCGATCGACGGCAGGGTGATCGACTGGTGCGACTGGATGTGGGCCAGCGCGCGAATGCGGTCGCGCAGGACGGCGGCGCGTTCGAATTCGAGACCGACCGAGGCCTGGTCCATGCGCTGGGACAATGCCTGCTGGACCTCACGGTTGCGTCCGCCCAGGAAGCCGCGCACCTCGTCGACGATGCCGCCGTACTCGGTGTGGTCGATGCGGCCGACGCAAGGCGCCGTGCAGCGCTTGATCTGGTACTGCAGGCACGGTCGGGTGCGCGTCGAGAACACGCCGTCGGAGCACGAGCGCAACGGGAAGGCGCGCTGCAGCGCGTAGAGCGTGCGGTTGACGGCGGTTGCCGAGGCGAAGGGGCCGAAATACTCGTTCTTCGGGTCGCGCACGCCGCGGTGCTTGGCGAGCTGCGGCCATTCGGTGTCGCGGCGGATGACGATGTAGGGGAACGACTTGTCGTCGCGCAGAAGCACGTTGAAGCGCGGCTTGAAGCGCTTGATCAGGTTGTTCTCGAGAAGGAGCGCCTCGGCCTCGCTGTCGGTGACCGCGAACTCCATGGTCCTGGTGCCCGAGACCATGCGCAGCAGGCGCGTGTCGAGCCGCGTCGGCTGGGTGTAGGCGGCGACGCGGCTGCGCAAGAAGCGCGCCTTGCCGACATAGAGGACCTCGCCGTCGGCCGCGATCATGCGATAGACGCCCGGCTTGCGCGGCAGGGTGTGCACGAACTCGCCGATGATGCGCATGCCGTCGGCCAGCGAGCCTTCGCTGGGTGGCGCCTCCTCGGCGGGTTTCACATCGATGTTGGTTTCGTCGCTCACGAGGTCCTGCAACGCATCCCTACGCCGGCGCCGGCCTGCCAGACAGTGCGCCCCGACGGGCCCTTTGAGGAGCCCATGTGGGGAAGTCTGTGAACAAGCCCGGTGTCAGCGCACCGTTGCGCCATCGTCACTGTATTGACTCAATGTAGGGGCGATGGCAGCAGACCCCTACATAGGTGCTAATTGCCTGATTTCAATACGGAATCTAACTTGGGGACGGCCTGAATATATCACTGATGGCGGCAGACGTTCGCGTTTTGATCCGATCGTCTGCCGCGTTCCAATGTGTGGGTAAGTTCGGTCCCTTTACAGCACCGACAACATGCGTCCGACCAACGGATGACGCACCACATCCTTGTCCGTCAGGCGCACGACGGCGACGTCGTCGAGCCCGTCGAGGCGCTGGGCAATCGAACCAAGTCCCGACAGTTCGGGCAGCAGGTCGGTCTGGTCGGGGTCGCCCGTCATCACCATGGTCGAATGCCAGCCCAGCCGGGTCAGCAGCATCTTGAGCTGGCCGTAGGTGCAGTTCTGCGCCTCGTCGATCAGGACGAAGGCATTGTTCAGTGTGCGGCCGCGCATGAAGGCGACGGGCGCGATCTCGATCGTGCCGTCGTCGAGGTTCTGGCGCAGGCGCTTGGCGCCCAGGCGGTCGTTCAGGGCGTCCCACAGCGGACGCAGGTAGGGATCGAGCTTTTCGCGCATGTCACCGGGCAAGAAGCCCAGGTTCTCGCCGGCTTCCACGGCCGGACGCGACAGCATGATGCGCGAGACGCTGCCGGCCTCGAGGGCTTCGACGGCGGCCGAGATGGCGAGATAGGTCTTGCCGGTTCCGGCGGGCCCAAGGGCGACGGTCAGCGGCTTGGTGTCTATCGCCTCCATCAGTATCCGTTGGTTGTCGCTCCTCGGTCGTATTTTTCGGACGTAGCTCTGATCGCGGTCGTTGGCCGGAGTGTTGTCGAAGACAAGGTTGTGAATACGGGCGCTATCGATGGCGTGCAGCTTGGCGCGACGTGCGGCGCGTTTGGCCATATTCGTACTCCGGAAGCTTGGTCAGAGGAGCGGGGACCGGTCGCCCAAAAGCAAAACGCCCCCGCAAGCGGAGGCGTTGGCGATCGGTGGTCAGGCGGAAGGTGAGGCTGACAGGGCACGCGGTGGAGAATCCACCGGTGATCTGATTTCCGTCGGGGTACGAGGACCTCGGACGGATAAGCACCTCCTTCAGCTACCGAAGGAAGCGTATCCTGATTATGGCGACCCGGCCACAATATTGTGGGGTCGGAACGCAAAATTCATACTATGGAAAGGGGGTTGTAACCTCTGCTGCCCACTGGTGAGCCAAGCGGCCCGCCACGTAAGTCGCCTGCACCGCTCGGTCGTCACCCAGCGTCATCTGGATGAAGAGCTGCTCGGCGAAGTCCTGGGCGAAGTTCATGCGGAAGTCGATCAAGGGCGTCGAGCGCATGTCGAGCACGACAAGGTCGGCCTCCATCCCCGGGGCTATGCTGCCGATGCGATCGTCGAGATACATCGCCCGCGCCGAGCCGCGCGTGGCGAGGTAGTAGGCGTGGCCGGCCGACAGCGACCGGCGATTGAGCTGGGCCGCCTTGTAGGCCTCGCCCAGGGTGGCGAGTATCGAGAACGACGTGCCGGCGCCGATGTCGGTGCCGAGCCCGACCCGCACCGGCCGCTCGGCCCTGACCGCGCGGCCGAGATCGAGCGCGCCGCTGCCCAGGAAGAAGTTGGAGGTCGGGCAGTGCGAGAGGGCGGCGCCGCAGTCGTGCAGGCGCTGCAGCTCGGGCTCTTCCAGCCAGATGCCATGGCCGAACACGGCGCGCTGCCGGCACAGGCCATGGTGATCGTAGACGTCGAGATAGCCGCGGCGGTCGGGGAACAGCTCCCTGATCCAGGCGACTTCGGCCTGGGTCTCCGCGATGTGCGTCTGCATCAGGCAGTCGCCGTGCTCGCGCCACAGCGCGCCGGCCGCCGCCAGCTGCTCCGGCGAACTCGACCCGGCGTAGCGCGGCGTGATGGCATAGAGCAGCCGGCCGCGGCCGTGCCATTTGGCGATCAAGGCCTTGGATTCGTCGTAGCCCCGCTGAGGCGTGTCGCGCAACGCCTCCGGTGCGTTGCGATCCATCAGCACCTTGCCCGCCGCGAGCCGCATCCCGAGCGTCTCGGCCTCCTCGAACAGCACGTCGACCGAATGCGGATGGACGGTGCAGTAGACGCAGCTCGTCGTGACGCCGTTGCGCAGGTTCTCGCGCAGAAAAGTGCGGGCGACGGTCCGCGCATATTCCTTGTCGGCGAACTTCAGCTCGGCGGGGAAGGTGTACTGGTTCAGCCAGTCGAGAAGCTGTGCGCCGTAGGCCGCGATCATCGGCGTCTGCGGGAAGTGGACATGGGTGTCGATGAAGCCCGCCGAAATCAGCGCGTCCTTGCCGAAGTCGCGGATCTCGATGCCGGCCGGCAACTCGCTTGCCACGCGGCTCGCCGGTCCGAAATGCGTGATGCGCCCGCCCGCCATGGCGACGATGCCGTCGGGCTCGTGGACCATCGTCTTTTCGAGGCCGTCCTGGAACGGATCGCCGGTGAAGCTGAGTACCGGTCCCCGGATGGCGACCGCTCCCGGCGGCTGGGCATGCGGCGGCCATTCGGACATGGCCCACCATAGCAGGCGGATGCGGCAAGTGTGCGAAATGCCACCTATTTGCAGTGGCGGGCGGTCCATCATGCCCTCGACATGGGGGTTCATATGATCGGCATCGGCAGCGTGGCCGTGATGCTGCTGGCGACGCTCGGTGGAGCGTGGGGCTGGCGCGTCGGCACCAGGCGGCTTTTCCGCCACAGCGTCTTTGACGACCGCGATGCGCGAACCGAGCGCCGCTGGCGTGCGGCGGAACGCTACATCCTGACGCTGCTCTATGCCGCGTCGGTCGCCGCCGGCGTCGCCGTTCTGATCGCCGTGATGACAAAGCGCTGATCTGCGTGTCGCCTCCGCAAGATATGCGCCATACAACCATCGATAGCAGAGGCGCGCGGCACCCAACTTTGCCAGAATGAGCGGACCAAACCTCGGGGGAGGTCGAGATGGTCCGATTCCTGAAATTCAGCCTTTGGTTTCTCATGTCGGCGTTCGTGACGGGCCAGGCGTCCGCGCAGGTCAACGTCACCGTCCAGAACCAGCAAAGCCAGACGATCTACGTCGCCTTCACCCTCGGCGCCGGACAAGTCCCGGGCACGATCAACTGGGGCAACTGCGCTTCGTCAGCCAGCAACAACCAGGTCGCCATCGGCCCCGGTGCGAGTTGCAACGCCGTCGTTCCGACAGCCTCCAGCTCGTCGCGCTTGTGCGCCTCGACAAGCTCGATGGGGACCACGCCGAACTGCTACAACGCGCAGACCAACCACCAGACCATGGTCGAAACGACCTTCGGCTCGTTCGCGCAGGGCTGCTATCCGACAAGCATGGCGAGCTGCGTCTGGTACGACATCAGCCTGATCCCCGCGCAATGCACCGACGCGCTCTGGCAGAGCCAGAACTACTGCTCGAACACCGGCGGCGCCGCCTACAACCTGCCGGTCCAGCTGTCGTGCCAGGGCCAGCCGACCTACACCTGCCAGGGCCCGCCTGCCAACACCTACGGCAACTCGGGCTATCCGGGGAACTGCGGCAACCCCAACGCGACCTGCTCAGGCAACAGCCAGAACTGCGTCGTCGCCTACTTCCATCCGATGTTCGTGCCGCCGTACAGCCAGTATCAGCCCAATGCCCAATGTCCGGCCGGCTCGACCTTGCAGGTCACCTTCCTGGCGGGGAGGTAGCGGAACGCCGTGCGATTTGCCGTGCGGCACGCTCGGCTGCACCGGTCAAATGTGATCCATCACCCATAGCAGGGCCGTCACGCCGCCGAAGTACGCACAGACGAGCAATACGGCATAGCGCTCGGCCCATGAGATTGTTGGCGGTCGCTCCCGGTCATGCTGTCGGGCGGTCGTCGGGCGAGGCCCGCCATCATGATCAGCCATCGATCGTACCTATGACACCTGTCGGCTTGAAACTGGCATGTAGCTCTCCGTTAAAGCAATGGAGGGAAGCTCGGGAGTTTCCGCCACGTCTCATCCATTGCCCGACACGGAGAACTCGATCTCGGCACCACAGCTGCCGTGATCTGACCGATGCAATGAAGCGCGCTGGTTACCTACCAAATCAAAGGGGCTAGCTCTCGCGAGCTAACCCCTTGATGTTTTTGGTGGAGCCAGACGGGATCGAACCGTCGACCTCTACAATGCCATTGTAGCGCTCTCCCAGCTGAGCTATGGCCCCGAAATTCGGCCTGGGCGGCGCGAGGTATAAATCCTGCCTCGCCTAGAGGCAACAGGGCGGTGACTACCGGTCGCCCCCGCCCTTGTCGTCCTCGACTTCGACCTCGACCTCCAGGTCCTCGGCGTCGTCGGCGAGATCGTCGGCATCCGCCAATTCCTCGTCGCCCTCGACATCGGGCACCTCGTCTCCCGCCAGCGCCGCCTCGTCGCTCTTCTTCTTGGCCGCGAGCTTCGCCGCTGCCGCTGCCGCCGCTGCCGTGGCAGCCGCCGCGGCGGCGGTCGCGCCGCGACCGCGGCGGACCTTCACGAAGTCCTCGCGATCATGCTCACGCCCGCACTTGGGGCATTTGATCGGCCCTTTGTTGAGGTCGTAGAAACGCGCAGCACAGCTCTGGCAGGTGCGCTTAGTACCCCAGCTCGCTTTGACCACGCAGAAACTCCCGGAAATTCCGCAGAAATCGGCCGAATCGGCCGCGAGGGAGGGCGTATGTCACGCGTCTTTCACCCTGTCAAAACCAAATTCCTCCATGGTACGAGGGCCCGGCGTCGCATTTCCGCCGTCTTTCCGGGAGGTTGCCCTGTCGCTCAGCGCTCATTCGGCCAAGCTTGTCGCCCATCCGGTGGGGCGACTGCAGGGCCGCGTGCGGGCGCCGGGCGATAAATCGGCGTCCCATCGCGCCCTCATGCTGGGCGCCCTGGCCCTGGGCGAGACGACGGTGAGCGGCTTGCTCGAGGGCGAGGACGTACTGGCGACCGCCGCGGCCCTCAGGGCACTGGGGGCCAAGGTCACGCATGAGCGGGAAACGGGTCTGTGGCGTGTGCGCGGTTTCGGCGTCGGCGGCGGCCGCGAGCCTGCCGATGTGCTCGAGCTCGGCAACTCCGGCACTTCGGCCAGGCTCCTTGCCGGCATCCTCGCCAGTCATCCCTTCACCAGCGTCATGACCGGCGATGCCTCGCTGCGCCGCCGGCCGATGCGGCGCGTGATCGAACCGCTGAGCCGCATGGGCGCCCGCTTCGAGGGCCGCGAGGGCGGCCGCCTGCCGCTCGCCATCGTCGGCACCGACGAGATGGTGCCCATCGACTACCGTCTGCCGGTCGCCTCGGCCCAGGTGAAGAGCGCCATCCTCCTGGCCGGCCTCAACACCGCGGGCGAGACCACGGTGATCGAGCCCGAGGCCACGCGCGATCACCCCGAGCGGATGCTGCGCCATTTCGGCGCCGAGGTCCGTGTGGCGCCCGCTGACGGCGGCGGCAAGCGCATCACCGTCGTCGGCTGGCCCGAGCTTTTGGGCCGCGACATCGTCGTGGCGGGCGATTCCTCGTCGGCGGCCTTCGCCGTCGTTGCCGCAGCGATCCGGCCGGGCAGCGACATCACGGTCGAGAATGTCGGGATCAACCCGTTGCGCGCCGGGCTTTACCAGACCCTGCGTGACATGGGCGCCGACATCGCCTTCGAGAACGAACGCGAGATCGGCGGCGAGCCGGTGGCCGACCTGCACGTCAAAGGCGGTGTGCTGAAGGGCGTCGACGTGCCGGTCGAGCGCGCGCCGTCGATGATCGACGAGTATCCCATCCTCGCCATCGCCGCCGCCTGCGCCGAAGGCACGACGCGCATGCTGGGCCTTGCCGAACTGCGCGCCAAGGAGAGCGACCGGCTGGCCAGCGTCTCGGCCGGTCTTCTGGCCAACGGCGTGAAGCACGAGATGGGTGCCGCAGATCTGGTCGTGCACGGCACCGGCTCAGCCCCCGCCGGCGGCGGCCTGGTCGCGACCCATCTCGATCATCGCATCGCCATGTCCTTCCTGGTGCTGGGCCTGGCGGCGCGCGAAGCGGTGGCGATCGACGACGGCTCGCCGATCGAGACCAGCTTCCCGGGCTTCGCCCAGTTGATGAACGGATTGGGCGCCAGAATCGGCCCAGAGATCGAGGCGGCGTGAAACCTCTGTTGATCGCCATCGACGGACCGGCGGCGTCGGGCAAGGGCACGCTCGCCAAGCGGCTGGCCGCCCATTTCAAGTTGCCGCACCTCGATACGGGGCTGCTCTATCGTGCGGTTGGCTGGGCCGCTGCGCATACCAGCCGCACCCCGGCAGATGCGGCCGCTGCCCTGAAAGCCGCCGACCTGGACAATCCGGCGCTGCGCACCGACGAGGCGGGCCAGGCCGGCTCCAAGGTCGCGGCGATCGCGGAGGTCCGGGTCAACCTCTTGAAATTCCAGAAAGAATTCGCATATCAGCCGTCGGGCGCCGTGCTCGATGGGCGCGATATCGGGACCGTGATCTGCCCCGACGCGCCGGTGAAATTGTTCGTCACGGCGAGCCTGGAAGCGCGGGTCGAGCGCCGGTACCAGGAGTTGCGCGCGCGGGGTGCCGACACTATAAAGCCGCGCGTTCTTGCCGAGATGGCGGAGCGGGACCGTCGCGACAGCGAACGGGCGGCAGCACCAATGAAAGCCGCACCCGATGCTTACCACCTCGATACCAGCGACATGGATGCCGATGCGGCCTTCGCCGCGGCTTTGGCGTTCATAACGAGCAAGGGCTTTCGATCCTCCGGGCCGTAAGTCGCCGCCGGCGGATCGCAGACTGGTTAGCGGCGACTGCGATCGGGGGCACCCGGACGCGGTTCTTTCAGGCAGTGGATCCGCCGGACTTAACCGGTTGGCCGACGGGCGGCAGCGTTTCGCCCGGGATCGATGAAGGAAGAGGTTTTGAATGGCAAAGGGCAGCGCCCTGCGTAAAACGTCGAACGACGCCGCCAGCGCGGAGTTCGCAGCACTCCTCGAGGAATCGCTCGGCGGTTCCTCGAGCTTCGAAGGCACGGTCGTCAAGGGCCGCGTCATTCGTATCGCAAATGATTTCGTCGTGGTCGATGTCGGACTGAAGTCCGAAGGCCGCGTCGCCATCCGTGAATTCGCCAACGGCGGCACCGGCGCTCCCGAAGTGCGCGAAGGCGACACGGTCGACATCTTCGTCGACCGCATGGAGAACAAGGACGGCGAAGCCGTCCTGTCGCGCGACAAGGCTCGTCGCGAGGAAGCCTGGACCGTCCTCGAGAAGGCGTTCACCGACCAGGAACGTGTCATGGGCACGATCTTCGGCCGCGTGAAGGGCGGCTTCACCGTCGATCTGTCGGGCGCCGTGGCCTTCCTGCCGGGCAGCCAGGTCGATGTCCGTCCGGTGCGCGACGTCGGCCCGCTGATGGGCCAGGCCCAGCAGTTCGCCATCCTCAAGATGGACCGCCGCCGCGGCAACATCGTCGTGTCGCGCCGCGCCGTCATGGAAGAGACCCGCGCCGAGGACCGCACCCGCCTGATGGGCGCGCTGTCCGAAGGCCAGGTGCTCGACGGCGTTGTGAAGAACATCACCGATTACGGTGCGTTCGTGGATCTGGGCGGCGTCGACGGCCTCCTGCATGTCACCGACATTGCCTGGAAGCGCATCAACCATCCGTCGGAAGCCCTCACCATCGGCCAGTCGGTCAAGGTGCAGGTCATCCGCTTCAATCCCGAGACGCAGCGCATCTCGCTCGGCATGAAGCAGCTGATGAGCGATCCGTGGGACGGCGCGGGGGCCAAGTACCCGGTCGGGCTGAAGCTCAAGGGCCGCGTCACCAACATCACCGACTACGGCGCCTTCGTGGAGCTGGAGCCGGGCGTCGAGGGTCTGGTGCACGTCTCCGAGATGAGCTGGACCAAGAAGAACGTCCATCCGGGCAAGATCGTGTCGACCTCGCAGGAGGTCGAAGTGATGGTGCTGGACGTCGACATGTCCAAGCGCCGCATCTCGCTCGGCCTCAAGCAGTGCATGGCCAATCCGTGGGAGAGCTTCGCCGAGCAGTATCCCGGCGGCACCGAGCTCGAGGGCGAGGTCCGCAACATCACCGAGTTCGGCCTGTTCGTCGGCCTGCCCGGCGACATCGACGGCATGGTCCATCTCTCGGACCTGTCGTGGGACAAGGCCGGCGACGAGGCGATCCGCGACTACAAGAAGGGCGACCAGGTCAAGGTCAAGGTCCTCGACGTCGACATGGACAAGGAGCGCATCTCGCTCGGCATCAAGCAGCTGGCCAACGATCCGTTCGAGAAGGTGGGCGCGGTCGCCAAGAAGGGCGACGTGGTCACCGTCATCGTGGCCGGCATCCAGGACAACGGCATCGACGTCACCGTGCAGGACGGAATCCCGGGCTTCATCCGCAAGTCGGAGCTTTCCCGCGACCGCTCCGAGCAGCGTCCCGACCGTTACGCCATCGGCGACAAGCTCGACGCCAAGATCACCAACATCGACCGGGCCTCGCGCCGGGTGGTGCTGTCGGTCAAGGCCCGCGAGCTCGACGAGGAGAAGAAGGCGATGGCCGACTTCGGCTCGTCCGACTCGGGCGCCAGCCTGGGCGATATTCTCGGCGCGGCGCTGAGCCGGGCCCAGAAGAAGGACGACGAGGAAGACGACAAGTAAGGTCGCCGTCCGGGGACCTTCGGAAAGGGGTCGGCTCGCGAGAGCCGGCCCTTTTTCTTGGCAAAAGGCGCTCCGGAGGCCCTTTTTGCCGGCCTTTCCGGCCGTTTTCCTTTTGATTCAAGGGCTTAGGCTTGAAGGGGGCGAACTTTTCCTTTATTGTCGTGGGGATGACCAAGTCGGAGCTGATTGCTCGCCTGGCGGCCCGGAATCCTCATCTCTATCAAAGGGATGTCGAGCGGATCGTGGCCACGGTCTTCGACGAAATCTCCAAGGCCTTGGCCGGAGGGCACCGCGTCGAATTACGCGGCTTTGGCGCGTTCTCCGTGAAAAAACGCGAGCCGCGCACCGGCCGCAATCCGCGCACCGGCGAGCAGGTCGCCGTCGCCTCCAAGCGCGTGCCCTACTTCAAGACCGGCAAGGATTTGCGCGATCGCCTCAACAAGGAAGCGGTCAAGGCCGCCGGCCTAGCGCCGCCTGAATCGAGCGAAGACAAGAAGTCTTAGGACCGCGGGCCTCCGGGCCCGCTCATGAATCATGAGATGGGCAGGCCTGGAGGCCCGCGGTCCCATGACTCTCGCGTCTCCCACGCTCGCTGTGCCATGCTCGCCATCGCATGAAGCTTCTCGTCCGCGCTCTGTTCATCCTCTTCATCCTGATTGGCGTGCTGATTGCGGTCAGTAATCGCCAGCCGGTGCAGCTTGCGCTATGGCCGTTGCCGCACCTCGTCGTCCTGCCGCTCTACCTCCTGGTGATCGGCGTGCTGCTGCTGGGCGTGCTGGCCGGGCTGGGCATGGGCTGGTGGGCCGGGCGCCACCACCGCCGGCGCGCCCGCGAGGCGAGCGGCGAGGCGGCCCGGTTGGAGCGTGAGATGCAGCGCCTGCGCCGGACCGATACGCCATCAACGGCCCCCACCAATAACCTGGCGCCGCGTGACCAGAAGGCGCTGGAGCGCCAGAGTGCGCTGGTCGCCTCTGAACTCTCGATGCCGTCCGGTACCCGCAGCCCGCTGTCGTGAAGATCCTCTCGGCCGCCGAGGTCGACGCCGTTCTCGACGACCTGGCCCTGATCGACCGCCTCGACGCACTGTTCCGTGCCGGCTGCGAGATGCCGGTCCGCCACCATCACAAGATCGCCGAGCCTGTCGGCCCGGGCTCGACCGATGCCATGCTGCTCCTGATGCCGGCCTGGACGCGCGGGCCTGCCAGTCACCTCGGCATCAAGGTCGTCACCGTCTTCCCCGACAACGGCAAGCGTTCGCTGCCCTCGATCTACGGCCAGTACCTGCTGCTCGACGGCGCGACCGGCCAGACGGTGGCGATGCTCGACGGCACCATGCTGACCAAGCGGCGAACCGCCTGCGCCTCGGGGCTGGCCTCGCGCTACCTGTCGCGGCCCGATGCGCGGCGGCTCGCCATGATCGGCACCGGCGCGCTGGCGCCGCAGCTCATCCGCGTCCATGCCAAGGTCCGGCCGATCGAGGAGGTCGCGATCTGGGGCCGGCGGCCGGAGCAAGCGGCAGCTCTTGCCACGGAGCTTTCAGCGTCGCTGCCGCAAGCGCTGTCGCGCCCGATCACTGTCCGGGCGGTGACCGACCGCCGGCAGGCCATCGGCGAGGCCGACATCATCTCCTGTGCAACGCTTTCCAGCGCGCCGCTGGTCGAGGGCGACTGCCTGCGCGACGGTCAGCACGTCGACCTGGTAGGCGCCTACACGCCGCAGATGCGAGAAAGCGACGATGAGGCGGTGCGGCGCGCCCGGGTTTATGTCGACACCCGAGCCGGCGCTCTCAAGGAGGGTGGCGACATCGTCCAGCCACTGGCCAATGGCACGATCAAGGAAACCGATGTGATCGCCGACCTTTACGAGCTGACACGGGGGCAACGGCAGGGCCGCGCCGCCGGCGATGCTACCTCGATCACGCTGTTCAAATCGGTCGGCGCCGCCCTGGAGGATTTGGCGGCGGCGGAGCTCGCCGTCATGGCTCGATAAGCGCGCCGTCCTTCTTCAGGACGTCGATCTCCGCTTCGCTCAACCCGATCTCGGCGAGAACGCTTCGCGAATCCGCACCCATCAGGGGCGCCATGCGGCGGATGGCGGGCGGCGTGCGGCTCATGCGCATGGGCGGCTCGACCATCATGATCTCGCCCTCGCTGGGATGCGGGTACTTCTTGAAGAGCTGCCGCCACATCAGATGCGGGTCCTCGAACAGGTCGCTCGGTTTGGAAACGGGCGCATTGGGGATCTGCGCCTTGTCCAGAAGCGTCACCCATTCCGCCGTGGTCCTGGTCGGCGCCAGGGCCTCGACCATGGAATACATGTCGTTGATGTGCAGCGAGCGGGCATTCAGCGTCGAATAGCGCGGGTCCTCCAGCACCTCCGGCCGGCCGACAATCTCGAAGAAGTTGCGCCAGTGCTTGTCGTTGTAGGGCAGGATCGCCATCCAGCCGTCGAGGGTGCGGAACGGCTTGCGGGTGCGGGCGAGCAGCCGCGTGTAGCCGACCTCGCCGTCGTCGGAGAACGTCCGTTCCCACAGATGCTCGACCATCAGCCAGGCGGCCATGGTCTCGAACATGGGTACTTCGACGAACTGGCCCTCGCCGGTGCGCTGTCTATGCATCAGGGCTGAAAGGGTCGCGAAGGCGAAGGTCAGCCCGACCGTCTTGTCGGCGATGATGGTCGGCGGATAGCGCGGGACATTGTCGCCCGCCGCCCGGCCCATCAGGTCGGCGATGCCGAAGCGGGCCTGGATGGCATCGTCGTAGGCCGGCAGCTTTCCGTAGGGACCGTCGGCCGAGTAGCCGTAGGCGCCGACATAGACGATGTCGGGCTTGATCTTGCGGATCGCCTCGTAGCCCAGCCCCAATCCCTCGATGGCCTGAGGTCTGAGCGCATGGACGAAGGCGTCGGCGGTGGCCACCAGCCTGAGCAGCGCCGCCTTCGCCGCCGGATTCTTGAGATCGAGGCAGAGCGATCGCTTGTTGCGGTTCACGTAGAGGTAGGTCGGGCCCATGCCCGGCGTCTTCGCCGGCTTGCCGATGTGGCGCACCATGTCGCCCTCCGGCGCCTCGACCTTGATCACGTCGGCGCCCTGGTCGGCCAGCAGCATGGTGCCGTAGGGGCCGAGGATGATGTTGGTCAGGTCGACGATCCTGATGCCTGCGAGCGCACCCGGCATTTTTCTCTCTCTGTAGGGAACCGTACGAGACTGCCATCGCCGTCGCGTGGCGTCACCGGCTCTGGCACTGCGACGCAGAACGCGGCAGCAAACGATGGACGCGCGCCGCGAACGACAACGCGAGCGACGCGGTCGCGGCTGGACTTACTGCACTCGGCCTCCGTCAGCTGGACCACGTCGGCGCGCTGACAGACGACACGCTCGCCGAGTGCCGGCCGGGCCGATCTGGACCGCGCCGAAAGCCTATTGGATTTCGGAAACGCCATGTATCAGGGCCATGGCCAAGCCGAGCTACTACCTATTGCGATGATGGAGCTGCGGTAGTGGTTCGCCAAGGACGTGCCGGGCTCGCAGCCATTGCGCGCCTGCGGCTGCTGCCCTTCGCGTAGTTGCCGATCCGGGACGGGGACAACAGTCCCGTGCAGCCCTGCGAGACCAGTGAGATCGTCGCCGAGTGCAAAGATGCACGCTTCTGCCGGGCCCATCGTCGATGCCAACGGCTCCCTCTACATGCTCGACCGCGCCGACGACATGGAACGTGATCGCCGCGCACCCGACGTCGTCGAGGTCGCAGTCCTCGGCATTGCCGATGAAAGAGGGGGCGAGTGCGCGTGAAGGCCGAAGCGTCAGTCACGTAGAAAGAACTCGTCGAGTTCCGCTCCGTTCACGGAAAGATCGAGTGCAAGGAACTTCGCGAGCCGGTCTGGGTTGCTAGGGAGCACAGGGTCGCGGGCAACTGACGGCGTGCGCGCACGCTTGCGCGAATGAGTCAAGAGGTGCGCGCAATTCACCTTCTGCCTCGGGTGTTATGAGACCGTTGTGCTTCGCGCGTTGTCGGTGTAGCCAAGGATCAAGCAAAGGCGGGGGCGATGCGAAGCAACGTCGCAAGAAGACAACCAGAGACCAAGCCGGCATCAAGTCCGGCATCACGGCCCTACCGCATCGAAGAGCAAGTCGGTTATCTGCTGCGACGCGCGCATCAACGAGCCTCCTCCATCTTCCAGGTGACGATCGGCGATCCCAACATCACGCCGACCCAGTACTCGAGCATGATGAAGCTGCACGAGTACACCGAGCTCTCGCAGAATCATCTCGGCCGTCTCGTCGGCATGGACAAGGCGACAATGCAGGGCGTGGTGCGCCGGCTGAAGGAACGTCGCCTGGTCGATTCGCGTCCGCATCCCGGCGACGCGCGGCGTACGCTGCTCAGCCTGACGACCGAAGGCCATCGCCTGATCACCAAGCTGCTGGTCAACGGACCCGCGGTGTCGCGCGAGACTCTGAAGCCGCTCAACAACCAGGAGCAGCGCCAGCTCCTCGAGCTTCTTTCCAGAATCATCTGAGCTGGGAGCGCGCCACTCCGTGGCGCTCATGGGCTGTGTGATCCACGAAGAAGCGCCACGGAGTGGCGCGCTCCCAGCAATGAATTTGACTCCCTGAATACCCCTCGGCATCGTACGTACACGAACGATATGGGTGTCTACCTTCGTCCACGCCGCCTTGAAGAGGCGCTGAGCGCACTGGCGCGGCCGCATGTCGTGCTGGCCGGCGGCACCGATTTCTACCCGGCGCGGGTCGGCCGGGCGGTCGAGGAGGACGTGCTCGATATCGGCGGGATCGACGTTTTGCGCGGCATCACGGGCGGCCCGGCGGGCTGGCGGCTGGGCGCCACCACGACCTGGAGCGAGCTTCTGGAGGCCGACCTGCCGCCCCTGTTCGACGGCCTGAAGCAGGCCGCTCGCGAGGTCGGCGGCCGCCAGATCCAGAACGCCGGAACGCTCGCCGGCAACATCTGCAACGCCTCGCCGGCGGCCGATGGCGTGCCCGGCCTGCTGGCGCTCGACGCCGACGTCGAGATCGCGGGGCCTGCGAACCGCCGCCTGCCGCTCCGCCAGTTCATCACCGGCGTGCGCCGCACGGCGCTGGCGCCGGGCGAGCTGGTGGCGGCGATCCACGTGCCGCGGCCGCGACATGATGCCGAGAGCGCGTTCTTGAAGCTGGGCGCGCGGCGCTACCTCGTGATCTCGATCGCCATGGCGGCGGCCACCTTGGAATTCGCCGAGGGTCGCGTCGCCGCGGCGCGGGTCGCGGTCGGCGCCTGCTCGCCGGTCGCCGAGCGGCTGCCGGCGCTCGAGGCTGCACTGGTCGGCGCAGCGCGCGACCGGCTGGCCGACTGTGTCGACGTCCAGCAGCTCGCACCGCTCTCGCCGATCGACGACGTGCGCGGCAGCGCGGACTACCGGCGGGATGCGGTGGTCACCCTGCTGCGCCGTCTGCTGGCGAGCTTCGTCCGATGAAGGTCGAGTTCACCCTGAACGGCCGATCGGTCGCCTGGGACGGCCCGCCGATCACGCGCCTGGCTGCGGCATTGCGCGCCGACCTCGGGCACACCGGCACCAAGGTCGGCTGCGACGCCGGCGACTGCGGCGCCTGCACCGTCCTGCTCGACAGCCGGCAGGTCTGCGCCTGCCTGGTGGCGATGGGCCAGGTCGCGGGCCGCACGGTCGAGACCGTCGAGGGCCTGGGCGACGGCAACGGCACGCTCGCCGCCGTGCAGGCGTCGTTCCTCGCCCACGGCGCCGCCCAGTGCGGCATCTGCACGCCCGGCATGCTGATGGCGGCCCGCGAGCTTCTGGCCAAGGCGGCGCGGCCGACGCGCGGCGAGGTCGAGGATGCGCTGGGCGGCGTGCTCTGCCGCTGCACCGGCTACGGCAAGATCGTCGCTGCCGTCATGGACGCGACGGCATCGCTGCCCGCCGCGCCGCCGGCCGGCGCGGCCGTCGGTGCGCGACTGGCGCGGGTCGACGGCGTTGCCAAGCTCTCGGGCCGCGAGAAGTTCGGCGCCGACGATGTTCCCGCCGATGCGCTGTGGATCCGCGTCGTGCGCTCGCCGTATGCGCGGGCCCGCTTCGCGTTGGGCGACCTGGAGCCATTGCGCCGGCGGCTTGCCGCGGTGCTGACGGCGGCCGACGTGCCGTCGAACGGGTTCGGCATCTATCCCGACATCAAGGACCAGCCGGTGCTGGCGGACGGCCAGGTGCGTTATCGCGGCGAGGCCGTCGTCGCCCTGGTCGGCGAGCGCGACGACGTCCTGGCGATCCGCGACGAGGACGTGCCGATCACCTGGAGCCCTGAGCCGCCGGTCGTCGGCCTCGAGGCCGCGATGGCGGCCGACGCGCCCCTGGTGCAGGCCGACAAGCCGCGCAACCTCCTGCTGGAGGGCGGGGTCAGGCGCGGCAACGTCGGCGAGGTATTCGACACCTGCGCCGCGGTGGCCGAGGGCGTGTTCGAGACCGCCTTCGTCGAGCATGCCTACATCGAGCCCGAGGCCGGCTGGGCCGAGCGGGTGGGAGACCGCATCGAAGTCCACGTCTCGACCCAGACGCCCTATATGGACCGCGACGAGGTGGCGATCGTCATGCGGCTCCGGCCCGAGGCGGTGCGCATCGTGCCGACGGCCTGCGGTGGCGGCTTCGGCGGCAAGCTCGACCTTTCGGTCCAGCCCCTGGTGGCGCTGGCGGCATGGAAGCTTCTACGGCCGGTCGCCCTGGTCTACACGCGGCCGGAGAGCATGGCCGCCTCGACCAAGCGCCACCCCGCGCGCGTCGCCGCCAGGTTCGGCTGCGACGCCGAGGGCAATCTGCTGGCCTGCGAGGTGACGGCGAACTTCGACACCGGCGCCTACGCCTCGTGGGGCCCGACCGTCGCCAACCGCGTGCCGGTGCACGCCATGGGCCCGTACCGCGTGGCCAACGTCCGCACCTGGGGCGATGCCTGGTTCACCAACGCCCCGCCTTCCGGCGCCTTCCGCGGCTTCGGCGTGCCGCAGGCCGCCATCGCCCATGAGGCGATGATGGACGAGCTGGCCGACAAGCTCGGCATCGATCGCCTGGAATTCCGACTGCGCAATGCGCTGCGGGTCGGCGACACGACGGCGACCGGCCAGACGCTCAGCCATTCCGCCGGCCTCGCCCAATGCCTGGAGGCGCTGCGGCCGCACTGGCGCAAGGCGCAGGACGAGATCGCGGCTTTCAATGCAGCCGGCGGCCCGAAGCGCCGCGGCGTCGGTGTCGGCTGCATGTGGTACGGCATCGGCAACACCTCGATGTCCAACCCTTCGTGCATGCGGGTCGGCCTGTCGCCGGCCGGCACGCTGACGCTGTACAGCGGCGCGGTCGATATCGGCCAGGGTTCCAACACCATCATGACCCAGATCGCGGCCGATGCGCTGGGCCTGCCCACGGCCCAGTTCGCCTTGGTCTCGGGCGACACCGATCTCACCGCCGACGCCGGCAAGACCTCGGCGTCGCGTCAGACCTTCGTCTCGGGCCAGGCGGCCGAACGCGCCGGCCGCGACCTGCGCCAACAGATCCTGCGCCTGGCCAATGCCGGGCCGGAGGCCGCGCTGTCGCTCGACGGCGCCAGGCTCACGGTGCGCGATGGCGGCGAGGTGCGCGTGATCGATCTCGCGACGGCGGCTCCATTGACGGGCGAGGGCACCTTCGATCCGCCGACCACGCCACTCGATGCCGACGGCCAGGGCATCCCCTACGCGACCTATGCCTTCGCCGCCCAGATCGCCACGGTCGAGGTCGATATCGAGCTGGGTACGGTGAAGGTGCTGCGCATGGTCGCCGCCCACGATGTCGGCAAGGCCATCAACCCGACCCTGGTCGAGGGCCAGATCGAAGGCGGCATCGCCCAGGGGCTGGGCCTGGCCCTGATGGAGGAATATCTCCCCGGCCGCACCGAGAACCTGCACGACTACCTCATTCCCACCATCGGCGACGTGCCCGAGATCGAGTGCATCCTGATCGAGGAGCGCGAGCCGCTGGGACCATCGGGCGCCAAGGGTGTCGGCGAGCCCGGCCTGGTGCCAACGGCGCCGGCGATCCTGGGCGCGGTCCATCACGCGACCGGCATACGTGCCACGCGGGTGCCCTTGTTGCCGCACCGCCTGCGCGAGGCCATCGTGTTGGCCGGGAAGGGACCATGAGCGACGACATCACGCTCACCGAGGCCGAGGCCAAGGCCGGCATCGTGCGCTGCGATGCCTGTCCGGTGCTGTGCCGCATCCGGCCGGGCCGCGCCGGCGCCTGCGACCGCTATGCCAACGAGGACGGCAAGCTGGTGCGCGTCGATTCGCTGGTGCTGCTGGCCAAGCCTGACCTCGCCCGCGTCGCCTTCGTCGAGGGCAGCGATTCCTGGCGCGGCGAACTCGGCAAGGGTGAAGGCGCCTTCATCACCGGCATCGGCGCCACCACGACCTATCCCGACTACAAGCCCGCGCCGTTCATCGTTTCGTCGAAACACGACGGCGTCGACATGGTCACCGTCGTGACCGAGGGCATCTTCAGCTACTGCGGCGTCAAGGTGAAGATCGACACCGACCGCTGGCTCGGCCCCGAGCAGGCCGCGGTGCGCGTCAAGGGCGAGGCTGTCGGTCACGTCACCACGGCCGAGTACGGCTCGCAGATGCTGTCGCTGGGCGGCGTCCATCACCTGGTCGGCGGCAGCAAGAAGGAGGGTGTCGTCACCTGCGAGGCGCTGCTGGCGCTCTGCAACCGCGAGGCCGTCGAGCTCGCGATCGACGATGGCTCCACCGTGGTGGTGCAGGCCGACCGGCCGCCGGTGGTCAACGGCACGCGCGAGGAGCGCATGCGCGTAGGCTGCGGCTCGGCCGCCATCGGCATGTTCGCGCCGCAATGGCAGGGCCATGTCGACGAGGTGATCGTGGTCGACGACCACATCACCGGCGTGCTCAGCGAGCACCAGGGCGGCCGCTTCCTCGACATGAAGCCCGCCGGCATCCGCGTGCGCGGCCGCAAGTCGACGCCCGGCCGCTACTTCCAGGTCGCCGAGCCCGGCCTGGGCTGGGGCGGCACCAACGTCTCCGATCCGCTGGAGATCATCGAGAAGATCGATCCCAAGCAGGCCTGGCCGGGCCTAAAACTCTTGATGGTCTCGACCACCGGCGAGCATTCGGCGTGGTTCGAGCTCGACCAGGAACTGAAGCCGCGGCCCGCCGACATGCCGGCGCCGGTGCGCCAGGTCGTCGAGCGCATCGCCGAGAACTGCGAGCCCGCATTGTGCACCGTGATGTTCATGGCCGGCGCCGGCGGTTCTCTGCGCGCCGGTGTCACCGAGAATCCGGTGCGGCTGACGCGCTCGGTCCGCGATGCCCTGACCAAGGTCACCCTTGGCGGCGTGCCGGCCTATGTCTGGCCCGGAGGCGGCATCACCCTGATGGTCGATGTCGCCAAGATGCCGGAGAAGTCGTTTGGCTACGTGCCGACGCCGGCGCTGGTGGCGCCCATCGAGTTCACCCTGCGCGCGAGCGACTACGCGGCGCTGGGCGGCTACGCCTCGCGCGCGGTGACGCTCGAAGACGTGCTGCGTGCCCACAAAGTGCGGCTCGACCCATGAGCGCTATTGCTGCCCGCTTCCCTGATGGACGCCTGCACCTGCAGCACGGACCGATCGACCTCATCATTGAGGCGTTCGGCGCGGCGACTGAGGTCGAGCGCGCCTATGCCCAGGCGATTGATCGCTTCGGCGACATCCTGCCGACCTTGGTGCGCGAGCTGCCGACCCTGCGCCGCTCGGTCGGCGATGCCTATCCGCTGCTGCAGGGCCCGGTGGCGCGCCGCATGGCCGAGGCCGTGTGGCCGCATCGTGCCGTCTACATCACGCCCATGGCGGCGGTGGCCGGCGCCGTCGCCGACGAGATGCTGCAGGCGCTGGTGTGCGGCCGAGCGCTCGACAAGGCCTACGTCAACGACGGCGGCGACATTGCCGTCCACCTGACGCCGGGCCATGAGCTGCGCGCCGGCATCTTTGCCTCGGCTCTCGACGGCGTGGCGCGGCTGACCCACGACCAGCCGGTGCGCGGCATCGCCACCTCGGGCCGCGGCGGCCGCTCGTTCTCTCTGGGCATCGCCGATTCGGCGACGGTGCTGGCGGCGACCGCCGCCGCTGCCGACGCCGCCGCAACCCTGATCGCCAATGCGGTAAACCTCGATCACCCGGCCATCGAACGCCGCCCGGCCCGCGCGCTCGACCCCGACAGCGACCTCGGCGATCTGCCCGTTACGGTCGCGATTGGTCCGCTGCCCGATGACGCTGTCATTCTCGCACTCGATCGCGGCGCTGCGGAAGCGCGGCGTCTGCGGCTTAGCGGCGCGATCGAGGGCGCCGCGTTATCTCTGTGCGGCCAGTGGCGAATTGATAGCCACGCCTGCCTTGAAAAGGTCCGATCCGCCTGATACCAAAATTTGGTATCGCCTTTGACCGGAGCGTCAGATGGGCAAGAACACGTCCTTTAGCCTCGGCGAGCACTTCAGCAACTTCATCGACGAAAAGGTCGAGCAGGGCCGCTATGGCTCCGCGAGCGACGTCGTTCGTGCAGGTCTTCGACTGCTCGAAGAACAGGAAGCGAAACTGACAGCCTTGCGTGACGCGTTGGATGAGGGCGAATCAAGTGGTCCGGCGACGCCCTTCGATTTCGAGGCGTTCATTGCCAAGAAGCAAAAAAAGAGGCGTAAGCGATAGGAATTGGAGATGAGAGTCGTCGTTTCTCCGCGAGCGCAGGCGGATATCGACGACATTTGGGAATACACCGTTGAACAGTGGGGAGTGCGACAAGCTGAGATCTATCTCCGACTTATCAAGGAGGTTGTTGAGGCTGTCGCGGCTGATCCAAGGGTTGGACGAAACTGTGACGACGTGCGGCCAGGATATCGAAGGTATCTGGTCGGCTCGCATGTGTTGTTCTATCGGGTGACGGCCACGGCGGTCCTAGTGGTCCGCATCCTGCATCAGCGTATGGATGTCGAGCGCCATCTATAGAGGGGAAGCCGAAGGATGAGCGATCCTTTGAAGGAGGCGATGGCGGTTCTCGACGCCTACATGGACGGCCTCAATCGCGGCGACGAGGCGGCCACCAACGCGGCGTGCAATTTCCCGCATGTGCGGATCGCCGGCGGCAAGGTCGTGGTCTGGAACAATCACGGCGACTACAAGCTCGCCGATTTCGTGGCGCGCGCCGGCGACGGCTGGGCGCGCAGCCAATGGGACGAGCGTACGCCGATCCATGTCGGGCCGGACAAGGTGCATCTGAAAGTCGCGTTCAGCCGCTGGAAGGCGGATGGCTCGCTGATCGGCCGCTTCGGGACGATCTACATCGTGACGCGTCAGGACGGTCATTGGGGAATCCAGGCGCGTTCGTCTTTCGCGAGTTGAGTGCTAGGTTCGGTTCGGGAAATTAGGGGCTGCTTCACGGAGGGGATATATGCTGACCCGCAACAAGTTGCTTACCCGCGCGATCTGGGGCGCCGCGGCGCTGGTCGGGCTGTCGATGGCGGCACCTGCCAGCGCGCAAGGACCGATCAAGATCGGCGAGCTCAACAGCTACAAGGTCTTTCCGGCCTTCCTCGAACCCTACAAGAAGGGTTTTGAGCTGGCCGTCGAGGAGGTCAATGCCGCGGGCGGCGTGCTCGGCCGCAAGATCGAGGTCGTAAGCCGCGACGACAACGGCAATCCCGGCGACGCCGTGCGCGTGGCCGAGGAGCTTTTGAGCCGCGAGGGCGCCTCGTTCCTGGTCGGCACCTTCCCGTCGAACGTCGGCCTGGCCGTCGCCGACTTCGCCAAGCAGCGCAAGGTTCTGTTCCTGGCGGCCGAGCCCCTGACCGACAAGATCGTGTGGGACTCAGGGAACGCCTACACGTTCCGCCTGCGCACCTCGACCTACATGCAGACGGCGATGCTCATTCCCGACGCTGTCAAGCTCAACAAGAAGCGCTGGGCGATCGTCTATCCCAACTACGAGTACGGCCAGTCGGCGACGGCCGCCTTCAAGAAGCTTCTATCGGCCAAGCAGCCGGGCGTGGAATTCGTCACCGAGCAGGCGACGCCTTTGGGCAAGATCGACGCCGGCGCGGTGGTGCAGGCGCTGGCCGACGCCAAGCCCGACGCGATCTTCTCCTCGCTGTTCGGTCCCGACCTCGCCAAGTTCGTGCGCGAGGGCCAGCAGCGCGGCATCTTCAAGGGCGTCGAAGTCTTCAACCTGCTGGCCGGCGAGCCCGAGTACCTCGATCCCCTGAAGGAGGAGGCGCCGGACGGCTGGTACGTCACGGGCTATCCGTGGAGCGAGATCAAGACGCCCGAGCACACCAAGTTCCTCAACGCCTACCAGGCCAGGTACAAGGACTATCCGCGGCTCGGCTCGGTGGTGGGCTATGCCACCATCATGTCGGCGGTCGCCATCATCAAGAAGGCGGGGTCGCTCGATCAGGACAAGCTGATCGCGGCGGCCAGCGGCATCACCGTGCTGACGCCCTTCGGCATGATCGAGTACCGGCCGATCGACCATCAGTCGACCATGGGCGCCTATGTCGGCAAGATCGGCGTCAAGGACGGCAAGGGTTTCATGAAGGACTGGCGCTTCGTCGACGGCAAGGACGTCCTGCCAACCGATGCCGAGATCAAGAAGATGAGGCCGGCCAATTGATCTTCTGGGACCGCGGGCCTCCAGGCCCGCTCATAATCATGATGCGGGCCTGGAGGCCCGCGGTCCGCATGAACTGACGTGACCTTCGCCTCCATCATCATCCAGCTCCTGAACGGGCTGGCCGCCGCGGCGTCGCTGTTCCTGGTGTCGGCCGGCCTGTCGCTGATCTTCGGCGTGACGCGAATCGTCAACTTCGCGCACGGCTCGCTCTACATGCTGGGCCTCTACGGCGCCTACAGCCTGATCGAGGCGCTCGGCCGCACGCCGCTCGGCTTCTGGACCTCGGTCGTGCTGGCCGCTCTCGCCGTCGGTCTGGTTGGCGTGCTGATCGAGGTCCTGGTGCTGCGCCGCATCTATCGCGCGCCAGAACTGTTCCAGCTCCTCGCCACTTTCGCCGTCGTGCTGGTGATCAAGGACATCGCCCTCTTCACCTGGGGCGCCGAGGACCTCGTAGGCCCGCGCGCGCCCGGCCTCTCCATGGCGGTCGAGATCCTGGGTCGCCGCATTCCCGCCTACGACCTGCTGCTGATCGCCATCGGCCCGGTGGTGCTGCTCGTCATGTGGCTGCTGCTCACGCGAACGCGCTGGGGCGCGCTGGTGCGCGCTGCCACCCAGGACCGCGAGATGGTGGGGGCGCTGGGTGTCGACCAGGCCAGGCTCTTCACTTCGGTCTTCTTCGTCGGCTCGGTGCTGGCCGGTTTGGGCGGCGCGCTGCAGATCCCGCGCGAGCCCGCCAATCTCGAGCTCGACCTGTCCGTCATCGCCGACGCCTTCGTCGTCACCGTGGTCGGCGGCCTCGGCAGCATCGGCGGCGCCTTTCTGGCCGCCGTCCTGATCGGCGTCGCGAAAGCCTTCTGCATCGGCGTCGGCACTGTCCACTGGTTCAGCGCCGACATCGTCTTCTCCAAGCTCACCCTGGTGGTCGAGTTCCTGATCATGGCGATCGTCCTGGTCGTCCGCCCCTTCGGCCTTCTGGGCAAGCCGCAGGCCGCCCAGCGCCTCGCCGCCGATCCCGCGCCGCCGCTCACCGTGCCGTCCTGGACCTTCGTCCTGGTCGGGCTGGCGCTGCTGCTTGCCGTGCCCATCGTCGCCGACCGCTACGTCACCATCCTGCTGACCGACATCTTCTGCTTCGCCCTGTTTGCCACGAGCCTGCACTTCATCATGGGGCCGGCCGGCATGGTGTCGTTCGGCCACGCCGCCTATTTCGGCCTTGGCGCCTATGCCGCAGGACTGCTGCTGAAGCGCGCCGGCCTGCCCATGGAGGCGGCCCTGGTGCTGGCGCCGCTGGTCGCCGGCGCCTTCGCTGTCGTCTACGGCTGGTTCTGCGTGCGCCTGTCGGGCGTCTACCTCGCCATGCTGACGCTCGCCTTCGCCCAGATCAGCTGGTCGATCGTCTTCCAGTGGGATTCCTTCACCGGCGGCAGCAACGGTGTGTTCGGCGTCTGGCCGGCGGCCTGGCTCGCTGGCAAGACCACCTACTACTATCTCGCGCTCGCCTTCTGCGGCGCCGGCATCGCGCTCCTGTGGCGCGTGCTGTTCTCGCCCTTCGGATTTGCCTTGCGCGCCGGCCGCGATTCACCCTTGCGCGCCGAGGCGATCGGCATCGACCTGCGCGCCTGTCAATGGATAGCCTTCGTGCTGGTCGGCGCGCTCGCGGGACTGGCCGGCGCCGTCTACGCCTTCTCCAAAGGCAGCATCTCGCCCTCCGCCATCTCCATCGCCCAGTCGACGGACGGGCTGATCATGGTGCTGCTGGGCGGCGTCGAGACCCTGACCGGGCCATTGGCGGGCGCCGCCATCTTCCCCTGGCTGCGCGACGAGGTCGCCCGCCGCACCGAGTTCTGGCGCGCCGTCATGGGCGGGGTGATCCTGGCGATCGTGCTGCTCTTCCCGCAGGGCCTGGTGGGCGGTCTCAAGGCGCTCAGCCAGCGCTGGCGCGAGGAGCGCGCATGACGGCCGTGCTGCAAGTCGAAGGGCTGCACAAGTCGTTCGGCGGCGTGCAGGCCGTCGCCGATGTTTCCTTCGCCGTCGACGCCGGCGAGCTTCTGGCCCTGATCGGCCCCAACGGCGCGGGCAAGAGCACCTGCTTCAACATGCTGAACGGCCAGCTCGCCCCCGATGGCGGCATTGTGCGCCTCGAGGGCCGCAACGTCGTCGGCCTCAGGCCGCGCCAGATCTGGCGGCTGGGCGTCGGCCGAACCTTCCAGATCACGGCGACCTTCGCCTCGCTGTCGGTGCGCGAGAACGTGCAGATGGCGCTCTACTCGCACGCCGGCCGTCTACGGTCGCTGCTCGGCCGCTTCGGCACCGCTTTCACCGCCGAAGCCGACGCGCTGCTGGGCCAGGTCGGCATGCTCGACCAGGCCGGGCGTCCCTGCGGCGTGCTGGCCTACGGTGACTTGAAGCGCGTCGAGCTCGCGATGGCGCTCGCCAACCAGCCGCGGCTGCTGCTGATGGACGAACCGACCGCCGGCATGGCGCCCAAGGAGCGCGTCGCCCTGATGGAGTTGGCGGCGGGTCTCGCGCGGGCGCAAAAGATCGCCGTGCTGTTCACCGAGCACGACATGGACGTGGTGTTCAGCCAGGCCGACCGCATCATCGTGCTCGATCGCGGCCAGCTCATCGCCGGCGGCACGCCGCAGGAGGTGCGCGCCAATCCCGACGTGCGCGCGGTGTACCTGGGGAGCGGCCATTGATGTTGCTGGGAGCGCGCCACTCCGTGGCGCATCTTTTGTCGATCGCACTCCATGAGCGCCACGGAGTGGCGCGCTCCCAGCAATGAGCACGCATGCTCTTCGTAAAGGACCTG
Organism: Rhodospirillales bacterium URHD0017; assembly: GCA_900110395.1. Lineage (GTDB taxonomy): Bacteria > Pseudomonadota > Alphaproteobacteria > Reyranellales > Reyranellaceae > Reyranella. The sequence continues at coordinate 126,300 of FODP01000013.1, forward strand.
CATGCCTTTTACGGCCGCGCCCACATCCTGCACGGCGTGTCGCTGGAAGCGTCGGCCGGCGAGGTCGTGGCCCTGCTGGGCCGCAACGGCGCCGGCAAGTCGACGGTGATGAAGACCATCATGGGCCTGGTGTCGGCGGCCAAGGGCGAGGTGACGTTCGACGGCCGGCGCATCGAGCGCCTGCAACCCTATCGCATCGCCCGGCTCGGCCTGGGTTACGTGCCCGAGGACCGGCGCATCTTCACCGAGCTCAGCGTCATGGAGAACCTCGCCGTCGGCCTGCAGCCGCCACGCACCGGCGCGCCGTCGTGGACCGAGGACAAGCTGTTCGCCCTGTTCCCCAACCTCGCCACCATGCGCGAGCGTCCGGGCGGCCGCATGTCGGGCGGCGAACAGCAGATGCTGACGATAGCCCGCACCCTGATGGGCAATCCACGCTGCGTGCTTCTGGATGAGCCGTCGGAAGGGCTGGCGCCGATCATCGTCGAGCAGATGGCCCGATCCATCCACGCGCTCAAGGGCGAGGGGCTCTGCGTGCTCCTTTGCGAACAGAACCTGCAGTTCTCCCAGGCGGTGGCCGACCGCGCCTATATCATCGAGAAGGGCCAGATCCGCTTCGGCGGCTCGATGGCCGAGCTGTCGGCCGACGCTTCCCTCCGCGAACAGTATCTTTCGGTGTAGCGCATGAACGTCTTCCTCTTCCGGACCGCGCGCTTCCAGCGCGCTCGAGCTCATGAGCGCGCTGGAAGCGCGCGGTCCGGAAGACACTGACCATGCCCCCGCGTTTCCTCACGGTCGGCATTGACGTCGGCGGCACCTTCACCGACCTGCTGGCGGTCGACCCGCGCTCCAACACCGTCAAGCTCGCCAAGGTCCCGACCACGATCGACAACCAGGCGATCGGCTTCATGGCGGCCCTCGCCGCGGCCGATGCCGATCCCGCCACCGTGCAGGCCCTGGTGCACGGCACCACCACTACCACCAACGCGCTGCTCGAGCGCAAGATCGCCAAGGTGGGGCTCATCACCACCAAGGGCTTCCGCGACGTGCTGGAGCTCGGCCGCCGCACGCGGCCGCAGCCCTATGGCCTGCGCGGCACCTTCAACCCGCTGATCGACCGAGAGCTCCGCCTGGAAGTGCCCGAGCGCATGGACGCCGACGGCAAGGTCTTGACGCCGCTCGACGAGGCGGCCGTGGGCGAGGCGGCCAGGAAGCTGATCGCCCTGGGCTGCGAGGCCGTGGTCATCCATTTCCTGCACAGCTACATCAATCCGGCGCATGAGAAGCGGGCCGCCGAGATCGTCCATGCGCTGTGGTCCAACGGCTACATCACGGCCGGCCACGCCATCCTCTCGGAGTACCGCGAGTACGAGCGCGGCGTGACCGCGGCGGTCAACGCCTCGGTGCAGCCGGTGCTCGACCGCTATCTCACGCGGCTGCGCCTGGAGCTTCTGGCCAAAAGCTTCGACCGCGACATCCTGGTGATGCAGGGCAATGGAGGCACGGCCTCGTCGCAGTTCATCGCGCTCGCGGCCGTGAACACCGTGATGTCGGGCCCGGCCTCGGGCGTGATGGCGGCGGCCTATACCGGCCGCGCCTCGGGCCATCCCAACCTCATCACCTACGACATGGGCGGCACCTCGACCGACGTCGGCCTGATCGAGAATGCCGTGCCGACGGTGTCGGGCGAGCTCGAGCTGGAATACGCCATGCCGATCCATGTGCCGATGGTCGACGTGCACACGATCGGCGCGGGCGGCGGCTCGATTGCCTCGGTCGATGCCGCGGGCATGCTGCGCGTCGGCCCGGAGAGCGCCGGCGCGCGGCCGGGGCCGATCTGCTACGGCCGCGGCGGCAGCGAACCCACCATCACCGACGCCAACCTGGTCCTCGGCCGGCTCAATCCCGACCGGTTGCTGGGTGTCGACCATCCGGTGACCCTCGATCATGTGCGCGGCCTGATCGAGCAGAAGGTCGGCAAGCGCCTCGGCCTCGATGCCGAGGCGGCGGCCGCCGCCATCCTGCGCATCGCCAACGACCGCATGGCCGGCGCCATGCGCCTGGTCTCGCTGTCGCGCGGCCACGATCCGCGCGACTTCGCCCTGTTCGCCTTCGGCGGCGCCGGCCCGTTGCACGCCACGGCGCTGGCGCGCGAGCTCGGCATCCCGACGGTGCTGGTGCCGGCGCGACCCGGCATCACCAACGCCCTGGGCTGCGTGGTGGCCGACCTGCGCCACGACTATGTGCGCACCATCAACAAGCCGTTGTCGGCGATCGACGACGCGACGATTGCCGGCATCTATGCCGAACAGGCCGCCGAGGGCCGCAAGACCATCGTCAAGGAAGGCGTGCCGGTGCGCGAGCTGCGTCGGGTCCTGAGCGCCGACATGCAGTTCCAGGGCCAGAGCCATATCCTGTCGGTCAGTGTCGAGAGCGAAAGCATCGGCGTCGAGGGGCTGCACACGGCCTTTGCTGCCGCCTACTTCCGCCGCTTCGGCATCGAGCTAACCGAGATCCCGCCGGTGCTGGTCAACCTCCACACCGCAGTGATCGGCGTGCGGCCGGAGATTTCCCTGGCGGTCCTGGCGGCCACCGAGCGCGCGCCCACCCTGAAGGCGGCCCAGGTCGGCGAACGTCGTGTGTGGTTCAGCGACGGCTGGCGGCAGACACCGATCTATGCCCGCGAGAAGCTGCCGCTCGATGCGCGCTTCGACGGACCGGCGATTCTCGAACAGCTCGACTGCACGACTGTCGTTGAGCCAGGCGACGGGGTCATCCAGGACAAGCTCGGGAACCTGCTGATCGGTGTCAAAGCCTGAGATTGTCCTAGGGGCGATAGTAAAGGTTGTCGACGGGCATGCGGTGGCCCGTGCCATCGACGCGATAGCCTTGGGCATCGATCCTGTTGTTGTACTGGTCCAGCCGGAAGGGCGGAACCGACAGGCCCGGATAGGCTTGCGCTCTGGACTCCTGGTAGGCGACGCACGTGTTGTAGGTTGTGCCGCCAATCTGCAAGCCGTAGCCGGCGCAGACCAGGCTGGGAGACTGGGCGGCGACAGGCACCTCTTTGCCATAATAAGGCCCTTCGCAGCCGGCCACGACCAGCGCCAATCCTATCGTCGTCAATATCCGCGTGCGCATGGATCGATGTTCCCGGTGATGTCGTTGGGGCATAGTACCGAAGCGCTGCCAGGCTTGCCAGCAGCCGGCCCGACTATGACATCGACAGGGTGAGCCTTGGGGTGCCGAGGAACGAGCGGGGTTGCGTGCATAGTCAGGAAAACCAGCTGCGGCAGCTATTGTCGCGAAGTCCGATTGTCGCGCCGATCGTCGATCGATGGCCGGACATCGGCTTGCCGGATTGTTGGCTGGTCGCCGGCTGTCTCGCGCAGACCGTCTGGAACGATGCGTTCGGAGTGCCGGCCACGCACGGCATCTCCGACATCGATCTCGTCTACTTCGACGGCGAGGATCTTTCCGCAGAGACGGAGGCGGGACATGCAACGCGCGTCCGCGCCCTGTTTGCCGACCTCGGCCTGTGGATCGACGTCAAGAACGAGGCGCGCGTGCACCTCTGGTACGCCGAGAAATTCGGCACCGCGCTCGAGCGCTACGTCTCGACCGAGGACGCCATCACGACCTTTCCGACGACGTCGACCGCCGTCGGCGTGCAGCCGCGCGCAGGGGAGCTACATGTCTTCGCGCCTTATGGCCTGTCGGACCTGCTGGGCATGATCGTGCGACCCAACAAGAAGCAGATCACGCAGGCGGTCTACGAGGCCAAGGTGAAGAAGTGGCAGGCCCGGTGGCCGGGCCTTCGCATCGTTGCGTGGTGAGCGGCGCGATTGTCCGAAGGTTGCACTCCGTTTAACCTGCTCGCGTTTTCGGGCTCATGCCGAAGGGAGGACAGCGTGCTCATTCCGGATACCATCGCGTCGACCGTCGGCCCGTACGGCACGAGCAAGTGCCGCCCAGTTCATATCAGGGCAAGCGGAGAAGCCGCGGCACTTGGCGCCACCGAAGGCGCCGCGCATCGTGAAGCGAGAGCCGAGGCCCGGCGCCAGCTCGCCCGCGCGGTGGCCCGCGTTCGCACCATCCGTTGCCCAAAGAAGGGTGGCTGCGCGGCGGGATGCCGGCAGGGTCGTACCCAGAGGCTTGCCTGGGGCACGCGCCGGGCGCCGGCCATACGGCGCGCCGACCTGTGGGAAGTGTGGGTGCGAGAATACAATGTCTTCCGCATGAACTGTCATTGTCCGGATTAGACGAACCGCTGGCCCGTCTCGCCGAGCGCTATCGCCGGTTCGCCGCCGACGAAGCCCACGGAGTCTCGCCGCACTATGAGCGCCTGGCTGAGGACATCGCCGCTTCGGCCGATGTCCTGCGCTTCCTGATCGAGCTGCCGCCGCCGCGACGCCAGCCGAACCTGCTGCTCGGGGCGGCGACCCTGATCGCCGGGCGGCCGCCCGACATCGCGTCGCTGACCGAGATGGTCGCCCGCCGCGCCGACGCGCTTCGCGCCGTGATGCTGGCGCGCACCACCCAGACCAACGAGCCCGCGCGCTGCGCCGTGCTGCTGCCGCTGCTGGCCGCGCTGCCCCAGCCGCTCGCGCTCATCGAAGTGGGTGCGTCCGCCGGCCTCTGCCTGCTGCCCGATCGCTACGGCTATGACTGGGGCAGCGCCCATCTCCCGCCGACCAGCGCCGACGCGCCGGTCTTCCGCTGCACCGTGACGGGTCCTGCGCCGCTGCCCACGGCGCAGCCGCGCGTCGTCTGGCGCGCCGGCCTCGACCTCAATCCGCTCGATGTCGCCTCCGACGAGGACATGGCATGGCTGGAAGCCTTGATCTGGCCGGAACAGGACGAGCGCCGCCGCAACCTGCGGGCCGCCCTTGCCGTGGCGCGGCGCGACCCGCCCCGCGTCGTGCGTGGCGACCTCTTGAAAGATCTCGAGCCGCTGATGGCCGAAGCGCCGGCCGAGGCCACGCTCGTCGTCTTCCACACCGCGGTGCTGGCCTATGTGACTCCTCCCGAGGTACGCCAGCGCTTCGTCGACACGGTGCGTGCCTCTCGCGCGGTCTGGATCAGCAATGAGACGCCGCGGGTCTTCCCCGAGATCGCCGCGCGGGCATCGCAGCCAGCGCCGCATTGGCGGTTTCTCTTGGCGGTCGATGGTGAGCCAAAAGCCTGGACCGGTCCGCACGGACAGTCGCTAGAGTGGCTTCCCGGGAGGCAATGGAATGAAGATCACTGACGTCGCGTGCCACATCCTGCAATGCAAGGTCGACAAGCCGTTCGTCTCGGCGCGCGGCTGGGTCTACGGCACGCGCTCGTCCTGCGTGGTCGAGATCTCGACCGACGAAGGCATCACCGGTTGGGGCGAGTGCTACGGACCGGCCGCCGTCGCCAAGACCTTCATCGACACCCAGTACAAGGCGCGCGTGGTCGGCCGTGATCCGTTCGACGTCGAGGCGATCTGGGAGGATCTCTACAATCGCATCAAGGATTACGGCACCACCGGCATGGCGATCTCGGCCATCTCCGGCATCGACATCGCGCTGTGGGACATCATGGGCCGTGCTGTCGGCAGGCCGGTGCACAAGCTGATCGGCGGCGCCTATCGCAGCGAGGTCATTCCCTACGCCACCGGCCTCTACTTCATCGACATGGACCGGCTGGTCGAGGAGGCCGTCGAAGAGGCGCTGGCGTTCAAGAACGACGGCTTTCGCGCCATCAAGATGAAGATCGGTCTGGGCGACCTCAAGCTCGATGCCAAACGTGTCGCCGCCGTGCGCCAGGCGATCGGGCCCGACATCAAGCTCGCGGTCGACGCCAACCACTGCTTCTCGGTGCCCAACGCCATCAAGCTCGGCCGCATGCTGGAGGAGCACGACATCCTGTGGTTCGAGGAGCCGATCAGCCCCGAGGACCATGATGGCTATGTCGAGGTGACCCGCGCGCTCGACATGGCGGTGGCGGGCGGCGAGAACGATTTCACGCGCTGGGGCTTTCGCGACGTCATCGCCAGGAAGGCGATGGACATCGTCCAGCCCGACCTTTGCGCCGCCGGCGGCTTCTCGGAGTGCCGCAAGATCGCGACCCTGGCCAGCGCCTTCGGCGTCGAATGCGTGCCGCACGCCTGGGGCTCGACGATCGGCCTCGCGGCGACGGTGCAGTTTTTGGCGGCCCTGCCGGACCAGCCGCCGGCCTTCCGGCCGATGCCGCCGATGCTCGAGTTCGAGCAGACGCCGAACCCGCTGCGCGATCACCTGGCGCAGGAGCCGATCGAGCAGAAGAAGGGGATCGTCAAGGTGCCGGGCGGGCCGGGGCTCGGCATCGAGATCGATCGCGAGGTGCTGAAGAAGTACAAGGTGGCGTGAGCCCAACCGTCATCCCGAGCGAAGCCGCCCGAAGGGCGGCGTAGTCGAGGGACCTGTTTTGGGTTGGCTGACGACAAAACAGGTCCCTCCACTGCGCCTCGCTGCGCTCGGCTCCGGTCGGGATGACGGAAGCGGAGGAGGAGAAGGCATCAAATGAAAATCGTTGACGTCAAAGCCTACCCCACCTCCTTCCGCGTCCCGAAGGAGCAGCAGGTGTCGCTGGGCATTGGCACCATGACCAAGCGCGACTGCGTCATGGTGAAGGTGACGACCGAGGACGGCCTTGTCGGCTGGGGCGAGAGCCATCACGCGCGCTCGCCGGGCAGCATCGGCCATCTGATCAACACCACGCTCAGGGGCTTCGTCGTCGGCATGGAGGCGACCGACACCGTCGGCATCTGGGCCCGCATCTACAAGTTCCAGCTCGGCAGCCACGGCATGGGCGCCGCCACGGCCATGGCGATGAGCGGCATCGACCAGGCGCTGTGGGACATCAAGGGCAAGGCCGTCGGCTGGCCGCTCTACAAGCTTCTCGGGGGCACGGCCAAGCCGGTGCCGGCTTACGCCGGCGGCATCTCGCTCGGCTACCAGGCGCCCGATTCGCTGGTCGCCGAAGCCGTCCCGATGGTCGAGGCGGGCTACCGCGCGCTGAAACTGCGCATCGGCGACACCGTCGCCGCCGACATCGCCCGCATGACGGCGATCCGCCGCCGCTTCGGCGACGACATCGCCATCCTGACCGACGCCAACACCGGCTACAGCGTCGCCGACGCCCGCCGCGTCATGCCGGCGATGGACGAGCTCAACATCGGCTGGCTGGAGGAGCCGTTTCCGGCGCACGACCATCGCTCCTACGCGATGGCCAAGGGTTTTGGCCGCACGCCCTTGGCCGCCGGCGAGAACCACTACACGCGCTTCGAGTTCCATCGCGTGATCGAGGACGGCAACATCACGATCCTGCAGCCCGATCTCTCCAAGAGCGGCGGCATCACCGAGGTGCAGCGGATCGCGGCGGCGGCCTCGATGTGGAAGCTGCCGGTCCATCCGCACAGCTCGATGACCGGCCTCAACCATGCCGTCTCGATCCACTTCCTGGCCTCGATCGACAACGGCGGCTACTTCGAGGCCGACCTCTCGGTGGCCAACAAGTTCCGCGACGACCTGGGCAGCGAGCCCTGGCGGATCGGCAAGGACGGCTGCGTCCGGCCCCTGGAAAAGCCCGGAATCGGCGTGGAAATCGACCTGAAGTTCCTGCTGGCCCATCCGGTGATCGAGGGGCCGGGCTACGTCTAAAAGGCCCTCCTCCCCAGCTTCGCTGGGGAGGTGTCGGCGTCTTACGCCGACGGAGGGGTCATGAGCCTACGCCACTGTGACTCATGACCCCTCCGGCCCTGCGGGCCACCTCCCGATCGCGAGAACGATGGGGAGGAAGGCTCTCCAGGCTGCCGATATTGGGCATTTTTGTGACGATTTGGCCGGTGTGAAGAAACTCACATAACGCCGGGGCCAGCCCTCGTACTGATCGCGCACCGATTGGGCCCAAAGCAAAGGAGGAGCCCCATGAATGCGAGTTCAGTACTGGCCAACCTTCTGCGCCTTCGTATGAACGAGGCGCGGATGGCATCCGAGCTTCATGACGCCGACCAGCCTGTCCGGCTGCTGCCGGTCCTCGAGCCCGAGGAACTGCCGCCGGAATTCGAGCAGATCCTGCAGATCCAGGTTCTGGGCTACCGCGAGCGGCTGACGCTGCTGCACGGCCGCCGTCTGCGCGTGCTCGACCCGGTGTGGACCCTGGTCCCGAGGCACTGAGGTCAGGTCGCCGGGATCAGGTCGGCGGCCTTCTCGGCGATCACGTTGGTGGCCGCATAGGTGTTACCCGACACCATGCTCGGCTGCCGCAGTTCGAGGGCATGCCCAGCTAGGCCCTGTGGTCTGAGGCAAATCCTCGCTGCACCCGTCACCAATCCTGCACCGACCCATCCCGACCGATCGGCGGCTCGGTCACGACCTCGCGCAGCCTGAGCCGCGCCAGGGCGGTGTCGTCTAACTCGATGCCGAGGCCCGGCGCGTCCGGTACTTCGAGGTAACCATCCTTCAACACCAGGGGCTGCAAGACCATGTCGCGCTTGGGCGGATCCTGCTCGCCTGTGTATTCCTGCAGCGCGAAGTTCGGGATGCAGGCATCGAGCTGCACGCAGGCCGCGGTCGAGATCGGCGACAAAGGATTGTGCGGGATCACCTTGACGTGGTGCGCCTCGGCCATCGCCGCCACCTTCTTGCTGCCGGTGAGCCCCATGCAGAGGCAGACGTCGGGCCGGACATAGGCGCAGCCGTTGTTCGCCAGAAGCTCCTGGAACTGGAAGATCGACGAGAAGCGCTCGCCCGTCGCCACTGGCAAGCCGCTGCGCGCCTGCACGTCGCCCATCATCGCCGGACTGTCGGGCAGCATCGGGTCTTCATAGAAATACGGATGGAATTTTCTCAGGCGCTGTCCGAGCGCAATCGATTCGGCCGGGTTCATCTGGCGGTGCAGCTCGATGCAGATGTCGGCGTCGCCCTGGAGCGCCTCGTGCACCGCGCCGACGCGGCGCTCGGCCTCGCTAACCCATTCCTCGAAGGACTTGCGCAGATGATAGTCGGGCGCAAAAGGCGAGAAGCGGATCGCCGTGAAGCCCTGGCGCTTCTTGGCAACGGCATCGGCCACCAGCTCATCGAGCGTGTCGCCCTTGGCGTGCATGTAGCAGCGCACGCGGTCGCGCGTCTTGCCACCCATCAGCTCGTAGATCGGCACGCCGTAGCGCTTGGCCTTGATGTCCCAGAGCGCGATGTCGATCGCCGAAATGGCGCCGCCGACCAGCGCGCCCATGAAGTGCGAGTGCCGCTGCAGCGCCTGCGCGTGATGCTCGATCGTCGAGGGGTCGCGGCCCACGAGATAGGACTTCATCTCGTCGATCATGGCGGCGGTCGGCCGTGGCCAGCCGTGCACGCCGGCCTCGCCGGTGCCGACCGTTCCGTCCTCGCAATGGATGCGCAGCAGGCACCAGCGCTCGATCAGGAACGTCTCGAGCTTTTCGATCCTGGTCGAGGGCAGGTTGCTGAGGCGCGCGGTCATGGGCCGACTATAGCAGGGCCGGCGCCGCTCGCCCGCCGCCAGAACCTCATCGGGCCCCTCACCTGCGTGACCGTCGCTTGACCAGAGCGCCCGGCCCGTCGGTAATTAATCGGGCCGCGCTTTCGCGGAGCTGGAGACATACATGCCGACCGTCCATCCGCAGATACAGAAAGCCCGCGATCTCATGCCTCTGATCGCCGCGGCCGCGGACGAGAACGACGCAATCCGGGAACTCACCAAGCCCGTCGTCAAGGCCCTGATCGATGGCGGCTTCTTCACCATGCTGAAGACGAAATCCGTCGGCGGAATGGAGCTGAAGCCCTCGATCTTCGCCCAAGTGACCGAAGCGCTCGCCATCGCGGACGGGTCGACCGGCTGGGTGGTGTGTCAAAGCAACGGCTGCTCGACCACGAGCGCCTATGTTGCTCCGGATATTGCCCAGGAAATTTTTGGCAGGCCGGACGGGATCCTCGCCTGGGGACCTCCCGGTTCGCAATACGAAGCCATACCGGTGGAAGGCGGATACCGCATCACTGGAAAATGGCGCTTCATGAGCGGCAGTCAGAACGCCACCTGGCTTGGCGCGCATTTGCGGGTGGCGGGCGCCAAGGAAACGAAGACCTTCCTGTATCCCAAATCGAGCGCCACGTTCCACGATATCTGGCATACGCTTGGACTGCGCGGTACGGCGAGCAACGAGTATTCCGTCGACAATCTGTTCATTCCGCGCGAGCGCGCGATCTATCGCGACCATTCGCGCGACCGCCGCAGCGACAGCCCGCTCTACCGTTTCACCAGTACCCAGCTCTATTCGATCGGGTTCGGTGGAGTGGCCCTTGGTATTGCCCGGGGAACGATGGACACGTTCTTAAGCCTGCCGCGGGAAAAGACGCGCCTTGGCGCGGGCAAGCCGATGGTGGAAAACAACGTCATCCAGAGCCATGTGGCGCAGTCCGAGGCGAGGTGGCGGTCCGCGCGCTATTTCCTTCACGCCGCAGCAGACGAAGCGTTCGAAACGATCGAGGAACGCGGCGAGATGGCCCTGGATCAACGAACCCGTCTGCGCCTCGCCTCCACTTGGGCCATTCAGTCGTCACGAGAGATCGTCAATACGCTGTTTCACGATTGCGGCTCGATGGCGGTGTTCGAGGAAAACCCGTTCGAACGCCGTCTGCGCGACATCGACACGGTCGCGCAACAAGGCCAGGGACGCATCCTGCACTACGAGACCGTGGGGCAGGTCATGCTTGGCGTGTCGCCTGAGAATATTTTCTAGCTTGGACAGGAGGCGATGAGACCCATGAAGTCAGTACAATCGCACCCCTCAGCGGCGCTGCTGGGCGTCGCGAACAAGCCACCGCTCACATGGGCGCTGCCGCGGCCCAGGCGGCCGATCGCTCTCAACGTCGCCACCCTGCTCGACGGCAAGGGCGGGACGCTGCGAGACACCGTGGTCGTCGTCTCCGGCGACAAGATCGAACGCATTGGCGGGCCGGTCCCGCAAGGGGCCCAGGTCTACGATCTCGGCGGCATGACCGTGGCGCCGGGATTGATCGACACCCACGTTCACGTGACCTACCACTTCAGCCACGATCGCTTCATCGACAACCGGCTCGTCGGACAGGACGAGCCCGTGCCCGACTCGGTCCTGTTCAGCGTGGAAAACGGCGTGCGCATCCTCGAGGCCGGCTTCACGACGGTGCAGAGCCTGGGACCAGGCACGCCGTGGGATCTCCCTTTGCGCGAGGCCTGGGCGCGCAACCTGGTGCCGGGGCCGCGACTGCTGACCTCGCTGCAATGGTTCCGCTACGATCAGCCCGGACAGACGGTGCAGCCGGAAGCGGAGCTGCGGGCCATGGTGCGCGATCTCAAGGCGCGCGGCGCCGACGCCATCAAGATCTTCGCCTCGACGAGCGTGCGCGAAGGGTCGCGACCCACGCTCACGCAGGCTCAGCTCGACGTCATTTGCGGGGAATGCAACAGCCAGGGCCTGCGCAGTGTCGTTCACGCCTATACGTCGGCCGTAAAGATGGCGGTCCAGGCAGGGTGCACGGCGATCGAGCACGGCACCGGCGGCATGACCGATGAGGCTCTGGCCCTGATGGCGGCCAAAGGCACCTTCTTCGATCCGACCGTTGGCGTGGTCACCGAGAACTACGTTGCCAACAAGGACAAGTACCTGGGCGTCGGCAACTACACGGCGGAAGCGTTCGCGATGATGGAAAAGCTGATCGCCAATCCGAAGCCGCCCGAGGAATTCATCCGATCCCTCAAGGTACCAGGCCTGAAGATCGTCTATGGCAGCGACGCGACCGCGGGGGCGCACGGCCACAATGCCGAGGGACTGCTGTACCGCATCAAGTTCGGCGGTCAGGATCCGATGCGAGCGCTCGTCTCGGCGACGTCGCTCGCAGCAGAATCGCTCAATCTTGGCAGCGAGATCGGCTCGATTGCCCCCGGCATGACGGCCGACATCGTGGCGATGCGCGGCGACTACCTTGCCGATGCGACCGCGCTACGCGAGATGGCGTTCGTGATGAAGGGCGGCAGAGTCGTCAAATACCAACCCTGAGAGGACACGCTTGGTCTAGGCCGCCACGACCAACGTCGAGGCAAGCTGGCGCACCGACTTCACCATGGCCATGGCGACCAGCTTGCCGGTCTTGCGGTTCTCCTCGCTGACGGCCACGTCCTCCATGAAGGTGAAGCGGCCGAACGCGCCCTTTGCTTCGAGCTCGACGATGTGGGTGGTGATGGTGGGATCGGCCACGATCACCACGCGTGTCCGGTCGAGGCCAAGGCCCGCGATGGCGGCGGCGGCCGAGATGTTGACGTTCTGCGGATAAAGCCGCGCGCCCTCGCGCACCGGGCCGTCGAACACGGTGTGCGGCCTGGTGAGTGCATCGAGGTCGACCAGCGTCTCGGCGATCGTGCCCTTCCACGCCGACGGGTCCTTGCGCACCGTCACGGTGACGCTGTCGAGGCCGCCGACCGCGGCGCTGCTCAGGATGTCGAGCGCGCCAATGCCGGCCGAAGGCAGGATCAGGCGCTTGGCGTTGGCCTTGGCCGCGGCCAGCAGCCGCTCGAACAAGGCGGTATCGGTGAAGGCGCCGACCGAGGTCACGAGAAGGTCCGCGCCCTGTTCGAGGACGCGTTGGCCGTGACGGCGCACGGCCTCGTGCCCGGCGCATTCGGCAACGGCGTCGAACCGGTGCGCGAAAAAACGATCCGGCTCGTGAGTCAGCAGGTCTCCATGGTCCTTGGCATTGCGCGGCCGCTTCACCAGGGCCGCGACCAGTTCCAGGTTCTCGAGGCTGCCCGCCTTGAGCGCCGCCTCGACATGCTTGCCGATGGCGCCGTAGCCGATCAGGCCGAGCTTCAGGGTCACGAGAGCTTGCGCTCCACCCAGCGCGCCCAGGCGATGAGCTGGTCGTCCTTGTCGCGCGGGCCGATGAGCTGCACCGACAAGGGCAGGCCGAACGGCCCGGTGTTGAAGGGCAGCGCAATGCAGGGCGTGCCCAAAAGCGTCCAGAACCGGTTGAAGATCGGATCGCCGGTATTGCCCAGGCCCGACGGCGCCTCGCCCTTGGCCGACGGCGCCAGCAGGAGGTCGAACTTGTCCCAGGCCTCGTCGAGCTGGGCGAGCGCGCGGCGCTTGCGCTTCTTGGCATCGGCATATTGCCGGCGGTTGACCGCGTCGCCCTCGGCCATGACGCCATGCATGATCGGCGAGAAGAGGTGCGAGAAGCGCTGGCGCTCCTTGGCGTAGGACTGCGTCGCTTCCTTGGTCATGATGCGATGCTGGGCCTGCATCAGGCCTTCCCAGGCGTCGGGAGCCTGCCATTCGCGCACGCGCGCGCCGGCGCGGCGCAGGGTGCGCGCGGCCTCCTCGATGTTCTTCCTGTTGTACGGCTCGGCCACCTCCCACCACGGCGTGCGGACCAGGCCGATGCGCGGCGGCCTGGTTGGCGGATCGGCCGGAGCATGGCCGTAGGCGGCGCGGATCAGGGCGAGGTCGTTGGCCTCGCGGGCGAAGAAGCCCAGCGTGTCGAGGGTCGGTGCATAGGCTTTTATGCCTGACATGTCGGCCCAGCCGTAGCTGCCCTTGTAGGCCACCACGCCGTTGAAGGCGCCCGGCCGGATCACCGAGCCCGCGGTCTGCGTGCCGTAGCCCACCGGCGCCATGAAGTCGGCGACGGCCGCCGCCGAGCCCGACGAGGAGCCGGCCGGCGTGTGCCGCAGATTGTGCGGATTGTGCGTCTTGCCGGCGTGCCCGCCGGCGAATTCAGTGGTCACCGCCTTGCCCAGCACGATGGCGCCCGCCTTCACCAGCCGGGTGACGCAGTCGGCATCCTTGCCGACGACATGGTCGCGGTAGATCGCCGAGCCGCAGGTCGTCGGCATCGTCCTGGTCGAGATGATGTCCTTCACCGCCAGCGGAATGCCGTGCAAAGGCCCGACCGGACGACTGCGCTTGTCGAGGATGTCGGCCCGCTTGCGCGCACCGTCGGGATCGAGCGCTTCCCAGGCATGGACCTGGCCCTCTCGCGCCTCGATGCGGTCGAGGCAGGCCTCGACTAGGTGGCGGGCTTTCAGCCGCTTCTGGGCCATGCGCAGCACGGCCTCGCTGGCCGACAGCCGATTCGGCGATTTCGCCATGCGTCTTCCCCCTGATGCGTTCTTCGGTCCATGATGGCGGAGCACCGATTGGAAAGGTAGTCCAATGAACCCACCCTTTGCCGTCCAGAAACTCGGCCACGTCGTGGTCAACGTCACCGATATCGAAGCGTCGAAGCGCTTCTATACCGAGGTGTTGGGCTTCAGGATCTCCGACGTCTATGGCGGCGACAAGATGCCGGGCGGCATGGTGTTCCTGCGCTGCAACGGCGATCACCATTGCCTGGCGCTGATCGGTGGCCTGCCGGCGGAAGGCGAGGTCAAGCGGACGCTGCATCACATCGCCTTCGAGCTCGCGACGCTCGACGAGGTGTTCCGCGCCCGCGATCACCTGCAGAAGTACGGCGCCAAGATCGTCTTCGAGGGCCGCCGCCGCGCCGGCTGCCAGGTCTCGGTGGAATTCCTGGACCCCGACGGCCATCACCTGGAGCTCTATTGGGGTGTCGACCAGATCGGCTACGACGGCCGCTCGCGGCCGGAAGAAGAATGGCGCCAGACCATGAGCCTGGAAGACGCCGTGCGCATCGCCCCGCCGGGCCAGGACACGACCCTGCACGACAAGGCGCTCAGCGAGCGCATCGGCGCCGGCACCGACCGGGCTTGATGCAACGCCGTCGGCTGCTGATCGGCGCAGCGAGCGCCTCCCTCGCGACGGCAGCGCGGGCGCAAGACTTTCCCGCCAAGCCGCTCCGCCTGGTCGTGCCGTTCACGCCGGGCGGCACGACCGACATTCTGGCGCGCGAGATCGCGGCCAAGCTGCAGGTCGCGTTTGGCCAGAGCTGCGTGGTCGAGAACCGGCCGGGCGGTGGCGGCACGATCGGCTGCGAGATGGTGGCCCGGTCCGAGCCCGATGGCCTGACGATGCTGATGGGCCATATCGGCACGCTCGCCATAAATCCGCTGGTCTATCCCCGGCACAGCTACGATCCCGTCAAAGGCTGGACGCCGCTTGCCTACGTCGCCAACGTTCCCAACGTCCTCACGGTCAATCCCTCGGTGCCCGCGACCTCGGTGCCGGAGCTGGTCGCCATGGCCAAGGCCAGGCCCGGCGCGCTCGCCTACGGGACCGGCGGCACGGCAAGCGCCTCGCATCTCGCTTCGGCCTACTTTGCCTATGCGACGGGCACGGAGTTCCTGCATGTCCCCTACAAGGGCACGGCGCCCTTCGTCTCCGACCTTTTAGGCGGCCAGCTGCAGATGGGTTTTACCGGCGCGCCGGTCGTGATGCCGCTGGCGAAGCAGGGCCGCCTGCGGGCGCTCGCCGTCTCCAGCGCGCGGCGGTCGGAGGCATTTCCGGAATTGCCGACGGTCGCCGAATCGGGTGTCGCGGGGTTCGAGGCCGACCAGTGGTACGGCATCACCGGCCCGGCCGGCATCGAGCCGGCCATCGCCGCGCGCCTGAACGAGGAGATCAACAAGGCGCTGGCCTCGGCCGACGTGAAGGCGCGGCTGGAGAAAGAGGGCGGCGCGCCGGTGCTGGCCCCGCCCGAGGCGCTGGGCAGCCACATCGCCAACGAGATCGAGCGCTGGCGGCCCGTCGTCAAGGCGGCGAACATCCGGCTGGAATAAATCGCGGGTCTTCAGGGAAGCGAGCGGGTAAACACGCAGACTGAAGAATGAAACGAGCAAGTCATGGGAAATCTCTCACTTCCAGGGAACCCTCGGTATCAGCCGAAGGACCTGCAATCGGTCTTCGGCTACGACAACCTGTTTCGCACCGTTGCTGAAGTAGAAATCGCGACACTGAAGACGTTGGCCGACATCGGCATCATTCCCCAGGCCAATATCGCGTCCCTCACGCCGGCTGTTGAGCAGGAGCTCCTCGCGATTACGACGACTGAAGTCGACGATGTCGAACGCAGAGTGACCAGGCACGACATCCGCGCCTGGGTGCGGATCGCCCAGAGCAAGGTCGACCCGGGGCTGCGACGGTGGATCCACGTTCCGCTCACGAGCTACGATGCGCTCGACACGGCCCGGGCCCTGCAGTTCGTGCGCGGCCACGACGTGGTCAGGCGGCTCACCGACAAGGTGGTCGGCTTCTTCGTCGAGCAGGTCAATTCGTTCGCGCTAAAACCCCAGATCGGCCGCACGCACGGCCAGCACGCGCTGCCCGTCACGGTCGGCTTCTGGTTCGCAACGATTCTCAGCCGGATTCTCACCAACATCCAGAGTGCCAACAGTGCCGCGCAAAAGCTGGTGGGAAAGATCTCCGGCGCCGTCGGCGTCTACAACGCCCAGGTGGGGCTCGGCATCGCCGCTCGCTGCGGCGACAGGACGTTCGAGGAGCGCGTGCTGGAAAAGCTCGGCCTCGAGGCCGCGCCGATCAGCACCCAGATCCTTCCGCCGGAACCGCTGGCCGACTACCTGTTCGCCTGCGTCAAGCTTTCCGCCGCCTTCGGCCAGTTCGGTCGCGACGGCCGGCACTTGATGCGGACGGAGATCGCCGAGCTCAGCGAACCCTTCGAGAAAGGGCAGGTCGGGTCATCGACGATGGCTCACAAGAGGAACCCGATCAATTTCGAGAACCTCGAAGGGACATGGATCAAGAACCAGGTCGAATTCGGCAAGGTCCTGGCGACGATGGTCAGCGAACATCAGCGTGACCTGGTCGCGAGCTCGATCGTCCGCGATTTCCCGACGATCGTGATCAACCTGGTCAACCAGCTCAACACCCTGCTGCGCGAAGCAGACGGCAAGCCGTTCGTCGCGCGACTCTCGGTCGACGAGGCGGCGCTCAGGCGCAACTTCGAGGCGCAGGGCGATGCCATCCTTGCCGAGCCGATCTACATCGCTCTCCAGATGGCAGGCTACGAAGGAGACGCCCACGAGCTGGTGAATCACATCGCCATGCCGCGTTCGGCACAGGCCGGGGTGTCGCTTCTCGAAGCGACGCAATGGGCGCTCCAGCAGGAGTCGGCCGACCAGGTGTGGAACAGGATCTCGCCGGAGACGATCAAGATGCTGGGCAAGCCGGAGACCTATACCGGCGCCGCTGCGGCGAAGGCGCGTGAGATCGCCAGGAGTGCCGAGACCTACCTCAAGGCGTAGTCTCGTGCTGTAGTTTTCCGGAAAAGCCGGGGAGGGGTCATGAGCGACAGCGTGATGTTCCACGACGGCAATCGCCGTCTGCAAGACCAGTTCGACAGCCGGCGGATCTCCGACCGGCTGGAAGAGAAGCTGACGCGCCAGGCCTTCACCGACCAGGACCGCGCCTTCATCGAGCAGGCGATGTTCTTTTTCCTGGCGACTGCCGACGGCGAGGGCCGGCCCGACTGCTCCTTCAAGGGCGGCGCGCCGGGCTTCGTGCGGGTGGTCGGGCCGGGCGAGCTTGCGTTTCCCGACTACGACGGCAACGGCATGTTCAAGAGCCTGGGCAACATCCTGGCCAATCCCGGCGTCGGCCTGCTGTTCATCGACATGGGCGAGAAGCCAAGGCGGCTGCGCGTCAACGGCACGGCAAGCGTCAGCCGCGACGATCCGCTGATGCAGCGCTTTGCCGGCGCCCAGCTCCTGGTGCGCGTAAAAGTCCGCGCGATCTTCCCCAACTGCCCGCGCTACATCGTGACGCCGGGCGTCGGCGAGCCGTCGAAATACGCGCCGCGCCCGGACCACCAGCCGCCGGAACCGACGTGGAAGGGCTTCGACGACTTCAAGGACTACATCCATCCGCGGCAGAAGACGCCCAGGGGCGAATAGTACTATAGTTATTTACTATTACTGAAGTTTGCGATAGTCTCGACGAGACTGTCGCTCTTTGCATCGTTCATCAGGTTCATTGCTGTCGTGAGAGGGATACCGCTCGCGTCCCGTCCGGCTGCCTGCCGTCGGACGGGACGGCGAGCCCGCTATGAATAGCGTGTCCGGATTCCGCTCCACACCATGCTCTCTGCCGGAAATACCGGGAAGGCCGGAAAGTCCCGAAAACGCTGACAGTGCATGCATGGCCATTTTCATCGGCAATGCTGCCATCGCTGCGGCGATGGAGAAACTTCTGCGGGTCGGCTAGGCTCGGTCGGACCTCGATCGCTGTGTTCCGCCGTAGACAGCGGGTGCACGTCATTTTGGACAGCCGATCGATCGAGGCGCTCTAGCAAGCACTGTCGCGCGAACCTGATCGTTCGTCATCACCTCCTGGAGGGCAGCCATGAGCAAGTTCACCGTCAATGGCAAAGCACAAAACTTCAACGGCGATCCGGAGACGCCTCTTCTCTGGTATCTGCGCGACATTGTCGGCATGACCGGCACCAAGTTCGGCTGCGGCCGGGCGCTGTGCGGCGCCTGCACCGTGCATGTCGACGGCACGGCCGTCCGTTCCTGCCAGATCCAGGTCGGCGACATCGACGGCCAGGCGGTCGTCACCATTGAAGGCCTGTCGGCCGACGGCAATCATCCCGTGCAGAAGGCGTGGCGTGACCTCAACGTCGCGCAGTGCGGCTACTGCCAGGTCGGGCAGATCATGCAGGCGGCGTCGCTGCTCAAGGACACCCCCAAGCCCACCGACCAGCAGATCCTCGACGCCATGAGCGGCAACATCTGTCGCTGCGGCACCTATCCGCGCATCCGCGCCGCCATCAAGCGCGCCTCGGGCGCTGCGTAAGGGGGGGCACGACCATGACCAGGACACCAGAGATCACCAACGTCGCGCGCCGCTCGGTCCTGCTGGGCCTAACTGCGGGAAGTTTCGTCCTTTCAATCGGGCTACCGGCTCGGGCGCAGGAAAAGAAATTCGGCGGCGAGGGCATGCCGGGTGGCGTGAAGGACGATCCGAAACTCTTCCTCTCCGTCGCCGAGGACGGCACGGTCAACCTGCTGTGCATCCGCGCCGAGATGGGCCAGGGCATTCGCACCGGCTTCCAGACGGTGATCGCCGACGAGCTCGGCGCCGACCTCGGTCGCGTCAAGGTGCTGCAGGCGCCGGGCAACCAGACGAAGTTCGGCAACATGGACACCGACGGTTCGCGCAGCATGCGTCATCATTTCGGGCCGCTGCGCCGCATCGCGGCGGCGACCCGTCAGATGCTCGCCGAGGAGGCGGCCACCAAGTGGGGCGTTCCCGTCACCGAGGTCAAGGCCGACAACCACGGCATGGTGCACGGCCCGAGCAACCGGCGTCTCGAGTTCGGCGCGCTCGCCAAGGGCGCGGCGGCGAGGCCCGTCCCGCCGCAGGACAAGCTGGTCCTGAAGCCGGTGAGCGAGTTCCGCTACATCGGCAAGGACGTGCCGCTGATCGACAACCTCGACTTCACCACCGGCAAGGCGGTCTATGGCATCGACGCCCGCGTCGACGGCATGGCCTATGCCGTGGTCGCCCGGCCGCCGGTGCTCGGCGGCAAGGTCAAGAGCTTCGACGCGGCCAAGGCGATGAAGGTGCCCGGCGTGCTCAAGGTGATCACGATCGACCCGCCGACGCCGCCGATCGTGTTCCAGCCGCTGGGCGGCGTTGCCGTGATCGCGGAGAACACCTTCGCCGCCATCAAGGGACGCTCGCAGCTCGAGATCCAGTGGGATGACGGGCCGAATGCGAGCTACGATTCGGTGCAGTACCGCAAGACGCTGGAGGAGGCTGCGTCCAAGCCCGGCCAAGTCGTGCGCAACAACGGCGACGTCGACAAGGCGCTGGCCGGCGCCGCCAAGCGCCTGACGGCGGAGTACTACGTGCCGCATCTCGCGCAGTCGCCGATGGAGCCGCCGTCGGCCACCGCCCGCGTCACGGCCGACGCCTGCGAGGTCTGGGTCAGCATCCAGAACGCCGAGGCGATCCGCACCGACCTGTCGAAGCGTTTCAACGTGCCGATCGACAAGGTTACGGTGAACAACCTGCTGCTGGGCGGCGGCTTCGGCCGCAAGTCCAAGCCCGACTTCGCGAGCGAAGCGGCGATCTGCTCGCACGCCATGGCAGGCCGGCCGGTGAAGCTCACCTTCACCCGCGAGGACGACCTGCAGCACAGCTTCTTCCACACCGTATCGGTCGAGCGGGTGGAAGCGGGTGTCGACGCCAGCGGCAAGGCGGTGGCCTGGCTGCACCGCACCGCGGCGCCGACCATCGGCGCGCTCTTCGTGCCGGGAGCCAACCACGAGATGCCGTTGGAACTCGCCATGGGGGCGGTCGACAACCCCTTCGACATACCGAACTTCCGGGTCGAGAACCCGGAGGCGGCGGCGCATACCCGTGTCGGCTGGTTCCGCTCGGTGTCCAACATTCCGCATGCCTTCGCCATCCAGAGCTTCGCGGCGGAACTGGCGACGGAGCTGGGCAAGGATCCCAAGGATTACCTGCTCGAGCTGATCGGGCCAGCCCGGCTGATCGATGCATCGGCGATGTCGGATGCCTGGCTCTATGGCGAGGATCCCAAGCGCTATCCGTTCGACACCGGGCGGCTGCGCGCAGTGGTCGAGAAGGCGGCGAGCGAGGCGGGCTGGGGGCGCCAGCTGCCCAAGGGCCGTGGGCTCGGCATTGCCGCGCACCGCAGCTTCGTCAGCTACACGGCGGTCGTCACCGAGGTCGCCGTCGGACCCAAGGGCGAGATCACGATCCCGCGGGTCGATATCGCCTTCGATTGCGGCGCTGTGGTCAGTCCCGACCGCGTGCGCTCCCAGCTCGAAGGCGCCTGCGTGCAGGGTGTCAGCCTGGCGATGCTGGGCGAAATCAGCTTCAAGAACGGCCGTCCGCAGCAGACCAACTTCGACGGCTACGAGCTGACGCGCATCGACGGGGCGCCGACGGAGATCCGCACGCATCTCGTCAACACGGGGGCGTTCGACAAGCCGCTGGGCGGCGTCGGCGAACCCGGCGTGCCGCCGGTCGCTCCGGCGCTCGCCAACGCGATCTTCGCCGCCACCGGCAAGCGCATCCGCAGCCTGCCGATCAGGGACCAGTTGGCGGGGAAGGTGTAGGGGCGTTTCCTCTCCATCGTAGGCAACCCATGTTCCTCTCCCCCGCGAGGGGGAGAGGCTAGGAGAGGGGGCTAGGGAGCCGGATCGACGACCTTGTACTGGACCGTCGCCGGCTTGGTTCCGATGCCTTTGATCTTCTCCCGGAAGGTCTGGAAGGCAACGTAGAGGCCCGGGATCACGAAGATGCCGAGCGCCGAGGCTGCGATCATGCCGCCGAATACCGCGGTGCCGACGGCGCGCTGGGTGGCGGCGCCGGCGCCCGAGGCGATGACCAGCGGCACCAGGCCCAGGATGAAGGCGAACGAGGTCATCATGACGGCGCGGAAGCGCAGGCCGGCCGCCGTGGTCGCCGCCGTCACGATGTCCTTGCCGTGCCGGCGCTCCTCCATGGCGAACTCGATGATCAGGATGGCGTTCTTGGCGGCGAGCGCGATCAGCACGACGATGCCGATCTGGGCGAAGATGTTGTTGTCGAGCCCGCTGATGTAGAGCGCCAGAACGGCGCCGAACAATCCGACCACGACCGACAGCAGCGCCGCGATCGGGATCGCCGTGCTCTCGTAGAGGCCGACCAGGAAGAGGTAGGCAAACAGCACGGCCAGCGCCAGGATGAAGCCGGTCTGGCCGGCCGCCGCCTTCTCCTGCAGGGCCGTGCCGGTCCATTCGTAGCCGTAGCCGGCGGGCAGTGTGGCCTTGGCGAGCTTCTCCATGGCGGCGATGGCCTCGCCCGACGAGAAGCCCGGCGCCGGCGCGCCGTTCAGCACCACCGAGCGCAGATTGTTGTAGCGCACGATCGAGGAGGGCGCCGTCACCAGCTCGATGTTGGCCACGGCCTGCAAGGGCACCAGCTCGCCGTTCGACGAGCGCATGCGCACGCGGAAGATGTCGTTGATGTTCCCGCGGTCGGGCGCGTCGGCCTGCACCTTGACCTGCCAGACCCGGCCGAACAGGTTGAAGTCGTTGGTGTAGGCGCCGCCGAGCGTGGTCTGCATCGCCGAGAAGATGTCGGAGATCGAGACGCCCAGCGCCTGGGCGCGCTCGCGGTCGAGCTTGAGGTTGATCTGCGGCGCCGCCGCGGCATAGGTCGTGAACACGCTGGCGAGCTGCGGCACCTGCTGGGCGGAGATCATCATGCCGCGGGCGACGGCGGCGAGGTCGGCCGGCGGTGCGCCGGCCAGCGACTGCACGACGAACTCGAAGCCCGACGAATTGCCGAGCCCTATGATCGGCGGCAGGTTGAAGGCGAAGACATTGGCCGAGGCGATCTGGGCGAAGGCCTTGTTCAGCTCTTCCAGGGCGTAGAACACCGTGAGCTTGGGATCCTTGCGCTCGGCGAACGGTTTCAGCCCGACCACGACCAGCGCGCGGTTGGACATGTTGAGCCCGTCGAGCAGGCTGTAGCCGGTGACGGTGAAGATGCTCTGCATCCACGGCTTGCCGATGATCTTCTGCTCGACCTCCTCGACCGAGGCCGCCGTGCGGTTGGTCGAGGCGGAGTCGGGCAGCTGCACCTCGGCCATGAACGCGCCCTGGTCCTCGTCGGGCAGGAAGCCCGAGGGCACCAGGCTGCCGACGCCGCCAGTCGCCACCACGAAGCCGCCGACCAGGATCAGCGCCAGGAAGGTGCGCCGGGCGATCGGGGTGACAAGGTGAACATAGCCGTCGCGGGTCCTGTCGATGCCGTTCTGCAGCCAGGCCATGACGCCGCGTGGCTTCTTGCGATGGCGCAGGATCAGCGAGCAGAGGGCGGGCGACAGCGACAGCGCATTGATCGCCGAGATCACCATCGACACCGACACCGCCACGGCGAACTGCTTGTAAAGCTGGCCGGTGATGCCG
Organism: Rhodospirillales bacterium URHD0017; assembly: GCA_900110395.1. Lineage (GTDB taxonomy): Bacteria > Pseudomonadota > Alphaproteobacteria > Reyranellales > Reyranellaceae > Reyranella. The sequence goes on from FODP01000013.1 coordinate 149,202, forward strand.
GGGATGAAGGCGGTCGGGATGAACACTGACAAGAGCACCAGCGTGATGGCGATGATCGGCGCGGTGACCTGGCCCATCGCCTTCTCGGTCGCCTGGGCGGGCGTGAGGTCGGGCTCGTGCTCGAGGATGTGCTCGACCGCCTCGACCACCACGATCGCGTCGTCGACCACGATGCCGATCGCCAGCACCAGCGCCAGCAGCGAGATCGTGTTGAGCGAGAAGCCCAGCGCCATCATGAGGGCGAAGGTGCCGATCAGGGCCACCGGCACGGCGATGATGGGGATGAGCGTGGCACGGAAGTTGCCCAGGAAGACGAAGACCACGATCGAGACCAGGACGAAGGCCTCGATCAGCGTGTGGATCACGCTCTCGATCGTCGCTTCGACGAACACCGTGGTGTCGTACATCACGTCAAAGGCGACGTCGTCGGGGAAGCGCGGCTTCAGGTCGTCCATCGCCTTGCGCACGCCCCGGGCGGTGGCGAGCGCGTTGGCGCCGGGGAGCTGGTAGGTCTGGATGCCGGCCGCCGGCTTGCCGTTGTAGCGACCGACCGAATCGCTGGACTTGGCGCCGAGCTCGACGCGCGCGATGTCCTTAATCCTCACCAGGGCGCCGTCGGCCGCGGCGCGCACGACGATGTCCTCGAACTCGCCGACCGTCGTCATGCGGCCCTGGGTGGTGATGTTGAGCTGGAAGCCGACATCTTCCAGCAGCGGCGCCGCGCCCACGAGTCCGACTGCGGCCTGCACGTTCTGCGCCTGAACCGCCTTGACGACGTCGTCGGCCGTGATGTCGAGGCTCGACATGCGGTCGAGGTTCAGCCAGACGCGCATGGAATAGTCGAGCGGGCCGAACAGGACGGCGTCGCCGACGCCCGGCACGCGGCGCAGCGTGTCGAGCAGGGTGATGGTCGCGAAGTTGGACAGGAACAGCCCGTCGCGGCTGCCCTTGGGCGAATAGACGGCGATGACCTGCAACAGCGCCGACGACTGCTTCTTGGTGGTGACACCCAGCCGCTGCACCTCGGGCGGCAGCAGCGCCAGCACCTGGTTGACGCGGTTGGTGACGTTGACGGTGTTGAGGTCGGGATCAGAGCCGACCTCGAAGCTCACGGTCAGCGAATAGCTGCCGTCACCGCCCGACGTCGACTTCATGTAGATCATGCGCTCGACGCCGTTGACCTGGCCCTCGATCACCTGGGCCACGCTCTCCTCGACCGCCTGGGCCGAGGCGCCGGGATAGGTCGCGGTGACCTTGACCTGCGGCGGCACGATGTCGGGAAACTGCGACACCGGCAGCGCGGCCAGCGCCAGCAGGCCGGCGATGGTGATGACGGTCGAGACGACGAAGGCCAGCCGCGGCCGGCGGATGAACAGCGACGAGATGGTCATGGCGCTACTGCTTGGGCTTGGCGGAAGCGGGCGTCGCCACGCTGGGCGCCACGGTCATGCCGTCACGGATGCGCTGCTGACCCTGGATGACGACCTTGTCGCCTTCCTTCAGCCCCTCGGTGATGACGAGCTGGCCGTTGCGCACGATGCCGGCCTTGATGCGCTGCAGGTGCACCACGTTCTTGTCGTCGACGGTGAAGAGATAGGGCCCGGTCTGGTCGAGCGCGACCGCCTGCTGCGGCACCGTCACCACCGTCTGCGGCTTGTTGTCCTCGAGGATGACACGGACCGTCTGGCCGTCGGTCAGCAGATTGTCCTTGTTGTCGAAGGTCGCGCGCACGATCTGGCCGTCGGTCTTGGGATCGACCGTGATGTCGATGAAGTCGATCTTGCCCGCCTCCTTGTAGAGGCTGCCGTCGGCCAGCTTCAGGCGCACCGCCGGCGGGTCGCCGACGCTGGCGCTGCGCTTGGCCTCAAGGAGCTCACGCTGCGTCACCGGGAACAGCACGCGGATCGGCGTCTCGCTTGCCACCGTCGCCAGCACGCCGGAGTCGGGGCTGACGAGGTTGCCGGGCGACACGGCGGCGCGGCCGATGCGACCGTCGATCGGCGACTTTATTTCCGTGTAGGACAGCTGGATCTCGGCGTCGCGCAGCTGCGCCTTGGCGTCCTCGAGCTGCGCCTTGGCCTGGAGCTGCTCGCTCAGCCGCTGGTCGCGCACCGCCACGGTGCCGGTGTTGGTGCGCAGCAGCTCGGCGGCGCGGTTGTATTGCAGGTCGGCGTTGGCGAGCGCGGCGCTCGCGGCATCGCGTTGGGCGACCTTCTGATCGACGGCCGCCTGGTAGGTCTCCGGCTCGATGGTGAACACGACCTGGTCCTTCTTCACCATGTCGCCGTCGGTGAACTTGCGCGGACCGAGGAAGCCCTTGACGCGGGCGCGCAACTCGACCTTGTCGACGGCGGCGGCGCGGCCGATGAACTCGTCTTGTTTGGCGACCGGCGTCAGCTCGGCCGCCTGCACGAGCACAGCTGGCGGCGCAGCCTGCTGGGCGAAGCCGCCGTTGGCGAAAGCTGTGACCATGCAGGCCGCGACGAGCACTGCGATCGTTGGGCGTCGTTCGATCATTGTCTTCGTCCCCGCCCGTAGTAACCTACGAACACTGCCTCAATTCGACAAAGCGGTCACGGCCTTTCCGGGCCCGCGGGCCGTAGGGGAAATAAGGAGCTACAGTGATCGTGTTGCGGTGGGTTGTTCTCGTACTGTCGCTGGCGCTTGCCGTCCAGTCGCTCGACGCGGCTGGCCAGGGGCGCTCAAGCTTTGCCAATCCCGCCGAGTACGACAATTTCCAGACGGCGCTCAAGACACAGGATCCGGCCAAGCGTGCGACGGCGATGGAAGTCTTCGCCGCGTGGTATCCCAGCAGCATCCTGCGCACCGAATCGCTGGAGCACGCGATGGCCGCCTGGATGGCGGCCAAGGAGCCGGCCAAGGCCGACTTCGTGGCCGGCAAGCTGCTGCAGATCGATCCCGACAACGTCCATGCGCTCGCCCATCGCGTCTATGCCGCGCGTGCACGCGCCGTGCAGGGTGACAAGGCGGCGATCGAGCCGATGGTCGCCGGCGCCGAGCGCGGCGTGGCGGCGCTCGCCAAGTGGCAGAAGCCGTCCTCGCTCGACGACGCCACCTTCGTGCGCGCCAAGGAGCAGATGAGCGCGGTGTTCAACGGCGCGCTGGGCTACGCAGCCCTTCAGGCCAAGGACTACGACAAGGCGCGGCGCTACTACCGCGAATCGGTGGCGGCCGAGCCCGACAATCTGCAGGACGTCTATCAGCTCGCCGTCTCGCAGCTCGAGGGCACGCCGCTCGATGCGCTGGGCTTCTGGTTTGCCGCGCGCTCCATCGCCATCGCGCGCGCCGCCAAGAACGACACGGCCGCAAACGACATCGACCGCTACGTGCGCTCGCGCTACCGCCTCTATCGCGGCAGCGAGGAAGGCTGGAACGAATTGCTGGCGCGCGTCGTCGCCGGCGAGAAGGCGCCGCCCGGCGGCTTCGTGAAGTCGATCCCGCGCGCGCTGACGCCGGCCGAGCTCGCCGTGCAGCTGGTCGAGGACAACGATCCCGGCGCGCTGAGCTTCGCCGATTGGGCATTGATCTTGCGCCATCGCGACAGCACGCCCGCCAACCGCGCGGTGGCCGAGAAGACGTGGAAGGCGATCGTCGACAAGCAGCAGGGCGGCGGCACGCGCATCAAAATTCCGGTGAAGGTGATCTCGGCCACGCCCGACGTCATCGAGGCCGCCATCACCGACGAGGCGCAGGCGGGCAACGTCGCCGATCTGCACATCGCCATGGCGCGGCCGCTCGCCCCGCTGCCGGCGCAGGGATCGAAGATCGCCATCGTCGGCACGCTGAGCGACTACAAGCCGCAGCCCTTCATGTTCATGATGACCCGCGGCGAGCTCGCGCCCGAATCGCTGCCTGTGGCCGGCGGTCCCTGCGCCGATCCGCGGCCGCAGATGTGCACCCGAGACTACCGGCCGGCCTGCGGCCTGCATCGCGACGGCACGCGCAAGACCTATGGCAATGCCTGCTCGGCCTGCAGCAATCCCGAGGTCCTGACCCAGTCCGCCGGCGCCTGCCCTTAGGTCATGAAGACCAGGGCATAAACAAGGGCGCCGCCGAACCCGATCACGGTCAAGCCGATGCCGATGCCGATGCTCTTGAAGAAGCGGACGGCTTGATGGGCTAGCGACTTCTCCTGCCGGTGCGAGGCGCGCTCAGCGCGAGACATCTCCTGTCGTGCCTTGTGCTCGGCGGAGAAGAAGACGTCGTTGGCAAGCGATGCCAGTTCGAGCCGGCTGCAGGTGGCCCAAATGAGCAGGCCGATAACGCCGATTATCAGGGCCGTGTACATCCGGCGATTATCTCATCTTTTAGCCCTTGAAAAACCGGCAGCGGACCAATAGTTAAGTGTATGCTTAACTATCAAGCGCCCCTCGACTTAGCGTTCCAGGCGCTGGCCGATCCGACCCGCCGCATCATGGTCGAGCGGCTGAGCCAGGGCCCGGCCTCGGTGAGCGAGCTCGCCCAGCCGCTCGCCATGACCTTGTCGGCGGTGGTGCAGCATCTCGCGGTGCTCGAGGCAAGCGGCCTGGTGCGGTCGCAGAAAGTGGGCCGCGTGCGCACCTGCCGCATCGAGCCCCAGGCGCTGCACTCGGCCGAGCGCTGGATCAGCGAGCGGCGCGCGAGCTGGGAGCGGCGCCTTGATCGGCTTGGCGCGTTCCTGGTCGAGACCGAACCCACTACCAAGCCCCGGAGGAAGAAATGACCGTCCGCAACGCCAAGCACGCCACCTTCACCATCGAGCGCGTCTATCCCGCGTCGCCGGCGCGCGTGTTTGCCGCCTGGTCGAACAAGGAGGCGAAGACGGCGTGGGCCTATTGCCACCCGGAGTGGCCGGTGTCGGAACACGTCTTCGACTTCCGCGAGGGCGGCCGCGAGCATCTGGTGACAGGACCGGTCGGCGGCACGCGCCACGTCTTCGAGGCGGTCTTCCATGACATCGTTCCCGACCAGCGCATCGTCTACGCCTACGACATGCATCTCGACGAGCGCCGCATCTCGATTTCGCTCGCGACCATCGAGTTCTTCGCCGTGGCCGGCGGCACGCGGCTGGTCCTCACCGAGCAGGGTGTCTTCCTCGACGGCTACGACGACATCGCCGGCCGCGAGGAGGGCACGCGCATCGGCCTCGACAATCTCGAGCGCCAACTGCGCCAGCAGCGCGCGGCGTAGGAGTCGTCATGACCGAGCGATCGACCAGGCACGCGACCTTCACCATCGAGCGCACCTTCGCGGCGGCGCCATCACGCGTGTTCGCGGCCTATGCCGACGTCAAATCGAAAGCGCGCTGGTTCGGCGGGCCCGAAGGCTGGGGGAAGTCCAATCTCAAGCTCGACTTCAAGGTCGGCGGTCGCGAGAGCGAGAGCGGCGGGCCGCCGGGCGGTCCCGTCCACTACTACAATGCGATCTACCAGGACATCGTGCCCGACGAGCGCATCGTGCTCACCTACGAGATGCACCTGGACAAGACCCGCATCTCGGTGTCGCTCGGCACCACCGAGTTCAAGCCCGCCGGCGCCGGCACGCGCCTGGTCTATACCGAGCAGGCGGTGTTCCTCGACGGCCACGATGATGCCGGCGGCCGCGAGCAGGGCTTCGGCGGCCTGTTCGACCAGCTCACCAAGTTCCTGGAGATGCAATGACGGCCCGGTCGGTGCAGCACGGCACGATCCGGCTGGAGCGGCGATACAAGGCGGCGCCGGCCCGCGTCTTCGCCGCCTGGGCCGAGCCCAAGGCGCGTGCCCAGTGGGACGTGCCGGGCCGCTGGGTGATCGCCGAGCAGAGCTTCGACTTCCGCGAGGGCGGCCGGGAGCTGAAGCGCTTCGGCCCGCGCGACGATCCTCGCTTCGTCGCCGACACGCTCTACCTCGACATCGTGCCAGAGCGGCGCATCGTGTTCAGCTATTCGATGACCAGCCGCGGTGAGCCGATCTCGGTGTCGCTCACCACGGTCGAGATGTTGGCTGACGGTGGCGGCACGCGCCTGCTGCTCTCCGAGCAGGTGGCCTTCCTCGACGGCAAGGACAATACGGCCAACCGCGAAGAAGGCTTGGCCTCGATGCTCGACAAGATCGGCGAGCAGCTCGCGCCGACTTAGTGCGCCATCAACAGTGGCACGCGGCAGGACGAGATCACCTTGCCGGTGGCGCCGCCCATGCCGAGGAAGCTCAGCACCTGGCCGCGGCCATAGGCGCCCATCACCAGGAGGTCGGCGCCCTTGCCGTGGGTGTAGTCGAGCAGGGCGCGGCCGCGGGCGCGGCCCGATACCGCGCCGGGATCGATGGCGTCGATGGTGGTCTTCAGCCCGTGCCGGCCGAGATTGCGCGCGAGATAGGCCGCACCGACATCGTCGGGTGTGCTGCCGACGACCAGGATGGTGATGGCTGACGCCTTGCCGAGGAAGGGCAGCGAGTATTCGACGGCGCGGGCGGCCTGGAAGCTGCCGTTCCACGCCACGATCACGTTGCCGAAGCCGCCGCCGGCGGCGGTGGGCGGGGCGATCATGACGGCGCGGGCGCATTCGTGGATGGCGGCCTCGACGGTCGCCGGCGCCACGTTCTCGGGGTCGGCGCCGGGACGGCCGAGCACGATGAGGTCCGAGCAGCGGCCCATCGCCACCAGCGTGTCGAGCGTGGCGGTCTTGGCCGCGGTGTAGGTCGAGCCCTTTACCGGCGAGATGACCTCGCTGTAGATGCGCTCGCTCTCCTTGGCGCGCGCTTCCAGGCGTTCGTCGTCGATGTTCATGATCAACGGCATCGCCTCGCCGCTCATCGCCAGGCCGCCCACCATGCCGCCGGCCGGGCCGACCGGCAGGTGCAAGGCGTCGACGCAGCCGTCGAACAGTCCGGCGACGCGAGCCGCGAGCTTGAACGACATGCCGGCGTCCGGTCCGCCTTCGGACACGGCCAGGATAGACTTGAACATCTAGGAATCCCCCATCAAACGGACGCGATTAAGAAGGGCCGGCGGCTCGCATGCAAGCCGAGACTTTCGCCTGTCGCGTCACGCTGCCGATCGGGCAAGCTCGCGCCTTCTGATCCAGTGAATGAACGGCAGTGCCGCCAGCACCATCCAGAGCTTGCCCAGGATCTGGCCGGCCAGGAAGTCGAGGCTGCCGAAGGCGAGCCACAGGAACAGGATGCTGTCGGCGACAAGCCCGACCAGGCTCGAGGCCAGCACGGCCAGCACCAGACCGCGCGACTGCAGCGGCGTGTACACCGCGAAGTCGGCCAGCTCCGACAGCAGGAACGCCGCGGCCGAGGCGTAGACCAGCGGCGGCGGCGCCACCGCACCCGACAGCAGCGCGCCGGCGACGATGGCGGTGAGCGCGGCGGCGCGGCCCAGCCGGCGCTGCACCATGTCGCGCAGGACCAGCGCGAGGCCGATCAGCAGCACGCCCGACGGCGCCATCAGGGGCATGCCCTTGGGTCCCCACGGCCAGACCGGCACCAGGCAGGGGCCGTGCGGCGGGGCGCAGACCGTGCCGAAGTTACCGATCATCCAGTTGGCGGCCGGAATGCAGGCGATGAAGGCCAGGAGATAGGCCAACGCCTCGGCCTTTTGCCGGGGCGAGGAAAGCTGGGGTTCGGGCGTCATTTCGCGCGCTCGTAGCAGGCCCGGGAGGCGGGGAAAAGCCCATCTGAAATGCACAAATCGACGCTGGCGCGCCTGCCCCACAAGTGATGGAATCAGCGGGACGGGGAAGGACGAAGGCCGAACGAGCGTCGTCTTAGAGGGCTTTTGGCCCGCAACCTTTCTCCGCGGCAATCCGTTGCTGTTCTTACCGGTCGACCACACTTGCGGAGGGGGAACCATGTTCGTCTCCGACATTCTTGCGCAGAAGGGCGGTCTCGTCTTCTCGGTGACGCCTGCCACCACGGTGGCCGAAGTCGCCAAGCAGCTCAGCGTCCGCCGCATCGGCTCGGTGCTCATCCTGAACGAGCACAGCTCCGTCGTCGGCATCGTCTCCGAACGTGATCTGGTGCGTGCGATGGCGGCCCACGGCGACAAGGCCATGGAGCTCGAGGCGCGGCAGGTGATGACCCGCGATGTCATAACCTGCCATCCCGACGATTCGATCGAGGACGTGATGCAGGCCATGACCAGCGGCCGCTTCCGTCACCTTCCAGTCGTCGATCGCGGCGAGCTTTTGGGCCTGGTTTCAATCGGCGACGTGGTCAAGGCGCGGCTCGAAGAGGCCCAGCACGAGACCGAGGCGCTTAAAGCCTACATCGTCGCCGGCTGACGCGACCCACACGCAGTCGACAGGCGGCGGGCGGACTGGCAGTTTGCCCGCCATGCCATCAGACACACTTCCCTTGCAGGGCAAGGTCGCCCTGGTCACTGGTGCGGGCCGCAACATCGGGCGCGGCATCGCACTTACGCTGGCGCGCGACGGCGCGTTGGTGCTCGTCAACGGCCGTGCCGACAAGACCGCGGTCGATGCGGTGGTCGGCGAGATCGTCGCTGCCGGCGGCAAGGCCGTTGCCGCCATGGGCGATGTCTCCGATCCGCAGGTGCCGCCCAGGCTCGCCGACCAGGCGGCCAAAGCGTTCGGCGGCGTCGACATCCTGGTGAGCAACGCAGGCCTGCGCCGCCAGACCTCGTTTCTGGACATGTCGTTCGAGGAATGGCGCGAGATCATGTCGGTGGCGCTCGACGGCGCCTTCCTGCTGGGCAAGGCCTTCATTCCGCAGATGGTGGCCAAGGGCCAGGGTGGCGCCTTCGTGGCGATCTCCGGCGTCTCGACTCATGTCGGCACGCCCAACCGCTGCCACGTCTCGGCGTCGAAGTCGGGTCTCGAGGGCTTGATGCGTGCGTTGGCCGTCGAGCTGGCGCCGCATCGCATCACCTGCAACGCCCTGGCGCCCGGCGCCATCGAAACGGCGCGCGCGGCATCGGCGGGACCCGCACCGCCCAGCCGCATGAATCGGCCGATCCCGCTGAAACGCTTCGGCACGGTCGACGAGATCGCCGCCATGGTGCGCCTGCTGGTCGGGCCGCAGGGCACCTTCATCACCGGCCAGACCATCCATGTGAATGGCGGTGAGCACCTGACGTGAGGAATCTTTTGACCGACGTGCCCGGCATCCTGGTCGGCAACGCCCACGACGCGCGCGCCGCGACCGGAGTCACCGTGGCGGTGTTCGAGCAGAGCGTCGTGGCAAGCGTGGCCACGCTCGGCGGCGCACCGGGCGATCGCGCCGTCACGCTGCTCGAGCCCGAGATGACGCGCGGCATGATCGACGCCATCGTGCTGTCGGGTGGCTCGCTCTACGGCCTCGATGCCGCGGGCGGCGTCTCCGCCGTGCTGTGTCGGCAGGGCAAGGGCGCGCAGTTCGCCGGCCTGACACTGCCGGTGGCCGTGCAGGCCATCCTGTTCGACCTGATCAACGGCGGCGAGAAGGACTGGCTGACCGAGCCCGTGGAGAAACGACCGCCGTACTGGGACCTCGGTCGCGATGCCTCGCTCGCGGCGTCGCAGGATTTCGCGCTGGGCACGGTGGGCGCGGGCTATGGCGCGACCACGGTCACGTCGAAGGGCGGATTGGGCTCGGCCAGCACGCGCACGCGGCAGGGTTTCACCGTCGGTGCATTGGCAGCCGTGAACGCCGTCGGCTCGGCGTTGATCGGCGATGGTCCGCACTTCTGGGCGGCGCCCTACGAGCAGGGTGACGAGTTCGGCGGGCGGGGCTGGCCGCAGAAGATTTCTACCGAGGCGCTTGCCGTACGCTTCAAGGGCCAGCCGGCGCCCGCCACCGCGACCACCATCGCCATGGTCGCGACCGACGCCAAGCTTACCAAGGCCGAGTGCAAGCGGCTCGCCATCATGGCCAATGACGGTCTCGCGAAGGCGCTGCGGCCGGTGCATGCGCCCAACGACGGCGACACGGTGTTCGCGGCTGCCACCGGCCGCGCGGGGCCGGGAGGCGATCCGCCTGTGCTGACCGAGCTCGGTACGGCTGCGGCCGATTGCCTTGCCCGCGCGGTGGCGCGCGGCGTGTACGAGGCGACGGCGCTGCCCTACAAGAACGCGGTGCCCGACTGGAAGACGCGCTTCGGAGGCGGCCGGCGATGATGGGATATCTGGTGGTGTTCGTGGGGGCGGGCATCGGCGGGGCGATGCGGCACGGCATCAACATCTGGGTGGCGCGGCTGATGGGCACGCACTTTCCCTGGCACACTTTCGTCATCAACATCTCGGGCTCGCTGGTGATGGGTCTGGTCGCCGGCTGGTTCATCCACCGTTCGGATCCCACCGGCCACATACGGCTGTTCCTCACCACCGGCATCCTGGGCGGCTACACGACCTTCTCGGCGTTCTCGCTCGACGCGGTGCTGCTGTGGGAACGCCATGAGCATCTTCTGGCCGCACTCTACATTGGCGGCTCAATGACGGCCGCGATCGCGGGCCTGGTGTTCGGCCTCTGGATCGTGAGGACGATGGTGGCGTGAGCGCTCGGCGCTACGATGTCATTGTCGCGGGCGGCGGCGCCGCCGGCCTGATGTGCGCTTTGCGCGCCGGCCAACGTGGTCGGCGCGTGCTGGTGCTGGAGCACGCCGACAAGGTCGGCAAGAAGATCCTGATCTCGGGCGGCGGACGTTGCAATTTCACCAACCTCGTCAGCCGGCCCGAGGCGTTCCTGTCGGCCAACCCGCATTTCTGCAAGTCGGCGCTGGCGCGCTACAGCCAGCACGACTTCATCGCCCTGGTCGAGAAGCACCGCATCGCCTGGCACGAGAAAACGCTGGGCCAGCTCTTCTGCGACGGCTCGGCCCGGCAGATCGTGGCCATGCTTCTGGTGGAATGCGCCGCCGTCGGCGTCGAGGTGAAGGTGGCGCATCGCATCACCGGCATCGACAAGGCCGATTGTTTCACCGTGGCAACGGACCACGGCGTGTTCGCCGCGCAATCGCTGGTGCTCGCGACGGGCGGCCAGTCGATTCCCAAGATGGGCGCGACGGCCTTCGCGCACGACACCGCTCGCCGTTTCGGGCTTGGGCTCACCGAGACACGGCCGGCCCTGGTGCCGCTGACGTTGACGGTGCCGGAGCTGAGTGGTGTATCGCTCGAGGTGGCGACGCAGCTCGGACGGGCGCGCTTTCGCGAAGCCATGCTGTTCACCCATCGCGGGCTGTCGGGACCGGCGATCCTGCAAATCTCGTCCTACTGGCGGGACGGGCAGGAGATCGTGATCGACCTCCTGCCGGACACTGATGCGGCATCCTTCCTCAAGGACCGCAAGCGCACGCGGCCCAAAGCGGAGCTTCGTACGGTGCTGAGCGAAGTGCTGCCACAGCGGCTGGCGCAACACCTTGCGGCGGAAGGGACGATGGCGAATTTGCGCGACCGCGATCTCGATGCGCTGGCCGAGCGGCTGAAGGCGTGGAAGATCGTGCCGAGCGGCACCGAAGGCTATGCCAAGGCCGAGGTCACGGTGGGCGGCGTCGACACCGACGCGCTGTCGTCACGCACCATGGAAGCGAAGAAGGTGCCCGGCCTGTTCGTGATCGGCGAAGCCGTCGACGTCACCGGCTGGCTGGGCGGCCACAATTTCCAGTGGGCGTGGTCGAGCGGCTGGGCGGCGGGCGAGGCTGTGTAACGGAGCGCGGCCCTAGTGGCCGAGATAGCTCTTACGCAGCTCCGGATGCTCGGCGAGCTCGGCCGCGGCGCCGGAAAGGGCAATGCGGCCGTTCTCGAGAACGTAGGCGCGATGGGCGATGGCGAGCGACTGCACGACGTTCTGCTCGACCAGCAGGATGGCGAGCCCGTCGCGGTTGAGCCGGCCGATCAGCGTGAACATCTCCTCGACCAGCAGCGGTGACAGGCCGAGCGACGGCTCGTCGAGGATCAGCAGCCGGGGCTCACTCATCAGGCCGCGGCCGATCGCCAGCATCTGCTGCTCTCCGCCCGACAGCGTGCCGGCGAGCTGTGCCAGCCGCTCGTTGAGCCGCGGGAAGACCGCCAGCACGCGCTCGAGGTTCTTGGCCCGCGCGGCGCGGCCGCGGCGATAGCTGCCGAGCTCGAGGTTCTCGCGCACCGAGAGGTTCGGGAACACGCGACGGCCCTCAGGCACCTGCACAAGACCGGCATCGACGATGCGCGTCGACGGTGCACCCGCAATCGCCTGTCCATCGAAGGTGATGGTGCCGCCGAACGGTCGGTAGAGGCCAGAAACATTGTTGTTCAGGGTCGACTTGCCGGCGCCGTTGCTGCCCAGCAGCGCCACGATCTCGCCGGCGCCCACGGCAAGATCGACGCCGCGCAGCACCTCGATGGCGCCGTAGCCGGCTCGTAGGGCATTCACCTCAAGCACGCAGCACCTTGGCGGCGCCGTGGCCGAGATAGGCTTCGACCACCTGCGCATTCTCGGCGATGGCGGCGGGCGTGCCCTCGGCGATCATGCGGCCCTGGTTCAGCACATAGACGCGCTCGGCGAGCGACGTAACCGCCTGCATGACGTGCTCGATCAGCAGGATGGTGATGCCCGAATTGCGGATCTCGCGGATCACCTGGACGATCTCGGTGATCTCCGTCGGGTTGAGCCCCGCCATCACCTCGTCGAGCAGCAGCAGGCGCGGACCGGTGGCGAGCGCCCGCGCCAGCTCCAGGCGCTTGCGGCCGGCGACGGTGAGGTCGGCGCCCATCTGGTCGAGCTGACCCGCCATGCCGACGATGCCGGCCACCGCCTCGGCCTCGCGCTCGGCCAGCTTGCGGTCGGCGGTGCGGAAATAGGCGCCGACCATGATGTTCTCGCGCACGCTGATCTTGGCGAAGGGCTGGGTGATCTGGAAGGTGCGCACCATGCCGGCGGCGCAGATGCGGTGCGGCGCCAGGCCGGTAATGTCCTTGCCCTCGAAGGCGACATGGCCGGCATCGGGCGCGTGGAAGCCGGCGATGGCCGCGAACAGCGTCGTCTTGCCCGCGCCGTTGGGGCCGATCAGCCCGACGATCTCTCCTTGGCGGACGTCGAGCGAGGCCTGGTCGACGGCTTTCAGGCCGCCGAACGACTTGGAGAGCTCGCGCACCTCAAGCATGAGGCCTCCCTCGTTCTTCCCTTTCAGATTCCTCTTCCCCGCTAGGGGGAGAGGTTAGGTGAGGGGGCTTCGACGGGTGTAAACCCCTCACCCAGCCTCTCCCCCTAGCGGGGGAGAGGAGAAAGAGGGAAGAGGCGTGAGGGGCGCAGCGCTCACGCATGGCGCGGCTTCCGTCGGAACAAACCCATCAGCCCGTCCGGCAGGCGGGCGACGATCAGCACCAGCATGATGCCGTAGACCACCAGACTGAGCGGCTGGACGTTCTTCAGGGCCGGCACGACGCTTGCCAGCCAGCGCGTGATCTCGTTGATCGCGGTCAACGCCACCGAGCCGATCAGCGGCCCGAAGATCGTGCCGGCGCCGCCCACCATGCTGACCAAAAGCATCTCGACCGACTTGTCGACGCCGAAGGCGATCGAGGGATCGATGTAGAGATACTTCTGGGCATAGAAGGTGCCGCCCGCGGCACACATCGCGCCCGACAGGGTCAGCACCTTCACCTTTTCGGCGAACACGTCGATGCCGAGCGCCCGCGCCGCATCCTCGTTCTCGCGGATGGCGACCAGGCGGGCGCCGAAGCGGTTGCGCGTCAGCTGCCAGGCGATCAGCAAGGAGATCACGCAAAGCGCCAGCGCGATGTAGTAGATCCAGATCGGCTCCTTGAACTGGAAGTTGATCGGCCGCTGGTCGGCCTTTATCAGCATGCCGAGCCCGCCGCGGGTGAAAGGTACCGAGTTGGCGAGGATGCGGAAGACCTCGGCGAAGGCCAGCGTGATCAGCGCGAAATAGGAGCCGCGCAGGCCGGCGCGGAACGACAGGAAGGCGATCACCCAGCCGACGATGCCGCCCGCCAGCATGGCGGCCGGCCAGGCGAGCCAGGGGTTCCAGCCATAGGTCACCTGCAGGATGGTCGAGGTGTAGGCGCCGGTGCCGAAGAACACGACATGCCCGAACGAGGTCTGGCCGGCAAAGCCGCCGGCGATGTTCCACGACTGGCCGATGAAGGCCACGAAGAACACCATCATGCCGATGTTGATCAGGTAGTTGGGCGCCACCAGCGGATAGATCACGGCGGCGGCAAGGCCCAGCGCACAGAGGAGGGCCTGCCGGCTCATGCCTTGCTCCCGAACAGGCCGGTGGGCTTCAGCAGCAGGATCAGGATGAAGATCAGCGAGATGCCGATCTGGCCGAGCTGCTCGCCGAGGAAGAGGCCGCCCAGCGCCTCGGTGATGCCGATGATGAAGCCACCGACCGCCGCGCCGATGAAGCTGCCCATGCCGCCCAGCACGACGATGGTGAACGCGACCAGCACGAAGGCGTGGCCCGAGGTCGGCGTCACGTAATAGCTCGGCATCAGCAGGCACGCCGCGGCGCCGAGGCAGGCGATGCCGATGCCGTAGGAGATCGCGAAGATGTTGTCGACATCGATGCCGACCAGGCGCGCGCCCTGGCGTTCCTTGGCGACGGCGCGGATCGCCTTGCCGGTGTCGCTCTTGGCCATGTAGAGGCCGAGGATGGCGCAGATCAGCAGCGACGCCCCGAAGGAGATGAGCTTGGGCAGCGGCAGGAAGGCCGCGCCCAGCTCGACGAACGAGCCGGCGTAGGGCACGTCGATGGTCTGCGTGTCGCCGCCGAAGAACAGCAGGGCGACGTTGTCGATCACGATCGAGAGGCCGAGCGTGATCAGGAGGATGTTCTCGTCACGGCCATGGCTGAAGCGCCCGATCACCAACCGGTAGAGCACGAAGCCGAAGACGAAGGCGCCGGCGATCACCACCGGCAGCGCCACGTAGGGATCGATTCCGATCAGCCGCCACAGGAAGAAGACGGCGTACATGGCCAGCATCAGCAGGCTGCCATGGGCGAAGTTGATGATGTGCAGGACGCCGTAGATCAGGGTGAGACCTACGGCGACCAGGACATAGATGCCGCCGGCGAGCAGCCCGTTCAGCACGCCGGCGAAGATGATCTGCGGGTCGAGCACCCCTGAGATCCGGGCCGTCAGAACTTCGGCTTGGGGAACACCGCCTTGGCCGAGGCGAACTCCTCGGGCGCGATGACCTCGATGTCGCCCTTGATCGACTGCATGACCGCGGGCTTGGCGCCCTGGTTCTGGCCGTTGACGAACTTGGTCGGACCGTAGGGCATCAGCTCGGCCTTGAAGGTCGAGCTGGCGATGGCGTCGGTGAGCTTGGCCTTGTCGGCCGAGCCGGCGCGCTCCAGCGAATCGGCCAGCAGCAAGGCCGTCGAGTAGCCGAGATAGACCTCGAAGGTGAACAGCGCGCCGCCGGCCTCGACCCGCTTCTTCAGCTCCTGCGCCTTGGCGCTCTTCGGGTTGAACCAGTGGTTCACGTCCATCATGTACTGCGAGACGTCGGGCATCTCCTTGACGAACTTGTAGTTGAAGCCGCCGCCCAGGATCGAATAGAAGCCCGCGACGTTCACCTTCTGCTGGAACAGCGTGCGCGCCAGCAGCATGTATTCGTTCTGGTAGTTCGACATCATGACGATGTCGGGCGCGATGGACCGGATGCGCAAAGCAATATTGTCGAAGTTGCGCGTCGGGTTGTCGTGCGCGATCACTTCCTTGGCCTCGATGCCGATCGACGGCAGCTTGCCGGCGAGCAGCTTGGCCGTGCCGGTGCCGAACTCGCCCGATTCATGGACGATCACCGCGGTCTTGGCCGGGCTGCCGGCCGCCTTGTTGATGTTGCCGAGGTTGGCGATGCCGTCGTCGACGCAGACGCCGAAGCCCGGCATCAGGCGGAAGGTGTTCTTCAGCCCGCGGTTCACGATCACGTCGGATGCCGCGACATCGACCAGGAACGGCGTGTTGTACTTGGCCGCCGCCTGGGTGGCGGCGATGGTGACCGGGCTCTGGAAGCAGCCGATGTAGGCGGCCACGCCCTGCTCGTTCATCTTCTCGACCTCGGCGACGCCGACCTCGACCTTGGACTGGCTGTCGCCCAGCAGCGCCTCGAGCTTGGCGCCGCCCATCGACTTGATGCCGCCCGCCTTGTTGATGTCCTCGATCGCCATCGTGCCGCCGAGCCGTCCCTGCTGGCCGTTGTAGGCGACGAAGCCGGTCACCGGATGGATCAGGCCGACCTTGATGGCGGCCGGTTGCGCGCCGACGATGCCGGGAAATCCGAGGCTGCTGGCAAGCGCCGTCGTGCCCGCGACGAAGCCGCGCCGCGAAACGGATGTGTTGATGTGCTTTTTCATGGTGAAGCCCCTTCTTCTGTCCCCGAGCGCGCGACGCTACGATAGCGCTCCTCGACGGACAACCGCCAACAGCGGAACACCGATGCCCAAGAGCCTGTCGCTCGCCGAGATAGAGCAATATCGAAGCCAAGGCTTTGCCTTCCCTGTGCCGGCGCTCGATGCCGCCGAGGTGCGCGATCTGCGCGCCGATCTCGAACATTGGGAGAAGCAGCAGGGCCATCCGCTCGACTTTCCGGAGAAGAGCAAGTCGTACCTGCTGTATCGCTGGGCGGACGCTCTGGTGCACCATCCCAAGGTGCTCGACGCGGTCGAGGACCTGATCGGGCCCGACATCCTCGTCTATCACTCGACGACGTGGATCAAGGAGGCGCACACGCCGGCCTATGTGCGCTGGCATCAGGACGGCGCCTACTTCTTCCTCGATCCGCTCGAGCATGTGACGGCCTGGGTGGCGTTGTCGGAGGCATCCGAGCTCGCCGGCTGCATGCGCGTGATCCCGGGCACGCATCGCCTGCCCATGATCGAGCACGACGACCAGCCCGACGCCTACAACATGATCAAGCGCGGCCAGGGCATCAGCGGCCGCTTCGACGGCGAGAAGGGTGTGGCGATGCCGCTCAAGGCGGGCGAGCTGTCACTGCATCACACGGCGCTGGTTCATTGCTCGCCGGGCAACGACAACAGCGACCGCCGCATGGGTCTCGGCATCAGCTTCGTCCCGGCCCATGTGCGGCCGCTGGGACCGGTGAAGCCGTCGGCTCTGCTGGTGCGTGGCGAGGACCGCTTCGGCCACTTCTTGCCCGAGACTCGACTCGGCAAACCCATGTCGCCCGAGGCTCAGGCCGCGCACAGCGAAGCGGTGCGCCTCTTTCGCCTGCGCCAGGATCGGGGATTCACGAAAGCGGCGGAATAGTCGTCCCTCTTGCACGGCGACCACGATCGTTTTTGGGACGTACGGCATGGTCCAGGAGGGGAGTGTCGCGATGATCTACATCTTGACGCTATTGATATTCTCGGGCGGAAACGTCGCCGTCGCCACGGCGGAATACAACAGCCAGGCCGCCTGCGAAGCGGCAAGGCAAGTCGACGAGCAAGCGATCGCGACCGCCTTCAGGCAGCCCATGGTCGTCGCAACATGCACGCCGAAGGGATGACCTGAGAATCGCCCCTGTCGATCCACAAGGACGACAGGGGGTCAGCCCATCATCGTGTCCCTGTAGTGCCGGGCGATCTCGCCCGGCGTCGCCTGCCAGACGTTGCCGAAGCGCTCGACCCGGCGCAGCGCCTCGTCGAGATACTTTATGCGATGCGGCACGCCCATCAGCCAGGGATGGACCGACAGATTGAACACCTGGCCGCCTTCCTGGTGCAGCAGCTCGAACGCCTCGCCGACCAGATCGGGATAGCGCGGCGTCGGAATGCGGCGCAGCAGGAGCTGCTGCACGTCGTCCCATTCCGGCTGGTTGGGCATCGACACGAACGGCTTGCCGACCTTCATCGGATAGGGCTGGTCGTCGTTCGGCCAGTCGAGCACGTAGTCGAGGCCCGCCTCCGCCAGAAGCTTCGGCGTGCGCTGGCTCTCGCCGTAGTCCTGGCCCAGCCAGCCCTTGGGCCGCACGCCTGCCGCCTTCTCGATGGCCGCCAGCGATTCGGCGATCTCGGCCTTTTCCTCGGCCTCGCTCATCTTCGATGTGATCATGCGGTTGGCCGAATGACCGTGGGCAATGAACTCGTACTTGCGCTTCTTGAACTGCTCGATGAGGTAGGGATAGCGCTCGGCCGCGAGCGCGTTCACCGCCACGCCGGCGCGCACCTGATAACGGTCGAGCACGTCGAGCACGCGGAAGATGCCGGTGCGGTTGCCGTACTCGCGCTGCGTCCAGGTGCGGTAATCGGGCACGAAGCTGCCGAACTCGCCGGCCATCCGCGGGTCGCGATGGCTCTTCTCGTCGGGCAGCAGCTCCCAGTATTCGAGATGCAGCAGCACGAACCAGCCGACGCGCGCATTGCGCGGCCAGGCGAGCTTGGGCCGATGCGGGAAGGGCGCGTAGTCGTACCAGGGATTGTCCATGCCGGGCTTGAGCGGCGGTGGGTTCTTGGGAACGGATGCGGTCATGTCACGCCTCCTTCCCGAGATGCTGCTGATAAGGCTTCAGACCGTTGGCGACATACCAGTCGAGGATCTCCTCGGCGGTGGCGACCCAGGCGTCCTTGTGCTTGCGGATGTAGCCCAGCGCCCGGTCGAGATGTTTCAGCCGGTGCGGTGCCCCCATCATGTAGGGATGGAGCGCGATGCACATGACGCGGCCATTCTCGCTGCCCTCGCGATAGACCGTGTCGAAGTGGTCGACGATCATCTGGGCGAATTCCTCGGCCTCGACCGGCTGGCGGTAGATCAGCGCGTCGTTGAGATCCATCGTGTAGGGCACGTGGATCAGCGTGCCGTGTCTGGTGGCGAGCGGTGTCGGCTGGTCGTCATGATAGAAGTCGCAGATGTAGTCCAGGCCCGCCTCGCGCACGAGATCGGGCGTGGCGAGCGTGTTGGAGATGGCGGGCGAGAACCAGCCGCGCAGCTTGCGGCCGGTCAGGCGCAGGTGCGTGGCCTTGCTGTGCTCGATGACCTCGCGCTCTTCCTGCTCGCTATAGCCCCAGTGGTAGCGCGTGTTGAAGTAGCCGTGGCTCATGTACTCCCAGCGCCGCGCCTCCATGGCTTCGAGGATCTCGGGATACATCTCGATCACCGACATCGACAGCGACACGGTGCAGCGGACGCTGTGCTTGTCCAGGACCTCGAACGTGCGCCACAGGCCGACGCGGTTGCCGTAGTCGCGGCCGCCATAGCCCAAAACGTCGGGATGGGGCATGCGCGGCCAGGGATTGCGCACCCGTACCTCGGCGGGAAGATATTCGTAGTGTTCGATGTTGGGGCAGACCCACACCGCGACGCGCGCGCCGTTGGGCCAGGAGAGCTTCGGTCGCTCGACGACGGGGGAGTAGCTGAACCGGGAGGGATCCATTTTTTCAGGCTCTTGTTGTGGCAGCCGAAGTGCATCACGCGCCGGCCGCCAGAGCAACCGCTTGCGTACAAACAACACCACGATCACAGTTAGCCGCATGGCGGACCGCATCCGTTTTGTCCTCAACGACCAGCCCGTGGAGCTCGACGGCCTCTCGCCGATGACGACGCTGCTCGACTGGCTGCGCGATCATCGCGGTCTCAAGGGCACCAAGGAGGGTTGCGCCGAGGGCGATTGCGGCGCCTGCACCGTCGTGCTCGAGCGTGCCGATGGCCAGCGCGAGGCGATGAATTCCTGCATCGCCCTTCTAGGCCAGATCGACGGCCAGGCGGTGCGGACCGTCGAGGGCCTGCACGGACCGGGCGGCGGCGGGCCGCATGCGGTGCAGGTGGCGATGGCCGAGTCCGACGCCACGCAATGCGGCTTCTGCACGCCGGGCTTCGTGATGTCGGCCTACGCCTTCGCTACCGGCGGCGAGAAGGCCGAGCTCGACACCATCCACGACGCACTGGCTGGCAATCTCTGCCGCTGCACCGGCTACCGGCCGATCGTCGAGGCCATGACCAAGGTCGCGGGCCTTCCCGTCGAGCCGGCGCCGCGCCTTTCGACACGCGCCGGATCGGCGAGCTTCGACGGCAGCTTCCATGCGCCGCGCTCGCTCGCCGAGCTTTTGGCCATGCGCGCCAGGCAGCCCGAGGCGCTGCTGCTGGCCGGCGCCACCGATCTCGGTCTTCTGGCCAGCCGGGCGCGCAAGCCGCCGGCTGCCGTCATCCATGTCGCGCACGTTCCCGAGCTCACCGCTGTCAGGGAGACCGACAAGCAGGTGACGATCGGCGCCGCCGCAAGCTATGCGCAGGCCATGCCGGCGCTGATTGCCAGCTATCCCGCGCTGAAAACCTATCTCGCGCGGCTGGGCTCGCGTCAGATCCGCAGCATGGGCACGCTGGGCGGCAATATCGGCACGGCCTCGCCGATCGGCGACATGCCGCCGGTGCTGATCGCGCTCGAGGCCCGGCTCCGGCTCACCTCGACGCGCGGCGCGCGCGAGCTGCCGCTGGAGGATTTCTTCCTGGACTATCGCAAGACGGCGCTGGCCGCCGACGAGGTCATCGAAAGCATCACGGTCCCCAAGCTGTGGCCGCACGAAGTGTTCTTTTGCGACAAGCTTTCCAAGCGTCGTGACCAGGACATCTCGACCGTGGCGGCCGGCTATCGCCTGAGGATCGAGTCCGGCCGTATCGACGATGTGCGTATCGCCTTCGGCGGCATGGCGGCCACGCCCAGGCGCGCGAGGACCGTCGAAGCGGCGCTCAAGAAGGACGGCTTTGCCGCCGCCATCGCCGCCATCGAAACGGAGTTCAAGCCGATCGACGACTGGCGCGGCAGCGCGGCCTATCGCCTGCAGGCCGCCAGGAATCTTTTGCGCCGCCTCGAGCTGCGCGTCGCCTCGCCCATGCACGCCGTGGACGTCGAGGCGCTGTGAAGGGCCAGGTCCATACCGCGCAACGCCATGACAGTGCGTTGAAGCACGTCACCGGCCAGGCGCTCTATATCGACGACATCGCCGAGCCGCCCGGCACGCTGCATGCCGCGCTGGTGCTGAGCCCCATCGCCAGCGGGCGCGTCAGGAAGCTCGACCTGTCGCCGGCGGCATCGTCGCCCGGCGTGGTCGCTGTATTCGCCGCAGGCGACATCCCCGGCCTCAACAACATCGCGAGCCCCGGCAAGCACGAACCGTTGTTCGCCGAAGACAAGGTCGAACATGCCGGGCAGCCGCTGGCCCTGGTGGTGGCCCATTCCCTCGATGCGGCGCGCGCCGCCGCCGAGCGTGCCAGGCTCGACATCGAGCCCGGCGAGGCGATCCTCGATATCCAGACGGCGCTCGCCAGGCAGGCCTACGTCCAGGCACCGTCGACCATCCTGCGCGGCGATCCCGCCGCGGCGCTCAAGACCGCGCCGCACAAGCTCACGGCCGAGTTCGGCGTCGGCGGCCAGGAACATTTTTACCTCGAAGGGCAAATCGCCTTCGCCCTGCCGGGCGAGGATGGTGACCTTGTTGTTCACTCTTCCACGCAGCATCCGACCGAGGTCCAGCACGTCTGCGCCCAGGTGCTGGGCTGCGAATACAACCGAGTGACCACGATGGTGCGCCGCCTGGGCGGCGGCTTCGGCGGCAAGGAGAGCAACGCCTCGTGGGTCGCCGCAGCCGCGGCATTGGCGGCCGCCAAAACCGGCAAGCCGGTGAAACTTCGCCTGCCGCGCGAGATCGACATCATCGCCACCGGCAAGCGCCACGGCTTCGACTATCGCTACACGGTGGGCTTCGACGACGAGGGCCGCGTGCTGGCGCTCGACGCATCGCTGGCCGCAGATGCCGGCTGGAGCCTCGACATGACGCCGGGCGTGGTGGCGCGCGCGCTCACTCATGTCGACAACGCCTACTGGATCCCGCACGTCCGTGCGGTCGGCTACGCCTGCCGCACCAACAAGCAGTCGAACACGGCGTTCCGCGGCTTCGGCGGGCCGCAGGGCGTGCTGGTGATGGAGGATGCGATCGACCGCATCGCCCGCCATCTCGGCCGTGACGCCAACGACGTCCGCGCGCTCAACTTCTACGGGCCGGGCGGCGACGAAACGCCCTACGGCCAGAAGGTCGACGAGAACCACCTGGCGCGCTGCTGGGCCGAGGTGAAGCAGCTGGGCGAGTGGGAACGCCGCCGGGCCGAGGTCGATGCCTTCAACCAGGCCAACCCTGTGCTGAAGCGCGGGCTCGGGCTGTTCCCGTTGAAGTTCGGCATCTCCTTCAACATCCCGCACATGAACCAGGCGGGCGCGCTGGTGCACGTCTATACCGACGGCTCGATCCGCCTGAACCACGGCGGCACCGAGATGGGGCAGGGGCTGTTCATCAAGGTGGCGCAGGTCGTGGCCGAGGTCTTCAAGGTCGACATCGACCGCATCCGGCCGTCGGCCACCTCGACGGCCGAGGTGCCCAACACCTCGCCGACCGCGGCTTCCACCGGCTCGGACCTCAACGGCTGGGCGGCGTGGGAGGCGGCCAACACCATCAGGCAGCACATGGTGACCTTCGCCGCCGAGCATTTCGGCGTCGCTGCAGAGGACATCGAGTTCGCCGACGGCAACGTGCGTATCGCCAAACCCGGCAGCAACCAGGTGATGAGCTTCGGCGAGATCGCCAAGCTCTGCTACCTCGGCCGCGTGTCGCTCTCGTCGACCGGCTTCTACAAGACGCCCAAGGTCCACTGGGATGCCGCCGCCATGCGCGGCCACCCGTTCTTCTATTTCTCCTTCGGCGCCGCGATGGCCGAGGTGGCGATCGACACCCTGACCGGCGAGAGCCGCGTGCTGCGCGCCGACCTGGTGCAGGATTGCGGCGCCTCGCTCAATCCCGCCATCGATCTGGGCCAGATCGAGGGCGCCTTCGTGCAGGGCCAGGGCTGGCTGACCTGCGAGGAGCTGTGGTGGGACAAGCAGGGCCGGCTGCGCACCGTCGGCCCCTCGACCTACAAGATCCCGGGCAGCCGCGACGTGCCGGCGGTGTTCAATGTCCGCATGCTCGAGAACGCGCCGTCGCGCGAGGCCACGATCTTCCGCTCCAAGGCGGTCGGCGAGCCGCCGTTGCTGCTCGCCACCGCCGTCTGGACGGCCCTGAAGGATGCGATCGGCGCCGTCGCCGATCACAGGACCGCAGTGCGGCTCGATGCGCCGGCGACCCCCGAGCGCGTTCTGGCGGCAATCGCTACACTCGGAAAATAGCTTCTCGGAAGGGGGAAACATGGACGTACGCATGGACGGCCGCGTGGCGGTGATCACCGGCGCGAGCACGGGTCTCGGCCTCGCAATGGCCAAGGAATTCGCGGCCTCGGGCGCCTCGGTGGCGATCCTGGCGCGCAAGGCCGATGCGCTGGCGACCGCCAAGGCCGAGGTCGTCAAGGCGGCCGGCAAGACCAACGCCAAGATCGAGGCCTATTCCTGCGACGTCTCCAAGGCGCAACCGATCGCCGACACCTTCAAGAAGATCGAGACGGAGTTCGGTAAGATCGACATCGTGGTCAACAACGCCGGCATCAGCCACGCCAAGGCGTTCGAGACGGTTTCCGACGAGGACTGGCAGGGCGACCTCGACCTCAAGCTGTTCGCCGCCATCCGCACGGTGCGGGCCGTGCTGCCCGGCATGCGCCAGCGCAAGTGGGGCCGCATCGTCAATGTGCTGAACATCGGCGCCAAGGCGCCCAACGCCAACTCGACGCCGACCAGCGTCAGCCGCGCCGCGGGCCTCGCGCTCACCAAGGCGCTCAGCCAGGAGAACGCGCAGTACGGCGTGCTGGTCAACGCGATGCTGGTCGGCCTGATCGAGAGCGACCAGTGGCAGCGCCGTCACAAGACGGCAGCCGGCGCGGGCAAGACCTACGAGGAGTTCCTGGCCGGCATGGCCAAGGGTCGCATTCCGCTCGGCCGCATGGGCAAGGCCGAGGAGTTCGCGCGCATGGCCTGCTTCCTGTGCTCGGACGCCAGCTCGTTCATCACCGGCGTCGCGATCAACGTCGATGGCGGCGCAAGCCCCGTCGTCTGATCGCGTGTCCCTTTACGAAGTCCTGGCCGTCGTCGTCCTCGTGGGCGCCGGCGGCTTCGCTTATCGCCTGTACCGCAAGGACACGCGGCCCGGGGCACCGCCGCCGCCATCGACGAGCGGCGAGCGGATGTTCAGGCGCGACAACAGGGACCGATGGTCAGCGCAGCGGGCCGGGCGGCGTGACGTTCCATGCGCGCCGCAGTTCCTCGAGATCCTTCTCGACCCAGTCCCACACGTCCCAGCCGGGCTTGAAGATATCGACCGTCGTTGCCGCGCCGCGCGCCCAGGCGTGCCAGAACTCGTCGGGATCCAGCCCACCCGAGCCGGCGTGGCCGACGTCGTTCAGCTGCTCGCCGAAGTGAAAGAAGAAGATCACCGGCAGGATGTGGCCGCTCATCGGGTTGATGGGGTGCATGCCGGCGGTGAAGGTCGAGACCAGCAGCTCGCCGCGCGCGCTGGTGTCGTAACCCGAGATCACGTGCGTTGAATCGTGCGGCGTGCCGAACTCGGCATTGAGCGCCTCGGGATCGCCCGGGAAGGGATAGCCGTTCGCCTTGTCGAAGTCCCACAGCGCCTTGCCGAAGGTGTTCTGCGGCAGCTTGCCCAGCGCCCCGTAGCGCGCCACCAGCGCCGGATCGGCGTTGGCGCCTGCATACGGCCGGATCCAGGTGTTGGGATCGAGTCCCTCCGACGAGCGGCTGAGCACGCTGTCGAAGTTCTTGCGCCACATGTCGGCGGTCGCCCATTCGAGATGGCCGGACGCCGCCTCCACCAGGTCGGTGAGATAGTCGGCCTCGACGTCGAGGGCGCGCGAGTACTCGAGCACGCGTGAAAGCTTGCCGTGGTCGAGCGAGCCGTCGACCAGCGCCATGATGGCGAGGTACTTCACGGCCTCGCGGGCGAGTTCGGGCTCGCCCTTCAGCGCCGCCACGAGATCGCGCGGCTGAACCGCGGGCAGCGCGCCGACATCGACGACGTCGGGACGGCGCAGCAGGTACTGTGCGGCGGCGCGTACGCTCGCGGTATCGGCCCAGGTCAATGCCTGGCCGTTTGCGAGCGCGACCTGACGCATGGCGCCCAGGATGGCGTCGCTTTCCTGACGACTGACTTGTCGCACCCGCTGCTTCCCTTACCCCAAGAAAGGTGCTTCTTGGCGGAGCATGCAGCCACTGCGGTTCATTCTGCAAGCGATTGATGCCGACTATGGCCATCCGGCTTTCGCGACGATGTTTGTCGTCGAGCGGCCGGACGAGCTTCGCGCCCTGATCGGCATGGATGCAAAGGCCGATCCGGACTTCGAGATGCACGATTGTCTCGAACCGCATGAAGTCGTTGCCGTGAACCGGCATTTCGGATTGGGCTTCGATCCACGGGGCCGGCAGACTTATCTCACCAAGCGGACCGGGCGGAGCGAGCCGCCGTACCTGGTGCATACCGGTTACGAGCTCGTATTGATGCTCGAAGGTCGCAAGCCGTTTACGCGCATGGGCAGTGAATTCTATCCGCCCCACCGCCACTACGACGAAGACCAGTTCGACCGCTATGTGGCGCAGGGTGCCTTGCACAAGGAAGTGCAGCTCGAGCCGTTCGACGAGCCTCTGCACTACGTGGATGGACGCGTCTTCGAGGGCTTCCGCACCGTCTACTACACCCTGAAAGGCGAAGAGTGGCGCATCCCTGCCTGGAAGCTCGTTTCCGAAGCGTCCCGGAAATCCGGCTGGAACGAGTCCTTCGAACGCCTCGAAGGCATGTTGCTCGGCTACGAAGAGTGGCAGAACGATTGGTGGTACAACGATATTCGCCGCAGAAACAGCCGCTGGGGCGCGCTGTCGCTCTACCTCGCGGTCACCGAAGCCGAGCTCGCGGCGATCGAGGATGCCGGCTATCGTGCCCTGCCTCTGCGCAGTAAATCGCTAAAACTGCTGAGCTCCATGTCGGAGGAGGACGACGATGCCGTCCGCAGCCTCCTGACGGACGTCGAATCAGTCGCAGTCGTGCGATTCAGCGCAAAAGCCGGCCGCTTCCTGAAAGAACTTGCGAACGAGCCGCAAGTCACCCTTCACACACTAGCTGGCGAGCGCGTGAAGGATCTCAATCGGCTGATCGTCAGCGATATCGAGGTCGTGTTGCGCCGCGGCTCCTAGCGCAGCGGCTCGAGGATGCTCACGTAGTTCGCGACCGCCGCGCCGCCCATGTTGAACACGCCGCCGATCCTGGCCTTGGGCAGCTGCAGCGCGCCCGGCGCGGTGCCGGAGAGTTGCATGGCCGTCATCACGTGCATGCTGACGCCGGTGGCGCCAACCGGATGGCCCTTGGCCTTGAGGCCGCCCGAGACGTTGACCGGCAGCTTGCCGTCGCGTTCGACCCAGCCTTCGTGGATCGCCCGCTCGCCCTCGCCGGGTGCGGTGAGGCCCATCGCCTCGTACTCGATCAGCTCGGCCGAGGTGAAGCAGTCGTGGCTCTCCACGAAGGAGAGATCGAGCAGGTCGAGGCGGGCCGAGGCCAGCGCCTTCTTCCAAGCGAGCGCCGGGCCCTCGAACTTGATGATGTCGCGCTTGCTCATGGGCAGGAAATCGTTGACGTGCTCGGCGGCGCGAAAGGCAATCGCCTGCTTCATGCCGAGCGCCGTCGTGACGTCGGTCAGGATCACCGCGGCGGCACCGTCGGTCACCGGCGAGCAGTCGGTGCGCTTCAGCGGTCCGGCCACGAACGGGTTCTTGTCGGAGGGCGTGCGGCAGAACTCGTAGGCGAACTCCTTCTGGAAGTGCGCATAGGGGTTCTTGGCGCCGTTCTTGTGCGCCTTGACCGCGATCTTGGCCAACGCATCGGACTTGTCGCCGTAGCGCTGGAAGTAGGCCGAGGTGATCTTGCCGAAGATGCCGGCGAAGCCTGCCTCGATGTTGGCCTCCTCGGCAACGTACGAGGCCTTGATCAGCACCTCGCCGGCCTGGGCGGAGTTGAGCTCGGTCATCTTCTCGACGCCGACCACCAGCACGAAGCGTGCCTTGCCGGCGGCCAGCGTGTTCAGGCCCATGTGGATCGCGGCCGAGCCCGTGGCGCAGGCGTTCTCGACGCGCGTCGAAGGCTTGAAGCGCAGGTCGGGATGGGCTTGCAGCGCCAGCGAGGAGTGGAACTCCTGGCGCACGAAGCCGCCATTCATGTTTCCGACATAGATGACGTCGACGTCCTTGGGCTCGATGCCGGCATGGGCGATGGCCTCGGTCGAAGCCTTCACGATCAGCGATTCGCTGGTCTCGCCATCGAGCTTGCCGAACTTGCCGTGGGACCATCCGACGATGCAGGCCGTCATGGAACTCTCCTTCGCTACCAACTGACCGTAGCCTCATGTTCCTCTCCCCCGCTAGGGGGAGAGGCTAGGTGAGGGGGCGACGCTGGATGTAACCCCCTCACCCAACCTCTCCCCCTAGCGGGGGGAGAGGAACATGAGGAATCAGAGTTCAGTGCATATACACTTATACCCTCCGCGGAGCCATGCAAGGGGCTCCGCAGTGCCCAAATTCCGCCCTCCGGGCAGTATTGACTGCACCCTTTCCCGGGAGCCCACTTCTATCCATGGCCGAGAACGCGCCGTCGCCTGAAGAACGTCAGAAATCCCGCTGGCCGCTGATTCTGGGCGGCCTGGTGGGCGGCTTCCTGCTGCTGGCCGCCGGCCTCGCGCTGGGTTGGTACCTGTTCTATCGCCCGATCGTGAACGTCGCGGTGCAGCTGCCCGCGCCGCCACCGCCGCCCGCCCCGCCGGGCCCCGACCAGGCGCAGGTCAAGGCGCTGGAAGAGCAGATCGAGAAGCAGAAGGCCGCCAACAAGCAGATCGAGGACCAGATTGCGCTCCTGAAAGAGCGGCTCAAGACCGACGTCTGCACCATCAAGGATCCGCTGGGCAAAGCGCCCAACTCGCCGGCGCCGGCCGGCGCGCTGCCCGAACGCAAGACGGAGGCACCCCCCGGTCCCGGAAAGGTCACGCCGGCTGCGGCCTCGATGGATCTGCCGCAGACTGGTGGCCAGGGAAGCGGCAAGGCGGCGGCCAGGTTGCCGCCGGCCAGTCTGGCACAAGCGCTCGAGCAAGCCACCGTTCTGGTGGTCTCAGCCGGAGGCGATAGTGGCTCCGGCTTTTTTGTTGCCCCCAACTACGTCGTCACCAACCACCACGTCGTCGCCCGTGCCGCGCCCGGCACCGAGGCGCTGGTGCTGAGCAAGCATCTCAAGACCGGGTACGTTGGCACGGTGGTGGCAACCTCCCAGCCCGGTCAGGCGGATTTTGCAGTGATCAAGGTCGATGACGTCCCCGCGGGCAGCGTGCGGCCGTTGCCGGTGGCGACCGAACCGGCGGCGCTGAGCGATGTGGTCGCGGCCGGCTATCCCTCGATCGCCATTGCCCAGGACCGCAATCTGCGCCGCCTGCTGGCGGGCGACCTCAAGGCCGCGCCCGAGGTCGTGCTGACCAAGGGCACAGTGAGTGCGATCCAGAACAAAGAGCGCAACACACCCATGGTGCTGCATTCGGCCGACATCTCGGCCGGCAATTCGGGCGGTCCATTGATCGATTCCTGCGGCCGCGTCGTCGGCATCAACACCTACATCGTCACCAGCCGGCAGACGACCAAGGCGAATTATGCGTTGGGCAGCTCGTGGCTGGCGGCCTTTTTGCGCGGCTCCAAGACACCCTTCGATTGGCGGGCCGACAGCTGTGCGTGAACTGGCATCTGGATGGGCAAAAGAATCATTTGCCCAACACAAGATGTAGCTTCAATCTAACCTCGCTGCTCAATCATCGGTGCGGGCGGGGGCGTGAAGCAGGCAGTCGTTACATTGCGTTGCGCGGCAATCGCGCTGCTGGCGTTCCTGGCGGGCGGCTGCGACCGCTTGGTCGTCCTCAATCCCAAGGGCCCGATCGCCGACGCCGAACGCGGCCTGCTGATCGACGCCTTCACCGTCATGATGCTCGTGGTCGTGCCGATCATCATCATGGTGTTCTGGTTCGCCTGGCGCTACCGCCGACGCGGCAACGCCCGCTATGAGCCGACCTGGGCCTATTCGGCCAAGGTCGACGCCGTGGTCTGGCTGATCCCGGCGCTGATCGTCATCGCCGTCGCCGTGCTGTTGTGGCGCAGCACCCACAAGCTCGATCCCTACCGCGAGATTGCCTCCAACGACCCGCCGCTCGACGTCCAGGTCGTGGCCCAGGACTGGAAGTGGTTGTTCATCTATCCCGAGCAGGGCGTCGCGTCGGTGAACCAGCTCGCCATCCCGGCCGGCCGGCCGATCAGCCTGCGCATCACCTCGGACACGGTGATGAACTCCTTCTACGTGCCGGCGCTGGCCGGCCAGATCTACGCCATGGCCGGCATGCAGACCCGCCTGCAGATCCTGGCCGACAAGCCCGGTAAGTTCGTCGGCCGCAACACGCAGTACTCGGGCGGCGGCTTCTCCGACCAGTTCTTCGAGGTCGTCGCCATGAGCCCGGCCGACTTCGACGCCTGGGTGGCCAAGGCCAGGCAGGCGCCGGCCAAGCTCGATCCGCCGACCTACGCCAAGCTCGCCGAGCGCAGTCGGCTCAACCCCATCGTCCAGTTCTCGGCGATCGAGCCCAAGCTGTTCGACTCCATCATCGACAAGTACACGGGCGGCCATCAGGCGCATGGCCAGACGCCGACGGCGCCGGCGCGGAGATAGCGGGATGTTCGGAAGACTGACCATCGAGGCCCTGCCGCTCTACAGCGCCATCGCCGCCAGTGGTGCTGCGATGGTGGTGGGCGGCGCGCTGCTGGTTGCCATCATCATCACCTGGCTGAAAGGCTGGATGTATCTCTGGAAGGAGTGGCTGACCAGCGTCGACCACAAGCGCATCGGCGCCATGTACATCATCCTGGCGCTGATCATGCTGCTGCGCGGTTTCGTCGATGCCATCATGATGCGTGCCCAGCAGGCGATGGCGCTGAACAACGGCGGATACCTGCCGCCCGAGCATTTCGACCAGATCTTCAGCTCGCACGGCACGATCATGATCTTCTTCATGGCCATGCCGTTCATGACGGGCCTTTTGAACATCGCCGTGCCCCTGCAGATCGGCACGCGCGACGTCGCCTTCCCGTTCCTGAATTCGCTGAGCCTCTGGCTTGCCGCCTCGGGCGCCGGGCTGGTCATGGTCTCGCTGGTGATCGGCAAGTTCTCGACCGCCGGCTGGACGGGCTACCCGCCTTTCTCGGGCATCCAGTACAGCCCCGGCGTCGGCGTCGACTACTGGATCTGGGCGGCCCTGATCAGCGGCGTCGGCTCGACCCTGTCGGGCATCAATTTCATCGTCACCATCATCAAGCGGCGCGCGCCGGGCATGACCCTGATGCGCATGACGCCGTTCGTGTGGACGGCGTTGTGCACCTCCGTCCTGATGGCCTTTGCCTTCCCCGCGCTCACCGTGGCGTGCGGCCTGCTGGCGCTCGATCGCCTGCTTGGCATGCACTTCTTCACCAATGAGCTGGGCGGCAACATGATGAACTACGTCAACCTGTTCTGGATCTGGGGCCATCCGGAGGTCTACATCCTGATCCTGCCGGCGTTCGGCGTGTTCTCCGAGGTCGTAGCGACCTTCTCCAGGAAGCGGCTGTTCGGCTACGAATCGCTGGTCTACGCCACGGCGGCGATCGCGCTCCTTTCCTTCACCGTCTGGCTGCACCATTTCTTCACCATGGGCTCCAGCGCCAACGTGAATGCCTTCTTCGGCATCACGACGATGGTGATCGCGGTACCAACGGGCGTGAAGGTGTTCAACTGGCTGCTGACCATGTATCGCGGCCGCATCACCTTCCATCCGTCGATGCTGTGGACGGTGGGCTTCATCGCCACCTTCGTGATCGGCGGCATGACGGGCGTGCTGCTGGCGGTGCCGCCCGTCGACTTCCTGATGCACAACACGACCTTCCTGGTCGCGCACTTCCACAACATGATCATCCCGGGCGTGCTGTTCGGCTACCTCGCCGGCTACATGTACTGGTTCCCCAAAGCCTTCGGCTTCAAGATGAACGAGCCGTGGGGCACCGCGGCCTTCTGGTTCTGGATCGTGGGCTTCTACCTGGCCTTCATGCCGCTCTATGTGCTGGGCCTGATGGGCATGCCGCGGCGCATGGAGCAGTACAACGATCCCAGCTGGCAGCCCTGGCTGGTCGCGGCCTCGATGGGCGCCGTGCTGATCATGATCGGCATCGCCTGCCTCATCATGCAGGTCGTCGTCTCGATCCGCGACCGCAAGCGCAACGCCGACGTCACCGGCGATCCGTATGACGGCCGGACGCTCGAATGGGCGACCTCCTCGCCGCCGCCGGTCTACAACTTCGCCGTCCTGCCCGAGGTGCGCGATCGCGAGCCTCTGCTCGACATGAAGGAACGCGGCGTGACCTATGCGCCGCCCAGCGCCTACCAGGACATCGAGATCCCCAAGAATTCGCCGGTCGGCGTCATCATGGGCGGGCTCTCCTTCGTGTTCGGCTTCGCCATGGTGTGGTGGATCTGGTGGCTGGCCATCCTGTGCGGGCTCGCCATGTGGGCCGCCATGATCTGGCGCTCGTCGGACGACGAGACCGACTACGTGCTGGTCGCCGAGGAGGTCGAGCGCCTGGAGAAGGCACGCTACCGCGCGCTCGAGGCGGCGAAGGCGGCGCGCTCATGACCAACGTCACCGCCGTTCCCGGCCATCCGCATTCCGAGGCGCCTCATTCGGAAGCGGGGGCCGTCCACGAGCAGCGCGAGCTGGGCTTCTGGCTCTACCTGATGGGCGACGCCGTCATCTTCGCTTTGCTGTTCATGACCTACGGCATCATGGTCGGCAACACGGCCGGCGGCCCGACGGGCAAGCAGCTGTTCAGCCTGAACAATGCCGCGCTGGAGACGGCGCTGCTCTTGATCAGCAGCACGACCTTCGGCTTCGCGTCGCTGTCGTCGCGCCAGGGCAACCGCTCGGCGGTGCTGGGCTGGCTTGCCCTCACCTTCCTCTTGGGCGCGGGCTTCGTTTTCCTCGAGATCCGCGAATTCGTGGGCATGATCCGCGCCGGCGCCGGCCCCGACCGCAGCGGCTTCCTGTCGGGCTTCTTCACCCTGGTCGGCACCCACGGCACCCATGTCAGCGTCGGCCTGATCTGGATCCTGATCCTGGGCGCGCAGGTGGCGATCAAGGGCCTTCGCCTGTCGGTGACCTCGCGCCTGTTCCGGCTCGGCCTGTTCTGGCACTTCCTCGACATCGCCTGGGTCGGCATCTTCTCCGTCGTCTACCTTCCGGGGCTCCTGTGATGGAACGGCACGGTCTTGCTTCCTACCTGATCGGCTTCGTGCTGGCGGTCATCCTGACGGCGATCCCGTTCTGGCTGGTCTACACCCACACCCTGCCCACCTCGCGCATCATGTGGATCATCGCGGGCGCGGCGGTGCTGCAGATCCTGGTGCATCTGCACTTCTTCCTGCACATCAACTTCACGACGACGCCCAGGGAAAACCTGATGGCGATCGCTTTCACGGCCGTCCTGATCTTCCTGATGGTGGGTGGCAGCCTCTGGATCATGATCGACCTGCACCAGAGGATGGCGATCTAGCTCAGGCGAAGAAGATGCCGTCGTGGTTGGTGCGCACGCCGATCACGACGTCCTGGAAATCGTTGTCGCCCGTGCCGGTCGCAGGTCCTCGAAGCCGATCACAAGCTCGCGGCCGCCCGGCGCCACGCCGGACAGGACCTGGGTGGTGTGGCCGGGATTGCCGCGAGGTCGGGGCCGATCGGCCCGAAGCCTGCCACGTTGGTGTCGACCTGGATGGTCGAGCCTGTCGCTTTCGGTACGGCGAGGGTGCTCTCGCCGATCACGCTCACGTCCTGGCCGAGAAGTCCGCGAAGGCGCCGTCATTGCCGCGGATGATCGTGAAGTTGGCGCCAGCAGCGTCGGCCGACTCGAAGAACTTGATGTTCGCCACGGCCGACCACAAAGCGAGGCCGCCTTGCCAAGCCGCCTTCTCGCTGGCTGTCCAGCCAGTGGTGTCGCCTGCGGAGCGCGGGTACATCGTCCAGTAGGAATTGCCCACCACTGTGCCGTTTTTTCCGCGACACCACTGATGAAGGCGACTTCGCCTTCGTAGACGGCAGATGCCATGGTTCGTTATCTCACTGCATTATCGATGCGGTAAGGCGCAAGTTAGACGCGATATTTCTAGCAATTCTTCACCGTGGGCGTTTGACTGGGCGTCCGGAAAGCGTTGATCGGGTGTCCCCATGGGGATGGGGTGGGTAGTTGGGTATGGGTGAAGCGGCCAAGCTTCCTTTTAGTCTGTTCAAGACCAGTCATCTTCGCCCGCGTGACCAGTTCGAAGCCTGGCACGAGAGCATCTCTGTCATCTTCGACGTGGCGCCTGCGGCCGATTACCAGGCGGACAGCGGCTTCGCGGCGACGGTGAAGGGCTGGCATCTCGGCGGCCTCCTGATCTCCGCGGTCGATTTCGACAGCCAGCGTTTCGTGCGTGACCGGCGCAAGACCATCGTCGACGGGCTCGACCACTATCTGGTGCAGCTCTACGCGACGGGCGGCCTGGTCGGCGAAGCCGGGGACCATGGGCGCGTGCTGAACGGTGGCGACGTCCAGATCCTCGATCTCACCCAGTCGAACGTCACCCAGGCGGCGCCGTCGGGCACCGTCGCCATCGTCGTGCCGCGCGAGACGCTCGACCAGGCGCTGCCGGCGCCAGGCGACCTGCACGGCCTGATCCTGCGCGGCCCCAGCGGCATGGGCGGCCTGCTCGCCGACTACATGCGCTCGCTGGTGGCGCGGGCCGACAGCATGACCACGGCCGAGGCGCCGCTGGTGGCGCAGGCGACGACCGACATGATCGCCGCCTGTTTCCAGTCGACGACCGAGACGACCGAGCGGGCGCGGGCCGCGATCGATCAGACGATGCGCCAGCGCATCCAGCGCCACATTGCGGCCCATCTGGAATCGTCGGCGCTCCATACCGAAGCGCTGTGCGGCGAGTTCCGGATCTCGCGCAGCCAGCTCTATCGGTTGTTCGAGCCGTTGGGCGGCGTGGCGCACTACATCCAGGAGCAGCGACTCACGCGCGCCTGTGCTGAACTGTGCAATCCGGCGCACGACCATCGCCGCATCTACGAGATCGCCTTTGCACTGGGCTTCTCGAGCGAGGCGCATTTCAGCCGCGTCTTCCGCTCGACCTTTGGTCTCAGCCCGAGCGACGTGCGGGGCCGCGCACGGGCCACCCGCGTCAATGCCAGCCGGCCGACATCGACCGCTGATCCGAACGGCGGCTACGAGGACTGGGTGCGCGAACTCAGCAAGTCCTAGAGGACGACCAGGGAGGTCGACCAGGTTGCCGCTGCCGGCCAGGTGAACGGCGACGACAACGTCCTGGAAGTCGTCATCGCCGCTGGCGCTCGGAGCCTATCAGGCGGGCGTTCGAATCGCTACTTGGGCAGGCTGTCCAGCGCCTTCTTGGCGTCGGCGTCGTTCTGGTTGGCCGCCTGCTGCAGCCAGGTCTTGGCCTTGCCCGGGTCAGCCGCCAGCCCGCCGCCGCCTTTGGCCAGCAGCAGGCCAAGCTTGCGCTGCGCCTCGGGCGAGCCCGCGAGCGCCGCGCGCTCGTACCAGTCGGCGGCGCGCGCGCCGTCGGGGGTGAAGCCGGCCTTGGCCGGCGTCGACAATGGATCGTAGAAGGCGGCGAGCTCGAGCTGGGCCGGCGCATTGCCGGTCTCGGCGGCGCGGCGGAACACCAGGAAGGCGGCGGCCATCTCACCGGCCTTGGCGTAGTCGCGCGCCTTGGCGAGCATCGCCTCGGGCGTGGGCTTGGTCGCAAAATATTCGCCGACGATGTCGCGCACGGATTTACCCGGCGCGCTCGCGGCAGGAACCGGAGCAGGCGCGGGCGCAGGCGCCGCGGCGACCGCGGGCTCGTGCTTCTGGAAGTAGGTCGTGTAGACGTGATAGCCGCCGCCCAGGAGCGCGACGAGGACCAGGGCCGCAATCAGCCAGCCGGCGCGGCTCGACGGCTCGGGCGTCGGATCGAGCGCGCGCGAGGCGCGCAGCTCGGGCCGCGGCGGGGGCGGCGTGAAGGGCGGGGCCGGCGGCTCGGGCGCGGGTTCGGGCGTGGGCTCAGGCTCGGGTGGCGGAGCGGGAGCGGCCTTCGGCTGGGCGCGGCGCAGGCGCACCGTCTCGTCGTAGAGCTTGCTCGACGGATCGAGCGCGCCCGAGGTCAGCATGGCGGGCCAGGCAACCACGGTCGTGCCGACGACGCCGATGTCGGGCTCCTTGACGCGCACGCGCACCGTGGCGATGCCGGCCAGGCGATCGCAGATCTCGGGACCGAGATGGAACTCCAGGACATCGCGGCGGCGCTCGACATGCTCGGGCAGCAGCCAGGCCTCGGTACGCCGCCAGCCGTCGTCGGCAAGATGCGAATCGGGGCCCTGCTGGCGCTGGATCGACAGCGCCAGGCCGTCGGGCGCCGCCTCGAGCTCGCTCACGCGCAGGATGGCGTGTCCCGGCTCGGGCAGGGGCTGGACGGACGCGCGGACCGGCATGGTGAAGACTAGGCCGGCACGGCGCGCAGGATGGCGCCCAGCCGGTCGTTCTGCTCCGGCGAGATCTCGCGGCCGCCTTCGTAGCCAACATTGTCCATGGCGAGCTGCAGGAAGGCGCGCATCCAGTCCTTGCAGTAGTCGGCGTAGATCGGCTGCGGGTTCTCCAGGAGCAGCGGGATGCCGTTGACCACCGCCGGCCCCTCGAACACGCGCCGGATCGGCGAATTGGGCGGCAGGCCGGGCCGCTGGTCGAGCGGCAGATGGTCGAAGCCCAAGGCGCTGACATAGCCGTTCAGTGCCGAGGAGGCCGTGCGCACCTGGCGCTCGGCGATCTCCTCCCACTTCGCGTTGGCGGCGTTCTCGAGCTCGCGCACTTCGTGGCTGAGCTGGTCAATGAGCTTCAGGCGATGGGCGCCGACGATCAGCTCATCGATCAGCCAGCCGAGATGCTGGCGATCGACGCCGAAATGCGACAGTGCCTTCTCGTCGGCGCCGACGCGCCGCATGTTCTCGAGCCAATAGTCGGCGGCCTCGCGCGCGAAGCGCTCGGCGCGGTCTTCCAGCACGCCGGACGGCGGCGCCGAGCGGCCGGCCTCCTCGCCGAAGACGTCGGCGAAGATTGCGCCGAGATCGACGGCGGCGCCGGTCGACTGCGAGACCTGGGACGGCGACTTGCCGTTGCGGCCGGCGGCTTCGTCGGACTGCCTTGCGGTGGAGATGCGGAAATAGATCTCGCGCAACGCCGAATCGGCGATCTGCAGGGCGGCCATCAGCTCGCCGAACAGCTGCTGCTGGATGCACGAGGCGAGCCCGCGCAGCACGGTGTGCACGAGGTCGCGCTTCTTGGCGCGGGAATCGCCGTCGGCGGCGCTGTGGAAGCCGGCGAGGCGATCGACCAGGCGATGGATCTGCACTTCCAGCTGGCCGCGCACCTGGGCACGCTTGATCGCGGGGTCGCACACCGGGATCAGGCTCTTGACGAGATGAGAGACGCCGCCGTCATTGGCCTTGAAGGCCTCGTCCCAGGCGCGCGCCGGATTGGCGAAGTGGCGTCGCACCTCGGGATTGGCGACGAAATGGCCGCGCAGCTCGCGCGCCCGCTCGGCGAAGGTCTCGGCAATGCCCTGCTCGCGGCCGCCGTCGTAGTCCATCAGCCGTTCGTCAATGACCGTGGGGTTACGCAGCCAGAAGGTGTTGTCGAACGGCTTGCCGTCCCAGTTGGCCGGCCACTCGCCGCGGAAGTTGTTGATCAGCGAGTTGTTGAGCCGGGCCGACCAGCGCAGCTTCCTCGATTCCTCGGTCTCGCCCGCCTTCTGCTCGAACTCGCGGTCCATCTTGGTCAGCACCAGGAACAGCGCGTTCTTCTGCTTGGCGCGATCGGCCGGCGTGCCGCCGATCGTCTGGTCGATCCAGGCCGACATCATGTCGGAGAGGTCGCGGACCTCCTGGTTGCCGTCGGGGATGCAGAGCAGGATTGCCGACAGCTCGCGCTCGGCCGAGTAGCGCTGGAAGAGGTAGGCGACCTTGCCGCGCAGCAGGAGCTCGCGCAGCGGGTTGGCGCCTTCGGCGACGCCCTTGGCCTTGGCGACGTCGGTGAGGTTCGCGAGCTTCAAGCGCGAGCGCGCGCCCGGGAAATCCAGAAGGTCGGTGTGATCGAAGAAGTCCCACGGCTTCTCGGCGATGGCGACCGAAAGCTCGGCGGTCAGCGCGCAGATCAGTGAGCGGGCCAGCTCGGCGTCGGGTAGCGCGCGGCCGTCGGCCTGCTTGGGATGCACCAGCAGGGTGTCGGCGTCATCGGCGCCGAGCTTGTCGAGCGTGAGCACGTCGACGATGCTCTTTTCGCGCGGGATCAACGCGTCCATGCCGAGCGAGGCCTCGGTGGCGAAGGAGAGCTTCTGCAGGCCGTCGTACAGGGTCAGGTAAAGATCGGTGAAGGGCTGGAAGTCGTACCACAGCACCGACCACAGCCGGGCGCGGTCATGGCCCGAGAGCCGCGGCGCAAGGTCGATCGCCTCGCGCCAGTAATCGGTGCGCAGCTCGGCAGTGACGCCGGCGAAGAAGGTGTCGAAATACTCGATCAGGTCGAGCACGTCGTCGGAATCGAGGTCGGCGTAGGGCTGGGCCGCCGCCTTGGCGCGCAGCTCGGCCAGGCGCTTGCGGATCGCCGCACCGTCGGGCCGCTCGAAGGCCGCCTTCTGGTGATCGAAGTCGAGCAGGAAGGAATTGCCCAGGATCTTCACGATGTCGGTCTGCGTCAGCAGCCGCACGCGCACCGGGAAGTCCTTGTCGCCCGCGCTCAGTCCCAGGCCGAAGCGCGTCACCAGGCCGGTCGATTCGCGATTGCCCGGCGGGTTGATCTCGCGCAGGAAGTCGTAGCTGTTGTCGCCGAAGCGCGCCTGCATCGGCCGGCCGTCGCGGCTGGCGAGGATGGACACGAGATAGGACTTGCCGGCCTGGCTCGGCCCGAACACGCCGACGCACATGCGGCGTCGGGCGGCGCGGGCGAGCTTGCGGCTCTGGTTGCGCACCTTCTGCAGCTCGCTGATCAGCGAGGGCGCCTGCTGTGCAACGGCCGGCGATTCATCCGCGGCGCCTTTCAGCCACGTCACGCCTTCACTGGCGGAAACCGCCAGCGCCTCGCAGTCCTGGGCCAGTTTGAGATCGACGGTATCCATAACGCCTTTACCCGGTCTTGAGCATGCCCGTGTCGAGCCAGTAGCCCTCTCGACGCGGCAAGGTTTGCAGACGAAGCGTCAGGCGATCGAGCGCGACGGCGCGGCCGTCGCGATTGGTCACCTGACGCAGGCGGAAGCGCTCGACGTCACCCGAATCCTTGTCTTTGGGCTTCACCCGGGCCAGCGCAATCTTGAACGGCGTCTCGCGAGCATGACGCTCGGCATATTCCGGCTTGGCGAACTCCAGCGCGTAGAGCCGCGCCGCCGGCCAGCGCACCAGGTCGATCTGGCGCGCACCAAGCCACATGGGCCCGCGAAACTCGAAGGCGATCTCCGGCAGCTCGTATTCGCGATTGTCGAGATCGACGTCGCGATAGACGAGGTCCTCGCGTTGCAGGCGGCCGCCGCCATCGAGCTTGCCGATGAACTTGGCGATGCTCTTGGAGCGCAGGAGGTCGGAGCGGAAGGAGAAGTCGGGAAGCTGCGACTGCGCCAATGCGGCGATCATCGCGCCCACGGCGACCGTGGTCTTGGGATCTTCCACGCGAAGGCGGGCGTCGCGGAAGGGGTACCAGGCGCCGACCCGATACTCGTGCAGCGAGATCACGCGTTCGGGCGGCAGCGGCAGGAGCTCCATCACCAGGGAGCGGATGCCGGGCAGGCGCGAGGGCCGGCCCGACAGCAACAGCACGTCGCAGTCGTAGGCGTGCACGATCTCGGCCAGCGGCGCCAGCACGCGGCCCATCTCGGCGCGCACCGTCTTGTCGATGCCCGGCAGCTCGACCGGGAACACCGTGGCCTTGAGGTCGAAGCCCTTGGCGCCGCGCTTGCGGGCGGCTTCGTTGACGAAGGTGACGACGTCCTCGGACGGCTTGGAGCCGTTGGGGAAGAACGAATCGTAGGCACGCGGCTCGGCCGCCACCACGCCCGAGGTCGGGTCGTAGTCCTCGGCGGCGCGCATGAATTCCAGCGCGATCGGATGGGCGACCTGCAGCGCGAACTGCTGGCGCAGGTTGCGCTGGATCACGTCTTCGCCGCCGCGGTCGCCGCCCAGAAGCTCGGCCATCAGGTCGGTGGGGTTGGCGATGCCGGCGGCGCGCATCGCCGCCTCGATCGGCGGCAGGACGTGCGCCTGCACGACGCGCAGCAGGATGTCGTCGCCCGCGACGTTGAAGCCCTCGCGGAATTTCTGCTCCGGGAACAGCGTCACGGAAGTGCCGGCGCCCTCGAGGCCATACGAGTTGATTATGAGGTCGGTGGTGCCGCCGCCGACATCGATGCTGGCGATCGAGAGCTTGCCGTCGAACGCCTTGCCGCGCGGCTTGGCGGTGACCTGGAAGAAGCGGCGGGCGTCGCCGCCGAAATTGCGGGCGACCTCGGTGTAGAGATAGACGAGCTGGGTGCAGCTTGCCTCGTCCCAGTCGGTCAGCACGCGCGGCGCCGGCGCCGCCGGATCGTCGAGCTTCCAGCCCAGCATCATCCAGACGAGGTCGCGCGCGGCCTCGGCGCGCTTGCGGAAGATCAGGCGCTCGGCGAGCGGCATGCCGGTCGGCAGCGTCAGGACGATGCGGCGCAGACGGCGCGGCGTCTCGGCATGGGCGCGCCGGCCGCGCTGCTGCGGCGAGTTCATCAGGGTCAGCGCCTGGAGCAGGACCTCCGACAGCACGAAGGTCATGATCGAGGAGCGCGAGTAGAGCGGCTCGAACACTGGCAGATGGTCGGCGCTGTCGGCTTCGGGCTCGACCAGGTGCAGCGGCTCGCCCTTCTGGTTGACCAGCTGGGCCATCGGCCCGGCGGCGGCCGGCATCGCCGTCTGGTCCTGGGCATAGGCGATATTGAAGCGCCATTCGCGCGCCTGCGGTTCCTCGTCCCACAGGTAGCGCTTGGGGCTCGACATGCCGGTGTTGCCCTCGGTGCCGCGGCGGCGTGCGGCAAGGCGAGTGGCCTCGGGCCCGACGCGCGTCATGGTCGGCCAGACGAAGGCATCGGCTCGACCACCCAGGCGCGACAGGTGGTTCTTGCCGAACCAGGCCTGGGCGAACTCGACACGCGATTCGAACGGCTTGGTGTGCACGACCTCGGGATGTGAGAGATCGCGAAGCGCCAGTTCATAGGAGTCGTTCAGGTTGACGCCCAACTCGCCCGCCGCCTCGATCAGGAGACCGCAGGTGCGCGAATTGCCGACATCGAGCACGAGATCGACCTCGATGGCGCCGCGGCCCGGCCGCTCGGCGTCACCGACGAGCTTGATCGGGGGGAAGTGCACGGCATCGGCCAGCAGGCCGAGGAATGCCAGGTAGCGTGCCACCGCTTCCTGCGGCTTCTGCTTGATGTCGCCTTCGATCTCCTCGAGCGTGGCGCGCGGATGGAGCTCGCGGAACAGCTCGTCCAGCCACTGCGTCATCCAGCTCTGGCGCAGCAGCCAGTGATTGGCACGCTGCTGGGGGGCGAGGGCGAACAGCGCGCCCGAGGTCACGTCCTTGGGCGAGGGCGCGAGATAGGCGCGGCCCTCGGCCTCGGCGATAAGGCCGGTGTCGAAGGCGAGCACGCAGCGATAGCGATGGCCCTGCTCGTCGCGGTAGCCCGCGCCGTAGCGTGTCTCGAGATCGACCACGCGCACACGCGCCCAGTCGGCCGGGCCCTCGCGGAACTGGTTGTTGGGCCGGCACTGCAGGAAGGGCACCGGCACCCACTTGTCGAGGAACGGCGCCAGCGCGTCCTTGGCGGTGACCACGAGGTTAGGCTCGGCGGCACGGCGGCGGCCGTTCTCGACCACCTCGTACTGGCCGCGCACCTCGTCGAAGTCGAGCTGGACCAGGTCGTCGACGGCCTTGGTGGCCGCGGCGTCATGGAAGCCCCATTCCCGCACTTTCAGGCGTACGGGGTCGAAGCCGAAGTCGAGGAACTGAATGCCCGAACGGGCGATCAGCGTCGTCGGGCTGGGATAGCTCGGCAGGCGGGCAAGGTCGCTCATGTCAGGTCAAATGTGCCACAAATCCAATGAATCAACGGCCGAACTGGACGTTGTAGCTGCGCTTGTCACCCGGTTGACTTCCGGTGCACTTGGCCACGCCGTCCTGGCCGACTTCGCAGTTTACCGTATTACGGGCGTAGGTCTTGCCGTCGGCGCACTTGGGGTTGGCCTTTTCCTCGATCACGAGCTTGGAGCCGTCCCAGCGCGCCTCGGCCGGCGCCTCGCAGGTCGTGCCGTTCTTCTGCACGAAGCTGACCTTGCCCTTGCCCTTGTCGTCCAGCGCGTAGTTGGGCCGCAAGTCGCGCTCGCCGGTGGCCGTAGCGAGGCCGGTCCGCGACCGCCAGTCGCCCTTGAGGAAGGCGAGGTCCTGCTTCTGCTTGGCCTCGGGCGGCACGGTCATGGGCTTGGGCTCGTCCTTCTTGGGATCCTTGCCCGCTGTGTTCTTGTCGTTGCCTTTGTCCGGGCCACCCTTGTCCTGCGGACCTTGGGGGTCGGGGCCCTTCATGGTGCCCTTGTCGACGTTCTTGTCGTCGGGACCCTTGCCCTGCGGCTGGTCCTTGCCGGTGTCAGGGGCGGCCGCTTGCTGGGCGTCCGGCGACGCACCGCGCTCGATCGGCGCATTGGAGTCGGCCACGACGACACCGCCCGGCACGACGACCGCAGCGGCGCAATCGCCACCGCGGCGCGCCGCCTCATCGGTGAGGCGGGCGAGCTCGAGCCGCAGGTTCTCGTTGTCCTGCTGCAGCGTATCGGCGCGCGCCTTCTGCAGCTCGACCGGCTGGCGTACCGCGAGGCTGAGGGCACGATCGCGCGCTTCGGCCTCGAGCCAGGGCTCGAGATGCGGCAGGTACGGACGAACCAGCCAGGCGAGCAGCGCCAGCAACAGCAGCAACAGCACGGCCAGCAGCAGCCACTGCCACCACGCCGATCGCGTACCGGCGGCAACGACGACGGCAGGGGCCGAGGCCATCACGGCTTCGGGCATCGGCTGGGCGCGAACAGCGGCTCGCGCCGCGACGGGTGGGCTCGCCAGGAAGACACCGGGCAGGTTGGCGTCGGCCGAGAAGCCCCAGAAGGTCATGACGGGCTTGCCGTCGACGACATAGAGCGTGTCCTCGCCCGGCGCGGTCAGTGCATGGCGCAGCAGGCGGGCGAAGTTGCGTTCAGCGGTCGAGCGCTGCGGCTCGTCCATCGAATCGGCAAGGCCGGTGATCTCGCCATGCAGGCGATGGACCTCGCTCAGGATCGCCTGGCGCTCACTGTCGTCGAGCTCGGAGAGCTTGCGCGTCTGCCCTTCGAAGGGCGCGTACCAGTCGATGCGCCGACCGGTCGGATCGACCTCGGGGATCGCCAGAAGATCGGCATGCTTGCGCGACAGGCGCGTGGCGATGGCCGCGCGCAACTGGCCGGCGGCGCGCCATACCGGATCGCCCGCGAGGCCCAGCGCGCGATAGCGCTGCAGCGGTTCACTGACGAGAAGGGGACCAGCAGCCATCTTCGATCCTTAACGCGGGCAAACCATGGCGTACGTCCAGCGCGTGCCCCACATTTCACCTGTTACGATGACGTCGACCGAATAATCCCCGGCAACCGGGTTCCAATTGAACCCGAAGCCGCCGCGTCCGCTGCGCGGACCACCGGTGCCTGCAATGTTTTGGCCACGATACATCACCTTGATGTCGTCGGGCTTCACATACAGGTTGTAGTTGATCGCCACGAATCCAGGCCTATCCCCCAGATAGTGTCGGTTGCGCGTGACGCCCTCGCCGCCCGAATCGCCCGACCAGTTGCAGGGCAGCGTGCCCGGCGGCGGCCGGTTGGTCGGCGGCGCCTGCGGCACAGCAGCCTGCTGTTGCGGCGGCGGCGGGGGAGGCGGTGCCTTGGCCACCGGCGGCGGTGGGGGTGGCGGTGGTGGCTTGGGCGGCTCGATCGGCTTGCACATCGCCACCTTGTCCTTGAGCTCGGCCTCGAGGGCGGCAAGCTCCGCCTTGAGCTTGTTCTGGTCGGCTGACTCCGAATCGAGCGAGGCCTTCAGGAGCGGCGTGGGATCCGGCGGTGGCTCGGGCGCGGGCGGAGCGGGCGCCTCGAGCGTCGCGATGTTGAGCGAGGGATCGACCGGGGCGCAGGCGCGCAGCAGCCACGAGGTGATCAGCAGCAGCAGCAGGAGCAACAGGCCGAACAGCAGCGCACTCAGCCACGGCGCCCAGGCTAGCCGGGCGGGCAGCACGACGGCGGGCGCGCTCGCCATTACCGCCGGCGCCGGCCGCGCCGGTACAGGGACCGGGGGCGGCGCGAAGGCGGCGAGGCCTGCAACGGCGTCGGCTTCGTAGCCCCAGGCCGCAATGACCGGCTCGCCGTCGACCAGGAAGATGAAGTCGTCGGACGGG
Source organism: Rhodospirillales bacterium URHD0017 (assembly GCA_900110395.1). Taxonomy (GTDB): domain Bacteria; phylum Pseudomonadota; class Alphaproteobacteria; order Reyranellales; family Reyranellaceae; genus Reyranella. The sequence goes on from FODP01000013.1 coordinate 192,702, forward strand.
CGCGCCGTGGCCAGCTCGAGCGAGCGGCCGATCAGGCGCGCCTCTTCGCTGGCCGTCGATTCCTTCAGCACCGCGCCCAGGGAACGGATGGCATTGAGACGCGTCTCGACGGTTTCCAGGGTGGCGGCGCGCTCGCTGTCGCTGAGATCGGCGAAGCGGCGGATTTCGCCCGAACGCGCGGCGTACCAGTCAATGCCGTCGCCGGCCTCGCGCAGCTGCGGGTCGGCCAGCAGGTTGGCCGGCCCATCGCCCAGACGGCGGCGGATGACCGACAGCAGCTGCCCCGCCACGTTGTGGAGGGCATCGCCGCGTACGCCCAATGGCCGTACGCCCAATCGCGTCGTCAGGATCAGAGTCGGGCGGTCGCCCATGGCCTTCCGATTGTTGCTATTAGGTCACTATAACGCCGATGGATTCCGGCGGGTTTATGACGGATTCGACACAGATTCGCGGTGAATCGCCCGGTCTCGGATCCGGCCCCCGACCTCGGTATCAACGCTCCGAACGCGTCCCGGTTCAATAACGATGATAACTTAAGTCGTAGTCCGCGACACTGGCTCGACGGCCTGACGGTTCCTTCCGCGTGAGGAACGCCTACCAGCGCAGCAGGCGATGTCCGGCCGCCGCGCCGAGGGCGATGACGGGGAGCGCCGCGAGGGCGTACCAGGTGGCGACGAACAGCGGCGAATCGTCGAAGCAGTGGAAAGCATAGAGCGCGGCGGCGGCCGCAGCGGCCAGCAATCCCGCCGCGCCGCCGGCAAGCGCGGGCGAGGCGGGAGCACCAGAACGCAGGATCGCGAGCATCACGGCAAGCGGCGCGATTGCCAGGGTCGGTATGGCGACCAGGCAGACCAGCGCGTTGGTGCCCACCAGCCGGCTCGCCCATGACGTGCTGGGCAGGGCGAGAAGCTCGATCGCAATCGCGAGGACAGCGAGGGCGGCGAGCGGCAGCAGGCGCCGGCCCGGATGCGCGGGTATCACCGGACGCGACAGTGCGATGCACAGGCTGAACGCCAGTGCCAGCGCCAGCAGCACCAGGCCAACCTTGAGCTCGAACCGCCAGGTGCCGACCGCCGCCTGGATGTCGGCGCGCACGCCGAGGGCAGCGAGGAAGAAGGCGAGCGACACGACGCCTCCCGCCAGGAGCGCCGCCGCGAGCACCCATCGCAGCGGCTTGCCGCGCGGCGTGCGGTCGGCGACGAGAGCGTCGATCAGATTGTCGGTTTTCATCGCTCGTCTCTTCGATAGGCCGCGGCCAACGCTTTCAGCGCGCGGTGAAGGGTGACGCGGACCGCGCCCTCGCTCATGCCCAGCCGCACGGCGACCTCGGCGGCGCGACGGCCTTCCAGGGAGATCTCCTCGACGATGCGGCGCTGGCGTTCGGGCAGTCCGGCCAGCAGGGCCTGGGAGTCCACCGCGGCGTCGGCATCGGCGGTGACGGCGATCTGCTCGGCGTAGTCGTCGATGTCGAGGTGATCGTGGAAGCCGCGCCGGCGCAGATGATCGACCAGCTTGTAGCGCGCGATGGCGCGCAGCCACGGCTCGATGGGCTGCGTCTCGTCCCAGGTGTCGCGTTTCAGATGCATGGCAAGCAGTGCCTCCTGGACGACATCTTCGCAGTCGGCCGGGCCGCGTCCCGCCAGCACAAGGCCGCGACGCACGACGGCGCGCAGCCACAGCGAGACATGGCCGAGCAGCCGTCGATAGGCCTCGTCGTCACCCTGCCTTGCCCGGCGCATCAGTGCGGAGAGATCGGTCGGGTCAGCCAACGAGCTCGGTCTTTCACGTATTCGTGTGCGGGAGGCGAAACATTACACGAAAAAGATCGGCTGCGGCCTGTAACGCTGTAACCGTACGCTGCGAATGACCTCTTGCGGGCCCATTGCCCGCCCAACCAGGAGGGATTCCATGAACAAGCGTACGCTGATCGCCACTGCCGTCACCGTCTTCGCCGCCACGAGCTTCGCTTCGACGTCTTTCGCAGCCGGCGTGAAGTGCGGCGCCTCGAACGCCTGCAAGGGCCAGAGCGCCTGCAAGAGCGCCAACAGCGCTTGCAAGGGCCAGAACGCCTGCAAGGGCCAGGGCTTCACCGAGGCGGCCGACGCCAAGGACTGCACCGCCAAGGGCGGCAAGGTGATGTAGGCTGCGGCCTCAATCGGCAGCGGGCGTTCGCCAGGCCGCGGACGCCCGCGCCTTCTTCGAGCGGGGCGCCAGCATGAACGCATTGATCACGGTCCTCTACGACTGGCCGCGCATCGTCACGGGCTATCTCACGTGGTTGCCGCCGCTTGCCATACGCATCGTCGTCGGCTGGGTGTTCCTGTGGACCGGCTGGCAAAAGCTCAACTTCCTGCCGCGCATGATCGAGAACTTCCGCTCATGGGGCATTCCCGCGCCGGAGATCCTGACGCCGCTCGCCTCGGGCATGGAGTTCGCCGGCGGCCTGCTGCTGCTGGTCGGCCTGCTGACCCGCATCGTCTCGATCCCGATGATGGTCATCATGCTGGTGGCCCTCGCCTCAGCGAAGTGGGGCGACGTCGATTCGCTGCAGACGCTGCTGGGCTTCGAGGAGATCTCGTACTTCGTGATGTTCGGCTATCTCGCGGTCGCGGGGCCAGGGCCGGTGTCGCTTGACCATTTCGTCCTGAAGGCGACGCGCAGGGACAGGCCGCCCTCCGAGTACGGAGCCTGAAAGCCGGCGCCGTCAGCGCTTGGCGCTGCAGCCGTACATATGGCACTGCCCGGGCTGCGTCCGGCCCGGCTGGCACTGGCTGTCGCGGCCGCCGCAGCCCGCACCGCCGGCGACGCGATCCATCTCCTCATCGGTCAGGGTCTTGCCGGCGCGCTTGGCGTTCGCGCGCATGAGGTCTTTCGCTTCCTCGAGCGAGAACTCGTAGCCGTGCTGACCGGCGAGGCGGACAAGTCCGTCGAGATTGGTGCCCTTGGCAAGGGCAAGAAGATCGGCTCGCGATTTCAGGTCCTGCGAAAACCGCTGGGCTTCGGAAAGGCTCATCCCACTCCTCCGGGTCGGCGGGAAACGTCCTGACCGTCGTATTGTGACGGCTTGGCCCGTCGCCTTCAAATGCAGTTATGTTTCAGCGGAGTGCAGAAGGGTGATCTATGCTGGGGTCCATGAGCGATCAGCCCGCCATCGACAGAACGGCACCGGCCTCCCGCGTCGCCGCCGCGATGGCGCGCATGCAGACCATCGATCTCGACCGTGTCGCGCGCAAGCTTTGTCGCGACGAAGGCTGGACCGAGGCGCAGGCTGCGACCGCCGTGCTGCGCTATCGCCGTTTTCTCTGCATGCACTACCTCGACCGGGACCTCTTCGTCGTGCCGGCGCGCGACATCGACAAGGTCTGGCACCAGCACATCCTCTGCACCCATGAGTATGCAAGGGACTGCGACCGGGTGTTCGGCCGCTTCCTGCACCACAGGCCGAGCTCCGGCGACAGCGAGGAGCAGGAGTCTCTGCGCACGGACTTCGAAATGACCGAAATCCGCTACGCCGAGCTGTTCGGCGAGGCCTATGTCGAGACCTGGCTGACCTATTTCCTGCTCTAGCGTGTTTCCTGCTCTAGATGTGAGCTTTCAATAGGTTGTCCATCCGGCCCAGGCCGAGGAAGCTGATGTTGTCGAGCGAAGACACGATGTCGGTCGTTTCCCCCACGACATCGTCTGGCCGCGTCGCACGCGGTGGTTGGCTCATGGCCTTTGCTGTTTCCTCTCTTTTTGACTTGCGAACGACTCTCAATTGCATAAAGTCAGTGCCTCTGTCAACGGCGTTCAACATTCGGTGAGCCATGGAAAGCACGGCGGAACAAAGGGTTAATGCCCTCGAGACCAAGACCGGCGACCCGCGCACCGGCTGCGGCCGGGCCGGCTGCGCCTGCGGCCTGCCCATCAGCGAGCGCTTCGTGCTGTGGGCGCTGCGTCAATGGCAGCAGGACCGCGCGCTGCCGGCGGAAGGTTCGGTGTTGCACCAGGGATTCAAGACGGCGGGCATGCTCGAGGTGCTGCCCGATTTCGCCATCGCCATGGATGCGTTCCTGTTCGGCACGCGCCGGGCGATGGAGATCCATCGTCCCGACTGCTCGAGCGTCAGCCGAGACGAGGCGACCCTCGTGGCACTGTGCGGTCTCGCGCAGGGCGATTTCGATGGGCCGCTGCTCGCCTCGCTCGACATCATGATGGCGCCGACAGCCTCGCGCGTGGCGGCGGTGCGGCTGAAAGTCTTCTCCGTCGCGCTGGCCAGTGCCGGCCTGAGACTCGCACCGCCGGCCGGCGATGCGGCGGGGAGACTGAATTGAGCGCAAAGGAAGCGGATCGCGTCGCCAACCTGCAGCGCGCCATGCAGCTCATCGCCGATGCCGTCGAGGACTTGCCGGTCGAATGCCGCGATCTCGCCGGCAACGCGCTGCTCAACATCGCGGCCGAGGCGGTGGCGCAGGATGTCGGCTGCCTCGAAGCCGGCCGCATCTTCGCCCGCCTGGCCGACCTTCTGGCGCGCGGCCTCCAGCCGCCCGCCCGCGAGGCCATGACGCTCGGCGCGCTCGACTCATAGTCTTCCGCACCGCGCGCGTCCGGAAGACTTAAACCTCGATCCGGCTGCCCAGCTCGACGGTGCGGTTGGCCGGAAGCCCCAGAAAGTCGGTGGGGCTCGCGGCAAACCGGCTCAGCGCCAGGAACAGGCGGCGTTGCCAGCTCGGCAGCAGCGGATGCTCGCCGCTCACGACGTTGTTGTGGCCGATGAAGAAGGACGTGTGCACGGGATCGATCGGGATGCCCTGGCTTGCCAGCCCGGCGATGTCGTGGCCGACGTCGGGCTTCTCCATGAAGCCGTAGCACAGCACGGCGCGGTGAATGCCGCTGCCCAGCTCGCGCACCCTGATGCGATCCTCCGGAGAGACGAACGGCTCGTCCAGAAGGTGGACGGTCAGCAGCACGACATGCTCATGCAGGACGCCGTTGTGCCGCAGGTTCTGCATCAGGCTGCTGGAAGCGGTGTCGGAGAAGGTCGTGAGGTAGATCGCCGTGCCCTGCGGGCGATTGAGCGAATTGGGCTCGATGGTGGCGAGCAGCGTGTCGATCGGCACGGCCTGTTCGTGCTCGCGCTGGGCGACGGCGTGGCGGCCGCGATACCAGGTCCACATGGCGATGAAGAGCATGGTGGCGATGGCGAGCGGCACCCAGCCGCCTTCGACGAACTTCATCATGTTGGCCGAGAACAGCGAGCCGTCGACGACCAGCAGCAGAAGGAACAGCGGCACGACCTGCATCCACGGCCACTTCCAGCTGCGCACGGCGAGCGTCAGCACCAGCATGGTGGTGATCAGCATGGTGCCGGTCACGGCGATGCCGTAGGCCGAGGCGATGTCGGGACCGGTCTTGAAGGCCAGCACGATGCCCAGCACGCCGAGAAGCTGCAGCCAGTTCACGGCCGGCACGTAGATCTGGCCGAACTCGTTGGGCGAGGTGTGCAGGATCCGCGCGCGCGGGCTCAAGCCCAGCAGGGTCGCCTGCTGGGCCATCGAGAAGGCGCCCGAGATCGTCGCCTGCGAGGCGATCACCGTCGCCATGGTGGCGACGACGACCAGGGGATAGAGCGCCCACGACGGCGCCAGCTTGAAGAACGGATTGGAGGCGGCGGTGGGATCGGCCAGCAGCAGCGCGCCCTGGCCGTAGTAATTGGCGAGCAGGGCGGGGAACACCACGATCAGCCAGGCGGCGCGGATGGGATTGCGGCCGAAATGGCCGATGTCGGCGTAGAGCGCTTCTGCCCCCGTGAGCGCCAGGGTCACGGCGCCCAGCGCCACGAAGGCGCCGGCCTTGTGCTTCATGGCGAAGGCGAAGGCATGCTGCGGCGACAGCGCCATCAGCACTTCCGGCTGCTGCACGATCTGGCGTACGCCAAGCACGAGCAGGATGGCGAACCAGATCAGCATGACCGGCCCGAACAGATGGCCGATGCCGCCGGTGCCGAAGTGCTGCATGGCAAACAGGCCGATCAGCACGGCCATGGCGATCGGCAGGATCACCGGCTGGAAGGCGGGCGTCGCCACGTTGAGGCCCTCGACGGCGCTCAGCACCGAGATCGCGGGCGTCAGCAGGCAATCGCCGTAGAACAGGGCGGCGCCCAGCATGCCCAGGATGACATAGACGTTGCGTCGGCGCGCCGAGATGCCAGGCTCGCTCGACACCAGCGCCATCAGGGCGAGCACGCCGCCCTCGCCGCGATTGTCGGCACGCATGACGACGATGACGTACTTCAGCGTGACGACGATGATCAGCGCCCAAGTGATCAGCGACAGCATGCCGAGCACGTTGTCGGGCGTGGGCTTCAGGCCGGTAAAATCGCTGAAGCAGGTCTGGACGGTATAGAGCGGGCTGGTGCCGATGTCGCCGAACACCACGCCGAGCGCCGCCAGCGTCAAGCCGGCCGCCCGCCTCCGGTCGGCGGGCCGCGTCGCGGCCATCGTGCTCATCCCCAGCAACTCCCCCGTTCGTGCCGGCGATTGTGCGTGGCATCCGGGAAGGGTCAACGCCAAACTTCGCCGACGTTCTCGACGTTGCTCGGGTGCTGCCGCCACGTTACGGTTCTAGCTGCATCAGGGGGCAGGCAGCCGCATGGCATTCAATCCCGTTGCAAACTCGACCTTCCTCGACGCTTTCGGCGCCGGCCAGTTCACGACGCAGCAGTACCAGGACCTGGCTGCCGGCAGCCGGGCGCCGTTGGCCGCGCTGTTCAAGGACGGTAACCAGCCTGTCACGATCGGCTTGGCTGACCACGGTACACACGTCACCGTCGGCCTCGTGCTCGATCGCGCTGCCGACCCTGCGTCGCTGCTGTCGGGCAACTGGGCGCAGCGTCAGACGGGCCTCGCCGCCTTCGCCACGCCGGAGGCGCTGTGGGCAACCTACGGCGCCAACGCGACGACCTATGCCAACACGGTTGCCCAGGTAAACGGCGTACTCGGCGGCGGCGCGCCGCCTCCGGCCGGCTACGTGTCGTCGGCGGCCGATCGGACGATCTGGCTTTCCGTCGATCCGGGACAGTTCGCCAACCTGTTCGGCCAGCAGCTGTTGGAGGTCTCGAGCGGCGGCAACTCGACGCTGGCCTGGACCGGCAACCTGCAGCTCAATGACCAGATCACGGCCGGCGCCGTCCGCGGCATCTGGGTCGAACAGTCGACGACCATCGCCAATCCGGCCGTGGTAACCTCGACGCCGGTGTCGCTGTCGCCCGGGCCCCTCGGCATCGGCAACGACGGCACCGATCATTTGACCGCGACGCCGGCCGCCATCGCGGCCAACTACCACTTTCCCTTGCCAACCGGCGTCGCGACGGGTGCCGTGGCGCTGGTCGAACCCGATGTCCACGACCAGGCCGCGTTGTTGGCGGCCTTCAACCAGTATCGCCAGCAGGTCGGCCTGCCGGCCGTGACGCAGAGCCAGTTCCAGATTCTTTCCGGTACCAACACGCCGGGCACGACCAGCAACGAGCTCGCCCTCGACATCTCGGTGGTGGCGGGCGCGGTGCCCAACAGCAGCCTGCTGCTCTACTCGTTCGGCAGCGGCACGGTATTCAATGCCTATCAGCAGGCCTTCTTCGACAGTACCCATTCGCCGGCCGTGATCAGTTCGTCGTTTGGCTCGTCCGGCAACATCTCGACGGCCCAGTCACCCTTCTATTGGGCGTTCCAGCAGCTCATGGTCGACGGCGTGCTGGCCAACGTCTCGGTGCACCGCTCCGCCGGCGACAGTGGATCGGGAGGTGCCGTGGCCAATGGCGGCGTCAATCTCAGCAACGACCATTCGATGGCTTACCAGATGCTGGTCGGCGGCACGTCGATCAGCAGCCTGTCGAGCGCGCTCACCGATCCGACGGTGGCGGGGCTGGTGGCGCTCGCCCTGCAGGACGATCCCGGCATGGTGTTTTCGCTGGTCGCCGGCGGATTGAAGACGCTGCCCTCGCATCTTTCCGCCGCCGCGCCCGGGCCCGACGGCGCCGCGACCGCACTCGTGGGCCTGGTCGAGACGGCTTGGCAGGCGCTGACCGTGACGCAGAACGATCGCGACCATGCCTCGGTTCTCGAAGTGTCCTACGGCGCGCACCAGACAGGCGGTGGCGCGATCGCATCGCAGACCGCGATCCCCAGCTACCAGAGTGCATTCGGCCTCGGCGCCATGACCGGCGGGCTGCGCGGGACGCCCGACGTCTCGGCACTTTCCGGCGGCAACGCCCACTATGCCGTCCTGAATGGCGCGTATGTCGGCGATCCGCACCAGCCTCTGCTGCGCGCCAACGGCGGCACCAGCGCCTCGTCGCCGCTGTGGGCGTCGCTGACCACGCAGTTCAACACGATCTTCCACGACCAGGGGCTGCCCGACCTCGGCTTCCACAACGACCTGCTCTACATCGCGGCCGCCGTCGCGCCGGGATCGTTCAACGACATCCAGCTCGGCAGCAACATCACCAGCTTCTATGCGTCGGACGCCCACACCGGATACTTCAATCCCGCCACCAACCAGTACATGGTGCCGACCGGCCTCGGCTTCTCTGCCCAGCCGGGCTACGACCTGGTGAGCGGGCTCGGCTCGCCCAACGGCCTGTTGCTGGCGCGCGCCCTCACGGCGATCGCCCACCAGCAGATCTCCTTCAGCAGCAGCCCGCCCATGCTCGACAGCGACGGCCACGGCGGCTGGGTCGCCGGCGCGGCCGAATCGCTGCTCATCCAGACCGTCTCGCACGACGGCGACGCCACCGTCGGCCTGCACATCGGCAACAGCACGATCAGTCTCGCGAGTGGCGCCACCGCGAGCTTCGCCTGGACCGCGCGGCTGGCGCAGCAGTCGCTGCAGGCGGACTTCGATCCCGGCCTGGTGTTGCTGTTCGACAAGCAAGCGCAGGGCGCGGTCGGCACCACCAATGTGGCCGCCGGGCAGTCGATCGGCGTCAGCATCGACGGTCACGCGGGCCAGGCGACCCAGGCGAGCCTCAGCAATCCCTTCGGCTTCGCCGACTTCTTCGCCGGCGGCGACGCCGTGCACGTTGCCCGCGCGGTCTCGGTCGCCCAGACCGTCGGCGGCGCCAACAACGAGCTGGCCGTGGTGCGCATGCGCCAGGGCGGCGAGAACAGCCTGCAGCTCACCTTTTACAAGGTCGACGACCTGAACGGCACGATCGATGGCAAGGCGCCGGGCCACGCCGATTACGCTGCGCTGGCACAGGGCCACGCCTACCAGACGACGTCGGGCGCCACCGGCATCACCGGCGCGGGCTACGGCCAGTTCAGCGAGGTTTTGCTGAAGGGCGTCAATGCTGGCGACATCATTGCCATGCGGCTGGACAACCTCACGACCGGCGCCCACTTCTGGGCCTTCGCCAATGCCAACGAGAAGGTCAACGGCCAGGCCGCCAACCACCTGATCAACCAGGGCCTCAACACCTACGGGTGGGAGGACACCTTCGGGCTGGGCGACAAGGACTACAACGACATGACCGTGCAGCTCGACTTCACCAGCGCCCACGGCCACGGCTGGCTGGCCTAGATCTCGATCCTGCTGCCGAGCTCGACGGTGCGGTTGGCGGGCAGGCCGAAGAAGTCGGCGGCGCTCACGGCGAAGCGCACCAGCACCAGGAAGAGCTTCTGCTGCCAGCGCGGCAGCACCGGCCGGGCCGCGCCGACGTAGCTGTTGCGGCCGACGAAGTAGGAGGTGCGCATCGGCTCGAGGGGGATGCCCTTGTCGGCAAGCGGCGCCAGGTCGCGCGGGATGTCGGGCTGTTCCATGAAACCGTAACGCAGCGTCACGCGGTGCAGGCCCTTGCCGAGATGGCCGACCTCGGCGCGCTGATCGGCGGCGACGTAGGGCACGTCACCGACCTCGACGGTCAGCAGCACGACGTGTTCGTGCAGCACCTCGTTGTGCTTGAGGTTGTGCAGCAGGCAGCCTGGCGCGTTGCCGGAGAAGGCCGTGAGATAGACCGCCGTTCCCTGCGGGCGATGCACGCGGCCGGGACTGATGCTGCCGATCAGATCCTCGATGGGCAGCGTGCCTTCCTGTTCGATGGCAATGCCGGCAGCGCGGCCCTTCATCCAGGCCCACATGGTGGTGAAGATCGCCACGGCGATGACGATCGGCACCCAGCCGCCTTCGTGGAACTTCAGCATGTTGGCCGTGAGCAAGGTGGCGTCGATCACCAGGAACACGGCGAACACCGGAATGGCGAACAACCACGGCCATTTCCAGCCGCGCACCGCCAGGGCAAACACCAGGATGGTCGTGACCAGCATGGTGCCGGTGACGGCAATGCCGTAGGCCGCGGCGAGGTTGGTCGATGACCTGAAGAACATCACCAGCCCGACCACGCCGGCCAGCAGGAGCCAGTTGACCGCCGGCACGTAGATCTGGCCGAACTCGCTCTCCGAGGTGTGCTCGACGCGGATGCGTGCGCTGAGGCCGAGCAGGGCCGACTGCTGGGCCATCGAGAAGGCACCGGAGATGGTGGCCTGCGAGGCGATCACCGTGGCGATGGTGGCGAGCGCCACCAGGGGATAGAGCGCCCATTCCGGCGCCAGCCGGAAGAAGGGGTTGTCGATCGCGCTGGGGTCGCTGAGCAGCAGCGCGCCCTGGCCGTAGTAGTTGGCAAGCAGCGCCGGCAGCACCAGCCACAGCCAGGCGCGGCGGATCGGCGTGCGGCCGAAATGGCCCATGTCGGCGTACAGCGCCTCCGCGCCGGTCACGGCGAGAGTCACCGCGCCCAGGGCGAAGAAGGTGACGATGCCGTGGCTGAGGGCGAAGGCGATGGCATGATGCGGCAGGAAGGCCCACAGCACCTGCGGCGCGTCGGCGATTTCCTTGAGGCCGAGCACGAACAGGACGATGAACCAGACGAGGGTGATCGGCCCGAACCAGCCGCCGACGCCGGCCGTGCCGAAGCGCTGCACGGCGAACAGGGCGACCAGCACGGCGATGGAGATCGGCAACACCACCGGATCCAGGGCCGGTGTCGCGACCTTGAGGCCTTCGACCGCGCTTAGCACCGAGATGGCAGGCGTGAGCAGGCAGTCGCCATAGAACAGGGCCGCGCCCAGCATGCCGAGGATCAGGTAGAGGCGGCGCCGGCGCGGGTTGATCGCCGGCTGGCGCGACACCAGCGCCATCAGGGCGAGCACGCCACCCTCGCCGCGATTGTCGGCGCGCATGACGACGAGGACGTATTTCAGGGTGACGACGACGATCAGCAGCCAGGTGATCAGCGACAGGATGCCCAGCACGTTGTCAGGCGTGGGCTGCAGCCCTGTAAACTCGCTGAAGCATTCCTTCACGGTGTAGAGCGGGCTGGTGCCGATGTCGCCGAAGACGACGCCGAGAGCCGCCAGAGTCAGCGCTGCCGTACGTCTTTGGCCGACCTGCGGCGCGGCGGCTACGGTGCCGGACATGACTCTGGACTACTCCCGTCGGAACCGGCGGGATATTGCGCGGCAGCCGATGAGGGTCAACGCGAAACTTTGCGTGGAATTCCTATGAGATTCCTATGCCGATTCAGAAGCGCTGCGCGATGCCCATGTAGATCTGGTAGGGCGGTGCCGCCGCGTTCAGGCCGATGTTGATGCCGACGTCGAGCTGGAAGTTCGGCCTGGGCTGCCAGGCCAGGGCGAAGTCCAGGGTGTAGATGTTGGGTGCCTGGGGATTGGTCGACCAGTTGGCATAGATCTCGGCGTAGGCCGTGACGTTCTCGAAGATCGTGCGGTTGACGTTGATCAGGGCGGGGATGTTGACGCGGTAGTTGCTGTCGAACGCGTTCTTCACGATGTCCATCTCGCCCATGACGATGGCGTTGAAGCCCAGGGGCAGTGAGAAGGCGAGCGGCGCGATCAGGCCGCCCTCGATGTAGCCATTGCCCGTGCCTTGCGGGAACACGGGCGCCGTCGGCCATTTGGCGTAGGGGATCAGCGCCAGCGCCGGTCCGCCGCCGTCGTTGCCGAACAGGTTCCACTTGAAGCGCGTGAAGGTGTCGCCGAAGCCCTGGCTCAAGGTCGAGGCGCCGGTGCTGACCGTCGCCGTGCGGATGCTGTTGTAGGCCGAGAAATTGACCTCGAAATCGAGGTTGTTCAGCAGGCCGAGCTTGAAGGTCGGGTTGCCGATCGTCCACGTGGTGATGTTGGTGTCGGGCGTCGAGGTGTTGTCGTAGCCGTAGATGAAGAGGTCGCCTTCGTACTGGAAGTGACCGGCATCGACCGTGTAGGGCACGTTCGACTTGGTCGGCCGGTCGGTGTTGAAGTCGCGCATGTGGTCCTTGGGCGTCGGATTGAACAGCGTGTACTGATCCTTGTCGGCGGCGATCGCGTCCGCCATCGCGATCACGCCAGTGCCCAGTGCCGTCATTGCCGATAACCACGCGCTTCGCATGCTGTCCTCTTGGGCCGTCTCAGTCGGCTGGAGGAAAGACGATGTCGGCGTAGGAAATCCATATGCGCGAATTGCCGATCGCGTAGCCACGGCATAGCCCTTGTCGGATGTCTATGCCGATCCTATGCCACGCACCCCGCGGTAGTCTCGAAATCCTATACCGGCCCGCCATCTGATGCAGAGTGGAGTGGACCCATGTTCGACCTCGCTCTCTGCATCGCCTTCGCGCTCATGTCCCTGTACATCACCTACGAGCGCCTCACCCATCGGCTGTGAGGAGTTTCATATGAGATTCCTATGTCGCCGCCGGCCTTCCGCCGTCGATTTCCTATGGCGCCTGGAGCCAAGTTGGCCGGCGATGAAATCGGCTCTTCGTTTCGTCCGACATCCTCTGGCGCACCATCGGCCGCTCGCCGGTGCTGCGCCGACGCCCGCCGAGGTTGTGGGTGAAATCGGGCTTATACTGGCACTCCATCTCGCGGCTGCCGCAGCGGTCACCCTGTCGTTGCGTGCGTTCGGCCTCTAGGCGCCGCTTTGGAAGGAGGGTTGCCATGCTCGACATCATCCTGATCGCCGTCGGCTGCGGCCTGTTCGCCGTGGCCGTCGCCTATGCCTACGCCTGCGAAAGGCTGTGAGGAGAGCGGCATGCCCATCGACTACATCCTCGGCAGCGCCGTGACGCTCGGCCTGCTGGTCTATCTCGTCTACGCGCTGCTGCGTCCCGAGCGCTTCTAGGAACCATCCCATGACTTTCGACGGCTGGATCCAGATCGCGCTGTTCGGCGTGGTCGTCGTCCTGATCACCAAACCCTTCGGCAGCTACATGGCGCGCGTGTTCGCGGGTGAGTGCACGCTTCTGTCGCCTGTGCTCGGCCCGATCGAGCGGCTGTTCTACCGGCTGAGCGGCGTCGACGAGAAGGCCGAGCAGAGCTGGCTCGTCTACGCCGTGGCCATGCTGCTGTTCAACCTGGTGGGCTTCCTCAGCCTCTACGCGCTGATGCGCCTGCAGGCGCTGCTGCCGTTCAATCCGGCAGGCCAGCCGGCGGTGGAGGAGAGCCTGGCCTTCAACACGGCGCTGAGCTTCGACACCAACACCAACTGGCAGTCCTACGTCCCCGAGACGACCATGAGCTACCTCGTGCAGATGGCGGGGCTCACGGTGCACAACTTCGTCTCGGCGGCGACCGGCATCGCGTTGGCCATCGCGCTGGTCCGCGGCTTCGCCCGCCGCTCGGCCAAAAGCATCGGCAACTTCTGGGTCGATCTCACGCGCTGCACGCTCTACGTTCTGTTGCCGCTGTCGATCGTCGTCGGCCTGTTCTTCGTCTGGCAGGGCGTGCCCCAGAATCTCGGCGCCTACACCGAAGCCACCACGCTCGAGGGCGCCAAGCAGGTGATCGCCCAGGGGCCGGTCGCCTCGCAGGAAGTCATCAAGATGCTGGGCACCAACGGTGGCGGCTTCTTCAACGCCAACTCGGCCCACCCCTTCGAGAACCCCAACGCCATCACCAACTTCGTGCAGATCGTGCTGATCTTCTCGATTGGCGCCGCGCTCACCAACGTGTTCGGCCGCATGGTCGGCGACCAGCGCCAGGGCTGGGCGGTGTTCTCGGTCATGGCGATCCTGTTCCTGATGGGCACCACGACCGCCTATTGGGCGGAGGCGACCGGCAATCCCAACTTCGCCCGGCTCGGCATCGACGCCAATCCTTCAGGCCTGCAGGCCGGCGGCAACATGGAGGGCAAGGAGGTCCGCTTCGGCATCGTCAACTCGGCCCTGTTCGCCACCGTCACCACCGACGCCTCGTGCGGCGCGGTCAACGCCATGCACGACAGCTTCACGCCGCTCGGCGGCCTGGTGCCGATGTTCAACATCCAGCTGGGCGAGATCATCTTCGGCGGCGTTGGCGCCGGCCTCTACGGCATGCTGATGTTCGCCATCGTCTCGGTGTTCATCGCCGGCCTGATGGTCGGGCGCACGCCGGAGTATCTCGGCAAGAAGATCGAGGCCAAGGAGGTCAAGATGGCGCTGCTCGCCATCCTGATCCTGCCGCTCTCCATCCTGGGCTTCAGCGCCATCGCCACGGTGATCGATGCCGGCCTGGCCGGCCCTGCCAATGCGGGCCCGCACGGCTTCAGCGAGATCCTCTATGCCTACACGTCGGCGACGGGCAACAACGGCTCGGCCTTCGCCGGCCTCAGCGCCAACACCCTGTTCTACAACACGACCATCGGGCTCGCGATGTTCGTCGGCCGCTTCCTGATGATCGTGCCGATGGTGGCGATCGCAGGCTCGCTGGCCGCCAAGAAGATCGTGCCCGCCTCGGCCGGCACCTTCCCGACCAACGGCCCATTGTTCGTCGGCCTGCTGGTCGGCGTGATCCTGATCGTGGGCGGCCTCACCTTCTTCCCGGCGCTGGCGCTCGGCCCCCTGGTCGAGCACTTCGCGATGATGGCCGGCACCCTCTACTGAGCCGAGGACAGACCATGGACCTCTCGATCTCGCAACGGAGCCGGACGGCCGCGACCGTGAGCGATCCCGGCATCCTCGGGCCCGCCCTTTTGGACGCGTTCAAGAAGCTCGATCCCCGCGTGATGGTGCGCAATCCCGTCATGTTCACGGTCGAAGTCGTGGCGACGTTGACGACGGTGCTGTTCGTCCGCGACCTTCTGACCGGCGGCAGCGGGCTCGGCTTTTCGTTCCAGATCAACCTGTGGCTCTGGTTCACCGTGCTGTTCGCCAACTTCGCCGAGGCCGTGGCCGAAGGCCGCGGCAAGGCGCAGGCCGCGACGCTCCGCAAGGCGCGCACCGACACGGTAGCCAAACGGCTGGCCGACGTCTCCGCCACAGCGTGGGAGACCGTGCCGGCGACGGCCTTGCGCCGAGGCGACATCGTGCTGGTCGAGACCGGTGATCTCATCCCGTCCGACGGCGAGGTGATCGAAGGCGTGGCCTCCGTCAACGAGGCGGCGATCACCGGCGAGTCGGCGCCGGTCATCCGCGAAAGCGGCGGCGACCGCTCGGCGGTGACCGGCGGCACCCAGGTGATCTCGGACTGGATCAAGGTCCGCGTGACCGCCCAGCAGGGCGCCACCTTCCTCGATCGCATGATCGCCCTGGTCGAGGGCGCCGCGCGGCAGAAGACGCCAAACGAGATCGCGCTCAACATCCTGCTCGCCGGCATGACCATCATCTTCGTCTTCTCGGTGGCCTCGATCCCGAGCTTCGCCGCCTACGCCGGCGGCACCATGGGCGTGCTGGTGCTGGTTGCCCTGTTCGTCACCCTGATCCCGACCACGATCGGCGCGCTCCTGTCGGCCATCGGTATCGCGGGCATGGACCGTCTGGTGCGCTTCAACGTGCTCGCCATGTCGGGTCGCGCCGTTGAGGCCGCGGGCGACGTCGACACCCTGCTGCTCGACAAGACCGGCACGATCACGCTCGGCAACCGCCAGGCCACCGAGTTCCTGCCGGTCAATGGGGTGAACGAGCGCGACCTGGCCGATGCGTCGCAGCTCGCCTCGCTGTCGGACGAGACGCCGGAAGGCCGCTCGATCGTCGTGCTGGCCAAGGAGAAGTACAACATCCGCGGCCGCGAAATGGCGCCCCTGCACGCCAAGTTCATCCCGTTCTCGGCCTACACGCGCATCAGCGGCATCGACCTCGACGGCTCGTCGATCCGCAAGGGCGCCGTCGACGCCGTGATCGCCGACATCAAGGCCAGGGAGAGTGCGCCCGGCGTCGCCCGTGAAGTCGAGGCGCTGGCCGAAAAGGTCGCTCGCTCCGGCGGCACGCCGCTTGCGGTGTCGCGCGACGGCCGGCTGCTGGGCGTGATCCATCTGAAGGACATCGTCAAAGGCGGCATCCGCGACCGCTTCGCCACCTTGCGCCGCATGGGCATCCGCACCGTCATGATCACCGGCGACAATCCGCTGACGGCGGCGGCGATCGCCGCCGAAGCGGGCGTCGACGATTTCCTCGCCCAGGCGACGCCGGAGACCAAGCTGAAACTGATCCGCGACGAGCAGGCCGAGGGCAAGCTGGTGGCGATGTGCGGCGATGGCACCAACGATGCGCCGGCGCTCGCCCAGGCCGATGTCGGCGTCGCCATGAATACCGGCACAATGGCTGCGCGCGAAGCCGGCAACATGGTCGATCTCGACAGCGATCCGGCCAAGCTCATCGAGATCGTCGAGATCGGCAAGCAGCTGCTGATGACCCGCGGCGCGCTCACCACCTTCTCGATCGCCAACGATGTCGCGAAGTACTTCGCCATCATCCCGGCGATGTTTCTGGCCTTCTATCCGCAACTGCAGGCGCTGAACGTCATGCAGCTCCATTCGCCGCAGAGCGCCATCCTGTCGGCCATCATCTTCAACGCCCTGATCATCGTGGCCCTCATTCCGCTGGCGCTCAGGGGCGTGCAGTACCGGCCGGTCGGCGCCTCGCAAGTGCTGATGCGCAATCTCATGATCTACGGCGTCGGCGGCCTTTTGGTACCGTTCGTCGGCATAAAGCTCCTGGACATGGCGATCACCGCCATCGGTCTCGCCTGAGGATTTTTGGTCATGTTGAAGGAAATCCGCCCAGCCATCGTGATGATGGTGCTTCTCACCGCCCTCACCGGGCTCGTCTATCCATTGGCGATGACCGGCGTCGCGCAAGCGGTCTTTCCGCATCAGGCCAACGGCAGCCTGATTGTGAAGGACGGCAAGGTGATCGGCTCGGAGCTGATTGGCCAGAACTTTGCCGGCGAACGCTATTTCCGTGGCCGTCCGTCGGCCACGTCCGACACCGATCCCAATGACGCGACCAAGACGGTGGCGGCGCCTTACAACGCCGCCAATTCCTCGGGCAGCAATGCCGGCCCGACCTCCAAGGCGTTGTTCGATCGCGTGCAGGCCTACACCGCCAAGCTCAAGGCCGAAAACCCCGACGCGCCGGTGCCGGTCGACCTGGTAACAGCCTCGGCGAGTGGCCTCGATCCGGATATCACGCCTGCTGCTGCCCACTTCCAGGTGCCACGCGTGGCCAAGGCGCGCGGGCTGCCGGAGGCCAAGGTACGCGAGCTGGTGGCGCAGAGCATCGATGGTCGTTTCCTCGGCGTGCTGGGGGAGCCGCGCGTCAACGTCCTGAAACTCAACATCGCCCTCGACGCTCTCAAGGGCGGGTGACATCTTGAGGCTCCGATGGCTGGAGCTCCGGACGTAACGCGGCCCTCGCCCGACGCGCTGCTCAAGGCAGCGGAGCGCGAGGCGCGAGGCAAGCTGAAGATCTTCCTCGGCGCCGCGCCCGGCGTCGGCAAGACCTACGAGATGCTGGCGGCCGCCCGCAAGCGCCGACAAGAAGGTGTCGATGTCGTGGTCGGCGTGGTCGAGACGCACGGCCGCGCCGAGACCGAGGCACAGCTCGCCGGCCTGGACGTCGTCCCGCGGCGCCGCGTC
This sequence comes from Rhodospirillales bacterium URHD0017, assembly GCA_900110395.1. Lineage (GTDB taxonomy): Bacteria > Pseudomonadota > Alphaproteobacteria > Reyranellales > Reyranellaceae > Reyranella. The sequence goes on from FODP01000013.1 coordinate 210,564, forward strand.
GAGTACAAAGGCCGCACGCTCGAGGAGATGGACCTCGACGCCGTCCTGAAGCGCCGGCCCAAGCTGGTGCTGGTCGACGAGCTCGCCCACACCAATGCCGAGGGCAGCCGCCACCCCAAGCGCTATCTCGACGTCGAAGAGCTTTTGGCCGCCGGCATCGACGTCTACTCGACCATGAACGTGCAGCACGTCGAGAGCCTGAATGACGTGGTGGCGCGTATTACCCGCATCCGCGTGCGCGAGACCGTGCCCGATCGCATCGTCGATGCCGCCGACGAGGTCGAGCTGGTCGACCTCACGCCGGCCGACCTGATGGAGCGCCTGCGCGAGGGCAAGGTCTATGTCCGCGAGCAGGCCCAGCGCGCGCTGCGCCACTATTTTTCGCCCGGCAACCTCACGGCGCTGCGCGAGCTTGCCCTGCGCCGCACGGCGTTGCGTGTCGACGAGCAGATGCGCAGCTACATGCGCGAGCACGCCATCACCGGCCCGTGGGCGGCCGGCGAGCGCGTCATTGTCTGCCTCGATCCCAGCCCCGCCGCGGCCAACGCCGTGCGTGCGGCCAAGCGCACGGCCGACGGCCTCGAGGCCGAGCTGATCGCGCTCTACGTCGAGACCGACCGCCACGCCACCTTGAGCGAGGCCGAGCACGGCCATCTCGCCGAGACCATGCGGCTCGCCGTCGAGCTCGGCGCCGAGGTCGTGACGGTGCCCGGCCGCTCGGTGGTCGAGGAGATCCTGGCCTTTGCGCGCACGCGCAATGCCACGCGCGTCGTCGTTGGCAAGTCGCGACGCTCGCGCTGGTTCGAGTTGACCCACGGCTCGGTGGTCGACGAGCTGGTGCGCAGCGGCTCGGGCCTCGCCATCGAGGTCGCGCCGTCGGGCGACACGGCGACACCGTCGAGGCCGACCGACTGGCTGTCGAGCGTTCCGCGAACACCGGGTCCTTACCTTGAAGGAACCTTGACCACGTCGGTGGCGACCGCCATCGGCATGGCCATCGATCGCCAGATCGTGCTGCCCAACATCTCGCTGGTCTACGTGGTGCCGGTGCTGGTCGCCGCGGCGCGACACGGTCTGGTGCCCTCGCTCTGGGTCTCGACCTTGAGCGTGCTCGCTTTCAACTTCTTCTTCCTGCCGCCGCTCTACCAGTTCACCATCCGCGATCCCGCCAATGTCGTGGCGCTGTTCTTCTTCATGTTCGTGGCGATCGCCGCCAGCATGCTCGCCGCCCGCACGCGCTCGCAGACCGAGGCGGCGCGGCGCGAGGCGCGCACCACCGCCGAGCTCTATGCCTTCAGCCGCAAGATCGCCGGCGTTGTCGACCTTTACGATCTGCAATGGATCGTGGTCACCCATCTTGCCCGCCTTTTGAATTCCGAGGTCGTGATCCTGATGCCGCAGGACAGCCGGCTCGAGCCCAGTGCTGCGTTTCCACCCGACAGCGAGTTCAGCGAGGCCGACCTCGCGGCGGCGCGCTGGTCGTGGGAGGCCGACAGCACGACCGGCCGCGGCACCGACACGCTGCCTGGCGCGCGCTGGCTGTTCGTACCGATCCGCACCGGCCGCTCGCCAATCGCCGTGATCGGTGTGCTGCCGACCACCGCGGGACATGCCCTGACCAGGGCCGAGCGCCAGCTGCTCGATGCGGTGGGCAACCAGGCCGCCGTCGCCATCGAGCGCGTGACCCTGGTGGCCGACATCGACCAGGCGCGACTCGGCGCCGAACGCGAGCGCTTGCGCTCCTCCATGCTGACCTCGGTGAGCCACGACCTGCGCACGCCGCTCGCCTCGATCATCGGCGCCTTGTCGAGCCTCCGGAGCCGCAACACGCGCTTCGACGAGCCAACGCGCGAGGAGCTTTTAAGCACGGCGCAGAGCGAGGCCGAACGCCTCGACCGCTTCGTCGGCAACCTTCTGGACATGACCCGGCTCGATGCCGGCGCCATCGTGCCGAAGCGCGAGCCGGTCGACGCCGGTGATCTCGTGTCGACGGCGCTGCGGCGCGCCGGGCCGATCCTGCAGGACCGCGCCGTCGGCTCCTCGATCGCGCCGGACCTGCCGCCCCTGTCGCTCGACTTCGTGCTGGCTGAGCAGGCGCTGTTCAACCTTTTGGACAATGCCGCGAAGTATTCACCGGCCGACGGCCGTATCGAAGTCGATGCCCGGTCGGCCGGCGGCCGGGTCGAGATCGTGGTGCGCGACGAGGGGTCGGGTATTCCAGCGGAAGCCCTCGATCGCCTGTTCGACAAGTTCTATCGCGCCGACGCGGGCGACCGCCGGCGCGCCGGCACTGGCCTCGGTCTGGCCATCGCCCGTGGCTTCGTCGAGGCGCAGGGCGGGACCATCGTTGCGCGCAACCGCACCGATCGCCGCGGTGCGGAGTTCATTATGAGCTATCCTGCCGCCTGACATGACCGGAGACGCCGCCACCCTCCTGATCGTCGAGGACGATCCGCCGATTCGCCGGCTGCTGCGCACCACCTTGGGCGCACACGACTACCGCACGCACGAAGCGGCGACCGGCGCCGAGGCGCTGTCTCTGCTGCGCCATCACCGGCCCGATCTGGTGCTGCTCGATCTCGGCCTGCCCGACATCGACGGCCTGGTGCTGATCGGCCGCATCCGGGCAATCTCGCCGGTGCCCATCGTCGTGCTGTCGAGCCGCGGCGAGGAGGCGGCCAAGGTGGCGGCCCTCGACGCCGGCGCCGACGACTATGTCACCAAGCCGTTCGGCGCCGACGAGCTGATGGCCCGCCTGCGCGCCGCGCTCCGCCACCGCCTGCAGGAGCAGGGGGCCGAACGCGGCTTCACCAGCGGCGATCTTTCGATCGACCTGGTGCGCCGGCTGGTGCGGCGCGGGACGGAGGACATAAAGCTCTCGCCCAAGGAGTACGACATCCTGGAGCAACTCGCGATCCATGCCGGCAAGGTGCTGACGCACAAGCACCTGCTGCGCGAGGTGTGGCGCGACGAATCGGTCGATCCGCAGTATCTGCGCGTCTATGTCCGCCAGCTGCGCCAGAAGGTCGAGGCCGATCCTTCCACACCGCGGCACGTGCTGACCGAGCCGGGCGTGGGCTATCGTCTGGTCTAGGCGCCGATAAAACGGCTAGGCTCTGCCCCTCACCAGGAGGGAACGATGGCCGAGAGCGAAAATTACAAGAAAGGCACCGAGATCCGCCGCAAGCTGATGGGCGAGAAGTATGCCGACGCGATGAACAAGTCGGTCTATGCCGATCCGATGATGCAGAAGTTCGGCGACTACGCCCGCGAGGCGGTGTTCGGCATGCTGTGGTCCAGGCCCGGCCTCGACCTCAAGACCCGCGCCTTGATCTGCGTCGTTTCCGACACCGCCCAGGCGCGCTGGCCGGAGCTTGCCATCCATCTGCGCATGGCGCGCAACCAGGGCTGGACCGAGGACGAATTGTCCGAGGCAGTCCTGCACCTCGGCGGCTATATCGGACTTCCGTCGGTGCGCGAGGCGCTGCTGACGGCCAAGGAAGTGTTCGAGGAGATGCGACACGAGAAATGACGCGGCGCGGAGCGGCGCGTCATCCCGAGCGAAGCCGAGGGATCTTTTCTCAACGATCCGCAACTTATTGAGGAGAGAAGGTCCCCTCCGCTCCGCGCTTCGCGCTACGGTCGGGACGACGGAGGGGAGACAGATGATGTTGATGACGACGAGCGATCTGCCCCTGAAGCGGATCGCGCGCGGCAAGGTGCGCGATGTCTACGAGGTCGACGGGGACCGGCTGCTGCTGGTCGCCACCGACCGAGTCAGCGCCTTCGACGTGGTGATGGCCGAGCCGATCCCGATGAAGGGCGCGGTGCTGACCCAGACCAGCGCCTGGTGGTTCCGCCAGCTCGAGGGTGTCGTCAGGCACCACATGCTCGCGGCCGACGCCGATGCGATCGTCGCCGCCGTGCCGGCACTGAAACCGCACCGCGCCGAGATCGCCGGCCGCGCCATGCTGTGCAAGCGCGGCACGGTGTTTCCCATCGAATGCGTCGTCCGCGGCTACCTGTCAGGCTCGGCGTGGCGCGAGTATGCCAAGCAGGGCACGCTCGCCGGCGAGACCTTGCCGGCCGGCCTCAAGGAGAGCGGCCGGCTCGATCCGCCGATCTTCAGTCCTGCCATCAAGGCCGAGAGCGGCCACGATGAGAACATCACCGTCAGCCAGATGGCCAAGGTGCTGGGCAAGGACGTCACCGCCGAGCTCGAGCGCCTGACGCGCGTGGTCTACACCAAGGGCCGCGACGTCGCGCTGAAGCAGGGCATCATCATCGCCGACACCAAGTTCGAGTTCGGCCAAACCAAGTCGGGCGAGATCCTGCTGATCGACGAGGTCATGACGCCCGACAGCTCGCGCTTCTGGCCGCTCGACGGGTATGCGCCCGGCAAGCCGCAGCCCAGCTTCGACAAGCAGCCGCTGCGCGACTGGCTCGACGTCGAGCGCCGTGCCGGCCGCTGGAACGGCGATGCGCCTCCACCCAAGCTGCCGCCCGAGGTGGTCGAGGCCACCAGGAAGCGCTATCTCGAAGCCCATCGCCGTCTCACCGGCGCCGAGCTTTCGCTTTGAGCGACGAGGTCGAGCGCTGGCGCGAGCTCAACCGAGCCAACTGGGACGAGCGGACCAAGGTCCATCTTGGGCCGGGCAGTGACTACGACCTCGCCTCGTTGCGCTCCGGCACCGGCAAGCTCCATGCGATCGAGGAAGCCGAGCTCGGTGACGTGCGTGGCCTGCGCGTGCTGCATCTGCAATGCCACTTCGGCGTCGATACGCTGAAGCTCGCGCAACGCGGCGCCACGGTCGTCGGTCTCGACTTCTCGCCGGCCGCCATCGAGGCCGCGCGCAAGCTCGCGACGGAGCTCGGCCTGGCCGGCTCGGCGCGTTTCGTGTTGGCTGATCTCTACGACGCGCCGAGGGCGATCCCCGAACCGGCGTCGTTCGACCTGGTGTTCGTCACCTGGGGCGCCACCACATGGCTGCCCGACATCCGGCGCTGGGCTGCGATCGTCGCGTCGTTCCTCAAGCCGGGCGGCCGGCTGTACTACGCTGACGCGCATCCCGCGGCCTATGTCTTCGACGACGACGACAAACTTGCCGACGGCCGGCCCGGATATTTCATGCCCTATCTCGGTCGACAGCCGCTGGTCCTGGTCGACCACAGGGACTACGCCGATTCGTCGGCGCGTCTTGCGAATGCCACCCACGTCGAATGGCTGCACCCGCTATCCGACACCATCGGCGGCCTGATCGAGGCTGGTCTCACGCTCGACTGGCTGCACGAGCATGCCCAGGTACCCTGGCGCATGTTCCAGATGCTGGTCCAGAAGGAGGACGGCGACTGGCACTGGCCCGACAAGCCGTGGCTGCCGCTTGGCCTGTCGCTGCAGGCGACGCGGCGCTGATCAGCTTCGGCTCGGCAGCGTGAAGCGCTGGTCGGTCAGCCGCTTCTCCAGCACCGGAATGCCGGCGGCGGTGTTGCCGCGCTCGCAGGCGTCGATCGCCGTCGATGCCGTGACGTCGGGCATCGTCTGGCGCGATGAGGTCTGGCCGAGATACTTGCGGTACATCGCCGTGAGTTCGGCGCAGTACTCCAGATCGTTGGCTCGCGCCTCGCCGCCTGCCATCGACAGCAGGCAGAGGCCGAGAAGGAGGATGGGCTTGCGGTTCATGCCGGGGTGTTACGCCGATCAGCCGCGCTTCGGCAAGGTGAAGCGCGCGTCGCGCAGCTTCTTCTCCAGCACGGGAATGCCGGCCGCCGTGTTGCCCCGCTCGCACTCCGACATCGCCGTGGCCGCTGCCACGTCGGGAAACGACCGGCCCTCGCCGGTATTGCCGAGGTAGCGGCGATACAGGGCGGACAGCTGGGCGCAGTAGGCCATGTCGTCGGCCGCGGCTTGGGCGTGCGCCTCTGCCGTCAACGACAGGCAGAGGCCGAGTGCGAGGGAGAGCTTGGCGCGCATGCCGCGGTGGTACTGGGTGGTGATGCGCGCGGCAAGCGTTCGATCAGGAGCGGGCGGCGAGCGCGCGGCGCAGCATCAGGCGTTCGCGCAGCCAGAGGTAGGCTCCGACCAGCGGCAGCCAGCCCAGCCAGCGCGCGGCTTCGAGGATGTACTCGCCGGTCTCGGTCGCCCGCAGATAATCCATCTGCAGCGTCCAGACGCTCGCCGCGATCTCGAAGCCCAGCATCCACACCAGCACCCCCGGCAGGATGACGGCCAGGGGCTTGGTCTCGGCGGCCATGCGCGCCGTGTACCAGGGGGCGAGCGAGATCGAGAAGATCAGGATCGCCGCTACCAGCCTGGTGGCGGGATGGCCCTCGAACCATTGGGCAAGCAGCGGCTCGCGCACGACCATGGAATAGCCGGTCCAGGCCAGCACCGCGCCGCCCAGCAGGACGACCGAGGGAAAGCGGTCGACCAGGCGGATCACGAGCTGGCTGCCCCCGACGATGATGGGCACGCTGATGGCAAGCCCGAGGACGATCAGCAGCACGCTGCCGGTGGCGGCGCCGCCAATCGCCAGCACGTTGTCGACGCCCATCACGGCGTCGGCGATGACGATGGTGCGGATGGCGCCGGCGAAGCTGGTCGCCGGGCCCTTGACCAGATGGTTTTCAGCACCTTGTTCTTCGGGCGTCAGCAGCTTGCGGGCGATCCAGACGAGCGCCACGCCGCCCGCCAGCATGAAGCCCGGGAGGTCGAGGATGTAGACGACGAGGATCGCCATGACGGCGCGCACGGCGATGGCGCCGAAGGTCCCCCAGAAGATCACCTTGCGCTGGATGGTCTTGGGCAGGTTGCGGGCGACCAGGCCGATGATCAGGGCGTTGTCGCCGGCAAGGACGAGGTCGATCAGGACGATAGCGAATAGCGCCGACACGAAGCCGGCCGACAAGAAGTCGAGTTCCACGGGAGTCTCCAACAAAAAAGAACGTTCAACGGCGGTCTTTTCGTCAGAGACGTATCGGCACCTTCTCTTCGGCGCGCCGGTCGGCCGGGCGCAGGGCCTTGACGACGGTGGTGGCGCCGACGCGCAGGACGGCCAGTCCCACGCCGAGCACGGCGCCGGCCAGCACGAGCTGCAGCAGATGCCAATGGCGCATCGCCAGCACGGAGAGCTCGCCGCCGAAGTCGAAGATGGCGAACTCCAGGCCCGCCTCGCCGAACAGCGCCGGATCGACGGCATCGCCGAACGAAGCGAGGATGATGCAGATCACCACCGAGGCCACGAACAGCTCGCCGCCGACCGACGTCGTCCGGACGGCGTTGTTGGCGCGGTTCGAGTGGCGGATCAGCAGCATGACTGCCGGTCATTTAGGGGAGGGCGCGAACCTCGATCAAGCGAAAACGGCCAGCCTACGTTTTGCCATGATCGCCGTGGTCGTGCTGCCCATGACCATGCAGGAAGTGCATCAGCGGGCAGGCCATGAGCAAGAGGTAGGGCAGGGCCACCAGAACGTGTCCCGTGTGGGTGACCAGCAGATAGAGGCCTGCGGCCGCGACAGCGAGCGAAAGTCCCCAGCCCAGGGGCGTGCGGACCAGCCAGGCCCGCCAGTTGGCCTCGGAACCCTGTGCACCGTGCTCCATGACCCTCTCCCTCGGAGATGTAGACAGTGCAGTATGGGACGACGGGCTCTCGGCGCCTTGATCTGCCGCAAGGTCCGCATCGTTTACAGTTGAGGTGGATCAAGGTGGCAACCTCTCAGCGGACCAGACTGTCTGCTGGAGGTGTTGTCATGACTCTCACCTTTACCCGGGCATCCGCTATCGCCGTCGTTCTTCTTGCCATCGCTGCAGCGCCGGTCGCGCTGTCCCAGACCCCGCCGCCGGCCGGCCAGACGCACCAGGACCACCGTGGCGACGCCAAAGGCCAGGACAAGCCGGGCGCGCCGCCAGCCGCGGGCATGAGCGGCATGGGCAAGATGGACCATGACGGCATGATGCATGGCGACGACATGAAGCAGATGATGTCGATGATGCGCGACATGATGACCATGATGAGCGCACACAGCGGCATGATGGCGTCGCATGCCGAGGGCCGGATTGCTGCCCTGAAGTCAGAGTTCAAGATCACCGACGCCCAGGCGCCGCAATGGGATCGCTTTGCCGACGCGCTGCGCGGCACGGCCAAGTCCATGGAGGCCATGCAGCGGCAGATGATGCAAGCTTCTGCTCCGTCGACGCTGTCCGCGCGGCTTGCCCGCCGGGAAGAGATGCTCACGGCCCACCTCGCCGCCGTGAAATCCCTCAGGGCGGCGCTGGAGCCGCTCTACGCCACATTCAACGACGAACAGAAGAAAGTCGCAGACGGAATCAGGATCGGACCAATGGGCATGATGTGACCACGCCGCGCCGCGCGCGGGGAAGGAGAGTAGCCATGGTTGTTGCCAACATTCACACAGAGTCGCAGGCAGGTAGCCAACCGTCGGTCGTCCGCACCATACCGGTCGCGGCGTTTGGCATGAGCCTCAGTCTTTTCTTCGCTCTCTCGTTCGTGCTCTGCGTTCTCGGCTACCTGGTGATGCCGGGACTTCCCGTGAAGCACGAGGCGCTCGCCATCTTCCTGCCAGGCTTCGAGCTCCTAACCTGGCAGGGTTTCGTGATCGGCCTGGCCGAGAGCTATGCCTGGGGCTGGTACATCGCGCTGGTCTTCGGCTCGATCTACAACTTCTTCGCCAGGCGTCGGCTCTCCTAGAGGCGAAGCCGCCGCAGGCGCAGTGAGTTACCGACGACGCTGACCGAGCTCAGCGCCATGGCTGCCGCCGCGATGATCGGCGACAGCAGGATGCCAAAGCTCGGGTACAGCACGCCGGCCGCGATCGGCACGCCGGCGGCGTTGTAGATGAAGGCGAAGAACAGGTTCTGCCGGATGTTGCCCATCGTCGCCTGCGACAGGCGGCGTGCCTTGACGATTCCCAGCAGGTCGCCCTTGAGCAGGGTGACGCCGGCGCTCTCGATCGCCACGTCGGTGCCGGTGCCCATGGCGATGCCGACCTCGGCCGCGGCGAGGGCCGGTGCATCGTTCACGCCATCGCCCGCCATGGCGACCACGCGCCCCTCGCGCCGCAGCTTCTCGACCACGGCGCTCTTCTGGTCGGGCAACACTTCGGCCTCGACCTCGGTGATGCCGAGCCGCCGGGCGACGGCCTGGGCGGTGGTGTGGTTGTCGCCGGTCAGCATGACGACGCGGATCTTCTCGCGCGCCAGCGCCGCGAGGGCGGCCGGCGTCGTCTCCTTCACCGGGTCGGCGATCGCGAAGATGGCGGCTTCCTTGCCGTCGACGGCGAGGAAGATCGCCGTGGCGCCCTCCCGGCGCAGGCGCTCGGCCTCGCCCTCCAGCGTGGCCGTGCCGACGCCGAGCTCGCCGAGGAAGCGGGCATTGCCCAGGGCCAGCCGGCGCCCCTCGACCGTGCCCACCACGCCCTTGCCGGTCGGCGAGTCGAAGTCGGCGACGTCGGACAGGGCAAGCTTGCGCTCGGCCGCTGAGGCGACGATGGCCAGCGCCAGCGGATGCTCGCTCGCCTTCTCGGCGCTGGCGGCGAGCCGCAGGACGTCGGCCTCGGCGAAGCCCGCGGCCGGGACGATCGCCACCACCTTGGGCTTGCCCTCGGTCAGAGTACCCGTCTTGTCGACCACCAGCGTGTCGACCCGCTCCATGCGCTCCAGCGCCTCGGCGTTCTTGATCAGCACGCCGGCCTGGGCGCCGCGGCCGACGCCGACCATGATCGACATCGGCGTGGCAAGCCCCAGCGCGCAGGGACAGGCGATGATCAGCACCGTCACCGCCGCCACCAGCCCGAAGGCGAGCCGCGGCTCGGGTCCCCAGATCGTCCAGGCGGCGAAGGCGGCGAGCGCGATGATGATGACTACGGGCACGAACCAGCCGGAGACCAGGTCGGCCAGCCGCTGGATGGGCGCGCGCGAGCGCTGGGCCTCGGCCACCATCTGCACGATGCGCGACAGCATGGTGTCGCGACCGACCTTCTCGGCCCGCATGACGAAGCTGCCGGTGGTGTTGAGTGTACCGGCGATCACCTTGGCGCCGCGCTCCTTGGTGACGGGCATCGATTCGCCAGTCACCATCGACTCGTCGAGCGACGAGCGGCCTTCGGCCACCTCGCCATCGACCGGCACCTTTTCGCCCGGCCGCACGCGCAGCCGGTCGCCGACGCCGATTGCGTCGAGCGCCACTTCCTCGTCGCTGCCGTCGGCCTTGAGACGCCGCGCCGTCTTGGGGGCGAGGTCGAGCAGGGCGCGAATCGCGCCCGACGTCTGGTCGCGGGCGCGCAGCTCGAGGACCTGTCCCAACAGCACCAGGACGGTGATCACGGCCGCCGCCTCGAAATAGACCGCCACCGTTCCCTCGGGACCGCGGAACGCCGCCGGGAAGAGTCCGGGCACGACAACGGCGACGACGCTGTAGATCCAGGCGACGCCGGTGCCCATGGCGATCAGGGTGAACATGTTGAGATTGCGCGTCAGGAGCGACTGCCAGCCGCGCACGAAGAACGGCCAGCCCGCCCACAGCACGACCGGCGTCGCCAGTGCGAACTGCAGCCAGTTCGACAGCTTCTCGCCCAACACCATGTGCAGGTTGGTGAGGTGGCCGCCCATCTCCAGCGCCATCACGGGGACGGCCAGTGCCAGGCCGATCCAGAACCGGCGCATCATGTCGGCAAGCTCGGGGTTGGGACCGCTCTCGGCCGACACCAGCTCGGGCTCCAGCGCCATGCCACAGATCGGGCAGCTTCCCGGGCCAACCTGACGGATCTGCGGATGCATGGGGCAAGTGTAGATGGTGCCCTGCGGCATCGCTTCGGCCGGCCCGGGTGTCAGGTAGCGTTGGGGTTCGGCGGTGAACTTGCCGAGGCAGCGCTGGCTGCAGAAGTAATAGGTGTGCTCCGCATGCTCGGCCTTGTTCCTGGCCGTCGCGATCGTGACCTTCATGCCGCAGACCGGGTCGGTGGCCGTGTCCGAGGCGTGATCGTGATGGTGGTGCCCGTGATCCATGGTTGCCATGTATACCCTACGGGGGTATAGTTCAAGCATGGATGAGAGGCTGAAGAAATCCCAGCTCGCCCGGCTCGGCCGCATCGAGGGCCAGGTGCGCGGCGTCGCCCGCATGATCGAGGAGGACCGCTACTGCATCGACGTGCTGACCCAGATCCGCGCCGTGCGCGCGGCGCTGGACCGTGTCGAGCAGGAGACGCTGAGCGACCACCTCCAGCATTGCGTGGCGCATGCCTTCCACGCCGGCGACGAGCGCGACCGGCAGACCAAGATCGACGAGCTGCTCGAAGTGTTGGACAATCGGCGCCGCTGACATGACCCGGCTCCGCCTCCTCGTCTGGCTGGTGACCCTGATCGCGCTGATCGCGCCGCCGGGCATGACCATCCATGCGATGGCGGCATCCCAGGCCTCGTCGGTCGACTGCCCCGACCACGCCCCGCCACCCGATCCGTGCCCCAGCGAGGGAACGGCCAAGCATGCGGCGAGTGTCTGCTGCCCGCTGATGTCGGGCACGGTTGCCGTGCTGGCCGCGCCGGCCGGTGTCGACTCGCCGGCTTTCATCGTCATTCCCGTATCCGCGAGCGTGCGCCATCTTGTCGGCCGCGTCTTCGCCGAGGATCCGCCGCCTCCCCGGGTCTGAGCCGATCTCATCGGTTCACCTGTCAGACACGGGAGCTGCATCATGTTGTTCCGACGTTCCTTCGTCGGCGTCCTGGCGTGGCTTGCCGCCACACCGGCGTCGGCCCATGGCCCCACGCCCAGCGGCGGCAAGGCAGGCGATCCCGCCAAGGTCACGCGCACCATCGAGGTGGTGGCGATCGACAACGCCTTCTCGCTGAAGGCGCTCGACGTGCGCGATGGCGAGACCGTGCGCTTCGTCGTGCGCAACGACGGCATGGACCCGCACGAGCTCACCGTCGGCACCGTCGCCGAGCATGCCGAGCATCGCAAGCTCATGAAGGAGATGATGGAGCTGCAGAAGAAGGGCGGGCATGCCGGCCATTCGATGGCCGACATGGCGCATGCCGGAGGCGTCTGGGTCGACCCGGGCAAGACCGCGAGCTTCGTTTGGGCCTTCAAGCGCACGGCCAACCTCGAGTTCGCCTGCAACATTCCCGGCCACTACGAGGATGGGATGAAGGGCCCCATCCGTTTCGTGAAGTGAAGGAGGACGTAATGAGACTGTTCCTGAGCGGGTCCCTGCTGCTGCTTCTGGCGGCGTGTGCACAGCCAACCCCGACCGTCGCCGCGCCGCAGCCCGGCTCCGCCTCGCTTGCCGTCGATCTCGGTGGCTCCTCCCGCATTCCGCGGACCGCCGCGTCGGCCGGCGAGGGTGAAGGCTATGGCATGGCGCCGGCCGTTGCGGCCGCCTCCGTCGATCACAGCCGGATGGACCACAGCAAGATGGACCACAGCGTCATGTCCGGCACCAACCAGGCACCGGCCGCCGCGCCGCAGGTCGCGCAGGCCGCCTCTGTCCAGGGCAGCGGCACGGTCAACTCGGTCGATGCGGCCGGCCACAAGGTCAACCTGAACCACAATGCCATCCCGGCGATCGGCTGGCCGGCGATGACCATGGATTTCGCCGTCGCGCCCTCGGTCGACTTGCGGGCGCTCAAGCCCGGGACGCGGGTCAACTTCATGATGCAGCGCGGCGGCGATGGCCTGTACGTCATCCATTCGATCACGCCGGCGGGAGGACAATGATGACCCACGATCGGTCAAAGCCCGCTGTCGGCCGGCGTCGTTTCGTCCAGGGCATTGCCGCCGCCGGCGCCGTGACGTCGTTGTCGCCCTGGGCGGCTTCAGCCGGCACGTCGGCCTCGGTGCTGAGCGGCACCGACTTCAAGCTCGAGCTCGCCACCATGCCGTTCAACATCACGGGATGGACGCGGACGGCCACCGCCATCAACGGCCAGATCCCCGGCCCGACACTGCGCATGCGCGAGGGCGATACGGTGACCCTGTCGGTCACCAACCGCTTGCCGTTCACCAGCTCGATCCACTGGCACGGGTTCAGGATCCCCACGGATATGGATGGCGTGCCGGGCTTCAGCTACGCCGGCATCAAGACGGGAGAAACCTTCGTCTACCGCTTCCCGCTGAAGCAGAGCGGCACCTATTGGTACCATGCGCACGGGCCCGAGGAGCAGACCGGTGTCTACGGTTCGATCGTCATCGAGCCCAAGGGCGGCTTCGCCAATCGCTTCGACCGCGATTACGTGATCGTGCTGTCCGACTGGAGCGATGAAAGCCCGCTCACCATCATCAGCAACCTCAAGTTCCAGAGCGACTACTACAACTATAATCGCCGGACCGTCGGCACCTTCTTCCAGGACGCCAAGCGCGACGGGCTGGCGGCGACGATCCAGGACCGCCTGATGTGGGGCAACATGCGCATGAGCCCCACCGACATCCTCGACGTGTCGGGCGCCACCTACACCTACCTGATGAACGGCCAGCCGCCCGCCGCCAACTGGACCGCGCTGTTCCGGCCGGGCGAGCGTGTGCGGCTGCGCTTCATCGATGCCGGCACCATGAGCATCTTCGACGTGCGCATCCCCGGCCTGAAGATGACGGTGGTGCAGACCGACGGCAACGACATCGTGTCGGTGACGGTCGATGAGTTCCGCATCGCTCCGGGCGAGACCTACGATGTCATCGTCGAGCCGCGCGAGCCGCAGGCCTACACGATCTTCGCCCAGGTCCAGGACCGCACCGGCTACGCCCGCGGCACCCTGGCGCCGCGGCCCGGCATGAGCGCCGCCGTGCCGCCCATGGATCCCCGGCCGATGCGCACCATGGCTGACATGGGCATGGACCATGGTGCGGGTGGACATGCCGGACATGGCGCAGCGCCCGTCGCCAAGCCTCCCGGCGCCTCAAGCGACCCTCACGCGGGCCATGCCATGCCCGGCATGAGCAATGGCGCGACCAAAGGCGGCGCGCAGGACCACAGCGCACACGGCGGGGCGCCGGCAGGCCAGGGCTCGTTGCCGATGTCCGGTCACTTTAGCGCCTCGCAACTCGAGGGCCGCGTCGGTGTCGACAATGTCGCCATGGTGACGCGATCGCGTCTCTCCGAGGCCGGCGACGGTCTCGACGGCAACGGCCGCCGCGTGCTGCTGCTGAGCGACCTGCGCAATGCCAAGCGCGGCAACGATCCGAGACCGCCGACGCGCGAGATCGTGCTGCACCTGACGGGCAACATGGAACGCTTCATGTGGAGCTTCGACGGCACGAAGTTCTCCGATGCCGCGCCCATCATGCTGAAGCTCGGCGAACGGGTGCGCTTTACCCTGATCAACGACACCATGATGGATCACCCCATGCATATGCACGGCGTGTGGAGCGAGCTGGAAAACGGACAGGGCGACTATCGCCCCTACAAGCACACCATCCTCGTCAAGCCGGCGGAGAAGCTGAGCTTCCTGGTGAGCGCCGACGAGCCCGGCCGATGGGCCTTCCATTGCCATCTGCTTTATCACATGGAGCTCGGCATGATGCGCGAGGTGCGCATATCATGAACAGGTTCGTTGCAGCTCTTTGCCTGGCCCTGGCCCTTTCCGCGGCTGCTGGAGGTGCCCGCGCTCAACATGCTCCTGCGGCCGACCAGCCGCAGATGCACGACATGCCGAGGATGCTGGACCAGGCCATCTTCGCCCATCTGCTGATCGACCAGCTCGAGGGACGGTTCGGCTTTGCCGACGGCAACACCCTGCGCTGGGAGGCCGAGGCCTGGGTCGGCACGGACGAGAACAAGATCTGGCTGTTGACCGAAGGCCGCTACGCCAACGGCGAGCTGGACGACGGCATCCAGCAACTCTTCTACGGTCGCGCCATCACCACCTATTTCGATGCCATGATCGGCACGCGATGGGACCTCGATTTGAAGCCGACCCGCGGCTGGGGCGCCATCGGAATCCAGGGGCTGGCGCCGCAGTTCTTCAAGGTCTCGGCCTTCGGCTATGTCAGCGGCGACGGACACCTCGCCGCCCGGCTGGAGGCGAGCTACGACCTGCTGATCACCCAGCGCCTGATCCTGCAGCCGCAGGTCGAGCTCAACTTCTACACAAAGGACGACCCGGCGCGACTGATCGGTGCCGGCCTGTCGGAGCTCGATGCGGGACTGCGGCTTCGCTACGAGATCACGCGGCAGTTCGCGCCGTACGTCGGTATCACATACCTCGGCCAGTACGGCGCGACCGCCGGCTACGTGAGCGCAGCGGGCGGCCTGACGCAACAGCTGCGTTTCACCGTCGGCCTGCGCACTTGGTTCTAGACGCGTGCCCCAATGATTCGCCTGGGAGTCGCCGCGGAAGAGCCCGTCCTCAGCGCCGAGGAACGCCGGTGGCGCCGCAAACGGTTCTCTCCATAGATAGGCCGCTGCAAACTTGATTCAAGTCAATGGTGCACGGGGAACTCACGGGTACTTTGTTGGGTGGCACCTGGTTGCCGTGCGCTGCGTGGGCAGTAGCGGAACTTACTTCGTGAGCGTCAGCCGAAACGGCGTGAGGCAGTAACACTTCGTCTCTCACCAGCGTTCACATCATTGCAATGCAATGCAATGCGATGAGGGAGGCTTCCATGAATACGTTGAGGCACGTCCTGCTCCGTACGGCGACCGCAGGAGCAGTCCTTTTGGCCTTATCTCCTGTTGGCACCCAGACACCCGATGGGATCCAGCTCGTGCAGATGATGCATGGTGACAAGGGGATGCAGGGCCAAGGCATGCAAGGCCAGGGTGCCCCCGGTACCCACGGCCAGGACACGCAGAACCAGACCGGCCAGGCATCGCCGGCGCCAGGGATGCAGGGTCAGGCGGGTCAGGGCCAGCACCCCAGCGACCGCGTCCGCGAGGGCACGCGCGTTGCACAGCGGCAATAAGGGACGGCTTCGGCGGAGCGCGCGACTTGATGTCGTGGGAGCGGTTGTGGGAGTCTATGGCGAGACCGCGACGCTGGAGCAAACAGGCGTCCCGGCGCCGCGCGCGAGCGTTTGAAGGCACTGCTGGCACTCGGGCCTCCTTCATGGCCCTCTATGGTGCGAAAAAACTCCCAAAACGAAATTGGCGGATCATACCTAAGTTATTGACGGTAGTGCACTGAAGTTATAGTATCGAGACCGTTGCGCTGCTCCGGCGCGCTCCCGCTCTTTGCATTGTTTGAGTCGAGATCAAGAACATTGCGGCATAGCATGCGCGGCCCGTCCGGCCGCTCCCCTTGGACGGGCCGGGCTCGGCGCTCCAGCTCTGCGAGCGCGGGATTTCCGGTAGCGTTATTAGCGTAACTATCCGAATTCGGAAGCAGACCCAACGGATAGGGGTATGATCTCGGAAGGCTACCAGGGTTATCGGGCGGAAACCTCGCAATCCTCGACGGCTGACAGCAGTGCATGCAGAGGTCGGGCTGAACTGGTTCTGAGGAGAATTCCATGAAGACAACGATGGCCGCCCTCGCGATCGCTCTGCTCTGCGGCGCGACGGCAGGGGCGCAGACCCATCAGCCTTACGCCGGCATGCAGGACCGTCCGGTGAAGGCCTTGTCGGGGCAGCAGATCGCCGACCTCAAAGCCGGCCGCGGCATGGGGCTGGCGCTGGCGGCCGAGCTGAACGGCTATCCCGGTCCCGTGCACGTGCTGGAACTCGCGGCTGCGCTCGGCCTCAGCGACGAACAGCGCGCGCGGGTAGCAGGACTGTTCGACGCCATGAAAAGAGAGGCCGCGGCGCTCGGCGAACGGCTGATCGCCGCCGAGACGGCGCTCGACCGCCAGTTCGCCGACCGGACGATCACTGAGTCGAGCCTGGGCGAGGCGGCGCGCGACATCGCCTCGTTGCAGGGCGAGCTCAGGCTGGCGCACTTGAAATACCATCTGGCAACGCTTGAGCTGCTGACGTCTGAGCAGGCTACACGGTATTCAGCTCTTCGCGGTTATGGACATCATCACCGCTGAATGAGCTCTTCACCAGCTCATGCGCAAGCCAGCCGTGAGCGCGTGATTGTCGGTGCCCGAGCCGAGCTCGCCGTCGTAGCGCAGGTAGAGCTGCGTCGCCGCCGCGATGTTGGTCATGGCCGAGAAGCCGACGATCGCCGCATCACGCGTCGGCGTGGCGCCATAGACCGTGAACGACGCCGAGGGCGCGCCGGCGAACGATGCCGTGACCGGCCGGCCGGTGTAGGCGTATTCGTGCTGCCAGCCCAGGCGAAGGCTGAGGCCGAACGAGCCGATCGTGCTGCCCAGCTCCGCGCCCAGCACGGTACGCACCGAGTTCGTGGTCTGCTGCGCCACGTTGAGGTTGAGCGCGTTCGCCCCGCTTTCCATGAAGGCGTTCTGTGATGTGATGCTGGTCTGGAAACGGGCGAACGGTGTGACCGACGCCATGTCCCAGAGACCGAGCTTGTAGCCGGTCTCGACCTGCGCCAGGAACTGGTTCGCCCCCGTGCTGCCGCTCGCCGTGCGCTGCTGCAGGCCAGGGATCAGGATCTGCCGCTGCATCTGGTTGCTGGAATAGGCGTAGCCCGCCAGCGCATCGGCGTAGAAGCCGGCCTGCGTGAAGGAACCATAGGCCGCAATGCTGACCGCATCGGTCCAACCCTGGCCCATGAAGCTGTTCACCCACTGCGTGCCGTGCGTGTAGCCGACGCCGATACCGACCAGGAAGCGCGGATCGAAGCGATAGTCGACGCCTGCCGCCGCGCCGCCGACATTGTAGGTGAGCGTCGAGCTGTTGCCGTCGCCCTGGACCGAGCCGAGTCCGCCCAGCCCGCTGATCCAGGCGCTGAGGAGACGCGCGTCGTCGCACGCCTCGACCTCGCAGGCTTGCGCCAGCGCCACGCGCGCCCCAGGGGCGGTGCCGCTGCGCGCCAGCGCCATCTGCTGGCCGAGCGTGTTCATGAACAGCGAGGCGTTGGCCACGTTGGTCGTGCCGAAGTCGGCATATTGCTGCCCGCTGATGGCGTCGAGCGCCCCCGGTCCCTGCGTGGTGCTGAGGCTCGCCAGGGCATTGATCACCGTCGCGTAGTCGCCGGTGGCATTGGCGAAGGTCTGGTCGAGGGCGGAGCCGACAGCGCGCTGGTTGGGCGTCAGGCCGCCGAAACCCGAGAAGGCATTGCCCTGCAGCGCCAGCGTCAGGAACACGTTGTTGGCGTCGTACGACAGCGACGGCGTCAGGAACGCGAAGTTGCTGGTGACGCCGGAGTAGGTGCCGGTGCGGCCGCCGGCGGCACTCAGGATGGTGTAGGTCGTGCCGGTGCCGTAGTTGCCGGGGGCGGCGATCACCTGGACCGTGGCGCCGTTGATGGTGGCGATGCCGCTGGCGCTGATGCGGTCGGCCTGGCCCTGGGCGTTGGCCTCGACGACATAGGCACCGCCGGTCTGGCTGAAGTTGCCGGCGACGTTCAGCGTGCCGATCGAGTTACCGGGCGCGATGGTGGCGCCATTCGACACCAGCCCGCCGATCGTGCCGCTACCGCCGATCGTGCTGCCGCTGTTCAGGGTGACGATGCTGGCGAGCCTGCCGTTCACCACGAGGTTGCTGGCACTGACCGTGGTGGCGCCGCTGTACGTGTTGATTCCGCTCATGGTGAGCGTGCCGCCGCCCTGCAGGGTCATGCCGCCGGTGCCCGACATCACGCCGCCGTAGGTGCCGGAACCTGCCTGGTTGAAGATCACCAAGGCGTTGTTGAGGATGTTGCCCTGCAGGCTGGCCGTGTTGCCGATCAGCGCACCGCTCGAAACCGTCGTGCCGCCGCTGTAGCTGTTGTTGCCGGCGAGGGTGATCGTGCCGGTGCCGTTGATCAGCAGGCCGCCGGTGCCCGACATGTTGCCGGCATAGGTGCCGGTGCCTGCCTGATTGAACGCCACGGTGGCGTTGTTGACGATGTTGCCCTGCAGGCTCGAGGTCGTTCCCTGCAGGGTGCCCGCCGCCACCGTCGTGCCGCCAGAGTAGGTGTTGTTGCCGCCGAGGATCAGCGTGCCGAGGCCCGCCTTGGTCAGACCGCCGCTGCCGCTGATGGCGGAGGCCAGCGTGACGGTGTTGCCGTTGGTGTCGAGCGTGCCGCCGCCGGCACCGAGCGGCGCCAGCTGGCCCGAGATGTCGGTCGTGGTGCCGGTCGCCCACTGCAGGCCGCCGCCGTTCAGGGTGATCGCGCCGCTGCCGAAGTTGGCGGCCGACGCAAAATTGATCAGGCCGGCGTTGATCATGGTGCCGCCAGCGTAGGTGTTGATGCCCGTCAGCGTCAGCGTGCCCGTGCCGATCTTCACCAGCGCGGTGCCGCCACCGTCGCTGATGGTGCCGCTGAGGGTGGTCGAGAGATTGAGGCCGCCGATGGAGACCTGGGTGCCGCCGAGCGTGATGTTGGCGGCGCCCTCCAGGGAGCCGATCGACAGCGTGGCGTTGATGCCCGACAGGTCGACGGTGCCGGCGTTGGCGATAATCCGCGCGGTGGCGCCCGTCGCGTCGGCCGCGAAGCGCAGCGTCGCGCCGGCGCCGTTGACGGTGATGGTCGAGGTGCCGGCCGAGGCGTTGCTCGAGAACTGCACCAGGCTGTTGTTGTTGGTGATGGTCGCGCTGCCGGACGAGCTGTTGTCGGTGAAGGACAGAGTCGAACCGCCGTTCGACGTGATGGTGGCGGTGCCTCCCGTCGAGGTCTCGGTGAAGGTCAGGGCGCCATTGTTGGTGATGACTGCATTGCCGGTCGTCGAGCCGTTCTCGACTTGTATGAAGTTGTTGTTGGTTATCGTCGGTGCGTTGGACGAGTTGTTGACGATGCCGCCGCCGGTGAACTCGAACGTGCCGTTGTTGGTGAAGGAGTAGGCGGGCGCGCCTGCGTTGAACTGGAAGATGTCGACGGTCCGGCTGCCGGTGTTGATGCTGGTGATCGTCGAAGCGCCGAATGTGGCGGTATTGGTCGGGACGGTGCCACCCGACCAGTTGGCGCTGTTGCCGAAAGTGCCGTTCACCGGCACGGCGAGCCAGGTCGCCGACTGGCCGAGCGCCGCAACGGGCGCAAGCGCCAGGGCCGACAGGGCAACTCCGCCCTGCCAGCCGATCAAGCGCCGCCCAAGTCGTGCCCTCGCGCTCACGTTGCACCCCAAAGCCGCCAAAGCATCCCCCAATCAGCCACCACCCGCTAGCGTTGCGAGCCGGCAAAATCGGCCAATCAGCCGCTATTATCGGCCGGCAGCCCTCACTCGGCCGCCCGCGGCAATTCGTTGTCGGCCAGGCGAAAGCGCCGGCGGTAGTCGTGGGGCGTCACGCCCAGGCGGCGGATGAAGGCGCGACGCAGGTTGTTGGCCGATTCAAAGCCGCAGCGCGCGGCCACGACCTGGACCGACAACTGCGCCTCCTCGAACAGGCTGCGCGCGGCGTCGATGCGGATGCGCTCGACGAAGTCGCGCGGCGCCTCGCCGGTCTCCTCGACGAAGGCGCGGCGGAAGGAGCGCTCGCTCATGCGGGCGCGCTTTGCCAGCGCGCTCACGCTGAGATTGGCCGAGAGATGCTCGAGCGCCCACTCCTGGGCCTGCCGCACCGGCGGGCTGGCGGCGAACTGCGCCAGAAGGTGGTTGCTGAATTGCGACTGCCCGCCGGGCCGCTTGAGATAGGCGACCAGCGCGCGCGCCACCCGCAGCGACAGGATGCGTCCGTGATCTTCCTCGATCAGGCTGAGCGCGAGATCGATGCCGGTGGTGACGCCGGCGGAGGTGTAGACGTTGCCGTCCCGGACGTAGATGGCGTCGGCTTCGACAGAAACCTCGGGATAGCGGCGGCCGAGCTCATCCGCCAACGCCCAGTGCGTCGTCGCGCGCTTGCCGTCGAGCAGTCCGGCGGCCGCGAGCACGAAGGCGCCGGTGCAGATCGAGCCGCCGCGCCGGGCGCGCAGCCGGTTGGTCCGCAACCACGCCACCAGGCGCTGGTCGGACCTCGCCTCGGCCTGGCCGAAGCCGCCGGAAACCAGCAGCGTGTCGATCGGTCCCGCGATGTCGTCGAGCGCGACGGTAGGCGTGATCTCGATGCCGCCGAGCGACGTGGCAACCGGCGCCTTGGTCATGCCGGCGATCTCCAGCCGATAGAGCGACCGGCCCGCGGCATGGTTTGCCGTCGCGAAAGCTTCGAGCGGACCGAACACGTCCATCGCCGTGACACCCGGATAGACGAGCATGACGACCAAGCGTGACTCGACGGGCTGACTGGTGGCTTGTTGCATCGCGCCGCATCTTGACTACCACAGGTGTCGACGCGCTTCGCCTTCTAACGATCGCCTGTCACGAAAACTACATCGCGACAGCGAAAATCTACTGCGGTTCGATTTTTGCAATCTCCACGTACTCCGCCCACTTGGCCCGCTCCTCGCGGTCCTGCGCGGCGCACTGCTCGAGCGTGAGCGGCCTGGCGGTCAGCGCAAACTCGTTGACCAAACGATTCTGGATCTCGGGTGAGGTGATCGCCTCGTTGATCAGGGCGTTCAGTTTTTCCTGGATGGGAAGCGGCGTGGCCTTGGGCACGGCGACGGCGAGGAAACCCGTGCTGGTGAAGCCGGGGAAGGTCTCGGCAAGCGTCGGCAGATCGGGATAGAGCGGGCTGCGTTGCGGCAGGGTCAGTGCCAGGGGCCGCGCCTTGTTGGCCACCACCTGGCCGCGGCCGGCGGTGAGGTCGACGAACATGAACTGGATGGCGCCGGCATAGAGGTCGGTCCAGGCGTTGCCGATCGCCTTGTAAGCGACGGCCTGCCAGTCGACGCCGGCACGCTTGCCCAAGACTTCGGCGGGGACCTGGGAGCTGGCGTTGAAGTAGCCGAAGTTGAGCTTGCCGGGATTGGCCTTGGCGTAGGCGAGGAGATCATTGAGCGTCTTGTAGGGACTGTCGGCCGGCACGACGAGGAACGCGCCGCTCGAACCGATGACGCCCACCACCGAAAAGTCCTTCTCCGGGTCGTAGCCCGGGTTCCTGAACATGTGGATGTTGGCCGCGTTGGTCGAGGTGGTGGCCAGCATCAGCGTGTAGCCATCCGGTGCGGCGGCTTTTACCGCCAGCACGCCGACGATGCCGTTGGCGCCCGGCTTGTTCTCGACCACGAAGGGCTGACCGGTCTTGTCCTCGATGTACTTGCCGATCAACCGCGAGGTGATGTCGCCCGAGCCGCCGGGCGCGAAGGGAACGATGATGCGGATGGCCTTGGTGGGATAGTCGCCTTGTGCAAGGGCCGGGAAAGCGGCGAAGGCGGGAAGGGCGAAGAGGGCGCGACGAGACAGCGGCATGCGAAACGAAGACATGCCCTGCAGTCTAAAGGAACGGCAGCGCGTGGACAGCGCAGCGCCTGCAGCCCTACCCTGCAGCCATGGCAACATCCGGTCGTCCGCCCCTCGAGGGCATCCGTGTCGTCGATTTCTCTCGCGTGATCGCCGGGCCGATGTGCACCCAGATCCTGTCGGACATGGGCGCCGAGGTGATCAAGATCGAGAATCCCGACGGCGGCGACGACACGCGCAAGGGCGCAGGCCCGCGGGCCGGTGGCGAGAGCCACTTCTTCATGACCTACAACCGCGGCAAGAAGAGCGTGGCGCTCGACTTCACCAAGTCCGACGGCCAGGCGGTGGTGGCGAAGCTGCTCGAGACGGCCGACGTGCTGGTGCAGAATTTTCGGCCGGGAGTGCCGAAGAAGTATGGCTTCGACTACAAGAGCATCCACGAGAAGCACCCACGGCTGATCTATCTGTCGATCTCGGCCTACGGACAGACCGGTCCGCTGTCGGACCGGCCGGGCTACGATCCTGTGCTGCAGGCCGAATCGGGGATGATGAGCGTCAATGGCGAGGCCAATGGCGAGGGCTTGCGGCATGCCATCGCCATCGTCGACACCATGACGGCGATCCACTCGGTGGCGGCGATCAATGCGGCGCTCTATGCCCGTACGTCGACCGGCAAGGGCCAGCATATCGACCTCGCGCTCTATGACACGGCGCTGTCCAGCCTGGGCAACATGGGCTCGTACTACCTGATCGGCGGCGAGCAGCCGCGGCGCGCCGGCAACGGCCACTTTGCGTCGGCGCCCAACAGCTCGTTCGAGACCAAGAACGGCAAGATCTACATGGCCGTCGCCAACCAGAAGCTGTTCACCGACACCTGCAAGGCGCTCGGCCATCCCGAATGGGCGACCGATCCGCGCTTCGCCCAGCTCGCTGACCGCGTGGCCAACAAGCCCGAGCTCACGCGCATGATGGAAGAGGTGCTGAAGACCGACACCAAGGAGAACTGGGGGAACAAGCTGCGCCACCTGCCGGCCGGCCCGATCCGCACCATGAAAGAGGCGCTCGACGAACCCGAGGTCAAGCGCCGCGGCATGCTCAAGACCTATAAGCACAGCACGGCGGGCGAGGTGCCGATCATCGGCTCGAACTACCGCTTCTCCGACACGCCCGTGGACGACACCCGCCCGCCGCCGGTGCTGGGCGAGCATACGGATCAGGTGTTGGGCGAACTGGCGGGTCTCAGCGAGAAGGAGATCGCCGCGCTGAGGGAGAAGAAGGTGATTGGCTAGCGGAGCGCGGACCTCCAGGTCCGCTCAGAATCATGATGCGGACCTGGAGGTCCGCGCTCCATTAAGCCACTTCCGCAAGATCGTGTTCGTCTCCTCGGGCTTCTCCATCGTCACCAGATGCCCGCACTGCTCGACCACGATCAGTTCGCTGCCCTGGATGGCGCCCGCCATCTCCTCCGACAGGAACAGCGGCGTCGCGGCGTCGTCGCGGCCACACACCACGACGGTCGGGCATTTGATCTTGGCCAAGTCGGGCCGCCGGTCGACGCGGATGGCCGCTAATTCCTCTTGGCGCTTGTAGATTTCTGCGCCGATCTCGCCGCACATCGTCATCACCTCGTCGACCAGCGCCTTGTCCGGCAGGCGATAGGCCGGGATGAAACGCGACATCTGCAGGCCCAGCACCAGCTCGAAATGGCCCTGGTTGGCGAGCCGGATGCGGGCCCGCCGGATCGCCCGCTCGCCCTCGTTCTGGCTCCGCATGCCGGTATCGAGCAGCGCCAGCCGGTCCACCCGGTCGGCCGCGATCTGCATGATCTCGACGGCCAGCATGCCGCCGAGCGAGAGGCCGGCCAGGGAAAACCTCTGTGCCGGCATCTGCGCCAGTACCCAGCGGGCCGCGCTGTCCCAGGTGTCCCAGACCGACAGGGGCGCCTGGCGCCAGTCCGGCACGACGATGTCGGCGTCGGCCGACAGGCCGGCGAGCTGGGCGGCGAAGAGCCTGGGCGAGCACAGCAAGCCGGGCACCAGGAGCACGGGTGTTTTAGCCATTCGTTCCTCCAGGCCCAGTCTCTGCTATGCTCCATATCGGGGCTCTATCCGATCTGCAATTGCCAACTTCGCCTTGACCTGCTGGGCGGCGTTCGCTGTATTTCGCGCCGGGGACTGGGGTTGATGGCGTAGCGACTGGAGACTGCATCAACGGCGACTTTTGGGATCGATGACTCTTTCGAATTACTTCGCGCTGAACGTTGATCCATCGCAGGCGCTGCCGGAGACCTACAACTATGGTCTCGTCCTGCTGTCGTACCTCGTCGCCGTCCTCGGCAGCTACGCCTTCCTGCAATTCGCCTCTCGCATCGCCGAGCTGCGCGATGCCGGCCTTCGCTACAGCTGGCTGGTCATCGGCGCCATTGCCATGGGCGGCGGCATCTGGGCGATGCATTTCATCGGCATGCTGGCCCACGTCCTGCCGATCCCGGTGGCCTACGATCCCTGGGTCACCGCGCTCTCCATCGTGCCCGCCATCCTGGGCGCCGGCGTGGCCCTGCACGTCGTCGCCCGGCCGGTCATCACCACGAACCGCCTGCTGATCGGCGGCACGCTGATGGGCGTAGGCATCGGCGCCATGCACTACACCGGCATGATGGCGATGCAGGTCAACGCCCTGGTGCGCTACGACCCGATCCTGTTCGCCGCCTCGATCGTCGTCGCCATTCTGCTCGCCGTGCTGGCCCTGCAGGTGCGCCAGGTCATGAGCAAGCTCGATCTCATTCGCCTGCCCGCGGCCAGGGACGGCATCGGCGCGCTGATCATGGGCTTTGCCGTCACCGCCATGCACTACACGGCGATGGCCTCGACCTACTGTTTCGCCACGCCTGGACCGGTTCGCACGCCGGTCGATCATTCGGTCTTCGCGGGTGTCACCGCCCTGATCGCCTCGCTGGTTCTGCTGCTCACCATCGTCGCGGTGATGTTCGACCGGCGCGTGGCACAGGAGACGAGCAGCCACCGGCGCACCAGCGAGCAGCTCCTGCAGGCCCAGAAGATGGAGGCGGTCGGCCAGCTCACCGGCGGCGTGGCGCACGACTTCAACAACATCCTGACCATCGTGCTGGCCAACGCCGACGCCATCCTCGACGACGACAGCGTGCCGCCGCACATCACCAAGCGCGCCCAGCGCATCTCCGACGCGGGCCAGAAGGCCTCCGAGCTCACCCGCCAGCTGCTCGCCTTCTCGCGCAAGCAGGTGCTGAAGCCCGAGATCTCCGACCTCAACGACCTCGTGGAAAGCACCGGCAGGCTGCTGCGGCGCACGCTCGGTGAGCACATCGTCGTGCAGACCGTCGCCGCCCCCAACCTCTGGCCGATCTTTGTCGACCGCCCACAGGTCGAGACCGCATTGATCAACCTCTGCATCAACGCGCGCGATGCCATGCCGGCGGGCGGCCGCCTGACCGTCGAAACCCGCAACGTCACGCTCTCGTGGGACTACGTCGTGCGCCAGGAGGACGAGGTCGCGCCGGGCGACTACGCCATGCTGTCGGTCAGCGACACCGGTTCGGGTATGCCGCCCGACATCCGCCGGCGCGCCTTCGAGCCGTTCTTCACCACCAAGGAGGTGGGCAAGGGGACCGGCCTTGGCCTCAGCATGGTCTACGGCTTCATCCGCCAGTCGAACGGCCATATCGAGATCACCAGCGAGGTCGGCCGCGGCACTACCGTGTGCATGTATTTCCCGCGCAGCGATCCGGCGACGGCCGCCGCACAGGCACCGCGCCGGCAAGCAATGCCGCGCGGCAGCGAGCGCATCCTGGTGGTCGAGGACGAGAAAGCCGTCCGCGCCATCGTCGGCGAGCAGCTCGGCAGTCTGGGCTACGACGTGAAGCTCGCCAAGGATGCCGACCAGGCGCTCGAGTTCCTGAAGGCACAAGGCTTCGATCTCGTTCTCACCGACGTCGTCATGCCGGGGCGGCTGAATGGCCGCGCACTCGCCGAGGAGGTCAAGCAGGCCTGGCCCGACACGCGCATCGTCTTCATGTCGGGCTATTCGGAGAACGCGCTGCTGCGCGACGGCCGCCTCGAAAGCGGCGTGATGCTTCTCGCCAAGCCTCACGTCAAAGCCGATCTTGCCAAGATCATCCGCGACGCGCTCGGCGGTAGCGGACACGATCGCTTCAGCTCGGCCGTCCACGGCCAGGCGTGGTAAAGGAGTAGGCCCGATGAACGCTAACGAGCGCGACCTGGTGCAGCGTTTCGTCGACGACATGACGGACTACGCCATCGCCATCCTCGATGTGCAGGGCAGGGTGCTGACCTGGAATGCCGGTGCGCGGGCGCTGTTCGGCTACACGTCCGACGATATTGTCGGACGACGCTTCACCGTGCTGCACACCAAGGCGGACAATCTGCTCGGCAAGCCCGAGACGGCGCTGGGCGACGCCCTGCAGTGGGGCCGGCACGATTCGACAGGGCCGATGCTGCGCAAGGACGGCGCCCGTCTGCAGGCGCGCCTCATCCTGCGGCCGCTGTCGGATTCCTGGCAAAGGCATGTCGGTTACGGCCTGCTCGCCTACGATACCGAAGGCGGGGCCAAGCCCGTGGCCGTGGCGGGCGAACCCGAGGTGCCGTTGGCGGCGGCCACCAGCTCTGCGGCGCGCGCCAAGATCCTGGTGGTGGACGACAACAGCGGCGTCCTCGAGGAGGCGACGGAGCAGCTGACCCGCCTCGGCTACGACGTCGTTTCCGCGTCGAGCGGTGCGGAGGCCCTCGCCCTGCTCGAGCGCGGCGAGAAGGTCGACCTTCTGTTCACCGACGTCGTCATGCCGGGCGACATCGCCGGCCGCGACCTGGCCGACAAGGCCGCCGAGCTGCGGCCTGGCCTGAAAGTGCTGTTCGCCTCGGGCTATTTCGAAGGCGCGCTGGTCAGCAAGGGTGCACTCGAGACCGACGTGCAGTTCATCGCCAAGCCCTACCGCATGAAGGCCCTGGCCCAGAAGGTCGAAGAGGTCCTGGGCTCCTGAGGACACCTTCGTGAAAGCACGCGCGGCTGCCGTAGATTAGGCCGCCCGACTGCGATACCAATGGCGGGGCATGGCCGCGCATTCCGTCATCGCATCCGGTCGCGACATCCGCCTCGACCTTTTCCGCGGGCTGGCGCTCTGGTTCATCTTCGTCGACCACATTCCGACCAACGTCGTGAGCTGGTTCACCGTGCGCAATTACGGTTTCAGCGACGCCACCGAGATCTTCGTCTTCATCTCGGGCTACACGGCGGTGATCGCCTATGCCCGCATGATGCAGCGCGAGGGCTGGGTGCGCTCTGCCGCCCGCGTCTACCGCCGTGTCTGGCAGCTCTATGTCGCTCACATCCTGCTGTTCATGGCCTTCACCGCCCAGATCATCTGGGTCTCGATTGCCCGCGACATGCCCTCGCTGATCGACGAGATGGAGCTGATGGGGCTGGGCGAGAACCCCTACAGGGCGATCCTGGCGGCCGCCCTGCTGCAGTTCAGGCCGGTCAATCTCGACGTCCTGCCGCTCTATATCGTCCTGCTGGCCGCCTTTCCCTTCGTCCTGCCGGCGGTGCTGCGCTGGCCGTTCGCGGTGATTGCCGTCTCGCTCGCCCTCTATGCGGCGACATGTCACTTCGATTGGAACCTGCCGGCCTACCCGGCAGGCAAGGTCTGGTATTTCAATCCGCTCGCCTGGCAGGTCGTGTTCTATGTCGGCACCGCCTGCGCCGTTTTGGGGCCCGAGATTGCCTGGCTCGACCGGTTCCGCTGGCCGCTCTCGGTCCTGGCCGTTCTTTACCTGCTGTTCTCGGCCTTTGTCGCCTTGTCCTGGCACTACAATTCGCTGCAGGAAATGACGCCGGCGTGGCTCGCCCGGCAGATCTATCCAATCGACAAGACCAACATCGACATCCTGCGGTTTTTGCACTTCCTGGCCGTGGCCTGGCTGGTCCGGCTGCTGGTGCCGGCCGACTCCGCCTTCCTGCGCTGGCCAGTCTTCCACCCACTTCGCAGGTGCGGTGAACAGTCGTTGCTTATATTCTGCATCGGTACTTTTCTTGCGTTGTCTGCCCAAATCGTCGTCAGCTACTTCGAGGAGTCGCTCCTGTCGCAGATCGTCGTGAGCGTCGCAGGCATTCTCGTCATGTGCGCGGCCGCCTATGTGGCGACCTGGTTCAAGAGCGGAGGATCGGCCGGTTCCGGACGGACGCCCAGCACGGCAGAGGCCGTGCCGTGAGCTTGCGCGCCTGGCCCTTGTTGACCGTGGTGCTGGCGCTGCTGCTGCCGGCGAGCGCCTTTCCGCAGTCGATGACGCTATGCCGGGCCAAGCCCGAGCTGCTGGAGCTCGGCAACTCGCTGCCCGCCGCGCGCAAGGCGATCGCCGAGCGCAAGCAGCTGCGCATCATTGCGCTGGGCTCGTCGTCGACCTCGGGCTACGGCGTGTCGAACCCGGCCTACGCCTATCCCGCCCAGCTCAAGATGGGTCTCGACAAGGCACTGCCCGGTATCGATGTCGACGTCATCAATCGCGGCATCGGTGGCCAGGACGTCGAGGAGATGGCCGCGCGCCTGCAGGCGGAGATGAAGGAAAATCCGGCGTCGCTGGTGGTTTGGCAGACCGGCACCAACGCCGCGATCCGCCAGATGCCGCTCGACAAGTTCGAGCGCTGGCTGCGCAACGGCCTGGCGCTTGGCAAGTCGCTGGGGGCGGATTTCGTGCTGATGAACTTGCAGTATGTGCCGGCCGTCGTCGCTGCGCACGACAAGGAAGCCTACGAGAGGATCATGGCGGCGGCGGCGAAGGAGTACGATGCCGGCCTGTTCCGCCGCTTCGACATCATGCGCGGCTGGTACAAGGACGGCATGCCCTATGCACAGTTCGTCCAGCTCGATGGGCTCCATCTCAACGACTTCGGCCAGAAGTGCATTGGCAAGCTTCTGACCCGCTCGATCCTGAATTCGCTCAACGGTCCTTAAAGCAGTCCCTTCATGCCGCGTCGATTTGTTGATCTCTCGATCTATCTCGAGAACGACGTCATTTCCGATCCGCCGCCGTTCGGACCCAAGATCCAGTATCACAAGCACGCGGACACGGCGGGCCAGATCGCCGGCTTCTTTCCCGGCCTGAAGAAGGAAGACCTGCCGGACGGCCAGGGCTGGGCGGTCGAGAACGTCAACCTCTCGACCCACAACGGCACGCACCTCGACGCGCCCTATCACTTCCATCCGACGATGAACAAGGGCGAGCGCGCCATCACCATCGACGAAGTGCCGCTCGAATGGTGCTTCCAGCCCGGGGTGAAGCTCGACTTCCGCGACAAGCCGGATGGCCATGTCATCACCGCCAAGGAAGTCGAGGGCGAGCTCACGCGGATCGGCCATGAGCTGAAGCCGCTCGAGATCGTCGTGGTCAACACGCGCGCGGGCTCGCGTTACGGCAACAACGACTACGTCAATGCCGGCTGCGGCATGGGTTATGATGCCACCATTTTCCTGCTCGAGAAGGGCATTCGCCTCACCGGCACCGACGCCTGGAGCTGGGACGCACCGTTCTATTGGACCGCCCAGAAGTGGGCCAAGGACCACGATCCATCGATCATCTGGGAAGGCCACAAGGCCGGCCGCGACATCGGCTACTGCCATCTCGAAAAGCTGCACAATCTCGAGGCGCTGCCCGGCGACGGCTTCACCATCGCCTGCTTCCCGCACAAGATCCGCGGGGCCTCCGCCGGCTGGACGCGCGCGGTCGCGATCTTCGAGGAATGAGCAGGCCTTAAGCCGGCCGGCGGGCGAACAGCAGTCCGAAACCGAGAGCCGCGATGGCGATGCCGGCGCCGGTGCGCAGGCGGGCCAGCAGCGAGGGCCGTGCCAGCGCTGCCGAACGGGCGCGTGCCGCCATGAACACCACGACGACATCGACCGCGGTGTTCAGGAACACCGAGATCAGGCCGAGCACGAAGAACTGCAGCCACACCGTGCCGAGGTTGGGATCGACGAACTGCGGCAGGAAGGCGAGGAAGAACGCGGCCGTCTTGGGGTTCAGGGCCTCGACGAAGATGCCGTCGCGAAGGGCCCGGCCGACGCTGGCGCCGCGCGCCGCCGCGACGGTGTCGAACCGCGCTTCGCGTGCCGTCTTGATACCGAGCCACACCAGGTAGAGCGCGCCCACAAGCTTGAGGACGGTGAAGGCCTCCGCGCTCGCCAGGATCAGCGCCGAGACCCCGACGGCGCCCGCCGCGACATGCACCAGCCCGCCGATGCCCGTGCCCAGGCTCGACGCCAGACCGACGCTGCGACCGTCGGCCAGCGTGCGCGCCGCGACATAGAAGATGCCGGGGCCCGGCGACAGGGCGATGAGCGACGCGGCGACCAGGAAAAGCAGGAAGCTCATTCAGGCGATCGGATCGGGCTCGCCCGGCGGCAGCGGCATCTCGAAGACATTGAGCGTCATCGACACCAGCATGTAGTAGCCGCACACGCCAACCAGATCGACCACGCCCTGCTCGCCGAAGGCGTCGACGGCGCGCTTGTAGTTGGGTGCCGACACGCGGTTGGTGGCGAGATACTCGGTGACGAAGTCATAGACGATCTTCTCGACGTCGCGCGTGAAGGGCGGCGACTGGCGCGTGCGGACCGCCTCGACGATCGCCGGCGACAGTCCGGCTTCCTTGGCGAGCCGTGCGTGGGCATAGAACTCGTACTGTGCCTTGAAATGCCGGCCGACCAGGCAGATCGCGAGCTCGGAGAGATCCTTGGGCAGCGAGTTGTTGAAGCGGCAATACTCGCCAAGCTTCTGGGCGCGGTCGGCGAGATGCGGGCTCCTGAGCCACGGATCGAACGGCCCGCGCAGGCCGCCGCGCGGCCCCGCGACGATGGCGTCGGCCACCTTCTTCTGTTCGGGTGTGAGCTTGGCGAGGTCGAGCGGAGCCAGACGCGGCATGAGACGATTTCCTTCGGTTCTGTGGGATGGCTAAAGCGGACAGCCGGCGTCGGCCATGACGCTCTTGTCGGCGCTGTCGAAGATGCGATTGATGATCGCCTCGCCGGCGTTCTGCGCCTTGTCGGCCTGGGTGCTGCACGAGCCGGTCGCCGTCCACAGCACCTTGCCGCCATCCGTCGCATAGAGCGTCAGCGTGACGCGCAAGGTCGGCACGCTGGTCGGCGAGCCGAGCCCGTCGCGCCGCCGGATCGTGTTGCTGGGCAGGTCCATGCGCGGGTTGGAGCCGGGCGCGGCGTAGGAGGGTTGGCCGCCCTGCGTGCCGTAGTCGCCGCGGCCGCTGTCGGCGAAGTCGAAGTAGCTCACGTCCATACGCATGACGTTGCCGCCCGAGAAGCCGACCTCGTTGCCGCGCTTGGACAGGCGCACCATCACTTGGCGGCGCAACTCGCGTGACAGGTGAGTGTCGGACGTGAGCTGGACGGCAATCTTGGTCTTGGGGATCGTCTGGTAGGCCTTGACCTCCATCTCTCCGAGCTTGGGACCGGGCGGCAGGCCGTAGCCCTGCGCCGATGCCCCAATAGGCAGAATGAGGGTTGTCGTGGCGAGCAGCCCGATGGCCGCGGCAATTTTCACGATACGCATCCGACGCTCCCTAGGCTGCCAGCCGGCGCCAGCCCGGCTCATCGCGGTCGAGCAGGCGCTTCAGCGATTCGAAATGCAGCAAAGCCTGCTGACCCTCGGCGTCCGCGATCTGGTTGGCCGTGTGCTCGGCGAGCTTGGCGTCGATGTTGTGCAATGGCTTGCCGGTCTGCATGGCCAGCACCTGCACCATGGCGGCGCGCTCGAGGTAGTAGAGATCGTCGTAGGTCTGCGCCACAGTCGGGCCGGAGACGATGACACCGTGGTTGCGCAGGAACAGGATGTCCTTGCCGGCCATGGCGCCGCACATGCGGTCGCCTTCCTCGTTGCTGAGCGCGACGCCGGCATATTCGTCGTCGTAGGCGATGCGGTTCCAGTAGCGGAAGGCGTTCTGAGTGCACATCTCGATGCGGCCCTCGCGGATCGAGGTCAGCGCCGTGGCGTAGGGCATGTGGGTGTGCAGCACCACCTTGGCGCGCGGGTTGCCGGCATGGATGCGGGCATGGATGAAGAAGGCGGTCGCTTCGACCTGGTAGTTGCCCTCGACGACGTTGCCGGCGCCATCCGCCATCACCAGGTCCGACGGCGTGATCTCGGACCAGTGCAGGCCCTGCGGGTTGACCAGGAACAGGTCCTCGCGGCCGGGCACGGTCATGCTGAAATGGTTGCAGACGCCCTCGTTCAGGCCGTGCCGCGCGGCGGCCCTGAGTGCGGTCGTGAGGTCGATCCGCGCCTGGGTCACGGGGTCGTTGGCCAGCATCAAGAGGTCTCCATTGCCGAAGGACGTAACGAGTGGTGATGATGCTGCCAAGCTTATCGTACGGCCAAGCGAAATTGCAGCCGGGAGTTGACCGATGGAAGTCCTGTTTCGCTCGCCGTTGGGGGCGCTGCTGGCCAAGCCGTGGGTCGACCAGGCCGGCCTGTTCGGCCTGAAACGCTGGTACTTTCCGCTGTCGCGCCTGTGGGCCGCGGCCAATGCCGCCGGCGACGACACGGCGCGCTTTCGCGACGAGATCGGCGCGCCGGTCGCCGCCTGGCCGGAGCCCTATTTGCGCTCGGTGCTGGCGCGCAACGCAGACCGCAAGTCCGCGGCGGAGGCCGCCCGCGCCGCCTGGGAGGCATCGTTGTTCGGCGATCGCCCGGACGAGGATGGCCAGCTGCTGGATCACCGGCGTCGCGCCGCCGCGACCCGCCACCTGGCAACGCGCGCGTCTTTCTATCCGCTGCTGTTTCCGACAAGGCCGCCGTCGGCACGCTGGGAGATCGATCAGCCGGCCCAGGTCGAGCACCACCTCGGGGAGGCAATCGCCCGACCCGAGAGCCTCTACGATATTGCCGTCGATGCCGACACTGTCGTCGCTTCACGGCCGGTGTTGGGAGATGGCTTGCGCGAGTACTGGTTGCGGGCGCCGACGCCTGCGCCGCGGTTGCGTCAACGGCCAGGCAGTGAAGTCCTCTATGCGCGCGTGATCGAGCCGGCCGACCCGGCGCCGCACCCGACACTGATCTTCGGCAGCGGCCTTTGCCTGGAGTTCGAATTGCTGGCGATAGCGCGCGGCCCGAGTGCACGGCTGGTCGACCTGGGGTGGCGCGTGGTCGAGCCGATCTCGCCCTATCACGGGCTGCGCGCCATGCCGGGCCGCTACGGCGGCGAGCCGTTCTTTGCCGCAGGTCCGACCAGCTCGATCGATCTCATCTCGGGCCAGGCGATCGAATCGGCGTTGCTGACCGCCTGGTGCCGCCGGCGCTTCGGCGGCAAGGTGGCGCTGGCCGGCATTTCGATGACGTCGTTCGTTGCCCAGCAGGCTGCCAGCCGCTGCCATCTCTGGCCGGCCGAAGCGCGGCCCGACGGCGTCATGCTGATAAGCCATTCCGGACGCATCGAGGACGTGACCTTTGGCGGCGCGCTCGCCGTCACGCTCGGCCTCGACCGCGCGCTGGCGCGCGCCGGCTGGTCGCGCGAGGCATTGGCTCGACTGTCGACGCTGATCGATCCGACCGCTCAGCCGGCCCTGGCGCCATCGAGCATCGTCTCGGTGCTGGGCGAGACCGACCGTTGGGTCCCGTACGACGACGGTCTGGCGGTGGCCGAGCAATGGCGCCTGCCGGCGGCCAACCTCTTCCGCTATCCGCTCGGCCACCTTGGCATGCCCGTGCAGCTCACACGCGATGTCGCGCCCTTCGAGCGGCTCAGGCAGGTACTGGACGGCCCGTGACGTCGACGCCGGAGATCTCGCGCACCAGCTTGGTGCGCACGGCGCGGCCGAAATGGTCGAAATTGTCGGCCACGATCATGAACGAGCCCGCTCCGCCGATGACGTTCTCCTCGTAATATTTGTCGAGGGTAAGGTCGGGCGGGCGGCCGAAGTTGGTGCGGTTCATCATCACCGGCAGGCCGTTGATCACGACGCCGAGCTCCAGCAAACGGTCGCGCACAAGCTCGGCCGGTGGGCCGTCGTTGGTGCGGCCGTCGCCCGAGATGTCGATGACGCGGCGCTTGGAGACGAAGCCCGAATTGTCGAAGCGCTGTCCCGCGTGGGCGAGGGCGGCGCCGACCGCCGTCCAGCTCTGAGACTGGCGCGGCGCCTCGGCGAGCTTCTCGGCGAAGCGGCGCGCGGCGGACGGGCTGTCGATCACAGTCCAGTCGATCACCACCATCTGGTAGTGCGTGCCGGCCCATTCGGTGTAGCAGACTGCGATGCGCCCGTTCTCGCCCGACAAGATGGCGTCGATGACGCGATCGTTGGTGAGGGCTTCGATGTAGCCGCGGCGCTGGAGCTCGGCCTCGACCTCGTCGATCGAGCGCGACACGTCGACCGCCAGCACGAGCTGCAAGTCGACCGGCGTCTCCGCCCTTGTCGCGGTCGTGGCCGTCGCCGCGGCGGCGGCGGCCAGGGAGCCCAAAAGCGCGGTCCGTCGCTTCATGCCCGATCTCCCGATAGGTGCCAGCGAGCATAGCACCGGGGAGGTCGACGTCATCTGTATGACGGCCGGCCAAACGAAAACGCCGGGAGCAGAGCCCCCGGCGTTTTCATTCGTTCAGGTCGCTGTAAGCGGCCTACTGATCGTCGTCGAAGCCGCGCTTGCGCGGCTCGTAATCACGCTCGCGGCGCGGCCGGTCAGGCGGACCCTGGTGACGACGTGCAGGCCGGCTGACTTCGCCGCCACCGCCACCGCCATCAAAACCGCCGCCGCCACCACCGCCGCCCGGCGGGCCGCCGGAGAAGTCGGCGCGTCGATCGCGCATCGGGCCGCCGTCACCGCCGCCGGGGCCGGGGCCGGCGCCGCGGTAACCACCGCCGCCTCCGCCGCCGCGGTCACCACCGCCGCCGCCGTAGCCGCCGCCACCACCGCCGCCGCGATAGCCACCGCCACCACCGCCGCCGTAGCCGCCACCACCACCACCGCCGCCATAGGGCGGACGCGGACCGCGCGGACGGAAGCCGCCGCCATCACGGCCGCCACCGCCACCAAATCCGCCGCCACCACCACCACCGGGCTGACGTTCGACGGCTTCGCGAACGGCGATCGACCGACCATCGAGCAACGCGCCGTTCATGGCCTGCATGGCCGCGGCGCCCTGATCATCTGTTTCCATCTCGAGGAAGGCGAAGCCACGGCTGCGGCCGGTCTCGCGATCCACGATCACTTTTGAAGAGGTAACGGTGCCGAACTGAGAGAAGGCTTCTGACAGACGCTCAGACGTGACCGAGTAGGGCAGATTGCCCACAAACAATTTGCGACTCATTCAAGGCTCGGGGCTGGAGGAAGGATTGAGCGGAGTCCGGCTCGCGCTTGCTGGACGACTGGGTCCAAGCGTTTCGATGACATTTGACAGATGACCAAGAAGCTCACGAGAAGACGTTGACCGGCATAGCGCTCCGCGATCGTACCGAGACTCATGATGATGCTCGTCGGCAGTATCGCAATGCAGGCTTTATGCGCTGAATCACGGCTCAAGTCCACCGCAAGCGGATCACGAAGATGGCAGGGTTGAGATCGATTTGTGCAAGTCACACAATCGCCACCGGAATGGGAGGAATTGCATGATCGTCGACCATCGCACCTACGAGCTACAGCCGGGCCGGCTGCGCGACTTCCTCGCGCTCTGCGAGAAGGAAGGGCTGCCGGTGCAGAAGAAGCATCTCGGCAATCTAGTCGGCTTCTTCACGACTGAGGTCGGCAATGTGAACGAGATCGTGCATATCTGGGGCTACGAAGATTTGGCCGATCGCACCAAGCGTCGCGCTGCCATGGCTGCCGATCTCGCATGGCAAGCCTATTTGCAGAAGAGCCGAGAATATATGAGGCACATGAACAACAAGATATTGGTGCCAACCGCGTTCTCACCCACGAAGTAAGGGAAAGTCATGCCGAGCTCTCATCCGCGCCGCAGCGGCGCGCAAGTCCTGATCGACCAGCTGCGCATTCACGGCACCGACACGATCTTCGGCGTGCCCGGCGAAAGCTACCTGGCGGCGCTCGACGCGCTCTATGCGCAGCGCAACTCCATGCGCTTCATCATCTGCCGCCAGGAAGGTGGAGCAGCCAACATGGCGGAAGCCTACGGCAAGCTCACCGGCAAGCCCGGCATCGCCTTCGTCACGCGCGGTCCGGGTGCCACCAATGCCAGCATCGGATTGCATACCGGGTTCCAGGATTCGACGCCCATGATCCTGCTGGTCGGCCAGGTGGCGCGCGAGGCGTCCGACCGCGAGGCTTTCCAGGAAATCGACTACCGCCGCATGTTCGGCCAGATGGCCAAGTGGGTCGTCCAGATCGAGGACGCGCGGCGCATCCCCGAGCTGATCAGCCAGGCATTTCACACCGCGCTGAACGGCCGGCCCGGCCCGGTCGTGATCGCGCTGCCCGAGGACATGCTGGTCGACGAGGTCGAGGTGCCTGACGCCGGGCCCTACAAGATCGCGCGCGGCGCGCCGGCGGCCGACGACATGGCGGCGCTGCGCGAGCTTCTGGCGGCGGCGGAGAAGCCAATGGTGATCGTGGGCGGCGGCGGCTGGACCGCCAAGGCCTGCGCCGACATCCGCGCCTTCATCGAGGCCAACGACCTTCCGGTCTGCGCCTCGTTCCGCAACCAGGACCTGTTCGACAACCGCCATCCCAACTACGCGGGCGATCTTGGGGTCGGCGTCGGCCCGGCGCTGGGCAAGCGGCTGAAGGCCTGTGACCTCATCATCGCTGTCGGCCCCAGGCTGGGCGAGGCGACGACCGGCGGCTACACGCTGTTCGACCTGCCGGTCCCGAAGCAGAAGCTGGTCCACGTCCATGCCGGCGCCGAGGAGCTGGGCCGCGTTTACCAGGCGACCCTGCCGATCAACAGCGGCATGGCGAACTTCGCCGCCGCCGCCCGCGCGATGAAGCCCGTCGACGGCAAGCGCTGGAAGGCCGAAACGGCGGCCGCGCACGCCGAGTACCTCGACAACATCAAGCCCGGCCCGCTGCCCGGCTCGGTGAACATGGGCGAGGTCATCGCCTGGCTGAACAAGCGCCTGCCCGACGATGCCATCGTCACCAATGGCGCGGGCAACTATGCGGCCTTCCTGCACCGCTTCTTCCAGTATCGCGGTTTCAAGACCCAGCTTGCGCCGACCAGCGGCGCCATGGGCTACGGCGTGCCGGCGGCGGTGGCGGCCAAGATCGCCGAGCCCGATCGCATGGTGGTGTCGCTGGCGGGCGACGGCTGCTTCCTGATGAACGGCCAGGAATTCGCGACGGCCGTCCAGCACGGCGCCAACATCGTGATCACCGTGGTCGACAACGGCATGTACGGCACCATCCGCATGCACCAGGAGCGCGAGTATCCGACGCGCGTGGTCGGCACCGAGCTCAAGAACCCCGACTTCGCCGCCTACGCGCGCGCCTTCGGCGGCCACGGCGAGACGGTCGAGAAGACCGAGGACTATGCCGCGGCCTTCGAACGCGCGGTGGCGGCGGCCAAGCCCGCCATCATCCATGTCAAGACCGACCCCGAGGCGCTGACCTCGCGCATCACGCTCAGCAAGCTGCGCGAGCAGTCGCTGGCCAAGCAGAAGCACTAGATGCGATCAATGGACCAACTTGAGGTCGATGATCGTCGACAGCGGGCCGACCAGGACAGGTGAAAGCACCGTGACGGCCCGCATCAGGACGGCGAGCGGGGCGACGGCGGCGGACAAGGAACTGGCCTCGCTGGCGGCCAGTCCGTCGTTGGCTGGCGATGGTGCGGCGAGGTCGGCGACGGCATTCTTCTTGATGCGTGCCCGGGCGGCATCGAGCACCAGCGCCGTCGGAAGGTAAAGCGTCGCCAGCACGCCGACGTAGCAGACGCTCTGGAAGGCGATGAAGCCGTTGGTGAGCTTCTCGTACTGTTTGGCGTCGGCGACGAACGGCAGCGGCCAGGCGTGCCAGTACTTCATGTCGATCAGGCCGATCCCCAGGACCAGCGCGGACGCGAACAGGATCAGGTCGAGCCGGCGCCGCAGCCTTTCCAGGGCCGGCAGGTCGGCCAGCGTCTCGAGGCGGCTGCCCGTGGCGGCGAGCGTGGTCGCCGCGATGGCAAGTGTGGCGCCGCCGATCACCACGATGATGTTCGCCGACATCAACAGGCGTTTCAGCAGGACGAGCGGCTTGCCGTCGTAGATGGCGCCTGCCGTCCGGGCGAAGACGTCCTGTCCGAGCAGCGCGATGATCCGGCTGCCGTGCTGCGTCGGATCCATCACCGCGATCAGCACCACGATGAGCAGCAGCCACACGCCGCCGAATACGATGCGATCCTTCGGCGTCACGAGCCCGCGCACGGCGATCATCAATCCCATCAAGGTCGAGGCGACGGCGATGAGGGCGAGCAGCGTGGAGGTCGACACCGAGAAGAGCCGGTTGACGTGTTCGTCGACCGCTATGGCCTGCGGCAGGCTTCGAGCGTCGAACGACTTGAGCTCGATGGGAATCGACGAGAAGACGCCCCAATGCTCGCCCTTGGTGCGATGGTCTGGTGCGGCCTCGGTCACGATGCCCCACGGCGCGAGGCAGGCCAGCGGCAGGAGCACTGCAAAGACGTAGTAGCGGCCGTCGCCCAGCCAGCGTCCCGGACCGAACAACGCCTTGATCAAGGTCGACATGGGCTGACCCCCGACGCCACGATCATACGCCTGACGGCCATTCGAGGCGATTGCCGTCGAGCCCGGCCTGCAGGGCCCCCTTGCACAGTCCGAGGTTCGTCTCTATAGAAGTCCTCCGTGGAGATTTGAGCCGACCGGCTTGCGACCACGTTAAACATCGCTAAAAGGTCGGAGGTGCTCGCAAAAGCCCCCGTCCTTCCAGGTCGGGGGCTTTTTCGTTGCGCGTCATGGAAAGTCGCGCACGAGAGGAGAGGGCAATGGACGGATCGATCCCGAAGACGACGAAGGCGAAGGCCGATCAATCGACTTGGCGGCCACAGACCAAGGCGGTGCGCGGCGGGCAGCTGCGCAGCAATTTCGACGAGACGTCGGAAGCGCTCTACCTCACCTCGGGTTACGCCTATCAGAGCGCGGAGGAGGCCGAGGCCACCTTCAAGGGCGAGAGCACGCACTACCAGTATTCGCGCTTCGGCAACCCGACCGTCAACATGTTCGAAAACCGGCTGGCCGCGCTGGAAGGCGCCGAGGCCTGTCGCGCCACGTCGACCGGCATGTCGGCGGTGTTCTTCACCCTGCTGGCGCTGCTCAAGTCGGGCGACCGCATCGTCGCGGCCCGCCAGCTGTTCGGTTCGTGCCATTACATCGTGGCCGACCTCTTGCCCAAGTACGGCATCCGGGGCGAGTTCGTCGACGGCGGCGATCTCGCGCAGTGGGAGAAGGCGCTGTCGAAGCCGGCGCAGGCCGTGCTGTTCGAATCGCCCTCGAACCCGATGCTCGACATCGTCGACGTGAAGGCGGTGTGCGATCTCGCCCACAAAGCGGGTGCCAAGGTCGTGCTCGACAACGCCTTTGCCACGCCGATCCTGCAGCGCCCGCTGGAATGGGGCGCCGACATCGTCGTGCACTCCGCCACCAAGTACATCGACGGCCAGGGCCGCACGCTCGGCGGTGCGGTACTGGGCACGAAGGAGTTCATCCTCGACAAGCTGCAGCCCATCATCCGCAACACCGGCCCCTCGCTCAGCCCGTTCAATGCCTGGGTGCTGGTCAAGGGCATGGAGACGCTGGGCCTGCGCATCGAGCGCCACTGCGCCAACGCCGCGCGCGTGGCCGATGCGCTCGCCGCCCATCCCGCGATCGGCCGCGTGCTCTATCCCGGCCGCAAGGACCATCCGCAGCACGCGCTCGCGATGAAGCAGATGTCGGGTGCCGGTGGCGTCGTCACCTTCGACCTCAAAGCCGGCAAGTGGGCAGCCTTCGAGACGCTGAACCGCCTGAAGCTCGTCGACATCTCCAACAACCTCGGCGACGCAAAGAGCCTGGTGACGCATCCCGCGACCACCACGCACATGCGCATCGGCGCCGAGGAACGGGCCAAGCTCGGCATCGGCGACGGCACCGTACGCATCTCGGTCGGCCTCGAGGACGCCGAGGACATCATCGCCGACCTGGTCCAGGCGCTGGGTTGAGCAACGGTGTCGTTGGCGTTGCACCTTTGGGACATCAACGCCGACCTGGCCGCGCGCATCCGGACGCATGACTTCGTGCAGGGACTCGGCAACGGGTCCCTGCCGATCGACAACTTCAAGCGCTACGTGGCGCAGGACGCCTATTTCCTCGACGCCTTCGCCCGCGGCTACGCCTTCTGTCTCGCCAACGGTACCTCGCGCGAGGACCTCTATGCCTTTTCGGAACTGATCTCGGGCGTCGTCGACGAGCTCAGGCTGCACAAGAGCTATACCGAGCGCCTGCAGATCGACCTTTTAGGCGTGACGCCGATCGCCGAGACCAAGTTCTACGTCGACTTCCTCCTGAACACGGCCCGGCGCGGCCGGCTCGGCGAGACCATCGCGGCCATGACGCCGTGCATGCGGCTCTACGCCTGGCTCGGGCAGTCGCTCGCCAGGACCGCTGTCGCGCCGGCCTATGCCGACTGGGTGAAGACCTATTCCGATCCCGCCTTCGAAGCCTTGGCGGTGCGACTGGAGACGCTGCTCGACGCACACGCCACCGACACGCCCGCCGTCCGCGCCAACTATCGCCGGGCGATGGAACTGGAGTACGGCTTCTTCGCCGCCAATCTCTAGCTGGGGCGCGTCCCCGGCATCAGAGCGCCGCGAGTTTCTCCATCGAGCGGTCGATGGCGCCGTGCAGGTCGGCCGTGAGCTTGGCGCCCATGGCGTCGCGCACCTCCTGCTCAGCGGCGGCCCACAACGGCAACGCGCGCTTGAACAGGGCGCGGCCGGCCGGAGTCGCCACCAACTCATGACGTCGCTTGTCGCCCGACTGGGCGCGCTCGATCAGCCCGTCCTTCAGGAGCGGGCCGAGGTTGCGGGTCAGTGTCGTGCGGTCGGTGGCGAGCAGGTCGGACAGCCGGCCGATCGACACCGGGCCCTGGGCGGTGACGAAGCCCAGCAGCGAGAATTGCGAGATCTTCAGCCCGGTCGATGCCAGGTGCTTGCTGTAGATCTGGGTCACGCGCCGCGCCGCGCCGCGGATACGAAAACAGGTGCAATCGAGGGGCGACAGGCGGGGGCCGGACATGGCGGCGATTTTAGGCCCGATGCTTGCGACGGCCAAGCACAAATGTGTATATGCACGGAAAGGCGATGACGGAGACGACGATGAGCGATGCGGGTTACGGCGTGGTGCCTATCGAGCAGGCCCGCGCCATGGACGGGCTCACCCTGTTCAAGGGCCTGCTGGAGGGCCGTTTCCCGGCGCCGCCGATCACCAAGGCGCTGGGCTTCCGGGTATCGGAGGTCGAGTTGGGGCGGGTCGTCTTCGACTACACGCCTGTCTACGACCATTACAATCCGCTGGGCACCGTGCATGGCGGCATCGCCGCCACCCTGCTCGATTCGGTGATGGGCTGCTGCATCCACACCACGCTCAAGGCCGGCATCGGCTACACCACGGTCGAGATCAAGGTGAACTACGTGCGCGCCATGACCGACAAGACCGGCCCGGTGAAGGCCGAGGGCAAGGTGATCAACGTCGGCTCGCGCATCGGCACCTCGGAAGGCAAGCTTTACGACGGCGCCGGCAAGCTCCTGGCACACGGCACGACGACCTGCCTTATCTTTCCGATCTGACGTGAAGGGTTTCCTCCCCAAGCGAAGCTTGGGGAGGTGTCCGCGTAGCGGACGGAGCAACTGTCTTCGGTCATGCGGCTAGCGCTCGCCAAGGAAGGTTGTCGCGGACCATGGCGTTGAGTGTGACGATGAGCTTTCGCA
>FODP01000024.1 GCA_900110395.1 Rhodospirillales bacterium URHD0017
CCGAAGAGCGCGGTGCTGCTGCGCCACGTTCGGCTCGATATCGCGCGCGCGGCCGATTCCTCGGTGTGGCGCCCGTATCTCGAAGGCGTCGACGCCGTCGTCTACTGTGCCGGAGCGCTCCAGGATGGACCCGGCGAATCGCTGCAGGCGGTGCACGAGGCTGGCCCCGCCGCGCTCTATCGGGCTTGCGCCGAGGCCGATGTCCGGCGCGTCGTCCATCTGTCGGCCCTGGGCGTCGAGCACGGCGCGACGGGCTTTTCCCGCACCAAGCGCGCAGGCGACCGCGCGCTGATGGAAAGCGGCCTCGACTGGGTGATCCTGCGGCCGTCGGTCGTGGTCGGCCGTAACGCCGTCGGTGGTGCGGCGTTGCTGCGCGGCCTGGCGGCGCTGCCCGTGCTGCCGGTGCCGGAGCAGGCGGGCGCGCTGCAGGTTGTCCATATCGACGATGTGCTCGACACCGTCCTGTTCTTCCTGCGATCGGGGGCGCCGGCGCAACTCGTGCTCGATGTGGTCGGCCCTCATCCCTGGCGTTTCGATGAGATCGTCGGCCTGTTTCGTCGCTGGCTGGGCTGGCGGCCGGCCGAGTCTGTCCGCCTGCCGCGATGGCTGGCGGCCGCTTCCTTCGGCTTTGGCGACCTGATGGGGCGCTTGGGCTGGCGGACCGCGATACGCAGCAATGCCGGCCACGAGCTCCTGCGTGCCGCGCCCGGCGATCCCGCGCGCTGGATGGAGCTGACCGGTATCGTGCCGCGCGACATCGAACGGGTCCTCCTGACGGAGCCCGCCTCCGTCCAGGAGCGCTGGTTCGCGCGGCTCTACCTGCTACGGCCGTGGATCTTCGCGATCTGCGCGCTGTTCTGGTTCTCGACCGGCGTGATCGCGCTCGGTCCGGGCTGGGACAACGGCATCGCCCTGATGCATGAGGGCGGCGTGTTCGGCTGGCCGGCCGTGGCGGTTGTGATCGGCGGTGCGCTGTGCGACATCGCCGTCGGCCTGGCGATCGGCTGGCGCCGCACCGCACGCGCCGGCATCATCGCAGCCCTCATCGTCACCGTCCTCTACGCCATCATCGGCACCGTGCTGGTGCCACGGCTGTGGACCGACCCGATGGGACCGATGCTGAAGGTCCTGCCCATTCTCGCATTGCACCTGGCGGCCCTCGGGCTCGTCGACGATCGCTGATGCTCTATTTCGTCCTCAAGTTCGCCCATGTCATCGGCGCTGCCGTGCTCCTGGGCACCGGCGCCGGCATCGCCTTCTTCATGCTGCTCGCGCATCGTGACGGCAGGCCTCAGGTCGTGGCCGGCGTCGCCCGCATCGTCGTCGTCGCCGATTTCCTGTTCACCGCCAGCGCCGTCGTGGCCCAGCCCGTCACCGGCGTGTGGCTCGCGCTGCATGTCGGGTATCCGCTGACCGAAGGCTGGATCCTGCTGTCGGTGTTCCTCTATCTCCTGACGGGCGCCTTCTGGCTGCCGGTCGTCTGGATGCAGATGCGCATGCGCGATCTGGCGGCCGCGGCGGTGAGAGAAGGGACGTCGTTGCCCGACGACTACCGCCGCCTCTTTCGCCTGTGGTTCGTCTTCGGCTTTCCCGCTTTCGCTGCGGTGCTGGCGATCTTCTGGCTCATGATCCAGCGGCCGTCGTTCGTGCTCTGGTGAGCGGGGAGCCCCGGGGTGCGCCGCAGTTCCTCGCCATACGGCAGCACGCCGCGGAGCAGCATGCCCGACAGGCCCCCCAGATAAGATCCAGGCAAGGCACCGTGCTTGAGTTCGAGGGCGAAGCTTGCCTGGCGCTCGAGCCTATCTGACTCCAGACAGCGTGCCCAGCAGCTGCCCTTGTTCATGCACCGCTACAGCTGGCACAACCTCATGCCACGTCCGACGGTTGTTTGGAGAACCCGCGCTGCTGCAATGCTCTTAGAAGTCGCCTTCGGCTACCTGCGCGCAGACGAGGCCTTCGGCGCGCCACATCTCCACGACCCGACGGCGGTCGTCGATTGCGAGCTTTGGCTCGAACTGGTCGGCCCGCATGCGGGCCAGCAGTTCGCGCTTCACGATGTCGTCGGCGCGCCGATCGTGGTCGCCGCGCATGTACAGCGCTTCGGGGGTGAGGCCGAGATGGTTCTGCAGCCACTGCGTCGTCGCGCGTCGCGTCCGTTCCGGCCGGCCGCTGCAGAAGATCAGGCGATGTTCCTTTTGCAGCGCCTTGACCAAAGCGACGATCACGGGATTGGGCTGATCGAGGTGACAGCCCGCGAAGAAGGCATCCCAGTTCTTCCGCCCGTGACCCCTGATATGATGGAGGCGATGGGTGCAGTCGGCCAACGTGCCGTCAAGGTCAACGACCACGTCCATGCCGGCCTAACGAAACGCCGCGAATCACGTTGCGGCGGTACCACACATGGCAATCGCGTCGGGCTTTTCGCGGCTTGGCAGGGATGACCTCTGTGCTGGCAGTTGCGCGACCACACCGAGTCTTGGAACCATATGTTCCCCGGATGCTACCCGGGCACTTTTCGCTTTTGCACGGCACCTGACGCCGAGGCGTAGGCGTTGATTTCCAGCCCGACGGCGATCTCGACGATTTCC
The DNA here is from genome assembly GCA_900110395.1 of Rhodospirillales bacterium URHD0017. Taxonomy (GTDB): domain Bacteria; phylum Pseudomonadota; class Alphaproteobacteria; order Reyranellales; family Reyranellaceae; genus Reyranella. Next base: position 2,589 of record FODP01000024.1, read on the forward strand.
GGCTTCTTCCACTTCCTCATGATCTGCTCCTTGCGGTTGCAATGCTCACTTGGCCTCGGCATACAGCCACGCCGTCACTTGCCGGGCCTGCTCGGAAGACAGGCCGAGCGCCGGCATGGCGGTCTGCGGACTGAGCCGGCGTGGATCCTCGATCCAAGCCTGCAGGTTATCGGGCGTATTGGGCAGGCTGCCGCCGACGATGGCCCGGCCAGCGATCCCGGCCAGGCTGGGACCGACTTGGCCGCGTGCGCGTGGGATGCCCGGAATGACGTGGCAGGCGCCACAGCCGCTGGCCACGATCAGCGCCCGCCCGGCCGATGGCGCGCTGGCGCTGAGGGCGGTCACGGCATCGACGTCCCGCCGCTGCTGCTCTGTGCCGGTTCGCACAACCACCGCGACCGCGCCGGCCGCCAGCGCGACCGACGCGATGGCGGCAAGCGTCTGCAGGCTGCGGCGAACGCCTTCACGCATGGCGTGCCTCCAGGCGCATGAGCCAGCGCGCCATGACGATCAGCGCCGCCACCACGTAAACCGTGCAGGCCGGGATCCACATGATCAGCCCCGCGAGCGCCTGGTCCTCGAGGCGCGTCAGGCCGCAAATTGGGAACGGATCGGGAGCGAAGGGGTACCAGGGCGAGCGTGAGAAGGTCATGAGGGCGCCCAGCAGGCCGGCCTGCAGCGACGTGAGGAAGAGAGCGATCACCGCCGAGCCCTGGGCTCTGCCGTGAGGACCGGCTGCGCGGAGCACGGCGGTCCAGAAGAACAGCGCGGAGAGCATGAAACTTGCATGTTGCAGGACATGCACGAACTCGCTCGCGAGGACCGGCTTCAGCAGTCCCGGCGCATGCCACAGCCACAGCATGGCGGCATGGAAGGCGGTTGCGCTCCAAAGCTCTGTGGCATGCGCCCACGCGGCCTTCACCGCCCTTGTATGCAGGAGCAATGCCATCGGCCTGCGCCACGCCTGCGGCAGGCCCCAGGTAAAGGCGGCGCCCGGCCGTGCAGCCACGAGCAGCGGCGCGGCTACAACCATGAGGATCTCATGCTCGATCATGTGCGCGGTGAAGACCTGCGTGCCCACGACATGCAGCGGCGAGATCAGCGCCAAGGCCGCGCTGCCGAGGCCCAACCAGAACAGCGCCCGCTCGCTCAGCGGGATTGCCGTCGCCGACCGCGCGCGCAGCCGTGCGCTGCCCACCAGGTAGAACCATGCGGCCAGCCCCAGGCTCAGCACAACCATGGGCTCAAAGCTCCAGCCCATGCTGCCTTCGGGTTCGGCGACGCCATGGGCCCATGCGGCGTTCATCGCTCGCACCCGCTGTAGACCAGTCCGGCGCCGCCCTGGAAGGCAATCACCAGCGCGAATAATGCGGCCCCGCCAAGACCGATCCAGGCCATCGGCGAACGCGGCCTGCGCGGCTCGGCCATCAGCGACGCCACGCCGGCTGCGACGGTGAGCAGCAGCGCCACGAGGTGAATCACCGGCACGATCCAGGGATGCTGGCAATTGGGCCGCAACAGGTAAAAGCCGAGCTCGTGCGCGCCATACCAGGCCAGCGCCCCCACGATCAGGCCGCTCCAGGGCAGCACCAACCGGGCAGCCGATGCACTCATGACGTCGCCCCATCGAGAAGGCGCGGGGCCCAGTACATGGTGAAGTAGACCGGCAGCCAGGCGATGACCACGAAATCCCAATAGGCCTGATTGTCCTCCACTTCGGAAAAGCGCCGGCCGTCCAGCGGTCCGGCGAACAGCATGACGACGAAAACGAAGGTCTCGAACACGTCGGTGACGAGGTGCGCGGTGTGCAGGCCGATCAGCAACCAGACGGTCGAGCCATAGGCGTTGGCATCCCAGCGCACATTCAGCGTCGTGAACTCGAGCGCGCGCAGCACCATCGCGGCGATACCGACACCGGCCATCACGAGCAGGCCGATACGCACCCGGCTCAGGTCCTGCGCCAGTGCGGCGCGCTTGGTCCAGGTATTGGGCAGTTCGCTCAGGATCAGCAGCGCGGTGAACAGGCTCGCCCACAGCAGGTCGGGCGGACGAACCGGCGGCCATTCGGCATTCTGGCTGCGCAGGTAGAAGTAAACGGCGATCGAGAAGACAAAACCCAGCCCCTCGATCACGACGAAGGACAGAGTCCCCCACCATAGGGGCGAGCGATAGGAGAAGCGGTAGGTCGGCAGGCGGGACACATCGCGCATCGCGCTCATGACCGGGCCTCCTTCGCCTGATCGATCTCAGCCGGGGTGGCCGCCAACACCTTGCGCGGATAGAGCCAAGCCACGAGCACGGCGGCGAAGGGCAAGGCGCCCCAGACGATGGCCTGCGGCGTGAAAATCGATCCCATCAGCACGATGGTGGTGACGATCGCGGCGATCAGCGGCCACAATGAGGGATCCGGCACAGGATCGCGCATGTCGGGCTCGGCCTCGGCAGTGGTCGTCACCAGGATCTCGCGCTGGTCAACACGCAGCCCCGTGACGACCTCGCTGCCGCTCGGGTCGTCCCACAGCGGCGTGCGGCTGCTGACATGGGGAATCAGCGGAAAGTTGTAGATAGGAGGTGGCGACGTGGTCAGCCATTCCAGGCCGGAAGCGGTCCATGGATTTGCCGGCGCCCGCACCGGCGCACGCAGCGACCACAGGATATTGACCAGCAGGAGCAGAAAGCTCAGGCCGATCGCCCATCCGGCCAAGCTAGTAATCAGGTTGAGCGTGTCCCACTGCATGCTCGGCGGATAGGTATAGACGCGGCGGGTCATGCCTGAGATGCCGAGCAGCACCATGCCGCCGAACGAGACGAAGCCCCCCGAGACGAACAGCGCCCATTGCACGATGCCAAGCCGCTCGTCGAGCATCCGGCCAGTCATCTTGGGGAACCACAGGTAGAGCGCGCCGATCAGCGGCGCTACCGCGCCGCCCACCAGGACGAAATGGATGTGCGCCGTGACGAAATACGTGTCGGTGAGCTGCAGGTCGATCGGCACCGACGCCAGCATCACGCCTGACAGCCCGCCGATGACGAACAGCACGAAGAAGGCGATGATCCACAGCATCGGCGTGCGAAAGACCAGCCGGCCGCTGGCGATTGTGGCGAGCCAGCAGAACACAACGATACCGGTCGGTATGGCGATGGTCATCGACGAGGCGGCAAAGAAGCTGTTGCCGAGCCGCGGCAGGCCGGTGGCATACATGTGGTGCACCCAGAGTCCGAACGACAGCAGGGCATTGCCGATCAGCGCCAGCACGATCGCGGGATAGCCGAAGGTCGGCCGGCGGCTGAAGGTCTCGACGATGTGGCTGGCGAGCCCGACCGCGGGCAGGAAGATGATGTAGACCTCGGGATGGGCGAAGTACCAGAAGAGGTGCTGCCAAAGCATGACATCGCCGCCTTCGGCGGGATTGTAGAAATGCGTGCCAATCAGCCGGTCGAGGATCAGCAGCGTGCTCGCGATAACCACCGACGGCATGGAGAAGACGATCATGAACGACGTGACGAGCGAGGCCCAGACGAAGAGGGGCATGCGCATCAGGGTCATGCCCGGCGCCCGCAGCTTCAGGATGGTGACGATCAGTTCGATCGCCACGGCAAGGGCGGCCACCTCGGTAAAGGTGATCATCTGGGCGTAGATGTCCGAACGCTTGCCCGCCCCGTATTCCGGTCCGGCGAGCGGCGGGTAGGAGAACCAGCCGGCATCGGGCCCGACGTTGAGGAAGAAGGCGACCCAGATCATCACGCCGCCGGACAGGTAGACCCAGTAGCTGAAGGCGTTGAGCCGGGGGAAGGCGATGATGCGCGTGCCGACCATCAGCGGCACCAGGTACATCATCACGCCCTCGACCATCGGCACGGCGAACAGGAACATCATCACCGTGCCATGCATGGTGAAGACCTGGTTGTAGAGATCGGGATCGAGCAGCTGCATGTCCGACCCGGCGAGCTGCACGCGGATCACCATGGCGAGCAGCCCGGCCATCAGCAGGTGGGCGAAGGCCGTCACCATGTAGCGTTTGCCGATCGACTTGTGGTCGATCGAGCAGAGCCAGCCCATGAGGCCAGGCGGCGGCTGCCATGTCGCCTGGAGGCGCCGCGCGAGCTCGAGGGGCGCAAAGCTTGCATCGCGCGGGACGTCGAGATCGTGCACGCGCTCGACGTCGCTCATCGCAGGCTCTCGAGATAGGCCAGCAAGGCCTGAAAGTCCCCGGCGTTCTGCAGGTTGACCGGCATGTGGACCCCAGGCTTCAGGCCGTGCGGATCGATGATCCAGCCACCGAGGTGGCCCTTGGTGTTGGGCGCCGCACCGGCCGCGATCGAGCTGCGGCTCTTGAGATGCGTGAGGTCGGGGGCATAGCTCGAATAACCCGTGCCGCTGCCGCGGATGTTGTGGCACATGGCGCAAGGACCGGTCAGGAACACCTGCATTCCACGCTTCTCTTCCTCGCCTGCCGGCTCTGGCGCGGGTTGGCGCTGCGTCGCGAGCCACGCCTGGAACTCGTCCGGCGGCTGAGCGATCAGTGTCAGGCCCATGAAGGCATGCTGATAGCCGCAGAACTCCGAACAGCGGCCATTCCAGGTGCCGGCGCGGTCGACGCGGATCACCAGGCTGTTCTCCTGGCCGGGAATGATGTCGCGCTTGCCGGCGATGTTGGGTAGCCACAGCGAATGGATGACGTCGTTCGACTTCAGGCTGAGCTTCACGCGCTCGCCGACGGCAACGTGCAGCTCATTGGCTGTCGTGAACTGGTTGTTGGGGTCGCCGTCGAGATAGCGGATCTCCCACCACCATTGCCGCGCCGTGATCTCGATACTGCGCGACGTGTTGCGGTCGAGCCCAATCAGCTCGCGGTCGACGGCGTAGGATGCACCTACCAGTCCGGTCAGGATCAGCACGCTCAGGGCAACGCCGGTCGCCACCCAGGCGCCAAGCCTCCGGTCGGACGCAGGCGTCATTTCAGGCGGCAGGCCAAGGCGCGAGCGTGAATGGCCGCGTGTCAGCGCAAGCCCCAGCATCGCCAGGACCACTGTCCAGACGACGGCCGTGACAACGAAGAACACCCAGAACAGCCAGCCGGTCCACGCCGCGTGCGGCCCGGCATGGTCGAGCAGCACCGACGGATTGCGCGAGCAGCCGCCCAGCACCAAAAGCACGGTGATGGCAACCAGTCTCACCGCTGCGGCTCCGGCGCGACCAGCTTGGGCGGCTGCCTCGGCGCCATCGTTTCCGGCGGCGCAGCCTGGAGGTCGTCGTTGCGGCTCGGCCGCGAATAGAACGGCGTCAGTCCCGACATCGAGCGGACGTAGCCTGCGATCTGCCAGATCTGCGCTTCGGGAATCTTGTTGCGGAAGGACGGCATGCCGTTGGGCCGGCCTTCGACGATCGTCTGGTAGATGTTGCGGGCGTCTGCGCCATAGATCCATTTGTCGTCCATCAGCGCCGGGCCGATGTCGCCGCCGCCGTTGGCGTGGCAGCCGTTGCAGTTGAACCAGCGGTAGAGCCGCTTGCCCTCGCTAAGGTCGTAGCCGCTCTTCTCGTAACGCGTGTTTTCGGCGGCCGGCGGGGCGGCCTGTCCGGCCACCAGCGTCGACAGGGTGGCAGCGTCGCGGCGCATGGCCTCGGCGGCCACGGTAGGACGGAGGCTACGTTCCTCGCGGAAGAAGGCGAGAGCGGCGCCCACGATCACCAGGCAGGACACCACCATCACCGTACGCCACCACATGTCAGCCTCCCGGGGGCAGGTGCCAGCGCGCCAGGATGTCGGCGATGGCTGCGCGGTTGCGCGTGAGTGCGCTGTCGAGGGCCTGCAGCAGGGCCTCGTTTCCCTTACGCACCCCGATCGCTATCTCGAAGGCTACAGGCTCAGGCCCATCGGATGCGATCTCGGCCACGCTGAGAGGATGGCGCGCCTGGGCTGCCTCCCAACCGCCAAAAGGGCCCCAGACGAAGGCGACATCGATGGCGCCGGCGTCGACGTCCTGGACGACCCTGCGTGGTTCGAACAGGGAATAGGTGCGGACATTGTCGATGACGCCGTGCCGCGCCAGGGCAAGCGCAGGCGGGGTACCGCGGCCGGCGACGCCGATCGCAAGAGCGCGCAGCCTTGTGTCGTCGAACGACGCGACCAGAGCCTCCTGCCGGCGAGATACCGCGACATAGCTTGACCGGTACCATGGGCGCGTCGTGGCCAGGCGGTCGAAGCCGGCCGGAACGCCCATCAGGGCGTCACAAACGCCGGCATTGATGGTGGTGCGCAGGAAGTCGTGCGTGCGTTGCGCGACATAGACGACTTGCAGCGGGCGGCCAAGATCGGCCGCCAGCAAGCTTGCCGTTTCGAGCTCAAAGCCGCGGTCGCGATGGTCGCTGAAGGGCAGGTTGTCGGGTTCGGCGCATACTCGCAGTGGTTCTGCCGCAGCACCCTCCGCCGCGACGACGAGGGCGAGGGCGAGGGCGAGGCTAACGCGGCAAAGCGAAGACATAGAGCATGCCCCCCTTCCGCGTCAGCGCCTTCAGATCGCCGGTCATGTTGGCGAAGCCCTTTTGGGCGGTCGGATCGCGGGCATCGAGGTCCTTGCTGACCATCGAGCCGATCCAGCCGCCGATGCCGGACAGGATGGCGACGTACTGCCGTCCGTCGGGACCGCGAAAGGTGGTGGGCTGGCCGATGATCCCCGAGCCCGTCTGGAAGCGCCAGAGCACCTGGCCGGTATCTACATCGACCGCCTTGAACCAACCCTCGACGTCGCCGTAGAAAGCCAAGCCGCCGGCCGTCGCCACCACGCCGCCCCACACCGGCCACCGCTCTTTGATCTCCCATACCTTCTTGCGCTGCACCGGATCCCAGGCGAACAGGCCGCCGCCATGGCCACCGGGCCCGCGATAAAACTTCGTATCGACGCCGATGTAAGGCGTGCCGGCGATGTAGTTCACCTCCGTCGGCTGCCAGTCCATGCAGAGGTTGTTGAACGGGATGTACATGTGTCCCGTCACCTTGCTAAAGGCCGAGGGCGACCAGTCCTTGGCGCCCGGCGCGACGGGGCAGACGTTGCGCGTCACCTTGCCGGTGGTCGGTATCTTCTCCTCCGCATGCGCCAGCCGCCCGGTCTTGAGGTCGACACCGTGCGAGGCGTTGATGAAGACGAAGGGGTCGGCCGCGAGCACCTCGCCTGAGGTGCGATCGATGACGTAGATGTAGCCATTACGCTCCGGGCGGACGACGACCTTTCGCATCGCGCCGTTCCACGGCAGATCCATCACGATGTTCTCGTTGATGCCGGAATGATCCCACAGGTCGTGGGGACTGAACTGGTAGAACCAGCGCGCGCGGCCGGTCTCGGGCTCGCGCGCGAACAGGCCATTCGTCCAGTGGTTGTCGCCCGGCCGTATCTCGTGGTTCCACGGGCTTGGATTGGAGGTGCCGTGGAAGACGAGGTTCTGCTCGGGGTCGTAGGACATCCAGCCCCACATTGTTCCGCCACCCGTCTTCCATGCATCGACCGGCCACTGCGTGACGCCGAGGTCCTTGCCCTTGTACTGGTCGTAGAACGGCTTGAAGGTGGCTGGATCGATCAGCACGTCGCTGTCCGGCCCAGTGGCATAGGCACGCCAGGCAATGCTGCCGTCCTTGGCGTTGAGTGCCGTCACCCAACCGCGCGCACCGAACTCCGCGCCAGAGTTGCCGACCAGGACTTTGTCCTTCACCACGAAGGGCGCCATGGTCATGGTCTCGCCCTTGTTGAAATCGCCCAGCACCGTTCGCCATTTCAGCGCGCCGGTCTCGGCGTCGAGGGCAATCGTGTTGTTGTCGATGGAATTGTAGTAGACGGTGCCGTCGGCGTAGGTCGGACCGCGATTGACGGCCTCGCAGCATGCCGCACCTTGGGCTGAGGCGTTGGGGTTAGGCTCGAATTTCCACTTCACCGCTCCGCCGGGCGCCGCGAGATCGACGGCGTAGAGGATGTTGGGATAGGGCGTCACGAAGTAGAGTGTGCTGCCGATCACCAGAGGCGATGATTCATTGCCGCTGGTCGTGCCGGTCGACAGGGCGATGGCGACCTGCAGTTGGCCGACATTGCCTTTGTTGATCTGGTCCAGCCCGCTGAAACGGCTGTTGGCGTGATCCTTCGTGGGCATCGTCCATTGGCCGTCCTCGGCCGGCGATGCTACCTCGGGAATCTTGGCGATCTGGCTGGATACCTGTCCAGCCAGCGAGACCAACGCGGCGAACAGGAAAGTGCCCTTAATCAGCCGGGACATGCGGTGTGAGCTTCGCGCCATGATGCAACCGAGTGAATGCCGTGTTGCCGACAAGAGTTGCTACAGTCGATCGATAGTCGATCGTACGTTTTCAGACGATAGGCTGGTCAGCGCGCGATCACGACACCCTCGTTGTCGCTCAGGGCAATCGCATTCATTATCGGCTCGCCGATCTCCGTGGCTCGGCCCAGCAGGCTTCCGCTCCCGGCTAATCCTTTTCCACTGGCACTTGGGGCTGCGCCGGCGAGTCAGCCGATTGTTGCTGCTGCACCTGCTGCTGCACCTGACGATGGGGCGCCATAATGGGCGAAGACGAGTTCGGAACAGTCGACCGCTCAAGCGTCTCTGCTTCCTTGTCCAGCTCGTCTGCGAATTGCGTTAGCCGACGTTTGTCAGCCTCCGCCAACAGCGTAAGTGCCAACCGCCTCGCGCGGCGCGCAACGTCTCTCTTCTCTCGTGCCAGCGCGTCCTTGTCGATGGGCTGCTGCGCCATGGTCGGTCACGTCGCCCCTGTATGCCCAGCAATGCCAACCATGGGTGCCTAGTAATGCCAACCAAGCCTTGAAGTTGCCAGGCTCGAACGCGTGGTCGAAACGTGTTGCCTCCGAGCCACAGCGAGGCGGCCCGAACTCCGAGTGCGGTCACTTTGCATGCGCTGCTGCGCGGTGCGGTGGCGCACCTTGCTAGCACGTGCATGCACGAGACCGGCTCCGCCGTGTGGCGTTACCATCACACATGACCGAAGCCTGGCGAATAAGCCCTACACCTTCCGTGCCCTACGCAAGCCATTTGGCGCAATGTGGGTGCGCTGTGACGCCTGACGGCGGTTATATACCCCGCTGGGCATCGGTGGCCTTCAAAATGTCGACTATAGCCGGCATGCAGTACTATCGCCTCGACGCAATCGAGCGGCCTGAACGCCACCCCACAGCTATCGATCGCCTGATCGGTCGCCGCGAGCAGCCGGCGGTCGGCGAGCTACCCGGCCGCAAAGTTGATGGTCGATGACTGGATGCCACGAAGGCACGGGCGGCCTCAGTTCGATGGGCCCAGCCGCCTCGCGCCGTACCCAGACATCCACGGGAGCCTACCGCATACCAAGGCTCCCTCGGCAAGTTTCAGTCCCGTGGCGAATCGGTGATTGACGCAGAATTGGAGGCTTGTCGGGCTTGCGTCGAGTGCCTAGGTCGCGGGAACTATAGAGGAGGTGTCATGAGGGGATTGCTCGCACCGCTCAGCCCGCACGAGGAGATTGCATTGCGCAAGATTGGCTTTACCAGTGGTGAGCCACTGGAGCCGGAACGTGTCCGCCGCCTGCTGCAGCTCGAGCTGATCGACTGGGATGGATTGCGCTGGGTCTTAACGGAACCTGGTCGGCGCCGGTGCGACAGCTTGGTTTCCGATTCTGATGCGGGCTCGGTGGAAGCTCGGCTCGCGACAGCATTTGGGCGCATGTCGACCTGATTCCCAAGGCCAGCTCTTTTGCGTCGCCCCATGAGGTCAACCGGACCATCGTAGTGGATGGCGTTCTCGGGCATGTCGTCCTCGCCAGCGGGTTGCAGAGCCATGGCGAGGCCACCCACTGCGTTGATGCTTGCAAGACCTCGCGAACCGTCGTCCAGGGGAGTGTGGTCGGCGATCGACTTGAACAGCAGGTCGAAGGTGCGGTTGCGATACAGCGAGATGGCCCGCTTTCGAGGCGCCACCCAGCGCACGGCCGCCCTTCGTGCGCCAGAGGAACCTCCACACTCAGGACGCTGACGCCTGTCTCCTGTCTGCTGGGATTTGCATCTCATTGAAAGTCCAGCAATAGACAAAAGTACAGTCTCGTCCTCGAGCGCGAACATTTGGTTCACCATCCGCTTAGTTTTGTTGCTCGCGGTGTGCGCTCATACCGGGTCTTCGTCTTCTAGCTCTCGCTCGAGCCCACGTCTACGTTGTAGATCGCAGCGCTCAGCATGTCGTCCACATAGCCCTCAACAGCATAGGCAATGTCCGTGGGCGGGATGCCATGCAAGGCGGCGAGCGCGTCGAGCGCGTCGCGGATAATTGCTTTTGTAGGAACAAGGTCCTGCCGTAACGCGTCGAGACGACCACGCGGATCGCTACGGCGGCTTTCTAACCGAGCCCAACGTGCCGGCAACGGAAGCTGGATAACCATCATGCCACCCGCTGCGCGGTCGCGCCCTTGGCTTCGCAGGTTTGTTCCGGTTTGCTGCAGATGGCCGCTTCTGCAGCGGCGCCCCGCCGGCGTCGCCCAGGCTGCGCCGCAACGCGTCCATAAGGTTGACCACGTTGGTCTCCGGAACCTCATCGGCCGCGACGACCACCGGCATGCCCTCGCGCTTGCGCGCGATGACCTCGCGCAGTGCCTGCTCGTAGCGGTCGACGAACCGCGTGGGGTCGAAGTCACCGCGCAGGCATGGCCATGCTTGCGGCGGGTCTGGCGCCTCGCCGCGGGCGGCTTCGAGCCGACCCTGGATCAACTCCTGCAACTCGGTTGCCTGCGCGATCGCAGTCAAGCGCGGTCTGCATCCGGCCGGATGCAGTAGACATAGGCGTGCGGCGAGTCGCAGGCGTCCACCAACTCGAGCGTGATCTGCTTCTCGGCGAATACGATGCGGCGGAACTGGCTGAGGGTGATCGCATCCTGAACGCAGGTCCGCGCCAATCTGCGCCAGGACCGCAGACAGCTCGGGATAGTCGGCGCCGAGAGGTTGACTGCGGGTCGCCAGCTCTATTGGTTCCCGTGATGGTCGAAGGAGATCGCGAGCAGTTCGCGCCCGCTCATGCCGCGGTCCACGACTTCGCGTTCCAGGCCGGTCAGCGTGCCGGCGAGCTCAAGCGCCGCAGGTGTTGCCGGAGGGTTTGGCAGATCAAAACCGATCGATCTCATGCTGAGACAATGACGCCAAGGGTGTTTCTGTTGCCGACGACCGGGGGAGTGCGGGTAGGCGGTGACGTTTTGTCCGCATGGGGACGAGCCGCGATGCAGTTGTGCTTGCCGCCTGCGTTTGTCGGCGTGGTGTGGTAGCCGACAGCGCTCTGTTGCGCGACCTGTGCCAGATCCCCATCAGAGGAATGGCTTGCCGCCCGTGACCGCGATAGTGGCGCCGGAAACGTAGCTCGACATCGGGTCGGCCAGCATTACGTAGGACGTTGCCAATTCGGCCGGCTGGGCAGGACGCTTCATCGGTACGTTGGTGCCGAACTTCGCCACCGTCTCCGCCGGCATGGTCGACGGAATCAGTGGTGTCCAGACCGGTCCTGGCGCGACGGTGTTCGCGCGGATGCCTTTTTCGGCCAGCATCTGGGCAAGCCCGGCGGTGAAATTCTGGATCGCGCCCTTGGTCGTGGCATAGGGCAACAGCGTCGGATTGGGGACATCGGCGTTGATGGACGCCGTGTTGATGATGGCTGACCCCCGCTTCATGTGAGGGAGTGCCGCTTTGGTCAGGTAGAACATGGCATGGATATTGACCCTGAAGGTCAGCTCCCATTCCTCGTCGCTGATTTCCTCGATCTCCTTGAACGTGGCCTGGTGCGCCGCATTGTTGACCACGATGTCGATGCCACCGAGCTCAGCGACCGCGTCGTCGGCGATCTTGCGGCAATGCGCGGCCTCCTGGATGTCGCCCGCGATCAGCAGGCATTTGCGGCCGGCTTGCTCGACCCAGCGCGCCGTCTCCTTGGCATCATCATGCTCGCAAAGATAGGCGATCACGAGATCGGCGCCTTCGCGGGCGAAGGCTATGGCAACCGCGCGACCGATGCCGCTGTCGCCACCCGTGATGATCGCCCGCTTCCCGGTTAGGCGGCCCGAGCCGCGGTACGAGGCCTCGCCATGGTCGGGCACGGGTTCCATGTCACCCGTGGTGCCCGGCATCTCCTGCTGCTGCTCGGGAAGCGTCTTCTGTTCAGTCATAAAAATCTCCTGGATACTCAACGCCGCGCCGCGCGTGCCATTCTTCGTTAATGCGGTGGTCCAAGCAGAGTTACGCTGCGCCACCAAAAAGGAGCCTGTCTGTTGCTCCGCACTGCTTGCGGCGCTGAGGAACGACAGCCCGCTTCGTCAACTCTTATCAGTGGTGACTGCAACCGAACTGTAAGGGTGGCTCTTCATGGCCTGCCCTTGCCGTATGCCAGCGGGCCGCTCGCGAAACACCTCAATGGTCGAACCATCGACATAACGTCGGCGAAACAGCAGGGCTGCTGAAGGTAGCCTCGTCCGGTGTGACAATGGCGATTGGTCCGGTGATGCTTTCCTGCTCTCGTTGGCGCACGAGGTTGGCAACGTGCATTCCTCGCTGAACGTTGGCGATGAACTTTAGCGCTCGCAACGGTGACGACCGCCAGCCTCATGAGATCGGGGGCTTCTGTCATGTCGGGGCAATGCGGGAGCGCATCGTACAGTTGCGCCGGAAGGCAGAAAGTGCCGCTCTACATTACGGCGCGCAAACGGTGCCTGCTGATCGGCCAGCTTCACCTCGGGCAGCGACCGGTCCTGTTCTTTCAAGGGCGCCGCTTCGACAAAGGAAACCGGGTCACTGCCCGGGAAGCTCGCCTTCAACGCTTCGTCGAGCTGTGCTTGGCATCGCGTGGCTGGGTGTCGCCGCGGCCGCTGTCCGGCGCGCGGTAGGCCGTGCGCCGCGCCGCAAGATACTCCTGCTCGATCAGCTTCAGGTCGGCTTTCTCTCGCTCGCTGGACCCGGCGCTGCGGCCGCTTCCCGCGCACTTGCGAGCTTCACCTCATACACGCGAGCTCCTTCCGAGCCACGTCACTAAACGACATCGACGCTCCGGCGGCAGACCATTTCCTCTCAACGCAGTTTCCGGAAGACGTTGTAGTCCGTTCCGGGACAGTCCCTCAGGAGGCAGCAGGTGGCGGGCTTTTTCCATGTGGGCGCACCAAGCGCCGGAAACAAAAATTCGCACCGTCCAGAGCATCGAGGACAGTGACGTTGTGTTTCGCGCCGCCCGTGGCGCTGCTTCCCGTAATGATCGGGAGTGCGAGCGATCAGACGTGTTCCCTCACTGGCTTTGCCGGCGAGGTCGCGGCCGAAGTCTCCCCTGGCATGTCGGAGCGGCGAATGCCGCTCGAGTGAACTCGAACTCTGAAGGACTGACCGCGTGTTCAGGCAACCCGGAGATCAGGTGACGTGCCGGCGATGGCCCGCGTGGCGCCCGCGGCGATTGCGGCTGCATAGGCATCGCCTTCCTCGACGATGCCGGAGTGCCCGGCCGGCCTGATTTCCTGCAGGTTGGCGTCGCAAATCATCCGTGCCATGTGATGTGAGGCAGCGGGAACGGTAATCCGGTCTTCCTTGCCCACGAGCGCGGTGGTCGGCACGGAGATACGTTCCAGCGTCGCGCTTTCATCCCAGTCGAGCGTCGCCAGGATGCCCTTTGCCACCACGGCGGGATGGTCGGTGGCCGTGAAGCGCGCGGCGAAGTCGAGTTCGCCGCGGGTCACGTCGCGACTGAAGGACATGAGGCGGGTGACGAGATGGCTGCTGCCGTTGAGGTAGCTCTGCCAGTTCATCCACCACACGACCGGCCACAGCAGCCGATTAAGATGAAGCAGCGCCTTGGCCACAGGCTTCTGCAGCCACGGAAGGATGCCGCCTCCCGCAGTGGTCCGCAGCGGCGTCGTGAAGGTGGTGTCGACCAGGATGAGACCCTTGACCTTGTTGCCGAGCAAATCCGGATAGCGGCGGCAGAACGTCAGCATCGTCATGCCACCGATGCTGTGGCCGACGAGTACGACCGGGCCATCGACGCGCTCGATCACCCGATGCAGGTTTTCCGAAAAGCGCTCGATATCGAATACGCCGTCGCTGAAGGAGGTCGACGCCCCTAGCCCCGGCAGGTCCCACAGGACAAGGCGGAAGTCGGCCCGCAGCCGCCGTCGGATGCTGTACCAGGCGCTGGCGTCGAAGCCCCAGCCGTGCGTCAGCACCAGAACGGGAGCGCCCGCCGGACCTTCGATCTCGACATGAAGGGTGCTGCCCTTGGCGCCGGGCAGCCGTTCGCCGCTGCCGTGCCGCTGCGGATTGTCCATTCCTTCGCGATAGAGCAGCAGCACGATGTGCCGGCCGAGGAGGGACCAAAGCAGGGCCACGCCGGCTCCCACGAGCCATCCCGCGGCGATCAGCTCGCCGGCGTACCAAGCCCACCCGACGTAGAGCGCCCCCAACAGCAGGCCGGCGGAGGCAAGGCCTGCAAGCAGGGCAAGAAGCAGAACCAGCACGATGAACACGACACACCCGTTCCTCGAGTGAATACAGAGCAAAGGCAGGAATTCTGGTTGCTCGGTGCAGCCGATGTAGGCGGGTTTATGCTTCAGCTGCACCGGTTTAAGTGAGGGCGGAAGGCCGTCGTGCTTGTCGCCTTTACCGAGGCACGTTGCCGCTCGCGACCGGATTGCTGTTCATCGGGCCGGTGGCCGGTGTGGTGCTGTTGGGATTCCGACTCTTGCCAGTGATCTCGTCGTTGTTGAATCCGCCGCGCGTGCCCGGCATCGAGTTCCCGGTGGCCGTGGAATAGGTCTGCCAGCCTGGGCTCGTCGTGTTGGTTTGCGCCGGCGGCGCAGCGCGCGTCGTGCGGCTGTCATAAGGCGAGTCGCCTGTCAGCCTGTTCTCGCAGGCCGCGAGCGCCAAACTCCCGAGTGCAGTGATGATCATCAGTCTGTTCATGTCGGCTCCTACAGCTACAGCTAGGGAAGGGCGCAGCGCTGCTTATCGTTGCCGGCGAATACGAATTGAGCGGAGTCGCCGCGAATTGCTCCATCGCTCTCGTTGGAGCAACCGTCGGGCTCTGGTCGCGCCGTGTCATGCCGGCGCGGCCGGAGTTCCTCCGCGGACGGGCAATGCCTAACGGTCAAGTCCGGCGCGGGCGCTACGGCGCCGGCAACTGCACCACGAAGCGCTCCAGCTCGAACCACGCGCATTCCGGCTTCAGGTGTCGCCCTGATTTCCGTTGGCGGCGACCGTTCGGCCTGCGTGCGCGGGAACAACGGGCTCCGTGCTTTTCCCGCTGGTGCGCCAATCCGACAGGTGTTTAAGGAACCACCCCTCGCGAATGGCGATGGCCGTCAGGATTGCTGTGCCCACTGCCGCCACCACCAAAACGGCTGCCACGAGGTCACTCACCAGGGAATCGGACGGCAGTCCTGCCATCGCACACGGGAGGAGCAACAGCCCTCCGCCATAGGCTACAATCTCGAAGGAGATCAGCAGCATTTTCTTGAAGTCTCGCAAGGTGCCCCTCAGCCTGCGCAGCGGACGAGTAGCGGTCAGTACCGGGTGTTCGCACCGCCACCGGTGGCGCCGTTGGCGAAGTCCTGCTTGATCCGTTGCTTGAGCATGCTTGACGAGCTGGTCGTGCCGTTCCAGGTGCCGTTCACATTGAGCCGCACGCCCATGTAGCGTTCCGGCGCGGCGCCGGTGGATCCGCCGTTGCCGGCGCTGCTGCAGGCGGCAGCGCCGAGGCCAAGCAGCATGATCGCAGTCCTTGTCAGTTTCATCTGGTACTCCTGAAGCTTTGCTGAGTTGAACGCCGACGCCACGGGATAGTTGTTGCGCAGCTATGCTTTCTCGCTTGCGGAGAAATGCGACGCTCAACAAAGTATGTCGCTGGCCCCGTGGATGTCCTAGCCGAACACCAGCCAGGTGAATCCGAGCGCTGCAAGCACGACGCAAATCGCGAGGACCAGCCAGAACAAACCAACCCGGCTGGTGGCGCGGCCGGACCGCAGCGTTTCCTCGTAGGAAGGAGTCGCGTTCTGCCGCGCCAGTTGGTCTCCATCGCTTCGCACTTCGCGGGCCCGCACCTGCTCAGCGATATCGCTGGGCACCGGGGTGCCGGCGGCTTCCTCGTCGGTCCCCAACGGTGCGGCCGCCGGGTCGTGGCCCGGTGTCTTGTCGCCGGTCCTGCCCGAGTCGATGTCCGCGCGCAGTCGGGAAACATTCATGGCCATTTCGAGCGCAAGTGTGGAGCGGCTCCGGTCGATCGCGCCTGCCGGTCACGCATCGCTCGTCGTGAGCTGGCCGAGCGACGACGCCCGCCTGTCTCGCACTGCGCGGGGCAGCAAGCGCAGGCGGGAGAGATGGCGGGCGAAGCGCTCGAGCGCGTGAGCGATGCCGGCGGGCTGGGATTGCGCCGGATCCGCAGGTGCCGGCGCGAGCCGCTTCATGTCGAGGACCGCTTCGAGGTCGCGCGGCAGCAGGAGCGCCGACACACCGGGATTTAGGCCTTGCAGCAGGAGCTCGCGACCGTCGGCGAAGCGGAGGCCATCGCGGTGAACCCCGGCGCCGTAAGGAAAGCGGATCATGACCGCCTCCGGCGCATCACCTAGGGAGAAAGTCTGTTGCAGGCGCCAACTGATGCCTTCCAGACGCAGACGGGCGCCCGCCGGCAGGCAGACCGCGGTGGTGCAGTCGGCCGGGTCGACAAAGCCCAGCGTGCCGCTGCGGAAGCGGTGAAGCGTGTACTGCTCCCCGATCGCGGCGGGTCGTGAGCGGTACGTTTCAAGCGAGTAGTCGCACATGCGGTCCTCCGTACAGCGCGGTCGGCCCTTCAGCCCCGGCGCCACTCGCGGCGCCTAACCTACGTAGCGTTCGAATTCCTCCTTGAAGCGGCGGGTCAGCGTGACCTGGGCTTCGCCCTTTTCCTGAAGCTCGGGGAACCAGGTTCCTTCCTCCTCATATATGTGATGCAGGACGGCACCCTCGATGTGGTCGAGCTTGTCCATGAATACCTGGCTCATCGGCGGCAAGGTCTCGAGCAGCGCCATCTGCATCTTGACCAGCGCCTGCTCGTTGTAGCCGATCTCCGCGTGTGCCTTCTCGTTCGCGGCAGCAAGTGCCGGATAAAGCACGGACTCTTCGGCTTGGGCGTGGCCCAGGAGCAGGACCGCGAGCTGGCGGAGCAAGCTCGTACGCGCCTGCGCATCTTCGGCATTGCGCGTTTGCCTGAACGCTGCCCGCAGCGGTGCTCCAGAGCGAGAGCGAACCAGCTTCCCTTCACCGCGACACCATGGGCCTTAGCGCGGGCTTCGATGCGCGCCTTTTCGCTTTCCGACGGCGTGACGGCCGCGACGACCTTGTCCAGCAACGACATAGAACCTCCCCTTACCCGTTATGACAGGGACGTTTCGCCGCCGACTTTCGTTGCCCGCGCCGCGCGATTTCCTGTCTAGCAGCCTCATGCGGGACCTACGACCTTCTCACGAAATCGTCTTGCGCTCGTAACTGCGGCGCGTTGTTCGACATTAGCGACGATGCAGGGCACCGCGCGGCCCTACTCTCTCCTGGATGGACGAAGGGGTCCCGGCCCGGCAAGGGCCGGGGCACCGCGCATTGTGGCGGGTTGCCCAGCTGAAAGCCGGAGTCATCGCCGGCGCCGCGGTGCAGAAGCAGCGCACCGACCGCAAGGGCGATGGCGGCCGCTGTGCCGCAGCCTATCGCGACATACCCCGCCATGCTGACGTCGCGCCAGGGGTCATCCGCGGTCGCATGCAGTGTGAGCAGCACATAGACCGCGAGCCCCAGGAGTATGAGGAAAAGCGTCAGAAGCGACCACGCCCTGATGCTCATCGGCAGAGCTCCGTGCTCCTGTCAATCCGGCGGCTCATCCAGCTCGCGGCTGTCTGGCTCTTTGTCGCCGGTGTCGGAACAGTTCACGACGCGACTCTCCGGCGGCACCTAGAGGTGCTTGAGCACATTCTCAGCCGTGGACGCCTCGAAGGCCCCCGGCTTCTCTACGAAAAGTTCCCTGATGACTCCGTCCTCCACGATCATGGCGTAGCGCTGGCTGCGCGTGCCGAGACCCGATCTGGAGGCATCCAGGGTAAGACCCATCGCTCGGGTGAACTCGCCATTGCCGTCACCCAGCATCATCACCTTGTCATCCGACTTTTGATCCTTCGCCCATGCCCCCATGACGAACGCGTCGTTGACGGAGATGCAGGCGATCGTGTCAACACCCTTCATCTTGAAAGCTTCCGATGCGGCCACGAACCCGGGCACATGCTTGGCGCTTCAAGTAGGGGTGAAGGCCCCCGGCAAGGCGAAGGCCACGACCTTCTTGTTCGGTGCAAAAACTTCTTCCGTCGAGACAGTCGTGGAGCCCTGCGGGCCCATCGTGTACAACGTGGCGCTGGGAACCTTGTCGCCGACCTTCATCATCGCTTGCTCCTTCGGCAGCGGTGCGGCTGGGCATCGAGTGCTTGGCCGTGAGCCTCGGAGTATTAGTCCCATCCTGCGACGAAAGTTGCGCCGGCCTGTCGAAAATGGATCACGGCCCGCCGCGCGCGCGGCGGCGTGATTATCGTGGCACTCTGCCGGTTCAGTCGATCTTTCTACTCCACCACGCCAGCACTCCCGCCCGACGACCGCAAGCGATACCAACACGAAGCTGGCGCCAAAGCTGGTCATCACGAACTCCCAAAACTCCTGCACGCAAGTACTAGTGATCGGCCATGCCACCTTGTTGCGCCAGCAGCCGATAGCCAATCCCACGAATTCTCGCGCACGCTGGCCAATTGCTCGCAAGGACAACGCAGCTTCACGGCGGGCAACGCACCTGTTCAGTGAGGGCCGTTCCACTAGCCTCGGCTACCGCGCCATGCCGTGGTCCGGTCCGGCACGGCGGCCGACGGGCTTTTGCCGGACTTTTCCTGCAGCTTGAAGAACAGGATGCCCAACAGCAGCAGGAGGCTGATGCAGTTGGAGATGATGATTACCCAGTCGCCTCGGAACACGCCGTAACCGATCCAGAGCGCAACCCCGGTGCTATGAAGAAGCAGCATGCGGAGCGATAGATCGCCGGCCGACCCTGTTTCCCAGCACTTCTTCAGTTGCCGCACACTGGAGAGTGTGGTGCAGCCGGCAGCAATCCCACCGATGACGGTTCCTAAATCCAAGACGCCCTATCCTGATTTCCAGCACCAGAACGACCGGTGTTTAGGGCGGTTGCTGTCGATCCCTTCTGAACTCAACTGGTCGCGGGATCTGCGAACACTTCGGAGAGCGGAGCAACGGGCGGGATTGGCTCGTCCGGCTCCCGCATTACATCCTGAAGCCTCAAGCTTGGTGGAACCACGCCGATTGCCGCGCGCTCTTCAGACTTACAAGCTTTCGCCCATAAAAACGCGCAGCGATGTCCTCGCTCGTAGCCGGCTTCGGTCAATGCCACCGCCTCGATCGCGCTGCGCTGGTGGTAGATGGAAGTGATGCTGCCGCGGTGTCCCTAATGCAACGCTGCGAAACAGACCGCGCGGGAGAAAACCACGAGTAAACGATGCTCGCCAAGTCTAACCAAAATGAGTTTGCCGATGCTCGCTACCTCTTGAGGAGTCAGCGAGAGTTGGAGGTCGCCAACTAACGATGCCAGTGCGTCGTCGCCGTCCAGCGTAACTGTGAGCAACCGGTGCATGCTCCGGCACGTCGGCCATGCCGGAAGAGCCACTTCGCGAAATCAGTTCGTGGGCACTAACAGTGCCGAGGCTGAACCCTGAGGCCGCGAGCTTCTCAACAACACCCCGCATTTCTTCCGGAATCTGGATCCTAATCTCGTCTTGCGAAGCGAACATGAACAGCTCCAGATGCTGCCCTCGGCAACGCCCGCCGTCCTTTTCCGGCAAACGTAGGCGGAAGAAAAGTCAGCGGAAATTTCATCACCGCTTCGGTCACAATGTTCTCGCGAAATTCGTTCTTGACCTTAATCCCTTTGACCTGCCGAGAGACTATTGCCCAGAGAGTAACTGCTGGGTGACTTGCCCGCATGGTACGTCCTTGGCGGTGCCGACTACCGGCGTAGGGATCGGGAAACAGGTCCAGAAGGTCAAATTGCTTGGCGTTGGCATCGATCTCGGTCTTGACCGCCTGGGTGATCAGCGAGGCCTGGCCCTGCACGTGCAGGACCGACTTCTGGGTGTCGAGCAGGGTGCGGTCGAAGGTGACGGTGCCGTCGTTGAAGTTCAGCCGTCCGACGGCGCACTTTATAGGAATGCGGTTGTCCCCAGTGACATAGAGGATCAGCGCATCGAAGATCTGGAGTCCCGACAAGCTCACCATCAGGCTAGAGACCGAGCCGCCGGCCATCGCGGCTGCGACATAGCCGTTGGCTGTGGTCAGGACCTGGGCGAGCGAGCGGCCGGTGCCGGCCAGCACGACGCGGCCCTGCACCTTGCCATAGGTGGCGTCGAAGTAGCGCGACCCGCGGAAGAAGTTGCGTAGCTCGATGTCGCTCAGCACCAGCCTGGTGCGCACCTTAGGTGTATCGGTCTTGGCGGCGACCACGAGCTCGCCCGCGATCTTGCCGGCACCCGCGCTCTGGCCGTCGCCCAGCAGGATCAGCGTGAGCGGCTTGGCCGTCGCCACACCGTCCTGCACCACGACGTGGAAAGACAGCGCCTGCACCGGCAGGTAGGCGGGCGCGATCACCCGCTTGGCATCGAGCGTGACGTCCATGTTCATCGCTCGGAGCTTCTCGACCTTGAGCGGCACATTGGGGAAGAGATCGCCGGTCGCTTCGAGCTGCTGCTGGGTCTGGCGCTGCTGCGGCGAGACATTGCCGCCGGGCTTGCCGGGCGGTGCGCCGACCAAGGGCGCCAGGTCGGCGAAAACCAGCTTCTGCGAGACGAGCTTGGGCCGCGAGATGGCCGGACTTGCGCCGCGTGTCGACCAGGACGTCGCCGGTGAGGTCGCTGTCGCCGACATGCCACTTGCTCTCGACAAATTTCCAGACACCCGCTTCACGATGCAACTTGCCGGTGATGTTGTAGGGCGGGGTCTGAGGACCGGGAATGCCGAGCAGCGGATAAATGTCGGCGAGGTCGTGGCCCTGCAGAGAGAGCTCGACATCGGCGCCCGTCCATTGGAAGGGATCCATCACCGTGCCCTTGGCCTTCAGCTTGGTGGCGCCGAAGGTGACGTCGAGATCCAATGGATAGGGCTGCTCGGTGTCGCGCAGCATGACCAGCGAGCCGCCGACGAAGCGCAAGGTGAGCGGCTGCCCCTCGAGCTTGCCCTTGAGCTCGAGCTTCGCCTGCGGTTGGTCACCCGCGGTCCCGGTCGCGGTCGAGACCGTGCCGTCGAGGTCGAGCTTGCGCTTGGGGTCGCGGTAGCTGAGCTTGCCCTCAGTGACTTCCAGACGGCCAATCACCGGCGTCTCGAAGCGATTGTCCGGCTCGACCGCCCCCTTGGCCGCAGCGGCTGCCGTCGGCGCCTCACCTAGATCCCAGTTCAGCCGATCCTGGTCGCCCTTCTCGATCACGATCTCAGGCTTGCGCAGCACAAGGCTGGGCAGCACGAGGTCGCCCTTGAGGAGCGGCCACAGACGGATCTCGAAATCAACCTGGTCGGCCTTCAGCATGTGCGGTTCCTTGGCCCATTCGGCGTTGGCGAACTCCAACCCGGCCAAGTGGACATGGGGAGTCCACCCCCAGGCGATAGAGATGTCGGCAATCGTGGTCTTGCGCCCCGACAGCGCGCTGGCATGGCTTTCGAGCCGGCTGCGGAAATCGTCTGACGTGACGTAAAAATACATTGAGCCGATCGCGACAACGATCAGCGCGATCAGAATGCAAGCCGTCCAACCTAGCAACCTACCGTCTCATACGGCCCCAAACGAGTTGCCGCGCGTCTGTTCCGGCCTGAACGATGTGCTTGGACGATCACCTTGCTAGTGGGTCGTTGCCCTCCGAACAGCGTCCTTCGGTGCGGGAGGTCCGACTCCGCGGTCTCCGAACGGGTGCCCGTTCAGTGGAGCCGGACCTACCAGCCAGAAAACGAGGGAAAGTGGCTGGCATCGGACGAACACCGTGTTCCGGAGCTTGGTTACGTTGTCCCGCCGATTTAGACTTCTGGCGCAGCGCGTCTTGAGAACGCCCGGAGTGGCCGGCAAAAAGAAGCTCATCGGTGAAGCCGATGGGCTCGAAGTAGCTAGCCTGGCGGAAGGCAAACCAGGGTCAGCCGGGGAACTGGACAGGCTTGGTGCCTACTGGATGACGATCTCAACGCGCTGGTCGCGTTGCAGCTCGGCGCCTCTTCCCCTTTCTTAGTCCGACAGCAACTGTCTCCGGTCTCTGACATTCGCTGCTGTACTGGCTGGTGGTGGCAGACACGCGGCCCGCCCGGCGACCCCGACGCACTCACATCCGCCCACATTGAGACTCGGGGCCGTTCCCTCAGCCCGCACCCCCACGCGCCTCGCCTCGGGACCGGTTATCTCCAGTGCAGCGCCAGCCCGTTCGCACGGTGTGCGAGGCTTCGATGGGCGCCATGGCGATGGTCACCTGGGTATCGGGCCAATCTTCGCCTCCTGAATGGACGTGCGCGTGATCGGGCAACGCCTTCCAATCCGGGAAGTTAAGCGGGCGAAGATCCGCCAGAGCCACGGCTAGCCGAAAGGAGCCACGGGCAGATGGAAACTATTCGGGGCCGACCCGGCGAGCGCAGTCCAGCGGACTTCACCGCTCGTGGGTGGAAAGAGATCGCGACAGCGGTCAGGCACAACATCACGCAGCATCGCATTCTGGTGTTGGGGGCCGGATCGGCCTTCTACGCGGTCTTGGCACTCTCGCCGACGCTGGCGGTCGGCATCTCCCTGTTCGGCCTGTTTGTTGATTCGCAACGGGTGGCAGAGCTTTTGGACCAGCTGTCGGACGTTCTCCCAACTGGCGTTCTCGATATCCTACGAGACCAGCTGCAGAGGCTGGTCGAGCATTCGCGCGGCAGGCTCGGGGCCACGCTGGCCTTTTCGGTAACATTGTCCCTGTGGAGTGCAAACAGGGCGACCAAGGCTCTGATCGACGCGCTCAATATCGTCTACGGCGAAAGGGAGCGGCGGGGATTCGTCCGGCTGAACCTAGCGTCGCTTGCACTGACCGCAGGCGCCTTCGTGTTTGGCCTTATTGCGGTGGCGACGACACTGGCATTGCCGCTGATCTTGAAATCCACCGACCTTAGTGCCGCACGGGACACCCTGTTGCGCTTCGGCCGCTGGCCTCTCCTCCTTGCGATCAGCACCCTTGCTCTGGCCCTGCTCTACTATTTCGCACCGGATCGAGAGGTTCCGCGCTGGCGGTGGGTGACGGCCGGCAGCGGTGCGGCTTCCCTGCTGTGGCTCATGTCATCGATCCTGTTCTCCTGGTACGCGACGCACTTCGCGAACTACGACCGGACCTATGGCCCGCTTGCGGGTATCGTTGTTCTGATGCTCTGGTTCTGGCTCAGCAGCGTGGTGATCCTGCTGGGCGCCGAAGTCGATGCCGAAATGGAGGAGCAGGCCGGAGAACGGCCCTCGAACGAACCTGATCGAGCCGGTCTACCGCGCCGGACGTAAGAGCTGACCTACCCCGTATCAGGAAGACCACGCCCTACTTACATCTCCGGTCTACAACTGGATAAGCGGTGGAGTTCTCGACTGTATGGATAAACAATTCGCGATCTGCCTCTAGCACCCAGTTGTGTCCCCCGAGTGTCCCCGAGGAATTCATCAGCAAGACCTTGAGGAGGAAAATCCTGGTTTTATTGGCGCTCCCTACGGGATTCGAACCCGTGTTTCAGCCTTGAGAGGGCGGAAACCTGGCGCCCTCGAAGTGTATCCGTTCTGCTCGAGAGCGAAGGGCCCCACAACACATGGAGCCTTAACAAGGCGTGCTCCTGCGGGCCTATTTACTCGCTACCGTAGGCGAGCAGGCGGTTGGCGGCCGCGGCCCGCGCGCGGGCTGTGCGCTTCAACCACCAACGTGCAGCGCTTACGCTGCCGTGCCGGGCAGCCGACCACATGCTGCGGAGCAAATCGGCGCGGAGCTCGTCATCCACCCGCTCTAGGTCCGCGCCGAAACGAAGGATGAGCGTGCTGACGTCGATGTGGAGCACGCGCGCAATACGTTCCTGGCTCCATCTATCCGCGCGAAGTCGCCTCACGAGATCGCGCTGGAGCTTGGTGGGCTTGAATTTAGGGCGCCCCGTGCGGGCCATTTCAAACTCCGACTTTTTCCGGGAAAAACTGGCGCCAAATACCGTGGGTATTGGCCACACAAAAAAAATTGTGCGCGTGCGACCCCCGTGTGGTCATGCGCCCCCGAAGGCGTAGGGATTTGACGCCCCCCCCCGCCTCATGGCTGGCCGCCCGTGCCTTGCTGGGCAGAGCCGACGCGCTCGCCCACGACCTCGACGAACGCCCGCTCAAGCCTCTGGAGCTCACTGGCCGGCAGGTGCGGCCATTCACGTGCGAGGAGCCGTCGATAGGCTTGGCCGGCCCGCTGTAGTGCGCCGGCGTGTGCGGCGGTGGGAAGCGCGCCGATCGCCTCGACGGCGGTGCCGATTAGGCGCCGGACGAGCAGGGTTTGGCGGTCGGCGGAGCTCACCATGACGCCGCCTCGTCGGCACTCGCAGGGTCGGTGAACCGGGTCAGCGCGCCGTCGAAGTTTAGCCGCACCGTTCCGGTTGGCCCGTGCCGATGTTTCGCGACGATCACCTCGGCTCGGCCTCTGCTCTGCATCATCGCTTTATCCCAACTCCCGTGCCGCCCGGTGAACGCGTCATCGCTTTCGCCCTGTCGGCGCATCGGCTCGGTGCGCGCGAGGTAGTATTCCTCGCGATAGATGAACATGACGACGTCGGCGTCTTGCTCGATGGACCCCGACTCGCGAAGGTCGGCGAGTTGCGGTCGCTTGTCGTCACGCTGCTCGACGGCTCTACTCAATTGCGAGAGGGCCAGCACCGGCACGTCGAGCTCCTTGGCGAGCGTCTTGAGGCCGCGCGTGATCTCGCTCACATCCTCGACGCGATTCGTTCGTCGACCGCTATCGGCGGGCGCGAGAAGTTGTAGGTAGTCGACCACCAACAGGTCGAGCCCGTGCAAACGCTTGAGGCGGCGCGCGCGCGCGCGAAGTGCGGCGACCGAGAGCGCCGCCGTGTCGTCGACGTGCAACCTGGCATCGAAGGTGAAGGCGGCGTTAAGAACACCGTCGAATTCGGTCGACGAAAGTTCGCCGCGCGACATGCGGCTCGATGAGACGCCGGCGCGCTCAGCGATCATGCGGCTTACGAGTTGTGTGCCGGACATTTCCAAAGAGAACAGCCCGACCACGGGCGGCGGTGTGTTCGCATCGGCCGTTGCGCGAGTCGCGGCCGCAACCGCGATGCCAGTTGCGAGCGCGGTCTTACCCATGGACGGGCGCCCGGCGAGGATGAGGAGGTCGGATTTTTGAAGGCCGCCGACAAGTGCGTCGAGGCTTGGAAGGCCCGTCCCTAAGCCGTTCGTTCCAGCGCTCCGGCTGTAGGCTCGCTCGGCGATGCATGCGGCTTCTTGCGCTAGCTCCGCGGCGCTCTTGAAGCCGTCCGTGCTTGGGCCGCCGCCGAGCTCGAGCAGGCGCCCCTCAATGCTTTCGACCTGACGCTGCGCGTCGTCGTTGAATTCGTAACCGTAGGCTCTTTCGATGGCGCCTTCCGCCGTCTTAATGATTTGGCGCCGCATCCACTGGTCTTTAACCAGTCGAGCGACTCCGATTGCGTCGTGCGCGTGCGTCGACCGCGCGACCAATTTCGCGATGTATGGCTTTCCGCCCGCCGCCGCTAGGTCGGCATCGTTGGCAAAGGCAGCGCTCAGCCCGATCGCGTTGATGCTGCGACCGGTGGCGATCTCCAACTCAAGCGCGGCGAAGAGCCTGCCGTGTAACGGGTCAGCAAAGTGTTCGGGGCGCACGATCTCGGCCACGCCATCCAACGCGCCGTTGTTGACCAGCACCGAGCCGAGCACCGCTTGCTCCGCTCCAAAGTCGTGCGGCGGCTCCCGCTCGCGCATCACTTGCCCTCCAACAGCTTGCGGCGCGCCGCGATTGCGAGTTGCTCGAGCTCCATATCCATTGCCGTCGACTCGCGCGTCGGTGGCGGCGGTGGTGTCGGCGGCGGTCGTCGTGTCGCCCAAGCCTCTGGCGCTCGGCCCTCGATCTCGGCGAGCTCGCGCTCGGGGCCGGCGGCGCGATGCTGCTCGCCGCGCTTAGTGTGGAAGTCGACGACGTGGCGCAGGCGGTCGGTGCGCGACGGCGGAGGCGGTGCCTGAATTTGGGCGCCGGAATTCGGTGCGGCATCGGCCTCGGCCACCGCCCGCTCAAGCGCTCGCAAAAGCTGCCGGCGTGGTTCCATCGCGCGCTCGACTTCGGTAAGCAATTCGGAGACATGCGGCCAAAAGGGCGAGCGTCGCATGATGCGCCGAGCCGCTTCGGCGACGGCGCTCGCCGGGTAATCAGCGAGTTCGGTGGAGTAAACGTCCCGGCGAAGCTTGGCATCGATCTCGGCTTCGGGACGCTTCGCCGCAACGGCGAGCAAGGGCATCAAGGCCGCGTATGCGTCTGCGGGCCCGGAGGGCTTGCAAGCACGCCGCGCGACTTCAAGCGCCTGGCGGATGTCCTCGAGCGGCGCGCCAGCGCGCACTACGAGGTCAACGGTTTCGACTCGATCGAGTTGGCCATCGGGCCCGGTGATGGCCATGGTGCGCCAGTCAAGCGCAGCGGCTACCGATGCCGGCAACATCGCCGCAAGCGCGCGACCTACGCCAAGCGCCTCGATGCGCGCCACCATGGCGTTTGTCAGGGTGAGCTCAGTTGCCATCGGCGGCCTCCCGCTCGCGGCATTCGCGAATGTATTCGGCCTCGGCCTCCATGCGGCTCGGCGGTGCTTTGCCGTTCGGTCGGCTCGCGATGGTCTTCTCGATCCATCCCACCGGTTCTTGCGCGCCTTCACGTTGAGCGCGTCCAATCAGGAGGATGACCTCGGCGTCGCCGACGGCCTTGCTCCACTTGCCGAGCAATGAACGGCATTCGGGGTCGGGTCTGCCGCTGGCTCCGATAAGCCATTGCCGAGCCTCACCGAAGACAATCGCCTTCAGGTCGGCCGGCGGGCGAAGCCCTGAATCCCGCAGGGATTCAGAATCATACGGGGGGGAAGAAGCAAGAAGAGAGAAGAGAGAAGAAGCCGAACTTTTGCCGGACCCTTTGCCGGAGTTTTGCCGAACGTGTTGCGCGGCCTCGTCGCCGATTTCCGTTGTATTGTCGATATTTAGAGCGGTTTGGGCGCCGCCAGTTTTGCCGACCCCTTTGCCGGGGTGTTTGCCGACCCCTTTGCCGACCCCTTTGCCGACCCCTTTGCCGACCCCTTTGCCGGGGTGTTTGCCGACCCCTTTGCCGAAGCTCGCGTCGGCGGCCGATGGAAGAACTTCAACGCCATCAGCATTTTCCGCCTGTCCACCGTCCGGCATTTTGCCGGCGTTTTGCTGGGGGGGTTGCCGATTGGTCGCCGCGGCGCCCCGTCGACCGGCATCGGCACGGAGTCGGCTGATCTCATCCTCTCGCCGCATGCGACGGTTGAAGACGTGGCCATGATCGTCGACATAGGCCGCGCCACTGGACACCAACTCGGCGAGCAACGCGGCGACCGTCTCGACCGGTTCGCCAGCAACCCTGGCAAGCAGCCCCGGCAGGTCTTCATTCCAACGGCACGGGTGATCGCCGATTAGCACGACGCCGTAGGTCGGCGATCGGGCCGCAATCGACAGCATGTGAACGGTCCACAAGCCTTTGGCGGCGAGCGAACAGGCCCGGAGTTTCTCGTCGTGCTCGAGGTCGTTCCAAAACACCAGCGACGACGGGTTCCTGCGATTGCGTTCTCTAGCCATCGCCCTTGGCCTTCTCGGCGTTGCGGCGCACGACGTCGCCGAGTCGTTGCCATTGTCCAGGCCGGCGCTCGTCGAGGCCGGTCTCGAGCTCGGCCTCATGGACGATGGAATCGGTCGGGGACTCTTGCTCACTCCGCGAGTCGGCTTTAGTTTGCGATTTCATTATTCGGTACCCCAAACTTGCGGCCGCTTCGAATCACCGTTCGGGCGGCCGTTCCCTTGCGGGAATAAAGTTACGGGAAAGGCGATGCCGGCTTAGCGGGCGCGCGAGTGGCGGCGACGGCGCGGGGCGGCAGCTTCCGTTGTTGAAGCGACGGTATTGCTCTCGAGCCAACTGTCGAGATCACAGAAGCGGTAGCGGACGGCCTTGCCGATCTTCTGGTATTTCGGCCCAGTCCCATCGCAGCGCTTCTTGTTCAAGCTCGATTCCGACAATCCGACGTATCTCGCGGCACCACCGGTGTCGGTGACGGGGGAAGAGTAGGGGGCGGCTGTCATTTGGTGCCTCTGCTGGTTAGGCCCGGAATGTCCGGGGAACGTCCGCAGACAAACACACAATCTTCGCCGCTCTATTCCTTCTCGACGCGGGAACAGTAGTTTCAACCGGTCGACGCGGTTTGAAGCCTCCAAGCCTCCGCAGGCCGAAGCAGTCGGTACCTGTTTTTCTTCGTTCCCAAGCGCACGCCCGCGGCTTCGGCCAGGAACTTTTCCGCTGCGTCGAGCAGGGGGCCTAGCTCTGACCGATCGCCAAGAGGGTCACGCTTCGTTGTTGCCTTTTGCACGATATAGGCGGCCCAAAGATGGGCGACGGGCCGAAGGGTCTTTAGAATTCTGTTATCCAAAACCTTGATCGAGAGATTCGTGGCCCCTTTGAGGCCGGTGCGTTGAAGGCTATCCATCGCTCGCTCTTTGGTGGCGGCGAAGTCGACGGCGCCGACACCACGAGCCTCTAACAGCGCATCAACGATCATGCTTCCGACGACGAGCCCTTCGGCGAATCGCAACTTGCTCCTTTCCTCGAATTGCTCGCGGGCAGGCATCCTAGCGAGCCAGCCAATCATTTTCGCACCGTCCGGGCCGAGCGGGAGGTTGCGAATATCGGCGTCCTCGCGGGCGGTTCGCTCGATGAAGTCGGCGGCGGCAATGTCGAGCAGTGCTTTCCGAGTAACGTCATCATCGGGCCAAAGCATGATCGTCTCGACCTGATTCAGCGCAAACGGGCAAGCAAGGGAGATTGGAAAGACCGGCATTATCGCTTGTTCGCAACGTGTATCGTTACAACGTTGTCGGGTTTGACTTCGCCCCGCACGACTTTCTCAACGTGCTGGCCCCACGCCAACATCGCGGCCTTTCGCTCCGGAAGAAATTCATTGCGCTGATAGACCGCGGCAACTCCGCGAATTGCGCCGGACACATGGCCTAGAAGCCTGTCGGCTATATGGATCGCGAAGCCGGCACCTGCCAACCACGTGACCATCGATCGGCGCAAGTCGTGGAATTGCCAGTCGTCGGCTGGTGCCCTGAGCTCCTGGCGGTCGGCCTCGGCGACCATCAACTCTTGCAGCCGAGTGCGTATCTTGCTGAAGCCGCTCACCGGAGTGCGCCCGTTGGTCGAGAAGAGCAACTCGCCCGCAATAACGGCATCGCGCTCGGGGCGACTTGGGCGCCGCTCAGGGGCTTCGCGTATGACCTCGCCTTGGCGAGGCAGCGCAGTGAAGATCGCCATCGCCTGTGGCGAGAGGTGCCGCAAGTGCGAAAGCTTGTTCTTGGAGCGAGCGGCCGGCAACGTCCACGTCTCGGCATCGAAGTCGAATTCGGAGCGGATGGCCTCGGCTATCTCGTTTCGGCGCGCGCCGGTGAGAATCAACAACTGGACACACGGTCCGAAGGGATAGCCGAGCGAGTCGGCGGCTTTCCACATGAGGCCGATTTCGGCGTCGGTGATGACGCGCTCCCGCGCGCGGTCCGGAGGAGGCGGCTCCACCTTCTCGAGGGGCGACGTCCCGCAATGCCCCTCGGAAACACACCAGCGAAAGAAGCGCGAGAGCGTGACGTAGAGCCGGCGAGCCTGCCCTGGCGCGCTGCGGCCGACGGCGACCTCGCGAAGCAAGCGACTCAACTCCGGGCCGGTGATCTCGCCCACGGGCCGATCGCCGAACTTGCGGACAAGGTCAAAGCTTAGGGTGCGGCTCGCTTCGGAAGCCCACCGGTTGCCGCGAGCGCGATGGTGCTGGTCGACGAACAGGGGCACCAAAGCATTGACGGTGGTCTTGTTGGCCTCCGACCGCGCCGCTCGAGCGGCGCGAATCTCAAGTGCGGGGTCCCTAGCGTTGACGACATCGCCGGCGAGGCGCTGCGCCTTTGCTCGGGCCTGTTCGAGGGTGATGGCGCCGTACCCGCCAATGGTGACCTTACGCTTGGGAGCGGTTCGACCACCGCCGGGGCGGTACACGTAAACGAAAGAGCGTGCGCCGCTCGGGCGGATGCGAAGGCCGAACCCCTTGAGCTCACCGTCCCAAATATAGGTCTCACGCTCCGGCACCGAAGCCGCGTCGATCGCTTTTTTCGTAAGTTTTGCAGGCATTCTTGGGCTCGCGGGGAACCACCGGGGGACCACGCAACGTAAAACAACAGGCGACGTCAGGCAACTGAAGGAATGGAAAAAGCGTCTGGAGTAAGCATTTCGGACACGAGAGGAAAGGTCAGGAAGGGTGAGGCGCGTATTGTTTGCCCCCTTCTAAGCGGTAGGTCGCTGGTTCGAATCCAGCCGGGCGCGCCACTCTCCCACAAATCAGACTGCAGTCCGTGTGTATTTTTCGCGCTGCAGTTCGATTTGCAAATAATTCTTACTTCGCACTAAAGTCTGATAATGACTCGCATTCGCTGAATTCCGGTCGGCGAGTTAGTGTTTTGGGGAGAAGTAGACGTGACGCGTACCGTTTCCGCGACGACTGCCATGGCTGGCCTGCTGTTCGCCTCCGGGGCCGTGGCCCAACAGCCAATCGATCAAAACGCCCAAGGGCCGGCACCGACGCCCCCGCCGCCAGACCAGAATCCCGCCGCGCCGACCACCGCGCCGGCCACTATGCAACCCGTCACCGTGACCGGCTCGCGCCCCAGCGAGGACTTCCAGACCACCCGCGGGTCGATCTTCCGCATGGGGGCGGAGACCCTGATGGACGTGCCGCAGACGGTGATCGTCATCAATCGCGCGTTGATGAACTCGCAGGCCGCGACGACGCTCGACCAGGCGGTGCGCAACGTGCCGGGCGTCACCATCGGCTCGGCCGAGGGCGGCACGATCGGCAACAATATCAATCTCAACGGTTTCTCGGCCCGCACCGACATCTATCTCGACGCCATGCGCGACCGCGGCCAGTACTATCGCGACACGTTCGCGCTGGAGGCGATCGAGGTCCTGATGGGGCCGTCCTCGATGCTGTTCGGCCGCGGCTCGACCGGCGGCGTCATCAACCAGGTGACCAAGAAGCCGGGGATCAAGCAGGCGACCGAGCTCAGCGTCCAGGGCACGACCAACGGCCTGGTGCGCACCACGGCCGACGTCAACACGCCGTTCGGCGAGAACAATGCGGCGCGCGTCAACGGCATGTTCCAGTGGGGCAAGGCCTCGACCATCGACAACACCAACGTCATGGACTTCGGCCTGGCGCCCTCGGTGAAGCTCGGCATCGGCACGCCGACCGAGATCACGCTGGGCGCCATCCTTCAGCACCGCAAGGACAACATTAACTACGGCGTGCCGCCGCTCAACGGCTTCCCGATCAACGTGCCGCGCAACGTCAATTACGGCCTGAGCGACGACTACACCGAGCAGGACGTCATCCAGCTCAACGCCACGGTCGACCACAAGTTCAGCGGCGACCTGCGCTTCCGCAACCAGACCGAATTCCTGTGGGTCAACACGTCGGTCCGCCAGACCTCGGGTGGCTTCGTCGGCACCCTCGGCCCCAATTTCGGCTTCGTCCAGGCGGCGGCTGGCCCGAACAACACGCCTTACAGCGCCGCGCCGCTCAACCAGCTTTACATCCGGCAGCTCAGCCGCGACCGCAACATCAACGACATCACGCTCGAGAACCAGGCCGAGGTCGAGGCCAAGTTCCTCACCGGGCCGGTCGGTCATTTGTTGCTGATGGGTCTCGACCTCAACTACGAGCAGTACACCAACAAGACCTTCACGCGCTCGGGCTCCTGCAACAACATTCCTCTGGTGGCCGGATCGGTCGGCTGCACGCCGGCCGGCTTCACGGTCGGCGCGGGGACGCCGGGTAACGTGGCGTCAGTTCCCGGCAACTACGCGTCATCGCAGGCCTGGGGGCTGGGCGCCTATTTCAACGACACGATGCAGGTGATGCCCTGGCTGAAGCTGGTCGGCGGCCTGCGTTGGGACGTCTATTCGGCGCAGTTCGGCAACTCGATCAACTCGGTAAACACGGTCGGCAGCACCGCGGTGCCCTACCAGTTCCAGACCGACTACTTCACCAGCGTCCGTGCCGGCGCGATCTTCGAGCCGACGAAGGAGCAGTCGTACTACGTCTCGTACAGCACCTCGTTCAACCCGTCGCTCGAGCAGCTCACCTCGACGACGGGTAGCCAATCGCTGCCGCCTGAGAACAACGAAGGCTACGAGGCAGGCGTCAAGTACGAGTTCCTGAACGGCAACCTCTCGACCAACGCCGCGGCGTTCCAGATCACGAAGTACAACGCGCGCACGGCGAATGCCGACGGCACCTTCACCCCGACCGGCACGGTGCGCGTGAAGGGCGTCCGCGTCGGCGCCGCCGGCCGCATCACGCCGGAATGGCAGGTCTTCGCCGGCTACGCCTACCTCGACGCCCGCATCATCCAGGGCATCACGAACATCGGTGGCGTCGGCAACACGACCGGCATGGTGCCGCTCAACACGCCCAAGGACTCGGGCAACATCTGGACGACCTACACGATCAAGGACACCTACGAGCTCGGCGGCGGCATGTTCTATGTCGGCCAGCGCTACGCCAACAACCAGAACACCGTGCAGGTCCCCGAGTACTTCCGCTTCGACCTGACGGCCGCCTACAAGCAGCCGACTTGGGAGCTGCGCGCCAACGTCTTCAACCTGTTCAACACGATGTACTACGACTCGTTGATGGCGTCGGACGGCGGTCGCGCCGTGCCGGGCTCGGGCACGACCGGCCTGCTCACCTTCACCTACCGCATGTGAGATCATGCTGGTCTGCATTTCCGACGTTCTCGACGCCGGCCAGCTCGTCAGCCTGCGCGCGCGGCTCGACGGAGCCAACGAGGCGTGGGTCGACGGCCGCGTGACCGCGGGCTACCAGGGCGCGCCGGTCAAGTTCAACCAGCAGATCGATGAGGCGTCGGACGTGGCGCTGGCCTGCCAGCGCATCGTGGTTGGCGCGCTCGAGACCAATCCACTGTTCATCAGCGCCGTGCTGCCCAACGTCATCTATCCGCCGATGTTCAATCGCTACGGTCAGGGCATGAAGTTCGGCGCTCATGTCGACGGCAGCGTACGCATCCATCCGCACACCGGGGCCAAGCTGCGCACCGACGTGTCGGCGACGCTGTTCCTCACCAATCCCGACGAGTACGAGGGCGGCGAGCTCGAGGTCGAGGACACCTACGGCCGTCACAGCGTCAAGCCGCCGGCCGGCAGCATGGTCGTCTATCCCGCGACCAGCCTGCACCAGGTGACGCCGATAACCCGCGGCGTGCGCACCTCGTGCTTCTTCTGGGTGCAGAGCCTGATCCGGGACGAGACCCAACGCGGCGTGCTCTACCAGATGGACGAGGCCATCCAGCGGCTGAACCAGACCAACGCCGACGAGCTCGCACGACGATCGTTGATCGGCTGCTATCACAATCTCGTCAGGATATGGAGCGAGACCTGATGGCTGAAGCCGCCGCCACAGCCCTGCCGAGCAACCGAGTGAACCGACGGCTGGCCGTCGTGCGCTGGGTGCGCCGCACGCACGGCTGGTTCGGCCTGTGGGGCGCGCTGCTCGGCCTGATGGCCGGCACGAGCGGCATCTGGCTCAACCATCGCAGCGTCATGAAGCTGGAGCTGCCTGACCAGCAGCAGATCAGCACGCAACTCGCCATGCCAGAGCCGCGGCCAGCGACGGTCGACGCCATGGCCGCCTGGCTGAAGCAGACGCTTGACGTCGACCGTCCGGCGACCAACGTGCGGGTCGAGCGTTCGCGGCCTGTTCCCTGGGCGGAGCGCGGCGGTGAGGGGCGACCGGCCATGCAGCCCGAGCGCTGGACCTTCGCCTTCGGCGGGCCCAACAAGGTGATCCAGATCGAATACTGGGTCGGCAACCGGTCGGCCAGTGTACGCACCACGCAGAACGGTTTCATCGCCACCCTCACCAACCTGCACAAGGGCACGACCATGCCGGCGCCCTGGATCCTGCTGATCGACACGCTGGCCGGGGCCATGATCTTCCTGTCGATCAGCGGCGTCATCCTGTGGTGGGAGACCCATCGCCGGCGACTTGCAGGGATCGTGATCTTTGGCGTTTCTGTGGCAGCTACGGCGGCACTTGCGATGTCGTCGCTGCAGTGGTGAGAAAGCAGCCGTGAGCCCGGAAACCCCTCTCATGCCTCGCCTGGAGGCGGAGGTCGGAGCCTCCAGGGAGCCGCTGACGCCCATGGCCAAGCGCGCCCTGCTGGCGCTGGTCATCTTCTTCCATGTCGGCGGCGGCTGGGCGCTGACCCAGGTCGAACCCACGAAGCTGATCGTGGGCGACATCGCGCCGATGGAAGTGCGCATGGTGCCGGCCGAGCAGTCGGCGGAGCCCGAGGTCGAGAACGCCGAACCGCCGCCACCGGTCGAGATCAAGCCGCCCGACCTGGCGGCGATCGTCGAGCCGCCGCCGGACGACCTGCCGCCGCCGGAATTTCCGATCGCCAAGATCGACATCCCGCCGCCGGAGGAGCCGCCGCCGCCAGTCATTCGGCCGCTCGAGAAGAAGCCGGATCCCAAGCCCGAGCAGCCCAAGCCGGTGCAGCGCAAGCCGCCGGCGCCGGTACCGCAGGCGCCCGTCGACAACCAGCCGAAGCAGGCGGCGCCGGCGGCTGCGACCGCGCCTCGCGTCGTGTCGGCCTCGCAGCTCGGCTTCCTGGTGGCGCCCAACACCATCTATCCGGCGCGCTCGCGCAAGGCGGGCGAGCAGGGCTCGGTCATGGTCCGCGTGTTTGTCGACGTCGCCGGCCGGCCGGCGCAGGTGACGCTGGAAACGTCATCGGGCCACTCGGCACTCGATGAGGCGGCGTTGACCGCCGTGCGCGGCGCGCAGTTCCGGCCCTATTCCGAGGGCGGGGTGCCCAAGACGGTGTGGGTGCGCGTGCCAATCAATTTCGTGCTTCAGTAGGAGTTAGGTCATGGGTGATACATCCGCCCTGGGCTTCGGCCATTTCATCGCCAACGCCGACATCGTTGCCAAGGTACTGCTGGCGGTGCTGGCGATCATGTCGGCGATCTCCTGGTACCTGATCGTCTACAAGGGCATCAGCCAGGTCGTGCGTCAGAAGCGCAGCAAGAAATTCCTTGCCTTCTTCTGGAGCGCCACCTCGCTCGAGCAGGTGCAGAACGAGCTCGGCGTCCATGGCGTGCACGAGCCGTTCGGACATCTCACGGCGCATGCCATGCACGCGCAGGCGCATCACGCCAAGTTCGGCGCCGCCAAGCTCGAGGAAGCGGGCAGCGAACAGGAGTTTTTGACGCGCACCATCAAGAAGGTGCTCGACGAGGAGACGACCGCGCTCGAGAACGGCCTCACCATGCTCGCCACGATCGGCGCCACCGCGCCGTTCGTCGGCCTGTTCGGCACGGTGTGGGGCGTCTATCACGCGCTGGTGGCGATCGGCATGTCGGGCTCGGGCATGCTCGACAAGGTCGCGGGCCCCGTGGGCGAGGCGCTGATCATGACCGGCATCGGCCTTGCCGTCGCCCTGCCGGCGGTCATGGGCTACAACTGGCTGACCCGCTCCAACCGTGTGCTGACCACCAAGCTCGATGCCTTCGCCTTCGAGCTGCTGAACTTCCTGCTGATCGGCCGCACCTTGCAGACTGCCGGCCGCGGCGGCCGGCCCGGCACCGTGCCGCTGGCCGCCGTGAACTACTAGGCGAGGAGGGGGCCATGGCTTTCGGAAGCTTCGAACGCAAGACCTCGTCCCAGCCCATGGCCGAGATCAACATGGTGCCGTTGATCGACGTCGTGCTGGTGCTGCTGGTGATCTTCATCGTGACCGCGCCGCTGCTCACCAACGTGGTCAAGCTCGACCTGCCCAAGGCGACCTCGGCGGCTGATATCCAGAAGCCGGAGAAGATCGAGTTTGCCATCGACGCCAACGGCGGGCTCTTCTGGAAGGGCGAGCGCATCAGCCGCGAGGAGGCACTCGCCAAGTTCGCCGAGGAGGGCCGCAAGCGGCCGCAGCCCGAGGTCTACCTGCGCGCCGACCAGAACGTGCCCTATCGCTACGTCGCCGAGACCCTGGCCGACGCCTCCAAGGGCGGCCTGTCCAAGGTGGCCTTCGTCAGCGAACCGGCCCGCTAGCTGGCGCGCGGACCTCCAGGTCCGCTCAAGCTCATGATGCGGACCTGGAGGTCCGCGCTCCGGGTTAACGTGATGTCCACACGGCGAGTTCGTAGCCGTCGGGATCGGCGAAGTGGAAACGGCGGCCCCCGGGGAAGTCGTAGGCCGCCTTGACGATGCGTCCGCCCGCCGCCTCGATGCGGCGCTGGATGTCTGAAAGGTCGTTGGCGTACAGGATGACCAGCGGCCCGCCGGCGCCGCGGGACTTGCCGGCGCCGACGAAGCCGCCGGTCAACCGGCCGTCGCGGAACTCGCAGTAGTCCGGGCCGTAGTCCTTGAACGTCCAGCCGAAGACGTCGCCATAGAATTTCTTCGCGCGCGCCACGTCGGCGACGTCGAGCTCGACGTAGTCGATGCGGCGATCGTTGTCGGAATTGTTCGCAGCCATGATCGCTCCTCTCCGAAGAGGAGCGATCCTGTCCGATATTCGCTGCGGCGTCTTGATCGACGCTGTGACCTTCGACGAGTGCTAGCAGTGCTGTCAGTTGTACTTCGCGAGCTCCTGCCGGCCAATCTGATTGCGATGGACCTCGTCGGGGCCGTCGAAAATCCGCATCGACCGGGCCGAGGCGTAGGCCTTGGCCAAGCCAAAGTCACCGGAGACGCCGGCGCCGCCATGCGCCTGGATCGCCATGTCGACAACGCTCGACAGCATCTTCGGCACGGCGACCTTGATCATGGCGATCTCGGCCCGGGCCACCTTGTTGCCGACCGTGTCCATCATGTAGGCGGCCTTGAGCACCAGCAGACGCGCCTGCTCGATCATGATGCGCGCCTCTGCGATGCGCTCCAGGGTCACGGTCTGCTCGCTGAGCGGCTTGCCGAAGGCCACGCGCGACTTCACGCGCTTGCACATGTCCTCCAGCGCCCGCTCGGCCGAGCCGATCGCGCGCATGCAGTGGTGGATGCGGCCCGGCCCCAGCCGCCCCTGCGCGATCTCGAAGCCACGACCTTCGCCGAGAAGGATGTTCGAGAGCGGCACGCGGACATTGTCGAACGTCACCTCGGCATGGCCATGCGGGGCGTCGTCGTAGCCGAACACCGACAAGGGCCGCACCACTTTCACGCCCGGCGTATCCATCGGCACCAGCACCATCGACTGCTGGCGATGGCGGCTGGGATTGGACGGATCGGTCTTGCCCATGAAGATCGCGATCGTGCAGCGCGGGTGGGATGCGCCGGTCGTCCACCATTTGCGGCCGTTGATCACGTAGTCACCGCCGTCGCGCAGGATGGTGCTCTCGATGTTGGTGGCGTCGGACGAGGCCACGGCTGGCTCGGTCATGGCGAAGCAGGAGCGGATCTCGCCCGCCAGCAGCGGTTTCAGCCACTGCTCCTTCTGCTCTTCGCTGCCGTAGAGCTCCAGCGTCTCCATGTTGCCGGTATCCGGCGCAGAGCAGTTGAAGACCTCGGAAGCCATCGGTGCACGGCCCATGATCTCGCACAAGGGCGCGTATTCCAGGTTGCTGAGGCCCGCACCGTGCGGCGAGTGCGGCAGGAAGAGGTTCCACAGGCCTTCCAGCCTGGCCTTCTTCTTGAGGTCCTCCATCAGCGCCGTCGGCTGCCAACGATCGCCGGTCTCGATCTCGTGATCATGGCGAGGCTCGTTGGGATAAATGTGCCGATCCATGAAATCCCTGAGCTTGTCCTGCAGGGCCACGACCTTGTCGGAGTGGGTGAATTGCATGGCATGCCTCCTGATGCTGCAGAGGCATAGCTAAGGCCGCGCACCGCATGAGGAAATTGAATAGATTTCATGGTATCTCATGCACATGATTAATTTATCGCGCATCGACCTCAATCTCCTGGTCGTGCTTGAAGCGATCGTCGCCGAAGGCGGCGTCAGCCGGGCCGCCGCGCGGCTCAACCTCACGCAGCCCGCGGTAAGCCACGCGCTGGCCCGCCTGCGCGAGCTGTTCGACGATGCGCTGTTCGTCCGCGAGGGCCGCAACCTTGCGCCGACGGCACTCACCAAGGGGTTGGTCGAGCCGCTGCGCCAGTCGCTGCAGGCGCTCGGTACGCTGATCGAGAAAGGCGAGAGCTTCGATCCGGCGACGAGCGAGACGAGCTTCACCGTGTCGATGCGCGATCCCATGGAAGTGCTGATCCTGCCGCGGCTGATGCAGCGCTTCGCACGCACGGCGCCGCGCGTCGACCTGCGCACCGTGCAGGTCCGCCGACGCAGCCTCGAGAGCGGCCTCAGCGACGGCACGCTCGATGCCGCGCTCGATGTCGCCCTGCTTCTCTCGGAGCGCATCCATCGCCAGCGCATCAGCGCCGACCGCTTCGTGGTGGCGGCCCGCAAAGGCCATCCGCGCGTGCGGCCGGGCTTCACGCTCGCGACCTACCTGGCCGAGAAGCATGTCATGGTGACCTCGCGCCGCCGCGGCCCGGGTGCGGAGGACATCGAGCTCGGCCAGCACGGCCAGCGCCGCCATGTCATCCTGCGCTGCCGCAATTACCTTGCGGCTTTCCGCGTGGTGGCGGAGAGCGACCTGGTGCTCACCATGCCGGAGCGCTATGCGCCGCTGCTGGCTGCGGGGTCGGCGACAGTGCGGGCGCTCGCCATGCCGCTTCGCATGGCGACACTCGACCTCTTCCTTTATTGGCACGACCGGGTCGACAACGACCCGGCCAATCGCTGGCTTCGCTTGCAGCTCGTCGAGGCGTTGGGCAAGACTGCGCGGCGTTAACGCCGGAGGTTGCCCGCGTGTCCCTCGATGCCAGGCCGACAGTCGCTGAGCCCGACGACGATCCCTACCTGTGGCTCGAAGATGTCGAGGGGACGCGCGCGCTTGCCTGGGTCGAGGCCGAGACCGAGCGCACGCTGAAGACCTTCGGCAACGCGCAATTCGCCGCCGATCGCGACACGTTGGCGGCGATCTTCGACCGGCCCGACAAGCTCCCCTTCGTCGCGCGGCGCGGACCGTGGCTTTACAATTTCTGGCTCGACGCCAAGAATCCACGCGGTCTGTGGCGGCGCAGCACACTGGACAGCTTTCGCCTCGAGCAGCCGGCCTGGGAGATCCTGCTCGACGTCGACGCCCTCGCGGCGGCGGAGGGCGAGGACTGGATCTGGGGTGGCGCGCTGACGCGGCCAGGCACGCATGACCGAGCGATCGTGCGACTGTCGCGCGGCGGCAGCGACGCCGTGGTGCTGCGTGAATTCGATCTGCTGGCCAGGACCTTCGTGAAGGAGGGCTTCGTCCTGCCGGAGGCCAAGGGTTGGGTGAGCTGGCTCGATCCCGACACGCTGCTGCTCAACAGCGCCTGGGGCGGCGACGCGACGACGTCGGGCTATGCGCGGACGGTGCGGCTGTGGCACCGCGGCAGCGACGCGGCGGAGGCGCCGGTCCTCTTCGAGGCGCCGCGCCAGAGCATGTCGGTCGGCGCGGGCGTCGACCTCGAGCATGCCGCCAAGCTCGTCTGGTACGTCGAGCAAGTCGGCTTCTTCGACTTCAATGTCTGGATGGCGGACGGCGAGGGCAACAACCGCGTCAAGCTCGACCTGCCGACGGACATTCACATGCTTACCCATCGCGGCTGGATGGCCGTCAAGCCGCGCACCGATTGGACGGTCGGCGGCAAGACCTGGCCGGCCGACACCTTGCTCGGCATCGCACTCGACGCGTTCATGGCGGGCAGCCGCGACTTCACCGTGCTGTTCGAGCCGGCGGGACGCCGGGTGCTGCAGAGTTTCGTGTGGAGCGCCGGCCGCCTCGTGCTGTCGATCTTCGACAACCTGCAGCCGGTATTCGAGATGCTGACGCCGTCCGACGATGGCTGGGCACGCCAGGACGTCGGCGGCCTGCCGGCGATCGGGGTGGTCGACCTGTCGCCGCTGGATGTGGAGGCCTCGGAAGGCAACGGCGACCTGATCGCGACCGTGCAGGATCCGCTGACGCCGCATTCGCTGATGCTGCTCGTGCCGGACAAGGGTCCGGTCGTGCTCAAGCGATCGTCGCCCGCATTCTCGCCGGACGGGCTGGTGGTGACCCGCCACGAAGCGATCTCCGTCGACGGCGAGCGCATCCCTTATTTCCAGACCGGCCCGGCCGGCGAGACCGGCGAGGCGCCTGTGCTTCTCGGAGGATACGGCGGCTTCGGACTGCCGAGCAGACCGATCTACAATCCGATCATCGGCAAGCTTTGGCTGGAGCAGGGCGGCACCAGCGTCATTGCCAACATCCGGGGCGGCGGCGAGTTCGGCACGCCCTGGCACGACGCCGGCCGCAACGCCGGCAAGCGGCTGTCGCACGACGACTTCGCCGCCGTCGCCGCCGACCTGGTGCGCCGCGGCGTGACGCGGCCGGGCCGCATCGCCGCCGAGGGCGGATCGAACGGCGGTATCCTGATCACCAACATGCTGACACGCTATCCCGAGCGCTTCGGCGCCCTGTTCTGCACCATCCCGCTGATTGACATGCGCCGCTATTCCAGGCTTTTGGCCGGCGCGAGCTGGATCGCCGAGTACGGCGATCCCGACAAGCCGGAGGAGTGGGCGTGGCTGAAAACCTATTCAGCCTATCACCAGGCAGTGCCCGGCCAGGCCTATCCGCCGATCCTGATCGCCACGACGCGCCGCGACGATCGCGTGCATCCCGGTCACGCGCGCAAGATGACCGCCAAGCTCCGCGCCATGGGCTACGACGAGGTCTATTTCTATGAGCCGGCCGCGGGCGGCCACGGCTACGGCAAGGACAACAAGGAACGCGCCGCCTTCTCGGCACTTGGCTACACGTTCCTCAAGCAGAAGATCGGCTGGTCGTAGCGTCGTCGGGCCGTCTTGACCCGATAGCGAGCAGCTCCTCGTGACAATTGCCGGCCTGACCGCGGGTTGCCTGTAACGCTTGTCCTGTTCATTTCGTCGTCTTTGCAGGCGAAGAGGTTTGGCAACGCACGATGAATGATGATCGGCAGGACCTGTCAGGCATCTGGCAGGGCCTCTATTCCTATCCGGACGACTATGAACGGGTTGCCTTCGTGGCGGTCGTTATCGATACGGGAGGTACCTTGAGCGGTACCACCCACGAACGATGCAGCTTCCAGAAGGCCCCCGGTGAATATCTGTACGCGAGGCTGAGTGGGCGGCGTGTCGATTCAACAGTCACTTTCGTCAAGACCTACGACGGCACTGGCGGCCGGGATCATTCAGTCGATTACGAAGGCACCATCAACGAGGACGCTACGGAAATCAGCGGGCAATGGCACTTGCCTGGACAGTGGTCTGGACCGTTCCTGGTGATGCGGGCCAACAGCAAGGAGGATGCCGTAGTCAGGAGGTCGTTGCAGCCTGTCGACGAATCATAGGTGCAGCAGCCGCTTGGCCATCAGGATATCGGGCCGGCCCGGCCCATTCACGTCAGGCAGCAGCCCGATCACCTGATAGCCGT
The DNA here is from genome assembly GCA_900110395.1 of Rhodospirillales bacterium URHD0017. Classification (GTDB taxonomy): domain Bacteria; phylum Pseudomonadota; class Alphaproteobacteria; order Reyranellales; family Reyranellaceae; genus Reyranella. Next base: position 44,549 of record FODP01000024.1, read on the forward strand.
GACGGCGATAGAAGGTGAGCGCATGGCCGCGTGTCGATGCCTCGATCGCCGCCGTGTATCGCGGAAGGTCGGCCCAGAGATCGTATCCGAACGCCGTCGTGCCGCCGTGCTCGTCGTCGGTGCCCAGGAACATGGTCAGCACGCCCTCCTGGCGCGCCCGGGCCTCGATGGTGGCGATCATGGTGGTACCGATGCCCTGGCGCTGGCGGTCCGGCGCGACCACCAGCGGGTGAAGCTCCCAACCGTGGCTGTAGGTGCGAATGGCGCCGACCCAACCGACCAGTCGTTCGCCGTCGAGGGTGGCGCTGCCCAGCCAGTCGCCGTCGTTCCAGCGCAAGTCGACTTCGGCCTCGGCCTCGCCCGCACCCTGATGGGCCGAGGGCAGGTGGGCGAGGGCGGACCGCAGGATCTCGCCTGCGGCAGCCCGCTGCGCCTTGGTGATGGATCTGAAGTCGACGAGCTCGACGGCCATCAGCTCCGCGATCCGGCGAAGGTGACGGTCGCGACGCCGGCGCCGATCAGTAGGCCGCCGCCCACCTTGTTGACGACACCGATGGCGCGGGGATTGGCGACGAAGCCGCGGGCGCGGGTGGCGGCCAGGGCGTAGCCGAAGGCATTGGCGAAGGCCAGCACCAGGAACGTCGTCTCGAACACCACCATCTGGGTGAGGAAGTCGGCGCGCGGATCGAGGAAGGCCGGCAGGAAGGCCACGAAGAAGGTGATGCTTTTAGGATTGAGGGCCGTCACCAGCCAGGCATGGCCCAGCATCTTGGCGGCCGACACCGCGTCGGTACGCGGCGCCGCATCCAGAGTGCCGCCGGCGCGCCATAGCTTTATGCCGAGATAGACCAGGTAGGCGGCACCGACCCACTTCAGGATCGTGAACAGCGTGGCGGAGGCGGCTAGAAGCGCCCCCAGGCCCAGCATGGAGAGCGTCATGGCGGTGAAGTCGCCCAGCGCCACGCCCACGGTCATGGGCAGCACGGTGCGCCAGCCTTGGCCCAAGGCATAGGACACGACCAGCAGCACGGTCGGTCCCGGAATGATCAGCAGTACCGCCGACGCGGCAGTGAAGGCAGCCCAGCTTTCGAACGTCATGCAATCCTCCGGTTACAACGGAGGATCAAGCCACAGGCTTTCGCCGAGGTCAGCCGGCTTTTGCCGTCTTGCCGCCGTCGATCACGATCTGCGCCCCGGTCATGAAGGGGTGCTCGTCGGAAGCGAGGGTCAGGGCGAGCGCCGCGACCTCCTCGGCGGTGGCCAGGCGGCCGATGCCGGGCACGTTGTTCTTGACCCACTGGTTCAGGCCGACCCGCCACACCGCGTCGGGCACGTTCTCCATGCCGGCGGCGCGGCGCAGGAAGGGCGTGTCGGTCGTGCCCGGGATCAGCGTGTTCACGCGGATGCCCTGCTGGGCATAGTCGAGCGCCGCGCCCTGGACCAAGCCGACCAGCGCCCGCTTGCTCGCAGTGTAGGCCGAGCGCTTGGCCTGGGTAGAGATGGCGTTGGACGAGGCGGTGACGACGATGGTGCCGCCGCCCACCTTCAGCATGTGCGGGATCTCGTACTTCATGGCGAGGAAGACGCCGCGCAGGTTGGTGTTGTTCACGCGGTCCCATTCCTCGGCGCTGTAGTCGTGCACCAGCTTTTCGATGGTGATGCCGGCATTGTTGAAGGCGACGTCGAGCCGCCCATAGGTGCCGACCGTGGCATCGATAAAGGCGCGGACCTCGTCCTCGACCAGCACGTCGGCCTTCACGTAAAGCGCCTCGCCGCCCGCCGCCCTGATTTCGCGCTCGACCTCATGCCCGAGAGTCGTCCGGCGACCGCAGAACGCCACCCTGCCGCCTTCGGCTGCGAAGGCGAGGGCAGCGGCCCGACCGATGCCGGACGTGGCACCGGTAATGGCGACTACCTTGCCGTTGAACCGGCGCCCGCCGGGCTGAGGCGGGACGGGTGGTGACTTGGGCGGGAGGGCCAGGGCGACGCCGGTTGCCAGACCGGTGATGAGGCCAGCGGCAGCACCGAGTGTCGTCGAACCCAGGATGCGGCGGCGATTGGGCGAGGGAGGCGTGTCTTGGGACATGGCAAACTCCAATCTTGTCATCAGCAAGATAGGTTAGCCTCTAATCTTTACAATGACAAGTCTCGGCATGGTCGCTTGACACTCCCCCATAGCGCGTGAGGGGATGGCCCATGGCGCGGGCAAAGACAGCAAAACCCTATCATCATGGCGAGTTGCGCGAGGCGCTGGTTTCGGCCGGCCGCAAGCTGCTGGAGGAAAAGGGCGTGCGCGGCTTCACGCTGCGCGAATGCGCGCGCCGCGCTGCGGTCTCCCATGCCGCGCCGGCGCATCATTTCGCGTCGATCGACGATCTCCTGGCCGAGATCGCGACCCGCGGCTACCACGAGCTCACCGCGGCGATGTCGGCCGAGGCCCGCCGGTCGGGCAACGAACCAGCCGCGCGCCTGGTCGGCCAGGGCGTGGGCTACATGGCCTTTGCCGCGGCAAACCCGGTGCTGTTCCAGCTCATGTTCAGCCGCGAGGCCAACCGCTTCGAGGCGCCGGAGCTCGCCGAGGCGGCCAAGTCGGCCTACCACCTGCACCGCGAGGCCGTCGAAGCCGTCATCCCCCAGGCTTCGGGCGACGTGAAGGAGCGCATGGTCGACTTTGCCTGGGCGGCCGTTCACGGCTTCATCACCTTGGTCCTGGAAGGCCAGCTCGGCGAGAAGGATTCATCTCGAGCGCTGAAGGCCCGTGGTCTGGCGGCCCTGTCGGCGATGGTCGAGGCCGTCGTCCGCGCCGGCGGCGAGCCTGGCTAACGCAGGTCGATCCGAAACAGCAGGGCCTCCTTGCTGCCGTAGACCGGATCCTTGCGGAAGCGCGCCACGAGCACGCCGCCATTGTTGGTGATGACCTTCTGCGACGGCACGTTGTCCAGGTCGGCGGTCAGCTCGACATAGGCGAGCCCCTCCTCGCGCGCGTCCGGGAGCATCATCGCCAGAGCGCGGGTGGCATAGCCGCGGCCGCGCTTCCACGGCACCACGGCATAGCCGATGTGGCCCAGGCAGGTCGGCGGCAGCGCCTCCGTTCCGGGTTGCCAGCGAAAGTTGATCGAGCCGCAGAAGCCGTCATCCCATATCCAGCGTCGATAGCCCGGCAGGCGCGCCACCTGAGTGCCATCGGGCAGGGCGATGGGACCGCCCTTGGCCTCGCGGTCGTCGAGCAGGGCCACGAAGGCCGCCGGATCGACGGCGATGTGTTCCAGCTCCTCCAGCGCGGTCTCCTCTGGCTGGATATTGTCCGGCGACCAACCCTGCCGGAGCGCATCGGCGTAGGCATCGAGATGTGCCAGGGAGGGGACAAGGAGCTGCAACGGACTATCCTCGGCAAGGACCGGCTGCTGTAGCATGGCCGGCCATGAGTTCCAGCCCTGTCCTCGTCCTCGACATCGACGGTGTCGTCTCGCTCGCCCAGGCCGGTTCGGCCGCGCCATGGTACGCCCGCCTGCAGGCCGACTGGGGCTTCGACCACGAGGAGATGGCCCGCGATTTCTTCCGCCGCGACTTCCTCGAGGTGCTGCGCGGCCGCCTCGACCTCTACGTCGCCCTGCATGGCTGGCTGGAAACCAAGGGCATGGCCGACCGGCTGGAAGAGTTCATCGCCTACTGGTTCGCCAAGGACGCCATCATCGACCGCGAGGTTCTAGCGCTCGCCGACGCCTGGCGGCACCGCACCGGCGGGCGCTGCTTCACGGCCTCCAACCAGGAGCACCATCGCATCGCCTACCTGCGCGACCAGGCGGGGCTGGGGCCGCACTTCGACGAGATCATCTATTCGGCCGGGCTCGGCGTCTGCAAACCCGACCGCGTGTTCTTCACCAACGCCCAGGCGCGCATGGGCGTAACGGCGGCGCAGGCGATCCTGTTCGTCGACGATGCCGCGGCCAACGTCGACGGCGCCCGCGCCTGCGGCTGGCGGGCCATGCTCTATCGCGGCCCCGAGAGCCTGAAGCGCGCGCTCGACAGCTGGGGTTAGGCCCGCCGCAGCTTCGCCCAGATGATCGCGTGGATGACCATCCACATCGGCACCAGCACCGTGGGCACGAACGAGAGGGGCAGGCGCGTCATCGCCTCCGAGCCCGGATCGGGGAATACCTGCAGCAGCGAGCCCGGTGCCGACATCACGCCGAGCACGATCGCCGCCACCAGGTCGAGCATGCCGAAGGCGTTCCAGAGATGCAGCACAGCCTTGTTCTGCGCCGGCGCGCGGGCGAGCCAGATCAGCGGCAGCGCCACGACGCCGCTGATGATGTCGCCCCAGCCGGCCGAGTGAGGGAACGGACCGGACATCCGGCCCTCGGCCGCCACCAGCAGGAACAGCACGGCGAAGACGCGGCCCACATTCATGCCGACCAGGAGCGGCAGCGGCAGTCCGAGCATCGCGGCGCGCGGCTTCGGCCAGGCTGTCGCAACGACGGCGGCGGTGAGCGGTGCGGCCACGAAAAGACCCATGACAGGGAAGGGTCTTGCCATCGCGGCCCAGCCCGCCGCGCTGCCCGCGGTGGCGACGCCGACCCACAGCCCGAGCAGCGCCGCCAATACGATCTTCGTGCTGCGCGAGACATCGAGGACCGCGAGCAGGGTGCTGATGATGAAGATGGTCAGCGCGACGGTGGCGATGGTTCCCAGGAAGTCGAGCATGCGAGGTCCTCCGGTTGGGTTGCCGAAGGGTCGTGTCCCGCTGAAGATGTTCAACATCATCTTATGGAGGGCGCCATGCCGTATTCGCCGACGCACAAGCTGCAAACGCGCCAACGCATCCTCGAAAGCGCGCGCCGCCTGTTCAACAGCAAGGGCTTCGACGCCGTCTCGATCGGCGAGGTGATGGAGAATGCCGGCCTGACGCACGGCGGTTTTTATCGGCATTTCAAGGACAAGGATGAGCTCTATGCCGAGGCCGTGCGCTGGTTCCTGTGCGATGAGGCGCCGAAACCATGGCGGCGGCCGGGGCGCAATGCGCACAAGCCGCGCGCCCAGCGAATCGTCGATGCCTATTTCTCGTTCGACCACTTCGACGACAATGAGAGCTGCTGTCCGCTGGTCAGCCTGCCGTCCGATGTGACGCGCGTCGGTGAGGGCGTGAAGGCAGCCTACCAGGACGTGCTCGAGAAGCTGGTTGCCTTGCTGCAGGCCGACCTCGAGGGGCCGCAGTCGCGTGAGCGCGCCCTGTCAGTGGCGGCACTGTGCGTCGGCGGGCTGGTTGCTGCCCGGGGCGTGGCCGATCCCAGCCTCGCGAAGGAGCTGCGCCAGGCGGCCTACCGGCAGGCGCAAACTATGCTAAAAGCCCGCCCATGTTGATGTTCGACATACCGTTCGGCACGACCGACTGGGAAGGCGTGGAGCGCACCGAGCATGCCGGCGAGACCGGCAAGGCCTACTGGCGCACGCGTAATTTCAACAACATCCGTGTGCGCATCGTCGAGTACACGCCGGGCTATCTGGCCGACCACTGGTGCCAGAAAGGCCATGTCCTGCTGGTGCTCGACGGCGAACTGCACACCGAGCTGGCCGATGGCCGGACCGTGGTCCTGAAGAAGGGCCAGAGCTACCAGGTCGCCGACGGCGATCTCGCCCATCGTTCGAGCACCGCAAACGGCGCCAAACTCTTCATCGTGGACTGATATGGCTGACAAGATCGGATTCATAGGCGTCGGCACCATGGGCGAGCCGATGTGCCGGAACCTCGCCCGCAAGAGCGGGCTGGACGTGCTGGCCGCCGACCGCGACGAGGCGCCGCTCGAGCGCCTGGCCGCCGACGGCGTGAAAAGAGCGTCGATTGACGAGATCGCGGCTGAGTGCCGGATCATCATGCTCTCCCTGCCGGGCGGCAAGGAAGTCGAGCAGGTCTGCATGGGCGAGGGCGGCTTGGTTTCCAAGGCCAAGCTCGGCTGGACGGTGATCGATCTCAGCACCTCGCCGACAAGCCTGGCGCGCCGGCTCTATGCCGAGTTCGAGGGCTGCGCCTCGGCCTTCGCCGACGCACCGGTGGCGCGCACGCGGCAGGCCGCGATCGACGGCACGCTGTCGATCATGGTCGGCGGCACCACGGAGTGCTTCGCCCGCATAGAACCCTTGCTGCGCTGCATGGCGAGCGAAGTGACTTATTGCGGTGAGGCGGGCAGCGGCCAGGCGGTCAAGATCCTGAACAACATGATCCTGTTCCAGACCGGCGTGGCGCTTGCCGAGGCGCTGGCCATCGCGCGCTCTCACGGCGTCGACGGCAAGGTGCTGTTCGAGACGCTGACCAAGGGCTCGGCCGATTCCTTTGCGCTGCGCAACCACGGCATGAAGGCGATGCTGCCGGGTGTCTTTCCCGAGCGCGCCTTCTCGGTGGAGTACGCACTGAAGGACCTGTCCTACGCCATCCAGATGGCCGAGGAGTGCGGCGTGCCGGCGTTGGGCGCCGACGTCGTGCGCGAGCTGATGGAACGCGCCGCCGAGCTCGGCCACGGCAAGGAATATTGGCCAGTGCTCGTGAAGGCGATCGAGGACGCGACTAAGAAATAGCCGTGTAGCCCTTGCCGCGCATGCAGTTGACGGCCAGCGTCTGCTCGGCCTGGGACTGACTGACCTCGTTGGACCGCTGCACGGCACGCCGTTGGGGCGCGGAGCGCCAGTTCCAGAACGCGTCCGTATCGAACGCGAACGGCCGCCAGTCGGCGTAGAGGCGCATCATCTCCCGCATGGCCTCGCGCCGGCACTGTCGCAGATCGCTGTCGACCAGCGACTGGTCGACGCCGGGCTTCTGCCACCCCGTGGCCGTTCCGCAGGCCGATGACGCCAGCAGCGCCACGATTGCCAAGACTTTGCGCATCCCGATGGTATGGTCCATGCACCGCTGAACGTTGGGAAGGGGAGAAAGGTTCTATGGCGCGGATCGCTGTGGGTGGATTCCAGCACGAGACCAATACATTCGCGCCGCAGCAGGCGACCTGGGAGGAGTTCGTACGCGCCGATGCCTGGCCGCCGCTGCTGCGCGGCCCGGAGATGATCGCAGGCGTCGAAGGCTTCAACATCCCGATCGCGGGCGCCGTGAAGCGCCTGGCCGAGCTCGGCCACGAGGTCGTGCCGCTCGCCTGGGCGGCAGCGGCGCCAGCCTCCTACGTCACCGCGGACGCCTACGAGAAGATGTGGGCGCTGTTCGACGAGGACCTCGCCAAGCTCGGACCGTTCGATGCGATCTACCTCGACCTGCACGGCGCCATGGTGGCGGAGAACACCGAGGACGGCGAAGGCGAGCTTCTGAAGCGCATCCGGACCATCGTCGGCGGCGCCATGCCGATCGTGGCGAGCCTCGACTATCACGCCAACCTCACGCCCGACATGGCGAGCCTCGCCACGGCCCTGGTCGGCTACCGCACCTATCCGCACATCGACATGGCTGTGACCGGCAAGCGCGCCGCCGAGCTTCTGGACCGCCTGCTGAAAGAGAAGCGGCCGGTCTATCGCGCCTACCGCCAGCTCGACTTTCTCATCCCGCTGGTCTGGCAGTGCACCTTCATCGAGCCGGCCAAAAGCATCTTCGACCTCGTCGGCGAACTCGAAGCCGGCGAGAAGAGCCACAACCAGGGCATCGTCAGCGTCACCCACACGCCGGGCTTCCCGCCCGCCGACATCGCCCAGTGCGGCCCGGCGCTGGTCGTCTACGGTCACGACAAGGAAGCGGTCGAAGCGGCAGCCGACAAGCTTGCCCAGACCGTGAAGGCGCAGGAGCGGGCCTTCGCCGGCGAGCTGCTCGATCCCGACGCCGCGGCATTGCGCGCCATCGAGCTCGCGAAGAACGCCAGGAAGCCGATCGTTCTCGCCGACGTGCAGGACAATCCCGGCGCCGGCGGCACCTCGGACACGGTCGGGCTGCTCGCTGCCCTGATGCGCCACAAGGCCAAGGGCGCGGTGATCGGCATGATCGTCGACGAGGAGGCCGCGAAGGAGGCCGTCGCGACGGGCGAGGGCAACGTCATGCATCGCGGCATTGGCGCCGTCGTGGGCTATGCCAGCGAGAAGCCGGTCGTCGCCGACTGGCGCGTGGTCAAGGTGGGCGAGGGCAAGTTCACCGGCACCGGCCCGTTCTACGGCGGCGCGAGGTTCCAGATCGGGCCGATGGCACTCGTCACCGATGAGGCGAGCGGCGTGTCGGCCGTGCTTGCCAGCAAGCGCATCCAGGCCGCCGACCAGGAGATGTTCCGCCATGTCGGCGTCGAGCCGTCCCAGGTGCCGATCCTCGGCCTGAAATCGACGGTGCATTTCCGCGCCGACTTCCAGCCGATCGCCGAGACCATCCTGGTCGTGCAGTCACCCGGTGCGCACATCACCGATCCGATGGAGATGCCCTACAAGCACCTGCGCAAGGGCATCAAGCTCAAGCCGATGGGGCCGGTGTGGAACGGAAAGCAGGCCTGAGCGCCCACACCATCGGTACAGTGGTGAGCGCGATGCAGGCTACGACGACGAGCGCGAACTGCAGGCTCGTCGCGTCGCCCAGAAGTCCGGCGAGGAACGGGCCGGTGGCGCCGGCGACCGAGCCGCCGGTGTAGAAGATCGCGAAGGCGTGCGTGCGCTTCTCCGCGCTGACGAACTCCGGCACTGTGCCGTAGAGCACCGACGACGTGCCGTTCAGCATCAGTCCGACCAGCGGCAGCAGCACCAGCGCGAATGGCAGCGACAACGGCAAAAGCAGCAAGATCAGCGCCGTCGTCGCTGCCTCGGTCAGGATCACCGACGGCACGACGCCGAGCTTCTCGCCGACCCAGCCCATGACCAGCTTGCCCGTCGCGCCACCCGCGAACAGCAGCGACAGGCCAAGGCCGATCGTCGGCAGGTCGGCGCCTTTGTCGCGCAGCAGGAAGGGCAGGAAGATCAGGAAGCCGGTGCGCACCAGGTCATCGGCGATGTGGATGGCGAACAGGAGCCAGTAAGCGCATGGCCGGTCCTGGCCTGCCGTCGCCTTGCCTTCGTCGCCCTTGTTGTGCAGCGGCACGGGCTTCAGCGAGGCGAGGATGACGCCGGCGCCCAGCACCGCGAGGGCGGCAATGACGATCAGCGCCTGTTGCCAGCCCAACGATGCGGCGATCAAGGCGAAGAAGGCCGGCAGCGCCACCTTGCCCAGATCGCCGGTGAAATTGTAGGTGCCGAGCGCGGTGCGCGAGCGCAGGCCGGAGTAGGCGGCCGATACCAGGCTCGATCCGATCGGATGTTGCGTGCTGCCGCCCAGCCCCGCCAGCAGCAGGCCGACGACCACGCCGTAGAGTGATCCGGTGAGGCCCGCCAGCCCATAGCCGACAGCGATCAGCGTCGTACCGATCGCCAGGACCTTCACACCGCCGAAACGAAGAGCGAGTTTGCCTGAGGGAATCTGCCCGACGGCCATGGCGCTCGAATAGACGGTCTTGAGGGCCCCAATGGCTGCGTAGGTCAATCCAAACTGCGCCTGCAGCAACGGATAGAGCACGTTCAGAAGGTCGGTGAACCCGTCGTGCAGCGCATGCGCCCCGCCACACACGGTGAGCGTCCGGCGGGGTGAAACGGAGGGAGTGACGGCGACTGTCATCTCGCTGTCACATTACTACCGACCGGGCATCGCCTTGAACCAAAAACCGATCTGCTGCTGAAAATCGTTCTCGGCGAAGGTCGTATCGGTGATCACGGAAGGCTTGCCGTTGCGCGGATAGCGCACACTTGCAAGCCGTGTGAACTTGGTGTCGCTGAGATGCAGCAGCAGCACGTCGCCCTGGCGCCGCATGAAGATCAGGTCGTGGATCTGGCGGATGTTGGTGAGGCTCACCACGAAGCGGCTCTCGCCTTCCTCCTGCGCGATCTGGCGCACCGGGATGTCGCGGCCCTGGTTGGTGATGTCCATCAGCGCCAACGCCTCGGGCGCCATCATGTTGTCCTTGCCGCTCTTCTGGATCCACGCCACCAGCCGGTCGCCACGCCATGACAACGTATTGCGCGGCAGGCTCTGGTTTTGTCCGAACAGGCTCGAGGTCGTGCAGGCACCCGCGGGCAGGGTAAGGGCGGCGAGAAGGAGGGCTCGTCGCGCCAGTACGCTCTTGTTGTTGCTCAACCTTGATCCTTCCCGAGCTTGTCCATGTTGACCATCACGGGGGCGATGGTCTCGAGTGCGCCGTCGCGGATGGCGCGGAAGAAGCAGTTGTGGCGTCCGGTATGGCAGGCGACGCCCGTCTGGTCGACCAGCACCAGCAGCGTGTCTCCGTCGCAGTCGATCCTGAGATCGACCAGCGTCTGGATGTGACCCGACGTGTCGCCCTTGCGCCACGGCGCCTTGCGCGAGCGCGACCAGTAGCAGACGCGGCCGGTGCGCATTGTCTCGGCGACGGCGTCGCGGTCCATCCAGGCCATCATCAGTATTTCGCCCGTGTCGTGCTGCTGGGCGATGGCCGGGACCAGGCCCTGCGAATCGAACTGAATGGCGGCCACCGCCTTGTCGATGGCAGCCGGCAGATATGTCGTCGGGACGACGCTGCTGGACATGAGTGCGTGCCTTGGCCTGCGAAGGGAAGGGGGCGTATAATTGCCCGACATCAGCTTGGCAAATCGGGAACCGCGTGAAGAAGACCGCCAAAGCCTCGGCGCACGGCCACGACCACAAGCATTGCATCGAGGACGCCGTGGCGGCGGCCGAGAAGCTGTGCGCGGAAAAGGACCTGCGCTTCACGCCCCTGCGGCGCCGCGTGCTCGAGCTCGTGTGGTCGAGCCACAAGCCGGTCGGCGCCTATGCCCTGCTCGACGGGCTGCGCAACGAGGAGCTGGGCTCGGCCCCGCCGACGGTCTACCGCGCGCTCGACTTCCTGATCGACAACGGCCTGATCCACCGCATCGAGCGCATGAACGCCTTTGTCGGCTGCAGCCATCCCGGTGAGGCGCACCGCGGCTTCTTCCTCATTTGCGGAGACTGCGGCAACGCCGAGGAGTTGCACAGCGAGGGCCTGGCCGACACCATCGCCGCCAGCGCCAACCGCCGCGGCTTCGCCGCGCGCGACATGACCCTGGAAGTCATGGGCACCTGCGCCGACTGCCGGCGCGCCTGACGCCGACTAAAACGGCGGCCGGCAGGTACGGCAGCAGTCGGCGACGGCGCCCGCGACCTTGTCGAGCGCTTCGTCGGTGAGTGTCTCGCTGGGCTTGGCCGGCAGCACGAAGTGGAAGTGCGTGCCTGTATCCTCGACGACCTTCACCATCACACCGGCAGGAATGCTGACGCCCGCCTGGCGTAGCGTGCCCTGCGGGTCGGCGAGCAGCTTCGCCTTGAAGGAGGGATCGCGCCACGCCTTGGCGATGATCTTGCCGTAGGCCGAAGCCTTGTCCTGTTCCATGTCATTCACCACGATCCATGTAACAACAAAAACCAGGTTGAGTGGCACCGCAGGGGCCGGACGGGCCGGCTCCGGCTCCGGCAGCGTGGTCGAGCTGTTCATCGGACAGCGCGCCAGATGGCTTGGTTGGCAACACCAAGTGGAAATGCGTGCTCGTGTTCTCGACGACCTTCACCGTCACACCGGCAGGAAGGCTGACGCCCGCCTGGCGTAGCGTGCCTTGCGGGTCGGCGAGCAGCTTCGCCTTGAAGGAGGGATCGCGCCACGCCTTGGCGATGATCTTGCCGTAGGCCGAAGCCTTGTCCTGTTCCTTGTCATTCACCACGATAAGTCACCACCGTAAGAGGAGCTTGAGTGAGACCGCAGGGGGCGCGCCAGATGGCTTGGCTGCAACACCAAGTGAAAATGCGTGCTTCGCCAGATCACGATGGGCTGTTCTGGGTCATGCCGATCTTCGTGTACTTGCCGCTTCCAATGGTCTGCGTTCCGGCGGCGACCTTGTCGAGCGCCTCGTCGGAGAGCTGGCCAGTGGGCTTGGGTGGCAGCACGAAGTGCAGGTGCGTGGTCGTGTCTTCCAACACTTTCACCGTGACGCCGGCCGGGATGGCCACGCCGGCGTCCGCGAGGATCGCTCGCGGATCGGCGATCAGCTTCGCCTTGAAGGCCGGTTCGCGCCACGCCTTGGCGATGACCTTGCCGTACTGTGCCGGCGTACTTGGGCCCCCGTCGCTCATGGCATGATCCTTCGGCTGAAAACACGGCGGTCGCCGGTTTTCAGAAGCAGACTGACTCTCCCGGACCAAAAGCATCCCAGAGTTCCCGGGCGCAGGCAATTCAGATTTTCATCTGTCCGCCAGCGCTTCCTTCACCGCCTATGTCGTTTCACCGTGCGCGACACGACGAACCCTATCGATTGCGAATGGGGTGCGGGTCGGCGACGTCCACGCAGGTTCCGCCGGCGGCCTTTTCGAGCGCCTCATCGGAGAGTGCGCCGAGCGGCTTGGGCGGCAGAACAACATGGACGAGCGTGGCGGCATCTTCCACGACTGTCACCGTGACGCCCGCCGGTGGCGCCGCACCCGCCGCCTTGAGCGTCGTCAGCGGGTCGGCCATCAGCTTGGCCTTGAAGTCCGGCTCGCGCCACGCCCGAGCAACGATCCTGGCCCAGGCCGCCGCCCGGTTTTTGCGGTTGTCGTCAGCCATGGAGAATTCCCCCCGGACTAGCCGTTGTAATGGCCGGTGACGCCGTCGTCCTTGCTGCAATGCAAGACCTGGCTCTGGCCCCGGTAGCAGGCGCCGCCGGCAACATGGTCGAGGGCCTCTTCCGAGAGTGCGCCGGTCGGCTTGGGCGGCAGCACGAGATGAAAGTGCGTCGCGGTGTCCTCGACCACTCGCACGGTGACATCGGCCGGGAACGTCACCCCGGCTTCCTTCAGAACGGCCTTGGGATCGGCAGCCAGCTTTGCCTTGAACGCCGGATCGCGCCACGCCCTGGCAATGACCTTGCCGAGAAGTGCCGGCTTCTGACGCTCTGTATCGCTCATGAGATGATCCTCCGGGCCAACCGCCCGGCTTGGCATGGTGCCCAGAGTTCCACGGCGCGGGCAATCCGCATTTTCGTCGGCCAGGAAAGCCTTTCTTCCGGGCCAGTGTGCAAGAATACTTGCAGCTCCACTTTCCCCGAAAGCTTCTGGCATGCCGGCGCTGCGTCTAAAACCTCATCTCGCCGCCCATGTCGTTTCGCCGGAGGAGGTGGCCCTCCTCGGAGAGAGCGGCCGGTACGCGCTGCGCGGCAAGGTCTATGCCGCCGTGGTGCCGCTGCTCGACGGCAAGCGCAGCGAAGACGACATCGCCGCCCGGCTGCGCGGGCGTATCGCGCCGGAGCTCGTCTACTACGCGTTGGGCGAGCTTGAAGCCAAGGGCTACGCCGCGCCAGTCGGGCTGCCGATGGCGGACAGGGCCGCCGACACCTGGTGGTCGGGCCGCGCCGTCGCACCGACCGCTTTGGCGGCCGGACTGATCGACGCCGGCGCTTATCGTCCGGCGCTGGCCGCCCTGCGCAAGGCTCTGGGAACCGGCCGATCGACGCACCGCAAGACGCCCGATCTCGTCGTGATCGCGGCGACCGACTACCTCGACGAACGCCTCGAAAAGCAGATCCGCGCCGCTCTGCCGCGCGCGCGCTACGTGTTGCCGGCGCGATTGGCCGGCGCAACGGTCTGGATCGGCCCGCTACTCGAGGCCAGGACCGCGAAGCTGTTCAAGGTGCTGCAGCGGCGCTTGCGGGCGAACCGGCCGGCCGACGTCGCTGCCCGTGCGCGGGGTGCTGCATTCCCGTTGTTGCCAGTCCAGGGCCTGCCGCTCACGTTCGATCTGGCGGCGACGTGGATCGCCTCGGCGGCCGTGGCCGTCGCCGCGGGCACGCCGCCGCCGGGTCTCGCCGAAGGGGTGATCACGCTCGATCCCTGGACACTCGAAACCAGGCGGCATCCGGTCTCGATCGCCGCCGGCGGAGCGCGACGCGATGCCGGCGCTGCGATCGAGCTCGCATCCGCACCCAAGCGCTTTACCGCTGACGGCGGGCACCGCACGTGCTCGCCGGCGGAAACGCTGGCACGTCTCGAAAGAATCGTGGGCCCGATCGCCGGTATCGTGCCCGACATCGACAAGATACCGACGCCGGCCGGCATGCACGTCTATCGCTGCATCCAGGTGTTTGACGGCGTCCGCATCGATCCGCGCGCCAATCGCGTGCTCGGCCGACCGAGCGGTGCCGCCGGGAAGGGCGCAAGCGACCTGCAGGCCCACGTGAGCTGCCTAGCCGAGGCGGTCGAACGCTACAGCTGCGGCGTGCAGGGCAGCGAGAAACGCCGCCGCGGCCGGTTGGCCGAGATCGGCGAGCCGGCACTCGCACCGCCTGACCTGACGCTGTTCAGCAACGCCCAGTACCGCGACCGCGATGCCGGCAACCGCATCCATGGTCGCGGCTTCAACTGGGTGCCTGTGCCGTGGGACCCCGATCGGGCGATCGACTGGTCGCCGGCGTGGTCGCTGACGCATCGGCGCAAGGTCTGGCTGCCCACGGCGTTCTGCTACTTCGGCTACCGCTTGCCGCGCGCCCACGAGTTCTGCCATGCCGATTCCAACGGCTGTGCCGCCGGCAACACGCTCGAGGAGGCGATACAGCAGGGCTTCCACGAGCTGGTCGAGCGCGATGCCTGTGCCCTGTGGTGGTACAATCGCGTGCAACGCCCGGCGATCGACCTTGCGAGCTTCGGCGATCCGTTCTTTGCGACCATGACGGCCGTGCACGCCGCGGCCGACCGCGAGGTCGTCGTGCTCGACGTCACCAGCGATCTCGGCATCCCGGCGACAATGGCCGTCAGTTGGCGCCGCAGCGACGGTGGGCGCGTCCATCTCGGCCTCGGCTGCCACCTCGAGCCGAGGATCGCGGTGTCGCGCGCTCTGGCCGAACTCAATCAGGGGCTGGCGCAGGACTACGCCGAGGCCGGCGGCGAGGCATCGGGAGCAGTCGACACCCAGCATGCGCGTTGGCTCGCAGAGGCGACGATCGAAAACCAGCCGTATCTCCGTCCGGCCGCAGGCCGCCGGCGCGTCGCTTCGGATTTCACCGACCGGTCGACCGGCGACGTCCGCGACGATGTGGTCGCCTCGGTCGAGCTGCTGCGCGGCAAAGGCCTGGAGATGATCGTCCACGATCACACGCGATCCGACCTCGGCTTCCCGGTGGCGCGGGTCGTCGTGCCCGGCCTGCGCCACTTCTGGGGTCGCTATGCGCCCGGCAGGCTCTACGACGTGCCGGTCGAGCTCGGCTGGCTCGACCGCCCGCGCGCGGAATCGGAGCTCAATCCCATTCCGTTCTTCCTATGACGTTCGCGCCTCTGGTGCTCGGCTGGCGGTTGGCACCCGGTGCCTCGCTCGCTCCGTTACGCGCAACCGATCTGGCGCTCACTTTCGCCGGCAACACCGCCACCCTGTCGCCGGGTCATGGCGGCCTGCGCGACGCGCTGCTTGCGTTGAAGGACGGCGCCGATGAGACGCACTTGACGGCGGTGGCCGGCGACGAAAAGACCGCGGAGCTCTACTACTACCTCGCGGGCATGGTCAGGCGCGGCGTGCTGGAAGCGAGCGCCGATCTCGACGGTTCCCCGCTCGTTCGCCTGGTGCCGCGCAGCAGCGAGTTCGAGCTGCCGCTGCCGTCGGATGTGCCGCAAAGCGTGATGCTCGACCGTTTTGCTTTTCTGCGGAGGGCCGAGCGCGGTGCGAGCTTGCAGCATCCCGATGCCGCTTGCGATCTTCTGATCGAACATGCCGCCGTCGCCGGCCTGGTCGGACGTCTCGCCGCCGGCCCGCTCGACATTGCCAGCTTGTCCACTGCGCTCGACCGTGCTGTCGCATCGCTGCTGGCGGCGCTGGGCTTCGCGGTCGATGCCGCGGCCGCGGAAGATGTTTCGCGCCGCACCTGGGAATTCCACGACCGCCTGTTCCAGCGCGCGGCGCGATCCTACGCTGACCTGGTGCCGCGCGGCGCCACCTACCGGTTCGTCGGCGAGCTGCCGGCGGCGGCGGCGATCCGTCCGGCCTATCCCGGAGCGTCGATTTCGCTGGCGAAACCGCAAGTCGCTTCCGGCCCGGGTCGCAGCATGCTCGAGGTCATGGAAGGGCGCCGCTCCTCACGCGCGATGTCCGACACGCCGGTCAGCCTCGATGCCGTCAGCAGCCTCCTGTATCGCGTCGCCCGGGTGAAGGGGACCATGCGGGGCCCGCCGGAGATGCCGCAGGACGTCCTGCTGAGACCGTATCCCTCCGGCGGCGCGATCCATGAACTCGAATTCTATCTCGCCGTGCACGCCTGCGACGGTCTCGCGCCGGGTTTCTATCATTATCGCGGTCAGGAACATGCGCTCACCCGGATTGTCGACGCTGAGGCGCCGGCGGCCGCGATGCTGGACGATTGCGCCGCGGCGTGGGGCCAGTCCGGCCGGCCGCCGCAGGTGCTGGTGGTGATCGCCTCGCGCCTGCCGCGGCTTGCCTGGAAGTACTCGGGCATCGCCTACAAGGTCTCGTTGATGAACGCCGGCGTGGCGATCCAGAGCCTCTATCTCGTGGCCAACGACCTCGGGCTCGCCGGCGCGGCAGCGGGATCGGGAAACCCCGAGCTGTTCGCCCGCGCCACCGGTGTGTCGTCCTGGGAAGAGACGAGCATCGCCGAATTCGGCTTTGGCCGCCCGGCATGACGACGGTCTACAGGATCGTCGCCGCCGATCTATGGCAGGCCGCCGAAGGCAGCGGCGTGTTCACCGGCGCCGGCATCGACCTGAACGATGGCTTCATCCATCTCTCCACGGGAGCGCAGGCGAGACGGACGGCCGCGCTGTACTTCAAAGGCAAGGGCAATCTCGTGCTTGTGGCGGTTGATGGGGCGACGCTCGGCGCCGCACTGAAGTATGAGCCTTCACGCGACGGCGATCTGTTCCCTCATCTCTACGGGCCTCTGCCGCTGGCAGCGGTCCTGTCGGTGCGGCCGCTGCCGATCGGCTCCGATGGCAACCACATCTTTCCGGAAGACGTCGACTGAGACGTCGTGGCGTCTCTGCCCGAAATTCCGGCCGACGGTTCGACGGCTCAGAGGGTACCGGCATGCATGTTGCGACACCGCAGCACGACTCCTAGAGTCGCGCGGGGTCAAAGGCCGCGCGCCGGCAAATAATAAGGGAGCCTGTCATGGAGATCAGTCGTTTGCGTCGTCGTCACGTCGTCTCATTGCTCGGAGGCGCCGCCGCCGTCGGCGCATCGGGCCGCGCCTTCGCCCAGGCCGAGCCGCCCAAGCCGGCCCAGATCGTCGTCAATCATTCCGGCGGGTCGATGGGCAGCGCCATGCGCAAGGCGTTCTTCAACGGCTTCGAGAAGAAGTACGGCATCCGCGTCGTCGAGACGAGCCCGGTCGACTTCGGCAAGCTGCGCGCCATGGTCGATTCGGGCAACGTCGAATGGGACCTGACCGAGATCGGCGGTCAGGACGCCATCCGCGCCGGCAAGGCCAACCTGCTCGACAAGGTCGATCCCAAGGTCGTCGATCGTTCGAAGTATCCGGAGACGGCGCAGAATCCCTATGTCTTCGCCTCGTCGGTCTACACGACGATCATCGGCTACCGAACCGACGTCTTCAAGAACGGCAGCCAGCCCAAGAGCTGGGCCGACTGGTGGGACGTCAAGAAGTTCCCGGGCGCGCGCTCGATGCGCAATCATCCGACCGACAATCTCGAGTTCGCGCTGATTGCCGACGGGGTGCCCAAGGACAAGGTCTATCCCATCGACTTCGACCGCGCCTTCAAGAAGCTCGACCAGATCAAGCCGCACGTCACGGCCTGGTGGTCGACCGGCCAGCAGCCGGCGCAGCTGCTGCTCGACAAGGAGGTCGTGCTGGCGACCGGCTGGAACGGCCGCTTCTACGACATCATCAAGAAGGGCGCGCCGGTCGAGATCGAGTGGAACGAGGGCGCCCTGAAGCAGGGCAGCTTCGCCATCCCGCGCGGGGCGAAGAATCCGTACTGGGCCAACAAGATGCTGGCCGAGCTCGCGATTCCGCAGCAGCAGGCGGTCTACGCCTCCGAGCTCGGCTATCCCGGCCTCAACCTCGAATCGCTGAACTTCGTCGATGCCAAGGTGAAGCCCTACCTGCCGACGGCGTATCTTGAGAAGCAGTTCTGGATCAGCGACGAATGGTATGCCGAGCACGGCACCAAGGCTGCCGAGCTGTGGAACGCCTGGATGCTGAAGAAGGCGTGAGTGGCCGGAGGTGAATGACAAGGGATCGGCCGACCTCCTGATCGAGGGGGTCGGCAAGCGCTTCGGCGAGGTCGTGGCGCTGGACCGCGTCTCGCTGCAGGTGGCGCAAGGCGAGCTGCTGACCATCCTCGGCCCCAGCGGCTCGGGCAAGACCACGCTCCTGAAGGTCGTCGCCGGCTTCGAGACGCCTGACGGCGGATCGGTGAAGGTGGCCGGAGAGGAAATCACCTCCTTGCCACCGGCCAGGCGCGACATCGGCATGGTGTTCCAGAATTACGCGCTGTTCCCGCATCTCACGGTGCAGGGCAACGTTTCGTTCCCTCTCGAGATGCGCAACGTCGCCCGCGCGGCAATCGATCGGCGCACCGCCGAGGCCATCGCCATGGTCGAGCTGAAAGGCTACGAGCGGCGCCTGCCGCGCCAGCTCTCCGGCGGCCAGCAGCAGCGCGTCGCGCTGGCGCGCGCCATCGTCTTCAATCCGCGGCTTCTGCTGCTCGACGAGCCGTTCGGTGCGCTCGACCGCAAGCTGCGCGAGACCATGCAGCTCGAGGTCCGGCGCCTGCAGCGCAAGCTCGGCCTGACCACGATCTTCATCACCCACGACCAGGAAGAGGCACTGGTCCTGTCGGATCGCATCGCGGTGATGAACCACGGCACGATCCAGCAGGTCGCCACGACGACCGAGATCTATGAACGGCCGGCCAACGACTTCGTCGCCGACTTCGTGGGCGAGAGCAACATCTTCCACGGCACGATGACGGAAGCAGGCACGGTCGCTCTGGACAACGGCCGCACGCTCGAGGTCGCGAGCCGCCTGCCGGCCGGCCGCAAGGTCGGCGTGCTGATGCGACCGGAACGCTTCTCGCCTGGCGGCGCCAACGCCTTCTCGGGCGAGGTCGTGGAGGCGGTCTATCTCGGCACCTCCTTCAAGCTGCGGCTGGCCTGCGAAGGCGGCATGGAATTGCTGGTCCGTCAGCCGGCGAAAGGTTCGTTGCCGGCGACCGGCGCGCGGATCGAGGTCGGCATCGAACCGGACGCGATCCATGTCTTCTGATCATGCGGACCTCATTGCTGGGAGCGCGCCACTCCGTGGCGCTCTTTTCATTGCCTCCCCACGCCAAGCGTGGGGAGGAAGCGCCACAGAGTGGCGCGCTCCCGGCAAAGAGCGTGAGCAATGAGCGGCCGTGTCGCCTGGCCGGCCGCGCCGGCGCTGATCCTGCTCCTGGTCTTCTTCCTCTTCCCGGTCGTGCGCATGCTGGGCTTCAGCCTCGAGGGCGGGACGCTCGAGTGGTACGCCAAGGCGCTGGGTGAGGGGCTGTATCTGCGGGTGATGTGGAACACCTTCGAGATCGCCCTGCTGGTCACGCTGGTCTGCCTGCTGCTGGGCTATCCGCTGGGCTTCCTGATCGCCACGACGACGCCGACCTGGGCGACTCTGGGCTTCATCTTCGTGCTGCTGCCGCTGTGGACCTCGGTGCTGGTGCGGACCTACGCGTGGATGGTGCTGCTCGGCCGCAACGGCGTGTTCAACCGCCTGCTGATGGACTGGGGCATCATCAGCGATCCCATCCCGATGCTGCACAACTTCACCGGCGTGCTGATCGGCATGGTGCATGTCCTGCTGCCCTACATGGTCCTGCCGATCTATGGTGCGGTGCGGCGGGTCGATCCGGCGGTGGTCGCCGCCGCGGCGGGGCTGGGCGCCTCGAGCTGGCGCATCTTCTGGCGCATCTACATCCCGCTCACGCTGAACGGCATCTTCGCCGGCTGCGTGCTGGTGTTCGTGCTGTCGCTGGGCTTCTTCATCACGCCGGCGCTGCTGGGCGGCGGCCGGGTCATCATGATCGCCGTGCTGATCGAGCAACAAGTGCGCGAGGCGCTGAACTGGCCGTTCGCGTCGGCCCTGTCGGCGGTCCTGCTGGTCGCGACGTTTGCCGTCTATGCGCTTGCCCAGCGGGTGACGCAGCCGGAGGCCCGGACATGAGGAGCGGGACATGAGGAGCGGGGCATGAAAGGCAAGCCGCTCAGCCGCCGCCTGCTGATCGCCGCCGGGGCGCTGATCTACTTCTTCCTGATGCTGCCTCTGCTGGTGGTCTTCCCGATCTCGCTGAGCTCGGCGCCATATCTGCAGTTCCCGCCGCCCGGCCTCAGCTGGCAGTGGTACGAGCGCTACCTCGACGACCCGCAGTGGATCGACGCCACCTGGCGCTCCCTCTACATCGGCGGCGCCACGGCCGTCCTGGCGCTGTTGCTGGGGGTGCCGCTTGCCTTCAGCCTGGTGCGCGGCAGGTTCTTTGGCCGCGTCCTGGTCGATCGCCTCGCGCTCGCCCCCATCATCGTGCCGACCATCATCCTGTCGGTCGCCCTCTACGGGGTGTTCGCCAAGCTGAAGCTGATCGGCGCCTGGTACGGGCTGGTGGTGGCCCACACCGTGCTCGCGCTGCCGTTCGTGGTCCTGGTGATGACGGCGGGCCTGCGCGACTTCGACCGCTCGCTCGAGCAGGCCGCCGAGGGCCTGGGGGCCAGCCGCTGGCGGACGCTGACGCGCGTGACCCTGCCGCTGCTGCGGCCGAGCCTGGTGTCGGCGGGGCTGCTCGCCTTCATCTCGTCGTTCGACGAGGTTGTGGTCGCGTTGTTCCTGGCCGGCGCCAACATGACACTGCCCAAGAAGATGTTCGACAACATCCTGATGGAGATCGATCCCACCATCGCCGCGGTGTCGGTCGTCCAGATCCTGCTGGTCACGATCGTCATGGTGCTGATCGGCCGGTTCGGCCGGGGCCTCAGGGACAGCGCGCGTTAGGAGAACAGCATGGCCGATTCCGTCTTCCACAAGGATTTCAAGTCGATGCCGTGGTGGTGGGAGTGGTGGCATCCCAACACCGAGCTGTCGCAGGACCCGCCGCGCAAGACCGACGTGCTGGTGGTCGGCGCGGGCTACGGCGGCCTGTCGACGGCGCTGGAGCTGGCGCGCTCGGGTGTCGAGGTGACGGTGCTGGAGCGCGGCGCCTTCGGCGACGGCGCCAGCACGCGCAACGGCGGCGGCGTCAGCGGCGGCACGACGCTGGGCAAGGGCTTCTCCGGCAAGGGCGTGCGCAGCGATCCCGAGGAATGGAAGAAGGTGATGTCGCGCATGCTGAGCGACGCGGCGGATTCACTGGCCCAGGTCGAGACGGTGATCCAGCGCGAGGGCATCGACTGCTACTGGCGCATGAACGGACGCTTCAGCGGCGCCTTCACGCCCAGGCACTACAACGAGCAGGCGGCCAAGGTCGGCACCTACAACAAGAGCGCCGGTCTTGGCACCTACATGGTGCCGCGCGAACAGCAGCGCGACGAGATCGCCTCGGACTACTACTACGGCGGCATGGTGGTGGAACGCACCGGCCAGCTTCACCCCGCGCTCTACTACGGCGGTCTGCTTCAAGCGACGCACAAGGCCGGCGCGAGGCTGTGTGCGCAATGCGACGCCGAGAAGATCGAGCGAAAAACCGGTGGCTTCACCGTCCTCACCAACAAGGGCCCGATCGAGGCGCGCGAGGTCGTGATCGCGACCAACGGCTACACGGGTGACGTGACGCCGACGCTGAAGCGCCGGCTGGTGCCGGTCGCGAGCCATATCATTGCGACCGAGGAGCTGCCGGAGGATCTGGTCAAGAGCCTGATCCCGAAGGGCCGTGTCGTCAGCGATACCAAGCGTGTGCTCTGCTATTACCGGCGCTCGCCCGACGACAAGCGCGTGATCTTCGGCGGCCGGGCACGCTTCACCCAGGTGACGCCCGAGGTGAGCGCGCCGGTCCTGCACGGCTACATGCTGGAGCGCTGGCCGCAGCTCAAGGGCACCAAGGTCACGCATGCCTGGACCGGCAACGTCGCCTTCGCCTTCGACTTCCTGCCGCACATGGGCCAGGAGCAGGGCATGCACTACCTGATGGCCTGCAACGGCTCGGGCGTCGCCATGATGTCCTACTTGGGCTACCAGACCGCACGGAAGATCGCCGGCGGCTCGAACGCACCGATCAACGCCTTCGACGGCCAGGATTTCCCGACGGTGCCGTTCTACAGCGGCAATCCCTGGTTCCTGCCCATGGTCGGTGCCTGGTACCGCACCCGCGACTGGTGGGATCGTCTGACGGCCTAGATCATGGCGAACGCTGGCACGCGCTCGGCCTCGCCGGGCGCGAAGGCGAGGGCATTCCAGAAGCCTGCTTCCTCGAGCAGTGGCCTTAGAACCTGACGCTCGCCGTACGGCAACGCTGCGAACATTTGCTTCAACCATAGCCAGCAGTGGGCCGGATAGGGCCGGGCGATGCTGGTGATCTGCACGCCCTCGATCGGATAGACGGCAAGCGGCTTGCCCTCGGCAAGAGCCGCACTGACGGCCAGCATCATCGGCAGCAGAGTGCGGCCCGCGAACTTCACCATGGCGCGTGCCGTTTCGCCAGGTTCCCGGTCGGTCGACCAGTTGCCGTCGTGTCCCGACAGGTCGTCGATATACTGCGTCCACTGGAACAGGCGCACGGCGTGCTGGCGCAGGATACGCGCCGCCGTGGGATCGATGGCGAATTGCGAGAGCATGCCGTAGAGCGCGAAGTCGGCGATCGACGGCCGGTTGCCGAACAGGAAGAGCTGCAGCGAGAGGCCGCGTTCCAGCGTTTCAAGGAGCTCGAGGTACTGGCGATGGAACACGTCGGTGGCGGCGGGATTGCCGGCGCCTAGTGCGGTGCGCACCTTCTGCTGACGGGCAGTGAAGCGGGCCATGCCGGCGGCGAGTTCGTCTTCGCTGACCGCGCCCAGCCAGCCGTGCATCTGGCGGCGCGCGCAGAACGCGACATCCTCGTCCGATGTCCAGCGAAAGGCCATCAGCGGAATGGGCAGCCACTCGTCGGCGAAGTCCTCGATCAGGCGGGCGAGGAAGCGTTCGCCGGGCGAGGGCGGCAGCACCGAACGGCCTTCGTGTCGGGAGTCGAGCTCGTGGATGAGCGGCGTGGAATCGGTCCACGGCGTGCCGTCGGGAAACAGCACGATCGGGAGCTGATTCTTGTGCAAGTGGGTGAGCTTGTCGGTCTGACCCGTGCCGTCCCAGCCGCCCAGCACGATCACCCAGTCGTGCGGGATGCGCCGGTAGCGCATCACCGCGCGAACCTTGTGGGAGTAGGGCGAGCCCGGACCCGCGATGATGCGGTATCGATCGCTAGGCTCGCCCATCGTGCGGTCAGGCGTTGTGCGCCCGGTTCAGCCGGTCGAAACCCTCGGCGAGATCGGTCTTGAGATCCTCGACGTCCTCCAGGCCGATATGGACGCGCAGGATGTGCTTGTCCTTGGGCCACGGTACGGCGGTCCGGTAGTTGTCGGGATGAGCCGGGATCATCAGGCTCTCGTAGCCGCCCCAGCTCGCGCCCATGCCGAAGATGTCCATGCCGTCGAGCATGGCGGCCAGCGCGTTGCGGCTGTAGCCGTCGCGCAGGGTGAAGGAGAACAGGCCGGACGACCCCTTGAACTGGCGCTTCCAGTTGTCGTGGCCGGGACAGTCGGGCAGGGCAGGGTGCAGCACCTTGTCGACCTCGGGTCGGCCCTTCAGCCAGTGCGCGATCTCGATGCCGCTCTTCTCGTGATGGCGCAACCGCACCGCCATGGTGCGCAGCCCGCGGAGTGCCAGATAGCAATCGTCGGGCGCGGCGTGACAGCCGAAGTTCTGGCACGCCGTCTTGGCCACCTCGAACATCTGGCGGGTGGCACAGCCGATGATGCCCATCATCGCGTCGGAGTGGCCGACGATATACTTGGTGCCGGCGTGGATCGACAGATCGCAGCCATGGTCGAACGGCTTGAAGTAGAGCGGCGTCGCCCAGGTGTTGTCGATCATCACCGTGGCGCCGTGCTTCTTGGCGACGCCGGCGATGGCATCGACATCCTGCACTTCGAAAGTCTGCGAGCCGGGCGCCTCGAGATAGACGACCTTGGTGTTGGGATGGATCAGCTTCTCGATGTCCTTGCCGATCATCGGATCGAAGAACGTGGTCTCGACGCCGAAGTTCTTCAGCGTGGTGTTGGCGAAGCGCCGCGCCGGACCGTAGGCGTTGTCGGTCAGCAGCATGTGGTCGCCGGTCTTGAGGAAGCCCACGATCGCGCCGGTGACGGCGGCGAGGCCCGACTGCACGGCGATCGAGCGATGCGCGCCCTCGATGGCGGCGACGGCGTCCTCGAGCGCCTTCTGGGTCGGCGTGCCGTTGCGGCCATAGCCGAAGCCCTCGAACGGCACGCGGTTCTCGAACTTCTCCATGGTCGGGGAGAGGATCGTCGAGGCGTGATAGACGGGCGGATTGACGATGCCGAAGTTGTTTGCGGGATCGCGGCCGGCGACGGCCAGAACGGTGTCGGGTCTGGTATAAGTTTTCTTTGAGGTCATGAACCTCACTATGGCACAGCCCTTACTTCGGCGGCCAGCGATAGACCTCGGGCCACAGCACGCGCGGATCGCGTAATTCCTTGCTTTCGCTGCGCACCGGGCGAAACCCTGCCTTGCGATAGGTGTCGAGCGCCTTGGGATGGTCGAGCGTGTTGGTGTTGAGGTCGATCCGCACGACGCCACGGGCGAAGATGCGCTCGATGGCGCGGTCGAGCAGCCACGGGCCGATGCGCCGGCCGATATAGGGGAGCGTCAGGCCGAAGAAGACGAGCTCGTCGCCGCCCAGCTCGAAATAGCCGACCAGGTCGCCGTCGTGGCGGGCGACATGCAGCTCGTGATCCGGCTGGTCGAGCAGCGTCTGCAGAGCGGCATCGGACAGCAACCGGCGCTCGTACCACAGCCAGGGACGACCGACGCGGTCGTAGAGCTCGCGATAGAGCGCTGCGGTCGGTTCCGCGACACGCTCGATCTGCACGGCGACGTCGGGCGCGCGGCCACGCTCTGTCCAGTCGGCGCGCACCATCTCCAGATGCGTGATGGTGATCGGCAGGCGTCCGTCGGCGCGCGGTGGCGGCTGATGGGAGAACAATGTCTGCATGGCAGTCCGGCTTGTCTATCAGCAAGCAGCTGTCGTCCAGGCAATAAAAAAGGCGGCTCTCGCCGCCACAAACCTAAGCTTGTTTTGCCAACCTCAGTTACGCGGAACGATCTGCAGCTGGCGAATCTGCCGTACCACGAACGTCTTGTGGTCGGCACAAGTGATCTCGACGCTGCTCATCAGCGGGCTGAGATCGCGGATCTGTGCATGTGCCGGCATCTGGCACGGCAGGTCGCCGTTCTCGACGAGCGCCTTCCAGCCCGGGGGCACGATCTGCATGTAGAAGTCCATGATCGGCATTTCCCCGATCAGGTAATGCCCGTCGTTGGCATACGCCGGCACCAGTGCCGTCGCCAACGCAAGGCCACTCATAAACAAACGCTTCATCTAGTCCTCACTTGTTGCACGCACCGGAAGTGGTGGGCGCACGGAGGATATACTACCGACCGCTCAGGGACAATCGGGTGAAGTCAGGAGCCGGTGACGATTGGCGTGTCGGCACGTCCGCCCCATTCGGTCCAGGAACCATCATAGACCGCCGTTTCCGGCGCGCCCGTCAGGTAGAGGCCAAGGGCCACGACGCAGGCGGTGACGCCCGAGCCGCAGCTCGCGGTCACCTTCTTCGACGGATCGATGCCCGAGGCGGCGATGCGGGCGGCGAGCTTGTCGGCGGGCAGCATGGTGCCAGTCTTGGGATCGAGCAGCTCATTGTAGGGCAGGTTGTAGGCGCCCGGCATGTGGCCGACGCGCAGGCCGGCGCGCGGTTCCGGCACCTCGCCGCGGAAGCGGTTGGCGGCGCGCGCGTCGACGATCTGCTCGCGCTTGCTGTCGATCAGGCCGAACACGTCGTCGACCGAACGCACCAGCGTGTTGTTGAGCCGCGACGTGAAGTGCCGGTCGCGCGGCGGCGTCGGGTCGTCGGTCACGGGCCGGCCCTCGGCCATCCACTTGGGCAGGCCGCCATCGAGCACGGCGACATCCTTGTGGCCCATGGTGCGGAACATCCACCACACCCGGCAGGCGCCGGTCATCGGCGTGGTGTCGTAGACCACGATCTTGCTGCCGTCGCCCAGCCCGAGCTTGCGAACGCGCGAGGAGAATTTCTCCGGTGAGGGCAGCATGTGGGGGAGCGGGCTCGACGTATCGGCGATCTCGTCGATGTCGAAGAATACCGCACCCGGGATGTGCTGGTTGGCGTACTCGGCCTTGGGGTCGCGCTTGGCCGCCGGCAGGTAGAACGAGCCGTCGACGACGCGGATGTCCGGCGCATCGAGGCGGGCAGCGAGCCAGTCGGTCGAGACCAGGGCATCAGGCCTTGCGTATTCCATTCGTGTTTCCTCGTCCGATGACTACGGCAAAGCGATCATGAACCGCCGGTTCATCTTTCCCTTGTTCTCGATCTTGGTGCATTCGACGCGGCCGATCTCGCCGGTACGCGCCACGTGCGTGCCGCCGCAGGCCTGCAGGTCCACGCCTTCGATCGCGAGCAGCCGCACGCGGCCGGCACCCATCGGCGGCCGCACGCTCATGGTTTTCACCAGCTCGGGCCGCGAGTTGAGCTCCTCGTCGGTCACCCATTGCGGCGTCACCGGCCGGTCGACGGCGAGGATCTTGTTGATCTCCTCGGTCACCCATTCCTTGGTCGGCACGTCCCCTTCCAGGTTGAAATCGAGCCGGCTCTTGTCGGCATTGACCTGGCCGCCGGTGACGTTGCCCTTGATCACTGCCGACATGACGTGCAGCGCGGTGTGCATGCGCATGTGGCGATAGCGGCGCTCCCAGTCGAGGACCGCCTGCACCTTGGCACCGACGGCCGGCCGCGGCGCGTCGGGCGCCAGCACGTGCAGCACGTCGCCGCCGTCGGCCTTGACCGCATCGACGACCTTGGCCTCGCCGCCGTCCCAGCGCAGCACGCCGCTGTCGCCAGGCTGACCGCCGCCGGTGGGATAGAAGATCGTGCGGTCCAGCCGCACGCCGCGTTCCTCCACGGCGGTGACCGTGGCGTCGGCGTCCCTGAGATAGGCGTCCTGCCGGAAGAGTTCTTCGACCATGGCAGGGGGTTTAGGGCCTTGGCCGGCAGGGCTCAAGGCTTGATCTCGGACGGCGTTCGCTCAGCGACGCCCGACGACTTTGTGTTTATCGAGAGGCACTACTCAAAGTGGTATGCGTCTTTGCAGAGACGGAGTGTGAGCTAACCCACATTCGGCCCACGCGGCGCGTGTAATCGTGCTGTCGGCACAGACACGTCCCACGTGGTCCTTCGTCGCCAGCGCCGGCACTGTCTGCGGGTAGAACAACTCTAAATTGCAGTCCGGTTACCAAAGGGCAGCCATTTCGGAAGGAGATTTTCCAATGGCAATCACCGAGGTACGCATTCACCCCGCAATCGGCATTGCCAGGGTGGGCAACAGCGACAGCGACTTCTTCATCGGGCCGGAAAAGCGCTGGGACCGCTCCGCCCCGGCTGGCGGCTACAAGGATGCCCAGTGCCGGATCAAGCGGCAGGCCGCGCGCTTTCGCATCTTCGGCTACGACAACGGCGTGCCGGTCGAGCTGACCGCGGCTGACGCCACGATCGAATGGACCGTGCACCTGGTCAACCGCAAGGCCGTGGGCCCGGGCTTCCCCGGCGGCGGCACGCGCAACGCGGGTTATTCCGGCGCCGACCGTGACGCGCTGGTGATCGATCCTGGGCCGCGCACCTTGGACGGACCCGACCAGCACAAGGAGTTCGACACCGGCACCTTCAAGGTGAAGAACCACCCCGCCGTGAAGGTGATGCTGGGCCAGATGCGCACTGACGATGCCGGCCGGCTGCTGGTGCTTGGCGGCCTCGGCACGGCGGGATCGCCGTCCAACCACGGCTTCTCCGGCTTTGCCGACAACGACGAATGGCACGACGACGTCGCCGACGGCCCGGTGACGGCGACGGTGGTCTATAACGGCCAGACCTTCACGGCAGCGGGCGCGTGGGTGATCACGGCTCCGCCGAAGTTCGCCCCGCCGCTCGAATACGTGTTCCGCCTCTGGGACACGTTCTATGAGCTGTTCGTCCCGGCTGACCTGCAGGTCCCGGCGAGCCCGTCCTACGTCAACGATATCTACCCGATCCTTCAGGGCGCTATCGACATCAGCGCGGTCAATGGCGATGCCGTCGGTCATCATGGATTCGTCCATCCGATGGCGGGTGCTGCATGGGTGGTCGACCGGCTCACCGTGACGGGCACCTCGCACATGCCCAAGCTCGAATCGGAGGCGAACAATCTCAAGAAGGACCTCAAGCTCACTCCCACCCAGATCGCCATCATGCAGAAATGGGTGGCCGGTACGTACACCAATGATTGGATCGGCGCCTGGGGTCAGCGACCGCCGCCCGACGCCTCGATCACGCCGGATGGTCTGGACAAGGCGGCGCTCGAGAACTGCGTCGGCGGTGCGCTCTTTCCCGGCATCGAGGCCGGGCAGTTCCTGCGCGACAAGAACAAGTTCCTTCCGCTCGTGAAGATCAACGGTTCGCCGTCGTTCCGCATCGACCACGCCAAGGTGTCGGCCGGCGAGGTCACGCAGAGCATGGCGGTGCCGTGGCAGTCCGACTTCCTGGCCTGCGAGAGCTACTGGTGGCCGGTTCATCGCCCGAACCAGGTCAAGGTGCTGGGCTATGCGACGCCGCAGGAATGGACGCGGCCGGGGTTCAGCACGGCCGACTTCGCCACCGGAAAATGGAACAAGCTGGGGTTCGTGACGCGCCAGGGCAACGACTTGGTCGAGACCGACCGCTGCGATACCGCCGACACCTGGGTCAGCCTGGTCACCCCGGCACTGACCTTCGCCAGCATCCCGCAAGGGCCGATGGGCACTCAGCGCAAGGCCGCGCGCGCCATCGTGTTCGAGATCAAGTCGAACGCCGCGGTGACGCTGAACTTCACCGCGCCGGCCGACGCCAGCCTGAAGCGTTACACCGCGTCTCCCTATACCCAGTCGCCAACCGGCGGCTCAGTTGCGACCGCGCGGCTGTGGATCGTCTACGCGCCGCCCAACGACTCGCATAGCGTCACCGACAGCATCACGGTGACCTGCCCCGAGACCAGCCAGACCTGGACCGTCCCGATCACCGCGAACTCCGTTCCGCGCAAGGTCGCGGCGGCGGCGCTGGTGCTCGACAAGTCGGGCAGCATGAGCGAGGACCGCGGCGACGGGCTTGGCAACAAGTCCCAGAGCGTGCGCGACGCGGCCAACACCTTCGTCGACGTCATGCTGCCCGGCGATTCTCTGTCGCTGACGGCGTTCGACGACAATGCGGCGGTGCTGAAGGGCATGACAGCGCTTGGCGACCCGAACGACCCGTTCGACATGTCGCGCAGCGGCATGCACAACACGATCAACGGCGCGGGCCTCAACCCTGGCGGCAACACCTCGATCGGGGACGGCATCTTCGAGGGACGGGGCACGCTCACCGGCGCATCGGCCCAGGTGCAGTCGCTGGTCGTGCTGACCGACGGCAACGAGAACCGCACGCGCTGGATCTCCGAAGTCTCCGACCAGATCAACGAGACCACCTACGCCGTCGGCGTCGGCACCGCCGCCAATACCAGCGCCGTCGCGCTGGAGACGATCTCGGGCAACAACGGCGGCTATCTGCTGATCACCGGCGCGGCTCTCGGCGGCGACAACGAGTTCCTGCTGAAGAAGTACTTCCTCCAGATCCTTGCCGGTGTCAGCGACGCCGAGATCATCCTCGATCCCGTCGGCATGATCGCCGCGGGCCAGGTCCAGCGCGTGCCGTTCGTGGTCTGCGAACAGGACAACCTCGCCGACATCATCCTGCTCGCCCAGGATCGCAAGTACCTGCAGTTCGTGCTGGAGACGCCTTACGGCCAGATCGTCGATCCCACCCTGGCGCGCTCCATCGGCGGTCAGTTCATCGTCACGGCCAACGTCTCGTACTACCGCATCCCGCTGCCTCTGCTGGTCGATCCCGGCCGGCCGAGCCACGCCGGCACCTGGAACGCCGTGCTCGGTTACGGCTACAGCGGCTACGGGACCACGGACCTGCGGCACTTCGCGGCCAACAACGCGGCTGGCGCGTCGCTCGGGCGGCAGCGCTATTCCATCATCGCGCATACCTGGTCCGACGTGGCCTTCACCGCATCGGCACACCAGAGTGGCTTCACGCCCGGCGCCACTGTCAACCTGGTCGCTGGCCTTAGCGCGGCCGGCATCCCGTTCACGGCGAATTCCTACGTTCGGGCCGACGTCACGAGACCGGGTGGCACGGCCTTCACCGTCAATCTGCGGTCACAGGGCGAGCAGTTCACGGGGTCGTTCGCCGCATCCGTTCCCGGCGACTACCAGATCAGGATGCGCGCCAACGGGCTGACCGATCGCGGCAATGCCTTCACGCGCGAGCGCGCGCTGTCGGCTGGCGTATGGCGAGGTGGCGACACGCCGCCGCGTGGCGGGCCGAATGACATCGGCACCATCGTCGACGGCGAACGCGCCCGCTGGTGTGCCTTCCTGAAGTGCGTGCTGGCGACGCTGTCGCGCAACGACCCGCTCATCAAGCGTCTGCACGAGCTCGGCCTCGACCCGCGCGACTTCCAGAAGTGCGTCGAGCTTCTGTGTCCCGATACGCCGCGGCCGCAAGCGACCGCGGTTCCGGTCGCGGACGAGCTGCGCCGGCTGGTCGATCAGCTTCAGCAAGCGCTCAGGAGTCACCAATGAGTTCGCCGGGCAGGGCGAGCGACGTCGCGGTCGTCGGCGGCGGGCCGGCAGGGGCGGTCACCGCCCTCCTGCTGGCCCGTGCCGGCCGCGACGTCGTGCTCTATGAGCAGTCGCGCTACGACACGCTGCGGCTGGGCGAGACCCTGCCGCCGTCGATCAACCCGTTGCTGCGCCGGCTCGGCCTGTGGGAGCCGTTCGCTGCGCTCGGAGCGATGCCGTCATACCAGACGGCAAGCGCCTGGGGCGCGGCGGAGCCCGCCGACCGGTCGTTCATCCTCAGTCCGTATGGCAATGGCTGGCACGTCGACCGGGCACGCTTCGACGCCATGCTGGTCGATGCCGCCGAGCAGGCCGGGGTGCGGGTGCTGCGCGGCGTGCATGTCGGCAAGGTGAGCCGCCTCCACGGCGGCCTGTGCGTGGAGGCGGGCGACCCATCCTCAGCCGCAACGGTCGTCGATGCGACCGGCCGGACGGCGCGGGTCGCGCGGGCGCTCGGCGCCAATCGCGTGCCGCTCGACAAGTTGGTATGCGCGACGCGCGTCTTCGCGATCGGCTCCGAGCCGCCCGGCGATACGTTCATCGAGGCGGCACCGGATGGCTGGTGGTACGCATCGCCGTTGCCGGATCAGCGCCGCATCATCGCGCTATTCACCGACGCGCATGAACTCGTGCGGTCGCGCCTGGCGACGGTGGACGGCTGGACCGAGGCGCTGGCGCGGACCGAGCATGTCGGCGATCTCGCCTGCGGCGTGCCCTGCGGCAAGGTTCGTGTGACGACCAGCGCCAGCCACGAGCTCGAACCTCCGGTCGGCGACGATTGGATCGCTGTCGGCGACGCGGCGTTCGCGGTCGATCCGCTGTCGTCAGGCGGCGTCGACTTCGCCTTGCGCAGCGCCACGGCGGCGGCCGACGTGCTGTTGGGTGGCGACCGATCCGCCTACCGGCGGCAGATCGCCGACGAGGCGCGCGAGTATCGCCGGCTGCGGGCGGAGATCTATGGTTGGGAGCACCGCTTTGCCGACGCCGCGTTCTGGAGCGCGCGCCGCATGACGGTCGATCAGCCCTTGGCCAGCCGCGCCGCAACTTCCCGTTCGGTCGGCATCGACGGCGCCGCACCCAGCCGTTCGACCGAGCAGGACGCCGCCGCGCTGGCATAGCGGGCCGCCTCCATCGGCGTGGCGCCCTTGGCCATGCGGGCAGCAAGCGCCCCGACGAAGCAGTCGCCGGCGCCGGTCGTGTCCACGACCTTGGCCTTGAACGCCGGGACGGCGGTAGCGCCGTCTGCCGTGACGACCACGGCACCGCGGCTGCCCAGCGTCGCCACGACGGCGCGCGCGCCCTTGGCGCGGATCTTCTGGCAGGCCGCCACGACCTGGCGCAGCGCGCTGGTGCTGCGCAGCGTCGAGCGCGTCGCCTGTGCGAGCTCGATCTCGTTGAGAACGGCTATGTCGACCTGTCTCAGGAGAGCGTCGGGGAAGGCGAGGAAGGGGGCGAGGTTCAGCACCGTGCACGCCCCGGCAGCCCGTGCGCGCCGCAGGATGGCCTGGGTCTCGGCCAGCGGCGTCTCGAACTGCGCCACCCAGACCTCGTCGGCCCGCGGTTCCTGGCGCACCATGTGGCGGGTGAAGTTGAGATTGGCCCCCGAGGCGACGGTGATGGCGTTGTCCTTGTTGGCGACCTGGATGATCGCCACGCCGGTCGCGGGCCCGTCGATCTCGCGCACGCCGGAGCTGTCGATGTCGCTGTCGGCCAGAAAGCCGCGCAGGCTGTTGGCGAAGGCATCGTTGCCGACCGAGCCGATCATCGCCGTCGGAACGCCGAGGCGGGCGGCGGCGACGGCCTGATTGAGCCCCTTGCCGCCGGGCAGGAACGATACCGTGGCGCCCAAAAGCGTCTCCCCGGTCGCTGGCCGCCGCGCGCTCTGCACGACCACGTCCATGTTCAGGCTGCCGCAGACGACGACCCGGCTCATGTGACCAACGCCTTGGTTGAGAATTTCGGATCGCGCCAGGCGCCGCTCGCCAGCACGTCGTGCAATGCCGCGACTGCGTCTGCGACCTCGCGGAAGCCGAGATAGAGCGGCGCAAATCCGAAGCGCATGATGTCGGGGGCGCGGAAATCGCCGATGATGCCCCGCGCGATCAGCGCCTGGACAACGGGGTAGGCCTGCTCGAGGGCGATCGCCACCTGGCTGCCGCGGCTATCGTTATGCGGCGTGATGATGCGGGCGCCGAACTCGCGGCAGATCGGCTCGACGAGCTCCATGAAGAAGCCGGTCAGGGCCAGGCTCTTGGCGCGGATGGCCTTGATCTCGATGCCGTCCAGCACATCGAGCGCGGCCTTCAGCGCGCGCAACGACAGGATGGGCTGGGTGCCGCACAGCAGGCGGCGAATGCCGGCCGCCGGGCGATAGCCGCTCTCCATGGCAAAGGGCGCGGCATGCGCCCACCAGCCGGACAGCGGCTGGACGAGGCCGTCGTGGTGACGCCGGTTGGCGAAGATGAAGGCCGGCGCCCCGGGTCCGCCGTTCAGGTACTTGTAGGTGCAGCCGATGGCGAAATCGACATCGAGGGTGTCGAGCTCGATCGGCACGATACCGGCGCTGTGGCAGAGGTCCCAGACGACGAGGGCGCCGGCCTGATGCGCGCAGCGGGTCAGATGCGCCATGTCGTGCAGTGCACCGGTGCGATAGTCGACGTGGTTGATCAGCACGACGGCGGTCCGCTCGTCGATCATGTCGGCGAGGTCGGCGTTGTCGCCTGCCAGTCGAAGCTCTGCGCCGGGCCGCGATGCGGCAACGCCTTCGGCGATGTAGAGGTCGGTGGGAAAGCTGTCGCGCTCGGCCAGGATCAGGTGGCGTTGCGGCCGAAGCGCCAGCGCGGCGTGCAGCGCCTTGAAGACGTTGATGGAGGTGGTGTCCGTCACCACCGTCTCGCCAGGCGCCGCGCCGATCAGCCGGCCGATGCGGTCACCCAGCGTGTCGGTGAGGGACCACCATCCGGCGTCGTTCCAGCTGCGGATTAACCCTTCGCCCCATTCGCGCCGTGCCGCCTGCTCGAGCTCGGCGAAGGCAGCCTTTGGTGGCGGCCCCAGCGAATTGCCGTCGAGATAAATGATGCCGGCCGGCAGCTGGAAAAGGTCTCGCTTGCCGCGCAGCGGGTCGGCGAGGTCCAGCGCCGCGGCCTTGGCTGCACCCGCCGACATCGCCGCCTACTTCATCCAGGGCGGCAGCGGCAGATTCTTCTCGCGCAAAAAGGCCGGATTGAAGAGCTTGGACTGATAGCGCTGGCCGCCGTCGGCCAGGATGGTGACCACGGTCTTGCCCGGCCCGAGCTCGCGCGCGAGGCGCATGGCGCCGACGATGTTGATGGCGGTCGAACCGCCCAGGACAAGGCCTTCGTGCTGGATCAGGTCGTAGATCACCGGGAAGGCCTCTTCGTCGGTGATCTGGTAGGCCATGTCGAGGGGCGTGCCCTCGAGATTGGCCGTGACGCGGCCCTGCCCGATGCCCTCGGTGATCGAGTTGCCTTCCGCCTTGAGCTCGCCCTTGGCGTACCAGCTGTACAGTGCGGACCCCATCGGATCGCTGAGCGCGATCTTGACGTCGGGATTGCGCTCCTTGAGCGCGCGCGCGACGCCGCCCAAGGTGCCGCCGCTGCCGACCGAGCAGGTGAAACCGTCGACCTTCCCTTCGGTCTGGTCCCAGATCTCCGGACCGGTCGTGCGGTAGTGGCCGTCGCGGTTGGCGACATTGTCGAACTGGTTGGCCCAGATCGCGCCGTTCGGCTCGGTCTTGGCCATCTCCTCCGCGAGCGTGCCGGAGTAGCGCACGTAGTTGCCGGGATTGGCATAGGGCAGGGCCGGCACCAGGCGCAGGTCGGCGCCGCACAGCCGCAACATGTCCTTCTTCTCCTGGCTCTGCGTCTCGGGCATCACGATCACCGAGCGGTAGCCGCGCGCATTGGCGACCAGGGCGATGCCGATGCCGGTGTTGCCCGCGGTGCCCTCGACGATGACGCCGCCGGGCCTGAGCTTCCCGCGCTTCTCGGCGTCCTCGATGATGGCGAGCGCCGCGCGATCTTTTACCGATCCGCCGGGATTGAGGAACTCGGCCTTGCCGTAGATGTTGCAGCCCGTCGCCTCGGACGCCGCGATCAGCTTGATCAGCGGCGTGTTGCCGATGCTATCGATGAAACCCGACCGGACGTCCATGACATGCTCGCTCTTGTGACCCTGCGCTTCCCTGGCCGGACCGTATCGCGCCGGTGATACTAACGCCAGCGGGCGCGCACCTCGTCGCGATGGAGCGCCAGCCACTGCAGGGCGATCACGGCAATGGCGTTGTCGATCTCGCCATGCTCCAGCATGGTTCGCACTTCCGCGAATGGCAGGACCTTCACCAGAATATTCTCGCCTTCCGACTCCAGCCCAAAAATCCCGCCCGCGTTGGTCGTGTCGACATGACCGAGGAAGATCACGCAGCATTCCGAGCACGCGCCGGGACTGAGGATCACATCGTGGATGGGAAACGTCTCGCGGACTTCCAGCGAGGCTTCCTCGACCGCTTCGCGGCGCGCGAGTTCCTCCGCCGATTCGCCGTCCTCGATGATCCCGGCGACGATCTCCCACGTGAAGGGATGACGGCCGGCGACATAGGAGCCGGCGCGGAACTGGCGGATCAGCACGACCTCGTCGCGCCGCGGATCGTAGGGCAGAACGGCGGCGGCGGTGCCGCGCTCGAACACCTCGCGCCTGAGGACGGCGCTCTGGCCGCCCTGGTAGAGGCCGTGGCGGAACTGGTAGCGGCCGACGCGGAAGCGGCCCTGGTATGCGACGACATGATCGACCAGTTCGGCGGTCTCATTGGGCATGGCGCGCGGCGGCATATCGGCTCCGGATGCAAAAAGGGCCGCCCTCCGTAACGAAGGCGGCCCAGAATTGGCTCCGGGGGCCGGATTCGAACCGGCGACCGATCGGTTAACAGCCGATTGCTCTACCGCTGAGCTACCCCGGATCAAGAGCCTCGCGTCGGCGCGGTGGACCGGGCGCGAAGGCGCGGTGTTTTGACAGAGCGTCCCCGGCCACGCAAGGCCCCAGGAATGAGAAACGCCGGGTCACGCAAGCGGTGGAGGCCTGGGCCGGGGCGCCCGAAGTGCCGTAAAATGCCGAAAGTAGCGGCTTATTTGAAAATGCGGCATTTACTTTGCGGCATTTATTCGACCGGCCCCACCCTCATCATCTTGGCGATGATCGGCGATCGCCTCGGCATTCGTGAGCACGCGCGGAGTCGCTGGCCAAAGCAGCAGCCAGGCAGACGCCCGTCCTGGCGGGCGAGCTCAAGGTCACCCAGAAGGTGTTGGCACATGTCGTGCGCGATGCATCGGCGCCCGCCATGGGCAAGTATCGGCTGGACAGCCGCGATCGCTTCCAGCCGCGAGGCTGGCCGGGGCAAGGACCTTCCGATGATCGGTAATGGTTTGCCTCCCCCTGGTTCTAAGCCCGGGCGGGGAACTTGACGACGACGCCCGCGGCAGAATCCTCACGGTCATACCCGGCGGTGTAGTGCAAGGCTTCCTTCTCGGTGAGCCAGCCGAAGATCGCCATCAATTCATGCGTGCTGCAGCGGTAGGTCTTTACCCACCAATCGGCGCTAGCCTTACGCAGGCCGTGGCAGCTCAGATCGGCGAAGGGCCGGCTACCATCCTCGTCGACGATCGCGTCCCGCCATTTCTTTACCCGCTCGCCCAGGCTCTTGGCCGAACGCCAGGGACGGCCATAGCCGTGATGCAGGTAGACCATCCGGTCGCCCGGCAGCCTGTCGAGGACCACCGCCAGCTGAGGCACGATGGGCACGACCGCCTCTACCTGCGTCTTGCCTGCTCGCGCCCGCTTGCCGGCGCCCTTAGTCACCCTGAATTTGAGGCAGCGCACCTTGGTACCGCGCCAGTCGATCATGGTCTCATGCACGCGGCCGACCTTACGTAAGTCGCTGATCCGCGCGCCGGTATAGAGCAGCAGGTTGATGGTGAGGCAGACGTCGAAGTCGTCGCGATGGAAGTCGAGGAAGCGCTCGACGTGCTCCAGCTGCCACTCGCGATGGCCGGTGTAGGGAACGCCCTCAGGCGTCACCTTCACCACTGGCTGAAGAAGCTTTACCTCACGGGCGGGATTGCCAATCACCCCAGGCCATTCTGCATCAATGGCGAAGCCGTAGAGGTAGCGCAGAAATTTCACGCGGGCGTTGCCGGCCTCAGGCTTGTCGAGGCATTCGTCTCGGATGGCCAGTACGTGACGCCGGGTCAGATCATAGACCTTGATCTGAGCCCGCGGTATCCTGCCCTCAGGCGTCAGCGTGCATAGCAACGCCTCGGCGACGTTGCATCGCGCCCGCTGCGTCGTGACATCGATGTCTTTCAGGAACTGCTTGCTCTTGTAGTAGGCGTCGGTGACCGCGCGCAGATTGTCCTGTTCGGCCGGTGCCGGCTTGGGCGACTCCGCCTTGCCGTTGGTCCTGATGTAGGCCAGGGCATCGGCAATCTGCGCTGTAGTGGGGCTGCGGGTATCGAAGGCAAAACGATCAGCAAATCCATCGACGCGCAGGTAGCACCGGTCGCCTCGGTCTCTCCTCAGTTGATAGCCTAGCTTCGGGCGACCCATGGTGGCTCCTATCTAGTCAGCAGTGGTACGGCGTAGCCCGCTCAGTCGATCCATCGCCTTATCAAGAAGCGCCACGTCCCATACAACTTCGCCGCCGAGATCGACCGGCTTGGGCAACCGGCCCTCGGTGACCAGGCGATCAAAAGTCGTGAAGGTGATGCCGAGGTAGGTCGCGGCTTCGTCATGATCGAGCCCGCGGCGAGGCTGGGTGGCGGCCCGATTGGTCAGGCGGCGATGCATGTCCGTCCTCCTTCACGCCCCCTTCCTTAATCGCTTAACTTTGCTGGCATCCGCGCCGAGCGCCTTGAAGGCCTCCCGCCGTTGGGAATCGAGGGAGGCCCGGTCGTAGGCTGCGACCGCCGCGATATCGGCGAGCGTGTCCCACGTTGGCGGGCCAGGCTTCGGCCGGACCACCGGCCCCTCGTTCGCCGGGTCGAACATCCGGAGCACGAGGCGCACGGCGTCCAAGGTCGCGGCGTAGATGCGCGGGTCTTCCTTACGCTTGCCGGCGACTTGACCTTGCTCCCGGTCAGCCAGCGCATTGCCCCACAATGATGCCAACTGCGCGGCGTCAGCGATGGTCTCGATCAGGGCGCCAAGCTGCGGACCGTAGCGCAGAGCGATCACGCCATCGAGCAGCTGCTCACGCTGGAACGACCGTTCGAGGCGATGCTCAACCTCGGCGCTCTGGCTGCGCCCGCTCGAGGCTTGGGCCTCGCGGATTTTCGACATCAGCTCGGAGGTGATGTTGAAGGCGAGCTGAGGTCGGAAGCCCGGTTCCAGTGCGTGCGAGCGCGGCCGGCCCGTCGTTGGTGTCACTTTGCGTCCCATCCCAGTGCCTCCTATCCTTACGAGATATAGACTAAGCTAGAAGTCATTGCAAGGAACAGAGAGGAGGCCTATTCTAAGCATCTTTATAACCGGAGAGACACCATGCGCGCTGCTAAGACCATGCCCATAGCCAAGGTCGCTACGACGCCGGCGCCGCCGCCGATCTCGATCGACAATCCACCGAAGGATTACGTCCGCGACAGGCATCCCGGTGGCCAGCCCATGACCGCGCGCGAGCTGGCGCTGGCCCTCGATCCGAAGGCCACGTTGCAGGACGAGCGCCGTTGGCTAGCGCGGTGTCCGCTGTGTTCTCACGCCGAGCTGCGCGTGGCGCTGTGGGACACCGTGCCCGACAATTACAATATCTTCGCCGGCTGCGAAGACCTTACCATCGTTGCCGCGTGCGGCTGCCCTACGGCTAAGCTGCGCGCCCATGGTGGTGCAGCACCATGATGGACAAGGCCCTAAGTCAAGCCGACTTCGATCGGCTCAACGTCTTCGCATGGCGACGCGGCTACCTGGTGGTACGCACCGGCTACACGGGCAAACGCCGCTACGCTGTGATCCGCAAACCCGATCTCAATCGAATGCTGGCTGATAACGTTGGCCGCGATGACGCCCGCGTCGCCGTCAAGAGTGCCGCGCGCCTTTTCACATCCGGCACCTGCTCGGAGATGTACCGCTGGATTGAGGAAAATGCGGTTGACCGGCCCGCCGCCTGAACCATGACAAGCCCGCTGGAAACTGCGCTGGCGCTGGTCCCTATCTGGCTACGCTGGAAACTGGAGCCGAACGAGAAGGGCAATCTAACGAAGGCACCCTACTCGGCGAAGCATCCGGGTAAGGGCAGTCATACCACGCCGGCCGACTGGGGAACCCTGGCGCAGGCACAGCTTGCGCTCGAGCGTTGGGGCGGCGACGGGCTCGGCGTTGTCGCGGCGGCAGTTGACCATGAATATGTGCAGGGCGAGCTCGACGTGGACGGCTGCTATTCGCTCGATTGCGACCAGCGGGCGTCGTGGCTGGATCCCGTCGCTGAGATTCTCGACGGTCACTATTGCGAGCCCTCCGTCTCGGGGACCGGCCTGCATTATCATTTTCTTGTCCGCCGCGACGTGGCGACGAGGCGACGGTGGCGCATCAACGCCAAGCGCGAGACTGCCAATGGCGGCAAGGCGCACGGCTTCGAGCTGGCCGTCTTGGAGAGTGGCGGCTATTACCTCACCGTCACGCTCGAAGGCGAGGGCGAGCTCCGCGTGCTCGAGGAGTCGCAGCTCGAAGCGCTGCATGGTGCGATCGCCGCTTTCCGGCCGGGCGCTTCGAAGTCGATCGGCGCAAGGCGCGCGCCGGCACGGCCGGCAGATCCCGACCTGCATACACGGACACTCTCGGCGCTGGCCGCGCTGCGTAACGACGAGCGTTTCACCGATCGAGACGATTGGATTGCCATAGGCTTTGCGGTGCATGACGGGACCGGCGGCAGCCTGGCCGGCCGGCTGGCCTGGACGGCTTGGACGGCCGAGAAACATGCGGACGCCGAGAATTCTTGTTGCCGGGCCTGGGACACTTTCACGCC
This sequence comes from Rhodospirillales bacterium URHD0017, assembly GCA_900110395.1. GTDB lineage: Bacteria > Pseudomonadota > Alphaproteobacteria > Reyranellales > Reyranellaceae > Reyranella. The sequence goes on from FODP01000024.1 coordinate 84,547, forward strand.
GGGTGGCAGCATTACCGTCGCCACTCTTTTTAAGTTCGCGCGGGAGGATGGCTGGCACGATCAGGCGCTGCGCCGTGATCCGCCGACGGGTAACGGCGGCGTCCTGGCGTCCCTGCGGGATGACGAGCCGATCGGCGGCAACGGCGAGGGCCTGCCGCTTGCCGTTACCAGAGATGATTTTCTCGGGTACAGCCTTCAGGGCAATTTCATCTTCCGGCCGACCGGACAGCTGTGGCCGGCCAGCAGCATCAACGCCCGCTTGCGGCCCGTCTCAGTTGGCAAGGACGCAGACGGCAAAGAGATTTTCATTTCAGCTTCGCGCTGGATTTCCGAGCACCAGGCCGTTGAGCAAATGACGTGGCAGCCGGGCGCGCCCGAGATCATCCGCAATCGCCTGGTCGTTGAAGGTGCTTGGCAGGAGTATGTGGGCGCGAGCGTTTTCAACCAATACCGCGCCCCGCCGCCGATCAATGGCGATCCCGACAAGGCCGGGCCATATCTAGAGTTGGCGCGCACGATCTATCCCGCCGACGCTGATCATATTCTCGACTGGTTTGCCCATCGCGTACAGCGACCGGGTGAAAAGATAAACCACATGCTGGTGCTGGGCGGCGATCCCGGCATCGGCAAGGACACGATTATAGAGCCGGTGCTACGCGCTGTCGGCGAGCGGAACGCCCATACAATATCGCCCGCGCAATTCGTCGGGCGCTTCAATGGCCACCTCAAGAGCGTCGTGCTGCGCGTCGCCGAAGCGCAGTCGGGGCAGAAGTTCGATCGCTTTGAGTTCTATGAGACGTTGAAACTGCACGGCGCGGCACCGCCCAATAGTATCCGCATCGACGAGAAGAACGTGCAGGAATACTCGATCGCCAATGTCGTCGGCCTGATCCTCACCGCTAATAAGCGAAGCGCTTTCTACCTGCCCGCCGACGATCGGCGGACCTACGTCGCATGGAGCGAATGCCGGCAAGCCGACTTCGTCGGCGATCACTTCGCCAAGCAGTGGCGTTGGTACGAGCATGGTGGCTTCGGCCACGTTGCGGCGTATCTTGCCCGGCGCGATCTCCGGCGGTTCAACGCTAAAGCGCCGCCGCCGAAGACGGGCGCTTTCCTCGATATCGTCAACCTCAACCGGGCGAGCGAGGACGCCGAGTTCGCCGACGCAGTCGACCAGCTCAACAGCCCCAAGGTCGTCACCCTGGAGGATATTCGCGACGCGGCCAATTCGACGCAGGCCTTCAAGGACTACCTCAACGATCGCCGCAACCGCCGCCTGATCTCGCACCGCTTCGAGGCGATCGACTATGAGCCCGTGCGCAACCCCGACGCCGCCGACGGCCTGTGGAAAGTCCGTTACCGCCGCGTGGTGATATACGCCCGCAAGGGACTTACTATGCAGGACAAGCTCGAGGCGGCCCGCCAACGGGCGAGCCGAACTGGTCACTCTGGTCAGTGAAGTCAGTGGTTTTTCATCTCTCCTGATTTACTCTTTCCCAATATCCCATTCTTCAGGGATAGACGCGCGCGCGAGGTTGAGGGAGGTACAAAACCACTGACTTCACTGACTTCACCACCAAGAGAGGGTAGCCGGCCGGCCATACCCAGTAGCGCGCCCTAGACTACGACGGTCTATCGTTGGCCGTTCGACGGGGATGTGCAAGGGAGCTGCCGGTGGCAATGTCGATCCGAGCATATTCGGCAACCCGCGGTGCCGATCGTACGACGATCAGACGCAAGATCGCCGAAGGCGTGATCCAGCTCGATTCCGATGGCCTGATTGACGAACAGCAGGCGGACAGCGCATGGGCAATCACCCGGCGGGCCTCGCGAATGGGCGTAGACCAGAACGGTGACGCCGGCATACGCTCCGCGCAGGCCAAGGTGGCGGTCACACTGGCCAAGCTGCGGCTGACCAAGCAGCGATACCAGGCGATGCGAGAGCGTTATGTCGACCGTGCCGAGGCGGTGGCTGTTGGCGAGCAGGAGGCGATCTACGTAGTGGAGGGCCTACGCAACGCTCCCGCTGCCTACGCGCCGACTCTGGCGCAGGAGATGGGCATTCCGGAGGAGACGGCGCGACGCATCCTCGACCGGTTCATAGGCCTGACGCTGATCGAGATCGGAGACCTGCCACGGGCGGCCAAGCGAGATGCTGAGCGGGCCTGAGAAATAGCCGGGGTTTTTCATGCTGCAACGCGGCCGCTAGGGCCGGAATCTGCCCGTGGATGAATAAAGGCCACGGGCCCCCCCCCCCCGGGTTTGGCCCCAGCCGCTGTGGTGGTAGGGGGCAAAAAACCGGCACCTGTGCCTAAGGACTTACTGTGCCTCTTGCCCCCACATTCAGGGGAGCCGTTCGGGAAGGACCCGCTTATGGACGTTGAACCTCTTCCAATCAGGCACGTACAGGCTCATCAGGGCCTTGAACACCCGCCCATGATTGGGAACGCGAAGATGTAGCAATTCGTGAGCGATCACGAAGTCTTGGAAACCTGCCTCCTGGTCCGCCAGATCCTCTGCGAAGGTGACAATGCCCCTGCTCGAACATGAACCCCATTTACGCGTCATCCGCTGAATCCGGACGATGCGGGGCGCCGCTTTTAGCCGCTCGGACCAATGCTTAACGCGACGATGGAGGTGCGCACGCTGTTCATGCATCCGCATCGTGTACGCCGTCGAGCAAGATCACCAGAACGACATCGACGATCCGTCCACGGTCCTCCTTGCCCAGCCCGAGCAGCGGGCGGTAGAGCGTAGCCCTAAGCTTGCGGCGTTCGTCGTCGTTGACCCTGGCATTGGGAAAGCGATGAATCTCGGTTTCGGCATCGCGCGCCAACTCCATGGCAGAGATGCCGGCTTTGCGCAGCGCCTCGTCGTCCTTCAGGTTCCAGTAGACGCCAAAGGCCCGCGTCGAGAGGCCACTGTCCTTAGCCGCCTTGATCGCCTCTTCCTTCTCTTTGGCCAGCGCGGCGAGCATGTCCATCGCGGCTAGGCCAGTCGTGTTCCGGTTCTCCAAGTCCTTAAGAATCCGCTCCGCCCGGTCCTTCAGCGATTGCAGGACCGGCGCGGCATCGGCGTCATCCTCAGTCTCCTTCTGAAGTCCACGCACCAGGTTAAATACCTTGCCTTCATCTAAGCCAGGTTCGCCACGCAGTCCCTCCAGCGTCTTGACATCAAAGGTCACAGTCTTGGTCAGATTGCCGAGGCCTTCCTGCGTAGCGCTCTCCTCGACCAAGCGCCGGGTTTTGTAAGCGAGATCGGCGAGATAGCCGACGTGATCGCCATAGGCATTGCGCACGGCAGCGTAGAGCTGCGCCAGCCGCCTGAAGGATGCGATATGGTCGCGCAGCTCGGGCGCGGGTGAGAGGATTTCCCACAAGGCTTCGATCTCCTTGTAGGCCTCGAAGAATGCTTTGCGTGGCTCAGGGTCCAGGAAGCGGCCGTAGATCAGCTTCTCCAGTTTCTCGTCGGCGCCGCCCTCGTCGCCGGCACTGAGGTAGTCGTTCTTGGCCTTCTCAATCTTGGCAAGAAAATCCTTTAGCAGGAGGTCCAGGTCCTCGATCACGCCGCTGACGTCGGAACTGTCGAACTGCAGCGCCTTCTGCAGCTCGCGCAGGACGCCAACAAAATCGATGACAAGACCAACCCGCTTCTGCACGCCGTTTGCGTCCACGTAAGGACGGTTCACCCGAGCGATCGCCTGGAGCAGTACGTGGTCCCGCATCGGTTTGTCGAGGTACATGCAGTAGAGCAGCGGCGCGTCGTAACCGGTCAGCAACTTGTCAGTGACGATTAGGATTTTCGGGTTCTCGCTCACCTTCTTGAAGAGGAGCCGCGCGTCCGCCTCACGTTCGGGCGAAAGCTGAAGTTCGGCGACGAGGGGGCGATCGATCACGTCAGCCGCACTCTCGGTGTAGATGGCTTCCGACCATTCCGACGGCAGCAGCTTATCTAGCGCTCGCTTGTACTTGGCACAGGCCTCGCGATTCACGCCGACCAGGAACGCCTTGTAGCCGAGCGGCAAGACCTTCTCCGTAAAGTGTTCGGCTACGAAGGCTGCTACCTTCTCGATCCGATCATCAGCAGTGAGGAAGGTACGCAGCCCCACCGCACGGTCGAGCACTTTGTTGAGCTCGTCGATGTCGGTCACACCTTCGACGGCCGCCAACTCGAAAAACTCCTTGTCCAGCCGTTCCGCTGGCACCGTCATTTCACTCGGCGCCATGGTGTGGCGAATCGGCAGGGTTGTCTCGTCCTCGATAGATTCCCGGATCGAATACTTATCGAGGTAGCCCTGTTCGTCATCGGTGCCGAAAATCTTGAAAGTTCCTTCGCCTTGCGCTGTCTTGGCGATAGGCGTGCCCGTGAAGCCGATGATCGTGGCGTTTGGCACCGCCGCCATCATGTAGGTGCCGAGATCCTTGGCGACGGAGCGATGTGCCTCGTCGATGAAGACGTAGATGTTGTCTCGGGTGTTCGCGTCCTTATCGATGCCCTCGAACTTGTGAATCATCGAGATGATCAGGCCGCGCTTATCCGTTTTGAGCAGTCCCTGCACTTCGGATTTGGAGTTCGCGCGCCAGACCGGGATGTCCTGCTGCTGCATCTCGCCCAGCAGCTTCTCGACCCAGCCCTTCAGCTGGCCTTCCAGCTCGGTACGATCGACGACCAGGATCACGGTCGCGTTCTGGAACCGCGCCTTGTTTTCGAGGACCAACCGCGCAGCGGTGAGCAGTGTGAAGGTCTTGCCCGAGCCCTGCGTGTGCCAGACGAGGCCGCGCTTCTTGGCGGGGTCCTCGCAGCGCTCGACGATCTTGTCGATTGCAGCACGCTGGTGCTGGCGAAGGATAGATTTGCGGGTTTCGCCGTCCTCGATGTAGAACAGGATCCAGTCCCGGAGCGTGCGCAGAAAGTCAAACGGCTCGAAGAACGCCTGTACCGCGAACCTGTAGGTTTCCTCCGGCTGCTGTTTCCAGCGCGCCATGAAGCGGCGGTTGGCGTTCCAGGTGACGCCATACCAATAATCGAGCAGGTGCGTGACGTTGAAGAGCTGGGGCGAGCCAATCAGCTCGGGCGTTTCCTTCTCGTAGCGCTTGAGCTGAGTTACGCCCCGGTCGATGGCCCCGCCATCCTTGGGGTTCTTGTGTTCAACGATGCAGACCGGCACACCGTTAATGACGAACATCACGTCGGCCCGGTTGCCCTTGCGGGCGGGCGGCTTGAGCTTCCACTCCCAGGTGACATGAAAGACATTTTCGGACGGCGTCTCGAAGTCGATGAGCTGCACACGGCGGTGGCGTTTTTCAGCCTCATCGTACCATTGCCGCTCACCGCGCAACCAGGCGAGCATCTCGCGGTTGCCCTCGATGGTGGGCGGTATCGCCTCCAGCTTCTCGATCACCTGGCGGATCGCGTCTTCCGTCATCCAGGGGTTGAACTTACCGAGCGCCGCCTCCAGCTCGTCGCGCAGCATCATACCGTCGTCGCCGCCGCGCTTCTGCTTGGCGACTTCTGGCGGGATCGGCGTCCAGCCGATGCCGGCGGCGTGGTTCACCATGGGGAACTGGACGGTGCCCGCCTCGCTGATCCTGATCTCGCTCATGCCGCTACCGCTGCGACTGGCTTTGACGCAACGAGCGCCGAGAGGTTGAGATTGGCAACGCTGATTTTGCCCGTCATCAGCTTGTGCAGCAGCGCCTTGAAGAGCTCGTCGAGCACCGCGCGCTTGCGGCGGTGCAGGTCGATCTTACGGTCGATGGCATCGAGGACGGCGACGATTTCGCCTTGCTCGTCAAGGGTGGGCGGCACCGGAACCGGGAAAGCCTTCAGCTTCGTGCTGTTGATGCACGCGAGGTTAGTCGTCTTGTGTGCCACCTTTAGGAAGTACGCTTTTCCGTAGGCGCTTTGCGCAAGGTAGGCGAAAAACTCTGGCAGGAGCCGATCTCTGTGCGGACGCACCGCAAAGACGTGGTTCTGATGGACGCATAGGTCCAGCTCGCCCCGCCAGATGAAGCCGCGACCGAGTTTGTCGAAATCACCGCCTTCGGTAAGAACCACATCGCCCGGTTGGAGGCGGTATCGCTCGATTTCCGACTTGCGGATGCGGATTTCCTTCATCTTGGCAAGGTCCAAGTGGCCGTCCTGCACATTCGCCACGCGCAAATAGGGGACATCCACCATCTCCGCGGTCGAAAACTTTCGGCCTTTCGCGACTCCGGTCTGCACTGTGGCGCACCCGTCGAGCGGGGTGTCCTCCCAAGTTTCGGGCACAAGACCAAACTCGGTTTCCTTCTGCGCCTGGCCCCTCAAGCCCCGCGCGAAAAGCGCCTGCATCGCCGCGCGCTTTAATTCTTGGGCCAGATTGGCGCTCCGGTCATGCAGCGTCATTGCCTGACGCACGCAAGCGAGAGCGCGCACGATGTCGTTCTGTTCAGCTAAGTCGGGATACGGCACGTCCAGTGCTGCCAGACGGTTGCGCGATAGGTTGGGGATGGTGGTTTTGTTGCCCGCCCCCTCAAAGATACCGAGCTGCGTGAAGGCGGACTGCAGGAAGTAAACGTAAAAGCGTGGATCGACGTCATCGACCAATGACCGAAGGCGGTGCAGATGGTTCTGGAACGACATGATCTCGATCTGGCCACTCCAGATTGCGGCTCGACCGATCTCACCGCCTTCGCAGACCAACAGATCGCCCGGGCGCAATAGCTTGTCCTGAAGCTCATGGGCGGGAATTGCCATCTCATCGACGGTGTTCAGGTCGATCTCGTCCCACAACACATTCGAGGTGCGCAGGAACGGCGTCTTCTCGGAACCTTCGCGCGCCGCCGCGGACATGGTCTTGCCGGCACCGATGTCGAATAGCTCACCCAAAGGACGAAGGGGCCACGCGTTGTTGATCACAGCCGCACCAGCATCTTTGCCAGCGACGCGTCAATGACCTGTGCCTGTTCGTCCAGTCTAAGTAGTTCGGCAACAATGTCCTTGAGCGGTCGATGATCGGCCGTATCGGATTGCGCCACCCATCGGCTCGGGCTCAGGTTGTAATCCGCCTCCTCGGCCTGCTGCCGCGTAATGATGGCTATCTCTCCCTCAACCGGCTCACCCTTGAGGAAGGCAGCCGCCAGCGGGCGGATGTCGTCCTCGGGGATGAAGTTCTTCGGCCGGCCCTTCTGCACCCGGCGCGTGACGTTCAAGAGCACGATCTTGTCCTTACGCGCCGCCGGCTTGCGCTTGTTCAGTACGACGATCACCCCGGCCGCCGTGGTGTTGTAGAAGAGGTTGTCGGGCAGCAGGATCACGCCGTCGATCAGATCACGGTCAACGAACCATTTGCGGATGTTGCGCTCCTTGTCCTCGTTCTTCGACCCCGAGCCGCGAGTAATGGCGCCGGTATCGAGCACCACCGCCGCCCGGCCTCGGTCATTCAAGCAGGCGAGCGTGTGCTGGAGCCAAGCCCAGTCACCCTTGCCCGTAGTAGTGCCGCCCGCCGCGCGGAAGCGGTCCAACGGGTCATCGGTGAAGATGTCTGGGTTGAACGGCTGGTTCCACATCGGGTTGGCGACCACGATGTCGTAAGTGCGGATCTTGCTGTCCGCTGTCTTGAACTTAGGATTGATCATCGTGTCGCCGCGCGCCATCTCGACGCTCATGTCATGGATGATCGCGTTCATCTGCGCGACGGCGTAGCTCTCGGCGGTCAGTTCCTGACCATACAGCTTGAGCGGCACCTTGCTGGTGGGGTCGAGCTCCCGCGCAATGAGCTGGAGTTTTACCAGGAGACCGGCCGAGCCGCAGGCATAGTCGTGGCATTCCTCGCCAGGCTTCGGACGCATGATGTGCGCCATCAGGAAGCCGACCTCGGTCGGCGTGAAGAACTCGCCAGCGCTTTGGCCAGAGCCTTCCGCGAACTTCCGCAAAAGATATTCGTAGGCACGGCCAAGAAAATCTGGCTGCACATCGGCAAGCCCCAAGCGGTAGCGAGGATCGGAGAAGGTCTCGACCACCTCGCGCAGCTTGGCCGGATTAATGTCCCGCTCGCCGTTCCGTTCGGCCGCGAAGTCCACGACGTCGATCACGCCGGAGAGCGACGGGTTCTGGCGCATGACGGCGCGCACCGCCTTGGTCAGGTGCTCGCCGATGTCCCTCGGTCGCGTGCTGCGGTCCTGCTCGTCGTTCGGCCAGTCGTAGGGCTCGCGCCCGCTGATGACCGCCCAGCGCGTTTCCGGCGGCAAGTAGAACCGCAGTAGGGCGTGATCGTCCTCGGCAATTTCCAGCGCTGTATTGCGGTCGCCATATTCCTCGGCTAGGCGATTGATCTCGTCGTCGAAGACGTCAGAAAGGCGCTTTAAGAACAGGAGCGGCAGCAGGTAATCTTTGAATTTGGCCGCATCCTTCTCACCCCGGATTGAGCAGGCAGCATCCCATAGCATCTGTTCCATTGTCTTCGTCGACGTCGTGGCAGATTTCACTGCCAAGCGGCGCCTGGTTACCTTTGCAGCCGCCTCGGCAACATCGGTGTTAGGCCCGTCCGGGTCGATACCAGCCTCGGCGGCAAGTGCCTCAATGGCGGCCAGCGCAGCCTTCTGAGGCACGTTCGCGCCACCTTCCCACCGGTTTACGGTGGCAAAGGACACCCCGAGCCGCTCCGCGAGGCGCTCCTGACTGAGATTGAGATTTGCTCGGATTGTTCGGAGGGTAGCTGCGACTGGCTGCATTTTTGTCATGTTTGCAATATTTGTTATATTGCAAAACGAGTCAAGCCTTGAAAGGGTAGCGGTTTGCCGCCCAGGGGGCCGTTGAGGCGTACGCCGCGGGGTGGCGATATTTTCAGTTTTTGCGGAACCGCTACGACGCGGCAAGCCTCTCCACGGCGGTCCGATTGTATATCGCTAGCTCGGGATGAACCGGCCTGACCATAAAGTTGTCGCCTTCGAGGTCACGGACCAGAAGCTCCCGCCTTGCAGCGGCCTGCAGAATCTGGTGGCGAAGCCGATCGAGACGCCGCGCCTTATCGGGCGCCGACAGGCCTTCACCGGCAGCCGCGATGCGCTCACGCTCGACCTTCAGGAGCTTGTCGGCGCCGATCACCATGCAGGCCCCGATGATGGTCTGACGCTGAAGGTGAGCAGCCTCGCCAGGATGTGCGGACGACACGTTCAGACCGTGATCCCTGTAGAGCCGTTCGGCGTTGCGTAGGTCGCCCTCGATGACGGCGAAACGCTCGGCGATGGTTGCCGGAATAAGCTCGGTGCTGGCGATCTCTCCCTGCAAGGCAGCGATTTGGGTATCCAGCCTTTCGACGGCGTTCATGATGCGAGTCTCCCCCAAAAGCTACGGCTGCCCGGCGGTGGGCCCGGGACGCGGACCGATGTCGGCCCGGGCATTCCGGGCGACGGCGAGAAGTGGGCTCCGCCATCGGGCAGGACGATGTTCTCGCGCTGAGCGAACGCCCGGACCTCGTCGATCAGCGTCGCCAGCAGGGTGCGACGCTCGGAGCAGTCCTTCATGCGGTGGGCAAGGCGGTCAGCCACGCGCTCGGCTTCGGCGACACGCGCTTCAAGTTCGCGGACGCTCGTCGCGAAGACACTGTCGATGGTCTGGATGGTGTCGACACCGGGCAGAATCTCGGCATCGCGACGCGCCGGGGTCATGGGCGGTCCGCTCGCCCGGCCTCGTGGGCCAGCCGCCCTGAACCGCGCGAGTTCGACGCGTGCGCGTGCGCGGTCGTCGTTGGCCTGCTGTAGCGTTTGGAACGACGGGCCGTCATGTTCAGCATCCGCTGCGGCGGCGAGCAGTCGCCGCCATCTGTCGACGTCGATCTTCATGTCGTCGCCTCCTTTGGTGATTTGGCCGTTTGAACGGTAGTGTGCCCGACGGAGGTATCGGATGACAGACAACTTTAGCGGCGGTGCGCCGTCGATCAGCATCGAGGACGCTATCGAGATCGCCGAACTGTGTATGGTCGCCGGCGCGCCAGATCGAATCAGCGACTTCTTCGCCTGCCGGTTCACGCCCGAGGACGTCAAGGCCCGGCTGAGCGCGCCGCCCGCAGCGGCGTCAGCGGCGGCAAAACCGGCGGCGCGCCCGTCCATCTTTGGTGGGCCGACGCCGGAGCAGCGTGATCAGCTCGCGGCCGTGCTGGAGCGACGTTTCCGGGCGATGTACCCGCCCGCCAGCAAGGTCAGCGCCTAGTTCACTGCCGCGTGGGCACATCGCAGGGCGTCAGGCGCCATGCCGAATCGGCACCGTAGTGCAGGGCGACCTCGCCAAGTTTGAAATTGACCGCGGCCACGAACGCGGCGGTGGCAGCGGAATCGTTGTCTTCGCCGTGCAGCCCGACCGCCAAGATGTCGACCAGGACAAGCGAAGCCACGGCCGCGGCCTCCGCGGGAAAATCACGCGCGATTGCCTCGACGATTTGATGGGCGGCGGCCTGTAGATCGTCGGTCATAGGTCACCTCCTGCCGGCGCCGTGTGCGAACCTTTCGGGAAAGTAAATGCCGCAAGTAAGTGCCGCACCGTGTGCGGCGTTTATTCGTTGCCGATTTCATCGGAGTTTTTTGCTCGGTGGAGGCCTGGGCCGGAATCGAACCGGCATACGCGGATTTGCAGTCCGCTGCATCACCACTCTGCCACCAGGCCGCACGAGGAGCGGCGGCTGCTATACCCATGCCATGCAAGGAGAGCAAGCGGCTGCGGCCCCGAGGCCTTTGACGCTATTGTGCGCCACCGCCTATAAAACGCGCCATATCTAGAGGGCAGGGGATGACGGACTTCACGCTCGCGCGCCGCAACATGGTCGACGGCCAACTCCGGCCGAACCGTGTGACCAACAGCCAGCTCCTGGCTGTCATTGGCGCGCTGCCGCGGGAAAAATTCCTGCCCGACGGACTGCGCTCGGTGGCTTATTCCGACGAGGACGTGCCACTGGGCAACGGCCGCTTCCTGATGGAACCCATGGTACTGGCCCGACTTATCCAGACCCTGCAGCCGCGCGAGACCGACCGCGCCCTGGTGGTGGCGTCCGGCCGCGGCTATGGCGCAGCACTATTGGCACGGCTCGTGAAGTCCGTCGTTGCCATCGAGAGCGACGCGGCCTTGGCCGCCGCCGCCGAGCGCACGGCCAAGGAACTGGGCATCGTCGGCATAGATCAGAAGGTCGGACCGCTGGAGGCCGGCGCCCCCGCGTCGGGGCCCTACGACGTCGTCCTGATCGAAGGCGCCGTGCGGCAGGTGCCGCCGGCAATCCTCGAGCAGCTTGTGGATGGCGGGCGGATGGGGACCATCGTCGCCGGCCCGCCGGGCGCGCTGGGCAGCGCCCAGCTCTTCGTCAAGGAAGGCGGCGTGGCGTCCGGACGGCCGCTTTTCGATGCCGGAACGCCTGTGTTGCCGGGTTTCGCGCCACCGCCGCGCTTCACTTTCTGATCGCCACCAGCAGGTCAGTAGTAGGACTAGGAAAGCGAAACTGACCGGTGTTAGGCTATCGGCCACAAATGAGGGTTCTTGAATGCGTATCCGGCCCAGCTTGAGGCTCGCGCGCGCAACAGCGGTGTGCGCCCTCGCGGCCGGGTTGGGGGCCGCGTCGAATGCCTGGTCACAGAGCCTGATCGAGGCGCTGTCGACCACGTACAACAGCAATCCCGACCTGCTGGCGAGCCGCGCGCTCCTGCGGCAGACCGATGAGTCGCTGGCCCAGGCCGTCGCCAACTGGCGGCCGAGGATCACCTTGTCGCTCGAGTACAACAAGATCGAGCAGGATTCCTTCCCGATCCGGACGGCGCCGACCTTCTTCTTCCTGAACGGCCGGTTCACGACCTTGACGATGACCCAGCCGCTCTTCCGCGGTGGCAAGACCGTCTCGGAGACCAAGACGGCGCAGGCCAACATCCAGGCGCAGCGCGCGGCGCTCGCCGACACCGAGCAGAACGTGCTGCTGGCCGCGGTCACGTCCTACGCCGACCTGGTGCAGAACATCGCCATCGCCGATGCCCGTCGCAACAACGTGCGCGTGCTGATCCAGCAGTTGGACGCCACGCGCGAGCGCTTCCGCGTCGGCGAGCTCACCATCACCGACGTGTCGCAGGCCGAAGCCCGTCTCGAAGGCGCGCGTGCGGACCTGGTGCAGGCCGAGACGCAGGTGCGCATCGCCGAGGCAGCCTTCCAGCGCACCATAGGCCAGCGGCCGGGCCGGCTCGGCGAGATGCCGCTGATCGGCGGCCTGCCGGTCAGCGAAGAGGAGGCGATCTCGCTCGCCATGGACATGGGACCGCGTGCCGTATCGGCGCAGTACCGGATCTCGGCGGCGAGCTACAGCGTCAACACCGCCGTCGGTGACCTGCTGCCCCAGGTCAACCTGGTCGGCGTGGTGCAGTACCAGGCGGACCTGCAGGTCCCGACCGATCGCTACTACACCTACGGCGTGCGCCTGCAGGCAACCGTGCCGATCTATCAGAACGGCAGCGAATGGTCGCGCATCCGCCAGGCCAAGGAGCTGGTCGCCCAGCGCCGCAACGAGCTCGACAGCGCGCGCCGCACGCAGGCCGAGAACGTGATCCGCGCCTGGCGCCAGCTCGATTCGTCGCGCTCGCGCGTCACCTCGTTCGAGGCCCAGGTGCGCGCCAATGAAGTGGCGTTGAACGGCGTGCGCCAGGAAGCGCTGGTCGGTTCGCGCACGACCCTGGACGTGTTGAACGCCGAGCAGGAACTCCTGAACGCGCAGGTCAACCTGGTGCAGGCACGACGTGACACGCAGGTTGCGTACTATGGCGTGCTGGCCGGCATCGGCCGGCTCACCGCGCGCAGCATGGCTTTGCCGGTCGAGTATTACGACGAAGAGCGTTATTATAACGAGGTGGGCTCCCGCTGGATCGGCTGGGGAACCGCCGGCGAGACGCAGGGCCCGCCGCCGGCACCAGCCCCGACGACCACGACCAGCGGTGGCTTCGGGAGCAAGTGATGGCTGACCCCAAGAACGCCAACGACCCGTCGATGGACGACATCCTGGCGTCGATCCGGAAGATCATCTCCGACGACGAGGCGCGCGCCCAGGTCGCCAGCCCGCAAGACACGATCCAGCAGGGGCCTTTCCGCCGGCCGGCCGTGGTGCCGCCGGCCGCCGGCCGCGACGACGTGCTGCTGCTCACCGACCTGATCGAGGAACCGAAGTCGGACGCCGTGCCGCCGCCGATCCCGCTGCCGCGCATCGATCCGGTGCGCGCCGCCGAGATGCCTCAGCCGTCGATCGAGCCGGCGCGGACCGCAGATGGGCCCGCCGAGTCCACGCTGGTCGCCGGCGGGGCCGCGACCACCACGGCAACCGCCTTTTCCCGACTGAACCAGGCGGTCCAGGACAGCGTGCCGATGCCGGCCGCCCCCGATCCCGGCCCGGTGGTCGGCACCGGCGGCAAGACGGTCGAGGAGCTGGTCAAGGAGACGTTGCGGCCGATGCTCAAGGAATGGCTCGACCAGAACCTGCCGCAGCTCGTCGAACGCTACGTCGAAAGGGAGATCGTCCGGCTGACCCGCCGCTGACACCAGGCGCCCCGAGGAACCCAACGCCACGGCGCCATCCGTGGCGTTTTTCGTTATAAGGCAGAGACGTACACAAGCAGTATTTATAGGCTCTCTTAGGCAATTGGGTAACCTTTCGGGTACCCGAAACCGTCAGTGAGACGGACGGTCCACAAGCGTCGCGGGTATGCTCGGACCATGAAACTACCAACCGACGAGCAGCGTAAGGCCGGTTTTTACATGGCGCCGGCGCCTTTGCGCTCCTCGCAGCATTCGCAGCGTTCTACCGACCGGAGGGCGCCTGGCCGCTAGTAGCGTTGGCAATTGCTTCTGCGGTGGCTGCCAATATCGACAAGATACGCGGCCTCAAAGCAAGCGGCGCGGGTATAGAACTCGAGTGGACAATGCGAGCCGAAGCGGCGGTCACCGATATGCAAGAGATCGCTGCGAAGCTCTCCACCTTAGAGGCAGGCACTCAGAAGGTGCTGGCGGAACTCGAGGACCAGACCAAAGAGCTCGCCGGCCATATCGGTGGTGGAGATAGCTACCCGCTCGTACAAGTCGTCATTCGAGGGACGGATGGGACACTCGTTTTCATCGTTGAGTGTAAGGGTGAGTATCCGTTGCGAGGATTGCATCTTCGCTTAGTGGATGCGTCCGTAGCGCATCCTTGGCTCGCGCCAGGGACGTCAGCTGACCTCCCCTTCGTTGCGCCACGCACATTCGCGCCCCTAACAAACACAACTTTCGATGACGTGCGGCTTTCCGACTACGGCCGTCTCATCATTTCCTCTGATGCACTGAACGGTGTGATGTACCAGTTCCTGGACTATAAGAAGGACGACGGTGAGTGGCATTTTGCGTCCTGCGTGATCGCCCATGGGCGAGCGTTCAAGCACATGGATGACCCTAACTTCGGGCCGCAGCCTGATTGGGAGGGTGAAAGGATGCGACTCAGAAGAATCCCTTTGGAGCATGAGCCATCGGGCAAAATTCTGTGAAGGCACCGCCAAAATGAGCGACGATCAATTAATCATGGTGGTGAGCACAGCCTTCTCGGCGATTGCAACCATAGTCACTGCTTTTTTTACCGCGACAATGTGGTGGCGCGCCCGTGAGACGACGCGCGCATACCTGACCGGCGGCGGCGACGTTGAGAAGCAAGGAACGATTTTCCGCGTGGAAGTCGCAAACTATGGAAAAACGCCGGCTTATCTAGACACCTTTGAAGTCGGGTTTGCTCGGTCAGACACCGAGGTACAGAAGCCTCGGACGACAGCTTATGACTGGAAAGAATTTGACGACCGCATTGCTCCCGGAGGGCCAAAAGACCGAACGGTCATCGCGCGAGTTGATGTTGTACCTCCAGATGCAAAGGTTGTTTTTGGCACATTCGTTTACAGAGACGTTTGGCGGAAAGAACACAGGTTCCGGTTCGTGCTGGAAATTGTCGAAGGTCGTAGCCGTACCCGACCAGTCGTTGCGCATGTGCACGAAGACTTTAAGAAATGGGACTAATCAAGCCGCCTCGGCCATCGCCTCGCGCTGGATACGCGCCGCCGGCCCGGCGGTGACGACGTCGGGGACGACCCGCTCGAAGCACGGCGCGCTTGAAGCGTTTGCGTCGGCGGGACGTCCGCCGGCACTTAATCTTGGTCGTGAGCAATCATGTCGTTCGCGGCCGGTGGCGTTTCGAGCGCGTCGGCAACGTCGATCAGGTCCTCGCCGAAGGACCGCAAGCCTTCCTGACTTACGTTGCTGCGCGAGATGACGTTGCCATCCGGGGCCACGGCGATGACCAAGTGTGGGACCATGATCCCGCGTTCCTCGAACCGCTGACGGATAAGGGCGTCGGCCTCGCCGAGAACTTCCTCGAGGATATGTTCGAGAGTTGGCATCATTCCGACTTGCTCAAAAAGCTCAGCCCCTTGCCACACGCTTGGCGTGCGACACATGCGGGGCCTAGCCACTCACTTTAGCGGACGCATGGCGAGGGCTTACACACCAGCCTACCGCGCTAGCCGGCCGCGATGGACTCGAACGCGGTAAGTCATCGGAGTTCATTGGAGGTAACCCCCGATTCGCAATTCGCGGGTCCGTGCCGGCCGACATAGGCTTTTCGGCAGCCGCTGTCGTGGTCTCCCAAGATAGAAGCAGCGGTCAGGCCCCACGCTCTCTTGCAACAGGGGCGTGGGGCCGCCGAAGCCGCCTTTTCGGCCGGCGTGACGTTGCCGCGCCATGCCCACAGCCGGGGCGACACCGCTCCAGCCCACAGCAAAACGGCCCGCCGAAGCGGGGGCTCCTTAGCCATCGCCCATGCGCATCTGCGGCCCATTGAAAGGCACGGGCATCGGCCGGCTGGCAACGCCGCTGCAGTCGATCCAGTGCTGCATCGCGCACGCTTTCGCCCAGGTCGCGAGTGACAGACTGGGCCGCGGGTGACGAAGATACGAGGGCTAGGTGTGAGCTTTCAATAGGTTGTCCATCCGGCTCAGGCCGAGGAAGCTGATGTTGTCGAGACGTCAACTGATCCTTGGGAGAGCCGAATGGACATCCATAAGAATGCCCGCCTGACGCCGCACGGTCGAGAGCGGTTGGCCAAAATGATTCTTGGTGGGCAAACGCCGCAGTCCGCCAGTGAAGCCGCAGGCGTTTGCCCTCGCACCGGCCGCAAATGGCGCGATCGCTTCGAGCAGGAAGGCCTGGCCGGGCTGCAGGATCGCAGCTCGCGGCCCAGGCGGCTGCGCCAGCCGACGCCGCCACAG
>FODP01000055.1 GCA_900110395.1 Rhodospirillales bacterium URHD0017
GGCGTCTTGGGTCCCGTCGACAGGCCGCCATGTAGGGGGCAGCGCCACGCGCCTCGCTTGGTCTTCATCGCCGTAGCCCCGCAGCGTCGGCCGAACCATCGGCCTACTTGGCCATCCCAGGCTTTGCAGATGTGTTTAGGCATCGCCTAGGGCCATTTACCAACCGCCAACCCGTTGATCTATCGGGGCGATGGCAGGTCGAAGGGTATCACTTCCGGCCCATTGCTTCTCATTGCTATGCAATAGCGTCGCCGCGTCACCTGTTTCGGGCCTGTTACCAGGGCGCCGAGCTGCCCAGCGCGCTCGCTGCGCCGCTGCGATCCTCTCGCGCCCTTCGGTCGTCTTGGGACCTGTCGATAGGCCGCCGTGCAGGCGACAACGCCAACGCCCGCGCTTGGTCTCGATCGCCTTGCACTGGCAGGGCGTGCCCCGCCTGGTCGTGGCGCCACAATGTCGTTTCTGCCGCATCCGGTTAGGCTCCATTGGCTTGCTACAGAAATTGTAGCGCCATGCCTTGGGCGTTGCCAGTGAAACCCCATGACGTGCGCGCTCACGCGCGTTGGGGCCTATTAATTCGCCAGCTCGTAGGCGTTACCTGATTTGGAACTCCTGCGATTCTTGCGACAGTTGCGACACTTGAACGGCGCATGAGCCGATCGGGCGCCATGCGCAAGTTTTTACAGGATGGTTTGAAGTGGCTGGCGAGGCGCTGACGAAGGGATACCCGTGACTGTTGAGGGCCGGTCGGCCAGCGCATCGGAGGTACTTCTCGTTCTCATGCTGCATCTGCCGCTGCCGCGATAACTTGGCCGTTGAGAAACAAAAAAATGGGCTCAATTTCTTGCGCCCTCCCAAAGGCGGCGCCTGTCGTTACTTACAGAGGAGCCCTAGGCGGCTCTCGCGGGCCCGCGACGCCTGCAGAGTTCGACGCGTCCGGTTGGGCGCTGGCGCAAAGAAAGGCGCGGTCGATACAGTGAGCAAAGACCAAGCGCGCGTGCGCAACTGCGGCTTCTGCAATGGTGCCGGCCACTTTTACCCAATTGATGAGGGTCCTCTACAGGAGTGTCAGATCTGCAACGGATCAGGGCTGTTGAAGGTCAAGGCTTTGCCCAAACGCCGCAAAGGTCGTGGCAGCCGTCGCGACGCCAAAGTTGACCCGTCGACGGGCGCCTCCTCTGGGAGAGTGCGAGTGCCACAGAACGGCTGAAGCAAGGCCGCCGTCTGATGCCGGCGGGCGAACGGAGGTAGCACCCTGCCGCCTCCGTTTTCTTTTGGTGATTGCGCTCAGCGTTTAACTCATAGCCACTGGCTCACCACCCATTGTCCTCGGACATCCTCGAAGACGACCGCGACCTCTGAGCCAAATCGGCCCACCCACAGACCCTTCCGGTAAACGTGAACCTTGCAAGGAAACGGTTGGCGCGTTTCGGTGCCGCAGGTCCGCATAATGATGCGGTCCGGCACCTGCTTCCCCTCTAGCTGCGTCACTTCCTGCTCGGTCATCCCACGTTGCAAACGCCGATCGCCGTGAAGGCTGCCGTCACACGCGGTCAAGCCAAGGCAAAACAGCACGAGCATTTTCTTCATTGATACCTCCCTGCGCCGATCTGGCGTAACGCACACGCGGGGCGCCGGCTCCAAAGCGCGCAGTGGCAAGGCGGTGACACGGTGGACGCAGCTAGATAATTCGCGAGGGCGCGGTTCGGTATGCTCCACTCTCTGTGTGGGAACGACATCTCGGCCGCCTCAGTGGATCAAGCCGCAACTCACGCGCCTGGTAGATCACGCTGCGGGCACGCGGTTGCGCGCCATGGGGAGCCTAGAAGACGGAGTGCGCTGAAAGGGCATTCGCGACCTCGGCGGTCCCGCGAAACCTTAACGTTGTGCACTGGTTCGCTCGCACTCGCCTCGGCCCGTTTGCCACGAGCGGAGGCTGCGACCAGTGAGCGTTACGACAGGCCCCCTGGCCCCTCTCGGATCATACCCGCCAATTCCAAGCGAATACGTTGCTGGGAAGAGATCGAGACAGCCTCACCAATTGACGAGCTTGCGGAGTATCTCGATTTCCGGGTCGCTAAGCTCGAGCTGCGGCTGCATCGGTCCCCTTGCTGCGCACTAGAGCCAGCCGAACGCCCACATGAGCAAAAGGATCGGGATTGGAATGCCCAATAGCCAAAGTAGTCCGCCTTTAGCCATTTCTATGCCTCCTGTTGGCCTCTATAACGCCGACGCATCAGCCAAGTTCCGAGCCACCGCGAGGCCGCCGGTGTGTCCCGCGGCAAGCTAGTCGCGCCCGTAGCCAAAGGACGGGGCCGTCCCCACGTTAGACGCCGATGCACAAGCCCAAGCCGTACGAGTGCTCTATCTGCGGAGCGGAGGTTTCGGACCTGCCTATGGTGGTGCTGAAGCATCAGATGTCGCACGTCGAGCGGCGGCCCTCGGCGCGTGATCGACCCAAGCCTCGACCTGATCGCGAAGTTGACCGTCTGCCACGCGCAGCTGCCGATGACTGATCAGTGTGCTTCGCCATCAGACGTTACGGCGACAACCGGGTGCGGCACCTCAAGGCCGATCTCCTTCAACCGTAGGCGGACCAGGACATCAGAATGCTTTCGAGGGTTCGGACGACATCTGCCATCCGTTGACCTTATGGGAAATCTGCGTTCAGGTCGCGGCGCCGATGGGTGGCCAACTGTCGATCTTTCGCGCGTGCGAAAAAGAAACGCCGCCCGGCTTGAGGCACGGGCGGCGCTGGCGCTCTTCACTGCTTCACTCTGGGGGAGATGAGAAGCACCTAGGAAACGGCAGCCCTCGGCAAAAGTTGCCGGACCGTCGTGATCGATCGGTGTCTGGAGGTGCTCAGGGGGGCGCGCAGCAGTGCTAGCTGTGGAGTGGAAGTTCATCGCCTGAGTGTCTAGAAAATACTGCAACTGGATAACCGCGGGCTGGCGTGCCCGCGCGTCCTCGATGGCGATCTTGAGTTCGTCTTTGTCTAGCATCAGAGCCCGCCCTAAGTTTTCATGAGTGCCAACACCACCAAACTACTTCTCGCGCTCCTTCACTGCCTTCCAAAAGGCGTTCACGCCATCGCCGTAAAGATCGTCGCCATCGCCGATCAGGTCACCCAGGTGCAGGCCCATACGAAGAAGTCCATGTTGGTGATCCTAACAAAGCGGAACACCTCCGCCGGATGCCCGCTGCCCCGCCACTGGCAAAATTCAGGCTGCTGCGAAGCCTTGTTAGTTCAGTTTAGTTCTAACTAGCGCCATGACATCGCCCACTGTTTGGAGCGATTCGGCATCTCGATCCGAAATCTCGATGCCGAATTCATCTTCCAGCGACATGATTGTCTCAACCATGTCGAGGCTGGTGGCACCGAGATCTGCATCGAGGCTTGCCGCTTCCGCAATACTGTCCGGATTGGCGCCTAGCCGCGCGACAAGCACATTACAGATCCGATCGGCAATCTCGTCTGTTCCAACCATTATTACCCAACCTCAATCAACCGCTTACAAAGAACACTGGCAGCGTGGCCGCAGCGACCGAGCCAACGGCAACAATAGCGAGCACTATTGCACCCCCGATGGCAAGAAATCGGATCATGGCTCCCCTCCAGTGTGGTCCAAGGTGCGCTTGAATCAGTGGGACTTGTCTTCTTGGATTGGGAGGGAGCGACGGAAGGTTAAAGCGGACAGCCACTAGGAGTCAAAATCAGACTCACTGGAGCGCTTTGTCGGTTCGGTGAGTCTCCACCTACCAGCCCGAGGGCAAAACCGCTGTTCGAGTTTAAAATCGGTTCTAGCGTCGGTCCCGGTCTACCATGGTGGTTTTGAGACGGCCGGCTGCACATGCGCGGGCTCGAGCGTGGAGTTGCTGGGCGCTTACCGGACCGAAGGACTGGCAGCCGCGAAGGCGATCATCTCTTTCCCGCCTTCGGAGCTGGGGCATTAGAATGTCCACTCTTCTTGACTGCTACGGCCTCGCCCTTATCCGTCAGCAATACGCTATGCACCGGCTGGCCTCCCACCAAAAGCCAACCTTTCTGTGCCGCGAGGGTGATGGCGCTGCTGAGCATCTCCTCGTCCTTTACCTTGATGATTTGGGAAAGGATGGCGACAGAGGCCCACTGTGACCGCCT
The DNA here is from genome assembly GCA_900110395.1 of Rhodospirillales bacterium URHD0017. Taxonomy (GTDB): domain Bacteria; phylum Pseudomonadota; class Alphaproteobacteria; order Reyranellales; family Reyranellaceae; genus Reyranella. The sequence continues at coordinate 4,139 of FODP01000055.1, forward strand.
GCCATCCATGATGGTGTGTGCGGCTTTGCAGATGCGAATGGCGAGAGGCTCATAGGAACGCGAGGGGGCGCGAGAAACGGACATCCCTCCACTATAGCAAAGGCCTTCACCTGCGCGACTCGAGCCGCGTCCAGGCAGCACGGGGAAAGCGGGCTGGAAGGGGGGCTTCGGACCGTCCAAACAAGGGCTCCAGTTTGAGGGCCTTTGTCGACAGGCGGACGCCATTCAGGTCGGCCAAGCCCCGTGATTTGCGCGGTGCGAACAGCCCATGCGAAGCGAATCCCTACCTCTCCTTATCTTTTACGCCTAGGACGTTGCTTCGCCGCGGCGGTAGCTGCACGCCGCTGACTCAGGCGATGAGTGATACTCTTGTCTTCCGCAAGTCCTGGCAGCCGAAAGATCTGCCCGACCGCGATGTGCTTGTCATCGCTTGTCCAATCTACGGCCGCGGTCACCACTACGCTATTCGACTTTTCGTCCCTGACCACAATGGAGTACCGGCGCGTTTTTGCCATGGCCCGATCCCCTCAGGCTTCGGTCGCAACGAAAAGCGCGCAGATCATCTCTGACTGCGCCGCTACTTCCTGAAGGATGACTGCTAGGCGCCCCCACGGCCCCAAGCAGCGACATCCCTTCCCACGCAACAAGGATGCACGAAGAGACACTGATTGAGCAACGCAGGAGATTCTTCGCGCGCTACGGGCACACGCTGCTTGTGCAAGCGCGGTCTCACCATTTGACGGCCCATGACGTTCAACCCCACCAACCTTGAGGAACTGCCGCATCTGGTCGTTGCCCACCTGCAGCAGCAGGCAGGCAAGGACGGGTTCGAGCGTGCGAACATTCGTGGCGTGCAAATGATGTTAAAGCGGTTCGTAGTCGACCTGCTTGCAGATCACGGGGCGGCCCGCGATGAAGTCCTCCAGCGCCTTCTTGGCGAGCGGTCCAGGGTGCCATTGCCCGTCGTCGCAGGTCTGGCCTTTCTCCGGAGCGTCGATGCCGAACAGCCTCACGAGTTGAGGGCCGAACTTCACGGTATCGCCATCTACGACTTGGAAGCGTGGCTTTGCGCTCGATCGGGGAACGGTGTCGTCATCGGTTTCCGCGTGAGCGGCGGATGCCAATACGAGGGCAAGAATTGCGAAACGCCACACTAGACCACCCTGGACCGTTAACTGGCGGGCTTTGTCGTGCGGCCATGTTAGCGCTTGCCGCTGCTGTGGTGAGCAGCCCAAATGGCTGCAGTCGCCGCTTTCAGGGTCTTCCGTAGATTCACTCTCTTTTGCTCCTCGTTGAGACTTTCGTCACCAACCACTGGCTTGGCTTCCTCAAGCGCGCGTTCCAGCGTGTCCATTTGGCGAGCCGTCTCATCGAGATCGGTGAAGTGTAGAATGAGCTTCAGCGGAGAAGTTGCCTTCTCAATAGGCGAGCGGCGATTGATTTGGCCTAGTCGTCGTTTGCAGTAGCTTCTCAACTCGGCGTCCATCGCCGGGCCGACCGGCGCGGTCTCAATCATTCGTCTGGCTTTTGATGCGCTCGACGCGCGAGCGACATCGGCGGGCGTGACTAGAGCGGGATGAGGTGAATCCGAATCGGAGGGGGATTCCCAAGAGGGTGGAGAAGTGATTCAAGATGCTGGCTGGGCAGGAGGCCAGCATGGATGGCTCGACCCTATTCGATGGACCTTCGTGAGCGGGTGGTGCAGGCAGTTGAACAGGAAGGCATGTCGCGCCGGCAAGCCGCCGATCGCTATGGCATAGGTATCAAGACGGCGATCGACTGGCTTCGCCGGTTCCGCGAGACGGGCAGCCTGGCGGCCAAGCCGATGGGAGGCTGCCGGCCGAAAAAGATCGTTGGCCAGTACCGAGACTGGCTGCTCGAGCGTTGCCGGGGGCAGGACTTTACCCTGCGC
>FODP01000012.1 GCA_900110395.1 Rhodospirillales bacterium URHD0017
CCGGGCGGCGGTCCCACTCTGGGTGCGTTCTCGGCCTATACGCTGGAGAAGAAGATCTCCAAGAACCCGGGCGAGTTCGGCAAGGGCGCGGTCGAGGGCGTGGCCTCGCCGGAAGCGGCCAATAATGCCGCGGCGCAGACCTCGTTCATCCCCATGCTGACCTTGGGCATCCCGTCCAACGCCGTGATGGCCTTGATGGTCGGCGCCATGATCATCCAGGGCATCCAGCCCGGGCCCGAGGTCATGACCAAGAAGCCCGACCTCTTCTGGGGCATGATCGTCTCGATGTGGATCGGCAACCTGATGCTGGTCATCATCAACCTGCCGATGATCGGCATGTGGGTGAAGCTGCTCACGGTGCCCTACCGCTTCCTGGCCCCAGCCATCCTGCTGTTCTGCTGCATCGGCGCCTACAGCCTGCAGAACTCGACCTTCCATGTCATGCAGGTCGCCATGTTCGGCGTGCTTGGCTACATCTTCGTCCGGCTGGGCTGCGAGGGTGCGCCGTTCCTGCTGGGACTGGTCTTGGGCCCCCAGATGGAGGAGTACTTCCGGCGCGCCATGCTGCTATCGCGTGGCGATCCGATGGTCTTCCTCGAGCGGCCGATCAGCCTTGGCCTCTTGATCACCACCGCACTCCTGCTCATCCTGATGGCCCTGCCCAGCATCAAGAAAGCGCGCGAGGAAGCCTTCCAGGAAGAAGGCTGACCTCGCAACGCCCGGGCGTCGCTACTCGGTAACGACGCCGCAGGCGATCCTGTCGCCGGCATTGCCGGTGGGATCGGTCTTGTAGTCGTCGGCGCCGGCATGAATGATGATCGCCGAGCCATCGGCGTCGAACAGCGAATTGGGCTGGCCCTTGACCAGCGAGATCATCGGATTGGCGATTTCAATGACAAGGTCGCCGTTCATGGGAATATGCAGGTTGGGCATGTCGCCGGCATGTGAACCCTCCTTGGCTTCCATGCCGTGCTTGTGACTGGCGGGATTGAAGTGTGGACCGGCACTGGTGAACGGCGGCTCGCACTTGCCGACTGAATGGATATGGAAAGCGCGCTCTCCCGCCGGCGCCCCCTTCAGCGTCATCTTCAGCAGCACGCCATGTGGCGTCTGGGTCAACTGAACCTGACCGACGTCCTTGCCCTGGGCATCTTTCAGTGATGCCTTCGCCGTCTGGGCGTGGGCAGGAAGAGCCATCAGGCCGCACATCATCGAAACTGCACAAAACAACCGGCGAATAGGCATCCATACCTCCATAAACAAAACACAACGGATTGACCTCGATGTCGTTCCAGCCGCCTTCAGGCGCTCGCCTCTTCTTCCACCGTGGAGCGGCCGAAGCGGCGCTGGAACAGGCTCATCAGCATGAAGCCTGCCTGCAGCGGGATACCGAACAGCACGATGCCGAGGGCGAACAGCACCAGGCGGTCGTCGAAGCTCTGCAACTGCTCGGCCTGGCGCAGGATGACCGTGATGCCCTCGGTGACGCCGATCGCAGCGCCGGCGCTCGATGACATCACCATCACGAAGAACGCGCGGGTGACGTTGGGGAAGAACAGGAATGCCGCGTGGGTCGTCCCGGCGCGCAGGTGCCGAAGGCTGTCGACACCGGCATCGGCAACGTAGGCCGCCGAATAGGGCACCAGGGACAGCGCCACGGTCATGACGCCCGAGAGCGCGAAAGGAGCGCCGAACAGGGTCGCATCGCGCGGGATGGCGTTCAGCAGGAAGAACATGACAACGAAGGTCGGCGCCGCGCGCATCAGCGAGATGATCGAGACGGTTACGGCCGTCGCCACGCCGCCGCTGAGGCGGCCCGCCGCGAGCAGCAGGCCGAGCGCAAGGCCGATGACCAAGGCGATGGCGGCGATCTCGAAATTGACCACCATGCCGGCCAAGAACTTCGGCAGGAAGTCGTTCGACAAGAGTTGCATCAGCTCGTTCATGCCGCAGCCTGCCGCTGCTCGAGGACCAGCCGAAGCCTGCCGCACAGCCACACCACCACCATCACCACGGCGGTGTAGAAGATCAGCAGGATGCTGTAGGTCGTGATCCGGCCGCTCGAGAACGAGGTGATGTCGGTGAGCGAGCTCAGGAGTTCCGGCGCGCCGATGAAGCTCGCAATCGGCGTGCCCTTGGCGGCGTTGACCAGAAAGGCCACGATCTGGGTCGACGCGCGATTGAGGGCGCGGCCGAACAGCCCGCCGTGCACGCCTTCGGCGCGCAGGCTCCACATCGCCTCGCCGACCGCCTGGCCGGCATTGGCGCCGTTGGCCAGGCCCAGCGCGGCGATGGCTGCCCCCAGCACCGTCTCGGTCGACAGCGCGAACAGCCCATGGGCGATGGTGGCGGCGATCACCAGGGTCAGGACGATGGGCGAGGACTGCAGCGCCATGGTGAGCAGGCGCGCCGGCCAGCGCAGCAGGAACGTGCGCGAACCCATGGCCCAGCCCAGCACGAGAGTGAAGGCCAGCGTCGCGGCAAGCGCTCCGGTGATCAGGACCAGGGAGTAGAAGACGCCATCCCTGAACAACGACCAGGCCGGCGCCGTCTTGAGCATCGGCAAGGTGAGATCGATGCCGGTGCCGTCCTCCACCCACTGCTCGAAAGTGGTCACGCCGGCTGCGAAGCTGGTCGGCTGCAGCGCCGTGTTGAGCGGCGGCAGGACGCACTTGGGGTTGGCGGTGCCGGCATCGGTGTTGCACTCCGGCGTGCGCCAGACCTCCTGCTGCTGGCGCAGGAAGCCCAGCCGGATGCTGTGCAGACGGCCGATGTCGATGAACAGGCCGTCGCGATGGAAGATCTGGCTGATCAGGTCGAGCGCGCGGGCCAGCGCGGCGCTGCCCTGGCGCGCCACCGCCATGCCCCACGGCACCTGGGCGAAGCCGAACTTCTGGAAATAGCGGGCGTTGAAATCCGCGTCGGTGAAATACTTGGCGAAGAAGCTGTCGTCCTGGGCGGCCAGCGTACAGGTCTGATCCTTCAGCCGGTCGGGCAGCACGCCCGCCTCGTCGAACAGCATCAGGCGAGCACCCTGTGACACCAGCTCGGCATTCGAGCCGTTGCCGACCGTGACGCACACGGTGCGGCCTGCCAGATCGATCATGCTGACCACGGGAAGCTCGCGCGGACCAACCACCGTCGTCTCTGACCTGTAATAATGCGGGCGAATGAAGCGCGCCTGACCGTCGCGCTGGGTGTTGTGGCCCATGGTGGCGATGGCGAGGTCGATGCGGTCCTCGGCCAGCAACGGGATGCGGGTGGCGGCATTGACTCGCACGAAGTCGACGTCGACGCCCAGCATGCGGCCGATCGCCAGCGCCACGTCGACCTCGTAGCCCTCGCGCTTGTCGCCGGCGCGGGTCGCGAACAGCGGATAGTAGTCGCGGATGCCGACGCGGATCTTCTTGCCGCACAGGATCTTGATCAGGCGGTCGACATTGGCCTGCGTGCAGGCCGCCGGTACCTTGGCGCGGGCGTGGGCGAGCAGCTCGGCCAGGGCGGCGTCGGGGGTTTCGGCGCGGGAGGGGCCGACCGCGAAACTTGCGAGGCCAACGACCAAAGCAATGAGGGCCATCGCCCGAAACAACAACCCCGTCATCCCGAGCGCAGCGACGGACCTTTCCCGTGGCCTTAAAGGTCCCTCGGGCTTCGCCCTCGGGATGACAGCGATCATGGCGTCAGCATCCCCTGCCTGATGATCTCGACGATGTGCATCTCGCCGAAGGCATAAGGTCCGTAGCGGTGGATGCTGCGGCCGTCCTGGACGGCGAGCACGCTCGCGGTCATGCGCGAGAGCTTTTCTTCGGCAATATAGACCAGCGTGGTGAGCGCAACGCCGAGCGACAGGCCGAACCCGGCCAGGATCTCGCGTGAGCGGTCGAGGTCGACGAAGCCGTTATGGGTGATGATGGCGCGTCCGTCGGCGGCCAGGTGCGCATCCAGTCCTTCGAGGAAAGGATCGAGCAGCACGCGGCCGTTGGTGCCACCCACGCTCCAGCTCGGCAGACGGCCGGGAACGTCGCTGCGCTCCATAGGGAAGTGCGGAAGGTTGGCCACGATCAGGTCGAAGCGGCGGCCGGCGACTGGCGACCACATGTCGCCGAGATAGAGCTCGGCCGTCTCGTGGTGGCCCAGCTCGGCCAGCAGCAGCATGCCCGACTCGACGGCATCCTCTTCGATGTCGATGCCGCACAGCGAGGCCGCACCCAGCTCGCCCAGAGCCGCCAGGACGACACCGCTGCCCGAGCCGATCTCCAGCACCTTGGCGCCGCGAATCGAGGCGGCCTTCGCCTTCAGCACCTGAATCAAGGCCGCGGTATATTCGCTCGGCCGCAAAGCCGCGAGCGCCAGCTCGGCCTTGGCGTCTGGCACCAGTCTAGGCTTCGACACGTCAATTACCCCCAAAGCGCGCACTTCCCCGGGCACAGTCCCCACCAATGCCCTTCGCACGGACGGCATTCTCTCCTATGCCGTGACAAGCCGTTTGATCAACGTCGACGCCACCGGATCATCGGGAAACTCCGCCAATATCTCGCGGTAGCGGCGCGCTGCCAGAACGTAGTCCTCCTTGACCAAAGCCTCATAGGCGAGCCGCGTCAACTTCGCCAACCGCTGGGTCTCGGGGCTGGGCTCCAGGCCGGGATCGTCGGCGCCGTAGACGCCCATCAGTTCGTAGATCGGAATCTTGGAGCGCCGTCCCTTGACGGTGACGTCGTCGATCGGCCGTACGCACAACCGCTCGCCCGCCTCCTTGAACACCGCGTGGCTGATGAGGATGCGGGTATGGAATTCCTTGTTGGTGCCTTCCAACCGGGCGGCGACGTTCACGCCATCGCCCATCACGGTGTAGCTCATGCGCTCCTTGGAGCCGATGTTGCCCACCAGCACGGCGTCGCTGTGGATGCCGATGCGGATCTTGAGCGGCTTCAGGCCCTCGGCATGCCAGCGCTCGTTCAGTGCATCCATGCCGCGCTGGATGCGCATCGCCGCGACGCACGACCGCCAGGCATGGTCGTCGAGCAATGCCGGAGCGCCCCAGAAGGCCATCACGCCGTCGCCGATGAACTTGTCGATGGTGCCGTGCTCCTGGTTGACGGTCTTGGTCACCAGCTCGAGGTAGGCCGATACGCGCAGCAGCAGCTCCTGCGACGGCACCTCCTCGGACAGCGTCGAGAAGCCCTCGAGATCGGAGAAGAAGATGGTGAGGAAGCGGCTGTGGCCCCCGAGCTCGAGCTTCTGCTCCGAGTGCAGGAGCTGGGTGACCAGGCCGATCGGCACGAAGGCCGAGAACGACTTGACCGCGGCATCGAGCGTGTCGATCGCCTTGGACAGTACCGAGATCTCGTGAATCGGCGAATTCACCGACGGCAGCTGGTCGGTGCCCAGCTCCTGGATCTTGCCGACCTTGAAGGCGAGCCTCTCGAGCGGTGAGGAGACCACGCCGGTGAGGAAGAAGATCACGACGACCTGCAGCGCCATCGCCATCAGGCCGAAGATGGCCAACCGGATGTTGTTGGCGTGGAACGCGGCGGTGAAGTCGGCGAGCGGCGTGATGATGAAAAGCTGCCACTTCTTGCCGAAATCGGCCGGCATGGTGGCCAGACTCGCCACGTAGTCCTTGCCGTCGCGCGTGAAGGTGTAGAGGCCTTCGCTGCCGCGCGGGCGGGCGCTGAAGGCGAAGGCTGGCAGGTCGTTATCGAGCGAGGTGATGTGCAGCAGCTCGAGCTTGCCAGCCACGTTTGCATAGGTCTTCGACAGGTCCGACGCCGCGATGACCCGGCCCTGATGATCGAGCATGTAGCTCAGGGTGCCGGGGCTGACCTTGCGCTCAGCGAGATATTCGCCGAGCCCCGCCAGCGTCATGTCGATCGCCGCCACGCCGGCGAGCTTGCCGCCGGAATAGTAGGGCGCGGCCACCGTGAAGCCGATCAACCCGAGGGTCGCGAAGACGTCGGGATCGGTGATCACTTCCGTGCGTGCCTCGGCGGCGCTGCGGTACCATAGCCGGCTGCGGGGATCGTACGTTGTCGGCTGGTCGCTCGAGCCCAGTTCCTTGAGGTCGCCGTCGAGGTAGAGGAAATGATCGAGCGTGCGCTGCCCCTCCCGCGGCACGATCCAGCGGTAGGCAAAGCGCGAGCCCGGCGGCGGCAGCTGGTCCTGCAGCTTCACCTCCGGGTCGATTCGGCGGGTCTGGCGGAAGCTGCCGTTTTCCAGGCCGACATAGACGCTGACGATCTTGGGGCTGTGCACCAGGATCGTCTGGAAATACTTGAAGCAGCGAACCGAGGAGTAGCAGTCGGGAAACTCGTCACCGATCGCGGCGGCCGAGCGGACCAGCGACTTGATCGGGTTGAAATCGTCCTGGACGTTGTCGATCGCCTCGTTGCGGAAGCGCTCGACCAGTTCCTGGGCATTGGCCCGGGCGATGCGGTCGTTCGAGAGATAAGTGACGGCGATGATGGTGAAGAATACCGGGACGGTGAGGACCACGAATGACGTCAGAATGCTGGGCTTAAGCCGCATATTCCGGAAGATGTTCATAGGCCAGCCGTCATGGAACCCGATGTCAGCCACTTTTCAGGGGGACGGCTGATCGTACCTCATCGAGCTTTCACCGTCCATGCAACGGTCGCTCCGGACTACGCCGATGGGCGCCTCATATGCCAGTCGGTGGCCTGCTGGAAGGCGTGACCGGCGGCCAGGATTGCCCCTTCGTCGAACCTGCGGCCGACGATCTGGAAGCCAGCTGGCACGCTGTCGGCCGTCATGCCGCCTGGCAGGGTGAGCGCGGGATGGCCGCTCATGTCGAGCGGCGCGGTGTAGCGCAGGCGGGAGGCGACGGTCTGCGGCGTGCGCGCCCTCATGGCTGCCAGCGAGGGTGCAGCCACCGCGATCGCCGGCAGCAGCAGCAGATCGATCGACGCCAGAAGCCGGTCGATCTCGCCGGTTACGCGCGCGCGCGTCCGCTGCATGCGGCTGAGCTCGAGGCCTGAAAGGCCGCGGCCGAGGTCGAGCAGGGCCGCGAACTCGGCGCCGTATTCGGCGCGCCGCGACGGAAACGTCGACTCATGCGCCAATGCCGCCTCGACGCCGCACTGCGCCAGCCATTGCACCGTCGCCTCATCGAGGTCGGGCAGCGTGACGTCGACCAGCTGCGCGCCCTGCCGCTGCAATGCCGCCGACGCGCCATCGAGCGCGCGTTGGCAATCGGCGTCGGCGCCGATCAGGTTATTAGGCATTCCGATGCGCTTGCCCTTGACGCCGCCGTCGATGGCGCCGGCATAGTCCGGCACCGGTTGCGGTACGGCGGTCGGGTCGCTGGGATCGGCGCCGGCGATGACGCCGAGGACGATGGCGCAATCCAGCGCGCTGCGGCACATCGGCCCGACATGATCGAGCGATTCGGCCAGCGGAAAGACTCCGGCCCGGCTGACGCGGCCCCAGGTCGGCTTGAGACCGCTCAGGCCGTTCATGGTCGAGGGGAAGCGGATCGAGCCGCCGGTGTCGGAGCCCAGCGAGGCAAAGCAGAGGCCGGCCGCAGTCGCCACGCCCGAGCCGGAGGACGAGACACCGGTCCAGTAGGCGGCGTTGAACGGGTTTATCGGCGGATCGATTGACGGATGATGCAGGCCGTAGGCGCCCTCGGTCATTTGCAGCTTGCCCAGGATCACCGCGCCCGCCTGCTTCAGGCGGGTCACCACCGTCGCATCCTTGGCCGGCACATGGTCGCGGCGGATCGCCATGCCGGCAGCCGTCGGCACGCCTTCGGTATCGCAAAGGTCTTTTACCGCGATCGGCACGCCATGCAGCGCGCCGCGCGACTTGCCGGCGGCGGTTTCGGCATCGAGGCGCTTTGCATCGGCCAGCGCGCGCTCGGGTGTGACGGTGGCGTAGCTCTTGAGCTTGGGATCGAGGCTGGCGATGCGATCGAGCATTGCCTGCGTCGCCTCGACCGACGAAAGTTTGCGCGCCTTGAGCCGCCGGGCGACTTCGTCGAGCGACAGATAGTGAAAGTCGTCCGCCATGGCTTCCCTCATGTTCGGAAGAAGACGCGCTCCGAAGACTACAGCGCCTTGTCCATCACCTGGATATGTTCGCCGCGATACGCACGGCGCTCAAGCGCGCGCCAACCGAGGCCAGCGTAGAGCCGGGCGGCCGAGGTCGTGAAAAGGTACAGGATGGGATAGCCGAGCCGCCTCGCCGCGTCCTCGATGGCAACGACCAGCGCGGAGGCGATGCCCTTGCCGCGTTGCCCGGCCGGCACGAAGACGCTGGCGAGCCACGGGTTGCGCGGATCGCCTTCGAGATCATCGAACAGAAGCGACGCTGTGCCGACCAACATGTCGGCATCATCGAGGGCGACGAGCACGATCGGCAAGCGATCGACGTGCATCCTCTCGTGGATCTCGGCCGTGCGCGATTGCAGCGTTTGGCCGGGATTGAGATGCCCCCACTCGGCGAAGCCCCAGGCCGCGACCTGGTCGACGAACTCGGGATGTTCGACGAGGGGGACGATCTTCAAATGGTCAGTCGGCCGCCTTGAGGTTCACGGCTGCCGAACGGCCGCGCTCGGTGGCGATCTCGTAGTTGATCTTCTGGCCCTCGTTGAGGCCGTTCATGCCCGAACGCTCGACCGCGCTGATATGCACGAACACGTCCTTGCCGCCGTCGCTCGGCTGGATGAACCCGAAACCCTTAGTGGCGTTGAACCACTTGACCGTACCTGTAGCCATCACTCTCTCTCCTCGGCAGTTTTCTCTAGCCTAGACAAATACACGCGCAGCCGTGCTGCTCGTGGCAACGGTCCGCGACAACTCGAAGAATTTGGGAATTAGCGCGTGGGGTGAGTCCGTAGCCACTGTGGGCTGGGCCGCCAAGGCATGGCCAAGTTCGTAAGTCGTAGGGCCGCATATCGGCAAATAACGCCTCCAAGTCAAGTTGGTTGCCTAAACGCTGTTCACATTGTGGCGCCGATCTTCCAGGGCTCGAATTCGTCGTCGCCAATGCCCAGCGCCTCGGACTTGGTCTTCTGGCCCGATGCGGTGCGCAGAATCAGCTCGAAAATCCGCTTTCCGTTGTCCTGAATCGTCTCCTCACCGTCGACGATGGTGCCGCAGTTGATGTCCATGTCGTCAGTCATGCGTCGATAGAGGGAGCTATTCGTCGCAAGCTTGAGTGACGGAGTAGGTTTACAACCGAAGACGCTGCCCCGGCCGGTGGTGAAGCAGAGCACATTGGCGCCGCCGGCCACCTGCCCCGTGGCCGAAACCGGGTCGTAGCCGGGCGAATCCATGTAAACGAAGCCCTTGGCGGTGATCGGCTGGGCGTACTCGTAGACATCGACCAGGTTGGTGGTCCCGCCCTTCGCAACCGCACCCAAGGATTTCTCCAGGATGGTGGTGAGCCCACCCGCCTTGTTGCCGGGAGAAGGATTGTTGTTCATCTCCCCGCCCGTGCGCGCACAATGATCTTCCCACCACTTGATGCGGCGCACGATCTTTTCGCCGACCTCGCGGCTCGCGGCGCGCCGGGTCAGCAGATGCTCGGCGCCGTAGATTTCCGGCGTCTCCGACAGCACCGCCGTGCCGCCATGGCGCACCAGCAGGTCGACCGCCGCCCCCAGCGCCGGATTGGCCGAGATGCCGGAATAGCCGTCCGATCCGCCGCACTGCAGCGCCAGGATCAATTCGCTGGCCGGGATGGGCTCGCGCTTGACGTTGTTGGCCTCGGGCAGCAGCTCCTTCAGGAAGCCCAAGGCGCGCATCACGGTCTTGGAGACGCCGCCCTCATCCTGGATGGCCATGGGGATGAGCTTCGGCCCTTCCTTCAAGCCTTCGGCATTCATCAGGCCGGCGATCTGGTTGGTCTCGCAGCCGAGGCCCAGCACCACCACCGCCGCCATGTTGGGATGGCGCGTGTAGCCCGCGAGCGTACGGCGCAGCACGTCCATCTCGAGGCCGGACGCCGCCATGCCACAGCCGCCGCCATGGGTTAGGGGTACGACGCCGTCGATGTTGGGATACTGGGCGAGCATCGGCTCGAGCTTTGCCGCGATCATGCGGCTGGTCGCGGCCGAGCAGTTCACCGTGGTGACGATACCGATGTAGTTGCGTGTCGCCGCCCGGCCGTCGGCGCGGCGATAGCCCATGAAGGTGGCGGCCGGCGTGATGTAGTCGGTCGGGCGGGAGTCGGCGCAGAAGGCATAGTCGCGCTCGAAATCGCCCATGACGCAGTTGTGCGTGTGGATGTGCGTGCCAGGCGTCATGTCCTCGGTGGCAAAGCCGATGATCTGGTTGTACTTGCGCAGCGGCTCGCCCTGCTTGACCGCGCGGGTCAGGATCTTGTGGCCCGGCGGCACGCGCGTGGCGGCCGCGACCTCGCCCTCGACCTCGGTGCCAGGCAGGATGTCCATGCGCGCCACGACGACGTTGTCGGCCGGATGCAGCCGGATGGTGAGCGGTGCCGCCATTTGTCATTTCCTCCGAGGAGGTCGAAGGGTAGCCGCTGGGGGCGCGCCACTCCAGTGGCGCGTCATGGTCTTCCGGCCCTCATAAAGCATGAGGCGCGCAAGATACACGCGGTCCGGAAGAGCATGAGATGACGCGCCGCTGGAGTGGCGCGCCCCCGGCAAAGATTAAGCGTGCGAATGACAAGCCCGCAGCCATTAAAGGAAAGTGGGCCAAAGAAAAGCGGGCCCACTTTCGCGAGCCCGCCTTTCCGTACACTACTCTACGCGACACTACTCTACGCGGGATTACCGGCGACGATTATCCCAGTTGTCGAACGCATTCGGGATGCCGTCGTGATCGCGATCGCCCCACGGGCCGCGACGGTTGTCGTAGCGGTTGTCGTAGGGCCGCTGCGCCTGATAGCGATCGGGGATGCCGTCGCCGTTACGGTCCCAGCGACTCGGCACGTAACGCCACTGGTTGCCGACCTGTGACCAGGTGGGGGCGACGTAGCGGTAACCCGGACGCTCGGCCAGCCACTGGCCCGGACGCCACACGTACTGATCGTTGATCAGCTCGTAATGGCCCTGCGACCAGACGTAGCCCGCGCGCGGCGCCGGCACGACCTCGTAGCGAGGCGGTGGCGGCGGCGAGCCGAAGGTGATGTTCACCTGGGCATTCGCCGGTGTGAACGGCGCCGTGATCACCGTCGCCGTCGAAAAGAGTGCGGCGGCGGCAAGGGACGTGATCGCCATACGCTTCAACATGACTTGCCTCCTTCTGCGCGACCCACCAACGGGCAACGCGCTGGTGACAGGTATTACGCAGCTGACCCCCGTGGCGTTTCGGGCAGACCGGAGGAATTCTCGCGCTCATTCGGCCGCTTTTTGGCCATCGTCAGGTTCCCCCCAGGGAACTGGTCTGCTAGAAGCGCCGGCTTCTGGGGAAGGAGACTGCGGGGCAATGGACACGCTCACCTACTGGAACGGCACTTGGCACGAGGGCAATCCCGCCATCCTGGGCCCGCGCGACCACGCCTTCTGGCTGGGCTCTATGGTGTTCGACGGCGGCCGCGCCTTCGAGGGCTGCGGGCCGGATCTCGACCTCCATGCGGAACGCGTCGTGCGCTCGGCCCGCGCGCTCGGTCTCAAGCCGACCAAGACAGCCAAGGAGATCCTCGACCTGATGCACGAGGCGGTCCGCCGCTTCGGCCCCAAGGCCGAGCTCTATGTGCGGCCGATGTTCTGGGCGACCAAGGGCGGCCAGGGTCCGATCTCGGTCGACGGCGATTCCACCCAGTTCCTGCTCTGCGTCTATCTCGCGCCGATGCGCGCCGGCACGCCGCTGACGCTGGGCCTCTGCCGCTCGATCCGGCGGCCGACGCCCGAGAGTGCACCGACCGACGCCAAGGCAAGCTGCCTCTATCCCAACTCGAGCCGCGGCGTCGCCGAGATGCTGGCGCGCGGCTTCCAGAACGGAATCGTGCTCGACGCCGCCGGCAACGTGGCCGAGACCTGCAGCTCCAATCTCTTCCTGGCCAAGGGCGGCATCGTCAGCACGCCGGTGCCCAACGGCACCTTCCTGGCCGGCATCACGCGCAATCGCACGGTGAAGCTGCTGCGCAACGCCGGCGTGACGGTCGAGGAGCGCACGGTGACGACGGCCGACCTCGACGATTGCGACGAGATGTTCACCACCGGCAATGCCGGCAAGGTCCAGCCGGTCAGCCGTTACGAAAGCCGCGACCTGCAGCCCGGCCCGATCGGCCGGCAGGCGCATGAGCTCTACATGGCGTACTCGCGCACGCAGCGGGTAATCTGAGTGACCGCCGCCGCCACCGTGACGCTCTGGCGTCCGGTTGGGCCGGCGGAGCTCGAACTGATCAAACAGAGCAGTATGCGTGCATTTCCGCCGCGCCTGCCGGAGCAACCGATTTTCTATCCGGTCACGACGGAAGCTTACGCAATCAAATTGCCCGCGTAGCAATTGCCAACGGCAATGCCGGCAAGGTGGTGCAGCCGGTCAGCCGCTGCCCTGGCTTATTGCAGCTTCAGTGGATTGCCTCGCCACCGGTCTGGCTCTCCAGTCCTTTCAGGACCTGCTGATCGAGATCGCAGTCGAAGCGTTCGATCTCAGAGCAACTCGTGAAGCACTATCCCTTGCGAGGCGTCTCGCGCTGCTCGGGTGTCGGATAGGTGCCGGGGCCACCCACCGGCGCCGGAGAGCCATGGCCACCCGACGCCTTGTCGAGTTCCTTCTCGGTCAGCTTCTTTTCAGGATTGGATTTCGTCGTGGGATCTTTGGACGTGCTCATGACAGGCCTCCTGGCTGGTGCTCAAGTAGGCGCCCACCGGATGATGGTTGTCTATTCAAATCCCGCAACCTCGTTTCGTTCAACCGTTGTGTAGGTTTTCCCTTTTCGGCGGCACGACGAACGGCAGCACCAGCAACGCCAGCGCCGTGATCGCCGCCAGCATGGCCCAGGCCTCGTTGATGGCGCTCACCAGGCCGGCGCGTTCGACCAGCGGCCGCACTGTCTCGATCAGCGCTGCATCGATCGTGCGCGACGCGGCCGTCGCCACGGTCTCCGGCGGGATGCCGACCAGCGGCGATACCGAGACGTCGCCGCGCTTCAAGCGCTGGCCTATTTCTTCTGCAAGGATCGGCGCACGGCCGTAGATCACGGTGTCGATCAGGGCGAGGCCGATCGCGCCGCCGAGGTTGCGCATCAGGTTGAAGAGGCCGCTCGCGTCGGCGACGCGCTCAGGTGGAAACTGGCCGAGCGCCAGGCGTGTCGGCGGCAGCAGGCAGAACATGATGGCCGAGCCGCGCAGGATCTGCGGCAGCAGCATCCCGTCGAAGTCGGTCTCCCAGGTCTGCAAGGCGCTGAGGCCGAGGCCAACCGCGAACAGCGCGAAGCCGCCCAGCATCAATATCCGGCCATCGACGCGACGTTCGAGCTCGACGGCGATCGGCGCGGTGACGAGCTGGGCGACGCCGGTGACCAGCATGACGCGGCCGATCTCGAGCGGGCCGTGCTCGCGGGCGAAGGCGAGGAACACCGGCATCAGGTAGACCGAGCCGTAGAGGCCGATGCCGAGCGTGAAGGAGAGCCAGCACCCGATCGCGAAGTTGCGGTCGGCGAGCGCGCCCAAGTCGACGATCGGCTGGGAACGGCCAAGGCTGCGGCGGACGAAGGCGAAGCCTGCGACCAGCGACAGCAAAAGCAGTCCGAGCACACGCAGCGAGACCCAGCCGTGCTTGGGCGCGTCCTTGAGGCCGATCTCCAGCGCCGCGAGCGCCACCGCCATCAGCACGAGGCCGGCCATGTCGATCGTGCGGGCGTGGGTGTATTCCCCGGCTTCGCGCGGCAGGAAGCGCGCGGCGATGCCGGCGGCGGCGATGCCCGGCAGGACATTGACCAAGAACAGCCAGTGCCACGACCAGGTCTGGGTGATCCAGCCGCCGACCAGCGGGCCGACCGTCGGCGCCAGCACGGCCATGACGCCGGCGAGCGTGGTCGCCACGCCCTGCTGGCGGAAGGGAAACAGCAGGAACACGGCGGAGAAGACCGACGGGATCAGCACGCCGCCGGCGAAGCCCTGCACCACGCGGGCGACGACGAGGGTCTCGAAACCGCCGCTGGCAGCGCAAGCGGCCGAGGCCACGGTGAACAGGCAGAGGGCGCCGACGAACAGCCCGCGCAGGCTCAGCACGCGCGTCAAAAGGCCGGTCAGCGGGATCGCGATCACCTCGGCGATGAGATAGGCGGTCTGCACCCAGCTCATCCGGTCGGGCGCGATCGACAACGCCTCGCTGATCTCGGGCAGCGACGTGACCACGATCTGGATGTCGAGCACGGCCATGAACATGCCGAGCGTCATGGCCGAGAAGCCGACCCAGGTGCCGGCGCCGACTGATCGCTCGTCGGTCATTGCCTGAGTGCGCCGTCTTCCGCGCGGATGCGGATCCACAGCACCAGCGCATTCAGCACCGAGAACACGATGCCGTACCACACCAAGCCGAACACCAGTGGCAGCACCATGATCTCGGCGGCGACGATGCAGTAGTTGGGATGCGACACGAAGCGGTACGGTCCCTCGCTCACCAGCGGCGCGCCGGGCAGAACGATGATGCGTGTCGTCCAGCGCGGCCCGAGCGTTGCGATCACCCACACGCGCAGTCCCTGGAGGATGACGAACACCGCCAGCCAGCCCCAGCTTACGTCGACATCCGCGCGCCAGACAGCGAGGTACCACAGGCCGGCAAGCCACGCGGCGTGCAGGGCCACGATCAGCGGATAATGGCCGGCGGCGGCCTCGCGCGCACCCTGGGCCAGCAGGCGCCCGGTGTTGCGCCGGGACAGGACAAGCTCGCCGAGGCGCTGCAGGGTCACCAGGCCGAGGATGGCCCCCGCCAGGACCATCACGCCGCCTGGGCGAGCGACAGGCAGCTGCAGGTGAAGCCTGGTCCCAGCGCCGTCAGCACGGTGCGCTTGGGCAGGCGCTGCTTCTTCGCCAGCCGGTCGAGCACGAACAGCACGGTCGGCGCCGACATGTTGCCGTACTCCTCCAGCACGGCGCGCTCGTGATCGAGCGTGCCCTGGTCGAGCCGCAGCGTTGCCTCCAGCGCGGTGATCACCTTGGCGCCACCGGGATGGCAGGTGAAGCGGTCGACGGAGGCGCGCTCGACACCGATGCGCGCCAGGATGCCGTCGACGGCGGCGCCGACATGCTCCTCGGCGAACGGCGGGATGGCGCGGTCGAAGATGACACCGAGGCCGGTCGGATCGACCTTCCAGCCCATGATGTCGAGGCTGTCGGGCCACATATGCTCGCCGGCGCCCTCGATGCGCGCGAGACCCGTCTCGCCGGTGCGCACGACGCAGGCCGCCGCGCCATCGCCGAACAGCGCCGTCGCCACCATGTTGGCGCTGGTTAGCTGGTCCATGCGGAAGGCCGCGGTGCAGATCTCGATAGCCACCAGGAGCACGGTCGAGCCCGGCCGGGCGCGCGCCAGGCGATCGGCGATCGCCAGGCCGGAGACGCCGCCGGCACAGCCGAGGCCGAACACCGGCACCCGCTCGACGTCGGACCGGAAGCCCATGCGGCCGGCGACCCGCGCCTCGAGGCTGGGCGTGGCGATGCCGGTCGAGGAGATGGTGACGATGGTGTCGACATCGCGTGCCTCGCAGCCGGCACCGGCCAACGCGCGGCTGGCGGCCGCGACGAAAAGGTCCTGAGCGCCGGCAAGGTAGGCGGCGTTGCGTTCCGGCCAGTCGAGGTCGGAGAAATACCAGTCGAGCGGCTTCACCGTGTAGCGCGTGCGGATGCCGGCAGTCTCGAACACCGGCGCCATGCGCTCGAAGGCGGCATAGCGGTGGGCGAAGATGCGGCGCGCCGCCGCCGCGGCATCGGACTGCAGCAGGCGATGGGGCGGCACGGCATGGCCGAGGGACAGCAGCGCCGCGGATTGGTCCGGTTCGATGGACATCGGCTTCCTTTGGTTGGCGCGAACGTCCCATACTTGGGAGGCGATGGCGCCTGTTACCAGCGGTGATCGACGACCGGGTGGGTAACGGCAAGTCACGATTTCCGGCGTAGGTTGGCCGCAATTCAGGGGATGTCGATGCTGCTGATCGGAGTGAACCGCTCGCCCTACACGCGACGGGTGGCCATCACGCTCAAGGCCTATGGACTACCCTACGAGCAGAGTGATCTTTCGGGGTTCGGCAACCGCGCCGAAGTGCGGGCCGCCAATCCCCTGGGCCGCATCCCCGCCCTGGTGCTCGACAATGGCGAGACCCTGGTCGATAGCGCGGCCATCATCGACCATCTCGACGAGATCGTCGGCCGAGAGAAGGCGCTGACACCACCAGGCGGCGCCGACCGGCGCACCGTGTTGCGCGTGGCGGCGCTGATGATGGGCGCCTGCGACAAGGGTCTGCATGCCGCCTACGAGCGCAATCACCATCCGCCGGAGAAGGTCCATCAGCCGTGGATCGACGACTGCATGACGCAGATGAAGACCGCGCTCGCGGCCGTCGAGGCCATGATCGAGCCGGGCAAGTCCCACGTGGTGCTGGGCCGCCTCACCCAGGCCGACATCACCGCCTTCATCGCCGAGCGTCTGGCGCGCGGCCTGAAAGTCGACACGCCGGCCGAGATGCCGCGCCTGCATGCGCATTGCCGCGAGCTGCTGGAGCAGGAAGCCTTCCGCTCGACCGAGCCGTGACGTCTAAGGTTGATGCTTGCCGCTATTGCGGTAGAGGTTGGCCAGTCGGGCGATCAGGAAGGCGACGTACATCACGCCCAGCACGTGCTCGATGATGATAAGGCTGCGCGCCATCTTGGTGACCGGCGTGATCTCGCCGAAACCGGTCGAGGTCAACAGTCGGCCAGTCCAGATGCTCGTCCGGTGCATGCACCGGCGCGGCATGAAAGGCATGCGGCTGGAGCTGCTGCAGCCACCCGAACAGGCTCGCGAAGGTGAAGGCGATCAGCACGTAGGCCGCGACTGCGCCGAACACCTTGTCGGCGGTGATCGGTTCGCCAATCCAACACATAGTACAGCAGCCCGGCCGTGACGGCGCCGAGGAATATCGCAGTGACGAGCAGCGTCGCCGGCCGCAGCCAGTGCTCACCCAGCCGGTCCAACAGGACGGCATTGATGGTGAACAACGCCAGCAGGCCGAGGACCAGCAGCGTCCCCCGCCGTGCCCGCAAGGCCCACATAGCGAGCATCAGGATGACGACCAGTCCGAGCGCCAGGAACACCGCGGCAAAGCGCCGCCAGCAGCCCGCCGCAACGGTTGCGGCGCATGTAGGCAAGACGGCGCTTCATCCGGAAATCGACAGGCATGGCGGTTACTTCCATTCCGCCAGCTCGACGGTGATGCCTTCCGGCCCTTCGAGGAACACCAGCTTGCGGTCGTGGAAGCTCATCGGCTGGTTGCGCAGGCGCACGCCGGCCGCCGTCACCTTGGCGATCAGGGAGTCGATGTCGGAGACGGCAAAGCAGATGTGGTTGAAGCCGATGCGGTCGAGCCGGGCGATATCGCCCTCGGGTTTCACCGGCGGCGTGAGGAAATGCAGGAGCTGAACTTCCAGCCGCGGCTTGGCATCCTTCAACGCCAGGGTGACGTGGCGGGCTTCCAGGCCGGCGATGCCCATGTACCGGTCCATCACGGGACCCTTGATCACCACGTCCTTGTCGAGTTCGAAGCCCAAGAGGGCGAAGAAGCCGATGGCGGCGGCAGGATCGGTCACGGCCACGGTAACGTGGTCGAAGTGCTTCAGCATCCCGTCATTTTAGCCGCGTCACGGCCAATGCACGAACTCAAGCTTGAGCCCGTCGGGATCGGCAAAGAACACGGCGTAGTAGCCCGCGCCATACTGGGGATAATCGGCCGGGGCATCGAGAATCCGGGCATCCATCGCGAGCAGCCGCTCATGCAGCCGGTCGACATCGGCGCGGCTCTCGGCATGCCAGGCGAGATGATGCAGCCCTGCCGTGTAACGGTCGTGAGCGCGATCGGAACGCGCGGCCCTGATATCCACCTCGCAGATCAGGCGGCCATCGTCGCGCAGTTCCCAGTTCGAGCCGACGGCGTCGTTGCGGGTCCGGCGGTAGCCCAGGAAACCCAGAACCTGATCGTAGAACGCACCCGACCTCGCGAGGTCTATGACGGTGAGGTCGATGTGATGGACGGCGCCGCGCATGCTGCCTCCGGAACGCAAGCAGGCACTATGGCGTTGCTGGCAGATGCAAATCCAGGTCGTGTGCTGCCATCCCCTCACCGACAGCTTCGACCACGCGCTCTTTCGCGCCGTCGTCGGCACCCTCGAGAAGAACGGCCATGGCGTGGTCGCGACCGACCTCTATCGCGAAGGCTTCGCGCCGGCGATGACGGTCGAAGAACGGCGCACCTATATGAGCAACGACTACGACGTGAGCGCCATCGCCCGTTACGTCGAGATCCTGAAACAGGTCGACGGCGTGATCCTGTGCTTTCCGCACTGGTGGTTCTCCATGCCGGCGATGCTCAAGGGCTGGGTCGATCGCGTCTGGGGACCCGGCACGGCCTTCGTCTACGATGCAAAGGACGGCCATCTCAGCCCCAACCTGCACAACATCAAGCTGTTCGGCGTGGTCACGAGCTACGGCTCGTCGTGGTGGATCGTGCGCGTTCTTGCGGGCGACGCCGGCCGCAAGGTGCTGATGCGCGCCATGAAGCCGTTGTGCGCCAAGGACGCCCGGTCGTTCTACCTCGCCCACTACAGCATGGACGCCTCGACGGAGGCCTCGCGGGAGGCGTTTCTGGAGAAGGTCCAACGGCGGGTGGCCCGGATCTGAAAGCGGGCAAAATCTCGGCAACCAAGCTCCCCACATTGGCGTTGTGTGCGGTTGAGGGAGATCGCCATGTGGCGTAGATGCCTGATATCTCTGGGACTTTTGTCGATCGTGCTGACGGCCTGTGATCCACAGTTGCTGGTCGCGAAGTCCGATCCCAGTGACTATGAAGTGGTCGCGCTGACCGCCGACTGATTACCGGCCGAGCAGCAGCCCGACGGCTGCGCCAACCCCCATACCCAGCAATGTCAGCGCGAAGAAAGCGCCCAGCCAGAGGAACGCCCGCTTGAGGTGATGGCGGCCATGATCGGTCAGTTCGTGCCAGGCCAGCCCTTTGGAAAAGGCTGGTGGCTTGCGCACATGGCCGGCCGCCTGGGCGCGCCGCGTCACCAACCACGCATGTGCCATGTGATACAGGCCGCCGATCAGGGCGGCGATTCCCAATATCCAGAAGGGCGCGAACAGCAGCCAGACTTCGATGTCGTTACTCACGATCACAGTTAGGCCACAGCACGAAGCCGTCGTCGATACGTAAAGCTAGGGGCAACGTTCAAACGGGGTGTCTTCACATGATGAAATATCTGGTCCTGGCCGCTGTCCTCCTCGGCACCACGGCCTGCGGCGATACCTGGGGCCAGCGCGCCGTCACCGGCGGCGGCATCGGCGCCGGCTCGGGCGCCATCATCGGCGCGCTGACGCCAATCGGCATCCTGCCGGGTGCCCTGGTCGGCACCGCGGTCGGCGCCGGCCTGGGTGCTGCGACGACACCGCGTTACTAGATCACGACGTCTCCCTCCACGGCCTGAGATCCATCTCGAAGGTCCAGGCCGAACGGTCAAAAAGCCGGCGAAGGCCGTCATCTCCCAGACCTTGCGATAGACGCGGCTCGTGGTGTCGCGGATGTCGAAGCGTACGTTGCCGCCGATGTTGAAGACGAAGACCTCGATCTCGCCGATCTCGATTTCGATCGCGCGGAACAGTTCTATCACCTGCTCTTCGTCGCGCGCGTCGGAGCCGAAGGGGTGGACCTTGCCGCCCGCCTCGGTGATCTCGGCGACGAGATGCCTGAGCTTGTCGACGCTGCGCCGGCACCGATCACGACACAGACCTTGCTTCTCGCCATGGGGTGGTCTCCTTTGCCGCCAATCTGTCGGCGGCTGGAAGACCGCTCAAGGGAGATTACGTCATGACCGGCTGAGACGGCTGATTGCCGTTGCTGACCAGGCCGGCGCGGCGGCGGATCTCCGCCGTGGTCAGGCCCTCGCCATTGGGCCGCCAGCCCGGCGGGCCGAACGTGTACATCCAGATCTCCTGCAGCGAGCGCGCCGAGCGCAGGTCCTTGAAGAGGCCGATCCACGGCGAGAAGTTCAGCACGAACGGATTGCGCGAGGAGACGGTCGGCGTGATGGTGCCGTAGTCGCACGCCACGTCGTCGCGCTCGGGGATGTAGCTGCGGAACAGGCGGTCGAAGATCACCAGCACGCCGCCGTAGTTGGCGTCGAGGTACTCGGGATTGCGCGCGTGATGGACACGATGGTTGGACGGCGTGTTGAAGATGCCTTCCAGCCAGCCCAGCCGCGGGAACCAGTCGGCGTGCAGCCAGAACTGGTAGGTGAGGTTCAGCACCAGCGCCGACAGCACGGCCGTCGGCGTGAAGCCCAGCAGCACCAGCGGCGTGAAGAACAGCGTCGAGCCGGTCAGCCGGCCGAACCAGCCCAGCCGATAGGCGGCCGAGAGGTTGAGCTGGTTGGGCGAATGATGCGGCGAATGCGCGTTCCAGAACCAGCGCGTCGTGTGGCTGAAGCGGTGATACCAGTAGTAGAAGAATTCGAGGCCGAAGAAGAGCAGCAGGACCGAGCCGACATTGTCGAGCGACTGGGTGAAGAAGCGATAGTCCCACGTCAGCGTCAACCACGGGGCAATGATGGCGAGCGGCACGAAGCGCAGCAGCTGGCGGCCGGCCAGGTCGGCGAGCGAGCAGGCCGAGGCCCACCAGTCGTAGCCTTCCTTGCGGCTGCGCGAGAGCCAGATCCCTTCGATGAGGGCGGCGGCCAGCACGAGGGGCAGGACGACGAGATAGATCCCGGAAAGGTCGGCCACAGGCGACTCCTTGCGCTTTGCCTGACGAGGAATATATGAGCGATGCTCATGTTCTCGTACTCGCCTTTGCCGAGACCGCACCGCCATGCCGACACGCCGCCAAGCCCCTGAAGTAAAAAGGCGAATTCCCCGCCAGACGCGCGCGGCCGAGACCGCGGCGGCGATCCTGGAAGGCGCTGCTCAGATTCTCGAAGCCGGCGGCCTCGCCGGCTTCACGACCAACGCCGTGGCCGAGCGCGCCGGCGTCAGCATCGGCACGCTCTATCAGTACTTCGCCGACAAGAACGCGATCCTGCTGGCGCTCGCCAGGCAGCAGGTCGGGCTCGGTCTGGCCGACATCGCCCGGGCGTTGAGCGGCGAGATCGATCCCACGCCGGAGGGCCGGGTGCGCGCCATGGTGCGGGCGGCGATACACGCCTTCCGCGGCCGCCAGCGTGCGCGCAAGGCGGTGATGGAGGCGGTGCTGAGCCAAGGTCACCATGCCGAGCTGATGCTGCCGGTCGTCGCCTTCATCGCCCAGCATCGTGTCGGCGCGGCGCCGCAGGCGGTCTTCGCCACGATGACGCCGCTGCAGATGTTCGTGATGTCGCGCGCTGTGATCGGCGTTTTGCGCGCCGCCGTCCTGGAGGAGCAGCCGTTCTTCAAGAGCCGCCCCTACGAGGACGAGCTGGTGCGCTTGGTGCTGGCCTACGTCGGCAGCATCACGAAGGAGGCGGCAGCGGCCCCTTAGAGAGCGGAACGTTGAGCAGGACGCCGAGTTCGTTGGCGAGGTCGCAGCTCACCCGTGCATGCACCTTGCCCTGCTTGTCGAAGAAGCGGCCGGCGGGAGTCACCGGGAAGACGCCTTCGTGCCAGATGCCGGGATGGATGTAGATGCCCAAGCTGCCGTCAGACCACAGCGCGATGAAGTCCTCCGCCTTCAGGTCATCCCCGGGCTTGGCGACCGGCACGACGAATGGCTGGCCATCGAGCGGAAAGAAGAGCTGACCGCCGTCGGGATGGTAGTTGCAATGCCACAGCAGCACGCGATCGCCGGCCAGCGCCACGCCGGCCGCCGCTTGCTCGGGCCGCTCGCGGAAGCCGATGACATAGTGGCCCGCGACCGCCTCGTTGCGTCCTAGAAGTTCGTTGCCGCGCCATTCGCAGGCGAAGATGCCCTCGGTGGTGCCGCCCTCGATGCCGGTGCCGGCATCGAGCTTGCGCCAGCCGGCGAGCGGCCACGGCACGATCTCGACGCGATGGTCGCGGCCATGGGCGATCTCGCCGTAGCCCTTGATCGAGGCCTCGGTGGCGCGCACCAGCGGCACGTCGACGAGGCGGAGGCCCGCGGGAACCTTGGGGTTGAGGTAGTCGAAGACGACCTGATCCATCAGGCGGCCCGGCTGAGGTCCTCGCCGGCCAGCGCGCGCTCGATCAGCTTCACGACGTTGTCGCGGCCATAGAGCTTGATGAAGGCGCCCATGCGCGGGCCCTGCTCGCTGCCCAGCAGCACCTCGTAGAGCGTCTTGAACCACTGGCGCAGCTCGGCCTGTGCGAAGTGGCGCTTGCCCGCCTCGTAGACCTCGTTCTGGATGAACTCGGCGGTCGAATCCTCGGGCAGCTTGCCGAGCGTGTCGGCGAGATCCTGCAATGCCTCGCGTTCCTTGCCCGCGGGCAGGCGGAACTTCTTCGACGCCTTCACGAAGTCCTGGTAGTAGGCCACCGCGCCCGTCAGCAGGCGATCGAGATAGGGCGCGTTCTCCGGCGTGGCGCCCGGCACGTAGCGCCGCAGGTACTGCCACAGCACGTCCTTGCTGTCGGTATGGGCCACGCTCGCGAGATTGAGCAGCATGCCGAAATTGACGCCGGCCGCGCTGTTGGTCGGCGCTTCGCCGTCATGGATGTGCCAGGCCGCGTTCTCCAGCGCCTTGGCCGGCTCCTCGGCCGGCAGCTTCTCGATGGCGGCGAGATAGTCGTCGACCGCGCGCGGGATGACGTCGAAGTACAGACGCTTGGCGCGGCGCGGCTGCTGCTGCATGTAGAGCGCCAGCGATTCGGGCGGCGCATAGCGCAGCCATTCCTCGACCGACAGTCCGTTGCCCTTGGACTTGGAGATCTTCTTGCCTTCCTCGTCGAGGAAGAGCTCGAAGTTGAAGCCTTCCGGCGGCGTACCGCCCAGGATCTTCACGATCCGGGCCGAGAGCTCGGCCGACGGAATGAGATCCTTGCCGTACATCTCGTAGTCGACGCCGAGCGCGAACCAGCGGCCGGCCCAGTCGGCCTTCCACTGCAGCTTGACGTTGCCGCCGGTCACCGGCGTCTCGACCAGCGTGCCGTCCTCGTCGCGATAGACGATGGTGCCTGCGGCGGCATCGGTCTTGATCACCGGCACCTGCAGCACACGGCCGGTCTTGGGCGAGATCGGCAGGAAGATCGAGTAGGTCGCGCGCCGCTCCTCGCCCAGGGTCGGCAGCATGACCGCCTGCACTTCGTCGTAGTGCTGCAGCATGGCGAGCAGCATCGCGTCGAAGCGCCCCGACTTGTACCAATCGGTCGCCGACTGGAACTCGTATTCGAAGCCGAACGAATCGAGGAAGGCGCGCAGGCGTGCGTTGTTGGCCGCACCGAAGCTCGGATGCTCGTTGCTGAACGGGTCGGGGACCGAGGTCAGCGGCTTGCCGAGATTGGCCGCCAACATCTCCTTGTTGGGCACGTTGTCGGGCACCTTGCGCAGCCCGTCCATGTCGTCGGAGAAGCAGAACAGGCGCGTCGGCAGATCGCTCAGGCGCCTAAAAGCCTGGCGCACCATGGTGGTGCGCACGACCTCGCCGAAGGTGCCGATGTGCGGCAGGCCGGACGGGCCGTAGCCGGTCTCGAACAGCACGTATCCCTTGGCCGGCGCTTTGCCGCCCGTACGGGCAACCAGCTTGCGGGCTTCTTCGAATGGCCACGCGCGCGCGGCCTCGGCGAGGGAACGATCGAACTGGGACATGGAACGGGCCAAACTAGGTGCGGCGGCGATTTGCGTCAATGCAGTCAGAGGCCCAAAGTGCCGCGCGCACAATGAACAAAAGCCCCCTCACACTGGCCTTCGGCGGCCTTTTGGCGATGGCTGCCGGCATCGGAATCGGCCGCTTCGTCTATACCCCCATCCTGCCGCCCATGGTCGAGGCGCTGTCGCTCAGCAAGGCCGAGGCGGGCCTGATCGCCTCAGCGAACTTCGTGGGCTACCTCGCGGGCGCCCTGCTGGCGGCGGTGCGCCTGCCCGGCTCGCGCCGCAGCTGGCTGCTGGCGGGCCTGGCGCTGAACGCGATCTGCCTGGCAGCGATGGCCGTCTCGACATCGCTGGCGCTCTTCCTGGTGCTGCGGCTCCTGGCCGGCATCGCCAGCGCCTTCTGCCTGATCTTCAGCTCCGCCCTGGTGCTCGATCGCCTCGCTGCCACCGGACGCAGCGGCCTGTCGGCGCTGCACTTCTCGGGAGTGGGCATCGGCATCGCCGCATCGGCGGCCCTGGTCGCAACGCTCGGCGACTGGCGCAGCATGTGGCTGGCGAGCGCCGCCCTCGCCGTGCTGGCGGCGGTCGCGGCCGCGATGATCGTGCCGGCCGACGCCGCGCCCTCGGCCACCGCCGGCCGGGCGCCGCGCACAAAACTCTCGTCGGCGTTCATCATGCTCGCCGTCGCCTACTTCCTGTTCGGCATCGGCTACATCATCACCGCGACGTTCCTGATCGACATCGTGCGCGGCTCGCCCGCCATCCGCCATCTCGAGCCTTACGCCTGGGTGCTGGTCGGCGTGGGCGCGGCGCCGTCAGTCGTGCTGTGGGGCGCGCTCGGCCGGCGCATCGGCATCCTGCCGGCCTTTGCCGTGGCGAGCCTCGTCGAGGCAGCCGGCGTTCTGGCGAGCGTGCTCTGGCTGCAGACCCTGGGCGTGGTGATCGCCGCCCTCTTCCTCGGCGGCACCTTCATGGGCCTGACGGCGCTCGGCCTGATCGGCGCACGCGAAGCGGGCGAGGGCGACCCGCGCGGACGCATCGCGCTGATGACGGCAGCGTTCAGCCTCGGCCAGATCATCGGGCCGGTCTTCGCTGGCGTCGTCTACGACGCCACCGGCAGCCTGGTCTGGCCCTCGCTGCTGGCGGCGTCCGGCCTGGTGCTGGCGGCGCTACTATCGGTCGCCAGTCATCGCTTCGCGCCCAGGACGGCCAGCGCTTCGCGCGCCGCCCGCAGGCCTGACGCATAGGCGCCGCCGACACGCGTCGCCCACACCGGATCGGTCGCCTCGCCGGCGAACAACACGCGGTCATGATGTGGCTGGGCCAGCACCGACCGCTTGTCGGCGCTGCCCGGCATCGCCATCGACCACGAGCCGCGGGCGAACGGATCCTTGCCCCAGCGCGTCACCGACGAGCGCGTCATCAGGCCACGCAAGTCGTTGCCGTAGATCTCGGCCAGGGCCGAGATGGCAAAGGCCAGGGCCGCCCCCGTGCCCTCCTCCTCGAGTTGCCGCGCGTGCGCGCCGCCCACGAACACGATGGCGGCGTCGCGATTGTAGGGCCGCACGATGGCGTCGAACGGCTCCTGCTTGCGGCTGAGGCCAAGGACGCTGCGGCCGGCCGGCGCGTCGATCACCTTGCGGCCGAACGACAGCGCGATCTTGTTGTAGAGCGCCATCGGCAACTGCGCGATCGCCTCGCGCTTGGCCGCGCTGAGCTGCGGGGCGAAGCCGAACGGGCCGGCGGCCAACACGCCGGTCGGCACCGTCACGATCACGGCCTTGGCCGACAACTGGCCATTGGTGGTGACGATCAGCACCTGTGGGCCGGTCGAATCGACGCGGACGACCTTGGTGCCGAGCTTCACCGGCACCTTGCCGCCCCAGCGCGCGACCAGTGCGCCCAGCCCCTCGGTCACCGAATATTGCGGCTCGGTCTCGGGCTGGCGCATGAAGTCGCGCGCTGACAGCTCGCCGAGCTCGACGCCCGATTCCAGCGGCCCGACCATGGCGTAGGCCAGCCGCTCCAGCGGATCCTGCGCCACCAGCACGCGGCTGACCGGCATGTCGGGCGCCTTCTTCAGGGCCTCGACCAGCTTGCGCGAGGCATCGATGGCGATCTTCTCGAAGCGTGCGTATTCCTCCTTGGGCGCCTCGGTACCGCCCACGTAGATCGCCTGCTCCTGGCGGTCGGGCACCGGCCGCACGTTCATCTCCTTCAGGATCGCCATGGCGGGGTTGGTGCGGCCCGCCTCGATCCACTGGGCGCCGAGGTCGAAGGGAAATCCGAAGGTCGTGCTGTCAGTGACGGCACGGCCGCCGATGCGCTCGCGTGCTTCGACCACCAGCACGTTCTTGTTCGCTGCCATCAGGGTTTTGGCGGCGGCCAGGCCCGCGACACCCGCCCCGACAATGACCACGTCGGGATCGGCGGCCCCCAACGCCGGTAGTGCCGGAAGTGCAGTTCCTGCCATCAAGGTGGACAGGAAGAGACGACGACTGAGCGTCATTTGCCTGACAGTGTATGCTATCGGGCTGTTGATGGTGTTGCCTTCTCACAACTGGACGGCCCTGGTCGCGACCGCCCGCGGCGCGCTGTGGCGCGGGCCCGACGGGACGATCGAACGACTTAGGGCGGCCGACGCTGCGATGCGCGCGGCCGCCAGCCGGCCGCTCGTCTGCCATGCGCCGGCAGTGGCGGCGCGTCTCGGCCTGGACGATTTGCCGGCGCTCGATCTGCTGGAGCTCTTCGCCTTCGTGCGGCCGGCGAAGTTCTGCCTGCCCACCCCGCGCGGCCTCTGCGAGGCGCTCGATCTCGCGGTGCCGACGACGCCCGAAGAAGAAGTCGCCGCCCTGCCGCAGGTGGCTGCCGTGCTGCTCGACGAGCTCGAGGACATGGCGGCGCTGGCCTCGCGTGAGCTCACCGAGACCGCGCTCGCCATGGCCCGAGGGCAATGGCCGTGGGGCGAGGCCGTGCTGGCCGCCCTGGGTATCGATCCCGCGGGCAAGAAGCTGCGGCCGGGCGCTGGCCTCGATATCTGGAAGAGCCTGCCGCAATGGGAGGAGCCACCGCCCGCGCCGCCGCCCTCCAGCCAGCCGGTCGAGCCGCGCGAGGCGCGCCTGCGGCTGGCCCAGATGGTCTCGGCCGGCGCCAACATCGCCGAGGCGCGGCCGACGCAGAGCGACTACGCCTCCGCCGCCAGCCAGGCCTTCGCGCCGCGCGAGCGCGAGGACCAGCCCAATGTCGTGCTGGTCGAGGCCGGCACGGGCGTCGGCAAGACCCTGGGCTATATCGCGCCGGCCAGCCTGTGGGCCGAGAAGAACGGCGCGCCGGTCTGGATCGCCACCTACACCCGCAACCTGCAGCGCCAGATCGACAACGAGCTCGACCGTTTGCACCGCGATTCGGCCGAGAAGCGGCGCAAGGTGGTGATCCGCAAGGGCCGCGAAAATTATCTCTGCCTGCTGAACTTCCAGGAAGCGGTGATGCGCACTGGCCTCGCGCCGGAGAATGCCGTCGGCCTCGGCCTGCTCGCGCGCTGGGCGCTCAACAGCCGCGACGGCGACATGGTGGGCGGTGACCTGCCGGCCTGGCTGCTCGACCTCCTGGGCCGCGGCCGCATCACGCGGCTCGCCGACCGGCGCGGCGAATGCATCTACTCGGCCTGCGAGCACTACCGGAAGTGCTTCGTCGAACGCACCATCCGCCGCGCGCGCCAGGCCGACATCGTGATCGCCAACCACGCGCTGGTGATGGTGCAGGCGGCGATGGGCGGCCTCGACGACGCCACGCGGCCGCTGCGCTACGTGTTCGACGAAGGCCATCACCTGTTCGACGCCGCCGACGGCGCCTTCGGTGCGCATTTGAGCGGCATCGAAGCCTCCGATCTCAGGCGCTGGCTTTTGGGCGCCGAGGGCCGCCGCGGCAGCCGCGCGCGCGGCCTCGAACGTCGCCTCAGCGACCTTCTGGGCGACGATCTCGAAGCCCATAAGGCACTGCGCCGCCTGCTCGACCTTGCGCAGCAGCTGCCCTCGACCAATTGGCAGACGCGGCTTGCCGACGGCACCGTGCTGGGCCCGGCTGAGGAGTTCCTGGCATTGGTTCGCCAGCAGGTGCGCGCGCGGGCGTCGGGCGAGGATCAGGGCTTTGGCCAGGAATGCGACGTCCGTCCGCTCAACCCGGGCCTGATCGAGGCGGCCGACCGGTTGGGCGAGGCGCTGGAACAGATGCTGGTGCCGGTGCGCCGTCTGCGCCAGGCGCTGCGCACCAAGCTCGAGGCCGAGGCGGACAAGCTCGACTCGGGCCAGCGCTCGCGCATCGAGGGCGTCGCGCGCTCGCTTGCCAACCGCTGCGAGCTGACCCTGGAAGCCTGGCGCGCCATGCTGCGCGGCCTGCACAACGAGACCGATCCCGCCTTCGTCGACTGGTTCGCCATCGAGAAGATCCAGAACCGCGAGATCGATGTCGGCATGTACCGCCACTACCTCGATCCCACCGAGCCGTTCGTGAACTCGGTGATCGTGCCGTCGCACGGCGCGGTCATCACCTCGGCGACCTTGCGCGATTCGCTGGGCGTGCCGACCGCTGCCAACGACGAGCTGGCCGAATCGCTGGCCGACTGGATGGTGGCCGAAGCGCGCACCGGCACGCGCCATCTCGCAGCACCGGCGATCCGCGCCGCCATGGCCTCGCCCTTCGACTATGCCCAGGCGACCCGCGTGCTGATCGTGCGCGACGTCAAGCGCGACGACGCCGACCAGGTGGCGGCGGCCTATCGCGAGCTTTTCCTGGCGGCTGGCGGCGGCGCGCTCGGCCTGTTCACCGCCATCGGCCGGCTGCGCGCCGTTTACCAGCGCATCGCGCCCACGCTCGAGGAAGCGGGACTGCCGCTCTACGCCCAGCATGTCGGCGGCATGGATGCCGCCACCTTGGTCGACATCTTCCGCGCCGAGGAGCATTCGTGCCTCTTGGGCACTGACGCCGTGCGCGACGGCGTCGACGTGCCGGGCCGCTCGCTACGCCTGATCGTGTTCGATCGCGTGCCCTGGCCGAGGCCCGACATCCTGCACCGCGCCCGCAAGGCTTCGTGGAAGGAAGCCGGCGCCGGGGCCAATGCCTATGACGACATGCTGGCGCGGCTGCGCCTGAAGCAGGCCTATGGCCGGCTGATCCGCCGCGCCGACGATCGCGGCGTGTTCGTCATGCTGGACTCACGCCTGCCCAGCCGCCTGCTGGGCGCGTTCCCGCCCGGTGTCGCCATCGATCGCATCGGTCTTGCCGACGCCGTTGCCGCCGTGAAGGGGTTCCTCGAGCCGACATGAGCGATGCAGGCACTGCTCGCAGCAAGAGTTTCCGCAGTTTCCGCAGTTTGCGCTACCCCCTCTGCGACAGCCGCCCCCGACAGCGCGAGGAGGCCTCGCCCGCCGACCGAGGCCAAGCGGCGGCAGTCGGCGGGCGGCGCCCGCCGTAGGGTGAACGGATAAACGATGCATAGAGCGACAGTCGCCCCATCGTACCACGCACCTTGACCGCAGTAAATAACTATAGTTATCTCATTTCACGAAGCGCTGCAGGGTCCAGAACAGGGCCGCGCCGAAGCTGGCGCCATAGACGGCGAACTCGACGGTCGTCAGCAGGCGCCGGCGCCGGCGGCGCGCCAGGATCGACGAACGGATCTTCTCCTTGGCAACGATATCGGTCGACCATTTCGAACCCGGCCGCCGGTAGAGAACACGGGTGTCCTTCCACCAGCCCAGGCCGGCGCCGATCAGGCCGAACACGGAGCAGATGATGATCAGCACGACTGGCGATTGTAGCTCATCGCTGGGAGCGTGCCACTTCGTGGCGCTTCCTCGCCAACGAAGTTGGGGAGGTGTCGGCGTCTTACGCCGACGGAGGGATCATGGGCCACAGCATCGTTGTTGCCTCTGACCCCTCCGTGCGCTTCGCGGACCAGGCGTTTGGCCGCTTCGCGGCCAAAAGCGCCACGCCCCACGCTTTTGCGTGGGGAGGCAAGCGGCAGCGCGTCACGCCGGCGACAAGGGCAACCCTGTCCTCTAGAGAAGGTGCATGCCGTCCTCCCCTCGTGTCCTCTACGCTGCCGAGCCCGCTCTCGCCGTCGATGAATTCTGCCGTGTGCTGCTCGAGTCGGGTCTCGGCGCCACGCGACCGACCGGCGATCGGCCGCGCATGCAGCAGATGCTCGACCAGGCCGACCTCGTCGTGACGGCGCGGCTCGATCGGCCCGACCGGATGCTGGTCGGCGTCGCGCGCTCGATCACCGACTTCTCCTGGTGCTGCTACCTGTCCGAGCTCGCGGTCTCCTCCTCGGCCCAGGGCCTTGGCGTCGGCAAGGGCCTGATCGACGAGACGCGCCGCGTGATCGGCCCGCGCGTCAGCCTGGTGCTGGCGTCGATGCCCGAGTCGGTGGGCTTCTACGAGCGCATCGGCATGCCGCGGCAGGCCGACACCTTCTGGTTCAAGCGCAGCGAATAGCGCGACTTCCGATCGGATGGAACCGAGAGCGGTTCCACCCGATCGGAAGCGCGTCAGTAGCCGGCCGAGCGGTCGACGACCTCCTTGAGGGGCGCGCCGTCGAGGAAGCGGCCGAGATTGTCGACGAACAGGCGGGCGACGAAGCGGTCGCGCTGCGGATGCGGGCCGCCGATGTGCGGCAGCACGATGATGCCCTCGGTGGTCCAGAACGGATGCTCCGACGGCAGCGGCTCCTGGCGGAAGACGTCGAGCAAGGCACCCGCGATCTTCTTGGCCTTCACCGCGGCGATGAGGTCGTCGTCCTTGATGATGTGGCCTCGGCCGAAATTCAGCAGCCAGGCCGAGGGCTTCATCTTGGCGAGCCGCGCCGCGTTGATGAAGTTGTCGGTTTCGGGCGTGGCCGGCAGCAGCAACAGCACGAAGTCGGATTGCGCCAGCACCTCGTCGGTGCGCGAGCTGGGCAGCACCTCGGCGACGTTCGGCATGGGCGCCACGCGCCGCTTGGTGCCGATCACGCGCATGCCGAGCGCGTTGGCGATGCGCGCCACCTCGGCACCGATCGCACCCAGCCCCAGGATGCCGAGCGTCTTGCCGGTCAGCGGCTGGGCCACGGTGTTCACCCACTTCGATTGCTTCTGGTGATCCGAGACCGTCCTGTATGGCTTGGCGACATGGAACAGCGCGCCGATGATGTTCTCGGGCATCGATTCGGTGTGCGTGCCGCGTGCGCAGGTGAGGGTGAGGCCGGCCGGCAGATCGGGCAGCGACAGCCAGCCCTCGACGCCGGCGCTCATCGCCTGCGCCCAGCGCAGCTTGGGCATGGTGGGCAGCAGGCCCGCCGGCACGCCGCCCGCCATCAGCGCCTCGGTGCGGGCGAGCTGCTCGGCCGACGGCTTGTCCTTGCGCGGCAGGGTCTCGATCGCCACGCGATCGGCAAGGCCTGCCGCCTTGATGGCGTCGAGGTAGGCAGCGGTCTGGTCGGTCCACAGCAGGACATGCGCGCGATTGGTCACGAAGGGGCTCCGGGTGTCGGTGAAGGCGGAACCGTAACGGATCGCTGGCCGTGCGCAACGAATCTTGCGCATCGCTTCATGTTCCTCTCCCCCGCTAGGGGAGAGGTTAGGTGAGGGGGTTGCACGAGCTGTCGATGCCCCCTCACCCAACCTCTCCCCCTATCGGGGGAGAGAGCATGAGAGGCGAGGAAACTACTTCAAATCGATCAGCGCCAGGCCGAGCTCGGGCCGCTTGCGTCGGCGCAGCCGGGCCGGCGTCTCGACAATGGTGACTTCCAAGGTCGGGCGCACGATGCCGCTCAGGAAATGGCCGCCGCGGGTCGTGCCGTCGCTCATGCCCAGCACGGCGTGCATGTGCAGGCTGGGCTTGCCGTCGTCGCCCATGGCGATGTCGCCCAGCAGGCTCAGCGCCTCGCACTGGCTGTCGATCTCGATCGGCTTGTAGGTCTTCTTGGCGAGGTCGAACCAGCCGACGGTCGCGCGTTCGAAGGCGCCGATCGCCGTCAGCGACGCGGCATCGAGTTTGGTGGCGGCGGCAAAGGCGGTGATGGCGGCGAAGGCCTCCTCCCCGGCATCGAGGACGAGCACATAGGTGGATTCACCGGCATTCTGCCAGACGAGCTTCGATTCCATTTGTCGTTAGCTCGGTTAATGCTGAAACGTTGCGTCGCGCCTCATTTCTGCCCGCATTGCGCTGCTGCACGCGACCACTGCTTCTATAAACTCCGCCGCCAAGAAAAGGTTCAGTGGAGGTTTCTTACCAATGAAAAAGTTGATCATGCCGCGCCGTCGCGCGCTCATCCTGTCGGGCGGCGCGCTCGCCGCGCCGATGCTCTCGTCAGGCGTCGCCCGCGCGGCCGACGAGTGGCCCAACAAGCCGGTGAAGTACATCGTGGTGTTCCCCGCCGGCGGTCCGACCGACACCCTGTCGCGCATCGTCTGCCACGAGCTCGAGAAGCTCACCAACCAGCAGTTCATCATCGACAACAAGAGCGGCTCGGGCGGCGTGGTCGGCGCCGAGGCGATCGCGCGCTCCGCGCCCGACGGCTACACGATCGGCCTCTACACCATCGCCGCGCACGCGATTGCGCCGACGCTCTACACCAAGCTGCCGTTCGACGCGGGCAAGGATTTCACCGGTATCGCCATCCTGTGGGAAGTGCCGAACATGCTGATGACGCGCATCGACTTCCCGGCCAACACGGTGCCGGAGCTGATCGCGCTGCTGAAGGCCAATCCGGGCAAGTACTCCTTCGCCTCGTCGGGCGCGGGCACCAGCCCGCAGATCACCGGCGAGATGTTCAAGAGCATGGCCGGCGTCAGCATCCTGCACGTGCCCTATCGCGGCAGCGCGCCTGCCCACCAGGACATCCTGGCGGGCCAGGTCGACATGATGTTCGACAACATCCCGGGCCCGCTCGGCCTGATGAAGGGCGGCAAGGTGAAGGCGTTTGCCGTGACGTCCAAGGAGCGCCATCCGGCGGCCCCCGACATCCCGACCATGGCCGAGTTCCTGCCGGGCTTCGAGATCACCTCGTGGGGCGGCGTCTGCGGCCCGGCCGGCCTGCCGCCGGCGATGGTCGCGCGGCTGTCGGAGCTGCTGAAGCAGGCGCTGGAGAGCGCCGCCGTGAAGGAGGCGTTCGACAAGCAGGGCGCCACGCGGCGCTGGCTCAACCCCGCCGACACGGCGGCCTACCGGGCCGACAACGAGGCGCGGCTGGCACCGGTCATCAAGGCATCAGGCGCGAAGGTGGAGTAGTCATCCTCCCCAGCGAAGCTGGTGAGGTGGCGATGTCATCACGGGACGTAGCCCTTGGGAGTTCGATGCGGATCCGCAGGCTCCCTGGGGCTCGCCGGTTTGTAGCCGGGAAAATCCTTGAAGGTATAGGGCGAGTACTTGTCAGTACACGCCCCCGCCAAACCGACAAGAGCAACGATGGCGAACCGGAGAAGCCGTTGCACGCCGTCATCCCTCACTTGAAGCGCGGCATGACCTCCTGACAGAGCAGCCGCAGCGCCTCGAGCACGCGGGCGTGCGGGATCAGGCTGCCGGGATTGAGCTCGGCTAAAATGCCGTTGAGGCCGAGCTCGCCGCGCAATTGCTCGAGGCGATCGATGACGCCGCCGGGCGTGCCGACGATCATGCGTTCGCGCAGCACCTCCTCGTAGTCGATGTTCAGCATCTTGGCGCCGCGCTCGGCGCGGTTCTCGATCGCGCGCGTGCCCGAGGCACCGGCCGAGGACGCCAGCCGATCGCCGATGTAGCGCAGCAGGTGCATGATGCTCTCGCGCGGCTCCTCGCGAGCCTTCTCGTCGGTATCGGCGACGTAGACCGGCACGCGCAGATAGACCTCGCCCTCGCCGGCATGGCCCGCCTTCTTCCAGGACTCGCGATAGGTCTTCACCAACGGCGCCAGCTCGGAGATATTGCCGGTGCGCGCGGCGACGAAAATCGGATGGCCGAGCTCGGCCACCTCGACATAGGTGTCGGGGCTGGCCGCGGCGACGCGGATCTCGGGCCATGGCTGCTGCAGGGACTTGGGCGACAGCCGGACGTTCTCGTAGGTGAAGTACTTGCCTGAGTGCGAGAAGCGCTCCTCGGTGAAGGCGCGCTTCAGGATCGCCAGCGTCTCGGAGAAGCGCTCGCGGCTCTCGCCGTAGTCGACGCCGTAGGTCTTGTAGGTATGGGCGAAGCCCGAGCGGCCGACGCCGAAGATCAGGCGCCCGTTGCTCAGCTGGTCGACGGTCGCCACCTCCTCGGCAAGACGCAGCGGATGGCAGAGCGGCAGCACCTGCACGGCCGTGCCGATCTTCATGCGCTCGGTGCGCTGGGCGATGGTGGCGGCGATCATCATCGGCGAGCTGAGCACCGAGCGCTCGGGCGCGAAGTGCAGCTCGGCGAGCCACATCGCGTCGAGGCCCCACTCCTCGGCAGCATCGACCTGCGCGAGCGAGTTGGTGAAGGACTGCTGGGCGGTCTCGCCCGGCAGCGCCTGAAACTCGTGGAACATTCCGAATTCCATCGGTCCTCCTCGCCAGGGCGACATGGTATGACCGAATCATGCCGTCCAAAAGGGTTCTGATCGCCGGAGCGACCGGTCTTGTCGGCTATGCCGCCCTGAAACACCTCGGCTCGCAGAAGGACTGCGAGGTGATCGCGGTCTCGCGTCGCCAGCCGGACGAAACTTTCGGGGCGCGATGGCACCCCCTCGATCTCACCGATGCCGCAGCCTGCAGCAGGCTCGCCGCCGAGGTCGGCGGTGTCACTCACCTGGTCTACGCCGCACTCCATGAGCGGCCGGGGCTGGTCGCGGGCTGGCAGGAAGAGGACCAGATCCGCACCAACGACCTGATGTTGCGCAATCTTTTAGGCCCAATCGAGCGCTCGCCCACGCTGCGGCACGTGGCCCTCCTGCAGGGCACCAAGGCCTACGGCGTGCATGTGCGGCCGCTCGCCGTGCCGGCGCGTGAGAACCGCTCGGAGATGCACGAACAGCCCAACTTCTACTGGAACCAGGAGCGCTATCTGCGTGAAGCGCAGACGGGCAAGCCGTGGAGCTGGTCGATCCTGCGGCCGGTGCTGATCGTCGGCGATTCGGTTGGCAGCGCCATGAACGTGATCCCGGCGCTGGGCGTCTACGCCGCGATGATGCGGCGCCGTCATGGGAGCAAGAGTGGCAAGACCAGGCTCGACTATCCCGGCGGCGTCGGCCGCGTGGCGCAGGCGGTCGATGCCGATCTGCTGGCGCGCGCCATTGCCTGGTCGGGTGAGTCGACGTCGGCCAGGAACGAGATCTTCAACGTCACCAACGGCGACGTGTTCGTCTGGCCCAATGTGTGGCCCGCCATCGCCGATGCGCTGGGCTTCGCAGCAGGCGAGCATGTGCCGCTTCGCCTCGACAGCGAGATCCGTCCGCAGGAGGCTGCGTGGGCCGAGATCCGCGCGGCGCATGGACTGAAATCGGGGACGCTGAAGGAGTTTGTCGGGCTTTCCTTCGAGTATGCCGACTACACGATGGGCTACGGCCGCGACCGGCCCGGCCCGCCCGCCATCGTGTCGACCATCAAGCTGATGCAGGCCGGCTTCTGCGAGGTCATGGACACCGAAGCGATGTTCGCCAAGGCCATCGCCGAGATGCAGGCCAAGAAGCTGCTGCCGCCGCGCTGATCGGCACGCGTTGATCAGTAGAAGACCGACAGAGCGGGCGACGGGCCCTGGCCCTCGCCGCCGATGTCGGGCGTGCCGTACTGGATGAAGCTCTCCGGCAAGGCAGCGCCCCAGTAGGTGCCGGCGCCGCGTTCGCGCTCGTTCCAGGTCACCGGCTGCCAGTCAGGCGCCAGCACCAGGTAGCTGCCGGAATAGATCTCCACACGGTTGCCGCCGGGCTCGTAGGAATAGAGATAGAAGCCTTGCGAGTTGTTGTGTTTGGACGGACCGGCCTCGATGAAGATGCCGTGCTCGGCCAGGATGTCGGCGGCGCGCAGCACGTCCTCGCGATTGTCGACCCACAGCGAGAAATGGTGCAGGCGACCGTGCCCGCCCTTCACGTCAGCCACATAGGCGAGCTGGTGATGGATGGCATTGGGGCTCATCCACGAGCCGATCTCGCTCCGGCCCTCGTCGAAGACGACCTGCTCGCGAAGCTGGAAACCCAACAGCTCCTGGGCGAACCGGCGGTTGGCCGGCACATCCGCTGCCAGCAGCGCCAGATGGTCGGTACGGCGCACGCCGACGCCCTGGCCGGTGTACTTCTGCGGCTGGTTCTTCAGGGTGGAGCGCAGGCCGGCCGGGGCCTCGTAGCGTTGCTCGTCATAATAGATTTCCATCCGATGGCCGTCGGGATCGCGGAAGCGGAAGGATCGGCCGCGGCCGAAGTCGCCATTGGTCCAGCCGACGCCGAGGCCCGCCTCCTGCAACGCCGCCGCCCGACGTTCCAGCGCCGCGAGGCTCGCTGCCCGCCAAGCGACGCAGCCCACGCCTGGCGCCGGGGCCGTGCTGAGCTTGAGTGTGCTCGTGGCATGATCGCCATACCCGCGCAGCCAGGCGGCGGTGCTGGTGCGATGGACGACCTCCATGCCCAGGAGATCGCGGAAGTACCACAGGCTCTGCTCGGGTCGGGGCGTCAGAAGCTCGACCGAGCCGAGGTGGGCGATATCGTGCATAGGCTCCGGCGTCGTCATACGCCGAAGCCTGGGCAGGTGCCTCGCACGGTGCCTTGATCCAGATCAATCGGCGACGGACAGGCGGCAGCGTTGCTTTGCAAAAAATAGGCCCGGGCCGCGATCCGAGGATCGGCGGCCCGGGCCCATCGACGCCCCCTCAAACACTGGCGTGATCTATTTGAAGCTGTCGGAAATCTGCTTGAAGCCGGTCTGGGTCTTGTTCGCGATGTCGTTGACCTGGTTGTTGTGGTCGACCCACTGGCGGGCTGGCGCCGGCACCTCGAAGCCCAGGATCGTCTCGGGCAGCTGGACCTTCA
The DNA here is from genome assembly GCA_900110395.1 of Rhodospirillales bacterium URHD0017. Classification (GTDB taxonomy): domain Bacteria; phylum Pseudomonadota; class Alphaproteobacteria; order Reyranellales; family Reyranellaceae; genus Reyranella. The sequence goes on from FODP01000012.1 coordinate 36,866, forward strand.
GATTGCCGGTCATGGTGAGATAGACGACGGCCAGAAAGCCGAGCTTGACCGTCCATCCCAGAAGAAATCGCATGCCCGCATGATAGTTTCACAGGCTCCGCGATGACAGCAAACGATCGTATCAATTGTGTAGGGGTGGTTTTTGCTGGAGCGCGCCACTCCGTGGCGCTTCTTTGCGGATCACACAGTCCATGAGCGCCACGGAGTGGCGCGCTCCCGGCAAAGACTCACCGCACCGCGAAGCTCGCCCGTACGTGGTCGGCGAGATCGCGCGCGGCCGGTGAGAGTCCCGGCGGCGCGTAGAGATTGATGCGGAACTCGGGCAGCGGCGGCAGGCGCGCCTCGCGCGCGGCCTTGCCTTCGAAGACCTCGAAGCGTGGCGGCACCGACGAGCGCAACAGCGGCGCCACGGCCAGGCCCGCCTCGATCGCGGCATAGACCGGCTCGAGCCGGCTCACCTCGCAGACTGCGCGCCAGTCGCGCCGCAGGCGGCCCAGCGCCTCGACAGCGACGGGTCGGAACACGCAGGTCGGCGCGCCGAGCGACACCGGCAGCGGATCGCGCAGATGCGCCTCGCCACCCGGCACGCCGACCCACACCAGCCGGTCGGTGCGCAGCGTCTCGCCGTGGCGGCCGCAGTCGGTCTCGGTGGTGAGCGCGAGATCGACGCCGCCCGACCTGAGCTCGTTGCGCACGACGTTCGAGTCTTCGCACACCAGGCTGACGCGCACGCGCGGCTGGGCCTTGGCGAAGCGGCGCAGGATGGGTGGCACGAAGCTGCCGATGATGTCGTACGGCACGCCCATGCGGACCTCGCCCTCGAACGACGGCGTGCGCATGGCCGACCACACCTCGTCGTTCAGGGCCAACAGGCGACGTGCCTGGGCAAGCAGCCGCTCGCCGGCCGGCGCCAGGGCGAGCTTGCGGCCCTTGCGCTCGAACAGGCGGCAGTCGAGCGCCTCCTCCAGCCGTTTGATCTGCTGGCTGGCGGCGGCCTGGCTGACGCCCAACGCCGAGGCCGCGGCGGTGACGCCATCGGCGTCGACGACCGCCAGGAAGGCGCGGATCAGGGAGATGTCGAGGTCTCTGCGCATAAGGGTTCGTGAACGATTATATCCAAAACATTCGTTTTTGTAATAGCCGGAACCGACCGATCATCGTCTTCCTCCTCTCCCCCGCTAGGGGGAGAGGAACATGAACGCTGGAAGACCTGGAGTGGATGATGTCCAAGATCACTGGCCTTTGGCTTCCCATCATCACGCCGTTCAAGGACAACGCCGTCGACTTCAAGAGCTACGAACGGCTGATCGAGCATTACCTGGCGCTCGGCGTCGACGGCCTGTTCCCGCTCGGCACCACGGGCGAATCGCCGACCCTCGACGAGGCGGAGGTCGATGAGCTCGTCGAGCGTACCGTGGCGACGGTCGCCGGCCGCGTGCCGGTGTTCGTCGGCGTCGGCGGCAACGCCACCGCCAAGGTCGAGAAGGCCTTGAAGCGGCTGGAGCGTCGTGCCTTCGACGGCATCGTCTCGGTCTGCCCCTATTACAATCGCCCGAGCCAGGACGGGCTTTTGGCCCATTTCCGCGCCATCGCCGCGGCGACCGACCGCGACGTGCTGATCTACAACATCCCCTACCGCACGGCGGTGAACCTCTCCAACGACTCGCTGATCGAGCTTGCCGAGGTGAAGAACATCGTGGGCGTCAAGGACAGCTCGGGCAGCATCGCCCAATCGCTCGAGCTGCTGGCCCGCAAGCCCGCCAATGTTCCTGGGGACTTCTCGGTGCTGACCGGCGAGGACGCGCTCTACTTCACCATGATGGCCAACGGTGCGGAGGGCGGCATCCTGGCGGCAAGCCACGTCATGACCGAGCGCTTCGTCGAGGTCGGCCGGCGTTTCGCCGACAACGACGTTGCCGGCGCCCGCGCTGCGTGGGCGCCGCTCGCTCCCCTGGTCCCGCTGCTGTTCGCCGAGGCGAATCCGATGCCGATCAAGTACCTGTTGTGGCGGCAAGGCCTGATCGCCTCGCCGGAGTGCCGCCTGCCGTTGACGCGGATCTCCGATGGGCTGGCGCGGCGGCTCGATGCCGTTGTCGGCGAGCGGCTGGCTGCATAACACCTGTCTCATGGAAGAGATACAGCCGCTCGATGCCGCGCAGGCATCGGCATCCTCGGCGATCGGCCGGCGCGTACTGGCGCTCAACAACGAGCATGCCGAGGAGCTGTCATGGCTCGATGCCGATCGCCTGGTCGAGCTGGCAGGCCGGGCTTTCCTTGCCCGTCGCATCGGCGCCGTCGAGGCCTTCCTGCGCGCGTTCGACCAGGACGCCGACTACGACAGTCCCAACTTCCTGTGGTTTCGTTCGCGCTACCCGCGCTTCGTATATATCGACCGAATCGTCGTCGCGGCCTCGGCACGCGGACGCGGCCATGCCCGACGGCTCTACGACGACCTCTTCCAGCACGCTGTTCGCGCCGGCCACGAACGCGTCGTTTGCGAGGTCAACCACGCGCCGCCCAATCCCGCGTCGGATGCCTTCCATGCGGCGCTTGGCTTCAGCGAGGTCGGCCTCGCTGCCATCCATAGCGGCAGCAAGGTCGTCAGATATCTGGCGCGTGTGCTCTAAGCGCGCGCCTTCAGGAGATCACGGATCTCCGCCAGAAGCTCCTGCTCCTTGGTCGGCGGGGCGGGCGGCGGCGGGGCAGCCTGCTCCTGCTGGAAGAGGCGGTTCATGCCTCTGATCACCAGGAACAGGATCCAGGCGATGATGATGAAATTCACCGTGACGGTGAGGAACTGTCCGTAGCCCAGGGTGGCGCCCGCCTTCTTGGCGGCGTCGTAGGTCGCGGCCTGGCTGGCCGCCGGTGTCAGACCGATGAAGTAGTTGCTGAAGTCGAGGCCGCCGAAGATGCGGCCGATGATCGGCATCATGATGTCGTTGACCATCGAATCGATGATCTTGCCAAAGGCGGCGCCGATGATGACGCCGATGGCGAGATCGACGACGCTGCCGCGCATCGCGAATTTCTTGAACTCCTGGAGCATCTCCACCCTCCGTTGTTTGGGGCTGTCGTCAGGACACGCGAAGCAGCACGAGCAGAGCAGAAACCGTGATCACCGAAAAGGCCGTGGAAAGCAGAACTGACGCCGAATTCTGCTCGACCGCAACGTCGAACTGCTTGGCCAGCACGAAGGCATTGGCCGCCGTCGGCAGGGCCGCCATCAGCAGCGCCACCTTGCCCGGCACCGACGCGAGATCGACGAAGAAGGGCAGCACCAGCCAGGCCGCGAGCGGCTGCAGCAGGAGCTTGATCACCGTGGCGCACCCTGCCTCGGCGAGCCCGCTCCTGATCGACTTGTCCGACAGGAAGAGGCCGATGGCGAACAGCGCACAAGGAGCGGCCGCTGCGCCCAACAGGTCGAGCCACTTCTCGACCGGGGTCGGGATCGGCAGGCCGACCGCCGACACCACGATGCCGAGGGCGATCGACACGGGCAGCGGATTGCGCGCCACGTTGAACGCCGCCCGCAGGAAGGTTTTCAGCGGCCCGTGCCCGGCCGCCACTTCGAGCTCGATCAGCATGACGCCGAGCACCATGGCGACGATGGCGGTCACGATCACGCTCAGCATGGCGGGCGGCAAACCGGCCTCGCCGAAGGCCGCCAGGCAAAGCGGCACGCCCATGTAGCCGACATTGCCCCAGGAGGCGGCGATGCCCTGCAGGCTCATGGCGGCAAGACCGCCCCCCTTTCCCGTCACCCGCGAAACCAGCCGCGTGGTCGCCATGCCGAGCAGGAAGGTCGCCAGCACGACGATGCCGAAGCCCAGCATCATGGCCGGGTCGAGCACGGCCGCCACCGGCGTGCGCGCCAGGGTGCCGAAGAACAGCACCGGCAGGGCGAAATAGCTCACGAACGCGTTGAGGGCCGCCGTCGACTCGCCGCCCAGGATGCGCCAGCGGCCGGCCAGATAGCCTGTCAGGATGACGCCGAAAATCGGCAAAGCGACGTCGAGGATGGCCTGCACGGTCTCAGGGCCCTTGATTGCAGTTCTTTTAAATCATTAGGAAATTGACATAAACGACACAAATACCATAATATTTTACCGCCATAACGAGGCCGCACCCGTCCCCTCCGCCAGCGGCCCGGGAGAAGTCGAAAATGCGTCTGTTGATCGCCAGCCTGGCCGCCTTGGCGGCTGTCGCCTTTGCCGCCCCGTCCTACGCCCAGACCCAGGATGATAGCTCGCCGGCGCCGGCCCCGGTGCCGACCGCCAAGCCCAAGCCGGGCACGGCGGCCTATTGCCAGAGCCTCAAAACGTCGAGCTCGCGCAGTTCCTGCCTCAAGAAGGTGAGCGCGAGCGCCAAGACCACCACCAAGGCTTCCGCCACGACGACGGCGAAGAAGACCAAGAAGACCACGACGACGCCGGCCGCGCCGAAGCAGCCCGATGTCGGCCAGCTCCAGCCGTCGTACACGCCGGCTCCCGCGGCGGCGCCGTCCGGCGCCGTGGCCGTTCCGCCGCTGCCGCAGAAGACCATCTGACGGGCGAAGCCCGTCACCCTGAGCGCAAGCGAAGGGTCTGCAGCGCGACAAGGCCCCTCGACTTCGCTTCGCTTCGCTCGGGGTGAGAGATAAAGTCGCCTCCCATTTTTCGGGAGAGCGACATGGCCGGCCATTCCGCGGCGTTGATTTCGACCGAAGAGCTTGCGCGCCGCCTGGGCGCGCCCGCGCTTCGCCTCTTCGACTGCACGACCTATCTGCGCCCCAAGCCCGAGGGCGGCTACAACGTCGAAAGTGGCCGCGCCAACTACGACCAGGGCCATATCCCGGGCGCCGCCTTCCTCGACATCGCCGGCGAGATTTCCGAACCGGACCCCAAGCTGCGCTTCACCATGCCGTCGCTGGGCGCGCTCACCACCGCGTTCGCGGCCAAGGGCATCGGGCACGGCACCTTCGTGGTGCTGTACAGCCACGCCTCGCCGAACTGGGCGACCCGCGTCTGGTGGATGCTGCGCGCCATCGGCTTCGACGATGCTGCGATCCTCGACGGCGGCCTCGACAAGTGGAAGGCCGAAGGTCGGCCGCTCGCCACCGGAGTCACCCGCTATCCGGCGGCAACACTCACCTTGCGCGGCCGGCCCGAGATCTTCGTCGACAAGGAAGCGATCAAGGCCGCCATCGGCAAGACCGACACGCTCACCCTGAACGCCCTCAGCCACGAGCAGCACAAGGGGTCGGGCGGCGTGGTCTATGGCCGGGCCGGCCGCATCGCGGGCTCGTCGTGCGTGCCGGCAGCGAGCCTGTTCGGGCCGGACAAGACCCTGAAGCCGATCGCCGAGCTGCGTGCGGCCTTCGAGGGCGTCGGCGCGGCGCCGGACAAGCGCGTGCTGGTCTATTGCGGCGGCGGCATCGCCGCCACGCTCGATGCCTTCGTGCTGACCGCCCTGCTCGGCCACAAGAACGTCTCGGTGTATGACAACTCGATGCAGGAGTGGTCCAACGACCCCAGCCTGCCGATGGAAACCGGCTGAGAGGAGAAAGCCCGTGCCCGCATACATGATTGTCGAGGTCGAGACGACCGACGAGGCCCTGATGGCCGAATACCGCAGGCATACGCCGGGACTGGTCGCCAAGTTCGGCGGCAAGTTCATCGTGCGCGGCGGCAAGACGCGCACGCTCGAGGGTGGCTGGAAGCCCTCGCGCGTCGTGGTGCTGGAGTTCCCGAGCTACGAAGCGGCCGAACGCTTCTACGATTCGACTGACTACAAGCCGGTGCTCGAGATGCGGCTCAAGGCCGGCAAGTCGAAGGCGATCCTCGTCGACGGCCACAGTGGCTGATTCCGCGACGGGCACGGCGGCGTATCGCGCGGTCGGCACTCTCTACAACGCGTTGATGACCGCCCTCATCCTGGGGCTGGTCACGCGGCGTGGCGAGGACACCGCGCGGGAATACGTCTTCCGTCACTTCCGCCGCCAGCATCTGGAGAAATTCCTGCCCGGCCTGCAGAAGCTCGGGATCGCCGGCGAGCCCGACGCGCCGGCCTGCGCGCTCTATCACTATCACTCCAATGCGCTCGGCGGCGTGAAGACGGGCTACCTGCGCGAGAGCGACAGGAAAGCCTGGGTGCGCTATCCGCCGCCGCGCTGGATCTGGCGTGGCACGGCGATCGCCGCGGTGCCGCATGCCGTGTCGGCGGCGATGCTGCACGGCTGGCACGGCCACAACGGCGTGTCGCTCGGCAATCCAGGTCTGGGTTTCGTCTGCACCGGCATGACGGTCGATGGCATGCCGGGCCTGGAAGGCTACTATTTCGACTACGGCCGGCCAATCAAGGAAGACGAGCGCGTGCGCTTCGCCTACGGGCAGGAGGAGATGCCGCGTGTCGACTGGGCGGCACAGCCCAAGCTGGAGACGGCGAGCTGGCCCGAGGAGCGTCGCCAGCGGACCTTCCGGGCCTATGCGCTGGAATACCTGCGCACCATGCTGCCGACCCTGCAGGAGCTGCTGGGCGCCGATGATGCTCAGAAGGAACTCGGCCGCGTGGCGCGCCTGGTCGGGCTGCAGTTCCACGAGGAGACGGCGCGCGACATGGGCCTGCCGACCGACGTCGAGCGCGGCGACCTGGAGAGCGCGCGCGAGTTCGCGCGTTGGCTGTCGGCGGTGTTGACGGCCGAGGGCGAGCAGGTCGAGACATCGGAGAGCGATGGCGCGGTCACGGTGCGCCAGTCCGGTTGGCGGGCAGTGCGCGATCTCGTGCTTGGCGATCCGCTGAAAGCCTTCGATGCCTGGAACGAGCTGTGGCTGGGCGCAGCTGCCGCGCACGATCGTTTCCTGAAGGTTCAGACGGACCGCGCGCTCGACGAGCGCGGATGGTCGATCGCCTGGCGTATCGCACCGAGATAGCCCGTCGGCAGAGGATGGTCGTGGATGCGACCGTCGAGCTCGGCGAGCGGCAGCCAGCGTGTCTCCAGATGCTCGTGGCTCAACACGACGTCGCTGGCACCCACCAGATGGCAGACGAAAGGCACGATGCGGACGAAGCGTCCCGGCAGGACTTCGAACAGATATTCGCTGAGCGCCGCGCCAACCTCGACGGTGAGGCCCGCCTCCTCCTGCACCTCACGCTTCAGCGCGGTACGATGGTCCTCGCCGGGATCGGGCCGGCCACCGGGCAGGTCCCATTCATCGCGCTCGTTCAGGAGAAGCAGCACACGATCCTGGTGGACCAGGACGCCTTTGACGGAGATGGGAGGGGTGGTCATCGAGTCGAGCTTATCCTGTCATCCTGAGCGCAGCGAAGGATCTCATCGCCACTTGCGACCGGTATGAGATTCTTCGCTGCGCTCAGAATGACAGAGGGCCGGGAATTGCTTCCCGGCCCTCGTCAATCGTTCAGGTCGACTGGACTTAGAAGTCCATGTCGCCGCCCATGCCGCCGCCACCCGGCGGCATCATCGGGGCCTTCTTCTCAGGCTTCTCGGCGACCATGGCTTCGGTCGTCACCAGGAGACCCGCCACCGAAGCGGCGTCCTGCAAGGCGGTGCGAACGACCTTGACCGGGTCGATGATGCCGGACTTCACCATGTCGACATACTCGCCCTTCTGGGCGTCGAAGCCGAAGTTGGCGTCCTTCTGGTCGAGCATCTTGCCCGCGACCACCGCACCGTCGAAGCCGGCGTTCTCGGCGATCTGGCGGACCGGCGACTGCAGCGCACGGCGCACGATCTCGATGCCGACCTTCTGGTCGTCGTTACCGGCGCGCAGCTTGTCGAGCGCGCGGATGGCGTACAGCAGAGCCGCACCGCCGCCCGCGACCACGCCCTCTTCCACGGCCGCCTTGGTGGCGTGCATGGCGTCGTCAACGCGGTCCTTCTTCTCCTTGACCTCGACCTCGGTCGCGCCGCCCACCTTGATGATGGCGACACCGCCGGCGAGCTTGGCCAAGCGCTCCTGGAGCTTCTCACGGTCGTAGTCCGAGGTGGTCTCCTCGATCTGCGCCTTGATCTGGGAGATACGGCCCTCGAGGTCGGCCTTCTTGCCCGAACCGTCGACGATCGTGGTGTTCTCCTTCTCGACGATGACCTTCTTGGCCTTGCCGAGCATGTCGAGCGTGACGTTCTCGAGCTTGATGCCGAGGTCCTCGGAGATCAGCTGACCGCCGCACAGGATCGCCATGTCCTCGAGCATCGCCTTGCGGCGATCGCCGAAGCCCGGCGCCTTGACGGCAGCGATCTTGAGGCCGCCACGCAGCTTGTTGACGACCAGGGTGGCCAGAGCCTCGCCCTCGACGTCCTCGGCCACGATCAGCAGCGGCTTGCCCGACTGCACGACCGCCTCGAGCACCGGCAGCATCGCCTGCAGGCCCGAGAGCTTCTTCTCGAACAGCAGGATGTACGGGCTCTCGAGTTCGGCGATCATCTTGTCGGCGTTGGTGATGAAGTACGGCGACAGGTAGCCGCGATCGAACTGCATGCCCTCGACGACGTCGAGCTCGGTGTCGAGGCTCTTGGCCTCTTCCACCGTGATGACGCCCTCGTTGCCGACCTTCTTCATCGCCTCGGCGATCATCTTGCCGATCGACTTGTCGCCGTTGGCCGAGATGGTGCCGACCTGGGCGACCTCGTCGGAGCCCGTGATCTTCTTGGCACGGGCCTTGATGTCCTGGACCGCCGCGTCGACGGCGATGTCGATGCCGCGCTTGAGGTCCATCGGGTTCATGCCGGCCGCGACCGACTTCACGCCCTCGCGCACGATCGCCGCGGCGAGAACGGTCGCCGTCGTCGTGCCGTCGCCGGCGATGTCGTTGGTCTTGCTGGCCACTTCGCGCACCATCTGGGCGCCCATGTTCTCGAACTTGTCGGCAAGCTCGATCTCCTTGGCGACCGTGACGCCGTCCTTGGTGATGCGCGGAGCGCCGAAGCTCTTGTCGAGGACGACGTTGCGGCCCTTCGGACCCAGCGTCACCTTGACCGCGTCGGCGAGAATGTCGACGCCGCGCAGCATGCGCTGACGGGCATCGCCGCTAAAGCGGACTTCCTTGGCTGCCATTGCTTAATCCCTCTTGTCTGGTGTGTGTGATTGTCTGGATGGCGGAGCTATCAGGCGGCCTTCTTGGTGGCCACGGCGGAACCCTCGAGGATTCCCATGATGTCGCTCTCCTTCATGATCAGGTACTCGACGCCGTCGAGCTTGATCTCGGTGCCGGACCACTTGCCGAACAGGATGCGGTCACCGGCCTTGACGTCGGGAGCGACCAGCGTGCCCTTCTCATCCCGGGCGCCGGGGCCGACGGAGACGACTTCGCCTTCCATCGGCTTTTCCTTGGCCGTATCCGGAATGATGATGCCGCCCTTGGTCTTCTCTTCCTCGGCGACGCGCTTGACCACGACGCGATCGTGAAGCGGACGGAACTTCATGCTTCTTCCTCCAATATCCTGGGTTGAGCCTGCCGCGGCCGAGCGGCCGCGAGGAATGACTTGCTGTCAGCACTCTCATGCGATGAGTGCTAACGCGCTCGGATTTAGGGGTATGGACGACTTGAGTCAAGGCGCGGGAACAAAGTCACTTCGCACTAGCAGCAATCACGAGAGAGTGCTGATAACGCCTTGATGTGGAACGAATTCTCTTTGTTTTTCGTTAAGGGTGCGTGACTATTCTCATACGAGCGTTGAGTCAAGGAGTGCTCGATGGACCGTAGTTTTGTTGCGCAACTCAATAACTATCGTCTGACCACCGCTGAAATCCTCTACTGGATGCCCGATCACCGTCACGTTCTTCAGAGTTTCGTCTGGCAGAACCTCGATCTGGCCCCGAAGTTCCCCGCCCTCAGCAAGTTCCTCGATTTCTGGGAGCACAATCTCGACGGCAAGGTTCATCGCGTCCGGGTGGCCAATGCCCAGCTGATCAAGCCGGCCGAGTTCCGCTTCTCCAACGGGCTATACGCGCTGCACTGAGCGTTTGGCGGCGGCGTATTCGTCGGCTGTTCGCCGGACCAACTCGGCGACCGACGGCACATCGGCCACGCCGGAGACCGAGTGGCCGGCGCTCCAGATGTCTTTCCATCGCTTGGCATCGGGCCTGTCGCGCTCGGACGCGTTGATGTCCTTCGCGATATCGATTGCGCCACGCATCGGCAGATTGTCGGGATCGAGACCGGCTGCCGCGATCGACGGGCGCAGCATGTTGGTCTCCAGCCCGGTGAACGCCTTGGTCAGCAGCACATCGTCGAGCCGGCTCTTCACCAGCATCTCCTTGTAGGCGTCCTTGGCGAGACTCTCGCGCGTGGCGATGAACTTGGTGCCCATGTAGGCGAGATCGCAGCCCAGAGTCTCGGCGGCGGCAATCGCCTGGCCGTCGGCCATGCCGCCTGCCATCACCACGATGCCGTCCCAGAACGTCCGCACGGCGCGCACGAAGGCAAAGGGATTGACCCAGCCGGTCTGTCCGCCCGCGCCCGCCGTCAGCAGCACCAGGCCGTCGACGCCGGCGGCAATGGCTTTCTCGGCATGACGCACGGAGGCTACGTCGGCCAGCACCAGGCAGCCTGCATCCTTCAACGGCTTCATCACCGGCTCGGGCGAGCCGACGCTGGTGATGACCAGCTCGACCTCGTGGCGCAGCACAGCGGCGAGATCGTCGGGCACGCGCGTGTTGGAGCGATGCACGATCAGGTTGGGGCAGAGCGGCGCCGGCGCGCGCCCGGTCTCGTCGGCGGCGCGCTTCAGATCGTCGGTCATCTCGGCGAGCCAGCCGTCGAGCTGCTCGACCGTGCGGCAGTTGGCGGTAGGAAACGAGCCGATCACGCCGGCCCGGCACGCCGCCTTCACGAGCGCCGGGCCGGACACCAGAAACATTGGGGCGGCGATCAGCGGCAGGCTGAGCCGACTTTTGAGCGAGGCAGGCAATGGCATGGCCGAAGATTACCTCAGCGGATGATGGCGAGAAGCATGATCCCGACCGTCACCAGCAACGCAGCAGCAATGCGGCGAGGGCCGAAGCCTTCCTTCAGCACGAGCGTGCCCAGGACCGCCCCGAAGATCACACTGGTCTCTCTCACCGCGCTCACCGGCCCGAGCGGCAGGCTCGTCGCCGCGACCAGGAAGGCGAGGAAGCCCAGCACCGACACCGCACCGGCGAAAAACCCGATCAATCCGTGGCGTCGCACGTAGGTCACGACGTCGGCACCCCGCACGACGACGCCATAGCAGAACGTGCCGAAGCCGGTGACGATCTCCAGGCAGGCCTGGAAGCCCAGCACGGTCCCCGCGGTTCGCACGCCAAGCCCGGCGAAAAAACTGTAGGTCGCAACCGCCACACCGGTCGCCAGGGCGAAGCCCACGGCAGAGCGGCTCGCACCGGCGCCGAAGGACAAGACCATGATGCCGAGTGAGATCATGGCGACAGCGACGACCTGGGTTGCGCTCAAAGCCTCGCCGATCACGACGAAGGCCGCGATCGTGGTGAGCACCGGCGCCAGTCCGCGTGCCAGCGGGTAGACGACGCTCATGTCACCCACTCCGTAGGAGCGGACGAGCAGCGCGTAGTAGGCGAGCATCACGACGGCGGTGACGGCGAGCCATTTCCAGCTCTCGGGCGAGGGCCAGTCGACGAACGGCAAGGCGATGAGGCCGAACATCATGCCGGTCGTGCGGAGCGCCACCATGGTGAGCATGCGGTCGCCGGCCGACTTCACCAGCGCGTTCCATGTCGCGTGGGCGATCGCCGAGAGAATGACGAGGCCGTAAAGCAGCGCCGCGGACATAGACGATTACCGGGCGCATCGTGCGGGCGGTCAACGGCCGAGAAGCCGTCGAGCCGCCACGCAGACGGTTGTAAGGTCGCGAGCCGCGACGAGAAATCGTCGCGGCTCGCGACGACTGATCAGACCGCCGCGGTCAGGCCTTCCTGCTCGATGGTGCGCTTCACGGCCGGGCGGTTCTTCATGCGCTCGTAGTGGGCGGCGCAGTTCTTGGGCAACGTCATCTTCATGCGCGCCGCCGCCCAGAACTCGACGTAGAACAGGGCCGCGTCGGCGATGGAGAACTTGCCGGCGACGTACTCCTTGCCCTCGAGCGCCTTGTCCATGATGGCGAGGCCCTTCTCCATGATCTCCTTGCCGCGCGCCTTGACCGTGTCGTGGTCAGCTTCGGTCGGCGCATAGTTGGCCGGACGGAACATGCGCGAGAAGCCCTGCATGTGCATGGTCGAGACGACGTAGTCCAACGCCTCGAGGACCTTCGCCTCGTTGTCGGGATCGCTGGGCAGCAGGCCCTTGTCGGGGTTCTTGCGCGCGAGCCAGGTGGCGATCGCCGGGAACTCGGTCAACACCGAGCCGTCGTCCTTCACCAGCGTCGGCACCTTGGACTTGGGATTGATCTTCACGAAGTCGGGGCCGTACTGCTCCTGCTTGGCGCCGTCGATCTTCTGCAGGTCGTACGGCTTGCCGATCTCCTCGAGGAGAACGTGGATACCGATCGAGCATGCGCCGGGCATGTAATAGAGCTTCATGGCTAACTCCCTTGAGTTGGGTGGTCGTCGTGGACGGGCGACGCTAGCATCGCGCCCGCAAAGGGGGAAAGCACAATGCCGACAGACAATCTCCGTTCTCTCGTAGGGACTTCACAGACCAAGGTCGGCACGTTCCTCTTTGAGTTCGCGACACCGGGTATCGGCCAGATCCTCAAGGCGGCGGGGGCGGACTTTGCGGTGCTCGACATGGAGCATACCGGTTTCGGATTCGATACCGTCCGCCAGGTAGTGCGTTACTGCCAAGCCGCGGGGCTACCGCTGGTGGTGCGCGTGCCGAGCCAGCAGCGTCATCACATATCGCGTGCACTCGATACCGGCGCCGATGGCGTGATGGTGCCCATCGTGTCGTCGGTCGAGCAGGCCAAGGCGGTGCTGGACGCCGCCAAGTACTGGCCCGACGGCACGCGCGGCGTGGCGCTGGGACTGGCGCACGAACGCTTCGCCATGCGCGCCGAACCGCTGGTGCCGCGCTTCGCCGAGCAGAACGCGCGCACCGCCATCATCCTGCAGGTCGAGGATCCGCGCGGCGCGGCGGCGGCCGACGAGATCGCCGCGATGCCGGGCGTCGACATGCTGTGGCTCGGCCACAACGATCTTTCGGTGGCGCTGGGCGAGCCGGGCGCGTTCGATCATTCCGATTTTGCGAACGCCGAGCAGGCGACCATCGCCGCCGCCAGGAAGCACGGCAAGTCGGCCGGCCGGCTGGCAGTCGACGCCAAGCAGGGCGCACAGTTTGCCGCCATGGGCTACGACTTCGTCTCGATCGCGGGCGATGTCTGGCTGTTGCAGCAGGCGTTTGCCAGCGGGCTCGCAACGGTGAAGAAGGGCACGCCCGCAGCTAAGACTTGATCACCACCGGCAAGGAGCGGATGCCGCGGATGAAGTTGGAGTAGAGGCGCACCGGCGGCCCCACGATCTCGACGTCGAGATCGCGCTTCAGCATCTCCTGCCACAGGATCTTCAACTGCATCTCGGCCAGGCGGTCACCGACGCAGCGATGGATGCCGGCACCGAACGACAGGTGATGGCGTGGCCGCGGGCGGCCGACGACAAAGCGCTCGGGCTCCTCGATCGCCGTCTCGTCGCGGTTGCCCGAGACGTACCACATCACGACCTTGTCGCCCTGCCGGATGGCCCGGCCGGCAAGCTCACAATCACACGTCGCCGTGCGGCGCATGTGGATCACCGGCGTCTGCCAGCGAATGGTCTCCGAAACCAGACTGTCGATCAGCCTGGGATCGGCCTTGACCTTGGCAAGCTCGGCCGGGTTGTCGCGCATTGCCATCAGCCCGCCGGTCATCGAATTGCGCGTGGTGTCGTTGCCGCCCACGATCAGCAGCGCGAAGTTGCCGATGAACTCGCGCATCGGCATGGCCCTGGTGGCCTCGGCGTGTGCCATCATCGAGATCAGGTCGAACTTGGGCGGCTCGGCCGCGCGCTCTTTCCACAGCGCGGCCATGGTCTCGGCCATGGTGGTGAGCTCGGCCATGCGCTCGGCCTCGCTTTTCACCACGGCGTCGGCCGACTCGATGTTGGCGATGGCGACGTCCGACCAGTGCGTCAGCTTGCGCCGCTCGGCCTGCGGGAAGTCGAACAGCGTCGCCAGCATCAGCGCGGTGAGCTCGGTCGAGACGCGATCGACCCAGTCGAACGGCTGGTTGCGCGGCAGGCCGTCGAGCACCGCCGCCGTGCGCTGGCGGATCAGGCCTTCCATGTTGGCGAGGTTGGTCGGCGCCACGATCGGCGCCACGGTCTTGCGCTGCGCGGTGTGGCGCGGCGGGTCCATGCGGATGAAGTTGGGCAGCTCCTGCCCCTTGGGCTGGTCGGCGATCTGGATGCCGCCCATCTCGGAGGCCGATGAATAGGTCGCGTGATCGAGCTCGACCTTCATGATGTCGGCGTAGCGCGTCACCGACCAGTAGGGGCCGTAGGGACTGTCGGCGTGGCGATGGACCGGATCGTCGCGGCGCAGCGCCGTGAAATGCTCGCGCCAGGTGTCGTCACGGTACAGCGTCGGGCTGCTGACGTCGGCAAGGGTGAAGGGCGGCGCATTCATGTAAAGGCACCGGCCTGATGGGCGGCGAGCGCAAACAGGGCGGCCGCGATGGCCAGCAGGAACCAGCGCGTCCCCGCCGGATTCTCAAGGGCGGCGTTGGACGGGTTGGCGGGATCGTAGTGCACGTCGATCGTGGCCCCCTTGGGATAGCGCGACGCGACGCCGGCGGCATAGGACTCGCTGGCCGACACGGTCGCGCCAAGCTTGACCTGACGGCTGACGTAATCGACGTCGTTCACGCGGTAAGCATACTCGATCGCGGGCGCATGGGTGACCGACCTGCGCCCATCCGAGCTCTTTGTGATCTTCTCCGTTCCGCTGCTCAGCACCGTGCCGCGCACCAACGGCCAATCGGCAGCCCGGCGCGACAGCCGCCAGCTCGCGACGAAGAACAGCAGCATCAGCACGCCCATGCTGGCGGCGATGATCACGACGGGGACATTGGCGTGAGGATAGTAGCGTTCGACGAGAGGCGGCGCACCGGTAGCCAGCCAGTAGACGATGCCCACGAATGCGATGACGAAAGCCACGATGATCGCCAACCCCTTGCCGATGCCTTCGGGCACGCCGCGTTCGAGCACGCAGTTCTTCGGGTTGGCCGGGTCGTAATAGACGGTCACGGCGGCGCCGACGGTGTAGCGCCGCACGGTCGCCTCGGTGTCGGCGCCACCCGAATCCCCGCCGATGCCGATGCGATTGCCCCGCACCTTGCGGCCGCCGACCGCGAACTCGTACTCGACGGCCGGCACGGTCTTCACCGTCGTGGCGTCGCCAGCGGAGCGATGGCGCTGGGCCGCCGTGCTCGACTTCACGATCCGGCCGACGGCGGTCGACCAGCCCGAGGCCCGCCTCACCTCCAGCATCTTGGCGATCACGGCGACCACGAGCAGCACGGCCATCGGCAGGAAGATCAAGCCAACGTAGAAGAACTCGGAATTGCCGAGCGCGGTGCCCGAGAGCACGTATCCGGCGATGACGACCAGGACGAACGAGGCGATCACGGCCACCACCGCCCACGTCGGCGGCTCGGATGAGCGCTTCGCGGTGGGGAACGAGTTTTCCCCCTTCTTCTCCTCCTCGTCGTCTTCGGCGTCGCTCTGCCAGGTGAAGGCCTCACGCCAGCCGGCCTCGCGCGCGCGGTACTTCAGCAAGGCCGCCTTCGCCTGGTCGGCGGTGAACGGCCGGTCAGGATGGCCCTCGCGATGCCCGTCGTCGGCCGTCACGTCGTAGGTGCCCTCGGGCCGGGCCGTCACCTCGATGTTGGAGCCGTCATCCTCGTCGTCGAGGACGAGATACCAGCCCTTGGGGTGAGGCGCGCCGTCGAACGCCCGGCCGATATCGTCGGCCGACGGATCGGTCGTGAACTTGCCGTTGATGCAGAGTTCGATGGCCATGGCCTGCCCCCGCCTTCGACGCCACCAAACGCTCACACGGTCCCTGCAAAGGTCAAGCGTTTTTGCCGCAACAGCCCCGTATTTGGCGCGTTGACAGGTGAAAGGCGGGGGCGCAAACCGTCGCGCCGCCGCCACCTTGGGCGGCGTTCGACCTTATGGCCCCTGACAGTACCAGTTCGTCGTCCCTCACCGACGCCGCCCAATCGTCTCACGACCACGGCAAGGCGAGCGCCGCGCTGATCATTGGCGCGCTGGGTGTGGTGTTCGGCGACATCGGCACCAGCCCGCTCTATGCGCTGCGCGAGACCTTCCTGCACGACACCAGTCTGGCGCCCACGCCCGACCACGTGCTGGGCGTCCTGTCGACGCTGTTCTGGGCGGTGACGCTGACCGTCACCATCAAGTACGTCACCCTGATCATGCGCGCCGACAACAAGGGCGAGGGCGGCGTGCTGGCGCTGGCGACGCTTGCCAGCCATGGGCTGAACGGCGGCAGCCCCAAGATCCGCCGCGCCATCATCACGCTGGCCGTGATCGGGCTGGCGCTGTTCTACGGCGATGCCATCATCACGCCGGCCGTCTCGGTCATGGGCGCGGTCGAAGGTCTTACGGCAGCAGCGCCCGGCTTCGAGCCCTACATCCTGCCGCTGGTGCTGGTCATCCTGGTGGCGCTGTTCCTGCTGCAGGCGCGCGGCACGGCCGATGTCGGCCGCCTGTTCGGACCCGTGATGTTCGTGTGGTTCGTGGTGCTGGGCGTGCTCGGCGCCTGGCAGATCGCCAAGAACCCGTCGGTCCTGCTGGCGATCAATCCGCTCTATGCCGCCAGGCTGATCGCCGACCAGGGGCTCGGCATCTTCTGGGCCTTCGGCTCGATCGTGCTGGCCGTCACCGGCGCCGAAGCGCTCTATGCCGACATGGGCCATTTCGGCCGCCGGCCGATCCGCACCGGCTGGCTCAGCCTCGTCATGCCGGGCCTGCTGATCAACTATTTCGGCCAGGGCGCCCTGATCATCGAGGATCCCACGCGGGTGCGGCAGGTGTTCTTCGAACTGGTGCCGCAGGACTTCATCATCTTCCTGGTGGTGCTGGCGACCCTGGCCGCCGTCATCGCCTCGCAGGCGGTCATCACCGGCGTGTTCTCGCTGACGCGGCAGGCGATCCAGCTGGGCTACCTGCCGCGCATGGAGATCCAGCACACCTCGGAGACGACGATCGGCCAGATCTACATCCCGCGCGTCAACTGGATCCTGATGGGCGGCGTCGTGGCGCTGGTGGTGGGCTTCGGCTCCTCGGGCGCGCTGGCCGGCGCCTATGGCCTCGCCGTGACCGGCTCGATGATCGTCGATGCCACGCTCGCCATGGCCGTGGCGATCCTGGTGTGGAAGTGGCGCTGGCCGGTGGCGGCGCTGGTGTTCGGCCTGCTCGCCATTCCCGACATCGCCTTCTTCATCGCCAACGCGCTCAAGATCCCCGACGGCGGCTGGCTGCCGCTGGTGGTGGCCACCTTCATCTACATCACCATCACGACCTGGCGGCTGGGCCGCCGCATGGTCGCGACGGAGATCAGCGAAGGCACCCTGCCGCTCCGCCAGTTCCTCGAGCGCATGGAGCGCGCGCCCGACCGCGTCGCCGGCACCGCGGTGTTCCTGACCGCCGATGCGAGCCACACGCCGGCCGCTTTCCTGCACAACCTCAAGCACAACAAGGTGCTGCACGAGCGCATCATCATGTTGCAGGTCGAGACCATGGACGTGCCGCGCGTGCCGGAATCGCATCGCGTCGAGGTCGAGCGGCTGGGCAAGGGCTTCCACACGGTGATCGCCCGCTACGGCTTCACCGAGCAGCCGGACGTCCCCGGTGCGCTGCGCGCCTGCCGGCCGCACGGCATCGCCTACGACGAGATGGAGACCAGCTTCTTCCTCGGCCGCGAGACCCTGGTGCCCAGCCAGCATTCGAAGCTCGGCAAATGGCGCCGCGACTGGTTCATCTCGCTCTCCCATTCAGCCTCGGCCACCAAGACCTTCTTCCGCATCCCGCCGAACCGCGCTATCGAACTGGGCAACCAGATCCAGATCTAGCCTTCGGCCCCCCGATGCCTCGACCAACACTCGTCCTGCTGCCCGGACTTCTCAACACGCGCCGGGTCTTCGAGCAGCAGATCGAGGCCTTGTCCGACATCGCCGACTGCGTCGTGCCCGAGCTGTGGCAGCACGACACGATGGGCGCCATGGCCGAGGCGACCCTGGCGCTGGCGCCGCCGAGCTTCGCGCTGGTCGGCTTTTCCATGGGCGGCTACGTCGCCTTCGAGGTCTTGCGCCGGGCGGGCGAGAGGGTGGAACGGCTGGCGCTGATGGACACCCAGGCCACGCCGGATTCGCCTGAATCGACCAAGCGCCGCCGCGCCCTGCTCGACCAGACCAGGATCGGCCGCTTTCGCGGCGTGCAGCGCACGCTGCTGCCGCAGCTCGTGCACAGCCGCCACATCGACGATGCCGCGATCAGCCAGCCGATCTTCGACATGGCCGAGGAGATCGGCGCCGACGGCTTCGTGCGCGAGCAGCGTGCCATCATCGACCGCGCCGACAGCCGGCACATGCTGGTCGACATCGACGTGCCGACCGTGGTGATCGTCGGTCGCCAGGACCAGGTGACGCCGCTGCCGCGCTCCGAGGAGATGGCGGCCGACATCGCCAATTCCCGGCTGGTCGTGCTGGAGGAATGCGGCCACATGAGCCCACTGGAGAAGCCTGCGGAAGTCACCGCGACCTTGAGGAGATGGTTGAGCCAATGAACACCGTGTATGCCCGCGAGGACTATCTCGGCGCCGACGAGTACATCGACGTCGTCCGCAAATCCGGCCTCAACCGGCCGATCGAGGATCGCGGCCGCGTCGAGCGCATGCTGGCGCATGCAAACCTGATCCTGACCGCGCGCCAGGACGGGCGGCTGGTCGGCTTCGCCCGCTCTCTGACCGACTTCTGCTTCTGCTGCTATCTCTCCGACCTCGCCGTCGACAGGGCGTGCCAGGGTCAGGGCATCGGCAAGCGGCTGATCGAGGAGACACGGGTCCAGGCCGGTGGCGACCTGACCACGACGCTGCTCCTGTCGGCACCGACGGCGATGACTTTTTACCAGGGCATCAAGATGCCCAACGCCGACAACTGCTTCCTGTACCGACGGAAACGGTAAGCGCAGCACCTCACCCTGAGACGCCGCGCTTCGCGCGGCTCCTCAGGATGAGGCAGCTTTGTAGCGGTGACTTTCGAGTCTACTTCGTGACTTGGCCGCGGATCTCGCCGCCCTTGTTCGCCGCGGTGTGGACGTTGAAGTACCACTTGCCGTCGGCGAGGTCCTTGGCCTGTGCGTCGGTCAGCGTCGCCTCGCCCTTGATCGGGCTGGTGACGGCGCCGTTCACCGGGACGACGACCCCGGCATTCGTCTTGGCGTCGGCCGGGCCGTGGAAATGCGCCGCCGTCGCCGGACCGGTCAGGTCCTTGTAGTTCACGGTGTAGGTGAGCTTCTTGCTGGCGGGATCGTAGCTCGCCTGCACCGTGCCGGTGCCCTTGCTGTCGGCGGGTGGCACCTCAGCCGAGGCCTTGAGATCGGCCTTGTAGTTGACGGCCTGGGCGAACGCCGCCGGGGCCAGAGCCAGGAACGACGCGGCCATCAGGCCGGCGACCGTGGAGCGAAGTAGCATTCCGTGCATGATCGTACCTCCCTTGTGAACAGACGGTTTCGTCAACGCATCATGCACCCGAACGTTGCCGGGGGGTGTCATCACAAGCCGTTGAGTTCACGGAAAGGCGATCAGCTCGGCATCCTCCACGGCGTAGCGGGCATAGCGGAAATCCCGGATTCCAAGCAGGCGGTCGCCGGCCCAGTCGAGCAGCAGGAAGTAGGTCGGCGGGCCGGAGGGCTGGGCGGGATCCTGGACGATGATCGCCGGACGCCGGTCGACCAGGCCCGGGACGAGATGCCAGTCGGTCGTCTGGCTGTAATTGCCGAAGTAGCGGCTGACCTCGCCCCGGCCGTTGAGGCGCGTGCGGTTCACGACTTCGACCTTCACTTCGTCTGCGAGCTGGGCCCGCAGCGCATCGAAATCGCGGGCGTTGAAGCGCTCGACGTAGGCCGCGAGCCGCTGGCGGTCGGCCTCGGCCAGCACCGGCGGTTGGTCGTCGGGCTCGGCCGCGAGCTCGACCAGTCGCTGGCGGCCGCGGTGCAGGTTGGCTTTTACCGCGGGCACCGTGCTCTCGAGCACTTCCGAGATCTCCTCGAGGGAGTGGCCCAGCACGTCCATCAGGATGACGCTGCTGCGCTGGGCCACCGGCAGGCGCATCAGGGTGCGCAGGCCGGCGGCGGCGGTCTGGCGACGCTCGATGGCGCTGTCGGGATCGGCGATCGCCTCCAGCGCCTCCTCGCCGTCCTGGACGCCCTCGCGGCGGGCGCGGCGGCGCAGGAAATCCAGCGCCGCGTTGTGGGCGATGCGAAAGAGCCAGCCCTCGACGTTGGCGAGCGGGCCGGTATGCGGGAACGCCTCGATCGCCTTGATCAGGGTCTCCTGCAGCACATCCTCGCCGTCGATCACCGAGCCGGTCATGCGGGCGCAATAGCGGTGCAGCCGAGGCCGCAGCTCGGCCAGCAGCCGCTCGAACTCTGCCTTGGGGTCGGTCATGCCAGCACGACGTTTGTGAGGGGCCAAAGGATTCAGCGGATCGCGACTATCTTCGCGAATCCTTTCGCTTCGGCCAATCGTCTTCCGGAAAGCAACATCCGAGGAGACAGACCCCATGAAATGGACCCTGGTGCGCTATCGCGCCAAGCCCGAGCAGGCCGACGAGAACCAGCGCCTGAGTGCGGCGGTGTTCGACGAGCTTGCAGCCAAGGCGCCGGCCGGGCTGCGCTACGCCGTGTTCCGGCTGCCCGACGACACGTTCGTCCATATCGCGATGTCCGACGACGGCGGGCCGGCGCTGACGAGCTTCGAGAGTTTCCGCGCCTTCCAGAAGGACATCCGCGAGCGTTGCGCCGAGCCGCCTCAGCCGGCCCAACCCGTCATCGTCGGCAACTACGGCATGCTTGCCTGAAGGAGAGCGCCATGCAGCACGACATCGTTTCCGGCACGGAGTGGCTGGCGGCCCGCCAGGCGCTGCTGGCCGAGGAGAAGAAGCTCGCCGAGCTGCGCGCGCGCATCGTCGAGCAGCGCCGCGCCCTGCCCTGGACGGCCGTCGACAAGGCCTATGCCTTCGACACGCCGGCCGGCCGGCAGACGCTCGGCGAGCTGTTCGAGGGCCGCGGGCGGCTGATCGTCTATCATTTCATGTTCGCGCCGGACTGGACGGACGGCTGCCCGGGCTGCTCGCAGCTCGGCAACCATCTCGACGGGCTCGGCGAGCCGCTGGCCCGCCATGACGCGACCTTCGCCGCGGTGTCGCGCGCGCCCATCGAGCGGATCGACGACTACCGCCGGCGCCGCGGCTGGCGCTTCCGCTGGGTGTCCTCGCAGCCGTCCGACTTCAGCTACGATTTCCAGGCGGCCTACCGGCCCGAGCAGGTCGGCGAGGAGGTCGTCTACGGCTTCGAGCGCACCAGGTTGGATCGCGAGGATGTGCCGGGCACCAGCGTGTTCGCGCGCAGCGCGACGGGCGAGGTGTTCCACACCTACTCGGCCTACACCAACGGCGGCGACATGCCGCTCAGCCTGACCTGGCTCAGCCTGCTGGGCTGAGGCCGCGCGATCAGCGGCCCTGCTGCGCCCGGACGGCACGCTCGTACTGGGCGGCGAAGCCCTGCAGGGTGTTGCTGAGGGGGCCGACCATGCCGTCGGCCTGGGTCGAGAGCTGCACGGTGAGCGACGAGCCACCCTTGAGGATGGTCTGCAGGAGCTCGGCCGACTTGCCCTGGTCATAGGAGCAAGTGCCGCCTGTGCAGATGCTGGTCGACACGAAGGGCCAATTGTCGATCTGCATGCTGGCGCGCTGGCCGATGCCGTCGGCCACGACGGTGAGCGTGGTGTAGGCCACCGAGTAGCTCACGATCAGGAACGTGCCCAAAAGGTTGTTGGGACCACCGTCGATCATCGCCGACACGGTGCAGTCCTTGCCCTTCTCGTAGTTGCAGTTCATCACCCACTGGTTGGGCGGCTGGTTCTGGCCCATGGGCTGGGCGGAGGCGGAAGCAGCCAGGAGACAGAGGCCCAGGCCGACGACAACAGATCGCTTCATTACGCTCTCTCGTTCATGTGCGGGCACCTTATCAGGTCGCCGCGTCCGAGCCGAGACCGTTATGGCCTATGTACCCAAGGCCAGAAATGCTGACGGCCCTTGTCGACGCCGAGCGTCGCTCTGTCGTGCGTGTGCACACTCGCCCAGATAGCCGTTGCAAGGACCATTCCCACCAACGATGCCATCGATATTGTCTTGATCAGGGGATGATTAAACCAGAAATGGCTGAGAACTATCCAGGCAATGACTGATAACCACCCTACAGTCGGCCAATGCTCCAACACTACCAGCATGACGAGCGCGAAAGGAAAGCCGAGCGCCACACCAAGGAGAATGGGGTGTTGCCTAAAGTACCGGAGGACCTTCAACAGCGCTTCCCATGTCATGCTAGCGACCTGCGGACGCGACGACCGTTGTGCGCCGGGGCATACCTAGCAAGCGGACTATAATACGTGTATTGTGCAAGAACAACACACGCAAAACGTGTATCCCAAAAGACTACCGTCGCTCGGCGTACCAGGAACGTCTATCGAGAAGAAGTGCCGGCAATTCCGCGACCCAAAGCACTGATGAAATCATCGCCGTTCTCTAGTGCGCGAAAAGCATCGCCAAACATTGCAAGAGGCGGCAGCCAAGGTAGGCCGGCAAGGCCAAGGAGTACACCTGCACCGGCACGACCACCAAGGCGGAACGGCAGCATCGGCTGTGTCTTCAAGGCCCTCACCGCCCCCTCGCGGGCTATTTGAGCGCTCAGTTCCGGATTCTTGGCAATAAATCGCATTCCAAGTCCGCTGGCGTCCATCTCCCGGTAAAATCGTTGAACTTCCTCCGGACCGTAGAGTCCCAGGCCCCGTCCCATCGCGCGGGCATAATTGACTAATCCAGGGCCAAGCGAATAGGCGCCCTCGCCCGCTGCCTTTGCTGCCTCTGCGGGTTGCCCCGCTGAATTGGACAAGGCGATTTCTGCGTTGCCATAGTCATCCGCATTCGGTGGCGTCCAGCCTACTGGAATGTAGGACGGCGATCGGCCCATAGCCGCACCATCGGTTCGCACGGAGCCATCGGCATTCATGCGAAAGCCGGGCACCTCCGCATCGGCAGGCGGGCTCGACGTTGAAACCAGGCACGTAAGGTCTGAAGTTGAACATCGTGCGCCCCTTGGAGATTCCACAATTGACGCTCTCCTCAGGAGGGACAGGCAGCTTCGCCATACAAAGGAAAGCGCCTCTCAATGTACGAGCCGCTCGATGGCATGTCAATAACTTAAGTTGTTATACCATGACATTAGTTGTTTAGACTACTGCAATGCTAGTGTCGGGCTAGCTCGCCGCCACGTCGCCCACCACGCGCACGCGCACGCGCACCGAGTTGCCGGGCAGGTAAGCAAGCGGCATGTCCTCGCTTTCGATGGTACTGAGGGTTTTGGCATCAGCACCGGCGGCGACGGCGCGGTCGTTGGCGATGCTTTGGGCCGCGGCGATGGCGTCGGTGCGGGTCATGTCCTTGAAGATCTGATCGCATTCGCCGGAGACTTGGGCGATGGCTGCACCGACTGCGTTGGCACAATCGCCGTGCTCGACGTGGATCACCTTCGAGACGCCGGGCAGCTTGTCGGGGATCAGGAAGGCGCCGCCGCCGACCGCGATCAGCGGCACGTCGCCCGCTTCGGTCTTCATGCGGTCGATCGCCTCCTCGGCAAGCCGCGCGGCCTCGGCGAACACCTTCTGGCAGGTCGTGGCGTCGAGATGGGCCACCTTGCCCTTGTCGCCGAGCTTCAGGACGTCGCTGGCGACGGCAATGTCCGTGGTCGTGAGCTGCCTGCCGCCGAAGGCGATGCCGTCCTTCAGCAGGCGGTAGCCTACCGATACCGGGCCGACCTTGACCGGATCGAGCGAGACGTGGCTGCCGCCGCCGAGGCCGATCGACAGGAGGTCGGGCATGCGGAACAGCGTGCGCACGCCGCCGACCTTCACCACGGAGTTCGCCTCGCGCGGAAAACCATGCTTGAGCTGGCCGACGTCCGTCGTAGTACCGCCGACATCGACCACCATGGCGTCGCTGAGGCCGGACAGGTACGCCGCACCGCGCATGGAATTGGTGGCGCCCGAGGCGAAAGAATAGACCGGCAGGCGCCGGGCCTGGTGCGCCTCCGCCACCGTGCCGTCGTTCTGGGTGATGAACAATGGTGCTTCGATGCCGGAATCGCCGATCGCCTTCTCGAAGGCAGCGATCGTGTCGCGCGACAGGTCGGCCAGGGCCGCGTTCAGCAGGCCGGCATTCTCGCGCTCGAGAAGGCCGATGCGGCCCAAGTCGGACGAGCAGGTGATGACGGCGTCGGGCACCACGGCCGCGACCAGCTCGGCCGCGCGCTTCTCGTGGCTGGGATCGAGCGGCGAGAAGATCGAGGAGATGGCAACCGATTTCAGGCCCTTGGCCGTCATCTCCCCCGCTGCCTTGGTGACGGCGGCCTCGTCGAGCGGCATGAACGGCCGGCCGTCATATTCGTGGCCGCCCTCCACCATCCACACGCCGCCGCGCACCAGCTCGGCCAGGTCCTCCGGCCAGTCGCAGAACGGCGGCAGGGAGGCCGACGCCGGCATGCCGAGCCGGAGCGCCGCGACCTTGCTGAGATGCCGGCGCTGGACCACGGCGTTGATGAAATGCGTGGTGCCGATCATCACGCCGTCGATGCGCCTGCCCGCCAGCACGCCGGTCGAGCCGAGGCTTTTCAGCGAATCGAGGATGCCCGTGGTGACGTCCTCGCTGGTCGGCGCCTTCACCGCGCGCACCACCTTGCCTTCCTCGATCAGGACGGCGTCGGTGTTGGTGCCGCCCACGTCAATGCCAATGCGTCTCATGCGTCGAACACGCTCCTGAAGTCGATGTCATAGCCGAAAGCGCGTGGACCGACATGGTCGAGGCCGCGCGGCGAAAGGAACACGGCAGGCGGCGGCAGGGCGATCACCGTGACGCGCTGGCCGTAGCGCACCGTCTCGCTGCCGACCGCTTCGCCCGACACCGAGTCGAGCACGCAGATCAGGTCGGGCGTCATGGCGAGCGGCTTGTCGTCGCGCCACGCCACGATCCATTCGTTTTGGAAATTGATGGTCATGGCCGAGCCGCGCCAGTCGTCGAGGCCGTCCAGCCGCAGCACGCCGCGGAGAAAGCCTTCCGTAGCGCGGCGCGCGACGTCCAGAACCTTGCCCTTGTACAAAAGCTTGCCCGGCTCGACCGACAGGATGGCGGCGATCGGGTCGTGATGCTGGCGCTGGGCCTCGCGCACCGCCTGGCCAATGGCGATGGCCTTGGTCGTGGTGCCGTGGATGCCCCATTTCTTTACTTCCGCGCCGGTACGCGGCGGCTGGCAGGTGGCGGCGACCGAGCCGTACTCGACGCAGATCTTGCGGGCGACGCGCTCGGTCCATTTCCAGGTCGGCACCTTATGCACGATGCTCTCGAAGCCGCGCACGTCGACAGCGGTCAGGGGATAGGGTGCCAACCCGCCGACCGCGACCGACGTCATCTGCGCCTCAGGGTAAGCGCGGCCCATCGTGTCGGTATCGACCACCGGCCGCTTGAGGTGCGCCGCCGCCATGAACGGCCGCACGCCGTTGGCGCCGCCGATCTCCATGCTCATCAGCGCGGCGAAGCGTTTGCCGATGTGGCGCTCCATCGCCGACACGGCGCGCGCCAGGGTAAGGCTGTCGGTCAGCCGCTCCTGGCCGACCAAGGGTGCGCCCATGTTGGCGACGGTGCCGACCCAGTCGTCGTCGGCGAGGTCGGCTGCATCCATCAGCCGCACGCGGTGGCCGTCGCGATAGAGCGCGCGCATGTTGAGCAGCGGCAGGTAGGGATTGCCGCCGCCGCCCGTGCCCAGCACCCAGGCGCCGACCGCCAGCGCTTCGATATCGTCGAGCGAGAGCTCCCGCAGGCTCACGCGAACACGCTCTTGAAGTCGATGTCGTAGCCGAAGGCGCGCGGGCCGACGTGGGCGAGACCCTTCTCCGACAGGAACACCTTGGGCGGCGGCAGGGCGATCACGGTCACGCGCTGGCCGTAGCGGATGGTCTCGGTGCCGACCGCCTCGCCCGACACCGAATCGAGCACGCAGATCAGGTCGGGCGACATGGCGATCGGCTTGCCGTCGAGCCAGGCCACGATCCATTCGTTCTGGAAGTTGATCTCCAGCGTGGCGCCCTTGTGCTCGTCCATGCCGTCGAGGCGAGTCCTGCCACGCAAAAAACCTTCGGTGGCGCGGCGTTCGACGTCGGCGACCTTGCCCCGGTAGAGCACCTTGCCCGGCTCGACGCCGAGGATGGCGGCGATCGGGTCCTCATGCCTGCGCTGGGCCTCGCGCACGGCGTGGCCGATGGCGATCGCCTTGGTCGTGGTGCCGTGGATGCCCCATTTCTTTACTTCCGCGCCGGTCCGCGGCGCCTTGCAGGTCGAGGCAATCGAACCGTACTCGACGCAGATCTTGCGGCTGACGCGCTCCATCCATTTCCACGTCGGCACCGAGTCGACCACCGATTCCAGGCCGCGCACGTCGACGGAGGTGAGCGGGCAGGGTTTCAGATCGCCGACGGCGACGGAGGTCATCTGCGCCTCGGGATAGGCCCGGCCCATCATGTCGGAATCGATCACCGGCCGCTTGAGGTGCGCTGCCGCCATCAGGGGCTGGATGGAATTCCCGCCGCCGATCTCGAGCGACATGATCCCGCGAAACTTGCGGCTTGTGTGTTCCTCCATCAAAGCGACGGCGCGGGCGATGGTGCGGCTGTCGGTCAGGCGCTCCTGCCCGACCAGCGGCGCGCCCATGTTCGACACGGCCGCGATCCAGTCGTCGTCGGCGAGCTCGTCCGACGACATGAGCTGCACGCGAAAACCCTCTTTGTACAGGGCGCGCATGTTCAGGAGCCCGAGATAGGGGCTGCCGCCGCCGCCCGTGCCCAGCACCCAGGCGCCGACGGCCAGGGATTCGATATCATCCAGTGTGATGTCGCGTAGCGGCATAGCGTTGCCAATTCTCCCAACGGCTTCTATGTAGCGGCCTGCTTCGGTGCTGACAAAGCGCCAGTAACCAAGGGGATACCGAGCAATGTCCGAGCCAATCAAACTCGTCGCCTTCTGCGGCAGCCTGCGCAAGGCGTCGTTCAACCGCCTGGCGCTCACTGCGTTCGTCGAAAGGCTGCCAGCCGGCGTGACGGCGCAGACGATCGAGATCGATTGGCCACTCTACAACGCCGACATCCAGGCGCAGGGATTCCCGGCACCAGTGCAGGCCGCGCAGAAGGCCATGCTCGAGGCTGACGGCGTCGTCCTGGTCTCGCCGGAATACAACTACGGCCCGTCAGGCGTGCTGAAGAACGCCATCGACTGGCTGTCGCGCATGACGCCGCAGCCCTTCGCGGCCAAGCCGATCGCGATCTTCGGCGCCGCGGGCGGCGCGCTGGGCTCGGCACGCGCGCAGTACCAGCTGCGCCAGATCCTGGTGTTTCTCGACGGCCGCCCGGTGAACAAGCCCGAGGTCATGATCGCCCAGGCGCAGAACCGCTTCACCGACGGCAAGCTCACCGACGAGACGGCGGGCAAGCTGCTGGCCGATCTCGGCGCTTCCCTGGCGCTCGCCGTCCGCCAGGCCAGGGCGGCGGCGAACGTCAAGTAACGGCGGCCTCTGGCCCGCACGTGTTCTTTGCTGGGAGCGCGCCACTCCGTGGCGCTCTTCGTGGATCGTACAGCTTATGAGCGCCACGGAGGGGCGCGCTCCCGGCAATGAGCGGACCTAGAGGTCCGCGCTCCATCAAGCCGCTTTCGTCCGCACGTGCTCGGGTTGCACGCCCATGCCCATCACGCGGGCGGGGATGCGGCGCAGGAACGGCAGGGTGTTGAACAGCCGCACCGGCCAGGGTGGGCGCAGCGGCCCCGTGCCGGCCAGCGTCGGGGCGATGATGTAGTTCTGCAGAAACACCTGGATGGATTGGGTAGCGCGCACCGGCCACCGGCGGCGCTCCTGCACGGCCTCCAGGTCGGAGTCCTTGAGCCGGCCCTCCTTGAGCGGCCCGGCCAGGATGTTCGCGGCCGCGACGGCGTCCTGCACGGCGATGTTTATGCCGACGCCGCCCAGCGGCGACATGGTGTGGGCGGCATCGCCGATGCAGAGCAAGCCGGGCTTCCACCATTTCTCCAGCCGGTCGACGCCCACGGTCAGAAGTTTCAAATCGTCGACGGTCGAGAGCTCGTGCAGGCGGTCGGCCAGGAACGGCATCAGCTGCACGATGCGCTCGCGGAATTTCCCGACGCCCGCCGCCTTCACGGTCTCGGCCGAGCCCTTGGGAATGACGTAGGCGCACTGCCAGTAGTCGCCACGGTCGAGCATCACCAGGATGCTGCCGCTATCGAAGCGGCCCATGGTCTCAGCTGAATCGGCGGGCTTGCGGCTCAAGCGGAACCACAGCACGTCCATCGGCGCGCCGATCACGACGGGATGCAGACCCGCCGCCTCGCGCACCGTCGAATGACGACCGTCGGCGCCGACGACCAGGTCGGCGCGGATCTCCTCGGGCTTGCCTTCGATGGTGGCGCGCACGCCGACCACACGGCCGCTCTCCTCGACCAGCCCGGTCGCCTCGGCCTTCATCAAGGCGGTGAAGCCCGGGAAACGCTTGCCTTGCATGGCCAGGAAATCGAGGAAGTCCCATTGCGGCATCATGGCGATGTAGGGCGTGCGCACCGGCAGGTGCGAGAAGTCGGCCATCAGCACGCGCTCCTCGCCGAACAGGCCGTTGATGCGCGAGACCTTCTGGTGCGGCAGCTTCAGGAACTCGTCGAGCAGGCCGAGCTCGTCCATGACGTTGAGCGTCGAGGGATGGACGGTGTCCCCGCGGAAGTCGCGCAGGAAGTCGCCGTGCTTCTCCAGCACCACGGCCTTGACGCCGGCGCGCGCCAGCAGGAAGCCCAGCATCATGCCCGCCGGGCCGCCGCCCACGATGCAGCACTGGGTCGTGATCAGTCGAGCATCTCCCGCAGCACGCGGCCCGTCGCGGTGATCGCCAACAACGCCGGCACGCCGAGCGGGCCCTTGATCCAGTCCTTGGTGGTCGGAGTGTAGCTCATGCAGTCCATGGCCACGAGGTCGGGTTTCTTGGCAGCCAGCCGCCCGGCGGCGGCTGCGGCCTCGCCCTGCCCGGCGCTGGGCGCCAGCGCCTCGGCCACGACTTCCAGGCCCGGCCGCGCCCATTTGGACGTGAGCTTCTCGCCTTGCTCGGCGAGCGGGATCAGCAACCCCAGCCGGCCGCGCGGCAACAGTCCCGTGGCCAGCCCATTGAGCACGCGCGACGGGAACAGCACATTCTCATCGCCCGGCATGGGCGGGAACTCGCCGGTGCAGGCATAGACCAACACGTCGCAGCCGTCGCCACGCAGCTTGGCGAGCGCGGCCGGCGAGCGGCCGATGACGGCCTTCTTGGAGATCTTCACGTCCCGGCCACCGCGCAGTCGGGTGTAGAGCGTGTCGCCGCCGTTCTCGGGCTGAAGCTTGTCGACTTCGGAATCGGACAGGCCATCGAGCGCGCCACGCAAGATCACTTTGGTGCCGGCAGGCGCGTGGGCAGCGAACAGGTCCGCGATGTCGTCGCGCGGCGCCTGACCAATGGTGACGATGCCCAGAGTGCGGCCCATGGTTCAGCCTTCCAGGAGAACGGTATCCTGATCGTTCCACAAGAGGCCGACGGCGTCACCCGGCTTGCGCGACGGTCGTTCGCCAGCATGCGTCTCGCGCACCAATAAGGAACGGCCATCAGTCGTCATGACGCGCAGGAGCGTCGAGCCACCCAAAAAATTCGCGGTCTCGACCGTGCCCGAGACGCGCGCGCCGTCCGATACCAGGTGGATCTTCTCCGGCCTGAGCGCACGGGCGCGGCCCGACTCCTCCAGAATGTTGATCTCGCCGATGAAGTCGGCGACGAAGCGCGTGCGCGGGCGCTCGTAGATCTCGGTCGGCGCACCGACCTGCTCGACCTTGCCGTGGTTCATCACGGCAATGCGGTCGCTCATGGCCAGGGCCTCTTCCTGGTCGTGGGTGACGAAGACCAGCGTCACGCCGAGCCGCTTCTGCAGCTCCTTGAGCTCGAACTGCATCTGCTGGCGCAGCTTGCGGTCGAGCGCGCCCAGCGGCTCATCGCACAGCAGCACCGGCGGCTCGACGACCAGGGCGCGGGCGAGCGCCACGCGCTGCTGCTGGCCGCCCGAGAGCTGGCCGGGCTTGCGCTCCTCGAGGCCAGTCAGCGCCACCTGGGCCAATGCAGCCTTCACGCGACGCTCGATGTCGGGCTTGGGCACCTCGCGCATGCGCAAGCCGAAGGCTACGTTCTCGGCCACAGTGCGGTGCGGGAACAGCGCATAGGACTGGAACACCATGCCCATGTCGCGCTTGTGCACGGGCAGGTCGGTGATGTCGCGGCCGGCGACATGGACACGGCCGGAATCGGGCAGCTCGAAGCCCGCGATCATGCGCAGCGATGTGGTCTTGCCGCAGCCCGACGGGCCCAGCAGGGAGAAGAATTCGCCAGCGGCGATGTCGAGCGTGACTCCGTCGACGGCCAGCACGCGGCCGTCGAAGATTTTGGTCACATCGTCGAGTCTGATGGTGGCTGAGGTCATACGCGCACACTGTCATCCCGAGCGCAGCGAGGGACCTTTCCTGATCCGTAAAGGTCCCTCGCTGCGCTCGGAATGACAGTCTTACCCTTTCAAGATCTTCGTGACGCGCGCGTCGATGTCTTCCTTGCGCGCGTTGTACCACTTCCAGTCGGGCTGGATCAGCGTCGCCACCTTGGCCTCGGTGGTCAGCAGCTTCTCGTCGTACTTGGCGTCGAGCTTCACCTTCTTGTTGGCCGGCGAATACCAGACGCCTTCGGCCAAAAGCTTCTGCGTGTCCGGCCGCAGCATGTAGTCGACATAGGCGAAGGCCAGCTCCTTGACCTTCGAGCCCGGCGTCACGTTCAGCACCTGCTCCAGCGCCATGACGCCCTCGGACGGGCTGGCGAAATCGACCGGCTGGTTCTGGCCGTCGTAGCGATAGACGCCCGAGTCATGGATGACGCCCATCGAGACCTCGCCCGACAGCAGCATCTTTTCCATCTGGCCGGTGAAGTCGACCAGCTTGATGGGCTTCAGCTGCTCGAGCGCCTTGTAGGCCGCGTCGAGGTCCTGCAGGCCCTTGCCGTAGATCTTGCCCAGCATCATGAGATGGCACTGGCCGAGGCTGTTCACCGGGATGATGTAGCTGCCGCGCGCGCCGGCGAGCTTGGGATCGGCCAGGTCCTTCCACGAGGTCGGCTTGGTGAGGCCCTTGTCGGTGCGGAAGCCGAGACCGATCGCACTGGTGAAGATCGCCACGCCGACGATCTTGTCGCTCGCCGCCCACGGGTAGACGTCGGCGACGTTGGGCGCCTCCTTGGGCGTGATCTTGTCCATCACCAGGCCCTCGGTGAAGCAGTTCCACTGCTCGTTGGAATTGGTGTGCAGCACGTCGTAGAGCGGATCGTTCTTCGGGCTGGCCTGCAGCTTGGGCACATAGGGGAAGGCCTGGTCGGCCGACACCGTGCACTTGAACTCCTTCTCGAAGGCCGGCAGGACCGTGGCCTTCATGATGTCGCCCCACTTGCCGCCCCAGGTCGTGATCTTGAGCGTCTTGGTCTGGGCATGAAGGATGGACGGCGCGGCAAGCGTTGCGGCTGCAAGCGCGCCGGTACCGAGCACTGTACGACGTGAAATCATGATGACCCCCTCTGTTCCCATTCACAGCTTAACGTAGGCTCTCAGCCCGATCAGCCTTTCCAGCACCAGCACGACCGACAAAGCCAGCAAAATCGAGACCATCGAGGCCGCGGCAATGGCGCCGTCGAGGTCGAACTTCATGTAGTTGAACAGCACCACCGGCAGGGTCTCGCCCTTGGGGACGACGAGGAAGAGCGACACCGGGAACTGGTCGAACGACACGATGAAGGCGAAGACACCGCCGGCGAACACCCCCGGCCGGATCAGCGGCAGGGTGACCTCGAAGAACACCCGCGTCGGGCTGGCGCCCAGGACGGCGGCCGCTTCCTCGATGCGGCGGTCGAAATTGTGCAGCACAGCCAACGTCGTGCGGATGACGTAGGGCACCGCGACCAGCGTATGGGCCATGATCAGGCCCCAGACCGGCCGGCCGATGCCGGCCAGCAGATAGGACTGGAACAGCGCCAGGCCGGTCAGGATGGCGGGCAGCATCAGCGGCGACATGAAGAACGCCGTCAGGAACGACCGGCCCGGCAGGTTGCCGCGCGCCAACGCCAGCGCACAGGCGCCGCCGATCACGATCGACAGGACGAGCACGCAGCCCGCCACCCACAGCGACAGGAACAGCGCGTTCGTGAACTCAGGCGTTCGGAAGAACTTCTCGAACCAGCGCAAGCTGACGCCGACCGGCGGGAAGGAGATGTAAGGCGTGGGATTGAGCGCAAACACCAGCACGATGGCGATGGGCGCCAGCAGGAAGGCGAGCAGCAGCCCGTTCAGCGTGAGATAGGTGGCGCGCCCGGCGTCGAACGGCTGCTTGTTGCGGATGGTTGGCAAGGGGGCGCTCATGCCAATCCCTGCTCGCCCGATAGCCGGGCCAGGATCCTGTTGTAGGCGACCACGATCGCAAGTGAGACCAGCAGCAACACGACGCCCAGTGCACCCGCGAAGTTGGGATTGAAACTGGTGCCGACCTGCTGGGCAATCAGCATGGGCAAGGTCAGCACGTCGGTGCCGCCCATCAGCGAAGGCGTGACATAGGCGCTGATGGAGAGCGCGAAGACCAGCAGCGAGCCCGCCAGGATACCGGGCAGGCTGAGCGGCAGGGTGACCTCGACGAAGGCGCGCAGCCGGCCCGCGCCCAGGCTGCGGGCGGCCTGCTCCAGCCGCTCGTCGATGCGGCCGATCACGCCGGTCAGGGTCAGCACCATGAACGGCACGTAGATATGGACCAGCGCCACGACGGTGCCGAACTCGTTGTACATCAGCGGCAGCGGCTTGGAGACGATCCCCCAGTCGATCAGCAGCGTGTTGATGACGCCCTTGTCCTGCAGGATGGTCATCCAGGCGAAGGTGCGCACGACGATGCCGGTCAGCATGGGTGCGATCACCGCCATCAGCACCAGCGCGTGACCCAGCCGCGATTGCATGCGCGCCATCCAATGCGCCAGTGGATAGCCGATCAGCAGCGATACGATCGTGGTGATGAGGCCGATGCGCAGCGTCGACCACAGCGCGTCGTGGTAGATCCCGGCGGTGTCGAAGACGAAGCGTTCGTAGTGGCGCGTCGTCAGGAAGGCGTTGGGGTTGGTGACCGGGTTGCCCGAGTAGAACGACATCATCGCCATGACGCCGAACGGCAGGACGAAGAACAGCACGAACAACAGCAGCGCGGGCGCCAGCAGCCAGGCGATCGGCGAAGGTCGGGAAGCAACAGCCATGCGTTCCGTATCGTGGCCGAAGCCAATGCCTCGGTCCACGCCGAAGGACAGCGGCTATTGGCCCGTGCTAGGGCAGCGACGCCATGGCATCAAAGTTGCCGCTTCTGCTACTGCTGATCGCGATCACCTGCCTCAGCCAGTTCTACCGCGTCTCCAACAGCGTCATCGCGCCCGAGCTGACGCGCGACCTCGGCCTCAGCGCGCGCCAGCTCGGCTGGGCAGGCAGCGCCTTCTTCTTCGCGCTTTTCGCAGTGCAGGTGCCGGTCGGCATGTGGTTCGACCGCTACGGCGCGCGCCGCACGGTGGCGGCGTTGTCGCTGCTGGCCATGCTGGGCGCGCTGTGGATCGCGACCGCGTCGGACGCCACCGACCTGATCGTCGGGCGCGCCGTGGTCGGCGTGGGCTGCGCCGCCTCTTTCATGTCGGCGGTGTTCCTGTGCTCGCGCTGGTTCGCGCCGGCCAAGCTCGCGACGGCAATGTCCTGGGTGTTCGCCGCTTCCAACATCGGCACCCTGGCCGCCGCCACGCCGCTTGCCTGGATCGCGGCGACCGTGGGCTGGCGCAACGGTTTTCTCGGACTGGCTGCCGTCACTGTGCTGGTGGCGCTGGCCTTCTACGCCGTCGTGCGCGACCGGCCACCCGACAAACCGGCGCCGCCCATCAAACGCGAAAGCTTCGGCGAGATCGTCAGGGGACTGCTGGACGTGTGGACTACGCCCGGCCTGATGCCGCTGCTTGCCATGCACTTCTTCGCCTACGCCACCATGCTCACGGTGCTGGGCGTCTGGGGCGGGCCCTATCTCTACGACGTGCACAAGCTCGACGCCGTGCAGCGCGGCAACGTGCTGCTGGTGATGGGCGTGGCGCAGATCGCGGGCATCCTGGCCTACGGCCCGATGGATCGCCTGCTGCGCTCGCGCAAGAAGGTCGTGCTGTGGGGTGCCGCGATCTCGGTGGCGCTGTTGGCAATCCTCGGCCTGCTGCCGAAGCCACCGCTTGGTCTCGCCGTCGTGCTGCTCGCCGCCTTCTGCTTCTTCTGTGCCTTCGGCACAGTGATCGTGGCGCAAGGCCGCGCCCTCTTCCCCGACCGGCTGGCCGGCCGCGGCGTCACCACGGTGAACATGGCGCAGTGCCTGGGCCTCACCGTGCTGCCGGCGCTGGTCGGCTACATCGTCGAGGCCTTCGGCAACGGGGACCTGGCTTATCGCGTGGCGTTCGGTGTCCTCGGGCTCGGCCTTGTTGTCGGCGCCGCCGTCTATGTCCGCTCACGCGACAGCGCTGCGGCGCCGCCCTAGAATGCCGCTGCAAACAGCGGGAGTGCTCCATGAACCGCCGGCTTCCCCGTATCGCAGTGGCTGTACTGGCCATCCTCCTGGCGCTGGCGGCGACGGCGCAGCCCGCGCGAGCGCCGGCGCCTGAACGCAATGCCGAGACCGGCCTCGCCTTTCCCGACACGATCGGGCCGGCGCGCAAGGTCGGCTCCATCGACTACAGCCAGTCAAACGCCGCGCCTGAACTCGGCTACGCCTGGAACTACGAGACGCAGGCGATAACGACCACCTTCTACATCTACAATTTCGGCATCGCGCAGATCCCGTCAGGCGCCCGCGGCAGTGTCGTGCTGACGCAGTTCCAGCAGGCCATCGCCGATATCGAGACGGGTGCCAAGGCCGGCCGCTACGAGCAACTCAAGCCGTCGCAAGGACCAGGCGACTGCACGGTCGGCGCGATAGTGTTCCGCTGCATCACCTTCACGGCTGTCCTGCCCAAGGACAAGCGGCCGGTCTTCACCCGCCTGTTCGTGACGGGTTATCGCAACTTCATCCTGAAGATCAGGCAGGATTGGCCGCAGAACGCGCCGGCGGCCAACCGCGAAGTTGACGCGGTCATCCAGACCTTCGCAAGTTCCGCCAACCCCTGACCATCCTATTGCGTTGCCTGCTTCAGGTAGGCCACGAGGTCGTCGAGCTGGCCCTGCTGCTTGACGCCGTTGAACACCATCTTGGTGCCCGGCACCTTGGCCTTGGGATCGCGATTGTACTCGGCCATGGTCGTGTCATCCCAGACGATGCCGGACTTCACCATGGCCTCGGAGAAGGCAAAGCCTTCCGCCGTGCCGGCCTTGCGGCCGAACACGCCGTGCAGATTGGGACCGGTCGCCTGAGCGCCGTCCTTCTCCAGGGTGTGGCAGGCCCGGCATTGCTGGTTGAAGACGCGCTGGCCTTTGGCGGGGTCGCCGGATTGGGCAGATGCCTGTGTTGCAAGACCGACGATCGCCGCCACGATGGCACCTGCCCAAATCTTCATCCCGTGTCTCCAAATGGCTAGCTGGCTGTCATTCGATGTGGGGGGACGACCGCCGGCTGCAAGAGCCGGGCACTGTGTTCTCTCTCCAGCAGCTTGCGCTTGCGAGGCACGCCCCAGCGATAGCCCGAGATCGAGCCGTCCTTCTTCACGACCCGGTGGCACGGCACGACAACGGCGAGCTTGTTGGCGGCACAGGCCTCGCCGACCTCGCGCGCCTGCCGCGGCAAGCCGAGACGGGCCGCGATCTCACCATAGGTCGAGGTCGTGCCCACCGGGATCTCGCGCAGGGCATTCCATACGCGGCATTCGAAGTCCGACCCTTGCAGGTCGAGCGTGAGACCAGCGTCATTTTCCGGGTGGTCGATCAGGGCGGCGAGCTTGCCGATCGTGTCGCCCAGCGCCGTCTGATCCTCGACAAGGTCGGCGTCCGGAAAGCGCGCCTCGAGCTCGGTGAGGCCCGCATCGAACGCAACGACGGCCAAACCGCGCGCGGACAGGGCGGCGACGAACGGGCCGAGCGAGCTGTCGCCAAAGGCATAGCGGATCGTATTCATGGTCTTCTCCATCACTCATTCTTCGATGGACTAAAAATAGGGATACTGCCTGGAATTGACGCTCCGCTGGCGGATTGGAATTCGGAATCTTTCCGCCATATTGACGCCCAGATGCCTGACCTGTTCGCCCCCGATACCCGGCAGGAGCTCCGCGACGGCGCGGTGCTGCTGCGCGGACGCGCGCTGGCGGTCGACCGCGCCCTGCTCGACGCCATCGAGGGCGTCGTCGCGCAGTCGCCCTTCCGGCGCATGGTCACGCCTGGCGGCTTCCAGATGTCGGTGGCGATGACCAATTGCGGCCGCGTCGGCTGGGTCACCGACCGCACCGGCTATCGCTACGATGCGCAGGATCCCGAAACCGGCGCAGCCTGGCCCGCGATGCCGGACATCTTCCGGACGCTCGCCCGCGAGGCGGCAAGCGACGCCGGTTTTGATGGCTTTGCACCCGAGGCCTGCCTGATCAACTGCTACGAACCCGGTACGCGCCTGTCGCTGCACCAGGACAAGGACGAGCAGAACTACGCTCATCCCGTGGTGTCGGTGTCGCTCGGCCTGCCCGCCGCTTTCCAGTTCGGCGGCCTGAAGCGCTCGGATCGGCCGATGAAGGTGCCATTACAGCACGGCGATATCGTCGTCTGGGGCGGCCCGTCGCGTCTCGTCTATCACGGCGTGCTGGCGCTGAAGGACGGCAACCACCCGCTGACCGGGCGGCAGCGGTTCAATCTGACGTTCAGGAAGGCGTTGTAGTCATAGGCGGACCGCGGGCTGGATCGCGTCTGACGCGACCTTCCCGCCCGCTCATTGCTGGGAGCGCGCCACTCCGTGGCGCTCATAGGCTTTGGGATCAACAAAGATGCGCCACAGAGTGGCGCGCTCCCAGCAAAGACGAAGACCATGAGCGGGCGGAACGCCTAAGGGCATGTAAATGTGCCTACGACAGTCCGTCTCCCCTCACCCCGCAACGAAGAATGGCAAGGTGATTTCCTTGGTCACCGGCTCGAAGCCCAGCTTCACGCGTTGGCCGATCTTGATGTCGGCTTCGGCGACGCCGCGCAGCGGCGCGTTCACGCGCACACCAGCATCCATGTCGACCAGCGCCACGACGTAGGGCGCCGACGCCTTGAAGAAGAAGTTGAACGGATGATGGCAAACCGTCCAGGTATGGATGACGCCGCCGCTCGGCATTTCCTTGAAGGTGCTCTCCATCGAGAAGCAGTGCGGGCAGACCGGCCGCGGATAGTGCCGCGCCTTGCCGCAGCCCGTGCAGTGCTGGACCATGAACCGGCCTTCGCGCATGCCGTCCCAGAACGGCTGGCTGTCGCGCGTCGGTGTCGGCAGCGGACGCTCCGGAAGGGGGGCGGGAACGGCTGCGTTCATGCCGCCCTCCGCAGGATCGCGACCGAGCCGTCGCCCATGTCACCGTAGCCCGTGACCAGGCCGACCTCGGCGTCCTTGACCTGCGCCTTGCCGGCCTCGCGGCGAAGCTGGCGCGTCAGCTCGACCACGTGGTTCAGTCCCACGACATGGCCCTGGCTCAAAAGGCCGCCATGGGTGTTGATCGGCAGTTCGCCGCCGACGCCGATGCGGCCGTTCATGACGAATGGCCCGCCCTCGCCTTTCTTGCAGAAGCCCAACATCTCGAGCTGGTTGATCACCGTGAAGGTGAAGCAGTCGTAGATCTCGGCGACGTCGATGTCCTTGGGCCCGACGCCTGCCATGTCGTAGGCGCGCGGTGCTGCCTTGGCCAAGCCGAACTCCAGCAGGTCGGGTCGCTGGGCGATCGAGGCCGGCGATTCGGGATGGCCTTCGGCCACGCCCAGCACCGTCACCAGCGGCTTCCTGAGGTCGCGCGCGCGGTCGGCGGCGCTGACGATGATGGCGGCGCCGCCGTCACTCTCTAGGCTGCAGTCGAACAGCCGGAAGGGATCGGAGATCATGCGCGAGGCATGATGCTCCTCGACCGTCAGCGGTTTGTTCATCACCACGTTGCCGTTCAGGATGGCGTGCTGGCGCGTCACCACGGCGATCTCGGCAAAGTGCCGCGCGGTGGTGCCGTAGAGCTGCATGTGGCGGCGCGCGCCCTGGGCATAGAGCTGGGCCGGCGCGAACATGCCGATCGGCGCCTCGAACTCCGCCGCCAGGGCGAACTGCGGGAACTGTTGCAGGCGCGTGGAGACGCGCGCGCCGGAGTAGCCCGTGCGGCCGACCGAGATCAGTACGTGCTTGCAGACGCCGGTAGCCACCGCCATCGCCGCGGTCTGGATGGCGGCAACACAGGTGGCGCCGCCCATCGGCACGAACACCGAAAGCTTCAGATCGGGCAGGCCGAGATTGGCGACAAGATCCTCGGCGATGCCGCCGCCCGGGAAGTAGGGCACGACGCCGTCGATGTCGCGCGGATCGAGCCCGGCATCGGCGATGGCGGCCAGGCTCGCCTCGAGCTGCAAGGCCAGCGCGCTCTTGGGCGTGCCGCGCGTATAGGCCGTCTCGCCAACGCCGCTGATCGCCGCCTTTTCACGAAGCGGATGCGCCATGTCGTCTCCTCCCGCGACCATGGTGCCCTTCCCCTGGGGAAACGGGAAGCGCTAAGGTCGGCGATTACACGGGGGGAAGAATGTCGAACGAAGAACTGGTCTCGCTGAGCTCCGTGGAACTCCGCCGCCGCATCGGAACCAAGGAAATTTCGCCGGTCGAATTGCTCGAAGCGTGCCTCGCGCGCATCGAGGAGGTGAACCCGGCGGTCAACGCCGTGACGGCGATGTCGGTCAAGCGCGCGCACCAGGAGGCCAAGGCCGCCGAAGCCGCAGTGCGACGCGGCGAGGATCTGCCGCTGCTGCACGGCCTGCCGGCCGGCATCAAGGACCTCGAAGAGACCAAGGACCTTCTCACCACCTACGGCTCGCCGCTCTACCGCGATTTCGTGCCGACCTGGGACAACGTCATGGTGGCGCGCGTGCGCGATGCCGGCGCGATCGTCGTCGGCAAGACCAACGTGCCGGAATTCGGCGCCGGCTCGAACAGCCGCAACCCGGTATGGGGCGCCACCGGCAATCCGTTCAATCCCACGCTCAACCCCGGCGGCTCATCGGGCGGCTCGGCGGCGGCGCTCGCGACCGACATGCTGCCGGTCTGCACCGGTTCCGACACCGGCGGCAGCTTGCGCAATCCCGCGGCGTTCTGCGGCGTCGTGGGCTTCCGGCCCTCGCCCGGCATGGTGGCGGTGGAACGCCGCGCCATGGGCTGGACGCCGATCTCGGTGCTGGGCCCGATGGGCCGCTGCGTCGGCGACCTCTGCCTGCTCTATGCCACGCAGATCGGCCAGCACGATGCCGATCCGCTCTCCTTCCCGATCGAGGGTGACGCTTTCGCCGAGCCCTGGCCGGTCGACCTCGGCAGCTTGCGGGTGGGCTACACAGAGGACTTCGGCGGCGCGCCCGTCGAGAAGGGGATCCGCGAGACCTTCCGCGCCCGGATCAAGGCGATGAAGCCTCTCTTCCGCAGCCTCGACAAGGTCGAAGTCGACTACGGCGGTGCCGACCGCTGCTTCGACGTGATCCGCGCAGTGAGCTTCATCTCGCGCTACCAGGACTTCTACACCAACAACCGCGAGATGCTCGGTCCCAACATCGTGGCCAACTACGAGATCGGCGCCAAGATGACGCTCGCCGACTTCGCCTGGGCGCATGGTGAGCAGACACGGATCTTCCGCGCCTTCCAGCAGATCTACAGGGATTACGACCTGGTGATCGGTCCCACGGTGGGCTTCACGCCGTTCCCGTGGAAGCAGCTCTACATCGACGAGATGGACGGCAAGAAGCTGCGCAACTACTACCATTGGATGGCGACAAAATACTTCGTCACCCTGGCCTCGAACCCGGCGGTCTCGCTGCCTTGCGGCGTCGACCACAAGAAGATGCCGTTCGGCCTGCAGGTGATCGGCCGCTTCCGCGGCGACGGCGAGGTGCTGGGCGCCGCCCACGCCATGGAACAGGCTTTCAAGCGCATCCCCGGCCTCGCCCGGCCGGTGCCCGACATCGCCCGGCTGCGCAAGCCGGTGCCCGAGCTGAAGTCGATCGTCACGCATCCGCCCAAGCTCAATGCCAAGCCGACGAAGGAACCGGCGCCGGGCGCGTTGTAGAGAGCGGGTTCCACGCCACACGGCCGCCGGCAAAAAGACGCGATTGAACGGCGTTTTGGCTGGGCGGCTGTGACGAAAAAACGATTTTGCGCGGCACGCCGCCACCTGTCGCCGCGTATCCCGTTGCCAGGCCAAGCCCATTGATCGGGCTGTCCCAACGGAGGTCGAAATGCGCAGTACGAAATGGCTGTTGGCGGCCGGCTTGATTGCCGCGACCACGGCGGCCTGCACGACCGATTCGGGCTATTACCCCAACACGTCGTACAACAGTGGCTACTACCCGAGCACCGCTAGTGCGTACTACCCGAGCTCCAGTGCGTACTACCCGAGCACGAGCCGCGGCTACTATTCGAATGGCACCTACTATTCGAACAGCACCGCGTACAACAACAGCTACTACACCGCCAACCGGGTCCCGCGGCGCGGCCCCAACGGCGACTATGACCGCGACGGCATCCCGAACAAGTATGATCGCGATGCCAACGGCGACGGCGTCCCCGACCGTTACCAGCGCTAGCTAGCCACGAGACCAGCCTTCAGGCCGGCGTCCGGTGAGAACCGGACGCCGGCTTTTGCGTGCCTTCAACAATCCGCCGTTACGCCGCCGCATCGCCACGGTCGCTCGCGTATTGCCTGTCGGGAAGGAACCGTGCAGCCCAGGCATCCCCTTCCAAGAGGGCAAAAACAAATGCGCACAGTCAGATGGCTGGTCGCGGCGGGGCTGCTGGCCTCGGCGACCGGCTGCATTGAGGTCAACGGCTTACCCAACACCTCGATGGGCTATCCCGGCAGCGGCTACGGCTCCAACGCTGGTTACTACGGTCAGCCGGCCCTGGGGTCCGGCGCCGGACTGCTCAACAGCCTGTTCAGCCAGCCCAGCTACTACCCGCAGGCCAACTACTACCCGCAGGCGAGCTACTACCCGCAGGCCTACCAGCCTCAGCCGCAATACATTCCCGTACCGGTCGCCTCGCCCCAGGCCCAGCCTCAATACGGTCAGCCTTCATATGGCCGGCCGCAATGGACCCGGCGCGATCGCAACAACAACGGCGTGCCGGACTGGAAGGAGCGTGACCGCAACGGCGATGGCATTCCGGACTATCAGCAACGCCACCCCCGGTCTGGCTGATCCGCCGTCGCAAGCAACGAGGAACAAGGGCAAAGCGAGTGCTGAGCTCGCATTTGCCCTTGTCACCTGCGCGGCATCGCGATTGCGCTACTCCGACGCCTTGCAGGCGAAATTGGCCAGCTCGTCGGGGCTGCCCGATCCGGAATAGCGGGCAACGAAGGGGTAGGGGCAAAGCGGGCGTGTGCGCACGACCTTGTCCTTGTCGACCTGGGAAGCCGTAATCGTCGCGGGCGCGATGCCGTTCTCCACCCAGTTGATCAGCGCGGTCATGGCGTCGAACCGGTCGGTGCCGACGCCGCCGCGGCAATGGAACATGCCGGGCACCATGAACAGCCGGAAGAAATCCGGCGTCGTGAGACCGTTGGTGCCGACCGCCTTCAGGTAATAGTCGATCGCCATTACCGGCGGCAGGGCGGTGTCGGCCCAGCCGAAATACATCAGGAGCTTGCCGCCACGGGCGCGGAACCCGCTCAGGTCCGGGTTGGTGGCGTTGAGCAGCGCCCGCGCATCGGCGTACTTGGGCATGTCCTTGGCATAGTCGAACTTCGCCACGTCGAGGTTGGGATCCGACTTGGGCAGGAAGTAGCGCACGAAGCTGTCGCCGAAGGCGAGCTGGTTGGCACGGCCATTGGCCGGCGGGATCAGCCAGCGGTTCCAGCCGCTCTCAGGCGCCGAGCCCGTGACCGAGCTGGCGCCGACCGCCTCGGCGCCGACCGGCTGGCCGAAATGCACCGGCTTGCCGTCGACCTTCAGCCCCTCATAGATCCTCTTGATCGCGGCACTTTGCGCGGGCGTCAGGCAGGTCTCGCCGTCCTGGCCGGCCGGGCATTGGGCCACGTCGCGCGCCGGATCGAAGTCGCAGCGCCGCGGATCGTCGATCACGCCATCCTTCAGCCCGTCCTTGGCGTCGCAACGGGCGTAGGCGGCGTCGGCCACCAACTTCATCTTGGCGACGGGAATCGGCGTCTCGACCAGCTGCTGCCCGTTCCACAGGCTCTGGGTCACCGTGTCGACGAAGTTCAGCACCGGCGCGCCGGCGACGATGCCGTCGAAATCCTGCGGGAAGCGCTGGGCGCTGATCAGGCCCTGGCGCCCTCCGGTCGAGCAGCCGTCCCAGTAGGAGTAGGCAGCAGCGCGGGCGTAGTAGGCAGCGACGATGCGCTTGGCCTCGACCGCCGTCATGTGCACGCCGCGGAAGGCGTAGTCGACGCGCTTCTGGTAGCTCGTGGCGAAGGTGGCCAGGGGCTCGGCCCCGGCGTCGTGGCCGGTGTTGGTGGTGGCCGTGGCGAAGCCCATCTTCAGGGCGGTGGCGCGATAGAGCGGCCGCGAGGCGAATTCGGGCGTCTCGCCGGCGAAGCCGCCATTGCCGTACATGTAGAAGCGCCGGTTCCAGCTCGAGGGCAGGTTCACCTCGAAGCGGATCTCGGGCTGGATCAGGCCGGTGACGCGACAGTGCTCGGGCACGCCGTCGGCCGCGGGCACCAGGCGAGCCGAGACGATGGTGGTCTCGGCGGTGGCGAGGCTGGCCGCGGAAGCGCAGCTCATCGCCGCCTGCGTCGAGGCCACGCTGTAGCGCACCATGGATTCGCCGGCGTTGGTGAAACTGTAGCTGTTCTGCGCCAAGGCCGACGCCGGCATCAGCGCGAGCGCTGCGACAATACTTCTCGCTGTCACCATCACTTGTCTCCCTTGGCTTTCGCCCTGCCCTTGGTGCGGCGGATCTCGCCGTCATGTTGTCCCAGCGTCGGTGCGGCGCGGCGCACGCCGCCTTGCGTCGCCGACATCTTCAGCGGCACGCCGAGCGTCTTCTGGCGGCCGGCCTTGGCATGCTCGACCTCGGCCACCATACCGCGCGCCAGGATCTGCGGGTCGACAAAAACCTCGTCGTGATGCAGCACGGGGCCGGCGGGAATGCCTTCGGCCTCCAATGCGGCCATCCACTCGGCGGTGGTGCGCTTGGCGACTTCCTTCTGCAGGATGCCCACGATCAGCTCGTTGTTCCTGACCCGCTCGGCGTTGGTCTTGA
This sequence comes from Rhodospirillales bacterium URHD0017, assembly GCA_900110395.1. Lineage (GTDB taxonomy): Bacteria > Pseudomonadota > Alphaproteobacteria > Reyranellales > Reyranellaceae > Reyranella. The sequence goes on from FODP01000012.1 coordinate 80,722, forward strand.
AGCGTGGGTCGTCGGCCAGCTCGGACTGGCCGATCATGGCGCAGAGCTTGCGGAAGAAGTTCTGCTGGGCGCCGCCGATGGTGAGCCAGCCGTCGGCGGTCTGGAACACCTGATAGGGCGAGGAGCCGCGATGGGCCTGGCCGAGCTTCTCCGGCCGCTTGCCGTTGGCGAAGTAGTTGGCGGCCTCGTAGACGCCCAGCGACACCGTGGCCTCGAGCAGCGAGGTTTCGACCCATTGGCCCTCGCCGGTCTTCTGCCGCGCAGCCAAGGCCGCCAGCACGCCGATGGTGAGGTAGAGGCCGGCGCCGACGTCGGAGATGGCCAGCGGGATGCGATAGGGCGGGCCGCCCTTGGGCCCGGTCACCGACATAAGGCCCGACATCGCCTGGATCATGAGGTCAAAACCGCCACGGCTGGCGTAGGGTCCGGTCTGGCCGAAGCCCGAGATCGAGCCCAGCACCAGGCGGGGATTGCGCGTGTGCAGGACGTCCCAACCCAGGCCGAGCCGCTTCATGACGCCGGGCCGGAAGTTCTCCAGCACCACGTCGGCTCCGTCGACCAGCTCCCAAAAGATGTCCAGATCCGCCGGGTCCTTGAGATCGAGCCGGACGCCGCGCTTGTTGCGGTTCCACAGCATGAAGGGTGCGCCCTCACCCTCGACGAAGGGCGGCGCGCCGCGCATCGAATCGCCCTGCGGACTTTCGATCTTGATGACGTCGGCGCCGAGATCGCCGAGCTGCATGCCGCAGAACGGGCCCGACAGGTGCGTCGTCAGATCGAGAACCACCAGGCCGTCGAGTGCGCCTGCCATGTCATTTATCCAGCGGCAGCCAAGTCATGTCGGGTAATCTAGGCCGGCATGGCTGCCCGCAACAAACCCTCTCTCGACACCGTCGATGAAATCTTCAGCCTTGCCGTCCAGCGCTTTCGCGCCGCGCGGTTGGCCTATGGCCACGGCACGACCAATGCCCGCGATGAAGCCGCCTTCCTGATACTCGAAACCCTGCGTCTGCCGATCGACCGGCTCGATCCTTACCTCGACCTGCGCCCGACTGCCGCCGAGCGCGCCCGGTTGCTCACCCTGATCGATGCGCGCGTCAGCTTGCGTTTGCCCGCACCCTATCTGGTGGGCGCAGCCTACATGCACGGCGTGCGCTTCCATGCCGACCGCCGCGCGCTGATCCCGCGCTCGTTCATCGGCGACATGCTGGCCGACGGCGTCCTGCCGATCGGGGATGCGGGCAGGATCAAGCATGTGCTCGACCTCTGCACCGGCTCCGGTTGCCTCGCCGTCCTGGCCGCGCTCACCTTCCCACGCGCGCACATCGATGCCGCCGACCTATCGGCCAGCGCGCTGGCGCTGGCGCGGCGCAACGTAGCGAGCCATCGGCTCAGCGACCGCATCGCGCTCCATCGCGGCGATCTCTTCGTGCCGCTGCGCGGCAAGCGCTACGATCTGATCCTGAGCAACCCGCCCTATGTCGATGCGCGTGCCATGGCGAAACTGCCGCCGGAATACCGGCACGAGCCGCGCCTGGCGCTGGCGGCGGGCGACGATGGACTCGACCTGGTGCGCCGCATCCTCGCCGAAACGCCACGGCATCTGACCAGACACGGCGCCCTGATATGCGAGATCGGCCGTGGTCGCGCCCGGCTCGAAGCCGCCTTTCCGCGCCTGCCGTTCCTGTGGCTCGACACGGAGATGAGCGAAGGCGAGGTGTTCTGGATTGCAGGGAAGGATCTCGCCTGAACGACGTGTTCAGTCCCTTCCCCGTTCATACGGGGGAGGGTACGGGAGGGGGGAAGGCCCCCAACCCGACTTGGACATTTCAGATCACGATCTGAAACCAGAAGCACCACGTCTGAGGCTCGCCCCCTCCCTACTCTCCCCCGTATGACGGGGGAGGAGGTTTGAGCAGATCAGCCCTTGTCCCCCAAGCAAATCCCCAGCGCTCGCGCCGTGCGCACCAGGGCGCCGTCGTGGTCAACGGTGCGCGCGCCGCGGCCGACCACCTTCGCAAGCGGCACGTCGATCACCTGGCGGTTCCACCACGCCACCATGCGGTCGGCCTTGCCCTCGGCCAGAAGGTCGACGGCACGCACGCCGAGCGCCGAGGCGAGCAGCCGATCTTCGGCCGTCGGCATGGCGCCGCGCTGGACATGGCCAAGCACCGTGGCGCGGGCCTCCGCCCCCGTCGCCTTGCTGAGCCGCCGTGCCAGCCATTCGCCGACGCCATGATAAGGCGCCTCGCTGTCGGCATCGGCCGCCTCGTCCGAATGGCCGGCCGCCTCGGCGACCACGACCAGTGCCGAGGTCCGGCCGGCGCTGCGCAGCTCGGCGATATGCGCCACCACATGCTTGAGATGCCAGCGCACCTCGGGGATAAGCACCACGTCGGCGCCACCGGCAATCGCAGCGGCGATGGCGATGTGGCCGGCATCGCGGCCCATCACCTCGAGCACCATGACGCGCTCATGGCTGGCACCAGTCGGCTGCAGCCGGTCGAGCGCCTCGGTGGCGATGGCGACCGCCGTTGAATAACCGATGGCGCGCTCGGTGTTGGCGACGTCGTTGTCGATGGTCTTCGGGACCCCGATGAAAGCAAGCCCCGTCGGTAACAGCAGGCGGCGCAGGATATCGAGGCTGCCGTCGCCGCCGATGCCGATAAGGCCGTCGAGCGCCAGCCCCTCGAGACCCGCCATCATCTCACTCGAACGATCCTTCTTGCCGCCGTCGGGCATGGGAAAGGCGAAGGGATCGCCGCGGTTGGTGCTGCCGAGGAAGGTGCCGCCCTGGCGCGCCACCGCCGCACCGAGACGGTCAGGATCGAGCTCGACGGCATCGACCGGCCGTTCCAACAGGCCGAGCGTGCCATTGCGCAGGCCCACCGTCGTCCACCCGTAGCCGTGATGGGCGCGCAACGCCGCGGCGCGAATGGCGGCGTTGAGGCCGCCGCAATCGCCGCCGCTGGTCAGGATGCCGATTCGCTTGGTCATGCACCGTCTCCACGCTTAACTTGGCAAATGGCCCGACTTCCAAGGAAACAACCGATCTTCGCCACCAAAAGGTTGCGGCTGCGTGCCTTCCGCGCCGGTGACATCGAAGCCATGCACGCGCTCTACGCCGATGCCGACAACCTCCGCTACTGGAGCACGCCGCCCAGCGCCAACCTCGGCGCCACGCGCCGCTCGATGCGCTGGCATCTCGTCTACCGGCCCCGTCAGTACGTGATATGGGCGGTCGAGGAGAACAAGAGCCGCAAGGTGATCGGCATGATCAACTATCACCACCGCAATCTGCGCGAAAAGCGCGTCGATGTCGGCTGGCTGATCCTGCCGCAGCACCAGGGCCAGGGTTTCATGACCGAGGCTGGTCGGGCCCTCCTGCGCCACCTGTTCGACGATCTTGGCGTGCACAAGGTCGAGGCGTTGATCAAGCAGGTCAACAAGCCGTCGGTCGCGCTCGCCAAGCGCCTGGGATTCCGCCTGGAGGGCGGCCCGATCCGCGACCGCTGGTCGGTCGACGGCAAGTGGCATAGCGTCATGCTCTATGGACTGATTGCCGGGGAGGAACGGTGATGCCGATGGCCGCCACGCAGGCCTGGACGCGCGATACGATAAAGCCTGCTGACTGGACGGTGCCCCTGCCGCCGGCCGCACTTGCCGAACTGCGCGTTGTGCTGGCGGAGTTGCGGCGTGCGCCGCTGCCGACTTTCCTGATCGATCCTGCCGACTTCGCGCTCGACGCCTGCCGCGCCACGATGAACGAGGTGCGCCGCGTCACGCGCGATGGGCCGATGTTTGCCGTGCTCGATCGCCTGCCGTTGGCGGAGATGAACCGCGATGAGGCGATCCAGCTCTACTGGTTGCTGTCCAGCCTGCTCTCCCGTCCGGTGGCGCAGAAGCTGAATGGCCAGATGTTCTTCGACGTGCGCGACACCGGCGCCAAGCTCAAGCCGGGCTCGGGCATCCGGCCGACCGTGACCAATGTGGACCTGCGCTTCCACAACGACAATTCCTACAACGAATCGCCGCCCGACTATGTCTGCCTGCTGTGCCTGCATCCGGCCAAGGAGGGCGGCGTCAGCCAGGTGATGAGCGTCGCCACGGTACACCGGACGCTGCAGGACCGGTTTCCCGAGCTGATGGATCGCCTCTACCGGCCGTTCTGGTACGACCGCCATGCCGAGCATGCGCCCGACGAACCGACCACCTTCGCCGCGCCGGTCTTCGAGCGCGCCGACGACGGCACGGTGAAGGCGCGGCTCGCGCTGTCGGAGATCTTCGCAGGCTATGAACTGCGCGGCGAGCGCATGGACAACCAGACGGCGGCAGCGCTTGCCGCCGTGCAGTCGGTGTTCGACCGACCCGAGCTCAGGGTCGAGCTCGACTTCGCACCGGGTCAGATCCAGTACGTCAACAATCGCGGGACCGGCCACGCCCGCACCGAATTCGTCGACCATCCCGAAGCCGAGCGCCGGCGCCATCTCGTGCGGCTGTGGCTGCGCGATCACGGGCGGCGCACCTATCGCGGTTAACCGCCGCATCCAGGGGTCGTACTTGCCCTCTGCGTGCCACGACTGCAAAATGATGGTCGGGGAGAGTGGTTCTTCGGGGGTTTCGTGACGCAATACGCTCGGTGCGCCGCTGTTCGGCTGCTGCCGCTTCTCCTGTTGGCCCTCCTGGTTTCGTTGACGCCGACGACGAGTCGCGCCGACTGTGTCCTGGACGGCAGCATCGTCACCTGCGCCGGCGCTTCGCCCGGCGGCTTCAACGCCGGCTCGCAGAATGGCCTCACTGTGAACGTCGAGCCGAACGCCGCCGTCGGCACCGGCCTGGGGCTGAACAGCAACAACGTGGTCACCAATCTCGGCACGGTTACCGTGGGCGCTTCGGCGTTCGGCATCGCCGCCAACAACAACAACACGATCAACAGCTCGGGAACCATCATCGGCGGCAACGGCGCCACGGGGATCGTCGTCAATAGCGGCGGCACCATCACGCAGAGCGGCAACATCGCGGTCGGCAATGGTGGCACCGGCATCTCGGTCAACGCCTCCGGAACGGTCGTCAATTCCGGCACGATCACGGCCGGCACCAGCGGCTATGGCATCTCCGGCGGCACCACCATCACCAACGCCGCCACCGGCAGGATCGACGTCGGCTCCACGGGCTCGGGCGGCATCCTCACCACCGCTTTTGGCGCCACCATCACCAACAACGGGCTGATCTCAGCCGGCACCGTCGGTGGCGGCATCCAGGCCGCGGGAGGCGGGTCCACCGTCCTCAACACCGGCACGATCACCTATGCCGGCTGTGGCATCGGCATCCAGACGATCGGAACCGGCACCATCATCAACACTGGCACCATCCGCGATACCGGTTGTGGCGGCAGCGGTATCGTCGCCGACACGGCCAACACCGTCACCAACAGCGGCAACATCGTCGTCGGCAACACCGGCGTCGGCATCGTGGGCGCCAGCAGCAGCACCATCGTCAACAGCGGCCGCATCGAGGCCAGCAACAACGGCGCCGGCATCTATGCCAACAGCGGCAGCGTGCTGACCAACAGCGGCACGATCACCGTCGGCAGCTCCTTCATCATCAGCGGCGGCATGCTCGGCGACGGCAGTCGCATGCAGCTGATCAACACCGGCAACATCGTCGGCGGCACGGGCACGCCCGCGATGATCACGCGGGGCCGAGACAACCTCTTGAACAACAGCGGCACCATCACCGTCGGCAATTTCGGCGGCGGCCTGATCGGCCTGGACAGGAATACCACCTTCATCAACAGCGGCACGATCACCACCGGCAACGTGGGCATCGGCATCGATGCCCAGGGCAACCTCTCGACCGTCACCAACTCGGGCGCGATCAACGCCGGCAACGACAGCTTCGGCATCCAGGTCCGCAATTCGACCACCGTCGCCAACGCCGGCTCGATCACCGTCGGCACCAACGGCATCGGCATCAGCGGCAATCTCGCCACGACCATCACCAACTCGGGCACCATCACGGCCGGCGTGAGCGGCATCGGCATCAGGAGCGGCGGCAATATCCTGAACTCGGGCAATGTCGTCGTCGGCAACTCGATCGCCTCCGGCAGCGCCGGCCTGCTGGCCGCCGGCACCGGCCTGCAGATCACCAATACCGGCACGATCACCGGCGGAAGTTTCACGCCCGCCATGATCATTGTCGGCACCGGCGCCACGCTGCTCAATCATGGCACGATCTCCGTCGGGACCTCCGGCGGCGGGCTGGTCAATCGCGAAGGCGGCGCGATCCTCAACAACACCGGCACGATCAATGTCGGCTCCCTGGGCATCGGCATCTCCGCCCAAGGCACGAACTCGACCAGCCTCAACAGCGGCATCATCAATGCCGGCGTCGGCGCCACCGGCATCCAGACCAACAATTCGCACCTCGTCCTGAACAGCGGCACCATCAATGTCGGTTCGGCCGGCACCGGCATCAGCGGCGGCTCGAGCGTGGCCATCACCAATTCCGGCACGATCAATGTCGGTGCGGCCGGCGTCGGGATCGCAGCGCCGGGCAATCTCTCGGTCCTGGCCAATACCGGCACCATCAATACCTGCGGCGTCGGCATCAATTCATCGGGCAGCAACTCGGCGGTCACCAATACCGGCACCATCGCGACCAACGGCTGCGGCACCACGGGCATCCTGTTGGGCCAGAACAACAGCCTGGCCAACTTCGGCTCGATCGTGGCCCCGGTCACGCTCGCCATGGCGCCCGGCGGCGGCAGCGTCTCGGTGCTCAATGGCGGCACGCTGAACGGTGCGGTGGCCCTGTTCGGCAGCGGCGGCAACACGCTGGTCAATGCCGGCACCATCACGGTGACGACGCCGCTCACTGCCGGCGGCGGCGTCAGCCATGTCGTCGACGGCACCTATACCCAGACCGGCTCCGGCGTGTTCGTGACGCGCATGTCGACCAACAATGCCGCGGGCAATTACGACACGCTCAGGGTCCAGAGCTCAGTGGCCGGGACGGGAGTGGCCAATCTCGGCGGCACGGTTCAGCTCGCCCTGCAGCCCGGCCTCTATGGTCTCAGCACCACCTACCCAGGCGTGTTCACCTTCTCGAGCTCGACGGGCAGCTTCTCGGCCGTGACCGAGCCTTATCTCTTCCTCAACGCCTCGGCGGTCTACAACCCCACCAGCGTCGACATCGTCGTCACGCGCACGCCGTTCCCGCAGATTCCCGGCGGCGGCCAGAACGCCCAGGCGGTCGCCAACGTGCTGGAGGCCAACTACTCGCCGTCCCTCACCGGCACGCTGGGCAACTTCTACATGCAGCTCCTGCAATCGACGGCGCCCAACACGCTGTCGCAGCTCACCGGCGAGGTCGCGACGGCGCCGCAGAACGCCTCGTTCACGGTGTTCGGCCAGTTCCTCGGCACCATCTTCGGCCAGACCGGCAGCGCACGGGCGTTGGGCGGATCCTCGCAGACAGCGCAACGCGCTGCCCACGGCGGCACCCGAGTGAGCCTCGGCGAGGCTGAAGCCTGCGCCAGCGAGACCTGCGACGGTCCCGCGCCACGCCGCTACACCGCCTGGGCGCAGGGCTTCGGCGGCGCCGGCAACATCGATGGCAGCACCACGGTGGGCAGCTCGCGCGTCGACATGAACACCGGCGGCGGCGCGATGGGCATCGATGCCTGGCTCGACGGCAACGCCCTTGTCGGGCTCACCGTGGGTACGACGGCGGCGGGCTACAGCCTGACCGACATCATGAGCTCGGGCGGCGCGCGCTCGATCGTCGTCGGCCTCTATGGCGGCTACAACTTCGGCCCCGCCTACGTCGATGGCGCGCTGGCCTACGCCTACAACACCTATACGTCCAGCCGCTTCATCGGCACCGGCCCGATCACGGAGGTCGAGAGCGCCTCGTTCAGCGGCTCGCAGTATGGCGGCCGCGTCGAAGGCGGCTGGCGCTTCGGCTTCGACAGGAACGTGATCACGCCGTTCGCCGGGCTCACCGTCCAGGCCCTGTCGCAGGCAGCCTACACCGAGAGCTCGCGCAATCTCGCGACAGGCGGCACCGGCGTGCTGGGCGTCAGCGTGCAGGCCCAGACCACCACCTCGGTGCGCTCTACCCTCGGCGCCCAGTTCGAGACCGCCATCACCGCCGGCGACGACAACGTCCTGCGCCCGCGCCTCCGGCTGGGCTGGGCGCACGAGTTCAATACCACCCGCAACGCCACGGTAACGCTCAGCACGCTGCTGCCCAACGCGCCGTTCCTGGTGACGGGCGCGCAGCCCCTGCCGGATTCGCTGGTCGTGGGCGCAGGTTTCGACCTCGAGCTCGGGCGCATGGTGCGCCTGTACGGCCAGTTCGACGGTGAATTCTCGGGCAACGCACGGGCTTTCGCCGGCACCGGTGGCCTGCGCCTCGTCTGGTAAAGCGGTTTCCCCCTCCGGGGGAAACGCGCATTGTTGAAAGAACCAATCAATCTTGATGTCGGCCGGCGCGGCCCCACAATGCGGGCATGAAAGACCACTACGTCACCTTCGCCGGCTACAACGCCTGGGCGAACCGTCGGCTCTGCGACGCAGCCGCGCTCCTGTCCGATGCCGAGTATCGCGCCGACAAGGGCGCGTTCTTCAAGTCGATGCACGGCACGCTCAACCATCTGCTGGCCACCGACCGCATCTGGATGAAGCGCTTCACCGGCGAGGGCGAGGCGCCCGACCGGCTGGACGCGATCCTGCACGAACGCCTGGCAGACCTGCGAGCCGCGCGAGAGGCCGAGGACCGACGCATCGTCGGTTACATCAACGGTCTCGACGAGGCGCGGCTGGCCGGCGTCATCCGCTATCGCCGCGTCTCGACGCCGGAAGAATTCGTGCAGAAGCTGATGCCCGCGCTGGACCACTGGTTCAACCACCAGACCCATCATCGCGGTCACGCACATATGATCCTGACCAGCCTGGGCAAGGCGGCGCCCGAGCTCGACCTTCTCTACTATCAGCGCGAGACCGAGGCCGGCCGGGCTTGAACGGAGTTACCCATGCGTTGTCTAGTCCTGCTTGCCGTCGTCCTGTCCGTCGGCGCCTGCGCCCAGGATGTCGAGCCCAACACCGCGAAGCGGGAATACGCCATTTCGGACCGCACGCTGGGCTACAGCTACGCCGGGGGCTCCTTCAAGCCGATCGCTAGCACGCCGCTTGGCGTGGTGCGCGACGGCTGGAACGACTAGGGCGGCGCCTGCGCTGCTGCCAGCACTGCCGCGGAAACTGAAGCCCCTAGTTGTTGGCCGGTGTGCGGAGTTAAGACGGTTACGCTAGTTGCGCTGCTGGATCAGGCGAAGCTCCTCTCGATCTCGTTGGCCCTGAAGCGCGTTCCACCAGCCGCCCAGCCGGACGGGCGCTTTCGGGTCTCGGATGAACAATGCATAGAACGGACGCCATTCGGATGGCGGCGGCGTCCATTATAACGACAGTTTTATCACTGTCAACAACTCGGGTATAGTTGGCCGGTATCGCTGTTGCGACTTTTGGCGCTCCAGAAGGGGCCATATGTGGACCCGAATCGGCGAGGCGTGCCATTGCTTGTAGCGACGATCACCGATGCCAGCAGTGCTATCACCGGCGAAACTCAGCGCAATCGGCATACTGATTGGCGGCGGTTCTCGCGCGGCCAGGCTGAATCGCAGGTCGCGAACACGCGGCCTGTTTCCGACACCATCGTTCCTGTCCACGCGCCGCTCCTGCCCGGCTCGAGCAGCATGGCGCCGTGGTCCATCACGCCCACGACCGCCGCATCGATGCCGTCGAGCTTCGGCACCTGGATCGCTTGCCTGTCGCCGGGCGATGGCGGCACCGGGTGGTTGTGCGACAGCACGATCCCGGCCGTCCCGACGATGAGCTGTGGCGGACGGCGGTCGCCGAAGCCGATCGCCTGGAAGCGGTGCATGTGGCCCGACATGACCGCCGTGACGTTGGCCGGCAGGCCGTTCGGGAAAGCGGCCTTCAGCGCCTGCTGCTCCGTGAGGTTGATGAAGCCATAGGGTTCATGGTGGCCGGTCGGACCGCCATGGATCTTGTTCACCACGCCCCAGAACGGGCGGTGGGTGATCAGCCAGGTCGGCCGCCGCTCGCCCAGGATGGCCGCGACCTGCCGGAACTGATCGACGTAGCTGTCGAGGTTGTAGAGGTAGACGTCGCCGGCGTCGGCCGAATCGATGGAGATGAGATCGAGGTCGCCGAGCTTCAGCCGCATCGGCGGCGTGATGCGGACCGGAAACGGCCGTCCGTCGAACGGCTGGGCGCTGGGCCAGGCACCGGGCCGCCAGCCTGCAGGCGTCTGCGGCGGACAATGGTCCTGGTTGCGCGCTCCGCCCAGCAGCGCCGATCCGGGATCGAGGAGGTAGAACCAGCCCGGTCCGGCGCGGCTGCAGAGCTCGTGGTTGCCGCGCACCAACAGCCATGGCGCCGTCTTCATCAGGCGCGTCGCCGGCACGAAAAAGTCCTCGCGCCACGCCGACCAGACGTCAGGGATCGGGCTGCCCTGCATGTTCTGGCTCCAGTAGGCCGGACCGATCGGATCTTCGGGCACGTCGTCTTCGTCATCGAGGTCGCCGGTATCGTAGACCTTGACCGAGATCGGCCGTGGGTAGCCTGTGGCGCGCGGCGACAGGACCATGCCGCGCGGCGTGTTGCGATAGTTGTAGTCGCCGACATGGACGATCAGGTCGGCCGCCGACCGCTTCTCGTCCTCGGCGATCATGCCGAACGGCCAGACCTTGGTGAAACCGTCGCCAGTGCAGGGTTGCGGCTTGTGTTCAGCCTCGCCGCGGCAGCCGCTGTCGCCCATCAGCAGCACGCGACGCGGGGTCGCGGGTGTGACGACCGGCAGGTCGAGCCGCCGGCCGCCTGCCAGCACGGCGGTCGCTTCGCCGAACGGATAGAGGGTCTCGCAGACCAGCACGTCGCGGAAATGGCCGCCGGGCGGTCGCTGGCGCGGGGTCATCTCCTGCCACGCGCCCGAGGCGCGCTGCAACATCGGACAGCTTGTCGCGCGCTCGACGACGGCGCGCGCCATGGCGACGGGCTGTCCGTCGGCCCCCTCGCCCCACAGGACAAAGGCAAACGCAGCCGCAGGCGCCTGAGCCTGTGCTTCCGCGCACGGGCAGACGAAGGCGAGCATGATCAGGAAGCGTCTCAGGACGACCATCGGCTTGGCAGCCAACGTCTAATCCCCGAGATATCGCTTGAGGGCGGCGGCTGTTCGCGCCAGGGCATCGTCGGTGGCGCCGGCGTTGTAGTCGCTGCCGGGAATGGAAAAGCCATGCCGGATACCGGGATAGGTCGTCAGCTCGAACGGTGCGTTCGCGGCCTTGGCGGCACTCGCGATCTCCTGCGCCTTGGCGATCATGCAGCAAAACTTGTACTCGTCGGCGGTGCCGGCGAACATCACCACGGGTGCCCTGACGCGGGCGGCCCACCCCGGCACATCCTTGAACTCGCTCGTCTGCGGATACCAGGCAGCCACGACAGCGACCTGGTCGGTCAACGCCGTCGGCCCATAGCCCAAAGCCATGCCGCCACCCTGAGAGAAGCCCACCAGCGCGACCTTGCCCGGCAACGCATGCGGCATCTTTCGCGCCTGCTCGATGGCGGCCGCCGTCGCCTCGCTCAAGGACCGGCCCTGCCGGCCCTTGATGATCGCATTGGAATCGAACAACACCACGTCATAGCCGAGCGCGGCGATGCGGCTCGAGATGGTGCGATAGTTACCCGAGCCGGTCGCTCCCGACAGCACGACGACGAGGCGCGCCTTGCCGCCAGACGGCGGCGGTATCTCTTCCTGGGCGGTTGCCGGTTGCAAGGCCAGCACCGCAAAGAGCGTCGCCATCAGCGACACCCTCACTCCCCGTCTCCACCCCATGATGCCCCCGCACTTCATTGACGAAGCCAGTTAGGCCGCTCTGCGCGGGACAGGCAAGCGGCCGGACACCCGACTCTGGTACGTGGCAGACCGACGACGCGCTCCGTGTCGCCGTCTCGATCAAGTCGTTGGCTTGGTCTTTCCCGCCATGGTGGGCGCACCAGGGCTCGAACCTGGGACCCGCTGATTAAGAGTCAGCTGCTCTACCAACTGAGCTATGCGCCCGAACGGGGCCATGGCCTGGGAAGGGCGCGGCTATACCAAGCGAGTTATCCCTTGTCGAGTCGCGCAAATACGTCCGCCGGCGACTTATCGGGCACGCGGCAATTGCGCATCGCGATAGACGTTAACCCCTATCAGCAGGCCGCAGGCAAACATCACCGAGACCATGGCGGTGCCGCCGTTGCTGACCAGCGGCAACGGCACGCCGACCACCGGCAGGACGCCCATCACCATGGCGGTGTTGATGAAGACGTAGAGGAACATCATGGCGGTGACGCCAAGCGCCACCAGGCGGCCGAAATGGTGTTGGCTGCGCAGCGCGATCGAGAAGCCCCAGACCAGCACCAAGGCGAACAGGGCGAGCAGAACCAGGGCGCCCGCCATGCCCCATTCCTCGACGAAGGTGGTGAAGATGAAGTCGGTCTGCTTCTCGGGCAGGAAGTTCAGCGAGGATTGCGTGCCCTTGAGGAATCCCTTGCCGAACAGTCCGCCCGAGCCGATGGCGATCTTGGACTGGGTGATGTGGTAGCCGGCGCCCAGCGGGTCACTGTCGGGATCGAGGAAGGTCAGCACGCGCTTGCGCTGGTATTCGTGCATGAACGACCAGGCGATCGGCAGGCAGCCGACGGCGGCGATGCCGGCGGCCAGGAACATCCACAACCGCACGCCCGCCACGAACAGGAGCGCGCCGCCGCCCAGCAACACCATCATCGCGGTGCCGAGGTCGGGCTGCACCATGACCAGCGCCACCGGCGCCAGGATCACGGCAAGCGGCGGCAGGGTGTAGAGGAACTTCGACGCCTTCTCCTTGCGCAGGCCGTGGTAGTAGCGCGCCAGGACCAGGATCACCGCCACCTTGGCGATCTCCGACGGCTGGATCTGCATCGGCCCGACCACCAGCCAGCGCTGCGCGCCCATGCCGATCTTGCCGACTACGTCGACCGCCACCAGCAGCAGCATGGAGACGACGTAGATCGGCCAGGCGAGCATCAACCACACCTTGGGATGGATCAGCGCCACCACCAGCATCAGGCCGAACGCCGCGCCATAGCGCATGGCGTGCCTGGCCGCCCACGGCTCGAAGCGCCCGCCGGCCGCCGAATAGAGCGCCACGACGCCGATCGCGGCGATCGCGGTCAGCACCAGCACGAGCCCCCAGTTGATGCGCCAGATCTTCTCGCCGAAGCCGATGGGTGCGGGTGCGTCGAGCGCCAGACTCATCGCAAAACCCTCATTGCTGCGTCCTCAGCGCGACGCCATCTTGCGGAAGCCGTCGGTGCGGCGCGACGGGTCGCGTTTCATGACCTCGAGCAGCACGTCGCGGCCGATCGGGCCCGCGGTAGCGCCGCCCGCCTTGCCATGCTCGATGATGACGGCGCAGGCATAGCGCGGATTGTCGACCGGGCCGAAGCAGACGAACAGCGCGTGGTGGCGCAGATGCCAGGGCAGCTGATCCTGGGTGATGCCCATGTCGCGCTCACGCTCGGTGATGCGCTTGACCTGGGCGGTACCGGTCTTGCCGGCGAACTTGAACTGCGGCTCGACCAGCTTGCCCTTGCCGTCAATGCGCAGATGGCTGGCGGTGCCGCCGGCAACCACCTGGATCATGCCTTCGCGGATCAGGGCGATGTTCTGCGGATTGAAGCGCAGCGAGGACGCCGAGGGCTTGTCGCGCGGCTTGGGCGGCACCAGCTCCTCGCGCGGCGTCGCCGAGGCCAAGAGCAGATTGGGCTGCACCTCGTAGCCGCCATTGGCGATGCGGGCGGTCATGATGGCGAGTTGCAGCGGCGTCGCGTTCATGAAGCCCTGGCCGATGCCGAGGTTGAAGGTGTCGCCATGCTGCCAGGGCTTGCCGAGCTTCTCCTGCTTCCACGCGCGGCTGGGCTGGATGCCGGCCGATTCGCCGGGCAGGCCGAGGTCGCTGATGCGGCCGAAGCCCAGCCGGTTGCCGACGTCGGCGATGCGGTCGATGCCGGCCTTGCGCGCGGCCTCGTAGAAGAAGCAGTCGCAGGACTGGGCGATCGCCTCGACCACGTTTGTCGAGCCGTGGCCGCCCTTCAGCCAGCAATGGAACTTGATGTTGCCGAGCTCGAGGTGGCCGGCACAGGGCAGGCGCGTCCACGGCTCGATCGCCTTGGATTCCAGCGCCGCCAGCGCCGTCACCATCTTGTAGGTCGAGCCCGGCGGATAGACGCCGGCGATCGACTTGTTGTGCAAGGGCCGCTCGGGGCTGTCGAGCAGCTCGCGCCATTCGCCCTGGGTGATGCCGCGGGCGAAGGTGTTGGGATCGAAGCCCGGCGTCGACACCATGGCCAGGACGTCGCCGGTGATGACGTCCATCACCACGACCGAGCCGCTCTGGTGCTCCTTGACGCGGTCGGCGACGAAGCGCTGCAGATCGAGATCGATGGTGAGCAGCGCGTTGGAGCCGGGCTGGCCTTCGGTGCGGTCGAGCTCGCGCACGACGCGGCCGACGGCGTTGACCTCGACCTGCACGGCGCCGGCGCGGCCGCGGATGCTGTCCTCGAGCGAGCGCTCCACGCCCTTCTTGCCGAAGCGCATGGTGGCGAGCTGCAGGACGGGATCGTCGCGGCCGGCCAGGTCTTCGTCGGCGACGCGGCCGGTGTAGCCGATGATGTGGCTCATCAGCTCGCCTTCGGGGTAGTCGCGCGTCTGGCCGAGATCGATGAACACGCCGGGCAGGTCGGGCGCGTTGAATTCGAGCCGCGCCACCTCCTCCCAGCCGAGGTTCTCGCGTACCACGACCGGCTGGGCGTTGCGGCTGCGGCGCAGCTCGCGCAGGAGACGAGTCTTCTCCGTCTCGCCCAGGCTGAAGATCTGGTCGAGCCGCTCGACCAGAACATCGACGCCGCGGCCGCGGTCCGAGGTCGCCATGGCGCGGAAGTTGTTGCGGTTGACGGCAAGCGGCTGACCGGTGCGGTCGAGGATCAGCCCGCGCGACGGCGGCAGCAGGCGGAGGTTGATGCGGTTCTCCTCGGCGAGCGTGGAGAAGCGCTGGGTCTCGATGACCTGGAGCTGGTAGAGCCGGCCGGCCAGGGCCGACAACAGCACGACCTGGGCGCCGCCCAGCAGCAGCGCGCGGCGCGTGAACAGGCTCGAGCGTTCGCCGTCGCCCTTGCGATAGCGCATCATGACGTGGTCTCGCCAGGGCGGGCCGTGCCGCGCGACGGCTCGGGCACGTTCAGGGGATCACGCGCACGCACGCGGGCGAGCCAGGGGGCGATCAGCGGGTAGATCACGACCACGACGACATACTGGATCAAGGCCGGAACCGGGTCGATGGCCGTCCAGGTCCACAGCGCCGTAAAGCCCCAGACCAGGATCACGAAGCCCAGCGCCAGCAGGCAGAAGCCGAACCACTGGAACAGGAAGGGCACGCCCACGAGATAGCGCCGGTTGGCGACCACGGCGGCACGGATCAGCACGAAGCCCAGCGCACTCACGCCGACGGGCGCGCCCGGCCCGCCCAGCAGCAGGTCGAGCAGGATGCCCATGGCGAGCAGCAGCGGACCCGGCAGGCGCTCGGGCGTCGCCAGGCTGAACTGGAAGACGACCAGCGCCGGCAACAAGGGCAAGGCGTCGGAGAGGTAAGGCGCGCGCAGCGGCGCCAGGGTCAGCAGGACGAAGAACAGCAGGACGGCGCCAGGCAAGGTCGCGCGGCCCCAGCGGTCGAGCACGGCAAGCAGGCCGTCAGCTTTCATCGGGCGGCCTTCATCATCGCACCCTCTGGCCGGCCACTCCCGACGGCGTCGACGGCGTGCCCTGGCTGCCGCCCACCAGGCCGGTCACGCCATAGTCGACGACGCGCACGAACTCGAGCCGGGAGAAGTCGGCGAACGGCCGCACGCGGACATGGCCCTCGCTGGTCTCGACCACCTCGCCGACCGGGATGCCGACCGGGAAGCTGCCGCCATGGCCCGAGGTGATGATGCGGTCGCCGCGCTGCACGCCCTGGAGGCTCTGCAGCAGGGTAAGGCGAAGCTGGGACGAGTTGTCGCCGGCCAGGATGGCGCGCTCGCGCGTGCGCTCGATCAGCACCGGCAGGCGCGAGTTGACGTCGGTGACGAAGAGGACGCGTGAGCTGTTGTCGCCGACCTCGGCGATGCGGCCGGCCAGGCCCTCACCCGTCACCACCGCCTGGCCCGACGCCACGCCGACCTTGCGGCCGACATTGAGCAGCGCGCCGCGCACGTAGGCGCTGACGCTGTCGCCGACGATGCGGGCGGTGATGAAGGAGGCCTCCGGCCCTTCGCGGAAATTGGCGAGTCCGCGCAGGCCCTCGTTCTCGTTCTCCAGCCGGCGGGCGGCGGTCTGCCAGGCCAGCAGGCGGGCGTTCTCCTCGCGCAGGCGGGCGTTCTCCTCGCGCAGAGAGGCGAATTCCTTGAGATCGGCGATGGTGCGGTTGGCCACGGCCACGGGCCGGGCAATCGCCTCCAGGACGGGGCTGGCAAGGTCGAGCGCCAGGACACGGGCATGCTCGACCAGGACGGTGTCGGCCTTGCCGACCAGCATGGCGCCGAAGGCAGCGATGACCAGCAGGCCGAGCGCAAAGCGCTGCACGGCCTGGCGAACCTGACCGGCTGCTACCTCGAACTCGTCCCGAATCGCCATGTCCGGGTATCTTACTCCAACTCGCTGGGCTTCTCCTCCCCAGCTTGTTGCTGCGAGGAGCCGACGCACCTCGGATTCCTCTCCCCCGCGAGGGGGAGAGGCTAGGTGAGGGGGAATCGACGGGTGTAGCCCCCCCCCCCCACCCCCCCCCCCCCCGGGGGGGGGGGGGGGGGGGGGGGGGGGGGAAAATCGACGGGTGTAGCCCCCTCACCCAACCTCTCCCCCTGGCGGGGGAGAGGAGCCCGAAGGCAGGTGTCAGTACATGGACGACAGAACGCCGCGCAGACGGTCGATATTCTCCACCGCATGGCCCGTGCCAAGAGCCACGCAGAGCAGCGGGTCCTCGGCCACCGAGACCGGCAGGCCGGTGGCCTGGCGCAGCACGGTGTCCATGTTGGCCAGCATGGCGCCGCCGCCGGTCAGCACGATGCCCTTGTCGACGATGTCGGCGGCGAGCTCGGGCGCGGTGTTCTCCAGGGCGACCTTGACTGCCTCGACGATGGCGCTGACCGGTTCCTGCAGGCTCTCGGCGATCTGCCGCTCGGTGATGACCAGCTCCTTCGGGACCCCGTTCATCAGGTCGCGGCCCTTGATCTCCATGGTCCGGCCCTCGCCGTCGTCGGGCGGGCAGGCCGAGGCGATGGTCTTCTTGATGCGCTCGGCCGAGCTCTCGCCGACCAGCAGGTTATGGTTGCGGCGGATGTAGCCGATGATGGCCTCGTCCATCTTGTCGCCGCCGACGCGCACCGAGCGCGGATAGACGATGCCCCCCAGGGACAGGATGGCCACTTCCGTCGTGCCGCCGCCGATATCGACCACCATCGAGCCGGTCGGCTCGGTGACCGGCAGGCCGGCGCCGATCGCCGCCGCCATCGGCTCCTCGATCAGCCAGACCTTGCGGGCGCCGGCGCTCTCGGCCGATTCCTGGATGGCGCGGCGCTCGACGGCGGTGGAGCCGGAGGGCACGCAGACCACGATCTGCGGATGGGCGAACGAGCGGCGGTTATGAACCTTGGAAATGAAGTGCTTGATCATCGCCTCGGCGACTTCGAAGTCGGCAATGACGCCGTCGCGCAGGGGCCGGATCGCCTGGATGTTGCCGGGCGTGCGGCCCAGCATCATCTTGGCTTCCTCGCCGACCGCCAGCACCTGGCGCTTGCCGCTTTGCGTCGTGAGGGCGACGACCGACGGTTCGTTCAGGACGATGCCGCGACCCTTCACATAGACCAGCGTGTTCGCTGTTCCCAGGTCGATGCCCATGTCAGCCGAAAACAGCCCGATGACGCGCGACAGCATTGAGTTAAGTCTCTGTCATTATTGGGAAATTCTGGTCGGGCAATGCACCTTAGAGGCCCGCCGCGGCAAGCGCGCTCGGTTTAGACCGCCGCGCGGGGTCCCGCAAGGCGATTCAAAGCGAACGATCCGGCAACCTTGATCGCACGCTTCCTGCTTGAAGACAGCCAGGCTGAAACTTTCACACCATCCCGAGGTCACATCATGGCCACGCTTCTCGCCGCCAGGGCGCCGTCATCATGGCGGCCGCCTGACTCGGGGGAGAGATGCAAATGTTCGAAGCGGTCCACGCCAAGCGCTATGCCGAGCGGATGACGGCCTATCTCGGCCTCGGCATGAAAAGCCACGTGATCGAGGTGGCGAGCCACGATGGCCACCTGTTGCAGCACTTCAGCCAGCTCGGCATCCCGGTCATCGGCATCGAGCCCGACCATTCCTCGGCCGTCCGCGCGATGAAGGCCCGCGGCATCCCGACATTGACCGGATCCTTCGGCCGCGACATGGCGCGACGCCTGGCCGACGACGGCATCGATGCCGATCTTATGGTGGCCAACAACGCGCTGTTCCGT
This sequence comes from Rhodospirillales bacterium URHD0017, assembly GCA_900110395.1. Taxonomy (GTDB): domain Bacteria; phylum Pseudomonadota; class Alphaproteobacteria; order Reyranellales; family Reyranellaceae; genus Reyranella. Next base: position 99,354 of record FODP01000012.1, read on the forward strand.
GTGCCGGACACCGACGATTTCCTGGCCGGCTTCGCCCTGCTCCTCAACCCCGAAGGCGTGGCCACCTTCGAGATCGCGCCGACATGCTGCCTGTCCCCGCGGATGACCGAGGCCCTCTTCGCAGCAAATGGGTTGCGCATCTTCGACGTCGAGCCGCTCAGCGGCCACGGCTCGGTGCAGCTATTCGCCTGCCGCCACGATTCGGCGTGGCAACGCGGTCCCTGGGTCGGCCGGTTCGTTCACTGACTGGGGCGCGGCCCCGTCTTCAACGTCTCCTTGACCAGCGCCTGGACGTCCTGCGGCGAGAGGCGGCGCAGATCGTCGTAGGCCTGGCGCGTGAATTCGGGCCGGCCGGTCCCCTCGCCGCTCAGCTGGTACTGGCCGTTCTTTTCGGCGAACAGGAAGTAGAACGGCATGCCGGGATTGCCACGCGCCGTCACCACCGCCACCGAGCGGTTGTCGCTGCAGCCATAGATGTCCCACGGCAAGCCGCCGTAGGTCTTGGTGCCGAACGGCCCGCGATCGCAGGTCAGGCGCGGCTCGGACGGTCCTTGCGCCGCGGCATCGACCGACGCCAGCAGCAGCAGTGGCAACAGAAGGCGCTTCACGACCAAGGCCTAGTCGAACACCACGACGCCACGCGCGACCTCGCCTGCCATCATGCGTTTGAAGCCCTCGTTGATGTCGGCGAGCTTGTAGGTGCGGCTGATCAGGCCGTCGATGTTCAGCCGCTTGTTCATGTAGTGGTCGACCAGGACGGGAAAATCGAGGTCGGGCCGCACCGAGCCGTAGAAGGTGCCGCTCACCTTCTTCTCGGTGAACACCATGTTGAACGGCGAGTAGGAGGCGCGAATCGTCGCCGCCGAGATGCCGACGGCCACAGCATGGCCGCCGGGCGCCAGCGAATCGAAGGCAAGCGCCTGCGTGCGATCGTTCGACACCGCGTCGAAGGCGTAGTCGACGCCGAGACCGCCGGCCATCTCCTTCACCTTCTTGACGGCGTCCTCGTTGGTCCTGGTGTTGATGGTGTGTGTGGCGCCGAAGGTTTTCGCCATCTCGAGCTTGTTGTCCAAAATGTCGGCGGCGATGATCCGGCTGGCGCCCGACAGCATGGCGCCCTGCACCGCGTTCAGCCCGACGCCGCCGCAGCCGATCACCAGCACGGTGGAGCCGGCCTCGATCTTGGCGTGGCGCGTCACCGCGCCGACGCCGGTCGCCACGCAGCAGCCGACCAGGGCGGCCTGCGGCCACGGCATGTCCTTGCGGATCGGCACCACCATCTCCTCGGGCACCACGACTTCCTCGGCGAAGGTGCCGATGCGCGCCATCTGGTTGATGGGCTGGCCCTTGTGCTTGATGCGGAAGGTGCCGTCGTAGAGCGCACCCGGCGGCACGTTGGCGCGGCCAATGCAAAGCACCGTGCGGCCCTGCGTGCAGTAGCGGCAGCGCCCGCAATGCGGACGGAAGGAGAAGATCACGTGATCACCGGCCTTCACCGTGGTGACGCCGGCACCGACCTCGGCGACTTCGCCCGCGGCCTCGTGGCCCGGCACGATCGGCAGGGGCGAGGGCCAGTCGCCGTTCATGATGTGCCAGTCGCTCTGGCACACGCCGGAGGCCTTCATCTTGACCCGCACCTCGCCCGCCTTGGGCGGATCGAGCTCGCACTCGACGACCTGCAGGGGCTCGTTGGGCTTGAACAGAACGGCGGCTTTCATTGGCTCTCCTCCCGCTACGCGGTACCACTATAGCATCGCGCTTGTTGACCCTGCATAGGAAGCACGTTCAACTCGGACAAAACAAAGTCGGAGGGAAGGAATATGCGGGCACCCAGTCGTCGTGCGGTTCTGCGTGGCAGCGTCGGGCTGTCGGCCCTTGCATCCGGTGTGCTCGCCGCGCCGCACGTCAATGCCCAGGGCGGGAAGCCCTATGCCGGCACGACCATCAACGGCTCGTGCTTCCAGACGACCTACTTCGAATACCTCAAGAACTACTTTCCGCAGTTCGAGGAGAAGACGGGCATCAAGGTCAATTTCAACATGCAGGCCTTTCCCGTCTACAACCAGCGCACCGATCTCGAACTTTCGACCAAGGGCTCGGCGCTGGACGTGATCAACTGCACCTTCATCTACTCCGGGCGCTGGATCGGCGCCGGCTGGATGACCAACCTCGATCCCTTCACCAAGGACGCCAAGTACACGCCGGCGTCGTGGGACCCCGAGGATTTCGCCGGCGGTCCCCAGTCGGCCATGAAGAACGCCAAGGGCGAGACCTTCGGCTACACCTGGGAAGCCGGCGCCATGATCCTGGGCGCGGCACGCTACGACCTGATCGAGAAGGCGGGACTTGGCCTGCCCAAGACCTTCGACGAGCTGACCAAGGTCTGCGACGCGATCCACAACAAGGACAATGTCGCGGCCTTCACCGCCGACAAGCTGCACCACTGGAACTGGATTCCCTACCTGATGGGCTCGGGCGGCGCGGTGTTCAAGGACCCGCCGGACAACCTCACGCCGACGCTCAACACGCCACCGGCCGCGAGCTCGGCCGAGTGGTACGCCAACCTGCTCATCAAGTATGGCCCCGACGGCATCCTCTCCTACTCCGACGACCAGTCGATGCGCTCGCAGATGTCGGGGCGCGCCAACATCCGGACACAAGCCATCACCTGGATGGTGCCGCTCGCCAAGCACGACGAGAGCGTCGTGAAGAAGACCGTGCGCTACGGGCTGATGCCCGAGGGGCCAAAGGGAAATTTCCCGGGCTCCAACAGCCATGGGCTCGGCATCCCGGCCGGCTCCAAGAAGAAGGAAGCGGCGTGGGAGTTCATCAAGTGGGCGCTCTCCAGGGAGACCATCGCCATGGTGGTCAAGAACCACGGCTATCCCAGCGTCTGCCGCATGTCGGTGATCAAGAGCCCCGAATTCAAGGAAGTACTGACCTTGAACGGCCAGGACGTGGCGGCGCTGTTCCTCGAGGTGCTGCAGCTCGGCGGCAAGACCGGCTACATGAAGTACCGTACCGTGCCGGTCTATCCGCAGGTCGGCGACAAGATCAACAAGGCCATGGAGCGCATCGCGACCAAGCAGCAGGCGGCGCCCGAAGCGATGAAGCAGGCGCAGGCCGAGGCCATCCAGGATCTGCAGAAGGCCGGAATCAAGGTTGATACCTGAGCACATTTCCTTCGAGTTCCTCTCCCCCGCCAGGGGGAGAGGCTAGGTGAGGGGGAAGCGACGTGCGTAGCCCCCTCACCCAACCTCTCCCCCTGGCGGGGGAGAGGAGCCCGACATTGGGTAAGATCGCCAGACAGCAGCACCGTTTCTTCGTCTGGTGCGTGGCGCCGTCGCTCGCCGTGCTGGCGGTGATCACGCTGCTGCCGTCGCTTTATCTGTTGGCGACCAGCTTCACGCCGCTCAACCTGACGCGGCCCGAGACGCTGTGGGATTTCTCCCAGCCGCTGGAGAGCTATCGCCAGCTCTGGAACGACACGCGCTTCCACAACTCGGTGTGGGTGCAGATCAAGCTGTCGTTCTGGACGGTGCTGCTGCAGCTGCTGATCGGGCTCGGGCTGGCGCTGTTGCTGAACATGCGCACCCGCCTCATCGAGGCGCTGCGCACCGTATTCCTGATCCCCATGGTGCTGCCGCCGATCGTCGTGGCGATCATCTGGAAAGTGATCTACACGCCCGACATCAGCCCCATGCACGGCATCTTCCGGGCCGTGGGCTGGAACGTACCGGCGCTGATCACCGACCCCAACTGGGCGCTGACCTCGATCATCATCGCCGACACCTGGGAGTGGTTCCCCTTCACCATGCTGATGGTGTTGGCCGCCCTGCAGATGATGCCGCAGGAGCTTCTCGACGCCGCCAAGGTCGACGGCGCCTCGCCCTGGCAGCTCACCTGGTACATCACCCTGCCCTTCGTGCAGGGCGTGCTGCTGGTCGCAGGGCTGTTCCGGCTGATCGATTCCATCAAGGCCTTCCCGCTGATCTTCATCCTGACCGACGGCGGGCCGGGCAGCCTCACCGAGGTCACCAACTACTATTCTTATTTGCAGGCCTTCAATTTCTCCTATCTCGGCTTCTCCAGCGCGATCACCGTGGTGCTGCTGGCGGCGACCATCGTGTTGAGCTGGGTGATCGTCCGGGTCGTCGGCTGGGGTGTGCGCGTTGACTAGCAAATCGTCCCGCCGCCGCGATCGCGTTCTGATGCACGCGCTCGCCCTCGCCCTGCTGCTGCTGGCGCTGTCGCCCTTCCTGTGGCTGGTCCTGATGTCGTTCAAGACCAACGCCGAGATTTTCCGCTTCCCGCCGCGGCTGCTGTTCGACGCCACGCTCGCCAACTATGCCGCGCTGTGGACCTCGGAGTTCCGCAACTCCTTCGCCAACAGCCTGGTCGTGAGCGTGGTCTCGACCGCGCTGTCGCTGCTGATCGGCGTACCGGCCGCCTATGCGCTGTCGCGCTGGACGACGCGCGCCGGCGGCACTGTCACGCTGTGGATCCTGGCTAGCCGCATGGCGCCGCCGATCGCCTTCACCATCCCCTACTTCCTGGTCTACCGGCATCTCGAGCTCCTCGACACGTGGACCGGCCTCATCATCATCTACCTCACCTTCAACCTGTCGCTGGTGATCTGGATGATGCGGCCGTTCTACGACCAGCTGCCGCGCTCCCTGGAGGAGGCCGCCTGGATCGATGGCGCCACCATGTGGCAGGGCTTCCATCGCATCATCCTGCCGCTTTCGGGCCCGGGGCTCGCCGCCACGGCGATCCTCTGCTTCCTGTTCGCCTGGAACGACTTCTTCTTCGCCCTGATCCTGACCCGCACCGAGGCCATGACCGCGCCGGTGGCGGTGGTGAACTTCATGAACTACGAAGGCTGGGAATGGGGCCGCATCGCTGCCGGCGGCACCATGATCATGCTGCCTGTCCTGGTCTTTTCATTCGTCGTCCGGCGCTACCTGGTACATGGTCTGACCGGAGGCGCGTTGAAAGGATGACTCTTCTCATTACCGGCGGCGCCAGCGGAATCGGCGCAGCTACCGCGCACCTGGCCGCATCGCGCGGCCACAAGGTCGCGATCAACTACCGCTCACGCGATCAGCAGGCGCGGAAGATCGTGGCCGACATCGAGGCCAAGGGCGGCAAGGCCGTCGCCCTGCCGGGCGATGTGGTGCGCGAAGCCGACATCCGCGGCCTGTTCGACGCCGCCGAGAAGGCGCTGGGCCCGGTCACACATCTCGTCAACAGCGCCGGCATCGGCCTCAATTCCAGTGTGAAGGACTTCGACGCTGCCGCCCTCGAACGGCTGTTCGCGGTGAACACGATCGGCGTGATCCTGTGCTGTCGCGAGGCGGCGCGGCGGATGTCGACCCGGAACGGCGGCAAGGGAGGCGTGGTCGTCAACGTCTCGTCGATGGCGGGCACCATCGGCGGCCGGCCGGGCGCCGCGGCCTATGCCTCGAGCAAGGCGGCCGTCGATTCCTTCACCATGGGCTTTGCCAAGGAGCTGGCGACCGAGGGCATCCGCGCCGTCTCGCTGCGGCCGGGCATGATCGAGACCGAGATGACGGAAAAGACACTGTCTGACCGCGAGACGCGATCGGCCATCGAATCGACCATCGCCATGGGCCGCGTCGGCCAGGCCGGCGAGATCGCCAACGCTGTCGTCTGGCTGCTGTCCGACGAAGCAAGCTTCATCTCCGGCGTCACGCTCGATGCGTCCGGCGGCGGCTTCGTGTTCGGGAAACGATGAGCTGATGACGAAAACCCTCGTGATCACCGGCGGCGCCTCGGGCATTGGCGCCGAAACCGCGCGTCGCGCGGCGAAACGCGGCTACAAGGTCGCCGTCAACTACCGCTCACGCGATGGGCAGGCCAAACAGATAGTCGCCGATATCGAGGCCGCGGGCGGCAAAGCCCTCGCCCTGCGCGGCGACATGGCGCAGGAGGACGACATCGTGCGCCTGTTCCAGGAGACCGAGCGGGCGCTCGGCCCGATCACCCATCTCGTCAACAGCGCCGGCATCGGCTACCGCACGCGGGTCGACGAATACGACGCGGCGCGGCTCGGCAATCTCTTCGCCATCAACACGATCGGCCTGATGCTGTGCTGCCGCGAGGCTGCCAAGCGCATGTCGACCCGGAACGGCGGCAAGGGCGGCGCCATCGTCAATGTCTCGTCGATGGCCTCGACGATCGGCGGCCGCCTGGGCTCGAGCGCCTATGCGGCGACCAAGGGCGCGGTCGATTCCTTCACCAAGGGCTTCGCCCGCGAGGCGGCGGCCGAGGGCATCCGGGTCAACGCGGTCCGGCCAGGCATGGTGCTGAGCGAGATGACCGAAAAGGCGCTGGCGGAACCCACCTTCCGCGCCCGCATCGAGGAGTCGATTCCCATGCACCGCGTCGGCGAGGGCCACGAGATCGCCGAGACGATCCTGTGGCTGCTGTCCGACGAGGCCTCCTTCATCACCGGCGCCATGGTCGATGCGGCCGGCGGCGGCTACATCATCTAGCGGGAAGCGCCCGTCGTCAGTTGCGGGTCTTGTCGACCAGAGCCTTCTCCTTGATCCACGGCATCATGGCGCGCAGCTTGACGCCGATCTCCTCGATCGGGTGCTCCGACATCCGCTTGCGCATGGCCTTGAACGAGGCCTGGTTGACCTTGTTCTCCAGCATCCAGTCGCGGGCGAAGCGGCCCGACTGGATGTCGGCCAGCACGCGCTTCATCTCGGCCTTGGTCTCGGCGGTGACGATGCGCGGGCCCGACACGTACTCGCCGTACTCGGCGGTGTTGGAGATCGAGTAGTTCATGTTGGCGATGCCGCCCTCGAAGATCAGGTCGACGATCAGCTTCACCTCGTGCAGGCACTCGAAGTAGGCCATCTCCGGCGCATAGCCCGCCTCGACCAGGGTCTCGTAGCCGGCCTTGATCAGCTCGACCAGGCCGCCGCACAGCACGACCTGCTCGCCGAACAGGTCGGTCTCGCACTCTTCCTTGAAGGTGGTCTCGATGGTGCCGGCGCGGCCGCCGCCGATCGCCGAGGAGTAGCTGAGGCCGATCTCGAGGGCATTGCCCGACGAATTCTGCGCCACCGCCACCAGGCAGGGCACGCCGCCGCCCCGCAGGTATTCGGAGCGCACGGTGTGGCCAGGCCCCTTGGGCGCGATCATGAACACATCGATGTCGGCGCGCGGCGTGATCAGGTTGAAGTGCACGTTAAGGCCATGGGCGAAGGCCAGCGCCGCGCCCGGGCGCATGTTGGGCGCGAGGTCGGCGCTGTAAATGTCGGACTGCAGCTCATCGGGCGTCAGCACCATGACGATGTCCGCCCACTTGGCGCCGTCGGCCGGGCTCATCACCGTGAAGCCCGCGCCCTCGGCCTTCTTGATCGTGGCCGAGCCTGGCTTCAGCGCAATGCGCACGTCCTTGACGCCCGAATCGCGCAGGTTCATCGCATGGGCGTGGCCCTGGCTGCCGTAACCGACGACCAGGACCTTCCTGCCCTTGATCAGGTTCACATCGGCATCGCGATCATAGTAGACACGCATTAGGGCCATTCCTCCTGGCAGTGCATTGCTTGCAAAAGACGCGGCTTACTAGACAACCCGACCGACAAAAACCAGTGTGGAATCCCCCGCAATCGCATGCCCGCCCTGCGCCTCATCGCCCCGTTTCCATCCCTCAAACACCGGCTGCCTCCATGTCCCCCTTCCGTTCCGCGCTCGCTCTCCTGATCGCCGTTCCGTTCGCGGCCGGTTGCTCCAATCCAGATCCGGCCGCGCCTGTCGGCCCCGCGGTGCCGATGCCGCAAGTCCAGGCCTCGATCGACAATTCGACGCCCGACGCGGCTCAGCGCGGCATGGCCAACAAGACGTGGATGTGGGCCGGCAACGGGCCGGCGCAAATCCACTATTCGACGGCCGACGGCCGTGACTTCGCCTGGGTGGTCGGCCAGCGCCGCATCTTCGCCGGCGAATGGCAGGTCAACACGGCGCCGGGGGCGAGCGGCCAGTCGATCGTCCAGATCTGCCTGCGCTATCCCGGCGTGCGCCTGTCGGGCCTCAGCCCCGACTGGAACTGCCGCCCGGCCGGCCAGATGTTCTACGAGATGGCCGAACGCGAATCGGGCGACCCGCTGCGCATCAACGGCCGCAGTGAGGCGCTGTTCGTGCTCGAGAAGACGCCGGCCAGCCTCGCCGAGGTGCAGGCGCGGGTGCGCAACTAGATCAGGGCATGCACGATGCCGAGGCCGGCGAGCAGGCCGAACGTCATGACAATGAGGGTGAGAAACCCGATCGCCATGACCAGAGCCGCGAACAGCGGAACAAGCAACAGCGCCAACGCCCCGACAATGAGGGCGCGCAGTGGGTGCGCCATGAGCACCGCGACGTCGAAGGCCCGCCCGCCGCGTGGGTTGGCGCCCATGGCACTGAGCCGCGCCAGGCGCTTGCTCGTCGGCGGTGTCAGAGCCAGCGCCAGGCTGCGCCGGTCGGTGACGGCGCGACGGGTCGTCGTCGGCGCGGCGATGAACAGATAGGCAAAGGCTTCGCCGCCCGGAGGTGGCTCCGCCGAACCGATCCTCTCCAGAGCCTTGGCGAAGGCTTCCGGATTTCGCGCGAGCTTCACGGCGCGGGCGTCGGTCCAATAGCAGCGGTTGCGCCAGAGCAACGCCATGGGCGGGCCCAGGAACAAGGCGGTCCAGAGGAACAGGATGAGCTTGTAGAATATCGAGACCAGATAGAAGGGTAGCAAAAGGAACCGCACCAGCTTGGCGACGAGCACGGGTGCCTTGCCGGCGATCTTGTCGAGGTCGGGAATCGCGTCGGCCTCGAGGCCCTCTTCCAGGCCCTCGCCGAGGCGTCCCAGCGCATCGGTGCCGGCCCGCCGGGCCACCGAGGCGAGCAGCAGCCCGCCCAGGGTACGCCACGCCGACCAGCGCAGCGGCAGATCGAGCACGGTGAGGAAAAATCCCAGCGTGCGGAACACCGCCATGATGCCTGTCGCGGCGTGCAGATCTCCGGCGCCGATCGCGGAGACCAGGCGCGCGGCGACGGCCTCGGTCTCACTGCGATCCAGGCTGTCGAGCATGCCGCGCGTGAACAGGACGATGCCCTTGTCGTGAGATCCAAGTGCTGCTGCGTTGATCATCGGCGTGGCGATCAGGAAGACCAACGGCTCCGGCGCACCGGCGCCGATCGCAACCTCCGAGACGATGTTGGCGAGCTGCCGTTCCTCGAAATCATCGAGGTTCGCGGGCCTTGCCTTCAGGCGCACGATGAGGTCCTGGCTGATGCTCCTCGCAAAAAGGCTGCGCAACCAGAGCCAGACAAGCGCTCCGGCAAGCAAGGCGGGAAGCGCAACGGGCGCCAGCCGGGCCAACGGCTCAACCAGGAGCGCCATGTCGCCGACACCGTTCACCCGATCCAGGGTGATCGAGAGTCGATCGAAAGTGGCGAGTTGCGTCCCGACGAAATCATGGATCAGCGCGATACCGCCAAGAGCCAGGGAATCGGCCACGCCGAGGGCGGCGACAAGCTTCAGGAGGCCACCGAGGACCAGCAACACAAGCGGCGTGACGATGGTGCTCAGCACCAGGCCCACACCTGCTGAGACCACGGCGCAGACGCTTGCGACTATCCACGCCGCGCGGCGCCGGCGAATGAGCTCGTCGTAGAAGGTCGTCCGTGTCGTCGATGCCGGTGCCTCGCTCACGGCCGCGACACCGGATCTAATGGTTGGACAGGACCAACCGCACGCCAAGCAGGGCCAGTACCCCGCCCATGACGCGATCCAGCCAGACCTTGGCGCGCCGATAGAAGGCTCGCGCCGGGCCGCCCGAGAACAGCAGCGCTAGAACGGCGAACCACGTGAACTCGTTGACCGCGACGATGGCCAGCACCGCACTGTCCATCCAGCCGGGCATGTTCTGCGGCAGCACCGACAGGAAGATGCTGCCGAAGAAGACCATGATCTTGGGATTGCTGAGCTGCAGCAGCAGGGCGCGCAAAAAACCCTGCCAGCCGGTCATGTGCGCCGTGCGATCCACCGCGATCTCGGGCAGCGGGTCTTTGGCGTGGCGCCAGATCATGACGGCGAGATAGAGCAGGAAGAGCGCCCCGCCGATGCGGAAGGCGACGTACAGCCACTCGAACTGGGCGAACAGCGCCTGCAGGCCGTAGAGCGCCGCCGCGGCCCAGGCGAGCGCTCCCACCATCATGGCGAAGGCCGCGAGCAGCCCGCCGCGCCGGCCGGCGACCGCCGCGGTCTGGATCACCAGCACCGTCGACGGCCCGGGGCTCGCCACCGCCAGCAAATGCACGGCAGCGAGACCGAACAGCGCTATGCCGTATTCCACTAGAGCGCGTCGCCGCCGCGCGACATGGCGACGATGCCGGTGCGGCCGAGCTCGACCAGGCCGAGGCCTTCCATCAGGCCGACGAAGGTCCGCACCTTGTCGGATGTGCCGGTGACCTCGAAGACGAAGGAATCGGTCTTGGCGTCGATCACCTTGGCGCGGAACACGTCGGCGAGACGCAGCGCCTCGACGCGCTTGTCGCCGGTGCCCTTGACCTTCACCAGGGCGAGCTCGCGCTCGATGTGGGGGCCCTCGACGGTGAGGTCGCGCACCTTGTGGACCGGCACCAGCCGGTCGAGCTGGGCCTTGATCTGCTCGATCACCATGGGCGTTCCCGCCGTCACGATGGTGATGCGCGAGAGGTTCTCCCTGGCGTCGGTCTCGGCCACGGTGAGGCTCTCGATGTTGTAGCCGCGGCCCGAGAACAGGCCGACCACGCGCGCCAAAATGCCGGGCTCGTTGTCGACCAGGACGGAGATGGTGTGGCTCGACGTCTCGGGCGTGCTCACACCAGCACCATGCCTTCCTCCGACACCGGCTTGGCGGCCCGGTCGTCGGGCCCCAGCAGCATGTCGTAGTGGGCGGCACCGGACGGGATCATCGGGAAGCAGTTCTCGGTCTTGTCGACCAGCACGTCGACGACGACCGGCTGCTTGATGTCGATCATCTGCTTGATCGTGTCGTCGAGCTTGGCCGGGTCCTGGCAGCGCAGGCCGACCGCGCCGAACGCCTCGGCGAGCTTCACGAAGTCGGGCAGCGATTCCATGTAGCTCTCGGAATAGCGGCCGCCATGCAGCAGTTCCTGCCACTGGCGCACCATGCCCATGTACTGGTTGTTGAGGATGAAGATCTTCACCGGCAGCCGGTACTGCGCCACCGTCGAGAGCTCCTGGATGTTCATCATGATCGAGGCTTCGCCCGCCACGTCGATGACCAGCGCGTCAGGATGGGCGATCTGCACGCCCATCGCCGCCGGGAAGCCGTAGCCCATGGTGCCGAGCCCGCCCGAGGTCATCCAGCGATTGGGCTGCTCGAACTTCAGGAACTGGGCCGCCCACATCTGGTGCTGGCCCACTTCGGTGGTGATGTAGTGGTCGCGGTCCTTGATGTGGTGATAGAGGCGTTCCAGCGCGTATTGCGGCTTGATCGTCTCCTTGTCCTGCTTGTAGGCGAGGCAGTTGCGCGCCCGCCACTTGTCGATCTCGGCCCACCACGCCTTCAGCGCCTTGTGGTCGACCTTGGGCTGTCTGGCCTTCCATACGCGGATCATCTCTTCCAGCACGTGGCCGGCATCGCCCACGATCGGAAGGTCGATGCGCACGTTCTTGTTGATCGAGCTGGGATCGATGTCGACGTGGATCTTCTTCGACTTGGGCGAGAACTCGGCGAGCTTGCCGGTGATGCGATCGTCGAAGCGCGCGCCGATGTTGATCATCACGTCGCAGTGATACATCGCCAGATTGGCTTCGTAGGTGCCGTGCATGCCCAGCATGCCGAGGAACTGCTTGTCCGACGCCGGGAAGGTGCCGAGCCCCATCAGCGTGTTGGTGATGGGATAGCCCGTCATGTGCACGAACTGCGTCAGCAGCTTCGACGCCTTCGGCCCGGCGTTCACGATACCGCCGCCGGCATAGAAGATCGGCCGCTTGGCGCCGGCGATCAGCTCGATCGCCTCCTCGACCTTCCTGGCCTCGGGCTTCACCTGCGGCCGGTAGCTCTTGTGCTGTACCGGCTTCTTGGGCGCCACGTAGTCGTGCTTGTTCATCAGCACGTCCTTGGGCAGGTCGATCACCACCGGACCGGGCCGGCCCGAACGGGCGACGTAGAACGCCTCGTGGACGGTGCGCGCCAGGTCGCCGACCGCCTTCACCAGGTAGTTGTGCTTGGTGCAGGGTCGCGTGATGCCGGTCGTGTCGGCTTCCTGGAAGGCGTCGTTGCCGATCAGGTGCGTCGGCACCTGGCCGGTCAGGCAGACGATGGGAATCGAATCCATCAGCGCGTCGGTGAGGCCGGTCACCGCATTGGTGGCGCCCGGGCCGGACGTCACCAGCACCACGCCGACCTTGCCGGTCGAGCGCGCATAGCCCTCGGCCGCATGCACCGCGGCCTGCTCGTGGCGCACCAGGATGTGGCGCAGCCGGTTCTGCTTGAAGAGGGAGTCGTAGATCGGAAGGACCGCGCCGCCCGGATAGCCGAAGACGACCTCGACTTCCTCGTCGATCAGGGCTTTCACCAACAGATCGGCGCCAGTCGTGGCGGACTCCTCGGGCTTCATGACACGGGTCTCCTCTCTGACAAATGTGCCGCAAAACGGGGGTTTTGCGGCGGGCGGAAAGTATAGGCCGGGTTGGGACGAATCAACCGGAATCGCACGAAATGTAAAGTTTCAGACCCCAGTTTTGGTCAATAATTTCTCAGTTTGCTTCAAGTTCAGGTCGGAGATCGGGTCGACCACTAGATCTGGTGTCATCTGATGGCGAAACCACGTCATCTGGCGCTTTGCATATTGGCGGGTATGGTCGATGCCGATGCGTCGCGCGTCCTCGAGGCTGAGCTCACCGCGGAAGTGGGCGAAGAGCTCCGGCGCGCCGTGCGCCTTCAAGCCGGGCCAGCGTGGATCGGCCGCGCGATCGAACACCGCGCGCACTTCGGCCAGCACGCCACCTGCCAGCATGGCGTCGAAGCGCTTCTCGATGCGATCGCGAAGCCAGGCGCGCTCCGGCGCCAGCAGCACGGTGGCGAAGCGCCAGCGCGACGCCTCGCCCTCGCTGGCCTGCCAGGCGCTGAGCGGCCGGCCGGTGGCGACCACGACCTCCCAGGCGCGGACATGGCGTTGGCGATCTCCCGGTTTCAGGCGAGCCACGATCGCCGGGTCCTGCTCGGCAAGGCGCGCGCGGAACGCGTCCGCACCCAGCGAAACCCAGTCGGCGTTCGCCTGCTCGCGCAGGCCGGCCGGCGCATCGGGAATGGTCGCGATGCCCTGCATCAGGGTCCGCAGATAGAGGCCCGAGCCGCCGCACAGGATGGGCGTGCGGCCGGCAGCCAGGCAGCGCTCGATCTCGACATCGGCCAGCGCCCGCCAGCGCGCCGCCGACAGGGTCTCGCTGAGTGGCAGGACGCCGTAGAGCGCATGCGGCACGCGGCTGCGTTCCTCGGCCGTCGGCTGCGCCGTCAGGATCGGGAAGGCGTCGTAGGTCTGCATGGCGTCGGCATTGATCACCGTCCCGCGATGGCGTTCGGCGAGTGCGAGCGCCAGCGCCGACTTGCCGCTGGCCGTCGGACCGGTGATGACGATGACGCGCTGATCCATGCCGGGCGAAATGACCTGCTTGGCCCCGGATTGTAAATGAGCGATTAACCAGCCGTGAGAAACGTCCTCGTCCTCATCTCCAGCGCGGCCCATCCTGCACTGAATGACGGCGCCATCCGGAACGCCGTCGCCGTGCTGCAGGCGCAGGATGCCACGGTCGGAAAACCCGCGTGGCTCGCGCCGGAGATCGCCTGCGACATCCCCTTCGAAGGCGACGCCAGGCCGGTCGCCATGACGGCGATCGATGCAGTGGTCGTGCCGGCGGCGGGCCGGCGCAAGAAGCTCCTCGTGGCCGACATGGAATCGACCATGATCGAGAATGAGATGCTGGACGAGCTGGCCGGGTTCCTGGGCCTGCGCGAGAGGATCGCCGGCATCACGGCGCGCGCCATGAACGGCGAGATCGACTTCGCCAGCGCGCTGAAGGAGCGCGTCGGTCTGCTGAAGGGCCTCGACGTGGCCAGGCTCGACGAGGCGGCCAAGCGCATCCGCTACATGCCGGGTGGCGCCACTCTCGTTGCGACCATGAAGAAGCACGGCGGCCATTGCGCCCTGGTGTCGGGCGGCTTCACCCATTTCACGGGCCTGGTGCACAAGGCGCTGGCTTTCGACTCCCACGCCGCCAACGGCCTGCAGCATGACGGCCGCACGCTTGCCGGCACGGTCGACCTGCCGATCCTGGGCAAGGAGGCCAAGCTCGCCACCCTGCAGCGGCTGGCCGCCAAGCACGGGCTCACGCCGGCCGACGCCGTGACGGTGGGCGACGGCGCCAACGACCTGCCGATGCTGAAGGCGGCGGGCCTGGGCGTTGCCTTCCGCGCCAAGCCCGCGGTGGCGGCCGAGGTGGCCGCGCGCATCGACCATGGCGACCTCACCGCGCTGCTCTACCTGCAGGGCTATCGCCGTGCCGATTTCGTCGAAAGGACCGACCCATGACCGATACCCTCCAGATCGTGCTCGCCAGGCGTCCAGCGGGCGACGTGACCGCCGACTGCTTCCGCGAGGAGAAGGTGAGCCTGCCGGCCCTGGCTGACGGCGAGGTGCTGGTGCGCTCGCGCTTCCTGTCGCTCGATCCGTACATGCGGCCGCGCATGACCGAGCTGCGCTCCTACACGCCGCCCTTCGAGCTCGGCAAGCCCTTGACCGGCGGCTCGGTGGGCGAAGTGGTCGAGTCGAAGAACCCGCGCTTCGCCAAGGGCGACACGGTGATCGGCCTGCTGAACTGGGCGAGCCACACGCTCCACGACGGCAAGGGCCTGCGCAAGATCGACGCCGCGGCCGCGCCGTTGTCGGCCCATCTCGGCGTGCTGGGCATGCCTTCCTTCACCGCCTGGTACGGCATCCGGCACATCTGCAAGCCCAAGGCCGGCGAGACGGTGTTCGTATCGGCGGCCACCGGCGCCGTCGGCCAGGTGGCGGGCCAGCTCGCCAAGCTTGCCGGCGCGCGCGTCGTCGGTTGTGCCGGCGGTGAGGACAAATGCGCCTGGGCGGTGCGCGAGGCGGGTTACGACGCCTGCTTCAACCACAAGACCGAGCACGATGTCGGCGCCGTGCTCGACAAGCTCTGCCCGCAGGGCATCGACGCCGATTTCGAGAATGTCGGCGGCAAGATCTTCCACGCCGTGTTCGAGCGGCTGAACAATTTCGGCCGCGTCGCCTTCTGTGGCGCGATCTCGGAGTATCAGGACCAGACGCCGATGGCGGGCCCAGCCAAGATGTTTACCATCGTGCAGCGGCGGCTGACCTTGCAGGGATTCATCGTCTCCGACCACATCGCCCTGATGGGCGAGTTCGTGAGCGAGGTCGGCGCACTGGTGAAGGACGGCAGGCTCAAAAGCCGCGAGACCGTCGTCGACGGGCTGGCGCGTGCGCCCGAGGCCTTCATGGGCCTTCTTCGCGGCGAGAACTTCGGCAAGCTGGTGGTGAAGGTCGCCTAGAGTTCACGCTCCTCTCCCCCGCTAGGGGGAGAGGCTGGGTGAGGGGGTTACAGACAGCCTTCGCAGCCCCCCCACCCAACCTCTCCCCCTAGCGGGGGAGAGGAACATGAAGGTGAAGACTACTTCGTCAGCCTGAGCGCCGCGAACCGGGGATCGCCCTGGCGTTCGACGAACAGCAGGACCGAGCGCTTCTTGGCCTGCTGCAGCTTGCTCACGAGGTCGGTGACCTCCTGCGGGGTGGTGACCGGCTTCTGGTCGACCTCGAGGATGACGTCGCCCGCCTGCAGCTGCTTCTCGGCCGCCGGGCTGTTGGCCGCCACCTTGGTGATGACGACGCCCTTCACCTGATCGGACAGACCGTACTTCTCGCGCAGCTGGTCGGTGACCTTCTGCAGGGTGAGACCAAGCTGCTCGACGGTCGAGGTGACCGGCTGGTCGGGCTCGGCGGGCTTCTTGTCGCCGCCCTTGGCGGCCACGTTCTGTTTGTCGGCCTCTTCCTGCTCGCCGATGCGCAGCTTCAGCGGCACTTCCTTGCCGCCGCGCCAGACCACGATGTCGACGGTGCTGCCGACACGGGCATTGGCGACCAGCCGCGGGAAGCGGCGCAGATCGAGCACGTCCTGGCCCGAGAAGCTCAGGATGATGTCGTTGCGCTTCAGGCCCGCCTTGGCGGCCGGGCCATCGGCCACGACATTGGCCACCAGCACGCCGCGGGCGCGGTCGAGCCCGAAGGAGTCGGCGATGTCGTCGGTCACGCTCTGGTAGCTCACGCCCACCCAGCCGCGCTTGACACGGCCGAACTCGCGCAGCTGGTCGGCAACCTGCTTCACGAGATTGGACGGGATCGAGAAGGCCAGGCCGGCATTGACGCCGGACGGCGAGTAGATCGCGGTGTTGACGCCGATCACCTCACCCTGGGAATTGAACAGCGGACCGCCCGAGTTGCCCTTGTTGATGGCGGCATCGGTCTGCAAATAGTCGTCGAGCGAATCGTTCAGCGAGCGGCCGCGCGCCGAGATGATGCCGGCGGTCACCGAATGGCCGAGGCCGAACGGGTTGCCGATCGCGATCACCCAGTCGCCGACGCGCTCCTTGTCGGAATCGCCCCACTTGATGGCGGCCATCGGCTTCTTGCTGGGCGGCTCGACCTTGAGCAAGGCGACGTCGATGCGGCTGTCGGAGCCGATCAGCTTGGCCTTGAGCTGGGTATCGTCACGGAAGATGACCGTGATGTCCTCGGCGCCCTGGATGACGTGGTTGTTGGTGATGATGTAGCCGTCGGGATCGATCACGAAGCCCGAGCCCAGCGAGGTGCCGCGGCGCTTCTGCTCCTCGCCCCCGCGCTTGTCGAAGAATTCCTTGAACAGCTCCTCGAACGGCGAGCCGGGCGGCAGCTGCGGCATGTCGCGCAGCTTCGGGCCCTGCTGGGGCACGTTCTGGGTGGTGGTGATGTTCACCACGGTCGGCATCAATTTGTCGACCAGCTCGGCGAAGCTGTCGGGCGCGTTGCGCGTGGGTTGCGCCACGGCGGGCTGCGCCAACGCCAAACCAAGCGACACCGCCGCCGCGACGGCGGTGGACCTCAAAACACCAGGAAAATCAGTGAGAATCACGTCCGACCTCCAACGGCGCTCAGGCCTCAACGGATCGGAACGGCCGGCGCCGCGCGTTCGAGTTCCTGTCTACATGGAGCCCGATTGTGGCGCAAATAAAGAGGCGGTGATGTTGCTGATTGTTGCGGATTTTCCACGGCCTTTGCGAAATTCGGCCGGCGGCGTTGCAGGACTGCCACAACGCCGCCAGTACGGATTTGCCGCCGGTTCCGCTGCTATTTCTTGGCCGCCGGCGGTCCCGATGGGTCGTTGAAATAGCGGAAGAAGTCGGTGTCCGGGCTCAGGATCATGGTCGATCCGCCGGCGCCGAAGGCCTGCTTGTAGGCCTCCATGCGCCGGTAGAAGGCATAGAAATCCTTATCCTTGCTGAACGCCTGGGCATAGATCCGGGTGGCCTCGCCGTCGGCCTCACCCTTGACGATTTGGGCCTTCAGCCCGGCATCGGCCTTGATGACGGCGACCTCGCGGTCGGCCGTGGCGGTGATGCGGGCCTTCTCCTCGTCGCCCTCGGCGCGCAGCTGGCCGGCCTCGCGCTCGCGGTCGGTCTTCATGCGATTGTAGACCGACTGGGAGTTGGCCTGCGGCAAATCTGCACGCTTGATGCGCACGTCGACGGTTTCGACGCCCAGCTCCTTGGTCTTGGCGTTTACCCGCTTGGTGATCTCATCCATCAGATTTTCGCGCCGGTCGGTCAGCACCGCATGCAGCGGCACCGAGCTCAACACACCACGGATCTCGGAGTTGATCAGCGAATCGAGCAACCCGCGCAGGGCCGCCTCGCCGCCCGGCACGGTCTGGGCGAAGGTCTTGGCCGCCGTGATCTTGTAACGGGCATAAGCGTCGACCACGAGGCGCTTCTGGTCGCCGGCGATGATCTCGAACTCCTCGGCTTCGTAGTCGAGCAGCCGGCGGTCGATGCGCTGGATGTCCTGGACCAGGGGGATCTTGGCGTAGAGGCCAGGATCGACCTTGGGGTCGCCGACGATGGCGCCGAACTGGCGCACCAGCACCTGCTTGGTCGGATCGACGGTGTAGAAGGTCTGGGTCACCAGGAAGATGGCGACCGCGATCGCGATCAGCGCGATGATTGCACGGTTGGTCATCGCGTCGCTCCCGGCGCCGGAGGGGCAGTGCGCGGCGGCACCGCCGGTGCCGGCTGGCCGGACTTCAGCTCAGGCAGCGGCAGGTAAGGAATGACGCCGCCGGCGCCGGACGAGTTCTTGTCGATCATGACCTTGTTCACGTTGCGCAGCACTTCTTCCATGGTGTCGAGGTAGAGGCGCTCGGTCGTGATGTCCTTGGCCTTGGCCCACTGGTCGTAGACCTGGTCGAAGCGCTGGGCGTCGCCGCTCGCCCGGGCGACGATCTCGGCCTTGTAGGCCTCGCCGCGCTGGATGATCGATTCGGCCTCGCCCTTGGCTCGCGGAAGCACCTGGTTACGGTAGGTGTTGGCCTCGTTGATGCTCTTCTCCTTGTCGGCACGCGCCGCCTGGACGTCGCGGAAAGCGGCGATGACCTCTTGCGGCGGGTCGACGCGCAGCAGCTGGATGTTGGAGATGCGCACGCCCAGCCCGTATTCGTCGAGGATGCGCTGCAGCAGCTCCTTGGTATCCTGCTCGATGCGGCTGCGGCCCTCGGTCTGGGCATATTGCAGGTTCGATCGGCCGATGACTTCGCGCATGGCGGCCTCGGCGCCGGCGCGCACGTTCTCCTCCGGATTGCGCACGTCGAAGGCGTACTTGAAGACGTCCTTGATCTGCCACAGCACGGCGAACTCGATGTCGACGATGTTCTCGTCGCCGGTCAGCATCAGATTCTCGGTCGAGGTCGGACGCGGGCCGCGATTGTAGGTGGTCGAGCGGTCCTGGCCGCCGCGCGAGCCGATGACGACACGGCGCTGATCCTGGACGTTGACCACCACGACATTGCCGATCGGGCTGGGCAGGTTGTAGTGCAGGCCGGGCTCGACCGGCTTGCCGTACGGCTTGCCGAAGACGAGCTGGATCGCCTGCTGGTTGGGCTGCACGCGGAAGAAACCGGTGACCAGCCAGATCACCAGGCCCAGCAACACGACCAGGACGATGCCCTTGTAGGAACCGAAGCCGCCGGGGATCAGGTTCTTCAGCCGCTCCTGGCCCTTGCGGATGACGTCTTCCATGTCGGGCGGCCGGCGCGAGCCGAACGGACCGCCGCCACCACCCCGATTGCCGCCGCCGCCGCCCCAAGGCCCGCCGCCATTGCCGCCGCCGCCACCGCCGCCGCCCCAGGGGCCGCCGCTGTTGTTGTTCCACGCCATCGTTCACCTCAGGGCCAAGGGCCGTCTTGCCCAGCGCATTGTCGGCTTTGATTTCAGGTCGCGCTGCATATATGTGACGGCAGCTACACCTGCAATCAAGCGGCGACACAATATTGCGAGGCCGCGGAAACAAGCACCCATGGCTGAAATAACAGAATCGGCCGTCCGCAAGGTCCTGGACGCCGTCATCGATCCGGCGACTGCAAAGAGTGTCGTGGCGCAGGGCATGGTGGGCGGCATCGCCATCCGCGGCGGTCATGTCGCAGTCACCCTCGACGTCGACCCCGCCCGCGGCACGGCCCTGGAGCCTTTGCGTCAGGCCTGCGAACAGGCCGTGCGCGTCATGCCGGGCGTGCTGTCGGCGACGGCCGTGATGACCTCGGAGCGGCCTGCACCGTCGGCTGCGCCTGCTTCGCATGGGCATGCGCACAGTCATGGGCCGACGCAGGGCGGCCCGGCCGCCAAGACCACCGGCGGCGGAGGGCGGATCGACGTGCCGGGCGTGAAGCACATCATCGCCGTCGCCTCGGGCAAGGGCGGCGTCGGCAAGTCGACGACCGCGGTGAACCTCGCCCTCGGCCTTGCCGCCAACGGCGTCGCGACCGGGCTGCTCGACGCCGACATCTACGGCCCCTCGATGCCGCGCATGCTCAACGTCAAGGACAAGCCCGAATCGGTCGACGGCAAGGCGCTGAAGCCGATCGAGCGTTACGGTCTCAAGACCATGTCGATCGGCTACATCGTCAACGAGGACACGCCGATGATCTGGCGCGGTCCCATGGTATCGAGCGCACTCGAGCAGATGCTGCGCGACGTGCAGTGGGGCGAGCTCGACGTGCTGGTGGTCGACATGCCGCCGGGCACCGGCGACGCCCAGCTCACCTTGGCACAGCGCGTTGCGCTCGCCGGAGCGGTGATCGTGTCGACGCCGCAGGACATCGCCCTGGTCGATGCCCGCAAGGGCCTGAACATGTTCCGCAAGGTAGCGGTGCCGGTCCTGGGCTTCGTCGAGAACATGAGCTTCTACCTCTGCCCGCATTGCGGCGAGCGCGCCGAGATCTTCGGCCATGGCGGGGCGCGCGAGGAGGCGGAGAAGCTCGGCGTGCCGTTCCTGGGCGAAGTGCCCTTGCATCTCGACATCCGCACGACGTCTGACTCGGGCCATCCCATCGTCGTCGCCCAGCCCGACAGCCCATACGCCCAGATCTACAAGAACATCGCCGGCCGGGTGTGGAAGCAGCTCTCGGCCAACCAGCGCGGCCCGCGCGCGGCACCGAGGATCGTGGTGCGGTAGTCTTGCCGGAGCGCGGACCTCCAGGTCCGCTCATGTTCATTCTTCCGGACCGCGCGCTGGGTCGCGTCTGACGCGACCTCCTTGCGGGCTCATGATTCTTGAGCGAGCCGGAAGCTCGCGGTCCAGAAGAGCATGAGCGGACCTGGAGATCCGCTCCTATGAACGCTTGCGCTTGCGGCCTGCCGCGGCCGCCTTGCGTGCGTCCCACTTCCCGATCATGCCGTGCACGCCGATCATCGAGCCGGCGACCAGCTCAAGCGCCAGGAAGCGGCGCTCCTCGACCCAACCGGGAAGCTGGATGTTGAGCGCAAGGTCGCGGCGGAAGCCGAACTGGTTGTAGTACTCGGGATCGCCGACCAGGATGATGCGGCTATGGCCCAGCATGCGCGACTGCGCCATCGAGTGCCACATCAGCGCCTTGCCGTAGCCCAGGCCGCGCAGCTCGGGTGAGATGGCGAGCGGCCCCAGCAGGATGGCCGGCCAACGCTCGTTGACCAGGATCGGCCAGTTGCGGATCGAGGCCACCATGCGGCCTTTCTGGTCGATGGCGACGAAGCACAGCTCCTTGATCGGCTTCACGTCCTCGCGCAGGCGATAGACGGTCTTGTGCGTGCGGTCGGGACCAAACGCCGCCTCGTTCATCTCCTCGATTGCCTCATCGTCGCGCACCCGCTCGCGCAACAGCCGCAGCCGGCCGGGATTGTCCCTAGCCAAGGCCCAACACCGCGGCCAGCTCACGCCATTCGCGCGGATTGAGCCCGCTCGATTTCTGGTCGACCTTCTCCCCCGCGATCATGCGCTTGATCGCGGCCAGGCCGGTCTTGGAGAGGTGTGCCCCGCCCAGCCGGTATTCCATGAAGGCGTCGTAGCTGATCGGACACCAGCGTTTCAGGGTATCGAGCATGACATCGGCGTAGACGCGGATTTCGTACTGTGCGTGCGCGTCGGCGCGCAGCGACAGAAAATGCATGAGATTGTGAAGGTTGGTCTTCCAGTACCACTGGGTGTAGAAGGCGAGCGACAGGTTCATGCGCGCGAGCTCGCGCGCCAGGCCCGAACGCTCGGGGTCGAGCGGCTCGCCCGCCTCGCCCTCGTTCAGCATCTCCATGTAATGCTCGTAGACCAGCTCGGCGTCCTTCTTGAGCAGGGCAAAGACGCGCTCGGCCTCCTTGCCGGCCAGCACGGCGTCGCGACCCTGGCGGTTGGCCTTGCTCTGGGCGGCGAGATGCTCGGGCTTCGGCACGTAGTACTCGTTGTCGAGGATTGAGTAGCGCGCCGAGTATTCGTTCACGTTGGCGGTGCGATGGCGGATCCACTGGCGGGCCACGAAGATCGGCAGCTTCACATGATATTTGATCTCGCACATCTCGAACGGCGTCGTATGGCGATGCCGCATCAGGTAGTTGATCAGCCCGCGGTCCTCGCTGACCTTCTTGGTGCCGCGGCCGTAGCTCACCCGGGCGGCCTGCACGACGGCAGCATCGTCTCCCATGTAATCCACGACGCGGACAAAGCCGTGATCGAGCACAGGCAGCGCCTGGAAAAGGACTTCCTCCAGGGCCGGGGAGATTGGCCGCAAGGTCGGCTGCGCGCCGCCGCGGGCCTGGTCGATCTCGGCCTGTTGGTCGGTGGAGAGGGGCATTGTTCGTTGTCCTTCGTTGGCCGCGGACTCTATGGGCGGCGGCGGGCCCGGACCATGGGGAAAATAAGGCGGCGCTTTCGGCGCAGTCGGCTCGCTTCAAAAATGCCTGCGGAGTGCTTATATTGGTCGCGTCGGGAAACCGACTATGGCGATAAACGCCGCGTGGAATAAGCGTTTCGGACCCGGGGGCAGTACCCGGCGCCTCCACCATTCACCTCCGCCTCTTCTGGATGCGGAGTCGATGGGGGCGAACCAGGATCGACGAGCGTGGTAAAGGCGCGGTTTTTGCCCGGTATGGTTCCGCCGTGACGGGCCATTCACAAGTGCTAACGATAATACCGTTACACTCGCTGCTGCCGCCTAAACAGCGGACGTAAGCGCGGTTCGGGAGGGCACCGGGCAACAGAAGCCCTCCCACTTCATCCGGTGCATTCGGGGTTTCCTGCGATTGACTCTAATGGTACGCGGGTCGACCATACTTCGCGAAATTTCCGACAGGCCATGAACGATCGCTTCCACTACGACGCCCTCGTCGACGACGCGCTGCGCAGCGTCGTCCGTCGCGTGCTGACGCAGGTCGCCGAGAAAGGCCTTCCCGGCTCGCACCATTTCTACATCTCGTTCCGCAGCGGCGACCCCGGCGTCGTCCTGCCCGAGTATTTGCGCGCCAAGTACCCGGAAGAGATGACGATCGTGCTCCAGCACCAGTACTGGGACCTGATCCTCGGGCCGAACCACTTCGAGGTCACGGTGAGTTTCAACAAGCAGCAGGAGCGCATCCGGGTGCCGTTCGCCGCCTTGTCGGCCTTCGTCGATCCGTCGGTGCGCTTCGGCCTGCAGTTCGATCGCAAGGACAAGGCCGGCGAAAAGGCCGAGGTTGCCGCCCCGCCGGCCGCCCTGCCGCCGGCCGAAAAGCGGCCGCCGCTGGCCGCCCCCGCTGCCTCGGAGGACAAGCCCGAGTCCGGCGGCGCTGAGGCCGCCGAGGCCAAGCCCGAGGACGCCTCCAAGGTCGTCAAGCTCGACAGCTTCCGAAAGAAGTAGCTTTACGCCCGGCCGTCATTGCGGCAGGGAAGCGCGCCGGCGCGCCAGGAGACAGCTATGCCCGAGTTCCAGTTCCAGGAAATGTTTCCGCACGGCGAGGACACGACGTCCTACCGCAAGCTTTCCTCCGACCATGTCGGTGTGACCAAATTCAACGGCCGCGACGTGCTGACCGTCGAGCCGGAAGCGCTGACGCTGCTCACCGCCCAGGCGTTCCACGACATCTCCCATCTCCTGAGGCCCAGCCATCTCGCCCAGTTGGCCTCGATCCTCGATGACGGCGAGGCCTCGGCCAACGACAAGTACGTGGCGCTCGAGCTGCTCAAGAACGCCAACATCGCGGCCGGCGGCGTGCTGCCGATGTGCCAGGACACCGGCACCGCCATCGTCATGGGCAAGAAGGGCCAGGCGGTGTGGACCGGCGGCGGCGATGAGGCGGCGATCGCCAAGGGCGTGTTCAAGACCTACACCGAGACCAATCTCCGCTATTCGCAGGTCTCGCCGATCTCGATGTTCAAGGAAGTGCAGACCGGCACCAACCTGCCGGCGCAGATCGACATTTATGCGACCGATGGCGATGCCTACAAGTTCCTGTTCGTGGCCAAGGGCGGCGGCTCGGCCAACAAGAGCTACCTCTACCAGCAGACGCCGGCAGTGCTGAACGAGGCCGCCCTGCTGAAATTCCTCGACACCCAGATCCGCACGCTCGGCACCGCGGCCTGCCCGCCCTATCACCTCGCCATCGTGATCGGCGGCACCTCGGCCGAGATGAACCTCAAGACGGTGAAGCTCGCCTCGACACGCTACCTCGACGACCTGCCGAGCGAAGGCAACAACAAGGGCGTGGCGATCCGCGACCGCGAGATGGAGAAGAAGGTTTTGGAGCTCACCCGGCAGATGGGCATCGGCGCGCAGTTCGGCGGCAAGTATTTCTGCCACGACGTGCGCGTGATCAGGATCGCCCGCCACGGCGCCTCGGTGCCGATCGGTATGGGTGTCTCCTGCTCGGCCGACCGCCAGGCCGTCGGCAAGATCACCAGGGATGGCATTTTCCTCGAGCAGCTCGAGACCAACCCGGCGCACTTCCTGCCCGAGGTCGAGCCGCAGCAGCTTTCGGGCGACGTGGTCGCGGTCGATCTCAACAAGGGCATGGCGCACACGCTGTCTGTGCTGACGAAGTATCCCGTGAAGACGCGCGTGAACCTCACCGGCACCTTGATCGTGGCGCGCGATTCGGCCCATGCGAAGCTCAAGGAACGGCTCGATCGCGGCGAGGGCCTGCCCGACTACTTCAAGCAGTTCCCGGTCTACTACGCCGGTCCCGCCAAGACGCCGGAAGGGATGCCGTCGGGCTCGTTCGGCCCGACCACGGCCGGTCGCATGGATTCCTACGTCGACCTGTTCCAGGCCAATGGCGGCTCAATGGTCATGCTGGCCAAGGGCAACCGCAGCAAGCAGGTCGTCGACGCCTGCAAGAAGCACAGGGGGTTCTATCTGGGCTCGATCGGCGGCCCGGCCGCCATCCTGGCCAAGAACTGCATCCGCAAGGTCGAGGTGCTGGAGTATCCCGAGCTCGGCATGGAAGCGATCTGGCGCATCCAGGTCGAGAACTTCCCGGCCTTCATCGTCACCGACGACAAGGGCAACGACTTCTTCAGCGAGCTGAAGATCTGACGCGGCGCAAAAAATAACCCGGCAGGTTGCCCTGCCGGGCCTTCAGTGTGCTGTCCCGCAACGTGCCGTCAAATCCCCAGATGACGGCCCGTCGCCCTTCCAAACGTGTTCAGCCGCGGCAGCCCTCTTCGCGGGCGCACCACTTGTCGATCCAGACATGGCCGAGGCGTGCATTGACGACCTGGAGCCAGGTGCCGCGGCAGCCGAGCACGCGGAACTTCATATCGTCGCCTTCGACGGTGGCGAGGGCGGAGCCCAGCAGGTCCGGCCGGTCGTAGACCTTGATCGTGCCATCGACGCGGGCATCAACCGTGAGCCGGTCGGCCGGCACCCAGCCGAACGACTGCGGTGCGGTGTTGTCGGCGGCGTAGCCCTGTGCGGTGTTGAGGGCGATGCGCGCCCAGCCGCTCTGGCTGCCCATGATGGTGACCTGGCTGCGCACCGCCTCGCCCGTGCCGGTGCGGCCCGACAGGGCGCCGATGACCGCGGCGTGCGGCGTCGGTTCGATGCGCACCGGCACTGTCTCGCCGCGCTGGAGCAGCGCATAAGCCTGAGTTGCCGTGCATGAACCGGCGTAGCCGGTGCTGGCGTCAACCGAACGCTCGAGGACGCCAAATCCTGCAAGCACGGCGGCCGTGCCGATGATGGCCCGTAGCATCGTGTGTCCCTTCCCACATTTTGGGCGGCCATTCCCCAACGGCCAACCCGTCACCCACGGCCGTTCTAGCAACCGCACCGGAACGGAGTCGTGGCAGGGATTGTATGAGTTGTTTCGGACAGCCACGATGGATTGAATCGCGATTCTGATAGACGATTCAAAGGCTTTGCCCGAGTGGTTAAAGTCGTGCCGCAGGCAGCTTTCCTGTCATCCACAGGCTCGCGCTACAGTGCCGCCATGAATCTCGCCAAACAGCACCTCGACATCGGCCTGTTCTCGACCAAGCGCGACGAGCAGCTCGCCTTCTGGCAGCAGACGGTGGGCTTGCCTTACGACCACATGGGCAAGCTGGGCAGCGGCATGCAGCAGCATCGCCACCACATGAACGGCTCGATCCTGAAGATGAACCATTCGCGCAATCCGCTGCCCGCGGCGGCCCCGTCCGGCATCGTCGAATTGCAGATCGCCAGGGAAGGGTTGGCCGCCCCGCAGGCGCTGAGCGATCCTGACGGCAACAAGGTGATGCTGCTTCCCAAGGGCACCGATGGCGTGCAGGGCATCGCCATCCTGCTCAAGGTCAACGATCCCGCGGCGCACGACCGCTTCTGGACCGAGGCCATGCAGTTCGAGCGGGTGGGCGAGGGTCGCTACCGCTGCGGCGATTCGCTGGTCGTGGTCGCCAGGCGCGGCAAGGTCGAACGCAGCCAGGAGTGGCGCGGACCGGGTTACCGCTACATGACGGTGCAGGTGTGGGATTGCCTGGCCGAGTATGCCGGCATCCTCGAGCGCGGCGGCACCTCAGGCGGCGAGCCGCGCGTGCTGGGCGACACCGTACGCTACGCCTTCGTCTGCGATCCCGACGGCAATCACATCGAGATCAGCCAGCGTGCGTCCCTGACGGGCGGGAGTCTCTAGCCGACGAGACTACTTCTTGCGCGCCTTGCGGGCGGCGTAGCGTGCGTCGCGCGTCGCCTTCTGCACCGCAAGCAGTTCGATCTGCTCGCGCAAGGAAGACTTGGCGCGCTGGGCCACGAGAGCGGCCTGCGCGACCTTCTCGGCCTCCCGATCGGCCGCCGCCTTTACCCGCGCGGCCTCACGCTCGGCGCGCTGGGCATTGCGGCGCTCGATCTCGGCATTGCGGCGATCGGTCTCGCGCTCCTCGCGGGCGCGGGCGGCGGCGGCGCGCGCTTCCTGGCGGGCGACGAATTCAGGGTCCTTGGTCGGGTCCTTGGCCCGCGCCCGGTCGAGCAGGGCTTGCTTGGCCTTGGCGGCGGTCTCGAGGCGGTCGGCGAACGTATCTTGGTTACTCAATGTATTTCCCTATTCTGCGGCCGCCGCGGCGGCCTGTTTCTTGGCACGCTTGCGATCCTCCGGATGGAGGAAGCGCTTGCGCAGGCGGATCGACTTCGGCGTCACCTCGACCAGCTCGTCGTCCTCGATGTAGGCGATGGCCTGCTCGAGCGACATCTTGCGGGGTGGCGTCAGGCGCACAGCCTCATCCTTGCCGGCGGCGCGGATGTTGGTGAGCTGCTTGCCTTTCAGCACGTTGACGTCGAGGTCGTTGCCGCGGCTGTGCTCGCCGATCAGCATGCCCTCGTATACCACCGTGCCCGGGTCGATGAACATCGGCCCACGTTCCTCCAGGTTCCACAGCGCATAGGCCACGGCCGTGCCTTCGGCATTGGCGATCAGCGCGCCGTTGCGCCGGCCGGTGATCGGGCCGCGAAAGGGACCGTACTCGTGGAAGATGCGATTCATCACGCCGGTGCCGCGCGTGTCGGTCAGGAACTCGCCGTGATAGCCGATCAGGCCGCGCGACGGGGCGTAGAACACCAGACGGGTCTTGCCGGCGCCCGACGGGCGCATGTCCTGCAGCTCGCCCTTGCGGACGGAGATCTGCTCGACCACGACGCCGGTGTAGGCGTCGTCGACGTCGATCACCACTTCCTCGATCGGCTCGAGGCGCTGGCCGGTGATCGAATCATTCTGGAAAAGGACGCGCGGGCGACCGACGGCGATCTCGAAGCCCTCGCGGCGCATGGTCTCGATCAGCACGCCGAGCTGCAGCTCGCCGCGGCCGGCAACTTCGTAGGAATCGGCGTTTTCGGTATCGGCCACGCGGATGGCGACATTGCCCTCGGCCTCGCGCATCAGGCGGGCACGGATCATGCGGGTCGTGACCTTGTCGCCTTCGCGGCCGGCCAGCGGCGAGTCGTTGACCGAGAAGGTCATGGCGAGCGTCGGCGGATCGACCGGCTGGCCCGGCAATGCCCATTCGACCGCCTGGTCGCAGATCGTGTCGGCCACGGTCGCGTTCTTGAAGCCGGCCACGGCCACGATGTCGCCGGCCTCGGCGCTGTCGAGGGCGACGCGCTCCAGCCCGCGGAAGGCCAACACCTTGGTGACCCGGGTCTGCTCGATCTCGCTGCCGCCGCGGCTCAGCGCCTTCAGGACGGTGTTGGGCTTGATCGCGCCCGAGTGGATGCGGCCGGTCAGGATGCGGCCGAGGAACGGATCGGACTCCAGCGTCGTCACCAGCATGCGGAACGGCTTGTCCGCCTCGATGTGCGGCGGCGGGACATGGCGCAGGATGAGGTCGAACAGCGGCTCCATGTCCTTGTGCTCGGCCTCGAGCGTGGTCGCCGCCCAGCCCTGGCGGGCGGAGGCGAACAAGGTCGGGAAATCGAGCTGCTCGTCGTTGGCCTCCAGCGCCGAGAACAGGTCGAACACCTCGTCGTGCACCTGGTGCGGCCGCGCATCCGAGCGGTCGACCTTGTTGATCAGCACGATCGGGCGCAGGCCGAGGCGCAGCGCCTTGCCGAGCACGAACTTGGTCTGCGGCAGCGGGCCTTCGGCGGCGTCGACCAGCAGCACCACGCCGTCGACCATGGAGAGGATGCGCTCGACCTCGCCGCCGAAGTCGGCATGGCCCGGCGTATCGACGATGTTGACGCGCGTGCCCTTCCAGACGACCGAGGTCGCCTTGGCGAGGATGGTGATGCCGCGCTCGCGCTCGAGGTCGTTGGAGTCCATGGCGCGCTCGGCGACCTGCTGGTTCTCGCGGAAGGTGCCTGACTGCTTCAGCAGACAGTCCACCAGCGTGGTCTTGCCATGGTCGACGTGCGCGATGATCGCGACGTTGCGGATATCCATAAGAGATTGTTCCGGAGGGGTTTTCTGGGTCGCGCTTATACGCAGGGTCTGTGACGGCGGCAAGGCAGGTTGAGGCGGCGTCCTGCCGCTGCCACAGTCCGGCGATGCGCAAACGCTCGGTCACAATCGATGGCCATCGCACCTCGGTTTCGCTGGAAGACGCCTTCTGGGCCGAGCTTTCGGCCATTGCCGAGCAGCGCGGCCTGTCGCTGAACGCCCTGGTGGCCGAGATCGACCATGGCCGCAGCCCGGGCAATCTGTCGAGCGCACTGCGCCTTTTCGTGCTCGTCGAGCTCAGGAAACGAACGATCAGTCGAGTTTGAAACCTTTGGCGCGCACGAATGCGCCGAAATCGGCGCGGTCGGGCACCGAATATTGCCGGACCTTGTCTTCCGACCAGCCATAGTCCGGGTCCTCGCCGAATTTATCCACGTGGCGCTGGGTGGCGTAGGGCTGCACCGCGCGGCGGCGCCGGTCGTAGGCCGCGACCTTCTCTTTCAGCCCCTTCTCGTCGTAGCGGTCGTGATGGACGGTGACGTCGAGTCCCAGGCGGGGGCTCATCACCCCGGCGAAGGATGGCCAGCCAACGCCCAGCCCGGCGACCGGGAAAACATGGTCGGGCAGGCCCAAAAGGTCGGACACCTTGCCGGCGTTGTTGCGCAGGGTGCTGATCGGACAGGTCCCGAGCCCGACCCGGTCGGCCGCGGCGACGAACGTCCCCAGCACGATCGCGGCATCGACCGACGCGTTGAAGAACGGATCGAGGTGATCGTTGACGTAGGGCCGGGAGCGCCAGTCGAAGGCCAGCCGCTGGCGGCGGTTGTTGCCGCAGAACACCAGGATCGCCGGCGCCGCCTTCATCCAGGGATTGCCGGGCGCCAGCTCGTCGAGCACGGCGCGCTGGGCCTTGTCGGTGACAACCACGATGTCGGCCTGCTGCAGGTCGGACTTGGACGGCGCCGACAGGGCTACGGCGCAGAGCGTGTCGAGCAGCGCCGGATCGACCGGCTTGTCGAGATAGCGGCGCATGACACGGCGGTTGGCCATGTCGGCCAGGACATCGACGCCCTGAGGCGTCTCCGACAGCGCCGGCGCGGAACCGAACCGCGCTTTCAGCACGGACAACAGACGATCGAGCATGAGCTCCTCTAGCGGCCGAAGATGTTGGGAATGGGCAATGGGATGGGAAACGGCGAACGTTGCTGCCCGCCACTCTGGCCCCCGCCCTGCCCTGGGATCAAGCTGCCGACGCCCGGAATGTTGCCGACGCCCGGCAGCGTACTGATCATGCCAGCCGGGTCCCTGGCCGTGCCGCGCGTGACGTTGAGCGACGGCGAGGAGAGCGGCCCGAGCGCCGTCGTGATGATGTAGGGCGCCGAGGAATCCTCGACGATCATGAAGTTGATCGTGGTGTCGGTCGTCGACTCCCTGAGGTTGGTGCGGGTCGAGATGTTGGCGGTGGCGCGGTTGCCCTGCACCGCCAGGCCCCTGTCGGTCAGCACGCCACCCGCGATGTCGATGTGGCCGCTGATCGGGCTGTCGTGGTTGACGAAGCGATTGAGGACCAGCTGGATCGCGTTCAACAGGGCCGTCGGGCTGAGGCCGCGCTGGCCGACGATGCCGAGCGCCGTGCCGAGCGTGTTGTCGATCACGCCGCCGGCCGCGCCGGCCAAGGCCCCGCCGATGAAGCGCAGCGCCTCGTCGGCGCCGACGAAGATATGGCCGCTGAGGTTGGCGCCGCCCGCCAGCGAGCTCCTGAGCTGGTCGGCGGTCGTGCCGCCGGCGCGCACGGCGATGCCGGTGGCGTTCAGCTTGCCGTCGATGGTCACCCTGATGGTGCTGCCGAACTGGTTGCTGCCACGCGTGCTGCGCAGCATCTCGCCGAGCAGGAGGCCGGTGGCATCGCCCTTGAGGTCGACGGCGAGCGCCGGCTGGCTGGCATTGACCACGCCCGAGAAGTCGAGTGAGCCGCCATAGAGCGCGCCCTTGAAATGCGAGATGGTGAGCACGCCGTCCTTCAGGGTCGCCGCCAGGTCGGCATTGCCGATGCGCAGCGGCGGGCTGATCAGGGTCGCTGCCACCAGCTTGAAATTGCCGTCGATGCTGCGCAACGGTCCCGCCTCGATGTCCTTGGCCGCGGCCTGCTGTCCGCGCGGCGGCGGGCGCTGCGCGGGAGCACTGCCGCCGATCTTGTCGAGATCGAGCACGGTGGCCTTGAGATCAGCGGTGATATGCGGCCGGCCGCCAAACGTCGCCTCGATCGAGCCGTCGAGGATCTGGCCGTTCAAGGTCAGGTTGCCCTTGTAGGCCGCCGACTTCGGGGAGCCCTGCGCGGCGCCGGGCAGGGCCAGCGTACCGGTCGCGCGCAGGCTCTGGCCGGCGGCGTTCACCGCGAACTCGCGCAGCGCCACCTGTTCGAGGCTGCCCGCGATGCCGCCCGAGGCCGTCACGGCGCCGAGCCCGGCCGGCGTGGCGCCGGCAAGCTTCAGCACGCGGTCCATGTCCGGCGCTTCGAAGTTGAAGGCGATGTCGGGTCTGGGCTGCGGGGCGTTGTAGTTGACGACCGTGCCGCGCAGCGCCAGTCGCGCGCCGGCGAGGTTCGAGACTTTCACGTCGTTCAGCCTGAGCGTGTCGCCGCGCAGCGCGACGTCGACATCGATGCCGCCGATCGCATCCTTGTTCCAGATCAGCCTGGCGATCTTGGCCTTGAGCCCGATCGAGGGACCGGCGGCGCGGGCGGCTGCTGTCGTGGCCGGCGCAGCTGCCGCTGGCTTCTTGTCGGCCGGCGCCGCGGCCAGGTAGGAATCGAGGTCGAGCGTGTCGAGGTTGACCTGCATGACCACGGACAGCGGCACACTGAAGGTGACGGTGATGCCGCCGCTGCCCTTGAGATCATCGAGTTCGAAGACGGCGTCGCTCACCTGCACGTTGCCGCCATCCGACGACATGCGGCCCTTCAGGCTGATCCGCGTGAGCTTGTTGGCCGGTACCGACGAGACGTCGACCGCGAGCCACGCCAGCGTCTCGCGCAGTTTCGGGCCGACCAGGCTGAAATCGCCGGCCACGGTCGGCCGGTTGGGATCGCCCGACAGGGTCGACTTGGCCTGCAGCACCAGATCGCCCGGCAGGGTGGCGGTGAGCTTCGGCACGGCGACGACGCCGCGGCGCGCGTCGAGCTCGAGGGCGATGTTGCGCACCGGTTGCTTGTTGTAGACCAGCTCGCCGATCTCGAAGGAAAGCTTGGCGGTGATCGCGGCGAGCAGGCTGGGGGCCGCCGGCGGCGCCGGTGTGGCGGTGGCGCCGGCCGGCGGCGGCGGCGCTGCAGCCTGCGGCGCGGCGGGCTTCGCCATGGCGGCGAGCCAGCGGTCGAGGTCGAGCCGGTCGGCGGCAAGCTTGCCTTCGATCGCGAGCGAAGGCTTGAGCGTCAGCGTCAGCGAGCCGCCGGCATTGTCCTGGCCCAGCGCCAGCTTGAAATCCCTGATCGAGACCGCGGTCTGCGAGGCGTCGATGGCGCCGTCGAAGGTGAACTTGCCGGCGAGCAATGGCGGCAGATCGGGCTGCGGCTGGCCGGTCATCTTGATCAGCGTGTCGGCGAAGCCGATCAGGTTGTCCGACGAGCTGGAGGCGATGCCGCTCAGCCGTGCATTGGGGCCGAGCTCGCTGAGCTTGCCCTTGAAGCCGAGCTTGCCGCCGGCCTCGAGCGCGAGGTCGACGGCATGGCCATCGGCCGCCTTGGCGCCGACCGACAGATCGAGCTTGAGCGGCGCGCCGTTGATCGTGGCCGAGCCCACCACCGAATAGGGACCGTCGAGCGAGCGGACGGAGGCGCTGAAATTGGCCTTCTCCGCCACGATCGAGAGGCCTGCCTTGGAATCGCTGAAGATCAACGTGCCGTTCTCGATGGTAAGGCGGCCGAGCGACAGGGGCCTGGGCGAATCGGGCTTGGGCGCGGCGGGCCTGGCCTCGGCGACGGAGGGCGTGAACTCCCAGTTCGGCTTGCCCTCGGCATTGATCTCGAGAACGATCTTGGGCTCGACCAAGGTCACCTCGCTGACCTCGACGTTGCCGGTCAGCAGGGCGCCGAGCGACGGCTTCACGGTGACCGTCCTGACCTCGACCATGTTGGGGTTTTTGGATCCCGGCACGTTGAAGAACTTCACGCCGCTCAAGGTCACGGTCGGCGTCGGCAGGATCGACAGCGAGATCGGACCGGCGATCACGAGCTCGCGGCCGGTCACCTTCTTGACCAACGCTGTGATCTCGGGCTTGCGGGCGTTGAGGTCGATCAGGCTGGGCAGGGCCAGCAGCACCACGATCAGCAGAGCGACGACGCCACCGGCGCCAATCAGAACGCGTTTGCGCGTGGTAGTTGTCATGGAACGCCCCCGCTGCCTGACGACAGACACTAGCGCATCGTCGCGCAGCGCGGCATAGACATTTGGGGATAGTCAGGACGGCGGATCATGGCGGAGATCGTGAACCTGCGACGCGCTCGCAAGGACAAGGCGCGGCGTGAACGCGAGAGCGAGGCGGATGCCAACCGCCGGCGCTTCGGCCGCACCAAGGCCGAGAAGGCTGCCGACAAGGACGCGCAGGAGCGCAACCAGCGCGACATAGACGGCAAGAAGATCGATCGCGACTAGAGCATGCCTTCGGGGCCACCGAGTGGGGCATGCACTGCTGTTACGATGCGGGAGGTTCGGAGGTCTCGGAGGTTTTCGGCCGAGAGTTCTAGTGGCTCTTCGAGATCGTACTCCCTATCGGTTGGGCCTTCTTTCGTAATTAAGATAGTTACGCAAGTTTCGATGTTGGAATCGTCGCATCGAGCGTCCCGTCCGGAGGCAGGCAGCTGGACAGAACGCGCTGTGTGGCGCTGTGTTGTCTCGGATCAACGATGCATAGAGCGGGAACGCGACGGAGTCGCGCAACGCACCGATAATATAACTAAGGTGCGCTGTAGTCAATACTACAGTCAACATCGTTCAAGGGAGTTTTTTCGCGCCGTATAGGATGCGCGGGGGCGCGACGCGACATTCCGCAGCAGTGCTTTCAATGGACGATCTCGTCCGCTCTAACGGGCGGGACGGTTGATCGCCAGACGTTCGAAGAAGGCGCGCGTGCCCTGGTCGGCGCCGGGGCCGGCGACGGCGCGCACATTGGTGAGCTCCAGGCGCTGGCCCGAGTCGGCGTCGATCAGGACCGGGTCGAGCGGCCGGCCATCGCCGCGATTGACCAGGTCCATCGGCTTGCCGCTGCGCGCGGCGACACCATAGCGGTCGCCCCATTGCTTCAAGCCGACGATCACCGTGAACAGCGCCGCACCCTTGTCGGTCAGGCGGTATTCGTGGCGCAGCGGGCGCTGGCGGTAGGCGGTCTTGCGGAAGATGCCGGCCTCGACGAGTTTTTTCAGCCGCGCCGTCAGAACGTTGCGGGCGATGCCGAGATTCTCCTGGAAGTCGTCGAACCGGCGCACGCCATAGAAGGCGTCGCGCACGATCAGGAGCGTCCACGGCTCGCCGACAACGTCGAGCGCCGAGGCGATCGAGCAGTTCATCTGTTCGTAGGACGTGCGCCGCATGGCCGGAAAGTATAGGCCCGCCGAGGCGACGCGCAATCTTGGCCCAGCTATGCGGATTTGTGTTGCGAGCGGAGCACGGCCCAGCCGGCGACCGCCGACAGGATTGAGCCGGCCAGCACGCCCAGCCGCACCTGCGCCTCGCGCGCCGCGTCGTCGGGAAAGGCGAGCGAGCCGATGAACAGGCTCATGGTGAAGCCGATGCCGCCCAGGATGGCGACGCCATAGAGGCTGCGCCACGTGGCGCCCTGCGGCAGCTTCGCGAGGCCGAGCGCGATCAGGAGGCCCGCGCCCAGCACGATGCCGATCTGCTTGCCGACGAAGAGGCCGGCCATGATGCCGAGCGGCAGCGGCGCCGTGAGGCTTGCCAGCGACAGGCCGCCGAGCGGCAGGCCGGCATTGGCGAAGGCGAAGACCGGCATGATCAGCCACGCCGACCATGGCTTGATCACATGCTCCAGGCGGATGGCGGGCCGCTTCTCGTCCGGCTCGCCGGCCGACTTGAGCG
This sequence comes from Rhodospirillales bacterium URHD0017, assembly GCA_900110395.1. GTDB lineage: Bacteria > Pseudomonadota > Alphaproteobacteria > Reyranellales > Reyranellaceae > Reyranella. Next base: position 134,416 of record FODP01000012.1, read on the forward strand.
GGATGAACATCGCCAGCACGACGCCGGCCAGCGTCGCGTGCACGCCCGACTTCAGGACCGACACCCAGAGCAATGCGCCCAGCAGCAGATAGGGCAGCAAGCGTCGCACACCCGCGAAGTTGAGGGCGGCCAGCCCGACGATGAACAGCGCGGCGAGGCCCAGCGCCACGGGTGAAAGGTGGCTGGTGTAGAAGATCGCGATGACGACGATCGAGCCAAGATCGTCGACGATGGCGAGCGTCGTCAGAAAGACCTTCAGCGCCATCGGCACGCGACTGCCGAGCACCGCCAGCACGCCGAGCGAAAAGGCAATGTCGGTCGCCGCCGGAATCGCCCAGCCGCGCAATGCCGTCGGGTCGGACCAGTTGACGGCGACATAGACCAGGGCGGGCACCGCCATGCCGCCCACTGCAGCCATCACGGGCAGGGCGAGCTGGGAGGCTTGCGACAGGGCGCCTTCGATGACCTCGCGCTTGATCTCCAGCCCGACCAGCAGGAAGAACAGCGCCATCAGCCCGTCGTTGATCCAGAGCAGGACCGGCTTGTCGAGCACGATCGGCCCCAGCGAGAAACCGAAGCGGTTCCGCAAGAGATTGTCGACGGCATCGGCGGCGGGCGAGTTGGCCAGGACGAGGGCCGCGACAGCGGCGACCAGCAGCGGCATCGCCGAGGCCGCTTCGCTGTCGATGAACTCCCTCAGGCGATTGCGCTCAGCCAACGGCTTCTCCGGACAGCAAAACGCCCGGACCTTTCGGCCCGGGCGTCTCGCTGAAGTTTGCTCTTCGCTATTCGCGTTCCTTATTCCCGTTCCTGGCCGAGGAAGCTCATCAGGAACTGGAACAGGTTCACGAAGTCGAGGTAGAGGCTGAGCGCGCCGAAGATCGCGACCTTCTCGGCCGTGTCGGTGCCCCACGCCTCGGCATACTGTTCCTTGATCTTCTGGGTGTCGTAGGCGATCAGGCCCGAGAAGATCAGGACGCCGGCGGCCGAGATGATGAAGCTCATCGTGCCCGACGGCCAGATCATGTTGACGAGGCCGGCCAGGATCAGGCCGATCAAGCCCATGAACAGGAACTTGCCCATCGCCGTCAGGTCGCGCTTGGTGGTGTAGCCGTAGAGGCTGAGCGCACCGAAGGCGGCGGCCGTGACGAAGAAGGTGCGCGCCACCGACGCGCCGGTGTAGCGGAACAGCAGCAGCGACAGGCTGACGCCCATCAGAGCCGTGACCGCCCAGTAGACGGCCTGCACCGCGCCGACGCTCATCGCCTGGGCGCGGAACGAGACCAGCAGCAACAGGCCGAGCGGCGCGAAGATCGCGACCCAGCCCAGCACGTTCAGGCCGACGACCCGGCCCGCCTGAACCTGGAAGAACAGGCTCGCAAGCTCGGCCGAGCTGAACAGCCCGAAGGCGACGATGCCCGACAGGGCAAGACCCGACGCCATGTAGTTGTAGACACGCACCATGTGAGCGCGCAGGCCGACATCGAATGCCGCCTGGTCGGCAACAGCGCCGCCGCGATTGAAGGTGCCGAAGTTCGGATTAGCCATTTGGTCCTAGCCTCCAGAGGGGCCTCATTAGCGAGCCCCTTCGGCGGATAATCTGGGGGCTCAGACGAAGTGAATCAATAGGCTAAACGCCTTGTAATATGACACTTACTTTCACTTGCAGAGGACTTTCCCTGCCTATTCGTTACGCAACAAGGCCAGCGGCCGCTGCCGCAATGCCGCCAAAGTCCCGGCCAGGCCGAACGCGAGCGTCAGCGCCATGGCGCCCAACGCCACCGCCACGGCAACGGTGGGCAGGAAGGTCCAGTCGAGCCCCATCAATCGGCGCACGACGAGATAGGCACCGAGAGTGCCCACGCCCAGCGCGGCCAGCGCGGTGGCGAGGCCAAGAGCGGCGAACTCCCAGGCGAAGATGCCGGCGATGCGGGCGCGGGTGGCGCCCAGCACCTTCATCACCACGGCCTCGTGCACCCGGCGCTGCTGGGTCGCCAGCATGGCGCCTGCCAATACCAGCACGCCGGCCAGGATGCTCAAGAAGCCGATGACGCGACTCGCCAGTCCGATATTGCCCAGCACGTTCGCCGCCGTCTCGATGGCGTCGCGGATGCGCACGACCGTCACATTGGGGAACTGATCGGTGACGGTCTTGAAGATCGCATCCTCGGCCTCGGGCGTGGCCTTCACCGTGGCCAGGAAGGTATGCGGCGCCTTGTCCAAAAGGCCTGGCGAGTAGACGAACACGAAGTTGATGGACAGCGTCGTCCATTCGATGCGCCGCAGCGAGGCGATCCTGGCCTCGATGTCGCGGCCCAGCACGTTCACCGTGATCGTGTCGCCCAGCCCCAGCCCGAACGCCTTGGCCAGCGCCTCGTCGAAGGAGATGAGTTGCGGGCCGCGATAGTCGGCCGGCCACCATTCGCCGGCGACGATGCGCGAGCCCTCGGGCGGCGCGGCCGAGTAGGTCACGCCGCGGTCGCCGTCGATCGCCCAGCGCGCGTCCGGCGGCACGGCGATCTCGTTCACCGGCTTGCCGCCGATCCTGGTGATGCGGCCCCGCAAAGACGGCACCTTGTCGAGGTGTCCGGCCCCCGGGATGGCCGCGAGCGCCTTCTCGAACGCCTCGATCTGGGTCGACTGGATGTCGACGAAGAAGAAGGCGGGCGCATCGCTCGGGATGCGCTTGGTGATCTGCTCGCGCAGGTTTCCTTCGATCAGCGCCGTCGCCACCAGGACGGTGAGTCCCAGCCCCAGCGACAGCATGACGATGGGCGTGGGCGCCCCCGGCCGGTGGAGATTGGCGAGCGCCAGCCGGAGCCCCGCCAGGCGCGGCTTGCCGGCGCGCGCAGCCGCCAGCATCAGGAGCCGCGCCAACAGCGGAAAGGCGATGAAGGCGCCGATCGCGCCCAGCACGAACCAGCCAGCGATACGCCGGCTCTCGGCGGTGAAGATGGTGAAGCCAGCGAGCGCCAGCGCCACCGCGCCGATCAGCAGGGCGTCACGCCAGACCAGGCGGCCGCCTTGGACGACCGCGCCGCGCATCAGCGTGGCGGCCGACACGCGGCGGGCGCGCAACAATGGCATCAGGGCGAACAGCAGCGAGACCAGCAGGCCGAAGATCGCCGCGATGGTGAGCGGCCAGGCGTAGAGCGCCACGCGCGCGCGCACCGGCAGCACGTCGGCGATCACCGACTGGGCGACGAACGGCAGGCCGCCACCGATGACCAGGCCCAACACCACGCCGACCAGCGCCAGCGCCGAGAGCTGGATGAGATAGGTCGAGAACACCAGGCGCTCGGGCGCCCCAAGGCACTTCAGCGTGGCAATGGTGTGCAGCCGGCCGGCTAAGAAGCTCGAGATGGCGTTGCCCACGCCCACCCCGCCGACCAGCAGCGAGGAAAGTCCGATCAGGCCGATGAACTGGGTCAGCCGATCGAGCCAGAAGCGGATGCCGCCGCCCGCCTCGGCGAGCCCCCTCACCCGCCAGCCGGCGTTGGGGAAGCGGCCTTTCAGGCCCTCGATGACGTCGACGTCGGAGATGCCCGGCGGCAGCCGCAGGCGATACTCGTAGTTGAGCAGGCTGCCCGGCTGCACCAATCCTGACGCCGAGACCGCCTCGTAAGGAATCATGAGCCGAGGCCCGAGGCTTGCGAAGGCGTTCAACCCACGGTCGGGCTCGCGGTTGATGATGCCGCGCACCTCGACAGTGACCTCGCCCACCTTCAGGCGCTCGCCCAGCGCCAGGTTCATGCGGCGCAGCGCGGACTCTTCGACCACCGCGCCCCACACGCCGTCCTTCGCGGCCAGCGCGTCGGCGAGCGTCTTGCCGTCCTGAAGCTCGATGTTCCCGTAGAGCGGATAGCCGCGCTCGACCGCCTTGAGCTGCACCAGGGTCGCCCGTCCGTCGGGCTTCAGCGGCCGCGCCATGGCGCGGCTGTCGATCCAGCGCACGAGCTCGCCGCGCGACGTCATGTAGTCGATCTGCTCCGGCGTCGCCTCGCGATAGAGCAGCGAGATCGCGATGTCGCCGCTCAGGATCTCGCGCGCATCGGCGCGCAAGCCTTCCTCGACGGCGCGGCTGAACGACAGGATGGCCGCGATCGCCGCCACACCCAGGGCCAGACAGGCAATGAACAGGCGAAAGCCGCCCAGCCCGCTGCGCATCTCGCGCCGCGCGAGGCGGAAGGCGAGATTCACGACACGTCATCCCGAGCGAAGTCGCCCGAAGGGCGGCGCAGTCGAGGGACCTCGTCTTGACGATGCACCCCCAAAACAGGTCCCTCCGCTACGCCTCGCTGCGCTCGGCTCCGGTCGGGATGACGGAGGAAACTGCTCATTGAGCGGCGAGTGCGGCCGGCGTGCGCTCGTCGCCGACGACGAGGCCGTCGGCGATGCGCAGGATGCGATCGCAGCGTCCGGCCAGCACCATGTCGTGGGTGATCAGGATGAGCGTCGTGCCGTCGGCCCGCGCCAGCTCGAACAGCAGGTCCATGACCTGCTTGCCGGTGGCCCCGTCGAGATTGCCGGTCGGCTCGTCGGCCAGCAGGAGCTTGGGCCGGCTGACGAAGGCGCGGGCGACGGCGACGCGCTGCTGCTCGCCGCCCGAGAGCTGCGCCGGATAGTGGCCGATGCGATGGCCGAGCCCGACGCGCTTCAGGGCCGCCTCGGCGAGTTCGAAGGCGTCGGAGCGGCCGGCGAACTCGAGCGGCAGCGCCACGTTCTCGTGCGCGGTCATGGTCGGGATGAGATGGAAGCCCTGGAAGACGATGCCGATATGGTCGCGCCTGAGGCGCGCCCGGGCGTCGTCGTCGAGCGGACCGAGATTGCGGCCTGCGACTTCGACGCGGCCCGAGGTGGCGCGCTCCAGGCCGCCCGCCACCATCATCAGGCTCGACTTGCCCGCGCCCGAGGGGCCGACGACGGCCGCAATTTCGCCAACGGCGATGTCGAGAGTGACGCCGCGCAGGATATTGACCGTGCCGGCATCGCTTGCCATGTCGAGATGGACGTCGGAGAGACGGACGATGGGCTGGCGGGCGATGGCTTCGTGAGCGTTGGGCGGGGTCAAGCGGGCTCCGGAAGAGAGAGCATGAATTTCCATACTGGATATGGTCGTTTTGCGGCGGCGGTCAATTCGCTGCTGATTGCGATCTTGTGGCTTTCGGCGGCAAATGCACAAACCACGCCCATGAAGCTCGCCATCCTGGGCGACAGTCTCGCGGCGGGCTACGGCGTCAGCCCGGCCCAGGCGATGCCGGCCAGGCTCGAGGCCGCCCTCAAGAAGGCCGGCCGCAACGTCACCGTCATCAATCATGGCGTGTCGGGCGACACCACGGCCGGCGGCCTGCAGCGCATCGACTGGATGCTGGCCGACAAGCCCGACATCGTCATGGTCGAGCTCGGCGCCAACGACGCGCTGCGCGCCACCGATCCCGCCGTCACCGAGAAGAACCTCGACGCCATCATCACCAAGCTCAAGGAGGCCGGCGTCACGGTGTGGCTGGCCGGCATGCTGGCGCCGCGCAATTACGGGCCGGAATACGCCAAGCAGTTCGACGGCCTCTACCAGCGGCTCGCCGACAAGCACGGCGTGCCGCTCTATGCCTTCTTCCTCGACGGCGTGGCGCAGGATCCGGCGCTCAACCAGGGCGACGGAATCCATCCGAACCCTGCGGGCGTCGACGTGATCGTCGAGCGCATCCTGCCTTTCGTGACCAAGAACCTGGACGATCATGCCTCGTCTGTTCGTCGCCCTGCCCGTCCCTGAGGAAGTTGCCGACGACCTTGTGGCGCTGCAGTCGGGCGTGCCCGACGCGCGCTGGGTACCGGCGGAGAACTTTCACGTCACGCTGTGCTTTGCCGGCGAAGTGCAGGGCGGCGTCCTGCGCGACCTCGAGGAGGAGCTGTCGGACATCGCCGGCCCGCCCTTCTCCGTCGCCATTGCCGGCGTCGAACAATTCTCGAGCGGCAAGCAGCCGCGCGCGCTGGTCGCCACCGTCGAGAAGAGTGACCGGCTCGACTGGCTGCAGCAGAAGGTCTCGACCGTGGCGCGCAACTGCGGCATCGAGGTCGAGCGCCGCAAATTCCGCCCGCACGTGACCCTGGCGCGCTTCGGCAACGGCGTGGAGACCGGACACCACTTGGCGCAGTTCATGGCAAGCCACTCGACCTTCAAGGCCGGCCCGTGGATCGCCGATCATTTCGCGCTCTATTCGAGCCGCAGCGGGCGAAGCGGCTCCATCTATACGGAAGAAGCAGCGTACGGGCTGACCTTCTAAAGCCACTGAAATGACTTCGGTATAAGCCCGGCCGAAGAATTTTGGCGGCCATACGACGCCAAAATTCCGTGACCTGTCTGCCGATAGGCAGGCGGCTTGCAGTCTGCGAGCGACATTTTGTTAGTTTTTTGCGCGCCATAGAAAGGGCACTTCATGCCAGCACCGCCTGCAAGTGCTGGCAGTGCCTGCGATTTTGGCTCGCCTCGCCATCCGCTATCGAAGGCTCTGCAACCGGATGCCGAGCCTGGCCATGTCTTCTGAAATGTCGGGCTTGAGCGATTGCGAAGCGACGATGTCCCCGTCACCGCCCCGCAGATCGCCTTTCATATACTTGGCAACACCTCTGCCGAAGAGGGCATAGGCATCGTCGGGATTCGCTCGCAGCTTCACATTGTAATCCGCAACTGCCGCTTCGTAGCGCCTGAGCTTCAGGTAGATGAAGGCGCGCGATCCTAGCGCGCCGGGATTGTTGGGTTTCAGGCGTAGCGCCTCGCTGCAGTCGGCCAGCGCAGGCTCGAGCTGATCCAACGCGCCTCTTGCAAAGCATCGGTTGCTGAACGCCAGCGGACTGGCTGGGTTCAGCCTGATTGCTTCGTCGAAGTCCAGGACGGCGCGTTCATAGCGAGCAAGAGCGGCATACGTGGTGCCTCGACTATTGAAGGCATCGGCATCCAGAGGATTGATCGTCACTGCTTGATCGTAGTCCTCGAGCGCCCGGGCATATTCACCCTTGTCGTCATGGGCATTCCCTCGATTCTTGAAGGCGGTAGCGAGATCTGCCTTGTCCGCCGCGCCTCGCGAAATGACGGCGGAACAAGTCGCAATCACATGGTCCGGCAGGCTTTCCGTGTAGCACCTCTTGAAAAGCTGGTCGTAGTCTTGGGTGCGTGCCGTCCCGGCGATTCCTGCCGACAGGGCGCTCACCAGGACAATCAGGCTCGACGGCTTCAGAGGCATCTTCAAACATGTCCTATCGATCACGAATCGCAAATGATCTGGATCAAATGACCTCAACCAGGAGGCTCACCCGGCCCGGCAGTCATATGAGCCAGATCAAACGCCCTCGCCCCTCCCGGAAAGTCCGGGGTGCGAGCGAGTTCGAGCCAAATGCTCGTGCCTTCAGCTGGGGAGAGCCGCCTCGACCGGCAGCACGACGATGTTGTTCATCACCCGCTTCACCCCGGGTACGTTCTCGACAGCCACCCTGACGGCATCCCTTGCCGTCGGCGAAAAGGTCTGACCCCACAAATGGACGGCACCGTTGTCGACCACGACGTTGCTGACGTCGGAGGCCCAGGTATGCCTGTCCAACTCTTCGTTCACGCGGTCCCGCAGATTGTCGTCCGGCGCCGCGCATTCGGCGGTCCGGGGTTGACGGGCAAGCAGGCCTTGCAGCAGGTTGGCACGACTGACGATGCCCACAACCTTACCCTCGCGCACGATCGGCACGCGCTTGATCGCCCGGCTCTGCATCAAGCCGGCGATTTCCTTCAGGCTCGTCTGCTCCTCCGCCGTGACGACATCCCGGGTCATGACGTCGGCCACGTGATGGGAATGCGAGCGAAGATAATCGTGCGCCAGAACCGATTCGGGCGCCAGTAGCCGCTGCAGCCAGGACCGGGCCGGCACGGCGCCGGATTCGGGCCGGTTCATGAGGTCGGCCTCGCTGACAATACCGACCAGCTTGCCGTCGGCGTCGACCACCGGAGCGGCGCTGATCCGCGCGCCGAGGAGAATGTCTGCCGCAGCGTAGACGGTTGCGTCGGCGGGTATCGTCACGACCGGCCGTGTCATCACCTTCATGGCGTACATGAACAGCTCCTGCTTGATTAAGCAGACTGTCCATTGCACGCACCGGCCTGATCGGGCTTGTTCCAGATCAACCGCCTCGGCTTTCGCCGCCCGGCCCGCGCGCCGGCACGGCGGCGTCACTCCTTGATTTGGCTCAAGGCACTGCTGCTGCAGTGGCGGCCACCATGCCGCCGATGCCAGTCCATGGAGAAGATGCAATGCCGCCGCGGATCGTGACGCTGACGGTCAATCCAGCCGTCGACCTGGCCACAACGGCAAAATCCGTACAACCCGGGCACAAGATCCGGACGTTCAACGAACGCTACGATCCGGGTGGCGGTGGCATCAATGTGGCGCGCGTCATCTTCGAATTGGGTGGGCAAACGCTGGCGCTCTTTGCCTCGGGTGGGGTTACAGGGCGATTCGTCGAGGAAATGCTGACGACGGCGAAAGTGCCGAGCCAAGTCGTCCCGATACGCAATGCCTGCCGGATCAGCGTGACGGTGCATGACCAATCGAGCGGGCTGGAATACCGTTTTGTGCCGCAAGGTCCGCAGCTCGCGGCGTCGGACTGCGCGAACATTCTCGAAGCTCTCCATCAGGTCGAAGCGGACTGGATCGTGGCGAGCGGAAGCCTGGCCCCCGGGATGCCGACCGACTTTTACGGCAAAGTGGCGGCTGTCGTCAGCGGACGCGGTTCGAAGTTTGCGCTGGATACATCCGGTCCGGCGCTGGCCGCTGCGCTCGGGCACGGCATTTCCCTGCTGAAACCCAGCCTTTCCGAATTCGAATCGATCGTCGGCCACGAAGTGCGCGACCTTCCGAGCCAGATGACGCAGGCCAGGCGCCTCGCCCAAACCGGTGCGGCCGAGATGGTCGCGCTCAGCCTGGGGGCCGGCGGCGCGATCGTGGCAACGGCTGATCGGGTCATTCATTCACCAGCCTTTGCCGTGCCGGCGAAGACCGGGGTTGGCGCGGGGGACAGCTTCCTTGCCGGTCTGGTATTAGGGCTAAGCGAACAACGGCCCGCCGAGGCCGCGCTTCGGCTGGCGCTTGCCTGCGGCGCGGCAGCTGTCCAGAACGTCGGCACAGCGGCCGTACGGCGCGCCGCCGTCGATGCGCTCCTCGCAGACACCATGGGCCAGCAATCCCGGCCATCCAGATGTTCAGCTGCTTGAGCTAGGTCAATAGCGGCCTCGCTGCGTCCCTGTAGACTTGGACTGCTCACAGGAGGCCGGCGATGACGAAGATGAGGGCGGCGATATTCGCGGAGGCCGATCGTACAGTCCTCGACCCTCGCCCGCCGGACATCGGTCGGCGCGACGGCGTGCTGAAGCTCGCCACCACCCCCTAGCCCGTGCCGCTCGGAGCGCAGCCATGGTCAGCCCCCAAGCCGCCGTCTCGGCCGTCCAGCGATTTCCTTCACGCAAGCCTCTCCGTCACGACTTCGTGTGGGGTGTGTCGACGTCGAGCTATCAGATCGAGGGCGCCGAGCGGCTCGATGGACGCGGCCCCAGCATCTGGGACGGGTTCTGCCGGCAGCCGGGGCGGATCGCCAACGGCGACACCGGTGAACTGGCCTGCGACCACTATCACCGTTATCGCGACGACATCGCCCTGATGCAGTCGCTCGGCGTCAACGCTTATCGCTTCTCCGTTGCCTGGCCGCGGGTGCTGCCAACTGGCCGCGGCGCCGCCAACGAAGCCGGCCTCGCCTTCTATGATCGTCTGGTGGATGGCCTGCTGGAGGCCAGCATCGAGCCGTGGCTCTGCCTCTATCACTGGGATCTGCCGCAGGCGCTGCAGGACATCGGCGGCTGGACGAACCGCGATAGTGCCGGCTGGTTCTCGGATTACGCCCGGCTGATTGCCGGTCGCCTGGGCGACCGCGTGAAGCGGTTCGCGACCTTCAACGAACCTTCCGTGTTCACACTGTTCGGCTATTCGTTCGGGTGGCATCCGCCAGCGACAGACGACTTGGTCTCGTTCCATGCGGCGATCCATCACGTCAACTTGGCACATGGCGGGGCTGTCGATGTCCTGAGAGAGCAGGTCGACGGCGCATCCATAGGGAGCATCCACAACATGCAGCCCAGCCGGCCGGTCCATCCCACGCCGGCCGATCAAAAGGCTGCCGCCATCCTGGACGATATCTGGAACAGGGCGTTCGCCGATCCGCAAATGATCGGCGACTACCCGGCTTCACTACGCGGCGGTATCGACTTGCATCTCCGCGACGGCGACATGCAGCGCATCTGCCGACCGGTCGATTGGCTGGGCATCAACCACTATTCCCCCATCTACGCAAAGGCAGAGGGAGCCTCGCCCCTGGGTTTCGCCTGGGCCGACGCCCCGGCCGGCGTACCCCGGTCGCCGATCGGTTGGCAGGTCGACCCCAAGGCCTTCCGCGACACGCTGCTGGACGCCCATGACCGCTACGGGCTGCCCATCTACGTGACCGAGAACGGCGCCGGCGCCGTGGAGAAGCCCGACGCCGCGGGCGAGGTGCACGACGCGCAGCGCATCGAATATCTCTCGAGCTACATCGATGCCATGCACGAGGCCATCGAGATCGGCGCGGACGTGCGTGGCTATTTCGTCTGGTCGCTGCTCGACAATTTCGAATGGGGTGCGGGCTACGCCAACCGCTTTGGCCTGATCTATGTCGACTACGCGACGCAGAGGCGGATCGCCAAGGCATCGGCCCGCTGGTACAGCGCCATGATCAAGGCCCACGCCAGGCAGGCCACACCATGAGCGGATGCCTCCTCGCAGATATCGGCGGCACGAAGGCCCGCTTTGCCGTGCTTCGCGATTCGCGACTGGGCAGCGTCGAAACGCTGGCGACGCGCGACTACGCGAATGCCATTGACGGCATCCGCCACTTCCTGGGACGGCATCACAATGACGGCATCGACCGCGCCGTGTTCGCAGCCGCCGGGCCCGTCCAAGACGGCCGCTGCGCGCTCACCAATGCATCATGGGTCCTCGACAGCAGGGAGCTCGCGAACACGCTTGGCATGCACCCGATCAGGATCGTCAACGACCTCGAGGCCCTCGCCTGGGCGGTACCCAATTTGACGGCGTCGGATGTCGCTGCCATCGGGGACGGCCAGGAAGCGCCATCGGAGCCGGTTGCGTTGATCGCGCCGGGCACCGGCCTCGGCATGGCTTGCCACGTTCCGGGCAGCCCGCGGGCAATGGCGAGCGAAGGCGGACATGCAACGCTTGCCAGCACGACGACCGCCGAAGCCGCGGTGGTCGAATTCCTGCAGCGTCGTCACGGCCATGTCTCGGCCGAGCGCGTGCTATCGGGCGGCGGCCTGGTCAACCTGCATGATGCATTGAGCGACGCTCGGAAAGCGTCGGCTTCGTCGCCCTCTCCGGAAGAGATCGTGCGCGCCGCAATCGACGGCCAGTCCGAGACCGCGCGCCGGGCACTCGATCTGTTCTGCGGCTTCCTGGGTTCGGTCTCCGGCAACGCGGCATTGACCTTCGGCGCCCGTGGCGGCGTACTGATCGCCGGTGGGATCGCTCCCCGGATCGTCGATTACCTGCGCCAGTCGGATTTCCGCGAGCGCTTCGAGGGCAAGGGCCGACTTCGCAGCTATTTGGCACGCATTCCGACCAGGATCGTCATCCGCCCAGACCCCACATTCCTAGGCCTGGCCGCCCTCGCCCAGCAGGTCGACAGCGGAGCAAGCGCTTGATTCCAGCAGCCGCCGTGGATGTCGACAACGAAGTACCGGCGGTCGGTGCCAAGCCGCTGCGGCGCTTCTGGCGCACGGCGCTCGGCTTCTGGCGCGGCGAGAGTGCGTGGATCCCTTGGGCCCTTATCGCCATGCTGATCGTCTGCGTGGTTGCGCAGCTTCTCGTGCAGTATCGACTGAACCTGTGGAATCGCGACTTCTTCAATGCCTTGGAACGCCGCGACGGCAGGGACATCCTGGAGCAGACATACCTGCTGCCCGCCCTCGCCGCCAGCAGCGTGATTCTGGCCACGACGGCCGTCTGGGGTCGCATGTCCTTCCAGCGACGGTGGCGTGACTGGCTCACGTCCGACCTTCTCGGGCTCTGGCTGAGCAACGACAACTATCGGCGCCTCGAGGCGGCTCCGGGCGAGCCGCAATTGGCCGAATACCGCATTGCCGAAGATGCGCGTATCGCCACCGATGCGCCCATCGACCTGCTCGTGGGCTTGCTTGCCTCGATTCTCACCGCGGCGACGTTCGTTGTCGTTCTCTGGACTGTCGGCGGCTCGCTTGCCGTCGACATGTTCGGCGTGACGCTGCACCTGCCCGGCTACCTGGTCTTTGCCAGCATTGGCTACGCCATGATCACCACCGGGGCGATGGTGGTGGTCGGCCGCAAGATGGCACACGTCATCGAGCGCAAGAACCAGGCGGAATCGGAGTTGAAGTTTGCGGTGGCGCGGCTGCGCACAAATGCCCTTCAACCAACGGCCGGTGCCAGCCAGAGTGCTCCCGTCGGCTTCGCCCTGTCGGAAGTCATGCGCCACTGGCGGCGCCTGCGGGGCCAGCATGTGCGCACGACGCTGGTGTCCCATGCCAATTCACTGCTCGCGCCACTGGTCGGCCTGATCCTGTGCGTGCCCCAGTACATCAACTATACGATGTCGCTTGGCGAGGTCACCCAGGCCGCGGCAGCCTTCGCCGCGGTCCAAGGCGCCTTCAACTGGCTGGTCGACAACTATCCTCGCCTGGCGGAGTGGGCCTCCTCCGCCAGCCGCGTCGGTATCCTGCTGCTGGGCATCGACGTCCTGGCGCCGGCTCAACCGCAATCCGGTGTTCGCTGACCGATGCCTGATTCGCACATGCGCCAGGCAGGCCTTAGCGAGGGCGAAGCCAGGGCGCGCCTTCAGACGGAAGGCTTCAACGATCTGCCCTCGACGGAACGCCGGACCCTCCTGCACATCGTGGGCGACGTCTTGCGCGAGCCGATGTTCGCCTTGCTGCTGGGTGCCGGCGCCGTCTACCTGGCGCTGGGCGATCTCGGCGAAGCATCCATACTGCTCGCCTTTGCCACCTTCTCGGTGCTTATCGCCGTCGTTCAGCAGACCCGCAGCGAACGCGTGCTCGATGCCCTGCGTGACATCGCGAGCCCGCGCGCATTGGTCGTGCGGGACGGCCAGCGCCACCGCATCCCCGGCCGGGAGGTGGTTCGCGGCGATGTCATCGTTCTCCTGGAAGGCGATCGAGTGCCGGCTGATGCCGTGCTCACGGCCGCAACCGACCTTCAGGTCGACGAATCGCTGTTGACGGGAGAGTCCGTCACGGTCCGCAAGACACATGCGGCCCTCGACATCGCAATGGCGCGTCCGGGCGGCGAGAATACCCCCTTCGTCTTTTCGGGAACGCTTGTCGTCCACGGTGAAGGCCTGGCGGTCGTGCAGGCAACGGGACCGCGATCCGAGCTCGGAAAGATCGGACAATCGTTGCGCCACATTGCCACCGAGCCGCCGCGGCTGCAGACTGAAACCCGTCATCTCGTCGGAGTCTTCGCCGCAATCGGGATCGCGGCAAGCCTTCTGGTCATCGTCGCCCATGGCCTGGTGCACGGCGACTGGCTGCAGGCAGTCCTCGGCGGCATTGCACTCGGCATGTCGATGCTGCCCGAAGAATTTCCTCTGGTGCTGACCGCGTTCATGGTCATGGGCGCCTGGCGGCTGTCGCGGGCCCGCGTCCTCACGCGGCGCGCGGCGGCGATCGAAATGCTCGGTGCTGCAACGGTCCTCTGCACCGACAAGACCGGCACCCTGACCGAGAACCGGATGACCGTGGCCGAACTGCGCACGTCGGTCCTGCAGTGGCGTCCCGACGGAGAGTCACCGTTGCCCGCGGCATTTGCCGCGGTGATCAAGGCGGCCATGCTTGCAAGCGCGCCGCATCCATCCGACCCGATGGAGAAAGCCATCGCCGAGCTCGCTCGTGGCAGCGGTGATGACGGCACCGGGCGAACACTCATCCGCCACTATGGCCTGAGCCCACAGTTGCTTGCCATGAGCAATGTCTGGCAAGCGAAGGGCGCGGAGAGCTGCAAGGTTCTGGCGAAGGGCGCGCCGGAGGCGATCGCCTTGCTGTGTCGTCTCAGCGATCGGAAATTGGTCTGGCTTCATCAGGCCGTCGACGACATGGCGGGTCATGGCCAGCGCGTGCTCGGCGTGGCACGGGCCGACTGTGCGGCCGACGGACTTCCCGATTCGCAGGCCGGATTCGCCTTCGAGTTCGTCGGCCTTGTCGGCTTCGCCGATCCATTGCGCGCCAATGTCCCCGATGCCATTGGCGAATGCCACGCGGCCGGGGTGCGCGTCATCATGATCACCGGCGACTATCCGGCGACGGCGCGCACCATCGCCCGGCAAGCCGGGCTCGACGGCGACGCGGTGATCGACGGGGCCGAACTGGCAAAGCTCGAGCAGTCCGTGCTCCGCGAGCGACTGCAATCGACCAACATCTTTGCCCGCATTCTGCCGGAGCAGAAGCTTCGCATCGTCGAGGCACTGAAGGCCAACGGCGAGATCGTCGCCATGACAGGCGATGGCGTCAACGACGCACCGGCGCTCAAGGCGGCGCATATCGGGGTCGCGATGGGCGGCCGCGGCACCGATGTCGCGCGCGAGGCGTCCTCGATCGTCCTGCTGGACGACGACTTCAGCTCGATCGTCCGAACCGTCCGGCTTGGCCGACGCATCTACGACAACCTTCGCAAGGCGAGCAGCTACATCGTGGCGGTCCATGTGCCGATCGCCGGCTTGGCGCTGCTGCCGCTGCTCTTTGGCATGCCGTTCATGCTGACCCCGGTGCACATCGCCTTTCTCGAAATGGTGATCGATCCCGCCTGCTCGATCGTCTTCGAGGCCGAGCGAGCCGAGCGGGACCTGATGCGCCGGCCGCCGCGGCACGTTTCGAGCCGGCTGCTCTCTCCGGCGATGGGCGGGTGGAGCCTTCTGCAGGGTTCGTTGGCTCTCGGTGCACTTGTCATCGTGTTTCTCGCCGCCGTTGACCGCAACATGCCGGAGAACGAACTCAGGGCATTGATGTTCACCTCCCTCGTGCTGACGAACGTCAGCCTCATCCTGGTCAATCGCTCCTTCTCATCCTCGCCGGTGGACGCCCTGCGGCGTCCCAACCTTTTCCTGTGGCTCCTGCTGATACCGGTCGCCGGGCTGCTGGCGATCGCGCTGATGTGGCCACCGGCAATGCAGCTCTTCCGCTTCGGTCCGTTTCACGTCCACGACCTTGCCGTCTCCGTGGCGGCGGCTCTTGGTGTGCTGCTGATAGCGGAAGCGATCAAGCCGCTGTGGCGGGTCAGCTTTCGCTCGTAACGGCCAGCCTGGCGGCCACCGATTCGGCCGCTCGCCATGGGAAGCATCCTGGCGTCGCTGATCGTGGGCTCCGTCTATCTCTTCCTGGGCCTGATCGCCGCTGTCGTTCTGCAGGCGCGGCGTCGCTGAACCTACGTAGAATCGCTTAGTGCAAGACCTGAATGGTGGAATACGGGACGGAGAGCTACTCACCCATCATCGAGACCAAGGGGAGAAAGCCATGCAGATCCGGACCGCCAGCCAACCCGGCAAGTTTCCTGCCGCCGCCTTCGGGACAAATCCGGCGGATGGCATGCCCTTGGTCCTGCGCAAGGGTGACCGCCTGTTCGATGAAGGCGACGAGGCTGAGTATTTTTACAAGGTCGTCTCGGGCGCCATTCGCTCCTACAAGCTGCTGAGCGACGGGCGACGTCAGATCGACGCCTTCCATCTGCGTGGCGACATCTTCGGCCTGGAGACCGGCAGTGAGCATCGTTTCTCGGCCGAGGCCGTGGGAGACGCGTCGGTGATCGCCCATCGGCGCAGCCGGATCGCCACGCTGATGCAAGACGACGCCACGTTCCGCGACAAGATCATGAGCGCCACCCTGCGCAGCCTCGAGCGAGCGCAGGCCCACATGCTGCTGCTCGGCCGCAAGACCGCAGAGGAAAAGATCGCGACGTTCCTGCTCGACATGGCCGAGCGCATCTCCAAGGACGAGGAGCAGTTCGAGCTGCCGATGCAGCGATCCGACATCGCCGATCATCTCGGCCTTACCATCGAGACGGTGTCTCGCGTCCTCAGCCGGTTTGCCCGCAGCGGGCTGATCCGATTGCTGCCGGCCGGCCGGTCGATCGGTCTCTGCAACAGGATGGCGCTGCAGGACCTCAACGCATAGCGACGAATCCGCCATCAAAGGAGAGCATCATGCGAGCAAAGGACATCATGAGCGACGCCATCGTCTGCATCGGTGTCACGGAATCCGTATTCGATGCCGCAGAGCTCCTGCTGAGCGCACGCGTCAGCGCCGCGCCGGTTACGAACGACAAAGGCGCGATCGTGGGCATCGTGAGCGAGGCGGATCTCATCCGTCGCGCCGAGATCGGCACGGCTGGCAAGAAGACCTGGTTGGGACACCTGCTGGACAGCGAAGCCTCATCGGCCAGGGCGTTCGTCGCGGCGCAGACCCGGCGTGTCGCCGACGTCATGACCAAAGAGGTGGTGACCGCCGACGAGGACACCTCGATCAGCAAACTGGTCGACCTGATGGAAAGGCACGACATCAAGCGCATCCCGATCGTGCGCGACGCCGTTGTCGTCGGAATCGTCAGCCGCGCCGACCTGCTGCGCGCGCTGTTGTCGCGCGAACCCGATGGCCCGGTGTTGCAGCCGACTGACAAGGCCCTGCGCGAGACCGTCGTCGACGCACTGGAGCACCGCGCGTGGACATCGAGGTGGCCGATCAACGTCTATGCCAGCGACGGCGTCGTCCATTTGTGGGGCTTCGTCGAAGGCAAGGAAGTGCGCGACGCCTATCGGGTCGCGACCGAGAACGTTCCCGGCGTGAGGCGGGTCAAGAACCACCTGCGCCCGATACCGGCCGCGGTCGGCATGGGCGTGTGACGTCCGTGCCCCGCGATCTCGTCCG
Organism: Rhodospirillales bacterium URHD0017; assembly: GCA_900110395.1. Taxonomy (GTDB): domain Bacteria; phylum Pseudomonadota; class Alphaproteobacteria; order Reyranellales; family Reyranellaceae; genus Reyranella. The sequence goes on from FODP01000012.1 coordinate 151,460, forward strand.
CTGGTTCAAGGACATCCGCGCCGGCGACCTAGCCGCGGTCGGCGGCAAGAATGCGTCACTCGGTGAGATGTACTGCGCGCTGTCGAGCCAGGGCGTGCGCATCCCTAACGGCTTTGCGTTGACGGCAGACGTCTACCGATCGGCTCTCGACGCGGCCGGCGCCTGGCCGCGGATCGCCGCCCTGTTGCAGGGGGTCGGCGCAGAGGATGTATCCCGCCTCGCCGCCGCTGCAGCGGAGACAAGGTCGATCGTATACCAGGCGACCGGAACCGATGTCGTGAGGTCTCTGGTCGCCGACAACTACGCCAGGCTCGAGGCGGAATACGGCGCGGGCGTGCCGGTCGCCGTGCGCAGCTCGGCCACGGCCGAGGATCTGCCGACGGCGAGCTTCGCCGGCCAGCACGAAAGCTTCCTCAACGTTCGCGGCGTGACGGAGCTTGTCGAGGCCTGCCGGCGCTGCTTTGCCTCTGTCTTCACCGATCGCGCCATCACCTACCGCAATGCCAACGGCTTCGATCACCTGAAGATCGCGCTGTCCGTCGGCATCATGAAGATGGTGCGCTCGGATCTTGCCACGAGCGGCGTCGCCTTCACCCTCGATACGGAGACCGGCTTCCGCGACGTGGTCTTCGTCACCGGGGTCTGGGGCCTGGGCGAGAGCATCGTCCAGGGCAAGGTCGATCCCGACGAGTTCCATGTCCACAAACCCACCTTCCGCACCGGCAGCCGCTGCGTGCTGCGTCGCAAACTTGGCGGCAAGCAACGCCAGCTTGTCTATGGCGAAGGCGGCGGCGCCGGCTCGACCAGCTACATCGACACGCCAGCCGGCAAGCGCGAGGAATTCTGCCTCAGCGATGCCGAAGTGCTGACCATCGCGGATTGCGCCATGCGCATCGAGGAGCACTATTCCCGACTTGCCGGCGAGCCGCGGCCCATGGATATCGAGTGGGCCAAGGACGGACCGGACGGGGCGCTGTACATCGTCCAGGCGCGCCCGGAGACAGTGGTGTCGCGCCGGCCTGCCGCCACCATCGAAACCTACCGGGTAACGGCCACCGAACGGGCCATCGTCGAAGGGCGTGCCGTCGGGGAAAAGGCGGCGAGCGGCCCGGTGCGCCTGGTCTCGGGACCCGCCGACCTCGCGGCGTTCCAACCCGGCGACGTCTTGGTGGCCGCGACCACCAGCCCCGATTGGGAGCCCGTCATGAAGAAGGCGGCGGCGATCGTCACCGATCGGGGCGGCCGGACATGTCATGCGGCCATCGTGGCGCGCGAGCACGGAATCCCCGCCATTGTCGGCGCCACGGGGGCGACCGGTATCCTGAAGGGCGGTGCGGCAGTGACCGTCTCCTGCGCCGAGGGCGAGATCGGCCGCGTCTATGCCGGTATCCTGCCCGTGGAGATCACGACGCAGGACGCCGCCAGCATTGCGACGCCGCGCACGCCGATCATGGTCAACCTCGGCAATCCCGACCTCGCGTTCAAGACGGCAATGCGGCCCAATGACGGTGTCGGGCTGGCACGGATGGAATTCATCATCAGCGACCATATCGGCATCCATCCGATGGCGCTCGCCTGCCCGCAACGGGTCACCACGGGGAAGGATCGCGAGCGCATCGCAAACCTCGTGCGAGGTCATGCAACGCCGGCGGCATTTTTCGTCGAGCGACTGTCCGAAGGCATCGGCACGATCGCCGCCGCCTTCTACCCCAAGCCCGTTATCGTGCGGATGTCCGACTTCAAGACCAACGAATATGCCAAGCTTATCGGCGGCGGCGACTTCGAGCCCCGTGAGGAGAATCCGATGCTGGGCTTCCGCGGTGCTTCGCGGTATGCCCATCCCGCCTATGCGGCGGGGTTCGCCCTGGAATGCGCCGCCCTTCGCCGCGTCCGCGAGGAGATGGGCCTCACCAACGTGCGGATCATGATTCCGTTCTGCCGCCGGATCGATGAGGCTCGGCGGGTGATCGACGCGCTGGCGCAGAACGGGCTCAAGCGCGGCGAAAACGGCCTCGAGATCTACGTGATGTGCGAGATACCAAACAACGTCATACAGATCGACGCCTTCGCCAAGCTGTTCGACGGCTTCTCGATCGGCTCCAATGACCTGACCCAGCTCGTGCTCGGCGTTGACCGGGATTCCGAGCTGGTGTCTTTCGACTTCGACGAGCGCGACCCGGGCGTCATGGAGATGCTAAGGCTTGCCGTGATCGGGGCGCATCGCAACGGGCGACATGTCGGCATCTGCGGTGAGGCGCCGGCCAACTATCCCGACGTCGCGGCGTTCCTGGCGGAGCTCGGCATCGATTCGATCAGCGTCAATCCGGAAAGCGTCGCGAGGACGAGAACGGTCGTCTATCAAGCCGAGAAGGGCGTCCTGCAGAAGCGCGCCGTCTAGGGCAATCCGCCCAGATTACCAAGGGCACCGTCGATCGGCGCCGAACAGCGTGGCGAACTGCTGCGCCGTACAGGTCAACGGCCGGCCGGGCGGCGGCCTGCCAGCGGTCCGCGAGAACTCGATTTCCCACGCCGAGTAGCCAGCCATGAAGAAGCGGCCGACACTGCCCACCTCGGTGTCGCCGCATCCTTCCTCCAATCCGATAGCCTGTGGATACCAGGCGCCACCGCGAACGATCTGCAGGGGCGGGCTCCAGCCTTCCGCATTCGCCAAATCGCGATTCACGCTGGCATAGATGCCCTCTTGCAGCAGATCGCCGGCGCCGCCGGCGGTGCGGTTGAGCAGCACGACAAAGGCGTCGAGCGCGCGATTGTAATGCACCGCCGGGCCCCAGAAGCTGTCCGGATCGGCATGCCGCCAACCACGCCTCGCCGGCCAGATCGGCTTTGGCCGCAGGCCGCTGTCTGTCGACCAGTCCTTTGCCGTCCATAACGCCGGCGGCGCGGCCAAGTCCGCAAGCGGCAGGCGTAGCGCGGCGATACCCTGCACCGACTCATCGGGATGGTAGCTGGAGAAGAGGACGTAGAGTGACGTGCCGGCCCTGTCCGGGAGTGCGCTCAAGTCGCCATAACCGCCGGCGAAGAAGCCATTTCGCCATGTGTAGTCGGCAAGTGCAGATGGCAAGCGAAGAAGGTCGCCGCGACAGTGCCACGTCAGCCCCCCATCCTGCGAAAGGATGCGCCCGATGTACGGCATCCAAAGCTTCGGGGCACCGCAAACCGGTGCTTCACCATGGAACCAGCCGTGCAGAGGCCCGCCCGGCTCCTGCCAGATCGCCTCTATCCATTTTCCCACCCGAGGTTCGGGATCGTCACGGAACGTCACCGCAATCGGCGGCAGGTCGAACGTCAGATCCCGTCGCCCGACCCGTCTCAGAGTCTGCGCGACGGGCTCATAGCGAGAAAAGAATGCAACAGCCGAGCCGCGTTCGATCCTGACCGGGCTGTTGCCATCGGTGCGCCAGCATGTGCGGCCGTGCAGGGTAATGGGCGACGCCGCGCGAAAGCCAACGTGCAACGCATCATTGGCCGTTTCGGCAACGTACGCCATCTAGTGAGCCATCAGCAACGGCACGGTCATGCCGGACAACAGCGTGCGGCTGGCACCCCCCAAGATCACCTCACGCAGGCGGGAGCGACCATAGACGCCCATGACGATGACATCGCAGCCGTGATCCATCGCTCGCGACAGGATCACGCCACCGATATCCGAATCGGGGGCGACGTCGCGCTGCACCGTGACCTTGACGCCATGTCGGCCGAGCCAGGTGGCGACGTCGGCACCCCGCTCGGCGCCATGGCCTAAAGCGGACGTCGTGGGCTCGACGATGAGGACTGTCACTGCGGAAGCTGCCTTCAGGAGCGGTAGCGCCTCGGTCGCGGCCCGCGCTGCTTCGCGGCTGGCATTCCAGCACAGCATGACATCGCGGCCGATCGGCTGGCGCACGCCGACGAAGGGCACGACGAGGACGCCGCGCCCGGTAGCAAGCGCGACGTTTTCGGGCAAGCGTGGCGACGCGGGAAGCCTCGTGGGTGACTCGGGCTCATTCTGCCCGACGACCGTGAGGTCGGCGTAGCGGGCATGCACGATCAGAAGATCGACGGTGGAACCATCGACCGAGCGCCATTCGCTCCCGACGGACTTGCCCTTGGTGGCAACCGCAAAGGCTTGTTGCGACGCTTCTTCGCTCTCCTTGAGAGCGTCCTGGTGCTCCTTGAGCATCAGATTCAGGGCGTACGGCCCCGTGTCATAGAACGGCTGCTGAAAAGGCGGCCGGGCATGAAGGCCGACGAGATGTGCCTGATGTCGCTCGGCAAGGCTTGCCGCCAGCTCAATTCGCGCAGGAGCGGCCTTGCCGGCATCGCAATGAACAAGGATCGTCTTGTAGGTCATTGGTCCTGTCCTCCACTGCGAAGACATCATGAACAAACCGGTCCGGCTCCGGCTTGATCTCGGTCAAACGCGCGATCGAGGGAATGCTCTAGGAAATGAAGGGATCATCTTTGATCCATCACGGAGGATGCGATGACCGAAGCAAAGTCTCTTACCAATCCGCGTACTCCCGCTGCCTTCGGCGGCGACTTCGACCAGATGGTCAATCGAATGATGAGGACCTGGCCATTCAACTGGGCCGACCTCATGCCGAGCAGCGAGCCGCGTGCTCTGCGCGCGTTCGAACACATGCCCAAGGTCGAGGTGAAGGAAAACGGAAAGGGCTACAGCGTCACCGTCGAGCTGCCCGGGCTGGACGACAAGGACGTGAAGGTCCAGGTCGAGGACGACGTCCTTACGATCTCCGGCGAAAAGAACGTCGAGCAGGCCAACGACAAGACGCACTATTCGGAGCGCAGCTACGGCAGCTTCACCCGCGCCTTCACCCTGCCGGCCGACGCCGACCGTAACGGCATCACGGCGACATTCGCGAAGGGTGTGCTGACGCTGCAGATTGCCAAGACCGCGACGCCCTCGGCCGAGGTCAAGCAGGTCGCCATCAAGGCCGCCTGAGCGACCGATCTGTTCGCCGGCGCGGCCGCAATATTGCGACCGCGCGGGCAACGGTGTTCCATTGCCGCCTCAGGAGGCCAAACTCGTGAAAGCGATGGTTCTGGCTGCCGAGCGGCGCCCGCTCTTTCTGGAGGAGAGGCCCGACCCAACGCCGGGCGCCGGTGAAATTCGTGTGCGCGTCGAGGCTTGCGGCGTCTGCCGCACCGACCTGCATATCGTCGACGGCGAATTGCCCGACATCCGGCTGCCCGTCGTGCCGGGGCATGAGATCGTGGGCACCGTCGAGGCGTTGGGTCCCGGCGTCATGTCGCACCGCCTCGGGCAGCGGGTCGGCGTGCCGTGGCTCGGCCATACCTGTGGCGCTTGTCCCTATTGTTCGACGCATCGCGAAAATCTCTGCGACCGGCCGGTGTTCACCGGACACGGCCGCGACGGCGGGTTCGCCACTCATACCGTCGCCGACGCGGCCTATGCCTTTGCGCTCGACGGGTTCCACGATCCGGTCGCGGCGGCGCCGCTGCTGTGTGCAGGCCTGATCGGCTGGCGGTCGCTCCGGCTGGCGGGCGAGGGCCGCCGAATCGGTCTTTATGGCTTCGGCGCCGCCGCCCACATCATCGCACAGGTCTGTCGCTGGCAGGGCCGGGACGTCTATGCCTTCACCCGGCCGGACGACGCAGCCGCCCAGGCGCACGCCTTGTCGCTCGGCGCCACATGGGCCGGTTCGTCGTCCGACTCGCCACCTGAGCTCCTGGATGCCGCAATCCTGTTTGCGCCGGTCGGCGCTCTGGTGCCGGCTGCCCTTCGGGCCGTGCGCAAGGGCGGCCGCGTGGTCTGCGGCGGCATCCATATGAGCGACATCCCAGCCTTTCCCTACCGCTTGCTGTGGGAGGAACGACAGGTCCTCTCCGTCGCCAACCTGACAAGACAGGACGCCGTCGAGTTCCTGCCGGTCGCTTCAGCGGCGGGCGTGGCGACCACGACCAAGGTCTATCCGCTTGCCGCCGCCAACGAGGCCTTGTCCGACCTGCGCGCCGGTCGCTTTCAGGGCGCGGCTGTCCTCGTTCCTTAGCTCGAGCGTGCGTTTGCGCCAGGTCAAGGTCGACCGCATGGGTCGGCGCGATCCTGCCCGCGGATCTTGCGAGGAAGCGCCATGGCCTATGCGACCGTATTGGTCAATCTAACCCTCGGACGATCGAACACGCCCGCACTCGCGGCGGCTGTCGCCGTCGCCGGGCAGTGCAGGGCGGGTATCATTGGCATTGCAGCCTGCCGCCCCATCGAAATCGCCTGCCGCGACTATGCGGTCCCGGCAGCCCTCTACGAAGAAGATCGCAAGCAGGCTGCGCAGCAAATGAAGGCAGCCGAGGTCGAGTTCCAGCAGGCCGTTGCCAACCTGCACGGTCCGACGGAGTGGCGGGCCCGGACGACGGCGCTTCCCCTCGCCGATCATCTGTTGCGGGAGGCGAGAGGCGCCGACCTGATCGTGGCCGGCGCCGCGGCACCGAATGTTCCGCTCGACGTCACGCGCCAGGTCGACCTTTGCGATCTGGTGATGGGCGCCGGCCGGCCGGTGCTGCTCGTTCCAGACGGCGCGGTCCCAAAACGCTTCGAGCGCATCCTCGTCGCCTGGAAGGACACACCTGAAGCTCAGCGAGCCATTACGAGCGCCTTGCCGCTTCTTGCCAACTGCCGCCACGTCTCGGTCGTGGAGATCACTCCTCCGGAGGAGCTCGCGGCGGCAAGAACAGGAATGGGGGAAATCATGCGCTGGCTGGGTCACCACGAGGTAAAAGCGGCGGCGACGGTCACGCTCTCAAACGGCGCCAATGCCAAGCAGCTGCGCGCGATCGCCCGGGACACCAGTGCCGACCTGGTCGTCGCCGGCGCCTATGGCTATCGGCGGGAGCACGAATGGGTGCTGGGGGGCGTGACGGCCGACCTGTTGGCCGGCGACCGCTGCGTGCTGTTCGCGCACTGACGACCGGATGCGCCTCAGCGCGGCGTATCGGGCAGCATGCGGTCGACGTTGGCACTCCCAGCATCCAGGAACCGCACCCGGGCCCGGCAATCGTATGAGCTAGATCAAACGCCCTCGCCGAAGGTCCGCCGTATTAACAACGGATGGGACACAACGCGGAGGAGGGCCGGTGAACATCTCGCTGCACACCCATGGCGCCGCCGGCACAGTGACGGGCTCCTGCTACCGGCTGGTCACGCCGGGCGGCGACCTGCTGATCGATTGCGGCATGTTCCAGGGGCCGAAGTCGTTGCGCGGCCTGAACTATCGCCAGTTGCCCTTCGAGGCCTCGGCCGTCGAGGCGGTGCTGCTGACCCATGCCCACATCGATCACACCGGCCTGTTCCCCAAGCTGGCGCTGGCAGGCTTCCGAGGCAAGGCGTGGACGACCGAAGCCACCCGAGACCTTCTGCACTGGCTCCTTCCCGATGCCGGAGCCATCCAGGAGGGCGACGTCGAGCGGCTGAACCGGCGCAACAGCCGCCGGGGAGAGCCGCTCGTCACCCCCATCTACACCCGCAGCGATGCCGAGGCCTCGCTCTCCTTGCTCGGCGTGCAGCGTTACGATTCGTGGTTCGAGCCGCTGACAGGCGTTCGTGCCCGCCTGCGCAACGCCGGCCACATCCTGGGCAGCGCCTTCATCGAAATGGAGGTCGACGCCCGGCCACGACCCGTGCGCTTCGTCTTTTCTGGCGACATCGGGCCACGGGAGAAAGCGCTCCAACCCGATCCGTCGATGCCGGCCCCCTGTGACATTCTTCTGCTGGAGTCGACCTACGGCAATCGCCTGCGGCAACGCCTGACCGAGGCCGACCGCCGGTCTCTGCTCGGACGCGAACTGAGCGACGCGCTGAAGGCAGGCGGCAATGTCATCGTTCCCGTGTTCGCCGTGGAGCGCACCCAGGAGATCCTCGACGACATCGCCCGCCTCAAACGCGACGGCGAGATCGCAGCAGTCCCGGTCTTTCTCGATTCGCCGCTCGCCGGCCGGACGACCGAGGTGTTCCGCCGTCATCGCCGTACCCTGGAGCGCGGCACGGACGGAATGGTCTTCACGGGCGGCGATTTCCGCCTGATCGAGACGGTCGAGCAAAGCAAGGCGATCGGCCGCATCCACGGCGGCGCCATCATCCTCGCCGGCTCCGGCATGTGCGATGCCGGGCGCGTGAAGCATCATCTCAAGGATCATCTATGGCGGCCAGAGTCGACGGTGCTCTTCGTCGGGTACCAGGCGCCCGGCACCCTGGGCGCCCTCGTTCGCGATGGCGCGCCGCGTGTGCGCATCCACGGCGAGGAAATCAACGTCAAGGCGCGCATTCGCACCATCGATGCCTATTCCGGCCATGCCGACCGCGACGAGCTGGTCGAGTGGGCGCGTCCGCTTCTTCCTGCGCTCGGCTCGGCGATGCTGGTGCATGGCGAGCCCGACGCCGTGCAAGGGCTTGCCGACAGCCTCTCGGCGGCAGGGCTGGAGCGTCCGCGCATCGTCGCACCGGAACTCGATCAGGCGTTCAGCATCGTCTTCCACGACGGTCGATGGCAGGCCCTCCCGTCGCAGGCCGCCGCCACCCCCCGACTGCCGCCGGCGCAGGCGAGTGCAGCGCGCGACTGGCACAACGATTATGCCGAGACGCTGCTCGATCTACGCAACGCGCTCCTGCAGCAAAATGACGATCGCCGGCGCCAGCAATTGCTGAACGAAGTACGACGACTGATCGGCTCCCAGGGAGGCGCCGCCGGCAGCGGCTCGAAACGTGGACCAACGATGTCGGGCAGGACCTAGGATCGGCTCACCCCCGCTGCATCGCGAGCTGCTTGACCTGCGTCAAGGGCCGCCGGCGCCGGAGGAGCACTCTGCGCGTCATGCCCAGCATGTCCATGCCGCGAACCATATTGCGCTACGTCATCGCTTCGACAGGTGTCCACCAGGCAGCTTTGGCGGTCCTGTCGATCGCCGTCTTCAGCCTCAGCGCCGTTCCGCTCGAACTCCAGCGACGGATCGTGAACGGCCTGACACACCAGGCCACTTTCGAAGCGGTTGCCTGGCTGGCGATTGCCTATGCCGGCATCGCCCTGGCCGAACAGCTGCTCAAGCTGTCGCTGAATGTCTATCGCGGCTGGGTGGCGGAGACGACCGTGCGGCGCCTGCGTGAGCTGGTATGTCCCGTGGCGTCGGGTGGGCAAGAGATTTCGTCCGAAGGCACGGGAGTCGAAATCGCGATGGTGCTGGAAGAAGCCGAGCCGATCGGAGGATTCACTGGAATCAGCATTTCGGAACCGTTGTTGCAGGGGGGCATCCTGCTGAGCGTCGTCGGTTACATGCTGGCTCTCGAGCCCTGGCTTGCCGTCATTGGACTGGCGTTCTTTCTGCCCCAGACGATTTTCGTGCCTCTGCTCCAGAACGCCATCAACAATCGAGCCCGCGGCCGCATCCTGGTCAAGCGCGGGCTCAGCGGCGTGATTGCCGACCGTCCCTTGGCGACAACGAGCGCTTCGTGGCTGCTGGACCAGATCCGGCGGATCTTCACGCTGAACATGGGAATCTTCTGGCTGAAATACTCGATGAACCTCCTGATGAACCTGATGCACCACCTTTCGGTCGCGAGTGCGTTCTGCGTCGGCGGGTGGATGGTCCTCGAGGGCCGCATCGAGGTCGGCACGGTCGTGGCTGTCGTCGCCGGCCTCGGCAAGCTCAACGATCCATGGGGCGATCTGGTCAACTGGTGGCGCGAGTTCTCCGTGGTCGACGTGAAGTACCGGCTGTTTACCGATGCGGCCGAGTGGTTGCGGGCGCTCTCCGCCGCAAACACTGGCCATCACGCTGACCAGACGCTGGCCGTCAGCTGAGCGATGCACGGGCGAGAAGGTCCTGCAGCAGGCGCGACTGACAATGCCCACGGCCTTGCTGTCGCCCATGACTGGCACCGTTACACTTTGACCTGCCAGGTCAATAACGTGGCGTGCTGTTCGCTGATTGACCGCTCGGAGTCGTCAACGAGGCGTATTCGGCAGCATCCGGTCGATCGCCTTGAAGGCACGCCGCGCATGATCGATCAGCTCACCGTCGGTAGGGTGATCCATGGCGTGGACGCCAACCAAGGTCCTGCGAAGCTGAGGGATGTGTTGGTCGACATGCGTTAGCAGCTCGTTCTTGGCACCCGATGGGCCAACCAGCAGCCATTCCGTGGTGTCGGCAAGGGCCTCGACAATACCGTCGAAGAACGCGCGATCGAGCGTCGTATGCCCGGCGCCAATCACCCCTGCCTTATGATGAACTTGCCGAAACGGATTGTGCGCCTTGATACGCTCGCGCTCCACATCCGTGGCGTTGAACCGGAAGATATGGGCTTCCTTTGAGTCCATCCAGACGATCGCGTGATTGTGGGTCATTGGTCCTCCTGCAGCTGGCGGCAGTCTGGCGGAGACGCCGTCGTGCGGTCTTGATGTGAGTCAATACCCGGTCCGATCAGATTGCCGTTGGCCGGTCCCTGCATTGCTGCGCGCATGGTGCAGTGAATCTCCTGGTATGGACGACACCCACTTACTCACCACGACGACGATTAGTCTACGCCGCGTAACATCACGTTTTTTTCGAATGATATGTTTAGTTCTATTCGGTCGTCCAACGAATGCGCGCGCCCCAGTTCCCTGTTCACTGTCCAACCAACGGGGTGCAGGCAAATGACGACGAAGTACTTCCTCCACGCAGCAGCAATTCTCTCGAGCGCCATCGTTGCGTTCGGTTATGCCGGACCGGCGTCGGCCGATGTCGCGCAGGCAACAGGCGAGGACACGGCGGCGCGCTGCCAGCAGCTTTCCAGCCTTTATTCGCGCCACAACACCAATGGCTACGCCCGGCCGATGGAGGTCGATGCAGCGGTGGAAGACTGCCGCAAGGGCAACTACGGCCGCCGGCGTCGCGGCGCTGAAGCGCGCCCTCAATCGCGCCCAGATCCCCGTTCCGGCGACGGAGTCGGCGCGTTCCCAGTAACCTCGACGCGATGGCCGAAGGCGCAACGCGCGCCTTCGGCTACGACGTCCGCCCGAGCGGTGCGCTGTCGAGCCAGCGGCGCGCTGCGTGGATGGTCGAGAACGTCCTCAGCCGGCGGCCGGGCCGCAGCAGGGCGCTGACACTCCTGACGAACTCGTCGTTTCCCGACGACCCGGTGAAGATCGCCATCGGTCCCGGCGTGCCCGGCCCCTTGAGCGACTTCGCGCAGGCCGCGAGGTCGGCAGTCTCATCCGCCGACAGGTGGCACTCGGCGCGGCTCGCATCCAGGAGCTTGCGATAGCACCCGGCGCCGGCCTCTTCGAGCGCCTTGAAATACGCCATGAGCTCGTCCTTGCTGACGACGCCCTCGGAGACGCACACCACCATCTGCTCGAGCGGTGCGATTTTCCAGTGAAGCGGCATGGCGATGCCATTTGGCGCAAGCTTGGTGGCAAACCAAGGGCGATTTTTTGGGGCGTTTCCGCTCAGTGCCGCTTGAAGTACTGCACGGCCCGTTCGTGCTTCTCGGCCGCGGCCCGCGACTTGAAGGTGCCGAGGTTGCGCCGCTTGCCGGTCTTGGGATCGGTCTTGCGCGAATAGAGACGGTATTCGCCGGATGAGAGCTTGCGGATCATCGCTGAACTCCTGCCTGACATAACGACGAACGCCAGCATTCGCCCGCGGTTGCGCCGGCAACCTTCGCGCGGCCCTGCTTGTTCTCAGGCTGAACCCATCACCCAAGCCCCGGAGACACACATGATGAAGCTCGGCTACAAGCTGATGACGGAGCAGCACGGACCGGCGGATCTCGTCCGCAACGCCAAGCGGGCCGAACAGGCGGGCTTCGACTTCGCCGCAATCTCCGACCATTACTTCCCCTGGCTCGAGGAGCAGGGTCACGCTCCGTTCGCGTGGTCGGTTCTGGGCGCAGTCGCCGAGGCAACCGAGCAGCTCGGCCTGATGACGGCGGTGACCTGCCCGATCATGCGCTATCACCCCGCGATCATCGCCCAGGCCGCGGCCACCATGGGCCTGCTGGCCGACGGCCGCTTCACCCTGGGCGTCGGCGCGGGTGAGCGGCTGAACGAACATGTCGTCGGTGCCGGCTGGCCGGGCGTGGTCGAGCGCCATGAGCGGCTGTCGGAGGCCCTCGACATCATCCACGGCCTGCTGGCGGGCAAGCTCACGACGTATCGCGGCCAGCACTTCCAGCTCGATCACGCCAAGCTGTTCGATCGCCCCAAGCGCAAGCCGCCGGTCATCGTCGCGGCAGGCGGTCCGGAGGCCAGCCAGCTCGCGGGCGAGAAGGCCGACGGGCTGATCGTGACCGAGCCAGAGAAGGAGCTGGTCAAGGCCTTCACCTCGAACGGCGGTAAGGGCCCACGGTATGCCGAAGTGGCGATGTGCGCTGCCGCCGACGAGGAGCAGGCGCGCAAGACGGCACATCGCTATCATCGATGGTCGCTCGCCGGCTGGTCGGTGCTGGCCGAGCTGCCGCACGACGAGGCCTTCGCCGCCGCCTCCGAGCATGTTTCCGTCGAGACGATCGGCAAGGAAATCAGCTGCGGACCGTCGGTCGACCGCCATCTCGAGGCGATCCACGAGTTCACCGCCATCGGCTGCGACCACATCATCCTGACCCAAATCGGGCCGGACCAGGACTTCTTCTTCGAGCTGTTCGAACGCAAGCTGGCGCCGGCGTTGCGCGCGAAGAAGGCGGCTTAGGTCGCTCCACGCCCCGCAGCCTCTCGAGGAACTTGTCCAGCGTGATCGGGTAGTCGCGTACGCGCACGCCCGTTGCGTTGTAGATCGCGTTGGCGATGGCGCCGCCGACGCCGTAGATGCCGAGCTCGCCGACACCGTTGGCCTTCATCGGCGAGGACATCGGATCGGTCTCGTCGAGGAAGACCACGTCCTTCAGTCGGGCACGGCCGCAGCGACTTGGGCGCCGGCGACGGACGGTACGGTTGCGATCACCGCAGTGGCGACGGCGCCAACCATCAGGTCACGCCGGCGAACGTCGAGGTCGCTGGGTTTTTTGCATGTTGTTACCTGATCGCCTCGAGCGTCACCTTGACCTCGCCCGGCACATTGAGTGCTTCCACACCGGAGTCGATCCTGGCCAGGACGATGATCCCGGGCGAGGGAATCGATTGGCCGTCATGCCGGTAGAAGATCGCGAGGTGATCGCTGGGAGACCAGTAGATGACATCGCCTACCTGGTACGTCCGGACGCGCGCTCCGCCTTCCGATAGGGGCCGCGGCAGGTCGCCGAACTTCTCCCTCGTGAACAGATCCTTCATCGTCACCGTCAACGGCAGCAGCGAGACGAAGTCCCGTGCCGTCGTGCTGTCGACCAAGTTGGCCGTGAGGACTTTGTCACCAACCTTGACGGCTATTTTCGTGGTGCTCGTCCGCTGCGCCAGCAACTCGTTCTTCTCCACCGGGAAAGCTTCGACAGGATAGCTGTCGGCGCGGCAGGCGAGATTGGCGAACGCCATCGCCAACGCCACGGCGGAGAGCAGGCAGCTAGCGGCCGTACTGTTCATCACTGACCTTTTCCAGCCAATCGACGACCTTACCGTCGAGATGCTCCTGGATCGCGAAGTGAGTCATCGCCGTGGCCGGCGCGGCGCCGTGCCAATGCTTCACGTTCGGTGGGATCCAGACGACGTCGCCCGGGCGGATCTCCTGAACCGTGCCGCCCCACTGCTGCACTCGGCCGGCACCCGTCGTCACGATCAGGACCTGACCGAGCGGATGGGTGTGCCAGGCGCTGCGAGCACCCGGCTCGAAGGTCACGGAGCCGGACGACGTGCGGCCCGGATCGCGTGCCGGAAAGAGCGGATCGACGCGCACCGCACCAGTGAAGCGGTCGGCCGGTCCCGTGGTCGACGGCTGTGAGCCGGCGCGCTGGATCACCAACTCCACGGCTTGCGCGAAAGACGACGCCACCAACAATAATGAGGCGAGCATCACGACGAGCAGTCTCATGCGATTCCCTTGTTCCTAGAAGGTCGGGTACTGGTCGTCGCCGACCTTCTCCATCCAATCGACGACCTTGCCGTTCAGCGCTTCCTGGATGGCGATATGGGTCATCGCCGTCGTCGCCTTGGCGCCGTGCCAATGCTTCTCGCCGGGCGCCGTCCAGATCACGTCGCCGGGCCGGATTTCCTCGACCGGACCGCCCCAGCACTGCACCCAGCCACAGCCTGCCGTGACGATCAGAGTCTGGCCGAGCGGATGGGTGTGCCAGTTGCTGCGCGCGCCCGGCTCGAAAGTGACGGAGGCGCCAGATACCCGTCCCGGCTCGGGCGCCTTGAACAGCGGATCGACGCGCACGGTGCCTGTGAACCAGTCGGCCGGTCCCCGGTTGGCGGCCTGCGAGCCGTTGCGCCTGATTTCCATGATCGGCTTCCTTCTTCTAGCGAGGGTCGAGGCGCAGCGTCGTCGGCAGGACATCGGGCTGCACCATCGCCCGCGCGTAGGAACTGGACCCGTACTTCGCCAGATATTCACGACTCGCCCGTGCGATCGCGGTCTCGTCGTTCGCCGGGACCGCCTGCACCGCGAGCCGCCGGCCGCCAAACTCCAGCGTCGCTGGCCCACCCTCCGCGAGGTCCCTGTACCAGCGCCCCTTGGCGCCGCGGAACGAGCGCACGAAGAGCTGGTCGCCGGCCACGACCACCCAGATCACCACCGCGCTCTTGGGGTGCTTCTCGGTCCGAATCGCGACTTCCTTCGCGTCGCGCAGCGCGCGCAACGTGTCCGCATCGAAGTTGGTCATGGGCCTATGGCGCCTTCGCGCCGAGGACAATGGGGACCGTGTCGACGAGCTTGAGAGACTTCACCATTTCCTGCGTGTCGGCCTTGTACTTCTTGAAGTGAGCCGTTTCGAGATGCGTCCTGTACGCGTGCGGATCGGCGTACATTTCAAAGACGAAGATGCGCGCCGGGTTGTCCTTTTCGGCGACGGCATAAAGGGTCAGAACTCCCGGCTCGACGCGGATGGCAGTCTCGATCTGCTCTTTGGCCATCGCTTTGTAGGTTTCGAGCTGAGCGGGATCGACGTCGATTTGCGCTACGCGAACATAAGGGCGTTGCATGTCGTCGGCACGCGCCGCCCGCGCGCCCAGGGCGCATGCCAGCAGCGAGGCGCAAAGAACGACAGACTTCCTCGCATTCATGTTGCCCTCCTGTTTGTCACGGACGATCAGCACTTTGACGGAGAGAAGGCGACTAAGTCGGCGCAGCCTCGACAATGAACTGCCGGATCGTCCTGTAGGATTTCTCGCGCTGCGGCCTCAGCGCTTTCCATTCCGCCGAAGCCAGCCAGGCCTGCGCCTTGGCAAGGCTCTCCCACTCCGAGACGACGTAGTTCCCGGGAGGTTCACCCACCACCGGAACGACCCTTCCGCCAACCGAGGAGATGACGGCCGGGCGACCGCCGGCTGCCTTGAGCGCCGCCTGAACAACCGGGACGTAGGCCGCAAGGCTTGCTCGGTCGAGAGTCTCGGTCTCGCTTACGAGGAACGCCTTCGGGTGCATTGCAGGCATTGGACCACTCCGCCCGTGTCGTGTGCCGGTGTCATGGCGCCGCCGGCCGCCGTGCGCCACGTCCGATCATGATTTGCAGCGTCGCCGAGCCGACAACTAGCGCTATGATCCGCATGGGCTTATGAGCAGGTTCGATAAATGCCGCGCGGAAACCTGAACGACCTCGACGCCTTCCTGGTCGTCGCCCGGGAACGCAGCTTCACCAAGGCTGCCGCGAAGCTCGGCGTGTCGCAATCGGCGCTGAGCCACACGGTCCGCGAGCTCGAAGCCCGGCTGGGCGTGCGACTGCTGACCCGCACCACGCGCAGCGTCGCACCGACGGCGGCCGGCGAGCGCCTGCTCGACACCGTGGGTCCCAGGCTCGAGGAGATCGAGGCCGAGCTCGAGGCCTTGAGCGACTTTCGCGACAAGCCCGCCGGAACCATCCGGATCACGAGCGGCGACCATGCCGTCAACGCCATCATCTGGCCGAAGCTCGCGAAGTTCCTGCCCAAGTATCCCGACATCAAGGTCGAGATCGTCGTCGACTACGGCCTCGCCGACATCGTCGCCCAGCGCTTTGACGCCGGCGTGCGTTACGGCGAGCAGGTCGCCAAGGACATGATCGCTGTGCGTATCGGGCCCGACATCCGCTTTGCCCTGGTCGGGGCGAAGTCCTACTTCGCCAAACAACCAGCGCCCAAGACGCCGCAGGATCTGGTCAACCACAGCTGCATCAATCTGCGCCTGCCGACGCATGGCGGCCTGTATGCCTGGGAGTTCGAGCGCGACGGCCGCGAGCTGAAGGTGCGCGTCGACGGCCAGCTGGTCTTCAACGGCGTCACCCAGGTGCTCAATGCGGCCTTGGCCGGCTTCGGGCTCGCCTACCTGCCGGAGGATCTGACTCGGCCCCATATCGACAAGGGCCAGCTCAAGCGGGTGCTTGAGGAATGGAGCCCGCCCTGGCCTGGGTACCATCTCTACTATCCGAGCCGGCGCCAGCCGTCGGCGGCCTTCGCGCTGCTGGTCGACGCGTTGCGGTACCGCCCCTGAGGAAAAAATGTCTGTCAGTCGGCCGTCCCTTCGATGACGAAGGCCTGAGTGCGGCCGGACCTCTGGCGATGCGGCCGGAGTGCCGAGTAAGCTGGCGAGTTGTACCAGGCCACGGCCCTATCCACGCTGTCAAAGGCGATCACGATGAATCGGCCTCTGGGAGAATCGCCCTCCAGTTTGACGACATTGCCGCCGCGAACGAGAAAGCGACCGCCGAACGGTTCCAAGGTTGACAGGAATTGCTCGCGATAGGGCTTGATCCCCTCAGGGTCGATCAGCTCGAAATCAGCAACATAGAAGGCCGGCGGCTTGGTCTCCGCTTGCAGCACCGACACGGCGACGCCGCCGACCCCGACGCCTACGCCAAGGATGCAAAGCATGAGCAGGAGTTTCGGTTTCATTGGAATCCTCTTCCGAGCGACGCCAAGAGCCGTTGGTGACGGCCACTGGTGACGGTCACTGGTGACGATCACTTGGGCCGCTTTTCGAAAACGTCCTTGGCCACCGGCAGCGCCGAGAAGGCGTTCGGCCATCCGGCATAGAAGGCGAGATGGGCGATCGCCTCGGCAGCCTGCTCTTGCGTCAAGCCGTTATCCATCGCCCGGCCGAGATGGTAGGGCACCTGCGCGACCTGGCCGGCGGCGACAAGCGCACTGACGGTGACCAGGCTGCGGTCACGGGGCGCGAGGTCGGGGCGCAGCCACAGGTCGCGGAACAGGACGTCGGTGGTGTACTGGACGATGCCTGGAAACGTCGCGCCGAACTGCTGGCCGACGCGGTTGACGCGATCGGCTTCGGCGGCCTCATTGAGCGGCAATGGCGGCGGTGACGCGGCGGGAAGCTGATCGACGCCGATGTTGCGCCGGGCAAAGACATCCTTCGCCGCGGCAGCCGCCGTCCTGGCATTCGGCCAGCCGGCGTAGAAGGCGAGATGCGTGATGATCTCGGAGATCTCGCGCGGCTTCACGCCGTTGTCGAGGGCGCGTTCGAGCTCAGGCGGCAGATCACGGGCTTGGTTGCGGGCGATCAGCGCCGCCAAGGTGACGATGCTGCGGTCGCGCGGCGCAAGGTCGGGACGGCGCCACAGGTCGGTGAGGGGTCCCTGCGCATACTTCTCGAGCGACGGCGCGACCTTTCGGACGTTGTCGAGTGTGCTGGCGTCCAACATGTGCTTGGCCTCTTCCGCGTGAACCGCGAGCGGAGTCGTCAAGGAAAGCGATAGGATCATCGTGACCAGACGTTTCGTGACCAGACGTTTCACCTGAACCTCTTGCAGCGTGGATCACCTTCGAAGATGGGGCGATGCGAGGCGCATGATTAGCGGCGGCTACTCGATAGCCCTTATCGAGAAGGCTCATGAATGGGCTGTCTTGACGCGCCACTGGAGTGGCGCGCGCTCCCAGCAAAGAATTAGACGAAGGTCAGCAGCCGCCGCGGATTGCGCACCAGGATGGCGTCGATCTCGTCATCGCTGTAGCCGCGCTCCTTCATCATCGGCACGACGTTGCGGAAGATGTGGCCGTAGCCGTGGCCGCCGAAGGTGGTGAGCCGCGTGCGGTAGCAGATGTCGTGGCTGATCACGACGCGGTCGAGATGGCCGTGATCGATCAGGGCACGGATCAGTCCGAGGCGCGTCGCGTCGTTGGGCATGTCGATGTCCGACAGGCCGTAGTAGCTCGCCTCCTGGCCGAACAGGTCGAACTCGATGGTGACGCCCGAATCGGCCAGCCGCAGCAGCCGCTCCTCGTCGAAGATGGTGCGGTCGATGTGGCTGATCACCACGCGCTCGGTCGGCTTGCCCGCCGCCTTGATGAAGTCGGCGACCTCCTGCGGCTGGTCGGGATGGCGGCCAGGATGGACGTTGATCGCCGCACCCATCTCGCTCGCAGCGATCAGGGCCGCCTGCATCACCTTCTTCTCGGTCGCGGTCCACGGCGCGGTGCAGCCGATCTCGCCGATCATGCCGGCGCGCACGTCGGTGCCCCAGGCGCCGTGCAGGACCTGGCCCACGATCTCCTGCGTGAAGTCGTCGACCGAGCGGCCGTGGTTCTTGGGATCCTGGTAGTCGTTGACGTAGTAGCCGCAGCCCATGATCAGGTGCACGCCGGTGCCGGCGGCAATGCGCTTCAGGCCTTCCGGATCGGGCGAGAGACCGCCGCAGGTCAGCTCGACGATGGCGTCGCCGCCCTGGTTCTTCATCATCGCCACCTCGCGGGTGGCGATGTCCTCGAGATCGAGCATGTACTTGCGGCCGGCGCGCTTCAGCCCGCGGCCGTAGTTCATCTGCCAGACGTTCTCGAGGGTGATCTCGGGCCCGAGATCGTTGTCCGAGCGCGTGCCGGGCGGCCGGATGTCGCTCAGCACATGCTCGTGCATCAGCGTGCGGCCGAGCGCCTCGGGCGCGATCGGGCCGAGGACAGTCTGGATCTTCCCCTTGAGTTGGTCGCGGGTCATTGCGGCTCCAGCTTGGCGGCGGCGATGACCTTCTTCCATTTGACGTTTTCGGTTTCCATCTGCTTCACGAGAGCCGCGGCATCGCCCGGCAGCTCCGCCGCGCCGGCCTCGCGGATCTTCCTGATCACCGCTTCGGACTTGATGCCTTTGGTGATCTCGTCCGACAGCTTCGTGACGATGTCGGCCGGCGTGCCGGCCGGCGCCGCCACGTACCACCAGGGCGCCGCGTCGAAGCCGGGGAATCCCTGCTCAGCAATGGTCGGCACATCGGGGGCGGAGAACCAGCGCTTGGCCGAGCTGACACCGAGCGCGCGCAGCGCGCCCGACTGGATGTGCTGCAGGTAGGGCGGCAGGTTGTCCATGGTGGTCAGGATGTGGCCGGCCAGAAGGTCCTTCATCACCAGCGAGCTGCCGCGATAGACGACGTGCTCGAGCTTGATGCCGGCCAGCTCCGACAGATACTCCATGGCGAGGTGACCGGTGCCGCCGACGGCGGGCGAGCCGTAGCTCACCTTGTTGGGTCCCTGCGCCTTGCAGTAGTCGATGAATTCCTTGAGCGTCTTGGCCGGGAAGCTGGGATGGACGGCGAGCACATTGGCCACCTCGCCGACCAGCGCCACCGGCGCGAAGCTCTTGGCGCTGTCGTAGGGCATGTTCTTGTAGAGGTACTGGTTGGTGACGGCGGTGCCGACCGTGCCCAGCAGCAGCGTGTAGCCGTCGGGGGCTGCCTTGGCGACCAGTTCGGCGCCGACATTGCCGCCCGCACCGGTCTTGTTGTCGACGATCACCTGCTGGCCCCACTGCTCGGTGAGGTACTGCGCGACGATGCGGCCCAGAAGGTCGGTCGTGCCGGCGGCGGCGAAGGGGACGACCATGCGGATCTGCTTGGTGGGATAGCCGCCCTGCGCAAAGCCGTTTCGCGCGACAAGCGGCGCGGCAAGCACGCCTCCTATCACAGCGCGACGACGGACAATCAAACTCATGGCAATCCTCCCGAACTTCGGGCGACTATATCGCTGGCCTGAGGGGAGACAAACGTGACAGCACCGCTTACCGGCTACGCCGACCGCATCTCGGTACGCGCCGGCGAAAAGATCAGCTTCAAGGTTTCGAGCGTTGGACCGGGACCGTACAACGCCATGCTGGTGCGCATCGTGCGCGGCGATCCCAACCCCGGTGGGCCGGCGCAGAAGCTCGAGGACGAGTCGGAGCTGTTCGATGGGCGCTTCGCCTCGCGCCAGCAGCATGCCTGGCCCGGCTCCTACGCGCTGATCGAGCGCGCCGCAGAGGTGAAACTGCCCGCGGCGCTTTCGGTCGAGGCCTTGATCTGGCCGACCTTGCCGGAGGACGGACCGCAGACCGTGATCGCGCGCCGCGACGCCGTGTCAGGCGCCGGCTTCGCCTTGGTCCTGACGCCCGACGGCATGGCGCTGGAATGCGGTGGCGCACGCATCGCCACGGGCAAGAAGCTGCGCAATCGCGCCTGGTATCGCGTATGGGCCTCGGCCGATCCCACCACCGGCATGATACGGGTGGGCCAGCAGCCGCTGAAGCGCGCCTTCGCCGTTTACGATGAGGGCGAAGCGAGTGAGACCGCGCAGGACCTCGTGATCGATGCAGCCCAGCCGGCGTTCATCGGTGCGGAGAGCGCTGCCGACCGCCCGGCGCGGCGCTGCTTCAACGGCAAGATCGAGGCGCCGGCGATCGCGGGCTTCGGCGCCTGGGACTTCGCCCGCCGCATCGGCACGATGGAGATCGAGGATACCGGCCCCAACGGCCTGCACGGCCGGCTGATCAATCTGCCGACGCGCGCCATGAAGGGCGCGGCATGGAGCGACAGCGAGCGCGACTGGAAGCGCGCACCGCACATGTATGCCGCCATCCACTTCCACGACGACGACCTGCACGACTGCGGCTGGGCCGACGATTTCAGCTTCACCGTGCCCAAGGACATGAAGAGCGGCGTCTGGGGCATGCAGCTGCGCTGCGGGCCGCATCGCGACGTCATCCCCTTCTTCGTACGACCGCAGGTCGGCAAGCCGCAGGCGAAGGTCTGCTACATCGCCTCGACCTTCACCTACCAGGTCTACACGAACTTCTCGCGCGGCATGTTCAACGATGCATTCCGCCAGCGCGTCACCGAGTGGAAGGCCGCCGCCAACAATCCCGATGAACACAAGGACTACGGCCTCTCGACCTACAATTTCCATCGCGACGGCTCGGGCGTCGCCTACTCCTCGCATCTGCGCCCGCTGCTGACCTGGCGGCCCGACTTCCTCACCTTCCACGACCAGGCGGGGTCGGGCCTGCGCCATCTGCCGGCCGACACGCATCTCACCGGCTGGTTCGATCGACTGGGCATCGCCTACGACGTCGTCACCGACCATGACCTGCACGAGAAGGGCGCGGAGATCCTCGCCTCCTACAAGGTGGTCGTGACCGGCACGCATCCGGAGTATCACACCAAGGAAACGCTCGACGCGCTGCAGGCCTACACCGAGACGGGCGGTCGGCTGATGTATCTCGGCGGCAACGGCTTCTACTGGCGCGTGGCGCTCAGCGACGCCGTGCCCGGCGCCATCGAGGTGCGGCGCACAGAGGGCGGCATCCGCACCTGGCCGGCCGAGCCCGGCGAGTACTATCACGCCTTCGACGGCGCCTATGGCGGGCTGTGGCGGCGCTCGGATCGGGCGCCCAACGTGCTGTGCGGCATCGGCTTCTCGAGCCAGGGCATGTTCGTGGGCGATTCCTATCGCCAGTCGCCGGCGGCGCGCGACAACCATCACGCCTGGGTGTTCGAGGGCGTGAAGGACGAGCTGTTCGGCGGCTACGGCTTCTCGGGCGGCGGCGCGGCGGGCTTCGAGCTCGACCGGCTCGACCATCGCCTGGGCAGCCCGCTCAACGCCGTGGTGCTAGCGTCCTCGGAGGGCCACGACCGCAAGGAGTTCGTGGTCGTGCACGAGGAGCGGCTCGGCTTCAACACCACGATCACCGGCGACACGCTGGAAGGCCTGATCCGCGCCGACATGACCTACATCGAGAAGCCCAAGGGCGGCGCGGTGTTCTCGGTCGGCTCGATCACCTATTGCGGATCGCTGCCGCACAACAAGTTCGACAACGACGTGTCGCGGCTGACCTTCAACGTGATCAACCGGTTCGGCGAGCTCGGCCTGAAGTGGCCATTCTGATGCCGGGAGCGCGCCACTCCGCGGCGCTCATGTTCTTCCGGACCGCGCTCCCAGCGCCTACTCCCCCGCCCTCACCTGCTCGATCAGGTCGCGATGGCGGGGAGCGGTGACCAGCTTGGGATAGAGCGGCGTCAGGGTGCGCACGAACGCCGCCTTGTCGACGTCGGTCACGAACGTCACGCCTTCGCTGGCGAGCGAAGCGCGTGCGGCGGCGTCCTGCTCATCGACCAGCTTGCGGAAATACGGCACCGAATCGCGCGCGGCCTGGCGCACGATCTCGCGATCCTCGGCCGGCAGCCGATCCCACACCCGCTTGGAGAACACCACGATGGCGGGCGGGGCGGCGTGCTCGGTCAGGCTGTAGACCTTGGCGACCTCGTGATGGCGCGAGCCGAGATAGGAGATGACGTTGTTCTCCGCCGCGTCGATCGTGCCCGCCGCCAGCCGGGCGCGGACCTGGCCGTAGGGAATGGGAACCGGAATGGCGCCCAGCGCCTGCATCACCTCGGCCATCACCGGCGAGGTCTGGACGCGAATCTTGAGCCCCTTCATGTCGGCCGGCGTCCGCACCGCCTTGGTCGGCGTGTAGATCGAGCGCGAACCGGCATCGTAGAAGCAGAGCCCGATCAGGTCGTAGGCTTCGAGCGACGCCAGCAACTCCGCACCGACCGGCCCGTCGAGGATCCGGCGACGATGCGCCACTGACGCGAACAGGAACGGCAGGGTCGGGACCACGGTCATGGGCACGGAGCCGTGCAGCGCCGTCACGCTGATCCGCGCCATGTCGATCGTGCCGGTGCGCAGCTGCGCCACGGTGAAGATCTCGGTATTGTGGTCCGAAGCGCCCACGTCGCTGATCCACAAGCGGCCACTGCTGCGCTGGCGCATCAGCTCGCCCATGTAGGCGACGGATTTCACCGCGGGATGGTCGGCCGCTTCGACGTCCGACGATTGGAACTGGCGGGCGTGAGCCGCGCCGCTGCAGAGAACGATCGTCAATGCGAGGGTGAGAATCGGGCTGGGCTTGAACATGCTCCGGCTCCTTACGCGACGACGATTACCCGGCGATGGCCGCCTTCGCTTCCTGTGTCAGCGCTGCCAGCAGGCCCTTGCAGCCTGCCTCGATCAGGTCGAGCGCGCGCTCGTAGTCCTGCTGCGTGCCGCCATACGGGTCCTGGACGTCGAGGATGCCGGGCATGGGGCCGAACTTGGTGAACATCTGCAGGCACTCGGTCTTGTCGCGCGGCGCCATCCAACGCAGGTCGGCCATGTGGCTGCGGTCCATCGCCAGCACGTAGTCGGCGGCGGCGATGTCTTCGTTGCTGACCGCGCGCGAGCGCTGGCCCGAGATGTCGTAGCCGCGCCGTGCCGCCGCTTCGACGGCGGCTGGCGTCGGCGGCTCGCCGGCATGGCCGCTGGTGGTGCCGGCTGAGGCGATGGTGAACGCCTTCTCGAGGCCGGCGCGCTGGGCCAAGGTGCGGAACACGCCTTCGGCCATGGGCGAGCGGCAGATGTTGGCGGTACAGACGAAGAGGACGCCGATGGTCATGGCCTCGCAGCCTAGCACAAGGCTAGAGCGGTTTCCCGTCGCAGGGAGCCGCTTGCGGCTCCCTGCGACGGGAAACGCGCGCGCTGGTGGTCGTCGTTGCAGCAGGCACATTCCGTCAGGCTGATTACAGCCTGGCGGAATGTGCTTTAGATTGCCGGACATGCATCAGGAATTTCTGCCCCCCGGCATCGTGATCCTGACCGGGGCAGGCATCTCCAAGGAGAGCGGCATCGACACCTTCCGCGACAAGGACGGGTTGTGGACGCGCGTCAATCTCGAGGAGGTCGCCACCATCGAGGCCTGGCACCGCGACAAGAAGAAGGTGCTCGACTTCTACAACGACACGCGCCGCTCCTTCCGCGCCGCCCATATCGCGCCCAACGCCGCCCATCGCGCGCTGGCCCGGCTGGAGCGGGAATACCAGGGCGAGGTCACGGTGGTGACCCAGAACATCGACCCCCTGCACGAGCAGGCGGGCTCGAGGAACGTGATCCACATGCACGGCCGCGACGGCGAGATCCGCTGCATGAACTGCAGCGCTGTCTTCGAGTCCGAGGTCGACCTCACGCCGCAATCGGTCTGTCCCAACTGCCAGGCGGTGGGGGAACTCAGGCCGCACATCGTCTGGTTCGGCGAGATGCCGCTCCACATGGACGAGATCTACGCCGCGCTGGAACGCTGCGGCCTGTTCCTGTCGATCGGCACTTCGGGCGAGGTCTATCCCGCGGCGGGCTTCGTCCTGCATGTCCGCCGCAAGGCACCGCGGGCGCGCACTGTCGAGCTGAACCTCGAGGCGACCGGCAACCAGCCCCTGTTCCACGAACATATCTACGGCCCCGCCACTGAAGTCGTGCCGACCTATGTCGAGCGCGTGCTGGCGGATGGCTGGCGACAATAAGGAGAAGACGATGCCCGACATGACGACCAACGTCGCGCAATCCCACGGCGCACAATACATCGCCCCCGACGCCCATGGTCGGAACTTCTATGCCATCGACCGGCAGTTCCAGGACCTGCTGTCGCTCTACATGGAGCCGGGCCTGTTGAAGCAGATGACGCCGCATTTCGAGCGGCTGGGCGAGCTGGCCGGCAACCGGCTCGACTATCTCGCCATGACAGCCGACAAGCATCCGCCCGTGCTGCAGCCGCGCGATCGCTTCGGGCGCGACGAGGACTGGATCGACTATCACCCGTCCTACCGCGAGATGGAGAAGATCGCCTTCGAGGATTTCGGCATGCACGCGATGACCCACCGCGCCGGCGTGCTGGGCCTCGGCGAACCCGCCCATCCGCTGGTGAAGTACGGCGTCACCTATCTCTTCGTGCAGGCCGAGTTCGGCCTGATGTGCCCGGTGTCGGTGTCCGACACGTCCAATTTCGTCATCAAGCGCTTCGGCTCGGAGGCATTGAAGAAGCTCCTGCTCGACCGGCTGCTGAGTCAGGACCCGGCGACGATGCTCAAGGGCACGCAGTTCATGACCGAGAAGGCCGGCGGCTCCGACGTCGGCGCGCTCGAGACCGAGGCCGAACGCATCGGTGTCGGGCCCGACGGCGTCGAGCGCTGGAAGCTTTTTGGCCAGAAGTGGTTCTGCAGCCACGCCGACGCCGATGTCGCGGTCCTCCTGGCGCGGCCGAGGGGCGCAGCGCCGGGCACGAAAGGGCTCGGCATGTTCGCCATGCCGCGGCGGCTGGAGGACGGCAGCCGCAACAGCTATCGGATCGTGCGCCTGAAGGACAAGCTCGGCACCAGGTCGATGGCCTCGGGCGAGATCATCATGGACGGCGCCACCGCCTACCTGGTGGGCGATGCCGGCCGTGGCTTCAAGCAGATGATGGAGCAGGTGAACCTGTCGCGCTTGAGCCACGGCGTGCGCGCCGCCTCGATGATGCGCCGCTGCCTCAACGAGGCGATGGTGGTGGCCGAGAACCGTCGCGCCTTCGGCAAGGCGATCGGCGAATACCCGCTGCTGCGCCGCCAGCTGATGAAGATCATGCTGCCGACCGAGCAGGCGCTGTCGATGTTCGCCTTCTCGGCCGACGCCATGGGCAAGGCCAATGCCGGCGACAAGGACGCCGCCGACCTGCTGCGCATCCTGACGCCGGTCTACAAGTTCCGCGCCTGCCGCGACAACATCCCGGTCGCGAGCCACGCCCTCGAAGTGCGGGGCGGCCTGGGCTACATCGAGGAATGGGTCACCGCCCGCCTGGTGCGCGACGCGCAGATCGGCACGCTGTGGGAGGGCACCTCCAACATCAACGCGCTCGACGTGGTGCAGCGCGCTGTCGGCAAGAGCGGCGGCCACAAGACGCTGACGGCGGCGTTGAAGGACAAGTACGAGCGCTCCGATGCGCTGCCCGGCCAGTACAAGGGCCTGCTCGGCGCCACCCTCGACCGCGTCGAGCGCTTCGCCGAGGCGGTCGCGGCGGACCCCCGGCAGGAGAAACGCTGCCGGATGGCCGCCAGCGCGCTCTACCACGCCGCGACGGCGGCGCTGCTGGCCTGGGAAGGCGCCGCACTCGGCGCCAAGGGCGGCGATGCCCGCCGCCTCCTGCTGTCACGCCTGGTGATCGAGCATCGGCTGGCGCCACAGGACCCGCTGTCGCTCACCGAGACGGCATGGGAGCAGGAGGCGATGGACCTCCTGCTGCAGGACAAGCCGGTACCTCTCGCAAAGGCGTCGACTCTGGTAGGATAGGGACCATGACCACCGTCCCGCCTCCTCCCCTGCCCTGGACCGTCACCTCGATCCTCGAGCGCTCCTACGCCCTGGCGCGCGACAACTTTGCCGCCTTCTTCACCGTCGCCGTGATCTTCGGCGCGGTTTCCCTGGTGATGAACATCCTGAGCCTGGGGTTGCTGGCCGGGCTCGTCGGCCTGGTCCTCAGCGTGGCAACCTCGATCTGTCTCACCTGGGGCTCGCTGCAGGCGATCGCCGGACGCAAGCCCGAATGGGAGCCGATGCTGCGCCAGTTGCAGGGCCCGATGTTCGGCCGGCTGCTGCTGCTGGGCTGCATCCAGTACTTCGTGATCGCGGTATCGGCGATCGTCGTGATCGGGCCGCTGTTCCTGGTCCCGCTGTGGGCGGTCACCATTCCCGTCATGATGATCGAACGCACCGACCTCGGCGGCGCCTTCAACCGCAGCATGGACCTGACGGCCGGCCGGCGGCTGCCCATCCTCGGTGTCTTCCTGCTGTGGTTCGTGTTCTTCCTGCTGGGCGGCCTCGTGATCCTCGTTCTGCTGGGCCACGGCGCGCTGGGCAGCCTCGTGATGTGGATCTACGGCGCCCTGGCGGGGATCGTCATGCATACCCTGCCGGCGATCTTCTATGTGCTGCTGCGTGAGGAGAAGGAAGGCATCACGACCGGGCAGATCATCGCCGCCCTCGACTAGCGCGAGCCGGCCTGTTTGCGGAACGTCGGCGGGCCGGCCGTGTCGATATCGTTCTTGCTATAGCCCTGCCAGGTCGTTGCGATGGCGTTGCCCTTCTTCGTCAAGGCAAACAGCGGCTGGTTGGCGGTGTAGATCTTCTTGCCGAACTGGTTGTTCATCCCGCCGTCCTTGAAGCTCACGAAGCTGACGTCGAGCTTGTCGCCGTTGGCGGTCGCCTTGCAGCGGATGTGCTCATCGGTCTGGTAGCCTTCCGCATCTATGCGGCACTCGGGGCCGTTGATTGTGAGCGTATGAGTCACGAACAGAGGCGCAAGGCGAGGGACAACAACACACTGCACTGCATGGTCTGCTCCAGATTGTTAGCTCAGGGTTCGGTGCCGTCGGGTACCTCGACGACCTTGTAGTCGGCGCCGCCTTTCGGCGAGGGCCACATCGCGACCAGGAAGGCGCGCTTGGCCCCGCACAGGCCGGCCACCCATCGCTCATAGAAATGCTGCGGCGCCGAAACCCGAAACATCGCGGTCTTGGGCTCGTAGCCCTGCGGCAGCGGCGCGGTTTCGACCGTCGCGATGGTATCGCAGGAATGACGCGCCTTCGAATAACCGGCCACCGCCGTGAGGATGTCACGCTTCAGCTGAGGCGTCGCCCGGCTCTGGCCGACGAACTTGATGTCGGTGGATTGCGCGATGGCCTGCGGCGCCGTCAGGACAACACACAGGAGGCTGGTCGCGATACGCACGGACATGTCAGGCCAACGCGAGCCGGGCGGCCAGGTTGCAGACTCGCTGTCTCCTATCGCCGCAGAATCGCTTCGGTGTGCTCGCCCAAAAGCGGCTCGCGATAGAGCGGCCGCGACGGCTCATCCTTGAACCGGATCACTGGCGCGAAGTGCTTGCGGCCATCCGGCTCGGTCACGACGGCGCCACGTTTCACCAGATTGGGATCGGCGATCGCCTCGGGCAGCGTGTTGACCGGCCCGTAGCAGATGTCGAGCGTGTCGAGCCACTTCATCCAGTGCGCCAGCGGCTTTTCGCGGATGGTCGCGGCGAGGAAATCCATCACCGGCCTCTGGTGGGCGCCCGGCCATTCGCAGAGATCGATGAACTCGGGCTTGCCGAGCGCGGTCAGCAGGTTGCGGATGAACTTCATCTCCTGGCCGGCCAGCACGAGCTGGCGACCGTCCGATGTGTCGTAGACGCGATAGAAGGCAGCACCGCCGGTCGTGCGCTGGTTCTTGACGTCGGGCTGTGTGCCGTCGGTGAAGGCTGAACCGATGACGTTGGCGCACGAGGCCATCAGCGCCTCGTGCATGCTGACGTCGATGTAATCGCCCTTGCCGGTGGCCTGGCGGCGCAAGAGCGCCATCAGCACGCCCGAGAGGCCGTGCAGGCCGCTCACCAGGTCGGCGACCGGGATGCCGGGGATCGCGGGTCGTCCGTCGTCGCCCAGGGTCAGCGACAGCACACCGGTCATGGCCTCGAGCGCGAGATCGTGGGCGGCGCGGCCGGGATAGGCGCCATCCTGGCCGAAGGCCGAGATCGAGCAGTAGACGATGCCGGGGTTCTTCTCTTTCACCGCCTCGTAGCCGACGCCGAAGCGGGCGGCGACGCCGGGCCGGAAGGATTCGACCAGCACGTCGGCTTGGCAAGCGAGCCGGAAGAGATCGGCGCGGCCTTGCTCGCTCTTGAGGTCGAGCACGACGCTCTTCTTGCCGCGCCCCATGTTGCGGAAGAACACCGAGGTGCGCTGATCGGGCGGGCGGATGTGGCGGCCGGGATCGCCGTCGGTTGGCTCGACCTTGATGACTTCGGCGCCGTGGTCGGCCAGCGCTGTCGTGAGGTAGGGCCCCGGCAGGAACCAGGAGAGATCGACGACCTTCAGACCTTCGAGCTTCATGTGCGTTTGCCCAGCAGCGTGTCGTTGTCGGCGCCGAGCGGCGAACAGGCGGATTGCTCCAGGCGTTCGCCGTCGATGCGGAGGGGATTGGCGAGGACGCGCAGGCTGCCCTTCACCGGATGCGGCACGGCCGACACCATGCCGGTGTCGCGCGCAAAGCCGCTGTCGAGCGCCTGGTCGAGGCGATGCACGGGTGCTGCCGGCAAAAGACCGTTGAAGGCCGCCAGCCACGCCTCGGTCGTGCGCGCGCGGAACGTGGGATCGAGCGCATCGCTCAGCGCCGCGCGATGAACGGCGCGTGTGTTGGGATCGGCGAAGCGCGGATCGCCCAAAAGCGTCTCGCGGCCCATCGCCTTGACCAGCGACAGCCAGAACTTCTGGGTCATGCACATGACGAAGATCCAGCCGTCCTTGGTCGGGAAGGTCTGGACCGGCGCCAGCGACAGGTGCGCGCTGCGCGGCACACGCGGCGAGACGTCACCCTCGTTGAGGTACCAGACGCCGGGATAGGTGAGCTGGTGCATGGCGACATCGTACAGGCACGTCTCGACGTCGCAGCCCTCACCCGTGGTCTTGGCGCGCAGCAGGCAGGCCAGAAGGCCAACGATGCCGGTAATGCCGCTCATGCTGTCGATCAGCGACACGCCGACGCGCGTCGGCGCGCCGGCGGGATCGCCGGTCAGTTCCATCAGCCCGGCCTCGGCCTGCATCAGGAAATCGTAGCCCGGCCAGTCGGCGCGCTCGCCGGCGCGGCCATAGGCCGAGATGTGCAGGCAGACGATCGAGGGCCTGAGGTGCTTCAGGCTCGCATGGTCGATGCCGAGCTTGGCGGGCTGCGAGCCGCGCAGGTTGTTGACGACGCAGTCGGCGCTTTTGACGAGGTCCTCGAACTGGCGCCGGCCGTCGGCCGACTTGATGTCGAGCGTCACGCTCTTTTTGCCGAGGTTCCAGGCCTGGAAGTACTCGCTGTCGTCGGGCCCGAGCTTGTGCGGCCCGACTTGACGCGAGGGATCGCCCTCGGGCGCCTCGACCTTGATCACTTCCGCGCCCAGTTCGGCCAGGAACATGGTGCCGTAGGGCCCGGCGCCGAACTGCTCCAGTGTCAGGACGCGTATTCCCGCCAATGGCTTTGAAGAGGGCGGTTTTGCGCTCATAGCTCGGCGTGCCGCCTGATCCACTGCTTGGCGATGATGATGCGCTGCATCTCGTTGGTGCCCTCGCCGATGCAGGTCAGCGGCGCATCGCGGTAGAGCCGCTCGATGTCGTATTCCTTGGAATAGCCGTAGGCGCCGTGGATGCGCATGCTCTCGATGCTGTTCTCCAGCGCTGCCTCCGACGAGAAGTACTTGGCCATGCCGGCCTCGAGGTCGCAGCGGTCGCCACGGTCGAAGGCGTCGGCGGCGTCGAGCGTCAGCAGCCGGGCGGCGCGGGCGCGCGTGGCCATCTCGCCGAGCTTGAGCTGGATCGCCTGATGCTCGCAGATCGGCTTGCCGAAGGTCTTGCGGATCTGGGCGTAGCTGGTGGCGAGCCGCAGCGCCCCCTCGGCGATGCCGACACCGCGGGCGGCGACATTGATGCGGCCCAATTCCAGGCCGCCCGCCACCTGGGTGAAGCCGCGGCCCTCGACCTCGCCGATCAGATGATCGGCCGGGATGCGGTAGTCCTCGAAGACCAGCTCCGCCGAATCGATCGACTTGTAGCCGAGCTTCTCGAGCTTGCGGCCGACACGGAAGCCCGGGCCCTTGGGGGCGATGAACAGGCTCATGCCCGAGTAGCGCGGCGAGGCTTCGGGGTTGGTCTTCACCAGCAGCGCGAAGCAGGACCCCTCGATGCCGTTGGAGATCCAGGTCTTGGTACCGTTCAGCACATAGTGGTCGCCCTGGCGCCTTGCCGTCAGCCGGATCGCCTGCAGGTCGGTGCCGGCGTCGGGCTCGGTCAGCGCCAGGCCGCCGCGCACGTCGCCGGAAGCGAGCCTGGGCAGCCAGTGGCGGCGCTGCGGCTCGGTGCCGAATTTCTCGATGGCCAACGCCAGCATCAGGTGGGAGTTGAAGATGCCAGTGATCGCCATCCACACCGAAGAGACCTTCATGACGATCTCGGCGTAGGTGCGTGCCGGCAGGCCGAGGCCGCCGTACTCGGGGCTGACGGTAGCGCCGAACAGGCCGAGCTCCTTCATCTGCTCGACGATCTCGGCCGGCCAGCGGTCGGCATGGTCGAATTCCTTGACGCGCGGCGCCACCTCGCGCTCGATCCAGCGGTCGATGGTGGCGAGAAGCTGGGCCTCGTCGGCCTTGTCGATGCTGTTTCTTGGCGTGTCCACGGCAAATCCTCCCGTCGATCCATCATGCCCGATGGACCGAGGTGGACAAGGCCGGGAAGCCTCAGGTCGAAACGACTGACGTCGCAACCGGTGGGCGCCGCGTGCGCTCAGCGCGCCAGCAGGCTGCGGATATGGCGTTCGAGTTCGGCGTGATCGTAGGGCTTGGCGAGGATCTGGCCCGCGTCCTTTGCGGCACCTGACGTCAGGATGATCTTGAGCTCCGGCCGCTCGCGGCGCATCCACTGCGCCAGGCCGAAGCCGTCCATGCTGCCCGGCATGTGAACGTCGGAGAAGACGATGTCGACCGGGACACTGGCCTGCAGGACACGGATCGCCTCGTCGGCGCCGTTGGCCTCGATCACGTCGAAACCGCAGTCGCGCAGGTAGGCCGCCACGAAGTTGCGGACCAGCACGTCATCTTCCACGACCAGGATTGTCGGAGGCGGCGCCGGAACCGGCTCCCCCGCTGTATTGCGCGCCCCGTTCATCGATCGACAACGCGGCAGGTCGGCTTTTGTTCCGCGATGCGTCGCCGCCTCTAGGCGCGAGTGCAGTCGTCATGCATCATCGGGCCGGGGAGCGCCACGCGTAAGAGGATAAAGTCATGAAAAGACGCCAATTCACCGCCGCTCTGGGCGTCCTTCCGCTGGCGGGAACGGCGCTCGCCCAGGGCGACGACTGGCCCCAGCGTACCGTGCGCATCGTCTGCCCGTTCACGCCCGGCGGCTCACAGGACAACATTGCGCGACGGCTCGGCACCAAGCTGCAGGACTATCTCGGCCAATCCTTTGTCATCGACAACCGCTCCGGCGCGGGCGGCTCGATCGCCGCCGACAACGTCGCCAAGTCGTCGCCCGACGGTTACTCGATGCTGCTGGGCGGCATCGCCAGCCACGCCGTGGCGCCCAACCTTTATGCCAAGCTGCCCTACAATTCCTTCACCGATCTCGAGACCGTGGCGTGGATTGGCACGCAGCCCAACATGCTGTGCTGCCATCCGAGCTTTCCGCATGACACGGTGGCAAAGCTGATCGCCGCGGGCAAAGCCGAGCCCGGCAAGTACCAGTACGGCTCCTCTGGCGTCGGCGCCTCGCCGTCGCTCACCATGGAACTGCTGAAGCAGAAGACAGGCGCCGACCTCACCCTCATCAGCTATCGCGGCGCCTCGGCGGCGGCGGCCGACGTGCTGGCGGGCCACGTGCCGCTGTGCATCGCCAACATCGATTCGCTGATGGGCCAGGTGAGCGCGGGCAAGCTGAAACCCATCGCCACGACCGGCGCCAAGCGCTCAACGGTGGCGCCGGACACGCCGACCCTGGCCGAGACCGTTCCCGAGCTTGTGGTCACCTCGTGGTCGATCTGGGCGGTGCCGGCCGGCACGCCGGCCAGGATCAAGGACAAGCTGCGCGCCGCCACCGAGCGGGCGCTGCAGGACGCCGAGGTGATCGCCAGCATGCGCCAGGGCGGCTTCGAGCCCGGCGCCAACATGGCGGTCGCCGAGATCGACGCCTTCATCAAGGCCGAGCACAAGCGCTGGGGCGAGGTGATCCGTGCCGCGGGCATCCAGCCGGAATAGGCATCTCGTCCCCGACCTTCTGGCGCCCGGTCTCGACCTGGTGTTCTGCGGCACTGCGCCCAGCCCGGCCTCGTTCAAGGCGCGCGCCTACTATGCCAATCCCGGCAATGCCTTCTGGCCGACCCTGCATGCGGTCGGGCTCACGCCCGAGCGCCTGGCGCCGGCGCGCTATCCCGAGCTTTTGACCCTCGGCATCGGGCTGACGGACCTCAACAAGACCGAGTATGGTTCGGACCACGAGCTGAGCCCCCACGCCATGGACGCCGCCGCCCTGCACACCAAACTGCGCCGCTTCCGGCCTGCCGCCGTCGCCTTCACCAGCAAGCACGCGGCCGCGCTGGCGCTTGGCGTGAAGTCGCCGGCCTACGGACGGCAGGCCGAGCCGATCGAAGAGGCCGTGGCCTTTGTGCTCGCCTCGCCGTCGGGCCGCGCCCGCTCGTTCTGGACCCTGGCGCCGTGGCGCGAGGTCGCGGCCTTTGTGATGGAGCGCCGCCTGATGCGCGAGCGCGCGGCATGAGACGCCGCACGCTGATCGGCGGCGCGGTGGCGGCTCCTTTGCTCGCGCCCGCCATCGTGCGCGCGCAGGACACGACAGCGACGCTGCGCGACCTCGCCCGCCGCGCCACGGTCTATCTCTTCCCGGTCTACGAGATGTATCGCACGCGCTGGCAGGCCACGGTCAACGAGGCCAATCCCTTGCGCCAGCGGCTGAACCGCTTCCGCCACATCGCCCAGCTCGCCGACCATCGCGCGCGGGCCGTGACCACGCCCAACAACGACACCGTCTATTCGTCGGCGTGGCTCGATCTCTCGCTCGAGCCGGTGTTCCTCACCGTGCCGCCGGTTGGGGATCTCTATTACAGCTACGCCTTCATGGACCTGTTCACCAACAACTTCGCCTATGTCAGCCATCGGCTGCATGGCGGCGAGCCGCCGACGCACATGATCGTCGGCCCGGCCTGGACGGGCGATCCGTCGTCGGAGGTGAAGCTGGTGAGGGCGCCGACCAACTCGGTGTGGCTGCTCGGCCGCATCCTGGTCGACGGGCCCGACGAGGTCGACCGCGTGCGCATCCTGCAGGCGCGCGTCCTGCTCGAGACGCCCGACCAGCGCAACGAGCGGCGCATCCTGGAGACGCGCGAGCTGATGCGCCAGCGCACCGTGGCGCCGCCCGAGCCGGTGGCCGACTGGCGCGCGCCCAATCCCACCGATCCATTCGACCTGTTCGAGGTGACGATGCGCGCGCTGGGCGAGAGCCCGTTGTCGGAGCGCGACCGTTCGGTGTTCGAAAGCCTGGCACCGCTGAAGCTCCGGCCCGGCCGCAAGTTCGACCTGCGCGCCTTCAGCGAGGCCGAACGTCGCGCGATCCAGGCCGGCATCGAGCAGGGCCGCACCGAGATCCGCGGCGCCGCCGGCCGCTACGGCAAGACGGTCGATGGCTGGACCTACGGCGAGCGCCATCTCGGCAATTTTGGCGAGGACTATCTTTATCGCGCACACGTGGCGCTCACCGGCCTCGCCGCCCTCGAGCCGACCGAGGCGGTCTATCTCGCCTGCAACACCGATTCGACCGGCCGTCCCTTGTCGGGCGCCAACGCCTATCGCCTCACCTTCACGGCCGACGGCCTGCCGCCGGCGCGCGCCTTCTGGTCGCTCGCCATGTACGAAGTGACGCCCGAAGGCCGCGCCTTCTTCATCGACAATCCGATCGGCCGCTACTCCATCGGTGATCGCACACCCGGCCTGCAGAAAGCGGCCGACGGCTCGCTCACGCTCTATCTGCAGCGAGAACGTCCTGACGGCGAGCGTGCGACGAATTGGCTGCCCGCGCCCAGCGGGCCGATGCGGCTGGTGCTGCGGGCCTACGAGCCCGAGGAGTCGCTGATCGAGGGCCGCTATCGCGCACCCGGCGTGCAGCGCAACTCTCCGTCCTGACCGGCGTTAGGGTTCGAATAACCTTCGGAGACCGACATGCCTGAAATCTCTCGCCGCTCCCTGGCTGCGGGTGTCGGCTTGCTGGCCGGCGCCGCGGCCGTGCCGGCGGCGGCGCAACAACTGCTTGCCGTCGCGGGTGCGCCCAAGTTCCGCGCCCAGCCGCTCACCTTCAATCCCGACAAG
Organism: Rhodospirillales bacterium URHD0017; assembly: GCA_900110395.1. Taxonomy (GTDB): domain Bacteria; phylum Pseudomonadota; class Alphaproteobacteria; order Reyranellales; family Reyranellaceae; genus Reyranella. The sequence goes on from FODP01000012.1 coordinate 186,515, forward strand.
ATCAAGTGGCTGTCGGCCCCGTCGATCGCCGAGCATCACGCGATCTATGGCGAGAGCGTCAGCCGGCTGAACGCCCTCACCGAGCAGCTGGCGCAGATCGATGTCGCCAAGGCTGAGCCCGCCGAGATCGGCGCGCTGAAGCGCGAGCAGCAAGCCGTCTATAATTCCTCGCTGCTGCACGAACTCTATTTCGAGTGCATCGGCGACGCGCCGACAAATCCGTCCGGCGTATTCGCACAGGCGATCAGCCGCGACTTCGTCAGCCACGATCGCTGGAAGGCCGAATTCGCCGCCATGGGCAAGTCGGCGACCGACGGCAAGGGCATGGTGATCCTGGCCTACACGCCGCGCGACAAGCGGTTGATCAATCACCTCGCCGCCGATCACGCCACCGGCCCGGTCGGCTGCGTGCCGCTGATCGTGATGGACATGTACGAGCACGCCTACAAGGCCGACTTCGCCGGCGACCCGGGCAAGTATGTCGACAACTTCGTGCAGATGGTCCGCTGGGTCACGCCCGAGCGGCTCTATCGCGAGGCGATCAGGGTGTGATGCTGGGGGGGGCGCGACAGCGACGGAGTAAACTCCGTCGTAAGTCGCGCGTCTTCGTCGATGCAAGAGATGATCGCGCCACTGGAGTGGCGCGCCCCCAGCGCTAGGCCCCAGGCTGCGCCCGCCGCGATTCTTCCTCGGCCTTGGCTTCGATCGCTTCCATGTCGTCGTCGCTGAGGCCGAAGTGATGGCCGATCTCGTGGATCAGCACGTGGCGGACGATGTGCGGCAGGTCCTCGCCCGATTCGCACCAGTAGTCCAGGATCGGCCGGCGGTAGAGAAAGATGCGGTCGATGTCGTTGGCGACGTGGCCCGCGCCACGCTCCATCATCGACACGCCCTGATAAAGGCCGAGCAGGTCGAACGGCGTGTCGAGGTCCATTTCCTTCTCGACCTCGTCGGACGGGAAGTCGTCGACCTGGATGCGCACGTTGCCGACATGCTTCCGGAACTCCCCGGGAATCGTCGCCAACGCCTCGGCGGCAATCGCCTCGAAGTCCTCCAAGGTGGGCGCGATGCCAAAGCAGGGCATGCGCCGCGGATTGGTGAAGACCGGCATCATTCCCCCATATAGGACGCGGGCGCGCCCGCCAAGGGGGAGAGGTGGACGAATCTGTGGCGAGTTGCTGGGCGGCTGGCGCGGGATTCGCATGGTGTCCTTCCCGACCGATCCGCTCTAAGCTCGTGACCCACCGATGCTGCAGTTCCTCGTTCGTCGTCTGATCGTGGCGATCCTCGTGGCCGCCACCGTCATGACGCTCGCCTTCATCCTGACGCGCCTGTCGGGTGACCTCGCGATCTCGATCGCGGGTCCCAACGCAACGCAGGCCGATGTCGAAGCCGTGCGCAAGGCCTACGGGCTCGACCGGCCGCTCACCGTGCAGTTCTTCGACTGGGTGGGGCGTGCCGCGACCGGCGACCTGGGCGAGAGTTATTTCTTCAAGACCAAGGTTTCCAAGCTGATCGGCGAGCGCATGCCGATCACCATCACGCTCGGCCTCACTGGGCTGGTGATCGCGCTTGTGGTCTCCCTGCCGCTCGGCATCCTGGCAGCGGTGCGCGAGAACACCGTGCTCGACCGCGTCGTCCAGATGGTGGCCCTGCTGGGCCAGGCCATGCCTTCGTTCTGGCTTGGACTGATCCTGATGATCACGCTGGGCCTGCAGCTCGGCTGGCTGCCGATCTCGGGGACCGGCTCGTGGCAGCACTATGTGATGCCGGGCATCGTGCTCGCCTTCTCGGCCATCCCCGCCATCACCCGGCTGACCCGCGCCGGCATGATCCAGGCCATGGGCTCGGACTACATAAGGACGGCGCGCGCCAAGGGCCTGTCGCGCGCCTCGATCCTGCTGAAGCACGCCCTGCGCAACGCCGCCATCCCGGTGGTGGCGATCGCCGCCGTGCAGCTCGGCTTCATGCTGGGCGGCTCGATCGTGATCGAGCAGGTCTTCGCCCTTCACGGCGTGGGCTTCCTCGCCTGGGAATCGATCGGCAAGAACGACTTCCCCGTGGTCCAGGCCGTCGTGCTGGTGCTGGCGGTCATCTACGTGGCGCTCACCATGCTCGCCGACCTGATGAATGCCGTGCTCGATCCCAGGCTGCGCGGACCATGAGCCCAGTCAAATGAGCATCGTGTCCGTCACGGCCGGCCCCAAGCGCGGCTGGAAGAGCGTCAGCACCTGGATCGGCGCGGTCATCGTGGGCATCGCCCTGATCTGCGCCATCGCAGCGCCGCTGCTGGTGCCGCACGATCCCTTCGCCCAGGACCTCGGCAAGCGCCTGCTGCCGCCGTTCTGGATGGCCGGCACCAACCCCGACTACATCCTGGGCACCGACCAGCTCGGCCGCGACTACCTCTCGCGCCTGATCTGGGGCTGCCGCATCTCCATGCTGATCGGCGTCACCGTGACCGTCGTGTCGGCTCTGATCGGCATCACCATCGGCGTGCTGGGCGGCTTTCTGGGCGGCCGGGTCGACGACGCCGTGCTGTTCGCCATCACCACGCGGCTCTCCATCCCTGTCGTGCTGGTGGCGCTGGCGGTTGTGGGCCTGCTCGGCAGCTCGATGACCCTGCTGGTGCTGACCTTGGGCCTGCTGCTGTGGGACCGCTTCGCCGTGGTGGCGCGATCGACCACCATGCAAGTGCGCAACCTCGACTTCGTTGCCGCCGCCTGGTGCGCCGGCTGCTCGCGCTTTCGCATCCTCTCGGGCGAGGTGCTGCCCAACATCGCGAGCCACCTCGTGGTCGTGGCCACCCTCGAGATCGCCCTCGCGATCCTGCTCGAGGCCGCGCTGTCCTTCCTCGGCCTCGGCGTGCCACCGCCGCTGCCGTCGTGGGGTCTGATGATCGCCGAGGCCAAGGACTACATGTTCTTCTCCCCGTGGGTGATCGTGATCCCGGGCGTGGCGCTGTTCGTGCTGGTGCTGGGCATCAACCTTCTGGGCGACGGCCTGCGCGACCTGTTCGGCGCCCGTTCAGATCCATGAGGGACCGATCCGTGAGCGCGTTGCTGGAAGTCGATCGGCTCGAAGTGAATTTCGGCGGCCGTGTCTCGGCAGTGCGCGGCGCCTCGGTCACGGTCGAGCGCGGCGAGACCCATTGCCTGGTGGGCGAATCAGGCTGCGGCAAGTCGGTGACGGCGCTTGCCGTCATGAACCTTCTGGCCCGCGGCGCCCGCCGCTCGGCCAAACGGCTCGCCTTCGAAGGCCAGGACCTGACCGGCCTCAGCGACGCCGGCATGGCGCAGTTGCGCGGCAATGCCATGGCCATGATCTTCCAGGAGCCGATGACCAGCCTCAACCCCGCCTATACGGTGGGCTCGCAGATGACCGAGGTGCTGCGCCGCCACAAGAAGACCAGCCAACGCGCAGCGACCGACCGCGCCGCCGACCTTCTGGCCCGCGTCGGCATCACCGCGCCGGGACTGAGGCTCGGGCAGTTCCCGCACCAGCTCTCGGGCGGCCTGCGCCAGCGCGTCATGATCGCCATGGCGCTGATGTGCGATCCCAAGCTTCTGATCGCCGACGAGCCGACCACGGCGCTCGACGTCACGGTGCAGGCGCAGATCCTGCGCCTGCTGGCCGGCCTGCAGCGCGACCTTGGGCTTGGCATGCTGCTGATCACCCACGATCTCGGCATCGTGGCCCGCGTCGCCCATCGCGTGTCGGTGATGTATGCCGGCGAAGTGGTCGAGAGCGCACCGACCGCCGAGCTGTTCGCCAATCCCAAGCATCCCTACACCCAGGGCCTGCTGCGCTGCGTGCCGGTGCCCGGCAAGATCAAACGCGACGAGCCGCTGGGCTCGATCCCCGGCACCGTGCCGCGCATCGGCCCGGGTTTCGAAGGCTGCGCCTTCCGCGAGCGCTGCGACTTCGCCGACGCGACCTGCATCCATACGATCCCGCGCCATGCCGCGAGCGCGGCCCACGATTTCCTCTGCCGGTTGCCGGCATGAACGCGGCGATCGAAGTCAAATCCGTCCGCAGGACCTTCCGCGTCAAGGGCGGGCTTTTCGGCGCCGACCGTCATGTCGTCGCGGTCGACGATGTCTCCTTCGCCGTGCCGCCGGGCGGCGTTTTGGGCGTCGTCGGCGAATCGGGCTGTGGCAAGTCCACCCTCGCCCGCATGATCCTGGGATTGCTGCCGCCAACGGCGGGCGACATCGCGGTCGAGGGCCAGCGCGTCATCGACATGGACCGCCGGGCCCGGGCGCGGCTGATCCAGCCGGTGTTCCAGGATCCCTTCGCCTCGCTCAATCCGCTCGCCCGCGTGCGCGACATCGTCGCCATGCCGCTCAAGGCGCAGGGCGACATCACCGGCGGCCAGATCGCAAAGCGCGTCGACGAGATGCTGGCGCGCGTCGGCCTCAGTGCCGAGATGGGCCGCCGGCTGCCGACCGAGCTGTCAGGCGGCCAGCGCCAGCGAGTCGCCATCGCCCGCGCCCTGGTGCTGCGCCCGCGCATCGTGGTGTGCGACGAGCCGACCAGCGCGCTGGACGTCTCGGTGCAGGCCCAGATCCTGAACCTTCTGGCCGAGCTGCGCCGCGACTTGGGCCTCACCTACCTCTTCATCAGCCACAACCTCGCCGTCGTCGAGCACGTCGCGAGCGAGGTAGCGGTCATGTATCTCGGCCGCTTCGTCGAGCGCGCGCCGACCGAGACCCTGTTCCGCACGCCCGAGCATCCCTACACCAAGGCCCTGCTCGCCTCGGTGCTGACGCCCGAGCCCGGACTGGGCGTGCCCGATGTTGGCCTGGGCGACACCTTGCCCGATCCCGCCAACATCCCACCGGGTTGCCGCTTTCACCCGCGCTGTCCGATCGCCGAGCCGCGCTGCTCGGTCGAGACGCCTCCCCTCAAGCCGCGCCCTGCCGGAGGTGTCGAATGCCTGCTGGTCTGAACCTCGCCATCATCGGCGCCGGCATGGGCGGTCTCGCCTCGGCCGCGGCCCTGCGCAAGACCGGCCACACGGTCAGCGTCTACGAGCAGGCGCCGGAATTCGCGCGGCTCGGCGCCGGCATCCAGATCGGCTGCAACGCCATGCACGTGCTGCGCGGCCTGGGGCTGGAAGCGCATCTGCGCAGCGAGACCTTCTATCCGCGCTCGTGGAACAACCGCGACTGGCGCACCGGGGAGGTGCTGTTCGACATGCTGTTCGGACAGCCCGCCGAGGACAAATACGGCGCGCCGTACCTCCTGGCCCATCGCGGCAACCTGCACGCCGCACTGGCCAGCATCGTGCCGGCAGAACTGGTCCATCTCGACCACAAGCTGGTCGGGCTCGACCAGACGGCGGCCGGCGCTCGCCTCAGCTTCGCCAACGGACGCACCATCGCGGCCGACGCCGTGATCGCGGCGGACGGCGTCAACTCGGTGGTGCGCACCCTCCTGTTCGGCGAGGAGGAGCCGCATTTCACCGGCCGCATCGCCTATCGCACGGTCTACCCCGCCGCGCGGCTCAACGGCTTCGACATGGGCGATTGCACCAAGTGGTGGGGCGAGGATCGCCACATCGTCATGTATCCGGTGAAACCCGACCGCAGCGAGGTCTACTTCGTCACCAGCCAGCCGGAGCCCGGCTTCAATCTCGAATCGTGGTCGGCCAAGGGCGACGTCGACGTCTTACGCGCGGCGTTCGAGGGGTTTCATCCCGACGTGCAACGCGTGCTGGCCGCCTGCCCCGACGTGCACAAGCGCCCGCTGGTCGATCGCGATCCGTTGGAGCATTGGGTCGAGGGCAATATCGCGCTGCTGGGCGATGCCTGCCATCCCATGACGCCGTACATGGCGCAGGGCGCCGCGATGGCGATCGAGGATGCCGCGATCCTGTCGCGCTGCCTCGAAGGCATCGACCGCGACGGCGTCGCCCCGGCCCTCAGGCGCTACGAACGCAACCGAACGCCCCGGACTGCTCGCATGCAGCTGACCTCACGGGCCAACGCCTGGGGCAAGAGCGCCACCAACCCTGACTGGGTGTACGGATATAATGCCTGGACGGCCCCGCTTTCCGCTTAGCGATGCGGAGAGTTGTCAGTAACAATTGTCACTAACGATTCAATTTCTTTCTGCACCTGTTAGCATGGCCGCAGCTCGGGGGAGCTTCGGCCATGTTTGTAGAGTTGAGTGCGCCGTCGACGCGCGGCGCGTGGCGTGAGTCGTTTCGCTCAGTTTCGCTGCTCGCGACCCTCCTTGCCGGCACCTGCCTGACACCGATGGCGGCGCTGGCCCAAAGCACCAACAACTGGATCGGTACCACCCCTGTCTATGGCACCATCACCAACTGGCAGACCGGCGCCACGCCGCTTGCGTCCGAGACGGCGGTGTTCAGCACGCTGGGCACGGCGCGCAGCCTGGCGATCGGCACCGGCACGTCGGTCGGCGGCTGGCAGTTCTCCGCCGGTGCGCCGGCCTACACGTTCTCGGTCCAGAACACGTATCAGTTCCTGACCACCGGCATCGTCAATTCGTCGTCGAACGCGCCGGTCGTCACCGTCACCGCGACCGGAGACCTCAACTTCAGCAATTCCACGGGCGCCGGGAATGCCACGATCCGCAACGCCATCGCAGGCGCCAAGACGACCTTCAAGAACAGCGCGTCGGCCGGCACTGCCAGCCTCGGCAATCTCATCGCCGGCACATCGCTGATCTTCCAGGACACGGCCTCGGCAGGAAGCGCCGCCATCACCAACACCAACGGCACGGTGAGCTTCACGGATAGCGCCTCGGCGGGAAGCAGCAGCATCACCAGCTCGGGGCCCACTGGCCTGGCGTCGTTCTCCGGCAACGCGACGGCCGGCAGCGCCACCATCACCAGCGGCAGCAGCGGCAAGACGTCGTTCACGGGCTCGAGCACGGGCGGCCAGGCGCGATTGATCGCCAACGTCGGCTCCTTCGTCGACATCTCGGGCCTCACCACCGCCGGCATGACGGCGGGCTCGATCGAGGGCGCCGGCACCTATCGACTCGGCGGCAAGCAGCTCACGGTCGGGACCAACAACATCACAGGGCTCGTCACCGGCTCGATCGTCGATGGTGGCGATTCCGGGGGCACGGGAGGGTCGCTGGTGAAGACCGGCACCGGCACGCTGATCCTGTCGGGCAACAGCACCTACACCGGCGGCACGACGATCAGCGGCGGCACGCTGCAGATCGGCAACACCGGGACGACCGGCTCGCTCACGGGCAACATCGTCAACAACAGCGCGCTCGTCTTCAACAAGACCAACCAGACGATCGTCAACAACGTGATCTCGGGAACCGGCACGCTGCAGCAGAATGGCCTCAGCCTGCTGGTCCTGACCGGCGCCAACACCTACACCGGCGCCACGACCGTCTCGCGCGGCGCGCTGCAGATCGGCACGGGCGGCCTCGTCGGCGCGATCTCGGGCGACGTGACCAACAACTCGACCTTCCAGATCATCAGGGCCAACACGTCCGGCCTCACGTCGATCACCACCAACGCCAACGCCACCTCGCTGTTCTTCAACGACAGCAGCGCCAGCAATGCCGTCCTCACCACCAACTCCGGCGGTTTCCTGGGCTTCCGCGAGAACTCGACCGGCGGCCAGTCGCAGATGGTCACCAACGCCGGCGGCACCACCGACATTTCCGGCCTGTCGACAAGCGGCATGACCGCAGGGTCGATCGCCGGCGCCGGCAGCTACAATCTCGGCAGCAAGCAGCTCACGGTCGGCGGCAACAACCTCTCGACCACGGTGAGCGGCGTCATCGCCGACGGCGGCCTTTCAGGCGGCACGGGCGCCTCGCTGGTCAAGACCGGCACCGGCACGCTGACGCTAGCGGGCAACAACACCTTCACCGGCGGCGTCACGGTCAACCAGGGCCTGCTGGTGGTGAACGGCAGCCTGGCGAGCGGCGTGACCTTGAGCGGCGGCAGCCTGGGCGGCAGCGGCTCGGTCGCGGGCCTCACCGCCAACAATGCCACCATCGCTCCGGGCAACTCGATCGGCACGCTCACCGTCAGCGGCAACTTCGTGCAGAACGGCGGGACCTACCAGGTCGAGACCAATGCCCAGGGGCAGAGCGATCGCATCAACGTCACGGGCAGCGCCACCATCAACGGCACCACCGTGCAGGTACTGGCCCAGTCGGGCACCTATGCGCGCCAGACGACCTACACCATCCTCAATGCGACAGCTGGCCTGTCGGGCACCTATTCCAGCGTCAGCAGCAACTTCGCCTTCCTGACGCCGACGCTCTCCTACGACGCCAACAACGTCTACCTGACGTTGTTCCAGAACCAGAGCGCCTTTGCCGCCGGCGCGCAGACAGCCAACCAGTATGCCGTGGGCGCGGTGCTCGACCAGGTGAATGCCAGCGCCACCGGCGACCTCTACGACGTGCTGAGCGCGCTCAGCGTGCTCAGCACCACGGACGGGCCGGCCGCCCTCAATGCCATCAGCGGCCAGCAATATGCTGACTTCGGCACGACCAACCTGCAGGGTGCTTCCCTGTTCATGAACGTCGTCGGACAGCAGATGGCGGCGGCGCGCGGCGGCATGGCCGGCGGTTCGCGCCAGGCGCTGGCGCAGGCCTGCGAGGTCGAGGCGTGCGAGACGCTGAGCCCGTGGAACGCCTGGGCGAGCGCGCTTGGCGGGCTGGGCGCCGTCGCCGGCAACGGCAACAGCTCGACGCTCACCTACAATTTCGGCGGCGGCGCTGCTGGCCTCGACTACCGGCTCGATCCCAGCCTTCTGGTCGGCTTCGGCGCGGGCTACGTCGCGGGCAACCAGTGGGTCGACAGCTTCATGGGCCGCGGCTGGTCCGACACGGTGAGCGTCACCGTCTATGGCAGCTTTGCGCAGCAGGACTTCTACGCCGACGCACTGGCGGGCTATGCCTATTCCGGCAATCAGATGCAGCGCCAGATCATGATCCCCGGCCTGCAGCCGCGCACTGCCAACGGCAGTACCGGCGCCAACCAGTTCTTCGGCCAGTTCGAGAGCGGCTATCGCGTGCCGGTATTCGCAGCCGCGCAGGCGAGCGTCACGCCGTTCGCCCGCCTGCAGGCCGCGACGGTGACCCAGAACGGTTTCAGCGAATGGGGCAGCGCACAGTCGCTCGCCCTCACTGTGGCGCCGCAGACCACCAACTCGCTGCGCTCGACGCTCGGCGCCACGCTAGCCGGCGCCATCGACCTCGCCGTTCAGCGCAAGCTCGACCTCGCGTTGCGGCTGGGCTGGCTGCACGAGTTCGCCGACGTCAACCGGCCGATCACCGCCGCCTTCGCCGGCGCACCGTACAACGCCTTCACGGTGTATGGCGCTTCGCCGCAGCGCGATTCGGCGGCGATCGGCTTTTCAGCGGGCACCCTCGTCGCCGACGCCGTACAGCTCTATCTGCGCTACGACGGCGAACTGAGCACGGGCGCCAGCAACCACGCCCTGAACGTCGGCGTCCGCGTCTCGTGGTAAGCGCCGGTCACTGCCACTTCGCCAGATAGAAGCGCGGCAGCTCGTCGGGGAAGGTCTTGAAGTCGAGCTGCTTGGCGAAGGCGTAGGTGTTCACGTAGGTGAACAGCGGAAGCCAGTAGGCCTTGTCCGTCATCAGCTTGATCGCGGCCGAGTAGGCCTGTTTGCGGACGGCGGGATCGGAGCTGGCGCCACCGTCGGCCACGAGCTTCTCGAGCTCGGGATCGCGGCTGTAGTTGTCGTTGCTGCCGGCGCCGTACATGACGGGGAAGATCGCCGATACGTCGTTGATCGAGTAGCTGCCCCAGCTGCCGTGATAGAGCGGGTTCTCGCCGCGCCACGCCTTCTGGATGGCGGGTGCCACCTGCAGCTGGGTGATCTTGGGACGGATGCCGACGGCCTGCAGGTAGTTCTGCATCGCCGCCGTCCAGGTGGTCGGCTGCACGTAGGTCACGAGCTCGATCTCGAAGCCGTTGGGAAAGCCCGCCTCGGCGAGCAGCGCCTTGGCCTTGGCCGGATCGTAGGCGTACTTCACCGCGGCATCGCCGTCGCAGCCGAACTGGGTCGGGAAGCACGGCGCCGGCGGCACGCGGCTGCCGCCCTGCACCAGCTTGTCGGCCATGTCCTGGCGGTTGATGGCGTGCCAGATCGCCTGGCGCACCTTCTGGTTGGTGAGCGGGTTGCCCGCGACCGAGCGGCCGGCAGCATCGATCGAGAGATAGCCGACGCGCATGGACTCCTGCCGCACCGCCTGCAGGTAGGGCATCCTGTTCACGTCGTTCGCCTGGTCGGGATTGATGTTCCAGATCCAGTCGGCGCGCTGGGCCAGGAGCTCGGTCATGGTCGTGGTAAGATCGGGCACGAAGCGCACATGCAGGGTCTTGATCGCGGGCTTGCCCTTGGGCGAGCCGGCCCAATAGTCGTCGAAGCGCTCGAACACCACTTCCTTGCCTTGCTCGTTCTTGACGATCTTGTAGGGCCCGGCGCCGATCGGCTTCTTGGCGAACTCCTCGGGCCCGACCTTCTCGCGGTAGGCCTTGGGATGGATCGGCGTCACCATGGCGAGGTATTCCAGCGCCGCCGGCGTCGGCTTCTTCATCTTGATGCGCACGGTCCAATCGCCGGTCTTCTCGGCCTTGTCGATCCAGGCGTAGTTCGACGGCGTCGCCACCTTGCTCTCCGGGTTGGCCGCCATGTTGATGGTGTAGACCACATCGTCGGCCGACAGCGTGCTGCCGTCGTGAAACTTCACGCCCTGCCGGATCGTAAGATCGAGCGAGTTGTCCTCGGCGAAGCGCCAGTCGGTGGCGAGCGCCGGCTTGATCTCGAAGGTCGCGGGATCGCGATGCACCAGCATGTCCCACGCCTGGTGCGCCAGGATCAGGCCGGTGCGCTGGCTGTTGAAGTACATGTCGACATTGGGCACGGCATCGACGAAGAGAATACGCAGGGTGTCGGCGCTCTTCTGGGCGAAGGCGGGCGGCGCCAGCGCCATGGCGGCCGCGGCGATAAAGGCGGTACGTCGGATCAATTTCACTGAAAGCCTCCTGAAGCTGGTCGGGAGCCTAGGCCCGCCGCCACGAATGAGGCAAGCTTCGCGCCATCCCAGGAGGTGCCCATGACCGCCAAGCTCACCGGACCCGCCCGCGCCCAGGCCCTCGCGGCCCTGCCGAAATGGCAGGAGGTCCCGGGTCGCGACGCCATCAAGCGCAGCCTGAAGTTCGCCGACTTCAGCCAAGCCTGGGGCTTCATGTGCCGGGTGGCGCTGGCCGCCGAGAAGGCCGACCACCATCCCGAATGGTCAAACGTCTACAGCAACGTCGAGATCGTGCTGTCGACGCACGATGCCGGTGGCTTGAGCGAGAAGGACGTGGCGGTCGCCAAGTTCATCGACTCCTTGGCCTGAGTCCTTCGGCGCTCCCGGCGATGGCGGATCGTCTGGGGCGGATCGTCTGGTAACCGGTCTAGTCGGCCGACACGCTGCCGCTGCCGTCGACCGTCAGCATCACCGTCGTCTTGCCGCGCAGCGCCGACGCATGCCAGATGCCGTTGGCCCCTCGGCGCAGCACCGTCACGCCCTTGTAGCCGTCCGCCTCGATGGCGGCGCGGGCAGCCTTTTCGCCGGCCGGATCGGAGGCGGTCTCACCAGGCTTGTCGGCGGACGGGCCGGCCGCCTTGGCCTCGGTCGCCTTGTCCTTATCTTTGTCTTTGTCCTTGTCTGCGACGGGCGGCAGGTTGACCGGCGGCCGGGGCTTCATCTGATAGGGCACCGGCGCCTGGCGGGTCTCGACGGAAGCCTTCTGGACCGTCGCCGGCGGCGGCGCGTCCTTGCGAATGGCAGGGCCGGCGGTGGGGGCGGCAACGGGAGCGGCGGGTGGAGGCGCAGTCACGCTCTTTTCGGCGACAATCGTCGTCACGGGGCTCGCTGCCACGGTTGCGGGTTGCGGCTGCGGCCACGAAGAAGCGACACCGTCAGGCGCTGCGGTCAACAGGTTGGCGCTGGCAACGCCAGCTGCCGTCATCATCAGGGTTGCCACGAGAATGCCGCGTTTCATCTGTCGCCCCAATTTCTGTTCCCAACGCTCCAAGAACGACGCCACTTCCCAAGCGTTGCGCGCAGGCGTGGCTTAACCGGGGCAAGCGCGGGACCACTGCGCCGAATCAAACCAATAGTGATCTCGCCGCCACACCGGGTTCCATCGTCCGTCGGTTCAGCAACGGCTGCCGAACACGCAGGCCCAGGCGCGGGTGAACTCCGCGCCCAGCAGGAAGATCTGCGCCGAGTAGAAGATCCAGAGCAGCAGGACGATCAGCGCGCCGGCCGCGCCGAAGCTCGAGGCGATGTTGCTCTGCCCGATATAGAGCGCGATCAGGTACTTGCCGCCGGCGAACAGCAGGGTGGCGCAGACGGCGCCGACGATGACGTCGTGCCAGGCGATCGGCGTATCGGGCAGTACCTTGTACATGGCCGCGAACAGGGCCGAAGTCAGCACGATCGACAGGGCGAAATCGACCACGACCAGGCCGGTTTCCAGGATCGGGAAAATGCCGTGCAGGAACGTCATGAGGGCGGTGAGCGCCGCGCTCACGGCGAGCGAAACCATCAGCACGAAGCCGAAGGCGACGACCAGGCCCAGGCTCGCGATCCGGGCGCGCATCAAGCGCGACAGGGTCGAGCGCCGTGACGGGGCCTTCCACACCGCGTTCAGCGACGACTGCACCTCGCCGAATACGCCGGTCGTGGCGAGCAGGATGGCGACCAGGCCGATCACGGTGGCCCAGACGCCGTGCATGCTGTCGGAGGCGCTGCGGATCATGGCCTGCATAGCCTCGGCAGGCGCGCGTCCCATCAGCCCGCTGAGCTGGCTGACGATGGCGCCTTGCGCGGCTTCCTGTCCGAAGGTCAGGCCGGCGACGGCGATCACCACCAGAAGCGTCGGCGCCACCGAGAACAGCGTAAAATAGGCGATCGCGGCGGCGCGGCTCCAGGCATCGTCGGCGATGAAGCCCTCGCCGGTCAGGCGCAGGAGCAGCCAGATCTTGCCGAGCAGCGTGCGTCCACCCTCGGGCTCCACGGCCGATGGGGCCACCGTCGCCATGGCCGCCTCATGCGCGCCGGGCGCGGCTACGGCGGGCCGTCCGCGCCTTGGCGCGGCGGCTGCCATTGGCCTGACGCCGGCGCACGGGAGCAGGCTTGCGCCACAGCTCGATCAGCGGCCCGCCGGCGCCGTAGACCGGATCCTTGCGCGGCAGCTTGACCTTGGCGATCGCGGCAAGTGCCGCGGTGTAGTCGATCTCCTCGGGCCGCGGCTCGTCGTAGTGGCCGCCGGCGGGATAGGCGCCGACCACCAGGAGATCGTCGCTCGCCGTCACGCGGCGATGGCCGATGCCGGCGGGCAGCACGGCGACGTCGCCGGCATGCAGGGTGAGGGTGCGGCCGCGGCGCCCGCCGAATTCGATCGTGACCTTGCCGCGGGCGAAGCCCAGCACCTCGTGGGTGGCCGAATGGAAGTGCAGGAAGTCGTAGATGCCGTCGCGCCACGACTGGCGCCAGCCATGACGAGCGAAGGTCTCCTCGAACACGGCGGCCGGATCGAACGCCTCGTCGAGCTTGAGCGCGCCGCGATAGACGACCAGCGGCAGGCGGCTGTTGGGGGTTTCGCCGTCGTCGCGGAAACGAAAGAGCTGGGGCATCCGTGGCTGTGCCAGGCGGTCAAGCGCGCGCCGCCGCGGCCGGCCCAAGCCGGTCAACTTCTCGACGATACGCTTCAGCTCTTCGACGACGGCCATGCAGGCACTCCGGGACTCGGGCAACGCCGCCGAGGCCGGGAGGCTGCATTCATTTGGCCCCTATTTGGCTGCGGGGGGCGGCACGATCTTCATGACGAAGGAGGTCGGGGTCTCGGTCGGGCCGAACGGACCCGCCACCTTGTTGGCGACCGGCGGCAGGCTGCGCAGATAGGCCACGACCGCATCGACATCCTGCTTGGTGAGGTTGGCGAAGGCGTGCCACGGCATGATCGGCGCCAGCATGCGGCCATCGGGCCGCTGGCCCTTCTGGATCGCCGCGACGATCTGCGCGTCCGTCCAGTTGCCAAGCCCGGTCGCCTTGTCGGGCGTCAGGTTGGGACCGTGGAAGACGCCGAGACCAGGGATCTCGAAGCCGACTTCCGACCCGCCGAGGAAGCGGGCCATGTCGGGCTTGCCGAGGAAGTACCCCGGCGTGTGGCAGTCGTTACAGCCGGCGACGGCGACCAGATATTTACCGCGAGCGATGGCCGCGGGATCAGCCGCATTGGCCGGCATGAGAGGCGCCGCCATCGTCAGCGCGGCGACGGCGGCAAGCATGGTCGATTTCACGATGAGTCTCCCCCTATAGGCGGCGCAGCATAGAGCGGCATACGCGTCTCCTGCTAGGGTGGATCATGACCGACCTGGTGATCCGCGGCGCTGTGGCCGATGACGTCCCCGCAATCAGCGGGCTGGTGCAGCATACGGTGCGAATATCCAACGGCCGGGATTATCCGCCGCAGGCCATCGAGCTGATCGTGGCCAACTTCGCCCCGGCCAAGGTCGGCCAGCGCCTGGCTGAACGCGACGTGTTCGTCTGCCAGAAGGATGGCCGCATCGTCGGCACGATTGCGCTTGGCGGCGACAGGCTGCGCTCGCTGTTCGTCGATCCCGAGCTGCAGCAGGCCGGGATCGGCGCGCGCCTGGTCGCCCATCTGGAGGCGCATGCACGCAAGGTCGGCGTGCGCGAGCTGAAGCTCTCGTCCTCGCTCACCGCGCGCGGCTTCTATGAACGGCTGGGATACCGCCTGATCGAGCTCGAGGAGCATGACGGCGTGTCGACGTTCCTCATGACCAAGGCGCTTTCCTAGGCGCCGGTGCCTTCGAGGGCGCGATGCGCCGGACAGGTGAACCGCCAGACGATGCCACCGGGCGCAAAGTCGAGCGTCGCCGTGCCCTCCAGCGCCTGGGCGATCATGCGCTCGATCACGGTGCGGCCGAAGCCGGAGCGCTGCGGCTTGGCGACGGCTGGGCCGCCCTCCTCCAGCCAGGCCATGGCGAAGACGTCCTGCCCGGCCTTCTCCTCGATCGACCATGCGACCCGGATCGTGCCGTCGCCCGCCAAGGCGCCGTGCTTGACCGCGTTGGTCGCAAGCTCGTGCAGCGCCATGCCGAGCGCCTGACCCGCGGCCGGCATCAGGCGCAGCAACGGGCCCGTCACCACGACGCGGCGATCGAGATCGACGACGAAGGGCGCGAGTTGCGAGCGGACCAGGGTCGTGAGCTCCACGCCCTGCCACTTGCCCGAGATCAGCAGGCTGTTGGAGGCCGCCAGTCCGGTGATGCGTTGTGTCAGGCGCCGGGCGAAGGCTTTCGCGTCGGCGCTGTCCGCCGTCTGGTGGGCCAACGCCTGGACCACGGTCAGAAGATTGTTGGCCCGGTGATTGAGCTCAGCCATCAGGAGGCGGACGTGCTCCTCGGCACGCTTGCGCTCGGTGACGTCGATGTCGACGCCGCTGTAGCGCACCGGCCGGCCAACATCGTCGCGCACCGTGCGGCCCCGGCCGAAGATCCAGCGCACCTCGCCATCCGACGGCCGGATGATGCGGTATTCGACCTCGTACGAATCGGAGCCGCGCGCCAGGGCATCACGGAAGCCCTCGCGCACCCGCGCCGCGTCGTCGGGATGGCGTACGGCGCGGACGACATCGTTGGCGATCGGTTCGGCCGAAACCGGCAACCCCATCAGGTGAAAGAAGGTCGGCGTGGCCCGCACCATGTCGGTCGCGAGATCGGTATCCCAGATGCCGACGCCGGCCGACTGCTCAGCCAGCGCGAGCAGGCTCCGGCTTTCCTTCAAAGCCTCGGCCAGGTCGCCTGTATCGCCCCCCGGGCGCGCAAAGAACGGCGGATCGGAAGTCGTCTTACCCATCGCCCCTCACGGCACGCAGCCGCCGGCAAACCCTGCCGGTTCGGCGCGCCGTGAGCAAGGGGCCAGAGCGGAATGCCGGCGCTACATGCCGCCGCTGCGCTGGTTGGCGCCCTGGGTGTGCTCGCCGCCCGGCTGGGCGATCTGGCGCAACGCACTGCCGACCCGCTGTCCCCGCTCGGCCTTGGCAAGATCGGCCAGCGACAGGATGCCGACCAGCCGCTTGTCGCGGTTGAGCACGGGCAGGCGGCGGACCTGCAGCTCACCCATGTTCTGGGCGACATGGGCGCTGTCCTCGTCCTCGAAGCAGTATTTGACGTCCTGGCTCATCACCTCGCTGACCGCGGTCTTGGGGCCCTTGCCTTCGGCGACGGCGCGCACGGCGATGTCACGATCGGTAATGGTGCCGAGCAGCCGATCGTCGTGGCCGACCGGCAGTAGGCCGGCATCGATCGCCAGCATCATGCGGGCGACATCCTCGATGGTGTGGTCGGGACGGGCCATGCAGACATCGCGGGTCATGATCTCGCTTACCTTCATGACATTCTCCTGGGTTGGGGGTTGGCTCAGAGCTCGAGCGGATAGGTCTCCCCTTCCTCGATGGGCAGCGGCGTGTTCTCGTAGGCAAACTCCCGCACGCGATCGCCGATGCCGCGGCCCACAATCTGGCGGCGGACCATGCGTCGGCGCGGATCGGTGGCCATGACCGCCAAACGAC
The DNA here is from genome assembly GCA_900110395.1 of Rhodospirillales bacterium URHD0017. GTDB lineage: Bacteria > Pseudomonadota > Alphaproteobacteria > Reyranellales > Reyranellaceae > Reyranella. The sequence goes on from FODP01000012.1 coordinate 203,154, forward strand.
CCGCACCGACGCGCGTTGCTGGAACTTGTGACCTATTTCGGACGGCTCGGGTTCTTCTCCCACATCTTGGGATCGCCGGAGCGGCCCTTGGCCTCCGCCGCCTTCAGTTCGGCGGCTTCCTTGGAATCGAGCGCGCGCCTTGCCTCCTTCGCGGCCTCGTCGACCTTGCCCTTCTTCACGAACTTGGCGGTGGCCTCATTGTAGGCTTTGGTGCCGCTGTAGCTGCCCTCGCCTTCGATGGGCCCGTCCTTCTTCGACTTGTCGTCCATGACAACGCTCCTTGGCTTTTCAGCCGAGGAAACGCAGGCAGCGGAGCAAGGTTACGGGCGCAAAAGCCCGGTTTCCGTGAAATACCGTGCAACCCCCGGATGGAGGCGATCGGCCGGCGCCGCAGCCACGGTGTTCTCCGCCGTGGTGTCGACGAGCTGCTGGGGTGCGCCACCCTGCCGCTCCAGTTCGTGCAGCGCCTTGGCCAGGCGATAGGCCACGGCGTCGTCGAGGCCGGGACGCGCCAGCACGAAGCTCCACGAGCCGACCGACGGAATGGGCTCGCTCTGGCCGGGGAAGCTGCCGGCCGCCTGCGTCACGCCCTTCAGGAAGGAATGCTTGGCGAGGATGCGCTTGATCTCGCCGGCGTCGGGCGCCACGAAGCGCGCGCCCCTCTCGCTTTTCGCCACCGTCGTGAATCCCGGCCAGCCGGCACCGCCGCCCCACAGGGCCGCGACCCGGCCGTCGAGCACCATCGCCGGCCCGTCGCCCGCGCGCTCGAGGTAAACCGGCTGGAAATCCTTGGCGGCATCGAGGCCGAGCCCGTCCATGGCAGAGCGGCCGAGAATCACCAGGCCCGACCCTTGTGCGCCCCAGGCGATCGGCTTGCCCTTGAGGTCGGCGATCGTACGGTAGGGAGAATCGGCCCGCACCACGAACACGCCGGCGGTGGGATACATCGCCGTGATGATCTTCAGGTTCGCCGGCGGCCGGCCGATACCCGCCAGCGATTCATGGACGACCTCGCCCTGTACCAAGGCGATGTCGAGCGTGCCGGCTTCGAGCCGCGGCACGTTCTCGGTGCTGCCCTTGGTGTTGACGGCCTCGATCTCGAGCCCTGGATCGATGCGGCGCACACCGTCGACGAAGGCCGCGCCATAGACCGGGAAGCCGCCGCCCGGTGTCGCGGTGCCGAGGGCGATCTTCACGGGCTGGGCTTTCGCTGGCAGCGCCGCGAGCGCGGCGGCGCCGAGAAGGAAATGTCTGCGATGGGGCATGGCATGTCAGTGGCTGTGGTTGCAGCGGTGGACTTCGACCGTGACGTGACTGAGCCGCGCAAGGTCGGCCAGGCGCATCTTATAGTCGTCGATCGGCAGCGGCGCATCCGACACCAGCGAGACGATGGCGGCGTGATGACCAGGACCGACGCGCCAGACGTGCAGGTCGGCGATGCGGTCGTCGTCCTGTTCGAGGCGGGCGCGGATCGCCGTTGCCAGCTCGCCATCGGGGGCAGCGTCGAGCAGCACGGCGCCGGCGTCGCGGATCAGGCGCCACGACCAATGAGCAATCACCAACGCGCCCAAAAGGCCGATCGCGGGATCGAGCCAGGTCCAGCCATAGCCCCAGGCCATCAGCAGGCCGACGATCGCCAGCACCGACGTCAGCGCATCGGCCATGACATGGAAGAAAGCAGCCCGCAGATTGTGGTCGTGGGCGTGATGGTGGCCGCCATGATCGTGATCATGGCCGTGATCCTGCCCGTGGTCGGGATCGTGGCCCTGATCGTGCCCGGCGCCGAGGATCCAGGCGCTCAGCAAGTTGACGACGAGGCCGGCCGCGGCGATTGCGGTCGCTTCGGCATAGTGGATGGCGACGGGCTGGAAGACCCGCACCGCCGACTCGTAGGCGATCAACAAGGCGATCAGCGCCAGCAGGACGGCGCTGGCGAAGCCCGCGAGATCGCCGAGCTTGCCGGTGCCGAAGGCGAAGCGCGGGTCGCGCGCATGTCGCCGGGCGAAGCGATAGGCGAAGGCGGCGATGGTGAGCGCGCCGGCATGGGTCGACATGTGCCAGCCGTCGGCCAGCAGCGCCATCGAGCCGAACAGCGTGCCGCCGGCGATCTCGACCACCATCATGGTGGCCGTCAGTCCGACCACGAACCAGGTCCGCCGTTCATTGCGGTCGTGCGCGGCGCCCAGGAAGACGTGGTCGTGGCGCCAGTCGGCGAGCGTGTGGCTGTGCATGAGAGCCTACTCCTGCGGACAGGGTTCGATAATATAACCCCAGTAATCTACCCTTGCAAGACCATGACTGAAGTTTTTATCGGGTCCGATTATTGCGTGCCATGCGGGGCATAAATTCGTCGATAGCCACAAAATATGGTGTGCTAATCGGCCCTCGCGTCCAGATGCGGTGACTCCCGATGGGCTTTCTGCGTCACTTCTCGAGATAGGGCTCGACCTTGCCGGTGAGCTTGATGGTCAGCGGATTGCCCTTGCGATCGACCGTCTTGCCGACGGCGACGCGGATCCAGCCCTCGCTCACGCAATACTCCTCGACGTTGGTCTTCTCCTGGCCGTCGAACTTTATGCCGACGCCGCGCGTCAGCAGCGCCTCGTCGTAGTAGGGGCTCTTGGGGTTGGTCGAAAGGCGGTCGGGCAGTTGGGGCGATGATGATGTGTCGGTCATGTGCGCAGTATACCAGCGCCCGGTGTCAGGTCACCGTAAGGGGGCGAGAGCAACCTTGGCCGATCGATGCTGCAACGCTCCCACAGTGTCATCGCGGGCCTGCTCGTGGCCCTGGCGGTCGGTGCTTGCACCGAAAGTCCCTATCGCGCGTCGAACCTGCAGGAGGTCAGGGGCGACGGCCTGTCGGTCGTGATCACTCATGCCAGGAACGAGGCGGAGGCACGCCCGCTGGCCGAAGACTATTGCAAGACACACGGCGGAGCTGCCCGCTACATGGGCATGAAGCAGTACCGGGCCCGGCGGGAGACCTCGAAGGTTGCGGCGTTCGAGTGCTACGACCGCTTGAGCACCGGCAGAACGATCATACCGGCGACGACAGAGGCCGACAGCATCGCACGTAACCATGCCGCGATCTCTTGCCCATCGCTGCCCCCGTACGCGGTACCTGTGAACGGCAGTTGCCGCTGACATGCGTAGCGGTCCCTTGGCCAGGAGCTGCAACTCGGCAGTGGCGCACCGGCACATGGCCGGATAGGTTTTCGAGTCATTCCCATTGGTGGCAATGACACAGGAACGGCTTGAGCGGCGCCTGACGGCGATCCTGGCGGCTGACGTGGTCGGCTATTCCCGGCTAATGGGCATGGACGAGGAAGGCACGCTCGCTGCTTTGAAGAAAGTCCGGCGCGAGGTCGCTGACCTAAAGATCGCCGAGCACCGCGGTCGCATCGTGCAAACGGGTGGCGACAGCCTGCTAGCTGAATTCTACAGCGTGGTCGATGCGGTGCGCTGCGCCGTCGAGATGCAGCGTGAGATGGCTGGGCGCAATGCCGACATGGCGAAAGAGCGGCGCATCGAATTTCGTATCGGCATCAATCTCGGCGACATCATCGTCGACCAGAACGATATCTTCGGCGATGGTGTCAACCTCGCAGCGCGCCTGGAAACATTGGCTGAACCGGGCGGAATCTGCGTCAGTCGAGTTGTGCGTGACCAAGTGCGGGACAAGATCGGCGTCTCGTTCGGGGACATGGGCGAACAACGCGTCAAGAACATCGCACGGCCTGTGCGCACCTACCGCGTCCTCCTCGCGGCAGAGGCACGTGCCAGTTCACCGCCGACCCAGACCGTGGCGCCGCGACCGCTGGCGGACCGGCCCGCCATCGCCGTTCTGCCGTTCAACAACGTAACCGGCGATGCCGAGCAGGGATATTTCGTCGACGGCATCACCGAGGACATCATCACGGCACTGTCGAAATGGCGATGGTTTCTGGTCATCGCCCGCAATTCCACATTCGCCTACCATGGGAAGTCCGTCGATCTGAAGCAGGTCCGCGGGGATCTGGGTGTTCGCTACGTTCTCGAGGGTAGCGTGCGCAAGGCGGGCCGGCGTGTGCGCATCACGTGTCAGCTCTTCGACACGGCGGACGGGACCAATCTCTGGGCCGAGCGCTACGACCGCGATTTGACCGATATTTTCGACGTGCAGGACGAGATCACCTCGCGGGTTGTTGCCGCCATAGAGCCCGCTCTGTCGCGCGCCGAAAGCCGGCGTGGAGCGACCAAGTCACCCGAGCATATGAGCGCGTGGGACTATTGCCAGCGCGGCTTCTGGCACCTCAACAAGCTGACCGGAACTGATGGGGCCGCAGCTTATGGCTTGTTCAAGACGGCGATAGCGCTGGACCCCGATCTCGCTGAGGCTCATCTCGGGCTGGCTCGCGCGCTGATCGCGCAATGGGACTACGGTTCGGTCGAGGATTTCGCGCCGCCGGTGGGCGAAGCGCGGCAATCCGGCCTCCGGGCGGCCGAGCTCGACGGCGAGAACCCTTATGCCCAATATGTGCTGGCCCAGACGAGCCATTGGGCTGGCGATGTCCAGACGGCAATTGCCTATGCAAGTCGCGCGGTCGAGCTGAATGTCAACTTCGCGCTCGGCCACTTCTATCTGGGCGTGGTGCTGAGTCTCGATGGCCGCCACGAGGAAGCACTTCAAGCCCTCGATATGGGATTGCGTCTCAGCCCTCGCGATCCCCGAATGTCCACTTGGCTCGCGAACAAAGCGCGAGCGCTCTATCATCTGCAACGTTACACCGAAGCGATCGAGGCAGCGACGGCGGCGCGGCGCATCCGGCCGCACGCCTACGGCCTGCTCGTCCTGGCTGCGAGCTGTGCCCAACTTGAACGCAATGAAGAAGCCGCAAAAGTACTGGCCGAGATTCGTACCTTGCCCGGTGGCAGCGCCCAGATCGCCCGTTGGTACCTGGACCGCTACAACGACCCCACGGCGCGTGCACATATGACTGAGGGGCTGCGCAAGGCGGGCATCCTCGACGATGAAGGCTAGCGCGGTAGTCCTGCAACTCCCTGCGACATCAGGTGCCCCTCGACTCAGATGACCGCATCGTCCAGTAGCTCGAGCTGATGAAGAATCGCGTCGGTATAGGTGGTGCCCTCGACGGCGTAGTACAGCCGATACTGAACCAGCGATGCATTCGGCTTCGGCGAGACGGAGCCTGGCGTGGCCGTCGAGCCCTTGTAGATCTCTCCTTGGAACCGGAACAGGTCGCCAAAGCCGCTGGCGGAGCCGTTCCAGGACAGAGCAAATGTTCCCGCCTGGATGCGCGCGGCATCACGATCGAACACATGGACGTCGAGCCAGACGTCCTTGGCAAAGGCAATATTCTTCACCCACGCCTGGACATAGAGCGAGGTGCGAAGGTCCTTGCCTACTCGAGGGCCCCTCGGCGGCGCCGGAAACACGTTCTTCTTGACGGCCGTCTGGCCGATGACGTTGACCAAGTCCGCATTTGCAACGGTGGCCTCCCGGTATCGGACCGGATCCTGGGGAATGATCGGATTGGGGCCTTCGACATCGAACCAATAGTTCTGGCCGAAGCGACTATCCCAGGCGTCACAGCGGCCGCCGACTTCGGCGAAGTTGTGAAACCAGACCTCGATCTGCGTGGCATCGCTTGGAACAGTGACTTCCAGTGCCTTCGGCGAGTGGCCGGTCACCACGCCGGACGTCCTGATCGGTTCCAGCAAGGTGCCGCGTACGACGTCGCCACGGGGATGAAATTTGACCACCCCCTCGATCTCCCACACGTCGGTGCCGCGCCAGTTCCTGCGGCAACCGGTCAATCGCGTGGGGTCGAACGCAATCGACAGGTTGCGTCCCCTGACGATGGGACCATCCCGGGATTCAAGCCACTCCGGCAAGAATCGCAGGGCCGTTTGTACAGTCGACGTTGAACCAGTCGCCATATCGCAACTCCGTTCCGTTGCGGAGGCATCCGGAAGCGCGATTCCCAATGCCTTCCCTGGTAACTGCGTTCGCCTGCCGCAGCGTCACGTCCCTTTCGCTTCTGTGCGGGCGGGACGCGAGCGGTCGGTGACCTACGTCTTGATGCGGATGTGCCGCCACGCGACAGCGTTGCCGGCATAGGCCTGCACCCCGATGAAGCCCGGCGAGCGGCCGCGTTCGGCGTCGGTGTTGCGGAAGAACGTCGTCTGGCGGCGTTCGCCGGTCTGGGTGTTGGTCAGCAAGACCGTGTAGTCGTCGCCCTGCACCCCGATCTCGTACTCGAACCAGATGCCGGGAATGAGCGGCGGCCCGGGCGAGTAGGTCTGCACTGCGGGCTCGTTGCGGTTCTCATGCCAGATGCGATCGCCCGCCTGGATCTTGTAGATGGCGCCGGTGCGGTTCTTGTAGAGGCCGTTGGGCTCCGGCTGGATGCCGTAGAAGTCCTTGCCTGAATCGCCGATGGCGTTGTCGTCGATCTGGACCTCGAAGCCCGAGATCACCGGCCGCCACGCCGGATTGCCCGGATCGAAGGCAGGCTCGCTGCCGAGCCGCGCCTGCAGCGGCGGCGTAAGGTCGAAGGTCGGGCGCGGGAAGCGCAGGAACACGCCGCTGTTGTGCCGCGTGCCATCGAAGATCTTGAACTGCAGGCGCAGCGTGAAGTCGGCGAAGGTCTCGGTAGCGTAGTAGAACAGCCGCAGACCACCATCGCCATAGCTCAGGATCTCGCCGTCGACGTGCAGCATGCCGCCGCCGGTGGGACCGCTGAGACGCCACTTCGAGAATGTCGCCGCTGTGCCGTCGAACAGCGGGCGGAATCCGGCTTCGGACTGCGGGCTGACGACGGCGTCGGGTCCCGGCAGCACGCCGGCATTCAGCAGATCGCCGGTGCGGCGTGCCAGCCCCACGCCGCTCAGCATGGGGTTGGGCGAGCCCGCAGACGGAAAGAGCGCGGGTCCGGCGACGTAGCAGTTGGTGGTGTCGTGGATGCGGCCGAAATCGTTGGTCACGGCGTCGGCGACGTTGGCCCCCATGCGCATGGTGCCGGCGTCATGATGCGTGGTGCCGAGATCGTCGCGCCGGTTCTTGAACGCGGCAAGCACGGACAGACGTGCGGCAGGCGTGCCGGCCGGCACGGGGATCACCGTGTTGCCCGCGAGGATCTCGAACGGTTCGGCGCCGGCGAAGATGAGGGCGATCTTGTCGGAAACCGCATCCATGTCGTTCCAGGTCGCGCGGTCGACGTTGGTCTCGGCGCTGCCGGGGAATTGCTGCGGGGTCGCCTTGGCATTGCCCAGGGAGACGACCGCTTTCGGCCGGTCGAAGTCGGTATCGACCGTCGACAGGTCGATGAAACTGTCGGTATTGCGCGGCGACATTTCGCCGATGCCGCGGATGGTGATGACGACGGTGTCGTCGGTCGCGCGGCGCAGGGCATCGATGTGCTCCAGCGTCGGCACTTTCTTGAACAGCTCGGCTTCCGAATCGGCGCCGAGCTTGCTCAGGCCCGACGCGGTGATCTGGAAATGGAACGTCTTGTTGTTCGCCGCCTTGCCCTTCACCAGCAGTGCCGAGACCTGCAGGCTGGGGATCACCGTCGGCGGCAGGTTGGCGACGATCGCCGCCTTCGGGATACGGATCGTGAGGTTCGACCTCAGATGGGCGATCAGGTTCTTGCCCATGCGGTCGGCGGCGCGGCCCGCCAGCGATTGCTGGAAGGTCGTGCGCGCCACCCGCGTGGTCTCGACCGTCCCCAGCGCCAGGACGACGGCGCTCTGTGCGCCATTGCGCGGCGGCGCCAGCATGACGTCGACTGAGCCGCCGTTCTGCCAGACGCGCACGCCGGTCACGCGCACCCAGTTGTCGGGCTGGGTCTCGGTGATGAGGTCCTGCACGTGGCAGTTCGGCACGACCATGATGCGTTTGCGCGCATCGGCCGCCGCTCCCACGCCATCGGCCTCCGAGCTGGCCAGCCGCGTCGCACGCATCAGGCCCGGCACGGCACTGAACTTGTTGGTGGGAAAGAAGCCCGGCAGCGTAGTCGACTGGACGGCAAGCGGCGCCTCCAGCTTGAAGAGCTCCTTGAGCTTGGCGAGCGGCGTGGTGTCGCTGGCGGGCAGGCCGAGCCAGTCACGCAGGAGCTTGGCGTCGAGCGGCGGCTCGCCGGGATCGGGATAGCGCACGGCCGGATGGTCGAGCAGGTCGCTGAAGGCGAAGCCGGTCTCGTTCCCCGCCACGTTCAAGCCGTCATCGAGCTGCTTGCGCAGCGCAGTATGAAGCGGGCCGTAGATGAAGTCGTTGGTCTCCTTCACGCCGATCTGGCGGCTGGCCTCGGCAAAATAGCGCGCCTGCATCTCAGCTCGCGCCGCGGCCGGCCACTCGACCAGTTCCACGTCGAGCGGCTCGGGCGACCAGCCGCCCCAGGTGAGCGACCGCCCGCCGATGGCGAACAAAAGGCCGGCATAGTTGAGCGCCGGATGATTGACCCACGGCACGCGCATGTCGGGCGCGCCGCTGGCCGGGGCCACGAACGGCATGTTCTGGACATGCTCGGGCAGCACGAACGGGCCCGCCTCGAGCACCAGGATGCGCCGGCTGCGCGTCGTGTCGGCAATGAACAAATGCTCGGCGACCACGGAGCCGAAGGTGCCGCCACCCACCACGATGGCATCGAAGTCGCGGGTGCGGCCCCCGACGACCTGTCCCGCGCTGTCTTTCGCCTCCTGCAAGGTGTTGCAGACGAAGCGCCCCATGTTGTCCAGAGAGAAGGTCGTTGATTCAGCAGCCAATGGCGCCATGACGTGTCTCCCTCATGTGTGGTGTGGTCGGTGGTCTGTCTCCGTGGCAACCGCCAGGACCAGGCGACACGACTGGTCGCGGGTCTGGCATCGTGCGGTCGGCATAGCAGCGCCGTGTGACATTTACTGTGGCGAATGCCACACCGGCGGCGAGACCACTCTAGCGGGGGACATCGACGCAAGCCAGATGCGCGCGCTGGTCACGCAAAGACCAGCGCGGCAGGGCATCGTAGGCTGCATGGAGCGTCCCGAGGACGGACGCCCCGGACGGAGTGTTAGGCCGGCGTCATCGAGCGTTCGATCGCCCGGTCATAGACTTCCAGGACCTCGTCCTTGGTCCGCTGGACGTCGTCATTGAACTGGGCGACCGAGGAATGGCGATAGCCGAGGCCATTGATGGCCTGCAGCAACAATCCGTCGGCCTTGCTGAACAATGCATAGTCCTCAATGGTGAACGATCCGATCATGCAGACCGAACCGCGCTGCCGCATGGCGTGCTGGCACCAGCCCTGTTCGATCTGCTGCTTGCTCGCCTTCAACATCTGGGTAAGGGGGGACGCCGAAACATAGTGGCTGCCATCGAATGGCATAGTCGGTTCCTTTCGGTAGGCTTGGCCAGCTAACGTCTGCGGCCGGCCTCCGTTCCTACCAACTAATGGTGGGGATAGGTTATAAAACATGCCGTGGGTGGGGGCCTCTTCAGGATGCCACCGATCACCAGTCGAAGTCCGGTAGCAGAAAGAGATAGCTTGAGATCATCGGGCCAAGGCTCAGGCAAGGCTTCGCAGCACCGAGGTGAGGTTCGCGGCCGCCGGCCGTTCGTGCACAGGTCGCCGCGGCCGGCTCCGACGCCGTCCGCCGCACGCGCTGCGCTTTCCGGCTAGTCGGCAGAAATCGTCGTCAGCCGACAACCTAAAACTGCCTTAAACTCGCTATGCTTGCCGTAGATGGACAAGCGGCATCTCGGCAGCGCCGCAAGGTGGCGAACGTGCGGCTCTTGATCATAGAGGATGAAACTCGCATCGCCGAGGTCCTGCGCTCGGCGTTGTCGCGGTCCGGCTTCGCGGTCGATGGGGTTCGCCTGTGCGGCGATGCGCGCGCTGCCCTGTCCGTCAATCCCTACGATGCCGTCATCCTCGATCTGGGACTACCCGACGGCGATGGGCTGACGCTTCTGAAGGAGATGCGGGCACACGGCAATGCCGTTCCCGTCCTTGTATTGACTGCGCGCGACGCCGTGGAAGATCGCGTCGGCGGACTCGACACGGGCGCCGATGACTACCTGGTCAAGCCGTTTGCCATGAGTGAGGTCATCGCCCGCATCAAGGCGCTCCTGCGTCGGCCGGAAGGCGCACTCGGCGCCACGCTGAGGAGCGGCAACATCGCCTTCGATACGATCGGGCGCGACGTGCGCATCGGCGAGGCGGTGCTGGTCCTGCCCCGACGCGAGAGCGCCATCCTCGAGCATCTGATGCGGCGGGCCGGCCGGGTCGTCCCCAAAGCCGTGTTAGAGGACAAGCTCTACGGCATCGACGACGAACTCGGTTCGAACGCCATCCCCGTCCATGTCCATCATCTGCGGCGCAAGCTGATGGATAGAGGTGCCACCGTCGAGATCCACACGGTCCGCGGCGTCGGTTACCTGCTGGTCGACGGCCACGCATGACCGCGCCTCGCCTGCATTCGCTGCAGCTTCGCTTGGCGGTGCGGCTGGCGGCGCTTTTCATCGCAGGGTCGGCCGTCATCGTCGGCTTTGTCGTCTGGCGCGCCTATGACACGGCCGGCACGCTGGCCGACCGCGAACTCAGCCTGCGCGCCGCCGATCTCGCCCAATATGTCGCGCGCGGTCCGGATGGGACGGCGCAACTGGCGCTGCCTCCGGCCCTGCGCGAAGCCTATGGCGCAGCGCCGGATGCCGACATTTTCGCCATCCGCGGTCAGGACGGGCGCCTCATCGCCGCCTCGTCCGAGGCCTTCAGCTCCGTGGTCGAGCGCTGGCCGGCGACGACCGAGCACGCGAGCTATTTCCACCTTCCGGGAATTGCCGGCCGGGCGCAGGATTACTACGGGCTTGGCGTCAGTATCGACAGCGCCGCTGGTCCGCTGTCGATCTGGGTGGCCCGTGCCGCGGGCGCCTCGGCGCTGGTCCACTCGATGATCGAGGAATTCGTCTTCGACATTGCCTGGGTCATTCCGCTGTTCATGCTGATGGCGCTCGCCATCGCGATCCTGGCGATCCGCGGTACGCTGAGGCCGATCCGGGACGTGTCGGAGATCGCCGCCTCGATCGGGCCAAGCACGACATCGGTCCGGCTTCCCCAGGCTGGGCTGCCGAGCGAGATCACGCCGCTGGTCTCGGCAGTGAATCGCGCCCTCGGCCGCCTCGAGCAAGGCTTCACTGTGCAGCGCCAATTCACCGCCAACGCCGCGCATGAGCTGCGCACGCCGCTCGCGATTGTCACGGGTGCGCTGGAGAACCTGGACCCGAGCCCCGAAGTCGAGAAACTCAAGACCGACGTCGCCCGCATGAACCGCCTGGTCGCGCAGCTTCTGAGCGTCGCCCGACTGGACGCCATCGCGCTCGATGTCTCGGGCACCGTCAATCTGAACCAGGTCGCGAGTGAAACCGTCGCAAACCTAGCGCCTTGGGCGCTGGCGCAGGGGCGGACAATAGCCTTCCTCGGCGACGATCGACCCGTCGTGGTCGGCGGCAACGCCTATGCCGTCGCCGATGCGCTCCGCAACCTGGTCGAAAACGCGGTCGTCCATGCGCCGCCGCGCACCGAGATTGCGGTCACCACACGCGCCGACGGCCGTATCGACGTCAGCGACCACGGCCCGGGCGTGCCGGCCGAAGACCGCGAGCGGATCTTCGAGCGCTTCTGGCGAGGCAAGGCGACGCCTTCGAACGGCGCCGGGCTGGGTCTCGCCATCGTGGTGGAGATCATGAAGGCCCACGGCGGCAAGGTGTGGGTAGATGCCGCTTCGGATGGCGGCGCTGTCTTCACACTCGCCTTTCAGCCGGCACTGGCCCCCGCTCCGCGGCACTCGATAAAACTGCGTTAAAGGCGCCGCTTCACCATGGGCACCGACGTACGAGCCCACAATGGTAAAGGGGGATTGCAGGATGAGGCGGAATCGAATTCGTTTGGTCATCGGTATGATGTTGGCGGGTGCGCTGGCCGCGCCGGCGCAAGCGCAACAGCCATCGGCACAAGGGCCTGCCGCGCCGAGCATCTATCACGGGGTGATCAGCAATTTCGGCAGCGGCCGTGAGCTCAGCACTGGAGAGCTCCAACAGGTGCTGATGGACTCAACCGCGATCGTCCTCGATGCCAGGCCCTATGAAGAATATGCCGTGAGCCACATCCCTGGCGCTCGATCGATCCGGGGAAAGCCGGGCACGACGCCGGCGCTATACGTCGCCGATGCCAGCGAGGTCGTGGAAAGCCTGCCGGACCGGAACCAGGCGCTGGTCCTCTATTGCAATGGGCTCTATTGCGGCCGTAGCGAACGATTTGCCGAGGAGCTGATGAGCTTGGGGTATCGAAACGTCACCAGGTACCAACTGGGCGCTCCGGGCTGGCGCGCGCTTGGTGGCGTCATGCAAATGGAAAAGCCGGCATTGCTCCGGTTGCTCGGGCAGGACAAGACGTCGGTCCTGATCGACGGCAGAGCGCGGGCCGACAGCAAGCCGCGCCTCAAAAACGCGGTATGGATACCGCTGCGTGAGGCCTCCAAGGCGAAGGACGACGGGCGGTTGCCCATGACCGATCACAACACGCGCATCTTTGTGGTCGCCGGCAACGGCCACGAGGCGCGCAACGTGGCCGATGCCATCGTGCGTGACGCCTTTCACAACGTCACTTTCTTCGACGGCACGATCGCCGACCTGCCGGAGCTGCTGGACGAGGAGTCCTGACGTTGATGAAGAGGCCGGGCCCGCCGATCACTTTGTCGGCGGCACCGGACCCGGCGGCAGAACCGGCGCCGTGGCGAAGTCCGGCGGCAGCGGCCCCGTCAGACTTGCCAAGAACGATACGATATCGCCGACGTCCTTGTCCTCGAGCCTGACGCCGAGCTGAACGCGCGCCATCACCTTCACTGCCTCCGGCAGCGTCGCCACCGAGCCGTCGTGGAAATACGGCGGGGTCATCGCCACGTTCCGCAGGCTCGCTACCCTGAACATGTAGAGATCCGCGTCGTCGTTGGTGACGTCGGCCCGTCCCTTGTCGATCGGGTCACTCTGGGTGGCCTTCCAATAGTCCTCCATCACGCCGAATTTCTGATACATCCCGCCGCCGACGCCGGGGCCGCTGTGGCAGGCGACGCAGCCGACTTCGATGAATTTCGCCAACCCCGCCCGCTCGCCGGCCGAGAGCGCGTCGACATTGCCTTTGAGATAGTCGTCGAACCGCGATGGCGTCACCAGGGTCCGCTCGAAGGCACCGATCGCAAGCGCCATGTTCCTGCGGCTGACCGGCTCCGGATCGGCGGGAAAGGCCGACTTGAACAGGGGAGCGTAGCCCGGGAAGCTGTTGACGCGCGCCAACAGCGCCGTTTCGTCGGGCTGCCCGGATGTAATGGGCAACAGCAGAGACTGGACCACCTGGTCCTCGGCGTCGACCCGGTCCCCGCGCCAGTGGATCACGAACTGCAATGCCGCATTCAACACCGACGGCGCGTGACGCGGATGCGGGCGGCTCTTCACGCCAATCGAGCGGGGTCTGCCATCCGTGCCGTAGAGCGCCGGTTGATGACAGGTGACGCAGCCGACATTTCCATCGATCGAAAAACGTGGATCGAAAAACAGCAACCGCCCCAAGGCCACGCGCTCCGTGGTGACGGGGACCTGTGGCGTCGCCATGTCCTTGGGCAAGGGTTGGAACAGCGCCTGCGCCTGATTCAGGAGTTCTTTGTCATCCGTCTGGGCGATCGCCGGCAAGCCGGCGAGCAGCATGACCATGCCGGCCAGGGTGATGCGTATGGTGATCATGGACACCGCCTTCGCCTATGCTGTGGTGACATCTACTTCAAGGAGGCAAGGAGACTCTCGAGCTTGCTCCTGGCCTTGCCTGTGAGTGTGCCTGGATCGATCCTGTCGGGGTTGGCAGGTCTTCCGACGACAATGACCGCCACCATTCCCATCGCAGCATGCGGCCGGCAGGCGACCACATAGATGCCGGGCACGGTGAAGCTGATCTTCACGTCCTGGTTCATCCTGCCCTCGAAGGGCCGAGCGCCCTCGGGAATCATGCCGGGCACGGAGTGAACTTCGTGACCCTTGTCGACCGCAACGAAGCTGATCGAATCGCCAGGCTCGATGCGCACCAGTTCGGGCGAGAAGACGAAGACGGCGCCGCTCGGGCCTCGATTGAGCGCCGTCACCTCGATCTCCCCGGCGAGCGCATCGGGCGATGGGCCCGATGCGAACCCCAAAGCGAGAAGCAGTGGTAAGATGGATACGCCCGTCGTTTTCATGTCTGGTGTCATCCCTGGCGTCGTGCCGATCCTGCCAGCGGATTGTGAGAACGCGACGAGCGCTCGATGAGAAAGCGATGAGAAACTTGCTTGCCGGGACGCCGCGCGACTTACGGCTAGTCGTCGTCGTCACCGTCATTGTCGGCGAGGCGTCCGGTCTGCGCGTCAACCAGGACCTTGCCGGTCTTGCCGTCCTTCGATCCCAGGGCCTCGAAGAAGCGGCCCTGGCGGATGATCTGGACGTTCGCGTAGCCGTCCGATTGCAGCTTCTCCCGGACCTCGGCTTCGGTCACGGGTTGGTCACCGGCGATGAACACTGCGCCTCTCGGCTGAGCCGTCGCGATCAGGACGCCGGTCGTTGCAACGAGCATGGTGCCCCCGAGCAGGGCCGCAGTAAGTCGACGCTTCATGAGTTCCTCCCGTGAACGTAACGACTGCGTCAGGGAACATCCGGGATTTAACGCAGCGTTAAGTCCGTGAAGTCCACGCCGCGGCGCTCCGGCATAGCGCCGTCATAGGAAATTCGGGGCGAGGTCCCGATCACACTATTCACGATACCAATGGATAGTTGTGGGTGCGTCTGGACGGCCTATGTCCCGCTTATGCGTACCCTTCTTTTAACTGCCATCCTTCTTGCGGCCAGTATTGGTGGGCACGGCTTCATCGGCATGCCACCGGGCTCCATCGGCAATGGCGCTCGAATGCCACAAACAATGTCACCGGGCGCATTGCCGCCCCCGCCCATGATTTCCGCACCGTCGGAGCGGATGCCTGCGTCCGACGGCGCACGCTATCCCGACACCGAGACCTTCACCCACGACAACGCCCCGGAGCGGTAGCACCGCGGCCCTTGGTAAAACTGCGTTAAACGGCACGGTCAAGGGTGCGACCTCTCATCGGAGGTGAACGTCATGCGACAGAATCGGATTCTCAGCATCGCCGCCGCGGCGGCCCAGCTTCTGGTTGGCTCGCCCTCTTGGGCCGAGGAGGAGATGAACCCGGCCGCCATGGCCAAGGCGCTGCAGCAAGCAACGCTTCCCCTTGAGAAGGCGACCAAGGTCAGCGAGCGCGAAGGCAAGCCTATTTCGGCCAAGTACGAAATCGAAAACGGCGCCCTGCAATTGTCGATCTACACGATGAAGGGCGACCGTTTCAGCGAACTCATCGTCGACCACAACTCAGGCGCTGTGGCGAAGGACCAGTGGATCACAGAGGGCGACGATCTGAAGGCAGCGCAGGCGCAGTCAGCCGCCATGGCCAAGGCGAAGACGACACTCGATGTCGCCACCGAGAACGCCGTCAAGGCCAACCCCGGCTATCGCGCCGTCAGCATCGTGCCGAAGCTGGAAGGCGGTCGTCCAACCGCCCTCGTCATCCTGATGAAGGGCGAGGACGTCAAGAAAGCAAACGAGAAGCTCGATTGAGGAGGATCACCATGCATCCGATCGCTCGTCTTGCCATACCCGTGGTTGCCGCCGTTGCGCTGACCACGCCAGCCTTCGCCGCCGAACCGGACTGGAACCACGTCGCCGAGGCCTTGGGCAAATCCGGCGCCGTGCAGGCAGGCGGCGTCTATCGCGTGGGCTTCCCGCGCACCGACCTCAAAGTATCGCTCGATGGCGTTGCGCTGCGGACCGGCTTTGCCTTCGGCGGCTGGGTCGCCTTCCAGCCGATGGACGCGCAGGCCATGGTCATGGGCGACCTCGTGCTGACACAGGACGAGGTGAGCCCGGTCATGCGCAAGCTCGAAGAGGGCGGCATCGAGATCACCGCGTTGCACAATCACCTGCTGCGCGCCGAGCCCATGACGCTCTACATGCACATCGAGGGCCATGGCGATCCGGTCAAGCTGGCGGGCGCGATCCACGCCGGCCTCGCGCTCAGCAAGACGCCTTTCGCACCACCGCCAGGGACATCAACGCCCGCCAATATCGACATGATCGGCATCGACCGCATCATGGGTTACTTCGGGCAGGACAACGGTGGCATCTATCAGTTCGGCGTTCCTCGCGCCCAGCCGGTCACCGATCAGGGCATGGCTCTGCCCGGTGCCATGGGCGCGGCGATCGCCGTTAATTTCCAACCCACGGGCTTCGACACGGCAGCCATCACCGGTGACTTCGTTCTGCTCGCGAGCGAGGTCAATCCGGTGATCAAGGCCATGCAGGCCAACGGCATCGAGGTCACCGCCCTGCACAGCCATATGCTCGACGAACAGCCGCGATTGTTCTTCCTGCACTTCTGGGCCAATGACGACGCGCGCAAGCTCGCCACGGGGTTACGCGCCGCCCTCGACAAGGTGGACGTCAGGAAGGACGCCGCCAGCGCGCGTTAGCCTTCCCTGGACACCGGACCGATTGTCGGGGAGACGCCCATGAAGCGCATGATGACCGTTGCGGCCTTGATCGGCATGGCGCTCGCAACGCCGAGCCGGGCGGCGGACCCCTCGCCGCTGGTCCTCGAAGCGAAGATCCCGCTCGGCACGGTGAGCGGCCGCATCGATCACTTGGCCTTCGACCCGGATCGGCAACTCCTGTTCGTCGCCGAGCTTGGCAATGACAGCGTGGCTGTGGTCGACCTGAAAGAGCGCAACGTCGTGCACCGCATTCCGGGGCTGAGCCAGCCGCAGGGGGTCGCCTACCATGCCGCCAGCGGGACGCTCTATGTCGCCAACGCAGGCGATGGATCGTTGCGCCTGTTCCAGGCATCCGATTTCGCGCCGCTCGGCCGTATCGAGCTTGGTGCGGATGCCGACAATGTCCGCATCGATCCGTGGCGCAACCGCGTCATCGTCGGCTACGGCAGGGGTGGGCTAGCCGTGATCGACCCGGCGAGCTGGCGCAAGGTCGCCGACATGCCGCTGGACGGCCATCCCGAGAGCTTCCAGTTCGACGAGACGGGCGCGCGGATCTTCGTCAACGTCCCCGATGCTCCCCGGATCGTGGCCCTCGACGCCGTTTCGGGCCGGCAAGTCACGATCCTGGAGAGCGCAGGAGCGGGCGCCAACTTTGCAATGGCCGTCGATGCCGACGCCCATCGCGTGATCAGCGCCTTCCGCAATCCTGCCCGGCTCGTGGCCTTTGCGACCGGGATCGGCACTCGGGAGGCGAGCCTCGAGACGTGCCGCGATGCCGATGATGTATTCGTCGATGCACGGCGCCGTCGCCTGTACGTAAGCTGCGGCGAAGGCGTGATCGACGTCGTTGCCCAGGCGAGCGGCGGATACGAGCGGATCGCCCGCATCCCGACCGTACCCGGCGCACGCACCTCGCTCTTCGTGCCCGCGACCGACCGGCTTTATCTCGCTGTGCGGGCGACCGCTTCGGAGCCGGCGGCGATCTGGGTGTTGCGGCCGCAACCATGATCGTCAATGGCGATGGCGATGGTGTTCGTCCGGCGTGTGGTGATGGGCATGTTCGAGCGGCGCGTGCCGATGCTGATGGGCGTGCGGTTCGCCGACGGGCTCGGACGGTCCGTGATCGTGCCGATGGTGCTCGTCGTGCGTGTGCGCATGCTCATGCTCCATGGGGTCATGTACGTGGACGTGTTCATGATGCTCAGTGATGTGGAGCCAGACACCCACGGCCATGAGCGCTGCGGCGACGAGGAGCTGAGCGGTCACCGGCTCGCCGAGCGCGAGCACGGCGGCTGCGGCCCCAAAGAACGGCGCCGTCGAGAAGTAGGCGCCCGTCCGCGCTGCCCCGAGATGGCGCAGCGCCAGCACGAAGAGCGCCAGGCTGGCGCCGTAGCCCACCATGCCGACAAGTCCGGCCAAGGCGATCGGGCCGGGCCCCGGCAGGGCACCTCCCATCCATAACCCCAACGCAATGTTGCAGGGACCGGCGATAAGCCCCTTCAGCTCGACGATCTGCAGGGGATCGGCAAGCGAGACCTTGCGCGTGAGATTGTTGTCGAGTCCCCAGGCGACGCAGGCGCTGACGATCGCGAGCGGCCCGATCAGGCTCGAGAGCGTCGGCTGTTCCGACCACGACAGGGCCGCCGCACCTGCAACCAGGCACGCCATGCCAAGAGCGATCCGCCGGTCGAAATTCTCATGGAAGATGAACCAGGCCATGAGCGCTGTTGCCACCCCTTCCAAGGTCAGCATCAACGAGGCCGTGCCCGCCTCTGTGCGTGTGAGGCCAAGCATCAGCAGAAGCGGCCCGACGACGCCGCCGGCAATGATCGCTCCCGCGAGCCAAGGCAAATCCACGGGGCGCAGGGCGGCTTCCCGCGCGCCATGGGCGGTAGGCAACGAGCGTACCGAGCGACGGAAGACGGCGGCCCCGAGGCCCGCCCCGCAATAGAGCAGGCCAGCCAGAACCGCGGGATCGGTCAGGCCAACAAGCACCTTTGCGGCAGGCGTCGACACGCCGAACAACAGGGCGGACAGCAGGGCGTAGATGACGGGTCTTGCGCTCATCGGCGGTCTCTGTCGCGAACCCTCGGCGATGTTACCCTAGTCAGCCCGCGATTTTGCTTCGCGTTGGCCATCCTCCTCGGGCGGCCGGATGTGACGAAACATTGCCAGCAAAGCCAGATCGTAGCCGATCTTCAGCAAGCCGCCGATCAGAAGCGGCCAGGCGAAAGTCGATATCGTGATCAGATAGCCGGCGATCACCGGGCTCACCGCCGATGCGAGGCTACGGGGAACCGACGTAAGGCTTGCCGCCGCAGGGCGTTCGGCTGGCGTGACGACCGCCATCACATAGGACGTTCGTGTCGGAACATCCATTTGCGAGAGCAGGCTGCGCACCAGGAGCAATCCGATCACGACGACGAGACTATCGACGAATGGGATGGCGATCAGGCACAGGCTCGACGGCAAGTGGGTGAAGACCATCGTGTTGACGAGGCCGAAGCGGCGGGCAATCGGAACGGCCGCCAGGTAGGACACCGCGGAGAACAGGCCGGACCAGAAGAAGATCGTCGCCGCCGTTGCGACCGGCAGGTCAAACGCCTGCAGCAGCCACAGCGCCAGGATCGTCTGGACGAGGAAGCCGCCGCCGAACGAATCCACGCTGAACAGCGCCATCATTCGATAGACGATGGCGCGCGATGGCCCGAGCGGCGGGTCCGCCGTTCGCGGCATGCCTCGTGGGACGTCGGAAAGCCCGCGATACAGCAGCCCCGCGGCGATGCCGATGGCCGCGTAGACCACGAACATGGCCTGCACCGCTTCGACGAACGTGATGCCGAGCCACGCGGCGGCGCGCTCCGGCACCGCCGCCAGCAACGTTCCGAAGGCGCCCATCAGCGCACCGGCAAGGCTGTAGCGGGCAAAAAGATCGGTGCGATCCTTGTCGGCGACGGATCGCGTCAGCAGGGACTGTTCCATCGGCAGGAACACGCTGACATCGCCCGACGACGGATTGAGCGTCCCGACGAACGCAATCAGCAGCAGCGGCCAGAACGCCTGCACGGAGGCGAAGCCCAGACCTGTCAGGATCATGAGCGCCGAGGCCGCCAGCAACGCCCGGCGATGACCCAGCCGGGTGATCGTCATGCCGGTCAGCAGCGTCAGGCCGGCCGATCCGAGCAACGTCGCCGTCGTCAGGACTCCGACCGCGAACGGGCTATTGCCGAGCGCCAGGAGGTAGGCCGGCAACAGGATGCTGACATAGCCATCGCCGACCGCGCGCAGGCCCTTGGCCCAGACCAGGCGCTTGGCGTCGGCTGTGGCGCTTTTAGGAAACAACTTCATGTCGAGTGCCAGCGCCGCAAATCGCCCGGCGCCCCCGTGCATGCTTGCTACAGCGCGGACTGGTAGGTGAAATCGTCGAACGCCGTGACGCTGTCCGCCTTGGTCCACACGCCGACCGCACCCGGCCCGCCGATGTGGCTGTCGTCCAGTTCGATGTAGGCCTTGCCATCCAGGAGAACGCGGATGTGCGTGCCCTTGAACTCGACGCGCAGCGTGTGCCAGGCGTTGCCCGGCACGGGCGCGTCGACATACTTGATGGTCCGGCGGCCGCCGCGCTCGGTGTAGTAGAGCGAGACGTTGTTCTCGAGCGCATTGGCCCGCGCGACGTAGTAGTTGTCGCCGTCCTTCCAACGCCATACCACGCCGCCCGCCTGGTCTTCGCGACCGGTCAACGGCTTGAACTTCACTTCGACGACGCCGTCGGCCAGCGCGGTGCCCTGCTTCACGCACCAGGGAAAGGCGCCTTTGCCGGATTGTTTCAGTACGTTGGGTGCGCTGGGAGCACCCGCATCGGCCTCGACCGCCCAGCGCGGCGCACCGCCGCCGGTGCTGCCGCACACCCAGCCGGCCGGCAGGGCGCCTGCCGGATCGCGATCAAAGCCGACGGTCTCCGCCTGGGCGGCGGTGGCGAGTGCCGCCATCGCCGCGCCCGCAACGATCTTTGCCATGGTCGCTCCCATCATGTTTCCCTGGAATAGCGCTCGAACAGCGACTGGGCATTGCTCCAGCGGATGCCCTGCATGAAGCTGTCGACGTAGGCTGCGGCGCGCGCGCCGTAGTCCATGTGGTAGGCGTGCTCGTACATGTCGAGCGCGAGGATCGGTCGGCCATTTGCCAACGTCATGGTATGGTCGGCCGCCCAGGTGTTGATCAGCCGCTTGTCGCGTGGCGAATAGCTCAGCAGCACCCAGCCCGAGCCGCCGCCCAGCGCCTTGCCGGTGGCCGAGAACTCGGCCTTCCAGCGGGCGAGCGATCCAAAGTCGCGGTTGATCGCATCGGCCAGCGCACCCGTCGGGTCGCCCTCGCCGGCGAGGCTGTCGAAGTAGAGTTCGTGGATGATCATGGAGTTGGCGGCGATCAGCTCCTCGCGCTTCAGCCCGTTGACCACAAAGACCGGCGCGTTCGCCATGTCGAGGCTCGCGAGCTGAGCGGAAATGGCGTTGAGCCGCTTCACCGCGCCCGAGTAGTTGTTCTCGTAGTGGCTGACCAGCAGCTTCTCCGACAGGCCTTTGATCTTGGCCGGATCGAACGGCAGCTTCTTGATGGCGTATTCCGTCTTGGGCGCGCCCTGGGCGAGCGCGTCGGCGGCGGTGGCGGCGAGGGCGACGCCAGCAGCAATGGCGATGAAATCACGGCGGTTCTGCGCGATGGTCATGGAAGTCTCCTTGGGTTGGAAACGCGTGTCGTCAGTCCTCCCCGTCATTCAGATTTGTCGTCAGGCCGCGCCCATGGCGAGGTAGTAGGCCATGCCGGTCAACGCACTCGCGAGCAGCACGGGAATCATGCCGAGCTTGAAGCGGAAGATCGCCACCGCCGCGGCAACGGCCAGCACCGCCGACGGAATGTCGAGCGAGGACAGGATCGGCGCGCTGAAGCTCGCGCCGAATACTGTCACTGGCACGAGTTTGGCGAACAGCACATGGAGCGCGAACCAGACCGCGAGGTTCAGGATGACGCCGACCACCGCGGCGGTGATGGCGCCGAGCGCCGCGCCCAGCGCCTTGTTGGCGCGCAATGCCTCGACGAACGGCGCGCCGAAGAAGATCCAGAGGAAGCAGGGCACGAACGTCACCCAGGTGGTGAGCAGCCCGCCCAGCGTCGCCGCCAGCAGCGGCGGCAGCCCGCCGGGCTCGCGCCAGGCCGCGAGGAAGCCCACGAACTGCGTCACCATGATCAAGGGACCCGGTGTGGTCTCGGCCATGCCCAGACCATCCAGCATCTCGCCCGCCGTCACCCAGTGGTAGTTGTCGACGGCCTGCTGGGCGACGTAGGCCAGCACGGCATAGGCGCCGCCGAACGTCACGATCGCCATCTTGCTGAAGAAGATCGCGATCTGGGTGAAGACGTTGTCGCCGCCCAGGCCGACGTAGAGGACCGCGAGCGGCACCAGCCAGAGGGCGAGGAACACCGCGGCGACCGACAGAGACCAGCGCAGGTTCGGCCGGGCGTGTTGGGGTGTCTCCTCGCCCAGCAGGGAATCGCGGTCGGCGACCTGGCGGTCACCGACCTTGCCGTGGCCACCGGCGCTCAGGAAAGGCTGCAGCCCGGCACGGCCCGCCACGTAGCCGATGGCGCCGGCGCCGAAGACGATGATGGGGAACGGCACGTCGTAGAAGAAGATCGCGACGAACGACACCGCGGCCAGGGCCACCATGACGTTGTTCTTGAGCGCGCGCTTGCCGACGCGCAGCACGGCCTCGATGACGATCACCAGGACGGCGGCCTTCAGCCCGAAGAACAGGCCCTCGATCGCCGGGACCTTGCCGAACAGCACGTAGATCCAGGAAAGCGCCATGATGGCGAGCAGGCCCGGCAATACGAACAGCGTCCCGGCAAACAGGCCGCCCTTGGTCTTGTGCATCAGCCAGCCGATGTAGATCGCGAGCTGCTGCGCCTCGGGGCCCGGCAACAGCGTGCAGTAGTTCAGGGCCTGCAAGAAGCGGTTCTCGCCGATCCACTTCTTCTCCTCGACGATGATGCGATGCATCACCGCGATCTGGCCGGCCGGGCCGCCGAACGACAGCGCCGCCACGCGCGCCCAGACTTTCATGGCATCGCCGAACGGGACGCCGTGCGCCGGGACGTCGTGAGGCTGTGTTGCTGTCATGTCACTCATTGTGTCGTCCTGAAGTATTCGTATAGGTCGTCGAGCACGGCGGCGCCGCGCGCCAGGCGGTCCTCGTCGTCGCGATGTGCCGCGGCGATGCCTGACATCACGGTCCGGATGCCCGCCGTCTCCTCACGGGCGTACTTGCCGTCCTTGAGGTCGATGTCGTGGATGATCTCGCCGATCGCGGCCAGCGCCGGATCGTCGATGCCGGCGCGCAGCAGCAGCACCTCGAAGGTGCAGCGGTCGCCCTCATGGGTGTACTCGCCCTCGAACATGTCGAAGCGCACCTCGCCCGCACGCGGCACGTAGCTGCGGCCGGGCACAAACTTGAAGCGCGCCGACGAATCGATGAAGCGGCGGATCAGCCACGCCGAGGCGATGCGATCGATCTGCACATGCTCGCGCGTGACCCAGATCTTGGCGCCCATGCCGGGCGGCGCCGTTCCTGCCTGTCCAGTGGGCTGTCCTGCGGTCATGGTTTCACTCCCTTGGCTCAGCCGGTGCTCGAGACCCGCGATCCGCTGCTCGGCGGCCTCTCGTCCGTCCGCTTCGAAAAAATCGATGGCTGCGACCTCACTCAATTGCTTGCGCAGCCGTCCCGTCTGGTTGGCGATGTCGCCGAGCTCCGAGTCGGAAGCATCGCCGGCGAGGCGCGCCGCGAGGCCATCCGCCTCCTTGGTGAGGCCCGCGTAGTCCTCGTTGCGCGTCGCCACGAACATGCGCCGCAGCTCGCTATCGTCCAGGCCCTCGACCAGCTCGGCCTCGCAGACCAGCGCCTCGCCGCCCAGCTCGACGATCTCCCGGGCGAGCCAGGCGAAGTCCTCCTGCGTCTCCTCGTTAAAAGGCAGCGCATAGACAGCGTTCTTCACGATCACCGCCCCCAGCGCCTGGAGCCGCCGCCATACCTTGACCCGGGCATAGGCCGGCTTGGCCGGCAGCTGGTGAATCAGCAGCAGCCACGGCGCCTTGGTGACGATTTCGCCAGCGTTCATGCTTCACCTGTACCACACGTCAAATCTATTTTGCAACACATGTATCTTTTTTCTTGCGCAATGCCGGTGACAAGCCTATATGGCCGATGAAACGACTGTATCACGGAGAAGTTGCCATGACCTTCAAAGCCAAGCCGATCGCCTTCAAGCCGGGCCGCCTGAACGGGTTGAGCGTGCGCCTGATCGCCAGCCACTACGAGAACAACTACGGCGGCGCGGTCCGCCGGCTGAACGCCATCAAGGCCGACCTCGCCAAGCTGCAGGTCGCCGCGGCGCCCGGCTTCATCGTGAACGGGCTGAAGCGCGAGGAGCTGATCGCGACCAACTCCATGCTGCTGCACGAGCTCTACTTCGACGGGCTGGGCGGCGGCGGCGGCCTGCCCGACGGCGCGCTGGCTGAGGCGATCGCCCGCGACTTCGGCTCGGTCGAGCGCTGGCGCGAGGAATTCATGGCGATGGGCCGCGCGCTGGGCGGCGGCTCGGGCTGGGTGGTGCTGACGCGCTCGCCGCGCGACGGCACGCTCACCAACGTCTGGCAGGCCGATCACACGCACGGCCTCGCCGGCGGCACGCCGATCCTGGCGCTCGACATGTACGAGCACTCCTATCATCTCGACTTCGGCGCCAATGTCGGGGCGTACATCGACGCCTTCATGGCGAACCTGCACTGGGCCCGGATCGCCGAGCGCTTCGCGGGTTCGGCAAGCCCGTGGCGCAGCGAGGAGATGATCTCACCCGACGCGGCCCGGCAACGACTGGAAAGCGAACCCGACCTGGTGGTGATCGACGCGCGGCTCGACGCCGACGCGACCATGATCCCGCTCGGCTTCCGCGGCGCGCGCCGTGCCCCGCCCGACAAGGTCGAGGCGATCGCGGCCGCGCTGCCCAAGGGCAGCAAGGCCCTCGTGTACTGCGCCTGGGGCTTCGAGATCGGCAGCGACGCCGCGGCCAAGCTGCGCGAACGGGGTATCGACGCTGTCGCGGTCGCCGGCGGCCTCGGCAGCTGGCGCGCCGACGGCCATCCCACCGAACCCCTCAAGGAAGAAGGAGACAAGGCATGAAGTGGGTAACCCGTGAGCGGCCGAAGATCGACCGCATTGCCTGCCCGTGGCTGATCCAGCGCTTCGTCGAGAAGCAGCCGGAGTTCCTCTACGTGCCGGCCAACGAGGTGCTGGCGACGGCCGAGAAGACCGGCGCCATCCCCTACGACATCCCGGGCGTGAAGTTCAGCCATGTCGGCGAGAAGTGCAGCTTCGATGCCTTCATCGCCGAGTACAAGCTCGACGCGCCGGGGCTCGACAAGCTGGCCGACATCGTGCGCGGCGCCGACACCTCGCGGCTCGATCTCACGCCGCAGAGCCACGGCCTGTTCGCGATCTCGCTCGGCCTCAGCCACGTCTACCAGGACGACCACGAGATGCTGAAGCACGGCATGGTGATGTACGACGCGCTCTACTCGTGGTGCCGCCACCTGGTCGGCGAGACGCACAACTGGCCACCCAAGATGGAGTGAACGATGACTGCCGCTACGCTTGCCTCACCGGCGGCGGCGCGCACGCGCCTGCTGCTGGAAGGGCCGATCATCTCTACCCTGCTCCGGCTCGCGCCGGCCAACCTGGTGGTGAACGTCGTCCTGATCGCCGTCACCGCCAGCGTCGATGCGTATTTCGTCGGCCAGCTCGGGCTCGAGGCGCTGGCCGGCCTGTCGCTGGTCTTCCCGCCGATGATGCTGATGCAGCAGATGGCCAACGCCAGCATGGGCGGCGCCATGGCCGCCGCGGTCGGCAAGGCGATCGGCGCCGGCAAGCGCGACGAGGCTGCCGCCCTGGTGGTGCACGCCCTGGTGATTGCCTGTGTGGCGGGCGCGCTGTTCACCACGCTTTTCGTCGGGGTGGGGCCCATCCTCTATGGCTGGCTGGGCGGACGCGGCGCCGTGCTCGCGGCGGCACTCGACTACGGCAACGTGATCTTCGCCGGCGCCGTGGTCTACTGGCTGCTCGGCGCGCTCACCAGCGTGGTCCGCGCCACCGGCCAGGTGTCGCTGCTCGCCTGGGTCTATCTCGGCGCCGAAGCCCTGCACATCGTGCTGGTGCCCATCCTGGTGTTCGGCGCGGGTCCGATCCCGGCCCTCGGCGCTACCGGCGCGGGCATCGCCACCGTCACCTCCTTCGCCACGTCGAGCGCGGTGCTCGCGGGCTGGCTCGCCTCCGGCCGCACCAGCGTGACGCTGTCGCTGCGCGGCGTGCGGCTGCAGCCTGCGATGTTCGGCGAGATCCTGAGGGTCGGCGTGCCGATGTCGGCCCTGCCGCTGTTCAACAACCTCGCGCTGGCGACCCTCACCGCCTATGCCGGTCTGCTCGGCACGGCGTCGTTGGCGGGGTTCGGTATCGGCGTGCGGCTGGAATACCTGCTCTATCCGATCAACTTCGGCCTGGGCGCCGGGGTGCTGGCGATGGTCAGCACCAACCTCGGCGCGCGTCAGTTCGAGCGCGCCGGCCGCATCGCCTGGATCGGCACCGGCCTGTCGGTCGGCGTGATGTGGCTGATCGGCGTGCTCGCGATCACCGCACCCGGCCTGTGGAGCGGACTGTTCACCGACGATCCCGAGATCCGCCGAGCCACGGCGATCTATCTCGGCGTGGTCGGCATGGCCTACGTCTTCGTCGCCCCCAACACGCTGATGTCGGCCTTCCAGTCGACCCGCCAGCCGCAGTTCCCGCTGCTCGCCGCCCTGGCGCGGCTCATCGTGGTCTTGATCGGCGGCTGGATCGCCACGCAAGCGTTCGACACCGGACTGGTCGGCCTCGGCATCGTCACCTTCGCCGGCCTGGTCGCGATGGGCAGCGTGCTGTCCCTCGCCTTCCTGCTCTACGCCAACCTCGGACCGCGGGAGGCCACATGACCCAGCCCCTGACGCTCATGGGCCACGTGCTCCTGCCCGCCCACGCCGGCGGCGGCGGCTTCGACCATGCCGCCGTCCACGCCGCCACCGGCCACGTCTACGTCGCCCACACCGCCAACGACGCCGTCGACGTGCTCGATCCCGCCGCGCGCAAGCACCTCTTCTCCGTGCCGGATCTGAAGGCGGTGGCCGGCGCGCTGGTGAGCGACGAGAGCCAGCTCGTCTTCACCTCCAACCGCGGCGAGAACACCATCGGCGTGTTCGCGCCCGGCGCCGATCCGAAGGTGAGCAAGATCGCGGTCGGCTTGCGGCCCAACGGCCTCGCGTGGGACGCGCGCCGACGGCTGGTGCTGGCGGCCAATGTCGGCGATCCGGCGGTGCCGCACTCCTACACGCTGTCGATGGTCGATCTCGACGGCGGCACCATGCGCCATTCAATCGAGGTGTCGGGTCGCACGCGCTGGACCGTGTTCGATCCGGAGGCCCAGGTCTTCTACGTCAACGTCATGCAGCCCTCGCAGATCGTCGTGATCGACGCCCGCTCGCCCGATCGCGTCGCCCGCACCATTGCCATCCCGGCCGCCGGCGCTCACGGCCTCGACTTCGATCCCGCGACGCGGCGGCTCTTCTGCGCCTGCGACGCCGGCGTCCTCGTCACCCTCGATGCCGGCACGGGCAAGGTGCTGAACGAAGGCAAGCTCTCGGGCGTGCCGGACGTCGTCTGGTTCAACGCCAAGCGCCGCCAGCTCTACGTCGCGGTCGGCGACCCCGGCGTGGTCGACGTGTTCGACACCACGACGATGAAGAGCCTCGGCACCGTCACCACCGAGAAAGGCGCGCACACCACCGCCTTTCCACCGGCCGGCGACTCCCTCATCGCCTTCCTGCCGAAGAGCCATCGCGCTGCGCTCTACCGGGTGGAGACCTGACATGGCCGACGTCACCCTCTACGGCTTTCCCGTCAGCACCTCTGTCAACGTCGTGCGCCTGGCGCTGACCCACAAGAGCGTGCCCTTCCGGTTCCACGATCTCGAGGACGAGATGGGCGGCCCGGGCCATCTCGCCCTGCATCCCTTCGGGCGCGTGCCGATCCTCGACCATGCCGGCTTCAGGCTCTACGAGACGGCGGCAATCGCGCTCTATGTCGACGAGGCCTTCACCGGCCCGGCGCTGCAGCCGACGACGGCCAAGGCGCGGACGCGCATGCATCAATGGATCAGCTCGCTCAGCGGCTACTACTACCCCAGCATCGCCTTCCATCTCGGCCACGAGCGGCTGATCTATCCGCCGCTCGGCATCGCAGCGGACGAGAAGGTGGTGGAGGTGGCGCTGCCCAGGATCGTGACGGGCCTCGACGTCATGGAGCGCGAGCTGGGCCAGGACCACAGCTTCCTGGTCGACAATCGGCCGACCCTCGCCGATTTCTTCATGCTGCCGACGCTCACGACGCTCGGCTTCGCGCGCGAGGGACAGGAGATGCTGGCCAGCAAGCCCGCCATTGCGGCCTGGCGCCAGCGCATGGACAGCCTGCCCAGCGTCATCGCCGTGCGCGCCATGGTGATGCCGCATGTCGGCAAACCGCTCGAGCATGCGCACGCCTGGGTCGACAGCCATCGTCCGCCGTACTGATCATGTTGCTGCTGTCACGCGCCGACGTCGCGCGCCTCATGGACTTCACCGACTACGTCGATGCCGTCGAAGCGGGCTTCCTGGCCGCAGCGACCGGCAAGGCGCTCGCCCCGCCCGCCGCGGCCTTCCACGTGCCGGATGGCTCCTACCACGCCAAGGCCGCGGCGCTGCTGGCGGGCGATCCGCCAGTGATGGCAATCAAGCTCAACGGCAACTATCCGGGCAATCCAGCCGCCAACGGCCTGCCCACGGTACAAGGCGTGATCTACCTCGCCGATGCGACCAACGGCCGGCCGCTGGCGCTGATGGATTCGATCGAGATCACCATCAATCGCACCGGTGCGGCCACGACGATCGCCGCCCGCCACCTTGCGCGCCGGGACTCCCGTGTCGCCACGATCTGCGGCGCGGGCGTGCAGGGCCGCATCCAGGCGAGAGCGATCGCCGCGGCGGTCAAGCTCGACACGATCCACATCTGGGACATCAGGGCCGACGCCGCCGAAAAACTGGCGCGCGACCTCGGTGGCGAGCTCGCGGTCAGCGTGCTGCCGAGCGCCGATCTCGCGGTGACGCGCCAGAGCGACATCGTCGTCACCGCGACGTCTTCCAAGACGGCCTTCCTGACACCCGAGCTGGTACGGCCCGGCACCTTCATCGCCGCAGTCGGCGCCGACAATTCCGACAAGTCGGAGATCGCGCCCGCGCTCTATGCCAGGTCGCAGGCCGTCGTCGATTCGCTCGAGCAGTGCGTCGAGATCGGCGACCTGCACCATGCCCTGAAGGCGAAGGCGGTCACGACGGCGCAGGTCCACGCCACATTGGCCGAGCTGGTGGCGGGCCGGAAGCCCGGGCGCAGCGACGACGAGGCGATCACGCTGTTCGATTCGAGCGGCCTTGGCCTGCAGGACGTCGCCTCCGCCGCCGCCATCTATCGACGCGCGCTGCAACGCGGCGTCGGCCACCATTTGCCGCTCAACTGAGTCTCCCAGAAAGGATCCCGCCGTGCCCTATGAGATCGCCCCGATCGGCGTACGCGCATCTCTGCTCAGTGGACTCTCCGAACAGATGGTGGTCGGCCACTACGAAAACCACTACGGCAAGGCCGTGCGCGCGCTGAACGACGTCGGCCGCGAGCTTGCCGCATTCGACGCGGCTGCGCCACCGAATCGGCTGGGCCGGCTCAAGCAGGAGGAGCTCTCGCTGCTGGGCTCGGTCACGCTGCACGAGCTCTACTTCGCCAACCTGGGCGGCTACCGCCGCGCCGGGCCCAACTCCGGCCTCGGGCGCCCCGACTGGCGCGAAGTGCCCGACGACTTCACCCAAGAGATCACGGCAGGCTTCGCCGACACCGACACTTGGCGTCGCGAATTCACTGCCATGGCGCAGTCGCTGGCGAGCGGCTCGGGATGGGTGGTCCTCACCTGGTCGCGCCGGCACAAGCGGTTCTTGAACCAGATCGCGACGGATCACACACAGGCCGCTGTCGACTCAGCGCCCGTGCTGGTTCTCGACATGTACGAGCACGCCTACCAGATGGACTTCGGTGCGAACGCCACCGCCTACATCGATACGTTCTTCCGCAATATCAACTGGGAGGTCGTGCTGAAGCGGATCAAGGCGGTGCGGGAGAACCAGCCGTTGCCGAAAGAAGATCCGTCGTGGACGACCAACGTGCCCTCGCTCTCGGTCGAGGAGCTGGCGGCGCAGATCGCCGACGGCACCGGCGTGCAGGTCATCGACGCCCGGCAGCGCAACCACATGTCGCTGCACCCCGATCTGATGGCGGGCGCGACCTGGCGCGACCCAGATCGCATCGAGGAGTGGATCGGCGAGCTGGCGCCGAACAAGCCGGTGGCCGTGTACTGCGCCTGGGGCTTCGACGTCGGGCGCAACGTCACGAAGACCCTGATGGAGCGGGGCATCGACGCTCGCTTCGTCCGCGGTGGCATCTCCGCGTGGTACGCCGCCGGCGGCGCCCGGGCACTCAAGCCGACCGCAGGATAACTGGGGCCTGTCATGACCCAGCGACGCGATATCCTGATCCTTGGCGGCGCCACCCTGATCGCCGGCACGGCAAGCGCCGATGATGCCCGCCGCATGGACTTCGAGAGCACCCCGGTGGGCGCCCTGCCCGCCGGCGTGACGACGGCGCTCACCGGCTCGGGCGGTCCGGTGAAATGGGCGATCGTCGAGGATGCCAGCGCGCCCGCCGGGCCCAAGGTGATAGCGCAGACCAGCGCCGACCGCACCGACTACCGCTTCCCCCTGGCGATCTTCGCCGAGCCCTCGGCGGCGGATGTCAGCGTCACGGTCAAGTTCAAGGCGGTGGCGGGCGAGGTCGACCGCGCGGGCGGCATCGCCGTGCGCCTGGCCGACAAGGACAACTACTACGTCGTGCGCGCCAACGCGCTGGAAGACAATGTCCGGCTCTACAAGGTCGTTGCCGGCAAGCGCATCCAGTTTGGCGGCGCCGACACCAAGGTCGCGTCCGGCACCTGGCACCAGCTCGGCCTCGAGGCGCGCGGCAACCGCCTGGAAGTGTTCTTCAACGGCAAGAGCCTGTTCAGCGCGAGCGACGGCAGCTTCACCGCGCCCGGCCACGTGGCGCTGTGGACCAAGGCCGACAGCGTCACCCGCTTCGACGATCTCACGATCAAGCTGCTTTAGGAGACCCTCATGCAGTACCACATTGCTCCCTTGTTCTGCCGGCCGTGGACCCTGAACGGCATCACGCCGCGGCTGATCGAAAGCCACTACGAGACCAACTACGGCGATGCGCTGCGCCGCCTCAACGCGGTGACCGCCGAACTGGAGACCCTCGATCCGGCAACAACTCCGGCCGAGGCGATCAACCGCCTGAAGCGCGACGAGGCGGCGGCGCTCAATTCGACGCTGCTGCACGAGCTCTACTTCGCAAGCATCGGCGGCGACGGACGGGCGGTGCCGGAGACGATGGCTACCGCATTCGCCCGCGACTTCGGCTCGGTCGACCGTTGGCGGCGCGAATTCATGGCGCTCGCCCGTGCCCTGGCCGGCGGCTCGGGCTGGGTGGTCCTCGCCTGGGTGCCACGCGATGGGCGGTTGACCAACCAGAGCGGTGCCGACCACGGCCAGAACCTCGCGGGTGGCATCCCGCTGCTGGCGATCGACATGTACGAACATGCCTATCATCTCGATTTCGGCAGCAACGCCGAGGCCTATATCGCGGCGTTCATGCGCAACATCGACTGGAAGGCGGTGCAGGATCGCTACGAGGACGCGGTCAAGGCCGCTCCTCCGCGCGCGCTCGAGCAGAAGGAGTTCGGCGACGTGCCGGCGGTCAGCGTCGAGGAGCTGAAGGCGATGATCGATGCCGGCACGCCGGTGCAGATCATCGATGCCCGCCCGCGGCACTACACCACGCGGGCCCATGACATCATGGAACACGCGGCGTGGCGCGATCCTGAAAGGGTCGACGAATGGATCGGCGAACTCTCCAAGGAGAAGCCGGTCGTCACCTTCTGTGTCTACGGCTTCCATATCGGCTGCCAGACCGCCGGCAAGCTGCGCAACGCGGGCTTCGACGCCCGCTACATGGCGGGCGGGCACTACGCCTGGAAGGCGGCCGGCGGCAAGGTCCGGCTGTTCGAATAGCCGATGCCGCTCGATCTCGCGCTGTTCGTCGCCGCGACCTTCCTCGGCGCGTTCGTGGCCGGCGTGGCCGGCTTTGCCTTCGGGCTGGTCGCGGCGGCGATCTGGCTGCATGTGCTCACGCCCTTGCAGAGCGCCACGCTGATCGTGGTCTTTGGCCTGATCGTGCAGGGTTATGCCGTGTGGAAGCTGCGGCGTGCGCTCGACTGGCGGCGCCTGCTACCCTTGGTGATCGGCGGGCAGATCGGCATTCCGCTCGGCGTCGAACTGCTGCGCTGGCTGCCGGCATCGACCATGCGCGTGGCCATTGGCGTCGTGCTCATGGCCTTCAGCCTCAACGCCCTGCTCCGCCCCAAGCTGCCGCCCATGGTCAAGGCGGGCCCGATGGCCGACGGCGGCGCTGGCGTCGCGAGCGGCGTGGTCGGCGGCGCCACCGGCCTCGCGGGCATCGTGCCAACCATCTGGTCGGGCCTCCGCGGCTGGAGCAAGGATGAGCAGCGCGCGGTGTTCCAGCCGGTCGGCGTGACGATCTTCATCGGCTGCGCACTTTGGCTTGGCGGCACCGGCTCATTCGACCGCGATACGCTTCGGCTGTTCCTGATCGGCCTGCCGGCCCTGCTGATCGGCAACTGGGCCGGCCTGAAGGTCTACGGCCATCTCGATGAAGCCACCTTCCGCAGGGTCGTGCTGATCCTGCTGCTGGTGTCCGGCGTCGCCCTGGCCCTCCCCGCTATGGCAGCGCTTCGATCGTGAGATCGACGAACTCGGTCAGGCTGTCGGCCTTGGTCCACAGCGCGACCCGCCCGGGCTCGGTGATGCGCCGGTCGGTCGCCTCGAACAGCAGCTCGTTGTCGAAGTACACGGTGAAGCGATCGCCGACTGCGCGCAGGCGCAGCGCATGCCACTGAGTGGACGCGACCTTGATGCCCTTGCCGGCGAACTGCCGGCGGTCACCGTCGATCACGGCATAGAGCCGGACATTGTCCTCCAGCGCATTGGCGCGCACGACGTAGTAGTTGCGCGGGTCCTTGAGGCGAATGGCGATGCCGCCCGCCTGGTCGACCTTGCCCATGACCGGCCGCAAGCGGACGCTGACATCGACATTGCCCAAGGCGGCGAACGCCGCGCCCTCGACGATGCAGAGCGGGAAGCGATAGTCGGTGGCGTCGCGGCTCTCTTCCGCGACGCCAAGTGCCAGCTGATTGTCGGCATCGGTCTCGACATTGCGCCACTTCGGCGGGCTGCCGCCGCCGGTCAGGGCGGGCCGGCAGCCGTCGGGTTCTGCTCCGACGGGATTCCAGACGGAAACGAGCTCGACGGCGTCGGCTGCCAGGACGACGCCCAGCGACAGCGCCGACAGCATCATTGCAAGGCCGATCGTGATCAATCGCAACATGTCACCCTCCTGTGATGTCGCGCCGATCATAGCGATCGATTCTGAAGCGCCGGCGAGGGCTCGATGAGAAAACGATGAGAAGCTTGCTTTTCCGCCGATCGAGGACATTACTGGACTGCACCATCATCGAGAGGTGATCGCATGCGGCTGCTGGTCGTCGAGGACGAAGGCGGCATCGCGAGCGCGCTTCGCCAGGGCCTGAGCGAATCGGGCTACGCCGTCGACCTGGCGCGCGATGGCGAACAGGGCCGCGACTATGCGCTGGCGGCAACCTACGACGTGATCGTGCTCGATATCCTGCTGCCCCGACTCGACGGACTGTCGTTGCTGCGTGAATTGCGCGGACGCGGCACGATTACCCCAATCCTGCTGCTGACGGCGCGGGATTCTGTCGACGATCGCGTCGCCGGTCTCGACGCCGGCGCCGACGACTACCTCGTGAAGCCCTTCTCCTTCTCCGAATTGCTGGCTCGCATCCGGGCGTTGCTGCGCCGGCCTGCCTTGCGCGCCGGAGACCGGCTGATCACGGGCGACATCATCATGGATTTCGGTGCGCGCACGGTGACGCGCGACGCCCAGCCGGTCACGCTGACGCCGCGCGAGTACGCCGTGCTGGAATATCTCCTGCGCCATCCCGGACAGGCATTGAGCCGGGCGCAGATCGCCGAAGGGGTGTGGAGCTGGGAGTTCCACGGCGAGAGCAACATCGTCGACGTCTATGTCGGCTATCTGCGGCGCAAGCTCGATGGCGAGGGCGCGCCGTCCTTCATCGAGACCCTGCGCGGCTATGGCTACAGGCTGCGCAACGAGGTGCGCGGTGCATAGGCGAAGGGTTGGCGTGCGCACGGCGCTCACCGCGTGGTACCTGCTGGTGCTGAGCCTGGTGATCGCAGCCTTCTCCGCCGCGCTCTACTGGGACCAGGAGCAGACCCTGTCGGCCCAGGTCGACCGTTCGCTCGCGGGCGCGTCTGGCCAGGTCCTGGCGTTGATCGACAAGCATGTCGATCCCATCACGTTCGTCGAAGGCGACGCCTACCGGCATGCCACGGGCCATCTGGCGCAAGCGGGCTATGCCGTCCTGGTGTTCGACCCCAAGCGCCGCTTGCTGACGCGGTTCGGACGCGCCCTCGATCTGCCAGCGGACATCGGTACGGTGGACCTCGCTACCATCGATGCCAGGGTCGACGGCGTCGAGGAGCCGTGGCGCGTCTCCTGGCAGCCCGTCGTGCGGCATGACGGCGTGACCGTCGGCTATCTTGCGGTTGGCCAGTCGGTCGAGGCCATCGAGCAGGCGTTGCACGGCCTTCTGCTCACGCTGGCATGGGCGGCGCCGGCGGCGCTCGCCCTGGCCGGCCTGGCGGGCTACGGCTTGGCGCGGCTGGCGATGCGGCCGGTCGATCGCATGACGCAGTTCGTCCGCTCGCTGGGCGCCAGCGATTTGCAGAAGCGCCTGAACGATCACGGCCCCGACGATGAGCTTGGTCGGCTGGCCACGACACTGGACGAGATGCTGGCGCGGCTGGAGGCGTCGTTCGCTCGCGAGCGCCGGTTCGTCGCCGATGCCGCGCATGAGCTGCGCACGCCGCTCGCCGCGCTCAAGAGTCGCCTGGATGTGGTCCGCCAGCGCGAGCGCGACGCCGAGGCCTATCGGGCCGCCATCGACACCATAGAGCCCGAGGTCGAGCGGCTGATCCGCCTGGTACGCGATCTCCTGCTGCTGGCGCGCCTGGAGACCGGCAGCGCCCCCTGGGAAGAGACGCCGGTCGATCTGTCACAGCTCTGCGAGCGCATCGTCGAGCAGATGGAACCGCTTGCCCGGGAGCGCGGGCTCTCGATCACCCGCGATGTCGAGCCCGGCCTGCTGGTAAACGGCAGCTTCGATCACCTGCTGCGGGCGCTGATCAATCTTCTCGACAACGCGATCAAGTACGCCCAATCGCCGGGGCGCATCCTGGTCGAAGGACGCCAGGCAGATGGCATCATCCGCCTCCGCGTGGCCAACGACGGCCAGGCCCTGGATGCCACGGTCATCGCGCGGGTCGGCGAGCGCTTCTTACGCAGCGCCGCCGATCGGTCACGCGAAACCGGCGGCGTTGGTCTTGGCCTCGCCATCGCCGCCGAGATCGCGCGCCATCACCGGGGGTCCTTGTCGCTGGCACGCAAGGAAGGGGGCGGCGCGGTCGCGACATTGAACCTTCACGCCGGGACCGTTCGTTAGATTAATTGCATTGCCAACGCGGACACCTCGCGGCTAGGTTGGCGGCGCAATTTGGGGGAGCCATGAACCTGGCCCGTATTTTCTGTCTCGTGATCCTGTGCGTCGCCACGGCGATGGCCTGCAGTAGCGGGCCACCCAGGGTGAATTCGCAGGCCGCCTTGAAGCGCGCCTATTGGGGCCTGCCGCAGGATGGGCTGGGCGCCGACGTCACCGGCAAGGTCACCTGCCCCAACGGCTTCCCCTGCGATGCCTTCGCGAGCTCAGCCAGCTACGGCGATCCCCAGCCCGACATGAACAAGCGGCTGACGCTGATCTGGACCTGCCAGCCGCAGCGCCAGGTGCTGTCGGAGGTCGTGATCACCGGCCTCAAGGTGCGCATGGATTGCATCGCCGGCCCGCCGCTCGTGCCGCGCACCATCTCCATTCTGGAAGCAAGCTGGGGCTCGGGCGCTTCCGGCGCGACCGTCGACGTCACCCAGCAGGTGCGCGATATCTGCGGCGAGGATTCGACTCGTTGCCAGGTGCCGGCGATGGCCTACATCTTCGGCATGCCCGATCGCAACAATCCGAAGATGCTGCGCATCCGCTTCACCTGCAACGGCCAGACCACGCCGGGCCAGCAGTCGATGGAGAACGGCGTCGCCGACCTGCGCTGCGAGCGCAACGCCGACCTGGGTTACTGAGTCCTACTGCGGCAGCGCCGGTGCGCCGGGCGGCGCTGCCGAGCGACGGCAATCGCCGGTCATGATGCCGCCCAGGCCGCCGGTGGTCGACGACACGGTGAGCGCCCCGTCATTCCTGTTGTAGGTGACGTTGAACTGCGGGAAGCGGGTGCGCAGCGACTGAAAGTTGATGCTGGTGCTGGTGCCCTCGACCAGGCTGTAGCCATCGAACATCGCGGCGGTGCCGCGCAAGTCGTCGAACACCATGACGAAGCTCTGCGGCTTGCCGCTGGTGTCGTTGAACTTGCAGGCAAGCCAGCGCGGCTCGGCCAGCGCCGGGTGCGACAGTAACGCTAGCAGCACCCCCGCTGCCACGATCCGCGCCAGCGTCACGGTGCTATCTCGGCGCCATGCGGATGGCGCCATCCAGGCGGATGGTCTCGCCGTTCAGCATGTGGTTCTCGACGATGCTCATGGCGAGCTGGGCGTATTCCTTGGGATCGCCCAGCCGCGGCGGGAACGGCACCTGCGCGCCCAGGCTCTTCTGCGCCTCGGCCGACAGGCCCATCATCATCGGCGTCAGGAACAGGCCGGGCGCGATGGTGCAGACGCGGATGCCCACGCCCGAGAGATCGCGCGCGATCGGCAAGGTCATGCCGACCACGCCGCCCTTGGAGGCCGAGTAGGCCGCCTGGCCGATCTGGCCGTCGAACGCCGCTACCGAGGCGGTGTTGATGATGACACCGCGCTCGCCGTCGTCCATCGGCTCGGCCTGGCTCATCGCCCATGAGGCCAGCCGGATGACGTTGAAGGTGCCGATCAGGTTGACCTGGATCACCTGGGAGAACATCGCGAGGTCGTGCGGGCCCGACTTGGAGATGGTGCGGGCGGCGCGGCCGATGCCGGCGCAGTTCACCACCACGCGCGGGGCGCCGAGCTTCTCGACCACGGTCTTGACCGAGGCCTCGGTGTTGGCCGCGTCGGAAACGTTGGTCTTCACGTAAAGGCCGCCGATCTCCTTGGCCTTGGCGGCGCCGAGCTCGTCCTGAAGATCGAAGATCGCGACCTTGGCGCCGGCCGCGGCCAGCGCCGAGGCGGTGGCGCCGCCCAAACCCGATGCGCCGCCGGTGACGATGGCAGCCTGCCCCTTGACGTTCATTTATGCTCCTTGGTGTCCGGGCGACTTTTTAGGGGGCTGCGGCCCCCTTGCCAAGACGGCCGCGACTGCCAACCTTTCAGGCATGAGCACGACCGAGGTTGAGGTCCGCCGGGGCTTCTGGCAGAAGGCCCGCCAGACCCTCGGCAAAGTCCCGTTCACCGAGGACGCCGTGGCGGCCTTCTACTGCGCCACCGATTCGGCGACCCCGTTGCCGATCCGCGCCACGCTGTTCGGCGCGCTCGCCTATTTCATCATGCCGTTCGACGCCATTCCCGACATCCTGCTGGGGCTGGGCTACACCGACGACGCCGCGATCATGATCGCAGCCTTCACCGCAGCCCGCGTGCACATCACCGAGGCGCATCGCGCCAAGGCGCGCGAGTGGCTCCTCAAGACCCAGGCTTCTTGATCTCCGGCAGATTGGCGAGCGCGGCGCGCCTGCGCTCGCGCGCGAGCTGGGCCTCGCGATGGGCGATATAGAGCGCCGAGGCGATGACGATGGCGGCGCCGACATAGGTCCAGATCACCGGCATCTCGCCCCAGATCAGCCAGCCCACGAACACCGCAAAGGGCAGGCGCAGATATTCGAACGGCGCCACCGCCGACATCTCGCCGGCCTTGAAGGCCTGCACCCAGAAGTACTGGCCGATCGTGGCGAACAAGGCGATGCCGACCGCCAGCACCCAGCCCGTGAGGTCGGGCCAGCGCCACACCCAGATCGCCGGCGGCGCCAGCAGCAGCGTCGAGAAGAGCGCGAACTGGGTCAGTATCATCAGCGGCGTCTCGGAATCCGACAGCCGCTTCACCAGCAGGATCGACAGCGCCACCGTGGCGGCGTTGGCGAGCGCTACCAGGGCGCCGAGCTGCAGGCTGCCCTGGCCCGGCTGGACCATCACCAGGACACCCACGAAGCCCACGATGGTGGCGCTCCAGCGCCGCCAGCGCACCTTTTCGCCCGCGATCAGCGCCGCCACCACGACCGAGAACAGCGGCTGGGAGAAGGCGATCGCCGTGGCGTCGGCCAGCGGCAGCATCGAGACGGCATAGAAGCCCAGCACCATCGAGGTGGTGCCCATTGCGGTGCGCCAGAAATGGCCGGCGAGACGCTTGGAGTGCCACGGCTTGACCCGGCCGGCGGCGATCAGGGGCAGCAGCAGGATCACTGAGATGACGGCGCGGAAGAAGGCGGTCTGCACGCTCTCGATCTGCGTCGACAGCAGGCGGATCATCGCGCTGGTGGCGGTGAAGATGAAGCCGCCGGCGACCAGCCACAGCGCGCCCTGCACGTTGGCCGGCAGGCGTCGCAGCCAGTCGTGCAGCTGCCTATGCACCCGCCTCTGCCCTTAGATCTTGCGCTCGCGGCCCGCCCAGTAGGGCTCCCGCAACGTCTTCTTCAGCACCTTGCCGACCGGGCTGCGCGGCAGGGCGGCGATGAAGTCGACCGATTTGGGCGCCTTCACGCCGCCGAGCTTGTCCTTGGCGAGATGAATCAGCTCGTCCGCCGTGGCGTTGGCGCCGGGCTTCAGCTCGACGACCGCCTTGACCGCCTCACCCCACTTCCCGTCGGGCACGCCGATCACCGCGCAGTCCTGCACCGCGGGATGGCTCCACAGCACCTGCTCGACCTCGCTGGGGAAGACATTGAAGCCGCCGTAGATGATCATGTCCTTCTTGCGATCGACGATGTAGACGAAGCCGTCCTCGTCGATAACGCCGATATCGCCGGTATGGTGCCAGCCGAACGTCGAGGCCTCGCGCGTCGCCGCCTCGTTGTTGTAGTAGCCCGCCATCACCAGGCCGCCGCGCAGCACGATCTCGCCACGCTCGCCGCGCGCCAGGATGCGGCCCTCGTCGTCCATGACCTCGAGCCGCATCAAGGGTGAGGCCCGCGCTTCAGGCCCGCCGCCAGCAGGCCGTTGGCGACGCGATGGGTCTGCGCACGCACGTCCCTGTAGGTCCAGCCGCGGACGCCGTCATGCAGGCAATAGCGATCAGGAAAGAGATCGGCGCCGCGATCGAAGTAGTCAATCAGGCGCATCAGGCCGCTTCTCGCTTGCGCGGCCGCCCACCCAGCTTACCATTGGCACGTGCCGCCGCTGCCTTCGCGGCGCTGCGGGCGCTCCCGCCGCGTTGGCCCAATTGCGCGGCCATCCATCGACGCGAACCGAACTGACCGGTCAACAAGCCGGGCAGGTAGATGTCGGCATCGATCCTCGGGAAGTGGATGCCAAAGCCGGAGGGTGTGATCTCGATCTCCTGCAGATCGCGCGGCTTGGCATCCTCCAAGCCTTCGATCATCTGCGGACCGAATACGACCTGAAGGCCGCTGTTCAGCTCGACCACGACGCGCTGCTGACGCCGATCGTAGCGCGCGCTGACGGCATAAGGTTCATCGGTCCGTCGGCGCTCGCCTCGCATTCGCGCGCGCTCGAATTCATCACGCTTTGCCATGGATGGCCTCCCAAGCGGTACAAAGAGCGGATAGCTCGCCAGCGACAATCTCACGGATGCGCCCGACATCGGCGCGAGACAAGCCGCAGACCTCACGCAAGGCCGGCGGTCCTTTTGGCAATTCAGATCGAACACCGCCTCGCCTCCACGGCCGACGACATGAACGTGCGCCGGCCGGTGATCGGCGAAATAGATGACGATCCTCAGGCCAGCGACACGCAACACAGTCGGCATCGCTCAACAGCTTAAACCCAAACGGTTGGGTTTCCAAGACCTCTCATGCCGGCGGCGTAGTGGATCCCACACCGAGCTCGCGCTGCATGAGCACGCTGTCGAGCCAGCGGCCGAATTTGAAGCCGATGTTCTTCAGATTGCCCACCATCTCGAAACCACACGAAGCGTGGAGCCGGATCGAGGGCGTCTGCGCCGAATCGCCGATCACCGCCACCATCTGGCGCTTGCCGAGAGCCGTGCACTGCTCGATCAGCACCGGCAGCAGCGCCTTGCCGACGCCCTGGCCGACGGCGTCCTTGTCGATGTAGATCGAATCCTCGACCGAGAATTTATAGGCCGGCCGTGGCCGCCAGTTGCCGGCGTAGGCATAGCCCAGGACGCGGCCCTCGCGCTCGGCCACGAGGTGCGGCAGGCCGATGTCGAGCACGGCGGCGCGGCGGCGCTTCATCTCGCCAAGGTCGGGCGGATCGACCTCGAAGGAGGCCGTGCCGTACAGCACATGATGGGCGTAGATCTCGGCGCAACGCGCCACATCGGCCTCGGTCGAGGCCCGCACGATCAGCTTGCTCACGTCAGCCTTGTCCCCACACGCTCTTCATGCGGGGTTATAGCGCGAAGTCGGGCCTCAGCGGCCACTTTCGTTCTTGAACAGCGAATCAGCCAGCTGCAGGCCGGTCTGCATCTCCGACAGCGAGACGGTGACGCGGTTGCCGCGGTTGTCGATGATGGTCCAGCCGCGCAGGAGCAGCGGGTTCTCACCAAGACGGACGATCACCTTGCCGTCCTGCGGCTTGCGCGCCTGGACCATGGTCGCTTCCAGCATGCCGTTGACCCGCTCGAGCTTCTCGACCTGCAGGTCGCCCGACAGCACCAGCGGGTCCTTGACCAGGAAGGAGGCCGCGGTCCAGCCGATCGGCCACTGGCCGAAATCGCGCGTGGCGTTGTCCCACATCGTCACCTGGTAGCCGTCGGCCACGATCTTGAGCTGCGAGGGCGCGTCGTACTCGAAGCGCATGCGGCCGGGGCGGCGCACATAGAGCGTGCCCTGCACCACCGAACCGTTGGGATTGCTCTGAACGAAGCGCGCCTTCAGGGACTTGATCCCGTTGAAATACTGCTCGATCTGCGGGACGCCGATACTGCCCTGCTGGGCGCTGGCCGGCAGGGCAGCGAGCAGGACCAGGACGGCGGCGGACAGGACGGAGAGGAAGGTGCGCATGCCGGCCATATGTCCTTCGAATACGGCGGAATCAAGCTTCCGTCGAGGTAAACGCTTGTTTACCATACGGCAAAGCGGTGGAGGAACCTTTCATGCATGTCGGAATGGCGGCCGTCTTCCAGAACACCGGCCGCGCGCTCAGCGACCATCAAATCTATCTCAACGAGCTCGCGCTGGCCGACATGGCCGAGCCGTTGGGCTTCGAGTCGATCTGGTCGGTCGAGCACCATTTCACCGACTACACGATGTGCCCCGACGTGGTGCAGTTCCTGTCCTACATGGCCGGCCGCACGCGCCACGTGAAGCTCGGCTCCATGGTGGTGGTGCTGCCCTGGCACGATCCCATGCGCGTGGCCGAGCAGATCTCCATGCTCGACCACCTCTCCGGCGGCCGCATGATCCTTGGACTCGGCCGCGGCGCGGGCAAGGTCGAGTTCGACGGCTTCCGGCTCGACATGGGCGACAGCCGCGAGCTGTTCGTCGAATACGGCGAGGCGCTGCTGAAGGGCCTGGAAAGCGGCGTCATGGAATATGACGGCAAGCATTACCGCCAGCCGCCGACCGCG
Source organism: Rhodospirillales bacterium URHD0017 (assembly GCA_900110395.1). Lineage (GTDB taxonomy): Bacteria > Pseudomonadota > Alphaproteobacteria > Reyranellales > Reyranellaceae > Reyranella. The sequence goes on from FODP01000012.1 coordinate 245,002, forward strand.
CTCCGTCCGGCGCCGTTCAAGAGCTTCCGCGGCCGCACCTATGCCGCGGCAGTGAGCCCCGAGAGCGCGCGCATTATGGCCAAGCTCGGCGTCGGGCTGCTGATCATCCCACAGAAGCCGTGGCGCGAGGTCGAGAAGGAACTGGCCGAATACAACGCGCTCTATCGCGAGATCAACGGCACGGCCGCACCGCAACCGATCTCGGCCGGCTGGATCTTCATCGATCCCAGCGCCGAGCGGGCGCGCGAGATGGCCATGAAGTACATCGGCGGCTACTACCGCACGGTACTCGACCATTACCAGTTCGCCGGCGCACACATGAAGAACCAGCGCGGCTATGAGTACTACGCCAAGATGAACGAGAAGCTCGCCGTCTACGGCGACCAGAAGGCGATCGAGTTCTTTGCCGACCTGCAGGTCTATGGCACGCCCGAGCAGGTCCACGACAAGATCATGACCATCCACAAGCAGACCAACAATTCGGGCTTCGTCGGCGTGTTCTCCTACGCCGGCATGCCGCACGAGGAGGCTGCGCGCAACATGCGCCTGTTCGCGCAAAGCGTGATGCCGGAGCTGAAGAAGTTCGATGCCGGCGGCGCCATCGACCGGTCGCAGCCCCTGCCCGACCTGCGCTACGCCGTGGCCGCAGAGTGATTCGCGGCCTGCCGCTCGACCAGCTCAACGGGTGCGAGGACAGCCCGGGCTGACGCTTTCCTTCACGGGTCACCTTGGATAGGTTGGCCCGTTGTGAGCCAACAAGAAGAAGACACGGTCGGTGTCGTCGTGCCGATGCGCAACGCCGAACGCACGATCGCGGCCACGCTCGACAGCATCGGCCGGCAGACCCACGCCAAGCTCGACATCGTCGTCGTCGACGACGAGTCGACCGACGGATCGGTCGCCATCGTCGACCACAAGATCCGCCAGGATCGCCGCGTGCGGCTGGTCCGGCAGAACAACGCCGGCGTGGCGGCGGCGCGCAACACCGGAGCGGCGGCGACCGCGGCGGCCTATCTCGCCTTCGTCGACGCCGACGATCTGTGGGCGCCGACCAAGATCGAGTTCCAGCTCGACGCGCTCAGCCGGGGCGGCCCCTCGGTCGGCCTCGCCTATTGCTGGTTCGCCAGCATCGACCAGCACGATCGCGTAGTGTCGTTCGGCCCGCAGCCGCTGGTCGAGGGCGACGCGATGAAGAGCCTGTGCGCCGCCAACTGGATCGGCAATGGCTCCTCGCTGCTGATGCGCCGCGCCGCCTTCGAGAAGGCCGGCGGCTACGATCCGACGCTGCGGGCACGCCAGGCACAGGGCGCAGAGGATCTCCTGATGTGCTTCCGCGTCGCCGAGCATGCGGGCTTCGCCGTCGTGCCGCGCTATCTCGTGGGCTATCGCGCGACGCCGGGCAACATGTCGAGCGATTCGCTGCAGATGTTCCGCTCGACCGAGCTGGTGCTCGACGAATACCGGCGGAAGTACCCCGAGCATGCCGGCGACATCGCCCAGCATCTGCAGGCCTCGCGCCACTGGTTCGCCTATCGTGCCGCAGCGACGCGGCGGCGACACGATGCCCGCATCCTGCTGGCCGAGGCGCTGCAGCAGCATCCGCTGGCCTCAACCTGGCACTTCTCGGGCCTCGCGCTCAGCATCGCCCGCGGCCGCCTGCAGCGGCGCGTCGGCCGGCGCGACCCGTTTCCGCTTTATGGCGAGGTCGTCTGGTGACAACTATTTGCAGCGCAGCGCCTGGGCGAGCCGCTGGCCAGTCGACAGGCCCTTGTCGCCGGTGCTAGTCGAGCAGCAGGACCATGCGAGGACCGGCGTGACCGGCGCACCTGCCAGCAAGCTGACGCGGCTCAGCGTCGAATACGGCCTGACGGAACATTGCAACATCAGCTGCCATGCCTGTGCGCATGCCTCGCCGCTGCTGGCCAAGAAATTCGCCAGCCTCACGGACTTCCGTCGCGACTTCGAGGCGTTGGCCGAGGTGTTCCATTCGCGCGAGCTCAGGATCGTCGGCGGCGAGCCGCTGCTGCATCCCGAGCTGCTCGACTTCCTGCGTGAAGGCCGACGCATCGGCATCGCCGACGCGATCGTGGTCTTCACCAACGGCGTGCTGCTGCATCGCATGCCCGACGATTTCTGGCGGCTGATCGACAAGCTGCATGTCAGCGTCTATCCCGGCGTCAGGCGACGTCTCGATGACGAGGACTGCGAGAAGCTTTGCCGGACGCATGACGTCGCGCTGCGCTTCGAACGGTTCCGCACCTTCGACCAGACGCTGATCAGCAAGCGCATCGACGACGCGAGGCTGGTCAAGGCGATCTACCGCGCCTGCCATACCGCCACGGAGTGCCACACCGTCCACGGCGGACGGTTCTACAAATGCCCGATGGCGTCGCTCATGTCGTCGTGGCTGGCCTTGCACCGGATCGACTTCGCAAGCCCGGCGAGCGACGGCGTGGCGCTGCACGACAATCCCTTCCTGCAGCGCGACCTCGAGCGCTACCTCGGGGACGCGGCCCCGCTTGCCGCCTGTTCGTACTGCCTGGGCTCGTCCGGCCAGGCCGTGACCCATCGCCAGCTCGACAACGCCGGCTGCGCGGCCTGGCTCGAGGAAGATGGCCAGGCCCTGATCGACGACGTTGCCCGCCGGCTCCTGCCGCCGCGTGGCCTGCGCTCGACCCTGCGCGGAGTAAAGGAACTGCTGAAAGGGCGATGACGCTTTCGGTCGTCATTCCGGCGCACAATGCGGCCGACACGCTGGCTGCCACGCTCGACAGCCTGCTGGCGCAGACGCGCGGCGATTGGCAGGCGATCATCGTCGACGATGGCTCGCGCGACGCGACACGGCAGATCGCCCAAGGCTACATCGCGCGCGACAAGCGCTTCTCGCTGCTGGTCAACGATGGCGCTCCCCTGGGCGTCTCGGCGGCGCGCAACCGCGGCATCGGGGCGACGGAAGGCCGCTGGCTACTGTTCCTCGACGCCGACGACACCATTGCCGCCACCTTCGTCGACCGGATGATCGGCAAGCTCGAGGCCAATCCCCGGGCAAGGGTCGCCTATTGCGGCTCGATCCGGATCACCGCGTCGGGGCGGCAGCGGCCGCCATGGTTCTCGACCGCGGTCGCGCGCGCGCCCTTCGAGACCCTGGCGCGGTCCTTTCCTCTCGTCGTCCATGGCGCTGTGCTCGATCGCGCGCTGGTGGTCGAGCAACGCGGCTTCGATGTCAGCCTGCGTACCGCCGAGGACATGGACTTCTTCCAGCGCATCGCCCGCACCGGCACGGCCTTCCTGGCCGTGCCCGAGCCGCTTGCGCTCTACCATATGCGCCGCGGCTCGCTGTCGACCGATGTCCGCGCCATGTTGGCCGACGGCACCGGCGTCATCGAGCGCGCATTCGCCGTCGATCCGCGCGTCGTGCACCCGTCCGAACGCCACGCCGCCGGCGCCGATCCAGTGGCGGGATCGAAGGAGATGGCGCAAGGCGTGAACGCGCTCTGGTGCGCGGCCGTCGACGTCGGCCAGGGCGGCGACGGAAGCCGCCTGCTGATGGCCCTGCCCGACCGCCGCGGCGATCTCGCCGAGCTCTGCCGGCAGACCATCGTCGAGGGCCTGGTGTTCGGCGCCCAGCGCCTGCCCGACGAGCTGCCGCACGACGATCCAGCCTTCGTCGGCCGCGTCGGCGCGCTGCTGCACGAGGTTGAGCGCGTCGCCGGCCGACGCGGCCTGGCCGAACAGCTGCGCTTTGCCCTGGAGCCCGAGATTTTCAGCCCGCACCGCCTGACCGACCGGCTGGTCGTGGACGGTACGCTGCTAGTCCGCCAGGACGTTGCCCGTCTCGCCCCGATTGCCGCCGAGGCCGGCGCCGACCGGATGCGTGTGGAGTTTCGCAGCGGCGCGCGCATCGTCGGCCATGGCGAGGCGCCGGCGCTGGGCGGCTTCTCAGCGGGCGACGTGATGCGCCTTGCGCTCGATTCGGTGGGCCTGGCCGAATTGCTGAAGGCCGGCGGACTGGTGCACCGGCCGGCCTTCTGGCTGCACGCAGCGGCGGCGGCGGCCCGCCTGGGTCTTGGCGTTGCGACGGCCAAGCTCGGGCGGCGTGCGGTCCCCGTGCGCAGTCTGCGCGCGCTCGCCAAGGCCGCCTTCACCGACGCGGCGTTGGCGGCGACCGGCGGCGCAGGCTCCGGCGAGCGCGCCATGGCCTCGTTGATCGCCGATGGACGCGCGATGGCCGAGCGAACCGTCCCGGCAGCTGCGGAAAGGCCCGCCGAGCCGACGCCGGCGATCGGCGACGATCGCCGCGCCTACTGGGAAGGGATCTATCGCACCGAGGATCCGTGGGCCTACGGCTCGGCCTACGAGCAGCTGAAGTATCGCCGCACGCTCGACCTGCTACCGCACGAGCCGATCGGCAAGGCGATGGAGCTCGCCTGCTCGGAGGGCCGGTTCACGGAGCTGCTGGCGCCGCGCGTCGGCCACCTGATCGCCGCCGACATTTCCGAGACCGCCCTGCAGCGCGCGCGTCAGCGTTGTTACGCGTACGGTAACGTCGACTGGCGTCGCCTCGACCTGTTCGATGACGCGCTGCCGGACGGCCTCGACCTGATCGTCTGCTCGGAGGTGCTGTACGACCTCGCCGACCGCGCGGCACTCGCCGGCGTCGCCAAGCGGCTCGCGGCAGCCCTGGCGCCGGGCGGCCATCTTCTGTCGGCGCACGCTTTCGTCCTGAAGGACGAGCCGGGCCACACCGGCTACGACTGGGACGCCGCCTTCGGCGCCAAGGTAATCGCCGAGACCTTGTCGACGACGCCCGGCCTCGCCCTCGAACGCTCCTTGCAGAACGAGCTCTATCGCGTCGACCTGTTCCGCCGCCTCGAAGCCCATGAGCAGGCATCCGCAGCGCATATCGAGCAAACCGATCTCGGCCCGCCACCGGAGCCCGACTTCGCACGCCATGTCGTCTGGGGCGGCGCCGTGGTTCAGCGTGCCGATGTCACGCGCCGCGAACGCACCGATCGTCTGCCCATCCTCCTCTATCACCGCATTGCCGAGGATGGGCCTGTCGATCTGGCACGCTATCGCCAGCCACCGGCAGCGTTCGCCGAGCAGATGCGCTGGCTGCGCCGCAACGGCTATCACGCCGTGACCTCGCATGACGTCGCCCGCCATCTCAGCGCCGGCCGACCGTTCGCGGGACGTCCGGTGCTGATCAGCTTCGACGATGCCTACCGTGACTTCCACGATGCCGCCTGGCCGATGCTGCGCGCCCACGACCTCACCGCCGAGATCTTCGTCGTCACCGACAAGGTCGGCGGCCATGCCGACTGGGATGCGGACTACGGCCCAACCGCCCCGCTGATGGGTTGGCCGCAGATCCAGGCGCTGGCCGCGGCCGGCGTGTCCTTCGGCAGCCACATGGCCAGCCACAGCCACATGGCCGAGCTGTCGAGCCGCGAGATCGTGCTCGAAGCGGCGCGCTCGCGCGCCGCGCTGGAGCGCGCGCTCGGCAAGCCGTGCCGGTCGATCGCCGCACCGTTCGGCGAAGGCGACGAGCGCTTCGTGCGCATCGCCCGCCAATGCGGCTATGAGAGCGCCTTCACCACCGATCCCGGCCATGCCGCGCTCGGCCAGGACCCCCTGCGCCTGCCCCGCATCGAAGTGGTGGGCGGCTGGTCAGTCGAGGCATTTATCGAGGCAGTGCAAGCGGTTTGACCGGCCGTGCGAGCGGCGAGATGGCCCACCCCGGCTCGGCCCGCATCGTGCTACACGGTGGCGAGGAGCGAGGGGAACAAGCGTCATGACTGCCAAACCGGCGAAGAGCCGGCCGGATTTCGAGCGGATTGCGCTTTTGTTGCAGGGCGGCGGCGCGCTCGGCTCCTATCAGGCCGGCGTCTACGAGGCGCTGGCCGAGGCCGGCCTGCATCCCGATTGCGTGGCCGGGATCTCGATCGGCGCCATCAACTCGGCGATCATCGCCGGCAACCCGGCCAACGAGCGCGTCGGCAAGCTGCGCAAGTTCTGGGAGACGGTGAGCAGTCCGCCGCTCGGTGTCCCGGATATCAGCTCCCTGAAACTCAACGACAACTTCCAACGCCAGATGGTCAATCAGTGGCGCGCGCTCGGCACGCTGCTGTGGGGCGCGCCGAGCTTTTTCCAGCCGCGCGTCCCGCCGCCCATCTTCACGCCGGCCGCGCCGCCGGACAGGCTGGGCTTCTACGACACCAAGCCGCTCAAGAGCCTGCTCGAGAGCCTGGTCGACTTCGACCGCATCAACGACACCAAGGGAACGCGCTTCGGCGTCGGCGCCGTCAACATCAAGACCGGCAACTTCATCTACTTCGAGAACCACACCCATAAGATCGCAGCCGAGCACATCATGGCGAGCGGCGCGCTGCCGCCAGGCTTCCCCGCCGTCGAGGTCGATGGCGACTACTATTGGGACGGCGGCATCGTCTCCAACACGCCGCTGCAATGGGTGCTCGACAGCCGGCCGCGCCAGGACACGCTCGCCTTCCAAGTCGATCTGTGGAGCGCGCGCGGCGAGCTGCCGCGCGACATGATAGAGGTCGATGTCCGCCAGAAGGACATCCGCTATTCGAGCCGCACGCGCAAAGGCACCGACGAGTTCCGCCGCGTGCAGTCGATGCGCCGCGCCGCCGCCAAGCTTTTGGACGGCATGCATCCCGAGCTGCGCCAGACGCCGGAGGCCGAGCTGCTCGCGCAAGAGGCCGACAGCAAGGTCTACAACATCGTCCACCTGATCTATCGCGCCCAGCGCTACGAGGGCTCGTCGAAGGACTACGAGTTCTCCCGCCGCACCATGGAAGAGCACTGGCAGAGCGGCTACGGCGACATGGAGCGCACGCTGCGTCATCCGGAAGTCCTGCAGCGGCCGCAAAGTGCCGATGGCGTGTTCACGTTCGACCTCAAGACACAAGGCCGAGAGGGCCGACAGTAGCCCCCTTCGGAGGGGGCAGGAGCAGAAAGATGAAGCTGGCTGACGTCCGCAAGAATGCCTTTGCGATGCCGCTCAACAATCCCGCCTATCCGCGGGGGCCGTACCGTTTTTACAATCGCGAATTCGTCGTCATCAGCTATCGCACCGATCCCGAGATTCTGCGCGCCGTCGTGCCCGAGCCGCTCGAGGTAGTGGGCGACACGGTGAACTACGAGTTCATCCGCATGCCCGATTCGACGGGCTTCGGCGACTACACCGAGACCGGCCAGGTGATCCCGGTGCGCTTCAAGGATGCCAAGGGCGAGGTCCAGGAGGGCGGCTACGTGCACGCCATGTATCTCGACGACAACTCGCCCATCGCCGGCGGCCGGGAGATCTGGGGTTTCCCCAAGAAGCTCGCCACCCCCAAGATCGCCCACGAGAACGAGACGTTGGTCTGCACCCTGCACTACGGCAGTGTGCTCTGCGTCAGCGCCACCATGGGCTACAAGCATCGCGAGATCGAGCACGCGCCGTTGCTCAACAGCCTCGCCAAGCCCGCCTTCATGATCAAGATCATCCCGCACGTCGACTGCACGCCGCGCGTCTGCGAGCTGGTGCGCTACTACACGGAGGACGTGACCCTGAAGGGCGCGTGGGCCGGGCCGGCGGCGCTGCAGCTCTTCGATCACGCCCTGTGCGACGTCAATCGCCTGCCGGTGCGCCAGATCGTGTCGGCCAGCCACTTCGTCACCGACCTGACACTGGGCCTCGGTGAGGTCGTGTTCGACTACCTCGCCAAATAACCCGTCCTCCCCAACGCAGTTGGGGAGGTGGCCGCGCAGCGGCCGGAGGGGTCACGGGCGACATGGCTGAAGCTTACGACCCCTCCGTCGCCGTAAGACGGCGCCACCGCCCCAGCTTCGCTGGGGAGGAAAAAATTGCAACGAAAGGATCATCTCATGTCCAATCTCAAAGGAAGAGTTGCCATCGTCACTGGTGCGGCGAGCGGCATCGGTAAGCAGGTGGCCCTCCGCCTCGCCGCCGAAGGAGCCATCCCCGTCATCGCCGATCTCAACCTTGATGCGGCGAGCGTCACGGCCAAGGAGATCCAGGCCAAGGGCTCGGATGCCTTCGCCGTCGCCATGAACGTGGTCGACGAAGGCCAGGTCGAGAAGGGCGTGGCCGACACCGTGGCCAAGTACGGTAAGGTCGACATCCTGGTGAGCAACGCCGGCATCCAGATCGTGAAGCCGATCGTCGACTTCCCCTTCGCCGACTGGAAGAAGCTTCTGGCCATCCATCTCGACGGCGCCTTCCTCACCACCAAGGCCTGCCTGAAGCACATGTATGCCGCCAAATACGGCCGCGTCGTCTACATGGGTTCGGTCCATTCCAAGGAGGCGTCCAAGCTCAAGGCGCCCTACGTCACCGCCAAGCATGGCCTGATCGGGCTCGCCAAGGTGCTGGCCAAGGAGGGCGCCGAGTACAACGTCTCGGCCAATGTCGTCTGTCCGGGTTTCGTGCGCACCCCCTTGGTCGACAAGCAGATTCCCGAGCAGGCCAAGGAGCTCAACATCAGCGAGGCCGACGTCATCAAGCATGTCATGCTGAAGGACACGGTCGACGGCCAGTTCACCACCACTGACGAAGTGGCTGATGCGGTTCTCTATTTTGCCGGAGCGTCCAGTACCGCACTGACCGGCCAGTCGATGGTCGTCAGCCACGGGTGGTTCATGCAGTAACCGCGCAGAACGATTATGTTGCAAGGTTGCAACGCTGCCATGGATATGGCGAAGGCGGGGCAACGAGGGCGGAAGGACCTCGTTGGGTAGGCACTCGCGTATCCAAACGAGGGAACCCTCAAATATGTTCAAGAAGACACTTTTGGCCGCTGCCGCGGCCCTTGTCCTGCCGGTTGCGGCAAACGCCCAGTCGGGCACGGTCTATCCGGGCTTTTACATCGGTGCCGAAGGCGGCCTGAACTGGCTGCTCAACAACAACAGCTACCAGATGGACACCGGCTGGGCCGCCGGCGGCAAGCTCGGCTACGACTTCGTCGGCCCCCGAGTCGAGTTGGAAGGCCTGTACCACTCCAATACCGGCACCGGTAACGTGCTCTTCCCGGGTGGCGTGGCCAACGTGCGCGGCCGCATCGACCAAGTCTCGGTAATGGCCAACCTGCTCTACGACTTCAACATCGGCGGGCCCATCGTGCCGTTCATCGGCGCCGGCGCCGGTATCGCCTTCGTCGATTCGACCATCCAGGGCTGCAACATGTGCAGCACCCAGTTCGCCTATCAAGGCATCATCGGCGTCGGCTGGAACATCACCGAGGCGTTCCGCATCAACCTCGATGGCCGCTACTACGGCACCACCAATCCGGGCGCCTTCACCAACAACAACATCATGACCATGCTGAGCCTGACCTACAAGTTCGGCCAGCCCGAGATGGCGCCCCCGCCGCCGCCGCCGGCCGCGTCGGTCGCGCCGCCGTCGTTCATGGTGTTCTTCGACTGGGACCGCTCGAACCTCTCCCAGCAGGCGCTGACGACGATCGGGCAGGCCGCTGCTGCGTTCAAGACCAAGGGCAACGCCCGCATCACGGCGACCGGCCACACCGACACGTCGGGCCCGGAGAGCTACAACATGGCGCTGTCGCTGCGTCGTGCCAATGCGGTCAAGGACGCCCTGGTGCGTAACGGCGTGCCGGCGCAGGCGATCGCCGTGATCGGCCGCGGCGAGCAGGGCCTGCTGGTCCAGACCGGCGACGGCGTGCGCGAGCCGCAGAACCGCCGCGTCGAGATCGTCGTTCAGTAAGCGAAAGCCAACCTCCATTGGCGGAACGGCCGGGCAAGTCCCGGCCGTTTCCATTTGCGCGGCTGACAAGCGCACGGGCACAGTCGCGCATGCCCGATCACGACGCTCACGACATCATCGTGCTGTTCAGCGCGCACAGCCGCGACGCTTACGCTACCGAGGCCACCGCGCGCGGCGAGACCTACACCTTCACCGACGCCTGGGGCCTGCCGCGCATCTGGGTCAAAGGCGAGTACGCCTACCTCGCGCCCAACGCCGCTGGCCTGCTGCTCGCCCGCTGCAATCTCAAGCACCACCTGGTCGAGGAAGCTGCGCTCGACGCGGCGCGGCTCGCCCGTTGCCGGGCGCTGCTCATCGCCAACGCCGGCCATCTTGCGGCCGAGACCATCGCTCGTATCGTCGTTTGGTTGGCGGACGGCGATCACCGTCTGATCGTCACCGGCAAAACCAACCTGCCGCCACACCTGCTCGGGCTGCAATCGTGCGAGCCCGCACAGGTGCAAGGTTACACCGGCTGGCGTTGGCGCGCCGGATCGCCGTTTGCGGGCGATGCCTGGGAGAAGCTGTACATCAGCGGCTACAAGGGCCATCCGGCGCATCGCATCGTGCCGGCCGAGGGCAGCCGCGTGCTCGCCGACCTGGTCGAGCTGTCAGGCGATCTCACCGACGCCACGAGCGCCACGGTGGGCGAACACGGCCCGGCCATCGTGCTCACCGAGCGGACGGTCTACGTCGCCAACCAGGTATTCGAACTGATCGGCGGCATGATGCAAGCCCATCTGAATGTCGAGGCGGTGCGCCACTGGGCCAACGCCACGCACTGGGGCGACACGCTGCTGTTCTTCCTGCGCGGGCTGATGCGCGAGGTCGGCCTGGCGTCGCTGTGGCAGACCAGGCTGCGCTCGTTCGGCCCCTATGACGGCGTGCTGTCATTCCGCCACGACGTCCATGGCATGCGCGACTACACCTTCCTCGACTACCAGATTCAGAACCTGATCCCGGCGAGCTACGACATCGAGGACCCGACCTTCTCGACAAACATCGACGAGGCGATGGCGCGCGACTGGGTCGAACGCACCACTCAGCACAGCTTCATCGAGCCCGCGCTGCACAACGACAGCTCGATCGGCGATCCGCCGACGGCGATCTTCGGCAAGGGCCTGTTCGAGCATGTCTCCAAGGCGGGCAAGAGCCTCGGCATCACCATCTGCACCTGCGGCCGGCACGCCGGCGGCCACATGCATCCCGAGACGATCGATGCGATGGACTACCTCTACGCCCAGGACAAGACGATCCTCGGCCTCTGCACCTTCTGCTACTACCATATGATCGAATACGGCGTGCGCGATCCCGACGTAATGGTGGGCGGCACGATCGGCGAGAAGCCGCTCACCTACGTCACCGACGTGCGGCGCACCATCGCCACCTCGGGCATCTGGTTCCCCTTCCGGCCCGTCGTCACCACGGACAAGGAATGGCGCAAGCTGCGCGGCTGGGACCGCACGCACGAGTACGACGCCGCCTACGAGCTGGTCGAGACCATCTTCGCCGGACACAGCGCGCGCCGGCCGGGTGTCGAGGACAGGCTGGAGAACGGCGTCTACTCCTTCCAGTACCATCCCGAGCTGGCGCGCGATCCCTCGGTCAACAACGGCAAGGGCACGCTCGACTACGTGCGCTACTGCATCAACCTCGCCGAGCGCTCCAACTACTGGATCGCCACGCAAGCCGAGCTTTACCGGCGCATGGCCGACTATGAGGGCCTGGGCTTCGAGGTGCGTGATGGCGGCCGCGAAGTCACGATCTCCAATCCGACCGAGCGGCGCATTTCGGCGATGATGATCGAGCAGCGCCTGCCCTTCGGCAGCGTCTGGCTGGGCGACGAGGAGCTGATACACCTCGCCGACGGTGCCTTCGTCACAGTCCCGCCACTCGACCCCGGTGCTTCGTTGACGCTGCGCTTCAAGTCCGAAACCGTCGAAGCGGTGCTGGTGCGCCAGCCCTCCAACAAGGGGCTGGTGGTGCTCGACGCGCGGCACGATCCACGGAGCGGCGAGGCGCGCATCACGGTGAGCGTCTGCCGCCAACAGCCGCTCAGCATCGAGGGCGTCGATCCCGAGGGCGTCTATCGCGTGCAGATCGACAACCAGCCGCCGCAGGACGTCGCCGTGCGCACCGTGCGCACCATCCAGGCGTTGCTGAGTGAAAAGACCGACGCCGCCAAGGGCCGCAGCCGGCGCGCCATCACGCCGGGCACGACGCGCTTCCTCGACCTTTTGGTCGAGGGCGATGAGAATCGGTTCGTCGAGCGCACGCTCCGCATCCGCCAGCTGCCGCCGGACGAGGCGCGGCCGATCCGTCGGGCCCTCATCGCCGCCATTCCCGCCAAGCGCGGCCGCGTCACCTGATGCGGTCGTCTTGACACCCCCAATCGTCGCGCGCAGCGTCGATGACTCGCCCGGGAGGAAACATGGCAACGACCCTTGGTTCCGTCGCAGCGCTCGCCGTAACGCTTGCAATGGCGGCCGCCGCGCTGCCGGCGACAGCCGCGACCTTCGTCTATGTCGGCTGCACCGACAGCAACGAGATCCACGTCCTGCAGCTCAACCCGCAGAACGGCGACCTGACACCGGTCGAGAAAGTGACGATTCCCGGCATCACCAAGACGGCGGGCTCGACGCCGATGGCCATCAGCCCCGACAAGAGATTCCTATTCGCCGCCACGCGCGGCGAGCCGATGGTGGCGGCGAGCTTTCGCATCGATCCCGCGACCGGCAAGCTCAGCCACATCGCCAACGGTCCGCTCGATGGCAGCATGGCCTATATCGCCACCGACCGCAGCGGCCGCTTCCTGCTCGCCGCCTCCTATCCCAACAACAAGGTCACGGTAAACCCGATCGCGCCCGACGGCACGGTGCAGGCGCCCAAGCAGATCGTCCCGACCGAGCCGAACGCGCATGCCATCCAGCCCGACGCCTCCAATCGCTTCGTGCTGGCAACCAGCCTCGGCGGCAATCTCGTCAAGCAGTTCCGCTTCGATGCCGCGACCGGAACGCTGTCGCCCAACGATCCGCCGGCAGCGCCGGTGAAAGCCGGCGCCGGTCCACGGCACTTCGCCTTCCATCCGACCAACGGACGGGTCTACCTGCTGAACGAGCTCGAGGCGTCGGTCTATGTCTTCGCCTACGATCCCAAGGCCGGCACGCTGAAGGAACTGCAGGTGGTGGGCGCGCTGCCCGAGAAGAAGCCGGAGAAGATCTGGGCGGCCGACCTTCACCTGACGCCGGACGGCAAGTTCCTCTATGCCACTGAGCGCGGCACCAGCACGATCGCGGGCTTCAAGGTCGATCCCGGCGAGGGGACGCTGACGCCGATCGGGCACACCGCGACCGAGCAGCAGCCGCGCGGCTTCGCCATCGACCCCACCGGCCGCCATCTCCTGGCGGTAGGCCAGCTCTCCGATTCGATGACCAGCTACGCCATCGATCCGGCCAGCGGCAAACTCACCAAGCTCAAGCAATATCCGATGGGCAAAAATCCCAACTGGGTTGAGATCGTCAATCTGCCTTGAGAAGGCTAGACTTGGCCAGGAGGTCGCCATGGCCCGCACGCTCGACATCGAACCGATCGACGCCACCTTCGGCGCCGTCGTCCGAGGCATCAAGGTAGCGGAAGTCGACGACGAGACTTTCCGCGCGCTCTATGACGCCTGGCTGGAATACGCGCTGCTGATCTTCCCCGACCAGCATCTCAAGCGCGACCAGCAGATCGCCTTCGCCAAGCGCTTCGGACCGCTCGAGTTCGAGATGACGGCGATCAGCAACGTCCGCTCCGACGGCACGCTGCGGCTGGAGAAGGACAACGACGACGTCATGAAGGTCCTGAAGGGCAACATGGGCTGGCATCACGACAGCACCTACATGCCGGTCCAGGCCAAGGGCGCGGTGTTCAGCGCCGAGGAAGTGCCGACGATCGGCGGCCGCACCGGCTTCGCCGACATGCGCGCGGCCTACGATGCGCTCGATCCGGCGATGAAGGCCAGGATTGAAGGCCTCAACGCCTACCATTCATTGCACTACAGCCAAGGCCGGGTGGGCCACCAGACCAAGAAGTCCGACGGCGAGTACTCGGGCTACGGCTTGCATGACGGGCCGGTGCCGTTGCGTCCGCTGGTCAAGACCCATCCCGAGACCGGCCGCAAGTCGCTGCTGGCCGGCCGCCATGCCCACAACATCCCGGGCCTCGCCCAGGAAGAGTCGGACCGGTTGCTGCGCGAGCTGATCGATTTCGCCTGTCAGCCGCCGCGCATCTATCATCACGACTGGACTCCCGGCGAGGCCGTCGTCTGGGACAATCGCTGCCTGATGCACCAGGCGACGCCGTGGGACATGACGCAGCGCCGCATCATGTGGCACAGCCGCATCGCGGGTGATCCGGCCAGCGAATCGGCTCGCCCGCAGCCGTAGCCTTCCCTCGCACCGAAACTTGTTGCAGTCGCGCCTGCCGATCGAGGCGCGACGGCGATTTTGATGGAAGCCGACATCGCCCGCCGACATGATGTGGACTCGACCTGAGTAAACATCGTTCTAGCGGGGGCTGGAATGGCAGACACACCGCCGGAAGCGCAGAAGCGTTTCGCGTCTCCCGACCATCTCGATCAGCGCATCAACCTCATTCCGCCCGCCATGCGGGTGATGGCGCTGTCGGCGACGGTGCTGGTCATCGCCGGCCTTGTCTGGGCCTTCTTCGGCTCGGTCCCGACGCGGGCCACCGGCCGCGGCGTGCTGCTGGCCGACGGCAAGGCGTCCCATACGGTGCAACCGGTCGTGTCGGGCCCGATCATCGAGCTGCTGGTCACGCGCGGCCAACAGGTCGAGGCGGATGCCCTGATCGCCCGCATCGAACAGGTCTCGCTCAACACCCAGCTCGCCAGCAACACCGCCCGCGTGGGCGTGATGGAGCAGAACCTGGCGCGGCTCAAGGCCGCCCACGACATCGAGCTCGCCAAGAGTGAGGCGAGCTATCGCCGCCAGAGCGCCGCGGCCGAGGAGCAGATCTCGGCCGGCAAGATACGCGCCACGCAGCTCAAGGAGATCCTGACGGCCGACGAGGCGCTGCTGCAGCGCGGGCTGGTCAGCCGCATGGAGGTCGCCAATGCGCGCTCGCAGTACGACCAGACCATGCAGGAGGTCGCCAACGCCACCGCGCGGGCCGTCCAGATCGAATCGCAGCGCGAGCAGAAGCGCGACATGCTGGCCGACGTCGAACGCCAGAAGCAGGAGGACATCGACGCCCTGAAGGCCGACGGCGCCCGCCTGCAGTCCGAGGTCAGCATCGGCTCGGCGGTGAAGGCGCCGGTCGCCGGCCGCATCGAGGAGATCCGCGTCGGCCGTGGCGACGTCGTGTCACCCGGCACCGTGCTGGTGACGATCGGCCAGGTGAATCCCGGATCCTTCGAGATCCTCGCCGTGTTCGCCAACAACATGGCCAAGCGCATCGTGCCCGGCATGGACACCCATATCCGGCCGGTCAGCGTCAAGAAGGAGGAGCACGGCTCGATGCGCGGGCGCGTGTTGTCGATCAGCGAACTCAGCATTTCCAAGGCCGAGCTCGACGCCATCCTGCGCAACTCCGAGCTCACCAACAACCTGATGGGCGACACCGCACCGTTACTGGCCAAGATCGAGGTCTTCCTCGACAAGGGCACGCCGAGCGGTTTCGCCTGGTGGGGCGGCCAGGGCCCGCCCTTTGCCGTGACGCGCGGCACGCGCGTCGACGTCGACGTCCTGGTCGACCATCGCCGCCCCATCGCGCTCATCATCCCGGCCTTCCGCCAGCTGCTCGGCCTCGAAGGATGATCGGCCTTCATCTGGCGGGGCGGCGGCGCGTGCGCACGCCCACCGTGCTGCAGATGGAGATGACGGAATGCGGCCCGGCGGCGCTCGCCATCGTCATGGGCTATCTCGGCCGCCGCGTGTCGCTGGAGGAGTTGCGCGTGGCCTGCGGCGTGTCGCGCGACGGCAGCAAGGCCGGCAGCATCGTGCGCGCCGCGCGCCAGTACGGCCTCGAGGCCGAAGGTTTCCGCCTCGACGCCGACGAGGCCCTGGAAGGTCCCTTCCCCTTCATCGCCTACTGGAACTTCAATCATTTCCTGGTGGTGGAAGGTGCGTCCAAGACCAAGGTCTGGCTCAACGATCCGGCGATCGGGCCGCGCGCCGTCACCCGCGAGGAATTCAACGAGGCCTTCAGTGGCGTGGCCTTGCGCCTCGCGCGCGGTCCCGACTTCCAGAAGGGTGGCAACGTCACGAGCCTGATGTCGCGCCTGCGCAACCGGCTGGAGGGCTACGGCTCGGCGATGTGGTTCATCGCCTGGATCAGCCTGATGCTGGTGGTGCCGGGCCTGGTCCTGCCCGGCGCGACCCGGGTCTTCGTCGACGACATCCTGATCAACCAGTTCGACGGCTGGCTGATGCCCCTGCTGGTCGGCCTTGCCGCGGTGCTGGTGCTGCAGCTGCTGCTGACGACGATACAGGAGCAGGCGCTGCTGCGCATGGAGCTGAAGCTCGCCCTCGACCATTCGGCGCAGTTCGCCTGGCATGTGCTCCGCCTGCCGATCGAGTTCTTCAGCCAGCGTTTCACCGGCGACCTCACCAACCGTATCTCGGCCAACGACCGGGTGGCCCAGCTGCTGGCGCGCGACTGCGGCCACACCGCGGCGCAGTGCTTCACGGCGGCGGTGCTCGGCATGGTCATGCTGCTCTACAACGTCACCCTGGCGGTGATTGCTCTGGTCGGCGTCGCCATCAGCGTGGTGGCGCTGCAGATGGTGCGGCGCGCGCTGGCCGACGTGGCGCTCCGGCTGCAGACCGAGGAGGGCAAGCTCTACGCCATCTCGGTCGTTGGCCTGCAGTCGATCGAGACCCTGAAGGCGACCGGGACGGAGGGCGACTTCTTCGCCAAATGGGCCGGCAACCATGCGCGCACGCTCAACTCCGAGCAGACGCTGTCGGTCTATCAGCAGGCGAGCAACCTCGTGCCGCCGCTGACGTCGAGCCTGACGGCGGCGGCCGTGCTCGGCGTCGGCGCCCTGCAGGTCGTCGACGGCACGCTGACCATCGGCACGCTGGTCGCCTTCCAGAGCCTGCTGATGAGCTTCTCCGCGCCGATCGCCCAGCTCGTTGCCACCGCGAGCAAGATCCAGCAGGCGTCGGCCGACCTCGCGCGGCTTGAGGACGTCATGCATTACGGCCGCGACTGGCGCTTCCCGGAAACGCCGCCGCCGCCCATCGAGACCTTCGCCGCCGGCCGTCTGACGCTGAGCAACGTGAGCTTCGGCTACAGTCCGCTCGATCCGCCGCTGGTCGAGAACTTCTCGCTCGACGTGGCGCCCGGCCACTGGGTGGCGCTGGTCGGCGGATCGGGCAGCGGCAAGAGCACCATCGGCAAGCTCATCACCGGGCTCTACGAGCCGCGCGCCGGCGAGGTCCGCATCGACGGCCACACGCTCAGGGAATGGGGCCGCCGGCGGCTTTCCCATATCGTGACGTCGGTCGACCAGGACATCCGCCTGTTCAAGGGCACGCTGCGCGACAACGTCACCCTGTGGGACGAGACGACGTCGCATCGCGCCGTGCTCGCCGCCATCAACGACGCGGGCCTGGCCGACGTCGTCAAGAACCTCGCCGGCAACATCGAGGGCGCCATCGACGAGGGCGGGCGCAATCTCAACGGCGGGCAGCGCCAGCGCATCGAGATCGCCCGCGCCCTGGTCCATGAGCCGGCGTTGCTGGTGCTCGACGAGGCGACCAGCGCGCTCGATACGGTGAGCGAGTCGGCGATCCTCGACGCCGTGCGCCGCCGCGGCATGACCTGCGTGATGGTCGCCCATCGGCTCAGCACCATCCGCGACTGTGATGAGATCATCGTGCTCGAGCGCGGCCACATCGTCGAACGCGGCACGCACGCCTCGATGATGCAGGCCGACGGGCCCTACGCCCGGCTCATCCGGGCGGAGTCCGGCGCATGAACGCGCCCGCCACGACGGCGGACACCGACCTCGACCTTGCAAGCCTCGCCGCGCCCGGCCGCCTCGCGCGCGCCGCCCGCCTCTATGGCGTGGTCCTCGATGGCGAGGGCCATCCCGGCGGCCGCCGTTTCCTGGCCGAGCTGCCGGAGGGTGCCGCCCTCTTCGCGCTCAGCGCTCCCGGCGTCCGTTTCCTGCTGCATGACCGCGCCGCGACCGACCGACCCCTGCTCTCGGCCACGTCCCCCGATGCCGCTGCCATCGACGCCTGGTACGGCGCGCTGCTGGCCAGCCCCGGGCTGGCGCACAGCGACGCCCAGGCGGCGCCGATGGTACCGGGCGAGCGACAGGCCTGCACCGCCGGCCAGAGCCTCACGGCCCGCAGCATCGTGTGGCTCGACGCCGAAGCGCCGGCGCTGCGCTATCCCGAGATCGCGGGCATGCCGGCCTCGCCCGCCATGTCGCGCCTGGTGATGGCTGACCAGATCGGCGTCCTCGTCACGGACGATACCGAAGTGCGCGCCTTCGCAACGGCCACGCTGCTCGCGCAGGACGGGCCGCAGATGCTGGGCAAGCTCTCGGCCGACCTCGCGCTCCGCCTCGCCGCCGCGTTGATCAACAGCGATGCGCGCCGACAGCGCCGCTGGCAACAGATCGACGAAGTCGACGAAGCCCGCGCCGCGCGCGCACTGCAGCGCCTGCGCGACATCGCCGCCTTCCGCCGGCCGGCGCTGCAGCCGATCACGCGGCCCGGCCAGGACCACCTGCCCGGCGTGCTGGCGCTGCTCGCCGCGGCGCAGGGCTTCACCGTGCAGCGGCCGGCCCTCGACAATGCCCGCACGGCGCTGTTGGAGCGGCTCAAGGCCTATTCGATTTCGAGCGGCTTTCGCTATCGCGAGATCGCGCTCAGCGGCCTGTGGTGGAAGCAGGAAGCCCCGCCCTTCATGGCGATCGACGCGGCGAGCGGCTCACCGGTCGTCCTGCTGGCGCGCTTCCGGCGCTGGCACAGCGTCGATCCGGAGACGCTGGCCGAACGGCCCGTCGACGCCGCCCTGGCGGCGACGCTCAGGCCGACCGGCTACATGCTCTACCCCTCGCTGCCCGATGCGCCCAAGGGCCGGGACATCTGGCGCTTCTCGACCTTCGGCGTCCGCGGCGACATCCGCCGCCTGCTGGTGACCTCGGCCGCCGCCGTGCTGGCCGGCCTGCTGATGCCGGTCGCCACCGGCTCGATCCTGGGCATCGCCATTCCCGATGGCCGCTTCACCTTGCTGGCCGACATGCTGCTGCTGCTGGTGGCGGCGGCGCTGGGCAGCACCGGCTTCCAGGTCGCGCGCGCCATGTCGCTGATCCGGCTCGGCACGCATCTCGACCAGCGCCTGCAGGCGGCGGTGTGGGACCGCGTGGTGCGCCTGCGCACCGGTTTCTTCCGCCAGTACTCGGTCGGCGACCTCGTCGAGCGCGTGCTGGGCATCGACACGATCCGCCGCATCCTGACCGGCGCCACCGTCAACGCCGTGATCGGCGGCGTCTTCTCGCTGGCGAGTCTTGCGATCATGCTGATCTACGACGCCTCGCTGACGGGGTTCGCCGTGCTCTACGGCGTGCTCGCGGGCAGCCTGCTGTTCGCGGCCGGCCGCGCGCAGCGGCGCCTGCAGAAAGTGATGTATGACCAGGAAGGCATCGTCTCGGGCCTGCTGATCGAGCTTCTGGGCGGCATCGCCAAGCTGCGTGTCGCCGCCGCCGAGTTGCGCGCCTTCGCGCGCTGGTCGGATGCCTTCGCCCAGCAGCGTGTCGCCTCGGCCGGCGCCTTGCGCATGAAGGCCCTGCAGACGATCACGACGTCGGCCCTGCCGTTCGTCGGCACCATCGGCATCTTCTATATCGCCGGCGCCAGCGCCGATCCCCTGGACGTCGCCTCCTTCGCCGCTTTCTCCAGCGCCTTCGGCCAGTTCACCTCGGCCATCCTGTCCATGGCGAACGCGCTGAACACCTCGATCGACATCCTGCCGCTGTGGGCGCGGGTCCGCCCGGTGTTCGAGGCGCCGCTCGAGGTCGAGGGCAGCCGTGACGATCCCGGCGAGCTTTTGGGCAGCATCGCCGTGCGCGACCTGTCGTTCCGCTACAGCGAGGACGGGCCGTGGGTGGTGGAGAACGTCAACTTCGAGCTGAAGCCAGGCGAGAGTCTGGCAATCGTCGGACCCTCCGGATCAGGCAAGTCGACGGTGCTGCGCCTGCTGCTCGGGCTCGAGACGCCGACGCGCGGCGGCGTGTTCTACGACGGCAAGGATCTCGAGGAGCTCGACCTCAGGCTGGTGCGCCAACAGATCGGCACGGTGCTCGAAGGCTCCACGCTGCTGCCGGGCAGCCTCTACGAGAACATCGCGGGCTCCGCGCCGCTCACGCCGGAGCAGGTCATGGAGGCGGTGCGGCTCGCCGGCCTCGAGGCCGACGTCACCGCCATGCCGATGGGCCTCAACAGCGTCGTCACCGAGGGCGCCAGCCAGATCTCGGGCGGGCAGCGTCAGCGCGTGATGATCGCCCGCGCCCTGGTCAAGCGGCCGAGGCTCTTGTTCTTCGACGAGGCGACCAGCGCGCTCGACAACCGCACCCAGGCGATCGTGGCCGACAGCGTGGCGAAGATGAATGCCTCGCGCATCGTGATCGCCCATCGGCTCAGCACCATCCGCGACGTCGATCGCATCATCGTGCTGGAGGACGGCCGCATCGCCGAGACCGGCACCTACGACGAGCTGATGGCCAAGGGCGGCGCCTTCCAGCGCCTCGCCCAGCGCCAGCTGCTCTAGATGTGAGCTTTCAATAGGTTGTCCATCCGGCTCAGGCCGAGGAAGCTGATGTTGTCGAGACGTCAACTGATCCTTGGGAGAGCCGAATGGACATCCATAAGAATGCCCGCCTGACGCCGCACGGTCGAGAGCGGTTGGCCAAAATGATTCTTGGTGGGCAAACGCCGCAGTCCGCCAGTGAAGCCGCAGGCGTTTGCCCTCGCACCGGCCGCAAATGGCGCGATCGCTTCGAGCAGGAAGGCCTGGCCGGGCTGCAGGATCGCAGCTCGCGGCCCAGGCGGCTGCGCCAGCCGACGCCGCCACAGGTGATCGAGCGC
>FODP01000025.1 GCA_900110395.1 Rhodospirillales bacterium URHD0017
ATCGCGCTGGGCAGCGTCGTGCGCGACATGCTCTTCCCCGATTCGATCCTGATCGGCGAGAGCGACACCAAGGCCGGCGACGTGCTGCAGACCATCTACCTGCAGATGTGCGAGAAGAAGCCGCCGGTGCAGCGCATGAACTTCGTCAGCGCCGAGCTCACCAAGATCTCGGTCAACACCTACGTCACCACGAAGATCTCCTACGCCAACATGCTGGCCGACATCTGCGACCGCCTGCCGGGCGCCGACGTCGACGTCGTGACCAAGGCGCTGGGCGCCGACACCCGCATCGGCTCGAAGTACCTCAAGGGTGCGATGGGCTACGGCGGCCCGTGCTTCCCGCGCGACAACGTCGCCTTCGCCGCCCTCGCCCGCAAGATCGGCGCCCGCGCCGACGTGGCCGAGGCGACCGACCGCATCAACAACCACCAGATCGAGCGCCTAAGCGGCCTGGTCGCCAAGTTCGCCAAGGCCGGCACACGCATTGCGCTGCTCGGCCTCTCCTACAAGCCGCAGACGCCGGTCGTCGAGGAAAGCCACAGCGTCAAGCTCGCGGCCAAGCTCGCCGACGCAGGCTACATCGTCTCAGTGCACGATCCGCTGGCGCAGGATGCCGCGATCGGCGTGCTGGGCGACAAGGTCGTGGGCGCCTCTTCGCTCGAGGGCGCGGTGCTCGAGTGCGACCTCCTGATCGTCGCCACCGGTTGGCCCGAGTACAAGGCGATCGACCCGGCGTGGTGCAAGCGCAACGGCCAGCGCCTCACGGTGCTCGACCTGTGGCGTACGCTGCCGGCCGACAAGTTCGCCGACGTGGCCGACGTGCTCTACCTGGGCTCCGGCCGCTAGGCTCCGCCGCCATGGCCGATCCCGATCGGAAGCGGCCATGGAAGGTGTTGCGATCGACCTACGCGGTCGACGACCAGTGGCTGCGCCTGCGCAGCGATGTGGTGCAGACGCCTGACGGGCGGACGTTCACGTCCGGCCCGATCATCGAGCATCCTGACTGGGTCGACGTGATCGCCCTCACCGACGACCTCAACATCGTGCTGGTTGACCAGTACCGGCACTCGGTTCGCAGCGTGCGAACCGAGTTCCCGGCCGGCACGGTCGACGACGGAGAGGAGCCGCTGGCCGCCATACAGCGCGAACTGCTGGAGGAGACCGGCTACGCCAGCGACGACTGGCAGCTTTTGGGCACCGCGCCCGTCTATCCGCCGCTGCAGACCAACCGCATCCACTCGTTCCTGGCGCTGAACGCGCGCCGCATCGGCGGCCAGGCGCTGGACGAAGGCGAGGTCATCCACGCCTACGAGCTGCCGCTCGCGCACTTCATCGACAAGGTGCAGTCGGGAGTGATCGAACTGCCCGCGCTTCAGCTCGCTGGCCTGTGGTGGCTGCAGGCCCGCCTTACAGGGCGTGGCGTCCCCGGAATTTCAATACCTTTCCCTTGAGCGAGTCGTCCTCGCGCGGCGGGCCGGCCAGGACCTGGCTGCAGAAGGGATTGATGTTGGCGCCGACGTAGTTCGTGAAGGCGTGCCAGAACTTGTTGTAGATCACGTTGACGCCGATGAAACGGCGCGCCACGCGCCTTCCCTCCGGACGCGTGTCGGCCTCGCTCGCGGCCGCACGCTTGAACAGCCGCTCGACGACCCGCAACCGCTTCTTGTCGAGCGGTCCGATCTGGCGGCCGGCGCGGACCGGCTCGGTAGCTGTCTGGCTGGCGAGGCCGAACTCGAAGACGAAAAGCTCGGCCGACGAGAGCTGCTCGGCGAACGGCGCGCGCGCGACGCCCGGCAGGTCGGCGGGCAGGCCCTCGCACTCCTCGGGGATCAGGATCGGGCCGGTGAAGCCCATGCCTTTCCAGGCCTTGGCGAAGCTGCTGACAAAGTCCGGCCGCGTGGCGACCAGCATCAGGTTGGTCGTGCGCGGGAACGTCACCACCTGATCGCAGACGAACGGCAGCGTGTGCGGCAGGTCGTAGGTGAGATCGTCGAACAGCTGCCATTCCAGGCTGGTCTCGACGAACGGCATCGTGGCGGGCTCGATCGCCTTGTCGAGGCCGGCCGAGTAGCGCTGGTAGGGTGTGTCGCGGTCGAGCCGGATCTCCTCGATCTCGACGTCCGGCCATCCCCAGGTCTCGGCCTGGGCCGGCACATAAGGCGTGGCGACGTTCCAGATGAAGCGGTCCTGGTCGTTCATACGCGTGGCGCGGCCCTTGTTGTTGGCGGCAGCGACGCGGGTGTGGTCGCAGTGGTAGCCGAACAGCTTGTCGACCAGCGTGTCGACCCGGCCGCGATAGAGCGCGAGCCGCGCCGCCAGGTTCGAATCGCAGTGCCAGCCCAGGATCATGTCCTCGTCGAAGCCGTGGATGGCGAACATATCGTCGCGCAACGCCGCCTGGAAGTCGCCCAGCGCGTCGTACTTCATCGGCATGTAGTTGTGGACGACCTGGTTGAGATGGAAACGCATCGACCAGTCGCGCAGCTTGGCGAGGTTGCCCACCGGATCGCGGCGGTCGAACGCCGCCTCCCACAGCATCTCGGGGATCTCGAAGCGCGGCACCTGGTAAAAGCCGTCGGGAAGCGCGCCCAGGATGTCGCTCAGCGACTCCTTCTCGTTGCGCGGCACCAGCAGCATGTCGGTGTTGGTGTAGAGGATCCAGCGGTTGCGCGGGTTCGAGCGTCTGAGCGCCACGTTGCGCGACTGCGCCTCGAGCGCCACCAGATGGGTCTTCAGGCGATGGCGGACATGCTGGTCGGGCCGGATGCGCAACACGCGCATGACCTTCTTCGCCTTGTCGGTCAGCGTATCGTGGATCGCCTCGGGAAAGGTCGGATGATCGTCCGGCGTGTTGTAGTCGACGAACAGGATCTCGTCGTCGGGATCGGACATGATCTCGGCCAGCGCATTGAAGCTGATCGCCGCCCGCTTGTGCAGGTTGTAGCCGTGGCTGTCGTTGCGGCCGTAGAGGATGACTGAGAACATTCTTTAGCCTCGTTCGGCTACGCGCCGAGGCGCGCAAGCTCGTTGCTGGCGGCGGCGAACTCGATCAGCGCCGGCGGGCCCTGGTCGACGACTTCGCGCCAGTAGCGGCGCGCTGCCGCCGGATTGCCGTCGACGGCGAGCACGCCCATCTGGAAGCGCGCTTCGGCATGGCGGTTGGGCGAGTCGGCACGGTCGAGCAGCGCCTCCTCCGTGGCCTGGCCGGTGCGGAAGGCGAGCAGCAGGGTCTCCCAACGATCGTCGGCAGGCAGTGTCACCGGCTCGGTGGGTGCCCCGGCCAGCCGGGCGGCGGTCAGCCGATAGAGCAGCCAGTAGGCGTTGTTCGGCTCCTTGGAGATAGCCACGCCGAAGTCGTTGAACGCCGCGCTGTAGTTGGCCATGCGCATCGCCACGCAGGCGCGCGCCGCCGAGCTGGTCTGCGGCAGCAGGTCGAACTGGTGGCGCCAGTCGTCGTTGGCTTCGGCCAGCCGGCCCAGCGCCGCGCGGGCGATGCCGCGGGCGTTCAGCGTGTCGACATCCTGCGGATGGGCGGCCAGCACGCCGTCGAAGATCTGGATCGCCTCCTCGTAGCGCCCCATCGCCGACAAGGCCTCGCCCTTGAGCGCAAGCACCTCGGTGAGCTTGGGGTTCACCTTCAGCGCGCGCTCGTAGCTGTCCAACGCCTCGGCGGCGTGACCATGGGCGAGACGGGCGTTGCCGTGCGCGATCTGCGGCAGGATCTTGCTGCGGACGTTGGTACGGACCAGGTCATACGATTCAGCCTCGAAGGCGAAGTAGCCCTGGCGTCGATAGACGTAGCGCCGATCGGCGGCGCCCGGCGGCAGCTCAGACCACAGGCGGCGCGCCCGCTCGTACTCGGCACGGGCCTCGTCGCTGCGTCCCAGGCCGTCGAGGATCTCCGCCCGCTCCATCACCGCGTCGGCGAAATCGGGAACCAGCGCCAGTGTCCTGTCGAACGCCGCGAGAGCACCTTCGCTGTCGCCGCCACGGCGCTTGATCAGGCCGTCGCGGAAATGGGCGTGCGCGTCCTGCTCGTCCTCACCGACCTTGGGGGCAACCTCGACCGCGGCAGGCCGGCGCCACAGGCGCCTGACGGGCGCGATGGCCGCTCGCAATATGCCGATGTCAGCCAATGGTGGCTCTCCGGGTAGCGATCCAGGTGGTCAAGGTCGGCACTTTCGCCGGCGGCCGGCGTCGCGGGAGGGAATCCGAGGCGTCCCGCTAGCCTAAACGACTGGGGAGCGTCAAGACGATGTCACGCCTCGAACATCGGCGCATAACGCGCCCTGATTCCACGGCAAATTTCCCCTGCCGGCCGCGACAGGAGGCTCCGGCGAGACATTGTCGAGGCTATCTCGGGCGGGTTCGCTATGCTATGCGACCTGCCGCAATGCCCCCAACCCGAACGCCCCGTCTTGCGGCCGTGCGCCGCCCCGATTTGTCGTTTCACATCAATGGTTAACCTGAAAAATCGCCAGGCACTGCCCCACGCGCCCGTCATGCACATTGTGGATGGCAAGGCGGTCGAGCCACGGGCCTACAACTGGCTGGAGCGCATCGTGCGCTTCCTGCTGCGGCCGTTCGTCGAGGCCTGGCACCACCGCGACCTGATTGCGGCAATTCTGCGACGGGAGCTGCGCGAGCGCTTCAGCGGTTCGATGGCCGGCTGGGTGTGGGCTGTGCTGGCGCCGCTGATTTCGCTCGTCACCTACACCCTGGTCTTCGGCGGCTCGGCGACACTGCCCAACAAGACCCAGTCCAGTTCGGCGATCGACTACGCCCTTTTCATCTTCGGTGGGCTGGTGGCGTTCAACTTCTTCACCGAGATGGCGTACCGCGCGCCCTCGCTGCTCCACGAATACGCCCACTACATCAAGCAGACGATGTTTCCGGCCGAAATGCTGCCGATCATCTCGACGCTGCGCGCCACGACGTATGCCTCGATTGGCCTGGCGCTGATGCTGATCTGCCAGCTTCTCTTCACCGGGACCCTGCACTGGACCGTGCTGCTGCTGCCTCTGTGGTTCATCCCGTTCCTGATGTTCCTGATCGGCATCACCTGGCTGTTGTCCGCCATGGGGGCGTTCACGCGCGACACCGCCTACCTCATGATGACCATCGCGCCGGTCCTGATGTTCGCCACGCCGGTGTTCTTCAGCCACGAAACGCTCGGCCCCACCTGGTACCTCCTGATGTACGCCAACATCCTGACCGGCTTCATCGAGACCATCCGCGACCTGGTGGTGTTCGGAAAGATTCCCGCCGGGCTGGTCATCGCCTGGACGATATTCGTATCGATGTTCTTCTTCTGGTTCGGCTACTGGTTCTTCCGGCGCCAACAGGATGCGATCGCCGATGTCATCTGACACCGAGGTCGTGATCAGGGCGAGGCATCTCGCCAAGGCCTACAAGCTCTACGACAGCCCGAAGGACTGGGTGAAGCAGCAGCTCGTCGGATCGGAAAAGAACCCCTACTACAAGTCGTTCTGGGCCTTGAAGGACATCAACTTCGAAGTCCTGCGCGGCAAGAGCCTGGGCATCATCGGGCGCAACGGCTGTGGCAAGTCCACGCTGCTGCAGATCGTCTGCGGCATGACGAAGCCGACAAAGGGCGAGATCTGGGTCAAGGGCCGGGTTGCCCCGGTGCTGGCGCTCGGCGCCACCTTCGATCTCGAGGCCACGGGGCGCGAGAACGTGCTGATCGGCGGTGCCGTGCTTGGGCTGAAGCGCCAGGAGATCCTCCACAAGTTCGCATCGATTACCGACTTCGCCGGCATCGGTGCCTTCATGGACCAGCCGCTCAAGCTCTATTCGGCCGGCATGCGCATGCGGCTGGCCTTCGCCATCTGCGCCCACATCGATGCCGAGATCCTGATCGTCGACGAGGCGCTGTCGGTGGGCGATCTCGCCTTCCAGAAGAAGTGCGTCGACTGGATCGACAATTTCCGCCGCAGCGGGACGCTGCTCTTCGTCAGCCATTCGACCAGCGAGCTGTCGCGGCTGTGCGAGAGCGCGATGTGGATCGACAACGGCCGTGTCCGCGAAGCCGGCAGCGTCGCCGACGTGGCGCGCGCCTACCGCCGCGCGACCTTCGTCGAGAAGGACAACATGAAGCGGTTCTCGGCGGTCTGATCGTCATGTTCCTCTCCCCCGCTAGGGGGAGAGGTTAGGCGAGGGGAATCGACGTGCGCAGCCCCCTCACCCAGCCTCTCCCCCTAGCGGGGGAGAGGAGCTTGAAGATCGAGCCGCGACACCAGCGCCCGCGCCTTGCCGATCTGCTCGCGGCGGACCTCGTCCCAGGTGCCCAGCGCCGCGTTGCTCTCGAGGCGGTGCTGCCAGCGTTCCGGCAGGAGCTCGCCCAGGATGATGGCGCACCAGCGCAGGCCGTAGAGCGGCATCAGCGCCGGCAGGCGGTCGGTCTCGGCATGCCGGCCGAAATGGCCGAGCAGGGCCTGCTGGTAGAGCGCCTTCTGGCGCTCGCTGAGCCGCATGCCGGGATGCATGATGAAGTTGGCGATGCTGGTGAGCGGATCGTCCCAGCCGAAATACTCGAAATCCAGGAAATGCAGCCGGCCGTCGGCCGCCCTGAGCGCATTGTGCGCGCCCATGTCGGAGGGAATGAGGGTGCGGAACTGCGGCGCGAGGTCTTGCGAGAAATCGAAGCCCAGCCGGCGGTAGGCCTGTTGTGCCCCGTCCTCGAAGCGGCGGAGCGACGGCACGAGGACCTCGTCGAAGAACGCGGCGAACTCGGGCACGTCGTGCTTGACGGCCGCGAGCCGGGCGTAGCGTCGCTCGATCTGCGCCATGATCCGCGGTCCCGACAGGCAGGCCTCGGAAGCCTCGCCGATCGCGTTGCGGGCGTCGGCGTCGATGCCTTGATCGAGCGCGATCTGGAAAGCGGCAAACTCGGCGACGTCGCCGTCGGTGACCGCCTCGACCGCCTCGCCGTCGATCCAGGTCAGGAGCGCGAAGCGCCGCTCGCGCGACACCGCCACCACCTCGGGCGTACGGCCGATGCCCTTGCGCTCCATGAAGCGCAGCGCATTGACCTCGGCCTCGAGCCGATTGCGGTTGTCGGCGGCGGGATATTTCTTCAGCGCATAGCGCTGAGCCCGGGTCTCGACCCGGAAGATGCGACTGTTGCCGCCGCGACGAATCTCCGAAATCGACCGCACCGGCTCGGCGCAGAGCGCGCGGGCGACGTCTTGGATGTCGTCAGTTGCCGCGGAAGAGTGCGTCACGGACCTGGTCCCAGGAGGCATATTGCTCGAACTCACTCTGCGGCTCGCTGCCGAACAGGATCTTGCGGCACGCCGCCGGCATCTCGGCGTGGCCGAGGACTTCGGCAAGATCGTCGACGAACACGTCGCATTCAAGCGACCGTATGCGCCTCACCTTCTCGTCGCGCGTACCTTCGAAGTAGACGTTGCCGCGGCCAATGCCGAGGCCCGCGACATCGAAGAAGCGATTGCTCTCCATCCAGCGCAACGCCGCCACGCGCAGATCGGTCATGTGCGGATCGTGATGTGCCAGCTCGGTCTTGTGGCTGATGATCGCCACCACGTCGGCGCGCGCGCGGCAGGCTTCCAGGAACCCGGCGACGCCCTCGAACAGGGTCGCGGCGTCGATTCGCCGGCCGTAGACCAGCCCCTGCAGCCTCTCCCACAGAAGACCGTCCGGCCGCTCCGCCAGCAGGGCACGCTTGACCGCGGCCTTGTTGCCCTCGAACGACGCCGGCAGCAGCCCCTCCTCCTTGGCCACGCGCTGGAACGCCTGATCGTAGGAGATCAGCGTGTTGTCGAGGTCGATACCGACCCTCATCGCGGAAATCCCGCGAACAACGCATCGAGAATGTCGCGCGCGCGCCTGACCGGCATGGGCAGGGTCCGCGCGATCTTTTCGCAGCCCAGCGTCACGTAGCGATGCCGATAGATCTCCGGCACTTGGGCGTCGGTCAGCTCCTCGCCCTGCACCAGCGAGAGCGGCAGATGGCGCCTCTCGGCCATCAGCCGGGCGGCATCGAAATAGCCGATGTCGTCGCTCGAACCGAGGTGCCAGACGCCGCGATGGCGCCCGGTGGCGAGCCGCTCGGCCGCGGCGGCGACGTCGGCGACCATGACCGGCGACAGCGCCATGTTGGTCGCGGCCTGCACGGGCTGGCCCTTGGCCAGCGCCTCGAACCAGCCCTTGAAGACACCGACCGGACGATCGGCCAGGACCTTGGTCACGCGCAGGACGGCGGCCGGCAGCTTCTGCCGCTCTATCGCCTGCTCGACGGCGAGCTTCTGGGCGCCGTATTCGTTCTTGGGTGCGGTCGGCGCAGCCTCGTCGGGCAGCGGCGTCTCGCCGTCGAACACCTGGCTGCTCGACAGGAACACCAGGTGGGTGCCGCGGTCGGCCAGCCGGCGCATGAGATCGAGCGTGTTGTCGACGTTGATGCGGCGCGAGCGCGCCGGATCGCTCTGGCAGGCCTGCATGCTGGTGATGGCGGCGCAGACGAAGGCGACGTCGTAGGTGCCGCGCTGCACAGGCGTGAAATCGGGATCGCCGAGATCGAGGAAAACGGCACCGGGCATTTCCGTCCGGCGCGACGTCGCCTCGACCGTCCATCCGAGCTTGCGGCAATGCACCTGGAGCTCGGAGCCGACGAGACTGTCGCCTCCGACGACGAGTGCGCGACCGCTTTTGCCCTGCTCCATCTACTGGAGATTTACCTTCTGCATCGTCTTGATGTTGAAGTAGCGCGGATCGTCCATCGAATTGGGCAGCCGGCCGTCCTTGAACGCCTTGATCAGGTCGACGACGGCTTCCTCGATCGTGTGGCTGGCCTCGAAGCCCAGCTCGTCTTTGATCTTCTTCGACGACACGTGATAGGAGCGCATGTCGTTGGTATTCTGCACCTTGAGCTTGCAGTCCGGACCGACATTGCGCTGGACCATCTCGGCGAGCTGCATCACCGAATGGTTCTCATAGCCGGCATTGTAGACCTTGCCGTTGACCTTCTCGTCCGGCGCCAGCAGCAGCAGCATGTAGGCGTCGGCCATGTCCTCGATGTGGATATTGGGCCGCAGCTGCGCGCCGCCGAACACCGAGACCTCGCCCTTGTGCACGCCGAGATTGGTCAGGATGTTGACCACGACGTCGAGGCGCTGGCGGGGCGAGTAGCCGCATACCGTGGCCGGCCGGATCGTCACCGTGGTGAAGCCGGGCGCCCGCTCCTGCTCGAGCAGGACCTCGCACTCGGCCTTGAACTTGGAATAGTCGGTCAGCGGCTCGAGCGAGAGATCCTCGGTCACCTCGACGCCGTCCTTGATGCCGTAGACCGACGAGGACGAGGCATAGACGAAGCGCTTGACGCCGACAGCCTTGGCGGCGCGCACCAGCGGCACGAAGGCGTCGAGATTGATCGACCGGCCGAGGTCGGGATTGAGCTCGAACGACGGATCGTTGGAGATGCAGGCGAGATGGATGACGGCGTCGCAGCCCTGCAGTGCCTGCTTGACCACCTCGCCGTCACGGATGTCGCCCTTGACCTCGCGCAAGGCGGCGCCGCGCGAGCTTTTCAGGACATCCTCGCCGTACATGTAGAGGTCGAGCACGGTCACCTGGTAGCCGGCCGCGATGAGCTTGGGCACGAGCACCGCGCCGACATAGCCCGCGCCGCCGGTCACCAGCACGCGGTTGAGGTTGGGGTTCTTCTTGTATCGACTCATGGATGTGCCAAATGCCTGGGTTTTTTTGCGCGCGAAACGACCTTTTAGCCACTCATTTCAGGAGCGTCGACAGGTACTTTAGGATCTCGGGCTTGGTGATCTGGTGGCGCTGGCCGACGATCCGGACCTTCATCGCGCCGACGGCATTGCCGATGAAAGCCGCCAAAAACGGGTCGCTGCCGGCGGCCAGCAAGGGGCTCGCCAGGGCGAAGAAGGCGTCGCCGGCACCGATCGTGTCGATCGCCTCGCCGGTCAGCGCCGGGATACGCTTCACGCCGGCCTGTGGCGTATAGACGATGCTGCCGAGCTTGCCGTGGGTGATCACGAAGGTGTGGCAGTCGATCAGCCTCTCGAGCTTCTCGCGCACCACCGTCTCGATCGGCGCATAGCGCTCGACGGCGGCCAGGCGCGCCTCGGGCTCGTCGATGCAGATGAAGTTGGCGCGCGGGTACTTGGTGATCAGGTTGAAGCCGCGGTTGGCGCTGTTGGTCTGGGCATTGACGGCCAAAAACTTCGACTTGCGGCAGACGATGTCGACCAGGCCGTCGTCGATCATGCCGTGGCCGAAGTCGTTGACGATGACGGCGTCGTAGTTGGCGATGTTCTTCTCGACCCAGCCGTTCAGCGTCGCCTGCTCGGCCGCCGGCAGCGCCTCGTCGGAGATATAGGCGACCTCGATCAGCTTCTTGACGTAGGCGGGATCGACCAGCCGGCTCTTCACCGTCGTTTGGCCGCCTTCGCGGTAGAACGGTACGAGATTGACGTTCGGGTTGAGGTTGGCGCGGATCAGCTCCTCGTGGCTCTGCGACTTGCCGAGCAGGGTCACGAGATCGACGCTGGCGCACACCTGACCGACCAGGTTGGCCGTCGCGATGGCGCCGCCACAGAAGATCTCCCGGCTCCTGTACTTGGTGGCGATGATGTTTTCCTTGGCCGGCTTGCCCAGCGGCTCGACGTAGATGTACTCGTCGAGGATGGTGTCGCCGATCACCAGGCAGCGCTTGTTCTCGACGGCCGCCACTTCCTTCTTCACGTCGTCGACGGTGATGCGCGAGCGCAGGTCCTTGAGATAGGCCGCGGTCTCCTCCGGGTAGAGCGACATCACCCGGTTGGAGAGGTTGGACGAGCTGAAGGTGATGTCCTCGGTGTACAGCACCTCGCCGCCGAACTTTTCGACGGTCAGCCGTTCGGTCTTGATGCGGCCGGTGACGTCGGCTTCCTCGTCGGCATATTCGGAGCCCTTCAGGTAGTAGCTCGGCTTGATGGTCTCGAGCACATGCTCGGCGCCGGGATCGGGCGAGATGCCCACGTAGTCGACGCATTCCAGCGCCGCGACCATCTCGGCGCGCAGCTTCTCGGCGAAAACCGGGCGATCGGGCCCCTTGTTGACGAACCTGTCGGTGGTCAGGGTGACGATCAGCAGGTCACCGTGGCGCTTGCCGATATCGAGATGGCGCTTGTGCCCGACATGGAGGATGTCGAATACGCCGTGCGCGAGCACCACCTTGCGGCCCTTGGCGCGCTCCGCCGCGGCGATCTCGCCCAGTTCGCCGAGCGTTTTGATCTTGTCGAACATCTATACGCTGTCCCCTGCCAGCTCTCTTGCCGAAAACGCACGCCTTATTGGCGGCCGAGATAGGTGAACCAATCCTTCGTCGCCACGGCGATCGAATCCGGCGTCCATACCGGTGCGTCGCGCCAATAGTCTATGACCTTCAACATGTTTTGCACGCCGTCCTCAATCGGCACTTTCGCCGTCCAGCCGAGCTCGGCCTTGATCCGGCTGGTATCCGCGAATGTGCAGTCCGGCTCTCCCGGCCGCTTGGGAATATGCACCGTCTCGGGCGCCTTGAGGAGCTTGGCCAGGTAGTTGACCGAGACCGGATTGTCACTGCCCACATTGAGGCACAAGCCTACCTTGCTCGATTCGGCGGCACAAATCAGGGCATCGACGGCGTCCGATACGTAAGTGAAGTCGCGCGTCTGCTCGCCATCGCCGACGATGGTGAGCGGCTTGCCGGCCAGCAGCTGGGCGAGGAAGACACCGAACACGGCGCCGTAGGTGCCGCTGGTGCGCGCGCGCGGGCCGTAGATGTTGAAGAAGCGCAACGACAGCGCCGGCAGCCCGTAGACCTGCGCCCAGTGCATGACCTCGCACTCGCCCAGCCATTTTGTCAGTGCATAAGGGTATTGTGGGCGGATTTCTGCAGTCTCCGGCGTCGGGTAGGAATCGGGAATGCCGTAGCACGACGACGACGCGACATAGACGAGGCGTTTGATGTTGGCCGCGCGGGCCGCCTGCAAGGTCACGAAGGTGCCGACGGCGTTGGAGCGGAAATAGCCCTCGGGGTTGACGATCGAGGGGACGATGTCGGCCAGTGCCGCGAGATGGAATACCCGTTCGACGCCGGCCATGGCCTTGGCCATCGCCGCCGGGTCGGCGACGTCGGCGGCCATGACCTCGAGCTTGGGGTTGTCCTTGTGCTGCACGAGATTGCGCGGCTTGCCGACTTCCATATTGTCGACCACGCGCACCGAGCGGCCGAGGCTGAGCAGGCGGTCCGTCAGGTGGGAGCCGATGAAGCCGGCGCCGCCGGTCACGAGATCAAGCATCTGGCCACTGTTCTTTCGAGGTCTGGTGTTGCAATTGCAATGCCGCAAGGCGGTTCATTCGAAGAAGATGAAGCCCCAGTCGCCCTGGTATCCGCTCTGCTTATAGATCCACTCCCAGTTCTTGACGTCGTGGAACGATTCGCAGGTGAGCTGCCAGTACAGCAGATTCATGCGCTCGCGTTCGTTGCGCCAGGATTCGACCATGATGTACTTCTTGGTCCCCTTGCCCACCCGCTCGATCTCGCGCACCGCATCGTAGAGCTGGCTGATCGGGAAGTTGTGCAGGGTTCCCAGCGAGACAACGAAATCGAACGACTTGTCGGGGTACGGCAGCGAGGCGGCGTTGCCGACCTTGAGGAAGGGTTTCACCTCTTCTTTGGCGTTGGCGATCGCGTAGTCCGAGATGTCGATGCCCTCGACATGGACACCGGGAACCGCGCGCGTGAACTCGTGCAGCAGGAAGCCCTTGCCGCAGCCGACATCGAGGATGCGGTCGCCCGCCTTCAGGCCGTAGTGCTTGGCCATAGCTTCGGCGATCGGCAGCCAGCGGCCGTCGTACTTGTAGCCGCCGTAGCCGTACTGCCGCTCGCCGTCCCAGTAGTCCTGGCCGTACTTCTTGGCGATCTCCGAGCAGTTCGCCTTGTCGTACTGGACGACGCGACCGACGTAATCGCGCTTGGTGCGGTTATGCAGCGCGCCGAGGAAATCTACGTGAGCCATTCTTCAATCTGCTTATAGTTGACGTCCCCGCAGAGCGCGGCGGTGATGAGCACGTTCTCCCAGCGCTCGATGTCCTCCTCGCCCCTCAGGGCAAAACGTTCGACTGCAGCATGCAGGCTGCAGCCGGCATCGAGGACCCGCCGATAGATTGAGAGGCGCTGCGCGGGCAGCGCCGGCAGCGCGAACATTGAATAGAGGATGATACCTTCGATCCCTGACAGCTCGTCGAGGGCCTGCTCAAGGATCAGGTATGAGCCTGACATGGAGTACTCGGTCACGCTCAGCAGATACTGCATCTCGCGCTTCTCCGCATATTCGCGGATCACCACGTTCTGGATGTGTTGGGGGACCCTGTGGTCATCGACCGGTCTACTGACGATGTAGCCACGGTATCCCTTCTTGTTGGACAGCATCAGCCTACCGAGGGGAACTTGTATTGAATCCCGAGGGTGGTCGCCGGGCGAATCAGGATCGGCTCGAAGAACTCCCCGAGCTTCTTGTCGTGAAACGGAGAGAACAGACACTTGAACCGGCAATTGGTCGACCAACGCGTCCCAGGTTCAGTATTGACGATGTTGCCGTGCATGACGTTCTGCGTGAACAGCAGCACTTCACCGTAGTTGATCGTGGGCCAATCCAGGTCTGATTCGATGGCGTTATGCAGATCCTGCGCCGACTTGAACTCCCCCATCTTCGCTTGATGGCGAGCGTTCTTTTCGCGAGGCAAGATGAACATGGTTTTGCTGCGACGGACGTTCACGTAAGGCACCCAGAGAACCACCTCGTAGGGTGAGTCGCCCGCCCAGACATCAGCATGTACTGGCAACAGCGAGCTCTTATCATTGGGAATCTGGATGCTGAGGTTGATCCGCAGCTGCATCGCCAGTTCGTTGCCAACCAGGATCTCGAGCGCCCGCCGAGCGGTGTTGAAGTAGGCGAGCCGGACCCAGGGCTCGCTGTTCATCTTCTCCATCACTGCCATTCGCAGCTTGTTCAGCTTCTCGATCTCGACTTTGTCCTGAATGTGATCGAGGAAAGCTCCTTTGTCGGTCGCCCGCGGCAGTTCGAGATAATCTGCGGTAGTGTCCGCCAGCAAGTCGCGGATGCGGTCGAGATCATCCTGTGATTCAGCGGCCTGTTTGACATAGCCGTCCCGCACAAATGCCTCGGCCAACTTGCGCTCGTCTTCTCGCCAGAAAGTCATCGAACCGCTCACCGACGCAGCTCCGCCAGGAACTTGCGCACTGTCACGTCGATGCCCTTGGCGTCGAACTTGAAATCCTCCATCAGCTTCGCTTGGCTGCCGTAGTGCTCGGCGAACTTGTCCGGGATGCCGAGCCGCTTCACAGGCGGCAGAGCACCCGTCAGCCGGTCCGACAGGGTCTCCAACACGGCGCTGCCCAGACCGCCGACGACGCTGTGCTCCTCGACGGTGACGACCAGCTTGGTCTTGCTCGCGGCGTCGACGATGGCGTCGGCGTCGATTGGCTTGACGGTATGGAGGTGCAGCAGGCGGCAGCGGATGCCGTCGGCCGCCAGTGAGCCCGCCGCCTTCAGCGCTTGGGTGGTGGCAACACCCGTGGCGATCAGCAGGACGTCCGACGCCCCGGTCTCGCCGTCGATCATGTCGATCGCCTTGCCGATGGCGAAGCCGCGCTCGGCCTTGCTGATCACCGGATCGCCGCCCTTGCCGAGGCGGATGTAGATCGGATGCGGCCAGTCGAGCGTGGCGTCCATCAGCCGGGTCATCTCCTCGGCGTCGCACACGGCGGTAACCGTCATGCGCGGCAGGGCACGCATGATGGCGATGTCCTCGATCGCCTCGTGCGTCGGCCCGAGCGGCGCATAGACGTAGCCGCCGCCGTTGCCGATCAGCCGCACCGGCAGGTCGTGCAGGCAGAGATCGACCGCGACCTGCTCGTAGCAGCGCCGCGTGATGAAAGTGGCGATCGTGTTGACGTAGGGGACGAAGCCATCCATCGCCATGCCGGCGGCCATGCCGATGATGTTGGCCTCGGCGATACCCTCCATGTAGTAGCGCGACGGAAACTCCTTTTTCATCTCGCCGAGCAGGTTCGGCGACAGGTCGGAGCCGATGAAGACGACGCGCTCGTCGCGCTTCGCCAGGGTGTGGACCATGTCCAGACTACGCTTGCGCATCGCTACGCTTCCCCTCAGCTGCCAAGGGCGCTGCGGACGATCTGGAGCTCGGCCGGCTTGAGGTCAGACTTGTGATGCCAGTCGGGATTGTTCTCGGCCGCAGGAATGCCCTTGCCCTTGACCGTGTGGCAGATGACCGCGCGCGGCCGGTCGCCGGCGTAGGCTGCGGCTTCGCGGAAGACCTGCCGCAGGTCCTCGACGTCGTGGCCGTTGCACTCGAAGACGCGGAAGCCGAAGGCGGTCCACTTGTCGGCCAGCGGCTCCATGTTCTGGATCTCGAAGACGCTGCCGGCCGACTGGATCTTGTTGTAGTCGATGATCGCCGTCAGGTTGGAGAGGCGATGCTTGTCGGCGCAGGCGGCGGCCTCCCAGACCGACCCCTCGTTGATCTCGCCGTCGCCCATCAGCACGTAGACCTTGCTGTCGCGGCCGGTCATGCGGGCAGCGAGCGCCATGCCGAGG
Organism: Rhodospirillales bacterium URHD0017; assembly: GCA_900110395.1. GTDB lineage: Bacteria > Pseudomonadota > Alphaproteobacteria > Reyranellales > Reyranellaceae > Reyranella. The sequence continues at coordinate 15,672 of FODP01000025.1, forward strand.
CCGATCGACAGGCCGTGACCGAGCGCGCCGGTGCAGGCCTCGACGCCGGGCACCACCGTCTCGGGGTGGCCGCCGAGGAACGACTCGAAGTGGCAGAAACGGTCGAGCTCGCTGACGTCGAAAAAACCGCGATCGGCCAGCACGGCGTAGAGCGCCAGGCAGCCGTGGCCCTTGCTCAGGATGAAGCGGTCGCGCTCGAGCTGCTTCGGCTTCGCCGGGTCAACGCGCAGGAAGTCGTCGTAGAGGACGCGAATGATCTCGACCAGGGACAGCGCCGGCCCGATATGCCCTCTTCCGCCATTCTCGATGGCACGAAAGATGAGGCGCCGCAGGTGCCGGCTCCGATCGTCCAACGTCGCCTGCTGAACCAGGTCGAGGTCGGTCGCGTACTTCAACGCAGTCTGATGATTCATCCCCGAGGTCTACTTTCCAATCGTCAAATACGCAATTTTCAAACTAGCACGGGTCCCTATGGGTCGGAAGACGACTTTTGGAAGCATGGATGCAGGAAAAATCGCCACAATATCAAGCCTCTTGCACACAGGGCCGCTTCGGCTAGTGTCCGACCGGCGCTGTCCGGTATTTGCAGGTCTCTCGCTCCCTGATCCCGCCCTTCCCACGTCGGGCCGCAGCGTGAATAGCTTTGCCACGTTGGTTTGGTCATAATGATGAAAGTCACCTGGGGAGCCGGTCAAACGCATGCCGAAGTCTGATATCCCGCAACTCACGGGGCTGCGGTTTTTGGCGGCGTTCTCGATCCTGTTCCTGCACACCGTCGTCTGGTGCACCCCCTTCAACGATACCAAGGTTCCATTGGCCGTCGCGAACGCGGTCGGCCTCTACGGCATGCCGCTGTTCTTCGTCCTGAGCGGCTTCGTCATCCACTACAACTATGCGGTCCTGTTCCAAGACCAGTCGCTGGGCAGTGCCTCGCGCAACTTCTTCTCGGCGCGGTTTGCCCGCCTCTATCCGCTTTACTTCTTCTTCCTGTTGTTCGGATCGCTGTCCGACTTCGTCTCGAACTGGCTCAGCTGGGCGCCCAAGGAATTCGAGAACTACGTCTTCCACACGCTGACCCTGACCCAAAGCTGGGTCTACGAATTCTCCATCCATGACCGGCTGGTACTCAATCACGGCTTCGGGCTGGCCTGGTCGATTTCGACCGAATTCTTCTTCTACCTCGTCTACCCGTTCCTGGTTTTCGCCGTCCTGCGCATCCGCCGTCCGCGCACCGGCCTTGTGGCGGTCACGGCGTTCGCGGTGGGCTTCATCGCACTCCTCACCGTTGCGCTGATCAACTTCGCATCAATCGAGGGGGTGGCCAAAAGCTTCTTCCCGAGGGTCGGCGACGTGAATTCCGACGCCTCGTTCTACCGCTGGCTTTTCTACTACTCGCCCTACGTCCGGGTCGGCGAGTTCGTGCTCGGTTGCCTGACCGCCCAGCTCTTCATGATCGTGCGCGAGCTGCCGGTCGCGAGGCGCGAACGCCTCTGTGCCGGCGTCGTCTTCGCCGTGGCCGTCGTGTGGCTGGTCGGTTTCGGCTTCATCTATGCCTACCCCATCGCCGTACCGGACGGTCTGGGCGTCGCGGGCAGCTTCGGCGCCTGGCTCGTCAACATCGCGCACGTCTCGGCGCTGAATTTCGGCGTGGCGGTGCCGCTCGCGACCGTCATCTTCTACACCGCGCGCTATGAAGGCACGACCGCGACCTTCCTCGCCTTGCCGGCGATGGTGTGGCTGGGCGAGATCAGCTACTCGTTGTACGTCGTCCACACTTGGACGTTGCGGCCCTTGATCCGGCCGGCGATCTCGTGGAACGAGGTCTATCAAGTCGACATGATCTTGCGCGTGTCGATGGGGATCGCCTTCACGATCATCGTGTCTGCCGGCACCTACAGGCTGATCGAACAGCCCGCCCGGCGCTACCTGCGCACGCTGCTCATGAACGGCAAGACCGCGAAGGCCGCGCCGTACGCGCCGAACGCGCCGAACGAAGCGAAGGGGATCTAGTCCGATGCCGAACCAGACCTTTCGGCAGCTGGTTGAGCAGCATCCTGAAATCCTGACCGACCGGCACAAACTCGCCTTCTCGCGGCAGGACAACGTCGAGGAGACCGCGACGAAGTTCACCCAGGAAGGCGCGATCATGCTGCGCGGCGTCATCCCGACGGAGACGCTGGACGAATGCCGTGATGCCTTCGGCCGCTTCGTGGGCACGCTCGGCAAGCCGCGCCGGAACCTGGACGAAAGCATGTTCGCGCTCGATGACGGCCCCAGCCCGAACTGGAACAAAGGCGAAGAGGACTCCGGCAGCTGGCACCCCCCGTGGGTGGTCCGCGACATGGACCAGTCGCCCACCGCCATGGTCCTGTCCGAGCTCATCCGATCGTGGGCGTGGCCGGTCATCGAGCGGATCTGCCATTCGACGGAAATCGTCGTCATGTTCGGCCTCTGCCTGGCGCGCCATCGCATCGACGAGGACCTGCTGCTCGGCGTGCATCAGGACGTGACAGCGGTTAACCCCGAGGTGCCGCTGTCGATCTGGATTCCGCTCGGCGAAGTCGCACCCAAGAAGCATTCCGGGCTAGGCTTCATCGTGCCGAGCCCGGGTCACACCCTGCCGGCCGACTCCTCCAACGACGTCGGTGTCGACTATCTGATGGCCAATCTCGACAAGGTATGGGTGCCGCACTACCACGCCGGCGATCTCACCATCCACTCGCGCTATTCGCCGCACTTCACCACGGGATACGGCACGCACTCCGAGCGCTACAGCCTCGAGATCCGCCTGTGGGCGAAGGAAGACCACCTCGCCAAGTACTGCGATCCCTCGCTCAGGGTCAGCCGCCGCAACGGCGTCCCGGTGATCGTCGAGACCAAGTGCTCGCTGGGCATCGGCGCCCACGCCTTCCTCGCCAACACGGCCATGCTCGCCATGCAGCCCGCCGGCGCGCCGGCCACGCCGCGGCGAGCGCCGATCCGCCAGACGTTGATGGGAGCGCTGCGCTCGGTCGTGCGATGAGGCGACTGCTGCGGTCGCTCTTCGGGGGATCGAAGCGCCCGGATGACGAGCCGGCTGCCGCGGTGGTCGAGCCGCCCCCTTCCGAGCCACCCGCTGCCGAGCCGCCCCCTGCCGAGCCTGTCGAGACGCCGCCGGTCGATCCCGACATCCGGCCGCTCGAACCGAGGATCGGCAACGCGCTGGAAGGCGTGGCGGTCACACCGGCCTCCCTCGCCGAGATGATGGCCGGTCCCGTCGCCGACGAGCTCAGCGCCTACTTCCACGACTATCCGCCGACCTCCCTCATGGGCGGCCGGTCGCGCGCCTTGTTGTTCGCCCTGGTGCGCACGCAGCGGCCGGCGACGGCGGCCGAGGTCGGCACTTTCCATGGCGGCGGCGCCGAGGTCATCACCCGCGCGCTATGGGAGAACGGCGAAGGCTTCCTGCATACGACGGATCCGTTCGGCGCCGAGCGCTGCCCGGAAATCTTCGCGCGCTGGCCGGGCGAGCTGCGCCGTCTGGTCGAGTTTCATCCGCTGAACTCCATGGACTTCTTCCTGAAGCTCCACCATCGACGCGTGGCGCTCGACTTCGTCCTGGTCGACGGCGACCACGACTACGAGCTCGCCCTGTTCGACCTGCAGATGGCGGCGCGCCTGCTGCGGCCGGGTGGCATCGTGGTCATGAACGATTCGGTGCAGACCGGCCCCTTCCAGGCTGCCAAGACCTTTCTCGCCGCCAATCCGGCCTGGCGCGAGCTCGGCACCGCCATCGCCTCCTACGACGAGAACGCGCCGTTTGCCGGTGGACGGGCGTCCCAGCCCGGCACGGGTTTCGCCGTGCTGCAGGCGCCCAGCCACTGGTCGATCGGCGCCATTCCGCGCTCCTGGGGCCAGGCGCCGGTCGCCGCGCCGCTGGTCGAGGGCCTGTCGCTGGAGGCGCTGCCGCAGGTCACGAGCGGCCATCTGCACTATCAGGCCATCCTGCGCCTTTTCGGCGATGGCCCTCCGCAGGAGGCCAAACGGGTTGGAGTCATCCTCGTCAAGCTCGATGGCAGCGCGCGAACCGTGGCACATGAACTGGCGCAGCCGATGCGCTTTCAGGCGTCCGCCAACGCGATCGATCCCAAGAGCACCTTCGAGATCGAGCTGTGTTGGCAGGCCGACCCTGGCGCGCCGCCGCTCGCGCTCGCCTCCCTGCCCTCGCCGCTTCCTCGCTGAAACATAGTCCGCGCCGCATCTCTGTTCTGGACGGCGATTGAGAATGACAAAATGACGAACCTCAACAGGGGAGCGCTAGCCGCGCAGATAGTTGAAGTTCCCGTTCATCTCCACTTCCTCAGTCGCCACGTCGTGCGGCTCATCGTGGGTGGGATAGGCGCCCCAGCGCGTAATGGCGGTTGGGCGATAAATCGCCTGGAAAGATCGCCGCCACAGGCTCTTGTCGAGAGCGGCGAATGACCCGTGCGGCGTCGATGGGCCGAAGATCATGACGTCGCCCGGCTGCAGAAACGGCATCACAGCCTCCACTTCGGACGAGCCGACCTTGTCGGAGAGCGCATCGTTGTAAGCGCCGCTCATCGCCCCACGGTCGGCTGCGTTGCCGTTGGCGCCAATGCCCTCGAGCGCCTGGTCGTAAACCCCCAACTCGCGCGGCACGACGAACAATGGCCCATTGGCCGGCCGCACCTGGTCGACCGGAATCCACACGGTGAATGAGCGCCCGGCCGGCACGGTGTCCAGCGTTACGCGATCCTGATGCGTGTCGGTGCGCGCCGAGACGAAGAAGAAGATCGATTGATGCAGCGTATAACGGTCGCCGCCGTCGAGCTTATGAAGACAGTCGAACAGCGATTGTGAGGTCAGCAAACGCGTCGTCGCCTCGCTGAATGCCCTGAGCGGCCCTTCGCCCAGCCGGTGAGGGTTGAGCAGCCCCGACTGCCGGCGGGCAACGTCCCAAGGCGGTCCCATGACGTGATCGTGGGGCGCGACTTTTCCGTTATGGCGCAGCAGCGGTCCGGTATAGGGACGAACAACCTTCTCCTCGATCGCCGCGACCTCCTTGACCAGGCGGGCGTCGAGGCCCTGCCTGAAGAGGAAAAATCCGTTGGCCTGGTATGTTACAGCCACGTCAGGCGCGTTGCCCGGACGGGCCGAGGGTACCGTTCGTAGATTGTCGTCCATACGCTTCCTTCGAAAGCTGCTGGCAGGTGAATATAGCATCGGCCGGGACGCGACAAAGGCTGATCTGCCGCCTCATCGGCGAATTGCCACACTGGCCTCCGTCCAGCGAGCAAAGTAGAATGACCACAATGGCAGAATGGCGTGCAGCACGTATCGTTCACGCTGCCGGTCCTTACGGAGGCGATATTTGCTGGCGAGCATTTGGGGGACAACCGTATGGACCTTTCGTTCCCTCATTGATTTTGTCGGCTGGCTGTTGCGGCTGAACGCAGGCCTCAGGGACGAACTGCAACCGACCCCAAGGCCGCTATGGTGGATCAACGTCGGCGCCATCCTGCTGACGATCGCGGCCACCGGCGCCGCCTACGAAATCGGACTCAGCCGGAACATGCATCGTGTCGCTCCGGACGGAGTGGATGCCGTCGCGCAGAGCACCGCAATCGATCTCTCCCACAGGTTTTACGGAACGTCGGGCTACGTCGGACGCATCGAAGTCCTGGAAACGCTGTTCAGCAACGGTCTCACCGGCCGGCAGAACTACCTGGACAAGCTGGGCATACAGTATCCGGCGAACGTGGAGATGCCGGACCTCGCGAACGAGGCCATTCAAAAGGCAATGAACCTCAAGGACTTGCCGAAAGACGCGACATTCGCCAACCGCCTATTGTACGCACCCGAAGCAAACGACCCAGGCATCGTCGACTACATCGGCTGGAGCTTCGACCTCTTCGGTTTTCGAGTCGAGTCGTTCTACTATTTCTATTTTCTCGTGCTATCGATCGCTATCGTCCTGTTCCTGATGTGCTTTCGGGCCGATGCACTGCCCCTCCTGGTTCTTGCGGGCGTCATGGTCGCCTTCCTGTTCCTCGTCGATTCGCACATGTTCGACACGCCGATGCTGCGCACCGTTCACAATCAGCGATTTCTCGGGACACTTTGCATCGTGTCCTACCTTCATCTGCTGTTCAGCATCCTCATTTATCGCAGGCCGACGCCGCTTCGAGTTGTCCTGACGTTGCTGCAGGCAGCAGTCTTCATTTTCGTCATGTTCACGCGCTCGAGCGCGTTCTGGCTGATCTTGGCAATTGCGATCATCATCGCACTGCACGTCTACTATCGGGCTGGTCGGCCGGCCGATGAGCCGAGGAAAGCGAACGCGGCACGACTGGCGCTTTCGTGGCCTGCCTTGGTCATCGTGGCCGGTCTTGCGGGCTCGCTGATCTACAAGTCGGCCGTGCTCCATCCGATCTACAGCATCGGCATCTTCCTGCCGTATCACATGATTTGGCATAACGCGTACATGGGCATGGGACTGCATCCCGATTGGGCGACACGCGGGGACAAGCGCGATGGCAAGCCAATCCCGGGACCAGGCTCGGACAACAGCGCCTGGATCGCTGCCCTCGACGATGCTGAGAAGCGCTACGGCCTTGCCGAGATCGACACGGTCAACGGCAGGGTCGGCGGCCTGCCAGGTGTCTTGATGGCCCTCCACGAGAAGCTGATCAAGGAACGGTTCCTGCGCTTTGCCGTCCACAACCCGCGCTTCATGCTCGAGCTGTATGTGTGGCACAAGCCGAAGTGGCTGTTCCGAGAGTTTGCCTGGGCCTACGGAAAGTACGATTGGCGCCTCTCGAGCTTGTTGTGCCTGGCCGGCTTCCTCGCGCTCGCAACCATCGCCTGGCGTCGCCTCGATATTCCGCCGCACGTGAGATGGGTGGTCGGATCTGCGCTCACCGTTACCGCGGTCATGTCGCTGGCTGCGCCTTTCTGGACCTATCCGTTGCACCCCGTTCTTGGCGAGACGTTCTTGCTGTGGACCGCCGTACTGCTTTATTTCACGACGCTTCTGTTGAGCAGGCTATGGCCGGCAACGCGACCAGCGGTCGGCCAGCGCGCGTAATTCGGAGCTTTCATGATGCCGGCCGACACGACGCGCAGCGACGACGGGGCTCGCCCCCTCCCCGCCTGGAAAGGCGGCCAAGTGCCGTCACAACGCAGCCTGACCATCGTCGTCGCCTGTCTCAATGAGGAGCCGAACCTTCGGCATACCTGCGAGAACATCGCAGCGGCCGTCAAAGAGGTCGCATTGGACGACTACGAGATCGTCATCGTCGACGACGGCAGCCGAGATCGGACCGGTCAGATCGCTGACGAAATCGCGGCGAGCGATCGGAAGGTGCAGGTCATCCATCACCCGACGAACCAGGGCTTCGGCGCCAGCATGCAGCGCGGCATCGAGACCTCGCGCATGAGCTACATGGTCGTGTTGCCAGGCGACAACGAAATCTCGCTGGCCTCGATCAAGGCCATAATGCGCAGCGTAGGCCGGGCCGACATCATCCTTCCCTTCACGATGAACATGGAGATGAGGCCGAGGTCGCGCCGCTTCGTGTCGCGTGCCTTCTCGCTGGCCATGAACACGGCATTCCTGTGCGACGTCCAATACTACAACGGCCCGGCAGTCCATCGTGTCGACCTTCTGCGTTGGATCGGCGTCAAGACATCCGGATTTGCTTTTCAGGCGGTCATGGTCACCAAGATCCTGCGCATGGGCTTCACCGTCTGCGAAGTCCCCATGTATATCCAGCCCAAGGCCGGCTACCGCTCGAGCGCCGTGCGCCTGCGCAACATCGTGAGCGTGGCGAAGAATTTCGTAGCGCTGTTCTACGAGATCTACTCGAAGCCGAACCTCTACCCGGTGCCGTTCTCGGTAAGACGCATTCTGCCCGATTGATCGACACCGGCCGGCGCGCGCCGTCAGGGAATACCCGTAATCCTGACCAGGCAGCAGTAGCGATTGAAGGCGACATATTCAAACTCGATACCATGCGCCTGAGTGAACTCGGTCAGGGCACGATGTTCGCCGAGTTCCCATCCGCGAAAGCCGTGATACTCGTCGAACAGGATGAGGGTGCCGGCGCGGATTTGCGCTCGACATGTCTCGAGCACGAACTTGGCCGGCTCGTAGACATCGCAATCTATGTGAATGAACGAGATCGGCTCGCGATGCTCCGCCAGGAAGCTGGGCAGCGTGTCGGCAAACCATCCCTTGACCAGGGTAACGTTCGCGCGCACCCGCGGCAGCCTGCCGCGACGATCGAACATTCCCTTGGGCGCCAGGGTCGCGGACCAGTCCTGCTGCAGTCCTTCGAAGGAGTCGAAACCATAGACCCGACCGGCGCGATACTTGGCGAACCAGTTGGTCGAATAGGCGTCGAGGACACCAAACTCGAGGAACAGGCCGTCGGCGGCAGCGCTCCGCACGGACAGCGCCCAGATGTCCTCGCGCGTGCGCAGGGCCAGCGCGTCGGGCATGTTCTTCTCGATGAAGTCGCAAGATTGCAGGACGGCTCGCCGGTCGAGCTCCTCGACGACATTGAGTGACGGGGAAGCATATTTGATGAAGAAGCCGAGTTGCCCCTCCACGAACTGCCGGACCTTGCGGCCGAACCAGCCCTGGACGCCTTTGTAGGCGCTGTACTCCGGAACAGGCTTTGAAGAGGCTTGTGATGCCGGCTTTTGAGAGCTGTCCAAACCCATCGTTGCTTCCGTTCACGGCAGAGGTCGTCGCGACTGCGATACTAGGTCGTCGACCGATGCGCTTCCACCGTCATGGTGAAGGAGCGTTTCTCTGCGGGCCGGTCTGGGGTAACAACAGCCACAGGACGCCGCCGGGCAAACTCATCACCACGGTCACGACGCCCATCAAGACCGACAACAGGAAGGCCCGTTCGGGAGCGACGCCGACGAGGCTGAGCATGAAGACCATTGCCGTCTCACGCATGCCCCAGCCGCCAATCGAGATCGGCAGGACGGTGGCCAGGATGACCGGCGGCATCAGGACCATGAATTCGACCATCCCGACACCGATATCGACCGACAGCGACAGGACTGCGATCACCCCGCACAGCACTACCTGGCTGACAGCCGTCAGGAAAATGATCCAGCCCAGGGACCGAGGGCGTGTCGTCACGCTGAGCATGCTATCCGCCAGCGATACGATCTTGGCCACCAAGGCATGCGATCGCAGCCCGGCTGGCAACCATCTGATTGCCAGGGGGAGGACAAGGCCGGCAAGCAGCGCGGCGAAGAGAAGAGCGCTCATCACGCCGAACGGAAACTGAGCCTGGGCTCGCGGTGGCAGAAACTGCACGGTGAGGATGGCGATCGCGACCAGAAAGGTGACGACAAACAGACGATCGAGAATGACCGAGCTGATGGACGAAGCAAGGCTGAGGCCGATGCGGTTTGCGTGCCACACACGTACGACGTCGCCGAAGACCCCGCCTGGCGTGAACGTCGCGAAGAAGACACTGACGTAATAGATGCGGAAGGTCGTCAGCAGGTCGACGCGTCCGCCTTGCGCAATGATGATTGCCTGCCAGCGCATGGCGCCCGAAGCGGTCTGCACGACCACCAGCGCCGCGCCGAGCGCCAGCCAACCCACGTGAACATTGCGCAGCTGGACGGCCAGCGCATTGAAGTCGAGCTGACGAGCCACGACGGCGACAAGCGCCATGGAAAGCGCCGCCTTGGCGAGAAAGACGAGGTTGCTCTTTTGCGTAGGGGTCAAGCTTGTGCTCGCCGCCAGCGGCACTGCTGCGGGGCGCTCGGACTTTGCATGGACTCAGGCATTTGCTGGACCGGCGCAAGGGCGGGAAATCGATCGGCGATGTTCAGCGCCCAACCTTCCTGACCTCGCAGAACACGTAGGTATAGGGAATCAGCCCGGCTGGAACCTTGATCGGAACGGTTATCATCGCTCGAAAGAGCGTCCAATCTCCGACCAGCTCGCCCAGACGAACAGTCTTAAACTTCGTTACCTCAACCGCCTCTGCTCCCTGCAGCAAACCACGCAGCGTGTCGGCGTTGAACACGAATGTCGCCATTCCGCCGGTCAAGCCAACCATCGCGCTCTCGATTTGCTGGACCCATCGCGGAACGGTCATCTCGACGATGATGATCCCACGGCGAGCGACTCGCAGACATTCCCCTATCGCACCGGATACGGCGGAGCCGAAGCCATCCGCCCGGTTGAAGCCGAAATGATGGATGACGTTGTTCAGAAGGCAATAGTCCACCGAATTGTCGGCCAGAGGGATCGCGTTGGCATCGCACAGGATCTTTTCGTGATCTCCGAGTCGACTGAGCATCTCGAACGACTTGTCGGCACCAATGAATCTGGCGATCTTGGTGGACAGTTCCGGCCCGAGTTGCTGCTCTGCCGACTGACCGCCATTTCCGACGTCGAGGATCACCGCGCCCGGAAGGTCCCTATAGTACTCCTCGATTGAAATCTTCTGCAGTGCGGCGTTGCCAGGGCCGTACCACTCTTCGAGGTTTTTCGACAGGGATTCCATCTGCCGACGGAATCTTTCATCGAGAGTGTCGCTCACCTGCGGGTCCCATCAAGTTTCATCCTAGACGATGCTTTCCGCGCTGCGGGTGCACTGAAAGCCAATACCATGTGACCTGTGTGAACGCTACCAACGCCGATCTTCGCTGGGCCCACCAGGGCGTGCAACCTCATGGCCGGGTCGTCCGGTCCTGCGGGTCGATCAGCTGCAGGGATTCGCCTTCCATACCGATGAGATTGCGCCACCAATAGATCGGGTAGGACAGCCACAGAAGGTAGGGCCAATCGAGCGTGATCACCCCCGCCGCGATGGCGATCTGCCGCAACTTCTGCAGCCTGCTCAACCGCGTCGCCAGGAGCATGCGGCTGTCGTATTCCTCAGCCAGGGATTGCATGTCGACGGACCCACGCCACAGCGCCTGAAGCACCAACCGGGCATGCAGGGAAGTCAGGGACAGGTTCACGAAAACCTGGAAGTAGACGAACCACATCGCGTTGGCCGTCACGAGCACATAGCCGGCATCCCAGAACGAAGTCCCGCCGCCGGCGACGAGTGCGATGGCCAAGGCAACATTGAGCAACAGGACGATGACGATCGCCGTCGGCTGCGGGCCCAGGTCGACCCCGACAAGGCGCAACAGCCTCGCCAGGAGTCCGTGAACGACGACGAGGACGAAAGGCAGCGCGCCCAGCGCCAGGATGGCAATCCAATGCCGCTCCACTCCTACCCCCCGCTCCCTCGCGGGATGGCGAGGGCCCATCGCACGCCGTCGATCATCGACGCGACCAGACGCCCCTTTGCGGTAAGGACGAGCCTGTCGCCATCGGCCCTGAACATCCCGGAATGCATCAGATTGTCGCGCCGGACCTCGAGCATGGCCATTCCCGACTGGTCGGCCAGGCTCAACGCGTCCTCGCGTTGCGGGCCATGACGCCTCAGGTGATGGAGAATCTCGAGCGAGAGGCTCGACATCGAGATCGCCGGATAGATCAGGATGAAGCTGGCGCACAGCGCAAGATAGGTCAGGAAGCCGCCGAGCCATGCCAGAAGCTGCGATGCCGAGAGTTCCCCACGCAGGCCTTCGACGGCGAGAATGGCGCAAACCACCGCAAGCGGCAGCAGCAGCCAGTACTTCAGGAACCAGTACAGATACTTCGGCGGCGCCCGCAACCGCCAGGTCACGACATGCAGCACCAGAGCGTACGAGAACAGCGCCGCGGCGATGACGAGCGCGGCTGCGCCGTTCACGACGACTTTCTCGCGATGACGATGCCGATGCCGCCGAACCACTTGCGCTTGGTCCATTCGCCGACCAGGAACACTGGCATCAGGTACTTCAGGGCGAACCAGATTCCGGCATAGGGCGAGCGGCCCCACTCCTCCTGCTCGTGGCCGCACAAGAGGTTGTTCTGCTCGATCGTGTTGCGCGTGAGGTGCGCCATCCGCCCGAAGAACAGCGGCCGGGCGATCTCCTGCGCCATGGCGCACTTGATGAGCTGGACCTCGGCAAAGCGCTTGAACAGGCCTTCGAACTCGGCGACGCCGTAGCGCCGGTAGTGGCCGACTGCCCAGTCCCAGGTGTTGTACATGCGCTGGTGCAGCACCGTGCTGCAGACGATGACGCCGCCCGGGCTCATCAGCTCGTACATGCGGTCGACCAGCGCCTGGTCGTCGATGACGTGCTCGACGACGGAGTTGCAGATCACGTAGTCCCACTGACCCTCGAGGTCGTCGAGGCCGCGCGTTTCGGTCATGTCGAGCAGGCGCGTTTCCACCTTGGGATGGCGCTTGCCCAGGGTGTCGACGACCTCCTTGTTGAAATCGAGCACGAGCACCCGCTTGGGCGCCTGGAGGTCCAGGTAACGAATGGCCGAGTCCACTCCCGGACCGACTTCCAGGACGTTGGCCGGCGCGAACTTGCCCTGCAGCGCCTTCTCGACCAGGAACTCCATGTAGCGATAGGGCGAGCACGGCTGGGCCGGGATCAGCCGGTCGCCGCCATACTTGAAGAGGTCGCCCAGGGTCAGCAGCGACGCGTCGCCGCCGGCGACGGCTGAGTCGGTCTTCACGTCCGGGCGATGCATCTCAGCGAAATCCCATATCCGAGAACGCGCTCGACCTGGGTCAGGCGCAACAATCCAAATACCATGCGGGCCAGCGGGTTCTCCCGATAGGCGCGTGGGCCCCCCAGCATCTTGATGACCAGGGCAGGAAGGTCGGCCGCCGGGACCACCTTCGAGGCGACAATCCTGAGGCCCTGGGAGCGCACCAGGCTCTCGAGCGGCCGGCGCGTGAAGAAGTTGATGTGACCGGGAAACCAATCGTCGCCGCCGCGCTTCAGCAGGTGCCGCAGCGAGATCAGGGGACGCTTCCACTGCTCGTTGGGGACCTCGATGAAGATGTTTCCGCCCGGTCGCATCTTTCTTTTGACGAGCGCCAGGGTATCGGCGGGCGCCGGCAGATGCTCCAACACGTGATGCATGACGACAAGGTCGTAGTGGCCGTCGTCGACCTGCGCAAGAGCCTGCTCCAACGTCGGGGCATGGATGACCTGCGCCTTCTGGCCGGAGTCGATTCCCCGGAAGAGCTCCTTGGAGATCTCGATGCCCGTGTATGACGCCGCCGGCATCGTCTCGCCAAGCGCGCGGCCGATCTGCGCTTGCCCGCATCCGACCTCCAGGACGTTGGCCGGCGGACCGACGCGATCGACAACGAATTTGACGACGTTGCGGGCGATCGCGAGCTCCGTGTCCGCCGCATCGGCGTAGCTTTCCGCGTACTCCCGATTGATCGCGGCCGAGGCTGCCGGCGGGTCGTCGAGTTGCACCTCGTCGCGGCGATCCCGGGCAAAGCGGCCGCCGCAAGCGGTGCATTCGAGGATCGTTCCCTGGGACGTCGTGCAATAGACCTTCTGCGTCACGCCCTGGCAGAAGGGACAGCCCTGGGCCATCGTCACGCTTGCTCGTTGCGAAACCGGTAGCGCTTCAGCGCCGCCTCGATCAATGCGACTTCCTGAGCGCAATCGGCCGACGGTGGATAGGGCACCTTGCCGGACGGGAAGAACTGCCGGCTGGCGAAGCAGCGGCGCTGGGCGGCGTAGTCGGCCTCATGCGCATCGATGAACGCCTCGAGCGAAAACCCGGTGTCCAAAAATTCCTCTCGCCCGGCCGGCGCGCCGAACTGGGCCGCGGCCAGCTCGGCGTTCTGCAGCACGGTGAGCCGGCCGTCATGCTGCAGCAGCCGGGGCAGCAGCGCGTAGTCGACATTCTCGTATTGGGGATGGAACGGCCGCGACATCAGCCGGGCCGATATCGCCACCGGGTGCATGAAGATCGAATGAATGACCAGCCCGTCGCGCATCGGCCAGATCAGCTCGCGGGCATGCCGGCAGAACGCCTGGTTGTCGGGGCTCATGACCAGCGAGCGGCAATAGGCATCGGGCATGGCGATCGCCGCGGTCAGCAGCTCGTCAGCGGGCAGGTCCAGCTCGCCCCTCTTGCTCCTGGCCCTGCCGTCGAGCCACGACCGAAGGTCGGCGGGTTCACATTCGATCCCGGCGATGGAACAGCAATCCGCCCCCTTATCGAGACTGCGGCCGACATTGGCGAGGCTGCCGCGCGAGATCACGATGTCGATCGGCAGCAGATACAGCTCGGCCTGCAATGCCTGCGCCAGCAGAACGCTCTGGTGGTCGAGAAAGCCGTAGAAGTAGTAGAAATTGTATTTGTCGCGCGCCCGCCGCTCGAGCAGCTCCTCGGGAAAGCACGTGAACACGACCTCGGCGAACCGGCTCAGTCGCCTGAACACCGGGTGCGCGACGATCCTCTGCCGGTCGCGCTCGGTCGTGACGATCGAATGGATCACCTTCTTGCGTCGCGCCAGGGCCGGAATGTTGCCCTCGGCGAGCAGCGACGGAACGTGATAGTTCATGAACTTGTCGACGAAGGCCTCGCCCCAGGCGATCGAGCCCATGACGGCAAACGATCGCCGCAGGAAGAACTTGCGGCGCAGGCGGCGCGCCTGCCTGACGTTGGCCGCTTTCAGTTCCATCATCTTGACGAGGAAGTCGTGGGCAAAGGAGGTGCCTTGGCCGCCGCCGTTCGCCAGCGAAATCGCCTTATCGACGTGATCGACGTTGACCGCCGCCCTGATCAGCACCTTGCGCGCGGCCACGTCGAGATCGTCCGCGGCGCTGGGGCAGATATCGACCAGGCGCCTGCCTTCGGCGATCGCGCCAGCCATGTTCTCCAGGCCGTACTCCGAAGTCTCGTACTGATGCAGGGCGTTCAGCGCGCTCAGGGCCTGGTCGACGGTCGGCGTGGCGGGATCATTCGCCTTCTGCAACGATGTCAGGAAGGCGCTGCGAAGGGCGTCGGCCGGGTCGTCGGCCGGCTCGTCGGCCGGACGTGACACCGCGAGCCGCACCGGCTGCCTGAAGAACGCCGCCTGGCGAGGCCGCAGAAGGCGGGCGACGAAGGCAGGGAACTTGGCGGGATCGCCGGCGATATCGTCGAAGCCCCCCGGCGGAAGACCGAACTCGGCGATGACGATGCCATCCTCGGCAGCCACGAAATGGGGGACCGCGTCGTCGCCCAGGATGGTGTCCAGCTCGGCCGATGGCCTGAGGGAGAAACGGCGCGACATCTTCTTGAGGCTGGTGCGCGCCAGGAAGACGATCTCGTGGCAGGTCGTGTAGATATCGACATGATCCTTGCCGGTCCATGTCAGCCGCAGGTGCGCCGTCGGCCCCCGGGTTGCCACGAACCCTTCGACGAAGGTCGTGCAGCTTGCCGGCGCGCTGACCACGAGCCCCATGTGCGTCAGGATCCCGGCCGGAATCGAGGCCGATCCGTCCGTCTCGTTGCGCTTCAGCTCCCTATCGATGAAGCCGCGGTCGGGGAGCCAGACGACTGCCGACAGGATTTCGCTCTTGTCCTCTGCAAGCTGAAGGACCTGCTTGAAGAAGCCGGCGGCATATATCGCATTGGGGTTCACGGACAGGAAATCGGCATCGCGGCGGCGGGCTTCCTCCAGGTGCAGGTATTGCAGCGCGCCGACCAGCCAGTCGCGTTCGACCTCGCCTCTCGCGGCGGCACGACCGAGATTCTCGGGGATCGGCTGGCAGACGATCGTGCAGTCCAAGACCCGCTGCCTGAGATGCGCTTCGACTTCGGCGGCCCTGTGCTGACAGACCGAAAGAAGGAACGTGACCTCGCGCTGGCTGCACAGCAGCGTGAAAGCGCCGTCGCTCCCGAGGGACGGGAAACAGAGCTCCATGAAGCTCGAGAACGACCGGTCATCGGGGATGACGACGCTCACCACCGCACCCGGGTTGCCCTTCTTGGTCGCCAGGGAGCGTAGCTGGTCGCCGAACGTCTTGCGGCCCTCCTCCACGCGCCCGAGGCTCGGCTGGACGAACCGCAGCAGGTCGAGAAGGAAACGGCCGCGGTCGTCGCCTTCGAGATACCCTTCTTCCTCCAGGACCTCATAGGCCCGGCAGAACGAGCGGACGTCGCCGGCGTCGTAGACCAGTTCCTGAAGGCAAAGCTCCTTCAGATGCTCCACGCCCTGCGCGATGTCGGCGAATGGCAGGCTCACGGCCTGCCGCCACCAGCTCTCCGTGCCGTTGCGCAGGCAGCAATCGACGACGAACAGGCAGAGGTCCAGCAGCTTCTGCTTGCGCTGCAGGCGAGCGATCGACTGGGCGTCGACAAGAGCGGTGCTCGAGGGCGCAGCGGCGGTCTGCGGCACGGACGGCGGGTTCCGCAGGGCCGCCGAGGAGGAGCGATCGAATTCCACGTTGTTCATCGCACGACGCAAGACATCCAGCATAATCCCGTCGAATGCTCCTGGCTTGCAAACTCTCAGGAGTCGTCCCAGCCCGTTGCGGCGCGCAGGCTTGGCGCCTCCTATCTAAAGCAATAGGTGGCTTTGGCAATGTCTCCGGGAATTGTGTTGCATCCCGCTGCTGAAATGCGATAGGTGCCTCATGGCTGCGGATACCATCGCGCAGATGCGCTATTCTCTGCAGATCTGCATCCCCGGACATGTGGATGGTTGATCTCAAGGACTTGTCGGTCGAGGCGAAGCAGGTCGATCGCGCCAAGGCGGTCTTCGAGCGCGAAGGAATCCTGGTCGCCAAGAACCTGCTGCCGGCCGAGGTCGTGCGGTCGGTCGCGGACTTCCTGCGTGACGCGGTGATGGAGATCGACAAGACGGTTCGTCCGTACGGCTTCTCGCTGCAGGATGCCGACGCGCCCGAGCGGCTCACCACGCTGATGGAGAATCCCGAGGCCAGCATCTCGGAGCATGACCGGCACATGTTCCTCGGCCATTTCCCTCTCGAAGTACGATTGGCCGAGCCCTTGCGGGCGATTCCCCGTTTCCTGAACAGCCATCCGCTGCTTTTCGACCTGCTGTCGACCGAGAGGCTCTATGCCCACATGCCGCCGACGGCACGCTACGTGCTGCCGCGCTGCTCGCTGGCGCGCGTGCCGCTGCACCAGGACATCAGCTACAACCGCCACATGGGCGATTTCTGCGTCGTCTGGGTGCCGCTGGTGCCGATCGATCTGGCGTGCGGCGGCATGGCGGCCTATGCCCGGACCCATCATGCAGCCGAGCTGATAGCCGAGCACAAGAACGCGGCCGATGGCTGGCTGGCGCCGATCGACAGCGGATCTGCTGACGGCGCGCAGCGCGTCGTGCTGGCCCCGCTGGAGCCCGGCGACGTGGTGATCATGGGAAAGAGGACGATGCACGAATCGATGCCCAACTCGTCGGACCGCATGCGGCTCAGCTGCGACTTCCGCTTCTTCGGCGAGCAATCGCATTCGACCAAGCATTATCTCGACATCGCGGCGAACACCGTCGTGGCGCCGGCGGCGGCCCAGTAGCGACGATGGCAAACGCAAAGATCGACACGTCGGACGGCTTCAAGAAGGCGGTTTCGGATTCCGACATCGAGGCCCGGATCGCCGAGCATTGCACCAAGCACGGCATCGACCCGCTGACCGCGGTCAAGAACTTCGCCGTCCTCGCCAGGCGCCAGGCGCTGAAGCGCTTCCTCGCCCATGTCGAGCTCTTCAAGATGACGCTCGACGTGCCGGGCGACATCGCAGAGTTCGGCGTGTTCCGCGGCCTCGGCCTGTTCACCTGGGCCAACCTGCTCGAATCCTACTGCATCGGCGATCGCACCAAGGTGGTATGGGGCTTCGACAACTGGCAGGGCTTCACCGGCTTCGCCGAGCAGGATTCGGTGCCGCTGGCCGACGCCGGAAAGACGGTCGGCGGCTTCAACCCGGCCCGCTTCCACCAGGAAGTCCTCGATGCGATCGGCATCTTCGACGCCGACCGCTTCATCCCGTTCAAGCCGCGCATCAAGCTGATCGACGGCAACATCGAGGACACGGTCGCCAAGTTCGCCCACGACAATCCCGGCGTGCGCTTCTCGCTCGTGCATCTCGATTGCGACCTCTACAAGCCGACGCGCGCCATCCTGCAGGCGCTGTGGGACAAGGTCACCCGGGGCGGCGTGGTGATCTTCGACGAGTACGCCATCGCCGACTGGCCCGGCGAGACCGCGGCGGTCGACGAGTTCCTCGCCGACAAGCCCAACGTGCGGCTGCAGACCTTTTCCTGGACGAACGTTCCCGGCGCCTACCTCGTCAAGCCCTGACGGCTTTCAGGCGCCGGCACCCTCGCGGGCGGGGGCCTGGTCGGCGCCTTCGAGATTGACGCCGAACAGTGCGTTGATCTCGCGGACGTCCTGGCCGACGTCGTTGCACGCGGTGTAGCCGACCAGCTTGCACGGCAGATGCTGCACCTGGGTGAAGCAGGCCTTCTGCACCGGGTAGGTCCAGTCGTGGCAGCGCAGGAAGTCCTCGTAGGTGAAGGACCGGCCGGTCGTCTCGTAGCGGCGATGCGCCGCCGTGAAATTGTTCACGTAGGCCAGGCTCGGATCCATGAGCTTGATCGGCCCGGGATGCGTGAACAGCCGCGGGATCATGCCATAGTCGATGTTGGCGAAGTGCTTGCGCCGGTACTTGGCCAGGCCCGCGGCAGTGGTGAACAGCGGATGGATGAAGACCGAGTGGATCTCCACGCCGCCTTCGACCGGCCAGAACAGCTCGCGCGGATGGCGGCCGAAGTCGCGGTTCTCGGCGGCGATCACCTGGCTCTGGAAATAGTGGTGGGCGTGCTGGAAGGCGAGCGACGCGAGCTCGTAGGTCGAGATGCGGATCGGGCCGTCCGAGCCGAAACGCTCGTCGATTGCCGGCAGGAAGGTCTCGGTCTCGGCCACCAGGTTGCCGCCGCCGCAGCATTCGTAGCCCTGGTGCCGGTAGTTCGCCATGTTGACCAGCGTGCCGCTCGCCACGACGCAGTCCACCGGGATCATGAAGAGATGCGAGCCCGCGCCCTCGGCGAAGTAGATCGAGCAATGATCGAGCATGCCGTAGAGAACGTAGAAATTCTTGACCAGATGGCCGTTGCGCAGGATCTCGATCAGGCTGTCGGGCACGATCGTGAATTCGACGTCGGCGGTTTCGCATAGCTTGCCGAACAGAGGATCGGAGCGCAGCCGCTGCTCGCCTGCCGCATCGGTGACGATGGAGAAGACGACCTTGCCCTGCCGGGCGAGCGCCGGCAGGTTGTCCTCCGACAGCATCGAGCGGACATTGTAGCGCAGGAAGTTGCAGATGTACTCCTCGCCCCAGACGATGCAGCCCATGGTGAAGATGTCGATATCCGGGTGTTGCGCGCGATAGGCCGCGCCGCGCGCGTGGCTGGCCGCGAACTGCGCGGCGCCATGCTCGAGAAAGGCCCTGATCTCGGCACGGAAGGGCAGGTTGCAGGGCGGACCGGCGAGATAGCGAAGCTCGTCGAACAGGCCAAGGCGCAGCAGGTTCACCCAGATGCGGTCGAGCGTCTCGTCGTCGAGCGGCGTGCCGGTGTAGGCGGGCCGCGATCCCGTGATCTTCTGGCGCAGCGCGCCGAGCTTCTCCTCGGCTTCGGCGACGCACCCTTCGCGCACCTCGAAGGCCGTGACGGCGTCGGACTCGTTGGCAATCTCGAACAGCGTCGGCTGCGTGACGGCTTCCTCGACCGCCGGCAGCGGCTCCGCGGCGACCGGCAGCGGCGCTCCCAACAGGCGGCGCGCCCATGCGGGAAGGCCCTGCACGAGGCGCTCCCAAAAGCTCTCCTGCCCGCTGTCCGGTTGCCCAGTCATTGATGCTGCCTAATCCGTCCCAGTTGGATCAGTCGATTGATCCGTATTTAAGTCATAAATCGAGACGGTGCTAGTCCGGCCGGTTCGTAGGTTCGTAGCGGAAATCGACCGGAAGTTGCTTCCAGCGATCGATGATCCTCTCGGCGACCGCCACCGACATCGGAATGAACACCACGGCGCCCGCCGGCACCTGGGCCGGCGCCATGATGGGCTTGCCCATGAGCTGGTGGCCGATGCGGTTGTGGTCCTCGTCGACGAAGAAGTCCGCCTCGCCCTCGAGTTCCAGCATCGTCCAGCACGCCGCGATCGACGAGCCCATGATGCCGAACGGCCGGCTTTCCCGGGTGCAGGCCCGGGCGGTGCGACGCACTTCGTCGAGCATCTCGAAATAGAACAGGCAGCGCGCCTTGGTGCTGGCCCGGCGCGCGTCGGCCTCGGCGCTGGCGACGTCCGGCACCCGCGCCGGCCGGCGGAGCGACAGCACGGCGACCAGTTCCTTGGGCAGCATGGTCGTCGACAGGAGCTCTATGCCAAGCCCCGCCTTGCCCACGACGTAGGCCAGGCTGTCCTCATCGAAATGGCTGCAATGGTCGGCGATGATGAGATCGCTGGGGTTCTGGCGCAGGTTCGGCATCGCCAGCAGCAGGCGGCCGCCCGGCGTGAGATGGCCCGAGAGCGCCCTGAGGAAGGGGATCGGGTCGGGAATGTGCTCGAGCACGTGCGACAGCGAGATGACGTCGAAGCGCCCGGCATAGGCCGGATTGGCGCCGCTGTAGAAGGCTTCGACGCCGGGAAGCGCCAGCACCGTCTCCTTCCACTGGTCGACCAACTCGGCGCCCGAGAGCTTCCAGCGCGGCCGCAGGCCATGGAAGCTTTTCAGCAGGTTGCCGTTGGAGCAGCCGAAGTCGAGCAGCCGCCCCTCCTCCGCGAGCTCTCCCGTATCCAGGAAATTGCGCAGCAGGATCAGCGAGCGCGGGCCGCTGCCTTTCGCCGAGTCGAAGATCGTCGGCTCCGCACCCTGGCTCTGATGGTTGATGTCGTAGTTGGCATAGACGTGCTCGGCCATCGCCTGCCAGGCCGGCGTCGCCGTCTTCTGCACGGCCAGGCAGTGCGAGCACAACGAGTATTCCGCCGTGCCCACCACCGGCTGGACGTCGGAGGACACCAGCCGAAACGGCGTTCCCTTCTGCACGAGCGGCTCGAGCTTCGGAGAGCCGCAGATATGACAGGCGGTCACGGCATCATTTCAGCGGTCGAGAAAGGCCAGGACCTCGCTCGCCACGGTCTCGACGTCGGCCCGGCTCATGTACTGGTTGACCGGAAGCGTCAGGATCCGCTCGGCTTGCCGCTCCGTCATCGGGAAATCGCCCATCTTGTGGCCGAGCGCGCGCGCCGCCGGCTGCAGATGGATGGGCACCGGATAGTGGATCGCCGTCTTGATGCCGATCTCCTTGAGATGCGCCTGCAGCTCGTCGCGCTTGTCGACCTGCACGACGAAGGTATGGAAGGTGTTGTATTCCTCGTTGCGGCAGGTCGGCACGTACATGCGCTCGTGATGCAGCAGCTTCTGGTAGAGCGCGGCATTGTCGCGCCGCTTGGCGATCACATCGGGCAGCTTGTCGAGGCGGTAGCTGAGGATCGCCGCCTGCAGCGTGTCCATGCGCGAGACCATGCCCCATTCCTCGATGGTCTGGCGGTCGGCCATGCCGTGGGCGCGCAGACGGCGCATGCGCTCGGCCGCCGCCTTGTCGTTGGTGGTGACGAAACCGCCGTCGCCCAGCGCGTTCAGGTTCTTGAGCGGATGGGCGGAAAAGCAGCCGAAGTGGCCGATCGAACCGGCGAACCGGCCCTTGTACATCGAGCCGATCGCCTGGGCGGCGTCCTCGATCACCACCAGGCCATGGCGGTTGGCGAGCTCCATGATCTCGTCCATCTGGCAGATGCGGCCGGTGAGATGGACCGGCATGATCGCCTTCGTCCGGGGCGTGATCGCCTTGGCGATCTTCTCGGGATCGATGTTCTGGTCGGCCATCACGTCGGCGAAGACCGGCGTGGCGCCGAGCTGCACGATCGTCGCCGTCGAGGCCACGAACGAGTTGGGCGGGGTGATGACCTCGTCGCCCTTGCCGATGCCCGAGACCAGCATGGCCAGCAGCAGCGCATCGGTGCCCGAATTGAGGGCGATCGCCTCCGCCGTACCGCAGTACTCGGCCACGCGCTTCTCGAGCGCCGCCAGGTCGTCATGCGTGCCGACGAACGAGCCTTTGAGGACGACCTGCTCGAAGATCTTCTTCAGATCCTCCATCTGGTCGCGGCCCTGCGCGGGCAGGTTTACGTAGGGAATGTTGTGCTTCGCCATCTCAAGCCCCCAACTCAAGCCCTGTAGAACTCTTCGACCGTCTGGACGGTATACGCGAGCTGTTCCTCGGTCAGGTGCTCGTGCGCCGGGAAGGAGATCATCGTCGCAGCGTGCCGGTCCGTCACGGGGAAATCGCCCTTGTTGTAGCCGTACTGGCGGAGGCCTTCCTGCTGATAGAGCGGCACCGGATAATGCACCTTCACCTCGACCCCCTGCTTCTTGCAGTGGGCGACCAGCTCGTCGCGGCGCTCGGCGAACACGATGTAGAGGTGGAACACCAGCTTCCGGTTGTTGTAGCGCTGCGGCAGCTTGATGCCGGGAATGCGGGCGAGCCCACGGTCGAGGTAGGCGGCGTTCTTGATGCGGGTGTTGGTGATGAAGTCGACCTGGTTGATCAGCCAGTTGCCGACCACCGCCTGGATCGAATCGAGCCTCGAGTTGCAGCCCATGCGGACCACGCTGTCGCGGCCGGCCAGGCCGTGGTTGCGCAGCTGGCGCATTTCGGTGGCGAAATCGTCGTCGTCGGTCACGATCATGCCGCCGTCGGACCAGACGTTCAGGTTCTTGAGCGGATGCAGCGAGAAGGCGCCCGAGCGGCCGTAGGTGCCGGAGTTCTTGCCCTCGATATTGCCGAGGATGCACTGGCAGGAATCCTCGACCACCGGGAGATTGTGCTTCTTCGCGATCTCCATCAGCGCCGGCATGTTGGTCATCTGGCCAGCGAGGTGGACCGGCACGATCGCCTTGGTCTTCTTGGTGATCCTGGCCTCGACCTGGCTCACATCCATGCAGAAGTTGTCGGTGCAGTCGACGAACACCGGCTTTGCGAACAGCTCGCCGATCGCGCCGACCGTGGCGATGAAGGTGTTGGCCGTCGTGATCACCTCGTCACCCGGCCCGACACCCAGCGCCTTGAGCCCGAGCTTGATCGCATCGGTGCCCGAGTTCACGCCGATCGCATGGCGCGTGCCGATCATCGCTGCGAACTTCTCCTCGAACTCGCGCACCGGCTTGCCCAGGGTGAAGTCCCCGGTCGGCACGAACTTGCGGAAGAGATCGAGGATCTCCTCGATGTTCTCGGCGCTGAACTGCTTGGGCAGGTAGGACCACTGAACCTTGTAGCCGTTGGGCTGGGCTGGCAGGTCAATACGCGACATTATCCGGTCATCCTCACTTGTGAGCGGCGATCGCTCGCCGCGCGCCGTCGACGCTTTCCAGCGTGTTGCGCGGTGGAAACAGGCTGACGAAGGCGAACTTCGCCTTGATCGCCGCCTCGAGCTTCGCCCGCACCTTGAACTCGTTCTCCGATCCAACGCCCAGCAGGCACAGCACCTTGTCGCCCGCCGTGCCGGCCACCTTGTCCAGCGGGCGGACGAAATGCTGCGTCCCGGGCATGAGCCGGTCCTGTATATCCTGCCGGTCGTCGACCACGAAATCGATCATATCGGCGATCTTGCAGACCGATACCATCAGGCACGAACGCGGCGCGGCGCCGTACATCACGACCTGATAGCCGGCCGAGCGGGCCTGCGACACCAGGCTCGACAGCTCCTCCTTCTGTCGCTGCATGCGGGCGACGAAACCCTGCAGCATCTTGACCATCGGTGCGGGATCGGGAAGCGCGGCGGCGGACGGGGGTACCGCCTCCATCTGCGCCACGAAGGCGAAGGAGCCGCCGCCGAACACGTACTTGCGCCGGTCGAGCACGCCAAAGCCAAAGCGCCCGAGCATGTATTCGGCGAGCGCCTGGGTGAAGTAGTTCACGTGCTCTTCCCACAGGATGGCCGGGCTGCCGAGCGCGAACCCCTCCTCGACGTCGGGCAGTTCGAGGATCAGCAGGCCCTCGGGATTGAGCAGCGTGCGGACCGCCGCAAAGAACTGCCCGAGGTCGCTGACATGCTCGACGACATGGCGCAGATAGAGCGCGTCGAAGCGGCCGCACTCGGCGACGATCCCGTCTGCCGATTTCCTGTCGAGGAAGCTGGTGTAGACCTTGTGGCCCTTCTTGCGCGCGATCTCGGCGGCGATGGCGTTCGGCTCCAGCCCGACGACCTTCGTGTAGCCGGCGCGTCCGAGCGCCTCCATGAGCGCGCCGTCGTTGCAGCCGACGTCGATCGCGCTGCCCGGATCGCGGCGGGCGACCGCCGTCGTGATCAGGTCCTCGAGGTGACGTGGACGCTGGAAACCGGTCGTGTAGGTGTCGGCCTGGCTGTAGATCAGGTCGGCTGGGATGGCGTCGACGATCTGCAACAGCCCGCAGCCCTTGCAGGATTCGAAGCCGACGGAAAAGCGCGGGTCCGGATCGTCGAGCTTCTTCCTGAGGTAATGCGAGATCGGAAGGCTATCGAGCTTGAACAGAGGAACAAGATCCTTGCCACCGCACAGGCAACACTGCCGCACCTTATTCATCCTCCGTTCTCAACCCGCTACCTTTGCCGCGCGCAAGCGATGCCTCAACTGCCCGATACTTTTACGTACTGCGGAAAGTAGTCCGCGAACGCCGTCTGGGTCCTGTCGCGCACCGCCAGCCAGCCGCGGTCGGCGAAAGCCGGATCGGCGGCATCGCCGAACCGCGGATTGACCGTCCAGCGCGAACGGTTCGAGCGGTTGGCGCTGCTGCGATGGAGCATCAGGGAATGGAAGACGACGACGTCGCCCTCCTCGACCGGACATAGGACCGCTGCCTTGCGCTCCGCCTCGGACTCGTCGACCTTGAAGCGGAGCACGGCATGCATCAGCCCCGAGCCGGGCTTGTGGCTCTCGAAGTTCATCTCGACCGGCACGATCGTGCGATGGCTGCCGGGAACCACGACCAGCGGTCCCATCTGCTCGCTGACGGGCTTCAGCGGGTACCAGATGGTCGCCGAATTCATCGACATCACATTGTACTGGAAGTCCTGGTGCCACTCGAAATTGCGCTCGTCATGGTTCGGCGGGTCGATGCGGAACTGCGCGATGTCATGAATCGACAGCAGCGTCTCGCAGTTGAGGCACGCCTTGCTGAGGTCATGCAGCTTGGGGTCGGCCAGGATGGCGTAGAAGAACGGCGAATCCTTGATCGCCCGGATGATGTCCATGGCATGCTGCTGGTCGAACTTCACCAGGGCGTTGAGATTGTCGTCGATATCGTCGCTGATCGACGAATGCCCCAGCCGCTGCAGCTTGATCGCCAGCAGCCGGTTCACGGCCGCTCGCTGTTCGGCAAGCCTGTCCTTGGCCATGAGATTCTTGACGACGACGACACCGAACGCCTCGAAAGCGCGGCGAAGCCGTTCGGCTTCCGCGCCCGCCTCGAAGGTGAAGTCCTGAACGTCGGTCACTTGATGAAGTATCCGTGTGGCGTCTGGGCAAAATGAAACTTGTTGATGACAGGCGTGCCACCGCGCGAGGCGAAGTATTCGTCGACTGCGGTCGTCTCTCCGCCCCACGGCACCAGACCGTACTCGTCGAAGCATACCACGCCGCCCTTGAGCACGAGCGGATAGAGCGCCTCCATGGCGATCTTGGTCGGCTCGTAGAGATCCATGTCGAAGTGCAGGAGCGCGATCTTCAGCCCGGGATTCTGCTCGAGGAACCTCGGCAGCGTATCCTTGATGTCGCCGTCGACCAGGACGCACCGCTTGGTGCCCGGGATCATGTTGTCCGAGTTATGGATCTCGACCAGCGTCTCGATCTCCTCGCGGGTCGCCTTGTAGCCGCCCTCGACCTTGGCGACCCCGTCGTCCTTGCGCCCGTCCTTGTCGGTGAACTGGGTGAGACCGGCGAAGTGATCGAAGCCGAAGACCTTGCGCGAACGATCGAACGGACAGAACGATTCCATCAGGTTCGAGAAGGTGAAGAAGCTGGCGCCGCGATAAACGCCGAGATCGACGATGCAGCCGGGCAGGTCGATCACCAGCTTGAACAGCTCGTAGTGAGCGAGAAAGCGCGGGATATCCCGCCGCATGACGTATGCCGGGAATTGGCGCAGCATGTCCTCGGTTGAATACTTGGCCTGCTGTTGCAGCTGCGCGACACGCTGCCAGTACTGCCGATCTCGCCCGGCGGAATCAAAACTGAACTGATCCGGCATTCAACTCACCTGTAAAATTCAACTTTTTGCATATCCGGTGCATACATACAACCGCCAAGAGCCCAAAGGTGGCCTTTACAAGGCCAAGTCATACCCCACCGGGAGGCAGGTGCCACGACTTTCGTGCCTGTTGGATCGTGTCCAATTTGGCCGCTTTGCCGGCAATGGCGTCGATGAGGTCAGCCGCCACCTTTTCCGTGCGTTTCCACTCGTCCGAGCCCACCGGCTGGCCAAAGCGCACGGGACGGCGAAAGAAGGTTCCGCGCAAGCGGCCCCAGTAGCCCCATAGCCACAGGGCGAAGTCGTCGATCGAGCGAGCGCCCGGGCCGCGCTCCGCCTGGTCGAGCAGCGGGTCGTCGTCGACCGACAGTCCGACGATGCTCGCATCCGCCACGAGGTGAATGTTGTCGAGTTCGAGCGAGGAGCGGTCGACGAAGCGGCTGTCGACGGGATCGATCGTGAGCCGCAGCGGATGGGCGAACTTCGCCGGGCGGAGCGCGATGGGATGATAATGGTTGCCGTGCACGAGAATGCCGTGCTCGCCCACGCGCCAGCAGATCCTGAGCGGTATGTCGAAAGGCCGGTCGGACTCGACGAAGTTGCGCTCCGGCATGTGCTCGATCAGCAGCCTGGTGATCGCGTCGCTCGAGATGTCGAGGGTGCCGTCGCCGCGGCGAACGGTCTTGTCGAGGATCGGACGGACGATCTTGCCGTGGACCTGGATGGCATGAAACAGGACGGCGGCCGTATCACCCGTCAGCCGGTCGGCCATGCGCGGCAGCGCCCAATCGCTCAGGACCAGATCAGCGACCTGACAGCTCACCAGCGAATCCGTCGCCCGGCCGGCGGCAAGGGCGACGTAATGGGCACAGGACATCAGCACGAACTTGCAACTGCGCGCGTAGTAGAATGCCAGCGAGCGCTCCGAGTAGTGGACCTTCTCGCGCCCGTAGTGCGCCTCCATCGTCTTGCCGTAGCTCACCTGGCTTTCGCTGTAGTGGACGAAGTGGAAACGGGCGTAATCCCCCAGCCGGGCGAACAGCGGCTCGCTGCGGAGGTATGTCTCGGTCTCTGCCGTCGTGAAGATGACGATGTGCGGCGCGTAGCGCTTCGCCAGTTCAGGCAGGTTGTTCGTCGCAAGCAGCGTCGCGCACAGGTAACGGACGAAGTAGCTCGAATAGGGCTGGCCCCAGACCGGGCACGTGATGACGAACGGCTGCCGTCCGTCGCGCGCGCTGTCGATCGCCGACGCCAGTCGATCGACCCAGGGATCGTAGCTGTCGAGGAAGGTCTTGACGAACTGTGCGAAGGCATCGTCGGGATCGATCGTGAGGACGCTGGCAAAAAAGTCCTCCATGTCACCCGGCGTGCCATGCCTCAGCAGGTTGATCGCCGCATGATGCCGCAACAACGGATGCCGCGGGTCGGCGTGAGACGCCTCGCGCAGCACCACCAGGGCATCCTGGTGGCGGTTCACCAGGTCATACATCGTGGCGAGCTGCACCGCGGTGTCGGCGCCGCCAGCCAGCGCCCAGGCCCGCTCGACTTTCTCAATGGCCTCGCAAACCAGCTGGGGATCGGCCGCCCACAGCTCGGTGCCTTCCCGCAGCAGGCCCTTGGCGGCAAAATCCACGGCCCGTGGCAACACCAAGGCGGCCGGCCGCCGCCCTCGGAGAGCGGACAAGCGGGCCCGCAAAGGCTGTTTGGCTTCCCCGGTCATCCGAAGTTGACTACCCCACGCGGAAAGTGCTGACTAGGCCTTGGTCGCAGGCTGCTGCAAATAAGACGCAGCGCCGGCGCGTATTCATTTGAGCAGATCAACGTGAAAGCCGCCCGGCCATACGTCAGCTTCGTCTCGTACTTCCGCAACGACGGCTACACCAGGGACTTCGATCTTCGCGTCAAGCGGGCGACGAGCTTTCTCGTTCGTCAGCTGCAGCGCGCGGAGATCGATTCCGAGATCATCCTGGTCGAATGGAACCCGCCAACCGACCGGCCGCTGATCATCGAATCCCTGGATCCACTGCCGCAGGGTGATTGCGTTCAGGTGCGCGGCGTCGTCGTCGGCCGCGAGCATCATGAGAAGTTCATCGGCTCGCAGGAGTCGGGCATGAACCCCGCCGCCGCGGCCAATGTCGGGCTGCGGCGCGCCGAGGGCCGCTTCGTCTCGCCCAAGGCGTCGGACACCTACCTGTCGAAAGAGATCATCGCCACCATCGCCCGGCAGGACCTGCACGAAAACGCGCTGTACCGCTGTGACCGTTGCGACGTCACGCTTTCCCCGACGCTTCTGCGCAACCTCGGCGACGATGCGCTGCTGGGGCGCCTGGAGAGCCTGGACAGTACGCGCTACAGCCACATTCCCAACCCGCCGCAATGGTACATCCGCGAGTTGCACACCAACGCCTGCGGCGACTTCCTGCTGATGAGCCGCACCATGTGGCAGACCGTTCGCGGCTTTCCCCTCGACAACACGGTGCTGTCGCTCGATTGCGATTCGCTGATCATGCACGCAGCTGTGGCACTGGGTTCGCACGAGATCCGCCTGCCGGCGGCCTGCCGCGTCTTCAAGGGTCGCCACGACCGCCTGTTCAGCAACCGCATCAGTCATGTCTGGACACCGCTGCAGTCCAGGGTCGACAAGATCATGACCAATTTTCGCTGGTGGCGATTGCAGCAGATCGCGCGCAGCGCCTTCGACTATCCCAAGCGCAAGGTCGCCGGCGTCGAAAGCGTGCTGGCGCCGTCGATCGAGCGCAACTTCGTCAAGCCCGCCGAGCAGTGGGCGCACGGCATCCGTCCGCAGCTCAACCAGCCGGAAAACTGGGGCCTGGCCGACCAGCCGCTCGAGGAGAGGCTGCTCTGCCGGGCGCGGTGGTCGGTGAGGGATGCCTCGGCGGCGGCATGAACGTCGAACAGGCTGTTTTTCTCGTCGGTGGTCTCGGCAGCCGCCTGAAGGCGCTGACCGGCGACACCGCCAAGCCCGTTCTCGACGTCGGCGGCCGGCCCTTCCTCGATCATCTGCTGGACGAGGCAAGCCGGCACGGCGTCAAGCGGGCCCTGCTGCTCTGCGGCTATCGCGCCGGTGATCTCGTCGCCTCCTACCAGGGTCGCTCGATTCGCGGCATGACGATAGACACGGTGGCCGAATCCGAGCCGGCCGGCACCGCCGGCGCGCTTGCCCTGGCGGCCGACCGGCTCGACGACTGGTTCTTCCTGGTCAACGGCGATTCGCTGTTCGACTTCAACTGGCTGGGGCTCCTGCCCGCCAACGACGCGAGCAAGACAGGCTGGGTGCGCATGGCGTTGGCCAGCGGCATCACCGGCGACCGCTACGGGCGCGTCGCCGTCGACGGCCAGCAGGTGCGCGACTTCATTCCGGCCGGCACGCTCGACCGTCCGATCAATGCCGGGGTCTACCTGATGCGCAAGGACGTCCTGTCGCGCATCGGCGCCGTCCCCTGCTCGCTCGAGCGCGACGTGCTGCCAGGGCTAGCGAGGGACGGCCTGGTCGAAGGCGTGGTCGTCGAGGCACCGTTCATCGACATCGGCACGCCGCAGGACTTCGAGCGCGCGCAGCGCGTGGTGCCGCGCATCATGAAGCGCCCCGCCGCCTTCCTCGACCGCGACGGCGTGTTGAACGTCGATACGGGCTACGTGCACCACCCTGACCAGGTGCGTTGGGTCTCCGGCGCGCGTGAGGCCGTGCGCTGGCTGAACGACGCCGGCTATCTGGTGTTCATCGTCACCAACCAGGCCGGGGTCGCGCGCGGGCTCTACAGCGAAGAGCACATCGTCGATCTGCACGGCTGGATGAGCGCCGAACTGCGTCGGCACGGCGCGCACATCGATTGCTTCGAATACTGTCCCTACCACCCCGAGGGCGTCGTCGAGCGCTATCGGCTCGTCTCCGAGCTGCGCAAACCCGGCCCAGGCATGATCCGCAAGCTGCTGGCGGAATGGCCGATCGATGCCTCGCAATCGTTCCTGATCGGCGATCGCGAAACCGACCTGGAAGCGGCGGCCGCCGCTGGCATTCCCGGTCACCTGTTCAGCGGCGGCGATCTCCTCGATTTCGTCAAGGCGCGGATCAAGCCGACACGAAGAACCGTCGATTTCGATTGATCTCGAGGATCGCTTCCAATGCCTGCTGCGGCAGCGGCCCTAAAAAGCTGGCGGCGGCGTTCTGGTCGGCCTCCAGTGGCTTCATGATGCCGGGAATCGTGGTCGATAACGCCGGGAACGACAGGCAGAAGCGCAACGCGGCCTGAGCCGCCGCCTCGCCCGGCGGCGTCGAGATCGCGGCCATCAGGTCGGCCGCGCCATCGACCCAGTTGGCGAGCTGGGCGCGCGGCCAGCGCGCCCGGTGATCGCCCGCCGGAAAGACGCTGTCATGGCCGACCGTGCCCGACAGGAAGCCGAAGCAGAGCGGCGTGCGGCCGATGAAGCCGATGCCGAGCCGCTCGACCTCCGCGAACAGCCCGCTCGTCAGCACGCGCACGTCCATCATGTTGAAGTTGGCCTGGATGACCGCGATGTCACAGGCAGCCAGGGCCTGCATCGCTTCATCCGGTCCCTTGGCCGACACGCCCCACGCACGGATCTTGCCGCTCTCGACCAGCCCCGCCAGCGCTTCGCGCACGACGGGCGATTTCACGACGTCGAGCGGCGGATTGTGGAGCTGCAGGAGGTCGAGATGGTCGGTGCCGAGCCGCGCCAGGCTGCGCTCGGTCGAGGCGACGATCGCCGCTGGCGAGAAATCCGGCGCCTGATCCCAGGCTTCGTAGCCCGCCTTGGTGGCGATGACGGCACGGGAGCGCTTGCCGCGCACCGCGCGGCCGATCAGCTCCTCGCTATGACCGTTGCCGTAGGCGGCCGACGTGTCGAAGAAAGTGATGCCGCGCTCCAGCGCGCGCTCGAGGGCTGCCAGCGACGTGCGATCGTCGGTGTCGCCGTAGGACGTCTGCTCGATGGTGCGCCCGCCGATGCCCCAGGCTCCGAAGCCGATCTCCGAAACCTGCAGGCCGGTCTTGCCGAGCGGCCGGTAGCGCATGGCTCAGTAGTGGCCGGCCAGCTCGGGCGTGATCGCGGCCGACCGCGGCGAATAGAGATAGGCGCCCTTCTTGTTGCCCCACCAGACGATCTCGCGGCACCATTTCTGGAAATCGTCATAGGGCTTGGCCGTACGATCGACCTCGATCGCCAGCGGCTTCTCGGCGAGCAGCGCCTGCTCGCCGCCGCGCACCTTGTGCCAGTAATCGAGCAGGTCGTAGCCCAGGCGGATCCTGAGGTTGTCTTTGGCGAACGGCTGATGGACCAGCGCATGATTGAGGCGGATCGCCTCGCCGATGACCTCCATGGGCAGGCCGTCAGCCTTGGCGCTCACGATCTCGGCCAGAAGCCTGCCGGCCTCGGCATAGAAGGCGTCGAATTTACCCTTGGCCGTCAGCTCGACGAAGATGAACTCGTCGGCCGGCCAGTAGATGCCGAGATATTCCTTGGAGAAGACGTACTCCGAGCCGCCCTGCTGGATCGATTCCGCCTCCTTGTGGAAGAAGGCATTGATCTCGGCGATCATCGGGAAGCGCGCAGGCTCGGCGGCCATGAAGGCCTCGATCATGTCGCGGTAGGAGATGCCCGAGATGCCGTGCGCCATGATCAGTGGGATCTGGAACAGCTTGTCGAAATGCAGCAGCGCCGTCATCCAGCAGAAGACGCGGGTGCGCCGCCAGTCGGCCAGCGGCATCGCCGCCGTCGCCACCACGAGGTCCTGGACCTCCGGCACATCGTCGTCGAGCTCGATGCGCTCGCCATGGATGTTGATGATCTTGGACTCGACCGTGACCATGCCGTACTTGGCCTGGTAGGCCGGATCGCCCATCTCGGCGTTGGGCAGGATCGAGAGATTGTTGAACTGGATGCGATTGTGCTGGCCGTTCTCGATCAGCTGGTCGACGCCCTTGACGAACGATTCGTAGGTCTCGCCGGGCAGGCCGAGGATCAGGTCGGAATAGGTCTCGACCTTGTCGCGGGTGAAGCGGCGCTGCAGCTCCATGTAGGTGCCGAGCGAGATGTTGTCGCGCTTGATCGCTTCCAGCGTCGGCTTGTCGACACTCTGCATGGAAAGCGCCACGCCCTTGTTCAAGCCGGCGTCGGACAGGATTTTCTGTGTCTCGTAGGCGCGCTCGGTCGCGTTCTTGGTGTTCTGCACCGACAGCGCCACCGGATAGCCGGTCTCCTGCTTCACGCCGGCAACGTAGTTGGCGATGTCGACATCGCGCTTCTGGATGCCGAAGTTGGCGTCGCAGCAGAAGATGTACTCGATCTTCTTGTCGGCGAACCAATCGACCTCACGATAGAGCCGCTCCTCGCCGAACTTGGTGACCTTGGCGGCCGTCGCTGAGCCCCAGTCGCAGAAGGTGCAGCGGAACGGGCAGCCGCGGTTGGTCTCCCACAGGCCGATCCAGCTCTCGTTCGGATTGGCGGCCATGATCGAGTCGAAGGCGCCCTCGAGGAAGGGCGAGGGGATTTCGTCGAGGTCGCGCACGCGATCGATGTTGGGGTTGCGCACGAAGCTGCCGTCAGCCTTGACCATGCTGACGCCCGGCAGCGACTGCCAAGCCTCCCGGTCCGCGAAGCTTTCCAGCAGCTTGAGGAACGTCCGCTCGCCCTCGTTGTGGACGGCGAGGTCGATCTGGGGATTGGCCCGCAGGAAGGCCTCGGGCTGGTCCGGCACGTGCGGGCCGCCGAAGACGATGACAATGCCCGGCCGCAGCGCCTTCAGGCGGCGGGCGATCTCGAGCGAGATGCGGCCGTTCCAGACGTAGCTGCTGAAGCCGACCAGATCGGCGTCCTTCAGGGCCTCGACGGCATCGGCGATGCGCACCCGCTTGTAGAGCGGCGGCAGGAACTCGTAGAGGCCGGGGTCGGCCGCCATTTTCTGCACATAGGTCTGCAGCAGCGCGACCGAATAGGGCAGATAGTTCTGGCCGGAAAAGGAGTTGTTGATCTGGACCAGCCCGACGCGAACCGGCGCGCGGCGCTCCGGGGAGGCGTCGGCAGGCAGAGGTTCGGGTCCCTGGGCGGTCGACATCAGCGTAGAGGTAAGCTGCCCGGC
Source organism: Rhodospirillales bacterium URHD0017 (assembly GCA_900110395.1). Classification (GTDB taxonomy): domain Bacteria; phylum Pseudomonadota; class Alphaproteobacteria; order Reyranellales; family Reyranellaceae; genus Reyranella. The sequence goes on from FODP01000025.1 coordinate 48,993, forward strand.
CCCTGAACGCAATGCAATATATGGACGCAATCCCTTGAGATTGAAGGCCTTATTGTGGTTTGTCTCAGGCGATCACGCTCGGTGGGGAAATGGATTTCACGGGCAAGAAAGTTCTAATCGCCGGTGGCGCCGGCTTCATTGGGACCAATCTTGCCCTGGCCCTCGCCAAGCGCGGGGCGCGCCTGCGGCTCACGGTCCATGAAAAGCCGCTGCAGGCCACCCTGCCGGGGGCCGAAGTCGTGAGCCTGGACCTGCGCCAGCCTGACCACTGCGCCCGGGCCGTCGAGGGCATGGACTACGTCTTCCTGTGCGCGGCGCATACGTCGGGTGCCGCCGTCATCCGGACCACACCGCTTGTCCACATTACGCCCAACGTCCTGATCAACACGCTGATGCTCGAGGCGGCGCACCGCGCCCGGGTGGCGAGATTCTGCTTCATCTCCAGCGGCGCCGCCTACCCGCCAACCGCCGACCGGCCGGTGGGCGAAGAAGAGATGTTCGACGGCGACCCGCACGAGGTTTATTTCGCCGCCGGCTGGATGAAGCGCTATGCCGAGGTCCTCTGCCGCACCTACGCCGAGAAGATTCCCAATCCGATGCCGACGATCGTGGTGCGGCCGTCGAACGTCTACGGCCCGTATGACAAGTTCGACTTCGCCGTCAGCCATGTGACGGCCGCCCTGATCCGCCGCGTGGTCGAACGCCACAGCCCGCTCGAAGTGTGGGGCAACGGCCAGGACATCCGCGATCTCGTCTACGTCGATGACTTCATCGAGGGCATGCTCGTGGCCTTCGACACGGACCGACCCTATCTCGCGGTCAACATCTGCGCCGGCGCCGGCCACTCGGTGCGCGAGATTCTGGAGAAGATCCTGAAGGTCGACGGCTTCGCCGGCGCCGACGTCCGCTACGACCCGTCACGCCCCAGCACCATCCCGGTGCGCCTGATGGACAACAGCCTCGCCCGCCAGCTCGGCTTCGAGGCACGCACGTCGCTCGAGGACGGGTTACGGCGGACGATCGAGTGGTATCGGAAGAACCGGGGCTGAAGCCGTTCCTCCTCGTCCTTCATATTCCTCTCCCCCGTTAGGGGGAGAGGCTAGACTAGCTGAGGGGGAATCGACGTGCGCGGCTCCCTCACCCAACCTCTCCCCCTAGCGGGGGAGAGGAGCATGAAGGCCTGTCGACTGCGCAGCAGCGAAGCTGGTGAGGGTCCCTAAAACGGCCCGCGAAAGCGCTTGTAGCCCTCGGTCATCGAGCGCTCGACCGGGAGCGCGATACCGTGATTGTCGCCCCTCACCTGAACGAGGATGGCGTCGACCGTCTCGTGCTGGCTGGGATAGTAGATGTCTTCCAGGCTCTTGGCCGTCGGGCACGGCGCCGGCGCCATGCCGAGCATGGTCGGCGGCTGGCGCAGCAGGCCGGGATCGCGCATCACCAGCTGGCGGCACACTTCGGCGGCGACGCCGTACTCCAGCCACGACGTGTCGGCCACGACCAGCCGGCCTGTCTTGCGCACGCTGGCGGCGACCAGGTCCCAGTCGGGATGGCTGATCGAATTGAGATCGATGATCTCGGCCGAGATCCCGGCCTTGTCCTCGACATACTGGGCCGCGCGCAGCGCCTCCAGGACCATCACCGAGGTGGCGACGACGGTGACGTCGCTGCCCTTGCGCGCGACGTAGCTGGTGAGCGGCACGCGGTGCTCCGACGGCGAGACCGTGAAGTCGAGATTGTAGAGCAGGCGGTGCTCGATGCTGATCACCGGCCCGGGGTGGCGGTTGATGATCGCGGGATACATGTCGAGGATCGCCTGGCTGCTCGACGGCATCACCACGGTCAGTCCCGGATAATGCGCGAAGGTCGACTGCGGGCTCTGCGAGTGCTGCGCGCCCTGCCCCCAGCTGCGGCCGACGACGATGCGGATCAACATCGGGCAGCGCATCAGGCCGCCGAACATGTAGCGGTACTTGGCGGCGAGGTTGATGATCTGGTTCATCGCCAGGAAGGAGAAGTCGGCGCGGATGTGCGTCGTGATCGGATAGTCGCCGACCAGCGACGCGCCGATCGCGACACCCGTCATGCCTTCTTCCATCAGCGGCACATCGAAGACACGCGCGGCGCCGTACTTCTCGGCAAGGCCGGTGGTCGAACCGAAGATGCCCTTAAAGTCGTCGACGCCCTGCCCCATGATGAAGGTGTTGGCGTGGTCGGCCAGGGCCGCGTCCATGGTCTCGAGCAAGGCGCCGGCATAGGACAGCACGCGCGTGCCCTGGTCCGGCTTTACTGCGGCGATGCTCATCAGATCACGTCCGCCAGCAGTTCGTCGCGGCCGGGGGCCGGGCTCGCCTCGGCGAAGGCGACGGCTGCTTCGATCTCGCGCTCGATGTCGGGGCGAAGCGTCGCGACGAGTTTCTGGTCGACGATCAGTGGATCGCGACGCTTCCAGGCATCGACGCCGTCGCTGGTGCGATAGTTGAAGTGGAAGTCCTCGCCGACGCCGACATGCTCCTTGTAGCGCGACGTGACGATCTCGAGCACGAACGGCTCGCCCGCCCTCACCTTGGCGGCAGCTTCGAGCGTGGCCTGCCGGATCGCCAGCATGTCCCAGCCCTCTTCGAGCCGCCGGCTGGCGATGCCGAACGACGCGGCGTGCTCGGCCAGACGATAGGACTGGCGCACCGGCCGATGGCTGTGCACGGCAAGCCCGTTGTCCTCGCACAGGAACAGCACCGGCACCTTCATGAGCGCCGCGAAGTTCAGGCTCTCGTGATAGACGCCCTCTTCAGTGGCGCCGTCGCCGAACACCGCCACGGCAATCTGCGAGAGGCCGCGCCGCTTGAAGCTCAGCGCCGCGCCGACCGCGTGCGGGATGGTGCTGGCGACCACTGCCGACGATCCCATCAGGCCGACCTCGGGGGCGGCGAGATGCATGGAGCCCGCCTTGCCGCCCGAGACGCCGCCCTTGCGGCCGTACAGCTCGGCGAACATGGCGTCGAGCGAGCCGCCCTTGGCGATATAGAAGCCGTGGCTGCGGTAGGTCGCGAAGACCAGGTCGTCGGGCTTCAGGCCGTCGCAGACGCCCACTGCCACGGCTTCCTGGCCGATCGACAGATGGACCGGGCTCTGGATCTTGTCGGACGGATAGAGCTCGATGATCCGTTCCTCGACCAGCCTGATCAGCAGCGCCGTCCGGAACAGCCGGCGATAGATCGCTTCATCCTTCACAGACAGACGCTCCCCGGCGTTGCTTCTGGGCAGCCGACTGCTAACGGAGGCCGCGCCGTCTGGCAATCGCCCATCATGACGCTAAAAGGCGCGGCTCTGGCCGCCGTCGACCGTGATGTTGGCGCCGTTCACCAGGCTCGCCTCGGCCGAACACAGGAAGGCAACAACGGCCGCCACCTCCTCCGGCGTGCCCAGCCGACCCAGCGGATACTCCAGGTCGACCATGCGCCTGAAACCCTCGGGATCGCGCTTCTGCTCGTCCTCGAAGCCGGTGCCGGGGATGTAGATGCCACCCGGCGCCACAGAATTGAAGGTGATGCCGTCGCGCACCAGGTAGGCCATGGCCGACAGCGACTTCATGAGGCCGGTCTCGGCCGCCTTGGCCATGGTGAACCAAGGCCGGCCGACGCCTTCCTTGCCGCCGTAGATCGAGGTGATGGTGACCACGCGTCCCCACTTGCCGCGGCGCATGTGCGGCAGGGCGCGGCGGGTGAAGCGGACAGCCGCCATGGCGTTCTTCTCGTAGACCTCGCCCCACACCCGCACGTCGGTGTCCTCGACGATCTCCTTGCCCCAGCGTCCACCGCCGCCGACGTTGTTGACCAGGATCTGCACGCCGCCCCATTCGCGGTCGACCGCGTCCATCACGCGATCGGCCGCCTCCGCTTCGAGGAGATCGGCGGCGACCGCCAGCAACTTCACGCCATGAGGCTTGAGATCGGCCATCGCTGCATCGAGGCGCTGCTGCGAGCGCGAGCAGATGGCGACGTGGCAGCCCTCCTGGGCGAGGCGCTTGGCCGAGGCCAGCCCGATGCCGTGACTGCCGCCGGTCACCAGCGCGAACTTTCCGGAGAGGCCGAGGTCCATCTACGGCGCTCCCTGCTCATGGTCTTCCGGACCGCGCGCATCCTGCGCGCTCATGAGCATGAGCGAGCTGGAAGCTCGCGGTCCGGACGAGCATGACATGAGCATCGCCTAGAACGGCCCTCGGAAGCGGCGCTCGTGGCTGAAGAAGTCCTCGCCGTCGAGGTTGGCCGCTTCCAGCCCGAGCATGTCCTCGACAGCGTGCACGATCGTCTTTGCGTTGGGATAGAACTCGTTCTCGAGCTCGCGCACGGTCGGAGCCGGTGTCTGAGCAAAGCCGATGCGCTTGACCGGCGCCTTGAGCTTGCCGAAGCACTTCTCGTTGATGCGCGCCGACAGCTCGGCGCTGAAGCCCGAGTCGACCCAGTCGCAATCGGCGATGATGCAGCGCCCGGTCCGCTTCACCGATTCGACGATCAGGTTCTCGTCGAGCGGCGCCAGGGTGCGCGGATCGACGATCTCCACCGAGACGCCGCGCTTGGCGAGGATATCGGCCGCCAGCCGCGCCTCGACGTTCATCCAGGACAGGCCGACCACGGTGACGTCCTTGCCCGGCCGCAGGATGCGCCCGACGCCGAGCGGTATCTCATAGGGCTCCTCTGGCACATCCTCCTCGGCCCAGTAAAGCCAACGGTGCTCGAAGCAGATCACCGGATTGTCGTCGCGGATCGCGGCGATCATCATGCCCTTCATGTCGGATGGCGTCGTAGGCGCGATAACCTTCAGGCCAGGAATGTGCGTGAAGTTCGAGAACAGCGCCTTGGAGTGCTGTGCGCCCTGGCCCCAGCCTCGGCCGATCACGGCGCGCACCACCAGCGGCACCTTGAGCTTGCCGCCGGTCGAATAGGTGTAGTTCGACACCATGTTGATCAGCTGGTTGGTCGCCAGGATCATGAAGTCGACGCGGATATGGACGTGGATCGGCCGCAGGCCGCGGATCGCGGCGCCGAGGCCGAAGCCCGTCATCGCGTCCTCCGAGATCGGCGTATCGAAGCAGCGCTCCTTGCCGAACTTCTCGGGAATTCCCTTGGTGGTGCCGAAGATCGACGACCAGGTCGGCACGCCGATGCCGTAGACGAAGACGCGGCTGTCGCGCTCCATCTCCTGCGTCGTCGCCTCGCGGATGGCGCCGGCGTAATCAAGCTTTCTCATAGAACACACCTGCGTGCAGCCGGTCGGGTGTCGGGATCGGCGCCTGCGACGCCCGCTTCACGCTTGCCTGAATGGCCTTGTCGATCTCGTCTTCCATCGCCGCGATGGCACTCTCGGTTACCTGGTGCTTGGCGAGCCGCGCGCGTTGCACCTTGAGCGCGTCACGATCGATCCATTCGCGCTCGACCGTCGCCTGGTCGCGATAGCCCCAGTTCCAGTCGGTGCCGATGCCGACATGTTCGAGATAGCGGCAGCACTTGACGTTGAGGAACGCCGGACGGCGGTCGCGATGCGCCTTGGCCACGGCTTCCTTCGCCAGGGAATAAACGCTCTCGACATCGCCGCTGTCGTCCTCGTAGGTGTCGGCGCCGAACGGCTTGACGGCGTCGGACAGCGACTTCGACACCTGGCGGGCCTCGCGCGGCGTATCGACGGCGTAGCCGTTGTCCTCGCAGACGAAGATCACCGGCAGCTTGAACAGCGCGGCAGCGTTGATGCTCTCCCAGAAAACGCCGGCATCGGCCGCGCCATCACCGAAGAACACCACGGAGGTGCGGCCGGTCTTGAGCTGCCTGTTGGCGAAGGCGGCGCCGACCGCGACGGGGATCTGCGTGGCAACGACGCCGCTCGACAGGATGTGGCCCTGGTCGGGGGCGGCGAGATGCATCGACCCACCCTTGCCTTCACCCGTTCCGGACGTGCGGCCATAGAGCTCCGAGAAGAAGCGGTCCGTGTCGTGCGTCTGCGCCAGGAAGGCGGCATGGCTGCGGTAGGAAGCGAAGACGTCGGCCTTGCCCTCGAGGGCCGAACACACCCCGACGCACACGAACTCCTGGCCCATCGACATGTGCATGGGCGTACGCATGAGGTTTTCGGCATAGTGCTTGACGATGTATTCTTCGGAACGTCGAGCCAGGAACAGGCTCTTGAACAACTTTATCGTCGTCGCTTTGGGCAGGGGTTCGCGGGCAAAACTCATCGTGACTATCGTTATTTCTATGGTGGTCGGACCATAGAGACCTCCGACTCGCAAGGCAACGGCAGGGGTTTCCCGGCCGGGGTGGCCTTTTGTCATTGTCTCAATTAAGTAGACCGCCACAAAAGGCAGGATAGACGGGGGACGATGGCTGCTCGGCGCGCGCTTATCACAGGAATCACGGGGATGGTGGGCTCCCACCTCGCCGAGTTCCTGCTCGACAAGACCGACTGGGATGTCATCGGCATGTGCCGCTGGCGCAGCCCGCTCGACAACCTGGCCAACATCGCCCATCGCATCAACTCGAAGGATCGTGTCTCGCTGCTGTACGGCGACCTGCGCGACACGATGTCGATCCAGAAGGTGGTTGCCGACGCGAAGCCGGACTACGTCTTCCACCTCGCCGCGCAGAGCTTCCCGCGCACCAGCTTCGATGCGCCGCTCGACACCATGGACACCAACGTCCAGGGCACGGTGCGCGTGCTCGACGCCCTGAAGCAGCATGCGCCCAAGGCCATCATCCATGTCTGCGCCTCGTCCGAGGTGTTCGGCCGGGTGCCGAAGGAGAAGCTGCCGATCGACGAGGAGTGCACCTTCCATCCCGCGTCGCCCTACGCCATCTCCAAGGTCGGCACCGACCTGGTCGGCCGCTTCTACGCCGAGGCCTACGGCATGACGGTCATGACGACCCGCATGTTCACCCACACCGGGCCGCGACGCGGCGACGTCTTCGCCGAATCGACCTTCGCCAAGCAGATCGCGATGATCGAGCACAATCGCATCCCGCCGATCGTCAAGGTCGGCAATCTGCAATCGCTGCGCACGGTGGCCGACGTGCGCGACGCGGTGCGCGCCTACTATATGCTGGTCACCGTCAAGCCGACGGCAGGCGCCTACTACAACATCGGCGGCACGCACTCCTGCACGGTGAAGGACATCCTCGACACGCTGATCTCCTTCTCGCCGGCCAAGGACGCCATCAAGGTCGAGGTCGATCCCGACCGGCTGCGTCCCATCGATGCCGACCTGCAGGTGCCCAACACTGCGAAATTCCACGCCCATACCGGCTGGAAGCCCGAGATTCCCCATGAGAAGACACTGCGCGACCTGCTGGACTACTGGCGGGAGCGCGTGGCAACGGAAGGCGACCGTTTTCTGACCCGCTGAGGCGGCAGATCGGCGAGACTGTCGGAAAGGTTGATGATCTTCAGATGCTGATGGCAATTTCCCGCACGCCGTACCGGGTGTCGTTTTTCGGCGGCGGCACGGACTACCCGCCCTGGTTCCGCCGGCATGGCGGAGCCGTGCTGTCTATGGCCATCAACAAGTACTGCTATATCGGCACCGGCTTCCTGCCGCCGTTCTTCGGCATCCGCCATCGCATCATCTGGTCGCACATCGAGGCCGTGGGCTCCGCCGCCGAGATCCAGCATCCCGCCGTGCGCGCCGGCCTGGAGGTGCTGGGCTACGACGACAGCCAGGGTATCGAGCTGTTCCACCAGGGCGACCTGCCGGCGCGCTCGGGCATCGGTTCGAGCTCGGCCTTCGCCGTCGGCCTGATCAACGTATTGACCGCCATGCGTGGCAAGTCCCTCGATGCACACGCGCTTGCGGTAAGCGCCACGGACCTCGAGCAGAACAAGCTCAAGGAAGCGGTAGGTTGCCAGGATCAGATCGCCAGCGCCTACGGCGGCATGAACGTCATCAAGTTCGAGCGCGATGATTCCTTCTCGGTGACCCCGCTCGGTCTCGACGACAGTCAGCGCCAGGGCTTCGAGAAGTGGTTGATGCTCTTCTATACCGGCAGCAGCCGGCTCTCGTCCGACTACGCGAAGAAGCTGATCAACAATCTCGAAGCCAACGCCAAGCACATGACGCGCATGCACGAGATGGTCGAGATCGGCGCCGAGCTGCTGCATGCCGGCAAGATCGAGGAATTCGGCAAGCTGCTGCACGAAGGCTGGACACTGAAGCGCGGTCTCGCCAACGGCACCAGCACCTCGACGATCGATCGCATTTACGACGACGCGCAGCGCGCCGGTGCGCTCGGCGGCAAGCTTTTGGGCGCCGGCGGCACCGGCTTCATGGTGTTCGTGGTGCCGCCCGAGCGGCAGGCGGCCGTCGCCCAGGCGCTGTCGCATCTCATCACTGTGCCGGTTTCGGCCGATTTCACGGGCTCGACGATCGTCTACCGCAAGGAAGAGCTACTTGGCGGCGGGCTAGCGCGCTGATCGACAGGGGGTTGGGATGGAAGTGTTCACGACAAAGCTCGAATCGGTGCTGCTGATCAAGCCGCCGACCGTGTTCGAGGATTTCCGCGGCCACTACATCGAGACCTACAACCGCAAGGCCTACTTCACGGCCGGTATCCCGATCGAGTTCATCCAGGACGACATCTCGATGTCGCATCGCCACGTGTTGCGCGGCATCCACGGCGACACCAAGACGTGGAAGCTGATCTCGTGCCTGCAGGGCAGCTTCTACATGGTGGTGGTGAACAACGACCCAAGCTCCTCGCAGTACCGTCAGTGGGAGGCCTTCACCCTCTCCGATACCAATCGCCTGCAGGTGCTGGTGCCGCCCAACTTCGGCAACGGGCATCTGGTGATGAGCGAGCGGGCGATCTTCCACTACAAGCAAAGCACGGAATACGACCGCGCCGGCCAGTTCACGATCTCGTGGAACGATCCGGACCTGAAGATCTGGTGGCCGGTCGCAAACCCGATCGTCTCTCAGCGCGACCAGGGGCACACGAAGGGCTAGAGCGACGTCGTCACCCCCGACGTCATGCTCCTCTCCCCCTAGCGGGGGAGAGGAACATGAGGATGCGTCACGAACCGGCTGAGTTCGTCGATCGCGCCCAGCAGGTGATAGAGCGTGCTGGCGGGCATGTACTCGCTGACGCAGCAACCGTCGTGATCGAGCCTGTCGAGCCAGCCGCCGGGCGGATCGAGCGTCAGGAAGCGATCGCGCAGCAGCACGACCAGCGCCGCCGCCCTGCCCTCGCCCTGCGTCCGGCCATGCCGCGCCTCCACCAGGTTCGCCTTGATCGCCTCGGTCACCGGCCAGATGCGGCGCACGCCGGCGCGGGCTGTACCGTCGACCAGCAGTTCGCCGACGATCATCCCGGCCTCGTCGAAGCCGTAGCGGTCGGCGTGGCCGTAGAGCGCATCGACGTAGGTCTGCACCGATCGTCCACTGGCCTGCTCGAAGCGGCGCAACAGCCACACCCATTCATGGTGATGGCCAGGCTCGACGATGCGGCCGACGAGGCCGTCGGCCGGCTTGAGATCGGCGGTGAAGTATTCGCCGACCACGCCGGGGTCGCGGAAGAAGCGCGTTGCGAACAGGTCGAACAGTTCCGTCGTACGCGCGAGATGGCTTTCCTGCCGCGAGCATTCCCACAGGGCGAGAAGGCCCTCGAACAGGTGCATGTGGGGGTTCTGCCGGCGCACCCCGCCGTTCGTCGGCAGCTCCTCGACGAAGCCGCCCCCCGCGGGCGCCGCCATGTGCCGGTCGATGAACGCCAGTGTCTCGTCGGCGAGCGCAAGCGCTTCGCGGTGGCCGGTTGCCTCGACATAGGAGGCGACCGCCAGCAGGACGAATGCATGGGTGTAGAGGTCGCGGCGAGCGTCGGCGACGGAGCCGTCGCGCTGGATGGAAAAGACCCAACCCGCGCGCTCATCCCGGCCGCGGTAATCGCGGACCATCGATGCAAAGGCCCGCTCGACCAGAGCAACGGCGTCTGGATGCCAGCCGCGCCTGGCCGCCAGCGCGTAGGCGTGGATCTGCCGGGCCTGCGACATGAGGCGCAGGGGAACGTCGGACAGACGCCCGCCGGCCAGCGTCAGGCGCTCCTCGAAACGGCTGTGCTCGGCGTCGAAGCCCGCGGTTGCCCACAGCGGAAGAGCCGCATCGATCGCCCAATCGACGAGGCCAGTCGCCGCTGGTTCGAGTCGCGCCAACATGAAGTGGGAGCTTCGACCGCCTCTAGCGCGCCGCGACCGTGTCGGCGACGCGCTCGGCCGGGATGGCGACCACGTTGGCGGAGAGCGGATCACCGTCGCGCGGCGCTTCCAGCAACCCGGTCACGGGTGAGAACACGAAGATCTCGTAGCTGAGATCGCCCCGCAGCATGCCGATAAGGGAATCCGCGCAGTTGCCCTGCGCCCGCAACGCCTTGTCGTTGACCTCGAGCAGCAGGATCGGCCGCATCGTCTTCAGCACCGTCGCGGCGCCTGCGATGACCCGGGCCTCCGCGCCTTCGACGTCGATTTTCACGAAATCGACCTGTGCCAGGGCCAAGCGGGCGATCACGGCATCGAGCGGCTCGATCGGCACCCGCTCGAGGCTGGCGCGCACCACGTCGTCATGGGCGAAGCTGCCCAGCGTGTTGTGCCCGGCATGGACGCCGTGGGCCAGGTGCAGGTCGGCAAGGCCCGAGGCGGCGCCAATGGCGGCCGGCACGACGGTCACGTTGTCGAGGCCGTTGCGGCCGAGGTTGCGCTGGAGATGGGCGCGCTCCCGCGAGCTGGGCTCGGCGGCGATGACACGGCCGGACGGCCCGACCCGCCGGGCGGCGAACAGCGTGTAGTAGCCGTCGTTGGCGCCGACATCGACGAACACCATGCCGGGCTTCAGGACCCGGTCGAGGAAGGCGAACTCGTTGGGCTCGAACGAGCCGCAGACATAAAGGCAGAGGCTGTTGTCGTTGCCCAAAGTGAGATCGACCGTGGTGCCGCTGTGCCAGCGCACGGTGATCGGCACGGCGAGGTCCTTCTCACGGGCGGCTTCCCACAGGGCGCCGCGCCGGCAGGCCAGCCAGCGCCGCTGGTCGTAGTACTCCTCGGCGAAGACCCAGCCTGGGCGCGGCCGCAGGCGGGGTCCGCCGGGCGCCAGGCACGCTGCATAAGTCGAGCCGATTGCCGGCGCGTTCACGATCAGCCAGCGACCGAGATTGTCGAGGTGGTAGCCAACACCGGAGCAGATCCGGTCCCATGCGCTGGGGGCGCTGATCGAGCGGCGAGCAGTCGTCATTCGTCGGATCGTTCCCCCCGTTTTACCTTAGCCCCTGCGTCGTGTTCGGCTAAACCACCCGTAGGCGAGCGTCAAGCGCGCCCGTATCTTGCCATAGTCCACCACTAAGGCATTCGCCATCCGTTGCAGCGCAACTGCCGCGGAATATACTATCGGCCCCTCTGTCAAACTGTCGGTGCAATGTCAGCGCTGTTCCTCCGCACCCTTCTCGTCGTCGTCATCACCCTGCTTCCGGCATTGGCCTCGGCCCAAGGTCTGCGCGTGCTGGCGCGCGTCAATGATGACGCTATCACCGATTTCGACCTCCAGCAGCGCGTGCTGTTCGCCATCCGCACCACCGGCCTGCAGGACAGCCCGGACCTGCGCCAGCGCATGGCCGCCCAGATGCTGCGCCAGATGATCGACGAACGGCTGCAGATCCAGGACGCCAAGCGGCTCGGCCTGAAAGCCACCGACAACGAGATGCAGCAGCGGTTCGGCGACATCGAGCGCGCCGCCGGCATGGGGCGCGGCCAGTTCAAGCAGTATATCCAGAGCACCGGGATCGCCTTCGACATCGCCATCCAGCAGATCGAGGCGCAGATCGCCTGGAACAAGATCCTCCGCCGCCGGGTTCGTCCACAGGTCGACGTCTCGGAAACCGAGATCGACGACGCGCTGAGCCGCGCACGGACGAACGTCGGCAAGACCGAATCGCGCGTCGCCGAGATTTTCGTGCCGATCGACCGGGCCGATCAGGCGGACGACGCCAAGCGGTCCGCCGACCGCATTGCCGAGCAACTGAAGCGTGGCGCCCCGTTCGGGGCCGTCGCCCAGCAGTTCTCGCAGGGCGCCACGGCCGCGGCAGGCGGCGAGCTCGGCTGGGTGCTGCCCGGCTCACTCGATCCCACCCTCGACGCCACCGTCGAGAGGCTGCAGGTCCGGGCATATTCGGAGCCCGTCCGCACCACCGCAGGCTGGCATATCCTTTATGTCATCGACCGCCGCCCCTTCGCGGCGGCACGGCCCGACGACGTGCGCCTCAACCTGACGCAGATGACCCTGCCGCTGCCTGTGAATGCGACAGAAAACGAGGTCGCCAAGGCCACCGCCGACGCCCAGAAGGCGATGACGGGCGTGCGCACCTGCAGCGATCTGCATAGCCGGTCGCGCGAGCTCAAGGGCGCCACCTCGGGCGACCTCACCGGCGTCCGGGTCGGCGACCTGCAGGCCAACCAGCAGATGTTCGAGCAGATCCCCAAATTGGCCGTCGGCGGCACGGCCGGCCCGTTCCGGGTCGCCGAGGGGCTGCAGGTCGTGGCGCTGTGCGGCAAGGTCGGCGCCGACGGCCTGCCGACCCGCGACGCCATCTCCCAGCAGATCCTGCTGCAGAAGCTCGAAGCGGCGGGACGCCGCTACATGCGCGACCTGCGCCGCCAGGCCACGATCGACGTCAAGCAGCAGCCATGACCGCTGCCGCGCCGCTCGCCGTCACCATGGGCGAGCCGGCCGGAATCGGCGGTGAACTCAGTTTGAAAGCCTGGTCGATGCGCCGCCAGGGCGATCGGCCGTTCTTCGTGCTCGACGATGCCTCGCGGCTCGCCGCTCTTGCCGGCACGCTCGGGCTCAATGTGCCGGTGCGCGAGCTCGATCGGCCGGCCGAAGCCGGGCAAATCTTCGCCACCGCGCTGCCGGTTCTGCCGGTGCGCCTGCGCGCGCCCGTGAAGGCCGGCCAGCCCGACCCGGCCAACGCGCCGGCCACCCTGGAGGCCATCGAGCGCGCCGTCGAACTGGCGCGGAGCGGCGAGGTCGCCGGCATGGTGACCAATCCCATCCAGAAGAAGACGCTGCAGGATGCCGGCTTCCGCCATCCCGGCCATACCGAATACCTCGCCGAGCTGGCGGGCGGCGTCGATGTCGCCATGATGCTGGCCTGCCCCGAGCTGCGCGTCGTGCCGGTCACGATCCACCTGTCGCTGGCCGAGGCGGTCCGTGTTCTAGACACTGACAAGATAGTACGGGCCGGCCGCTTGGCGGCGACAGGATTGAAGGCTTTGTTCGGCATCGAGAAGCCGCGGCTCGCGGTGGCAGCCCTCAACCCCCATGCCGGCGAGCAGGGCTCGATGGGCGACGAGGAAGGCCGCGTGATCGCGCCCGCCATCGAGGCGCTCAAGCGCGACGGCATCGATGCGCGGGGGCCCGCGCCCGCCGACACGCTGTTCCACGCCGCGGCGCGCGCCAGCTACGACGCCGTGCTCTGCATGTATCACGACCAGGCTCTGATCCCGATCAAGACGGTGGATTTCGCCGGCGGCGTGAACGTGACGCTCGGCCTGCCGTTCGTGCGGACTTCGCCGGACCACGGGACCGCGCTCGATATCGTCGGCACCGGCCGGGCCGATCCGACGAGCCTGATCGCCGGGCTGCGCATGGCCGACGACATGGCCCGCCGCCGCCGGGTCTGACCGGCGGCCGCCGTGGACGGCCTCGCCGGTCTGCCGCCGTTGCGCGAGGTCATCGCGGCCCACGGCCTCGATGCGCGCAAGCGGCTCGGCCAGCATTTCCTTCTCGACCTCAATCTCACCCGGCGCATCGCCCGCGCCGCCGCTCCCCTCGATCAGGGCCTGGTGATCGAGGTCGGTCCGGGTCCGGGCGGGCTGACGCGCGCCCTGCTGCTCGAGGGCGCCGAGCAGGTCGTTGCGATCGAGATCGATTCGCGGGCCATCGCCGCTCTGAAGGAGCTCCAGGCGGTCGCCGGCGGCCGGCTGAAACTCGTCGAAGCCGATGCCCTGAAGATCGATCTCGCCACGCTCGGGCCGCCACCGCGAAGGATCGTCGCCAACCTACCCTACAACGTGTCGACGGCTCTGCTGGTCGGTTGGCTGCACCAGGCCGACCAGGTCTCCGACATGGTCCTGATGTTCCAAAAGGAGGTCGTCGACCGGCTGGCGGCCGAGCCGCGAACCAAGGATTACGGCCGGCTCTCCGTCCTCGCCCAGCATGTCTGCACGGTGCAACGCCTGTTCGACGTGGCGCCCTCAGCCTTCGTCCCGCCTCCCAAGGTCGTCTCCTCGGTGGTTCGGCTGCGGCCGAAACCTGCGGGCCGCCTGGCCGATCTGCGCCCCCTGGAGAAGGTCACCGCCGCGGCTTTCGGCCAGCGCCGGAAAATGTTGCGCAGTTCCCTGAGCAGCGCTTTCGCCAATCCCGTGGAGATCCTTGGCAGGCTGAATATTCCCCCGACCGCCCGGGCCGAGGAACTGACGGTGGCCGATTTCGTGCGGCTTGCCCAGGCGCTTGACAAGTGAGTGCTCACTCATTTATGATAAGCCATGATCCGCTCCCTGGCCTTCAACGTCTTCTTCTACCTTTTCACCCTGCTGACCGCGATTGTCGGGATCGTGCTGGTGCCGATCCCCACGCCGGTGGTCTTGCGCACCGTGTTGCACTGGTGGGCGCGTGGCGTGGTCCGGGGCGCGCGCTGGATCGGCGGCATGAAGGTCGAGATCCGCGGCCGCGCCAACCTTCCGGCGCTGGGGCCCGCCCTGCTCGCCAACAAGCATCACAGCGAGAGCGACGGCATCTTCCTGGCCGCCCTGATCCCCGGCATCGCCTTCGTCGCCATGCAGGAGCTGTTCCGTTATCCGTTGATCGGCGCCATCCTCTATCGCCTGCAGATGATCCGCGTCGACACCTGCGGCGGCGGCAAGGAGCGCGAGCACCTGGCCGATTTCGCCAAGCGCGCCCACGACAGCGGCCGCCACATTGCGATCTATCCCGAGGGCAACCTGATGGCGCCGGGCGAGCGCGAGCGCTATCGCTCGGGCATCTACTATCTCTACCGCGACCTCAACTTGCCGGTGACGCCGGTCGCGACCTCGCTCGGCCTGCTGTGGAACCGCCGCGATTGGCGCAAGAAGGCGGGAAGCTGCGCCATCGAATTCCTGCCGGCGATCGAGACCGGTCTCGACAAGCACACCTTCATGCGCCGCCTGGAGGAGACCATCGAGACGGCGAGCGATCGCCTGATCGCCGAGTTCTCCGACCGGCCCTACACGCCCTCCGAGGTCGTGCTGCGCTCGCAGGGCCAGACCGGCATCGGCCAGCCGGTCACCGCCCCTCGCGCAGCCCTTTGACGAAGCCCGACATGCCGACCTGACGTTCGCGCTTCAGCCGCTCGGCCGTCAGGATCGCCTTGAGGTTCGACAGGCTCGTGGCGATGTCGCTGTTGACCACGACATAGTCGTACTCGGCCCAGTGGCTCATCTCGTCGGCGGCCTTGGCCATGCGCTGGGCGACGATCTCCTTGGGATCCTGGGCGCGCGTCAGCAGGCGCTTCTCGAGATCGCGCGTCGACGGCGGCAGGATGAAGACCGTAACCAGGTCGGCCCGGCCCTTGTCGCGCAGTTGCTGCGTGCCCTGCCAGTCGATGTCGAACAGCACGTCGCGGCCGGTGGCCAGCGCGTCGTCGACCGGCGCCTTGGGCGTGCCGTAGTAGTTGCCGAACACCTCGGCGTATTCCAGGAACTGCTTGCGCTCGATCATGCCGCGGAAAGTCGCCGTGTCGACGAAGCGATAGTCGACGCCGTCGCGCTCGCCGGGCCGCTTCTGGCGCGTCGTGCACGAGACGCTGAGCTGGATCTGCTTGTCGTTGTCGAGCAGTTGGCGCGACAGCGTCGTCTTGCCGGCGCCTGACGGCGACGACAGAACGAGCATCAAACCACGCCGCTGGATCGCCGACGTGCCGTTGTCATTCGACATTCTGGACCTGCTCCCGCAGGCGCTCGATGGCGCCCTTCAGATCGATGCCGATGCGCGTCAGCTCGATGTCGGCCGACTTCGAGCAGAGCGTGTTGGCCTCGCGGTTGAACTCCTGGCAGAGGAAATCGAACTTGCGGCCGACCGGATTGTCCGGCCGCGCGTCGCCGAGCAGGGTCTTGGCCTGGGCAATGTGGGCAGCGAGGCGATCGAGCTCCTCGCGGACATCGGCCTTGCCGACCAGCAACGCCGCTTCCTGGGCGAAGCGCTCCTCGGAGAGAGGCGGCGCGCGGTCGAGCAGCTCGGCAAGCTGGGTCTCGAAGCGGGCGCGCACCGTGCCGATCTGCGCCGAAGCGCGGTCGGCGGCGCGTTTGCACAGGTCCTCGATCTCGCCGACAAGGCGGTCGATGACGACGGCGAGCGCCCGACCCTCGGCGGCACGGGCCGCGGCCAGCGCCTTCAGGACCTCGTCGAGCGTGCCGGACAGCGCGCGGTCGAGCGTGGCCAGCGCCTCCTCGTTTTCCTCCGCGCCCTCTTCCTCCTCGATGACGCCGCGCACGCGCAAAAGGCCATCGGCCGTCGGCGCAGCCGCGCCGGTGCCCTTGCGGACTTCCTCGACCAGGCCCGCCAGTTCGGCCAGCAGGGCGCGATTGATGCGCAGCGGCTTGCTCTGCTGTTCGCTGGCGACGGTGAGGGTGAGCGAGACGTTGCCGCGCTTCATGCGGTTGCCGATGGCGGTGCGGGCGGGGTTTTCCAGCCGGTCGAACCCCGGCGGCACGCGGCAGCGGATTTCCAGGTTACGGCCGTTGACGCTGCGCGCCTCCCAGACCCAGCGCCGTCGCTCATCCGATCCCTGAGCCCGGGCGTATCCCGTCATGCTTGCAATCAATAATCCGCTCCGAGAGGCACTCCACTGGCCGCATCGCGGCGAGGCACTCTAGTATCGGCCCCACGCGCAGACAACGCGCCCCGCCCGAAGGTTATCCCATGAAAAGTTTCTCAGGCATTGTCATCACCGGCGCCTCGAGCGGCATCGGCGAGGCCTTGGCGCTCGACTACGCAGCGCCCGGCGTGGCGCTCGCCTTGACCGGGCGCGATGCCGCCCGCCTCGAGGCGGTGGCCGCGGCCTGCCGCGCCAAGGGGGCGACGGTCGTGGCCGACACGGTCGACGTGATCGACCGCGAACGCTTCGCCGGCTGGCTCACCGCCTTCGACGATGCCCATCCGGTCGACCTCGTGATCGCCAACGCCGGCATCTCGATCGACAAGGACAATTCCTCGCTCGACGACTTTGCCATCATCCGCCGGACCTTCGACGTCAATGTCGGCGGCGTGCTCAACACCGTCGAGCCGCTGCTGTCGCGCCTCATCGCCCGCAAGCGCGGCCAGATCGCCGTCGTCGCCTCGCTCGCAAGCTTCATCGGCCTGCCCTACTCGGCCTCGTACAACGCCAGCAAGGCCGCCGTGCGGGTGTGGGGCGAGAGCATCCGCTACGTGCTGAAGAAGAGCGGCATCGGCGTCAGCGTGATCTGCCCCGGCTTCGTGGTCAGCCGCATGACCGCGAACGCGCCCTTCCCCATGCCCTTCCTGATGACCTCGGCGCGGGCCTCGTCGATCATCCGGCGCGGCCTCGCGCGCAATCACGCCCGCATCGCCTTCCCGATCGGCACAAAAGCCGCCGTGTGGTTCGGCCAGTCCCTGCCCGGTCGCTGGACGGCGCGCCTGCTGGGGGCGTAGCCGGGCCCGTCGTCACTTCATCTGGTTGGTCAGAAGGGCAGCGGCGCCGCCCTGTTCCTTGCCGTACTTCAGCAGCGCCGCCCGGCCGCCGGCGGCGTAGGCGGCGACCGCACCGAGCAGCCGCTTGAGCTCTCCGGGACTGGAACGGTCGAACTTGCAGTAGGCCCCGCGCGTCAGCTTGGCGATCTGCGGGAACAGCCGCGAGGCCACGCGATCGTCGCCCTCCTGGAACACGAACACCGGCAGGCCGAGCAGGCCGAGCTGGCCCGCCTCGTGGCCGACCTCGTCGACATCCTCCTCGCAGCAATCGCCGACGAACACGACCGCGTCGAGGCGGCTCTCGCGCCGCTGTTCGGCGGCGTAGCGCAGCAGGCGGGCGATCTGCGTGCGACCGGCCAGGCAGCGCACCGCCCCCATCAGGCGTGCGAGCTCGCGTCCGTCCGACGTCCAGCGGCTGACCTTGAATTCGTCGAAGCCGCGATAGAAGGCGAGCCGCACCTCGATGCCGCCGACTTCGCTCGCGGCGACGAACATCTCGCCCTGCTGCGTCGAGGCCACGTCCCAGGTGGGCTCGCGGCTGGCCGTCGCATCCATGGCGAACAGCAGCCGCCCGCGCCCGCCCCCGGCGGTCTTTGGCGGCAGGCTGGCGACTTCGCGCGTGAAGTCGTCCACCGCGGAAGAGGTCGCGGTCCCCTTGGTCGGTCCAACTTCGGTTTTCCTGGCCATCTCGACATGCAAGGAAAGACGCCCGCCCTTGTCAAATGATTGTGCAAGCGGCGGGCAATTTTGGCGCGGTGACGGGCACCGCCGGACACGCTATTAGGACCGGCAAATCAGCCTCCTCGAGACCTCGACCTCAGAAAACTGCCCGATCCGCTCCAATGAAAGTCGCGTTGAATCTTCTGCTGATCCTCGTTGCCTCGCTTCTGTGTCTTTTTGCTGCCGAAGGGCTCACGCGCCTCGTTCTCGACGACGGCATGCTGTACGAGCTCGAAATGTGGAAGTACGCGCGCGAGGTGAAGATGCGCGACCCGCGGCCCGACCTGGGGCATCGCCACCGGCCGCAGGCGGAGGCCAGGCTGATGAATGTCGACGTCCGGACCGACAGCCGCGGCCTGCGCGGACCCGAGATCGCCGACACGCCGGCCAATGGCACGGCCCGCATCGCCTTCGTCGGCGATTCGATCACCATGGGCTGGGGCGTCGCCGAGAAGGAGACCTTCGCCCATCAGGTGATCGAGGGGCTGGCCAAGGCCGGCCGCAAGGTCGACGGCTTCAATCTCGGCGTCGGCAACTACAACACCCTGCAGGAACTCACGCTGTTCCGCGAGGTCGGCGCGCCGCTCAAGCCCGACATCATCGTGCTGGCCTACTTCATCAACGATGCCGAGCCGATGCCGTCCTATACCGACAACGGCTGGCTGACCGAGCATTCGGCGGCCTGGGTCGTGGCGGACTACCGGTTCGATTCGCTGTTCCGCCGGTTCGGCGAGGCGCCCGACTGGAAGCATTACTACCGCGACCTCTATGAGCCGAAGGCGGCCGGCTGGCTGCAGACACAGAAGGCGCTCGGCCAGTTCGCCACGACGGCCCGCGAGCTCGGCGCCCGGATCATCGTCTTCAACATTCCCGAGCTGCGCGAGCTCAGGCCCTATCCCTTCGCCGACATCACGGCCAAGGTGCGCGCCGTCGTCGAGAAGGACGGCATGCCCTTCGTCGATCTCCTGCCCACCGTCGAGACCCTCGAGCCCGCGAGCCTCTGGGTGACCGTCCCCGATCCGCATCCCAACGGCAAAGCCGAGATCACCTTTGCCCGCGGCATGATCTCCGACCTCATGCCGATGCTGGACGAGCTCTGTCGCACCAAGGGCAAAGGCTGCTCCGCACCATAGGGAAGCCGTGAAAGCACAACGCGTCTTCTGGCCCCTCTACCTTGTCCTGCTGCTCGGCGCCGCGCTCGCCGGCAGCGAGGCGATCGCCTCGTTCGTCGTGCCGTCGTGGCCGGCGCGCGACATGCGACCGATCGAAGTCTCGTCCTCGGCCGACGTCATCTACAACGACTGGGCGCTGCGCGACCGGCCGCGATCGTTCGACCGGCCGGCGGGCGTGCGCTTTCGCTCCATCCTGGTCGGCGACAGCTTCCTGGAAGGCGCCTTCCTCAGGGCGCCGCTGTCGTCCTTCGTCGAGCAGCGCTTCGCCGCGGCCGGCCAGACCGACATCGAGGCGGTCAATTTCGGCGTCTCGGCGACCGGACCTCACCACTACTACTATCGCATCAAGAACGTCGGCCTGACCTTGAAGCCGGACGCCATCGTGCTGGCCGTGTACACCGGCAACGATTTCGTCGCGACGCCGTTCGGCGGCTGGATGCGGCCGCCCATCGCCGAGCTGCCGTTGCCGTCGCTGCTCGCGGGCCCGGCGCCGCGCACCACGTGGCTCGTCGTCAACCGCCTCGGCCTCTCCGAGATGGGCCGCAACAACAAGGCGATCGACGGCGAATTCGCCCAGCTGAACGACTGGCTCAAGTTGCCGGCCGACCAACGGACCGAGCAGGTCGTGCGACACCTCAAGCGCTACTACTATCCGCGGCAGAGCGAAGAGGCGATGCGCGAGATCCTGTCGCGCGACGGCGGCAGGTTCTGGACGGCGTTCGACAGGCCTGCGCCCGACCGCGAGTTCCTCGCCGGCTGGCTGCTGTCGGGCATGATCGACTGGGAGACCGGCACCTGGCCGATGCCGCGCGACGCCGAGGAAGCCGACCGCCTGAACGGCACGTCGATGGTCGACGAGACGCTGAGCTGGCTGGTCGCCGCCGATCGCCTCGCCAAGGAGAACGGCGTGCAGCTTGTCGTCATGCTGATACCCGTGGGCACGGTCGACCCTGCCTATGTCGACTTCTGGCGGGCCTGGCCCAAGTACTTCAGCAACTCGCTCAGCGCCGATGCCCGCCACCGTCGCCTGGCGGTGAAACTTCGCCAGACGGCCGTTCCGTTCTTCGACCTGCGCGACGATCTCGGCGGCGTGCCGGGCACCTATCGCCTGACGGACGGCCACTGGACGGAACGCGGTACCGAAATTGTGGCTGGCCGGGTAGCACGCGAGCTGATGAAGATGCGGCGGCAATGACCGCAAAAGCCCCGACGTTCGCCACGCTGTTCCTGCGCGTCTTCCTGCCGTTCGCGCTCGCCTATTTCCTGTCCTACATCTTCCGCGGCGTGAACGCCGTGATCTTCCCCTATCTCGAGCGCGACATCGGCATCACCGCGGGCGATCTCGGGCTGCTCACCTCGGCCTTCTTCCTGTTCTTCGCCGGCTGCCAGCCGGTGCTGGGCGTCATGCTCGACCGCTACGGGCCACGCCGCGTGCAGGTCGTGCTGCTGGCGACGGCGGCTGTGGGCTCCGCGCTGTTCGGGCTGAGCCTCTCGCTCGGCGAGCTGATCGTGGCGCGCGTGCTGATCGGGCTGGGCTTCGCCGGCGGCCTGATGGCCGCCATCAAGGCGATCACGCTGTGGTATCCGCCCGAGCGCTGGGGCCTGATCACGGGCTTCCACATGATGGCGGGCGGGCTGGGCTCGATGGCAGCGACCTTGCCCGTCGAATGGTCGCTGTCGGTCGTGAGCTGGCAGGGCCTGTTCTTCTGGCTGGCGGGCATCTGCCTCGCGACCTCGGCGATCCTGTTCATCGTCGTGCCCGAACGCGCCGCGCAGCCGGGCGCCCCGTCGGACAAGGGGGGAACGCTGATCGATCAGTTCCGCATCACCGGCGCGGTGCTGACCGACGGCTTCTACTGGCGCATCCAGCCCCTGCTCTCGATCCAGCAGCTCGCCTTCATCGGCTGCATCACCTTGTGGATCGGCCCATGGCTGCGCGACGTCGGCGGCATCGCCGACAAGGAGGCGCGCGCCGACATCCAGCTCTGGACCACGGCGATCATGACCCTGGGCTTCGCCATGAGCGGCGTGGTCTCCAACGCCTTCCGCCGCGTCGGCGTCACCGCCTTCATGTCGGTCGGCATCACCAGCACCCTGTTCGCCCTGGTCTGCGGCTGGCTCGCCTTCCTGCCGTCGTTCCATCCCGCCGTGGCCTGGCCATTGTTCGGCTTCCTGGGCGCACTGCCCATCCAGTACATGCCGCTCATGGTCTCGGCGTTTCCGCCCCACTATGCCGGCCGCGTCAGCACCTCGAGCAATCTCGTGGTCTTCTCGGTGATCTTCGCCGGCCAGTGGGCGATCGGGAAGATCGTCGACTTGTGGCCGCGCACGGCGAGCGGCTATTCACCCGACGGCTACACCTGGGCGTTCGGTGCGCTCTTCGTCCTGCAGCTCGCCGGTTTGCTATGGCTTGCCCTGTCGCGGGCGCGGCCGATGGCGCAGCCGCATCTCGCCCCGGCGGAGTGAGCATCGCGAATTGTCCGATAGACGATGAATAGAGCGGAGCCGCGGGGAAGCGGCGCCGCGTGATTATAACTCCGGTGCTAGACCGTGTCAACAGCCATGTTGCCTCTCGTCATGACGGGAAGCTCATGCCTCGCTCTTCTCCTCCGCGCCAGCGGCGCCTGGTGCCACGGCATCTCGCCGCGGCAGATTGAGCGCGGACACGAGATCGCGCACCTCCTGACGCGCTGCGACGTGACTCAACGTCAATGACGGACCTTTGCCCCCGCGCTTCAGGTCGAGCAGCGTGAGCCCGGTCAGGAAAAGCTCCTTGTAGATCACGCGCTCGCTCAAGCCGGCGGCGATTCGGAAACCGATGCGCCTGGCCAGCGCCTCGATGACGGTGCCCATGTCGCGCTTGTTGCGCGCGGCGAGCGACGACAGGCGATTGCGCATCACCACCCAGTCGACCGGCCGGCCGCCCTGCACGGCGCGCAGCTGGCGCTGCTTCCACACCGCTTCGGCATAGATCGACGGCCGCACGATCCTGAGCGTGTCGGGATCGACGCGGGCCAGAAGGTCGAGGTCGATGAAGCTGTCGTTCAGCGGCGTCAGCAGCGTGTCGGCCCAGGTGTGCGCCAGCCGCGAGAGATAGGTGTCGCTGCCCGGCGTGTCGACGATCACGAAATCGACGGTGTCGATCACCTGCTCCAGCGCCGCCTCGAGACGCGACCGCTCGTCGGCCTGCGCTTCGCTGCGATCGGCCAGAGCCGACAGCGGCACCGCGGCATGGACGGGCATCGGCAACGCGACACCTTTGCGTTTGGCAAAGGCCGCGCGGTTCTCGACGTAGCGGCCGAGCGTGCCCTGCCGCGCATCGAGGTCGAGCGTGGCGACCCTGGCGCCGTCGTTCAGCAACGCGACGGCGATGTGCAACGCCGTCGTCGACTTGCCCGAGCCGCCTTTCTCGTTGCCGATCACCAGGACGTGGCCGCGGCCGGGCGCCGGTGCCGCCTGGGCCTCGGCGATGCTGGGGTTGGGGGCGGGCTGGAAAGAGTTGCTCATGGTTTCATGCTCCTCTCCCCCGTTAGGGGGAGAGGTTGGGTGAGGGGGTTGCGCACAGCCTTCGAAGCCCCCTCACCTAACCTCTCCCCCTAGCGGGGGAGAGGAACTTGAGTTGCGTGCGCGCGCGCTCATCAGGGCTTCCTGATCCAGACGGCGGTGTCGTGGAACACCGCGCCGCCGTTGGGCCAGCCGGGATCGGCCGAGGTCAGCGCATTGATGCCCATGCCGGTCTCGAAGTTGCGGTTGGGCCAGATGCCCTCGACCACGACCACGCCCTTCTGCTGGCCGGCCCTGGGCTTGCAGCGCACGATCGTCTTGCCGCGCTCGTTGCCGATCTCCAGCCGCTCGCCCTCGACCACGCCAAGGGCCGCGCAATCGTCGGGATTCATCATCACCATCGGCCGCACCTCGCGCTTCTGGCTGCTCGGCGTCTCGGTGAAGGTCGAGTTGAGGAAGGTGCGCGCCGGTGCCGCGACCATGCGGAAGGGTTTTTCGGCCGTGGCGTTGTCGATCACGTCGAAATGGTCGGGCAGGCTCGGCATCTCCTTGCCGCGCGGGCCGTACGCCGCCCAGTCGGGCTTGAAGCGGAACTTCTTGTCGGGCCAGGCGAAGCCGTCGAGGAAGTGCGAGGTCTCGAAGCCGAGATGGAAGTCCTGGCCGCCCTTCTTGAAATTGGTCTCGGCGTCCCACATGCCCGACTCGCGAAGCGACTCGTCCATGATCTCCCACGGCGTCATGTCGAAGCCGCGGTGCTTCGCCCCCAGACGCCTGGCGAGCTCGGAGATCACGTAGTGGTTCTCGCGGCACTCGCCCGGCGGCTCGATCACCGCCTTGGTCACCTGGAAGAAGGTGTGGCCGCTCGCGGTATAGAAGTCGTCATGCTCGAGGAACATCGTCGCCGGCAGGACGATGTCGGCGAAGGCCGCCGTCTCGGTCAGGAACTGCTCGTGCACGCAGGTGAACAGGTCCTCGCGGCTAAAACCCTTGTGCACCAGTTCGAGCTCGGGACAGACCATCGCCGGGTTGGTGTTCTGGATCAGCAGCGCCGTCACCGGCGGCCCGCCGTTCAGTGCCTCGCGGTCGCCGGTCAGGATCGGCCCCAGGCGCGACTGGTCGAGCTCACGCAGCGAGGTGTCGACCATGTCGAGCCCCTCGATCAGCGTCTTCTTGATCGGGTACATGCCGGTGTGGCCGTAGAGCGCGCCGCCGCCCTTGTGCTTCCACGCGCCCGTCACCGCCGGCAGGCAGGTGACCGCGTGCATGTTGTGGGCCCCGTTGCGGCTGCGGCTGAAACCGTGATGGCAGCGGATGAAGGCGGCCTTGGCCTGGCCGTAGAGACGCGCGAAGGAAACGATCTCGTCGACCGACAGGCCGGTGATCGCGGCCGCCCATTCCGGCGTGCGCGTCGCCACGTGCGCCGCCAGCTCGTCGGGCGCATCGGTGTAGCGGCGCATGTAGTCCCAGTCGGCATAGCCCTCCTTGAACAGGACATGCATCATGGCAACGGCCAGCGCGCCATCGGTGCCGGGGCGCACGGCGAGATGGATGTCGGCCTGGTCGGCCGTGCCGGTGCGATAGGGATCGACCACGACCAGCTTCGCCCCGCGCTTCTTGGCGCGCATGGCGTGGGTCATGACGTTGACCTGGGTGTTCACCGGATTGCCGCCCCAGATCACCACCAGGTCGGAGTGCTCGTCGACCTCGCGCACGTCGGCGCCGCGCTTGACGCCCGTGCCCGCGATCCAGCCGGTGTCGGAGAGCGTCACGCAGATGGTTGAGAACCAGCGCGAGTATTTCATCGCGTGGCGCAGCCGGTTGATGCCGTCGCGCTGCACCAGCCCCATCGTGCCGGCATAGTAGTAGGGCCACACCGTCTCGCTGCCATGCTGGCGCGCCTTGGCTAAAAACTGCTCGGCGACGATGTCGAGCGCGTCGGCCCACGAGATCTCGGCGAACTGCCTGGATCCCTTGGGCCCGGTCCGGCGCAGCGGCTTCATCAGCCGGTCGGGATGATGGATGCGCTCGGCGTAGCGCGCGACCTTCTCGCAGATGACCCCGGCGGTGTAGTCGTTGCGCATCGAGCCGCGCACCCGGCCGATGCGTTTGCTGTCGAGCCGCTCGACATCGAGCGCGCAGGTGCTGGTGCAGTCGTGCGGGCACACCGAAGGCACGATGGTGACGCCGGATTCAATCTTCTTGGCCCCTGCAACGGGTGCAAAGGCATGATCGTCGGGGGACATTCCTAGACGCTCCGCGAAAAGTGCCGCAGCATACAGGGCGTCAGCCCATGGGAACACCCCGCCCCCGCCGCGCCACGACGGCAGATACCGCCGCTGTTGCCGCGCTTTCGCCGGCAATTATCCCCACGGATGCCGAGGACCGCGCCGTGTTCGTGATCGACGGAGCGACCGGGCCGACCGCCGCCATCGACCTGCGCCAAATGGCCGATCACATCAGCGTGGATCATCTCGTCGGCGGCCGGCGCGAACGCCGCCGGCTGCTCGCCCATGCTGCCGCCGCGGCGCGCACGATGGGCCTCCATGAACTGCGATGGCCGGGCTTTCCGAGCGGCCGCAGACATGTCCGCAACGGACCGCTGCAACGGGCCGGCGACTATCTCGACAACCTCGGCGTGCCCGTGTGGCGCGACGGCACCGCCTCGCTGCCGCAGACCCTGTACTTCCGCGGGACCTGGGCCGCCGTCGCGCTTCTGATCGGCTTCGGCAGCATCTCGGCCGCGGTGTTCCTCGGCGAGGACATCACGCTGGCACACATCGCCATCCCGGCCGTGCTCTGCGCGATCGCAACAGTCTTCGCCATTTTCCAGATCGGACTCCTGACGATCGCCGCGCGTCGCATCGGCGGCCGGGGCGCCTTCGCCGCGACATCGGCAGCAGCAGCCGCCGCCCTCCTGGCGATCGGCGCGCTGCTGATCGACCGCGCGGCGCCGACGCTGGTGGAGATGTGGGCCATCTACACGGGCGACGTCGAGCTGAACCAGCTCGCGGTCCGCGTCAGTGCGGACGGCAGCACGCTCTACGTCGAGGGATCCTACGGCCTGGGCGGCGAGACCACCGTGCGCCGGGCGCTGGACCAGAACCCCGGCATCCGCACCGTCGTGCTGGCCGGCCCCGGCGGGCGCATATCGGTGGGCTTCGAACTCTACGAGCTGTTTCGCGAACGCAAGCTCGCGACCCGCGTCGACGACGAATGCGCTTCGGCCTGCACGATCGCCTTCCTGGGCGGCGTCGAGCGCAGCATTTCGCCGGGCGGCCGGCTGGGCTTTCATCGCGGCTCGTTTCCCGGCCTCAGCGACAACGACATGTACGAAAGCAACCGCGATTTCCGCCGCTTCCTGCTCTACACCGCCAGGCTCACCGCGCAATTCGTCGACCGCGTCTTCGCCACGCCGCCCGACGACATCTGGGAGCCGACGCCGCAGGAATTGCTGGCGGGCCGGGTCATCAACCGCGTAAATCACTGACCCTTCTTATAAGCGCTGAAACTGTTGGCGGATGGAACCAACCATGAATAAGAAGGGCTGACATGATCCCGCGCGGCCTTTCCTACGACGACGCGATGCGCCAGTTCCGCTGGCCCAGGCCCGAACGCTTCAACATGGGCCGCGCCGTCTGCGAGCGCCATCCCCGCGAGGCGCTGGCGCTGATCGTCGAGGCGGCCGACGGCGTGGTGCGCCACTGGACCTTCGGCCAGCTGCTGGCTGCGAGCTCGCGGCTCGCCAACGCGCTTGCCGCCCAGGGTACAGGCAAGGGCATCGGCAAGGGCGATCGCGTCGGCGTGTTCCTGAGCCAGGGCGCCGAGCTCACGATCTGCCATATCGCGGCCTATCGCATGGGCGCCGTGGTGCTGCCGCTGTTCACGCTGTTCGGCGAGGAAGCGCTGGAATATCGCCTGGCCAACGCCGAGGCCTCGGCTGTCATCACCGACATGAGCCAGCTGCCCAAGGTGCTGGCCGTGCGCGATCGCCTGCCGCATCTCAAGACGATCATCGCGATCGGCGCCGGCGCCAACGACAGCGCCTTCCTCGACTGGGACCGCCTGCTCGGCGCCGCCTCCGACAGCTTCGCCACGGTCGACACCCTGGCCGAGGATCCGGCGCTGCTGATCTACACCTCGGGCACGACCGGCCAGCCCAAGGGCGCGCTGCATGCCCATCGCGTGCTGCTGGGCTCGATCCCGCCGGTCGAGCAGTGGCTCAGCCACTGGCCGCAGGGCAACGAGGTGATGTGGACGCCGGCCGAATGGGCGTGGATCGCGGGCCTTTTCGACGCGCTGTTCCCGGCCTGGTTCTACGGCACGCCGGTGGTGGCGCATCGCTTCCAGAAATTCGATCCCGAACGCGCCTTCGCCCTGCTCGACCGGCATCGCGTCGGCGTCGCCTTCGTCCCGCCGACGGCGCTCAAGATGATGCGCCAGGTCCACAAGCCGCGCGATCGCTGGGCCTACGATCTCCGCGCCATCAGCACCGGCGGCGAGGCGATGGGCGAGGAGCTGCTCGACTGGGGCCGCGACACCTTCGGCACCACCATCTCGGAAGGCTACGGCCAGACCGAGATGAACCTGATGCTGCTGAACTCGCCCGAGTGGTTCGAGGTGCGGCCGGGCTCGTGCGGCCGCGCCTGTCCCGGCCGCAAGGTCGCGATCGTCGACAACGGCGGCAACCTGCTGCCGCCCGGCGAGGACGGCCAGATCGCGGGCTTCCGGCACGATCCCATCGTCATGCTGGAGTACTGGCGCAATCCGGAGGCGACGGCGAAGAAGTTCGCCGGCGACTGGCTCTTGACCGGCGATCTCGGCCGCATCGACGAGGACGGCTATGTCTTCTTCAAGAGCCGCGACGACGACGTCATCACCTCGGGCGGCTACCGCATCGGCCCGGGCGAGATCGAGGAATGCCTGATGGGCCATCCCGCCGTCGCCATGGTCGGCGTCGTCGGCATCCCCGACAAGGTGCGCACCGAGATCGTGAAGGCCTTCGTGCAGCTCAGGCCCGAGATCGTCGGCACCGACTCGCTCAAGACCGACCTTGCCAATTTCGTGAAGACCCGCCTCGCCGCCCACGAATATCCCCGTGAGGTCGAGTTCGTGGCCGAGCTGCCGCTCACCACGACCGGCAAGATCATGCGCCGCGAACTCCGGCGCCTGGATGCGGAGCGGAAGCGCGGCCATCGCTAGCGGCGAGCGGTCAGCCACGATACTGAAGTCATTCCGCATAATAACTCAAGTCAGCAACATTGGCAAGCCAGGCAACCACGACACCACGGGTGGTATTTTTGCGCACCATGTAGGGACACAACAGGCGGTAGTGCGGTCAGTGCAAGCATCGGCGGCAATTATGCGCCTTGCATCAAGCTGCGAATAGACTAAGTCTAATGGACTAGATCGAGGTCACCATGCGCAAAGTCAACATGCACGAAGCGAAGACCCACCTATCTCGCCTGGTCGAGCGGGCCGCCAAGGGGGAAGGCTTCATCATCGCCAAGGCCGGCAAGCCACTGGTCAAGGTGGTGCCACTGTCTGCCAGCGAGCCGGCGGTGCCGCGCCGCCTGGGCTTCCTCACGGGCGAGGTCACCGTGCCGGATGACTTTGATCGCATGGGCCAAGACCAGATCGAGCGCCAGTTCCACGGCAGCAAATGACTCTGCTGATCGACACGCATCTTTTGCTGTGGGCCGCCGGACAGCCCCAGAAACTATCCAGACCAGCGCGGCGGCTCTTGGACGACCCGGACGAGCGCCTATGGTTTAGCGCCGTGAGTTTATGGGAAGTAGCCATCAAGCATGCTTTGGCTCGCGAGGATTTCCGCGTCGAGCCAAACCGACTTCGGCGCGGACTCCTCGACAATGGCTGGCGCGAATTGACGATCTCCAGCGAGCATGCGGTCGCCACCCTGGACCTGCCGCCGCTGCACAAGGACCCGTTCGACCGCATGCTGCTCGCGCAGGCTCGCGTCGAAGGGCTGAGCCTCGTGACATCGGACGAGCTTGTCGCGCGCTATCCTGGAAACGTGCGCAAGGTTTGAAATCGGCGACGCGGGTTCACTGGTTGCACCTCGGCTCGCGCTATATGGTTGCCCACAGGCTCAAGATGTAAAATGGCTTTAATGCTCACGCTGTGAAACGCCAGCAGAATGCCATATGAAGGAGGTTCTCATGTCTCGGGCGACGCGGGTTGCCAAGGCGACAGCCGCGGAATCCACCGCGGGACGTTGGCCCGGAATTCCTCGTACCGGGCCCCAAACGTCTGAGCCAGCACCGGCTCCTCGTACGCCAGGACAAAGGCGTGGAAGGCGAGCCACATCAGCCCGCCGTAAATCACGAGACGCCAGTCGCCGAACAGGATCGCTTGGCCCAGAACGACGGCGACGACGGCAACGTAGATAGGATTGCGCACGTAGCGATAGAGACCCGTCACCACGAGGTTCTGCGTCGGAGCGATCGGCGCCGGCGTGCCGAGCCCTTGCAGTGCAAAGCGCGCAAACGAGTCGACAAGCCCAGGTACGCCCGCGACGATCAACAGGATCCCGACAGCGCGCGTCGCCTGCAGATCGAAGAACGGCGGCAGAAATTCCCAACGCGTCATCCACCACGGAATGAGCCCCGCCAAGACGCTGGGAGCGACCACAAAAAAGAGGGCGGACCCTAGAATGGCCATCGCCATCGTGCGTCTCCTACGGTCGCCTCTTGACGATGGCGCCGAACTTCTCGGTCTCGGCGCGCCACCAAGGCTAGCAGGTTGCGACTATGTGCGGAAAGTGCGCGATGACAGCTTCTGACCCGAAGCCGACGTCTGACAAGCACCGAGGGACGTCCGCTTCCAGGGGTAAAGCGGACGTGACCTCGACATGACCGGCTTTCTGACGCAAAGCGGTCATCGCGGAAGGTTGCCGTACACTTTGTCGGCCTCGCGGCGCTGTTCCTATTTCGCGAGGTTTGATTGTGAAGGCGGTGCGGCGTTCGACTGGGCGGTGATGCCATAGGGCGCCACGCACGATCCGTCGGAGCCGACCAGGGCAGACGGGTCGGCGGCGATGGCGCGGACCTCGGCTTCCGACACCGATCGCACCACGATGCGGGTGGCGCCCTTGTCGGCCATACAGAGGGACTACCTGTGGGAATGCTGCCAGTGACAGCACGTCTTCGAAGAGTCGCGGGGCTCTGGTACGTACATCCCATCACCTCTCATTCGAGCCTGCATAGCGGGAGAACGTGCCAGCCCATGTCGAACCGTGCACCAGCCGATCCTGCCGACAAGCGAACGACGTCCGACGCGACGCCGCGGGTCGTTTCGTCATGAGCGTCGTCGCCAAGACCGCCGGCGGTGCCGCGCTCGCGCTGGCGGCGACCGCCGCCTATCTGTGCTTCTGGCCGGTTCCCGCCGAGCCCGTGGCGTGGGCAGCGCCGACGCCGCCCGGCTTTACCGGCCCCTTCGCGCCGAACACACGTCTGGTGGGCCTGCGCACGATCGACCTCGGCGGCGAGGTCGGACCGGAGCACGTCGCGATCGGGCCGGACGGCAAGCTCTACGCCGCGATGGAGGGCGGCAAGCTCTTGCGCATGGAGCCGGACGGCGCCAAGCGCGAAGTCTTCGCGAGCACGGGCGGGCGTGTGCTGGGCTTCGACTTCGATGCGAGCGGACGCCTGATCGCCGCCGACGCCTTCAAGGGCCTTCTGGCCATCACGCCTGACCGGCAGGTGAGCGTGCTGGCCGATCGCGTCGGCGCCAACGACCCGATCGGCTATGCCGACGCCATCGTCGTGGCGCCGGACGGTACGATCTATTTCACAGACGCCTCGACGCGGTTCGCGCCGGCTCGCTGGGGCGGCACGTTGCCGGCGAGCGTGCTCGACATCATGGAGCAAACGGCCACCGGCCGCGTGCTCGCCCACGATCCGGCCACCGGGAAGACACGGGTCGTCGCCCGCGGCTTCTCCTTCGCCAACGGCATCGCCCTGTCGGCCGACGGCCATACGCTGTTCGTGACCGAGACGGGCCGCTACCGCGTCTGGAAGATCGACGGGCGCGCCAGCGACCTCGATGTGCTGGGCGGCGCAGCGCAGGCCAGGGTGTTGCTCGACAACCTGCCGGGCTATCCGGACAACATCACGCGCGGACGCGATGGCCGGTTCTGGGTCGGGTTGTTCAAGCCACGTAATCCGGCGGCCGACTCGCTCGCCGAACGGCCGTTCCTGCGCAAGGTGCTGTTGCGGCTGCCGCGCTTCCTCCTGCCGCTCGGCGAACCGTATGGGCACGTCTTCGCGATCGACGAGGACGGTCGAGTCACCGCCGACCTGCAGGACCCGAGCGGCGCCTACGACACGACGGGAGCGACCGAGACCGCGGACCGGCTCTACATCCACAGCCTGCAGGCGCGCGCGCTCGGCTGGCTGCCGCGATAGCGCCAGCAGCCGCGGTATTTCGACCTTAGTCCTCCATGTTCGACCAGGCGAACGCTACGGCTGCCGCGAAGGCCATCAGGATGCCGATGCCGGCGACAAACGGCCCCCACACCTGCGGCAGGGAGGCTGCCACCAGCGGCGCGAGAATGGTGATGACGGCCGCGATGGCCAACGAGATCGCGCCGCGCCCCATCCACCACGCCAGGCAGCGGTGCCAGTAGGACGGCGTCGCCGCGGCGCCTTCGAGGCGCTTGCAACGATGCGTGCCATCGGCCAGCAGCAGCAGAGCCAATCCGAAGACAGCCACCACGAGCATGCCAGCGGACGACGACGAGTCGCGCAGCGCCAAAGCCAAGGACGACAGGGCAAGGACAGCCCCTGCGGTGGCCAGCGAAAGAGACGCGCGCAGGATCGCAACGATGCCGACGGCGCCGCCCGCCAGCGCGACGACGGCGACCAGCCAGGACGTCTCCACCCAGAGCGGCACCCCCACGAGGACAGGGAGGGCGAGACCAGGCACGAGTTGTCTCACGTGTTGTCTCACGATTTGTTTCATGGGCCACCTCATGCGATCGCGCGCCGGACCGGCGCCCGGCGGGCCAGCGATGCCAGGGCCGCATCGAGGGGCTGCTCCGGCTGCCATTCCACGACCGTGATCCCCTGGTGGCGCAAGTGCCGCACACGCTCTGCCAGCTCGAGCTTCCACAGCGTGCAGGCGACGTCGCGGACGGCCGTGTCCGGCAGGACGCGGCGCGTCAGCTCGACGGCGGAGACGGCGAGAAGCACCACGTCGTAGCCGCGACCCGCCAGGTCGACGATCGTCCGGGTGAAACGATCGTCGATCAGCGGGCTGACGGCGATCACCAGCGCCTGCCGGGGCAGCGCCGTCGCCGGCACATAGTCGAGCGACCTCGCCATGTAGCTGAAGACCTGGGCGGCCGGGACCGCGGCGCGCAGCAGCCTCTCCAGCTGGCGCCGGCCGGCCGCCGGTTTCAGCCAGCGCAGGTAGCCGCCGAATTCCACGAGGCCGACGCGGTCCTTGCGGGCGATGTAGGCCGACGCCAAGGCGGCGACCGCCCGCACCGAGGCATCGAGGCTCGTATCGGGAGAGACCCCCGTCTCGGCCAGCGTGTCGAGCAGAAGCACCACGTCGGCGCTGCGTTCCTGATGGAACTGCGTCACGTAGAGCCGGCCCAGCCGAAGCGACGCCGGCCAGTTGATGTGACGCACGCGATCGCCGGGCGAGAACAGCCGCACCTCGCCAGGCTCGAGCCCGGTGCCGAACTGGCGGGCGACGTAGTTGCCGAATGACGATCGCGTCCGCCCCGGCCGGGGCAACTGCCGGATCCCGGGAATGCGCGGCCAGGTCTCGATTGCCAGAGTGGAGTGCACGACGGCTTCGTCGACAAGCAGGCCGGAATCGTCGGTCACGCGCACGTTGAACGGCCCCAGCGAACTTCGGCCGCGTGCCGTCGATCGCACGGTGAGCGTCCACTCGAAGGGTTCGCCGGCGCGCAGGCGCGTCGCCAGGTGACGTCTGCCGTCGAGGAAGACGAACGTGGCGGGCGCCGGCACGAAGATCTCGACCGACGGCGCGCCCGTCGCGGGGCTCACGACCACCAGGCTGAGCTCGAAGCAGTCGCCTTCCAGCAGTCTCGGCGAGGACGCGGTCGCCGTCAGCCCGATGCCCGACGCCGCCGGCGGCCGCCGGGCCGACAGCAAGGCCACGACCAGCGGCACGGCGGCCAGAAAGAGCTCGTATCGCCCGACGACCAGCCCCAGCACCAGGCACCACAGCGTCAGGACCGAGATCGCCGCGAGCAGGGGCGACGGCGTCATCGCGAGCCGCTCATGATCGGGCGGCTCATGATCGGGCCGCTCATGATCGGGCCACTTCGACCTTCGGTGTCGGCACCCGTCTCAGGATCTCCTCGATGACCTCGACCGGCGACAGTCGGGCCACCCACAGCTCGGGGCGCAACACGATGCGATGGGCGAGCACCGGCACGGCCATCGCCTTGACGTCGTCCGGCGTGACGAAATCGCGACCGTGCAGGGCGGCCTCGGCCCGGGCGATGCCCTGCAACGCCAGCGCACCGCGCGGCGACACGCCGAGCGCAACCCGGTCGTCGACGCGGGTGGCCCGGACCAGGTCGACGATGTACTCGTCGATCGCGTCGTCGACATGGACATCCTCGAGCGCCGCCTGCATGGCGAGAAGAACGTCATGCGGCACGACCCGGGGCACGTCGGCGAGATCGCGGCGCCGCTCGCGCCGGCGGCGCAGCACCTCCCTCTCCTCCTGCCGGTCGGGATAGCCGACCGAGATGCGGACCAGGAAGCGGTCGAGCTGGGCTTCGGGCAACGGATAGGTGCCCTCGAGCTCGATGGGATTTTGCGTCGCGATGACCAGAAACGGCGGGTCGAGGGGATGCGACTGTCCCTCGATGGTGACCTGCCTCTCCTGCATCGCTTCGAGCAGCGCCGACTGGGTCTTCGGCGTCGCCCGGTTGATCTCGTCGGCCAGGACCAGGTGGGCGAAGATCGGGCCGCGCCTGAACTCGAAGCGGCCCTCGCGCTGATCGTAGATCGAGCTGCCGGTGATGTCGCTCGGCAGCAGATCCGGCGTGAACTGGATGCGGCTGAAGCGAAGCTCCAGGGCCTGGCTGAACAGGCGGGCGATCAGGGTCTTGGCCAGGCCGGGATAATCCTCGAGCAGGATATGGCCGTTGGCCAGGATGCCGGCCAGGACCTGGCGCAGGATGCGATCCTTGCCGACCACGATCTGCGACAGCACGTCGAGGATGCCATCGCATCGCTGCTTTATCTCATCTACTTTCATCGCCAATCCTCGATCCGTCTTCCTCGATCCGTTTGACGACCTCGGAAATCGCCGCCAGCGACGGGCCGCGCCGAAGCCATGGCCGTCCGCGCGGTTCCTGCAGGGGATCGCGCAGGCCGCGCTCCTCGCCGAGCTGCACGAGCCTCGGCCACAGACTCTGCCTGAAATAGCGCTGGCTCCTGACGCTGTACTGCACGCTCTCCTGCAAGCGCAGGACCTGGCGCGGGACCATGGGATCGGCTGGCGGCGCCGAGCGGGCCTGATCGAATGCGGACGACGGCGCCGCGTCGAGCTGGCGACGCAAGTGACGGTAGAGGTGAATCAGGATGACCGAGACGATGGCCGCCACGGCCAGACGAAGGACCGTCGGCCGCCAGGCGGCATCGGCCGCCGCATAGACCGACGACGCAACCAGGGCCACCACGGCAAGCAACATGAGGTAGCGGACCATCAGGCCCAGCCAGACACGCCTAGAGGGTCGAGGCATTCAGGTGTTTCTCTTCCAGCGCGATCTTGACCGCCATCAAGGCCTGCCACGCGCGTTCGCGATGGCTCGGGCCGAGCTCGTGCCGGCTGAAGCGCGCGATCTCGAACAGGCCGGTCAGCTCGCGCACCGCCTCGCCCGGCAGACCGGGATGCCGGAGCGCCTCGCGCATGAACTCCACAACGGTCTCCCAGGGCGAGCGGCGGACATCGGCGCCCGCCAGAACTCTCTCGAACCGGTCGTAGCACCGGATGATCGCCAGGCGGGCATCGGCCAGGTGCCGGAGATCATCGAGGCTGTCGTCGACCGCGGCCTGCAGGTCGGAGGACGCGAAGGGCGAAGGCCGCTCGCGGCCGCGCCGCGGCAGGAGGGCGAGCCAGAGCCACGCCAGGCCGCCGATCGCCATGACGGCGAGGGCCAGCAACGACGTCTCCACGACCCCTTCGATCACGGCCGAGCGGACGGCGGCAGGCGCTTCGGCTGCGCTTGCCTCGGGCGGCGGCCCGCCGCCGGCTTCCATCAGGCTGCGCAGCGCCGCATCGAAACCGATGCCGGTGTGGTTGCGAAGCCCGAGCGCAAGCGCGGTCACCACGACAAGCATGACGAGCTGCCCCCTCACCGCCGATGCCGGGGCCTGCCTTTTGCGGCGCTGCAGGCGGGGCGCGAGCAGGTAGAGAATGAACAGCGCCTCCAGCCACACCAGGAGCAGGAAGGGAATGCCGAGCCAGGCGGGAAGCTCGAGGACGATTCTGCCGGGCAGCGAGGTGGTGGTCGTGCTCGCGGCAGGCGTCATGCCAGCAACCGCGAGCAGCAGGCCGACCAGGCATGACCCGGCGAGAAAAGCATTCCGTCGCAAGCTGATGGAACCTCGTAGCCAGCGCGACTCTAGTACAAACCGGACCGCGCCGTCGAACGCCTCGGTGCGGGCGGCAATCCGCCCCGACTTGACGGTCGGGCACGCGGGTCGAGGCTTTCACGCCGCCGCGCGACGCGAAGAGCTTCCCTTCGTTCGCGGTCGAATCGTCAATGCTTCGGGCAGACCCGCCTCACGATCGGGCTGGCACAGCATGCAATGCGTCGAGCATCAGAGCGCCTTTAGGTGCGCATCGCGGCGCTTGTACAGTTCCTCGTCGGTATATCCCATTGTCTCCGGCTTGCCGCGGCCGAGCATCACCTGCATGTAGACCGGCTCGAGCCCGTCGTTCTGGTAACCTTGGATCACGCCGGCCGGACACGAGATGCAGTCCCACGGACCGAGCCGCGTGGTGACGCGATTGCCGGTCTCGCCCTCGACGAAGACGTCGACATAACCCTGCAGCGAGCGTCTGGCGGCGCGAGAAGGAAGAGCGGAAGACGCCTCACCAGGTGAAGCGCACGCCGACATTGAGGGTATGGTTGTCGTTGGCGTTGCCGATCTCGCCGTCGTAACGCAGAAAAAGCTGGGCCGCCTCGGTGATGGCCGTCATGACCGAGAAGCCGATCACCGCCGAATCCCGCTGCGGCGTGGCGCCGTAGACGGTGAAGGGGGTGGATGGCGCTCCGGCGAAAGCGGCGGTGATCGGCCGGCCGATGTCGGCATATTCGTGCAGCCAGCCCAGCCGAAGCGCGAGGTCGAGCTTCTTCGTGTCGCCGAGCCCGATGACGCCGGCCAGATCGACGCCGAGGGTGCTGCGCAGCGAGTTCGTGGTCTGCTGCGCCATGTTCAGGCTGAGCGCGTTGGCGCCCCACTCCGAGAAGCCGTTCTGCGTCGTGCTCGAGGCAGCCACGCGGGCGAACGGCGTGATGGTCGCCAGGGCGGGCGCATGGATGCCGACCTTGTAGCCGGTCTCGACCTGCCCCAGGGCCTGGTTGGCGCCGGCGCTGCCGTTGGCGGTGCGCGGCTGCAGGCCCGGGAGAACGATCTGGCGCTGGAGCTGGTTGGTGGAATAGGCGTAGCCCGCCAGCCCGTCGGCATAGAAGGCGCCGCGGGTGAAGGAGCCGTAGACCGTAGCGAAGACGCTGTCCGTCCAGCCGCGGCCCTGGAAGCCGTTCACCCACTGATTGCCTGCGGCGTAGCCCGTGCCGAAGCCGACCAGGAAGCGCGGATCCAGCCGATAGTCGAGACCGGCCGCGACGCCGCCGAAATTGTAAGTGAGCGTGGCGGCATTGCCGTCGGCGGCGACGCTGCCCAGGCCGCCCAGCGCGCTCGTCCAGGCGCCCCACGGGCCCGCCGCCTCGCAGTTCTCGATCTCGCAGGCCTGGGCCAGCGCCTGGCGCTGGCCGCCGCCGGCCGCGCCGCGCGCCACGGCCATTTGCTGTCCGACCGCCCGCATGAACAGGCTGGCCCCCTGCGTGTTGGTCGTGCCGAAATCGGCCCAGGGCTGGCCGCTGATGGCGTCAAGGGCGGCCGGCGCCTGCGCGGTGCGGAGGCCGGCCAGCGCATTCAGCACGTTCCCGAAATCTCCCGTGGCGCTGCTCGCGGCGTTGCCGGAAGCCCGATCGAGCGCGAGGCCGACGGCGTACTGGTTGTTGGTCTGCGCACCGCCGGCGAACGAGCCGAGCAGCAGGCTCAGGTACACGTTATTGGCGTCGTAGCCGAGGAACGGTCGCAGGAAGGCGAAGTTGCTGGTGACGCCCGAGTAGGTGCCGCTGAGGCCGCCGCCGGCGCTCAGGATGGTGTACGTCGTGCCGCGATTGTAGGTACCCGGCTGGGCCAGCACCTGCACCGTGCCGCCATTGAGGGTGGCGCTGCCGCTGACATTGATCCGGTCGCTTTGGCCCGCGTTGTTGGCTTCCACCTGGTAGATGCTGCCGGCGTTCTGCACGAAATTGCCGTTCACCGTCAGGGTGCCGATCGAGTTGCCGGGCGCCACCGTGCCGCTCACGACGGTCGACGGCAGGAGGCCGGTGCCGCGCAGCGTCGCGTCCCGGTCGATGACGACGCCGCTCGAGCTCGTCAGGTTGCCGTTGGCCACGAGCGTGCCGCGCGGCACGGTGGTGGCGCCGCTGTAGCTCGTCGTGCCGCCGATCGAAAGGATCCCGGTGCCGACCTTCTCGAGCTCGCGCGCGGCGTAGACGCCATTGGTGAGGATCGAATCGGACGGCGCGGAGTCGTTGTCGGCCAGGCCGAAGCGCAGGACCCGCGCCGTCGGGAACCAGGTCGTGGTGTCGTAGAGCACCCAGGCGCCGCGGCCGAACGCGCTCATCGCCAGCACGTCGACGGTCGGATTGTACGTCATCTGGTAGATGAAGGTGTTGGGCAGGCCGAAGCCGAACGGCCGCCAGTTCGCGAGGTTGCCCGCCCGGTCGCTGTCCGCCACGGCGAGCGGGCTCTGACCGTTGACCACGCTGCTGACGCCGCCGACCAGCAGCGCGTTGACGCCGTTGTTGGAGATGAACTCGAGCGACGTCGGCAAGGAGATGTTCAGCGCCGCCAGGTTGCTCGTGAGGTTGCTGAAGCTCCCGCCGGCATTGGTGGTGCCCCACAGGTTCGTCTGGTCGACGGCGAAGAACCGTGCGGCGGCGCGGTTGTCGAACACGATCGACGTGGGCGTGCCGCCGGCATAGGCGGTGGGCTGCAGCGAGCCCGCAGCACCGGTCGTGCTGAGAAAGAGACGGCCGTTGTTGCCGCCCGCGATCAGGGCATTGGGGTTGTCGTTGGTGCCGTAGGCCAGCGCGGTGATCTCGTTGTTGCCGCCGGGGATCGTGGCGAACGGCGTGCCGAGGGTCGTGAGGACGAGCCGGTCGCTGGCGGCGTTGGCGTCGGTCGTCGTGTAGACGTAGTTGGTGCCGATCGCGATCATGGTCGGGTCGACCCTGTTCAGCACCAGCTTGCTGGCGCTGGGCAGGCAGCCGCCCGGCAGGATGTTGCAGGGTTCCGTGAAGTCCGTGGGTTGGAAGCCGTCTATTCGTCCCGTCTTGTTGGTCGACGGCAGGCACCCGCCCGTCGTCGTGAAGCAGGTGTCGGCAACGACATTGCCCCGGGCATCGACCGTCCAGCGCGTCAGGGATGAGAGCCACTGCGAGCTGGTGTAGAGCGCGCTCTGGTCGGAACGGGTCCTGTCGTTCACCGCCGCGGCATTGTGGCCGTCGCCGCCGCCGATGGCGGTGTACAGCGTGCCGCCGCGCTCGCGCTGGTAGGCGGTGCCGGTGTCCTGCGACGATGCCACCAGGCGCTTGCTGACGGCGTCGTAGGCAACCGCATAGGCCTCGCTCACTTGGAGGGTCGACGTGTTGAGCCCCGTCCAGGTGCCGCGGTTGCCCTGCGGCAGGGTGCGGACATAGACGCCGCCGTCGCCCACCAGGACCAGCCGTCCGCTGGCATCGAAGGAGAAGGCCCGCGCATCGGGATGTGCCGTCGAGCCGTTGGCGGTGCCGTCGAGCGTCAACGGCTCGATGACGGAGGTGCCGTTGGCGCTCAGCACGACCCGGAAGGCCGCGAGCGTGTCGGCGCCGTTGGCGCTGATGTCGGTGCCCCCGACATAGACGACGTTGGGATTGTTGGGGTCGATGGCGAGCGCCAGGAACCTGTTCGAGTTGTCGCCCGGGTAAGCGGTGGCGGAGGGAACCGAGAGCTGGGTCCAGGTCTGGCCATTGTCCTTCGACAGCATCAGGCTCTGCAGCTGGCCGCCGCTGTTGTTGTTGAAGCTCGTATAGAGCCCGGCCACGACGGAGCCGTTGGGGCCCGTTGCCAGCCGCGCGGTCTGTCCGGTGGGGATCGGCAGGACCGGCGCCGCGCCCCAGCTCTGGCCGGTATTGCCGCTCAGCCAGACGCCGTTGTTGACGGCGTTCGTCGAGCTGACGACGGCATAGAAGTTGTTCCGGTTGCCGGGATCGGCGGCGAGCGAGGTCACGGCGACGTTGCCGACACCATTGCTGAAGGCCACGGCCTGGAAGCTGGCGCCGGCATTCGTGCTGCGGTAGAGGCCACCGGCCGCGGCCTGCCTCAGAGGTTCCGATGCGGCCGCGAGAATGGTGCTGCCGCGCGCGGCGACGCCGACGATGCTGGTGGCCGGCAGGCCCTGGCTCAGCTCGCTCCACGACGCGCCGCCGTTGCTGCTGTAGAGGAGGCCGATCCGCGGGCCACCCAGGTTGCTGCTCGAGGTGACGCCGGTCCCGGCGACCAGCACGTTCGAACTGGTCGGATCGGTGGCGAGGCTGGCGATCGACAGCGAGCGCTGGTTGTCGCTGAGCGGCGTCCAGGTCGCGCCGCCGTTGCGTGTCGCCCACACGCCGCCATTGACCGCGCCGACGTACATAGTGTTCGCATTCACGGGATCGGTGACGATCGCCTGGATGGCGCCGGCCGATGTGCCGTTGGGCGGCGCGTCGCCGCTCTGGACGATGGGCGTCGGCCCGAAATGCGGCGCCGGTCCTTGCGGGATGAAAGTCTGCGCCACAGCGGCGGTCGCCCACGCCACGCTCACGAACGCCATGAGCACGCTTGCGACGACGATCCGTGGCCGACCCGGCCTTCGGCGGTACAGACTGAGTCGAGCCATCCGGATCGGATGCTAGCAAGCAAGCGCCACACTGTCTGCTGTTGCAAACAAGACAGCGGCGCTGGCCTAACCGGCGGTAGTGCTGACCGACGCGTATCATGCCACCGGGCCCGCCGTGCGACTCCGATCGCGCTCAGCGAATGATCAGGATCGGATTGGGCCCGATGCTCGTCGAGCGCGGATGCTGCCCGCCTCCTCGACTCTCGAGCGCCTCACGTTCGGAAAGGTCCCGTGCCCGGTCGCCACCTCTTAGCCGCAGTGCACTGCCTGGGCCGGGCATGAGCCGATTGGCAATACCGCCGCGGATTATCCAACTGCATCGCGCGCGCCTTGGCCCAGGTGGTCATGATCGCCCTGTGGTCTGGCGATTCGGAAGTGATCGTCACGGGAGGAATGTCACACAATTGACAGACAACCGGCCGATGGCCGCGTGCCTCAATAGGGGCCAGACTGCAAGGGATTGCTGATGAAGAGCCTCGATAGTATCCCGGACTGGGTCATCCCTGTTCTGACCGTGCTGTTGGTCGCCGGCGTTTTCAAGCTATTCGGGGGCATCGGGGTACTGGTGCTTGCCATCATTTCCACGGTCATCTGGATCGCCCAGATCATCGGAAGCTCAAGCCCTGTTGCCGAGCGCGTCCGCTCACGCGCGTCCGAGTCGCAGTCCGATGCGTCGTCACTTTCACGACCGCGCTGAAGGCCAGTTCACGACCGCGCTGAAGGCCAGGGAGCATCCTATTCGCGCTTCGCCGTGAATTTCGTCGGGCTCGGCGAGCTTGCCAAGGCGCGGGCCTCAGTCGATCGCGTCACTTTTGCAGCACGCACTGCTCAGGCGCAGGCTCGACGACCATCGCGCCGCCAGGGGCCCGGCTTGCGCCCTCGTACTTGAATCTGAGGTCCACGAATGCGTCCTCGCCCATCGACCCATCCTTGAAAAAGCCGATCCTCAGTGACGCTGTCATATTGGCGCCCTCGGGCGGGGGCTGGAGCGCCTGCAGGCAGGCATCGCGACCGTTGAGAAAAGCGTCCCCATCATCCGGCTTTGCCCCCGAGGTCGTGAGCCGTTTCAATATGCATGCTTCGAGATCGGCGAGCGGCGGCAGCTTGACGCGAACCGTGGCTGCACCGGCCAAAGCCTCGCCCGTCGTCTTTACGCCGGCTGGCATCGACGTCCGTTTGACGTTGATCGAAAAGTCGCCGAAGGGGCCGCTGACGTTCAGCGGGCCGCTGTCGCCGCCGGCATAGACGAATGTCAGCGGAACCTTCCATTTCGGGTTCTGGACGTCCGCGCGTCCACATTTGAGTGTCAGGCCGGCCGCGAGCGGCGCGCCTGCGCCAACAAACAAGGCAAATAGTCCAACCGCCAGAGGCACGACATTCCGCTGAGACCGCATGAGGTTTTCCTCTCCGCTTGCGTCCACCGTAGTCAGGGTCGGCGAGAGCGGTCAAATCGCGGGGCGGCGGCCGTTCCGACAATCGAATTGCGCGTTCAAACACCGTCACATTCCCCTATTGTGCGAGGACGGAGTTGCAGATGACCCGTATCCGTTTCGGCACGTTCCTTGGCCCCGCATCATCCGGTCGGCGAACACCCGGCCCTGCAGTTTCAGCGCGATCTGGGGCTGGTCGAGCATCTCGACAAGCTCGGCTTCGATGAGTTCTGGTGCGGTGAGCATCATTCCTCCGGCTGGGAGATGATCGCTTC
>FODP01000009.1 GCA_900110395.1 Rhodospirillales bacterium URHD0017
ACCCGGCACCATCGCCTGGCGCCAGCGCATGGCCGGCCAACCGGCACAGGCCATCTACCGACGGCGCTTCGCCACCGAGCGACCCCACGCCCATATGCGCAATCATGGCCTGCGGCGCCTGCTCGTGCGCGGCATCGACAAGGTCAAGGCGGTCGTGCTCTGGCACGTCCACGCCTTCAACTTCCTGCAGTTCAAGAGGCTCGGCCTCGCCTGATCGCCTCGGCCTCTCGCCGACACCGACACCGACCGGATAGCCCGCCGGCCCACAACCACTGCTTCTATCCCAGTCGTCAGACGATAGCTTCACGCCCTCTCCAGTGGCGCGTCATGGTCTTGCGGACCGCCGGCTTCCAGCCGGCCTCATGAGTTTGAGGCGGCAAGATGCCGGCGGTCCGGAAGAGCATGAGTCCCCAGCAGGCGAAACGCTGGCGGCCGTTGTCCGAGATGTTGCGGTAGCCTATCGTTCGCCATGCCTGCATTGCGCGACAACTGATGGCCTCACCTTCTCGCGCGCCCGATTCAGCCGACCGGATCTATTTCACGCTCACGGCCCTCATGGGTGGCGTGCTGCTGATCTACTTCGCCTCGGTGCCGTTGCTTGGCCTCAACGTCGCTTTCCACTTCTATCTGATGCTGTGGATCACCATGGCGTCGGCCTTCAACGTCGCCTCGGGCTTCGCCGGTTACATGCCGTTCGGCTACGTGGCGTTCTACGGCATCGGCGCCTTTACCACGGCGATCCTGGTCAAGAAGGCGGCCTTTCCGGTGTTCCTGGCGCTGCCGCTTTCGGGTGTCGCCGGCATCGTGCTGGCTCTGCTGTTTGCGCCGACGCTGCGGCTGTCCGGCATCTATTTCGGCATCGTCAGCCTGGCGCTGGCCGGCATCTGCCGGTTGGTGATCACCAACATGCCGGAGGAGATCACCGGCGGCAGCTTCGGCCTGCAGCTCGGCAGCCGCGCCCATCCGGTGCAGAGCTTCTATGTCATGATGGCCGTGATGGTCGTGGCCCTGGCCGTCATCCTGTGGCTGTCGCGCTCGCGGCTCGGCAAGGCCCTGCGCGCCACCCGGGACGATGCCGACGCCGCCGAGATGATGGGCGTCAACGTGCCGATCGTGCGCCTCTGGGGCTGGCTAATCTCGGCCTTCTTCCCGGCGGTCTGCGGTGGCGTCGAAGCCTGGTATACCAACGTCGTCGACACCGAGACCGCCTTCAACACCCTGATCACCGCCAAGACCGTGATCTATGCCGTCGCCGGCGGGCTCGGCACCGTCACCGGCCCGGTGCTGGGCGCCGTGGCCATGGTCTGGCTCGACGAGCTGATCTGGCGGCAGTTCCCCCTGCTCAACCTCCTGATCCTGGGGCTCGCCACCATCGTGCTGGTACTGTTCCTGCCGCGCGGCATCGTCGGCACCCTTTTACGCAAGAAGCCGCAATGGCGGCGCTACATCCCGTAGGGACGCCATGGAACTCCTGATCCTGAACGGCCTGGTGAACGGACTCATCGTCGGCGGCATCTATGCCCTGGTCGGCGTCAGCCTCACCCTGCTCTACGGTGTGCTGCGGGTCGTCAATTTCGCCCACGGCGAGTTCGTGATTGCAGGCTCCTTCCTGGCCTTCGTGCTGTTTACCAGCTTCGGCATACCGCCGCTGCTCGCCGTGCCGATCGCCGCTGTCGTCTTCTTCATCGCCGGCTGGGGCCTCTACTACGTGCTGATCCCGCGGCTGGCGCGCAGCGACGATCCCGAGTTGATGTCGTTCCTGATGTTCTATGGCGTGTCGATCGCCGCGGCCGCGCTGATGCTGCTGCTGTTCGAGGCCGATTCGCGGACGATCGACTACACTTTCACGCCGGTCTCCGTGCAGGTCGGGCCTATCTATGTCTCGACGGCGCGGCTGGTGGCATTCGCCATCACCGTCGTGGTCTCGATCGCGCTGGCGTTGTTCCTGTTCAAGACCCTGCCGGGCAAGGCGTTGCGCGCGGCCATCATGAATCCCGAGGCCATCCAGATCATGGGCGTCGACATCGTGCGCCTCTCGGCCTTCGCCTTCGCGCTCGCGTCGGCACTGGC
This sequence comes from Rhodospirillales bacterium URHD0017, assembly GCA_900110395.1. GTDB lineage: Bacteria > Pseudomonadota > Alphaproteobacteria > Reyranellales > Reyranellaceae > Reyranella. Next base: position 2,071 of record FODP01000009.1, read on the forward strand.
CGGCGTCACCGGTGTGCTGATCGCGCTGGTGTTTCCCGCCTTCAACCCCTTCTCCGGCGCCGAGTACACCATCATCGCCTTCATCGTCGTGGTGCTGGGCGGGCTCGGCAATCCCGTGGGCGCGCTGCTGGCCGGCGTGCTGTTCGGCCTCGCCGAGCAGATGGCGACGGTGTTCCTGCCGCAGGCCATGGCGCAGATCGTGGGCTTCCTGATCCTGGTCGGCACGATCTTCTTCCGGCCCTCGGGCATCCTCGGCGTCCGGTTCAAGCGATGACCGTCGCCATCGAAACCCGTGGCCTCACCAAGCGTTTCGGCGGCCTGGTCGCCGTCGACAAGGTCGACCTCCGGGCCGACGCCGGCGAGACGCTGGGCATCATCGGCGTCAACGGCGCCGGCAAGACCACGCTGATGAACTGCATCTGCGGCCTCTACCGGCCCGACGACGGCGACGTCTTCGTCGCCGGCGAGCGCGTCACCGGCCAGCCGCCGCACGTCGTCGCCCATCGCGGCATCGGCCGCACCTTCCAGATACCGCGGGTGTTCCGCAAGATGTCGCTGATCGACAACCTCCTGGTGCCCGTGCTCGACCGCAAGGCCCATGATGCCGAGCTGATCGAGCAGGCCGAGGCCATGCTCGAACGCATGCAGCTCATCGACCTGCGCCACAACCATGCCGAGGAGCTGTCGGGCGGCCAGCAGAAGCTCCTCGAGATGGCGCGCATGCTGATGCCCGACCCGCCCATCGTCATGCTCGACGAGCCGTTCGCCGGCGTGCATCCGGTTCTGTGCAAGTTCATGATCGACCGCATCGAGGAGACCGCGCGCGCCGGCAAGGCCGTGCTGCTGATCAGCCACGACCTCACCTCGATCTACCGGCTGTCGAGCCGCGTCATCGCCCTGAACCAGGGCCGTATCATCGCCGAGGGCGGCGTCGACGACATCCGCGGCAATCCCGCCGTCATCGAAGCCTATCTGGGGACGTGACGATGGCCGATGCGGTGCTCGAGCTCGATCGCGTCGACGTCGCCTATCACGGCGACATCCGCATCCTGCGCGGCCTGTCGCTGAAAGTGAGGCCAGGGGTGATCACCGGCGTGATCGGGCCCAACGGCGCCGGCAAGTCGACGGCGCTGAGGGCGCTCTACGGCCTGCTGAAGCCGGTTGCCGGCGACGTCCTGATCGACGGTCGCAAGGTCACCGGCCTGCCGCCGTGGAAGTTCATCGACAACGGCATCGCCCTGGTGCCCCAGCAGCGCAGCCTGTTCAACGAGCTCTCGGTCGAGGACAACCTCAGGCTCGCCTGCTGGTCGTTCCGCCGCGACCGCGCGCGAATCGAAGAGGCGCTGGAGCGCGCCTATGCGCAGTTCCCGATGCTGCGCGACAAGCGCCGCGATCTCGCCGGTTCGATGAGCGGCGGCCAGCAGCGTTTCCTCGAGCTCGGCCGCGCCCTCGCCTTGCGGCCGCGTGTTCTGCTGCTCGACGAGCCGACGGCCATGATCGCGCCGCGCATCAGCGCGGAGATTTACGAGTTCATCCACGGCCTGCCGGGCCAGGGCATCACCGTCCTGCTGGTCGACCAGAACGTGCGCCAGTGCGTGCGCATCTCCGATCACCTCTATGTGCTGGAGCTCGGCCAGAACAAGGTCGACGGCTCGGCCCGCGCCTTCCAGGAGGATGCCGGCCTGCGCGACCTGATCGCCGAATGGGTCGACTACCGCATCGATGCGTGACCGTCCTGTCGGCGGTTGCTAGGCTTTGCCGGGGAAAAGGGAGGAAACCATGACAGTCAAGCTGCCTCGGAGAGCCCTGATCGTCACCGCTGCCGGCGCATTGGCGACGAGCGGCGCGCTCGCCCAGGACGCCAAGCCGATCCGCATCGGCATGACGGTGTCGTCGACCGGCACCTTCGCGCTCGCGGCGCAATCGGGCCTGCGCGGCGCGGAGATCTGGGTCGACGACGTCAACGGCCGCGGCGGCATCCCGATCGGCGGCGTCAAGCGCAAGGTCGAGCTGGTGAAGCTCGACGACCGCAGCGACAAGACAGTGGTGCCCAAGGTCTACGAAACCCTGATCAAGGAGGAGAAAGTCGACCTCTGCTTCGGGCCGTTCGGCTCGACGCTGACCGCCGCCGCCGTCAATTCGACCGAGACCAACAACAAGTTCATGGTGATCTGGTCGGCCTCGGCCGATTCGATCTACCAGCAGGGCTACAAGTACGTCGTGTCGGCGACGCAGCAGGCCGGCACCCTGCTCGGCAAGCCGGGCGTGAAATTCTTCGGCACGCTCGGCGTCAAGAAGATCGCCTTCGCCTACCTCGACGAGCCGTTTCCGGCGGCGCTGACCAACGGCGCGGTCGAGGAGGCCAAGAAGCTCGGCATGGAAGTCACCATGAACGAGAAATTCGCCAAGGGGACCAAGGACTTCAACATCCTGATCCAGAAGGCGAGGGCCACCGGCGCCGACGTCTTCATGCCGACCGCCTACGAAGGCGACCAGATGACGATCGCCCGCCAGCTGCGCGAGATGAATGTCGACTTCAAGGGCGTCTACTTCGTCTACGCCTCGCAGCCGCAGTTCCTCGCAATCGGCAAGGACGCGCTCTATCACTTCAGCCAGACCCTGCTGAACGATCGCATCAACTGGAAGGTCACGGGCGGGCTCAATCGGGCGCAGGTGATGGAGCGCTACGCCAAGCTCTTCCCCAACGCCCAGTATCCCGCCGACTTCCAGACCGCGCTGGCCTACGGCGCGGGCGCCGTGCTGGAGCAGATCATCAACGAGGCCCAGTCGCTCGACGCCGCCAAGCTCAAGGAGGCGGCGCTCAAGCTCAACAACAAGATCGTCACCATCACCGGGCCGTACGAGATCGACGAGACCGGCAAGCAGTTCAAGAACGAGTTCGCGGTGATGCAGAACACGCCAAGCGGCGTCGAGGTGGTCTACCCGGCCGAGATCGCCACGGCGAAGGCGGTCTATCCGGTGCCGCTGTACAAGGACCGGAAGTAAGCCGTCCCTTCTGCCCTTCCTTCACCTCGCCTCTCCCCCTAGCGGGGGAGAGGCCTCACGGCCGGCTTGCGCATGACCTGGGAGAGTGACGTTTCAGGCAGGGCGTTGCCGCAGCGCGTCGACGATGGTCGCCAGCTGCTGGCCCTGCGGGGTCGTGGCATCGAGAAGCTGCTCGCGCGGCGTCGTCTCGGCCAGCCGACTGAGTTCCATCAGGGCGCGCACGTGCTGGCGGCGGGTCAGGCGATGCTGGTTCGAGCGATGGCGGAAGAACAGGCGGAACAGCTGGCCTTCCCCCAGGAGACGGCTCAGCTCCGTCGCCGTCACCCAGATCAGGAAGCAGGTGAAGATCCAGATCTGGACGGCCACGAAGCGACGCCAGGTGAAGTCCTGCACGGCCGCATCGAGCGCCGCGCTGAAACCCTTGTTGTCGATGGCGAGGTGGAAGAAGTGCTCCGCCAGGCGCACCACCAGCACGACCAGGGTATAAAAGAGTGCCTTGTAGAGAATGGGCTGGATCAGTGGCGCGCCACGAAAGCGGTCGATCAGCCGGATATGATTGACCACCAGCACCGCCTTGCCGACCACCAGCGCCGTGGTGGTGGCGATCAGGAAGCTCGACACCTTGAACCAGTAGTCGTGCACCAAGAGGTTGGTGGTGAAGACGATGAGGTTGAAGGAGAACAGGAAGAACAGCGTCGGTGGCAGCACCTCCCGGAAGGCATGGACGAAGCGGCGGCCGACCCATCCCGGAATGGCCGCCGCGTTCACATCCGTCCCCCGTCGACCACGAAGTTCTGCGCCGTCACCATCCGGCTGTCGTCGGAGGCGAGCCACAGCACCATGCGGGCGATGTCGGGCGGATAGACCTTCTCCTTCAGGCACTGCACCTTCATCAGGTCGGCCTCGGCTTCGGGCGTCAGCCAGAGATCGATCTGGCGCTGGGTCATGATCCAGCCTGGCGTGATGATGTTGAGCCGGATCTTGTCGGCCCCGAAGTCGCGCGCCAGCCCGCGCGTCATGCCGACCACCCCCGCCTTGGCGCCCTGGTAGACCGCGAGGTTGGCCGTCATGGCGTGGTAGCTCACCGAGCTGAAGTTGATGATCGAGCCGCCCCCCGCCTTCTTCATGCCCGGGACCACCGACTGGATGGCGAAGAACTGGTGGCGCAGGTTCACGTTCATACGCTCGTCCCAGTAGGCTTCGGTAACCTGCTCCATCGTGTGTCGGTCGTCGCGGGCGGCGTTGTTCACGAGTACGGTGAAATCGCCCAGGCGCGCCGCCAATGCCGCGATCGCCGCCTGATAGGCCGCCGTATCGCGGACATCGCACCTGGCGAAGGTCGGCTCGGCATGGCCGGCGCCCGCAATCTTCTTCACCAGGGCCCTGGATGCCGCCTCATCGACATCGACGAACGCCACTCTGGCGCCTTGCTCGGCCAGGTGCTCGACGATCGACGCGCCGATGCCCGAGCCGCCGCCCGAGACGAATACCGCGCGATCTTTCAGGCTGGGATAGGAGGCGAAGGCAGGCATGGGACCCTCACAGGGTTGAAACGCGGAAAGCGACCTCGCCGGCAAGCGTAGCACCCGGCGCAAGCCGGGCCTCGCCAACCTTGCCGTTGACGTGGCTCACGGGCTCGACACAGAAGTATGGCCGGTTCGCCGGAGTGTAGACCACGGTATGCCGGAACGGTTGGCTGGCCTGCAACTCGAGCTTCAGGCCGCGGCCCGGCCAGGCGATGACGGCATGGCCGTCCCAATCCTCGAAGCAATTGTCGAGACCGGGCGCGACCCGGCGCGAACTGGCGTAGTCCCACTCGGCCGGCACCGTGACGCGTTCGACCGGCAACACTTCCTCATCGCCCAGCCACACAGCGGCCGCGCGGAAGGTAAGCTCCGAGTCGGCATCGCGCGTGAAGAAGGGATGCAGGCCGAGGCCTGCCGGCACCACGCGGTTTTCCAGATTCTCGATCGCCATCTTTGCCGTCAGGCCGGCCTCATCGAGGCGAAACGACAGCTGTGCCCGATAGCGGAACGGCCAGCCCTTCTGCCCATCATGCTCATGCACGAGCTCCGCGCTCTGCCCGTCGTGACGCGCCATGTCCCAAGCGCGCGCCCAGCCCTCGCCGTGCATGGGATGGCGCACACCGGGCCAGTTCTGTTCGAGCTTGAATTCCTGGCCGTCGAAAACGAGACGCCCATTTGCAATGCGATTGGAGAACGGCACCAGCGGATAGCAGGCAGCTTCGTTGCCGCGGCCGGACGCCATCGCCTCGGCTGTCATCGGCCGCAAGAGATCGACGTCATCATGGCGCATATGCGCAATCGATCCGCCGGCCTGCGGCGCAAGCTCGACCGCAAGCCGGCCGGCACGAAGGGACAAGGAAGTCATGGCGTTGGCTCTAACCCCATCCTGGCATGCAATCCACCCTGGCGTACTTTTTGCTGCATATCCCTACATCCGCCCATGGTGCGGTGATAGGGTTTCGTCATCGAGCAACGCTTTGGGGGACACGACATGACCGATGACCTGATCGCCAAGTGGGAGCTGAGCCGTCGTCGTGTCCTCGCCGGCGCCGCGGGCCTTGGCGCCGCGGGACTGTCGGGCGGCGCCTTCGGCCAGCAGGCCGGTCCGTGGAGCGTGCCGCCCAAGAGCAAGGTCGACGCCGTCAACTTCGTGGTCTGGACCTACGGCGACATCTACACGCGCATCGCCAAGCAGTTCGAGGCCGACTGGGGCGTCAAGGTCGATTCGACGATCTCCTCGTTCAACGATCATCCGACCAAGCTCACCACCATGTTCGCGGCCGGCGAGAAGATCGACGTCTCGCAATCCTCGCCCTTCTCCTTCCCCAACTTCGTGAGCCAGGGCCTGGTCGAGCCGATCGACGGCCTGCCGGGCGCTGCCGACTACGCGAAGGATTTCACGCCCTTCACCAAGCAGGTGGCATCGGTCGGCGGCAAGACCATGGGCCTGCCCTACTTCGCCGCCGTGTGGGTGTGGAACTACTACGCCGACATGCTGGAGAAGCTGAAGATCGACAAGCCGTTCACGACCTACGACGAGTTCATCGAGCATTGCGTCAAGGCCAAGAAGGACGGCGTGTCGCGCTATCCCATCCTGTGGGTGGCGGGCGTCGGCCTCGAGCAGCTGCCGGGCACCTGGTACCAGATGACCTGGAACAAGGGCGGCACCTTCTTCGACAAGCAGGGCAACCACCAGCTCGGTGCAGGCTCGATCGCGCGCGAGACGCTGAAATGGTGGGCCAACACCTTCGAGAAGGGCCTCGACATCGCCGATCCCGAATCGCTGAAGGTGCAGTTCACGACCTCGGCCAAGGCGTTCGGCGCCGGCAAGAACCTCTATCGCGGCCCCAACCATCACTATGGCCTGAACGTCGTCAACGATCCGGCGCAATCGCCGATCGCCGGCAAGGTGAAAGTCCTGGGCTCGCCCGGCGAGGGCAAGACCATCGGCGTCACCCATGTCTACTTCCTGTCGACAGCGACTCGCGACAAGGAGTGGGGCTGGAAGCTGCTGCAGTATCTCGGCGGCAAGACCAAGGACGGCAACTACACGCAGGCCGTCAGCCTGGCCAAGGATGCCATGCTGGGCTCCGGCTACACCTCGGTGATGAACAGCGATGCGGTGAAGCAGGGCTGGGCGCCGTGGGGCGACGTGCCCGAGATCCTGAAGATCTGGGACAAGGCGGCCTACATCGGCGACGTCTGCTCGTCGGTCTATCAGCCCTGGCATTTCCCGTGGACCGACCAGCTCAACATCGAGGTCCAGAAGACCCTGACCGGGCAGATCACGGCCGACCAGTGCTGCGACAATCTGATCAAGGGCATTGCCGACGCCAAGCGCAAGGTCTGACGCCCTGACCGCGCAAGTCCAGGAGGTCGCCGTGAACCGGGTGCGTATCCCCTGGTTCCGGCGCGAGATGTCGGCCGGGCGCTTCGCGCTCGTGATGAACCTGCCGACGCTGATCTGCCTCGGCCTGGTGCTGGCCTATCCGGTGGGCTACGCGGCCTGGCTCTCGGTCCATCGCGTCGGGCTGGCACAGCTGCGCCGCGGCGAGTTCGCCTTCACGGGCTGGGAGAATTACGGCCGCGTGCTGGAAGACCCATTGTTCTGGGTCGCCATCAAGAACACGCTGGTCTTCACCGTCATCACCGTCGGCAGCGAGATCGTGCTGGCGGTGGCGATCGCGCTGCTGATCAACCAGACCAGCATCTGGACCTCGCGCATCACGCGCTTCCTGATCCTGCTGCCCTATGCCATCCCGCCGATCTGCAACGGCCTGATCTGGTCTTTCCTCTACAGCTTCCAGTTCGGCTTCCTGAACCGCATCCTGTTCTCGTTGGGACTCATCAACGATCCCGTGAACTGGGCGGGCAATCCCGACACCGCGCTCTACGCCGTCACCGTGCCCTATATCTGGCGCACGCTCCCCTTCGCCATCATCCTCGTCCATGCGGCCCTTCAGGGCATCCCGCGCGAGCTCTACGAGCAGGCGGCGATCGACGGCGCCAACGCCTGGCATCGCTTCACCAAGATCACCTGGCCGATGCTGCAGCAGATCATCGCCATCATCCTGATCCTGCGCACCGCCTTCGCCTTCGCCGTGTTCGAGGAGATCCTGGCCATCACCCAGGGCGGCCCGGGTGACGCCACCTGGGTGGCGGCCTGGTACAGCTACAAGATCACCTTCGCGCCGCCCAACAATTTCGGCATGGGCTCGGCATCGGCCTTCATCCTCACCTTGATGATCGCGGCCATCGCCTTGGTCTACTTGCGCCTGATCTACCGCCGGGTGACGCTCTGATGTTCAAGAAGACGCCCACCGCCCGGCTGATGCTGCACATCGCCAACCTGATGGTGATCTTCTTCATCCTGCTCCCGGTGGTCGCGGTGTTCATCGGCAGCATCCAGTCGGAGAAGGCGCTGCAGGCCGACACCCGCCGCGTGCTGCCGCTGGAAGTCACGCTCGACAACTTCACCGTCATCCTGACCAAGGGCGAGCAGAAGGGCCGCATCTTCGAGCAGGTCACGTATCTCCCCGACAACATCAAGAACTTCTACGTCGCCTTCGCCAATTCGGCGATCGTGGCGATCTCGGTGACGGTGCTGACCTTGCTGTTCGGCGCGCTGTCGGCCTACACGCTGGCCCGCCTGCGCTACCGATGGACGCTGTTCCTGCTGCAGGCCAACATCGTCGCGCGCTTCGTGCCGGTGATCGTGCTGATGATCCCGCTCTACGTCGTCATGCGGTCCGTCGGGCAGCTCAATTCGCTGAGCGGCGTCATCATCGCCGAAACCGGCTTCCTGCTGCCCTACGCCATCCTGATCCTGGCGCCCTACTTCGACACCATCCCGGGCGAGCTCGAAGAGGCCGCCCGCATCGACGGCTGCACGCGCTTCTCCGCGTTCGTGCGCATCGTGCTGCCGCTCGCCACGCCGGCGCTGGCGGCCTGCGGTGTCATCATGTTCATCATCTCCTGGCACGAGCTTCTGATCCCACTGATCCTGAACGCCCGCCCCAACTTCATGACCCTGCCGGTGGTGATCGCGAGCCTGGTCGGCGACGTCCATGTCTTCTTCAACCTGATGATGGCGATCTGCCTGCTGGCGCTGGCACCGACCGTGGTGCTGGTGGCACTCCTCCAGAAGTACATCGTCGAGGGGCTGTCAGCCGGAGCCGTGAAAGGCTGACTCATGCTCTTCCGGACCGCGCGCGTCCCGCGCGCCTCATGAGCGCGCGGGACGCGCGCGGTCCGGAAGACATGAGCCCGCACTGCGACAGGGCGCCATGGCTAGAAGCCGTCGGCCTGCCTATGATCCAGCGTCTTTGCTTATGAAAGAGGAAACGCCGTCATGAACTCGTCCAACATGCTGAAAAAGCGCCTCAAAGAGGGCAAGGCCTGCGTCAATGCATGGCTCGCCATCCCCAGCGGCTTCTCGGCCGAGACCATGGCGCAATGCGGCTGGGACAGCGTCACCGTCGACATGCAGCACGGCGTGCAGGATTACCATTCGATGGTCGCCTGCTTCCAGGCGATGGACAAGCATCCGGTGACGCCGCTGGTGCGCGTGCCGTGGAACGAGCCCGGCATCATCGGCAAGGTGTTGGACGGCGGCGCCTGGGGCGTGATCTGCCCGATGGTCAACAACGCCGCCGAAGCCAAGGCGCTGGTCTCCTATGCGCTCTATCCGCCCAAGGGCAAGCGCAGCAACGGCCCGATCCGCGCCGGCGCCTACGGTTCAGCCACCCCCTACCAGGCGACCGCCAATGACGAGGTGCTGATCATCCCCATGATCGAGACCCAGGAGGCGATCGACAACATCGATGCCATCCTCGACGTGCCGGGCATCAGCGGCATCTATATCGGCCCCTCCGACCTCGGCCTGTCGCTCGGCCTGGTGCCCAAGCTCGACCGGGACGAGCCGCAGGTCCTGGCGATCTACGACAAGCTCGTCGCCGCGGTGAAGAAGCGCGGCCAGTTCGCCGGCATCCATAACGCCACGGCGAGCTATGCCGCCAAGATCATCGGCAAGGGCTTCCAGTTCGTGACCATCGCCAACGATTCCGGCCTGATGGCCATGGCCGCCCGCGCCGCCGTCGCCCAGACCCGCAAGGAAGCCGGCGCCATCGCCGACAAATAAAGGCGTGCGGTTCGCGAACGCCACGCTGCCCGACGGCAGCAAGCACGACATCGAGGTTTCAGGAGGGCGGATCGCCGCCCTCCTCCCGGCCTCGGATGCGGGCGACCTCGATCTCGAAGGCGCGCTCGTCCTGCCGCCGCTGGTCGACGGCCATATCCATCTCGACAAGACGCTGCTCGGCCTGCCCTGGGTCGCCAACCAGGCGACGGGCAATCGCGTCGCCGACCGTATCGAGGCCGAGCGCAAGGTACGCGCGGCGCGAACGGTTCCTGAATCGGAGACCGGCGCCAATCTGGTGCGCCAGGTCGTGGCCACCGGCACACTGCACATGCGCAGCCACGTCGATATCGATAACCAGCTCGGCCTGAAAAACCTCCACGAGATCCTGAAAGTCCGCGAGCGTTTCCGCGATCTCGTCACCATCCAGATCGTCGCCTTCCCGCAAAGCGGCATCGTGCGCTCGCCGGGCACGGCTGCGCTGCTCGACGCCGCCATCGCCGAGGGCGCCGACCTTTTAGGCGGCCTCGATCCCGTCGGCATCGACGGCGATCTCGACGGCCACCTCGACGCGATCTTCGCCATCGCCCAGCGGCGCGGCGTGGGCATCGACATCCACCTGCACGACGGTGGCGAAGCAGGCGTCGCCCAGATCCGCGCCATCGCCGAACGCACGCGCGCGGCCGGTCTCAAGGGCAAGGTCGCCGTCAGTCACGCCTTCGCGCTGGGTTCAGTGCCGGTCGAGCTGGCCACACGCACAGCTGGCCTTTTGGCCGAAACCGGCATCGCCATCATGAGCCATGGCCCGGGCGGCGCCGCCATCCCTCCCATAAAGCTGTTGCGCGAGCATGGCGTCCGGGTGTTCGGCGGCTCCGACAACATCCGCGATGCCTGGTCGCCCTTCGGCAACGGCGACATGCTGGAACGCGCCATGATGATCGGCTATCGCGCCAACTTCCGGCACGACGAGGAATTGGCGCTGGCCTTCGACATGGTCACGAAGACGGCCGCGGACGTGCTGGGCATCGAAGACTACGGCCTCGCGGTGGGCGGCCCGGCCGACTTCGTGGTGGTCGAGGCCGGCTCGCTCGCCGAGGCGGTGGCGACCCGGCCGCGGCGCAAGCTTGTCGTCAAAGCCGGTCGCATTGTCTCGAAGGATGGCGTACTGGTCTTGCCCTGACTTGGGGGGTCGTCGAGGGACCTGTCTTGCCGCTGCTTCGCTGGTTCATCTCGTCGGGCACCTTCGGCGTACCGCAGGCGGCGGGGCCTGTCGCATTCTCGCTGGTCGCCCTCAGCCTTACGGGCGACACCAGCGGCGGCGCTGCCATGATGCTCGCAATGACACTTGCCCAGGTGGTCGGCGCCATCCCGATTGCCCGGCTGGGCAAGAGCCTGCCCTTGGCGTTGGCCCTGAAGTTGTTGGTGGCCATTCGCTCGGTGGCCCTGTTTTCAATTGCCATATGCGCGGCAAACGAAGCCACGTTCACGTGGCTCATCGTGCTTGCCGCGGCTGCGGGCTTGGTCAACGGCGCTGCCTTTGGCTATCTGCGCGCCGTGCTCAACCACCTGGCGCCTACGGCGCGGTTGCCACGCGCCCTCGGCATCGCGGCTACGCTCAACGAGGCGACCTTTGTGCTGGCTCCCGTAATGGCTTCGGGGCTGGGTTCTGTCTCGCCGGTCATTGCCGTCTTTGTCCTCGCGGCTGTCGGCGCTGTTCCGGCATTGTTGGTCCCGAGCACGGGCTCGGCCCACATCGACGGCGTGCACGGTGCCAAGGGATCGGTTCTCAGCCCCTCCATCTTGCTATGGCTTATCTGTGCTGCAGCGGGAGGCGCTGCCGTCGCGGCCATCGAGATCGGAGCCGTCGCCCTGGCTTTGAACTTCGGCTACGAACCAACCCTGGCAATCGTGTTCACGGTTCCCTTGTGTTCGGCTGCGGTCGCAGGCGGCATATGGGTCAGCATGCGCAACCGCATGGCAACGCGGAAGGTCGTGCTGGCCCAACTTCTTTTCATGACGCTGGGATCCGCTCTCGTCGCATTCAATATGTCGGTCACAACAACAATTGTTGGAACCGTCCTCATCGGCTCGGTTATGGCCCCCTTGTCGACATATTATTCGCTAACCCTTGACGCGCTTGCACCGTCACAGCGACGACCTGAGGTGTTTGCCCTGCTGCGCACCGCAAACGCGATGGGCGTCATCTTCGCAAGTGCAGTACTGACCGTGGTTTCCCTGTCCATGGCGTTGATCGTCGTCACCTGCCTGATGGTCATCGCCACCTTTGCAGTCGCCATCGCGTCCGCGAGGCGATAAATCGTCAAACTGCACACCCCCGATGATGGGGTTGGAGATCGACGATGGCGACGCGTCAGGCCGTGCTCGGGATGGAGCGGGCCTCCTTCTTCTACGGCTCGGCCGCCGTGTTCCGCGGCATCACCTTCCTGCTCGACGGTGCGCGCACCGCCCTGGTCGGCGAGAACGGTACCGGCAAGTCGACCCTGCTGAAGTGCCTCAGCGGCGAACTCGAGCTGAATGGCGGCAAGGTGATCCGCTCGCGTGGCCTCAGGACCGGCAGCTTGCCGCAGGACGTGCCGGCGGGCCTCAGCGAGCTTGCCGTGCGCGACGTCCTGCAGCGCTCGCTGGCCAAGGTCGGCCTGGGCGACGACTGGTGGCGCATCGACGTGCTGCTGGACGAGATCGGCGTCGAACCCGAAGTCCTCGACAAGCCGTTCGGCACCCTGTCGGGCGGCTGGCAGCGCCTGTTGCTGATCGCAGCAGCGGCGCGGCTGGAGGAGCCGGACATCCTGATCCTCGACGAGCCGACCAACCATCTCGACCTCGCCAATATCAGCACCCTGGAACGCTGGCTCACGGTCGACTTCCCGGTGCCCATGCTGATCGTGAGCCACGACCGCGAGTTCCTCAATCGCGTGACCGAGCGCACGCTCTTCCTGCGCAGCGACGGCATGCACGCCTTCAAGACAAGCTTCAGCCAGGCGCGCGAGGAGCTGCTGCGCCGTGATGCGACGGCGGCGGTACGCGCCCAGCTCGAGGACAAGGAGATCCGCCGGCTCGAGCAGGCAGCGGCGCGCTACAAGGTGTGGGCGGTCAAGAACCCCGACCTCAACAAGCGCAAGGCCGCCCTCGAGACCCGCATCGCCCGCATCGAGAAAGATCGCACCCAGACCTACGTTGCCCGTGAGCGGCGGCTCGAGCTCGCCGACGGCGACATCGACGCCAAGGTGGCACTGCGCATCGCCGGCCTCGACGTCCTGGCACCGGGCAGCGCGCGCAAGCTGATCGCCATCGATCGCCTCGCCATCGCCGCCGGCGATCGCATCGCGCTTCTGGGCGTCAACGGCGCCGGCAAGTCGACGCTGTTGTCGGCGCTGGCCGAGGCATTCGATCCCGAGCTGGAGCACTACGACAGCCTGTCGCCGGTGCGCTTCAATCCGGCCTGCCGGCTGGTCTACTTCGACCAGACCATGCGCGACCTGCCGGTCGACAGCTCGATCCTCGACTATGTGCTGGAGGCACCCGGCATCACCGAGCGGGATGCGATCCGGCAACTTGCCGGTGCGGGCTTCCCCTTTGCCAAGACACCGGAACCGATCGGCATCCTGAGCCACGGCGAGCGCGCGCGGCTGGTGTTCCTCAAGATGAAGCTCCTGCGGCCCAACATGTACCTGCTGGATGAGCCGACCAACCATCTCGACATCGAGGGCCAGGAAGCGCTCGAGGCCGAGCTCGAGCAGAGCGACGTGTCGTGCCTCTTCGTCAGCCACGACCGCTACTTCACCCGCACCGTCGCCAACCGCTTCGTGGAAATCCGCAAGGGCCGACTGGTCGAAATCGACGATGCCGAGAGCTTCTTCGAGCAGAGCGAGGTAGGCTAGCCTGGTAGCCCCGCTGTCATCCCGAGCGCAGCGAGGGACCTTTCTTGTCGGAACGAGGCGTCATGGACCTGCCCCTGGACGACCACCTCAGCATCGGCGTGCAGACCATGCATCGGCGCACCGAGCCCGCCGAGGGCCCGTGGCTGCCCACCATCGATGAGCTGGCGGACCTGGTCGGCCTGGTCGACCGCTGCGGCTACGATTCGATGTGGGTCGGCGATCACGTGGCCTTCACCATCGCGATCTTCGACCCGCTGCTGCAGCTTGCGCAGGCCGCCGTGCTGAGCCGGCGTCTGCTGTTCGGCACCGACGTCTTCCTGTTGCCGCTGCGCCATCCGACGCCGATCGCCAAGCAGGTCTCCACGCTCGACCATCTGACCGAAGGACGCTTCATCTTCGGCGTCGGCGTGGGTGGCGAGTTCGCCAAGGAGTACGAGGCCTGCGGCGTGCCGATCAACGAGCGCGGTGCCCGGCTGAGCGAAAGCCTCACGGTCATGCGCAAGCTGTGGACCGGCGAGTCGGTCTCCCATGCCGGCAAGTTCTTCACTTTCGAGGGCATCAGGATGCAGCCGCCGCCGCGGCAACCCGGCGGGCCGCCGATCTGGTGCGGCGGCCGCGCCGATCCGGCGCTGCGGCGCATCGGACGCATGACCGACGGCTGGATGTCCTATGTCGTGACACCCGACATGTACCGCCAGGGCCTGGAAAAGATCGCCACCGCGGCCAGCGAGGCGGGTCGCACGTTCGACCGCGGTTTCGGCACCGCCCACCTGCTCTTCACGCGCATCGACGACACCTACGAGAAGGCCCTCGATGCGGCGACGGAGTCGCTCAGCCAGCGCTACGCCATGGATTTCCGCAAGGCCGCCCAACGCTACGCCGCGCTGGGGACGCCGCAGGACGTGGTCGAGACGATCTTCAAGTTCCAACAGGCCGGCGTGCGCCACCTCATTCTCGACTTCGTCGGTCCCTACGAGGAGCGCGACCAGCAGATCGAGCGCTTCGCAGCCGAGGCGATGCCGCTCCTCGCAAGCTTGCGTCGGGGATGACCATGCGACTCGGGATGCTTCTGCGCTATCATGGCCACGACCTCGCGCTCGCCGAGGTACTGGAGGCCGAGCGGCTGGGCTACGATTCGGTGTGGAGCGGCGAGGCCTACGGCACCGATGCCGTTACACCGACGGCCTGGATCCTTGCCCGCACGACCCGCATCAGGGCTGGCACCGGCATCATGCAGATGCAGGCGCGCACGCCCGCCTGCACGGCGATGACGGCGCTCACCCTGCAGGCGCTGTCGAACAACCGCTTCCTGCTGGGCATCGGCGCCTCGGGTCCGCAGGTCGTCGAAGGCTGGCACGGCGTGCCGTTCGGCAAGCCGATGGCGCGCACCCGCGAATACATAGAAATCCTGCGCAAGATCCTGAAACGCGAGGCGGCTCTGCAGCACCAGGGCGAGCTCTACCAGATCCCCTACACGGGTCCCGGGGCGACGGGCCTGGGCAAGCCGCTTAAAAGTATCCTGCACGGCGATCCCGACATGCCGATCTATGCCGCATCGATCACGCCGATCGGGCTCAAGGTGGCGGGCGAAGTGGCCGATGGCGTGCTGCCGATCTTCCTGTCGCCGGAGAAGACCAAGATGGTGACCGACCCGCTGCGCGCCGGAATCGCCCAGGGAACCGCCAAGGGACGTCCCGGCCGCAGCCTCGCCGACTTCGATGTCGCTCCTTATGTCCGCATCGCCATGGGTCCCGACCTGCAGGCCTGCCGCGACGCGCTGAAGCCGGAACTCGCGCTCTACATCGGCGGCATGGGCGCGCGGTCGAAGAACTTCTACAACGACGTCACCAAGCAGCTGGGCTACGAGGAAGCCGCCGTGAAGATCCAGGATGCCTTCCTGGGCGGCCGGCGCGCCGAGGCGATCGCCGCCGTGCCGGATGCCTTCGTCGACGAGGTCTCGCTGGTCGGCAGCCCCGAGCGCATAAAAGACCGCCTGCAGGCGTGGAAGGAAGCGGGCAGGACGCACGAGGTCGGCTCGATGCTGCTGAGCGGCGCCACCGTCGACTCGCTGCGCGTCGTCGCCGAAGCCGTTCTCTGACTCCTGTTCCTCTCCCCCGCCAGGGGAAGAGGAGCTTGAGCAGCAAAGCCGCGCCAAACGCCCGTTGGCTGCGCTGGTTGCGTGGCCCTGATGTCGCAATCCCATCTTTGCCACACCCCGCGGCAGCCACCCCATCGCGCAACGGGCGTTGGATACCGGCACAGCAAAGGAGGATCACATGCCGTTGTTCTTTCTTATCGCTATCGGCGCCGGCGCGCTCACTCTCGGGGCGACGGCGATCGACCCGGCCGCTGACGTGCGCCATCAGAATACCGCCCAGGTCCAGGCGACCGGCTATCAGGCCACGTCTTATGGCTCCTACGAGGATTGCGTGAGGGCCATGCAGCAGCAGTATCTGCCGGCCTCGAACTGCCAGCCGCGATAGATCTTCTGCCTTGAGCGGGAACCCTGATCCGCAGGGTTCCCGCTCATCAGCCCACGATCTCGCCGCGGAAGGCCCAGCGCGTCATGCGCTTCTCGACCAGGGCGCAGACGGCGTACATCAGCACACCCATGATGGCGATGGCGAACAGGCCGGCGAAGGTCGTCGGCGCATCGTTGCGCGCGCTGGCCGACAGCATCAGGAAACCGATGCCGTTGTTGCCGCCGACAGTCTCGGAGATCACCGACCCGATGAACGCCAGCGTGATCGCCACCTTGAGGCTGGCGAACAGGTAGGGCATGGCCCGCGGAATGCCGACCTTGGTCAGGATCTCGGTGCGCGTGGCGCCCAGGCTGCGCAGCACGTCGCGCATCTCGGGCTCGATGGTGGCGAGCCCGGTGGCGACGTTCACGACGATGGGGAAGAAGCTGATGACGAAGGCGGTGATGACCGCCGGCAGGGCGCCCACGCCCACCCAGATCATCAGGATCGGCACCAGCGCCACCTTGGGAACGGCGTTGAAGGCGATCAGCAGGGGGTACAGTCCCGAATAGACGAAAGGCGACGCGCCGATCGCCAGCCCCAGCAGCAGGCCGCCCGCGATCGCCAGCAGGAAGCCGATCACCGTGGTCCACAGCGTGTCCCAGCAATACGCCATCAGGATGTCGAAGCGGGCCACGAATACCGTGAAGATCTTGGTGGGCCTGGGCAGGATGATCTCGGGGATGTCGAAGGCGATGCAGGCCAGCTCCCAGATGATCAGCAGCACCGCGGTCGCCAGCCACGGCATGGCGATCTTGAGCGCCTCGCGCCTGAACTCGCTCATGCGTGCTCCTGCGAGATGCGGTCGCGCAGCTCGTGCACGATATCGACGAAATGCGGCTCGAACGTCGTGGCCAGCGAGCGCGGCCGCGGGACATCGATCTTGCGCGTGAGCACGATGCGGCCGGGCCGCTTGCTCATGACGTAGACGGTGTCGGCGAGATAGACCGCCTCGCGCAGGTCGTGCGTCACCAGCACGCCGGTGAAGCGCTTCTCCAGCCACAGCGCCTGCATCACGCCCCACAGCTCCTCGCGGGTGAAGGCATCGAGAGCGCCGAACGGCTCGTCGAGCATCAGAAGCTCGGGCTCGTGGATCAGGGCACGGCAGAGGTTGGAGCGCTGCTGCATGCCGCCCGAGAGCTGCCAGGGATAGCGGCGCGCGAAGTCGGCGAGGCCCACCGTCTCGAGCAGCTTCATCGCCCGTTCT
Organism: Rhodospirillales bacterium URHD0017; assembly: GCA_900110395.1. Classification (GTDB taxonomy): domain Bacteria; phylum Pseudomonadota; class Alphaproteobacteria; order Reyranellales; family Reyranellaceae; genus Reyranella. Next base: position 19,368 of record FODP01000009.1, read on the forward strand.
TCGTACTCGGCCCGGTTGCTGCGGAAGCGCCGCTTGTGCGGCTCGACCACCTCCATGGGCAGCAGGATGTTGTCCATGGTGGTGCGCCACGGCATCAAGGTCGGGTTCTGGAAGGCCATGCCGACGCCCTTGATGGGGCCGGTCACCTTCTCGCCCGCTACCTTCACCTCGCCCGACGACGCCGGCAGCAGGCCGGTGACGAGCTTCATAATGGTCGACTTGCCGCAACCCGACGGCCCGACCACGGCAATGAACTCGCCCTTGTCGATGCTGAACGTGGCATCGGCCAAGGCGAGCGTGGTTTCCTTGCCCAGACGGTAGGTGAGACTGACGCCTTTGAGATCGACGAAGGCCATTGAACCTAGCCTTCCTCCCCAGCGAAGCTGGGGAGGTGCCCCGAAGGGGCGGAGGGGTCATGAGCGTCGGTACTGTTGCTCATGACCCCTCCGGCGCTGCGCGCCACCTCCCCTCGTATGACGAGGGGAGGAATGAGCGTCACTTCGCGACCATCCGATCCGCCTTGGGCGGCAGGTACTTGTTGGTGAAGACCTTGTCGACCGGCGGAGCCGCCGGCAGACCGAAGGCTTCCGACACCAGCTTGACCGACTTCGCGAAACGCTCGGGCTGAACGTCGCCCATGCCGTTGGCTTTCACATAGGGCGTCAGGATGTTGGTCTGCAGCGAGATCTGCAGGCGCTCGGTCTCCAGCGCCTCGTCGATCAGGGGATCGCGCTTCTTGGCGGCGGCGATGCCGACCTTGTTGTCGGCGATGACGTCCTTCCAGCCCTTGATGGTGGCGTTGATGAAGCCCTTCACCGCCTTCTCGTCCTTCGCCATCTCGGGCGAGATCACGATGCCGTTGCCGTAGACATCCATGCCGAAGTCGACGTAGCGCATGGCGACGATGTCATCGAACTTCACGCCGCGCGCCTTGAGGTCGAGCATCGACGAGAAATAGTGACCCGAGATGAAGTCGACCGTGCCCTGCACCAGGCTCTGTTCCCTGAGCTGCGGCGTCAGGTTCACGTGCTCCCACTTGGAGATGCCGTTCAGCTTGGCGAAGGCCGGGAACAGCCGGAAGCTGGCATCGAACACTGGCGCGCCAAGCTTCTTGCCCTCGAGGTCCTTGGGCACCTTGATGCCGCTCTTCTTCAGGGCATAGACGCCGAACGGCGCGAAATCGTAGGCCATGAAGACGCAGAGCACTTCCTTGCCCGGGTTCTTGGCGTTGTACTCGATGGTGGCGTTCACGTCGGCGAAGCCGATCTGGTAGGCGCCGGTGGCGACGCGCTGCACGGCGCCGGCCGAGCCCTGGCCGGGATCCATCGTGACGTCGAGGCCCTCGGCCTTGTAGTAGCCCTTCTCCAGCGCCACCAGGAACGGCGAGGTCGGCCCCTGGAACACCCAGTCCAGGGTGAATTTGATCGGCGTCTGCGCATTGGCGGGCAAGCTGGCCAGCGCCAGCGCAACGGCGGCCGCGCCGCCCAGCCATTTGGCGAATTTGCTCATGATCGTCTGCCCCTCTGATTTCCCCGTCCGGCGACTCTTAGGCGGCCACGACACATCCGCCAAGGGGATATCAGGCAGATTCTATGCCAGCCTGCTGAGAGGCTTACCCGATGCCCAGCATCCCTCCGATCAGGCGAAAGACATGCAATTTCGTCCAGATGTCTGCCGCGGCAAAGCTTGGGCGTGCCTGCATGGCATGCCAATAGCGGGCAAGCGCCGGCCGCTTCTGAAGCTCGGCGCCCATGCCGACGAATTCCATGCGGGCGAGGAACACGGTCCAGACCACGTCGGCAACGCCATAGGCAGGCGGCACGAGCACGCCGCGGCCATCGCCAAGCGTGTGCTCGAGCCGATCCATGAAGCCGATCGCTTCGGCGCGACGTTTCTCTGAGAGCCGCACGACAGAATCGGGATCGAAGGCGCGGACGCGCCCGGCGAAGACCGCTGCACGCGCGTCATAGACCTTTGCGAGGTCGGGATTCTGCTTGGCGCGTTCGAGGAGGCGGCGACGGGTCGACTCGAGCCGCCTGGGCACCAAGATCCGCGCCAGGGGACTGCGAGCGAGCAGCCCGCCGAAGGTCAGTTCCTCGATCGGATAGCCGTAGTGAACGTCGAGCCAGGCTTTCGTATCGCCATCGATGGTCGCCTCGCTGACGCCCAGCGCATACTCGGCAATGTCCCGGCTCTGGTCGAGGATGCGGTCCGGCAGCACCAACGTCGGCACGGTCATGTTCGGATTGAGCCGTACGTAATCCGGCCGCTGCTGGACCATCTTGAGATGGATATCGACCACGACCGCCTCGTAGGCGATCCCGCCTTCGGCGAGCGCGAGGCGCGCGATCATCGAATAGTACGAGGACAGCGCGTGATAGAGGCGCGGCTTGGTGCCGGAAGGCTCAGCTGGCTCCGCCATTGCTCAGGCCGCCTCGATGCCAGCCTGCTGGGTGGCCACGAGGCGGGCGAAGGCGCCGCCCTGGGCGACCAGCTCGCGGTAGTTGCCCTGCTCGACGACACGGCCGTGCTCGAACACCACGACGAGGTCAGCGTCGCGAATGGTCGACAGCCGATGGGCGATGATGAAGGTGGTGCGGCCCGCCATCAGCGTCTTGAGCGCCTTCTGGATGCGCGCCTCGGTCACCGAATCGAGCGCGCTGGTGGCCTCGTCGAGAATCAGGATCGGCGGGTTCTTGAGCAGCGCACGGGCGATCGCGAGGCGCTGGCGCTCGCCGCCCGACAGCGTCGTGCCGCGTTCGCCCACCATCGTATCGTAGCCGTTGGGCTGGCGCATGATGAAGTCATGCGCCTCGGCGAGCCGCGCGGCCTCCTCGAGCTCGGCTTGGGTGGCGTCGGGCTTGCCGATGCGCAGGTTGTCGGCAATGGACCGGTAGAACATCGTGGAATCCTGGAATACCACGCCGATGTTGCGGCGCAGCGATTCCAGCCTGATGTCGCGATGGTCCATGCCGTCGATGCGGATCAGGCCCGACTGCGCGTCCCACATGCGATGCAGCAGCGACAGCGCCGTGCTCTTGCCCGCGCCGGTCGGGCCGACGAAGGCGACGGTCGTGCCGGCCGGCACCTTCAGCGAGAAATGAACCAGTGCCGGGCGCTTGCCGTCATAGGAGAAGTTGATGTCGTCGAACTCGACATCGCCCTTGGCGCGGCCGATGTCCTTGCCGTGCGGATTGTCGGGCACCGTCGACTGCGAATCGAGCACGCGGAAGAAGTCGGCCAGTGCCGGCATCTGGAAGAAGATGCGGCTGACGAAGCCCGAGGCCTGGTCCATGCGGCTGATCAGCAGCGTGGCAAAGCCCATGAAGCTCACGATCTCGCCGACGCTCGCCTCGCCCCGCGTGTAGAGCCAGGTGCCGAGCACGAAGATCAGGATCACGGTGACGGTGGAAGCGGCACGAGTAAGCACCGACAGGAGCGCCCACCAGTTCAGCACCGGATATTGCGCCGCCAGGGTCTCGCGGATGATGCGATGCAGCTCGCCGGTTTCCTGACCCAGCCGCACGAAGCTCTGGATCAGGTGAATGTTGCCCAGCGCATCGCCGGCCCGGCTGGCGAGCTCGCTGTGGCGGTCCTCGACCTGCTGCTGCAGGCGGTCGGTGCGACCCACCACCCAGGCATTGGCCACCGCGAAGAAGATGATCAGCACGATCAGCAGCAGGCCCAACCGCCAGTTCATGAACAGGCTGAGCGGCAGCATGATGAAGAGGGCGACGAAGGTCGCGAGGTTCTCGCGGAAGAACGACAGCCAGATGCCGAACAGATGGTCGACGCCCGTCAGCATGACTTTGAGCAGCCGGCCGGAATGCTGGCTGTGATGGAAGGCGAAGGGAAGCACCAGCACGTGCTCGAAGAAGGTCGCCATGGCGCCGAGCCGCCGGCGGTGGGCCATGCGGTCGGCCTGCAGGGAGACGACGATGTTGGCCACGATGCCGCCGATGCCCACGGCCGCCCACAGCACCAGCAGCTCTTTCGCGTTGTGCCACAACACGTCGACCGGCTTGTCGCGGGCTGTGCTCAGAAGGTCGACGACCTTGCCGAACAGCACCGGCTCGTAGAACTGCAGCGCCGCCACCGCGACGTTGGCCGCCGCCAGCATGATCGCAAGCCCGCGTTCGGCCCTTAAAAGACCGATGACCCGACCGTAGACGCGGAAGAATTCCATGGAAGCCCGCTGTCACCCCGAGCAGAGCGAGGGGCCTTTCAGGCCCCAGCAAAGGTCCCTCGCCGCGCTCGCGATGACAGGCATGCCTCTACGCCCGCTGCTCGAGGAAGCGCTCGACGGTGCGCACGAAGAAGCTGACGCCGAACGGGATCGCCATGTCGTTGAAGTCGTAGCGCGGGTTGTGCAGGCTGGCGGCCTCGGGCCCGCCCCCGTTGCCCAGCATCACCATGGCACCCGGCACCTTCTCCAGCATGTAGGAGAAATCCTCCGCACCCATGCTGGGACGGACCTTGTCGCTCACGGCATGATCGCCGCACACGCCCGCCGCCACGTCGAGGGCGAAGCGCACGCGCTCGTCGTTGTTGACCGTCGGCGGATATCCCGGGCGGTGCTCGACCTCGATCTTCACGCCGTGCATCTCGGCGGCGCCGCGGCAGATCTCGGAGATGCGGCGCTGCACCAGCTCGCGGTTGGCCGGCGTGGTGGTGCGGGTGGTGCCGCCGATATGCACGTCGGCCGGGATGACGTTGTAGGCCGAGCCCGCCTTGAAGAAGCCGACCGTGACGACGGTGGCGTCGAGCGGATCGATGTTGCGGCTGACGATGGTCTGCAGCGCCAGCACGACGTTGGCGCCCACCACCATGGGATCGATCGCAAGATGCGGATGGGCGGCATGGCCGCCCTTGCCGGTGATGCGAATGTCCCAGCGATCGGCCGCCGCCAGCAATGGACCGGGCTTGGTGACGATGTGCCCGAGCGGCACACCGGGCTTGTTGTGGATGGCGAAGACAGCGTCGCAGGGGAACTTCTCGAACAGCCCATCCTTGATCATCTCGCGCGCGCCGCCGCCGCCTTCCTCCGCGGGCTGAAAGATGAAGTGCACGGCGCCCTCGAAGTCGCGCTTCTCGCTCAGCATCTTGGCGGCACCCAGGAGCATCGCCGTGTGACCGTCATGGCCACACGCATGCATGCGGCCGTTGTTCTGCGAGCGGTGCTGGAAATCGTTGGCTTCTTCCATTGGGAGCGCATCCATATCGGCGCGGAGGCCGATGGACTTCAACGAGTTGCCTTTGCGCAGGGTTCCGACCACGCCGGTCTTGCCGAGCCCCCGTGTCACTTCCAGGCCCCATTCGCTGAGCTTGGCGGCGACGATGTCCGACGTCCGCGTCTCCTCATAGGCAAGCTCGGGATGGGCGTGGATGTCGCGGCGGATGGCGGCAATCTCGCCCTGGATCTCGAGCGAACGCGGCAGAACGGGCATTAGGTACTCCGGCTGGAAGACCAATTGGAAGACAGGGCATCTTAGCCCAAAGTGGCACGATGTTGTCTCTGCAGGAAGTCGAGGACGCAGCGCAAATCGTCTACGCCGCCATGCCGCCGACGGCGCAGTATGCATGGCCGTTGCTCGCGCGGCGCACGGGCTGCGATGTCTGGGTGAAGCACGAGAACCACACGCCGATCGGCGCCTTCAAGGTGCGCGGCGGACTGGTCTACATGGATCGGCTGAAGCATACGCAGCCCAACCTGAAGGGCGTGATCAGCGCCACCAGGGGAAATCACGGCCAGAGCATCGCCGTCGGCGCCGCCAAGGTCGGCATCGCGGCCACCATCGTCGTACCAGAGGGCAATTCGGTGGAAAAGAACGCCGCCATGCGCGCTTTCGGAGCAGAGCTGGTCGAGGCCGGCCACGATTTCGATGCCGCGCGCGATGTCGCTGTGCGGCTGGCGAGCGAACGCGGGCTCGCGATGATCCCGTCCTTCCACCGCGACCTCGTGCGCGGCGTGGCGACCTATGCGCTGGAGCTGTTCCGCGGCGCGCCGCCGCTCGACACCGTCTGTGTGCCGATCGGGCTGGGCTCGGGCATCTGCGGCGTGATCGCCATGCGCGACGCCATGAGTCCCGCGACCAAGGTGGTGGGCGTGGTGTCGACCGAGGCGCCGGCCTATGCGCTGTCGTTTGCCGCCGGCAAGGTCGTGCCGACCAACAGCGCCGACACCATGGCCGACGGCATGGCCGTGCGCGGTCCCGATGCCGACGCACTCGGCATCATCCTGAAGGGCGCCGATCGCATCGTGCAGGTGAGCGACGGCGAGATCGCCGGCGCCATGCGCGCCTACTACGAAGACACGCATCAGCTCACCGAAGGCGCCGGCGCGGCGCCGCTCGCTGCCCTGATGCAGGAACGGCAACGCATGACGGGCAAGCGGGTGGCGCTGGTGCTGAGCGGTGGGAACATCGACCGGCCGCTCTACTTGCGCCTGCTCGCGGATCGTGGTCCCGTCTGAGAGCAATGGAGATCGTAGCCCTGCTCGTGGCTGCGCAACTGGCGCAGGCCACCGTCAGCCCCGCCGCCCGCTGCGCCCAACTCGTCGCCTACTACGACCGCTATGGCGCCAGTCGCAGCAACAATTCGGATGGCCGGCGCAATCACACGCGAATCGCGGCCGAGTTCGATTGCCAGCGCGGCGACTACCACAAAGGCATTGCCACCATGGAAGACCTCTTGCGCAGGAAGGCCTTCACCGTGCCACCGCCTGCGGTGCCCGAGACGGTGCCGCCGCTGGAAGCGCCGGAGTACGGCGTCTAGCGAGGCTTGCGCGCCGGCGGCTGAGGGATCGGCGCCCAGGCGAGATCGGTTTTCACCGCCTGCATGATGAAGGACGAGCGCGTGCCGCGAACGCCCGGCATGCGCAGCAGCGCCTTCAGGGCAAAGTCGCTGAAGGCCGCGAGGTCGGGCGCCAGTACGTGGAGCAGGAAATCCATGTCGCCGGTGACGGCGTAGCAGGCCACGACCTCGGGCCGCGCGCGGATCTCGGCCTCGAAGGCTTCGACGACCTTCTCCGAGTGATCGTCCAGCGTTACCTGCACCAGCGCCTGCAAGCCGAGCCCCATGGTCGGCGGCGAGACCAGCGCGGCGTAGCGCGTGATCACACCTTCTTCTTCCAGTCGCTTCACGCGCCTCTGGCACGGCGTGGGCGAGAGGCCGACGCGGTGGGCGAGGTCGACGATCGGCAGGCGGCCCTCGGCCTGCAGGACGGCGACGATGCGTCTGTCGATGTCATCCAGCTCGATCATAGGGATTATCCCTAAAGGGAGGCATTTCCGTAGATATTATCCCCTTCCGGCCCCATCCGACAGCCTAACTTCGCCGGGATTCCCTACGCCCTTCCTCCCCATATTCGAGGCATGAACCTCGCCCCTCTGGAGAGCCTTCGCGGCAACTACGAAAGCATGGCGTCCGACTGGACGGTGCCGCAGCACGCCGCCGACTACTCGGCCGAGGACCAGGCTGTGTGGCGCCTGCTGGTCGAGCGCCAGACCGCGCTCGCCAAGGTCCATGCCTGTAATGAGTTCGTGCAGGGTCTCGAGACATTGGGCATCGGCGACGGCATTCCCGACTTCGCGGCGGTCAACGCCAAGCTCGAGAAGCTGACCGGCTGGCGGGTCGTCGGCGTCCCCGGCCTGATCCCCGACGCGGTGTTCTACGATCACCTGGCGCATCGGCGCTTTCCGGTGACGGTGTGGATCCGCACCCGCGCCGAGCTCGACTACCTGGTCGAGCCCGACCTGTTTCACGATTTCTTCGGCCACGTGCCGCTGCTCAGCAATCCCGTGTTCGCCGACTACATGCAGATGTACGGCCAGCGCGGCGTCGAGGCCGGCGCCAAGATCGACCTTCTGGCTCGCCTCTACTGGTACACGGTCGAGTTCGGCCTGATCCGTACGCCCGAGGGCATCAAGATCTACGGCGCGGGCATCCTTTCCTCGGCGGCCGAGGTCGAGCATGCGATCGAAAGCACGGACGTCGAGCGCCTGCCGTTCGCGGCGGCGACCGTGATGCATCGGCCCTACGAGATCGACAAGCTGCAGAACACCTACTTCGTGCTCGACGACTTCCGCGAGCTCTTCGACGCCGTTCGCAGCGAAGTTCCCGGCTATCTCGCACACTGACGAGCCGCGTCCTTCTGCAGAAGGAACGGAACGCAGATGACCAGAGCAGCACTCGCGCACAGCAGCAGGTGCAGGAAGCTGAGACGGCCGGCCGTCAGCGAGGCGAGAGCGTCCGCAGCCATCATGCCCGAGGCATAGGAAACGTTGAACACGGCGTAGGCGGCGGCGTAGCAGGTCAAGCCCCGCCGATCGATGGCGTTGCCGAGCTCCGCCGTGGTCGGGTTGACGGTGAAGCCGAAAGCGACGGCGAGCAGGCAAAGCACCACCCCCGCCGGCACCACGTGCTCGACGAGGCCGACCAGCGGCAGAACGGCCGCCATGGCCACCACACCGCCCGAAATCACCACCCGGATGGGCAGCACGTTGGACACGCGGCTCACCATCGGCACGCTAAGCGCATAGGCGATGTTCGCGAGCGTGAAGATCAGGCCGACCCCGCCGGATTGGCGCCGAACCGGCCGAGCTGTGCGGGCAGGAAGGGTTCGATGGCGCCCCAGGCAAAGGCCGCCAGCAGGACGGCGAAAGCAGGCACCAGGATCGCCCTGTCGCGAAGCAGCGACAGCAACGGCACGTCGGCATTCGACGGCTCCTTGCCGCCGGGCAGCACGAAGAGACGCAGCATGGCATCGACCGCGACCAGTCCCGCCGTAACCATGAAGGGCAGGGAATAGCCGCCGAGCTGGAACAGTTCGCCACCCAGGATTGGACCCAGCATGGAGCCGGCGGTGTTTCCCACCAGGGCATATCCCATCATGGCCACACGATCCTTGACGTAATGCTCGGCGATGAGCGCCAGTCCCGCCGTCCAGGTCGCGGCTGATGCCGCACCCTGGCAGAACCGCGCAACCTGCAGCAGGTCGTAGCTCGGCGCCCACCAGAACAGCGCGACCGTCAGCGAGGACAGGGACACGCCGACCAGCATGATGCGCTTGCAGCCGAACCGGCTTCCGAGGTAGCCGAAGCACGGCGTCGCCAGCAGGACGCCTAGGGCATAGCAGCCGTAGAGCAGCGCCATGCGGTCGTCGCCGAGCTTGCCGACCGGCGTGTTGGGAATGAGCGGGACGACCAGCTCGTAGATGAAGTCATCCATGAGCAGCGCGTAGGCGACGACGCCGAGAACCCGCCAATCCTTCATCCCGCCGGCCTGACAACCACCAGGCCGTCGACGGCGACGACACCCTCGCCGTCGCCCTTCACCAGCAGCGGATTGATCTCCGCTTCCTCGATGTCGGCAAAGGCCTTGTGCGCCAGGGCCGAGAAGGCCGCGATCGCCTTGGCCAGCGCGGCAACGTCGCCGCGCGGCAGGTTGCGATAGCCGCGGATGGTGGCGAGGCCTCTCACCTCGTCGATCATCTGCTTCGCCTCGGCCTCGTCGACCGGTGCGAGGCGCGTGGCGGCGTCCTTGTAGATCTCGGCCAGAACGCCGCCCAGGCCGACCGTGACGGTCGGGCCGACCAGAGGATCGCGGCGGAAACCCAGGATCACTTCGGCGAGCCCGCGCTCCATCTTCTGGATCAAGAAGCCGTCGAGCTTGGCGTGCGGGCTGTGCGCCCTCACCCGCTTCTCCATCTCGCGCGCGGCGAGTGCCGCGGTCTGGCCGTCGGGCAGGCCGAGCGCCACGCCGCCCGCCTCGGTCTTGTGGGCGATATCGCGCGACAGGATCTTCAGCACCACCGGCGCGCCGATCTCCGTCACCGCGGCGGCGACGCGCTTGGCATCGGGAATGGCCAGCGATTTGGCGAGCGGCACGCCGAGCGCGCCGAAGAAGTCGGCGGCGCGGCGCTCGTCGAAGCCGTTGACGCGGCCGGCCTCGAGCGCGTCGAGCGCCTGGCGCGTCGGCTCGGCGAGCGCCGGCACAGGTTGCGGCGTGGGCCGCAACAGGCAGGCAGTCATGGCTTCCGCACACGATTCGGGATGACGGAAGGCCGGCACGCCGGCGGCCGTCAGCAAGGCCAACGACTTGTCGGCTGCCGGTGTCAGCGCGACGGCGAAGGGTTTCGCCGACTTGGCGAACTTCAGCAGCGGCTCGACGGCGAGTTCGGGATTGAACTGCGCCGAGGAGCCGACGACGAAGATCGCGGCATCGTTGGCGTCATCCGCCAGCATTCGCTCGATGGTGCCGGCCACGATCTCGGGCTTGGCGCCGGCCAGGGTGAGATCGACCAGCTTGCCCTCGCCCGCCGCGATGCCGAGCGGTTTTAGCCAATCGACCAGCGCCTGCGGCGGACCCACGATGTCGAGGCCTGCCATCGCCATGTTGTCGACCACCATGGCCGCGCCGCCGCCGGTCGTGGTGGCGACGGCGACGCGCTTGCCCCCATTCCCTGAAAGGCCGGCGGGCGGGCGATCGACCAGCAGGGCCGGCACGTCGACCAGCGATTCGAACATCGACACGCGGACGATGCCGTGACGCCGGCAGAAGGCATCGAAGGTCGCGTCGGAGCCGGCGATGGCGCCGGTGTGCGACTTGGCGAGCTCCTGGCCGATGTCGGAACGGCCGAGCTTGTAGGCGATCACGGGCTTGCCCGCTTGATGCGCCCGACGCACGGCATGGGCGAGGCGGTCGCCGTCACGCAGCGTCTCCATGAACAGCAGGATGGCGTTGGTCCGGGGATCGTCGACCATCATGTCGGCGATCTCGCCGACGGCGAGATCGACCTCGTTGCCGACCGAGATCAGGCGCGAGAAGCCGATGCCACGGGCGTCGGCGCGGGACAGCAGCGCGCCGATCAGGCTGCCGCTCTGGCTCACCAGGCCCCATCTGCCGGGCCGAAGCTTGTCGACGGCGAAGGCGGCGTTGGCGGTCAGCGCCACCGCCGGGTCGGTGCTGACCGTGCCGATGCTGTTGGGCCCGACCAGCCGCACGCCGGTCTCGCGCACGATGCGCAAGAGATCGTCCTGCATCGAGGCGCCCGCCGCGCCGGCATCGGCGAAACCGCCGGCCAGGATCGAGGCGACCTTCACGCCGCGCTTGCCGCAAGCCGCGAGTGCATCGACCGCGGCCTTGCCGTTCAACAGGATGTAGGCGTGGTCGATGTCGCCGTTGACGGCGTCGATGTCCTTATAGGCTTTGTCGCCCAGGATTTCGGTCCGCGAGGGATTTATCGGCAGGATCTCGCCGGCAAAGCCGTGCTTGCGCAGGAAGCGCTGCGGCCGCGATGTCGTCTTGGTGAGATCGGCGGAGGCGCCGATCAGGGCAATGCGGCGCGGTTCGAACAGGGCTCTGAAAAGATCACTCATCGCGCGACTAGAGCACACCTATTGGGAAAGGTCCCTCGCTTCGCTCGGGATGACAGCATGCGCTCCACACAGCACGCGCTATATTCACCGCATGATCCCTCGCCGCACCTTCATCGCCGCCTCGCTGGCGGCCACCGCCCTGTCGGTCCACTCCTCGCCGACCCTGGCACAAGCCTGGCCCTCCAAACCCATCAAGCTCGTCGTGCCCTATGCACCCGGCGGCACGACCGACGTCATCGCCCGCATGGTGGCCGAATATCTCGGCCAGCGGCTGGGCCAGAACATCATCGTCGACAACAAGCCCGGCAAGGGCGCGATGGTCGGCACCGCCTTGGTCGCCAAGGCGCCGCCCGACGGCTACACGCTCCTGATGTCGGTGATCTCGGGCCTGTCGATATCGCCCACGCTCTATGGCGGCGCCGACTTCGACCCGATGGCCGACTTCATCCACATCTCGATCGCCTCGCGCAATCCCAGCGTCCTTGTGGTCAATCCGGCCTTCAAGGCCAAGACGTTCAAGGAGTACATCGAGATCGCCAAGGCCGAGCCCGGCAAGCTCGCCTATGCGACCTCGGGCGCGGGCTCGAGCAACCATCTGCTCGGCGTACAACTCCAGCAGGTCATCGGCGCCGCGCTGGTCCATGTGCCCTATCGCGGTGCCGGTCCCGCCATGGTCGACACGATCAATGGCAACGTGCCGTCGATGTTCGATTCCCTTCCATCGGCCGCGCCGCACATCAAGGCCGGCAAGGTGCGGGCGCTCGCCGTCAGCAGCGAGGAGCGCAGCCCCGCCTTCCCCGACGTGCCGACCATGAAGGAGCTCGGCTATCCCGACCTCATCTCGTATTCCTGGTTCGGCATCTCGGTGCCGGCCAAGACGCCGCAGCCGATCGTCGATCGTTTGGCGACGGAGATGCAGGCCGTGCTGAAGGAGCCGGCCGTCGTCAAGCGCTGGGAGGAGATCGGCGCGGAGGCGAGCACGGCGACGCCAGCCGAGGTGACACGCTTCATCCAGGCCGAGATCGACAAGTGGACGCCGGTGGTGAAGGCTACCGGGGCGAAGCCCGAATAACGAAGCCCCGAATAACGAAGCGAGGAGACGACCATGATCCGCCGCGTGACATCGCCCCACGTGCCCGAGCCACCGCCCGAGCGCTGGTCGAACTGCCTGGTATCGGACGGCATCGCCTACGTGTCGGGCATGACCGCGCGCGGCACCGATCCGGCCCAGCTCGCCAAGATGGACGAGTACGAGCAGGCCAAGCTCATCTTCAACAAGATCAAGGGCATGGTCGAAGCGGCCGGCGGCGCCATGGCCGACGTGGTCAAGGTCACGATCTACGTCACCAACATCAAGAACAACACCAGGGTGTGGAAGGCGCGGGCCGAGTTCTTCACCGGCGACTTCCCGGCCTCCACCCTGGTCGAGGTGAGCGCGCTCGCGGCACCCGAGATCCTGGTCGAGATCGAGGCGATCGCCCACATCGGCAAGGGCAAGCGTTGAAGACCACGCCGTGAAGGCGCCGAGCATGAAAAGGGCGCGAAGCTTCCGCGAGAGGCTGCAGGCGCTCTACTTCGGCAACGATGCGCGGGCGCGCCACTTTCGCTATGGGCTCATCGTCTTCGACGTCGTCACCATCGGCGTCTTTCTCCTGTCGGCGATCGCCGGCGCGCACTGGTGGATGATCCCCCTCGTGGTGATCGTCTCGCTGCTGCTGCCGTTCTTCATCGAGAACCTGGCGTTCCTGCGGATCGCCCGCGCGCTGCGGCTGCTGCGCTCCTATCACTTGCTGAGCGACTTGCGCCGGGACTCGCGATGGTTCCGCCAGCACGAGGACATCATCCAGCGGACGGTGAACCTCCTCGTCTTCATCTTCATCGTCACATCGGTGGTCTACGTCACGCAGCACCTCATCAATCCGAAGATCTCGACCTACGTCGACGCGCTCTATTTCACGATCACGACGCTCACCACCACCGGCTTCGGCGACATCACGCTGGAAGGGGCCGCCGGGCGCCTGCTCGCGGTGGTGATCATGTTCGTGGGCGTCGGACTGTTCCTGCGCCTGCTCCAGGCGATCTTCCGTCCCGACAAGGTCCGCTTCGAACGCCCCGACTGCGGGCTGCTGGCGCACGACGTCGACGCCGTGCATTGCAAGCATTGTGGCCGCATCCTGCATATCAGGGACGAAGGCGCCGTCTGAGCGGGCGGCGCCGGCCGCTATGACTGGAAGCGCTTCTCCAGCGCCTGCCAGCGCTCGTTCTCGAACAGTGACCAGAGCTGGCCGTGATCGAGCATCTGGTTGGCCATGGCCGCGGTGTTGCCGGTGCTCTTGAGCGAGCCCAGCAGGTCCTGGCCAACGCGCGCGAACAGCCGCGTCAGCGAGTTGGGATAGATCGCGAGCTTGAAGCCGAGCTGCTCGAGCTGGGGGAACGGCAGCACCGGGGTACGGCCGCCTTCGACCATGTTGGCCAGGCACGGCGCGCCCAGCCGCTTGGGCACCCGGGCGAGATCGGCCTCGCTGGGCGGCGCCTCGACGAACAGGATGTCGGCGCCGGCCTCGCGATAGCGCGCCGCACGCTCGAGCGCCGCCTCGAAGCCCTCCGACGCGATGGCGTCGGTGCGGGCCACGATCATGACATCGGCATCGACCCGGGCGTCGGCAGCGGCCTTGATGCGCTGCTCCATCTCCCTGGACGAGGCGACCTTGCGGCCGGGTTCGTGGCCGCATTTCTTCGGCCATTCCTGGTCCTCGAGCTGGACGGCGCTGACGCCGGCGCGCTCGAACTCGCGCATGGTGCGGATGACGTTGAGCGGACCGCCATAGCCCGTGTCGGCGTCGGCAATCACCGGGATCGAGACCGAATCGCAGATGCGCCACACGCGATCGAGGATCTCGCCGAAGCTCAGCGCGCCCATGTCCGGAGCGCCCAGCGCGCTCATCGAGACGCCGGATCCCGTGACGTAGGCCGCATCGAAGCCGGAGACCTCGACCAGCCGCGCCGTGATGCAGTCGTAGCAGCCGGGCGCCACGACGATGCCCGGGGCCTCCATGCGCCGGCGCAACGCGCGATGGCGGGTCGGAGTGCCCTTCAGGCCGGTCGGATAGGCAGCGTGGCGGTCTGTCATGGGGGGGCAAACATGTGGTTGGGCAGCCAAAGGGCGATGTCGGGCCAGAATACCAGCATCACCAGTAGGAGGAACATCAGGAGATGGAACGGGATGGTGCCCCAGACGATGTCCGACAGCTTGCCGTCCCAGATGCTCTGGATCACGAACAGGTTGATGCCGATCGGCGGCGAGATCTGCCCGAGCTCGATGAACAGCACCAGGATGATGCCGAACCACACCGGATCGATATGGTACTTCAGCAGCACCGGATAGAGCAGCGGAACGGTGATCACGATCATGCCCAGGCTTTCGACCAGGCAGCCCAGGATCGTGTAGAGAATGAACAGGGCGAAGAAGAATTCCAGCCGCGACAGGTTGAGGCTCACCATCCACGTGGTGAGGGATTCGCCGACGCCGGCCACGCTGATCGCGTAGGAGAACACGAAGGCGGTGTAGACGATCAGCAGGATGTTGCCGCTGATCATCACCGACGAGATCATCGCAGTCTTGAGCTCGTTCCAGCCGAGCTTGCCCCAGATCGCCGAGACGACGAAGGCGGCGAGGCAGCCGACCGCCGCGGCCTCGGTCGGCGTCGCCCAGCCGAAATAGAGGCTGCCCATGGTGCCGCCGATGACGATGACGAAGGGCACCAGATCGGCCAGCGCCGTCCCGAGCTCGGCGGGGTTCTGCGGCCCCTTCTCACGCGGCGCGATCTCGGGCTTCAGCAGGGCGTGCACGAGCACGTAGGCCATGAACAGCGCGGTCAGGACCAGGCCGGGCACAACGCCTGCCATGAACAGCTTGGAGACGGACGTCTCGGTGAAGGTGCCGTAGACGATCATGGCGATCGACGGCGGGATCAGGATGCCGAGCGTGCCGCCTGCTGCCAGCGTGCCCGCCGCCAGCGGGCGATGGTAGCCGCGCTGGATGAGCTGCGGCAGGGCGACCGTGCCGATCGCGGCCGCCGTCGCCACTGAAGAGCCGGAGATCGCCGCGAACAGCGCGCAGCCCGCGATGTTGGTCTGCAGCAAGCCCCCCGGAATCACGCAGACCAGCTTGGATAGCCCTCGGTAGATGCGAAAGCTCAGGCCGGACTGCTGCATGATCTCGGCCATCAGGATGAACAGCGGAATCGCGGTCAGCGAGAAGCTGTTCATCGAGCCCCAGCTCATCAGCCCGATGCCCCGGAGCGCCGGCACCCCGCCATGCAGCAGCAAATAGACGATCGCGGGCACGCCGATGGCGAATGGGATGGCCATCCCCGCGGCCAGCAGGCCGAGGAAAATCACCAGGACGATGAGAACTTCCAATCCGGCGCTCACGCGACGATCTTCCGGATGTCGGACGCGATCGCCTTGCCGAGCGTGATCAGCAGCATGGCGGCGCCGACGACCATGACCGTCTCGGGAATCCACAGCGGCGTGCCGAGCGCCGTGCTGGCCATCGCCTCGCGGCGCCAGGAGCTCAGGACGAACTGCACGAAGTACCAGCCGGTCAGCCCGATATAGGCGAAGGACAGCGTGTCGAAGATCAGCGCCGAGACCGCCTGCCCGTGCGGCCCGAGCCGCATCTGCACCATCTCGACCCGGTGGAAAGCGCCGCGGCTCTGGCACAGCGCCAGGCTCAGGAACGACAGGCCGACCAGGAAATAGCCGACCAGCTCGTCGCTGTGCTCGGTCGTGCTGTTGAAGACGCCGCGCAGCACGATCTCGGCCAGGATCAGCAGGACCATGCCGATCATGCAGATCGACGACGTCCACAGGCTCAGCCGCTCGATCAGGTTGAACGGCCGGTCCTCCTCGGGGCTCGACATCAGCGGCCCAGCGCCTCGCGCACCTTCTTCAGCGCTTCCTGCGTCTCGGCGCCCTTGTTCTTGGCCCACTCGTCCCAGTAGCTCGCCATGCGTTCGGCGCCGCGCTTGTACTCTTCGGGCGTCGCCGTCGTCTGGACCATGCCTTCGGCCTTGCGCTTGGCCTTCTCCTCGCTCTCCTCGCCCTCCATCATCTTCGTCATCTTGGGCGACAGCTCGACGACCGCCTTGGTGAGGACATCGCGGTAGTTCGCCGGAAGCTTGGCATAGGCTTCCTTGTTGGCGACGATGTTGGCCTCGAAGAAGTTGAGGCCGATCTCGTAGCAATACTTGAGCAGGTCCTTCCACACCTTGCCGCCGCCGGCATTGGCCGTCAGCACGCCGTCGACCACGCCACGCTCGAGCGCCGAGGGGACCTCTGGCGCGCCGACGGTGAGGCCGTTGGCGCCGAAGCGCTTCAGGAACTCGATCTGCTCGGGCGAGGTCGCGCGGATCTTCTGGCCCTTGAAGTCCTCGAGCGAGGTCAGCTTCTTGCTCGACCAGGCGATCTGCACCGGGAAGTAATAGGTCGACAGCAGCACCGCGCCCTTCTTGTCGTAGGCCTTCTCGACATAGGGCTTCATGATCGCCAGCGCCTTCTCGAACTCCCGGGCGTTGGTGATCAGCATCGGCAGGCGCAGGATCCCGGTGATCGGCACGTTGCCCTGCTGGAAGCCGTCGTCGCCGAGCTGGATGACGTTGTCGCCGACGGCGGTGGTGATGTCGGTGACCTTGATCGAGAGCGAACCGCCCAGGTGATACTTGATCGTGAAGCCGCCGTTGGTCTCCTTGGCGACGCGCTCGATGATCTCCTGGAACACCTTGGCGGGCGCCAGGGTCGCGGCCGGCACGTAGCTGTAGGCGATCCAGTTGGTGGCCTGCGCCTGCACCAGGGCAGGCGTGGAGACGGCGCCGGCGGCGAGGCCGGCAAGAGCATGACGGCGCGTGATCATCTGGCGTTCCCCAATGTTATTGGTAGAAGCTTAGACCTCGCGCGCGTCCGCCCGGAAGCCCGCCGACCCGCCGGCTTCCGCCTACCGGCTCATGCCGCCTTCACTTCGCGCTCGGCCTTCAGTGCACGCACGGTCTGGCGGAGCGCATGCACCGTCTTCTCGATCTCCGCACCACCGTGCGTCGCCGAGACGAAGCCGCCGGGAGCACCCATGATGTCGACGCCGTGGCTCATCAGGCCCATGCGGATCTTGCCGGTCAGCGCGCCCGACTTGGCGCCCTTCAGCTTGGCGAAGCCGAGCTTCAGCGGATCGAAGGTCGCCGGGTTCACGTCCTCGCCGGTCGGGTTTGGATAGATCAGGAAGGCCGAGGACTCGCCGTAGATGCCCCACGGCACGCTCTCCTCGATCAGCACCTGGCGCAACGCCGTGCGCAGCTCGGCCGCCGTCCTGTTGGCCTTCTCGGCCAGGTCCTCGTCGCGCAGCAGCGACAGCGCCGTCACCGCCGCGGCAGCCGACAGCGGATTGGCGTTGTAGGTGCCGGGATGGGCGATCTTGTCCCGCTTCTTCGCCGCCGATGCCGCATGATCGATCTGATCGAGAATCTCGCGCTTGCCGGCGACGGCGCCGCCCGGCAGGCCGCCGGCGACGATCTTGGCCAGGATGCAGAGATCGGGCGTGATGCCCAGGGCCTTCTGCGCGCCGCCCGACGACCAGCGGAAGCCGGTGATGACCTCGTCCATCAGCATCACCACGCCGCGTTTGGCGGTGACGTCGCGGATCGCCTGCACGAAACCCGGCGGCAGCGGCACCTGGCCCCACGAGGCGCCGGACGGCTCGAACATCACCGCGGCGATGTCGTCGCGCGTCTCCAGGAGCTTGACGGTCGGCGCGACATCGTCGGTCGGCATCAGGATGGTGAGATCGGTGACGCTCTGCACGACGCCCGGCACCGACGAGCCGTCGTAGTTGGATGTGGCGCCAGCGGCGACGTTGTCGTGCCAGCCATGGAAGTGGCCGATGAAACGCACGATCTTGTCCTTGCCGGTGTAGGCACGCGCCAGACGGATCGCCATGTGCGAGGCCTCGGTGCCCGACGCCGTGAAGCGCACCTTCTCGGCCGAGGGGATCAGCTCGCACACCAGCTCGGCCCAGCGCACTTCCAGCTCATGGCTCGAGCCGTAGTGCGTGCCGAGGTCCATCTGCCGCTTCACCGCGTCGATGACGGCGGGATGCGAATGGCCGAGCAGCATGGCGCCGTGGCCGCCGAAATAGTCGACATACTCGTTGCCGTCGACGTCCCACTTGCGCGGGCCCTTGGCCTTGGCGACATGAATTGAATAAGGGTCGAGGTAGCGCGCATCGTGCGTGATGCCGCTCGGCAGCACCTTGCGGGCGCGCTCAAACAGCGCACCGGAGCCCTGCGTGCGGGCCTTGTAGTCGGTCACGATCGCTGAATTCGTCGGTGCTACGGAACTCATTTGCCCTCACTTTGCTAATGGCTGAGCATCGCAAGCCTCGCTTGCTTCGCCAAGGCCCGCGGCCCTATGGTCCGCCACTTTTTCGCGAGACTGGAGCCTGCCTTGAACGCCCCCTCAAACGCCAAGCCGCGCGGCCGTCAGTTCTTCAACAATCCCGGCCCGACCAACATTCCCGACCGCGTCCTGCGCGCCATGGACCGGCCGGTGATGGACTTCATGTCCGACGAGTTCGTGGCCATCCATCATGCCTGCCATGCAGGTGTGAAGCGGGTGCTGAAGACCGACCAGGGTCTCTACATGTACAACGCGAGCGGCCACGGCGCCTGGGAGGCCGCTCTCGCCAACCTGTTCGCGGCGGGCGACAGCGTGCTGATCGTCGAGACCGGCTACTTCTCGCTGGGCTGGGCGGAGATGGCGACCAACCTCGGCATCAAGGTCGAGACCTTCGCCGCCGACTGGCGCAAGGGCGCCGACATTCCCAAGCTCGCCGAGCGCCTGGCCAAGGACAAGGCGCACGAGATCAAGGCCGTGCTCTGCGTCCACAACGAGACGGCGACCGGCATGGTCCTGCCGATCTCCGACATCCGCCGCGCCCTCGACGAGAACCAGCATCCCGCGCTGCTGCTCTCCGACACCATCTCCTCGCTGGCGTCGATCGAATACAAGATGGATGCCTGGGGCATCGACGTCACCGTCGGCGGCAGCCAGAAGGGCCTGATGCTGCCGACCGGCATGTCGTTCACCGGCGTCAGCAGCAAGGCGCTCGACGTGGCGCGCAAGAACAAGGCGCCGCGCCACTACTTCCACTGGGAACTCATGAACGGCCGCGCGCCGCAGAAGTTCATGGGCACCGCGCCGGTGCACATGTTCTTCGGCCTGCAGGAGTCGCTGAAGATGCTCGAAGAGGAAGGCCTCGACGCGGTATTCGCGCGCCACGCCCGCCTCGCCGAGGCGACGCGCGCCGCGGTGCGTGCCTGGGGTGCGGGCGGCAAGGGCCCGCAGCTCTACGGCCAGGCGCCCGACCGGCTCTCCAACTCGGTGACCACGGTGGCGATGCCCGAGGGCGTGAGCTCCGACCCGCTGCGCAAGGTCGCCATCGATCGCTACAACCTGTCGCTCGGCGGCGGGCTCGGGCCGCTGATGGGCAAGGTGTTCCGCATCGGCCACATGGGCGATCTCAACGAGCCCATGCTGCTGGGCTGCCTCGCCACCACCGAGCTCGCGATGAAGACGGCCGGCGTGCCGTTCAGCCCGGGCGGCGTCGACGCGGCGATCGATTCGCTGGCGACCTAACTCATTGCTGGGGGCGCGCCCCAGCCTACTCGATCACGTCGTCGGCCATCGCCAGCAGCTTGGGCGGCACTTGGAGCCCAAGCGCCTTGGCCGTCTTGAGGTTGACGGCCAGCGTGAACTGGGTGGCCTGCTCGACCGGCAGGTCGACCGGCTTCTCGCCCTTGAGGATGCGCGCCACGTTCACGCCGGCGCGCTCCCACAGGCCCTCGACGTTGGCGCCATAGCTCAACAACCCGCCGGCCGCGACGGCCTCGGCGTTGTCGAACATCGTCGGCACTGCGTGCTTCAGCGACAGCGCCGCAAGCTTGGCGCGTCGCACGAAGAAGGACGGATCGGTCGCCACCAGCAGCGCGGTGCCGGGCTTGATCGCCGCGTAGGCGGCCTCGATCTCCTCGTCCGTGACCGCCTGCAGGATCTGGCTCCCGGCACCAAGCGCCTTGGCTCCCGATTGCACGGCTTCCGCGACGGCCTTGGCGCTGGGATGATTGGGATTGATGAGCACCGCGAGCACGGCGGCCTGCGGGGCGATCTCGCGCAACAGTTCCAGCCGCTTGGGCACCAGCTCGACATTCAAGGTGATGATGCCGGTGGCATTGCCGCCCGGCCGGTTCATGCTGGCGACGAGGCCCAATTGAACCGGTGGGTCGGCGATCAGGAAATAGATCGGCACGGCATTGGTCGCGGCCTTGGCGGCAACCGCCGCCGGCGTGCTCGAGAGCGTAGCGATCACCGCGACCCGCTTGGCGACGAGATCCGCCGCCAGCTCGGGCAGCCTGGCGTTCTGGCCGCCGGCCCATCGGAAGTCGATGGTGACGTTCTTGCCCTCGACGAAGCCCGCCGCCGCCAAGCCCTTGCGGAAGGCGGCCAGGCGCTTGACGTTCTGCTCGGGCGAGCCGGAGTGGAAAAAGCCGATGACGGGCAGCGGCTGCTGCGCCCGCGCCGCGAGCGGCCACAGCGCAACGGCAGCGCCCAAGAGCCTCGTTGCGTCTCGACGCTGCATAGTTTCCCCCCAACCGGAAAAATACTAGAACGCCGGCTTCCTCCCGGCGACGGCAGAAATGAACTGATCGGGGCTGATATTCGAGAGCGTCGTTCCCTTGACAACCGTCGGCTGAACCTTGATCCCGTGCACCGCCTCGAAGATGGCCGTCTCGGGATTGAAGGCATAGAGCTGGCCTTCGGTCATGTTGAACCACCAGCCATGCAGGGCGAGCGCGCCCGACTCGACCTTCTCGGCGATCCAGCGGAAGCCCATCAGGTTGCTGACGCTGTTCAGCACGGCCGCCTGCTCGACGGCGCGGGCGATCTCCTCGCGCGAGCGGCCTTTCAGCTTGGTGACGGCAAGGTCGCGCACCTCCTGGGCGATGGCGGTCCAGGTCGAGAGGTAGTCGTAGCTGGCGTAGATGCTGTCGCGCCCATCGACCAGCGCGCCGATGCCGCCGCACAGCGCATGGCCCAGCACCACCACGTGCTCGACGCCCAAGCCTCGCACCGCGAACTCGATGGCCGACGAGGTGCCGTGATGGCGCGTGTCGGGCGGGAACTGGGCCGGCGGCACCATGGCCGCGACGTTGCGCACGGTGAAGATGTCGCCGGGCTTGGTCTGGGTCAGGATGCCCGGATCGACGCGCGCGTCGGCGCAGCCGATGATCAGGATCTTCGGCGACTGGCCCTCGGTCGCGAGCTTCTCGAACAGGTCGTGATGCTCGCGATAATAGCCGGTGCGGAAATCCTTGAAGCCCTTGAGAAGCCGTTCCAACGCCATGACGTCTCGCCTACCATGTCCCGCCCATCCTGGCAGTAAGGCGAAATGACCCAAGAATTGCTCTACGACAAGCGTGGCGAGGTCGGCTGGATCACCTTCAACCGGCCGCAGGCGCGCAATGCCCTTACCTTCGCGATGTATGAAGGTTTGGCCGAGATCTGCGCCCGCGTCGGCCAGACCCGTGAGGTCAAGGCCCTGGTCATCACCGGCGCCGGCGACAAGGCCTTCGCGGCCGGCACCGACATCGCCCAGTTCCAGGCGTTCAAGGATGGCGAGGACGGCATCGCCTACGAGCGCAAGATGGACCGGACCCTGGACACCGTCGAACGCTGCCCCGTGCCCACCATCGCCGCCATCGCCGGTTTCTGCACCGGCGGCGGGGCGGCAATCGCGGCGGTCTGCGACCTCAGGCTCGCCACCACCAACGCCCAGTTCGGCTTCCCCATTGCCCGCACGCTCGGCAACTGCCTGTCGATGGCCAACTACGCCCGCCTGGCCGCCCTGATCGGGCCGCAGCGCACCAAGGAAGTCCTCTTCCTGGCCAAGCTGATCGACGGCCCGACAGCACTCGATATCGGCCTGGTCAGCGAGCTCTTGGCCGATGGCGCCTCCCTGCACGCCCGGGCCGAGGAAAAGGCCCGCACGGTGGCCAGCCACGGCCCCATTACCCTACAAGTCACCAAGGAGGCGCTGCGGCGCCTTCAGGCCCGGCTGGGCGACGACGATATCGACGATCTCATCAGACTGGCTTACGGTAGCAACGATTTTCGCGAAGGCATGGCGGCATTCCTGGGTAAGCGGGCGCCGAAATGGTCGGGGACATAAGGAGGATTGTAATGAATCGACTTGGGACCACTCTGGCTGCTCTGGGACTGTGCGTTGCCGCCGCCGCCTGCCAGAACCCGCAGCAGAAGATCGCTGCCAAGGAAGACATGATGACGGGTGCGGGCTTCAAGTTCGTGCCGGCCAACACGCCGGCCCGCCAGCAGTCGTTCAAGCAGCTGCCCGCGCACCGCTTCTCGCGGCAGATCCGCGACGGGCGCGTCTTCTACGTCTACCCGGACCCCACGGTCTGCGTGTGCCTCTATGTCGGCGACCAGAACGCCTACGCGGCCTATCGCAAGAACATGTTCGACAAGCAGCTTGCCGACGAGCAGCAGATGACCGCCCAGGAAATGGAGATGTACAGCTGGGATTGGGGCCCCTGGGGCGGCTGGCCGTACGGCTGGTACTACTAGGGATGGTCCGCCAACGGCGGCTGATCAAGCACTAGTGTGAATTGTGCCGGCTTCGTGGCGGTGCGCAGAGGTTGTGCACAGGGAACCCTGAGGCCCGGGGCGGAGTTGATTCCTCACGCAGTTCAACGCGGGAAGGAGTCTCAGCCATGCCCAAATACCGCATTGCCGCCGTCATGCTCGGCGGTCTGTTCCTCGCCTCTCCGGTGATGGCGCAGAGCACCAACCTGGCCTACGCCACGGGGGAGCCGCGCTCGGAGCACATGGTCTTCCTCGAGAAGGGCAACGTGCTGCCTGAGTCGGCCGTGCCGATGGTGAGCAAGGCCACACGGGCAGCCAAGGCCGGCAAGACGATTCACCTGATGGGTCGCGCCGACCAGGCCGAGATCGTGAAGGCCGAGATGATTCGCGAGGGTGCGCCCGCGAACCTGATCCTGGTGGCGCGCGAGCCGGTGAAGGCATTGCCCAAGGTCGATAGCCTGAGCGACGCCTCCAGCCGCAAGATCGAGATCAAGTACTAGAAGGACGCTTCGACAGACCCCAATCCCGGGAACTCGCCCCGTGCGCGGGTTCCCGGGGGGAAGTAGCGAAGGCCGGTCCATGACCCCGTGGTGATGGCCTGCCCCTTGGCGAGGCCGCCGCGCCGGCGCACCGCGTGATCGATCATCCAGGCCAGAGGCCGCACCGGATCGACCGCCCCCAATCCTCCCGTCTGATCCACCACCACGTTGTCATCGATCAAAAGCCTCACGGGCAGATTGGCCCAGTCGAGGCTCTTCCAGTTCGCGATCGACTCACCGACGACCAGCGCGTGGTTCATCTGGTTGTCGGCCAGAAGCCATTCGGGATCGGCCTGCTGGAAGTTCGCCAGCCGCGTGTCCACCACTTCCATTCCGACGAAGGCATCGCCCACCGCGGCGAGCGCTTCATCGCGCTCGACCGGTTCGCCGCGGGCGGCGATGTCGCGCACGATGTGGAAGGAGATCTCTATCTCCACGCCGATCATGTGCATGGCCTTGCCGTTGAAGCGCGCCGGCGACGTCACCAGCGCGCCGGCGAGCAATGGCGCGGCACTGGGCTCGGCCGTCGGCGTGCGCGCGCCGACCTTCCAGCCCGCGGCGGGGCCGGTCGCGCCTAAAACACCGTCCTGGATGGCATAGACCGCATCGCGGTCCGGCAAGGCGAAGGGCGGCGCCATCTGGATGCCGGTGCGCCGCGCTTCCACGAGGCCGCGCACGGCGTGGGAAATCTCGACCGTCATGCTAAGGTCCCCCGCAAGCAAGAAAAGACCGGAGGGACAATGCCCTACGCCAGCGGGCGCGTCATTCACGATGCCGATGCGCACATCATGGAGCTGCCGGGCTTCCTGAACGATCATCTCGAGGCGAAGTACCGCGGCCGAGTCGGCGACGACGTGCTGTTCCCGCGGCACGACGGCTTCCACAGCCACCTGAAGGACGCACGCGATAGCGGCACGCGGGGCCGCGACTTCGACGACAGCCAGATCATGCTCGCCAAGAACTGGGCGGCCCTCGGTTCTTCCAGCCGCCAGGATCGGCCGCGCTCGGTCGACCTTCTGGGCTTCGCCAGCCAGCTCATGTTCACGACGGCGTTGTTGAACTATTCCTCGGTGCTCGAAGGCGGGCCTGACCCCGATCTCACCTACGCCGTGGCGCGGGCGCATACGCGGCACATGGTCGAGTTCTGCTCGGTCGACCGGCGCCTGCTGCCAACGGGCTACGTGCCGCTGGTCGACTTCGAGCGCACGGCCAAGGCCGCGCAGGAGGCGATCGAGCTCGGCGCCAAGGCGCTGATGATCCCCTCGCGCTGCCCCGACAATCATTCGCCGAGCCACATCGGCTTCGATCCCTTGTGGGCGATCGCCCAGGAAGCGGGACTGCCGATCGTTTTCCACGTCGGCGGCGGCGGCAAGCTTCTGGAGGACGCCTGGTTCAACAACGGCCTGCCCCCGGTGCCCGATTTCCATGGCGGCGACGACAATTTCAAGTCGATCGACTACATGGCGATCGCCTATCCGCCGATGAAGGCGCTGACGGCGCTGATCGTCGACCGCGTGCTCGACCGCTTTCCCAGGCTGAAGTTCGGCGTCATCGAGCAGGGGGCGTCGTGGGTGCCGGGCTGGATGCGCAACATGGATTCCGCGCACAACGCCTTCTACAAGAACGAGGAGCGGCTGCAGAAGATGTCGCTCAAGCCCAGCGAGTTCGTGCGCCGCCAGGTGCGCGCCACGCCCTATCCGCACGAGGATGCCGGCTGGATCATCGCCAACGCGGGCGACGAGGTCTGTCTCTTCTCGTCGGACTATCCGCACGTCGAAGGCGGCCGCAATCCGATCAAGCGTTTCGAGGCCTCGATGGCGGAGGCCGGCACAAGCGCGCAGCAAAAGCAGCGCTTCTATTGCGACAACTTCGTCGATCTCATGGGAGCAGGACTGGCATGAGCACTTATTCGACCCTTCTGACCGAGCGGACCGGAGCAGTCCTGAAAATCACGACCAACCGGCCGGAGGTGCTGAACGCCCAGAGCCGCGTCCTGCTGGAGGAACTCGACGATGCCTTCCGGCGCGCCGTCGATGACGAGGCGGTGCGCGTCATCATCCTGGCCGGTGCCGGCAAGCATTTCTCGGCCGGGCACGACCTCGGCAGCCCAGAGGAGATGGCGGACCAGAAGAAGACGCCGCTGGAACCGGGCTTCAAGGGCGAGTACCGGCGCCTGTGGGAGCGCTTCTTCGAGAACACCATGCGCTGGCGCGACCTGCCCAAGCCCACCATCGCCCAGGTCCAGGGCTACTGCATCATGGGCGGCCTGATGATCGCCTCGGCCTGCGACCTCATCATCGCCAGCGAGGATGCCCAGTTCGCCGACCGCGCCGTGAAGTGGGGCGGCAGCCACGTGCAGTATTTCTCGATGCCGTGGGACTTCGGGCCGCGCAAGACCAAGGAGTATCTCTTCACCGGCCGCTTCATCAGCGCCGCCGAAGCCGAACGCGCCGGGCTGGTCAACCGTGTGGTGCCGCGGGAGAAGCTCGAAGCGGAGACGATGGCGCTCGCCCAGGACATCGCCGAGCGCGATCCCTATGCCATGAAGCTCGCCAAGGCGTCGGTCAACGAGATGCAGGACGCGCAGGGTTTCAAGGCGGCGATGGAGAACGCCTTCAAGAACTACATGCTCACCATCCCGCATCGCATGGAGATGGGGACCTACGGGCCTGCGGCGCGGGAGAAGGCGCCGAAGGATCGGTTCGCGGTGCTGAACAAGAAAGTCGCGTCGTCCTGAGCGTAAGCGAAGGACCTCATCGCCGCTGGCAACCGGCATGAGATCCTTCGCTGCGCTCAGGATGACATCAGGCCGCGCGCCTCTGCCGTTCGGCCATCTCCACGCCCATCGCCTTCACGACGGCCGGGCGCTTGAGGTGCTTCTGGTGGTAGGCGGCGATGACCGGCCACTTCGCGAGGTCGACCTTGAGGAACACCGCCCAGTTCAGCATCACGACCAGGTAGGCATCGGCCACGGTGAAGCTGCTGCCCACCAGATAGTCGCCAGTGCCGAGCTTCTTCGCCAGGTAGTCGAAGGTCGGCTCGAACAACGCGCGGGCGGCTTCCCTGGTCGCGTCCGCCGACTTGGGATTGAACACGTTGTAGAAGATGCGCTTGTGCAGCTCGGTCGACAGGTAGTTCAGCGTGTCGATCAGCTGGTAGCGCTCGACCGTGCCCCAGGCCGGCGCCAGGCCCGCCTTGGGCGCAGCGTCGGCCAGGTACTGCAGCACCGACGGGCCCTCGTTCAGGATGCGGCCGTCGTCCAGCTTGAGCGCCGGTACGTAGCCGTGCGCCGAGATCTGGTAGTAGTCGCCGCCGTCGTCGGTCTTCTTGTTCTCGATGAAGCGGACCTTGACGGGCAGACCCGCTTCCAGCGCCGTGATATGCGAGGCGAGAGAGCAGGACATGGGTGAGGCAAACAGTTCCATCGCGTTCTCCTAGGTTTTATGCGATACGGTACAGAAATACGGCCGAGGAGCCACGTCAAGGCAAAATTATGCGAACCGGTACAGAAAAAGAGAAACGGTCACGCGGCCGTCCGCGCGGCTTCATTACCGAGGAGGTACTTGAAAAGGTCCGCGGCGTGTTCCTCGCCAAGGGTTTCACCGGCGCCTCGCTCGACGAGCTGAGCGCCGCCGCCGGCCTCAACCGGCCGAGCCTCTACGCCGCGTTCGGCGACAAGGAGCAGCTCTACATCGCCACGCTGCGCTTCTACGGCACCAAGAGCATCGAGGGCCTCGATGCGATCCTGGCCGGCCCCGGCACGATCCAGCAGCGCCTGGCCCGCGTTTATTCGGCGGCGATCGATCTCTACACCGCGCCGCCGCACCGGCCGGGCTGCATGATCGTCGGCACCGCGGCCGTCGAATCGCCGACCTACCCGAAGATCGCCGAAGCCGCTGCCGAGCTTCTGGCCGCCATCGAAAAAAGCCTGGAGCGCGGCTTCGCGGCCAGCGACCTGCCCAGGAAGCCCGCGCCGGCGGCGCGCGCCCGCATGGCCGGCGCCATCATGTACGCCATCGCCATCCGTGCCCGGCTGGGGGCCAAGGCCGCGGACCTGAAAGCCTTCGCCAATTCCATGGTGCCGACGATCTGCGCCTGACGTGCTATCCTCGGTTGGATGACCAACGACGCCTATCCGTGGAGCGCGGGCTTCCGCTCCCTCAACGAAGAGCACGACTACCGCATCGAAGAGATCGACGGCCAGGTGCCGGCGACGCTCAGGGGCACGCTGTTCCGCAACGGCTCGGGCCGCAACCAGCTGGGCGGCGAGTGGTTTCCCCACTGGTTCGACGGCGACGGCATGATCGCGGCGCTCAGCTTCGGCGACGACGGCGTCCGCTTCCGCAACCGTTACGTCCGCACCGACAACTACCGAGACGAGACGGCGGCCGGCCACATCATGCATCGCGGCTTCGGCAAGATGCGCCCGGGCGGCATCTTGGCCAACGCCTTCCGCCTGCCGGCCAACGTCTCCAACACCTCGGTGCTGATGGACGGCGACCGCCTGCTGTCGCTGTGGGAGGGCGGGCCGCCGGTCGTCCTCGATCCGGCCACGCTCGAGACGCGCGGCGTCGAGAAATTCGCCAGCAAGGTCGAGGCCTTCTCGGCCCATCCCAAGCGCGATCCCGAGACCGGCGAGCTGTTCAATTTCGGCGTCGACTACGGCGCCAGGTGCACGCTCTCGCCCTATCGCCTGGCCAAGGGCGTGCTCACGGCGCTGCCCAGGATCACCCTGCCCTACGCGGTGATGAACCACGACTTCGTGCTGACCAAGAACCACCTCGTCTTCTGCCTCGGGCCGATCCTGTCGACGCCGCTCGCCTTCCTGCTGGGCTTCAAGAGTTTCGACGCCGCGCTCCATTGGCAGGGCAAGAAGCCGACGCTGATCCTGCTGGTGCCGCGCGACGGCGGCAAAGCGCGCATCATCGAGACCGACGCCTTCTTCCAGTTCCACTTCGCCAACGGCTACGAGGAAGACGGCGCGTTGGTGCTCGACCTCTGCCGCTACCCCGACTACCTGACCATCGGCCAGGCGCTGCGCGACTATTTCAGGTCGCCGTGGCCGTCACGCGGCATGGCGGCCCTGACGCGCCTCACGGTCGATCTGTCGACCGGCAAGGTCGACAGCCGTACCTTCGACACCGGCACCGCCAACGAGTTTCCCATCATCAACCCGGCCTATGTCGGCAAGCGTCATCGCTACGCCTACATCGCCTGCAATCGCGCCGACCGCGTGACGGGCCTGCAGCAGCAGCTTGCCAAGGTCGATTTCCAGACCGGCACCGTCCAGCGCCACGATTTCGGACCCGACGGCGGCTATCCCGGCGAGCCGCTGTTCATCGCGACGCCCGGCGGCGCGGAGGATGACGGCGTGATCGTCACCCTGGTGTTCGACGCCGGCCGGCAGCGCACCGACGTCATCGGCCTGGATGCACGCAACCTTTCCGCCAGGCCGCTGTTCGCGGCACGGCTGACACATCACGTGCCGTTCCTGCTGCACGGCACCTTCACGCCGCGGCTCTTTTAGCGCCTCGACGCAGTGCAGGCACTGCTGTCAGTTTTGGGACTTTCCGGCATTCCCGGTATTTCCGGCAGAGCGTCTGGTGTGGCGAGAAAAACGACCCCCTATCGGTTGGGCCGGCGCAGCAGCCCAACCGGGTCCGACGGCGATCAGTCGGACGCTCGTATGTGAATCGGATCGACGATGAGAAAGAGCAAATAGAGCCGTCGACCCTACCATAAACTCCAGTGCTGATCAATAACTATAGTTTTAGTAGCGCTTGGGCGTCGTCAGCGCAGGCTGCGGCGGGCCCTGCTGACCGTCGGCCACGCGGACGAAGAGCGTGCTGGCGCAGCGCACCGAATCGTAAGCCTCCTCGCCCCGCTTGCTTGGCGTCGCATCGGTGTGCTGGACCTCGATGACGTAGCCGCCGCGCCACGGCAGCGTTGCCTCGAACGTGCCCTGCTCGTCGGTCTTGAACTCGCGCTTCCAGCCGGATTCGGCGATCAGCTCGGCCTTGGCCTTGGCCAGCGCCTTGCCCTGGTAGAAGACCTTGAACAGGCCGGGCTTGCCGGCGGGCACGATGTCGAGGGTGTTGACCGGCGCCTGCTCCTTGAAGTCGGCGACGCTGCGCGCACCGAGCCGGGTCAGCACCTTGGTGGGCTTGTCGCCGCGGCGCTCGGTGATGGCGACGTTCTCGGCGACGATGCTGTCGTCCTTGCCCACCGGGCCGGCGACGGCGAAGAAGCCCGCGGTCTTGTCGACCTTCAGCGCCTTGTCGCTGCCCGCGACCCTGGCCTCGGGCTTCAGCCGATCGAGCAGTCCGGGCGAGGCCTCGCGCAGGTTCTCGTCGAACTCGCCGAAATAGATGCGGGCGCCGTCGCCCTCGCGCTCGACCCAGATCGTATGGGCCGCAGCGCTGCCGATGAGACCGAACGACACGAGCGTGGCCATCGCCGCTCGCAGGAACCTTGTGAGCTTACCCTCCAATAGGGCCTTTTTAACCCAGATCGCGAGTGCATTCTAAATGCATTCTAGACTTTGAGACTTATAATTTGCGGCCCTGCCCGAACCCGCCGCAATCCCAAGCACTATCGTTCCCGCGGGCGCTGGCGTGCTGTCGCCGAACGATATCCGCGCCGAAGAAGACTGGCCGGCGTCGACCGATCCGTCGGCAGACAGCATTGCCCCGCCGAACACGTCCAGCGCGGCCGTGCAGGCCGACGACGCGCGGCAGCCCGACGACAAGATCGCCAGCATCGCAGATCATTGCCATGCCGCAGACTGACGCCATCCCGCGTCCGGCCGATCCCGAGTTCGCGCCGATCCGGTCGCAGCTTGCGCGAGCGTTCATCGCGCACAAAGGCGATCTGGGCGTCGCCTTCGCCGACGACGCCGCGATCCTGCAGCGGACCGACGAGACATCGCGTGGTTGCTGCTGGAACGCATGGGCAAGGCGTGGCTTGCGCGCGACGAAGCGTGGCTGCAACCCCATCGCTGGTTCACGGCGATCGTCGAAGGCCTGATAACAGAACGGCCCGGGAAGCTGAACGGCTAGGAACCTAGCTTGGCGATGAACGCTTGCGGTATGGTTGTGGCGTTCGCACGCAGTCTTCTTCTGCCGCATTGAACGGGCCATGCGCGGGGAATTGCAGGGTGATATCGCCGCCGGATGGATGTGGATCGGCAGTGATCTCAAAACAAAATTCCGTTCTGTGTCTTGGGGTGCCTTCGAAGACGTCATTGTAGTCGACCCAACCCCAAATGTACTCGTGCCCACCTTTTTCGGACAGTCGCTTCATTTCGGCGGCGGACACCGAAACCCGCGCCGAATTGAATGTCGTGTGTGGGCCCATAATGGCTGACTCTGTGTGAACATCGGGATAATTCCAGTCGGACGGCATGACTTCATTAAACATTCGACCCCCGAGCCCCAAAACGAGATGGCGGGTAGGAGTTGCGCCGCTGTTTTCTAGTTCCGCAAAGACATTGTAGGCCACGATCGGTCCTTCCACGACCGCGCCCGAAGAATTCGTCCACCTGTTCTGGCGGACTGCTTCGCAAACGATGCGTTTTACAAATACATAGGCGCGCAGTTCCGTTTGGGCGTTCTGCGAACTGATCTTCACACTGCTTTCAGCAGCTACTGCTGCGCGTCCTGCCGCCACAGCAGCCCAGCCAGTGAAGGCCAGCGAGACAGCAACAGCGAAAAATCCGACGCGTGCCCAGAAGACCGCGTCTTCTGCCGCTTGCGCCTGCCGACGCTGCTCACACAGATCGGCTGCATCGTGGTCCGCAGGTCGTTCGCAGTTTACGGCGTAGGGCGTTTCCGCCGCCTTTGATGGAACGTTTTGCGCAGCGCCCTCGCAAACGATGCAAACGAGGACGATTAAGGCCGCAAGCGAGTGGAAATGCCGGATATTCATGGACGCCGCCTTGTCGTGCACCCGGTGATGGAAACACAACTCAAGCCGTAACGCCCTGTTGATATCGTGCTGGACCTATAGGCGACGTCGTCGTTCTGGTGTGATCAGATGCAAACAAGTTGTTTATCGTAGGGGAACATGCGCTTTCGACTCACATACAACGGACCCCTGAAAGCGACTCAAGGCCAGCCGGGACCGATGCACACCGACAAAAGGGCGGCGCATAAGCATGACATCAGACGCGAGTTTCATCGCCAGCTAAAGGAGCTATGGACGACGAACCGGTTCTTAAGTTCGCATGAAATGTCACCGGCCGCTTTGCAGGGCACAATGCGACGCCCCAGCGATCCGCAAGTGTGGGGGGACGACCCTCATACGTACCGGCCGATGGTCGACATAGTGGCTGAAGCCTACCGGATGAACGGCTGCCGATTTGTGCCTCTTGTGCGGAAAGAAATCTCGCTGTCTTGTTCGCTGCGAATCTTGTTTCTTCGGCGTGACTTCCCGGCAAGTGTCCTAAATGCTGGCGACATCGACAATCGGTTGAAGACGCTGATCGACGCACTGCGAATGCCTTCTAGCCCGGCAGAAATGCCGATTGGACCGCAGGCCGGAGAAGACCCGTTTTTTGTTCTGCTGGATGACGATCGTCAGATAACCCACGTCGAAGCAGAAACAGATGCGGCACTTGCTGGCCCAGACGATCGTGAAAACGATCCAAGCTTCGCGCGACTAGTGATAACTGTCGAAGTTCGACCCTACGACGTAACTACCTTCAATTTGGCGTTTGCGTAAAAGTGCATGCATGCACTGCTGCGCGACAGGATGCGCAGGCGGTAGCGCTTCAGCGGCATGTTAGAATTTTGTAAGAAATTTTCCGGCCAGTGCCATAAAAGCCTGATTTTATTGGCGCTCCCTACAGGATTCGAACCCGTGTTTCAGCCTTGAGAGGGCCGCATCCCTTTTTGCCTCCGTCACTTTCGGACTTACCAGCGCATCTCCGTCAGTAAGTACCCGTGAACGCGGCGCAAGCCCTACCGATCCCGCAGCTTTGGATCGATCGCATCACGCAGCGCATCGCCGAACAGGCTGATCCCCAGCACCGTCAGCACGATGGCCAGCCCCGGGAACACCGCGATCCACGGCGCCGTCGTGGCGTACTCCTCCGCCCCGCCCTGCAGCATCAGGCCCCACGCCGGCACCGGCTCCTGCACGCCGAGGCCTAAGTAGGAGAGCGACGCCTCGGCCAGGATCGCCTGGCCGACGAAGGCCGACAGCAGGATCAGGAACGGCGCCACGACGTTGGGCACCATGTGGCGCAGCACGATGCGGGCGTGGCTGAAGCCGAGCGCGCGAGCGGCGTCGACGTAAGGCACCTCGCGCACCGCGAGCGCACTGGCGCGCACCACGCGGCCGCAGCGCGGCACCAGCGGCACGGTGATGGCGATGATGACGTTGACCACGCCGGTGCCGAAGACGGAGACCACCGCGAGTGCCAGGATGATCAGGGGAAAGGCCATCAGCACGTCGAGCACACGCTGGAAGACGAGATCGAACCAGCCGCCGAAATAGGCCGAGGTCACGCCCAGCACCAGGCCGATGACGCCGCCGACGACGGCCGAGCTGAAGCCGACCAGCAGCGCGGTGCGGGCGCCGAACACCAGGCGCGAGAAGATGTCCCGGCCGAGCTGGTCGGTGCCCAGAAGATGCGCCCAGCTCGGCGCCTCCATCATGGCCGCGAAATCGTTGGCCTCCGGATCGTACGGCGCGATCCAGCCGGCCATCGCGCCGGCGGCGAACATGACCAGCACGATCACCAGGCCGACCGTTCCGAGCGGCTGGCGACGGACGAACTGGCGGGCAGCGCGCAGGGGCGAACGGTTGGCGTCGGGCAGCTCGTCGGCCGCCGCGCCAGCGACGGGGGCCGGGGTGCGGGCGGTGATGGTCATGAGTAGCGAATCCTCGGATCGAGCCAGGCATAGAGGACGTCGACCACGAGGTTGGCGACCACGAAGACAGCGACAACGAGCATCACCAGGGCCTGGGCCAGCACGTTGTCCTGGTTCTGCACCGCCTGCACGAGCAGGCGGCCGATGCCGTTCAGGTTGAAGACCTGCTCGGTGACGACCAGGCCGCCGATCAGGAAGGCGAACTCGATGCCGATCAGGGTGACCACCGGCAGGAGCGCGTTCTTGAGCGCATGGCGGTTGACGATGATCTGCTCCAGCAGGCCCTTCGACCGGGCGGTGCGGATATAGTCCTCGCGCATCACTTCCAGCATGGCCGAGCGCGTGAGCCGCATGGTCACCGCGGAGTAGCGGTAGCCGACGGTGATGGCGGGCAGGAACACGATGGCGAGGTTGGCCAGCGGATCCTGCCAGAACGACACATAGGTGATGGGCGGGCGCCAGGCATGACCGGTGGCGAAGTAGGTGATGTCGAGCACCAGCACCAGCGACATGATGCCGAGCCAGAAGGACGGCGTGGCGATCCCCGCGATCGCCATCACGCGGACGAAATGGTCGAGCCAGGTGTTCTCCTTCAGCGCCGAGATCGTGCCGAGCGGGATGGCGATCAGGATGGCGATCACCGTCGCCAGGACAGCGACCTCGAGCGACACCGGCAGGCGGATGGCGATCTCGTGGACGACCGGATTGCCCGACCACATCGAGATGCCGAAGTCGAAAGTGGCATAGCTCCACAGGAAATGGAGGAACTGCACGATCATCGGGTCGTCGAGGCCGAGCTGCTGGCGGCACGCCGCCAGCGACGCCTCATCGACATGGGCGCCACCCGAGCCGAGCCGGATGACGCAGACGTCGCCCGGAATGAGCCGCATCAGCACGAAGACCAGGGCGGCCGCCCCTGCCAGCGTCGGGATTGCCAACAGGAGCCTTGTCACGATGTAGCGATACATGGGCTTCGCTCCACCTCCCTGCGGGCTACTTGTCGAGCCAGACGTTGGCGAGGTCCTGGTTCAGGTAGTGGCTCGGGCTGATCTTCCAGCCCTTCACGTAGGACCGCGCCAGGACGATGCGGTACCAGTAGGGCAGCACGATCTCGTGCACCATGGTGTCGAGCGTGTGCTTCTCGTAGGCGCGCATCTCCGCGCGCTGCTTGGCCGGATCGGTCTCGATCTGCATCGCCTCGTAGAGCTCGATCGACTTGGGATCCTCGAAGCCGCCGTAGTTCTCCGGATAGACCGTGTGCGGCAGGTACTTGCCGGTATCGAGCACCGGATTGACCACGCTCTGGCAGTTGGCCTCCATGGCGACGTCGAACGT
This sequence comes from Rhodospirillales bacterium URHD0017, assembly GCA_900110395.1. Classification (GTDB taxonomy): domain Bacteria; phylum Pseudomonadota; class Alphaproteobacteria; order Reyranellales; family Reyranellaceae; genus Reyranella. The sequence continues at coordinate 54,201 of FODP01000009.1, forward strand.
GCCGGCCCGCATGTTGGAGAACCACGGCCCGGTCGGCACGACCTTCTGCTCGACATTGAGGCCGATCTTCTTCCATTCGGCGACCGCCCAGGTGCCGACATACTTGTAGGGCTGGTCGACGTTGCGGTTGAGCAGCTCGAACTTCAGCCCCTCGGCGCCCGCCTCCTTCAGGAGGCGCTTGGCCTCTTCGCGCGACTTGTTGATGTCCGGCCAGAAGCCCGCGATCTGCTGCAGCTCCTCCTTGGTGGCGGCCAGCGGCGAACCCGGGAAGACGATGCCGCCCACCGTCCGCACGTTGGCGATCTTGGACAGCGCCGGCGCGCCCGCCCACTGGTCGATAGCGAGAGCCAGCGCCTTGCGCACGCGCACGTCGTCGAACGGCTTCTTCTTCTGGTTGGGCGTCAGGATATTGCCGCAGTTCCAGTCGCTGTCCTGCACGACGACGTCCTTGCCCGCCTCCTTGACCAGCTGGTCGCGCGCCGACGGCGGCAGGCCGCGGAACTCGATGGCGGCGCGGTCGCCACGCAGCGCCTCGACGCGAACCGACTGCTTGTCGGCGAAGATGCCCTCGATCGCGTCGAGAAGCGGCAAGCCCTTGTGGTAGTAGTCGGGATTGCGCACGCCCTTGATGACCTGGCCGACCTCGTAGCCCGCGAACTTGAACGGCCCGGAGCCCAGGATGTTCTTTTCGTACCAGTGCGGGTCCTTCTCCAGCGTCTCCTTCTTGTAGATCCAGCTGAAGGGATCGGCGAGCGCCGGCAGGAACGCCGTGGTGGCGCGCTTCAGGCGGAAGATCACGGTCGCATCGTCGGGCGCCTCGATCTTGTCGACCATCTCGTAGTAGCTGACCCGGGCGCTGGTGACGCCCTTGGGCGGGAACACGATGTAGTTCCAGCTGGTGGCGACGTCCTGCGCGGTGAGCTTGGCGCCGTCGTGGAACTTCACATCGGGGCGAATCTTGAAGGTATAGGTCTTGCCGCCGTCGGTCGGCCTGGGCATCTCGGTGCAGAGGTCGCAGACGAACTCGGTGGTCGAGGCCGGATTGTCCGGCGGAACCCGGATCAGCACGCTGTAGAACGGCGCCCCGGCATGGACCGTGGCGTAGGTGGTCTCGCGATGGCCGTCGAAGCTCGGCGGGGCGTCGGCCGGTATCATGTAGGTGAGCGTTCCGCCGCGCTTCGGCGTCGTCTGCGCACCGGCTGGCACCGCCGCGATCGCAACCGCCAGGCCGAGCCCGGCAGCCATGAGTCCTGAACGCACGTACATCGCCTCCTCCTGTGCAACCTGATTTTCTTTTCCTTTTCTCCTTACGCTTACTTACGCAAAACACCGTCTTTGCGGGGAGCGCGCCACTCCGTGGCGCTCATAGTCTTCCTCCCTGCGCTTCGCGTGGGGAGGTGCCCGCGCAGCGGGCGGAGGGGTCATGAGCAACCATACTGAAGCTCAAGACCCCTCCGTCGCCGTATGACGGCGCCACCTCCCCAGCTTCGTTGGGGAGGAAGAGAAAGAGCGCCACGGAGTGGCGCGCTCCCAGCAAAGACGCATCAGTTCACCTCACTGCACGCCACCCAGTGGCGTGGCCGCAGTTCCCTCAGCACGGGCCGCGCCTGCTTGCAGCCGTCGACGGCCATCGGGCAGCGCGGATGGAAGACGCAGCCCGACGGCGGATTGATCGGGCTCGGCACCTCGCCGCGCGGCGGGCGGAACGCGCGCGCCGCCTCGATGCGGGGATCGGGCACCGGCACCGCCGACAGCAGGGCCTGCGTATAGGGATGCAGCGGATTGTCGAACAGCTCGTCGCTGTCCGCCATCTCGACGATGCGGCCGAGATACATGACGGCGACGCGCTGGCAGAGGTGGCGCACGACCGACAGATCGTGGGCGATGAAGAGATAGGTGAGGCCGAAGCGCTCGCGCAGGTCTTCCAGGAGGTTGATGACCTGGGCCTGGATCGACACGTCGAGGGCCGACACCGCCTCGTCGCAGACGATGAACTCGGGATCGAGTGCCAGCGCACGGGCGATGCCGACGCGCTGGCGCTGGCCGCCCGACATCTCGTGCGGATAGCGGTCGGTGAACTTCGGATCGAGCCCGCACACCGAGAGCAGCTCGCGGACGCGGTCGCGCCGCCGCCGGGGGTCGCGCTCGACGCCGTGCACCTTGATCGGCTCGCCGATGATGTCGCCCACCTTCATGCGCGGATTGAGCGAGCTGTACGGGTCCTGGAAGATCACCTGCACGCGGCGGCGCAACGCCGTCAGCTCCTGGCGCTCCATGCGGTTGACGTCGCGCCCGTCGAACAGGATCTGGCCCGCCGTCGGACGTTCGAGGCGCAGGATGCAGCGCCCGGTCGTGGTCTTGCCGCAGCCGCTTTCGCCGACCAGCCCCAGCGTCTCGCCGCGGTTGATCGTGAAGTCGACGCCATCGACGGCCTTCACCTCGCCGATCTTGCGGTTGAGCACGATCCCCTCGGAAATGGGGAAGTGCATGGCGAGCTGGCGCACCTCGAGAAGCGGCGTGGGGAGAAGCGGTGCGGGGATCGCCTCGCCGTTCATGCCGCGACGTCCTGGCTGGCGAGCAGCTCGGTGCTGCGAAAGCAGGCGGCGAGATGCCCGCCTTCGACCGGCTCCAGCGCCGGCTGCTCCTGGCCGCAGCGCTCGACGGCGAAGCGGCAGCGCGGACGGAAGGCGCAGCCGCCATCGAGCCGCGTGAGATCGGGCGGCTGGCCGTCGACCGGATCGAGACGCGCCTGGCGCGGCCGGTCGAGGCGTGGCACCGAGCGCAGCAGCGCCATGGTGTAGGGGTGACGCGGCGCATGGTAGATCGCATCGGCCGGGCCGCTTTCGACGATGCGGCCGGCATACATCACGTTGACGCGGGCGGCGTAGCGGGCGACCACGCCGAGATTGTGGGTGATGATGATCTGGGCGACGTTGAAGCGACGCGCCAGCGTCTTCATCAGCTCCAGGATCTGCGCCTGGATGGTGACGTCGAGCGCGGTGGTCGGCTCGTCGGCGATGATCAGCTTGGGATTGCAGGCGAGCGCCACGGCGATCATGACGCGCTGGCGCATGCCGCCGGAGAGCTGGTGCGGATACTGTTTCAGGCGGCGGGCGGGATCGGCGATGCCGACCAGCTCGAGAAGCTCGATCGCCCGCCGGTCGGCCGCCGCGCGATCGACGCCCTGATGCTGCTCGAGGGTCTCGGTGATCTGCCGGCCGATGGTCAGGACCGGGTTGAGCGACGTCATCGGTTCCTGGAACACCATGCCGATGTCGCGGCCGCGGATCTCGCGCATCTCGGGCTCGGTGAGGCGACGCAGATCCTTGCCGTCGAACAGGATCTCGCCGTTGGTGATGCGTCCCGGCGGATCGGGGATCAGGCGCAGGATCGACAGCGCGCTGACCGACTTGCCCGAGCCGCTTTCGCCAACGATGGCCACGGTCTCGCCGGGCTCGACGGTGTAGGAAATGCCGTCGACGGCGCGCACCAGGCCGGCGCCCGTCCTGAATTCGGTATGAAGTGCCCTCACCTCCAGCAATGGCGGCATGCGGTCTGTCTCCGAACCTGCTTGTCGGCAGCGTGCACTTCTCCCACGGGAGCACCCTGGTCCCGCGGAAGGCCCCAATTGCCGGCTGTGTCGTCCCTGATGCGAAGCCGTTTCCTCAAATCGCGCTGCCGCCGATTTTCTCCCCTGTCCGGCGGGCGCAGCCTCTTTCGGGCTGCAAAAAGGGTACGGGACCCTGCCGTGGGGTGCAAGCCGCTAAGCGGCAATCGGTCGTGGATGTCGCGCCAGCAGGGCGATAACGGCAGCCAAAGCGGCCAGACTGCCGAACAGGACCAGCGAACCCGTATAAGTGCCGCTGGTGTCACGGAGCATACCCGACGCGATCGGGCCGGCCGCCTGGGCCAGGACCTGCAGCGACAAGGCGACGCCGCGGATCGCGCCGTAGCTCTCGCGCCCGAAATAGTCGGCCCAGGCCATGGGCAGCAGGGTCATGACGCCGCCGATGCCCAGGCCGAACAGGCCGGCGAACAGGTAGGCCGTCTCGGCGGCGTGGACGCCGATCAACCCCACCGTTCCCGTGCCCAGCAGGACGGCGGCGAACGACATGACGAAGCGCAACGGCCAGCGCCGCGGCAGGAAGCCGATGCCGAAGCTCGCCACCGCCGACATCGCCGAGAAGAAGCTGATCACCGTGGCGGCGGCGATGGGCGACAGCCCGCGTTCGATGAGATGCGGCGCCTGGTGCAGGCTGACACCGGCCTGCACCGGGAAGACCAGCACGGTGTAGAGCGACAAGAGCCAGAAGGCCTGGGTGCGCATGGCGGCGGCGCGGCTGTAGCGCGGCTCGATGGCGGCCGGGGCTGCACCGGCGGCGGCCATGCGGTCGGGCACCAGCCCGACATCCTCGGGCCGCCGCACCAGGAACAGCCAGACCGGCAGGAAGCCCACGGCCAGCGCCGTGGTGCCGATCGCCACCCAGCCGTGACGCCAGCCGCCGTCCTGCATGGCGAGCTGGGCGATGATCGGCAGCGCCACCAGGCCCGACATCTGCGCCAGGGTGGCGATCGAGGTGGCGCGCGCCCGCCGCGCCACGAACCAGTTGTTCAGTGCGCCGTAGAGACCGAGATCGAAGGGGCCGGCCCAGACCATGCGGGCGAAGACGAACAGCAGGTAGAACGCCAGCAGCGACTGCACCAGCGACAACGCCATGGTGGCAAGGCCGGTGCTGAGCACGGCCAGGCAGAGGATCAGCCGCGCCCCGCGCCGGTCGAGCACCGGTCCGATCATCGGCGAGACGAAGGCCGCCAGCACGCCGCCCAGCGACACCGCGCCCGCCATCTCGGTGCGCGACCAGCCGAAGGCGTCGGTCATGGGCACGACGAAGACCGACAGGGTGGCGACGGCCGGTCCCTGGCGCGCGAAGCCCGCCAGGCAGATGCAGGCCAGCACGATCCAGCCGTAGAAGAACGGCAGGCGCGGAACCAGAAGTCGGGGAAGCAGCGGCGGGCGCATCGACGTCCCAGTAGAGCGCCGAACGATGGCGGCCGGCTACTGCAAATCCCTCATGCACCTCCCCTCATGTTCCTCTCCCCCACTAGGGGGAGAGGTTAGGTGAGGGGGCAACGACGTGCGCATCCCCCCCCCCCCCCCCCCCCCCCCCCCCGGGGGGGGGGGGGGGGGGGGGGGGGGGGCAAACGACGTGCGCATCCCCCTCACCCAACCTCTCCCCCTAGTGGGGGAGAGGAGCATGAGCGAGATGTCACGGTTCCGCGTCATACCCCAAGATGCCGGTGCAGGATCGCCGGGCCCAGGGCCAGCGGCAACGCCTACAATGTGGTCTTCGGACCGCAGCGGATCATCATCGAGCATCACTACCTGACGAACTGGCAGCCGCTGCACATCCCGCGCGAGGACTTCATCGTTGCGTTGAGGCGCTGGCGCGGTCAGCTGAAGCCGTATTAGAAGCCGAAGCTGCTCAGCCCCGGATGGTCGTCGGGCCGCCGGCCGAGCGGCCAGCGGTACTTGCGATCGGCCTCGGCGATCGGGTGCTCGTTGATGCTGGCGATGCGCCGCTGCATCAGGCCATGGGCGTCGAACTCCCAGTTCTCGTTGCCGTAGGCGCGGAACCAGAAGCCGTTGTCGTCATGGTATTCGTAGGCGAAGCGCACGGCGATGCGGTTGGCCGCACAGGCCCACAGTTCCTTGATCAGGCGGTAGTCGAGCTCGCGCGCCCATTTGCGGCGCAGGAAGGCTTCTATCTCGGCGCGGCCGTTCAAGAACTCGGCGCGGTTGCGCCACTTGCTGTCGGATGTGTAGGCGAGCGCAACCCGTACGGGATCGCGCGTGTTCCAGGCATCCTCGGCCAGGCGAACCTTCTGGGCTGCCGTCTCGGCGGTGAAGGGCGGCAGAGGCGGCCGCGTCTCGGGGTGCGTCATGGAGTCCCTCCTCTTCCTCAGGTTCCGTGGCTGCGGGAGTAACGGCTTCGGTCCGGCGGCTGCCATCCTTGCAGCGCGTCCTCGCGCGGCCGGTAGATCTCGACCTTGAGCGGATGGCATTTCGCCGCGTCGCTGGAGTGACTGCTGCTGCAGTCGCCGCCGGGACAGGCGGACAGGGCGCCTAAAAGGTCGATCTCGGCGAAGAACTCCAGAAAGTCGCCGGGCCGCACCGGGCTTGCCTTCATGAAATACTGATGCGTGTCGCGCGTGAAACCGGTGCACATGAAGACGTTCAGCACGTCGTGCACGTGGCGCTCGGCGGCGGGCAGCGCCAAGCCCTCATGGCCGGCCAGCGCGCGCGTCAGGTTGGAATGGCAGCAGTGATGGTATTCGTCACCGCCCAAGAGGAGCTGCGTGTAGGGATCGCAGCGCGTGCCGATGACATCATGCACGCCGCCGCCATCGTCGTCCCAGCCGTACCAGTCGAGCGAGTCGTGGGTGATGGTGGCCATCGGCCGCAACGTGGGCAGCGTGCTCCACAGCCGGTCGCCGGTGCTGACATGGGTGGCGTGCAGCGCGCGCGTCTTGCCGCTGAAGAAGCGCTCGCCGAGATCGTGGGCGTTCCACAGGTTCAGGTCGCCGACCTGCGGGCCCTCGATGCTGACGATCCGGAAGAAGTGCCCGGCCGGGACCTCGAAGGTGCGGGCCTCGCGCGGCGGAACGATCACCTCGTGTGTCCTGGCAAGCCCCTTGCGTGCCTGTTCGTAGAACTGCCGGTCGTATGACGGTAGCCTGTCGACGGAATAGCAGACGATCGCCGGCGCCTTCCGTCGCTCGGCGGCGTCGGCAGGCACCGGATTTCGCTGAGATGAGGTCACGTCACACTCCAACTGTGCAGGAAGGCCGAGCAATGGAGACCATACCCGCCCGCCGTGGCAAGGCCACCCACCTCCGGCGCGGCCAGTCGATCCGCATCGTCAACACGCACGGCGCGCAGGTCGTCGACACCTGGGCCTTCACGGCGGGCATGCTGACCGAGTTCATGTCCATGGAGCACACGCGCGCCACGCTGACCCGGCTGCGGCCGACGGTCGGCGACGGCCTCTACACCAACCGGCGGCGCAAGATCCTGACCATGACCGAGGACACCAGCCGCGGCGATCACGACACGCTGATCGCGGCGTGTGACAGCGAGCGCTACATCCTGCTGGGCGTGAAGGAATATCACGACAACTGCACCGACAATCTCTACGCCGCCCTGCAGGCGCTGGGCCTGACGCCGCCGGAATGCCCGAGCCCGCTCAATCTCTTCATGAACATTCCCTGGACGGCCGGCGGCGCGCTCTCCTTCGATCCACCGACCACCAAGCCCGGCGACTCGGTGACCCTGCGCGCCGAGCTCGACTGCATCGTCGCCCTGTCAGCCTGCCCGCAGGATATCCTGCCGATCAACGGCCGGACCGGCACGACGACCGAAGCCCACTACGAAATCACAGGCTGACCATGACCTTCTCGATCGCTGGAAGATGTGCCCGGACCGGCATGCTGGGCGCCGTCGTCACGACCTCGTCGATGGCGGTCGGCGGCCGCTGCGCCTACGCACAGGCCAATGTCGGCGCCGTGCTGACCCAGCACCGCACCGACCCCCGCCTTGGGCCGAAAATGCTCGAGCGGCTGCGCGAGGGCGCCGCGCCCGCCGCCATCCTGAAAGACTTCGAGAAGAGCGAGACCGGCATCGGCTGGCGCCAGCTCGCGATCATCGACACCAAGGGCCAGGCCGCGTTCTTCAACGGCGCCAACATCTACTCGGTGTTCAAGGGCCTGGTCGGGCGCGACTGCGTGGCGGTGGGCAACATCATCCGCAGCACCGACGTGGTCGACGCCATGGTTAAAAGCTTCGAGGCCAACGAAGCCCAGCCGCTGGCCGAGCGCCTGATGCGCGCCATCGAGGCGGGCGACGCCGCGGGCGGCGAGCTGAAGCAGATCAAGTCGGCCGGCCTGATGGTCGCCCACCGCGAAAGCTTTCCCTTCGTCGACCTGCGCGTCGACCTCGATCCGCGGCCGCTGGTCCAGCTGCGCTTCCTGTGGGAGCTCTATCAGCCGACGGCGGACGAGTACGTCGTGCGCGCCGTCAATCCCGACAGCGCGCCGAAACCCGTCTAGGCGACTTCGGGTTCGCGGCCGCGCAGGACCCGTCGCGCCAGGAGCACGACCACCACGAAGGCGATGGCCAGGGCAGCGAGCAAGCCGCTGTGCCGCCAGGCTGAGCCCGCCATCTGCTTCAGCCAGGTCGTGACGCGCCGTTGCCAGAAGGTCTTCGCTGCCTCGAAATCGGGCTCGACGCACGCCCGGCCGAAGTCCTTGGCCCACGCCTGATAGGCGCCGGTCGCGACGTAGCGCTTGTAGATGGCCGTGGCCCTGGCCTCGTCGCCGCTGTCGATGGCGTAGCGGGCCGCCCAGCAGAGCGTTGCGGCATAGGCCTGCGAGCGCTGCGGCAACAGGTCGGCCGCGGCAACGGCTTTGTCTGCGGCGATGGGGCGATAGTGGAACCGGGCATCGGGCTTGGGCGCGCTGGCGGCGAAGCGATTTGCCTCGTCGGGCCCAAGCAGCGGGCTCGGTGATCGCGCCAAGCCGTTGGGACTGGCCTGGCCGTAGCCGTCAGGAAACGAACCATAGACCTCCCACATGTCGGGCGGCCCCGATGTTCCCGTAAGGCCCATACCCTGCACGCGGATCATCGTCGCCAGCCTGAACAAAGCCTCGCCGCGCGAGACTTTCTGCCATGGCCATTCGAACGACGGGGCGCTGGCCGCCTCGATGGCGGCGATATAGCCGCGGACATCCTCGACGTTGGCGCGGTTGCCGTCGGGTTCGTCCGACGTGCGGTCCGCCTTCTTCTCCGGAAAATAGGCGAGCGCTTCAGCCGTCCGTCCGGCGCGGACCAGGCGCCGCCCCAGCAAGCTGCGCAACCCCAAAATGGGAGAGGCCGACGAACGCCAGGCGTAATCCTTCGGCGGCGCCGGCGCCGCCGGCAGCCCGTCGACGAAGGTCTTCAGCTCATCGAGGGTCAGCACGCGCTCGGCGATATAGATGACATCGCCCCAATACGTGCCGGCCACCGGGAACAGGAGCTGCAGGGAATCGCGGTACTCGCCCTGGCTCAGCCGCATGACGGCGAGTTCGCCACGCAGCCGCGTCTTCGATCCGTCGTTCAGCGATTCCGCACCCGCCTGCTCGCTTGCAGTGAAGGCCGCCGTCCAGTCGCGCACGGCGGCTTCGCGATCGCCACGCCGCAAGGCGAGCTTGGCGCGCACCCACAGGCCCAATGGCTGGCTGGTCGCCGCCACCAGTCGCTCGGCGAGATCGTAGCGGCCGCCCTGGTAGGCAAGTGCCGCGAGACGATCGACATCGGCGCCCGATGGCGCCGCCTGAGACAACACGGCCTCAATGGCGCGCACGGTTTCGGGGTCGCGGTTCTCCTTCTCGTCCCAGTATCCGCCGCCGCGCTCGAGCGAGACGAGATAGGCGACCACAAGCCGCTGGACCAGCGGATCGGCCATGGCGAGCTTGAGATCTTCCTCCTCGCGCAGCAGCAGCCGCGACACGTCGCCCAAGGACAGCAGCGCCGTCTGCGAGCCGCGGGCGGCCTGCTCGGCGTAGAGCCGGACTGCGTTGGCGATCAATCGTGCGAAGGCGCCATCGTCGATGTCGCTCGACGGCACCGGCCAGGGCGTCTCGATGAAGCCGGCTTCCACCAGGTCGAGCCGCGCCTCCTCGCCGAGGCTTGCGACGCCGAGCCCCATGGGATCGGGGGCGCCGGCCTCGGCGTAGCGGCGTGCGGCCTGGAAGGCGGCGCGGGCCAGGTCCAACTGGCCGAGCTGCTGATGGATGCGACCGCGCATGAAGGCGGCGGCAACCGCCCGCACCCGGCGCTGGTCCGGCGGCAGGCCGTCGATCGCTTCGAAGTAGCGCAGCGCGGCTTCCAGGCGATCAGCCTTGAACTCGACGGCGCCCGCGATGTAGGTGGCGACCGCCACGGGCAGGCCGGCGCCCGCCGCGAGGGCAGCTTCGCCATTGCCCGCCGCCCGCGCCGCCTCGAGCTTCGCCTCCAGCGCGGCGACGTCGCCGCCCGCCCCGAGATCGCGCCAAGCCCCGGATTGCGCCTCTTCGCGTTCGCTCGCGACGGATTCCGGGACGTCCGCGCGCCCGGGCTCGACGGCGCGCGGCAGGGTCGTGGCCACAGCAACCAGGCGCGATGCCTCGAACGGGAAGTTGAGCTCGACACGGTCGGATACCGTGCGATCACGGAAGGTCAGGAGTTGCCAGGGGAAGTTCGGCCCGCAGGCCAGCGCGCCGCCGATGCCGGCCGCCGCCAGCAGCGCGGCCACAGCGAACCTATTGAACGACATCGACCCTCCCCGGTTCGCTGCAGCGCGCCCAGCCGATGATGCGCTTGCGCTCGGCGCGCAGGCGGTCGTTGCCTGTCGCCTCGAGGACCAGCGGCCGGCCGGTCGCCGCGAGCTTGAAGCCATTGGCGCCGTCGGCCATCTCGCACGCCGGATCGAGCCGGACCTGGCGCGGCAGCGGTGCATCGACGGGCCCGTCGTTGGACAAGGTCACCGTCCAGAGATCGGCGCGCTCCGCCGGCACCAGCCCGGCGCTCACGCGGACCGGCGGCAGGTCGCCGGCGATCACGGCCCGCCACGTCTGCAGGCTCCAGGCGCGCGAGTCCGCGTCGGTCGGCAACCGGAACCAGGCGACGCCGACCAGCCCCTCGGGCGCGCCAAGGCGCATGGCGTGCAGGAATTTTGCGACCGCCTCGGGCGCGGCGGCAAGCAGCTCGCCGCCTCTGCCGGCGCGCAAAGGCATCTCGCCTTCGACGCTCGCCAGCCGCCCATCCGAACGCCAGGTCACGCGCACATCGTAGGCGGGAAGCGCGACGCGGAAGGGCCGATGGATGCGCCGGCCGAAGTCGCGGACCCAGCGCTCGGCCTGGTCCGGATCGAACAGGCCGCGGCGCGGATCGTCCACGGCATGGACCTGCAGGACGATCTCGTCGAGATCGCGGGTCAGCGGCTCGAGCTGGTTCGAGGTCATCCAGGTCGGCAGGGCGGTGATCGAGAGCTTCAGGGACGGCGCCAGCCGCGATCGCAGCGCGGCGAGGAAGCGGGTGTAGGTCGCAAGCCTGGAGGTCGGGCAGTCATAGTCGATCTCCACGCCGGCCAGGATCGCCGACACCGGCTCGAGGCGCGCCACGACCTGGTCGAGCATCGCCGGTATCCGCGCCTCGTCGAGCCGGCCGTCGATCCTGATCACGCCGATCACCGGCCTTTGCGTGGCCTGGACGTCGGGCCAGGGGATGTTGACCGCAGCCCAGCGGCCCGATGCGTCGGCTTCGGCCAGGAGAAGGCGCCAGGCGCGGACGATGTCCGCCGACCGGCTGACGCTCGAGACGACGGAGGGGGTCCAGGCCCGCTGCCAGACATAGGCGTCGTGCGGCAGGGGCGCGGCCGTGGCCCGAATCTGCGGCATCGACCCCGACAACCCGATCACGCACAACAACACCGCGGCGAGCAACCGCATGACGCCTTCCTTCGGGACCGTCGCCGGCCCGCCGGCAGTCTACACCATTCGCGGCGTCTTCACTCGCCGGTCAGCGTTGCATCGACGATTTGCTGCGCCTGATCCAGCACGCTCCGCAGATGCTCTGCGCTTGTGAAGCTTTCGCCGTAGATCTTGTAGACGTTCTCGGTGCCGGACGGACGCGCTGCGAACCAGCCACCGTCCGAGACGACTTTTATGCCGCCGATGGCCGCTCCGTTGCCCGGCGCGTGGCTCAGCACCTCGCGGATCGGATCGCCCGCCAGCTCGACGATCTTCACCTCTTGCGGCGACAGCTTGCCCAGCCTCTTCTTCTGCTCGACCGTCGCCGGCGCGTCGACGCGGTCGGCTGCCATGGCGCCGAGATCGCGCGTCAGGTCGCGGTAGTGCAGGCCGGGGTCCCGGCCGGTGCGAGCGGTGATCTCGCCGGCCAGCAGGGCGGCGGCGATGCCGTCCTTGTCGGTCGTCCACACCGTGCCGTCGCGGCGCAGGAAGGAGGCGCCGGCGCTCTCCTCGCCGCCGAAGCCCAGGCTGCCGTCGAACAGGCCATCGGCGAACCACTTGAAGCCGACCGGCACCTCGTAAAGCCGGCGGCCCAGCCGCGCCGCCACCCGGTCGATCATGGCGCTGCTGACCACCGTCTTGCCCACCGCCGCCGCCGCACTCCAGCCCGGGCGATGGCGGAACAGGTAGTCGATCGCGACGGCCAGGACGTGGTTGGGCGGCATCAGGCCGGTCGAGGGCGCCACGATGCCGTGCCGGTCATGGTCGGTATCGCAGGAAAAGGCGATGTCGTACTTGTCCTTGAGCCCGACCAGCCGGCGCATGGCGTAGGGCGAGGACGGATCCATGCGGATGCGGCCGTCCCAGTCGAGCGTCATGAAGCCGAACTGCGGATCGACCCGGTCGCTGACCACGGCGAGATCGATGCGGTAGCGCTCGGCGATGCGCGCCCAGTAGTGCACGCCGGCGCCACCCAGCGGATCGACGCCCATGCGGATGCCCGACGCGCGGATGGCGTCGAAGTCGATCACGTTGCCGAGGTCGGCGACGTAGCTCTCGAGGAAATCGTACTCGCGCACGCACGGAGCGCGCCGCGCCTCGGCAATCGGCAGGCGCTGGAGGCCGTCGAGGCCATCCATCAGCAGGGCGTTGGCCTGCTTCTCGATCCAGCTCGTGATCGCGGTGTCGGCCGGGCCGCCGTTGGGCGGATTGTACTTGAAGCCGCCATCGTCGGGCGGATTGTGCGACGGGGTGATGACGACGCCGTCGGCGAGCCCCTCGCGGCGGCCACGATTGTGCACCAGGATGGCCTGCGACACCGCAGGCGTCGGCGTGTATTCGCCGCCCCGCGAGATCATGGTCTCGACGCCGTTGGCGGCGAATACTTCCAAGGCGCTGTCGCAGGCGGGCTGCGACAGGGCATGGGTGTCGATGCCGACGAACAGGGGGCCGGTGATCCCCTCCTTGCGCCGGTAGAGGCAGATCGCCTGGGCGATCGCCAATACATGCGCCTCGTTGAAGGTGCCGGCGAACGACGAACCGCGATGGCCCGACGTGCCGAAGGCCACGCGCTCAGTCGCGACCGCCGGATCGGGACGGCGGTCGGCGTAAGCTGCAAGGAGCTTCGCGACGTCGACGAGCTCGGCAGGTTGGACGGGTTCGCCGGCCCGTCGATGGAGTCTTGGCTCAGTCATGCCCGTAGCTAGCCCGCCCCGCACGCTCCGGACAAGGCAAAGGCTGTTGCCGTCCCCACAAATGTCATCCAACCTTCAAATCGGGGACGACGTTCAAGGCTTTTGGGGGCAAGCACACATGACCGATTTCCACCGGAGGTCCGGACGGCTGCGCCGTGCGGCATCGTTGGCGCTGGCTGTCGCCGCGGCAGGCTGCTCCTCGATCGGGCCGTCGACCATGCCGCGCGACCGCACCGATTATCTTTCGGCGCTGGCGATGTCGTGGAAGGAGCAGACGCTCAGCAACGTCGTCCATATCCGCTATGGCGATACGCCGGCCTTCATCGACGTTTCGTCGATCGTAAGCTCCTACGTGTTGAGCGGCGATGTCTCGGCCGGCCTCACCGTCAACTCCAACACGACGAGCCCGGCGAACGCAGTGCCGTGGAACACGTCGGTATTCGGGATCGGCGGCAGCTACCAGGACCGGCCGACGATCTCCTACCAGCCGCTGGTCGGCGACAAGTTCACCAAGCGCCTGATCCGGCCAATCCCGCCGCTCGGCATCTTCGAACTGATCCAGGCAGGCAACGCCGCCGACGTCGTGTTGCAGTTCACGGTGCGCTCGCTGAATGGCATCCGCAACCAGGGCACATCAGGCGGCGTGTCAGTGCCGGCCGATCCGCAGTTCTATCCGCTGCTCGATGCCTTCCGGCGGCTGCAGGTTGCCGGGCGGCTCAGCGTACGCTCGGAGAAGCGCGGCAGCGAGGAGTTCGGGATCTTCGTCATCAGCGAGGGGCAGACGCCGCAGGAGCAGCAGGACATCAAGTTCGTGCGCGACACGCTCAGGCTGCGCACCGGCAAGGACGGCGAGCTCGTCATCGTGTTCGGCGCCCATCAGCGCGTCGGCAACGAGCTTGCCGTGCTGTCGCGCTCGATGGGCGACATCCTGATCGATCTCGCCATGGACGTCGAAGTGCCGCCCGAGCATGTCGCCGAGGGCCGCACCGTGGCCACGGTGCGCACCATGTCGGCGCCCAATCCGCGGGATCGGCCGATGGTGCACATCCGCTCAGGATCGATGGCGCCGGCCGGCGCCTTCGCGTCGGTGCGCTACGGCAACACGTCGTTCTGGATCGATTCGAACGACTATGCCTCCAAGCGCACCTTCACCCTGCTGATGATCTTCACCTCGCTGGCCGAGACCGGGGTCACGCCGCAGACCCCGCAGCTCACATTGCCGGTGCGGTGACGCCGTCGTCCCGACCGGAGCGCGTAGCGCGTAGCGGGGGGACCTTCTCTCCACGATAGACGGCTTGTCGTGGAGAGTAGGTCCCTCCGCTCCGCCTCGCCGCGCTCGGCTTCGGTCGGGACGACGGGGTCTACCGCCGCTTGACCGTAATGCCCGCGGCCTCGCGGTCCCAGGTCCGGTCGGTGATACCGCGGTCGCGCAACTTGTACTTCTGGATCTTGCCATTCTCGGTCGCCGGCAGGACATCGACGAACTCGAGGAAGCGCGGCACGGCGAAATAGGCCATGCGCGACTCGCAGAAGCGGATGATCGCAACCTCGTCGAGCGCGCTGCCGGGCTGGCGCACGATCGCCGCCATCACCTCGTCCTCGGCGAGCTCCGAGCGCACCGGATAGGCGGCGGCGGTGGCGATCTCGGGATGGCTCAGCAGCACCTGCTCGACCTCGAACGAGGAGACATTCTCGCCGCGCCGGCGGATCGCATCCTTCAGGCGGTCGACGAACTTGTAGTAGCCGTCGGCCTCGCGGACGACGCGGTCGCCGGTATGGAACCAGAGGTTCCGCCAGGCTTCGACCGTCTTCTCGGGCGTGCCGAAATAGCCGGTGGCGAAGGCAAAGGGCGCCGCGGCGCGCAGCATCAGCTCGCCCGGCGTGCCGTCCGGCACCTCGTTGTCCTCGTCGTCCACGACGCGCGCGTAAAAGCCCTCGGCCAGGCGGCCCATGGTGCCGGGCTTGCACTCGGCGATCGGTGAGCCGATCACGAAATTGGTCTCGGTCGAGCCGTAGCCGTCCAGGATGGCGATGCCGGTGCGCCTGGTAAACTCGGCATGAAAGTGACCGGGCACGCCGGGGGCAAGCGCAATGCGCGTGCGATGCCCGTGCTCCGCAGGCGCAGCCTCGCGCGACAGCAGGATCGGCACCATCGCCCCCAGGAGATATGTCACCGTCGCGCGACGCTCCGCCAGCGTCGAGAAGAAGGCCGATGCCGAGAAGCGGCTCTCGAAGATCGCCGTCGCGCCAGTGATCAGCGCCTGGAAGAAGGTATTGAGCGCATTGGTATGGAAGAGCGGCAGGGTCGTGCAGAGGACGTCGTCGCCGCCGACGCCCAGCAGATGGGCCGTGTGGACGCCCCACCAGAAGAACTGCGCATGCGGGCAGCACACGCCCTTCGACGGGCCGGTCGTGCCGGAGGTGTAGAGGATCGCCAATGTGTCGCTCGGCCGGGTCGGCGCCGCGGCAACGGCCTCGCCCGCCGCCGGCAGAGGTCGTGCGATCGCCGGCGCCTTCACGCCGCTTGGCGAATCGATGACCCAGATCGTTTCCAGCGGCAGGGCCGTGAGATCGACGTGTTCGAGCGCCCCCAGCAAGGCGGCTTCGATCACCATGAGCCTGGCGCCGGAATCTTCCAGAATGTGGCGCAGCTGCAGGCCGCGCGATGCGGTGTTGATCGGCACCAGGATGGCGCCGAGCCAGGCCGCGCCCAGGAATATCTCGATGAACTCCGGGCGGTTCTCGCAAATGAGCGCGACGCGATCGCCCTGGCGCAAACCAGCCGCGTGCAGCCGGCCGGCCGAGCGCGCGGCGAGCTCGGGCGTCTCGGCAAAGCTCCAGCTTGTCTCACCCGCCTGCACCAGCGGCTTGGCGCCGAATTTCCGGGCCTGGGCCTGCAGCATGACCGCCACGCTGCGATCGCCCGGGGCGAAGAAACGGCTGGCATCAAGCGGTTCGCGGCTCGTCATCGCGGCGTCCATCGGTCAGCTCTTCACGTGCGTATCGAGGTTGCGATGGAGCAGCGTCAGGTTCTGCAGCAGCTCCGACTGCGCCTCGATACTGAGCTCACCCAGGATGGACACGACCCACTCCTCGTGCCGCCGCGCCATGCGCAGGAAGCTTTCGCGGCCCTTGCGCGTGAGGCGGACGATGACGCTGCGGCGGTCGGCGGGATCGTAGGCGCGGACCACCAGGCCGCCCTGCATCAGCTTGTCGACCAGCCCGGTGATGGCGCCGTTGGACACGATCAGCCGGCGCGACAGGTCGGACATGGTGAGCCCGTCGGGAAAGCGTTCGAGCTGCGCCAGCACGTCGAAGCGCGCCATGGAAGTCTTGAACTCCTTGCGCAGCCGCTGACTGAGGATGCTCTCCATCTTGCCCGAGCAGCCGATCAGCCTGAGCCACAGCCGCAGCTCGAGGTGTCCCTTCTCCTCGACCGCCATTGCGTGGCCGTTGGCCCGGCTGCGTGGCCTGGAGGTCGCCTGTCTGGTGATGGACCCGCTCATGTCGAAATTCCCTCAGATGACCAGCGTGCCGACGCTGGCGCCGCCGCAGACGTAGAGAACCTGGCCGGTGACGAACGACGCTTCCGGGCCGGCGAAGAACAGCACGGCGTTGGCGACGTCCTCGGGCTGGCCGAGCCGGCGCATCGGAATGGCCGCGGCCAGCGCGGCCTCGCGCTCGCTGCCGGCGGGAACGATCTCATGGAACATCTGCGTGCCCTGGATGGGACCAGGCGCCACCATGTTCACGGTGATGCCGAAGGGCGCCAGTTCCAGCGCCCATGTCCGGCCCATGCCGATGATGCCGGCCTTGGTCGCCGAGTAGGCCGTGCGGCCGGTGGCGCCCAGCGCGGCGCGCGAGGAGATCAGCACGACACGGCCGAAGCGGCGTTGCTTCATCTTCGGCAGCGACGCATCGAGCAGGATCAACGCCGTCCCGAGATGGAGCTGCGCCAGGGCTGCGATATCCGAAGCCGGCGTCGCCTCAACGGGATTGGGGCGGATGACGCCGGCGTTGTGCACGATGTGCGTGACGTCATGCTGGCCGGCGATCTCCGCCGCCACCTCGGCCGTCGCCTTGGCGTCCAGAAGATCGACCGTGCGGGCTTCCAGGCAGGGGTGCGACCAGTCAGGCTTGTCGAGGGCGAGCGAGACGACGCGATGGCCGCGGTCGAGCATCGCCTTGGCGATTGCGGCGCCGATGCCGCCGCTCGCACCGGTGACGATGGCGGTCGCCTCGCTCACGCATGGCTCCGCGGCACGAGCGCCAGCACGCGCAAGGGACTTCCCGAGCCGCGGCGGATTTTCAGCGGGGCCGCCACGATCACCGCCCCGGTCGGCGGCAGCAGGTCGAGATTGGCGAGGCACTGCAGGCCGTAGCGGCCCTTGCCGTGCATGTAGTAGTGCGCGGGATAGGGCGGATTGAAATGAAAGGCCTGGCCCGCGTCGGTGCCGATGGTCTCGGTGCCGAGGCCATGCAGGTCGCGTTCCTCGACCAGGAAGCGCACGACCTCGGGGCACGGGCCCGGCGTGTGCTGGCCGTCCTCACGCATGTTGACGTAGTCCCGGCCGATCTTCTTGGACCAGTCGGTGCGCAACAGTACCCAGCTGCGCGGCGGGATGCGGCCGTGCTGCTTCTCCCAGGCCGTTACGTCGGCCACGGTCAGCTCGTAATCCGCGTTGGCCGCGGACTGCCTGGAGATGTCGATCACCGCGGCGGGCGCAATGAAGTTGGCCGCTGGAATCGTGTCGACAGAATTGTTGGCGAGGTCCTTGCCGGAGATCCAATGGACCGGGGCATCGAAGTGCGTGCCGGTGTGCTCGCCCATGGAGATGTTGTTCCAGTACCAGGCCGAGCCACGCTCGTCGTAGCGCGAGACCTCTTCCATGCGGAACGGCGCACACTGGCCGAGCTCGGGCGGCATCACGATGGTGGGGAAATCCGGCGAAAGCGTGTGGGTGAGGTCGACGACCTCGATGTCGCCCGCGGCGACGGCGCCGGCAAAGGCCAGAAGATCGGGAGCGCCCATGTCACCTGTACTCCTGCTCATGAGCCGAGCTCGCGCTCGAGCGCCTTGGGATCGACGGCGAGCCGCGCACGGATGTCCTCGGCGATGTCGCCGACGAATACGTCCTCCAGCCCCTGCTGCAGCGCGCGCACGACCGCACGAGCCAGCGCCGACGGCGCGACCTTGGGCGGCGGCACGGCCTGGTACCATTCGGTCTCGAGCGGGCCGAAGAAGGCGTTCAGCACCTTGACCCCACCCTGCCGCAGCTCGGCGCGCAGCGATTGCGCTGCCGAGAGGCACGCGGCCTCGGTCGCCGAGAAGGCGCCGTAGGCCGGCCAGTTCACCAGGGCATAGACCGACAACAGGTTCACGAACGCGGCGGCGGAGTTCACGCCGTCGGCGCCGCGCGCCCGCAGCACCGGGCCGAAGGCCTGGGCGAGCCGCGTCAGGCCGAAGTAGCGCATCTCGAGCTCCTCGCGCGCCACCGTCAGGCCCTTGCGGTCGATGAGGCCGCCGGTGCGCACGTACTCGGCGGTATTGATCAAAATGTCGACGCGCGGCGCGAATTCGCCGGCGCACTCATTGACCGAGATGGTGTCGGTGAGGTCGAGGGCGACGATCTCGACGCGCTCGATCTTGCGCAGCCTGCCCTCGCCGGGGAACGGCTTCCACGGGTCGGCGACGCCGACGAAGATCACGCTGGCGCCCGCCTCCGACACCGCTTCGGCCAGCGCCTGGCCAACGGCGGTGCGACCGTCGGTGATCAGCACGCGGCGGAACTTGGGATCGCAGGTGAGCTCGCGCCACTGCGGGTCGTCGGCCATGTTCGGGGTGTCCTCCGCGGGCAGCGCCATGGCGATAGCCTGGCCCGATTTGTCGATCTTCAATTGCAGGCGTGTCCGCTCGCCCTCGCGCAGGTCGCCGTGCAGATGCGCCACGATCGAGGGACCGGCATCGAGCTGGACCGTGCCGATGCGCCAGGGCATGCGCTCGCGGAAATAGACGTCGGTCGAGGTGCGAATGGTGGTCTCGGCCAGCAACGTGCCGCGATTGTCGACGTCGCGGAACGGCAGCCGCGCCGACAGGCAGCGCGGGCAGGCGTCGCGCGGCGGATAGATCACCGCGGCGCAGTCGGCGCAGACCTGCAGCCGGAAGCGGCCCTCGGCGGCGGCGGCCGTGAGCCCGAGCGCGGTGCGGCTGCGCACGCCCTGCGGCAGCAGCGGCACGCGTGTCTTCTTGAGCGGGTCCTTGCGCTTGGGGCGCTGCAGCGGCCTGGTCATGCGCCGCCTCCCGCCAGCAGCGCCGCGCCGCTCGCCAGGCCGCGATCATAGGTAATCATGCCGAAGCCCGAGACCAGGCCGATCTTCGCGTCGGGCACGGCGGCGCCCAGCGATTCGCCGGTGACCTGGCGCACGGCTTCGACCAGACCGAGAAAGCCGCCGGCGGCACCGGCCTGGCCGACCGAGAGCTGGCCGCCCGATGTGTTGTGCGGAAAGCTGCCGTCGGCGGTGAGGGTATGCGAACGGACGAAGTCGGGACCCTCGCCCTTGGCGCAGAAGCCCAGATCCTCCATCTGCATCATGCAGATGACGGGGTAGTCGTCGTAGGTCTGCACGAAGTCGACGTCGTCGGCCGTCACGCCGGCCATGGCGTAGAATTCCGGCAGGTCCATGGCCCAGCCGCCGCGATACTGGATGGGGTCGTCAGGGAAGGCGTTGTGGCGTTCGATGGTGGCAAGCAGCCGCGCCGCCGGTATCCCCTGCCCTTTGGCCACGTCCTCGCGACAAACCAGGAAGGCCTCGGCGCCGGCGCAAGGCATGACGCAGTCGAACAGGTGGATGGGGTCGGAGATGGCGCGCGCCCCCAGATACTCGTCGAGCGTCAGCGGCTTCTTCATCAGCGCGTGTGGGAACTTCAGGGCATTGTCCCGCTGGGCAACGCAGATCTTGCCGAAATCCTCGCGCGTCGCGCCATAGTGCTTCATGTAGTTGCGTGTGATCAGCGCGAAGCCTGAATTGGGCCCGCCCGAACCGTAGGGATAGACGGCGTCCTGGGCGAAGCGCGAGAAGGTCGAGAGCATGCGCCGGAAGGAATCGACCTGGTTGGTGTCGCCGGCGACGCAGACAACGAACTCGGCATCGCCGCATTGCACGGCGCGTGCCGCGCGGCGCAGGGCGACGACGCCGCTGGCGCCGCCCAGCGGCACGTGGTCGAGCCAGCGCGGGCTCAAGCCAAGGTGCTGGGTGAGGCCGATCGCGGTGTCGGGGCCGACGGTGAAGCTCGACAGCGACAGGCCATCGATGTCCGAACTACGCAGGCCCGCGCGCTGGACCACCTCACGCACGGCGCGGCCGACCCACCAGTGCGCGGTGTTGGTCGAGTAGCGTCGGTACGGGATGGTGACCGGCGCGGCGATGACGATGCCGTCGTAGGGCTGTCTCATCGCTTCACACGAAAAGCTGGATGCTGCCGAGCGCGGCATCGCAGTTGATGAGGTCGACGCGCTTCAGACGGATTTTCAGGGCGCCGTCGACCGTGGTGAGATGATGCGTCACCCAGGCAGCGTAGAGCGTCTGCTCGTCGGCCCGGCTTTCGACGTAGTGCATCGGCGTCCAGGTGACGTAGCGCCCCTCACCGTCGTCGCGTTCGTCGACCTGCGGGGCCTGCAGCATGTGATGGCAGCGGCTCTTGGGGCTCTGGCTGTAGGTCGCCTTGCCCTTCAGGCGGTCGACGCGGATCTTCAGCAGCAGCTTGTCCTCGTACATCAGCGAGGTGGTGAGGCGGGGATCGGCCTGCCCCCATTCGACCGGCATCCAGTAGTGGCCGTCCTCGGTGAAGAGGTCGAGCCAGTCATCCAGGCGCTGCTGGTCCAGCAGCCGCGACTCGCGTACGACGAAGTCGATCAACTGCTGGTCGGTTGGAACGACAGCCATCGTCACGCGCCCATGGTCATGAATTTCGTCCAGGCGCGGAACTGGTTGCGCATCTGCCCTTCCGACGTGCCGTCGGTCACGACGTTGCGCTGCTCCGGCTCGTCGGCGGCGTAGAGGCGCTGGATGTTGACCCATTCGTTGCCGTTGCTGGCCAGGCCCGCCTGGGCGCGCTCGTAGACCTCGAGATCGTCGTGGCCCACGATCGAGGTCGGCGCATTGACCAGCCGGTTGTACATCACCGTGCGCTCCAGCAGCATGTCCGGCGCCCCCACCAAACGAAACGCCCACGATTCGACCAGCGTCTTGTTGGCGGCGACCGGCTTGAAGAGCCGCAATAGCTGGATCGGACCCTTCACCGTGACGTTGGGGAAATAGACCGTGTTGTGCCGGTTCTCGCCCAGGATCGCCTTGGCACGTTCCTCGCCGTAGGCCGCCTTCATCTGGTCGAGGTAACCCGGCACGGCCGAATAGTCGGAATGGATGGAATGCGACACGCCGGTATGGCCGTGGCCGTTGTCCCAGATGCGGATGCCCATGGTCTGGAAGAATTCGTACGGGCTGGCGAACGGCGCATAGATCTCGACAGCCATCGGCTTCCTGGCGCCGGCCGGGGCCGATTTCCATACATCGACTGTCGTGCCCGCCGAGGACTGATGGGCGATCATCGGGTGGCAGGTGTCGGTCAGATTGTCGACCAGCATCTTCCAGTTGCAGGCGTGCCTGTAGCGCAGCACACCACCCGCCACTTCCAATTTTCCGGCCGGCGAGCGGTCGACCATATTGTCGATGCTCGAGAGAGCCTCGCCGAAGAACTCGTCGAAGCCAGGCCCGACGTCCGAAAGCTTGCCGAAGACGAAGCCGCGATAGTTGTGGACGTGGCGCACCGGCGTCATGCCGCGCGCGCCGTGGCTCTCGGCAAAGCCGGTATTGTCGTAGCCGCTCTTCAGCGGAACGGCAGCCAGGCTGCCGTCGAGGCGGAAGGTCCAGGCGTGGTACGGACAACGGAAGAAGCGGCCGACATTGCCGCAAGTGTCGCCGGTCAGCCGCGTGCCCTTGTGCGGGCAGCGGTTGTACAGAACCTTCACGCTGTCGGGGGTATCGCGCACCATGATGACGGGCTGCGCGCCGATCGTCGTGGCGTAGTAGTCGCCCACCTTCGGCACCTGGCTGTCGTGGCCGACATAGATCCAGGTGTTGGCGAAGAGATGCTCCATCTCCAGCTCGAACAATTCCTGGTCGAGATAGAGATCGCGATGGACCTCGGTCTCGCGGACGAGGGCCGAGATCGCCTGCCGGTTGCCACGGTACCTGCTGATCATAGGAAGCTCTCGATGGTCTTGATGGTGTCGTCGAGCGTGCGTCCCTCGGCGTCGGCGAGCGCGGATGCACGAAGGCGGCGCATCCAGTCCGCCGCATCCGGGCGGCCGTCGAGCTTCCCGGCCATCGCCATCAGGCGCGAGAACTTGCCTTCGCCCGAGTCGTGGGTGTCCGAATAGCCCTTCACCAGCCGGCGCGCCTCGAGGATCTCGGCTGCCAGCGCAACATCGCGACGGGCCACCGTACGGGCACGCTCGAGCCAGGCCTCGATGTGCGCCTGCTCACGGCGATGGCGCAGCGTGCCGCGGCGGAAGCGACGCAGGCCGGCCAGAAGATAAAGCGTCAGGAACCAGCCGATCGTGCCGGTGCGCACCCGCCGACCGTGATCGACAAAGCGGCGCAGAAAGCCAAGCACGCGCGGACTCGATTCGATCCAGAGCCCTAGTCCGGCCGGCAAGGTGCCGCAGACCTCTTCCATGCGCGGATGCATGAATTCCGTCGCGTAGACGAGCTGATCAGGCTGGGCCGCCACCTCCGCGCGCACGCGGGCGAAGCGGCTGTCGCGAGTCTTGAGGTCGGCAACGCGGATCACATCGTCATAGGCCATGGCGCGCGCGATCTGCTTGGCGGCGGCAGTGGTGAGTGCGTTGGCGCCGAACTCGGCGAAGCTTTCAACACGGTCGAGGTACTCACGCCCGTAGGCGGCGTCCTGGAAATCCACGACGCGCCCCAGGCCGGCCGCGAGCATGCCGTGCACCGGCTCGGGCAGCTGGCGTGCGCGCTCGACCAGGGCGTCGAAGCCGGCATCGCCGACGGGCTTCAGGTCGGGAAGCTCCTTGCGGGTGGTATTGCCCGATGGCGCCGGCGACGGCGACCTGAGTTCCGTTACGGCCGCGTCGTAGGCGCGGCCGAAGGCGCTCAGGCTCGCCTCGACACCCACGCCTGCCTCGCGAATGGTCGCCTCGTAGGCGGCGCGCGGGAACGGCAGGGCGCCGGAGGCGGCGAGCGCGCCGAACAAGGCCGCCGAGATCACGCTTTCCGATTGCTCGGCGATGGCCGCCATGTCGAAGGCGAGGAACTGCCTGCTGGCGGCGCGCGCCGCCTCATAGACCTTGGCAGGGTCGCCGGCGCCGTCGCCGGGTGCGATCTTCTCGCTGACCGCGTAAGCGCGGTGCGACGAGGCGATCAGAGTCGTGCGGTCGGGGGACACCAGCCCGCGCTGCATGGCGCGGCCGGCCTCCATCAGCTCGGCGCCGATCACGATGTCGACCTCGCCGGGCACCGGCATCAGCGACAGGACGGGACGCCGGCCCGAGCCGTCGGATTCTATGGCCTCGACGTAATAGATCGTGGCGCCCGTGCGTTGGGCGACGCCCGGCACCGACGTCGATTGCGCCAGCCAGCCCTGGCTCTCGATCAGCGCCACGATCCAGTCGACCAGCACGCCGCCACCCTGGCCACCCATGGCCATCACCGCGATGGCAGTGGGCCGTCGTGTGTCGAGGGTCGGCAAGGAAAGAACCGCGTCCATGATCAGGCCAGCCGCAACCGCCGCTTGGCGCGCAGGCGCTGGAAGAAGCCGATGACGGCGGCGCGCATCTGCGCCACCGCGCGGTCCCAGCCGGTGGGATTGATGATGATGTCGGCGCGATAGAAAGACGGGCAGAGCACGGCCGCCTCCGCGACGTCGCCGCAGTTGCCGCAGCCGACGCAGGAATTGTCGATCGACGCGACCGGATCGTCCTTCAGCGGATCGGCTGTCTGCTTGACCGACAGCGAGGGGCAGCCCGAGAGCCGGATGCAGGCGTGATCGCCGGTGCAGACGTCCTCGTCGACGCCGAAGCGCTGGCGCACCATGCGCTGGCCCGCCTTCACCGCCTTGGCGAACAATGGCCGCTCGCGGCGCTGCCGGTTCAGCATGCATTCCGACGACGCCACGATCACCTTCGGTCCCGGCTGGTCGGTGGTCAGCGCTTCCTTCAGCGTGTCGCGCATGCGGCCGACATCGTAGGTGCGATCGATCTGGCGCACCCAGCCGACTCCCATGCCCTTGACGGCCTCGGTGATGGCATGGCGCGTCGAGCGCGACCGGTTGGCGGCGCGCGAGGATAAAAGGTCCTGGCCGCCGGTCGCCGCCGAATAGTGGTTGTCGACGACCAGGATCACGCCGTCGCTCTTGTTGAACACGGCGTTGCCGATGCCCGAGGTCAGCCCGTTGTGCCAGAAGCCGCCGTCGCCCATCACGGCGATCGACCGCTTGGCCGCCTTCACGTTGAAGGCCGACGCCGAGGCGGCCCCCAGGCCGTAGCCCATGGTGGTCGTGCCGATATTGAAGGGCGGCATGATCGCGAACAGATGGCAGCCGATGTCGGCCGCGACGTGGTGCGGCCCCAGCTCGCGCTCGACCAGCTTCATGGCGGCGAAGATCGGCCGTTCGGGGCAGCCGGTGCAGAAGCCGGGCGGCCGCGCCGGCACGACCTCGGCCAACGCCCGCGCGTGCTTCTCTTCCAGCGCGGGCGGCGCGTTCGACGCGCGCACCGACGGCGCCAGCGAGTCGGGAATCCATTGCCGCACGAAGGCGCCGATCGCGTCGCCCATGACCTGGGCGGTGTACTCGCCGGCCATGGGGAAGAGATCCTTGCCCGAGAGCGGAGTCGAGATGTTCGCCTGGCGCAGGATCTTGGCCAGCGCCTGCTCGATGAAGTCGGGCTGCCCCTCCTCCACCAGCAGCACCGCGCGCTTGTTGCGGCAGAAGTCGGCGACCTCGTCGGGCACCAGAGGATAAGTGACGTTCAGCACGTAGAGAGGAATGCGGCTGGTGCCCCAGACATCGGCGAGGCCAAGCCCCTGCAGCGCGCGCAACACGCCGTTGTACATGCCGCCCTGCAGGATGATGCCGACATCGGCGATGTCACCCGGCACGAACTCGTTCAGCCCGCGCTCCTTGATGAATTTTATCGCGGCGGGCCAACGCTTCTCGATCTTCTCCTTCTCATGAACGTAGGAGGCAGGCGGCAGGACGACGCGGCCGGTATCGCGCCGTGGCGCCTCGAGCGCGTCCTTCACGCTCATCGCCGGCCGCTGGTTGGCCTTGGTGCGGAAGCTGCCGCGCACATGGCAGGCGCGGATGCGCACCTCCAGCATCACCGGCGTGTTCGACGCCTCCGAAAGCTCGAAGCCGGTTTCGACGGCGCGCACGATGCTCTCGAGATCGGGCCGGGGATCGAGCAGCCAGACCTGGGATTTCATCGCATAGGCGTGGCTGCGCTCCTGCATGATCGAGGAGCCCTCGCCGTAATCCTCACCGACGATGATCAGGGCGCCGCCGGTGACGCCGCCCGATGCCAGGTTGGCCAGCGCATCCGATGCAACGTTTGTGCCGACCGGCGACTTGAAGGTGACGGCGCCGCGAATGGGATACATGACCGATGCCGCCAAGGTCGCCGCGGCCGTCGCCTCGCTGGCGCTGGTCTCGAAGTGGACGCCGAGGTCGGACAGGATGTCCTGCGCGTCGGACAGCACGTCCATCAGATGCGAGATCGGTGCGCCCTGGTAGCCTGCGACGTAGCCCACGCCCGACTGCAGAAGGGCCTTGGTGATGGCGAGGATACCTTCGCCATGGAACTCCTGCCCGTCACCGAGCCGGAGGTCCTCTACCTCTTTCGCGAAGGATCGTTCAGCCATCGGGCGTCCCTCATCGCAACGGAGATATTTAAGGAGTGAAGCTTTTATCTGTCAATCGATCGCGGTGCAGCCTTGACTATCGTTTTCGAGAAACTTTAGGATTGAAACATCTGGGCTCATCTCCCCTCGTCCCGACCGGAGCCGAGCGTAGCGAGGCGCAGTGGAGGGATCTATTCTGCTGGTGCATCAACAAGAACATATCCCTCGACTACGCCGCCCTTCGGGCGGCTTCGCTCGGGATGACGGGGAAATGGCCTACGGGGGCGGGCTTTTCATGGGACTATCGCAGGCTCGACAGGAACTGGTCGATCGCAGCCGCGAAGGCATGCGGCATATGGTCGGGAAGCGGCACGGTGCCGGCTTCGATCTCGATCAATTTGCTGCCGGCGATGCTGGCGGCGACGCTGGGCGCATGCGGATGGGCGTGCGGGTCGGCCATCGGCGCAATCACCAGGGTCGGGCAGCGCACCAGCGGCAGGCGCGGTTCCATCACGTAGCGGCCGACGACGCGATGGCCTTCGGCGGCCCGCGGCCCCGCCTTCAATGCATCGACGATGAAGCGCTCGAGAAGATCGCCGCGGCCCTCCGGATAGAAAGGCTGCCGCCTTCCCCACAGCTCCTGAAGATGCCGGCCGTCGACATGTGCCGCGACCTCGTCGATCACGCGCTTGCCGGGCTCCTTCGCCCGTCGCGCCGCATCGACATAGGGGCAGGCCGACAGGATGAGCGCCTCGACGCGCTCCGGCTGCGACGCCGCCATTTCGACGGCGACGGCCGCACCCGTATGGTGGCCCGCGACAACGGCGCGGGCATGGCCCAGCGCCGACAACACTTCGTGGGCAGCCGCGGCCCAGGCCTCGATGGAATCGCTGCCGGCCGGCAGGGGCTCGGAATCGCCGAAGCCTACGGTATCCATGGCGATGGCGCGATGGCGCGCGCCGAGCAGCGGCAGGACCTCGCGGTATTCGTCCCAGGAACGCGGCGTCTGGTGCAGCAGCAGGATCGGCCGTCCGGCGCCACAGGCGGCGACATGGACAAGTCCGGATTTGATGCGCACGAAAGAACGTTCGATCATCGTCAGTACGGGGTAAGGGCTGAACAAGGAGAGGGCAATGAAGAATAGCATTTTCGCGGCGGTCCTCGCCGCTTCTCTGGGCGCAGCAACGGCCGCGCAGGCCGAGATCACGGTCGGGTTCATCACCTCGCAGAGCGGGCCGGGCTCGTCGATCGGGGTGCTGTACGACCGCGGCATGAAGGCCGCCCTCGAGTATGCGAGCAGCGTGGGCGCCGAGAAGATCAAGTTCATCCAGCTCGACGACGGCTCGGATCCGTCGGCGGCGACGCGCAACGCGCGCAAGCTCGTCGAGGAGAACAAGGTCGACCTGCTGATCGGTACCTCCACGGCCGCCTCGACCAGCGCCATGGTGCCGATCGCCAACGAGCTGAAGGTGCCGATGATCGCCATCTCGCCGATCAGCGTGGCGGCCAACGACGCCGGCGACCGCTGGGCGATCGTCATGCCGCAGCCGCCCACCCTGATGGTCAAGGTGGTGGTCGACCGCATGAAGCGCGACGGCGTGAAACAGTTCGCCTATATCGGCTTCTCCGACGCCTGGGGCGACCTCGTCTACAACGGCGCGCAGAAGCCCGCCGAGGCCGACGGCCTGAAGATGCTGACCAACGAGCGCTATGCGCGGACCGACACGTCAGTGACGGGCCAGGTGCTGAAGATGATGGCCGCCAAGCCCGACGCGGTGCTGCTGGGCGGTGCCGCGACCCAGGGCGCGCTGCCGGCGCTGGCGCTCACCGAGCGCGGCTACAAGGGGCCGCTCTACGGCACGCCGGCGCTGCTCAATACCGACTTCATCCGCGTCGGCGGCAAGTCGGTCGAGGGCGTGCAGGTCTCGGCCGGACCGGTGATCGTGGCCGAGCAGCTGCCCGATTCGCACTTCAGCAAGAAGATCTCCATGGACTTCCGCGCCGCCTACCAGAAGGCGAACGGCACGCCGACATCGGACGGCTTCTCGGCCTACTCCTTTGACGCCTGGCTGGTGTTCCTCGACGCCGCCAAGCGGGCGATGGCGACGGGCGCCAAGCCCGGCACCCCGGAGTTCCGCGTCGCGCTCAAGAACGCGATCTTCAGCACCAAGGACCTGGTGGGCACGCACGCCATCTACAACTACAAGCCCAGCGACAGCTACGGCGTCGACGAGCGCTCGCTGGTGATGGTCCGGCTGGTCAACGGGCAGTGGAAGTTCGAGCCCTGAGCCGATGGCGCTGAGCCGATGGCCCTGAGCCGATGAACGGCGAGATCGCCGCGATCCTGGCGATGGATGGCATCGCCAGCGGGGCCATCTATGTCCTGATCGGCCTCGGCCTGGTGCTGATCTTCGCCGTGACGCGCGTGATCTTCGTGCCGTTCGGCGATATCGCGGCCTTCACGGCGCTGAGCCTCGCCTCGCTGGAAACGGGAGGCCGACCGGGCACGGTCGGCCTGGTGGCGGTGCTCGCGGTCCTGGCGACGGCGGTCGAGGCGATCGCTCTCGCGAGGAACCGCGCGTTCCATCGCCTGCCGCGCGCCCTGCTGTTCTACCTCGTCCTGCCGCTGATACCCGCAGCGGCGGTCTGGTTCGCTGCTGGCACGACCCTGTCGATGCCGCTCCGCATCGTGCTGTCGCTGGCCCTCGTCCTGCCGATCGCGCCATTGCTCGACCGCATCGTGTTCCGGCCGATCGCCGACGCCTCGGTCCTGCTGCTGCTTACCGTGGCGGTGGCGCTGCACTTCGCGCTGAGCGGGCTCGGCCTGATGTTCTTCGGGCCGGAAGGCGTGCGCACCAAGCCATTGACCGACGCCGTGTTCGACGTCGCGGGCCTCATCGTCAACGGCCAGATGCTGCTGATCCTGGCCGCATCGATCGTCTTCTGCGGCCTGCTGTTCCTCTATTTCGAATTCACCATCCAGGGCAAGGCGCTGCGGGCGACGGCGGTGAACCGCGTCGGCGCACGCCTGGTCGGCATCCGGCCGACCTCGACCGGCACGATCGCCTATCTGCTGGCCTCCCTGCTTGCCGGCATCTCGGGCGTGCTGATCGCGCCGGTGACGACGATCTTCTATGACTCGGGCTTCCTGCTCGGCCTGAAGGCCTTCGTCGGCGCCATCATCGGCGCCATGGTGAGCTATCCCGTGACGGCGCTGGGCGCGGTCATGGTCGGTCTGCTGGAAAGCTTCACCTCGTTCTGGCTCAGTGCCTACAAGGAAGTGCTGGTCTTCAGCCTGCTCATTCCCGTCCTGCTCTGGCGATCGCTCAGCTTCGCGGGCACCGAGGAGGAAGAGGCCGAGGAATGACGCGCCTGCAATTCCACCTCGTCGCGGCCGCCGGGGTCCTGCTGCTCGTGGTCGCGCCGGCGCTGCTCAGCCCATTCAGCATCACGCTGCTGAACTTCATCGGCATCTACGCACTCGCCGTGCTTGGCCTGGTGCTGCTGTCGGGCATCGGCGGCATGCTGTCGTTCGGCCAGGCCGCGTTCGTCGGCATCGCCGCCTACGCCACCGCCTGGCTCACCGTAAAGGCGGGCTATTCGCCGTGGTTCGGGCTGGTCGTGGGCGTCGTGCTCACCGGCCTGGTCGCCGCCATCCTGGGCGCGGTGACCTTGCGGCTGGGTGGCCACTTCCTGTCGCTCAGCACCATTGCCTGGGGGCTCGCGACCTACTTCCTGTTCGGCAACGTGCCCATGCTGGGGCAGTACAACGGCATCAGCGAGATCCCGCCGATCGCCATCGGCGGCTATCCGCTGTCGAGCAGCAACAGCATCTACTATCTGATCTGGGCCTTCCTGATCGTGTCCCTGG
Source organism: Rhodospirillales bacterium URHD0017 (assembly GCA_900110395.1). Classification (GTDB taxonomy): domain Bacteria; phylum Pseudomonadota; class Alphaproteobacteria; order Reyranellales; family Reyranellaceae; genus Reyranella. The sequence goes on from FODP01000009.1 coordinate 84,237, forward strand.
TGCTGTCGGCCAACCTTCTCGATTCGCGCGAGGGCCGCGCGGTGCGCGCCCTGCGCGGCGGGCAGGTCATGACGGAAAGCCTGGGCATCAATCCGTTCCGCGTGAAGCTCATCACTTTCGTGATCGCGGCACTCCTGTCGGCGCTGTCCGGTTGGCTCTACGCCCACATGAGCCGGTTCGTCAGTCCCGCACCCTTCGACGTCAGTGTCGGCATCCTCTACCTGCTGATGGCGATGGTCGGCGGCATGGCCACCCTCTCGGGTGCGATCGTGGGAGCGGCCGTCGTCACCCTGCTGAAGAACAGCATCCAGGACTGGCTGCCGGTGATCTCGCCGGGCGCCTCGGGCCAGCTCGAAGTCATCGTCTTCTCGGTGCTGTTCATCCTGCTGCTGCAACGGGCCCGTGCCGGCATCGTGCCCTTCGCGCTGCGCTGGCTGCCGCGCGTGCAGCCAGCCGCGCCTCTGGCCGCTGGCGCACTCGAGCATCGCCAGCAGCCCGAGCGCGGCCAGCCGATCCTGAGCGTCGCCGGAGCGACGCGCCGTTTCGGCGGTCTCGTCGCCGTCGACAATGTCAGCTTCGAGGTCAAAGCCGGCGAGATTTTGGGGCTGATCGGACCCAACGGCGCCGGCAAGACCACGATGTTCAACCTGATCACCGGCGCGCTGCCGTTGAACCAGGGCAAGATCGCCTTCCTCGGACAGGACATCAGCCGCCGCGCGCAGCGCCAGATTGCCCGCGCCGGCATCGCCCGCACCTTCCAGCACGTGAAGCTGCGCAAGACCATGACGCTCCTCGACACCGTGTTGCTGGGAACCTACGGCCGCACCCATTCCGGCTTCTTCGCCGGCGTGCTGAGACTCGACCGTGCCGAGGAGGCGCGGGCTGAGGCCGAGGCGATGCGGCAGCTGCAGCGCGTCGGCCTGGCGGATCGCGCCTTCGAACTGGCCGGCAACCTGCCGCTCGGCAACCAGCGCCTGCTCGAGATCGCCCGCGCGCTGGCCGCCGATCCGGCGCTGCTGATGCTCGACGAGCCTGCCGCTGGCCTGCGTTCGGCCGAGAAGGCCGACCTCGCCCACCTGCTCGAAGCGTTGCGGGCCGAAGGTCTCTCCATCCTTCTGGTCGAGCACGACATGGATTTCGTCATGGGCCTGGTCGACCGCACGGTGGTGATGGATTTCGGCGCCAAGCTCTGCGAGGGCACGCCCGCCGTCGTGCGCAGCGACCCGCGTGTCCAGGAAGCTTATCTCGGCGGGGTGGCGTGAGATGGCGCTGCTCTCGATCGATCAGGTCAGCGTCGCCTACGACAAGGTCGAGGCGGTGCGCGGCGTGTCGCTTGCCATCGAGCCGGGCCAGATCGTGACCGTCATCGGCCCCAACGGCGCGGGCAAGACGACGCTGCTGGGAGCGGCGATCGGGCTGCTGCCGTGGCGCGGCCGCATGTCGTTCGACGGCATCGACCTGCGACGGCTCGACGTCGAGGCGCGCATCGAACGCGGCTTCTGCCTGGTGCCCGAGACGCGCGAGCTGTTCGGCGACCTCTCGGTGTCGGACAACCTTTTATTGGGCGGCTATTCCCGGCGGCGTGACTCGGCGGGCGTGAAACGGTCCCTGGCCGACGTCTACGGGCGCTTCCCGCGGCTGAGTGAGCGCCGCAACCAGAAGGCCTCGACCCTGTCCGGCGGCGAGCGGCAGATGCTGGCGCTGGGCCGCGCCCTGATGGCCAAGCCGCGGCTCCTGATGCTCGACGAGCCCAGCCTCGGCCTGGCGCCGATCATCGTCCGCGAGGTCTTCCGGATCATCGCCTCCCTGCGCGAGCTCGGCGTGTCGATCCTGCTGGTCGAGCAGAATGCCCGGGCCGCCTTGGAAACGGCCGATTTCGGCTATGTGCTGGAGACCGGCGAGATCGTCCATTCCGGGGCTGCCGCCGACCTGATGCACGACCCGCGCGTCACCGCGAGCTATCTGGGCGGGCACTGAGGATTATTTCAGGTTTGAAAGTTTAGACCTAAAGGATATATATCTTGCCGGAGCGCGGACCTCCGGGTCCGCATCATGATCATGAGCGGACCTGGAGGTCCGCGCTCCGGAGAAGGAGAGCTGAGGTGAAGGTCGCTGTTCTCGGCGCCGGCCCCGCCGGCCTCTACTTCGCCATCTCGATGAAGCGCCGCAACCCGGCGCACGAGATCACGGTGTTCGAGCGCAACAAGCCGGACGACACGTTCGGCTGGGGCGTCGTGCTGTCGGCCGAGACGCTCGACAACCTCGCCGCCAACGACGCCGTCAGCGCTGCCTGGATCCGGGATTACTTCGCCTATTGGGACGACATCGCCGTCATCCACAAGGGCGTGCGCACGGTCTCGACCGGGCACGGCTTCTGCGGCATCGGCCGCAAGCGGTTGCTCCTGCTGCTGCAGCGGCGCGCCCGCGATCTCGGCGTCGAGCTCGCCTTCGAGACCGAGATCGACGATCCGCTGCCGTTCATGGAAAGCCACGACCTGGTGATCGGCGCCGATGGCCTGAACTCGCGCGCGCGTACAGGCTTCGCCGAGGTCTTCAAGCCCGACATCGATGTGCGCAAGTGCAAGTTCGTGTGGCTCGGCACCCGCCAGAAGTTCAACGACGCCTTCACCTTCATCTTCGAGGAGACCGAGCACGGCTGGGTGTGGGCGCACGCCTACCAGTTCGAGCCCGAGACCGCGACCTTCATCGTCGAATGCAGCGAGGAGACCTGGGCCAAATGGGGTTTTGGCGAGATGACGCGCGAGCAGTCGATCGCGGCCTGCGAGCGGATCTTCGCCAGGCATCTCGGCGGTCGGAGCCTCATTTCCAACGCCGGCCACCTGCGCGGCTCGGCCTGGATCAATTTCCCGCGCGTGCTCTGCGAGCGCTGGTCGCACAAGAACCTTGCCTTGCTCGGCGATGCCTCGGCCAGTGCCCATTTCTCGATCGGCTCGGGGACCAAGCTCGCGCTGGAGAGCGCGGTCGCGCTGGCCGACTACCTCCATTCCGAGCCGGGCCTGACGGCGGCTTTCGAGAAGTACGAGAGCGCGCGCCGTACCGAGGTGCTGCGGCTCCAGTCGGCGGCGCGCAATTCGCTGGAATGGTTCGAGGAGGTCGAGCGCTATCTCGACCTCGACCCCGTGCAGTTCAACTACTCGCTGCTGACCCGCTCGCAGCGCATCAGCCACGAGAACCTGCGCCTGCGCGACCCCGAATGGCTGGGCGGCGCCGAGGCGTGGTTCCAGCGCCGCGCCGGCAACACCGACAACCTGCGGCGCGCGCCGATGTTCGCACCCTTCCAGCTGCGCGATCTCAAGCTCGCGAACCGCGTCGTCGTCTCGCCGATGGCACAGTACAAAGCGGTCGACGGCTGCCCGACAGACTGGCACTTCGCCCACTATGCCGAGCGCGCCAAGGGCGGCGCCGGCCTGGTCTATATCGAGATGACCTGCGTCAGCCCCGAAGGCCGCATCACCCCGGGCTGCACGGGCTTCTATGCGCCCGAGCACGAGGTCGCGTGGAAGCGGCTGGTCGGTTTCGTTCATGCCGAGACGGAGGCCATGATCTGTGCCCAGATCGGCCATTCCGGCGCCAAGGGATCGACCCAGCTTGGCTGGCAGCAGATCGACGCGCCGCTCAAGAGCGGCAACTGGCCATTGATCTCGGCATCCGACGTCGCCTGGTCGGCGGCGAACCAGGTGCCCAAGGCGATGGACCGTGCCGACATGGCGCGCATCACGGCGCAGTTTGTGGCCTCGGCGGAGATGGCGGCGCGCTGCGGCTTCGACATGCTGGAAATCCACGCCGCGCACGGCTACCTGCTGTCGTCCTTCATCACGCCACTCACCAACCATCGCACGGACGAGTACGGCGGCTCGCTGGAGAACCGGCTGCGCTATCCGCTGGAGATATTCCATGCCATGCGCGCGGTCTGGCCGGCGCACAAGCCGATCTCCGTGCGCATCTCGGCCAACGACTGGATGGGCGCCGAGGGCGTGACGCCGGCCGAGGCCGTCGAGATCGCGCAGCTGCTGCAGGCGGCGGGCGTCGACATCTGCGACGTGTCGGCCGGCCAGACCTCGATCCGCGCCCGCCCCGTCTACGGCCGCATGTTCCAGACGCCGTTCTCCGACCGCATCCGCAACGAGACCGGCATGGCCACCATGGCGGTGGGCAACATCTACGAGCCCGACCACGTCAACTCAATCCTGCTGGCCGGCCGCGCCGATCTCGTCTGCCTGGCGCGGCCGCATCTTGCCGATCCCTACTGGACCCTGCATGCCGCGGTGCAGCTCGGCGACCGCGATGTGAAGTGGCCCGATCCTTATCTCAACGGACGTGACCAGCTCTATCGGCTGGCCGACCGCGGCGGCGCGACCACCGGGGTAGCTGGGGGGCTAAAAGTATGATTTTAGGCAAACATGCGCTGGTGACCGGCGGCGGCACGGGTGTGGGGCGAGCGATCGCGCTGGCGCTGGCCGAAGCGGGCGTTTCCGTCACCATCTGCGGCCGCCGCAAGGCCAAGCTCGAGGGCGTGGCCGGCGAGAACGCGCGGATTTTCCCCATTGCGGCGGACGTCACCGATGAGGCCGCAATGGCCGGCCTCTACGCCGAGGCCGAGGAGCTCCGCGGACCGTTCGACATCGTCGTCGCCAATGCCGGCGGGGCGGAAAGCAGCCCGGCGCACAAGACGTCGCTCGCCGACTGGCAGCGTGCGCTCGATCTCAATCTCACCGGATCGTTCCTGACCGTAAAACCGGCCTTGGGCGGCATGACCAAGCGCAAGGCCGGCCGCATCGTCTTCGTCGCCTCGACGGCGGGACTGAAGGGCTACGCCTATGTGGCGCCTTATGTCGCCGCCAAGCACGGCGTCGTCGGCCTGATGCGGGCGCTCGCGACCGAGACGGTGAAGTCGGGCGTGACCGTCAACGCCGTGTGCCCGGGCTTCGTCGAGACCGACATGCTGGAGGAATCGGTGCAGCGCATCGTGCGCACGACCGGCCGCACTATCGAGCAGGCGCGTACGAGCCTCGCCAGCACCAACCCGCAAGGCCGCTTCATCCAGCCGAAGGAGGTCGCGGCGGCCGTGCTGTGGCTTTGCAGCGAGGCGGCAGGCTCAGTCACCGGCCAGGCGCTGTCGCTGTCGGGAGGCGAGACGTGGTGAGCGGACCGGTCTCCGCCTCCAAGGAGAAGCTCCGGCTCTGGATCCGGCTGCTGCGCGCCTCGCGCACCATCGAGGGCGAGCTGCGCGAACGGCTGGGCACGGAATTCGACACCACACTGCCGCGCTTCGACGTGATGGCCGCGCTCTATCGAACGCCGGACGGCATGCTGATGAGCGACCTGTCGCGCTTCCTGCTGGTCAGCAACGGCAACGTCACCGGCATCGTCGACCGGCTGGTGTCGGAAGGCCTGGTGCAGCGCAGCCAGCGCAACGGCGATCGCCGCACGTCGATCGTGCAGCTGACGCGGACCGGCAAGGATACGTTTCGCACGATGGCGGCTGCCCACGAACGCTGGGTCGGCGAGCTCCTGGCCGGCGTCACCAAGAACGACGCCCGGCAGCTGACGTCGATGCTGAAGGCCTTTCGCAGCAATTGGGAGGGACGGGAATGACCAGGATGGCGGGCTTCCGGCCAAAGCACTTCCTCTGGCAGGTCGAGGGCAAGGTCGCGCGCATCCAGCTCGACAGGCCGGAGCGCAAGAACCCGCTCACCTTCGACTCCTATGCCGAGCTGCGCGATACCTTCCGCGAGCTGCGTTATGCCGAGGACGTCGACGTCGTGGTGTTCCTGCCCAATGGCGGCAATTTCTGCTCGGGTGGCGACGTGCACGACATCATCGGGCCATTGGTCGCCATGGAGATGAAGGAGCTTTTGGCCTTCACGCGCATGACCGGCGACCTCGTGAAGGCGATGCTGAATTGCGGCAAACCGATCATCACCGCCGTCGATGGTGTCGCCGTGGGCGCGGGAGCGATCATCGTCATGGCCTCCGATATCCGCATCGCCACGCCCGAGGCCAAGACCGCCTTCCTGTTCACGCGCGTGGGCCTCGCCGGCTGCGACATGGGCGCGTGCGCGATGCTGCCCCGCATCATCGGCCAGGGCCGCACCGCCGAGCTTCTCTACACCGGCCGCAGCATGTCAGCGGCGGAGGGCGAGCGCTGGGGCTTCTATAATCGCCTGGTCGACGCCGCAGCGCTGGAGGCCGATGCGCTCGACATGGCCCGGCGCATCGCCTCCGGCCCGACCTTTGCGCACGGCATCACCAAGACCCAGCTGAACCAGGAATGGTCGATGGGGCTCGACCAGGCGATCGAGGCGGAAGCCCAGGCGCAGGCGATCTGCATGCAGACCCGCGACTTCGAGCGCGCCTACCGTGCGTTCGTCGACAAGAAGACGCCGGTGTTCGAAGGGACCTGACCATGCTGGGACCGAGCGCACACATCGACACCTTCAGCCGCGACAACCTTCCGCCCGCGGCGCAGCTGCCGGACTTCACTCTGGCCGGCTTCGACTATCCCGAGCGGCTGAACGTCGCCGTCGAGCTGACCGACCGCATGGTCCAGAAGGGCTTCGGCGACAACACCGCGCTGATCGGCAACGGCCGGCGTCGCACCTACAAGGAGCTGACCGACTGGACCAACCGGCTGGCGCGGGCGCTGGTCGAGAACTACGGCGTGCGGCCCGGCAACCGCGTGCTGGTCCGCGCCGCCAACAATCCGGCCATGGTCGCCTGCTGGCTGGCGGCCACCAAGGCCGGTGCGGTCGTGGTCAACACCATGCCCATGCTGCGGGCGGGCGAGCTGGCGCAGATCGTCGACAAGGCCAAGATCGCGCTGGCGCTCTGCGACACGCGACTGATGGACGAGCTGGTGGCCTGCGCCAAGGACAGCCGGTATCTCGAGCAGGTCGTGGGCTTCGACGGCACGGCCAACCATGACGCCGAGCTCGATCGTATCGCGCTCACCAAGCCGGTGCGCTTCGAGGCCGTCGCCACCGGCCGCGACGACGTGGCCCTGCTGGGCTTCACTTCGGGCACGACCGGGGTACCCAAGGCCACCATGCACTTCCATCGCGACCTGCTGATCATCGCCGACGGCTATGCCAAGGACGTGCTCGGCGTGACGCCGGACGACATCTTCGTCGGCTCGCCGCCGCTCGCCTTCACCTTCGGCCTGGGCGGCCTCGCAATCTTCCCCCTGCGCTTCGGCGCGGCGGCGACGCTTCTCGAGAACGCCTCGCCCGCGAACATGGTCGAGATCATAGAGACCTACCGCGCCACCATCAGCTTCACGGCGCCCACGGCCTACCGCGCCATGCTCACGGCCATGGACGCCGGCCGAGATCTCTCCTCGCTGCGCATCGCCGTCTCGGCCGGCGAGACCCTGCCCGCCCCGGTGTTCAACGAGTGGCTGGCCAAAACCGGCAAGCCGATCCTGGACGGCATCGGCGCCACCGAGATGCTGCACATCTTCATCTCCAATCGCCTCGATGACCTGGCCCCCGGGTCGACCGGCAAGCCGGTACGCGGCTACGAGGCCCGGGTCGTCGACGAGAACATGAGGGAGCTGCCGCGCGGCACGGTCGGACGGCTCGCCGTGCGCGGCCCGACCGGTTGCCGCTACCTCGCCGACGAGCGCCAGCGCGCTTACGTGCGGGACGGCTGGAACCTCACCGGCGATTCCTTCGTGCAGGACGAGGCCGGCTACTTCCACTTCGCCGCGCGCTCGGACGACATGATCATCTCGGCCGGCTACAACATCGCCGGCCCCGAGGTCGAAGCCGCTCTCCTGGCGCACGCCGACGTGCTGGAATGCGCCGTGATCGGCGTTGCCGATGCCGAGCGTGGCCAGATCGTTCAGGCGCATGTCGTGCTGGCCGACGGAGTCGCGCCGGACGCCGAAACCGCCAAACGCCTGCAAGATCACGTCAAGGCAACGATCGCGCCCTACAAGTATCCGCGCTCGGTGAAGTTCACGCCTGCTCTGCCGAAGACCCAGACGGGCAAGATCCAGCGCTTTCTGTTGAGGAACTCATGACCACGCACACGATCCTGCAACCGGCCGGCTGGGCGAAACCCAAGGGCTATGCCAACGGCGTCGCGGCCCAGGGCCGCTTCGTCTTCGTCGGCGGCCAGATCGGCTGGAACGGACAGAGCCGGTTCGAGACCGACGATCTCGTGGGCCAGGTCCGCCAGACCCTGCGGAACGTCGTCGACGTGCTGGCCGAGGCCGGCGCCAAGCCCGAGCACGTCACGACAATGACTTGGTATCTCACGAACAAGAAGGACTACCTCGGCAACCTGGAAGGCATCGGCAAGGCCTACCGCGAGGTCATGGGGCGCAATTTCCCGGCGATGGCCGTGGTCGAGGTCACGGCCTGGTCGAGGACCGCGCCAAGGTCGAGATCCAGGCCATGGCGGTCGTTCCGACCTGACCTGCCACGAGTTCCGGACACCGGCACTGCATCGGCATTGTCGGAGTAGCCGAGGCCGGCTGGCCCGTCCGGAGACAAGCGACCGGACGGGCCGTGGACGGTCTCTGCCGCAGCTTTTGGTTTCGGATCAACGATGCAAAGAGCAGGATGCGGAAGCAACGCAACAGCGCGACAGTATAACTAAAGTGTGGCTATGTCAATAACTCTGGTAGACAATGGCGAGTTTCGTTTTGGCGAGTTTTGGCGCTCCAGAGAGCCCCACACCTGGACGGCCTGACTGGCGATCACGCCATTCGTTGTGTCGCGCCCCTAAGTGCCAGCAATGCTTTCACGCCGACCCCGCGCCTATCTGCACTTCGCGGAATGGCTTGGCGAACGGTCGCTACTCCTCACAGCGCGCCGCCGCTCGTTCGGCGGCAGTGGTTGCCTCGGCGCTGGCCTGGGTCAGTCGGCCGCCATAGCCCGAGCGCACGGCGCCGATGGCGAATACGCCAGGTGACACCGTCTCGAAGTTCGCGTCGGTGATCACAAAGCCCCGCTCGTCGCGCGCGACGTCGGCGGGGACCAAGGCGGCATTGGGTTGCAGGCCGACGAACACGAACAGGCCGCTGCAGGCCACGACCTCGTCGCCACCCGCCTCGTTGTCGCGCACACGCACGCCTTCGACACCCTTGTCGCCCAGCACCTCGACGATCTCGCTCGCCCAGCGCAGCTTGAAGCGCTCGTCGTCGGCGACTCGCGACACGTAGCTGCGCCGCGCACGGAACATCTCGCCGCGCGTGACGATGGTGATCGAACGCGCGAACTCGGCCAGATGGATCGCCTCGGATAGGGCGGCATCGCCGCCGCCTGCCACCACCACCTCGGCGTCGCGATAGAGTCCGCCGTCGCACCAGGCGCATTGCGACACGCCGCGGCCGGCGAGCCGTTCGGCGCCCGGCACGTCGAGCGTGCGCAGCGAAGCGCCCGTGGCCACGATCACCTGCTTCGCCCGCCACGTGCCGTCCGGACCGCTCAGCGTCTTGGACTGGATTGAATCGATGCGCGAGGGCACCAACGAGACGCCGAGCTCCTCGTTGCGACCGAGCAGTCCCGCCGCCAGTTCGGCGCCGCCCACGGCGCCGACGGCCGGCCAGCCATCGAGCGCACCCACGTTCATCACCAGCCCGCCCGGCATGCCGTCCGCAATGAAGTGGCCGACCGAGACGCCGGCCAGCGCCGCATGATGGGCGGCCGTGAGACCGGCGATGCCGCCACCGATCACTGCGATGTCGAAACTCGCCACGGGCTCTACTCCTTACTTTTCGACCAGGGCTGCTGCAGCTTCGCGCGCATCGGCGAGCAGTGCCGTCCAATCCGCCGGCAGGCGCACCTCGCGCGTGAGGCAGGCCGGCGGGAAGCCCCAAGAGGGGCAATAAGCGTTCTGCGGGATGGGAATGTCGCCGCCCGCGACCACCAGCACGATGTCGTCGGGCGAACGCGTGGCGGGAATGTCGCCCGCCTTGGCCGCTTCTTCCACCCAGTCCGGCCAGCGGCGGCCCGCGACGATGCGTTCGGTCAGCCAGGACGTCTGCCAGTCGTCGCGGTCCCACCGGCCGCGCTCCCACAGGAAGCGCCGCACGTCGTCCTTGCTCATGCCACGGCGCGCGCAGTCGGCTGCGACGGCGGGCGCGATCAGCACGGTCGGCCGGCCGCTCCACAGGATGCCGAAGCCGGAGGCCGCCGTGCCCATGACGCTTGCGATCTCGGCCAGCCCGCCGGTGACGTTGATCACGCTCTCCGCCCGCGTCACCGTGACCGCGCTCGTCGGCTGCAATGGCGCCCACGGGCTCTGCGCCTCGTTCTCGGCGAGGCAAAGCGTGTAACGGCCGGGCTGGCCGAGGCCGGCGAAGGCCACCGCGCCGGGCCAGCCGCCGCCGATATTGTGCATCACCAGGCGCAGCGCGCGGCCGATTGCGGCGTTGGCCTGCCAGCCGGGACCGAGCGCGCCGAAGCTCGCATTGACACCGATCTCGCACGCCACCGGACCGTTGACGATCAGCATCGGCGTCACGTTCTCGTCTGTGGTCTGCACGCCGCGCATGTTAAAGTCGGGATCGAGCACGCACTCCACGGCGGCTAGCACCACCGGCAGGTATTCTGGCCGACAGCCCGCCATCACGGCATTGGCCGCGACCTTCTCGACGGTGGCGAGCCCTTTTAGCGGCTCGACCTCGCCCAGCACCTCGGTCGGCGCGCGGTCGGTGAAGACGAGCGCCTGCTTCACCCGAGCCACGGTCGGCGGCACGACCGGCAGGCCATCGCTCCAGCCGCGCCGCAGGAACAGCTCCTGCAGGCGATCTTCGGCGCGCGGTCCGCGCACGACCTCGATGCGCTGGCGCGGGAAGTCGGCGGCGAGCGGGACCTTGGCTGAATGCCCCTGCTCGGCGGCGCGCTGCTTCAGGGTGTCGTCGATCCAGCCGCCTGCAGCCTGCTGCCCCGTGGGCAGCACGATCCAGAGGCTGCCGTCATCGCTCATCCTTGCGCTTCGCCGAGCTTCATGCGCCAGCCCTTTGGCAGCTTCACGCTCCTGGTGGTCGGGAAACCCAGCATGCCGTTGTGCACGAACAGATAGCAGTTCGAGCGCAGCGGATCGCCCGACACCGCGATCATGATGTGCTCGGGCTTGGTCACCACCGGCACCAGCCGGTTGGGATCGTTGCCGGCGAAGACCTTGGGGATCTTGCCGAGCCGCACCCAGTCGTTGAGCGTGCGCTTGCCCGGCACCAGGTTGGTCCAGCCCCACAGGTACTTCTCGAAGAGATGCGCCGGCATGCGCGCATTCTCGAACAGCCAGTTCTGGACGTCCTGCTTGGTCATGGTCTTGGCAATAGTCTCGGCGATCAGCGGGCTCAGCACCAGCAATGGCCGGTAGGTGCCGGTCGCCATGCCGACGGTGAAGATCACCTCCCAGCCGGAGTGCGTCACCAGCGCATTGCCGAGATAAGGCAGCAGCTTCTCCGCACTGTCGCCGAACACCGAGACGATGACGTTGCCGCCGGTGAAGCGCGAGATGGTGACGGCGCTCTCCCCTGCCGGCGCGCCCATGTCGGCAGCAATCGTCGGCCACTTCATCCTGGCCAGGCTGTCCTCGTTCTCCGCCAGCACCACGCGCCAGGTGTTGCCGAACGTGCCCTTGTCGTTCTGGTGCAACAGGAAGCCCGCGACGTTGCGCAGGTAGAGGCGCCAGAAGCGGCCGATCGAGGTGTTGGGCTGGAAGCCGTCGCGCAGCGCGCCCTGCTCGTAGTTGAAGCCGAGCTGCTTGATCAGCGGCCCGTTCAGCACGATCAGGGTCTCCGCCCCCGGCGTGTTGCCGGAGTGCTCGACGCCGTACTGCGGATCGGCCATCGCCTCGGCGAGCGCGACCAGGATCGGCATGTATTCCGGACGGCAGCCCGCCATCACGCCGTTGACCGCGACGTTCCACACCGTGGCCATGCGGTTGTCGGGCAGCAGCTTGCCGATCGCATGGTCGGGCGCGAGGTCGGTGAAGGCCAGGAATTCGGCGACCTTTTCCTTGGTCGGCGGCACGACCGGCAGGCCGTCGCTCCAGCCATTCTCGAGGAACAGCCGATTGACCTCCTCGAAGCTGCCCTCGAAGACGATGTCCTGCGGATCGGGATCGGCGGTGGCCCGCACCGCGGCGATCTCGCCCGTGAGGTTGCGGATCACGTGCTCGACCGTCGTGCCAAGCACGTTGCTGCGCAGCTCGTCCGACGTCTGCACGTCGACATGGCCCGGCACGGTCGCGAGTGCGAGGTTGGGATAGCCCAAACCCACCGAGGTCGTCTTGGCCTGGCCCAGAAAGCCCTCGCAACAAAGCGAGGAGGTGGGCACGCCGGCCTGTTCTGCGATGGCGCTGACCCGCAACACGGCGGGTGTACAGCTTCCTCAACAGCCCATGCCGGAGACGACCGCGTCGATGTTCATCGACTTGATCTTCCCCGGCAGTTCGCTGAGCACGCGGTGTTCTTCGTCGCCATGCGTCGATCCGAACGCATCGTGGTCGACGAAGTTCACACCCGCGAAGCGCTGGCCGAGCTCCTGCTTGAGGATCGGCCAGATCTCGTCGCCGCGGAACAGGTCGTCCCACAGGAAGGCGATGGTCTTGCCGTCGAGCGCGTCCAGCCTCTTTGCCAGTGGCTTGATCTCCACCGCCTTGGCGCTGCGTGGCCACACCACGGCATAGTCACCGCTGTTGCGTCGAGTCATGGCATTTTACTCCTTCACAAACAGTACAGGTCAGCCGCGCATCGTGGTCGGCAGCCACAGCGCGATTTCGGGCCACAAGCAGAGCAGGAGAATAACGAGCAACATCAGCCCGACGTAAGGGGCCGACCCTGCCGCCACCTCAGAGAATTTCGCACCACCTGATATGGCATGGATCGTGAACAGGTTCAGGCCCACCGGCGGCGTGATCTGTCCGAGCTCGATCAGCACCGTGAGGATGACGCCGAACCAGATCAGGTCGAAGCCGAACGCCTTCACGACGGGCAACAGCACCGGCAGGGTCATGTAGATCATCGACACACCGTCGACGAAGCAGCCCAGCACGAGATAGAGCACGACCAGGGCGACGAAGAACTGCCACTTGCCGAGCCCTAGGCCCATGACCCACTCGCTGACCGTCCGGCTCACACCGGAGTAGGTCAGCGCCGTCGACAGGATCTGGGCGCAGATGATGATCAGCGCGACCATGCAGGTGGTCTTGACGGTCGCCATCAGCGATTCGGTGAACACCTTGCGCGTGAAGCTGCGATAGCCGAGCGCCAGGACGATGGCGCCGGCGGCGCCCAGGGCGGACGCCTCGGTCGGCGTAGCGATGCCGGAATAGATGCTGCCCAGCACGACGACGAGCAGGCCCAGCACGGGAAAGACATGGACCGCTTCGCTGGCCCTCGACTTGCCGCTTGCCGCGTCGCGCGGCGGCGCATAGGAGGGCTTCATCAGCAGCAGGGCGGCGATGAAGACCATGAAGATGCCGGCCATCAGCAGGCCCGGCAGCACGCCGGCCATGAACAGGCGGGCAATCGATTCCTCTACCAGGGCGCCGTACAGCACCATGACGATGCTAGGCGGGATCAGGATGCCGAGCGTGCCGCCCGCGGCGAGCGAGCCGAAGACGGTCTTGGGCTCGTAGCCGCGCGACAGCATCTCGGGGATGGCGACGGTGCCGACCGTGGCCGCCGTGGCGACGCTCGAGCCGGACACGGCGGAGAACACCGCGCAGCTCGCGATGTTGGCATGCAGCAGGCCGCCCGGCAGGCGTCCGAGCAGGACCACGACGCCGCGATAGAAATAGCTGCTGACGCCGCTGCGCAGGATGATCTCGCCCATCAGCAGGAACATCGGCACGGCGATCAGGATGTAGCTGTTCGCGTTGTTCCAGACGACCGACGACAGGGCGGTCAACCCGAGCAGGCCCTTGCTGAGATAGAGCACCAGCACACCGCAGATGCCGAGCGCGAAGGCCGTCCATTGGCCGGCCATCAGCATGACGGCGAGGCTTACCACCAGGATCAGGGTGAGGAGTTCCAGGTTCATGATCGCCGCTCAGGGAATGTGCCGGACGCGGTCGACGATCCAGGCCACGAGCTGGAGCAGCAGGACTGCCAGCCCCAGCACCATCATCGATTGCGGGATCCATTCGGGCGTGTCGATGATCGACACGGCACGCGTATCGCGGTCGAAGGCGTAGATCACCTGGCGGATGCAGACCCAGAGGGTGACCGCCGAGAAGACCGTCGCCGTCAACACGATCAGCCAGCGCAGCGCCTGCTTGAGTTTGCCCACGGCACGGTCGTACAGCAGCTCGACACGGATGAAGCCGCCCTCGCGCAGGGTCCACGCCAGGCCGAGGAAGATCGCGGCGGCGTTGAGGTAGCCCGCGATCTCGTCGGTCACCAGCAGCGATGCATCGAACTGCCGCAGCACCGTCTCGATGCAGACGATCGCCAGGATGGCGACGACCGCGACCGCCGCGAGCACGCCGCAGGCCAAGGCGAGGCGTCTGGCCCAGCGGTCGAGCGCGCCGCGCGGCGGCGCTTCGGGGGAAGGTCGCATGGCTGTCACTTGCCGAGCGCGGCCTGGATCTCCTTGAGCATCGCCGTGCCGTTGGCACCCTGCGAGGCCGACCACTGCTCCCAGTAGGGCCGCATCTTGGCGACGAGCGCGTCGACCTGCTCCTTGGGCGGCACGAAGAGGTCGACCTTGTACTGTGTCTTGAGGATTTCGAGATCCTTGGCCTCGTCGCCGAGATTGGCGGCGCGGAAGCGCGGCGCGTAGTCCTTGGCCACGGCATCGAGCTTGGCGCGCGTGTCGGCGTCGAGCTTCTCGTAGGCGGCGATGTTGACCAGCGTGTAGTCGGGCCCGCCGATATGGATGTCGCCCAGCCAGCCCCATTGCACGAACTCGTACCACTTGGCGCCGACGACGTTGAAGCCCGCGGTGATGAAGCCGTCGGCGACGCCGCGCTCCATGGCAACCGGCACCTCCGCCGTGGTCAGGCTGACCGAGGAGGCACCGAGCTGCTTCAGCATTTCGGCCTGCTTGCCGTCGCTCGAGCGGATCTTGCGGCCCTTGAAGTCCTCGATGGTGCGGATCGGCTTGCCCTTGCCGAACACGTTCTGGATCGGCCAGGTGTGATAGAACAGGTTCTTCACGCCGGCCTTGGCGAACAGCGGCGCCGTGAACTTGTCGACGATCGGCCAGACCTTGTCGAGCTCCTGGGCGTTGCGCACGAGGAACGGCAGGCTGGTCATCGAGGCCAGCGGCACCGTCCCGGAGATGAACCCCATATAGGCTTCGGCGAGCTGCACCTGGCCGTCGCCCGCCACCTTGACGACCTCCGTCGCCCGGAACGGCAGCTCGCCGGCAGGCCGCACCACGATCTCGAGCTTGCCGTTGGTCGCCTTCTTGACCTCTTCGGCGAACTCCTTGTAGCGCAGCGTGATCGGATGGGTGACGCCGGTCACGGCGTAGAGATCCCACTTGGTGGGCGACTGTGCCGCTGCACGACCGCCCATCGCAGCGGCGCCAAGCAAGCCCATCACCATCGGACGTCGGCCAATCATCTTGTGCATCGTCTTGTCCCTCTTCCTGGTGTTTCCTCAGTTTGTCTTGTTGTCGGCTTTCAGGGTAATCATCAGTCTCCCTTGAGGCCGGCCGCCTTGATCACCGGCTCCCATTTCTCGCGCTCGCGCTTCTCGAAGGCGGCCAGCAGATCGGGCGAGCCGCCGGCCGGCTCGAAGCCGATCTGCAGCAGCCGCTGGCGCGTCTCGGGCTGGGCCAGGATCCTGGCGACCTCGGCGTTCAGGCGATCGACGATCGCCTTGGGCGTGCCCTTGGGGGCGTAGAGCGCGTTCCACGCCGTCACTTCGAAGCCCGGGAAGCCCTGCTCCGCCACCGACTTCACGCCCGGCAGCAGCTCGCTGGATTTCAGCGTGGTGATGCCGAGCGGCTTCAGCTTGCCGCCCGATACCTGCGAGCGCGTCGCCGTCGCGGTGTCGATGATCACCGGTAGCTGGCCGCCGGTGACCTCGGTCATGGCGGTTGCCGATCCCTTGTAAGGAACGCCGAACAGCGGCGCGCCGCTCTGGGCCTTCAGCAGCTCGAACACCAGGCGCGCCGTGGTGCTGGGCAGCGCGATGTCGATCTTGTCGGGCTTGGCCTTGGCCGCCGCCACCAGCTCGGACACGCTGTTGACCGGGAAAGACGGATTGGCCGAGATCACCATCGGCAGCATGGCGACCAGCGCCACCGGTTCGAAATCCTTTTGCGAATCGTAGCCCACGGACGGATAGAGGAACTCGTTCATGGTCTGCGTCGCCACGGTGCCCATCAGCAGCGTGTAGCCGTCGTTGGCCGACCGCGCGGCCTCGGCGGTGCCGATGTTGCCGCCCGCTCCCGGCTTGTTGTCGACATAGACCTGCTGGCCCAGCGCCTTGGTGAGCTGCTCGGCGAACAGCCGCGCGCCGACGTCCGTGCCCTGCCCCGCCTGGTAGGGCACGACGATCTTGATCGGCTTGGACGGCCAGGTCTGGGCATGCGACGGCAGGGCGAAGGCGAGGCTGGCGACAAGCGTCGCCGCCCGGACGAGGTTTCTTCTTTTCATCGTTTCACTCCCTAACAACTTTTTTATCTGCTCGGCAGCTCGACGATGCCGGTGCCGAGCACCGACAGCTCGTCGTCCTGGTTGCGCGCCTCCTGCTCGATCTCGACCAGGTGGCGGCCGCTCTCGACGAACTTGCGCTTCACTTTGGCGTTGATGAACAGGATGTCGCCGGCCGGATTGTGGCGGCGGATCTTGCAGGTCGCGTTGCGCAGGACACCGTCGTCGCCCATCCAGTTGGTGAGCTGATGGGTCAGCCACGAGGCGCGCTCGGGGCCGTAGTCGTAGGCGCCGGGAGCGCCGACCTCGTGGGCGAATTCCTCCTCCCAGTGCACACGCTCGGGACAGTCGGGAATGCCGAAGCGGTTGACGATGCCGAGTCCCGGATGGGCGTCCACGAGCTTCCAGGCGAGCTTGTTGGCGCGGATGTAGAGGCCGCCCCAGCCCTGCGCGTAGGCGATGAAACCGGTCACCGTCATCGGCCCCTTGACCATGGTGGGCAGTGCCTCGTCCTCACGAACGTCCTGCCAGTAGCGCGTCTCGCTGCCTCGGATCTTCTCCTCGGCGTAGAGCTTGTAGGCGTCGGCCAGCTCCTGCTCGCTATAGCGGCGCGGCGGGCGCGCCTTGACGTCCTTGTACTTGGTGCCCTGCTCGCGGGCATGGTCGCGTTCGGTGCGGAAGCACCAGCTGTCGGCATCGGCTACCAGCTCGCCCTTCTGATTGAAGAAGTCGACGTGGTAGATCTGCTGTACCGCGCGGCCGGCGAACTTGGTGTCGTGCACGATCAGGTCCTTCAGCCAGGCTTCGGTCGTGATCTCGTCGTTGCGATGAACGGGCTTGTGCCAGTTCCAGTCCGAGCCCGACCACATCGCATGGATGCCCGGCAGGCCGCCGACGTAGCCCGAGATGATTCGGCTGGTGGCGAACAGGAAGCTCGGCAGGGCGATGACGTCGCCGAACTTCGTCTTGCGGGCGTATTCCGGCACGCACCACAGCGGATTGTCGTCGCCGATGCCGTGGGCATAGTGGCGGATGTTGTCGCGCGTCGCCTCGTGGCACCACGGCTCGACCGTCACGCCGATCTTCACGCCGATGCGCTGGCGCAGATCGTCGAGCCCCTTCTCGGTGATCTTCGGAAAGCTGCGTTCGATTGTGCTAGCCGACATGAGCGTTTTCCCTCGTGCGTAGAATCTTGCGGTTGATCTTGCCGGCCGGCGTCTTGGGCAGCTCGGCGACGAACTCGACCTGGCGTGGATATTCGTGCTGGCTCAGCCTCTGTCGCACGAGATCCTGGATCTCGCGCGTAAAAGCCTCGTCGCCCTCGCGCTCGGCGACGACGAAGGCCTTCACGACCTGGCCGCGTAGCGCGTCGGGCACGCCGATCGCGCCGGCCTCGCGCACGTCGGGATGTTTCAGGATCGCGTCCTCGATCTCGACGGCGCTCATGGTCCAGCCGGCCGAGATGATGACGTCGTCGGCGCGGCCACCGTGGAAGAAGTAGCCGTCCTCGTCGGCGCGTCCGAGGTCCTTGGTGGCGATCCAGCGATCGCGGCGCCAGACCTTCATCTCGCCCGTGACGCCGGGCGCGCAGGGCTTGCCCTCGGCATCGTGCACCTCGACCCGGCCGCCGGGGATCGGCTTGCCGAGCGAGCCGCGCTTCACCGGAAAGTCCGGTGCTCCGGGATAGCTCACCAGGATCACGCCGATCTCGGTCGTGCCGTACATGCTGCAGGCGGGCTGGCCGAACGTCCGCTCGACGAAGTCGGCGGTCTCGCTGTCGATCGGCTCGCCGGTGAACGAGAGCTTCTGGATGCCGTAACGGTAGCGGTTCGCCGCGCCGGAGTTGCGCATCATGCGATAGTGCGTGGCCGCCGCAGAGATGTTGGTGAACCGGTGCTTTTCCAGCGCCGCAAGCAGCCGCTCGGCGTCGAACTTGCCGGCATAGGCGCCGACGGTGATGCCGAGCGCCAGCGGCGCCAGGGTGCCATGCCACAGGCCGTGGCCCCAGGCCGGTGACGACGGACAGATGAAGCGATCGCCCGGCCGCAGGCCCGTGCCGTAAAGCGCGGCCACCATCAGAGTGACGATCGAGCGGTGGCTGTGCTTGACCGCTTCGGGAAGCTCGCGGGTCGTGCCCGACGTGTACTGGAAGATGGCGAGCGACTCGGCCGCGGTATCGGCCACGAAGTTGGGCTCGAAGCGCTGCAGCTCGGTGAAGAAGGCGGCGTCGGCCACGACGACGCGCGGGCCAGCCGACGTGAGTGACGGCGCCTTCTCGGCGTTGGTCACCAGGAGGCTGGGCTTGCAGTCGTC
Source organism: Rhodospirillales bacterium URHD0017 (assembly GCA_900110395.1). GTDB lineage: Bacteria > Pseudomonadota > Alphaproteobacteria > Reyranellales > Reyranellaceae > Reyranella. The sequence goes on from FODP01000009.1 coordinate 103,140, forward strand.
GACGCGGAGCTGCACGCCATCGGGCCCGAACAAGGTGAACAGAGGCACGGCGATGGCGCCCCGCTTCGTGGTGCCGAACACGGCTGCGTAGAAGGCGCGCGAAGGCTCGAGCATGACCGCGACGCGGTCGCCGGGCTGCACGCCCTCGGCCGCCAGCCAGTTGGCGAAGCGCGCGGAGTCTTCGGAAATGTCGCGGAAGCTCAGCGTCTCGCTCGCGCCGTCGGCGCGAATGACGATCACCGCGGGATTGGTACGGCCGGCATGCCGGTCGATGCACTCGTGGGCGATGTTGAGGCGCGAGCGGTCGCCGTCGAACAGCTCCCACAGCTTCGCAGGCGAGAACGCCGCCTGCGCGTCCGCGTAGCTCGTCATGTCGGTCAGCCTCGCCATGACGGCATCCTGGCGCGCGGCGGCTTATTGTACAATAGAATACGATTTTGTATATAGACAATCATGACCGATCGCCCCGGCCCTCGCATTCGCGCCGTTCCCGCCGTCACCCGCGCGATCGCGATCCTTCGCCTGCTGAGCCGCAGCCGCACACCGCTTGGCTTGAAGGCCATCGCTCAGTCGTTGGGGCTGGTGCCGAGCACGACGCTGCACATCCTGCGGGCGCTGATGGCCGAGCAGCTGGTGCGCATCGAGCCACTCACCAAGCAGTACAGTCTCGGCGTCGGCATGCTGCCGCTGGCGCGCGCCGTGCTGGAGAATGGCGACTTCCCCAATCTCGTGCGGCCCAGGCTCGACGAGCTGTCGAATCGCTATCCCGTCACGGCGATCGGCGTGGAGCTTCCCGATCTCGACCACATGATCGTCGTGGCGCTGGCGCGCAGCCAGGCGCCAGTGCGCCTGCATGTCGATGTCGGCAGCCGCTTCCCCGCCTTGATCAGCGCCACGGGACGCTGTCTCGCCGCCTTCACCGAGCAGCCCTGGCCCGAGATCGAGAAACGCTTCCACCGGCTGCGCTGGCACAATGCGCCGGACTACGAGAGCTGGTGCAAGGAAGTCGACCTGACGCGCCGCCAGAAGTTCAGCATCGATCGCGGCAATTACATTTCCGGCGTAACCATCGTGGCCGTACCGGTGCTGAACGGCCGCGGCACGATCTCCCATACCTTGGCCGCGGTCGGCCTCGGCAACCAGCTCGACCGCACGACATCGATCAAGCTCGCCCACGACATGAAGGGTGTCGCCGAGGAGCTGACGGCGCAGTTGGTGCCGCAGGCGTAGCGTTCGCCCAGCGGTACATCACCGGCATATCCGATCAGAATAAGGGTCGAAATACCGGACGGCGCTAGCTAGAAGGGCAGGCATGAACGCCGAAACAAGCGCCGACTGGCGCGACGAGATCTTCGAGGTCCTGCAAACTCACGACATCAAGCAGGTCTATCACGTGCCCGATGCCGGCCATTCGCGGCTGATCGAGCATTGCCAGCGCTCGAACTCGATCCGCGTCGTGCCGCTTACGACGGAAGAGGAAGGCATCGCGCTTGCTGCCGGCGCCTGGCTGGGCGGCCAGCGCTCGGCGCTGCTGATGCAGAGCTCGGGCGTCGGCAACACCATCAACATGATGGGGCTCACCAAGACGCTGCGCTTTCCGTTCCTGACCCTGATCACCATGCGCGGCGAGTGGGGCGAGTTCAATTCCTGGCAGTTCCCCATGGGCCAGGGCACGCCCAAGGTGCTCGAGGCGATGGGCGTGCTGGTCTATTCGGTCGACAAGGCGAGCGAGGTGAAGGCCACGGTCGACGCTGCGGCGCGCGCGGCCTTCAACGGCGGCCAGTCGGTCGCCGTCCTGCTGCGCCAGAAGCTTATCGGCATCAAGGATTTCGGGAAGAAGACGAGCAAATGAGCAATGGGCAAATGAGCAAGGCCACACTGCAGCGTCGTCCGCTGGTCAAGAAGATCCTCGGAGGCGCCGACGACGATCTTCTGGTGATCGCGGGCCTGGGCTCGTCGAACTGGGATATCACCGAGGCGGGCGATCGCCCGCTCAACATGCCGCTGTGGGGCGCCATGGGCGCGCCAGTCAGCATGGGGTTGGGGCTCGCCCTGGCGCAGCCTGCCAAGCGGGTGCTGGTGATCACCGGCGATGCCGACCTGATGATGAGCCTTGGCTCGCTTGCCACGGTGGCAACGCAGCAGCCGGAGAACCTGGCGATCGTCGTGCTCGACAACGAAAAGTTCGGCGAGACCGGCAATCAGGCCTCGCACACCAGCCCGCGCAACAACGGTCCGACCGACTCGGGCGCCGGCGCTGACCTCGCCATGATCGCCAAGGGCTGCGGTATCGCCGATGTCGGCACCGTGCGAGACGCAAGCGAGGTGCCAGAGCTCGTCAAGGCGGCGCGCACCACGAAGGGCCCGGTCTTCCGCCTGGTCAAGGTGATCGTCGAGAAGCTCGAATTCGTCATGCCGCCGCAGGACGGCGCGCATCTGAAAGATCGGTTTCGTCAGGCGCTGCTGGGTCGCCCCTGACGGACGGCCGGCAGCTCGGCGATGAGCGGGGCGAGCGCCGGTGCCCGGTTCTCCGAATGCCATGACGCCACCGTCTCGACCTCGAACCCGCGCGCATCGAGCGCGAGATAGCGAACGTCGGGGCGCTGCAGCTTCGACATGCACTGCGGCACGAGGGCGACACCGAGGCCCGCCGCGACCAGCCCGAGGATGGTCTGCATCTGGATCGCCTCCTGGGCCAGATGCGGCGTGAAGCCCGCCTTCTGGCAGGCGGCGATTGCCAGGTCGTACAGTCCGGGCGCCAGCTCACGCGGGAACTGAATGAAAGGCTCCGCTGCCAGCGAGCGCAACGCGGTGCGACGGCGGCCGGCGAGCGCGTGATTGGCCGGTACGGCCGCTATCAGCGGCTCGCGGAAGACCGGCCGCATCGTCAGGCCCGACGCCGGCGACGGCAGTATGGAAAGTCCGAGATCGAGCTCACCCGAACGCAGCAGGGCCTGCTGGCGATCGCCGGTCAGTTCCAGCAGCTTCAAAGCGACATCCGGGTGCTTCTGCCGAAAGCGGCGGACCAGCGGCGGCAGGATGCTGTAGTCGACCGTGCTGACGAAGCCGATGGTGAGCCGGCCGACCGTCCCTTGGGCGGCGCGGCGGGCATGGATGACAGCAGCCTCGGCCTGGCCGAGCAGGCGTCGCGCTTCGTCGAGCAGCACACGTCCCGCCTCGGTGAGCTCGACGCGGCGTTGCGTGCGGATCAAGAGCGGCGCGCCGACCTCGCGTTCGAGGGTGCGGATCTGCACGCTGAGCGGCGGCTGCGAGACGTTGAGCCGACGCGCCGCACGGCCGAAGTGCAGCTCTTCGGCGACGGCCACGAAGTAGCGAAGGCGGCGCAGATCGGGCGGGTTCATACCGAATCAGTATCAATGGCAGCCAATCAATATATTGGACCAAGATTGGACGCAGGAGCAAGGCTGCCCCCTGAAGGAGCCCAGCCATGCCACGCTTCGACAAGAGCCGCCTGCCCAGCCGTTACGTGACCGAGGGACCGGAGAAGGCGCCAATGCGGGCAATGATGCTCGGCACCGGCCTTGCTCCGGCGGATCTCGACATGCCGCTGATCGGCATCGCCACGACCTGGAGCGAATCCTCGCCCTGCAACATGCCGCTGCACGACCAGGCCCAGTTCGTGAAGACGGGCGTGCGCGAGGCGGGCGGCACGCCCTTCGAATTCACCTCGGCCAGCGTGACCGACGGGATCGCCAACGGCCATCGCGGCATGAAGGCGTCGCTGGTGTCGCGCGAGCTGGTGGCGGAGTCGATCGAGCTGGTCGTGCGCGGCCACTGCTACGACGCGATCGTGGGCCTCGCCGGCTGCGACAAGACACTTCCGGGCGTGATGATGGCCATGGTGCGACTGAACGTGCCGTCGGTGTTCCTCTATGGCGGGTCCCTGCTGCCCGGCAACCTCGACGGCCGTCAGGTCGGCGTCGTCGAGGTGTTCGAAGGCGTGGGTTCGTACACCGGCGGCAAGATCAGCCGCGACGAGCTGCAGCGCCTCGAGATTGCCGCCTGCCCGACGATCGGCGCCTGCCCCGGCCAATACACGGCAAGCACCATGGCGGCGGTGTCCGAAGCCATGGGCATCGCGCTCCCCGGCTCCGGCTTTGTTCCGGCCGTCGACGCCAAGCGCGGCGCGATCGCTGCGGCCTGCGGGCGGACAGTGATGGACCTGATCGCGCGCAACATCCGGCCGCGTGACATCGTCACCCGGAAGTCGCTGGAGAACGCCGCCGCCGTCGTTGCTGCCTCGGGCGGATCGACCAACAGCGCCCTTCACCTGCCGGCGATCGCCAACGAAGCCGGCATCAAGTTCGATCTGGCCGATGTCGTCGACGTCTTTCGCCGCACGCCCTATCTCGCCGACATGAAGCCGGCGGGGCGCTACATGGCGATCGACCTCTACCGCATCGGCGGCGTGCCCGTTCTGATCAAGGCGTTGCTCGACGGCGGCTACCTGCATGGCGATTGCCTGACGGTCACCGGCAAGACGCTCGCCGAGAATCATGCCGACGTGGTGGTCCCGGACGGACAGGACATCTTGCGGCCGGCTAAAAATCCCTTCTCGCCGAGTGGAGGCGTGGTCGGCCTCAAGGGCTCGCTCGCACCGGAAGGTGCGATCTGCAAGGTCGCGCACCTCCATCGTCGCGCGCTGACCGGTCCAGCCCGCATCTTCGAATCGGAGGAAGACTGCCTCGCCGCCGTGCTGCGGCGCGACTACAAGGCGGGCGAAGTCCTGGTGATCCGCTACGAGGGTCCGCGCGGCGGGCCGGGCATGCGCGAGATGCTGGCGACGACATCCGCCGTCTACGGCCAGGGCATGGGCGAGGAGGTGGCGCTGGTGACCGACGGGCGGTTCTCGGGCGGCACGCGCGGCCTCTGCGTCGGTCATCTCGGGCCCGAGGCCGCCGTCGGCGGACCGATCGCGCTCGTCAAGGACGGCGACATGATCGCCATCGATGCCGACGCCGGCACGATCGAGCTGCTGGTGTCCGCGGCCGAGCTCGACGAGCGCCGCCGCCACTGGCAGCCGCGCACCACCTTGCATCCGACGGGCGCGCTGTGGCGCTATGCCCAGACCGTCGGCAACGCCGCCGGCGGCGCCGTCGTGCATCCCGGCGCGAGCGCCGAGAAAGTCAGCTACGCCGACGCCTGACGGGCCGGTACAGTGCCCGGATGAGCCGGGCCAGACGCATCGTCATCTGCGGCGGCGGCGCCATCGGCGCCGCCATTGCCTACTTCCTCAGCCGGCGCGGTGCCGAGCCCATCGTGATCGAGCGCCACCAGGTCGCCGGTTCGGCTTCCGGCAAGTCGGGCGGCTTCCTGGCCTTCGACTGGTGCCGCGGCAGTCCGCTCGACCGGCTGGCGCGACGCAGCTTCATCCTGCATGCCGAGCTGGCCGATACCCTCGCCAATCCTTGGGGCTATCGCCGTCTCGACACCTATGGCGGCTACGCCGTCGAGGGCGGCGAACGCCGTCCCGGCGAGCGGCCGTGGCTGTCCGAAGGCGTGACGATCACGGGCCGCCTCGGCTCGCCGCAGACGACGGCGATCGTCGACCCGCGCGCCTTCACGACGGGCCTGATGGCCGCCGCCGAGAAGCACGGTGGCGCGCTTCGGCACGGCACGGCCGTCGACCTGGTGCGCGACAAGAACGGTGTTCGTGGCGTGGTGCTCGAAGACGGCGAGATCGTCGACGGCGACGGCGTGGTCATCGCCATGGGTCCGTGGTCGATCCTGGCAACGCGCTGGCTGCCATTGCCCGCGGTGTACGGCTACAAGGGCCACAGTCTCATCTTCCGGACTGGCGAGGCGATCCCGGCGGAAGCGCTGTTCCTCGAATACCGGGAATCGACGGGCGAGGTCCTGACGCCGGAACTGTTCCCGCGCGCCGACGGCACGACCTGGGTGTGCGCGGTATCGAGCACGGAACCGATGCCCATCGATCCCGCGCAGGTGTCGCCCGACGAGGGCGCGCACGAGCGGCTCGAGGCGATGTGCCGGGCCATCTCGCCGGCGCTCGCGGCGGCGCCGATCACGGCGCGACAGGCCTGCTTCCGGCCGGTCACCGACGATGGCCTGCCGATGATCGGCGCCGTGGCGGGCGTCGATGGCGCCTATGTCGCCACCGGACACAGCGTCTGGGGCATGCTGAACGCGCCCGCGACCGGCGAGGCCATGGCCGAGCTGATCCTCGACGGTGCGGCGCAGCATGTCGACTTGGGGTCTTTCGCCCCCGGTCGCCTGCGCGCCTTCGATCCGGCGCGCCTTCGCCGGGCCTGAGGGGCGTCTCATGTCGCAGTTCTCGGTACGGCTTCTCCTGAGCACGGATACCTTGACCGTCCGCGACGTGGTTTGCGATGGCGCCTGCCGGCACGCCAGTGCCGAGGAATGCACCGCCGCGACGCATCTGGTCTTCCCTTATCGCGGGGTCTACGTCCGGCACCTGGGTCGAAGCGATGCCGTGGCCGAAGCCAACCAGGTGTTGTTCTTCAACGAGGCCGAAGGCTACCGGGTCAGCCACCCGATCTCCGGCGGCGACGCTTCTCTCGATCTGATGATGGACGATGCGACGGTGCGCGAGCTGGCGCCGGGAGGCATGGTGCGCCAGGGCAGCATGGTTGCTTTCGATCAGCAGCGCCTGCGCATCGATCCGCGGACGCAGGCGCTGGTGGCGCTGCTGCGCCACAGCTTGAGCCGCCACCTCGCGGACACACTGGAGGCGGAAACGCTGGCCCTGACGCTGATCCGGCGCGCGCTCGGTGAGCGGACATCGCACGCCGCCGGCGCCAGCCCCGGTCGGCGCAAGCTGGTCGACCGTGCCAAGGTCGTGTTGTCGACGGACCTGACGCGGCGGTGGACGCTTGCCGAGATCGGCACGGAAGTCGGCGTCTCGCCGGTCTACCTGACGCAGGTGTTCCAGCAGGTCGAAGCCATGCCCCTCTATCGCTACCACCTCCGCCTGAGGCTGGCGCGCGCCTTGGACCTGCTTGGCCGATATGACGACCTCACCGCGCTCAGCGTGGACCTCGGCTTCTCCAGCCACAGCCATTTCAGCGCCGCCTTTCGCCAGGCCTACGGCCGCACACCGGCCGAGTTCCAGCGCTCGATCCGTCCGCGCCGAGGCCGGTAGATCGCTAAAGATTCTGACAGCGGCCAGCCGTCTGAAATGCCTTTTTCCATCCCAGGCCGAGATCCCGGCTCCTGGAGGAGATGGAAAGATGACTGCGAGAACCTGTGCGGCTTGCGACTGCGAGCTCGATGGCACGGCCATCAAGATCAAGCTCGGCGGCAATACGGTCGAGGTGTGCTGCGAGGCCTGTGCGCGGGCCCTCAACGAAGCCGATGCGTCGATCTCGACCGACGCACATGTTAGGGAAGGTTGAGCGATGGCCTCTCCGACCAAGCGCAGCGTGGCAACAGCGTCCGGCCGCATCGCCTACGCCGAAGCCGGATCAGGGCCGGTTGCCCTGTTCGTCCATGGTGTTTTGCTCAACGGCCATCTGTGGCGCCACCAACTCGCGGCCCTGTCCGATGTACGTCGCTGCATCGCCGTGGACCTGCTGGCGCATGGCGACACCGAGATCGCGCCCGATCAGGACGTGTCGGTGACGGCCAATGCCCGGATGCTGTGCGCGGTCATGGACGTCCTCGGGATCGACAAGGTCGACCTGGTCGGCAACGACAGCGGCGGCGGCATCGCCCAGATCTTCGCCGCGTCAAACCCCTCGCGCGTGCGCAGTCTTACGCTCACCGACTGCGACGTCCATGACAACTGGCCGCCGGAAGCGTTCAAGCCGTTCCTCGAGATGGCGGCAGCCGGAGGCCTGCGCGGCACGCTCGACGCCATGCTGGCCGACAAGAACGTCTACCGCTCGGCAGGGGCGCTGGGACCGGCCTACGAACATCCCGAGCGGGTGACCGACGAGACCATCGAGACCTATCTGCGTCCGCTGGTGAGCACCGAGCAGCGCACACGCGACTTCCAGCGCTTTCTCGCCGAATTTGACTGCAAGCACACCGTCGCCGTGGAGAAGCAGCTGCGGACGCTCGATGCGCCGACGCTGATCGCCTGGGGGACCGACGACATCTACTTCGATGTCCGATGGTCGCACTGGTTGGCCAGCACCATCCCCGGTACGCGCAGGCGGGTCGAGCTCGAAGGGGCGCGGATCTTCTTTCCCGAGGAACGCGCCGGGGAATTCAATCGCGAACTCCGCAGCCACTGGATGGCGGCAGAGGGCGAGCGGAGCAAACGATGAGCGACACCAGGAAGAAGGCCGACGACTTCCATGGGCTGCACGTTCCCGGACGGCCCTTCGTGTTGTTCAATATCTGGGACGCCGGGACAGCGAAGGCGGTCGCAGCGTCCGGCGCACGTGCGATCGCAACGGGAAGCTGGTCGGTCGCGGCCGCCAATGGCTTCAAGGATGGCGAGGACCTGCCGCTCGACCTCGCGATCGACAACTTGGCGCGGATCGCGGGCGCGACGACCCTGCCGGTGAGCATCGACATCGAGAGCGGTTACGGCAGGACGGCGGACGCGGCGGGCCGGACGATCGCGCGCACCATCGAGGCCGGCGCGATCGGATGCAACCTGGAGGACAGTTTCCCCGAAAGCGGCAAGTTGCGCGACACGGCCGAGCAGGTGGAAGCCTGCGCACGGCGCGCCGGGCAGCCGATATGGCCGGCTTTCGCTACTTCATCAATGCGCGCACCGACGTCTTCTTCCAGGAAGCGACGGAAGGACAGGACGAGGCCATGCTCGCGGCCGCGATCGAGCGCGCCCGCGCCTATGCCGACGCCGGCGCCGACGGGCTCTTCGTTCCCGGTCTCGCCGACGGGGCGATGATGGCGCGCCTCGTCCGCGCCTCTCCCCTGCCCGTGAACATCATGGTCGACGACCGAACGCCGGGTCTTGCCGTGCTCGCCGAGGCCGGCGTTGCCCGTATCAGCCACGGACCGAGGCCATACTTGGCGGCGATGGAAAAGCTGGAGCAGCTCGCCCGCGCAGCAATGACCTCCCTCTAGAGGGCATGTTTTTGCCCGAATTCGGGCAAAACGGTACAGTTCGGCTCCCCAGCCGACTAGAGGTCTCCGTGAACGACGCCGAGTTGGACGATTTGAACGAGCTCGTGGAGTACCTGGCCCGGACATCGAGATTGGAGCCACAGGAGGCTCGTCGCGTGGTCGACGAGGTCCTGTCGTTCCTGGTCGAGGAGCCCGAGTCGTTCGTCCGCCGACGCCACCTGGCGCTGCAGCGGCAGGGTCTCGCGAACACCGCGATCTTCGCCCGGCTGCAGGCCGAGCTCGCCCAGCGCCGCTTCCCGGCGCCGGCCTACACCACGCGGCAGCTGCGCCGCATCATCTACGGCTAGGACCTTCTTTATGTGCGGCATCGTCGGTTACATCGGCAAGCGTCAGGCTGCTCCCATCCTGATGGCCGGGCTCAATCGCCTGGAATACCGCGGCTACGATTCGGCCGGCATCGCCATCGCCAACAAGGGCGCGCTCAGGATCGCCAAGCGCAAGGGCCGCGTGCGCGAGCTCGATGAGCTCAGGCCGCTCCGCTTCAAGGGCACGTCGGGCATCGCCCATACGCGCTGGGCGACCAACGGCGAGCCGAGCGACCGCAATGCCCATCCCCACAGCGACAGCGCCGGCCGTTACGCCGTCGTGCACAACGGCATCATCGAGAACGCCGCGGCGTTGCGGGCACAGCTCGCGACCCAAGGGACGACCTTCAGCTCCGACACCGACACCGAGGTGATCGCCCATCTGGTCGCAATGATGGACGACGGCTCGCCGCTCGAGGCCGTGGTGAGCGCGGTCCTTAAGCTGGTGGTCGGCACCTATGGCCTTGCGGTCATGGATGCCGAACGCCCCGACGTGCTGGTCGTGGCGCGCAACGGCAGTCCGGTCATGCTGGGTTTGGGCGACAAGGAGACGCTGTTCGCCTCCGACGCGTCGGCCCTGGTGCGGCACGCCACCAGCGTCGTGCATCTCGACGATGGCGAGATCGCGGTCGTGCGCGCCGACGGCTATGAGACGCGCAAGCTCGACGGCACCAGCACGGTCAAGACGCCGTCGGCGATGGTCTGGAAGGACGAGTCCTTCGACAAGGGCGCGTTCGACCACTACATGCGCAAGGAGATCGCCGACCAGCCCGAGGCGCTGCGGCGCACGCTGAGCGGACGGCTGGAGCCGCGCTTCCAGACCACGCATCTCGGCGGCATCACGCTCTCGGCGCCCGAGCTTCTGGACGTACGCCGCATCCGGATCCTGGGCTGTGGCGCTGCCTATATCGCAGGAGTCATGGGCGCGCACCTGATCGAGCAGCTGGCGCGCATCCCCTGCCAGGCCGAGCCCGCGTCGGAGTTCCGCTACCGCAATCCCGTGATCGAGATGGACACGCTCTACATCGCCGTCAGCCAGTCGGGCGAGACGTTCGACACCCTGGCGGCCGTGCAGGAGGTCAAGCGCAAGGGCGGCCGCGTGATGGGCATCGTCAACGTCGTCGGCAGCACCATTGCGCGCGAATGCGGCCAGGGCATCTATCTGCATGCCGGGCCCGAGGTCGCCGTGGTCTCGACCAAGACCTTCACCTGCAGCATCGTCGCCTTGGCGCTGCTCGCCGTCCACCTCGGCCGCCTGCGCGACCTTTCGAACGCCAACGGTGCGCGCCTGCTGAAGGCGCTGGACGCCCTGCCCGACCGCGTCGCGGCGATCCTCGAGCGCGAGGACGAGATCGCCCGCCTGGCTGAATTCTTCCAGGGCGCCGAGCACGCCTTCTATGTCGGCCGAGCCGCGGGCCACGCCATCGCCATGGAAGGGGCGCTGAAACTCAAGGAGATCAGCTACCTCCACGCCGAGGCCTATCCCGCCTCCGAGCTGAAGCACGGACCGCTCGCCCTGGTGACGCCCGAGACACCGACCGTGATCGTGCTGCCGCGCGACGATCTTTTCGCCAAGAACGTCTCGACCATCGAGGAGGTCAAGGCGCGCGGCGGGCCGGTCATTGCCATCACCCATCCGGGCGAGACGCATGCCCCTTTCGACCGCTCGTTCGAGGTGCCGGCGCTCGAGCCCGAGCTCGATCCCCTGCTCCTGTACATTCCGCTGCAGCTCCTCGCCTATCACGTGGCCCGGCAGCGCGGATGCGATATCGACAAGCCGCGCAACCTCGCGAAATCCGTCACGGTCGAGTAAGGCCGTCACGCCACGGCAATCGCTTCGATCTCCACGAGCCACGCCGGATCGAGAGTCTGCACGACGATCGCCGTCGTCGGGATGCGCCGGCTGCCGAGCGCGCGCTCGCGGGCGGCGCCGTTGGCCGCGGCGTATGACGGATCGCGCAAATAGCTCGTGAGGCGGACGATGTTGTCTGTTGTCATGTTCGCATCGGCAAGGATGGTGCGGATGTTGTTCCAGATCAGCTCGAGCTGCTCATCGAGGGTGTTCGGCGCCGAACCATCGGTACGCAGGCCCATCGTGCCCGCGACATAGAGAAACCGCTCGGGCTGGCGGACTTCGAGCGCGTGAACATAGTCGGGCGTCGCGGCATAGATGCCGACGACGGGATTGTGGACGATCTGTTGCATGGCCCCCGTGTACAACAAATTCGGCGCGCCACGCACGGTTGACTTGATAGCGGACACCGCATAGGTTCCGCGCCCTTTTCTTCCACCGGCGGACGGTCGCCATGCCGCAGATCCTCGTCGAGGCGCTGGCCAAGACCTATCGCGTCGCTGAACGCGCGCCAGGCCTCGCCGGGGCGCTGAGCGGCCTCGTACGCCGGCGCTGGCGCGCGGTGCATGCCCTGGCCGACATCTCGTTCAGCCTCGAGGCCGGCGAACTGCTGGCCTTCATCGGACCCAACGGGGCGGGCAAGTCCACGACGGTGAAGATCCTGTCGGGCATCCTGCGGCCCACCAGCGGCCGCGTCGAGGTGGGCGGCCTGGTGCCCTACGAGGACCGCGTGCGCCACGTGGCGCGCATCGGCGTCGTGTTCGGCCAGCGCAGCCAGCTCTGGTGGGACCTGCCGGTGATCGACGGCTTCGACTTGCTGGCCGACATCTATCGCGTCGAGGCCGAGCGCTACCGGCGCCGGCGCGACGAGCTTGTCGCCATGCTGAGGCTCGAGCCGCTGCTCGACCAGCCGGTACGCCAGCTCTCGCTCGGCCAGCGCATGCGGGCGGAGTTCGCCGCGGCGCTGCTGCACGATCCGGCCATCCTGTTCCTCGACGAGCCGACCATCGGGCTCGATGCGCCGTCGAAGCTCGCCGTGCGCGACTTCGTGCGTCGGCTCAACCGCGAGCAGGGTGTGACCGTGCTGCTCACGACCCACGACATGCACGACGTCGAGGCGTTGGCCGAGCGCGTCATCGTCATCGGCCAGGGCCGCCTGCTGACCGACGGCCCGTTCGAGAGCCTGCGGGCCAGCGTGCTCGCCGAACGGCGGCTCCACATCGACTTTGCAGACGCCGCACCGGAGGTCGAGATGCCGGGCGTCACGGTCCGGGCGCGCAGCGCGCGCTCGCTCGAGCTTGCCTTCGATCCCGCGAAGATCCCGACGCCGAAGCTGATCGCCGCCATCACCGCAGAGCACGCCGTCGATGACATCCATGTCGAGGAGCCCGCCATCGAGGAGGTGATCGCCCGCTTCTACGACCTGCACGATGCGGGCGAGGCATGACGATGCCGGTTCGCCCCTATCTCGCGGCCTTCCGCGCGCGCTTCCAGCTGATGCTGCAGTACCGCGCGGCAGCGCTGGCGGGCTTTGCCACGCAGCTCTGGTGGGGCGCCATCCGCATCCTGGTCTTCGCCGCCTTCTACGGCGTCAATGCCGCGGCAGCGCCGATCAGCTTCACCGACGCCGTGACCTACGTCTGGCTCGGCCAGGCGCTCCTGGCGCTGCAGCCCTGGTCCGCCGATCCGGAGATCGGCCAGGCGGTACGCACCGGCGGCGTCGGCTACGACCGGCTGCGGCCGCTCGATGCCCATGGCTATTGGTACGCGCGCAGCATGGGTTGGATGCTGGCCCGCGCCCTGCCACGCGCCGTGCTGATGGTGCTGGCGGCGGGCATCGTGCTGCCACTGGTAGGTCTTGGTGCGTGGGCCTGGCGGCCGCCGTCCGGCGTGACGGCGGCGCTGCTGTTCGTGCCCGCCTTCGTCCTCCTGACGATGCTGGGTGCCGCCATCCTGACGCTGGCGAACGTCATCGTGGCCGCGAGCCTCAACGAGCGTGGCGTGAATGCCATCCTGACGCCGCTGGTGATCGTCTTCTCCGGCAGCCTGCTGCCGCTCGATTTTTATCCCGATGCCTGGCGGCCGTTCCTGCACGTGCAGCCGTTCGCGGGCCTCGTCGACATTCCGTTCCGCATCTATTTCGCCGATCTCAAGGGCTCCGCGGCCCTGCGCGGCCTCGCGCTGCAGGCCGGCTGGACGCTGGCGCTGATCGGCCTCGGGCGCCTCGCCATGGAGCGTGTGATGCGCCGGCTGGAAATGCAGGGCGGGTGACCCATGAACGCACTCGCCCTCTATGGCCGTTACGTCGCCACCTCGCTGCGTGCGCAGGCGCAGTACCCTACGGCGACTTTGATGCTCACCGCAGGCCACTGCGCAGCCACGGCGATCGAGATCCTGTGCGTGTTCGCCCTGTTCCATCGCTTCGGATCGGTCGGCGGCTGGACCTTCGGCGAGGCCGCCGTGTTCTACGCGCTGGTCAACATCATGTTCTCGCTCGCCGACATGCTGAGCCGCGGCTTCGAGGTGTTCGGCGCCGACTTCGTGCGCACCGGCGCCTTCGACCGCGTGCTGTTGCGGCCGCGCGCGGCGGCCCTGCAGCTCGCCGGCCACGAGGTGCGGCTGTCGCGATTGGGACGGCTGCTGCAGGCCAGCGTCGTGCTGATCTTCGCGACCAACCTCGTGCCGATCGCCTGGGATGCGTCGACGATCGCGATCGCGGTGTGGGCGGTTGCCGGCGGCGTGGCGCTGTTCATGGGCCTCCTGGTGCTGCAGGCCACGCTCGCCTTCTGGACGGTCGACAGCCTGGAGATCATGAACGTGCTGACCTACGGCGGCGTCCAGGCGGCGCAATATCCGCTCAACATCTACGCCGCCTGGTTCCGGCAGGTGCTGACCTTCGGCCTGCCGTTGGCCTGCGTCGCCTACTATCCGGTGCTGGCCATCCTCGGGCGACCCGATCCGCTGGGCGCACCCGACTGGTTCCTGCCGCTTGCACCGATCGCTGGTTTCGCGTTCCTTGCGCTGTCGTTCGTCGCCTGGCGCGCCGGCATGGCGCGCTACTCGTCGACCGGCAGCTGAACATGGCAGCTGAGAAGGAACGGGTAGATGGAATACCGACCACTGGGAAAAACCGGCCTCACGGTCAGCGTCGCGGGGCTCGGTTGCGGCGGCAACAGCCGCCTCGGCCTGGGGCGCGGCGCCAGCGTCGACGACTGCGTGGCGATCGTGCGGACGGCGGTCGACCTCGGCGTCAACTTCCTCGACACGGCCGAGGCCTATGGCACCGAAGAGATCGTCGGTGCCGCCGCCCGATCCTACGACCGCGACAAGCTCGTGATCTCGACGAAGGCGATCTTCAATACCAGTGACACCGCCGAAACCGTGACCCGCAAGGTGGAGGCCTCGCTGAAGCGGCTCGGACTCGACTACGTGGATGTCTTCCATTTCCATGCCGTCAGCCCGGCGGCCTACGAACACCATCGCGATGTCCTGGCGCCCGCTCTCGTGAGAGTCAAGGAGCAGGGCAAGGTGCGCCATGTCGGCATCACCGAGACGAGCCCCAACGATCCCGAACAGAAGACGCTCGCCCGGGCGATCCAGGAAGCGCCCTGGGAAGTCACCATGCTGGCCTACAGCCTCATGAACCAGGGCGCGCGTCACAAGATCTTTCCAGAAACGCAGCGCCAGGGAATCGGCACGCTCCTGATGTTCGTCGTGCGCAACATCTTCAGCAACGCCGCCTATCGCCACGACATCTTCGCCAAGCTGGTCGAGCAAGGCGAGCTCGACGCCTCGATCCTGTCCGACGGCGATCCGCTCGCATTCGTCGTTGGCGAAGGCGGCGCCGAAAGCATCACCGACGCGGCATACCGCTACGCGCGCCACACACAGGGCGTCGATGTCGTCCTGTTCGGGACCGGCAACAAAGCCCACGTCAAAAGCAACGTCGATTCGATACTGCGCCCGCCGCTGGCACCCACCATCGTCGAGCGGCTTCACGCCTCGTTCGGACACCTGAAAGGCGTTGGACTGGACCGGCCGGGCCCCGTCAAAGTTGCAAACAGGTGATAGGGCTCGCGTCGCTCTTGTGCCGCTTGGCGTAACTGGCCAGACTGCCAGCAGGCCAAGGCACGGTGCCGCTGGAATGACGCCACAGGATCTGCTCCGCCTCCATCCTTTCTTCGCCGAGCTTTCGGAGCAGGACGGCGAGGTGTTGTTAACGCGCACACGGACCAGGCGTGTTCCGGCCGGATACATACTCTTCCAGGAAGGCGACGCCGGCGATGGCCTCTACGGCATCCTGGCAGGCCGCGTTGCCTTCACCGTGGACTCCGTGCAGGGCAAGGGCCTGATCCTCAATGTCCTCGGACCCGGAGAATTCTTTGGCGAGATCGCCCTGCTGGACGGCAAAGGGCGCACCGCGACGGCGGTGGTGCGCGATGCCTGCGACCTGCTGTTCATTGCGCGCAAGGAGTTCATGGCCTTCTTCGGGCAAAGGCCCGAAGCGATGTCCCGCATCATCGAGCTTCTCTGTGCGCGGCTGCGGCGGTCGACCGAATACATTGCCGATACCGCCTTCCTGGATCTTTCCACGAGGTTGGCCAAGCAGCTGGTCAGCCTGGCGCATGACGATGACTCGCCACAGGAGCCTGCTTTGCGCATTTCCCACGCCGAGCTCGCAGCCATGCTCGGGGTTTCACGAGAGCGCGTGAGCATGCAGCTGGCCGCGTGGAGCGACAGGGGTATCCTCGACCAGGGCCGCGGCCGCCTAGTCGTCCGCGACCGGCAGGCGCTGCAACATGTCATCGCCAACGGCTGAGGGCGGGAGCACCGCCCGTCGCCGGCGGCTGTCAGCCATCGTCCAGGCTGACCTCTCCGGCTATGTGCGGCTGATGGAAGGTGGCGAGGATCGCACGGTCAGCCGCCTCAAGTCGGTACGTGCCGAGATATGGCTGCCTGCCGTCGACGCCGCGGGCGGCCGGATCGTGAACATCGTGGGCGACTCCGTGCTGGCCGAATTCAGCTCGGCGGTGGCAGCGGTCGCGGCAGCGATCGACATCCAGGAGCGGATGGCGCGCTTCAACGACGCGCTCGTCGAGGAACAGCGCCTGATGTTCCGCATCGGGCTGCATCTCGGCGAGGTTCTCGTCGACGAGACCGAGACGATCTTTGGCGACGCCGTCAATGTCGCCTCCCGCATCCAGCTGATGGCCGAGCCGGGCGGGATTGCGGCATCGCGGGAAATCCGTGACGCCACGCATCTGCTGGCGGATTGCACTTTCGTCGATGGCGGCAAGCATCGGGCCCGGCATGTCCGCCGTCCTCTGCAGATCTATCATGTCCACAGGCATGAAAGCGCGTCAGGTGCCCTCGCCCGCAGAACGGGCGTCACGAGCCGCCGACCGGGTCTGTGGGGAGCCATCGCCGCAGCCATGGTGCTGTTTACCGGCGGCGGCTATCTGGCCTTTACGACAAATCCGACAGCACCGGTCAGCACGGCGGCGCTCACCCTGTCGGCCGAGCAGCTCGAACAGGCACTGGCCGAGCGGCGCCGGGCCGACGCCTTGGCGGCGGAGAAGCGCCAGCTGGAGGCACAAGCGCGACAGCGCGCCGATGCGGAAGCCGAGGCCAAGCGGCGGGCCGATGTCGAGCTCGAGAATGCACGACAAGCGCGCCAGAAAGCCGAACGAGAGTTGGCCCAGTTGAAGGCCGATATCGAAGCGCGACGCCGAGCCAAAGGCGGTCGCGATGATCAGTCGGCAGCGATAGCGCAGCGCACGGCCGAGGAAGCCGCGCAGCACAAAGCCGAAGCCGAAGCCACCGCCCTGCGCGAAGCCGAGGAAGCGGCGGCGAAGAAGGCCGAGGCGGACGCCGCCAACAAGCAGCAGGCCGACCAGGCGCTGGCGGTGGCCACCGACCGGCGCGAGCAGGCCGAAGCAGAGGCACGCGCCGCGGCAGCCAGGACCGCGCCCACCGCGCCGACCCTCAAGGAGCAAGCCGAGACCGCGGAACGGGACCTACGGCTTGAACCGGCGGATCGCCGGCGCCTTCAGGTGGCGCTGACCTCGCTCGGCTTCGATACGCGCGGCGACGACGGCGTGTTCGGCCCGCGCTCGCGCGAGATGATCGCGAACTGGCAGAGGGCACGCAATCAGTCGGCAACGGGATTCGTGACCAAGGCCCAGCAGCAAGCGCTTCTGCAGCAGGCTACGGCAACGTTGTCGAAGGACGACGAGCAGAGGAAGGCCAAGGCAGGCATTCCGCCGGCGACCGAGGCATTCGCAGCGCTACCGGCCAGCCCGTCGGAATCGACAGACGGGCTGTGGCGAGGGACGTATGAGTGCGGCCGGAACGGCAACACTAAGCCGTTCACTCTGAAGCCGGAAGTGCGTCTGAAGGCGGGTAATGGGACCTGGTACACGACCAGTGCCTCGGCGACGAACGACAACACGCTTGGCATCAGCGTGGCAATCGACGGAACCAAGGTCAGTGTATCGCGTCGGACCGGTTCCAGCGGCGGAAGTATTGCCAGCGCCGCAAGCCCCGACACATCACCGCTGTTGGGCTCGCTCGAAGGCAACGCCATCCTTGCGAACAACAACAAGTGCACGATGGTGCTGGTGCGGGATGGCGCGCCTGTCCACGCTGCCATCGCCAGCCAACCGATCGCCACGGCATATGACGGCAACGCCTCCTCCTTGCCCTCTCCCGATGGGCTGTGGCGTGGGACCTACAAGTGCGACCAAGGCCTGGTGACGGAGACGCAGCGCGGCGCCCCGTTTGTCATCGACCTCAGCTTGCGCTTGACGAACGGTTCGGCGACATGGCGAACGGCGGGGCCAAGCCAGGCCAACGGCAACAGCTTCGATGTTGCCGTTTCAGTCGTTCGCGATGTCGCGAATGTTGCCCGCACGCTTGCGATCGGAAGCAGCGGCGTGGGATCTCGCGCCACGCTGACGGGCCGTTACGACGGCGCCACCATCAGTGCGACAGGCAAGGAACGATCCGGCCGCGATTGCACGCTGGCTCTGACGCGCTCCTAGACTGGAACTGCGAATCGCCCGTTGTGTAACCCAGGTTACACAAGCTCGGCGCGTCGGGTGCTACCGCTTGTCATTGTCAACCCCTGTACAGGTTTCAAAGGCGATGAACCGCGAGCGATACCATCCCAATGCGATAGATGGGTCGGTGATCAGCGGTGCGATTCAGAAGGTGGACGATGGATGGTCCGACACCAAACCGAGCTATCAAGAACTCGGGAATGCCCGTCTCTTCCCTCGTTCTCTCCACTGTATTTCATGTTTCCATCATTTTTGCTCTTCTTTGGTCCCTGCCAACGACGAGCACCCCATTGATGCCGGAGGTCGCCATCGAACTGACGATTGAACGGCAGACCACATCCTTGGCCGCCATGATTCAATCGGTGGCTATCCCGGAACCTCCAGTCGATAGCCCTCCGATCCAACCGGCTCTACCCGTTCCGCAGCAACCGGTACCCCAAGTGGAATCCGCACAAACTCCAACTTTGGAGAACGCCGTCCCTGAACCGCAGCCTCCGCCGCCGAACACCATTGCGCTTTTGGAGAACGCCCTCCCTCAACCGGCGCCTCCGCCGGAACCAACCCTGCGTGACTTTCCGAAGGCGGAATCGGTTGTCCGCAAGATCGAGGAGAAAAGGCCGTCCCCCAAGTCTGATCCCAAACCTGACTTGAACAAGGCCTTTGAGCCGCCGCCGGGGGGGACACTGCCAAATGCTTCGCCACCAACTCCGCTTCCGAACCGAGCGGATGTCGTCCAACCCAACAAAAAATCGAAGAATTACCTGGAGCGGATGGGCATAAAGCCTTCGCACATCGCTACACTGACTGAGAAATCAGGAGCTACCTGCGTTCAGGACTCTGAACCCTACAAATTGGAGATAACGAACGATAAATTGACGGCGACAAACTCACATGGAGTCATGTTCAGCATCACAGTTCCGGCAAACGGAGAAATCTATCATCGTTACAAGCGTGTTCCGGTGGCTGGGGATAGAAACCCGTTTAGGTTTGTTGAGTATTCAATGATAGGGAATGTAAAAACGGGGAAGCTGGAAATTTGGCTCGGTCACTCTCCGTGCGTCTACAAGGTCAACCTATATTGATTGGCGGCATCCAACTTACCGCGGGACAGAGGGACTCTGGCGAGGGACATACGACTGCAGCCGCAAAGGCGACGATTGTTTCATGCCATTCACGCTGAAACCTGAAATACCAACGAAGGACAGGTACGCGGCGCATCCTTCGTGGACAAACGATCAGACACTCGGCATCAACGTCTCGATCGACGGAATCAGCGTACTCATAACGCGCCGAAGCACTGGTAGCAGCGCAAACGCGAGCAGGGCACCGCTGTCGGGACGACTCGCAGGGAACTCTATTCAAGCGAGCAACAACGTTTGTACTCTGGCGCTGATACGGGCCGCTTCTCGCTAGCACCACAGTCGATGCCGTGTCCCCGGTCACGCGGCTGGCGAGGGATCATGATAGAGCCGCGCCAAGTCCGTGGGGTCACTACCTGACGAACAGTTCGACGTCGTCGATCTCTTGTATCAGGCTGGAAGCAGACATGGAGGTCGACTTTATGGGTTTTGACCCTAGTTCCGGCCACATGGTTGGCGGCAATCCCGAAGCGGCGGCCGATTCTTTCGTCATGACGAAGGCTTTCCTCGATGCGCGGCTCAAGTCGAAATAGCGCTATCGCTCAGGGCGCGGGATAGCCATTACGTTAGCGCGAATCGCCGTGTAACCCAGGTTACACCGCCTGCCGCGCTGCCCGTGCGAAGGTATCGCCGATGACACCGCACGACCTCTTGCGAGCGCACCCCATCCTCGGCGCGCTGACTGACGGCGAGGCGCGGGCGCTGCTGAGGAGCGCCCGCTGCCGGACGGTCGCCGCCGGCGAGATCGTCTTCCTCCGCGACGACCCCACGGACGGTCTCTACGGCGTGCTCTCGGGAAGCGTCTTGATCGTGGTCGACTCGGCGGAAGGCAAGGAACTTGTCCTCAACAAGCATGGCGCTGGGGAGTTCTTCGGCGAGGTATCGCTTCTGGATGGCGAGGGGCGCAGCGCCACGGCCGTGGCGTACGAGTCGTCGAGACTGGTCCATATCGATCGCGACAGATTGCTGGCTTTCCTCAAGCAGCGCCCCGACGCCCTGCTGCGCATCGTCCAGCTGCTGTGCGCGCGTATGCGCCGCGTCACCCATCTGGTGGAAGACTCGATCTTCCTGGATGTCTCGACGCGGCTGGCCCGACAGATCGTCGCCCTGACGGACACGCGTATGCTGCCCCGCGAACACGCCGGCACGGCCACCCTTCACCTCTCGCAAAACGATCTCGCGCGCATGTTGGGCGTGTCACGCGAATTCGTCGGCAAGCAGCTCACGGCATGGCGCGATTCGGGCATCGTCGAACTCAGCCGCCGACGGCTCACCGTTCGCGACGCCGGGGCGCTGGAACGCCTGTGCGTGGGTGAGCGCCAGGCCGGTCGCCCGTGACGATGGCAATTTCGTTCGGCAAGTGTGAACGGGTTCGCAGAAGGCGCCCATGGCTCTCTTCATCCTGCAGTCGGCACTCACCGCCACATCTGGAGGTCCGACCATGCGCCTGTTCGTTCTCAGCACTTTCACCGCCGCCGTCGCGGTAGCCGGTTCGACGTCGATCACGGCGCCCGCCGTTGCCCAGGCCCAGGCGCCCTGCGGCCCCGTCGCCTATTCGGTGGCTGAGCAGAAGTATGTCGGCGTGCCCTGCGCGCCCACGGCGCCGCAAGCCGAGGCCGGGAAAGCCGCGCCCTGCGGACCCGTCGCCTATTCGGTCGCCGAGCAGAAGTACGTCGGTGTCCCCTGCACGGCGCCCACGCCCAAGGCGGAGGCCGGCAAGGCAGCCCCCTGCGGGCCCGTCGCCTATTCGGTGGCCGAACAGAAGTATGTCGGCGTGCCCTGCACTCACTAGCCTGACGACCGCCACGATCGCCGCCGGCATCGTGGTGATTGCCTCAGCCTTGTTGCGGGCGCCGCGGGCCGAGGGCACTGAACTGGAGGCGCACGCTCATCGTGCCCTCCTGCACTGGCAGCAAGGCGACATTGCTGGCGCACGACACGAATTCGGCGAGGTCCTGCGGCTGAAGCGCCAGCAGACCGATGCCCTTGTGGAAGAGATCTGACGCCGGCGAAGCGGCCATCGCCCCTGCTGTCGCCGACGTCGATCCTCGAGGAAGGCTCCATGCGCTACACGACGTCATTGGCGACGGCAGCACTCGCGTTGGTGTTGCCCTTCCTCCTTGCACACTGCGAAAGCGTGCGGGAACCGCTGACCTACGATGCCAATTCGGTTGGCAAGCCCAACAGCGGCGCTGCCATGGAACTGTGGCTCCCGGCCCTTTTCCGGCCGTCATTGTGATGCATGGCTGCGCCGGGATCGGCACCCACCACCGCGGATGGGCCGGGCGTCTGACGGAATGGGGCTACGCTGCAGCCCTCCTTGACAGTTTCCATCCGCGCAACGCGAACTCGACGTGCTGGAACGTAATGAGCAACCCCCGGCCCGCTCTGATGGCTCAGGATGCGTTCAACGCCGCAACTTACCTGCGGACGCTGCCGATCATTCAGCCCGATCGTATCGGGACCATCGGCTTCTCTCGTGGCGGCAGCGCGGCGCTGCACACGGCCGTCGCAAGCGGCGCGCCGCCCGATCGCGGCGGCCGTCCCTTTCAGGTGGTGGTCGCCTACTATCCGGGATGCCTTCTCAAGAAGCCCGGCGAGCCGGAAAAGATCCTTGGTGAGCCGGCAAATGATGTGCTGATCCTGATCGGCAAGAACGACGAATGGACGCCGGCACTGGATTGCCTGAAGTACGTCGAATTGCAGTCCGCCTTTCCTCATGCATCGACGATCAAGGTGTATCCAGGCGCGGTCCACGTCTTCGATATCCATTTTCAAGTGTATGTGGATCAGGAGGGCCACTCGGTAGGCGCGCACCCCGAGGCAAGGGCCGACTCCTTCGCGATGGCGAAGGCCTTCCTCGATGCGCGGCTCAAGTAGTCAGCCGAACGTGCGGCGGTAGCTCTTGATCATCAGCTCGTCGAGACGCGCGCCGGGCTCGAAGTCGGCCATGCCCTCGGGCCGCTCGAGGCCGGGGATCTGGCGCTCGCACTCCGACGGCGCGCCGATCACCTGCGTCACGGGATAGAGCGACGACCAGGCCGGGACGCCCGCGTAGTCCTCCTCCTCGTCCGCCACGTGCTTGTCGCGGATCTTGCCCGAGGCATACTCGATCTCCATGCCCATCATGGTCGTGGCCTTGAACTCCTGCTTGTTGGGCTGGCGGATCAGCTTGGAGCGTCCGGGATAGACGCGGTCGATGAAGCGGTCCATCAGGCGGAGCTTCGTCTCCACGTCGTCGATGATGTGCGCTGTGCCGAACGCCATCACCGCCCGGTAGTTGACCGAATGGTGGAAGCCCGACCGCGCCATCACCAGCGCGTCGAGATGCGTGACGGTGAGGCAGACCGGCACGCCCTGGCCCTGGGTGCGGATCATCCGGCTGGCCGACGAGCCGTGCCAGTAGAGATGGTCGCCCTCGCGCCAGAACGACGTCGGCGTGCAGTAGGGACGGCCGTCGATCACATAAGCGATGTGGCAGAGCAGGGCGGCATCGAGGATCTCGTAGACCGTCTTGCGGTCATAGCGGCCACGCTCGTGCACGCGCTTGACCTTGTTGACCGGCGTGACGCCGAAGGACTCAGCGGTGTTCTCGGTGGACTGGCCGCGCGCGATGGTCTGGGTGCTCATGACAAAAAGCTCCGGGGGCGATTGCGGCCCGGACCATGGTCGCATTAAGGTACAGACGAAAGAGCCAGTTTCGACAATCTGGACTGTACCAGTCATGCCCCGTCCGCTCCGCAAGGCAGCCCCTTTGGGCCTCGTGCTCGACGCCGCGTCGCCGACACCGCTGCATCGCCAGATCGGCGAGCAGGTACGGCGCGCCATCCTCGAACGGCGGCAGGCGCCCGGCCAGCGGCTGCCCTCATCGCGCCTGATGGCAAGCGAGCTCGAGGTCGCACGCGGCACCGTGCTGCTGGCCATGGACCAGCTGATCGCCGAGGGCTACGTCGTCGCCCAGGCTGCGTCCGGCCTCTCCGTCGCCAACGATCTGCCGGACGAGATGCTGGCCACGCCGCGCGCGCAGCCCGCCGGCGCGCCGGCCAACGACGCCGCCGGCACCTCCGCGCTGTCACGCCGCGCGCGCACGGCGTTGCGCGATGCCATGCCAAGCTTCGGCTTCGAGGAGGCGCCGCTCGCCTTTCCCACCGGACAGCCCGACCGCGAGGCTTTCCCCTTCGCCCTGTGGGCGCGACTGCTGGAACGCGAATGGCGGCGGCCGTCCTGGGCGGTCGCGAGCGCGCTGCACCCCTTCGGCCACGCCGGGCTGCGCGCCGCCATCGCCGATTATCTCGGCGCGGCGCGAGGCTTTGCCTGCACGCCCCAGTCGATCGTCGTCACCACGGGCGTGCGCCAGAGCCTGTCATTGCTGGCCTGGCTGGCGCTCGATCCCGACGATGCCGCCTGGATCGAGGAGCCGGGATTCGTCGGCACGCGCCAGGCGCTGGCGCTCGCCGGCGCGCGCGCGGTGCCGGTCGCCATCGACGAGCAGGGTTTCGCCGTCGAGCGCGCGCTGGCCGCGGAGCCTGAGGCGAAGCTCGCGGTCGTGGCGCCGGCGCACCATTTCCCGCTCGGCACCGTACTCGGCCTGCAGCGCCGGCTCGAGCTTTTAAGCTGGGCCGAGCGCCGCAAGGGCTGGATCGCCGAGGACGATTACGACGGCGAGTACCGCTATGCCGGCCGGCCGCTCGCGCCCTTGCGCGCGCTCGATCGCAGCGGCCGCGTGGCCTATCTCGCAAGCTTCTCCAAGCTGCTCTTCCCGGCGCTGCGGCTGAGCTATGTCGTGCTGCCGGAGGCGCTCGTCCCGGCGGCGGAGAAACCCATGATGGCGGAGCCGACGCGCCCCTCGCTGCTCGGGCAGGGCGCACTTGCCCGCTTCATCGCCGACGGCCACTTCGCGACCTATCTGCGACGCACGCGCCTGCTCTACGCCGCCCGCCAGGAGGCGCTGCTGGCCGGTCTCGAACGCCACCTGGCGCGCTGGCTGGAGAGCGAACGCGACCCCGGCGGCATGCACCTGATCGCGCGGCCGGTCGCTACGATCGCTCCCGCCTTCGATGATCGCGCGGTCTGCGTGGCTGCCGCGCATGCAGGGCTTACCTTGTCGCCGCTATCGGCCTGCTATGCCGGCCGACGCCGCCGGCACGGCCTGATCATGGGCTATGCCGGCACGCCCGAGCAGGCGATCGAGCCCGCCTGCGCCATCTTCGCCCGCGTCCTGGGCGCCGCCACGAACCGCTGAGGGGGCCGCTGAGAGTTCAAGCCTGTCGCCCGCGACGGCTGCTTTTTCGTCTTTGCTCGCTCTGCTCGGAGGCGCTGTAGCGCCCCGACGACTGCTCGACCACGCGCTTCATCTGTGGCGACTTGGGCGCGCCCTGCTTGCGGTCCCATCGCGGATCTGCCGTCTTGTCGCTTCGCTTGCCTGCCATGGCTCTGCACCTGTGACCTGCGTGTCGAAGACGAACGACCGTCAGGCCAGGACGTTGCTCCTCAAAACCAGGTCGCCTTGTCGACCTGATTGCGCAGCGGGAGCCCGACCGCGAAGGCGCGGCAGTTGTCGGCCATGATTTCGAACCGGCGCTCGTCGAGGTAGGGCCCGTGTCCCGCCATGTGCGGCGTCAGCAAGACATTCGGCAATGTCCAGAGCGGGTGGTCGCCGGGCAGCGGCTCCTGCTCGTAGACGTCGAGTGCGGCGCCGGCGATCTCGCCAGCCTTCAGCGCCGCGACCAGATCATCGAGCCGGGTCGTCATGCCGCGGCCGATGTTGATGAAGAACGCCGTCCGCTTCATGCGTTGGAAGCGGGCCCGGTCGAAGAAACCTTCAGTCGCCGGCGTATGGGGCACCGTCAGGATGACGAAATCCGCCCGTGGCAGCAGGTCGTCCAGCGCGTTCGGCGGATGAAGCTCGGCGACCCCGGCGGGCGCCGCCGTGCGCCGCGCATCGGTCGCCAGCACGGTCACGCCGAAGGCGGCGAGCAGGCGCGCGGCCTCGGCACCGATGCCGCCGACGCCGACGACCAGGGCCGTCGCTTCGGGCAGGTGCATGACATCGCCCGTCTCCATCGGGCTCTTCTTCCACTCGCGGCGTAGCTGCTGCGGAATGAACACGTGCAGCCCGCGGGCAAAAGCCAGGACGAAGGCCAGGATGTGGGCGCCGATATGATCGTTGAAGATCTCGCGGAAGTTCGTGACGCTCACCGGATGGCTGACCAGCTCGGGATAGTAGTAGCCGGCCGCCGGCGCCGCCTGAGGCGCCTGCAGCCAGCGCAGGTTCCTCGCCTTCGCCAGAAGCTCCTTGCCGAGCCAGCCAAAGGCGGCTTCCGCGTCGACGATCTCTCGCGCGGCGGTGTCCGCGTTCTCGGCAACGACGACCCGGACCTCTGGCACCGTTTCCGCCAGGCGCTTGGCCCAAGCGCGCGTCGTGTCGGTCTGCGGCGGCAGCATGACGAACTTGAAGGAATTGCTGCCGACCACGATGGTTCTCAGCGAATCGGCGGAGCGTATTGCAGGCCGCCCTTGGTCCACAGCGCGTTCTGGCCGCGCTCGACCTTGAGGGCTGAGTCCTTGCCGACGTTGCGGTCGAAGCTCTCGCCGTAGTTACCGACCTGCTTGATGATGGTGTAGACCCACTTCTCGTCGACGCCGAGCGCCTTGCCCATGCCCGGCGTGACGCCGAGGATGCGTTTGATGGTGGGATTGTCGCTCTTCAGCATCTCATCGACGTTCTTGGAATCGATGCCATATTCCTCGGCCTCGATCATGGCGTACTGCACCCAGCGAACGATGTCCGCCCATTGGTTGTCGCCGTGGCGCACCACCGGACCCAGCGGCTCCTTGGAGATGATCTCCGGCAGGACGATGTAGTCGTCGGGATTGGGCGCATTGGCCACGCGCGTCGCATAGAGGCGGGCCTGGTCGCCGGAGTAGGCGTCGCAGCGGCCGCTGAAGAAGGCCGATCGGCTCTGGTCGGGGTCCTCGAACAGCACCGGCTTGAAGCTCATCTTGTTGGTGCGGAAATAGTCGGCGATGTTGAGTTCGGACGTGCTGCCCGTCAGCACGCAGATCGAAGCGCCGTTCAGCTCCTTGGCGCTCTTCACGCCGAGCTTCTTGGGCACCATGAAGCCCTGGCCGTCGTAGTAGGTGACGCCGACAAAATCGAGACCGAGCGCGGTGTCGCGCGTCAAGGTCCAGGTCGAGTTGTTCGACAGCAGGTCGACCTCGCCTGCCTGCAGCGCCGTGAAGCGCTGCTGGCCCGACAGCGGCACGTACTTCACCTTCTCGGAATCGCCGAACAGCGCGGCCGAGATGCCGCGGCAGATGTCGACGTTCATGCCGGTCCACTTGCCCTGGCTGTCGACCGTCATGAAGCCCGCGATGCCGCCCACCGCCACGCCGCAGATGAGCTGGCCGCGCGCCTTGACGACATCGAGGTCCTTGCCGGCCGAAGCCGGGCCCGCCTGCGAGATCACGGCCAAGCCTGCGGCCATCGCCAATACGAATTTCTTCATCGCCATCTTTTTCGTCTTCTCTTGTTGGTTCAGCCGGTTGATCGGACCAGCTTTCCGGGCCTGGCGCCGGTCTCCTCACCCTTCTCGAAGATCGGCACGCCCGAGCAGATCGTCATATCGTAACCGTCGACATGCTGCACCAGGCGGCGGCCGCCCGCCGGCAGGTCGAAGATCATCTGCGGGGCATGCAGGTGCAGCCCGTCGAAGTCGATGACGTTCACGTCTGCCTTGAGGCCCGGCTGCAGGCGGCCGCGATCACGGAAGCCGAAGAAGTCCGCCGTTTCGCTGGTCTGCCGCTTGACCACGAACTCCAGGGGCAGGCGCGGCCCACGCGTGCGGTCGCGCACCCAGTGGCACAGCATGGTGGTGTTGAGCGAGGCATCGCAGATCACCCCGCAGTGCGCCCCCCCATCGGACAAGCCGAGCAGCGTGTGCGGATCCTCGATCAGCTCGCGCACCACTTCCAAGTCGCCATGGACGTAGTTGGTGACGGGGAAATAGATCATGCGCCCACCATCGCCGCCGACCAGATAGTCGTAGCAGAACTCCTGCGGGCTCACGCCGGCGCGCGCCGCCATGGCGGCGATGCTGCTCTCCGGCGGTGGCTCGTAGTCCGGCGGATCGCCGAGCAAGTACATGCGGTCCCAGCGCGTCGCGATCTGGCGCGACAGCGGCGGCAGCACCTCGAGCAGCCGCGGCGAGGCCTCCTGCGCCAGGATGATGCGGCGCATCTCGGGGTCGCGCAGCTTGGCCAGCATCTCGGCCGGCGGCAACTTGGCGGCCTCGGCAAAGGCCTCGCGCAGCGCGAAGGGATTGAGCGACGTGCCGAGCCCCAAGGTCAGGCCCACCGGCCGGCCCGCGACCTGGGCGGAGAGCGGAAGGTTGTCGGCGCGCGCGGCGCGGACGCCGTCCATCAGGCGACGCCAGCGCTCCGGATCGTAGCTGCGGTCGGTGAGGAGGAACCAGACCGGCCGGCCGCTGTCCTTCGCCACCTGGCGCATCCAGCGGAACTCGGCGGCCTCGTCCTCGAAGTCGGAGAGCATGCCGAACGCGCCGCGGCCGGCGCGGCCCATCGCCTTGCCGATGGCCAGAAGCTCCTCGTGCTCGGCATAGCGCCCGGGGACCAGGTCGCCGGCCAGCGTCTTGTGCTGGTCGGTGCGGCTGGTCGTGAAGCCGATGGCGCCCGCCTTCAGCGCCTCCTCGGTGAGGCGGGCCATGGCTTCGATATCCTCGGCCGTCGCCCGCTCGCGGGCGATGGCGCGCTCGCCCATCGCATAGACCCGCAAGGGGTGATGGGCGATCTGCGCCGCAACGTCGATGGTCCGCGGCAGCCGCGCCAGCGCGTCGAGGTAGTCCGGAAAGCTCTCCCAGTCCCACTTCAGGCCTTCGGTCAGCGTGATGCCGGGAATGTCCTCCACCCCCTCCATCAGATCGATCAGCGCCTTCTGGTGCTGTTGGCGGACGGGGGCAAAGCCCACGCCGCAATTGCCGAAGGCGATGGTCGTGGCGCCGTGCCAGGACGACGGCGCCAGGACCGGATCCCAGGTGGCCTGGCCGTCATAGTGCGTGTGCACGTCGACCCAGCCCGGTGTGACGATCCGGCCCTCGGCCTTGACCTCGCGACGGCCCGGCCCCGCCTTGCCGCCGACCTGGACGATGCGGTCGCCATCGATGGCGACATCCCCCTGCGACGCCGGGGCGCCCGTGCCGTCGACGATACTGCCGCCCCGGATGACGATGTCGTGCATGGTCTGTCCTGTTTCGTCGGAAATGCGATCACGAGCTTTTCATACATCGATAGGCATCGGAAGCCGCAAGTACAGGCATTTCGAGAGGAGAAAGGTTGCCTGCCGGGGCTGCTTTGCTCATAGAGGATCGAAGAACGACAGGAGGAAAAACGCAGATGTCCGAGACTCCGACCTTCGGCCGCTACGCCGAAATCCCGTACGAAAGGATGAGCCCGGAACAACAGGAGGGCTACAAATCGATGATCGAGGCGCGCGGCCGCTTGCCGGGCCCGACCAAGATCTGGGTGCACAATCCCAAGCTCGCGAAGGTCGCCGGCCCGTTCGGCGCGCACTTCCAGCCGGGCCAGTACTCACTCAGTGAGCGCGAGCGCGAGATTGCCGTCTGCGTCATCACCAGCCACTGGCGGTCGGCCTATCCGACGGCCGCGCACGAACGGCTGGCGAAAGCGGCCGGGCTCGCCGCCGCCAAGGTCGAGGCGATCCTGGGCGGCATGGCGACCGCCTTCGACGACGCGCGCGAGCAGGTCGTCTACGAGATGGCGGTGGTCCTCTCCAGCGGACGCTGGGTGTCGCGCGGCCTGCACGAGCGCGCGGTCAAGGCGCTGGGCCACGTCGGAGTCACCGACGTCATCACCTTGATGGGGCACTACACCAGCGTCGCGATGACCCTGGCCTTCTATGACGTTCCCGACGGGGCGACGGGGATGGCGCGCTGACGCAGGTCCGTCAGAACATCTCCGGCGTGATGACGTTCTGCGGGCGTGGCCCGACCAGCGCCGCGCGCATGGTCTCCGCCGCCTTGAGCCGGGTGTCGTCCCACGCCTCGGGCGTGAAGAAGGCGGAGTGCGGCGTGATGATCAGCCGCCCCTCGCACCACGGCTCGCGCGCGCGATAGGCGCGCAGAAGCTCGGGAACGGGCTCGACCGGCGGCTCGACGGGAATGACATCGAGCCCGACCCCGGCAAGATGCCCGCGCTTCAAAAGCTCGGCCAGCGCATCGACATCGACGATCGGCCCGCGCGCGGTGTTCACCACCACGCCGCCCTTGGGCATGCGCTCCAGCATGGCGCGCGAGATCATGCCGCGTGTCTCGGGTGTCAGCGGCGCATGGACCGACAGCGTGTCGGTCTGCTCCATCAGCGCCTCGAGCGAGCCGACGCGCTCGACACCGACGCCGAGCTCGGTGCCGTTCGGCATGTAGGGATCATAGGCGACAACGCGGAACTGGAAGGCCTTGGCCCGGAGCGCCGCCGCCGTGCCGATGCGGCCGAGACCGACGATGCCAAAGGTCTGGACGCCGTTGCGCTTGAGCAGCGGGTCGCGCACGTAAGACCACGGCGCGGGCTGCGGCCGGCGTTGCGCCTCGAGGTGGAGCGCGATGCCGCGGCGCAGCGACAGGGCAAGCGCCAGCGCATGGTCGGCGACCTCGGTGGTGCCGTAGTCCGGCACGTTGCACACCATGACCTTGCGGCAGGCCGCGGCCTTGCGATCGATCTTGTCGTAGCCCACGCCCATGCGCACGACGCAGGCGAGCTTGGGAAACCTGGCGAGGTGCTCGGCGGTTACCGCGTGGCGCATCACCATCAGGCCGTCGATGTCGGCACAGTCGCTCGCCTCGAGCTGCGAGAGGTTGGGGACGTTACGCCACACCACGCGCACGTCGGGCCCGAACACCTCGCGCTCGACCTTGTCGTTGTCATACAGCTTCTCCGCGTACAGCACCGTCTTGACCATGACCTGGACGTCTCCCTCGTGAGGGAGCGCATCCTAGAGCACAATCCGTCCAGCTGTAATCAGCTGGACGGATTGTGCCTCCTGCAACCCGCATCGCCACTGCGCGCGAATCCGGGCAGCTTGAACCGCACGCGGTTCAAGCTGCCCGGATTCCGCCCTAGCCGTCGAGCGCTGTCGCCCGCCATGGCTGGTTGCGCCTGACCTTCGCCTCGAACGCATCGATCCTATGCGCCCTGGCGACGGTCGCGCCGATCTCGTCGAGCCCCTTTAGCAGCCGGCTGCGCCGTGAGGGGTCGACCTCGAAGGCGATACGCTCGCCGTCGGGTCGCGTAAGCTCCTGCGCCTCGAGGTCGACCGTGAGGGTGGCATTGGCGCCGCGCTCGGCATCGTCGATCAGCTGGGCGCAGACCGCCTTGGGCAGCACCAGCGGCAGGATGCCGTTCTTGAAGCAGTTGTTGAAGAAGATGTCGGCGAAGGACGGCGCGATCACGCAGCGGATGCCGAAATCGCGCAGCGCCCACGGCGCATGCTCGCGGCTCGAACCGCAGCCGAAATTCTCGAAGGCGATCAGGATCTCGGCCTGCCGCCAGGCCGGCCGATTGAGCACGAAGTCAGGGCGCTCGCTGCCGTCTTCGTTGAAGCGCATCTCGGCGAAGAGGTGCTTGCCGAGCCCCGTACGCTCCGTGACCTTCAGGTAATTCTTGGGAATGACCATGTCGGTGTCGACATTGACCATCGGCAGCGGCGCCGCGACGCCGCTGATGCGCGTGAACTTTTCCATATCCGCCTCCTATCTCATCAGCTCGCGCACATCGGCCAGCCGGCCGGTGACGGCGGCGGCCGCGGCCATTGCCGGACTCATCAGGTGCGTCCGGCCGCCATAACCCTGCCGTCCCTCGAAGTTGCGATTCGAGGTCGAGGCGCAGCGTTCACCCGGCTTGAGGCGATCGTCATTCATGGCGAGGCACATGGAGCAGCCGGCCTCGCGCCATTCGAAGCCGGCGTCGCGGAAGATGCGATCGAGCCCCTCCTGCTCGGCCTGGCGCTTGATCAGGCCGGAACCGGGGACGATCAGCGCCTCGACGTGCTCGGCCTTGCGGCGGCCGCGCGCGATGGCGGCTGCCGCCCGCAGGTCTTCGATGCGGCTGTTGGTGCACGAGCCGATGAAGGCCTTGTCGATGCGAATGTCGGTCGTCTTCATGCCGGGTTGCAGGCCCATGTAGGCAAGGCTGCGTTCCATGGCGGCCCGCCGACTGTCGTCGGCCTCGTCCGCCGGATCAGGCACCGAGCCGCCGATGGCCACGACGTCCTGCGGGCTGGTGCCCCAGGTGACCTGTGGCGCAATGCCGGCCGCGTCCAGCGACACCTCGCAGTCGTAGGCAGCACCCGGATCGGACGGCAGCATCCGCCAGCCGGCGACAGCCTGGTCCCAGGCGTCGGACGGTGGCGCCTGCGGCCGGCCCTTGAGATAGTCGAAGGTCACGTCATCCGGCGCGATCAGCCCGGCGCGCGCGCCCGCCTCGATCGACATGTTCGATACGGTCATGCGGCCTTCCATGGTGAGGCCACGGATCGCCGAACCGGCATACTCGATGACATGGCCCGTGCCGCCCGCCGTGCCGATGGTGCCGATCAGTGCCAGGATCAGGTCCTTGGCCGTGACGCCGAGCGAGAGGGCGCCATCAACGGTGACGCGCATGTTGCGCGACCGCCGCGCGATCAGCGTCTGCGTGGCCAGTACATGCTCGACCTCCGAGGTGCCGATGCCGAAGGCGAGCGCGCCAAAGGCGCCGTGGGTCGCGGTGTGGCTGTCGCCGCACACCACCGTCGTGCCGGGTTGGGTAAAACCCTGCTCCGGGCCGATGACGTGCACGATGCCCTGGCGGACATCGGTCATCGAGAAGTACGGGATGCCGAACTCGCGGACGTTGCGCTCCAGCGTCTCGACCTGATGGCGCGACAGCGGATCGGCAATGCCGGCGCTGCGATCGGTCGTCGGCACGTTGTGGTCGGCGACGGCGATGGTGGCGAGCGGCCGGCGCACCTTGCGGCCCGCCGCGCGCAGGCCATCGAAGGCCTGCGGGCTCGTCACCTCGAGGATGAGATGGCAGTCGATGTAGAGCAGCACCGTGCCGTCCTCCTGCTCCTCGACGACGTGGCTGTCCCAGATCTTGTCGTACAGCGTGCGCGGCCCGCTCATGGCTTTCCTTCCGACTTGGGTAGCAGAAAGCGAGACGTAGCCGGCTCTTTAGACTGGTAACAGGAGGGTAGTTATCCTGGTATAAGTATTGCCATGGCAGCCCTGCTTCCTCCAAAGAAACGGCGCGAACTGGGCGATTTCCTGCGCGCCCATCGCGCCCGCCTGTCGCCGGCGAGCCTCGGCCTGCCCGCGATCGGCCGCCGTCGCACACCGGGCCTGCGACGTGAGGAGGTGGCGCAGGCCTGCGGCATGAGCCCCACCTGGTACACCTGGCTGGAGCAGGGCCGCGACATCGCTGCCTCGCCGCCCGCGCTGTCGGCGCTGGCGCGCGCCCTGCAGCTGACGCCAGCCGAGCGCGCCTATCTCTTCGAGCTGGCCGACCGGCGCGATCCCAATCTGTCGGCGCGAGCTGGCGAAGAGGGCATGGACGTGCCGGCCGCGCTCGCCCGCGCCATCGCCGCGATCGACGGTCCCGCCTATTTGCTCGACTCGTTGTGGAACGCCCGCGCCTGGAACCGGGCTGCCTCGGCCTTGTTCGTCGGCTGGCTTGACGGCACCAGCGATCGCAACCTGCTGCGCTACGTCTTTCTCAGCACGGTCGGCCGCAAGATCATCCCCGATTGGCAGGTGCGGGCCAGGCGCGTGCTGGCCGAGTTCCGTGCCGATTCCAGTCGCCATCTCGAGGACACCGCGCTGCAGGCGCTGGTCGAGGATCTGCGCAGCCGCAGCGCGCTGTTCGTCCAGTGCTGGACCGAGCATGCCGTGGTCGATCGCACGGGCGGCGAGCGCACCTTTGACCATCCACGCCAAGGCCGCCTCAGCTACCAGCAAATCGCCTTCGCGCTCGCCAACCGACCCGACTTCAAGCTGGTGATGCTGGTGCCTGAAGTGCTGCCCAAGCGCCAGCGCCGCCCCTCATAAGTTGCTATCATTCGGCGTCGCTCGGGAGGCTGCATGGCGCTACTCATCGTCAATCTCGACAAGGTCATCGGCAACGCTGAGGCATGGCGTGACACGTTCAGGGAGCAGATTCCCGATCTGCCGATTCGCATCTGGCCCGATGTCGGCGAGTCGAAGGACATCAAGTACCTCGCCTTCATGCATCCGGATTTCGACGTCCTTCCTGCCTTCCCCAACCTCCGGGCCATGTTCAGCCGTTCGGCCGGGGTGGAAAGCTTTGTCGATCATCCGAAACGGCCCAAGGTCCCGCTCGGCAAGGTGGAACCGCCGGGCGGCGATCCGATGATGACGGAATACGTCGTCATGCATGTCTTGCGCTTGCATCGCGATATGCCTGCCTACCAGGCAGCCCAGGCGAACCGCGAATGGCGCAGGGTACCGATCGTCCGGCCCGAACAAAGGCGCGTCGGTTTCCTGGGCTTCGGCATGATGGCCAAGGCGCCGGCGCTGGTCCTGCAGTCGCTGGGCTTCAAGGTCTCGGCGTGGGTCCGCTCGCCTCGTCAGGCCGCGGAGGTCCCGCTCTTCCACGGGCGCGATCAGCTTGCGGCGTTCCTT
Organism: Rhodospirillales bacterium URHD0017; assembly: GCA_900110395.1. Classification (GTDB taxonomy): domain Bacteria; phylum Pseudomonadota; class Alphaproteobacteria; order Reyranellales; family Reyranellaceae; genus Reyranella. The sequence goes on from FODP01000009.1 coordinate 137,304, forward strand.
GGTCAGACAGATATCGCTGTCTGCCTGTTGCCGTTGACGGCGGACACCGAGGGCATCTTCTGCGCCGCCACGTTTGCCATGATGCCGAGAGGAGCGATGCTGGTGAATGTCGGGCGCGGCAAGCATGTGGTGGACAAGGATCTGATCGCGGCGCTCGATTCGGGACAGCTGTCATACGCTGCTTTGGACGCACTCTGGCCTGAGCCGCTGCCGCCAGAAAGCCCGCTCTGGCTTCATCCCAAGGTGACGATCATGCCGCATGTGGCCCGGCGGCCAACCGTGGCCCAGCTGGTAACCGAGATCGCAGCGAACATCCGCAGCCTCGAGGCGGGAGGACGGCTGCTGCAGGAAATCGACATCACGCGCGGGTACTGATCGGCGCTGAGAGCTTGCCGACGACGTAACGCTGCATCGTCGGGCCGAGCAGCCGCACGAGCTGCGGTAGCGCGCCGACGAAACGCGAATAGATCGCTGGCACTTTCTTGACTCCTTTTTAGGATTAGATACTCCTTTTTTAGGAGGACATCGCATGGGCAAACCAAAGCTCGTCTATTTCGACATCGACGGCGCACGAGGTGAGGCCGCGCGGCTGGCCATGGTCATCGGCGGGGTGCCGTTCGGGGATGATCGGGTGAAGTTCGCCGACTGGGAGAACCGCAAGCCCGGCACGCCGTTCGGCGCCCTTCCGGTGCTCGAGCTGGACGGGCAAACGGTGGCGCAGTGCAACGGCATCAACCGCTACGTCGGCAAGCTCGCCGGCCTCTACCCGAGCGATGCCTGGCAGGCGGCGCTCTGCGACGAAGCCATGGACGCCGTCGAGGAAATCGCCACCAAGGTATGGAGCACCATGGCCCTGCCGGCGGCCGAAAAGAAGGCGCAGCGCGAAAGCCTGGCCGCTGGAGCGCTTTCCTACTCCCTCGACCACCTGCAGCGCCGCCTCGTCGCGCACGGCGGCGAGTACTTCGCGGACGGTCGGCTCACCGTCGCGGATCTCAAGGTCTTCGTCTGGATCCGCCATCTGAAATCCGGACAGCTCGATCACGTCCCGACCGACCTGCCCGACCGCGTCGCCCCGCGGCTCGTCGAGCACTCTGAGCGCGTGAAGAAACATCCCGCCGTCAAAGCCTATTACGCCGAGCGCAAGGTTGCGATCTGAGGACACCGCGCAGTTGACGAAGACGCACTACCCCCAATTCTGTGCGCTCGCCCGCGCCGCCGAGATCGTCGGTGAGCGCTGGACGCTGCTCATCGTGCGAGAACTGCTGCTCGGCCCCAAGCGCTTCAGCGACCTGATCGAGCGGCTGTGCGGCGTCAGCCCAACCGTGCTGACCGGCCGCCTCAACGCCCTGATCGAGAGCGGCGTCGTGCAGCGCGCCACCCTGCCTGCGCCCTTCAGTGCCCAGACCTACGAGCTGACGCCGGTCGGACTGGCGCTGAAACCCGCGATCCGCGAGCTGATCCGGTGGGGTGGCCACTTTCTCTTCCCGCTGCGCCCGGACGACACGTTCGAGCCCGACTCGGTGCTGCTCGGCCTCGACGCGATTGCCCGCCAGACACCGACGCCGGCGCGCAGGATCGCGCTGCGGGTGACCCATGGCGACAAGTCCGCCAGCTTCCTGGTGCAAGGTGGCCCGCAGGGCACGACGCTCAGCCGCGGCGATGGCCCGGCCAGCGCGACGATCGAGACGCGCTTCGACACGCTGTTGCGCATTCTCTCGACCCAGCTGCCACTCGAGCAGGCGGTGTCGGAAAGGCTGGCGCACGTCGAGGGCTCGGTCGCGGTCGCGCGCGGCTTGCCGCGCCTGTTCGATCTCAGCGATCGGCGGGGCGCTCGCGACGGGTCGCGCGGCTGCTAGCCTGCGCGAAAGTCCTCCCATCTCGCATTGAGATGAACAGCTCAAATTTTGAGTTGCGTACGTCAAGCAGGCTGACCAGAGTAGCCGCAACCGACCGCTCCAGGTCGGAGGAGGAAACGAATGCGGCTGCTCCGATTCCTGGTGCTCGCCATCGCGGCGCTGTCGATGACCGTCGCGACTGCCGATGCTCAGACCACGGTTCGCTGGCTGCACATCGAGGCCAATCCCGCGCAGGTGAAGATCTGGGAAGAGGTCGCGCGTGGCTTCGAGGCCAAGAACCCCGGCGTCAAGGTCGAGATGCAGTTCCTCGAGAACGAGGCCTACAAGGCGAAGCTGCCGACCATCCTGCAGTCCAAGGATCGCCCGCACATCATCTACAGCTGGGCGGGCGGCGTGCTGAAGACCCAGGTCGAGGCGGGTGTGCTGCAGGACATCGGTCCGCAGCTGAAGGGCTATAGCGACCAGCTCGCACCGGCGGCGGTCGCGGCCTTCACGATCGACGGCAAGACCTATGGCGTGCCGATGGCCCTGTCGGAGGTTGGCTTCTTCTACAACAAGGAGCTGATGGCGAAGGCCGGAGTCGATGCCACGACCATCAAGACCTGGGATGACCTGCTTGCTGCCGTAAAAAAGCTGAAGGCAGCGGGCGTGATCCCGATCGCCGTGGGCGGTGCTGACAAATGGCCGCTGCATTTCTATTGGACGTATCTTGCGATGCGCGCCGGCGGCAAGCCCGCGTTCGATGCGGCAATGCGCGGCGAGAGTGGCGGCTTTGGCGGCGAGACCTTCGTGAAGGCGGGCGAGCTGTTCAAGCAGCTGGTCGACCTGCAGCCTTTTCAGACCGGCTTCCTCGGCTTCAAGAACCAGCCGGCGGTCGGCTATTTCGGCGACGGCAAGGCAGCATTGACGCTCGCCCTCAACAACGTCTACCTGCTCCAGCGCGTGCTGGCGGCAGACAAGGTCGGTCTCAGCGACGACAAACTTGGCTGGTTTGCCTTCCCTACCGTCTCCGGCGGCAAGGGTGACGCAAGCGACACATTAGGCGGCATCACCGGCTGGTTGGTAACCAAGGGGGCGCCGAAGGAGGCCACCGAGTTCCTCAAGTTCTTCGTCTCACTGGACGTCCAGAAGCAGCTGGCGGCGGGCAACTTCCTCGTTCCCGTGGTCGGCGGCGCGGAGACGGCCTTTGCCAACCCCTTCATGGGCAACATCGCCCAGAACCTGGCACGCTCGAAGTACCACCAGAACTTCCTTGACCAGGCGCTCGGCCCCTCGGTCGGTCGTGTCGTCAACGACGTCACCGCCGAGATCGCCGGCGGCAGCATGACGCCCGCGGCCGCCGCCAAGGCCATCCAGGACGCGTGGAAGCAGGGCAACTAGTGCGCAGCAGCCAACGCGTATGACATCCTCGGTATCGGCGAGCATCCTGCGGCCTCGCGCGCGTGGGCCCCTGAGCAAGCTTTTGGCCGATGACAAGCTCGCCACCATTGCGCTGTTCCTGCCGCCCGCCCTGCTGCTCTACACACTGTTCGTCATCCTGCCGATCGGTGAGGCGGGCTACTACAGCGCTTTCAGCTGGAACGGCTTTGGCAGCCCGACCAATTGGATCGGCTTCGACAACTACCGCTACGTGTTCGAGAACCGGGCGTTCGGCCTGGCGCTACGCAACAACGTCCTGATCATCGTCGTCTCGCTGCTGATCCAGCTGCCGCTCGCGCTGGCGCTGGCCATTGCCCTGTCCGAGAAGTTCCGCGGCGCCGTGGCGCTGCGCATGCTGTTCTTCCTGCCCTACGTGCTCGCCGAGATCGCGACCGGCCTGATCTTCAGCTTTGTGTACGACGGCAACTACGGCCTGCTGGCCTCGGTCTGGCGCCTGTTCGGCGCCGAAGCGCCGCATCTGCTGGCCAGCCCGCAGACATCGATGCTGGCGATCCTGATCGTGATCGTGTGGAAGTATTTCGGCTTCCACATGATGCTGTATATCGCGGCCCTCCAGGGCATCGACCGCAGCCTCATCGAGGCTGCCCGCATCGACGGCGCGTCGCGCTTCGAGCTCCTGCGCTATGTCGTGATCCCTCTGCTCTATCCGACTATCCGCCTGACCGTGTTCTTCTCGGTGGTGGGCTCGCTGCAGCTGTTCGATCTCGTCATGCCGCTGACGCGTGGCGGTCCGGCCGACTCATCGAACACTCTGGTGAGCTTCCTCTACAATTTCGGCGTCATGCGCATGCGCGTGGGCTTCGGCAGCGCCGTCGGCGTTATCCTGTTCTGCATCTGCGTCACCTTCGCCTTCACCTACAAGCGCTGGATGATGCGCGATGACTAGCCCCTCCAAGACAAGGCGCCGCTTCGACCCCGCGCCGCTCTACAAGGCGCTGTTCCTGACCCTGGTCGCGGCGTTCGTCGCCGTGCCGCTAATCACCACGGTGCTGGGCGGCTTCAAGAGCCTGGGCGAACTGCGCACAAATCCCTTCGGCCTGCCAGACGTCTGGGAGTGGGAGAACTATTGGGGCATCCTGGCCTCGAAGCGTTACTGGGTGCTGCTGCGCAATTCCCTGATCATCGCTTCGCTCAGCACCTTCCTGACGCTCGCCGTCGCCGCCATGGCGGGTTTCGTCTTTGCGCACCTGAAATTCTTCGGTAGCCGGATGCTCGGCGAATATCTCATGCTGGGCCTGCTGTTTCCGGCCGCCACCGCCATCCTGCCGTTGTTCATCAAGGTGCGCGATCTCGGCCTGCTCGACACCTACTTCGGCGTCGTCCTGCCGCAGGTGGCCTTCAGCCTCGCCATGAGCATTCTGCTGTTCCGCCGCTTCTTCAAGGACCTGCCGCCCGAGCTGCTGGAAGCAGCCCTGATCGACGGCTGCAGCTACATCGACTATTTCCGTCACATGACCTTGCCGCTGTCGCGGCCGATCCTGGCCACCGTCGGGACCATTGCCTTCGTGCACAGCTGGAACGCCTACCTGGTGCCGCTGGTGATGCTCAATTCCGACGCTCTCTATCCATGGCCGCTCGGCATCATGGTCTATCAGGGCGAGTACTCGGCCGAGTGGAACCTGATCCTGGCTTTCATCACCCTCACCATCCTGCCGACGATCGTGCTGTTCCTGCTGGCACAGAAGCACATTGTCGCGGGCCTCACCGCCGGCGCGGTCAAAGGTTGACGGTACAGCGGAGTTGCCCATGGAAAAGGTTGGATTCGGCGTCATCGGCTGCGGCGTCATCAGCACGGCCTATCTCAAGGCCGCGCAACGCTTCGCCAATCTCGAGCTTCGTGCGGTCGCCGACATGCGCGGCGCCGCCGCGGAGAAGCAGGCCGCGGCGTTCGGCGTGCCCGCGATGCGGGTCGACCAATTGCTGAAGCGCGACGACGTCGAGATCGTGGTCAACCTGACCGTGCCGCTGGCGCACACCGATGTTAGCCTCGCGGTTCTCAACGCCGGCAAGCATGTCCATTCCGAGAAGCCGCTGGGCGTGAGCGTGGCCGAGGCGCGCAAGGTCATGGACCTGGCCGAGGCCAAAGGCCTGCGCGTCGGCTGCGCGCCGGACACCTTCCTCGGCGGCGGCCACCAGACCGCCCGCAAGGCGATCGACGACGGGGCCATCGGTCGGCCGGTCGCCGGCACCGCCTTCTTCATGTGTCCCGGCCACGAGCGCTGGCATCCGGCGCCCGGCTTCTATTATCTGCGTGGCGGCGGGCCGATGCTCGACATGGGCCCCTACTACATCACCAACCTGATCCAGTTGCTGGGCCCGATCGCCAGCGTCATGGGCTCGGTCGCCAAGCCGCGGCTCGAGCGCCTGGTGACCAGCGAGCCGCTCAACGGCACGCTCATTCCGGTCGAGGTGGCGACGCACGTCGCGGGCCTGCTGGAGTTCGCGAGCGGCGCCGTCGTCTCGATCGTCATGAGCTTCGACGTGCCCCGGCACAATCACGCGCCGATCGAGATCTACGGCACGGAGGGCAGCATCCTGGTGCCCGATCCGAACAAGTTCGGGGGCGAGGTCGCCATCGCCAAGCCGGGCGGCGACTGGCAGGCCGTCCCTCATACGCATGCCAATGTCGACGGCGAGTTCCGCTCGATCGGCGTCGCCGACCTCGCAGCCGCAATCACGAGCGGCCGCCCGCATCGCGCCAGCGGCGCGCTGGCGCTGCATGCTCTGGAAGCCATGGAAGCGTTCCAGATCTCGGCCGACGAAGGCCGGCGGGTGAAGCTCGAGACGACGGTCGAGCGTCCGACGATGATGACGCCGGGCCTGCCTACCGGCGCGATGGATTAGCAGGGGAGTACACGGCATGCGCAAAGCGATGATCGTATGGGGCGGCTGGCCGGGTCACGACCCTGACCTCTGTGCCTCGATAGTCCGTGGCTGGCTGAAGGCCGAAGGCTTCGACGTGCGGGTCGAGACCAAGACGTCGGTGTTCGCCGATCCCGCCATCCATGACCTGTCGTTGATCGTGCCGATCTGCACGATGTCCAAGATCGAGAAGGCGGAGGCGCTCAATCTCTGCGCGGCCGTGCAGAAGGGCGTCGGCATGGGCGGCCATCACGGCGGCATGGGCGATGCGTTCCGCGATTCTGTCGAATACCAGTTCCTGTGCGGCGGACAGTGGGTGGCCCATCCCGGCGGCATCATCGACTACAAGGTCGACGTGACCCGGCCGGACGACCCGATCATGTCGGGCGTGCCCAGCTTCGAGCATCGCTCCGAACAGTATTACATGCACGTCGATCCCGCCAACGACGTGCTGGCGACGACGACCTTCTCGGGCGAGCACGCCCCGTGGATCGACGGCGTGGTTATGCCGGTCGTGTGGAAGAAGCAGTATGGCGCGGGCCGCGTCTTCTATTCGTCGCTCGGGCACCGGGCCTACGAGCTCGACGTGCCCGAGATCCGCACCATCATGACGCGCGGCCTCTTGTGGGCGGCGCGCTGACGGAATGAGCGAAACGGCCCGCCTCAAGGCGACCCTGCAGGACGTCGCCCGCACCGCAGGCGTGTCGCTGGCGACCGTCGACCGGGTGGTCAATCGGCGCGACGGCGTGCGCGGCAAGACGGTGGCCAGGGTCGAGGCGGCGCTGGCCAAGCTCGGCTACCGTCCCGACGCGGCGGCGGCCCGGCTGGCCCGCAATCAGACCTTCCGTTTCGCGTTCATCCTGCCGACCGGCGCCAACTCGTTCATGACCAACCTCGATGAGCAGGTGCGCCGGACGGCCGACTGGCTGGCCAGCCAGCGCGCCTTCATCGACGTCCTGCATGTCGATGTCTTCGATCCCGATGCGCTAGCCGGCGCGCTCACGTCCTTGTCGCCGTCCTACGACGGCGTCGCGACGATCGCGCTCGATCACCCGAAGGTGCGCGCCGCCATCGACGATGCGGCGAACCGCGGCATTCGGGTGGTGACCCTGGTTTCGGACGCTCCGAGCTCGCGGCGCCTGCACTATGTCGGCATCGACAACCCAGCCGCCGGGCGCACGGCCGCGGCCCTGATGGGACGCTTCCTGCGCGGCCGCCGCGGCTCGGTCGGCGTCATCGCGGGCTCGCTGGTCCTGCGCGATCATGCCGAGCGGCAGTTCGGCTTTCATCAGATCCTGTCGAGCGAATATCCCGAGCTGTCGCCGCTTGCCGCCGTGGAAGGCCGCGACGACAACGAGCGCACCCGCATGGTGGCCGCACGTCTGCTCTCCCACCAGCCCGATCTCGTCGGCCTTTACAGCGTCGGCGCCGGCAACCGCGGCATCGCCGCCGCCCTGGAGGCGTCAGGCCGCGCCCAAGAGGTCGTCTGGATCGCCCACGAGCTGACGGTGCATACGCGCGCCCTTCTCCTCAGCGGCGTGATCGACGCGATCATCAACCAAGACCCTGGTCACGAGGCGCGCTCCGCCGCCCGCGTCCTGCTTGCCCACTGCCTGGGCGATCCCGTCCTGCCCGACCAGGAGCGGATCAACATCGACATCTTCCTGCGCGACAATCTCCCTTAGCGTTTACATCACCACGTTGAGTAGTCCGTCGGAGATGGGCCATAAGAGGAGCCCTTCGGTCATCCACGGGACAGATCTCGATGCAATTCCATCTGAACGGGTTCGAGCCGGGCGATCCGGAAATCGCCGACCCCGTGGAGCGCGTGCGCCCCTCCGGCGCGCCTGGCCCGGTTCCGGCAGAGGTCGATGTCCTGATCGTCGGGTGCGGCCCGGCAGGCCTCAATCTTGCTGCCCAGCTGTCGGCATTCCCCGACATCAAGACCTGCATCGTCGAGCAGAAGGAGGGCCGGCTGCTGTTGGGACAGGCCGACGGCATCGCCTGCCGCACCATGGAGATGTTCCACGCCTATGGCTTCAGCGAACGCGTGATGAAGGAGGCCTGCTGGATCAACGAGACGACATTCTGGAAGCCGGATCCGGCGAAGCCCGACATCATCGTCCGCAGCGGCCGGGTCCAGGATGTCGAGGATGGGCTGTCGGAGTTTCCGCACGTCGTTCTCAATCAGGCGCGCGTGCACGATTTCTTCCTCGACGTCATGCGCAGATCGCCGGCCACGCTCGAGCCCCACTATGCGCGGCGACTGCTCGACGTTCGCATCGACCCCGGAGCGCGCATCGAGGACCACGCGGTGACCGCCACCCTCGAACGGCTCGAACCGTCGCGCGAGAGGCAGGTCGAGACGGTCAAGGCCCGCTACCTGGTGGGCTGCGACGGCGCCCACAGCACCGTGCGCAAGGCGATCGGCCGCGAGCTGCACGGCGATTCGGCCAACCACGCCTGGGGCGTCATGGATGTGCTGGCCATCACCGACTTTCCCGATATTCGTTTCAAGTCGCTGATCCAGTCCGCGTCCGGCGGCAGCGTGCTCATCATCCCGCGCGAGGGCGGCTATCTGGTCCGGCTCTATGTCGAGCTCACCGCGCTGGAGGCCGGCGAGCGGGTCGCCAGCCGCAAGATCACGGTAGACGATCTGATCGCCAAGGCGCGCCGCATCCTCAACCCCTATACGCTCGAGGTGAAGGAGATCCCCTGGTGGTCGGTCTACGACATCGGGCAGCGGCTCACCGACAAGTTCGACGACGTGTCGGAAGCGGAGGCCACGACGCGCCTGCCCCGCGTCTTCATCGCCGGCGACGCCTGTCATACGCACAGCCCGAAAGCCGGCCAGGGCATGAACGTCTCCATGCAGGACGCTTTCAATCTCGGCTGGAAGCTTGGCGCCGTGCTGCGCAAGCGCTCAGCGCCGCACCTCCTGCACAGCTATTCCGCCGAACGCCACGCCATTGCCAAGGAGCTGATCGACTTCGATCGCCAATGGGCGGCGATCCTGGCGTCGGCCAATCGCCACGGCGAGGCCGCAGACCCGGCCGAGACCCAGGACTATTTCGTCAAGCACGCGCGCTACACCGCGGGCACGGCGACGCACTACACGCCGTCGATCCTGACGGCCGAACCGAAGCATCAGCACCTCGCCCAGGGCTTCGTGATCGGCAGGCGTTTCCCGTCGGCGCCGGTGATCCGGCTGGGCGATGCAAAGCCCGTTCACCTCGGCCATGTTTTGAAGGCGGATGGCCGCTTTCGGATCTTCGCCTTTGCCGGCGCCGAGGATCCCGCGGCCGCCAAATCCACAATCCGGGCCTTGTGCGGCTTTCTCGCCGAGGCGAGCGACTCGCCGGTCAGGAAATACACGCCAAAGGATGCGGACATCGATTCGGTGATCGACGTCCGTGCGGTTTTCCAGCAAGGCCATCGCGAGCTCGCCATCGAGGCCATGCCGCCCTTGCTTCTCCCGCGCAAGGGGCGCTACGGCTTGCGCGACTACGAAAAGATGTTCTGTCCGGATCTCAAGAGCGGCCAGGATATCTTCACGATGCGCGGCATCGACCGGACACCGGGATGCCTGGTGATCGTGCGGCCTGATCAGTATGTGGCGCAGGTCCTGCCAATCGACGGCTACGAGCAGCTCGCAGCGTTCTTTGACGGCTTCATGCTGCCTCCAACATGAGCGGACTGATCATTTGGACCTACGATTGGGTGCCCCAGGGGCCCCGTGGGTTCGTACGCGATCTCAGGCTGCGGTGGGCGTGCGAGGAAGCGGGACTATTCTACTCGGTCCGGACCGTCCCGTTCGACGGACGGGAGACCAATCACCTGTCGCGCCAGCCCTTCGGCCAGGTTCCCTTCCTGAGTGACGGCGCGCTGGAGATGTTCGAGAGCGGCGCCGGGCTGCTCCATCTGGCTCGGAAAAGCGAAAACTGATGCCGCGCGATCCGGCCGGCGAAGCAGAAACGGTTCAATGGATGCTGGCCGCGCTCAACTCCATCGAGATGGTCACCGTTCCCTGGTGGTTCCTAAAAGTATCCGGCGAGAAGGACAACCGTCTTGCCGGCTGGATGCGAACGCGCCTCGACCAGCTCGAGAAAGTTCTCACCGAACGGGAATGGCTGGCTGCCGATCGCTTCACCGCCGCGGACCTGCTGATCGCGGATGTCCTGCGCGTCGCGAAGGTCCGTTCCTTCGGTGGTCTACCTGCGAGTGAAAGGTTCGTGGCCCGAGTGACCGACCGGCCCGCGTTCAAGAAGGCTCGCGCCGATCAAGTGGCCCACTTCGCGACAGCCGATGAGCGCAGGTCGGCTACCGGCCGGTGATCCGGCACGAACTGGCTCGGATAGACGATGCATAGAACGGGAGCGCGGAGACGCCACGCAACACGTCCAGTCTATAACTCCAGTGACGCCAAGTCAAGAACTACCGTTGCCTCCTGCCGCAAACAAAAAAGCCGCCCTCTTGCGCGTTTTCCGACTGAGCTCCCGTCCTATTTCTTCGCCAGAACCACCGCATAAGCCCTTTGCACTCCTTTCCATCGGGTGCTGTGCCACTTTCATTCGGGCTAGCCGGCCTGAACTGAAACCTTGGGGGCACAATGGCGAAGCAGAAGAAGATCGGAATTGGGGCAATTGCTCTGACGGATCCAGACCCCGAAACGAACGGCCAAGCCACCGAAGTTCTCCGCCTCGCCCGGCTGATCGGTCGCCAGATGGCTCGCGAGGCATCGAAGCGGTCTTTTTCGAAGCCGCGTGATCGCCAATCCCGAACAGGCGGGTGTCGCAGCAGTGCATAAGTCGAGGCACTAGCATCTTGCTACGGTAGCCTTGTTCGAGAGCCGAAAACCGCCAGACCAAGGCGTCCCGTCCAGGAGATGATCGCGCCATGGAAGAGGACGATGACGACTGCCACCTCGCCGATGCCGCGCGGGGCCACTGCTTTGACCGGCCGACCGGGCGGAGAGCCGGCGGGTGACCACGCGATGCGAATCGCCGGCGTCGGGCGGCGTGGAAACGTCGAGCGTGCGGCCAGTCAGGCATCGGCTGCTCGGCGTCTTGCTCGTCCTGCTGTCGGGCTTGGCCATCGCCATCGTGCCGACCGCCGCGAAGGTTGCCTTCGAGGGGGGCGCCAACACGTTGACCGTGGTCACGCTCCGGGGCGTGGTAGGCGTGGCCTTGATGGCCCTGTTCATGGTCACCGTCGGCCAGTCGTTCCGACTTCCGGCGCGGACGTTCGCGCCTTGCGCCGCCGCCGGTTTCGCTCACGCGCTGGTTGCCTACGGTTTCATCGGTTCGGTCGCCCACATCCCGGTCAGCCTGGTGGTGCTCATCTACGCCACGCATCCGATCCTGCTCGCCTTCATCTTCCATTTGCAGGGCCATGAACGCCTCACGTCGCGGAAGCTGACGCTGGCGTTCACGGTGCTGGTTGGTCTTGCGCTCGTTCTCGGCGGCGAGCTCGGCGCGCTCAACGCCATCGGCGTCGCGCTGGCCGCGTTGGCATCCCTGGCAGTTTGTGTCGTGATCCTGCTCGGCGCCCGCGCGCAACGCGCCGGTGCCACCGCCACACAAGTGAACCTTGTCATGATTGCGGTGGCGACCATCGTCTGCGGCGCCGTCACGACCGCAGGCGGAGCCTGGTCGGTCCCGGCCGGAATGGTGGGATGGCTTGGCCTTGCCGGCGCTGGCGGCGGCGTGACGATCGGCTTGGTCGCCTTCTTCGCCGCGTTCCGCTTCATCGGCCCTGTGCGCGCAACGATGCTCAGCAACGTCGAACCCCTGCTCGGCATCCTCTTCGCCGTCGTCGTCCTTGGCGAGAGGCTCATCGCCCTTCAGTGGACCGGCGTCGCACTCGCTGTCGCAGCGCTTACCCTTTTCGAGGCGTCGCCATCACGGCGGCGCGCGGCTCGCGACGCGGGGTGATTTGAACCGACCACCCAAGCCTCTGATTTTATTGAGGCGCGATTTGACATCAAAAACAAAACCCCAGCAACTCGTTGAAGTTGCTGGGGTTTTTCGTCCGATTTGGTTGCGGGGGCAGGATTTGAACCTACGACCTTCAGGTTATGAGCCTGACGAGCTACCGGGCTGCTCCACCCCGCGGTAAATCCATGCGCCTGAATTTTGAAATCTAGGCGAAGATTACTTCGCCCTCACCAGAAGAGGTTCCGCGCGTTTGGAAGACCTGGCAGCGACCTACTCTCCCGTGCCTTGAGACACAGTACCATCGGCGCTGAAAGTTTTCACGGCCGAGTTCGGAATGGGATCGGGTGTTCACCCTTCGCTACTGCCACCAGGTCGTCGAAACGCGCGGAGGTCTTAAAGTCCCGGGCACGGATGCCTTGGGTAAATTGGGCCGTTCAGCGGATGTCGACCGCTGCACGGAACGAATGAAATCAAGCCGATCGAGTTATTAGTACCGCTAAGCTGAATGCATCACTGCACTTGCACATGCGGCCTATCAACGTGGTGGTCTACCACGACTCTCAGCGAGACCTAGTTTTGAGGCGGGTTTCACGCTTAGATGCTTTCAGCGTTTATCCCTTCACTACATAGCTACCCGGCGCTGCGACTGGCGTCACAACCGGTACACCAGAGGTAAGTCCATCCCGGTCCTCTCGTACTAAGGACGGCTCCTCTCAAGTCTCGAACACCCACAGCAGATAGGGACCAAACTGTCTCACGACGTTTTGAACCCAACTCACGTACCACTTTAATCGGCGAACAGCCGAACCCTTGGGACCTGCTCCAGCCCCAGGATGTGATGAGTCGACATCGAGGTGCCAAACACCACCGTCGCTGTGGACGCTTGGGTGGTATCAGCCTGTTATCCCCGGCGTACCTTTTATTCGTTGAGCGATGGCCCACTCACGCGGAACCACCGGATCACTATGGCCGACTTTCGTCCCTGCTCGACTTGTCAGTCTCGCAGTCAGGCGGGCTTGTGCCATTGCACTCAGCGGCTGATTTCCGACCAGCCTGAGCCCACCATCGCGCGCCTCCGTTACTCTTTGGGAGGCGACCGCCCCAGTCAAACTACCCACCATGCAGGGTCCCGGATCGGGATGACCGAACTCGGTTAGACATCAAAGATCAAAAGGGCGGTATTTCAAGGTTGCCTCCACCCGAGCTAGCGCCCGAGTTTCAAAGGCTCCCGCCTATCCTACACATCCAATCTCTAATGCCACTGCAAAGTTGTAGTAAAGGTGCACGGGGTCTTTCCGTCTAACTGCGGGTACCCCGCATCTTCACGGGGAATTCAATTTCGCCGAGCCTGTGTTGGAGACAGCGGGGAAGTCGTTACGCCATTCGTGCAGGTCGGAACTTACCCGACAAGGAATTTCGCTACCTTAGGACCGTTATAGTTACGGCCGCCGTTTACCGGGGCTTCGATTCAAGGCGTGAACCTCTCCTCTTAACCTTCCGGCACCGGGCAGGCGTCAGACCCTATACTTCGCCTCACGGCTTAGCAGAGCCCTGTGTTTTTGTTAAACAGTCGCCACCCCCTAGTCTGTGCCCCTCCATCGAGACCGATGGAGGCCCCCTTATCCCGAAGTTACGGGGGTAAATTGCCTAGTTCCTTCAACACAGTTCCCTCAAGCGCCTTGGTATACTCTACCAGTCCACCTGTGTCGGTTTAGGGTACGGTCTATACGCTGGAGTTATTTCCTGGAACCCTTGGGCCGCCCTAGCATTCGCCAACGAGCTAGAGCCACTTTTCGGATCCGTCACTTCCAGCAGGCCCACGAATATTGACGTGGTTCCCATCGGTTACGGCTGTCGCCCTCACCTTAGGGGCCGGCTAACCCTGCGCGGATTGACCTTGCGCAGGAACCCTTGGACTTACGGCGGAAGCGTCTCTCACGCTTCTTATCGCTACTCATGTCAGCATTCTCACTTCCGATACCTCCAGGAGCTCTCACGAGTCTCCCTTCGCAGGCTTACGGAACGCTCCGCTACCACTCTTTCGAGTCCGCAGCTTCGGTGCATGGCTTGAGCCCCGGTACATCTTCGGCGCAGGCTGGCTTATTTAGACCAGTGAGCTATTACGCTTTCTTTAAAGGATGGCTGCTTCTAAGCCAACCTCCTGGTTGTTTTGGCCTTCCCACATCCTTTCCCACTTAGCCATGACTTAGGGACCTTAGCTGGCGGTCTGGGCTGTTTCCCTCTCGACGACGGACCTTAGCACCCGCCGTCTGTCTGCCGTGCTGTACTCGCCGGTATTCGGAGTTTGGTTAGGTTTGGTAAGACTTTGGATCCCCCTAGCCCATCCAGTGCTCTACCCCCGACGGTAATCACACGACGCACTACCTAAATAGTTTTCGCGGAGAACCAGCTATTTCCGAGTTTGGTTGGCCTTTCACCCCTAATCACAGGTCATCCGATACCTTTGCAACGGTAACCGGTTCGGTCCTCCAGTGCGTGTTACCGCACTTTCAACCTGCCCATGACTAGATCACCCGGTTTCGGGTCTACTCCGTGCAACTAAGCGCCCTATTCAGACTCGCTTTCGCTGCGCCTACACCTATCGGCTTAAGCTTGCTGCACAGAGTAAGTCGCTGACCCATTATACAAAAGGTACGCCGTCAGCCTTGCGGCCTTCGACTGTTTGTAGGCGTTCGGTTTCAGGTCTTTTTCACTCCCCTTGTCGGGGTGCTTTTCACCTTTCCCTCACGGTACTTGTTCACTATCGGTCACTGAGGAGTACTTAGGCTTGGAGGGTGATCCCCCCATGTTCAGACAGGATTTCACGTGTCCCGCCCTACTCGAGGATGCGACTGCTTTCTACCCGTACGGGGCTATCACCCGCTATGGCCACCCTTTCCAGAGTGTTCCGGTTCTTACAATCGCATCACTGGCCTGGTCCGCGTTCGCTCGCCACTACTAGCGGAGTCTCTGTTGATGTCCTTTCCTCCAGGTACTGAGATGTTTCAGTTCCCCGGGTTCGCCTCGTCGACCTATGGATTCAATCGACGATCATCCTGATGGATGGGGTTTCCCCATTCGGAAATCTTCGGATCAAAGTGTGTTGGCAACTCCCCGAAGCTTATCGCAGCCTACCACGTCCTTCATCGCCTCTCAGTGCCAAGGCATCCGCCAAACGCCCTTGTTGTGCTTGATCTCACGTTTTGTCAGCGAAACGACGATCTTGCGATCGTCATTACGGCTCGTTCCGTGCAGGGGACGACCCCCGGCACGACGGCCTTGTTTACCCTTCCTTCCACTCTGCCTAGGCGACAGAGCGAGGAAATCTAGACTTTAAGACCTCTTCTGATGAACGATGTCAAAGAACGATCGACGCCACGTAAGCGGCGCGAAGCTCTATGCGCATGGCGCCCCAACTCGATATGGGCGCCGTGCGTGAATGATGGTGGAGGCAGACGGGATCGAACCGACGACCTCCTGCTTGCAAAGCAGGCGCTCTCCCAACTGAGCTATGCCCCCGGCTTCGCTAAAGCTACGCCGGGCAAGCCCCTCCGCCTTCGCGAAGGCTGCGGCGGTGAACCGCCAGCTGGATGGCTTGCCATCCGAAGCGCCCGGAGGGCGCGAAGGATGGTGGGCCAGGGAGGATTTGAACCTCCGACCTCACGCTTATCAAGCGCGCGCTCTAACCAGCTGAGCTACTAGCCCAAAGTCGGGCAGCCGGGGCGATGGACAACCATGCCTTTCGGCGCGGCTCCGTCTTGCCAGGTACCATCATAGGAAAGGGATGCGACAGCGGCAGCGACCACGGCTTGAGAACCGCAGCTCTGTAGAGTGTTAAGTAAAGACCGGAATTGCTTCCAATCTTCCTTAGAAAGGAGGTGATCCAGCCGCAGGTTCCCCTACGGCTACCTTGTTACGACTTCGCCCCAGTCATTGATCCTACCGTGGCTGGCTGCCTCCTTGCGGTTAGCGCACCATCTTCGGGTAGAACCAACTCCCATGGCGTGACGGGCGGTGTGTACAAGGCCCGGGAACGTATTCACCGAGGCATGCTGATCCTCGATTACTAGCGATTCCAACTTCATGCACTCGAGTTGCAGAGTGCAATCCGAACTGAGACGGTTTTTTAGGATCGGCTCCGGCTCGCGCCATCGCATCCCATTGTCACCGCCATTGTAGCACGTGTGTAGCCCAGCCCGTAAGGGCCATGAGGACTTGACGTCATCCCCACCTTCCTCCGGCTTGTCACCGGCAGTTTCTCCAAAGTGCCCAGCATAACCTGATGGCAACTGGAGACGAGGGTTGCGCTCGTTGCGGGACTTAACCCAACATCTCACGACACGAGCTGACGACAGCCATGCAGCACCTGTGCGGACTCCGGCCGAACCGAAGGCACCATCTCTGGTGCCGGCGAGTCCCATGTCAAGGGCTGGTAAGGTTCTGCGCGTTGCGTCGAATTGAACCACATGCTCCACCGCTTGTGCGGGCCCCCGTCAATTCCTTTGAGTTTCAACCTTGCGGCCGTACTCCCCAGGCGGGGTGCTTAACGCGTTAGCTGCGACACTGACGAGCAAGCCCGCCAACGTCTAGCACCCATCGTTTACGGCGTGGACTACCAGGGTATCTAATCCTGTTTGCTCCCCACGCTTTCGAGTCTTAGTGTCAGAAACCGTCCAGATAGCCGCCTTCGCCACTGGTGTTCTTCCCAATCTCTACGTATTTCACCACTACACTGGGAATTCCACTATCCTCTCCGGTCCTCTAGCCGCCCAGTCCTGAATGCATTTCTTGAGTTGAGCTCAAGGCTTTCACATCCAACTTGGACAACCACCTACACTCGCTTTACGCCCAGTAATTCCGAACAACGCTAGCCCCCTTCGTCTTACCGCGGCTGCTGGCACGAAGTTAGCCGGGGCTTATTCTGCGGGTACCGTCATCATCGTCCCCGCCAAAAGAGCTTTACAACCCGAAGGCCTTCATCACTCACGCGGCATGGCTGGATCAGGGTTGCCCCCATTGTCCAATATTCCCCACTGCTGCCTCCCGTAGGAGTCTGGGCCGTGTCTCAGTCCCAGTGTGGCTGATCGTCCTCTCAGACCAGCTAACGATCGTCGCCTTGGTGAGCCATTACCTCACCAACTAGCTAATCGTACGCGGACTCATCTTTTGGCGATAAATCTTTATCCCGAAGGAACCATCCGGTATTAGCCCCAGTTTCCCGGGGTTATTCCGAACCAAAAGGCAGATATCCACGCGTTACTCACCCGTGCGCCACTCGTGTATTGCTACACGCGTTCGACTTGCATGTGTTAAGCCTGCCGCCAGCGTTCGTTCTGAGCCAGGATCAAACTCTCAAGTTTAACGTGCTCCTTCCCCCATCTCGAAAGATTTCAGAAGGAGCGAGATCCCGTCACTAATTACCACCCAATCTCCTGAGCGAACCCAGTCGATCGGGCTTCCGAACTAGCGACGGCAGAAACCTTCGCGCTCCTGAAAGCGCAAACGTCCGCCGCCGCTGGCGTATCCCTTTCCAAACAGACGATGCATAGAGCGCGCGACCCGGGGGTCGAGACCTTTGGCAGAACTGGGAACCTCTTGGGTCGCAAAACCCTTCACCGCAATTACGCGCGATGTTTTCGGTACGCCCCGTTCTCCGTGGGAGCCGCGCTTATATGGGGGTGGGTTTTGGGTGTCAAACGCTAAATTGCAGAACGTTTACGGGGAGTTGGGAGAGCCCCAAAAGCCCGTCAAACCTATTGTATTGTTGTGGCCGGACGGGCTTTCCGGCATCAATATATAGCTACACCCCCCGAACCGCCGCTGGGGACAAAATCCCCGACGGCGGTCCAACCCAAGCTGAGGTCCGGACCCACCGGGCCCGCAATAGGTCAATGGTCATGACGGATTCCCCTCCTCCGTCGGGCCGGTCGAAAACTGCCAAAAGCCTGGCTTTTGCGCTGTTCCGGCCTGTCCTTTTTGCCGTCGGCGTCATCGGCCTGGCCCTGGGCGGGCTGGTCCTGTCGCACCGGTCGAATCCCGAGATCGCGGCCCTGCCCGCGCCGGCAAAACTGCCGATTCCGACACCCGCCGCGCCCGCCGCGCCCATCGTGCTGGCCGAGCCCGAGCCCGTGCCACCGATCGCGCCCTCCGACTTCAAGAGCCCCTCCGAATTCAAGAGCCTGCCGCCGGACCTCAGGGGCTTCTCGATGAAGCCGCCGGAGCCCAACAGCGAGCCCGAACCGCCGGCGTCCGATCGCTACGAGCTCACCTTGCGCCTGGAGAAGGGCGACACGGTCGACAAAATGCTGGCCGACATCGACGTGCCGGAAGCCGATCGCAAGCAGATCCACGAAAGGCTCACCGCGCTCCTCAAGAAGAAGCGGCTGGCGGTCGGTGAAGAGATCGAGCTGCTGCTGCAGAACGTGCCCGAGCAACCGGATGCGCCGCGCGTGCTGTCGCTGTCGGTGCGCCCGCAACCCGAGCGCGAGTACATCATCACCCGCCGCGACGACGGCACGTATGACGGCGAGGAGAAAGTCTACAAGGTGAGCCCGCGCATCGTGCGCGTCGAGGCCGAACGCCATGGGTCGCTCGAGCAGAGCGGCGTGAAGATGGGTGTGCCCTCGCAAGCGATGGTCGAGTTCATCCGCGCGCTCGGCTACGACGTCGACATGCAGCGCGAGCTGAAGGAGGGCATGAAGTTCACGGTGCTGCTCGAGCAGCTCGTGACCAGCGACGGCCGCGTCACCCATCCCGGTCGCCTGCTCGCGGGCGAGCTGCGCCTGCTCAAGCGCACGGTGGTCGTGATGCGCTACCGGCCGCAAGGCGGCGCCGACGGCTTCTACAATCCCAACGGCGAGAGCGTCGTGCGCGCCTTCCTGCGCACGCCGATGGATGCCTCGAAGATCTCCTCGCGCTTCGGCATGCGCGAGCATCCGATCCTGGGCTACAGCGCGTTGCATGCCGGCGTCGATTTCGCGGCGCCACCGGGCACGCCGATCCTCGCCGCCGGCGCCGGCAAGGTGGCGATGGCCGGACCGAACGCCGGCTACGGTCTTTACGTGAAGCTGCAGCACACCAGCGACGTCGCCACGGCCTACGCCCACATGTCGCGGATCGGCCCGGGCATCAAGCCCGGTGTCGCGGTGCGCCAGGGCCAGGTGATCGGCTTCGTCGGCTCGACCGGCATGTCGACCGGCCCGCACCTGCATTACGAGTTCCATCGCGGCGGCCGGCAGGTCAATCCGCTGGCCCAGAAGTTCGCGATGCGCGCGCAGGTCGCCGGCAAGGATGCGGCGCGCTTCCACGCGCTGGCCAAGCAGTACCTCGCGCAGCTCAAGAACGCGCCGGTGGTGGCTGACACCAGGAAGCCGAAGGACAAGGACCCGCCGCAGGTCGCGAAGGGCGATTGAGTCGCTCATGCTCCTCTCCCCCGCTAGGGGGAGAGGTTGGGAGAGGGGGCAACGCACGTCGACTCCCCCTCTCCTAGCCTCTCCCCCTAGCGGGGGAGAGGAACATGACTCGTCACACGACATGGCGCTTCAGCCGCTGGAGCTTCTCATCGATGCAGCGCTCTTCCGCCCAGTCGATGCGGTGGACGGGCCACGCAAAAGTCAGCGCCAGCGCGTCGCCGTCGTCGGGCGACGCGAGGCCGCGGCGGCGCATGTCGTCCTTCTTCTCGAGCAGGATGGCGTCGGAGGCGTCATAGCCGTAGTCGACGGCGGTGAGATCGGCGCTGAGGTCGCGGTCGTCGGGCAGGCAGCCAAACTTGCACCACTCCTTCAGGGTGCCCCACATCTCGGCGCGCTTGTTGGCATAGCGCACCATGGCATCGACGCCGTCGGTGCGGTCGGCCCTGGCGCCGAAATCGACGCCGCGCGCCGCCCCGCAGCCGAGCTGGCTCAGGCGATCGACGACACCCCAGCCGATGCCCGTGCCGTCGACGAAGACGGCATCGGGGTTATAGGCGTTGACCTGCTCCATGACGCGGCTCGCCACCACCATCAGGTCGGGGATGCGGAACTTCACCGGCGGGATCGAGCGGGCGTCGAGCCCGCGGCGGAAGCGGATGACGGTCTGGTCGCCGCCCTGGCGGGCGATGTCGACGCCCATGACCAGCGGCGCATTCCATTCCGGCGGCAGCGCGCGCTCGACGGCGTGCTGGACGCGCTCGCTGTCGATGAACTGCATCGTGCCGGCGCGCGGGAACTCGCCCTTCACGCGCACGCGCACGAAGTCGCTGTCCTCGCCGTAGTCGTGCACCCAGGTGGCGATCTGCGTCTTGTTGGTCATCGACACCGAGCGCGAGTCGATCTGCTGCGGCGCCCAGCGATGGGCGAAGCGGCCGCCGGCGAAGCATTCGCGGAAGCGGCCGGTGGTGCGCGTGGGATTGCCGAAGGCGAGCCAGAAGAGATCGGTGCCGGCGTCGGTCAGCGCGCCCTCGATGGTCTCCCACACGCCGTCGGCAATCGACGAGGCCTCGTCGAACAGCGCGAAGGCGCGGCGGCCCTTGTTGTGCAGGCCGGCGATGGCCTCGGTGTTGTTCTCCGACCAGGTGATGGCATCGACGCGCCAGGTGCGGTCGCGGCCGGGTTGCGCCGAATAGAAGAGCGATGTCGCGGTGTAGGTGAACCAGCGCTTGTTGACCGCGAGCGCATGCCACTTGGCGAGCTCGGGCCAGGTCTTGGTGCGCAGCTGGCCCTCGGTGTTGGCGGTGACGATGCCGCGCGTGTCGGGCACCGTCGACAGGGCCCACAGGATGACCCAGGCGACCAGCGCCGACTTGCCGATGCCGTGGCCCGAGGCGACGGCCAGCCGCACGGCTTCGGCGGGCGACTTGTCCCGCGCCCTGAGGCCGCGGCCGAGCTTGTCCAGCACCTCGCACTGCCACGGCTCGGGGCCGCTCTCGCCGGCCAGCGCGGTGCCGGGACGTCCCCAGGGAAAGGCGTGCCGCACGAAGCCCAGCGGATCGAAGCGATAGACCCCCAGCCTGTCCGAGAGCCGCCCCGAGGAGGCGTCGCCGACAGGGAACTCAACGACCGTCATCAGGGGCACCGTCATGATGGCGGATGCTTTCGCTGACAGCCTCGAGGCGTGCGATGTCGTCGATCCCGTCGTCGGCTGGAGCGGCGTTCGGCGCATCGCGCCACGTCTGTCGCCGGCGGTTGCGCAGCCAGAAGATGCAGGCCTGCGTATCGGGCGGGAAGTAGACGTTGGTCTCGAAGTCCTTGGGTTCGCCGCGATAGAGGGCGGTGCGCTTGACCTTGCGCTCGAAGCCGATGGCGCGGGCATAGAGGCCGTTCGCGACCTTCGAATCGGCGACCAGGCGGCCGCTCTTCACGGCCGCTTCGAAGTCGGGCTGGCCGGCGATCCAGTTGTCGATGGTGCGCCGCGTGACGCCGAAGAGCTCGCCGAGCTCCTCGTTGGTCGCGCCGAGCAGGCAGTACTTGTGCGCCTGCTCGCAGAAGTCGGGCTTGTAGGCCGTGGGGCGTCCGTTGGGGTTCATGCGAGGAACATAACTGAAGTGTAGGAACACTTCAAGAACTATTCGGCAGGGACGGCCGGGTTGAGTTTTTTCGCACTGTAGGAAAGCACGAAAAAAGACATCAGCTACTACATTTTGCGCTCACCGCCTGCCGGCATACACACGACGTCATCCAACCGGACAATGACAGCAGTGCTGCACCTGCCAGTGAACCTGAGCGATGCAATCCTGATTTAGCAGCCGTTCAAGGGACCTCCTCCTGATCCAGACCGTCAGACGGATGGCGCAGGCGGATTTGGCGTGGAGCTGCACGCGGGTGCCAAAAAAGGTCGTCGGAGTCGCTCGTCCGTTTCGTCCGGTCGTAGAGGCTTTGGCGGCCGATGCGGTCGATGCAGGTTCGGCCATCCACGGGATCATGATCGAGCCGCAGCGGCTGTCGCGGTAGAAGCGCTCAAGGGGCACGCTCACTTGGGACCGGCCGCCACAGGTGCGCGGCGTCAGCCTGCGCGAGCTCATTGGCGTACTCCATCACCGTGTACTGGTCGGCGGGCGAGCGCGGAACCTTTTTCCTGGTCCGGTCAATGCCGGCTCTTCGGACGTCGCCTGGAACCACAGCGCCTTCATCTGCTGCGGGAGCGACTCTAATCGCCATGGCAGTTTGTTTGAACGGTAATTCAATTGTCGACTGTGCATGGTGCGAAGACTTGGCCAATTCTAGTTTGGTCGCACCGAGCAGACAGCAATTGTGCGTCTAGTTGGCTATGCTGCTAGGAAGCAGGCCGACCAAGGTCGAGAGGACAGATCCTGACACTCGGCGTTCCGAAGTGTAGTAATGTGATTATGGAGGAGATGAATTGCAACCCGATGGGCCCGCCGACAAGTCCGCGCAGACAAGCGACATTGAGGTTGCTTCTGCGGCGGTTGACTGGACGTCGGCCGGTCTGCGTGCGGATCGACTTGCGGCATTCGGCTTTAGGCCCGCGGGTGGCGGTGTTCACCAATCAAAGACAATGATGTTCCAGGAAATCGAGCAGCTTCTGGCAACGGGCGCACGGCTTGGAAAAGATTTGAAGCAATGCGTGGTCGAGGACAATGTTCTCGGCAAGAAGACTAGCAGTACGCGCATCCTGACTTGGCGCCACCTAGCTTCTCTCTATGGTCTGGCCGCCCAACCGACCATCACGAGAGTGCTCCTGGGCCTTTGGGCCGCGGACATCCCCGGCCGGCGCTTGAACGCTCTGCTGGTTGCACTCTCACGTGATCCATTCCTGCGAGACACGGCCGACGAAGTGGTTTCTGCGTCTGTGGGAGCGCAAGTTTTTCGTTCCAAAGTCGAGCACACTATTCATGTAAGGCATCCTGGCCGCCTCAGCGACAAGATGGTTCGATCCTTGGCGCAGAACTGCAATGCGACGTGGACCCAGAGTGGCCACCTAACGGGGAGCGTCAAGAAGCTTCGACAACGGGTGACGCCGACTCCTGCCAATACGGCATTCGCAGCCTTGATCGCCACTGTGTGCGGCTTTGGTGGGCCCTCAATCTTATCCTCGATGTGGATGCGGGTTCTAGATCTGACGCCGGAACAGGCCTTGGATCATCTGCGGCGTGCAGAAGCACTCGGCTTGGCGCGCGTAAGATCAGCGGGCGACGTGACCGAGATCGCTGTCCGGCAGCCGATGGCGACGGCCTTGGGAGTTGGCGAACTTGAACACGTTTGAAGACCTCCTTGCTGCCTACAAGCGCCAGGTTGCAATGCCGTGGGCCCACGACGTCTCCCCAGCTGGGCGGATATGGGTCCTTTGGTACGACAAGTCGCTTCAGCGCCGGGTAAAGGGGCGTTTGGGGGAGTTCGAGCACGCGACGCTCAATGCTGGACATGGCTGGCACCAACTCGATCTTGCGCCGTGGTTCGGGCAATGGATCGCTCAGCATGAGCTATTCGATGCCTTGGTCGAGCAGCCAAAGGAAATTCGCGGTCTGTTGCCAGAGATCGAGGACGCGCTGGTGTCCGAGGTGAAGAAGTTGCTAAGTACTTGCACTTCGAGCGATGTCCTGGCGCTCGACGGCTGCGGCGCCTTGTTTGGACTGGCGCGCATATCGAATTTGATCGGCAAGATCGCCGACTCGGTACCAGGTCGGTTGCTCATGACTTTCCCTGGGAAGCATTCGGCCGGCGTTTATCGCCTGCTCGACGCAAGGGACGGGTGGAACTACCACGCAATTCCCATTCCCGCTGACAACGCACTGTAAGGCTGAGACCATGCTGAACCGCGACACCTTCCAGACTGATCCCTCAGCCTATCGGCTTGCCAACCAGGGCGTCGCCAAAATCTCGTTTCCACCGACGCCGGAGGCAATGGAGACCCTCCGAGCAGAACTCTCGACGTTTGTCTGTGATGGTGCCTATGCAAATGGGCTGGCGAGAATCCTGGAGGCGTTTCTCGGTTCGGTCGGCAAGGGCGGTGGCGCTCCAGCGGTCTGGATTTCGGGCTTCTATGGTTCCGGCAAGAGTCATCTCGCCAGCATGTTGGCGGCGCTCTGGACCAATCTGAAGTTCGAAGACGGCGCAACGGCTGAGGGAATCATCTCGCACTTGCCGCCCGAAGTTTCCGCGCCACTCAAGGAGTTGCGTGTTGCAGCAAAGCGGGCTGGGGGCGTCATCGCCGCAGGGGACACGCTGGGCACGGGCCCGTCGGATCCGGCAGAAGCAACCCTTGGCATTATCCTTCGTGCGGTCGGCCTACCGAGCGATTTGCGCGCGGCACAGGTTGCCCTGTGGCTGGAGAATGATCTCGGCGTCTTGGACACCGTTCGCCGTGACCTTGGTGACAGGTTCCAGAGCGATATCCGCAACTTCATCCTGTCTCCGCGCTTTGGCGCATCTGTCCTCAAGGCCAAGCCCAACCTGGCCGGCTCACCTAAAGAATTAAGCAACCTGCTTCAATCGCAGTTTCCGGAACCGCCGCCCGTCACCGTCGATTTGCTGGAAACTGTCGCCCGTCAGGCCCTCATGCTCGGGCGCAAGGAACTGCCTTTGACTCTCGTCGTGCTCGACGAAGTCCAACAGTTCATTCGACAGGATCCTGGCCTCACGTTGAAGATTCAAACTATTGCGGAGCGACTTGCGAGCCGCTTCGATGGCCGTCTTCTGCTCGTCGCGACGGGACAGCAAGCCTTGAGCGACGTGGCCAATCTCCAGAAGCTTCTCGACCGCTTCCCTGTCCAAATCGCCCTGGGCGAGGCGGATGTTGATTCCGTCATCCGCAAGACAGTACTGCGCAAAAAGACAGGGGCGGAAAAAGGGATTCGGGAGATGCTGACGGCGAACGCAGGGGAGATCAGCCGTCACCTGCGCGGCAGCCGCCTTGCGCATACGGTTCAAGATGACGCCGACGCCGTGCTCGATTGGCCGCTCTTGCCGTCCCGGCGCAGGGTGTGGGAGCGCATCCTGCGCGAGCTCGACCGCACTGGGCTAGGTGGCACCTTGCGGGGCCAACTTCGGACGACGCTCGACGCGGCTCGTACCTATGGCGAGAAGCCACTGGGACACGCTGTCCCCGTCGATTTCCTCTACGGTCGATTTGCCAACGAAGCCTACAACGCCGGCCTGCTGCCGAGTGAAACGCGTAACCGGATCGAGGTGCTGAATGGCGGGGATGATCGCGACAAGCTGAAGGCGCGCGTCCTAATGTTGGTCTATATGCTGGGCCGGATCGCTAGCGAAGCGGACCAGCATGGTGTCCGCGCGCAGGCCGAAATCATCGCCGACCTGCTGATCGTCAACCTGGGTGGCGAGGACGATTTGCGCCGAAAGGTTCCGGAATTGCTGGAAGAGTTGCAGGCCGCCGATGGCGCCGTCATCGAGGTTGGTGGCGAATGGCGCCTGCAGACAAAGGAAAGTGCGGAGTGGGAATCGGCCTATCGTAGCGAAGAAAAGTCGATCCTCGCCGACCAGTCCGGGCTGGCACGCACCCGCCGCGACCTGCTAGGCGAAGCGATTGATACGGTGCTGTCGGGCGCCTCCAGCGTCCCGCATGGGGCAAGCCGCCAGCAGCGTCGGATTCATCGCCTGCAGCCTGATGACAAGGCTCCCGCTGATGGGATTGCGCTACGCCTGCGCAACGGCTGGAGCGAGGACCTCACGGCTGCCGAGAAGGAAATCGCGGCTGCATCGACGTCCGACTCAGCGGTCCATTTGCTCATTTCCCGCCATCCTTCCCGAGACAATGAGCTGACCGCCGCTCTCACGACGTGGCGGGCGGCCGATCATGTCCTTCAAAT
Organism: Rhodospirillales bacterium URHD0017; assembly: GCA_900110395.1. GTDB lineage: Bacteria > Pseudomonadota > Alphaproteobacteria > Reyranellales > Reyranellaceae > Reyranella. The sequence goes on from FODP01000009.1 coordinate 163,163, forward strand.
TCGCGGCGTGCCGCAGACAGATGCCGGCCGCGAGGCGCAGTCTGCCATGCAGTCACGTGCCAACAAGGCCCAGACCGTCGCAAAGGAGATTGTTCGTGAAGCCGTGGCCCAAGCCCGCGTCTTTCAAGCCGGCGGAAAATTAATCGGCGGCGCGCCGGCCGACGCAGTCAAGGAAGCGGCCACCAACGCCTTGGCGCGGCTCTATCCGCAGTTCGCCGACGGGGACCATTCAGGATGGGACAAGGTGCGCGACCGTGCGGTCCGCAAAGACCCAGACGCTATGAAGGCGGTGGATCATCCAGGCGCGCCTGAGAGCCATACCGTCTGCAAGGCATTGTTGGCCGAGTTGGGCCCGGGCCGAAAAGGCTCCGATCTGCGCGCGAAATTCACCAACCCGCCCTATGGTTGGTCGCAGGACACCGTGGATGGCGCGCTCGTCGTCCTGGCGAATGCTGGCCTGCTGCGCGTGACGGGCGACGATGGCAAGCCCGCTTCGCTGCCCGATTTGCCGCGCGCCAAGATCGGCACCTGCACCTTTCGTGGTGAAACGACAATTATCACTATCGCGCAGCGGATGCCGGTGCGCGGCCTGCTGACCGATACGGGCGTTCCCTTCGAGAACAATCAGGAACATTTGGCGCTGTCCGCGTTGCTCGACCGGCTTGAAGCCGCGGCCGAGCAATCCGGAGGCGACGTCCCAGCTCCCGCGCCGGAAACCGTGCCAAACCTGGCCACTTACAAGGCGCTCTCAGGCAACGACTTGTTGGCGGCACTGGCGAAGGATGCGACTGGTCTGCGTGCCAAGCTCAAGGCCTGGAATGCGGCAAGTGCAAAGATTGCCGCTCGCTCGCCTAACTGGCGGCTTGCCCGGCGTCTTGTCGGCCTCGGCGCCATGAAGCAGGAAGCCGATCTCAAGGACGTTGAATCGGGCCGTCGACTCCTGGCCGATCCGGATCCGGTGCCGCCGCTGGTCTCTGCCGCATCGGAAGCCCTGCGCGCCAAGTTGAATGCCGCCCACTCGGCCTGGCAGACGGCATGGACAAAGGGAGAGGAGCGGCTCACGAGCGATCCGACCTGGGCCAAACTTTCTCCGGAACAGAAACACGGCATCCGCCAGGAAAGCGGCCTGCTAGTAATAACGAATCCGGCGGTCGATACGCCGCAGGCCATCGCCGATACCCTCGCGCAGCGCGGGTTCTCTGAGTGGGAGAACATGGCCAAGGCTTTGCCAGCGCGCATCGATGACGCGCTCGCTGCCGCCGCCGCACTCCTGGAGCCGAAGGCCCGCACGGTGACCCTGCCGGGGGCCATGGTGACGACGGAGGCCGAACTTGACACGTGGTTGGCCAAGGTGCGCGTCAAGGTTCTCGAAGCGCTTTCCGGCGGTCCTGTGATCCCAAAGGTTTGACGACATGGGTAATCGCTACCTTCCCATGGCCTTGCGCCGCGCCCTCGAGAAGGCAGTCAAGGATGCCCGTATCGTTGCCGAGGAAGGCGCGCGAGACGCGATTCGCCGCTTGGGTGTCGCGGGCGGAAAGGCACCGAGCTATCTGAATGACGCCGAAAAGGAGTTGCGTCGTCGCCTGCGGGCACATGCTCGTGCACTCGGTGATACATTCGATCGGAAGGAGGACGTGCAGGAAACCAAGCGGCTGATCGAGGGGGCAGCTTATGCTCATTGGCACCGCATGCTTTTTGCGCGGTTCCTGGCAGAGCGCCGGCTATTGCGGAATCCGGAGCACGACGTGGCCGTGACGCTGGAGGAGTGCCGCGAGCTGGCGGAGCCAGAAGGTCTGACTGACGCGTGGGCCGTGGCGGAACGTTACGCGGCAGCGATGCTGCCGGCGGTGTTCCTTACCGACGATCCCGTCCTTGCGCTCGAACTCGACGCTGTTCACGCGCAGAAGCTCCAAAAGTTAGTAACCGGCCTCGACACAGAGATTTTTGAAGCCGAGGACAGCCTGGGATGGACCTATCAGTTCTGGCGTGCAGCCGAGAAGGACGCGGTCAACGAATCTGGCGTGAAGATCGGAGCGGACGAGCTTCCAGCCGTCACCCAGCTGTTCACTGAGCCCTACATGGTGCGGTTCCTGTTACACAATTCGCTAGGCGCTTGGTGGGCCGGCAAGGTATTGGCTGCCAATCCGACGCTGGCCGCGACGGCGGCGAATGAAGACGCGCTTCGCGCGGCGTGTTCACTACCCGGCTACAATTTTGACATGCTTCGCTATGTGCGCGAGGGCCAAGATGGGCCATGGCGGCCGGCGGCCGGGACATTCTCCGGCTGGCCGAAAGATGCCAAGGCAATCACCATGCTCGATCCGTGCTGTGGGTCGGGCCACTTCCTGACCGAAGCGCTCCCAATACTTGCCGCGCTGCGTCAAGCTGAGGAAGCTTTGTCGGCCGCAGGTGCTGTTGCTGCTGTGCTGAGGGATAATCTGCACGGGCTAGAGATTGACGGGCGCTGCGTTCAGATTGCGGCTTTCGCGGTGGCGCTCACCGCTTGGCGCATCGGAGGTTGGCAGACCCTGCCGCTACCACATATCGCCTGGGTCGGCGCTCCGCCGCCGCTGCCAAAGCGCGAGTTTATGGCATTGGCGGAAGGCGATACTAAGCTCGAGTACGCATTGGCTGCATTGCATGATCTATTTGCTCAAGCGCCGTTTCTCGGCAGCTTATTGGAACCATCAGGTGGTGATCTCTTCGAAGCAGAGAAGATGCGCGAGATCGAGCGTTTGTTGGAGCCTCTCTTGGCGAAAGCAAAGCAAGCCGAGCCGGATCGCGCAGAGGGAGTTATAGCTGCTCGGGGCATGGCTGACGCCGCAGCCATTTTATGCCGACAGCACGTTGCTGTTTGCACAAACGTACCTTTTCTTGGCCAGCGAAATCAGGCTGCAGGCTTGTCAAAGTTTACTAGCAGTCGATATCCCGACTCAAAGAGTGATTTAGCAACGGTATTCTTTGAGCGGCTCTTGCTTATGGTCGGAAGGACGGGAACGGTCGCGCTGGTTTCGCCCCAAAGCTGGCAGTTCGGCTGGAGCTACAGAAACTTACGCTACAAGACACTTGAGAGCAAAACGCTGCGTATGGTGGCAGCTCTTGGCCCGCGAGCATTCGAAACGATTTCGGGTGAGGTCGTGAATGTTTCGCTTACCATCATTGATGCCGCTAGGCCGGTGGTTGGATCAAACTTCTTCGGAATTGACGCAAACGGCAAACAATCTCCAGCGCTCAAAGCGGCAGAGCTTCATGCTGGCCAAGGAACCATGCTGCTCCAAGAGGAACAGCTTCAGAATCCAGACTATCGCATTAATGCTCGTGACGAAGGTCAAGCCGAAGGCCGCCTGATCAGCGACTTCGCAATTACGTTTCAAGGAATCAAGTCCGGAGACGATTTTCGATGGGTTCGAAATTTTTGGGAGATCAGGAAGCTCGATAGTGACTGGAAGACAATGCAGACAACAGTTTCAAATGACATCCTGTACGGCGGCTGCAACTTAGTTGTCTATTGGGGAGGAGATGGCGAGCATTTGATTAGAAGGCGAGAGGAGGGCCAAGCTGCCGCAAAGAAATATCAATCTGTCGCGATCTCGCAGATGGGCAGCCTCAGCTGCTCAATTCTCCATGGCGAAGCTTTCGACAGCAATATCAGTCCCATATTCTTTCTAACGAAGGAGGTTGCTACTCCTCTCTTCTGCTTCTTCCGATCCGATGAATACAAAAACAAAGTGCGTTCTCTGGAACCTGGCAGAAAAATCAATAACACAACTTTCCTGAAGGTCTCGTTTGATCTTCGGTCACTGGAGCGGTGAAGCGGGACGGGAATTTCCGAATGGTCTTCCCGAGCCGATCACAGAAGATCCCACTCAATGGTTATTCCACGGACACCCAGCAAATGCTCAGAAAGGGGCTGCGGTCCATGTCGCACTTGCGCGGCTCTGCGGGTACCGGTGGCCGGCTGAAACAAATCCTAACATGCGCCTTTCCGATGAGGCACGCACCTGGATCGCGAAAGCCGCGTTGCTGTCTGCTGACGATAATGACGGCCTACTCGGCGTCCCGGCCGTCGCCGGAGAGAAATCGCTCGCCAATCGACTGCGTGCTCTTCTCGCCACCGCATTTGGCACGGAATGGTCAGACGCGCTGGAGCGCCGCTTGGTCACAGAAGCGGACGAAGCGCTTAACAAGAGGCAGGCCAGCGACGACTCGCTCGAAAGTTGGCTCCGCAATCGCGCCTTCCAACAGCATTGCGCCCTTTTTGGCCAGCGGCCGTTCCTCTGGCATATCTCAGATGAGCTAAAGGACGGCTTCTCCGTCTTCGTTCACTATCATCGTTTCGATCGGGCCAACCTTCGGAAGCTCACCTACACCATGCTTGGCGACTGGCTGGCGCGGGCGAAAGCCGAGAACAACACGCTCCGCTACGAGAAGGGCCGTGAGCTCCAACAAGTGCTAGAGAAAGTCCTGGACGGTGAGAAGCCCTACGACATATTCGTACGCTGGAAGTCACTCGCCAAGCAACCTCTCGGGTGGGACCCTGACCCAGACGACGGCGTGCGTCAGAACATCCGTCCGTTCATCACGGCGAGCGTGTTGACTCATGATCTCTCTAAAATCTTGAAGGATAAGGATCGCGGTACCGATGCGGCGTCGGCGCCGTGGCATTCGGTGTTCAAGGGTGAGCGCCGGAATGACCATCACACCACGCTGGCCGAGAAGCGCGCGGCACGGGAAGCGACAGCAAAACGGGCGAAGGCGCCAAAGTGACTACACCTCTCGACGCCCTGGTCGCGGCTCTGCGTGATGCGGCGACGTACAACGCATCGGCGGAGGCGTCGCCGGAGGCAGTAGTTTGGTGCGACGGCAATAGCGAGTTCGCGCCTCTGTTGCCCGCGTTGAGGGAGCGCTTGCCAGAGCTGCTGACCTATGGCGACTTCAATCTCAGCGTACGTTCCGGTCCGGCGGTTTGGCTCCGTGCGGCTGCCGTCGGCGCCATCGATGCCGTGCGTTGGCCGGATGGCGTCACGCCGATCCTCTATTTGCCTGGAATCGGCCGCGAGACACTGAAGGGGGCTGAAGACTGCCCGGCACCGCTGCAGACGCTGGTCTGGTTCACCGTTGCCGGCTCGCTCTTCGGACACGTGAACGGCAAGGACTGGACTCTGCGTGGCTTTCTCGCGGCGGAGCGAGGGGCTCTGAAACTGTCCGTTGCAGATGACGCAAATACGCGGACGGCGCTCGCGCACGCAGCCCTCCGATTCTGCACGCGCCCGGTCGAGGAGCTGCGGGGTAAGCGTTGGGACGCGGACCAGCTCAATGCGCTGCTGGCCCCCGACCTGGCGGCCGACATGCTCGACTGGATCGATGGAGTCTTTGCCGAAGGAGCTGACGCTGGGCGCTTCGCCGCGTTCGCAGCGCTCGATCCTGGCTCTCTATTCGACCATTCGGAGAACCGAGGCTCCTATCCGAAATTGAATCTCCATGCCGAGACGTCCCTGCGCGACGCGCTCATGAAGCTTGAGGAGCGGCCGGTTGCAGACGCCAGGCACGAGCTCCTGGCATTGGAGAAGGAACATGCGTGGCGCCTTCAGACGGTCTGGGCGAAGCGGGGCGAGGCGCCTCTTGCCGCAGCTCTCGCCCATCTCGCGCGCGTGGCTCGAGCAAAGCCGCTGCCGAGCCATGATGGTGCCGCCTTGGCCGAGGCCTATGTTTTGGAAGGGGCGGCAATCGATCAAGAGGCGATGAGTGCCCTGGCGGCCGCGCCCCGGGAAGTCGATCGTGAGGCAGTGACCGCAGCCTTGCGCGCGCTCTATTTGCCCTGGCTCGAGCAGAATGCGGTGGCCCTTCAAGAGCTTGTCCGGGGCGGTAAGGTCAAGCTGCCGGGCACCGACACCGACAAGAAGCCTGAGGCTAACACGATCCTTTTCGTTGACGGGCTTCGCATGGATTTAGCGGCGGCGCTGGTGAAAGTACTCGCCGCGGAAGGTGTGACCGCGAAGTTGAACTGGTGCTGGTCGGGTTTCCCGACCGTGACGGCGACCTGCAAGCCGATGGTGTCGCCGGTCGCCGGGAAGCTGAGCGGCCCTGCGACGACCGCCGACGTTCTCCCGGTTGCCCCCGACGGCAAACCGGCGACCAAGCCTGTGCTGTTCAAATTGATGCAGGCGGATGGATGGGGGACCGAGAACGAGCTCCTACCGGACGGAAAGCTTTGGGCCGAAACAGGCAGGTTCGACGAAGAGGGGCATGCGCTTGGCGCCCGCCTTGCCGACCGCCTGACAGGAGGGGTTCGCGACGCCGCTGACCGGGTACTTCAGCTCGTGCGCATGGGGCGCAGCGTACGAATCGTGACCGATCACGGTTGGCTCCTGATGCCGGGTGGCCTGCCACATGCCGCCTTGGATATCAGCCTCGTGGAGTTCAATGGAAAGCGGACGCGTTGTGCCATGGTGAAACCCAAGGCGAAGACTTCGTATCTGCAAGTCCCCTGGTCTTGGAACGCCGAAGTTTCGATCGCGGCGGCAACCGGCGCGCGATCCTTTTATGCGGGCTATGAATACGCACACGGCGGGATCAGCCCGCAGGAGTGCATCCTGCCGGTCATCGAAATCGAAGCAGCCGTTCGGTCAAGGGGCCAAGTGTCGATCCGTGAGCTGAAATGGGAGGGGCTACGCCTCCGTGTAGAGGTTGCTGGCGGCGCCGACCTTCGCGTTGACCTGAAGCTTGGAATGGAGACGAGCGGCGCAAGCCTTCTCAAAGGGGAACGCGTGCTGGATGAGAATGGCCGTACATCTATTCTCGTGAGTGACGAGCACGAAAGATACGCAGCCTGTCTGGTGGTGATTGATGACAAAGACCACATTGTTGCCCATCGGGCGCTAACCATAGGGGGCGACTAACGTGGCGGCGCTTGATGACTTGGATCGGAAGGCGGCAGAAGCCTTCCCGGGGCACATAGTTCGCAAGGACTTAGTCCGGCGATTCCGCGGGCAGTTCCCAGTGCCCACATACGTGGTCGAATTCATGCTCGGCCGTTACTGCGCCAGCACCGAGCCCGCTGAAATCGAAGAGGGCTTGCAAATGGTGCAGGCCCAGCTCTCAGATCGGACGGTCCGTGCCGGCGAAGAGGAGCTGTTCAAGTCAAGGGCGCGCGACCGCGGGTCGGTGCGGATCATCGATATCGTAACTGCCCGGCTCGATGCCAAGACCGACAGTTACTTGGCGACGCTGCCGAGTTTGAGGCTCACGGACGTGCGGATTGGTGACAAGATCGTTCATGATCATGAGCGTATGCTGACTGGCGGCTTCTATGCCGAGGTCGAATTGGGATACGACGCTAGCATCGCTCAGGAGAAGGGCGGCCGCCCCTTCGAAGTGATGACGCTGCGCGAGATTCAACTCTCGTCGCGCGACATCCTGAGCAAGATCGCTGCAGGCCGTGCAAAGCTCGGCGCAAAGGAGTGGAAGGAGTTCCTGCTGCGCAGTGTTGGACTCGAACCCAGCAAGCTCAGTGCGCGGGCCCAGGATGCCATGCTATTGCGCATGGTTCCTTTCGTCGAAAGCAATTACAACATGGTCGAGCTGGGCCCGCGCGGCACTGGCAAGAGCCATCTATTTCAGCAGGTCTCTCCCTACGCCCACCTGGTTTCGGGAGGCAAGGCGACCGTCGCCCGGATGTTCGTCCACATGGCAAACGGGCAACGCGGACTTGTGTGCCAGTATGACGTGGTCTGCTTCGATGAGGTGTCGGGCATCTCCTTCGACCAGAAGGATGGCGTCAATATCATGAAGGGTTACATGGAATCTGGCGAGTTCTCGCGCGGCCGCGAGAGCATACGCGCCGAAGGCAGCATCGTGATGGTCGGCAACTTCGATGTCGACGTGCAGCATCAGCAACGAGTTGGCCATCTGCTCGGGCCGATGCCGCAAGAAATGCGTAACGATACGGCCTTCATGGACCGCATTCATTGCTATCTGCCGGGATGGGATGTCCCGAAGATGAACAAGGACCTGTTCACGGATCAGTTCGGACTCGTAAGCGACGTACTGGCGGAATGCTTCTCGCACTTACGCGCTCAGAGCCGGATCAACGTGCTGCCGGGACGCGTCCATTTCGGCGGGGCGCTCTCTGGGCGCGATCAGAATGCCGTCAACAAGACAGTATCCGGATTGCTCAAACTCATGTCGCCCGATTCGGCGGTGCCTGTATCGGATGAGGTTCTGGAATGGGCGGTCCGATTGGCGCTGGAAGTGCGCCGGCGGGTCAAGGAGCAGCAGAAGAGGATAGGTTCGGCTGAGTTTCGCAACACTCAGTTCAGCTACATGATGGGACTCGATGGAGTCGAAAAGTACGTCTCGACACCAGAACTGCAAAGTGAAGACAGCATCGGCTCCGATCCACTGCCGGCCGGACAGGTATGGACGATCAGTCCAGGCGGCCAGGACGAAGCGATTGGCCTTTTCCGAATCGAAGCAACGGAGAGCGCTGGCGGCGGCGTCCGAATTCTTAACCAGTCGCCTCCCGCGCCGTTCCGCGAAAGCGTTCGAATAGCCGAGCAGAATCTCTATGCGCGATCACGTGAGCTCGTGGGAGACAGAAACCCCAAAGAGCACGAATTTGCTGTCCAAATCCGATCATTCGATGCAGCCAAAAGTGGATCGCAAGTTGGTATTGGGGTGCTTGTGGCGCTTTGCTCTGCCCTCCTCGGGAAATCGCTCAAGGGCGGGCTCATCATCGTAGGCGGCATCAATCTGGGCGGGTCGATCGAACCTGTGCACAATCCCATTGATGTCGTCGAACTCGGCCTAGAGAAAGGCGCGACAGCCGTCATGGTGCCTGTGTCTTGTCGCCGCGCGCTAGTCGACTTGTCGGATGATGTCGCGACAAAAGTACAAGTGTTGTTCTACTCAGATGCATCCGACGCTCTGAGGAAGGCGCTGCATGAGTAAACGGGCCTTTTGCGTGCCCACGGGGAAATTATGGCGGACGACCTGCCGGCATGGCGCGTTCACATGCCACGTACATCGAGAAACGAGCCGATCACTGAAGGATTCATTGCGATCGGATGGTCGGAAGTCGGCGATTTAATCAAGCTGCCAAAGACTCGCGAAGCGTTTCGTGAAGCCGTCGGCCGCACGATTATCCTGACAAAGCGATTCCCATTTACGTCTTGGAGGTAGAGCTTTCGTAAGCGACCGGAAGGCAACCGAAGCGCAATCAACGACAGCGTCGTCCCGGCCGCTGCCACTTCGTGCTGAGATCGAGACAACAGATTTCCGCCCAATGTGCCCCATTTGCTCGTAGCTCACCCCAAACCGGCCCCGCAGAGCCCCCGAATGGAAGGAGATGCAAGGCCGGCACCCGGCGAGGGTAGCCCCCTAATGAGAGGGGCCCTGAAGCGAGGTAAGGTCGCGCCACGACCTTCACCTCCACTTTCCGAAAGCTCCGATTTAGCGCCGTGCGCTTTGGTCTAAATCGCCTCAAGGCTCACCTTATGCCGGCGATCTGGCACGCCGATACGGCAGCTAAATATGCTGCTGCGGGCGGGTTTTACTGCGGCGAATCTCGAGCGCTATACGCACTCGACAGCGTTCGTCGTATTCAACGCCAAACCACGACTTCGGAACAGGCTTGCGACGACTTCGCTTCAGATACTCGGCAAAACTATCGATAGTCAGACGCGTACGCTGTCCGAACTTCCTTGCCAGTTCGCGTTCCCTTTTTACGATAGCCGTCAACAGACGATCGTTCGACCAATAGAATTTGCCGGCTCGCTTTTGGTGCCAACGCTTCTTGCGAATGAACTCGCGGGCACGCTCAAATCGAAGACCTGCCAATCCGATCGCGGTCGTTGGATCGTGACCCTTGTAGGTCGTCGCTATTGCAGTTTGGACAATCTGCGAGTGCTTTTCCGGTCTGCCTCTCATCAACCGCACCGGCTTGAGCTTGCCTTCGTACCAATCGGCAAGAGCTTCACGAGTTCTTCTCGTGATGGTCTTGCTGCTCCGCAGCAACGCAATGAGCTCAGCGCGATCACCCTCAACAGCTCTCCACACTTCAGTGGGCTGTCCCAGTTCGGCGATGTCCATCGGCCATATTCCCCAAATACGGGTCACTCCATCCGCCAACCTAGCGTATGGACAAGGCTAGGCGAAAGCACCCCAGGTGGCCGAGTGGTTTAGGCACACGCTTGGGAAGCGTGCGTGGCCTTACAGCCCGCGAGCTTCTAGTTCCCGTGCGGCGTATGTCCGAAGCGCAAATTCGCTCGATCCATCTTCGGCTTGTCCAGCCGATACTCCAGGAAACAACCGGTCATCAGGTAGGCCATCGAGCCGAGAACCACGCCGGCAACAGCACGTCGCCGCCAGGTGGATTTCCGGTCGTCCTGCATGGGTTCATCGTTCAGCTGATGGATTTGTGCCGAGTAGTGACGCGCACGCTCATCGTCGCGCGAAGGGTGAACAGGATCGTTCATTCTGACCTCCCGTGCTGCTGTTACGGGTCGCCAGTCCTCTCGTTGGACAGTCAGAGTCTGTTGTCTTTGCAAACCGTCTGCGCGCGCGTCCCCAAGGCCCTTCACCAGACGCTCGTCGCCACGCGCAGCCACACATAGAGAGGGTAAGACGATTTGCTCTGGCGCACTGTGACTTTGATCACTCTGCGCGTCGCAATGGGTGTGCTACTTGATGGCCGTGTGTTGCGACGAAGGCACATTGTTTGCCAGGCAGCTGCAACGTTTTGCTGCAACGCCAGGGCAAGCGGCGGTTGGTTGCAGCTTGTGGTTTGAGCCACGCGATGCCTTCGCGGGTCGCGCTCCAAGAAAAGGGCGCGATTTTCGGCGCGCCCTTTTGCAGCAACAAACTTCGAAGCCCCCTCTCCTAACCTCTCCCCCTAGCGGGCAGGGCTATCGCATATGGCCGTAAAGTCCCGTCATCCCGACCGGAGCCGAGCGTAGCGAGGCGGAGCGGAGGGACCTGTTTTGTCGATGCATCGACAAAACAGGTCCCTCGACTACACCGCCCTTCGGGCGGTTCCGCTCGGGATGACGGGAAAAATTGGCCAAATGCGATAGCCCTACCCTAGCGGGGGAGAGGAACATGAGAGGAAAACGGGCCGCCGCTAGTCGTCGGCCGCTTCGCTCATCACGCGCTGGCCGCCGACCGAAAGCTCGCCGTTCTCGACCGTGACCTTGACGGTGTCGCCGTCCTTGACGCGGCCTTCGAGGATCTGCGTCGCCAGCGGGTTCTGCAGGCTGCGCTGGATCACCCGCTTCAGCGGCCGCGCGCCGTAGACCGGGTCGTAACCGCGGTTGGCCAGCCACTGCAGCGCGTTCTTGTCGAACTCGATGTCGATCTTGCGATCGGCCAGGAGCTTGCGCAGGCGGCCGAGCTGGATCGTGACGATGTCGGTCATGTGCGCCCGGCTCAGCCGGTTGAACAGCAGGATCTCGTCGAGGCGGTTCAGGAACTCCGGCCGGAAGGCGCGGCGTACCTCCTCCATCACCTGCTCACGCACCGTCTCGGCCGACTGGCCGTCGGCCAGCGCCGCGAGATGGGCGCTGCCGAGGTTGGAAGTCAGCACGATCAGCGTGTTCTTGAAGTCGACCGTGTCGCTCGAAGCCGGAAGTGCGGACGAGGCCATCGCCCTCCTCGAGAGCAGAAGGGACATCCGGATCGTCTTTACCGACATCAACATGCCCGGAAGCATGGACGGATTGTGACTTGCGCACGCCATCCGCAACCGCTGGTCGCCGATCGAGCTGGTGCTGACGTCCGACCAGGTACGCGTTCGCAACGACGACATGCTCCGAACACGTTGGTCGAGGTCATCCTGTCGTTGGCGAAATAGCGACGCCATGCCGCCTCCGCAGGCCACGGCCCGAGCTGGGCTTCCCGATGGTCCGCGGCGGAGTCACCTCCGTCAGGACCCTGCTTTGGTTTGACCGCTCCAGCCTGCCATCAAGGCGGGCATGGCCAGCCCTCCTCCCACTTCCTACACCGTGTCGGCGATCCACCCGGACACCCGGGCGTTCCACGGCGAGGATTGCGCGACCCTGCAAGAAGCCCCAGCGGCGGGCAAGAGAACTAAAAGGAGGCGGGATACCAGAGCGTCCCCGTCGCACCCGCCAGATAAAGCTCGGGCTCCAGGCGAGACCCCTGTTCTCGCTTTCATTGAACGGTGATTCACAGACGACCTCATGCTGAGGCGCGCGGCTACGCGCATTCACATGCGCGATCGGCGCCTCGAAGGATGGGGTCCAGTCCTGGCGTGGCCACCGACGCGCGGTTTACCGCGCGCATTCGAGATGCGCCCTTGGGGCACTCCTCAGGGTGCGGTGGGCCGTATCGGCGTCCGGTGAAAGCAGGTACCCGTCTATTCAGCAGCGGCCAGCCGCTGGTTCTGCGCGGCGACGATGCGATCGCGTGCGCGATCCTCGCCGCGGCGCTTGCTGAGGGCCGCTTCGCCGCCCGCCGTCTCGGCGAACAGGGCGAGCTTGTCCATGTCCTCCTCGACCACCGGCGACAGCGCGAGATCCATGTATTCGTGGCGCCTGGGGTCGTGCTTGACCTTCTGGCCGATGCGCCAGCCCTGCCAGGCCAGGCGGACGTAGATCCCGATCTTCTTCCAGTTCTCGACGACCAGCCTGTAGTGGAACAGGCCGATCGGCACGATCGGCATGCCGTGGCGACGGTCGCTTCGGTACTTCAAGCGCACGACGCCGGCCTCCAGAGGGTGAATGCCCTCGGCCTCGAACATGATCTTGAACATGGTCATGAACCGGGCCGGCTCGGCGGGGTTGCGGCCGGGAATCGCGCCATGCCGGCGCGCCACCGTCTCGATGTGCTCGGGCGTGTAGTAGCACCGCCAGGCGTCGCGGTAGGTCCGGTCGAATTCCTCGTCGCTCATCCTCGGGTGATGGACGACCCGATGATGCACATCGTACTTGTTGAGATCGGCGTCCATCCAGAGGCCCTGCTTCCACTGGGACTGGTGATCTTCCGAGCCGGGCAAGGGCGTCAGGATGAACAGCTCGAGGATGTCGAGCGGCAGCTCCTTCTTGATGATCTCCATGTCGCGCAGGATCGATTCGCGCGTGTCGCCGGGGAACCCGAGGATGTAGCCGGCCCAGGTCGAGGCGCCGCTGGTGTGCCAGGCCTGCAGCATCTTGCGGTATTCGGTGATCTTGTTCTGGCGCTTCTTGGCGGCCAGCAGGTTGTCCGGGTTGACGTTTTCCAGCCCGATGAAGACCCGGAACACGCCGGCCCAGCGTGCCTTGTGGATGAAGTTCGGGATGCGATGGCACTGCGTGTCGACCTGGATGATCAGGGACAAGGCGATGCCCTCGTTCTCCTTGAGCTCGATCAGCCGGTCGAAGAAGTCCTCCCAGTGCTTGTTACGGGCCATGTTGTCGTCGGTGATGAAGAACGTCGTGATGCCCTGCCTGTAGTTCTCGCGGACGATCGCCTCGAGGTCGTCGGCGGTGCGGAAGCGGCTCTTGCGGCCCTGCACGTTGATGATGGTGCAGAACGAGCACTGGAACGGGCAGCCGCGGCCGAGGTCGAAGCTCGAAATGCGCCCTTCGTTGCGCGCCAGCGCCGAGGGCGGAAGGCGGGGCGGCACCGCCCCTTCCAGGCCCGGCAGGTCGTCCATGTAGTTGTAAAGCGGCTTCAGCGTGCCGTTCCAGGCATCGCGCAAGACCCCGTCGAGGCGGCCTTCCTCGGCTTCACCCGCGAACATCGCGATGCCCATGTCCATGGCGGCCTGGATCTCGGGCGGCACGACGGGCAGCATCGATATGCAGCCGGAGACATGGAAGCCGCCGAGGGCCACCGGAAAGCCGGCCTTGATGAATTGGCGGGCCAGATCGACGGCCCGCGGAAACTGGTTGGACTGGACCCCCACCAGGCAGATCAGAGCACGGCTGTTCGAGCGTTCGATGTCCGCGACGATGCGATCGACGCGGATGCGCGAGTTGGTCTCGTCGATCGGCTCGGCGACGATGTCGACATCCGGTCCGAGCACGCGCCGCTTGCGGCAGTCTTCAGCCAGGCCGTAGAGCGCGGCCAAGGTGTTGGAGGGAATGTGCGACCTGAGCCAGGTGATCGGATAGCCGTCGTCGTCGTAATGCGTGGGCTTGATCAGCACCAGCCGGAAGGTCGATCGCTTTGCGGCGGCGCCCATGAGTCTGCTTTCTGGCTGTTGCACACAACAAGCCGACAATTGAAAAGGGGTGATAGGCGGCGCGACGGCGCATTCGAGGTCCCGGCTTCCAGGGACCACGAAGGGATGGCGGGCATTTCCGTCAACCTAAGGTCGGGAGCCCACGCGCGTCTGTCTCACATTGAACAGCAAGACCGCGCTGCGCCAGCGCCGCTTCGGAGCACGTTCCGGGAGGCTCTGCGATGTCGACCGGCAAGCGTTCGACTGAGCGGGCAAGTTCCGGTTTCGGGACGCATGGGACCCTCCTGCCGGGATTCGTCACGAATTTTGCCGGGACTGAAGTCACGTCGGATGCGGCCTGCAAATCGACGGGTGACATGGCCAATGTGCCCTTTCCGGCCGTGTTTACAAGGACAATCGCCGGCACCGCCGCCGGTTCGCAGGTCGTTCCGCTCGGCGGGCCGCCGGCAGACGACCGACCGATCGTCGAACTACTCCCGGATGATCACGTTCAGCAGCGAGGAATGCACCTTCAGGTCGCCGTTGTATTCGATGAGCCCGAGCTTGCGGAACTTGTTCATGAAATAGTTGATTCGCGAACGCGTCGTCCCGACGCGCGCCGCCATCACCTCCTGACTGATCGGCGCTGCGACCGGCCGCAGTTCCGCTTCCTGACCGACCTGGGCCAGCATGACCAGAAGACGCGCGAGCCGCTTCTCGCTCGAATTGAACAGGTGGTCGACGAGGTCCGCTTCGATCTGGCCGTTGCGCAGCAACAGGAACGCCATGAACCGCTGCGACAGCGCCGGGTGGTCGTTCAGGGCCTTGGCAAGCGTCGCTTTCTCGACGCGCGCGACCGCAGCCTCGGTGGAGGCCCGCGCCGACGCAAGGTAGCGGGGCTGGCCGGCCAGGCATCCCTCCCCAAGGAAGGCGCCCGAGTTGAGGACGCCGACGACCCTTTCCTTGCCCTGTCTGGAGAGCACGCTCAGCTCAACCTGGCCTTTCTGTATGTAGAAGACCGCGTCGCACGCCATGCCCTGCCTGAAGATGTAGCTCTTGGGGTTGTAGGTCGAGATGGTACGGCCTACGCCCACCGTGGTGACGAAGGCCTCCACGTCGAAAGACTGGCGGCCTGACGATTTCCTGCCGGCTTTTTGCGTGGTTATCGTGCTTCCGAGCTTCGCAATCCTGGACTTTCCGGTCCGGTTCGTCGCCTTCGATTTGTCGCTTGCCGGCACTCCGTTCTCCTGGGTGGATGAGGTACGAAGAATGGGGGGCTACCCAGCAACTGACAGTCCGGCCTTGAACGGGCCGGTTCATTTTTGCCCTTTGGCGTGTGCCCATCGACACTGGAAACAACGGACGGCGTAACGGCCGGTTGCGCCTCGGCCTCTGAGCCGACGAAACGAAAAGGGCGCGACTTTCATCGCGCCCTTCGGCTTTCAGGGACAACCTCTAGTCGTCGGCCGCCTCGCTCATCACGCGCTGGCCGCCGACGCTGAGCTCGCCGCCCTCGACCGTGACCTTGACGGTGTCGCCGTCCTTGATGCGACCCTCGAGGATCTGCGTCGCCAGCGGGTTCTGCAGGCTGCGCTGGATCACCCGCTTCAACGGCCGGGCGCCGTAGACCGGATCGTAGCCGCGGTTGGCCAGCCACTGCAGCGCCTTGCCGTCGAACTCGATGTCGATCTTGCGAACGGCCAGGAGCTTGCGCAGGCGGCCGAGCTGGGATCTCGACGATGTCCGTCATGTGCGCCCGGCTCAGCCGGTTGAACAGCAGGATCTCGTTGAGGCGGTTCAGGAACTCCGGCCGGAAGGCGCGGCGCACCTCCTCCATGACCTGCTCGCGCACCGTCTCGGCCGACTGGCCGTCGGCCAGCGCTGCGAGATGGGCGCTGCCGAGGTTGGAGGTCAGCACGATCAGCGTGTTCTTGAAGTCGACCGTGCGGCCCTGGCCGTCGGTCAGGCGGCCGTCGTCCAGCACCCGGCAAGCTTCTAGTTCCCCTTCGGCGTATGTCTGAAGCGTAAATTCGCTCGATCCACCTTCGGCTTGTGCAGCCGATTCTCCAGGAAACAACTGGTCACCAGGTAGGCCATCGAGCCGACAACCACTCCGGCAACAGCCCGTCGCCGCCACGTGGATTTCCGTTCGTCCTGCATCGGCTCTTCGTTCAGCTGATGGATTTGTGCTGAGTAGTGATGCGCACGTTGATCGTCGCGCGAAGGGTGAACATGATCGTTCATCCTGACCTCCCGTGCTGCTGTTACGGGTCGCCAGTGCTCTCGTCGGACAGTCAGAGCCTTTGTCTTTGCAAACCTTCTGCGCGCGCCTCCCCAAGGCCCCTTCACGGGACGCTCGGTCGCCACGCGCAGCCACACCAGAAAGAGTAAGACAATTTGCTCTCGCGCGCTGTGACTTAGATCACTCTCCGCTTCGGAATCGATATGCCATTTGATGGCGGTGTGTTGCGACGAAGCAACATTGTTTGCCAGGTAGCTGCAACGTTTTGCTGCAATACCAGGGCAAGCGGCCGTTGGTTGCAGCTTGTGGAGCTCGAGGCACGCGATGCCTTCGCGGTTCGCGCCCCAAGAAAAAAGGCGCGTCTTTCGTCGCGCGCTTTGCAGCAACAAACTTCGAAGCCCCCTCACCTAGCCTCTCCCCCTAGCGGGGGAGAGGAACATGAGAAGGACGTCCGACCCGTCCGACCCAGTCAGTCGTCCGCCGCCTCGCTCATCACGCGCTGGCCGCCGACGCTGAGCTCGCCGCCCTCGACCGTGACCTTGACGGTATCGCCGTCCTTGATGCGACCCTCGAGGATCTGCGTCGCCAGTGGGTTCTGCAGGCTGCGCTGGATCACCCGCTTGAGCGGCCGGGCGCCGTAGACCGGGTCGTAGCCGCGGTTGGCCAGCCACTGCAGCGCCTTGCCGTCGAACTCGATGGCGATCTTGCGATCGGCCAGCAGCTTGCGCAGGCGGCCGAGCTGGATCTCGACGATGTCGGTCATGTGCGCGCGGCTCAGCCGGTTGAACAGCAGGATCTCGTCGAGCCGGTTCAGGAACTCCGGCCGGAAGGCGCGGCGCACCTCCTCCATCACCTGCTCGCGCACCGTCTCGGCCGACTGGCCGTCGGCCAGCGCCGCGAGATGCGCGCTGCCGAGGTTGGAGGTCAGCACGATCAGCGTGTTCTTGAAGTCGACCGTGCGGCCCTGGCCGTCGGTCAGGCGACCGTCGTCCAGCACCTGCAGCAGCACGTTGAACACGTCGGGGTGCGCCTTCTCGACCTCGTCGAACAGGATCACCTGGTAGGGCCGGCGCCGCACCGCTTCGGTGAGCACGCCGCCCTCGTCGTAGCCGACATAGCCCGGTGGCGCGCCGATCAGGCGGCTGACGGAGTGCTTCTCCATGAACTCGCTCATGTCGATGCGCACCATCGCCTGGTCGTCGTCGAACAGGAACTCGGCGATCGCCTTGGTGAGCTCGGTCTTGCCGACGCCGGTCGGGCCCAGGAACAGGAACGAGCCGATCGGCCGGTTGGGATCCTGCAGGCCGGCCCGGGCGCGACGCACCGCGTCGGCCACCGCACGCACCGCCTCGTCCTGGCCGACCACGCGCCTGGTGATCTGGTCCTCCATGCGCAGCAGCTTGCCGCGCTCGCCTTCCAGCATCTTGTCGACCGGCACGCCGGTCCAGCGC
Source organism: Rhodospirillales bacterium URHD0017 (assembly GCA_900110395.1). Lineage (GTDB taxonomy): Bacteria > Pseudomonadota > Alphaproteobacteria > Reyranellales > Reyranellaceae > Reyranella. The sequence continues at coordinate 181,017 of FODP01000009.1, forward strand.
GACACGACGGCGGCGATGTCCTCGGGCGTGACCTCTTCCTTCACACCCTTGCCACCCTGAACCTCGTGGTTCTCGGCATCCCTGAGCTTCTTCTCGAGGTCCGGGATCACGCCGTAGGCCAGCTCGCCCGCCCGGGCCAGCTCGCCCTTGCGCTGGGCGATCTCGAGCTCGGAGCGCGCCTTGTCGAGCTGCTCCTTGATCTTCTGCGAATCGGCGAGCTTGTCCTTGGCCGACTTCCACTGGGCCGTCAGCTCGGCCGACTTCTCCTCGAGGCCGGACAGCTCCTTCTCCAGCCGCTCCAGCCGGTCGCGCGAGGCCTGGTCGCTCTCCTTCTTGAGCGCCTCGCGCTCGATCTTGAGCTGGATGATGCGCCGGTCGAGCTCGTCGAGCGCCTCGGGCTTGCTGTCGACCTGCATGCGGATGCGGCTCGCCGCCTCGTCCATCAGGTCGATCGCCTTGTCGGGCAGGAAGCGGTCGGAGATGTAGCGATTGCTGAGCGTCGCGGCAGCCACCAGGGCTGCGTCGGCGATGCGCACGCCGTGATGCAGCTCGTACTTCTCCTTGAGGCCGCGCAGGATCGAGACCGTGTCCTCGACCGTGGGCTCGGCGACGAAAACCGGCTGGAACCGACGCGCCAGCGCCGCATCCTTCTCGATGTGCTTGCGGTATTCGTCGAGCGTCGTGGCGCCCACGCAATGCAGCTCGCCGCGCGCCAGCGCGGGCTTCAGCATGTTGGAGGCGTCCATCGCGCCGTCGGCCTTGCCGGCGCCGATCAGGGTGTGCAGCTCGTCGATGAAGACGATGATGTCGCCCTCGGCGGCGGAAATCTCCGACAGCACGGCCTTGAGCCGCTCCTCGAACTCGCCGCGGTACTTGGCGCCCGCCACCATGGCGCCGAGGTCGAGCGCCATCAGCTTCTTGCCCTTGAGCGCCTCGGGCACGTCGTCGTTGACGATGCGCAGCGCCAGGCCCTCGGCGATGGCGGTCTTGCCGACGCCGGGCTCGCCGATCAGCACGGGATTGTTCTTGGTGCGCCGGCTCAGCACCTGGATGGTGCGGCGGATCTCCTCGTCGCGGCCGATCACCGGATCGAGCTTGCCCTCGCGCGCCACCTGGGTGAGGTCGCGGGCGTACTTCTTCAGCGCATCGTAGCCGCTCTCGGCCGACGCGGAGTCGGCGGTGCGGCCCTTGCGCAGCTCGGCGATCGCCTTCTCGAGCGCCTGCGGCTTCACGTTGCCCTTGGCGAGCGCATCGGCCGCCTCGGTGCCCTTGGCCAGCGCCAGCGCCATCAGCATGCGCTCGACGGTGACGAAGCTGTCGCCCGCCTTCTCGGCGATGGCTTCGGCCTGGTCGAAGATGCGCGCCGTCTCGGGCGCCATGTAGACCTGGCCCGCGCCCTGGCCCTCGACCTTGGGCTGCCTGGCGAGGCTGGCTTCGACCGCGCGGTGGACGGCGCGGGAATCGCCGCCTGCGGACGAGATGAGGTTGGCGGCGAGGCCTTCCGGATCGTCGAGCAGGACTTTCAAAAGATGGTCGGGAACGAGCCGCTGGTGACCTTCGCGCAGAGCCAGCATCTGGGCGCTCTGCAGGAAGCCGCGCATGCGCTCGGTATATTTCTCCTGATTCATTTCACTACCCTTTCATTCGCGCCCCCGTCATCGGCGGGCGAAAGAGCGGACCCTCTCCAGAGGCATCCTCGGCCCGATATGGGGAGGGAACCGAGGCTTGCAAGACCGGATCGGGGGTGCGGCTTTTCACGGCCAGCGTGGCGGGCTATCACGTCGGCCAACAGGACATAGATCAAGGAAACGGGGAGAATTTCATGTCCGGCGGCCATGGCCATGTAGAGACCTCGAACAAGAAGATCGCCCTCCTGGTGGCCGTCCTGGCCGCGGCGCTGGCGATCTCGGAAATGGGTGGCAAGAGCTCGCAGACCAACGCCCTGCTCAGCCATGCCGAAGCGTCCAACCTGTGGAATTTTTTCCAGGCCAAGACGATCCGGCAGACGGTCCTGCGCACCGCCGCCGACGAGGCCGAGGCGACCGCCAAGGACAATCCGCAGGGCGCGCCGGCGGCCATGAAGGCCCAGACCGACCGGTGGCGCCAGACCGCCCAACGTTACGAGACCGAGCCCGAGACCGGCGAAGGCCGCAAGGAACTGATGGCCCGCGCCAAGGCCAAGGAAGAGCACCGCGACAAGTCGCTGGCCGCCTACCACATGTTCGAATACGCCTCGGCGGCCTTTCAGCTGGCGATCGTGCTGGCCGGCGCCGCGGCGCTCACGTCGGTCGTCTGGCTGACCCTCATTTCGTGCGGCCTCGGGGTCGTCGGCCTCGGCTTCACATTCCTGGCCTTCGTCGCCCCAACCCTGGTTCATCTTTAGTACCGACGATCACTGGTCGGTGCGTTACGGCTGTCGGTAGCTGTGATTCCAGGTACCAGGCTCGCAAAAACGCCCGGCAGTGGGACTGCCGGGCGCCTTTGGAAGAAACTTGGGAAGCGGTCGTCAGCCGCCGCCGCCGCCGCCACCGCCACCGCCACCGCGACGTCCGGTTGTCGGCGTGAACTCCGGCACCTCGGGCTGCTCGTCCGCTGCCGGATCGTTGGGTCCTGGCGCATTGCGTCCGTTTTGCAGGAAGGCGACGCCGCCGAGCCCGGGCTCTTCGTTCTGATCGTCGCGGCCACCCGACCGCTGCTCACCCTGCCGCTCATCGGGGGCATGGCCATTGCCATTGGCCTGCTGCGGCTGCCCGCCGGGACCCTGCTGCTGCGGCGGGCCCTGGCCCTCTTCGCTGCCATCGCCCCAACCCTGGTTGTTGCGTTGGGCGAAGCCGCCGGAGGCCTGGATCATGCGGTAGTAGTGATCGGCGTACTGCCAATAGGCTTCAGCCATGATGCGATCGCCCGAGGACTGCGCCTCGCGGGCCAGCGCCTGGTACTTGTCGAAGACCTGATGGGCATTGCCCCGCACGCGGACGTCGGGTCCGCTCGAGTCAAAGATCTGGTTTCGATTGGGCGGACGGTTGGGGTTGTGGTTGTGCTGCTGCTTGTGATGGTGGCCGCCGCCGCCACCGCCGCCACCATTGCGACCGCCGCGCGACCGCTGACGATTGTTTGGTCTCATAAACCTAGGGCCAGTTACATGCCGGACGGGTGTTGTTCTTAGCTACCCTCTGCCCTTCGTGGGCGCCGTCAGGCTGATTTTCAGAGGGATAAATCGCCCAGTGCCACCTATTGGCCCGGGCCCAAGCCCCCCCAAGGGGCTCAGATGAACGTAGTCTCATTCCGATTAGTTGCCAACCCTTTAATACGTCAATGAAACCACCCGGTCGATGCCGCCGAGGTCTTTCCAGGAGGCTTCGGCCGTAAAACCTGTGGATTGGAAAATCTTATATATTTCAGGGGCTTGCCCCTCGCCTGCCTCAAGGAGCAGCCGGCCGCCGGGGACGATCAGCCGGGGCGCTTCGGCGGCGATCGCGCGATAGGCCGCAAGCCCATCCGCCCCGCCGTCGAGCGCCAGCTTCGGCTCGAAACGGCTGACTTCGGGCATCAGGCCGGCGATGGCCCCCGCCTCGATGTAGGGCGGGTTGCTGACCAGCAAATCGAAGGGTCCGCCGACGCGATCGCGCCAGCCCGGCTCGCGCCAATCGCCCAGCAGGAGCTCGGCCCGCGCGCCTATACCCAGAGCGGCCGCGTTTGTCCGAGCCACGGCGAGCGCGGGCTCGGACACTTCCAGCCCGACCCCGCGCGCGGCACGAAGCTCGCGCAGCAGCGTCAACAACAGGCAGCCCGAGCCCAGGCCGAGATCGAGGATCCGCCACGGCCGGTCGCGGTCGGCCAGCAGCGCCAGCGCCGCCTCGATGACCGTCTCGCTGTCGGGCCGCGGCACCAGCACGGCCGGCGAGACCTTGAACGGCAGTCCCCAGAACTCGCGCTCGCCCAGGATGTAGGCCATGGGCTCGCGCTGGATCCGCCGTGCCGTCAGCTCGCGCAGAGCGGCCCCGACGGCGTCAGGTGCCATCTCATTGCCGCGCGCGATCAGCTGCTCGATCGACAGGCCAGTCGCGTGGGCCAACAACAGGCGCGCTTCGAAGCGGACGTTGTCGAGGCCCGCAGCCGACAGCGCGGCCGCCGCATCGCGCAGCAGGCCGTCGTAGGTCGCCGTCAAAGCCGCGGTCAGGCGGCGAGCTCCGCCAGCCGCCCCGCCTCGTCGTCGGCGATCAGCGCATCGATGAACTCGTCGAGGGCGCGGCCCTCCATCACCTCGTCGAGCTTGTAGAGCGTGAGGTTGATGCGATGGTCGGTGACGCGGCTTTGCGGGAAGTTGTAGGTGCGGATGCGCTCGCTGCGATCGCCGCTGCCGACCTGGCCCTTGCGGTCGGCGGCGCGCGCGTCGTCGCGGCGCTGGCGCTCGGCGTCATAGAGGCGGGCGCGCAGGATTTTCATCGCCTTGGCGCGGTTCTTGTGCTGGCTCTTCTCGTCCTGCTGGCTCACCACCACGCCGGTCGGGAGGTGGGTGATGCGCACCGCCGAATCCGTCGTGTTGACCGACTGGCCGCCCGGGCCGGACGAGCGGAAGACGTCGATGCGCAGGTCCTTCTCGTCGATCTTGATGTCGAATTCCTCGGCCTCGGGCAGCACCGCCACCGTCGCGGCCGAGGTATGGATGCGGCCCTGGGCCTCGGTGGCCGGCACGCGCTGCACGCGATGGACACCGGATTCGAACTTCAACCGGGCGAACACGCCGCGGCCCGAGACGGTGGCGATCGCCTCCTTGTAGCCGCCGATGCCGGTGTCGGAGAGCTCCATGGCCTCGAAGCGCCAGCCATGCTCGGCGGCATAGCGCTGGTACATGCGGAACAGGTCGGCCGCGAACAAGGCCGCCTCGTCGCCGCCCGTACCGGCGCGGATTTCCAGGATGGCGTTCTTCTCGTCGGCCGCGTCCTTGGGCAGCAGCATGCGCTTCACGGCGCGCTCGAGATCGGGCAGACGCTTCTTCAGCTGAGCCGCCTCTTCCTCGGCCATGGCCTTCATGTCCGGATCGGCCGCCAGCGCCTCCGCCTCCTTCAATTCGGTCTCGGCCTTGCGCCAGTCGCCGATCGCCTCGACCAGCGGCCCGAGGTCCGAGTACTCCTTGGAGGCCGCGACGAACTTCTGCGAATCGAGAGCGCCGCCCGACAGGCTCGCCTGGAGCTCGGCATAGCGGGCGGTGATCTGGTCGAGTTTGTGCAGCAGGGACATGGAAGGCCGCTCGTTACACAAAACCGCCGCGAGGTGCAAATCCAGCGCATTCCTCCCCAGCGAAGATGGGGCGGTGTCGGCGTCTTACGCCGACGGAGGGGTCATGAACACCGGTTGTGATGCTCATGATCCCTCCGTCGCCGTATGACGGCGACACCTCCCCAGCTTCGCTAGGGAGGAACGCGTGGCTAACCTGCAGGCTTCAGGGCTTCGCCCAGGGCATCGAGCGCCACCTCGCGCTGCTCGCCGCTGTCGAGGTCTTTCAGCTGCGCGACGCCCTTGGCGAGCTCGTCGTCGCCGATGATCAGCACGGCGCGGGCGTTGAGCTTGTTGGCGCGCTGCATGCGCCGCTTCATGTTGCCGCGATAGTCCTGCTCGACGGCGATGCCCTGGCGGCGCAGCGCACGGGCGAGGCCCAGCGCCCTGGCCTCGGCCGCGGCGCCCAGCGGGGCGATCACGACGGCACGCGGCAACGGCGCGGGGTCGTTGCACAGCATGGCCAGCCGCTCGATGCCGCCAGCCCAGCCAATGCCGGCCGTCGGCGGGCCGCCCAATTCGGCGATCAGGCCATCGTAGCGGCCACCACCCAGCACGGTGCCCTGGGCGCCGATGTGCGTCGTCACGAACTCGAAGGCGGTGTGAGTGTAGTAGTCGAGCCCGCGCACCAGCGCAGGATCGACCTCGAACGGCACGCCGGCCGCCGCGAGCCCATCCTTCACGGCCGAAAAGAAATCCCGGCTCGCCTGGTTCAGGTGGTCGGCGAAGGATGGCGCGTTGGCGTTGATCGCCTTGTCGCCGTCGTCCTTGCTGTCGAGGATGCGCAGGGGATTGCGCTGCAGGCGGTCGCGCGAATCCTCTGACAGCTTGGCGATATGACCGGAATAGTAGTCGACCAGCACCTTGCGGTAGCCGGCGCGGCTTTCCGGGTCACCCAGCGAGTTCAGCTTGAGCCCGCAGCGATCGAGGATGCCCAGCCGGTCGAGGATGTCGGCCGCCACCGAGATCACCTCGATGTCAGCGCCGGGTTCAGGCGCGCCCAGCACTTCCAGGTCGATCTGGTGGAACTGGCGCTGGCGGCCCTTCTGCGGCCGCTCGTAACGGAACATCGGGCCGGCGGCGAAGAGCTTCAGCGGCAGCTGCTGGCCGAGCTCGCCGTTGGACACGAAGGCGCGGCAGATGCCGGCGGTGTATTCCGGCCGCAAGGTGAGCGATTCACCGCCGCGGTCGGTGAAGGTGTACATCTCCTTGGAGACGACGTCGGTCGTCTCGCCGATGCCGCGGGCGAACAGCTCGGTGAACTCGAAGATGGGCGTGGCCATCTCGCGATAGCCATAGAGGCGCGCCACGTCGCGCGCCGTGTCGATGACGTGCGCGAAGCGCCGGTATTCGTCGGGAAGAAGGTCGTGCGTGCCGCGCACGGGCTGCAGTTTGCTCACGGAAAGTCGCCCTGGATTGATCGTCGAAGAAGAGAGCTGAAAAGCGCTACTCGGCGGCGGCGGCGTGGTGTCGCTCGGCCTCTGCCGCCTTCGCAGCCTCGATCTCGGCGGCCTTCTTCTCGATCAGCTCGACAAGATGATCGACGACGCTGGCGTCCTTCAGGCGATGATGCGGTACGCCCGCAATGTAGACCTGATGGGTGTTGTTGCCGCCGCCGGTGAAGCCGATGTCGGTCTCGCGCGCCTCGCCCGGCCCGTTCACGACGCAGCCGATCACCGACACGGTCATGGGCGTGGTGATGTGGGCGACGCGCTTCTCCAGCGCCTCGACGGTGCGGATGACGTCGTACTGCTGGCGGGCGCAGGACGGGCAGGAGATGATGTTGACGCCGCGGTGACGCAGGTTCAGCGCCTTCAGGAGCTCGAAGCCGACCTTGACCTCTTCCTCGGGCTCGGCCGACAGCGAGACGCGGACCGTGTCGCCGATGCCGGCCCACAAGAGCGAGCCCAGCCCGATCGACGACTTCACCGTGCCGGTGCGCAGCGCCCCCGCTTCGGTGACGCCGATATGCAGGGGATAGTCGCAGGCGTCGGCGAGCTGTTGATAAGCCGCGACCGCCAGGAAGACGTCCGACGCCTTCACGCTGATCTTGAACTCGTGGAAGTCGTGATCCTGCAGGATGCGCGCATGGTCGAGCGCGCTCTCGACCATCGCCTCCGGGCAGGGCTCGCCGTACTTCTCCAGGAGGTCCTTCTCGAGCGAGCCGGCATTGACGCCGATGCGCATGGAGCAGCCATGGTCCTTGGCGGCCTGGACCACCTCGCGCACCCGCTCGGCGCTGCCGATGTTGCCGGGATTGATGCGCAGGCAGGCGGCTCCCGCCTTGGCGGCCTCGATGGCGCGCCGGTAGTGAAAATGGATATCGGCCACGATCGGCACCTTCGATGCCTTGACGATGGCCGGCAGCGCCGCCGTGGACGCCTCGTCCGGGCAGGAAACCCGCACGATATCGACGCCGGCCTCCTCGGACCGGCGGATCTGGTCGATGGTCGCCTGGGCATCGGCGGTCAGCGTGTTGGTCATGGTCTGGACCGTGATCGGCGAATCGCCGCCGACCGGGACGGACCCGACCATGATGCGCCGCGACTTGCGGCGCACGATGTCGCGATAGGGCCTGATGCTCATGGCGCAAATGTAGTCGCGCCGGCCGGGCATATCCAGCCGGCGCCAGAGGCCTTAATGACGCTAGATGACGCCAGTGATACAGCCCCGCTGTCATCCCGAGCGTAGCGAGGGACCTCTCCTGTTGCCTTAAAGGCCCCTCGCTGCGCTCGGGGTGACAGGCTCGCTCATAAGCGACAGTCGGAGCTAGCGGGCGTCGACGATGCGGTAGGCGATACCGGCCGGCACGACGTAGCTCTCGCCGGCCCGCACGTAGGTCTGCGCCAGCACGTCGCCGTTGGGCGCACGCAGCTCGATCCAGCTGTTGCCGCGCACCCGGACGGTCGTGTCGGCGCGAACCGGAAGAATGGCCGGGGGCTCCGTTGCCGGCGGACGCGCTGCCTCCTCGACGGCCGGTACCGCTGCCTGTTGCGGCGGCTGAGGTTGCTGCTGCGTGGCGACACGCGGCTGCTCGGCAGCGGCCGGCGGCTGGGCGGCCTGCGCCTGACCCGGGCCGGGAAGAGTCATCACCACAGGCGGCGGCGGAGGCGGCGGAACCGCAGCGACGACCGGCGGAGCGAGCGGCGTGCCCTGGGGCGGCGGTGGCGGCGGAGCGGCCGCTTCACGGCGCGCCGGCCAGACTTCGGGCGGCAGGTTGCCGGGCGCCGGACGCGCCTCCTGGGTCGGCTGAGCCGGCGGCGGCACCTGCCCCGCCGGAGCTTGGGCCGGCACGTTGGCGGTCGCGGGCGGCTGAGCCTCGGTCGATGGCGCCGGGCCGGGATGGGAGGCCAGCAGGCGATCCGGCACCGGCGGCACCTTTTCCGCCACAACCGACTGCTCGCGCGGCAGGTAATGCCAGGCGGCATAGCCGACGCCGACGACCAGCAGGATGGTGAGCACGGCCAGCCCGATCGGCGCCCTTCTTTCAACGATAGGGAAATCAGCCGGCAGGGTGACAGGACGCTTGATCGGAACCGGACCGGACAGATGATAGGCGGTCATGACCTTTTCGGGGTCGAGACCGACATGCGCTGCATAGGCGCGCAGGAAGGCGGGGACGTAGGCAGCACCCGGCAGCTTGTCGAACCGACCCTCCTCGATCGCCTCGAGGTTGGTGCGGCGAATTTTCAAACTCTTCTCGACCTGTGCGAGGTCGAGGCCGCGCGCTTCGCGCTGATCGCGCAGCAAGCGACCTACTGCACGACCCGGCGAGGCTTCGCGTTCCAGCGCACGCCAATCGACCTGATCCGGCATGATGTCCCCTGCTACCTGCTAGTCCCCTCTCAAAAACGTTTTACCAGAGGCCTACCGACAGTTGGAGTCTTATCGTCAAATTTCGATCGCATGATCGGCAGCAAAGAGACGAAGAGTCTCACGCATCGGTCTGTCCGGTTGTGAAAGCGCAGCGTTCATGAAACCAGTCACCTCATTGAGATCGAGCGAACGGATCATGGCCTTTACCGGACCGATCGCGCCGGGCGACATCGAGAGCGTGCGCACGCCGACAGCAAGCAGGGCCAGCGCCTCGACGGGACGGCCTGCCATCTCGCCGCAGACCGATAGTTCGACCCCGGCCGGCCGGACCTTTTCCACCACAAAATGTAGCAGTCTGAGGAGCGGTGGGGACAAGCTGTCGTAGCGTCCGGCAACCCGGGTGTTGCCCCGGTCGGCAGCGTAAAGGAACTGCAGGAGGTCGTTCGTCCCCACCGAGATGAAGTCGACGTGGGGCAGCAGGCTGTCGAGCTGCCAGGCCAGCGCCGGCACTTCGAACATAACGCCAACACGCAGGCGCTCCGGGACCAGCTGGCCGCGCCGCCTGGCACGCTCGAGCTCGAGTTCGAGCAGGGCACGCGCACGCATGAGCTCGCTCACCTCGGCGATCATCGGGAACATCACCGACAACGGCCGACCATTGGCGCCCTGGATTAAGGCACGCAATTGCCGACGCAACATCGCCGGCCGATCGAGGCCGATGCGGATGGCGCGCCAACCCATGGCGGGATTGTCGTCGCCGAAGGCGCCGACATAGGGCAGCACCTTGTCGCCCCCGACATCGAGCGTGCGAAAAGTCACCGGTCGCCCGTCGGCGACGTCGAGCACGCGGCTGTAGAGCCAGGTCTGCGCATCGACGTCGGGAAACTCCGAACGCACCATGAACGGGATCTCGGTCCGGTACAGGCCGACACCGTCGGCGCCGGTCTCATCGAGATGCTGCATGTCGATCAACAGACCGGCGTTCATGTGCAGCGAGATGCGCGCCTGATCGCGCGTCGCCGACGGCAGGTCGCGCAGCGCCATGTACTTGCGCCGCCGCTCGTCGCGCGCCTCGATCGCGGCATGGATGGTCTGCAGGATGTCGTCGGCCGGCCGCACCAGGACCTGCGCATTGTCGCCGTCGACGACGATGGCGTCGCCCGGCTCGATGCGGGCCAGCACGTCGGGCGCGCGGCCGACGACCGGAATGTCGAGCGCGCGGGCGACGATGGCGACGTGGCTCATCGCCGATCCTTCTTCGAGCACCAGGCCGCGCAGCCGCGTGCGGTCGTAGTCGAGCAGCTCGGCCGGGCCCATGTCGCGGGCGATGATGATCATGTCGTCGGGATGCGACGCCGGGTCGGCGACGGCGCGGCCGGCCAGTCGCAGCAGCACCCGGTTGGTGAGGTCCTGCAGGTCGCTCAGCCGCTCGCGGATATAGGGATCGGTCGACTGGCCGAGCCGCGCGCGCACGTCGTCGAAGCTGCGCTGCACGCCGGCCTCGGCGGTGAGGCCCGAGCCGATGGCTTCGCGTATGCGCTCGAGCCAACCGCGATCGTCGACGAACATGCGGAAGGTTTCCAGGATCTCGCGCTGCTCGCCCGACTGCATGTCGTGCGCCTCGAGCATGCGGTCGACATGCTCGCGCACGCCATGTGCGGCTTCTTCGAAGCGCTTCAGCTCCTGGCCGATATCCTCGGCGACGACCTTCTGGATCGAGATGCGCGGCTCGTGCAGCACCGCGTGTCCGATGGCGACGCCCGGCGTCAGCTGCACGCCGTCGACGCGCAGCGGCAGGAGTCCCAGGCCGTCGACCTGCTGGACCTCGTTGGGGCTGACGAAATGACCGGCCGCGATGAGCTCCGCCAGCACCATGGCGATGGTCTGCAGCGTCTCGATCTCTTCTTCGTCGTAGTGGCGGCGTGTGCGGTTCTGCACCACCAGCACGCCGAGCACGCGCCCGGCACGCACGATCGGCACACCGGCCAGCGAATGGTAGATCTCCTCGCCCGTCTCCGGCCGGTAGGCGTATTGCGGATGGCTCTGGGCGTCGGCCAGCGACAGGGGCCGATTATGCGCGGCGATGTCGCCGACCAGGCCCTCGCCGACCCGCAGGCGCGTGCGGTGCACGGCCGAGGGATTGAGGCCCTGGGTGGCGAACAGTTCCAGCACCTCGCCGGCCCGCAGCAGATAGATCGAGCAGACCTCGGCCACCATCTCGTTGGCGACCAGGCGCACGACCTCGCCCAGCGGGTCCTCGATGGACTCCGCACGCGCCATCGTGTCCCGGAGCCGCTTTAGGAGCATTCGCGGTCCGGCCGGGGGAGTTGTTCTCTCCATGCTCAGACCGCTAGATGCTTGAGTCGGATGACGACAAAGCTACGGTCGGTAATGCACGCGCAAATGCGCCAAGCCGCCGATTGGCGGGCATTTTGGCAGGTCATATGAGCGTGCTTGGCGCGCATGGCGTGCTTATAGCAAGACCTGCGCCGAACTGCCTACCCGCCTTGTTCGCATAAGCAGCAGAGAAACTTATGCGAAAGCAACGCTTGCAGTGCTCCTCCCCACGCGCAGCGTGGGGAGGTGTCGGCGTCATACGCCGACGGAGGGGTCATAAGTCGCCTTGAGGCTTCCGACCCCTCCGTCAGCGTATGACGCTGACACCTCCCCAACTTCGTTGGGGAGGAAGGCCAGGCTCAGGCGGCGTCAAGCTCATAGGCTGTGTGCAGAGCCCGCACCGCGAGCTCGGTGTATTCGGCGGCCACCAGCACGCTGATCTTGATCTCGGAGGTCGAGATCACCTGGATGTTTATCCCCTTGCCGGCCAAGGTCTCGAACATCTTCAGCGCCACGCCGGCATGGCTGCGCATGCCGACGCCGATCACCGAGATCTTGGCGACGTTGATGTCGGACTGCACCTCGGCGAACTTGAGCGTGGCCTTGGCCTTCTGCAGAAGCTCGACGGCGCGCGCGAGGTCGGCCCGCGGCACCGTGAAGGTGATGTCGGTCGAGCTGCCGTCGAGCGAGACGTTCTGCACGATCATGTCGACGTTGACGTTGGCCTGGGCGAGCGGACCGAAGATCGCCGCCGCCACGCCCGGCCGGTCGGCCACGCGGGTGACCGTGATCTTGGCCTCGTCCTTGGCGAAGGCGATGCCGCTCACGACGGATTTCTCGAGTCCCTGGGCCATGATCTCTTCCTCATCCACAACCATCGTGCCGGGCAGGTCGCTGCCCAGGGCGGCGTCGAACGACGACAGAACCTGCACGCGCACGTGGTGGTTCATCGCCATCTCGACCGAACGCGTCTGCAGCACCTTGGAGCCCTGCGACGCCATCTCGAGCATCTCCTCGTAGGTCACCTGGTCGATCTTGCGCGCCTTCTCGACGATCCGGGGATCGGTCGTGTAGACGCCGTCGACGTCGGTGTAGATGTCGCAGCGGTCGGCCTTGAGCGCAGCGGCCAGGGCGACGGCCGACGTGTCCGAGCCGCCACGGCCCAAGGTCGTCACGCGGCCTTCCGGCGACAGGCCCTGGAAGCCCGGCACGATCGGCACCTCGCCGGCCGCCATGGCCTTCGCCATGTCGGCGGTCTCGATGTCGACGATGCGGGCCTTGGCATAGGCCGCGTCGGTGCGGATCGGGATCTGCCACGACATCCACGAGCGCGACTTCACGCCCATCTGCTGCAGCGCCATTGCCAGCAGGCCGATCGTCACCTGCTCGCCGGTCGCCACGACGACGTCGTACTCGCGGGCATCGTGCAAGGGCGCGATCTCGTTGACCCATTTGACGAGCTGGTTGGTGGCGCCGGACATGGCCGACACCACGACCGCGACCTCGTTGCCGCGCGCGACCTCGGCCTTCACCTTGCTGGCGACGTTCTTGATGCGATCCGTGTCGCCAACCGAAGTGCCGCCGAATTTGAGAACGATGCGCGCCATGGACCTGCTCGAAAGCGGGGTATAGACACCGGGGGCACCATTCGGGTCAAGGGCAGCGATCATGGGCACTCCGACAAGCGCTCCTGGGCAAACCACCGTCGATCCGGCCGAAATCGAGCGCTTCTCGCGCATCGCCGCCGAATGGTGGGACCCGACCGGCAAGTTCGCGCCCCTGCACCGGCTGAACCCGGTCCGCATCGGCTACATCCGCGACCGTGCCGCAGCCCACTGGCAGCGCGATCCCCTGTCCGGCTCGCCATTGAAGGACCTGTCGTTGCTCGACATCGGCTGCGGCGGCGGGCTTTTGAGCGAACCAATGGCCCGGCTGGGGGCGCGGGTGACGGGCGTCGACGCGGCCGCGAAGAACGTCTACGTCGCGGCCCTTCACGCCGAGGGACAGGCGCTGGCGATCGACTACCGCCAGGGCACGGCCGAGGCGCTGGCCGAAGCGGGTGCTGAGTTCGACATCGTGCTGGCGCTGGAGATCGTCGAGCACGTGGCCGACGTCGACCTTTTCCTGCGCTCGTGCGGCCGCATGGTGAAGCCGGGCGGCCTCTTGTTTCTCTCAACGCTCAACCGTACCGCCAAGGCATGGATGCTCGCCATCGCCGGCGCCGAGTATGTCTTGGGCTGGCTGCCGCGCGGCACGCACGACTGGAAGAAGTTCCTGAAGCCGTCAGAAGTCGTGAACGGCCTGCGCGCGGGCGGCATCGAGGCGCAGGAGATCGTGGGCGTCGTCTACAGCCCGCTCGGCCGTGCCTGGTCGCTGAACAAGAGCGACCTTGACGTGAATTATATGCTTTACGGGACGAAGACTTAGTTCCCTCTGGGAATCCACGGCAGACGGCCGAACTCGATGCCTTCGTCGGCCAGCGCCTCGGCTTCTTCCTCGCTGGTCTCGCCGTAGATGCCGCGCTTGTCGCTCTCGCCGTAATGGATCTTGCGCGCTTCCTCGGCGAACTTGTCGCCGACAGGCTCGCAGTTCTTCTCGACCTCGGTGCGCACCTGGATCAGGGCCTCGCGCAGTTCCTTTGGCATGTGTCGCGCCAGTGCGGCCATCTGCTGCTGCTCTGGCGTCGGCGCGGGCGGTGTTGCCGGCGCATCGGTCGCCGGCTTCTCGACCTCGACCTTCTGGGTGCTCTTGCCACTCCCCTTGTTCAGGCGCGGCGCCATCGGCGCGCGCGCGACCTTGGCCTCGCCGCACACGGCGCAGCCGATCAGGGATTTCTTCTCCTGGCGTTCGTAGGTCTTGCTGTCCTTGAACCAGCTTTCGAACTCGTGGCCCTTGGAGCAGCGCAGTCGGTATAGGATCATGAAATTTACGAGGAATTCCGCGTTGGCACTCCCATTGGGGGAGTGCCAGAGATGATGGGGTCTGATTGTGGCTGACGCAAGGGGGATGCCATCGCCGTGGATCGTGCAGTGGGCCGGACTGGTCGCCGTTGATGCCACGGTCCTCGACGTTGCCGCAGGCGGCGGCCGGCACACCCGCTTTTTCGCCGAGCGCGGCAATAAGGTCACGGCGATCGATCGCGATATCAGCGCGCTCGCGCCTCAGCCGAACCTCGAGATCGTCGAGGCCGATCTCGAGGACGGCTCGCCCTGGCCCCTGCCCGGCCGCACCTTCGGCGCCGTCGTCGTCACCAACTACCTGCATCGCCCGCTCTTCCCCGCGTTGCTCGACGCGCTCTCGCCGGGCGGCGTGCTGCTCTACGAGACCTTCATGGAAGGCAATGAGCGGTTCGGTCGGCCGAGCCAGCCCGCGTTCCTGTTGAAGGACGGCGAGCTGCTCGAGCTGGCGCGCGGACGCTTTTCCGTCGTCGCCTACGAGGCGCGGCTGGTCAGCGAACCGAAGATGGCGATGATCCAGCGCATCGCCGCGCGCAAGCTCTAGCTATTCAGCAGCCTTGGCGACGGCGGGCTTGTGCAGGACAGGCTCGGCGTACTTCCGATCGTGCGTCAGCGACGGCACCATCTTGCGCGCCTCGGCGATCTTGGCGGCGTCGACCTCGGCGATGACGAAGCCCGCCTTCTCGCCGCCGGCGTCGGCCAGCACCTCGCCCCACGGGGCGACGGCGATCGAATGGCCGTAGGTCTTGCGGTTCGACCCCTTGTGCGTGCCGACCTGGGCCGGCGCGAAGACGAAGCAGCCGGTTTCGATGGCCCGTGCGCGCATCAGCGTGTGCCAGTGCGCCTGGCCGGTCGGCACCGTGAATGACGAGGGGATCGACAGCATCGTGGCGCCGGCATGGGCCAGGTCGCGATAGAGATAGGGGAAGCGCAGGTCGTAGCAGATCGTCATGCCCAGGACGCCCCACGGTGTGAGGGCCACCACCGACCTCTCGCCGGGCTTGAAGGTCGACGATTCGCGATAGCTCTCGCCGCCGGCGAGCTGGACGTCGAACATGTGGATCTTGTCGTAGCTCGCGACGATGCCGCCCGCCGAATCGATCAGGTAGGAGCGGTTGCGGATCTGCTCCTCGCCCGGCACGCGGACATGGATCGAGCCCAGCAGGAACCACGCGCCGGTCTCGCGCGCGCTCGCGCGCGCTGCCGCCAGCATGGCGTGGCTTTCCTCGGTCTCGGCCTTCGCCAGCGTTTCGGCGCGGTTGGCGCCGATCAGACCGGTGTTCTCCGGCGTCATGATGAAGTCGGCGCCGGCGTCGCGGGCGAGCCGCGCCTGCTCGCGCACGAAGGCCACGTTCTCGGCCATCTCGTTGCTGACGTTGGTCTGGATCAGGCCGGCCTTGAACGCACTGCTCATCGGTCGCTCCTCAACCCGGCTGCGCCAGCAAGGGGTCGAGTTTGCCCGCCTGCTCGAGGGCGGCGAGCTCGTCGGAGCCGCCGATATGCTGGCCGTTGATGAAGATCTGCGGCACCGTCGAGCGCTTGGCGCGCTCGCGCATCTCGGACCGCTTCTTCTCGTCCATCATCACGTCCATTTCCTCGTAGGCCGCGCCCTTCCTGTCGAGCAGACCCTTGGCCCGCGCGCAGTAGCCGCAGAATGGCGTGGTGTAGATCTCGATCCTGGCCATGGCGATCCTCTTTCGGCGACTATACCGCCGGCCGGACGACCCGCGCCAGCGTCAGCACGTCAACGTGCCGCGCACCGCCGCGCTGCAAAATCCGCACACAGGCCTCGACCGTGGCGCCCGTCGTCAGGACATCGTCGATCAACAGAACAGATTTTCCCGCAACCAGAGCCGCCCAGCGCGGATTGAGGTCGAAGGCCTGCCGCACGTTGTCGTGGCGCTGCTTGGCGGCGAGTCCGGTCTGCGAGCCGGTCCAGCGCCGGCGCCGCATCAGGTCGGGAACCAGCCGCGACCGCGTCGACGGTGCTGCGGCGACGACGATGCGGGCCAGGAGCTGGGCCTGGTTGTAGCGCCGCGTGAACAGCCGGCGCCAATGCAGCGGCACCGGCGCCACGACGTCGGCATCGGCCAGCAATTCGGCGCCGGCGCGCGCCATCCAGCCGCCGCAGGCGCGGGCGATGTCGGTACGATCGCCGTGCTTGAACGGCAGCACCAGCTTGCGGCTCTTGTCGTCGTAGACCAGGGCCGCGCGCGCCCGCCGGTAGCGTGGCGGCCGCACCGCGCAGGCGCCGCACAGCGCACCCGCGTCGACCTGCTGGACGAAGGGATAGGCACAGCGCGCGCAATAGGGCGGTGCGATGAAGGCGAAGCCCGGCCAGCAGGCGGCGCACAGGCCGCCCGGCGTCTCGACGATTTCGTTGCAGCTGAGACAGAGCGGCGGCAGCACGGCGTTCAGCATCGTGCGGCCGGCATGCGCCCAAAAGCGCCCCAGGCTGGTGGACGACATCGCCGTCATTGGGCGGGCCAAATGCGCCCACAGGATGGCGGGCCCTACCGGCCGCGCCGCTTTCGCCTTACATACAGCGTGTGACGGGCCTCGATCCCCTGCTGGTTTTCGACCGCACCGTGCTGCGCCAACGGCGCGAGCGCGCCGCCCGCGATTGGCAGCCGCGCGCCTTCCTCAAGCGCGAGATCGCGAGCCGCCTGGTCGAACGCCTCGACGATATACGCCGGACCTTTGCGTGTGCCCTCGATCTCGGCTCGCATGGCGACGAGTTCGCCGCGGCATTGGCCGACCGCAAGACCGTCGACTGGCTGGTGCGCGCCGATCTCGGCCATGGCTTCGCCCGTCTGGCCCGCGGCCCCGCCGTGGTGGCCGACGAGGAGTTCCTGCCCTTCGCGCCCAAGAGCTTCGACCTGGTCGTGAGCGCCATGGACCTGCACTGGGTCAACGACCTGCCCGGCACGCTGGTGCAGATCCAACGCATCCTGCGGCCCGACGGCCTGCTGCTGGGCGCCATGCTGGGCGGCGCCACGCTGTGGCAGCTCCGCCAGGCCCTGACCGCGGCCGAAAGCGAGGTCGAGGGCGGCTTGAGCCCGCGCGTCTCGCCGTTCGCCGACCTGCGCGACGCCGCCGGCCTGCTGCAGCGCGCCGGCTTCGCCCTGCCGGTGGCCGACAGCGAGACCATCGAGGTCGAATATGACAATGCGCTCTCCCTGATGCGCGATCTCGGCGCCATGGGCGAGAGCAACCTGGTGGTCGAACGCCGGCGCGGTCTGGCACGGCGGGCGACGCTGCTGCGCGCCGCGGAGATCTACGGCGAGCGCTTCGCGCTGCCGTCCGGCCGGGTCGCGGCAAGCTTCGAGGTGCTTTTCCTGCACGGCTGGGCGCCGCACGAGTCGCAGCCAAAGCCGCTGCGGCCGGGCAGCGCGGCGCAGCGGCTGGCCGACGCGCTTGGCACCGCCGAGCGAAGCGCCGGCGAAAAAGCCGGACGAGGCTAGATCGTGCGACTGTCGTTCAGCGAAGTCCTGTCGGAAAGCTTCGGCTTCTTCTTCGCCAACCTCCGTCTTTTCTTCGACCTCGTCACCATTCCCTGGATCATCTCCGTTGCCATCCGGATGATCGGCGCATTGGTGGCCATCGACTCACCGCTTGGCGCGCTGGTCGAGAAGGCGATCGACGTCGTGCCGACAGCGATGTTCGTGGTGGCCTGGCAGCGGCTCGTGCTGCTCGGACCGCACCGCATCGACCGGCTGCCGGGGCTGGGCTGGTCGGCGCGTGAAACCGCCTGGCTCGGGCATCTGCTCAAGGTCGCGGGCATGACCTTCCTGCTGATGGCCGTCTTCATGTTCACCGTCGGTCCGATGGATCCGCGCGCCTTGCAGGCGGGCGCCACCATCGATCCGGACATGGCCCGGCGCTACACGCTGGCCGGTCCGCTCGCCTTCGGTTTCATCGTGTCGATGCTGCTGGCGCTGCGCGTGAGCTTCGGCCTCGCCGCCACCGCCGTCGACGTCCCCTTCTCGCCGCGCCTTTCCTGGGCCCATAGCCGGGGCAACGCCTGGCCGATCATTGGCGCCCTGTTCGTCGTCTATTTCGGCGGCGCCTTCGTCACCGCCCTGATCGCGCTGCTGGCGCATGGCGTGATGCGCGGCGTGCTGCAGGCGGACGAGGCGGCGGCCGTGGTCAGCTTCACGGTGGCGATCCTGGTGTCCTACGCCGTGATCGCGCTCACCGCGACGGTACAGGCGGTCATCTTCCGCCGGCTGCTCGCCTGGCGCGAAGGCGTCGGGCTGCCGGCAGTCACCGAGTCGTAGAGCGCTGCACCAGCGAACATATCGTTCGAGCTCCTCTCCCCCTAACGGGGGAGAGGAACATGAGTCGCTCGGGAGGCAGCGAATTCACAAAAGATCGCGCAGCAGGCCGATCAGCGGCAGGTCGGCTGGCGGCATCGGATAGCGCGAGAGTTCGAGCGGCGCGACCCATTTCAGGGCCTGGCCTTCATGCGGCTGCGGGATACCGTTCCATTTGCGGCAGGCGAAGACCGGCATCAGCAGATGGAACGTCTCGTAGCCGTGGCTGGCGAAGGCGATCGGCGCCAGGCAGCTCGTCGCCGTCTCGATGCCGAGCTCCTCGCTGAGCTCGCGCACCAGCGCCTGCTCGGGCGTCTCGCCGGGGTCGACCTTGCCGCCGGGAAACTCCCACAGCCCCGCCATCGACTTGCCCTCGGGCCGCTGCGCGATCAGCACGCGGCCATCGACGTCGACCAGCGCCACCGCGGCGACCAGCACCAGCGGCCGGTCGCCGAGCGGCGGCGGGCCGCCCGGGCATTCCTCGTCGAAGGCCATATTCAAGAACGGGGGCTCAAGAACGATAGCTGCCGTTGATGTCGATGTAGCCGTGCGTCAGATCGCAGGTCCAGACCGTCGCGCGACCGCGGCCGATGCCGAGATCGATGTCGATCACGATGTCGGTGCCCTTGATGTGCTTGGCGACCGGCGTCTCGTCGTAGTTGGGCACGACCTGGCCGCCGTCGGTGATCTTCACCCCGCCGATCGAGATTTTCAGCTTGTCGCGATCGGCGCGCTCACCCGACTTGCCGACCGCCATGACGATGCGGCCCCAGTTGGCGTCCTCGCCGGCGATCGCCGTCTTGACCAGCGGCGAGTTGGCGACCGAGAGCCCGATCTTGCGCGCGGCCCCGTTGGACGACGCGCCGCCGACATTGATGGTGACGAACTTGGTGGCGCCCTCGCCGTCGCGCGCCAGCAGCTGGGCAAGGTCGATCAGCACCTCGTCGAGCGCGCGCTTGAAATCGACCAGCACCGGATCGTCGGCTTCCTCGATCGGCGCATGGCGGGCAGCACCCGTGGCGACCATCAGCAGCGTGTCGCTGGTCGAGGTATCGCCGTCGACGGTGACGCAGTTCAGGGACTTGTCGGCGGCGTCGGCCACCAGCTTCTGCAGGACGGCGCCCGGTACCTTGGCGTCGGTGAAGACGAAGGCCAGCATGGTCGCCATGTCCGGGGCGATCATGCCCGAGCCCTTGAGGAAGCCGTTGATGGTGACGGTCCGCTCGCCGACCTTGGCCTGGCGCGAGGCGAGCTTGGGGAAGGTGTCCGTCGTCATGATGGCGGCGGCGGCGGCGGACCAGGAATCCTCGCGCGCCGACTTGATCAGCACCGGCACGACGGCCGCGATCTTCTCCCAGTCGAGCGGCTGGCCGATCACCCCGGTCGAGGCCATGAATACTTCGTTGCGCGGGCAGCCCAGCGCCTGGGCGATCGCCCGGGTGGTCTCCTCGACGGCCTTGTCGCCCAGCTTGCCGGTGAAGGCGTTGGCATTGCCGGCATTGACGACGATGGCGCGCACCTTGCCGCGGGCGAGATTCTTGCGGCACCAGTCGACCGGCGCCGACGAGCACTTGGAGCGCGTCAGCACGCCCGCAATCGTGGCGCCGGCAGGCACCACCGCCAACATGACGTCGTCGCGGTCCTTGTAACGCACGCCCGACTGGGCCGCGGCGAGCTTCACGCCCGCGATGCGCGGCAATGTCGGCGTCGTTTTAGGTGCCAGCGGTGACTGGGCGTGCTTGACGGCCATTGGACTCCCCATGCGAATGACCGGGCAGAGCCCGGTCACTCCGAAGGGCGGAGCCTACACCAGAAACGCACAAAAACGTGAGTGTTTGCTTGGCGACCTTACTTTTGCGGCGCCGGAGCGGCGGCCGGCGGCGTCGCCGGACGGTTGGCCGGCGCGGCCGGGGCGGCGGGTTTGGCGGCCGGAGCCGGATCGGGCTTACTGCCGTCCATCGCGAATTTCTCGACCTTGGCGCCGGAGCGGAGTTGGTCGAGCTGCGCGGTCACCGCCTCACGCGCCATCTCTTCCTTCAGCTGGTCGGCCATCTCCTCGAAAGCGGGCGGCGGCGCCTTGCGACGATCCTCGACCTTGATGACGTGGTAGCCGAACTGGGTCTTGACCGGCGTCTCGGTCAGCTCGTCCTTCTTCAGGTTGAAGGCGGCGTCGGCGAACTCCTTCACCATGTCCGACTTCTTGAACCAGCCAAGATCGCCCCCTTCGGCGCCGGACGCCTTGTCGGTCGACTTCTCCTTGGCGAGCTTGTCGAAGGCGGCGCCCTTCTTGATCTCGGCGATCAACGCCTTGGCCTCATCCTCGGTCGAGACCAGGATGTGGCGGGCGTGCACCTCCTCCTCGGACGGCATCTGCTTCAGCCGCTCCTCGTAGCGCTTCTGCAGCTTCTCGGCGGTGACCTGGCGGGCGATCTCGCGCTGGATCCAGAAATCCTGCAGCACCTGGTCCTCGACGAAGGCCATGCGCTTCTTGAAGGCGGGATCCTCGGTGACCTTGCTCTTCTTGCCTTCCTGGACGACCAGCTTGCTGTCGATGATGCGGTCGAGCAGCGCGGGGAACACCGCCTGCAGGGGCATGTTGCGATATTGTTGCGGCAGCGACTGCTGGGCGACCTCGAGCTCCGACAGCCGGATCGGCTGGCCGTTGACCGTGGCAACCACGGGATCCTTGAGCGCCGGCTGAGCGGCCTGGGCCGGCGGCTTGGCCGGGGCGGCAGGTGCGGCGGCGGGCGGCTTGGGTTGGGCTTGGGGCTGGCCTTGCGGCTGGGCCTGGCCCGGCGGATTGGCAGGCTGCTGGGCCGAAACGGGAGCCGCGATGGCAGCCGCTGCGCAACACAGGACAAACACGCGCAGGGGGCGCAAGCGATGGCTCATGACATGCTCCGAAACTTGATGTGCATCCGTTTACACAGGCCCGCTTCGAACCTGCAAGCTCTCCGCCCCCGGCAGGTCCCTTGATCGCGGTGGATTGCGGCACTTTTTCGTGAGGAGCGTGTCGGCGATGCGGCTTCGACGCCTCTTCTCCCCCCGTCTATGGGGAGGCCGGGACGGGGAGAGCCGTAGTCGAGGTCGGCGATCCGGCTGAGATCATGGTCTTCGCCTTTCGGAATCCTGCATGGGCTTTCCCCTCCCAGCCTCCGCCGTATGACGGGGAGGTGATCTGAAGCGGTCTGTGGACCGGTCACCGCGTTGACACTCCGGGGGCTGCTCTCTATCTCTGACCGGGACGGCGGGCCGCAGTGCCCGCCTAAGTCATTAAAATATCGAGGTTTTCATGCTGGGGTCGCTGGCCCGAAGCCTGTTCGGCACAGCCAATGATCGAATCGTCAAAGGCTTCGACAAGCCGGTGGCGAAGATCAATGCACTCGAGCCGGAGCTTACCAAGCTCAGCGACGAGCAGTTGCGCGCCAAGACAACGGAATTCCGCGAGCGCCTGGCCAAGGGCGAGACCCTGGACGACCTCCTGGTCGAGGCCTTCGCCGTGGTGCGCGAGGCGGCCAAGCGGACGCTCGGCCAGCGCCACTTCGACGTGCAGCTCAAGGGCGGCATGGTCCTGCACGGCGGCAAGATCGCCGAGATGAAGACCGGCGAGGGCAAGACGCTGGTCGCCACGCTGCCGGTCTATCTCAACGCCCTCGAAGGCAAGGGCGTGCATGTCGTCACCGTGAACGACTACCTGGCCAAGCGCGACTCCGAATGGATGGGCCAGATCTACCAGTTCCTCGGCCTCACCGTCGGCGTGATCGTGCACGAGCTCGACGACGAGCAGCGCAAGGCGGCCTATGCCTGCGACGTCACCTACGGCACCAACAACGAGCTCGGCTTCGACTACCTGCGCGACAACATGAAGTTCCGCCTGGACGCCATGGCCCAGCGGCCCTTCAACTATGCGATCGTCGACGAGGTCGATTCGATCCTGATCGACGAGGCGCGCACGCCGCTCATCATCTCCGGCCCGGCCGAGGATTCCTCGGAGCTCTATCGCCGCGCCGACACGGTGATCCCGCGGCTCAAGGCCGACGCCTTCGAGAAGGACGAGAAGAACCGCACCGTCGTCCTGACCGACGCCGGCGTCGAGGCGGTCGAGGACATCCTGCGCAGCGACGGCATGCTGCCGGAAGGCATCAGCCTCTACGCGCCCAACCAGGTCACCGTCCTGCACCACGTCACCCAGGCGCTGCGCGCCCACAAGCTCTTCACGCGCGACGTCGACTACATCGTCAAGGACGGCCAGGTCGTCATCATCGACGAGTTCACCGGCCGTATGATGGCGGGCCGGCGCTATTCGGAGGGCCTGCACCAGGCGCTCGAGGCCAAGGAAAAGGTCGAGATCCAGCGTGAGAACCAGACGCTGGCCTCGATCACCTTCCAGAACCTGTTCCGCATGTATCCCAAGCTGGCCGGCATGACCGGCACGGCGCTGACGGAAGCCGCCGAGTTCGGCGAGATCTACCGACTCGAGGTCGTCGAGATCCCGACCAACGTACCGGTCGGCCGCAAGGACGCCGACGACGAGATCTACCGCACGCTCAGCGACAAGACGCGCGCCATCGTCAAGCTCATCCAGGACTGCCGGGAGCGCCAGCAGCCGATGCTGGTGGGCACGGTGTCGATCGAGAAGTCCGAGGCGCTGTCGGAGGAGCTGAAGAAGGCCAAGATCCCGCACAATGTGCTGAACGCGCGCTATCACGAGCAGGAAGCCGAGATCGTGGCTCAGGCCGGCCGCCCGGGTGCCATCACCATTGCCACCAACATGGCCGGCCGCGGCACCGACATCCAGCTCGGCGGCAACGCCGACATGCTGGTCCGCCATTCCGAGCCCGAGATCGTCGCCAAGTTCCCCGAGGAGGCTGCCCGCAAGGCCGAGCTCCAGCGCGTCGCCACGGAGATCAAGGCCGAGGTCGCGCGCAACCGCGAGATCGTGCTGAAAGCAGGCGGCCTCTACGTGGTCGGCACCGAGCGCCACGAGAGCCGGCGCATCGACAACCAGCTGCGCGGCCGCTCGGGCCGCCAGGGCGACCCGGGCGCCTCGAAGTTCTTCCTGTCGCTGGAAGACGACCTGATGCGCATCTTCGGCAACAACAAGGTGCTCGACTGGGTCCAGAAGAAGGGCATGGCCGACGACGAGGCGCTGACCCATCGCTGGCTCAACAAGGCGCTGGAGACGGCGCAGGGCAAGGTCGAGGCGCGCAACTTCGAGATCCGCAAGAACCTGCTGCGCTTCGACGACGTCATGAACAGCCAGCGCAAGGAGATCTACAAGGAGCGCACCGAGCTGATGGCGACCGAGGACGTCTCGGACACCATCGCCGGGATGCGCCGCGACGTGGTCGATTCGCTGGTCGCCCGGACCATCCCCGAGGGCGTCTATGCCGAGCAGTGGAAGATCGGCGAGCTCAAGGAAGAGGTGCAGCGCATCTTCGGGCTCGACCTGCCGGTCGAGGACTGGGCCAAGGAAGAAGGCATCGCCGACGAGGAGATCAAGACCCGGCTGAACGACCAGGTCGACCGCCTGTTCGCCCAGCGCGCGGCGCAGTACGGGACAGACGTCTGGCGTCAGGTCGAGAAGAGCGTGCTGATGCAGCTCTTCGACCAGAGCTGGAAGGAGCATCTGCTCCATCTCGACCATCTGCGCCAGGGCATCGGCTTGCGCGCCTACGGCCAGAAGGATCCGCTGAACGAGTACAAGCGCGAGGCGTTCAATCTCTTCAACGACCTCCTGACCGGCCTGCGCGAGCAGGTGGTGGGCCTGCTGGCGACGCTGCAGCTCCGCATGGAGCAGCCGCCGATGCCGGAGATGCCGACCAACATGCATGAGGTCCATGAGGATCCGTCGCTGGCGAGCCGGATGAGCGACGATCCGGCGTTCGATCCGGCCGATCCCGACGGCGGCGGCGTCGCCACGGCGCATCGGCCGCGACCGACGGTGCGGGCGGCCGTGGATCCCAATGATCCTGCGACCTGGGGCAAGGTCTCGCGCAACGCGCCCTGCCCCTGCGGCTCAGGCAAGAAGTTCAAGCACTGCCACGGGCGGGTGTGACGCCGGAGAAGACGGCTTCCGTTCCGTCTAAGGGGGACTGCGAGGCCTACCGGCGTCCAGCGTGGCCGCGATAAGCCGTGCCGCCAGCGCGTTGCCTTGCGCATTTAAGTGCCAGTCGACGTAAAACCCATCGACGTTGCCCGCGACGCCCGCCTTCGCAAAGCCGTCGTACGTATCGAGGGTCGCCAAGCCCGCGTCACGGGCGCAGGCGAGCACGCCCAACACCCGGGTGCGATGCCAGGCTGAGGCGGGCGGATCCGTCCAGGTATCGTATTGAGGAAAGGCCACGATGAGCCCGCGCGTGGCCTCCTTGCGGACGACTTCGGCGAACCGATGCATCAGGCGGCAGGAGACGAGATTGACGTCGACGCCGGTGCGTTCGAAATCACCGTACCAAAGTTCGCGGGCATTCAGGCGGCGCATCGTGAAGTCGAGCAGATACGAATAGCCCAGCACACGACGCGGGAACGCCTTCGCACCAATCACCGGAGTGGTCGGCACGGGGACATTGCGGAGTTCCAGGCCGTCGCCAACAGGGACGAAATAGGGTCTGCGGAAGGACTCGAGAACCGACATTCCCGCGCGGGTAATATCGGCCGAAATGAACGCGAGAACGATCGCTTCCGGCTTGAAGCGCGCGGCTAGGCGCTCCGCTCGCAACACCATCTGATCGATCCCGTACGCCCGGACACCGGCATTGAGCACAGGTCGGTCGAGATCGCGCTCCAGATAGGCGGGCCAGCTTTCATCGTCCTTGACAGCGTAGCCTTCGGTGTAGGAATCGCCGACCGCAAGAATCGACCGGCCGACGGGCCGCGCTCGCGCCAGGTTCTGGTTGCGCAAGCCATCCGCCGAGTAGCTGATCGGCTGATGCATCAGGACGCCCGACGCACCGGGGATCGGCGCATATCCCAGGTCGCTGTCGTACCGGAGCAGTCCACGCGCCTGGTCGGGACGCGGAGCCGCATTGAGGGCGATGAAGTTGGGATAGTGCCAAAGCGACGCTGACGGATGAAAGATGCGGATCGCGACCTCACCCGCAAGCAGGCAGAACAGGACGGCGACGGCGCTCAGACCCAGACCACTCCACAACGACGACGCTCGGTCGTTAGCGCGCCGCTTTTTCCCCGAAGTCACCAGATCAACCGCACTCGCCTTCCCGCCGCGATCGTTAGCACGTCTCGACCAGCCGACATAGTTGACCGCAGAAAATGTTATAATATATCATACCGCGAGTACTGGATGGCGAGGAGGCGGCCGATGCGGTGGCGTGTATGCGGTTTGATATCGGCCTGTGGCCTTTTCGTCGGGACGGCATCTGCGGCGGCGCAGACCGAGCCGACACCTCAGCCTACAATGCAGTCCCTGCCCGGCATCACCGTGACCGCGACCAAGATGGACGAGGAGCGCAGTGCCATCCTGCCGAGCCTCGGCGCCACCAGGTACGACTTCGGCCGTACCGCCATCCAGAACACGCCGCAGGGCGAGAATGCGCCCTTGAACCAGGTCCTGCTGCGCGCGCCCGGCGTGGTGCAGGACGGTTTCGGCCAAGTCCATGTCCGTGGCGATCACGGCAGCCTGCAGTACCGACTCGATGGCGTGCAGTTGCCGGAAGGCCTGTCGCTCTTCAGCCAAATCCTGTCGCCGCGCTTCGCCAATTCGATCTCGCTGCTCACCGGCGCGCTGCCGGCGCAGTACGGCCTGCGCACCGCGGGCGTCGTCGACATCGGCGTCAAGTCGGGCACCACCAATCCCGGCGCCGAGGCGTCGTTCATGGGCGGCTCGTACAACTGGGTGCAGCCGTCGGCGCAGTATGGCGGCCGCACCGGCAACATCGACTACTTCGCCGTCGGCCAGTACGTCAGCAACGGCATCGGCATCGAGAATCCCACACCGACATGGACGCCGCTCCACGACGACACCAACCAGTGGTACGGCCTCGCCAAGGTCACGGGCATTGTCGACGAAAACACGCGGTTGTCCTTCATCGGCGGCGGCGCCAACGCCCGCTATCAGATTCCCAACAACATCAACCAGGTCCCCAACTTCACGGTGTTCGGCAACTCAGGCTGGGACAGCTCGATCCTCGACCAGCGCCAATGGGAAAGCACCTACTTCGGCATCGCCTCGCTGCAGAAGACCTACCAGGACTTCAACATGCAGCTCTCGGGCTTTGCCCGCTATTCCCAGCTCAACTACCAGCCCGATGCGATCGGCGACCTTTTGTACAACGGCTTTGCGCCGTGGGCGCAGCGCACCAGCTTCGCCACCGGTATGCAGGGCGATGCGAGCTGGAAGGTCGTACCCAAGCACACGCTGCGCGGCGGCTTTCTCATCCAGCGCGAGCGCGTCACGAGCTTCGCCCAGGCCAATACCTTGCCGCTGGTTCCCGATCCGGCCGATCCGAGCGCGTCGCCCATTCCGGGCGACATCCCCGTCGGCACCACCGACAGCGCCGATCTCACCGGCTGGACATACAGTGTCTACCTGCAGGACGAATGGAAGGTGCTGCCGACCGTCACCGTCAACTTCGGCGGACGGTTCGATGCCATCACCGGCGCCACCGCCGAGAACCAGTTCAGCCCACGCGTCAACGTCGTCTGGGAACCGACGCCGGAGATCACCCTGCGTGCGGGATACGCCCGCTACTTCGTGCCCGCGCCGTTGAACCAGGTTTCCGTTGCCTCGCTCGCGGCGCGCGCCGGCACGGTTGCCGCGCCCGAGGTCCTGACCAACGATCCGGTCCGCGCCGAACGCTCCGACAACATCGATGTCGGCCTGACCGTGAAACCCGTCGATGGCCTCACCGTCGGCTTCAGCGGGTTCTACAAGTGGGCCGAGAACTACCTCGACAAGGGACAGTTCGGCGCGCCGGTCTTCCAGACCGCCTTCAACTACTCGAATGCCCAGGTGCGCGGCTTCGAGCTCTTCGCCAACTACGACAAGGGCCCGTGGTCGCTCTACGCCAACCTCGCCTGGTCGCAGGTCAACGCGATCAACATCAACTCTGCGCAGTTCAACTTCGCGCAGGCGGAGCTCAGCTACATTGCCAGCAACTGGATCTTCGCCGACCACAACCAGAGCTGGACGGGCTCGGCGGGTGCGGCCTACGTCTTCAACATGGAGACCGACTGGGCAACCCGGGTCTCCGCCGACTTCCTCTACGGCAACGGGCTACGCCAGACGCTCGTGACGCCGAACGACGCCGCGTTGCCGGCCTATGCCACGCTCAACCTGTCGGTGACGCAGCGGCTGCCGATCACCGGCAGCAAAGGCACCAATGTGCGTCTCGACGCCATCAACGTCACGGATGGCCAGTACCAGCTGCGCACCGGAACCGGCGTCGGCGTGGGTGCGCCGCAGTTCGGCATGCGGCGGGCGTTTTTCGTGACGCTGTCGCAAAAATTCTGACCTTTTAACGACATGATCTGAGCCGGCCGGACGTGATAAACGCTAGGCATGCTCGATGACACGCTCCCCCATGTCGTGCCCCTGAAGGGCGGCTCCAATTTTCGTGACCTTGGCGGCTATCGCACAGCGGACGGCCGCGCCGTCCGCCACAGCACGGTCTTCCGCTCGGCGCATCTCGGCGCCCTGACGGACGAGGACCGTTCGGCGCTGAGCCGGCTTGGCGTGCGCACCATCGTCGACCTGCGCGGCGTCAGCGAAGCGGCCGAGACGCCACATCTGATCAACGGGGTCGACTGCCGCGTCGTCGGCGCCCATATCGAGCCGCAGCTCGGCGACAAGATCCGCGTGGCCGTGGCCGACGGGTCGGCGACGCCGCATCTCATGATGCAGTATCTGACGGATCACTATCGCGACTATCCGCGGCGCTGCGCGCCGGGCTTCCGGACCTTGTTTGCGACCCTGAGCGACGGCACGCACCGGCCGCTGGTGTTCCATTGCACGGCCGGCAAGGACCGCACGGGTTTCGCCTCGGCCCTGCTGCTCACCCTTCTGGGCGTGCCGTGGGACACGGTGATGGACGACTATCTGCGCACCAACGACCTGTGGACCGGCCATATCGGCCGCTATCCCGAGCTCGACATCGACACCCGCGCCGCCATCGTCGAGGCGCGCACGCCCTATCTCGAGGCGGCCTTCGACGTCGTTCGCCAGGATTTCGGCGGGCCCGAGGTGTTTGCCGAGAAGGCGCTCGGCCTCGACGCCAAGGCGCGCGAGCGCCTGCGGGCGGATTTGCTGGAAGGGTGAGTTCCGCGCTACGCCTGTCGCATGAGCGACACGCGTTACGACACTCCCGAGCCCTTCAAGGTCGACATTCCCGAACGCGCGCTGATCGACCTCGACGAGCGGCTGCGCCGCTGGCGCGCACCCATCGCCATCGCCGACGACGGCTCGTGGGCCGCGGGTACCGATCCCGATTTTCTCGCCGCGCTGGTCGACTACTGGCGTCACGGCTACGACTGGAACCGCTGCCAGGAGGCGATCAACCGCTGGCCCAACTACCTGGTCGATATCGGCCCGCAGCGCCTGCATTTCATTCGCGAGCCCGGCACCGAGGTCGAGGGCGCGCCGCGGCCGATGCCGCTGGTCGTGACCCACGGCTGGCCGGGCTCGATCGTGGAGTTCCTGCACATCATCGATGCGCTCGCCCATCCCGAGAACCACGGCGGCGATCCGCTCGACGCCTTCGACGTCATCGCACCCTCGCTTCCCGGCTACGGCTTCTCCGGCCCGCCGATCCGCGAGGACGGCAGCACCGGCCCGATCGGTCCACGCGCCATCGCCGGCCTGTGGCACACGCTGGTGCACGAGACGCTGAACTACCGGCGTCCCTACGGCGTCCAGGGCGGCGACTGGGGCGCCGTGGTGTCGTCGTGGGCGGCCTTCGACCATCCGCTGAAGGACGAGAAGGACGAGTGGAAGTCGGGCGTGGTCGGCCTGCACCTCAACATGATGGGACTGCGACCCGGCATCGACCTGCGCAAGACCGACTTCAGCGCGGCCGAGAAAGCCTGGCTCGCCAAGGTCCAGGGCGAGCGTGACGAGAAGACCGCCTACCAGCGCATCCAGGCGACCCGGCCGCAGACCCTGGGTGTGGCGCTCACCGATTCGCCCGTCGGCCTCGCCGCCTGGATCGTCGAGAAATTCCAGGCCTGGAGCGACTGCAGCGGCGACCCGTTAAAGCGTTTCTCCATGGACCTGCTGCTCGACAACATCATGGTCTATTGGCTGACCGGCACCGCGGGCACGGCGACCTGGCTCTACCGTGGCGTCACCGAGCAGCAGAATCGCGGCCTGCCGGAAGGCCAGCGGGTCGAGACGCCGACCGGCTTCGCCGCCTTCCCGGCCGATCTTGCCCAGCCGCCGCCCAGGGAATGGATCGAGCGCTGCTTCAACCTGCGCCGCCACACGGTGATGCCGAGCGGCGGGCATTTTGCGGCGCTGGAGGAGCCCGACCTGCTGGTCGACGACGTTCGCGCCTTCTTCCGGCCGCTGAGGTTCGGCGCCGCCAACGATTAGTACTTCCATAATACTTGCGTCCGGAAGTATATCGCACTATATCCGCCGGCATGTCCGACACTTCCCTCGCCGCCATCCTGCGGCTCCTGCGCGCGCAGTCCTTCGTCGAAGCGCGGATCGATCCCGGCCTGGGCGCGATCCACGGCCTGGCGCTGCGCGAGCTCATGTTCCTGATGCAGCTCGACCAGGCGCCGGCCAACCGCCTGCGCCGCGTCGACCTCGCCGGCCATCTGAATGTCAGCCAGTCGACCGTCACCCGGCTCGCCCTGCCGCTGGAGAAACTCGGCTTCGTGAAGCGGGAGGCCGACCCGCGCGACGCCCGCGTGGGCTACGTCGTGTTGACCAAGGCTGGCCGCCAGCGTGTCGCCGAGGCGCGCGCCACGCTCGAGCGCCAGGCCGAGGCCATCTTTCGCGATCGCTGGACAGACAAGGAAATCGCCACCCTCGCCAGTCTGCTTGGTCGTTTCACAGCAGCACTTCCCGGCGACATCACTTGAGGCACCCATGAAACTGCAAAACGGACAGGTCGCCGTCGTCACCGGCGCGGCCAGCGGAATCGGATTTGCCCTGGCCGAAGCGCTCGGCGGCCGCGGCCTCACGGTCGTGCTGGCGGATGTCGAGACCGACGCACTCGAGGCCGCACGGGCCGCCCTCGCCGGCCGCGGCATCGTCGTTCACGCCCATGTCTGCGACGTCGCCGATGCCGCGGCCGTGGACGACTTCGCGCAGGCCGTCATCGCGCGCTGCGGCAAGGTCGATCTCTTGATCAACAACGCCGGCGTGGGCGGCAGGCTCGGCCCGCTGTGGGACAGCCAGCCCGGCGACTGGGCGTGGACTTTCGGCGTCAACGTCTTCGGCGTCGCCCATGGCGTGCGCTCCTTCCTGCCCGCCATGCTGCAGCGGCGGACGGGCCATGTGGTGAACGTCGCGTCCCTGGCCGGCCTGACGGCGCCGCCGTTTCTCGGCCCCTACGTCGCTTCCAAGCACGCTGTCGTCAGCCTGTCCGAAACCCTGGCGGCGGAACTCGCGATGGCGGGATCGCCTATCCGCGTATCCGTCGTCTGCCCCGGTCACGTGCAGTCCCGCATCGCCGACTCGGACCGCAACCGGCCGGCCGCGCTCGCGACAGAGTCGCGGACGGCGCCCGAGGTGCTGGCGCGCATCCGCGCCGGCTTCGCCGCCGCATTGGGCGAACCGATGGCGCCAGCCGACCTCGCCAACCGCGTACTCACTGGCATCGAGCAGGATGAGTTCCTGATCCTCACCCATCCCACGCTCAACGGTCAGGTGCAGGCCCGTCTCGCGACGGTCGATCGCGCGATGCGCAACACCGCCTAACGGCCACGTCGGCGCTGCTCGAGCAGCAGCGCGCAAGCATCGAGGCAGGCCGCCTTCGATTCGGGCCACCACGGGCCTGGCTTGTCCTGCGCCAGCCGGAACATCGCCGCACCATGGACCAGGCTTCGGATGGCGAGCGCCGTCGGCCGCACCTCGCGGTCGGGCACGCCAGCCTGGCGGATATAACCTTCGAAGATCGCGAACTGTGCCGCCTGCACCGCGGGCTCGACGCGATCGCGGAAACCGTAGCCGAACAGAAGCTCGTAGTCGCGCGGATGCTCGTCGGCGAAGGCCAGCATGCGCCCGCAGGCGTCGAGCACGCTTTTGGACTTCGCCAAGGCCGCCACGAAATGCTCGTGCGCCAGGTCGCGCACCGCCCGCAGGATCGCCGCGCGGTCGGCGAAGTGCGCATAGACGCTGGGCGTCGTGGTCTTGGCGCGCCGCGCCACGTCGCGGATGGTGACAGCCTGGTCGCCATCCTTGCGCCACAGCGCATAGGCGGCCGCGGCGATACGGGAAGGCAGGGTCGGATCGGCTTGACGGGGCATCTTGACTATTGCTTATACGTTGTATAATTTATACATCGTATAGATAATAGCTGAGGTTTACGGCCATGACCATCCCTGAACGCCTGACCGGCCCGGCGATCCTTGCGCTGGCCGTCGCCGCCAACACGATCCACAACCACACCGCTCTCGGCGGCGCGCTGGGACACATTCCGGGCTTCTATCCGATCGTCTTCTTCATCGGCATCGGTGTCGTGCTGCCCGCCCTCGCCCTCGGCCGCACCGTGCGCCGCGAGCCGGCAGCGGCCCGCCCGCTCGGCGTTGCCCTGGGCTGGCGCGACGTGATCGCGGTCCTTGCCGCCCTTGTGATCGGCTGTGCGCTGGCCGCCAAGCCGCTTGGCCCCAGCATCGCCCAGCCCGGCGGCATCGAGCGCGTCGCGACCCTCTTCACCCAGCTCCTGATCGCCAGCACCGCCGAGGTCATGCTGTTCCTTGGCGCGGCCGGCATGGGCCTGCGAGCGTTGCTGGGCGGGCGTCATGACTGGCGCTTCGGCTTGCTGCTGGTCGTCGTCTCCAGCCTGTTGTTCGGCCTCTTCCACTTCACCTATCCGGCGCCCTGGAACGTGCTCGACACGGCGGTCACGGTCGGCATCGTGTGGATCGCCGTCTCGACGCTGTTCGTCATCACCCGCAGCCTGGTGGCAGCGGTTCTCCTCGACAACGTGATGGCGACCGTGGGCTTCGCCACGCGCGATCTCACCCTGCCGCTGTCGCCGGCGCTGGGCCTGCTGCTCGAGATCCTGGCGATCGCCGCGTTCGCCGCCGCCTTCACCCGGGCACGGCGCGCAGCTAGTGCAGCGTCGCCGTCGCCTGTGCCGCGATAGTGCCCTTGGGCGTTACGGTCCAGAGCTCGGCCCCCTTGCCGTCGCTGGTCGGCCGGCCGACGACGTCGAACGGCGCGTTGTCGAACAGCGGGGCCCGCGCGCGCACAGTGAAGGTCTTGATGCGACGGCCGGGGGTGGAATCGCGCAACAGGTCGAACAGGCACTGCTGGGCGAACGGCCCGTGCACGACCAGCCCGGGATAGCCCTCGACCTCCATGCAGTAGGGCTTGTCGTAGTGAATACGATGCGGATTGAAGGTGATCGCCGAGTAGCGGAACAGCATCACCGGGCTCGGCGTGACGGTGCGCCGCCACGGCACGTCGCTGGGTGCGGCATCGCGCACCGGCACGCCCGCCTTGTCGCCCGCCTTCACTTCCTCGCGGAAGACGGTGTTGGCGGCTTCGGTCAGCGCCAGCCCGCGCGGCGTGAAGATGCGGCGGGTCTGGGTGGTGACGATCAGGTTGCCGGTGCTGCCCTGGCGCAGCTGGATGTCTGAAAACTCGATCTCGCGCCTGAGCTTGTCGCCCACGCGGATGTCGCCGTCGAAGGTGAAGGTCGAGCCGGCATACATGCGCCGCGGCATCGGGATCTCGGGCAGCACGCCGCCGGTGAACGCCGCACCATCCTTGCCGAGCTGCGCCGGCCGCGCATAGGAATGCAGGAATAGAAGATGCCAGCCGGGCGCGATCGGCTCACCCTCGGCCGGCACCTTGTCGGGCCGGTCGAAGGTCGCGATCATCGCCTTGATCGGCGCCTGGGTGACGACGTCCTCGTCCTCGATCTTGCGGCCGAGCTGCTTCTTCAACGGTTCGATGTCGATGGTCATGGCGTTTCCCCTGGGATTCGCCGCAGCGTAACCAATCCCGCGATGATTCGCGCTGCCCATCGCCCCAAAATCACGCTCTTGCCGCAGATCGAAAAGAGCCAGGCCGGTCAGCCTAGGAACGCTCTCTGTGAGAGGCGACAAGGCCCAACTGCTGCATGATCGCGAGGCTGTCGATCAGGTTCCAGGTTTCAACGATCTGGCCGAGCTCGTTGAAGCGATGCAAATCCCAGAATGTCGTCTGGATCCGGCGGTTGGTCGGGGCGATGCCCATGACGGGCTTTGCATGGGTGGCAATCGTCGTGCAGTGGCCCATGACCCAGTCGCCCTCTGCAACGGTATGCTCGACGATGATCTGGAGGTCGGACCAGCTTTCGTGCATCGACGTCAGAAACTGCTCGATGTGTTCGCGCCCCGGGCCGACATCGCGCGATCTGATCTGATGGTCAGGAGCATAGAAGCTCATGCAGACCGCCCTATCCCTGGCGTTGAATGCCGCCTTGGCTTTCAGATAATTCTCCTTGTTTCTTGCTGCGACTCCACTCGCGCCCAGGCTGGCCATCGCAATGTCCTCCGTCGAGAGAACCCAGCATAGGTTCGGAAACCGGACTTGCGTTGAACAAACGTGCGGAACATAGGTGCTTCATGTCGCGCGCGCCTGTTCCGTTTTCCACATCGGTGTTTTCGGTCGATGTCGCAAGCATCGGTCGGCACTGCAACCCGGTGCCCTGCGTGCTCACCGGAAGGGACAAATCCATCACGCTTGTCAGCCGGGAGGAAGTGGTCACGGGCGACATCCTGCTCATTCGCCCAGGCGTTGAGCACGCGGTCATCTGCAGCGGCGGCATCAACGTGATGTATCTTGACGGGCTGCCATGGTCCGGCAGCAGCCCTCTGGCGGAGAGGTTACAGGGCCGACTGGCAAACCTCGCGATGGACGCCATTTTCCAGGGATCAGAGGCTCAGGCGGCGTTGAGGCAGCGGCTCGTCTCCGGCGTGATGAAATTGCCGCCACATCTCAGTGCCGTCATTGAAGACGTGATCGCCGAGCCGATGTCGAGAATGACCCAGCGCGAACTTGCCAACAGATTGCAGCTGGAAAGGACCAAGGCTCTCCGTCTGTTCAAGGCGGCCACGGGCCAGACATTTCGCGGGTTCAAGCAATGGTCGGGGCTGCAGCACGCAGCCCGGAAAATCGCTTCGGGCGAACTCGTCAGGACGGCGGCGATGGATGCAGGCTTCGCCGACTCAGCCCATCTTACGCGGACGTTTCGCATGTCTTTCGGACTGACCCCGTCACAGGCGATCGCCGGACTTGCGAAAGCTTCGCCTAGATAGTTGCGGCCCACAGTCCTGAGCGAACCATGCACGGCCATCCGACGTGGCGGCGCGCGCTCATGCAGCGGCGCGTCTGGCTTTCTTCGGCCTCAGCGCCGTCACGTTCTGCCACGCCATGGTGAGTGCGCTCCGCAACGTGCGGGCATCCACTTCGGCAAGGCGGACCGACGTGGCGCCGCGCCGGCCCCAGGTCCCTTTGATCGGCGTGAATATCGCGGGCTCTGCCGCGACCAGCATCTGCTGTTGCTCGGGTGCCAGCTTCACCATGCCCCAGTCCTTGTCGGGATAGCCCAAGGTGGCGAAGACCCTGCCGCCGGCGCGGAAGTCGGCGTGACCGCCATGCGCTCCTTCGACAGCGCCGTCGAGCGACAACGCAATCCTGGCGAATGCCGCCGGCGTCATTCGGCGGCGACGGCCAGGCCCATCTGCTCGCAGGTCGGCGCCACGTCCGAGACGGTGGCGCGCCGCATGTCGCGAGCATAGCGCTGATCGTCGAACTCCAGGCCGCGATGCATGGTGCAGCGATCGTCCCAGATCACCAGGTCCTTCACACGCCAGCGGTGCGAGTAGACGAACTGGCGCTGGGTGGCGTGCGCCGTCAGCTCCTCGAGCAGCTTCCTTGCCTCGGCGTCGGCCATGCCGCGGATCGCGCCGGCATGGCTCGCGATATAGAGGCTCATGCGGCCGCTATCCTGCAGGCGGCGCACCAGCACCTGTGGCACCGGCTTGAACTCTTCACGCTCGGTCTCGTCGAAGTCGGCAAAGCCCAGCTTGGCACGCGAGGTCATGATCGAATGCTCGGCCACCCGACCCGCGATGCGCCGCTTGGTCGCCTCGGGCAGCGCATCGTAGGCCGCGCGCAGGTCGGCAAATTCGGTCTGGCCGCCGATCGGCGGGATCGAGCGGGCGTGCAGCATCGAGCAATAGGCCGGCAGGCGCTTGAACGAGGAGTCCGTGTGCCACAGCCGGTTGCCGAGATTGTAGAGACGCTGGCGGTCGTTGGTCTCGAGGATGCGGTTCTCGGCATCGAGGTTGCCGACGTCGGCCAGGTTCTCGTGCAGGCGGAGCTTATGGTCCTTGCGCGCCTTGAATACCGTGGTCTCGAGCGGGCCGAAGTGGCGCGCGAAGTCGAGCTGGCTGTCGTCGTCGAACTCCTGGTCGGGAAAGACCAGAACGGCGTATTTTGTAAAGGCGGCACGGATGGCCGCGAGATCCTGGGCGGCGAGCGGCTTGCCGAGCACGACGTCGCCCACTTCGGCAGCGAAGTCGGGAGTGATCGGCTGGACGATGATGGCCACGGAGTCCTCCTGGGTTCTCCCGATCCTGTGTTCGGCTGTGATTGGACCACCGAACGGCCCTGCCCGCAAATGGCGGCAGGGCGTTCCGCCAGTGGAGACTTTCATGATGCGGCTCACGATGTGGTTCGGCGCCTTCATCGCCTTCCTGCTGGGGCTGGCGGCGGCCCAGGCCGCGCCGCTCGACAACCGCGACGGCTTCTGGAGCGACTGGTCGGACGCCACTTTCGCCCGTGCCGCCAACGAGAAGAAGTTCGTGATCGTGTCGCTGCAAAGCTGGTGGTGCCCCTGGTGCCACGTCATGAACCGCGACACCTGGGCTGACCCCGACGTGCGCGCCGTGCTGAAGGACAAGTTCATCCCGGTCCAGGTCGACCAGGACAGCCGGCCCGACATCTCGCAGCGCTACGACCGCTGGGGTTGGCCCGCCACCATCATCTTCGGCCCCGACGGCACGGAGATCGTGAAGCTGCGCGGCTTCTATTCGCCCAAGTTCTTCATTCCCCTCCTGCAGGAGACGATCCGCGACCCCTCGCCTGTTGACTACGGCAACCTGGGCGGGCCCGAGCGCGAGCGCACGCTCACCAGCGGCCTCGGCGATGCCGAGCGCGCCGCGATCCTGGCCTTTATCGACAAGGCCTACGACCAGGCCAATGGCGGCTGGAGCAAGAGCAAGCTCGTGGATGGCCCGACGCTGGGCTGGTTCCTCGACCGTGCCAAGGGCGGCGACAAGGAAGCCGAAGCCCGACTGAAGCGCAGCCTCACGGCGCAGATCGCGCTGATCGACAACGAGCTGGGCGGCATCAGCCAGGTCTCGCTGAAACCCGACTGGTCGGCGCCGTCGCGCGAGTTTCCCATGTTCGCCCAGCAGGCGGCGCTCTCGGCCTATGCCCGCGCCGCCGTCCTGTTCGGCGATCCGACCTATCGCACCGCCGCCGACCGTCTCTTCGGCTTCCTCAAGCAAACGCTCGCCGCTCCCGACGGCGGCTTCTACGCCTCCATGGGCATGGCCGAAGGCCAGCCCGGCGTCGACAAGCGGCAGTACGCGCGCGAGACGGGCCAGGCGATCCAGGGACTCCTGGCCTATTACGATTCGACCGGTGAGCAAGCCGCGCTGGCGCTGTCCGTCGCCGCCGCCGACTGGGCCTTGCACGAGCGAGCGCTGCCGGCAGGCGGCTTTCGCCATGCCGAGCGCGATACCGGCGGCCCCTACCTCGCCGACAATGTCGAGATGGCTGCCGCGCTCCTGGCGTTGCATCGCTCGACGGGCGACCGGCGGTGGCTGACCACGGCCATCGCCACCGCCGACTTCATCGCCCGGACCTTCGTCGAGGCCAGGACGGGCGGCTTCTTCGCATCGGCCTCGCCGGACGCCCCGCATCTGCCCAAGCCGATCAAGCAGCGCGAGGACAATGTCGCGACGACGCGCTTCTTCACCCTGCTTGCGGCCTACTCGGGCGATCCGCGCCATCGCGAGATCGCCGAAGCCGGCATGGGCTATCTTGCCTCGCCGGCCGTGCTCGAGGCTTATGCCTTCCTGCCCGACGTGCTGCTGGCCGAGGAGGAACTTCTCAACGAGCCCGTGCATGTGACGATCGTCGGCCCCAAGGACGACCGGCGCAGCGCTGCACTCTACGCGGCAGCGCTTGCCTATCCGCTCGGCTACAAGCGCGTTGAATGGTGGGACAAGCGCGAAGGCAAGCTCGCCCATCACGACGTCGACTATCCGGACTATCCCGACGGCCCCGCGGCCTTCGCCTGCACCCGCAACTTCTGCTCGCTGCCCGTCACCGAACCCGCGGCGATCAAGGCACAGGTCGACCGCTTGCAGCGCGCCATCGCGAGATGAATTCCGCTATACTTGGCGGATGATCGAAAAGCAGGAAGTTCAGGAGATCTTTCCCACGCCGCTCTGGATCGTCGACCTCCAGCCGGCGGCGGCGGCCAGCCTGAACGGCAAGCTCAAGGCCGAGATCGAGCGGCTGATCGAGCCACGGCCCAAGATCCCCGCCGGCAGCAACTGGCAGACGCCGCAGGACCTGCACACCAAGCCAGCCTTCGCCGAGTTCGTGAAGCTGGTCGAGACGGCAGCGCGCGGCGTCGCGCGCTTCCTGCAGGTCGACCAGTATCCCATGGGCATCACCGGCTGCTGGGCCAACGTCAATCCGCCGGGCGCCTATCATCCGATGCACCATCATCCCAACAATTACCTGAGCGGCGTCTACTATGTCGCCGTGCCCACGGCCGGCTCGCAGATCATCTTCCAGGATCCGCGCGGCCAGGCCTCGATGATCATGCCCAGGCCGAAGCAATACACGCGGCTCACCGCCAATGGCGCCAACGCCCAGAGCAAGGAAGGCCGGCTCTTGATCTTCCCGGCCTGGCTGAAGCACACCGTGCCGGCCAATGACGGTCAGAGCGAGCGCATCAGCATATCGTTCAACCTGATGTTCAAGAACTTCAGCGAGACCATGGCCGCGCCGCTGTGGGACGCGACGGCGGGCAAGGAGAAGAGCTAAAGCCCTTTCTTCCCCATCTCCAAAAACTTGTCCTGACGGTGCTGGCGCAGCGCGTCGGCGTCGAGATTGCCGAGCTGGGTCAGCGCCTCCGAGATGACCTTGCCCACGAGGTCGATCGTCTCGTCGGGACTGCGATGGGCGCCGCCCATCGGCTCGGGAATGACGTCGTCGATCACTTCGAGCTTCTTCAGATCCGCCGCCGTCACCTTCATCGCTTCGGCGGCTTCCTGCGCGTTGGCGCTGGAGCGCCACAGGATCGAGGCGCAGCCCTCCGGCGTGATCACCGCGTAGATCGAGTTCTCGAGCATGTAGACGCGGTCGGCCGAAGCGATGGCGAGCGCGCCGCCTGAACCGCCCTCGCCGATGACCACGCTGACCAGCGGCACGCCGAGCGACAAACAGGTGTCGATCGAGCTCGCCACTGCTTCGGCCTGGCCGCGCGCCTCGGCGTCCAGGCCTGGATAGGCACCGGGCGTGTCGACCAGGGTGACCACCGGCAGATGGAAACGGTCGGCGAGCTTCATCAGCCGCTGCGCCTTGCGGTAGCCCTCCGGCCGCGGCATGCCGAAGTTGTGCTTGATGCGCGAATCGGTGTCGTCGCCCTTCTGCTGGCCGATCACCACCACGCTGCGGCCGTCGAGCCGGCCAACGCCGCCGACGATGGCGGCGTCCTCGCCGAACACCCGATCCCCGGCCAGGGGCATGTAGTCCGTGATCAGCCGATCGATGTAGCTCTGGGCGTGCGGCCGCTCGGCATGGCGCGCCACCTGCACGCGCTGCCAGGGCGTCAGCTTGGCGTAGGTCGCGCGCAGCTGCTTCTGCACCTTGTCCTGCAGGCGCATGACTTCCTCGGCGATGTCGACATCGCCGGAGTTCGGCAGATGGCGCAGCTCGGCGATCTTGCCTTCCAGCTCGGCGATCGGCTTCTCGAAGTCGAGATAGGTGGTCATTGATTTTCAGGTGTCGCCCGGCACTGGAATCCTGTCAACCGCTGTGGCCTCACCAACGTCAGGCTCCTCTCCCCCGCTAGGGGGAGAGGTTGGGTGAGGGGGCCACGCACGTCGATTCCCCCTCACCTAGCCTCTCCCCCTAACGGGGGAGAGGAACATGAAGTCAGCTGGATGGACGGCGCTTGCGGCGCGCCAGCGGATGCTTGTCCTGGACCAGCGACCGCAGCTTCTCGTCCAGCACATGGGTATAGATCTGGGTCGTGGCAATATCTGCATGGCCCAGCATCAATTGCACGCTGCGCAAGTCGGCGCCGCCCTCGAGCAGGTGGCTGGCGAAGGCGTGCCGCAACACGTGCGGCGAGACGCGCGCCGGATCGATGCCGGCCGTCAGCGCCGCCTCTTTCAGAAGCTGCGCGAAGCGCTGGCGCGTCAGGTGGCCGGTTCGGCCGCGCGACGGGAAGAGAAAGCGCGACTTCTCACCCTCCCCGAGCATGGCGGCGCGGACATGCAGCCATGCGGCGATCGCCCGGCGCGCCGGATCACTGAGCGGGACCAAGCGCTCCTTGTTGCCCTTGCCGCGCACCACCAGCACCGTGGGATCGCGCTCGACGGCAGCGAGCGGCAGGGTCACAAGCTCCGACACGCGCAGGCCGGCGGCGTAGACGATTTCCAGGAGCGTCGCCATGCGCCCAAGGTCGTCGTCGCGCCGGCTGGCCTCGATCAGCCGGTCGACCTCGTCGCGCGACAGGACCTTGGGCAGCGGTCGGCCGAGCCGTGGCGAATCGAGCGTGCCGGCCGGATCGTCCTCGCGCAGGCGCTCGGCTAGAAGAAAACGGAAGAACTGGCGGATCACCGACAGCCGGCGCGCGACCGTGCGCGGCGTCATCCCGAGGTAGTCGAGCGACTTCAGGTAGGCGCGCAACGCCTCGGCATCGGCGTTGACCGTCTTGCGCTTGCGCCGGGCCAGAATGGCTTCGAGATCTTTCAGGTCAGCGCCATAGGCCGCGGTCGTATTGAGCGACGCGCCGCGCTCGGCCGACAGCATCTCGATGAAGGCCTCGGCCTCGCGCGACAGTGGCGTAGGCGGCTTCCTCTTCAAGGTTACAGACCGTACGCGATCGCCGTCTCCATGGCGAACAGGCGGGCGGAAAAGTCCTCGCCCACGTGGCGCAGGGCCTGCACGATCGTCGCAATGGCGGCAGGATGCAGCTCGTTGAGCGGCGTATCGCCGGCCGCGATCGGCGCAAGCAACGCCGTTTCGGCACGGCGACCGCCGCCGGCGGCGTTGACCAGCGCCTGCAGGCTGGCCGTGGGCGGCATCACCAGGCGTGCGTTGCCGGGCGGCTTGTCGGGCAGCTCGGTCGACCGCGGCGGCAGCTCGAAGCCGGTCGAGCGCAGCAACTCCAGCAGCAGATAGCCGCGCAGCGGCGCCCGGGCGGCATCGTCCTCGCGAGTCACCTCGTACCAGCGATTGATCTCGCCGATCGTCAGCTGCTTGGCATCGTCGATGCCTGCGATCGCCGCCAAGGGTACCAGGCGGTCGAGCGCGATGATCGCCCGCGCGTTGTTCGAGACCGCGCTCAGCGCCAGGCGAACCCAGGCCTGCGCCTGCAGCTTGGCGCCGAGCAGCAGGAAGCCGCGCATTGCTTCCTGCGCGACATTGGCGAACTGCGGCTGGGCCGGCAGGTTGATCAAGGCGGCCGCGCTCGCCCGCGCGATGGTGGGAAACAGCGGACTGCCCCGCGCCTCGCCGTAGGCGGCAGCGATCGAATTGACCATCTCGGTGGGGTTCGATGCGTTGCGCGCCGCCGCGACCGTGCGGGCGCGGCGCGCGACTGCCGGCGGCAGTGCGGCGCCCTCGCGCAGCGCCTCGAGATAGAGGTCGCCAAGCGTCGTCGCCTCGATGATGGCCAGCGCCTCGGCGCGCTCGGCGATCTCGATGCGGGTGGCGATCGGCAGTGCCTTGAGGCCGACCAGGGCGCGAACGACGGCGGGCTGCGTATTGCGCAGCACGCCCGCCGGCACCTGGGCATGCGTCAGGTCCATGGCCATCAAGGCCGGACCGTCGATCTGGCCGGCACCCACGTTGGTCGCGGCAGGCGCCGCGGCGCTATCGCCTTGCAGCACCCGGCAGGCCGCATTCGCGCGGCCGGCAAAAGCCTCGGTGAGCTGCGACTGGCGGACCACGGCGCACGCGCTCTGCCGTTCCCCCGCCAGCATCAGGGCATTGACGACCGCCGAGGCGGCCGCCGGATCGGCATAACCGCCGGCACTGCGCACCATCTCGTTCAGGCTCTCCGCTTCGCCCATGGCGGCGAGCTTGTCGACCTTGAGCGTGAACAGGCTGGGCGGAGGGCTGCCGTCGGCCGGCGGCGGCGTGAGCTGGCTCACCAGGACCTTGAACTGCAGATCGCGCAAGGCGCGGCTGCGCGGCGCATTGGGCAGCGCCGAGACCAGCCGCTTGGCGGTGGCCAGTGAGGTCCCCGCCCAGGCGTTGGCCGCCATCCCCCCGGTTGTCGCCGTCAGGAAGCCGGTCGGTCGGTCGTCGAAATTGGCGCTCTGCGCGACAGCCGGCGCGGCCATCAGCACTGCCGCGGCGACGGCCAGGCTAGCGCGCGAAGCGTTCATTGGGGACGGGGACCTCGAAGTGACGCACCGGCGGGCGGGGCTCGATCACGGCAAGCGCCACCAAGCCCGCGACCACGAGGCCCACGACAATGACGGCGATCACCGGCCCCAGCTTCAGGGTCGGGACGCTGAATCGATTTCGAGAACGGAACAGGGGCACAGCGCGGGCAACCTACCTCGGCTAGCGCCCAAGCGGCAATCGCGCACAATCCTTATTGTCGTCGGCAGGCCCCTTCGCTTGAAACGATGGCCGGAATGGGCGACATCCATGGCCTCAAGCGCCATGGACGCCCGATCACCCCTATCGCTGCCGCGCACCGTCGCCCTCGTCGGCCTGATGGGTGCGGGCAAGAGCGCCATCGGCAAGCGGCTGGCGATGCGGCTCGGGCTGCCGTTCGTCGACGCTGACGACGAGATCGAGCGCGCCGCCGGCTGCTCGATCGCCGAGATCTTCGAGAAATACGGCGAGGCTGATTTCCGCGCCGGCGAGCGCCGCGTCATTTCGCGCCTGCTCGACGAGCCGCCGCACGTGCTGTCGACCGGTGGCGGCGCCTATATCGACCCCGACACGCGCGCCCTGATGCGGGCCAGGGCGGTCACCGTGTGGCTGCGCGCCGAACTGGACGTCCTGTTCGACCGCGTGCGCAAGCGCGGCCACCGGCCCTTGCTGCGCAACGGCGATCCCAAGGAAGTTCTCGCACGGCTCATGTCACAGCGTTATCCGATCTACGCCGAGGCCGACGTCGTCGTCGATTCGACGGCACAGCCCGCCGACCGCACCACCGAGCAGGTGATCGAGGCGCTGCGCGACCATCTGCACACCGAGAAGACGCCGGCATGAGCACACGCACCATTCGCGTCGAGTTGGCGGGCCGCAGCTACGATATCGCGATCGGCCCCGGCCTGATCGACCAGGCCGGCGCGCTCAGCCGGCCCCTGCTGGCGGCGCCCAAGGTCACGATCGTGAGCGACGAGGCCGTGGCGCCGCTCTACGGCGCCCGGCTTGCGGCCTCGTTCGACAAGGCCGGCATCAAGGCGAGCGCGGTCACGGTGCCGGCGGGCGAGAGCAGCAAGGAGTTTTCAGCCTTCGGCAAGCTCATGAACGACCTGCTCGACCAGCGGCCCGATCGCAGGACCACGCTGGTGGCGCTGGGCGGCGGCGTGGTCGGCGATCTCACCGGCTTTGCCGCCTCGGTGCTGCTGCGCGGCGTCGACTTCATTCAGGTGCCAACCACTCTCCTGGCCCAGGTCGATTCCTCGGTCGGCGGCAAGACCGGCATCAACACGCGCCACGGCAAGAACCTGGTGGGCACCTTCTACCAGCCGCGCCTGGTGCTGGCCGACACGGACGTGCTCGACACCCTGCCGCGACGCGAGCTGCTGGCGGGCTATGCCGAGGTTGCGAAGTACGGCCTGATCGACGATCCGGCCTTCTTTGCCTGGTGCGAAACCAATGGCGCCGCCGTGCTGTCTGGCGATGCGGCCAAG
This sequence comes from Rhodospirillales bacterium URHD0017, assembly GCA_900110395.1. GTDB lineage: Bacteria > Pseudomonadota > Alphaproteobacteria > Reyranellales > Reyranellaceae > Reyranella. The sequence continues at coordinate 225,034 of FODP01000009.1, forward strand.
CGGACCTACGCCATCGAGCAGAGCTGCCTTGCCAAGGCGCGCATCGTGGCGGCCGACGAGCGCGAGACCACCGACCTGCGCGCCCTGCTCAACCTCGGCCATACTTTCGGCCACGCCCTGGAGGCCGAGACCGGTTTCGGCAGCGACCTGCTGCACGGCGAGTCGGTCGGCACCGGCATGGCCATGGCCTTCGACCTGTCGGTGCGGCTCGGCCTCTGTCCCGCGGGCGATGCCGAGCGGGTCCGCCGCCATCTCGGCAGCGTCGGCCTGCCGATGCGGCTGCGCACCATCGGCGGCGACAACCGGCGCAACTGGGACGCTTCCCGACTGATCGATCACATGCGCGGCGACAAGAAGGCGGCCGACGGCAAGCTCACCTTCATCCTGGCGCGCGGCATCGGCAAGGCCTTCGTCAGCCGCGAGGTCGACGAGAAGGTCCTGCGCGGCCTGCTCGACGACGCCGTCGCCGCCTGAGGCCGGATGGAAACCGAGCTCCACCTCGACCTGCCGATCGCCGTCGCCGCACCCCTGGTCGTGCTCTGCCTGGCGCTCGGCGCCTACATGTCGGCGGCCGAGACGGCGATCACCGGCGCCTCGCGGCCGCGCATGCACCGGCTCGCCCAGCAGGGCAACAAGCGCGCCGCCCTGGTGAACGGGCTGCTCGACCGCAAGGACGAGGCGGTGAGCGCGGTGCTGCTGGGCAACAGCGTGGTCAACATCCTCTCGGCCTCGCTGACGACGGCGGTGCTGACCGCCCTGTTCGGCGCCGCCGGCATCGTCTACGCCACGGTCGCGGTGGGCGTGATGGTGGTGATCTTCGCCGAGGTCATGCCCAAGACCTGGGCGCTGCTGCGCGCCGACCGCGTGGCGCTGATACTGGCGCCGTCGATTGTCGTGACGCTCGCCATCCTGGGGCCGATGGCGCGCGGCGTCGCCTGGATCTCGCGGTTCTTCCTCAACCTGCTGGGCGTGCGCGTCGATCGCACGCCCGATGCCGAGGAGCATGCCGACGTCCTGCGCGGCGCCATCGACCTGCATGGCCACGGCCAGGAAGGCGAGACGGCGCCCGCCGAGAAGGCGATGCTGCAGTCGGTGCTCGACCTCGGCGACCGCACGGTGGGCGACGTGATGACCCATCGCGGCAGCGTCGTGGTGATCGATGCCGACCAGGCGATGGATGCCATCGTCAGCCAGATGCTGGCGGCGCCCTACACGCGCATCCCGGTCTATCGCACCGAGGCCGACAACATCATCGGCGTCGTCCATGCCAAGGACCTGTTCCGCGCCGTCAAGGCAGCGGGCGGGCCCGAGACGGTCAGCATCGACGTGGTCATGACGCAGCCCTGGTTCATTCCCGAATCGACGACGTGCTTCGACCAGTTGCAGGCCTTTCGCGCCCGCCACGAGCACTTCGCCATCGTCGTCGACGAGTACGGCGCGCTGGGCGGCATCGTCACGCTCGAGGACATCATCGAGGAGATCACCGGCGACATCGAGGACGAGCACGATGCCATCAAGCGCGGCGTGGTCCGGCGCGAGGACGGCAGCATGATCTGCCAGGGCGACGTGCCGATCCGCGACCTCAACCGCGAGTTCGCCTGGGGGCTGCCCGAGGACGTGGCCATCACCATCGCCGGCCTAGTGCTGCACGAGGCCCGGCGCATCCCCGAGGTCGGCCAGACCTATGCATTTTACGGATTCCGCTTCGAAATTCTGAAGCGCGAGGGCACCCGCATCGCCGAGTTGCGCATCGTGCCGCCCGTCGCCATACAGGCCGCCAACGCCTGAGGATCACAAGAGAGGACCTGCCATGCCGCTTTCGCCGCCGGTCGGGCGACAGCACCTGCATACGCGTCGCGTCACCTGCCAAGGCTTTTTCCGCGAGGATGGGCTGTGGGACATCGAGGGCCACATCACCGACGAGAAGACCTACGAGCATTCCAGCGAATGGCGTGGGCAGCTGAAGCCGGGCGACTTCGTCCACGACATGTCGATCCGCCTGACGGTCGACCATCGCTTCACCATCGTCGATGTCGAGGCGGTGACCGACAAGTCGCCCTACCAGATCTGCGGCAACGTCGCGCCCGACTTCAAGAAGCTGATCGGCCTGCGCATCGGCGCCGGCTTCCATCGCAAGGTTAAGGAGCGGCTGGGCGGTGTGCACGGCTGCACCCACATCGTCGAGCTGCTGGGCCCGGTGGCGACCACCGCATTCCAGACCGTGTCGTCGGGCAAGGCGCGCGAGCTCAACCTTGCGTATCGCAACAAGATCGGCAAACCGCCCAAGCCCGTCGATCCCGACGCGCCCAAGCAGAAGCCCTATGTCATCGACAACTGCTACGCCTGGTCCGCCGACGGCCCGGTCGTCAGGCGCTGGGCGCCGCACTTCTATACGGGACCCGACGCCGAAGCCGTACGCGCCGCCGCGGCCGGCAAAGACTTCGAGATGGACGGCTAGCTTCTTCCGGACCGCGCGCGTCCCGCGCGCTCATGAGCGCGCGGTCCGGAAGACTAAGACTTCTTGTCTTCCTCAGGCGTCAATGTCGTCAGCGCCAGCGCATGTAGCCCGGCATCGAGCTCGGCCTTCAGCGCGGCATAGACCAGGCGCTGACGCGCGACGCGGCTCTTGCCTTCGAAGGCGGCCGACACGATCTCGACACGAAAATGGCTCTCGCCGCCCTCGCGGTAGCCTGAGTGGCCGTGATGGCGCGACGACTCATCCTCGATGGCGAGGCGCACCGGGGCGAACTCCGTTCGCAGCTTGTTGTCAATCGCGTTAGCGACCTTGCCCATCACTCGCCTCTCTTGCCGCGCCAAACAGTTGAACACATATTAGCCGAATGCCTCGACGGCGAGCGAAACCCTTGACGGCCACCGACGGCGCAGCGACGCACCAGCGGGTCTGCGAGGCGCCGGGCTGTCGTCTGCACGGCGAGTTCCGTGCCCCCCGCGCGCGCGATCGCCTCAACGAGTATCGCTGGTTCTGTCTCGAGCACGTCCGCGAATACAACAAGAAGTGGGATTACTTCAAAGGCCTCGGCGCCGAACAGATCGAGGCGCATATCCGCGCCGACACGACCTGGCGCCGCCCCGTCTGGCCGCTCGGCGCCCGCCGCAGCAACGGCCCCTACGTCCATATTCATGACCCGTTCGACCTTGCTGACGATGCGGGGCTGGGCGAGCGGCCCCCGCCCAAGTTCGATGGCAGCGAGCAACTGACCCCGGCCGAGCGTACGGCCCTTGATGTGCTTGAACTTTCCTGGCCCTCGACCCGGGCAGACGTGAAATCTCGTTACAAGGAACTGGTCAAACTGCACCATCCCGATGCCAATGGCGGGGCGCGGGATGCCGAAGAAAAACTGAAGGAAATCAACGCGGCCTATTCCACTCTGCGGGCATCGGAGCACCTGCCGGCCGAGTGATTAGCCCTATTCAAGGCAGGCACGCCAATTGGTCGCTTGCGGTGCACAAAATGGCCTGCGATCATTGATTTCAACCCGCAATTTGGCGGGCTTTGTTTTGTAGGACTTTGTGATGGCCTCCACGACGACCGCGGCCCGGCAGAACGTCTCGGGCATGCCGGATATCAAGGTTTCTGCCCGCCAGCTCTTCGGCATCGACACGGACATGGAAGTCCCGGCCTTCAGCCAGGCGTCCGAGCACGTGCCGGAGGTCGACGACGCCTACCTGTTCGACTCCGACACGACGATGGCGATCCTTGCGGGCTTCGCGCACAACCGACGAGTCATGGTCCAGGGCTACCACGGCACCGGCAAGTCGACCCACATCGAGCAGGTCGCGGCCCGGCTGAACTGGCCCTGCCTGCGCGTCAACCTCGACAGCCACATCAGCCGTATCGACCTGATCGGCAAGGATGCGATCGTGCTGCGCGACGGCAAGCAAGTCACCGAGTTCCGCGAGGGCATCCTGCCGTGGGCGCTGCAAAACCCGACGGCCCTGGTGTTCGACGAATATGACGCCGGCCGCGCCGACGTCATGTTCGTGATCCAGCGCGTGCTCGAGGTCGACGGCAAGCTCACCCTGCTCGACCAGAACAAGGTGATCCGCCCTCACCCGGCCTTCCGCCTGTTCTCGACCGCCAACACGGTCGGCCTCGGCGACACGACCGGCCTCTATCACGGCACGCAGCAGATCAACCAGGGTCAGATGGACCGCTGGTCAATCGTGACGACGCTGAACTACCTGCCGCACGACCAGGAAGTGAACATCGTCGCTGCCAAGACGCCGATGTACGACACCGAGGACGGCCGCAAGATCCTGTCCGCCATGGTGGCACTGGCCGATCTCACGCGCGCGGGCTTCATCGCCGGCGACATCTCGACCGTGATGTCGCCGCGTACGGTGATGACCTGGGCCGAGAACGCCCGCATCTTCAACGGCGACATCGGCTTTGCCTTCCGTCTCACCTTCCTCAACAAGTGCGACGAGGTCGAGCGCTCAACGCTCGCCGAGTACTACCAGCGCTGCTTCGGCAAGGAATTGCCGGCTTCGAGCGGCAAGGGCGGCAAGCTGCACTGACGAGGTGGCCTAAATGGCCAAGGACACTACCCCGATCGAGGAATTCCGGCGCGTCACCGCCACCACCATGCGGGCGGTGTCGCGCAAGGAAGTGAACGTCTCCTTCGTGCCCGACGGCGGCTCGCTGCTGGGCAGCGAGGCGCGAATCACCGTGCCGGCCCGCGACCTGCCGGTCGAGGATGTCAGCCGCGTGCGCGGCGAGGCCGATTCAATGGCGCTGAAGATGCGCCACCACGACCGCAAGACCCATCTGCGCCGCGTGCCGCGCGGCGAGACCGCGCGCGCGATCTTCGAGGCGGTCGAGCAGGTCCGCGTCGAGGCATTGGGAGCCCGCCGCATGGCCGGCGTCGCCGATAATCTCTCCGCCCTGTGGCGCCAGCGCTCCGACCAGCGCGGCCATGCCCGCATCAAGTCCAAGGACGACGCACCGATCGCCGACGTGATCGGCCTGATCGCCCGCGAGCAGCTTTTAGGCGCCGCTCCGCCGGAAGCGGCCAAGGCGATGGTCGACATGTGGCGCGCCGACGTCGAGTCCGCCGCCGGCCGCGACTTCCAGAAGCTTCGTGAGTCGCTGACCAACCAGGAATCGTTCGCCCGCGCCGCGCGCCAGCTGATCCGCGACCTCAAGCTCGGTGATGAGTCGGCCGACCTGCAGGACGAGGACGACCAGGAATCGCAGGACCAGGAGAACGCCGACGGCCAGTCCAACGAGACCGGCGACGATCAGAGCGATTCGAGCGAGACCCACGGCTACGGCGCCCAGGGCGAGGAGACCGAGGACGCCTCCGACCAGGAGGACGCCTCCGAGACCGTCGCCGACCAGGCCCAGACCGAGATGCAGATGGGCTCGGGCGATGAGGAGGAGCCGGGCCGCGCCGAGCGTCCATGGCTGCCGCCGGGGGCCCTCTCCAACGAGCCGCTGGGCCAGCAGTATCACGCCTATACGGTGAAATTCGACGAGATCGTCGATGCCGACCAGCTGTGCGACGCCGAAGAACTGGGTCGCTTGCGCAATCACCTCGACCAGCAGCTCTCGCACCTGCAGGGCGTGATCGGCAAGCTCGCCAACCGCCTGCAGCGTCGCCTGATGGCGCAGCAGAACCGCTCGTGGGACTTCGACCTCGACGAGGGCACGCTCGATGCCGCGCGGCTGGCCCGCATCGTCGCCAATCCCATGCACGCCCTCTCCTTCAAGAAGGAGAAGGAGACCAACTTCCGCGACACCGTGGTGTCGCTGCTGATCGACAATTCGGGCTCGATGCGCGGCCGGCCGATCACAGTGGCGGCGATGAGCGCCGACATCCTCGCCCGCACGCTCGAGCGCTGCGGCGTCAAGGTCGAGATCCTGGGCTTCACGACGCGCGCCTGGAAGGGCGGCCAGAGCCGCGAGCAGTGGCTCGCCGCCGGCAAGCCCGCCAATCCGGGCCGCCTCAACGATCTGCGGCACATCATCTACAAGCCGGCCGATGCGCCGTGGCGCCGGGCGAGGAAGAACCTCGGCCTGATGCTGCGCGAAGGCATCCTCAAGGAGAACATCGACGGCGAGGCGCTCTTGTGGGCGCACAACCGCCTGCTGCCGCGCACCGAAGAGCGCAAGATCATGATGGTGATCTCCGACGGTGCGCCGGTCGACGATTCCACCTTGTCGGTAAATCCCGGCAACTACCTGGAGCGCCACCTGCGCGACGTCATCGACTGGATCGAGACGCGCTCGCCCGTCGAGCTGATCGCCATTGGCATCGGCCATGACGTCACGCGCTACTACCGCCGCGCCGTCACCATCGTCGACGCCGACCAGCTCGGCGGCACCATGATGGAACAGCTCGCCTCGCTGTTCGACGAGGAAGAACTCAAGGACATCCGTGCGGCACGCGCGCCGCGCGGCGGCAAAGGTGGCAAGGCACCCGCCGGCAAGACGGGCGGCCGTCGCGCCGCCTGACCTTGCGCTCGATCTTTCGCTCGCTGTTCGTCGTCTGCCTGCTTGCGACTGCCTGCGCCGGCGCTTCGCCGCCGCCGGCAGTGGCGCAGGAGCAGCCGCTCGAGATCAGGAGCGCCTCGCAGCCCTTCAAGATCGACGACCCGTCGGCCAAGACCATCGGCCGCCTGGTCTGGCGCGGCGGCATCATGATGACCGCCAACTCGCGCCATTTCGGCGGCTGGTCGGATCTGCATGTCTCGCCCGACGGCAAGACCCTGACCTCGATCTCCGACGAGGGCGCCTGGCTCACCGCTACCATCGAGTATGACGGCGAGGCCAATCTCGCCGGGCTGAGCAACGCGCGCATCGGCCAGCTCCACGGCCTCGACGGCCGGCTGATCTCGAGCAAGGCCGAGGCCGACGCCGAGGCGATGGCGCGCCTGCCCGACGGCTCGTGGCTGGTCGCCTTCGAGCGCAATCATCGGATCTGGCGCTACCGGACGCTGACCGCGACGCCGACGCCATTCGAGGGGCCGGCCGACCTGGTGCGACAGCCCACCAACGGCGGCATCGAGGGGATGCTGGCGCTCGGCGACGGCCGCGTCATAGCGATCAGCGAGGAATACAGCCTGCAGCCTGACACCGTCGTGGGCTGGATCGGCACGCCGACGGCGGGCGGGCGCTACCAGTGGCGGTCGTTCAACTACGCCACCATTCCCGATTTCCGGCCGACGGCAATCGCGCAGCTGCCCGATGGTTCATTCGGGATGATCGAGCGCGCCTTCGACATGGTGCGCGGCGTGCGCTGCCGCGTCATGCGCTTCGACGCCGCGCAGCTGGTGGCGGGCGGCACGGTGAAGGCCGAGGAGCTGGCGCGACTCGCCTCGCCCTATGCGGTCGACAATCTGGAAGGCCTTGCCGCGACCAAGGGCGCGCGCGGCGAGACGCTGTTGTGGCTGATCTCGGACGACAACTTCAATCCGCTTCAGCGCAACATCCTGCTGCTGTTCGAGCTGGCAAAGTAAAGGCCGCTTACGCGGCCTTTTTTGCATCCTTCTTGGCCTTGGCCGAGACGACCCGGCGCTTCAGCACCTTCATCTCGGGGCTGAGCTTGCTGTCGTTGGTGCCCAGCAGGTAGGCGTCGATGCCGCCATTGTGCTCGATGGTCTTCATGCCGCGCGGGGTCAGCCGCAGGCGCACGGTGTGGCCAAGCGCGTCCGACAGGACCGACCCGACCTGCAGGTTGGACATGAACCGGCGCCGGGTCTTGTTGTTGGCGTGGCTCACATTGTTGCCGTATTGCACGGACTTGCCCGACAGGGCGCAACGACGAGGCATGGCGGCTTCCGCTTAAAAAACGATCCCGCCGGAAGGCGGGAAGGCCGGCTTTTTAAGGGCCTGGGGGCCCCCCGTCAACCGGCCTGTCAGGCGAACCGTTGGCGGTTACGCGAACCAATCGACCACCCGCTCGGTGATGTCCTCGACCTGATCCTCCGGAATCACCCGTCCGCGGGCCGAGATTCCCGCTGCATGCACGGTTTCCGGGTCGCCCGAGACCAGGGGGTGCCACCAGTAGAGGTCCTGCTTCAAGTGGACCAGCCGGTAGCCACAGGTCTTGGGCAGCCAGTCCATCTTGGCCACCACCTTTGGGGTCAGCTGGATGCAGTCCGGCACGATCTTCTTGCGGTTCTTGTAGTCCCGGCAGCGGGCGGTCTTGGGGTCCAGAAGCTTGCAGCAGGTGTCGGTCTGGGCGAGCTCGCCGGTGCCCTCGTATTCGAGCTTGTTGACGCAGCACATGCCGCAGCCGTCGCAGAGCGATTCCCACTCCTGCTGGGACATCTGGGCCAGGGTCTTGCGCTTCCAGAACGGCAGCTCCTGCTGCGCAGCGGCGCGACGGGCCCGGCGGACGAAGGACTTAGCGGCCATGAAATGCTTTTAGCATAAGACGGGCCGCGGCGGCGGGGGTTGTGCGGCCGGCCTCGACGTCCCGCTCCAGGCCCGGAACCAGCTTCTTGACCCCCCCATGCTTGCGCAACTCGGCCAGCAAGGTTTCCCCCACCTCGTTCCACATCCAGGCGCGGGCCTGGTCGGCGCGGCGGCGGGCCACGCCCTTGTCGCCCACGGCCGTCATGAAGCGCTCGATGACCTGCCACACCTCCGTCACGCCATCGCCGGTGAGGGCCGATGCGGTCGCAACCTCCGGCGTCCAGCCCGCCGTCGGCGAGCGCAGCATGCGCAGCGCATGTTGATAGTCCGACGCCGAGCGCCTGGCCGTCGCCAAAAGGTCGCCATCGGCCTTGTTGACCACGATCAGATCGGCGAGCTCGATGACACCGCGCTTGATGCCCTGCAGGTCGTCGCCGCCCGCCGGCAGCAGCAGGACGATGAACATGTCGACCATATCGGCGACGGCAGTCTCCGACTGGCCGACGCCCACGGTCTCGACGATCACCGTGTCGAAGCCTGCGGCCTCCACGAGCAGCATGGTCTCGCGCGTGCGCCGCGCCACGCCGCCCAGGGTGGCGCCCGCGGGCGAGGGCCGGATGAAGGCGGCGTTGCGGCGCGACAGCTCCTCCATGCGCGTCTTGTCACCCAGGATCGAGCCGCCGCCGCGCTTGGACGAGGGATCGATGGCGAGCACGGCAAGCGAGCGGCCCTGCTCCAGCAGCGACAGGCCGAAGCGCTCGATGAAGGTCGACTTGCCGACACCCGGAACACCGGTGATGCCGAGCCGCACCGACTTGCCGGCGTGCGGCAGCAGCGCGCCCAGCAGCATATCGGCTCGCTCGCGATGGTCCGAGCGCGTCGATTCGATCAGGGTGATGGCTTGGGCAAGGGCGCGGCGGTCGCCGGCGAGCAGCGGCTTGAGCAGCGGGTCGACTGTCATGCTGCGGCAGCCTTATCAGCGGCGTCGGTGGAATGCCAGCAAAGCCGCGAGAGCCGCGATCGAATAGAAGACCGCGAGCGTCCAGCCGAGGCCGGGATCGCCGACCGCGTCCATCGCCGCCCCCGCGAGCGGCCGGCCGACCAGGCCACCCAGGATGTAGAGCATGCTGAAGGCGGTGTTGGCGCGGGCGATGTCGCCGCCGCCGATGCGCTGGCCGAGCAGCGCCAGCCCGACGGGGTAGATCGCAAACGACAGCCCGCCCCACAGCGCGATCACGGCGATGACCGCGAGCGACTGCGCCGAGACAGCCGACAGCAGGATGACCAACAGGGTGCTGGCGAACGCGCAGCCCGCGAGCACGGCGCGCCGGTCGAAATGGTCGGCCATCCAGCCGATCGGCCATTGCAGGACGACGTTGCCGAGGACGAAGGCCGAAAGCCACAGCGCGCCGATTTCGGCCGACACGCCGGCACCGACGGCATAGACCGGCAGGAAGCTGAAGGCGATCTGCTCGCCCAAGCCGCAGCAGAAAGCCGCCAGCATGGCGAGCGGCGCCAGGAACACGACCTGCAGGTAGCCGCTGTCCTCGGCATGCTCGATCTTCGGTGCGGTCCTCCAGTGAGGCAGCAACGGGATGGCGACCAGCAACGCCAGGATGGCACTGGTGATGAACGGGCGCGGCCCGTAGACGCCGACGATCTGCAGCACGAACGGCCCCAGCGCCAGCCCGAGCGCCACCAGCATGGAATAGAGCGCCATGACGCGGCCGCGTCGCTTCTCCTCGACGACGACGTTCATCCAGATCTCGCTCACCACCCAGGGAATGCCGCCCGTGACGCCGTGCAGGAGAGTCAGGATGAACCACACCACAACGCTGTCGGTCAGCGTGTAGGCAACAGTGATCGCCGAGCCCGCGACCACGGCGCCGACGATGAACGGCACCGCGCCCCAGCGCGCGGCGAGCCGCGGGATGTGCGAGGCCGTGGCCAACATGCCAACCCCCCAGGCAGCGGCGACGATGCCGATGGTGAGCTTGTCGTGGCCCATCCGCTCGAGCGCCAGCGGCACCAGCGGCATGGCCGTGCCGGCCTGCAGGCCGATCGCCGCACAGGCGGCGAAGACAGGCAGCAGGGAACGCCAGGACCCGGCGGCGATGGCTCCGCTAATCGGCGACACGCAGATGCCCCTCGGCGCGGAACGAGGATGGTTCCTCTTCCCCCACGACGTGACGCTCGGCCTCGCGGGCGGCCTCCTGCTGGCGGCGCCACATGTCGGCATAGAGCCCGTCGCGGGCCAGCAGCTCGCCATGGCGGCCGCGCTCGGCGACGCGGCCGCGGTCGAGCACGATGATCTCGTCGGCGTTGATGATGGTCGACAGCCGATGGGCGATGACCACGGTGGTGCGGCCGCGGCTCACCTCTTCCAGCGAGCGCTGGATCTCCTGCTCGGTGCGCGTGTCGAGCGCACTGGTCGCCTCGTCGAACAACAGGATGCTGGGGTTCTTCAGGATGGTGCGGGCGATCGCGACACGCTGCTTCTCGCCGCCCGACAGCTTCAAGCCGCGCTCGCCAACGGCCGATTCATAGCCCTGCGGCAGGGCCATGATGAAGTCGTGGATGCGTGCCAGCCGCGCCGCCTGCTCGACTTCCTCGCGCGTGGCGCCGGGCCGGCCGTAGCAGATGTTGTAGTAGATCGTGTCGTTGAACAGCACGGTGTCCTGCGGCACCACGCCGATCGCCGCCCGCAGGCTCGCCTGCGTGACGTCACGGATATCCTGGCCGTCGATCCGCACGGTGCCGGCGGCAACGTCGTAGAAGCGGAACAGGATGCGCGAGACCGTCGACTTGCCGGCGCCGCTCGAGCCGACGATCGCCACCGTGTCGCCCGGCGCCACGCGGAAGCTGACATCGTGCAGGATCGGCCGCGCCTGCTCGTAGTGGAAGTCGACATGGTCAAACACGATCTCGCCGCCTGCCACCTTCAGCGCCGGAGCGCCGGGCTTGTCGGCGATCTCGGTCCTGATGTCCATCAGGCCGAACATGCTCTCCATGTTGACCAGCGCATTCCTGATCTCGCGATAGGCGAAGCCCAGCATGTTCAAGGGCATGTAGAGCTGGATCAGGAAGGCGTTGACCGCCACGAAGTCGCCCAGCGTCATGGTGCCGGCCTTCACGCCGTAGCCCGCCATGACCATGACCGCGACCAGCCCGCAGGAGATGATGGCGCCCTGCCCGACGTTGAGCAGCGACAAGGTGCGGCTGGAGCGGATGGCGGCCTGCTCGTAGCGGCGGCGGCCGACATCGAAGCGGCGCGCCTCGTGCTCCTCGTTGCCGAAGTACTTCACGGTTTCGTAGTTGAGCAGACTGTCGATCGCCTTGGCGTTGGCCTCGGTGTCGGCATCGTTCATGCGACGCACGAATTTGATGCGCCATTCGGAGAGGGTGACCGAAAAGACGATGTAGCCGCCGACGGCCGCCAGCGTCACTGCCGAGAAGCGCCAGTCATAGAGGTTCCACAGCACCACGCCGACCAGCAGGATCTCGAACAGGGTCGGCAGGATGTTGAAGGTGGTGAAGCGGATCAGGAACTCCATGCCGTTGGTGCCGCGCTCGATGACACGGCTGAGGCCACCGGTCTGGCGCTCGAGATGGAAGCGCAGCGACAACGCATGGAGATGGTGGAATACCTTGAGCGCGATGTTGCGGATGGCGCGCTGCGAGACCGGCGCGAAGATGGCGTCGCGCAATTCGCCGAACGCCTGCGCCAGGACGCGGGCCACGCCATAGGCCAGGATCAGGGCGACCGGGACGGCCACGGCCTGGGCCGTGGGCTCGCCCAGGGCGTCGACGGCGTGCTTGTAGAGCACCGGCACGTAGACGTTGGTGACCTTGGCCACGATCAGCAGGGCCATCGCCACGACGACACGGCAGCGCAGGCCGGTCTCGCCCTCCGGCCATAGATAATGACCGACCACGCGCAAAACGGCCCCGGTGCGCCTCAAACCGAGCTTGGGAACGCCATGTTTGGCGGCTAGCGACATCAGTGCAAATGCCTTTCGGGCGCGCGAGAGTTCAGTAGCGTGGGGGGCGATGGCCTTCTATCGTGGACATACGGCCGAAGTAAGCCCCCGGTGGGAAGGGATTTCATGAGATTTCGTAGGGCCTTCATAGTCTTGGCCGCGTGTTTGGCGCCACCCGCCGTGGCCGCAGCCCAGGACGCCCGCCAGGTCGACATCGCCTATGAAATCACCTTCGCGGGCATTTCCGGCTTCCGCATCGACGTCACCGCCCGCTTCAACGGCTCGAACTACGACGTCGAGTCCACCACCTTCAAGGAGGGCATGCTGAAGGCCGTCACCATGAACTACTTCGGCCGCAACCGCGCCTGGGGCGGCTTCTCCACTCGGGGCGCGCAGCCGGCCGCGGGATCGCTCTCGATCAACGTCGACGGCAAGCCGCGCACCTGGATCGCCCAGTACGGCAACGCGGGCTTCCTGCAGGAGACCCACAACCCGGTCTGGAAGCCGACGCCGCAGCAGACGATCAGCGACGCCGACCGCAGGGACTCGCTCGATCCCTTGACGGCCGCGCTCAGCGTCGGCCTTGCCGGTGATGCCGCCTGCGACAAGACCGTGCGCAGCAACGACGGCAAGCGCCGCATCGACGTGCTGTTCCGCAAGATCGGCATGGAGCCCGCGGCCGCCACGGGCATTCCAGGTGCGGTCGGCGACGTGCTGGTCTGCGAGATCTACACCAAGCGAGTCGCCGGCGAGTTCGACGAGGCGCCCAAGGAAGCCGAGACCGAACGCGAGCGGCCGGTCAGGATCTGGCTGGCGCGCTTCGACAACACGCAGATCCGCTATCCCGGCAAGCTCGAGGCGCAGACCCTGTTCGCCACCATCCGCGGCAAGGTCCTGTCGTTCCGCGAGCGGCCGATGACGCCTGAAGAAGCTGCTGCCATCCGGCGCTGAAAAGGCGACACGATCCGATTCAGGATCGCGTTCGCTGCGAACCGCAGGACTGTCGTCCAACCTCCTGCTCCATCGATCCAATCGGCCGTTGCCAGCGGTGCCAGCCTGTCGCGTCGATCGCGACGGGTGCGACAGTCGCTTTTCCGTCGAACGAAGCACGCCGCTAGAATAACCTAAGTTATTATCGGTTGTGGCGGCCCGTCTTGTCCAGGTCTTCTTTCCAGCCCGCCCTGGTCGCCCGAAGGGCCGGTAGCGTCATGAGCGATCGGCGGCCTATGCCTCGCTGACCATCGCCTCATCAGCTGCGGGCGCGCTCCAACAGTCCGTCGTTGGTGGGCCGGTCCATGGTCGAGACGCCCACGAGGCGTCGGCAGAGCCCGGCGATATGGCCGTCGCGGGTTTTGTACTTCTCGAGATAGTCGACAAGGTCCTGCCTGGTGCCGTCGGGGCCAGTCAAGTACCACGTGCGCGTGCCGCGAAGCGAGTCGATGACGCGATCAAAAAAGTCGAAGTCGGCGGCAGGGCGACCCGCGTGCATCGATCCAGCCTTGTGGCTCACCTTGAGGCAGGGACTGTCGGCGCGGAGCTGGAGTTGGTCGACCTCGTCAGCGCCGAACCTGAAAACGCTGGCTTCGCAGGAATCCATCCACACTATCGCTCGACTGCGGGGCATTGTCTCTTCCACGACGTTTACAGCAAGCGAGCGTCGCGCGGCACAGGCCACGAGGCCTTGATCTGGATCAAGGGCAAGCCTGCCGCGTCTGGCGTGCCCTACGAGGTCGATGCCGAGTCGCGGTCCGCCAGCGGGAGGGTGAACGAGAATATCGTGCCGCCCTCGGGATTGGGGAGCGCGACGAGCTCCCCTCCATGCCCCGCGACGATCGAGTGGCAGATCGAGAGCCCGACACCCATGCCCTGCGACTTGGTGGTGACGAACGGCTGGAACAGTCGCTCCGCCACCGTCGGGGCAAGACCTGGTCCGGTGTCGACGATGCGCACGATGATCTGCCGAGCGTCGGCCGTCTGCTCGGCCGTGACGGTCAGCTCCCGGCGCGGGCTATGCTCCATCGCCTCGATCGCATTGCGCATCAGGTTCACGATCACCTGCTGGATCTGGATCTTGTCGACCGGCACCGCCGGCAGCCGGGCGGCAGCCTGCAGGCGCACCGTCACGCCGCGCTCGCGCGCGCCGACCAGGGCGATGGCGCTGCCCTCTTCGATCAGCTTCGCGACATCCTCGGCCTCGAGCTCGGGGTCGCCCTTCTTGATGAAAGTGCGCAGGCGGCGGAGGATCTGCGAGGCGCGCTCGACCTGGCGGGCCGCGTGAGCGAGCGCCTCGTCGATGCGCCCGGCTTCTCCCGGATCACGCCGGGCGCCGAGCCGCCGGGCCGCCTGGAGATAATTCGAGGCGGCGGCAAGCGGCTGGTTTATCTCGTGCGCCAACGCCGATGCCATCTGGCCCATCTCGCTTACCCGCGAGACGTGCGACAGCTCGGCCTGCAGCTCCTGCAGGCGCTGGCGCGTGCGCTGCCTTTCGCTGATGCGCATCGGCGCCGATGTTGTGCTCGAGTGGCGCGAACCGCTCCTGCATCTGGCGGCGGCCTGCTGGGCTGGTGCATTCCTCGGGTTCGCCATGCTGTATGCGCCCGTCCTGTGCCTGCCACGTCGGGCTCATCGCCCTTAGCGTTGCCCAAACGTCGACACGCTGCGGAAGATGTCGGCGTCGCTACGTGATCACGAACAGCAGGCGGCGGACCGTGCGGTCTGCTGCGCCGCCGGGCAATTGCTCGGCCGGTCGTGGCTGCGGG
This sequence comes from Rhodospirillales bacterium URHD0017, assembly GCA_900110395.1. Taxonomy (GTDB): domain Bacteria; phylum Pseudomonadota; class Alphaproteobacteria; order Reyranellales; family Reyranellaceae; genus Reyranella. Next base: position 240,156 of record FODP01000009.1, read on the forward strand.
ATCGGCGCGCCGGTGAGGATCAGGTTGCGCACGCAGGCGCGAGCCTCGCGGAACAGCCGGTCGACGACCTCCTTCTCGGTGCAGCCGTCGGCCGTCACGCCGGCGAGGTCGGGAACCCAGCCGCGGAAATATCCTTCTGCGGCTCGTTCGATGATCGCGTAGTAGCAGGCATCCACGGCGTCCTCCGTGCCGAGCATAGGCCTGCGCCAGCATGTCTCCGTTTGATCTGGATCAATCGCGGCAGCGTCGAGTTGCGCCACGCTTCCGGGGCGATGGAGACACCGATGACGACCAATCAGTTCTATTTCGTCCTTCTCGTGCTTGCTTCCTTCTCGGGCTTCGGGTTCTTCCTGGCCGCCAGCTACGTGCGCTACCGCCGCTGGCTGGCGAAGCAGCCCAACCAACTGCTCTGACCACGGCGCCGCGAGCCCATCAGCAGCCGGCCAGGTGACAGGACGCCGGGGCTGCGCCCGCCAGGCGATGCTATTCGCCACGCGTCTGCGGGGCCGTACTCGACATCTGCGATCACCTGTCCCGGCACGAATGGTCCCGATGCCGCCCGCGGCGGCGGGAAGGCTTGACCTGCATCAAGGCCAACGGCGTCGCCTGCGCCATCCTGCGCCGCATCACCACGACAGGAGACGGCCATGGGCTACAGGACCATCCTCGTGCATTGCGACGCCAGCCCAAATGTCGCGTACCGCCTCGCCATCGCGCTGGAGCTGGCCGAACGTCACGACGCCTATCTTGTCGGCGTGCACATCCAGGAGCCGTTCGAGGCGCCGGCGATGTTCGATGGGACGTCGGCAATGGGCAACTTCTACGGCGTCTTCGAAGAGACCGCGAAGTCAAACCTGGCGGCCGCGAAGGCAGCCTTCGCCAAGGCCGTGAAGAGCGCCAATCTCTCGACCGAATGGCGGTCGGAGGAAGGTTACATGGACTCGCGTCTGGCCGTTCATGCGCGCTACGCCGATCTCATGGTGCTTGGGCAGCGTGAGCCGAGCGCACCGTCTGCCGTTCCGCTGGATCTGCCCGAGACCATGGCGCTGTCGACCGGCCGGCCGGTCCTGGTGGTGCCGCATGTCGGGGCGCCGGCAGAGCCCGCCAAGACTGTCATGCTGTGCTGGAACGCAAGCCGCGAGAGCGCACGCGCGGCCTCGGATGCGCTGCCGCTCCTGCAGGCAGCCTCCAAGGTAATCGTCCTCTGCGTCGATCCCCGCTCGTCCGCTTACGGCCACGGCGTCGAGCCGGGCGCCGATGTCGCGGCATGGCTGGCGCGGCACGGCGTCAAGGTGACAGTGCAGCGCGACGTAGCGGCCGATGCCGATGTCGGGAACGTGATCCTGTCGCGCGCCGCCGACCACGATGTCAACCTGATCGTGATGGGCCTCTACGGCCATTCCCGGCTGCGCGAAATGGTGCTGGGCGGGGCGAGCCGTGCCCTGCTCGCCAGCATGACCGTCCCGGTTTTCATGTCGCACTGAGTCGGATCATGGACGCCCGCATGATCGCGGCCTACGACAGGCCGGTTCCGCGCTACACCAGCTATCCGACGGCGGCGCAGTTCGGCCCTTCAGTCGGTCCGGCCGACCATGCCGCCTGGCTGGCGAATCTCGGTGGCCGCACGAGCGTGTTCTACCTGCACGTACCGTTCTGCCGGCAGCTCTGCTTCTACTGCGCCTGCAACACGACAGCGATGAACCGGCCGGAGACGCTGGAAGGCTACGCCCGGGCCATGATTGGCGAGCTCGAGCATGTCGCCCGCATCGCGCCCGACATCGTGGCCGGCTCGATCCAATGGGGCGGCGGCACGCCATCACAGCTTGGACCGGAGCGCCTGATGAAAGTCGGCCGTCGTCTGGCGACGCTGTTCGATGTCCGCGCAGATCGCGAAATGTCGATGGAGCTCGATCCGCGCTTCTGCGACCAGGCGCTGGCCGACGCCATGGCAGTGCTCGGCGTCACGCGCGTCAGTCTCGGCGTTCAGGACTTCGACCTTGCCGTACAGCAGGCCATCAACCGCCTGCAGTCGCCCGAGCTGACCGCCCAGGCGATCGCACGGCTGCGGCAGGCCGGCCTGCGGCACTTCAACATCGACCTGGTCTATGGACTGCCGTGCCAGACACTGGACACGCTGTCGCGTACGCTCAACGAGGCGATCGCCTTGGCGCCCGACCGCTTTGCCGTGTTCGGCTATGCCCATGTTCCCTGGATGAAACCACGCCAGGCCGTGATCGATGCCACCACCCTGCCCGGTGCCGCCGAACGCGCGGCCATGGCCGATCTCGTCGAGGCCCGCCTGATCGCCGCCGGCTACGTCAAGGTCGGACTCGACCACTACGCCCGGCCCGGCGATGCATTGGCGCGCGCGGCGGCACAGCACCGGCTGCGCCGGAACTTCCAGGGTTACGTCACCGACGAGTGGCCTTGGGTCGCGGGTATCGGCGCCTCGGCGATCTCCTGTCTGCCGCTCGGCTACGTCCAGAACCTGGCCGAGGCGGCGTCCTACAGGACGGCGATCGATGAAGGACGCTTGGCCACTGCACGCGGCATTGCCTGGTCGGCCGTCGATCGGCTGCGCGGCGACATCATCAGCGAGCTGATGTGCCACTTCGAGGTCGATCTCGCCCAAGTCTGCGACCGCCACGGCGCGCCGCTGCAGGCGCTGCTGTCGGAGGTCCCGGGACTGGCGTCGCTGATCGATGATGGCCTGGTGGCGCTCGACGGCGGGCAACTTTCCGTAACTGCGCAGGGCCGGCCGCTGGTGCGCTCGGTCTGTGCCGCCTTCGATCGCCACTACACGGGCGCCGAAGACCGCCACGCCCGCGCGATCTGACGACAAGGAGGAGAAGATGAGCACTCATCAACTGGTTGCGCGGCACGTGGAGGCTGCATTGAGCGAGGCGGCGGCCAGCAAGATCGACGAGGACGTCGTCGCCCGTTGCCTGCTGTCCGAGGCAATTCGCCTTTTCAAGCACGGCCGCTCCAATGGCGACATCGCCGCCGAGCTGATCGCGGCGGCGGATAATCTCGACGAGGACAGCCCGCTCGTCTTCATGCGCCCCTGAAAGGCACCAGCCGCCTCAGCGCAGGTGCTCCCAGAGATCGCACTCCTCATCGTCGGGGTTCAGCTCCAGGCCCCTGAAGTCGCCACGGGAAGCCAAGCCGACAATGCCGCCATTCTTGACCAGCGGCAGGTGCCGGAAGCCGCCTTCCGCCATCATGCGCAGGACCTCGTACGCCGTCTGGTCAGGCAACATCGTCTTGGGATTCCGTGTCATGACCTCGCCGAGGCGGGTGCTGGACGGGTCGCGCCGTTGCGCCACGACCCGGCACACCGCGTCGCGACCGGTAAAGATTCCGACCAGCCGGCCGGCATCTCCCGTCACCAGGACCGATCCGGCCCGCCGCGCACGCATCTGCTCGCAAGCGTCCGTGACGCTGGCCTTTTCGTTCATCGTGATCGGGCGGTGTTGCAGGGTTACGACGGAGAATTTTCGCATCATGGCCTCCGCGCGTCGGTCAACGCGCGCATACTGCGCCCGATGTCCCGTCGATAGCCTTGATCAGGATCAACGTCTGCGCGACAACCATGGCCTATTGATTCAGGCCTCCGTGCACCGGGAGCCAACCATGCTTCTCCGCCTTGCTTGCGCCATCGCGTTCATCCCGTCATTCGCCGCCGCACAGGATGTGCAGCAGGGCCGGGAGATCGCCTTGCGATGGTGTTCCTCCTGTCATGTGGTCGAACGGGCGGCTACCGTGGCCCCGGCCGACGGCCTGCCGACCTTTCCCGCCATTGCCGGCAAGCCTGGCTTGTCGGTCGATCAATTGCGGGCGGCGATGAATCCCCAGCACAGCCGCATGCCCGATTTTGCCCTCAGCAGGCGGCAGCAGGACGATGTCATCGCCTACATCTACAGCCTTCGCATCAAATAGCCGCGGCGCCCTCTAGTCGCGAACCACCGCCGGCGCCACGTGCACGATGCGGAAGGGGCGCGCCACGCCATCATGCTCGGTGACCGTGACGTATTCGCCCTCGACGAAGAGATGGCGGTCGAAACGGAAGATCGGCTCATCGTCATCGTCGCCCGGCGCATAGGAAAAGGCCCAGCTGCCGTTGCGCCGATGGATCAGGGAGCCATGCTCGTCGGGCTGGCTGTTCCAGAAGCGCCGTACCGTGCAGGCGCCTTTGGCCCGCGGCCATTGCGACGAATCGAGATGCCCCTTCTGGTCCAGCGGCGCCACGAATTCGTAGCCATGGGATGGGCTGCCTGCAGGAAAGTCCGGCGTGCGAGCGAGCTCGAGGCGAATACGCTTCAACGACATGCTTTGCTCCTGCGATCAAACGGGCTGGCTGGGAAGAAGGATGTCGGCGGGCACGACGACGATCTTGTTGACGACCCGCCGGACGCCGGGAACGTTCTCTACAGCCACCCTGACGGCATCTTTGGCGGGCGCCGAGGTGGCATTGCCCCAAAGGTGAACGACGCCGTTCTCGGCCACGACATTGCTCACCTCGTACGCCCAGCTATGCCGGTCCAGCTCCTTGCACACGCGGGCGCGCACGCTCGCATCGCCTGCCGCGTCGCCGCCTGGCTGCGGTTCGCGGGCGAGCAGGCCCTGCAGCAGGTTTGCGCGGCTGACAATGCCCATCACCTTGCCGTCGCGCACGATCGGCACGCGCTTGACGCCGTTGCGCTGCATGAGACTCGCAATGTCCTTGAGCTCCGTGCGCTCCTCGGCCGCCACGACGTCGCGGGTCATGACATCGGCGACGTGATGGGAATGCGAGCGCATGTAGTCGCGCGCCAGCACCGCTTCGTCCGCCAGCAGCCGCTGCAGCCAGGAGCGGCCGGGGACGGTGCCGATCTCGGGCCGGTTCATCAGGTCGGCCTCGCTGACGATGCCGATCATGCGACCGTCCGCGTCGACCACCGGCGCTGCGCTGATGCGGGCGCCCAGCAGGATGTCGGCCGCTGCCCAGACCGTGGCGTCGGCTGGAACTGTCACGACCGGACGTGTCATCACCTTCATGGCATACATGATCCGCTCCTGCGCGAACGAGGTGGCCGTTTCGTCGCACGGGGCGACCTGCGGCGCCTTGCGCCAGATCAATCGCCATGGCCAGGCGTGCTATCGTGCTATCATGGTGACCAGCCTATCCATGAACGAGCTTTCAGCCAGGGATCTGATCGGTGCATCTCAGGATGCGGAGCTCGCCTTCGCGCCCGATCTCACGATTATCGCCTGCAGCGAGGCTTATGGCCGCTTCCACGGCGTTTCCTGCGACGCTCTTGTCGGCCGACCCATTCGGCAGGCCTTCCTGGACGATGGTGCGCGCGAGCGGCTGATCGCCTCGCTCGAAGGCGTCTGTCGTTCGCGCCGGCCTCATCGCATCACGAGCCTGGCACCTCTTCCTGCCGGTGGCGGCAAGACCGCGCTGGACGCCACCATGGTCAACATGCCGGTACTGGGCGCCGACGGCGGGGTGAAATGGATCCTGCACAGCCTCATCGTGGAGGGTGGCCCTGACCGGTCGGCAATGGCTCTGGCGCTGGAAGCGGCTGAGGCGCGCTTGCGCTCGATCCTGCAGACCGTGCCGGACGCCATGATCATCATCGACGATCGCGGCCGCATCGAATCGCTCAGCACCACGGCCGAGCGTCTCTTCGGCTATTCGATGGCCGAGATCGCGGGCAGGAATGTCAGCCAGCTCATGCCCTCGCCCGACCGCGAGCAGCACGACGCATACCTCAAGCGGTATCTGGCGACCGGTGAACGGCGCATCATCGGCATCGGCCGCATCGTGGTTGGCCAACGCAAGGACGGCACGACCTTTCCCATGCATCTCACCGTGGGCGAGTTGCGCTCGGCCGAGCGGCACCATTTCACCGGCTTCATCCGCGACCTGACCGACCAGCAGCTCACCGAGACCCGGCTCAAGGACCTGCAGTCGGAAGTCACGCACATGTCGCGCTACACGGCGCTGGGCGAGATGGCCTCGACCCTCGCCCACGAGATCAACCAGCCGCTGACCGCCATCAGCAACTATCTGCGCGGTAGCCAGCGTCTGCTCGACCGTATCGACGGCGAGCAGACGCCCCTGCTGCGCGACGCGCTGGGCAAGGCGGCCGATCAGACGCTGCGCGCCGGCCATATCATCCGCCGATTGCGCGAGTTCGTGTCGCGTGGCGACAGCGACCGCCGGATCGAGAACCTTGCCAGGCTGATCGAGGACGCCAGCACGCTCGCCCTGGTCGGCGCGCGCGAGGCCGGCATCACCGCGTCGTTCCGGCTCGACCCCAACGCCGATCTGGTGCTGGCCGATCGCATCCAGATCCAGCAAGTCTTGGTCAACCTGATCCGCAACGCCATGGAAAGCATGACCGAGGCCGCCAAGGAGCGCCGGCTGGAAATCGCCACCGCTGCCGGCGCCGACGATGTCGTGGAGGTGAGTGTCGCCGATACCGGATCCGGGCTCGCGCCGGAGGTCGCCAGCCATCTCTTCCAGCCCTTTGTCACCACCAAGCGCAAGGGCATGGGATTGGGACTGTCGATCTGCCGGACCATCATCGAGGCGCATGGCGGCAAGATCTGGGTCGAGGACCGGCCGGGCGGCGGCACGGTCTTCCGTTTCACGTTGCGTGCCGCCGAGATCGAGGAGACCGGCGATGGCGGCTGATGGTGTGGTTCATGTCATCGACGACGACGCCGACGTGCGCCATTCACTGGCATTCCTGCTCAGCACAGCGGGCCTTGCCGTGCGCGTCCACGATTCGGCGGTCAACTTCCTGAAGGCCCTGCCCGAGATCGGCGAGGGCTGCGTCGTCACCGACATCCGCATGCCGGATATCGACGGGCTGGAGCTGCAGCGCCGTCTCGGCGAGCTCAAGCGCCGCCTGCCGGTGATCGTCATGACAGGCCACGGCGACGTGCCGCTCGCCGTCGAGGCGATGAAGGCCGGCGCCGTCGATTTCATCGAGAAGCCGTTCGACGACGAGGTCATGCTGTCGGCCATCCGGGCCGCACTCGCCCGCCATGTCAGTGACCGGGACCGTACCGAGCGGGCGGCCGCGATCCAGGATCGCATCGCCCGGCTTTCCGAGCGCGAACGCGAGGTGCTGGACCGCCTGGTGGCCGGCAAGGCCAACAAGGTGATCGCCTACGAGCTCGGCATCAGCCCGCGGACCGTCGAGGTCTACCGCGCCAATGTCATGACCAAGATGCAGGCCAACAGCCTGTCGGAACTGGTGCGCATGGCCCTGATCGAAAGCAGCGCACCGTAAAGCCCCGGCGGTTTGCGCTGGATCAAAGCGGCACGGGGTCCTGCTGGCAAAGCTGGGCGAATGTCCTCTGTCGCGGGAACCGTTCTTGTCGTCGATGACGACGCCGCCGTCCGGGCGGCCCTGAAGTTCGCCCTGGAAGTTGAGGGCTTTCGCGTCCAGCTCTATGATGGGCCGCGAGCGCTGCTGGCCGACCACAACCTGCCCGAGTGGGCCTGCCTGGTCATCGACTATCGCATGCCCGAGATCGACGGCATCGAGCTGGTCGACCGGTTGCGCAGCCGTAACGTCATGCTTCCCGTCATCCTGATCAGCGGCCGCGTCAGCAAGCACTTGCGCAGCCTGGCACAGCGATCGGGGTTGACGTGGATCCTGGAGAAACCCCTGTCGGATGCCGCCTTGGTCGAGAGCATCCGGGGGGCCCTGGCTCTACCGACCGAGGGGAGACGACCATGAGCAAGGGCGTGAAGGATACATTCGGCTACCTCGGCACCGAGCCCGTGGCGCTGCGCGAGCAGCTCGAGCAGCTCTCGACGGCGCTGCAGGAGTTGGCGAAGGCGGAAGGTGGCGAAGCGATCAAGGCGGCAAGCGATGCCGCGCGCCGCGTTGCCGACCGCGCCGGCGAGATCGCCGACGAGTTGGCCGGCCAGGCCGACGCCGTCGGCGCGGCGGCGGCCAAGGGCCGTGCTGAGGTCGAAGACGCCATTCGCAAGCAGCCTTTGATGGCGGTGGCGCTGGCTGCGGCGGCCGGTTTCGTCCTCGCCCTGTTGGCGCGGCGATGAGCGCGCCGCCCGAGGGATCGTCCCTGCTGATGACCCTGGTGAAGTCGCTCGCGGCCATCGGCGCGCTTTCTGCCGGTGCAGCCGCGCGTCGTGCGGCCTCGACCGCCGGCGGCTATGCCATCGTTGCGCTCCTGTTTGCCGTCAGCCTGTGCTTCCTCACCTTTGCAGGCTATCGCGCGCTCGAGATGGCGATGGGCAGCATCCAGGCCGCGCTGATCGCGGGCTGCGCCTATCTGTTCCTGGCCCTGGTCACGGCCCTCGTGCTGCAAGTCCGCCGGCGCTGAGCGAGAAACTACGTAGAATCCCTTAGTTCAATACCCGAATGGTGCGTCACCGTACGGAGGAATACCCAATCTGCATCCGAAGCGTCTCAGATGGAGAGAGCGATGCAGGTCCAGACCACCTCCCAAGCCAGCAAGTTCCCGGCAGCCGCTTTCGGCCTGCGGCCGCCGCTGGCGGGCAAGTCGCCGACCGGCATACAGATGGTCCTGGTCAAGGGCGAGGAACTGTTCGCCGAAGGCGATCAAGCCGACTTCTTCTATCAGGTCGTGTCCGGCGCCATCCGCTCCTACAAGCTTCTGAGCGACGGCCGCCGCCAGATCGACGCCTTCCATCTGCGCGGCGACATCTTCGGCCTGGAGGCCGGCGCCGAGCACCGCTTCTCCGCCGAGGCGATCGGCAGCGCCACCGTGATCGCCTATCGCCGCAGCCGGCTCGACTCGCTGATCCAGGACGACGCGGCCTTCCGCTCCCGCATCATGACAGCCACGCTGCGCAGCCTCGAGCGCGCCCAGGACCACATGCTGCTGCTCGGCCGCAAGACGGCACAGGAGAAGATGGCGACTTTCCTGCTCGACATGGCCGAGCGCCTGTCGAAGGACGATGAGCACTTCGAGCTGCCCATGCAGCGTTCCGACATCGCCGACCATCTTGGCCTGACGATCGAGACGGTGTCGCGCACGCTGACCCAGTTCGCCCGCAGTGGCCTGATCCGGCTGCTGCCGGCCGGCCGGTCGATCGGTCTCTGCAACAAGATGGCCCTGCGCGGCCTTGACGCCTGACGAAGCTCACTTTCCGGAGGACGCCCGATGAGCACCACGCCAGATCCGGTCACCGTAACCATGATGTCGGCCAGCGATGCTTTGCAGACCTGCACCGAGGCCTGCGCCGAGTGGCAGCGGGAAGTCGCGCGTTTCGTCGACCTCCGGCTGACCGCGAACCGCCGCAGCTGGGAAGCGCTGATAACGGCACGAGACATCCCCGGCGTCATCAAGGGGCAACAGGACTGGGGCCTGCAGGCGGCGACCGACTACACCCAGGAGGCTGTCAGGCTCACACGTCTGCTGACCGCCCTTTCGTTGACGGGCACGACGCCGGCCGTCCAGGACGCTGCCAGGCTGGTTGCCTGACGGTACTATTGAAGGGAGCACGCCATGCGCGCAAAGGACATCATGGTTGACGACGTCATCTGCATCGACGTCAAGGAGTCGGTGTTCGACGCCGCCGAGCTGCTGCTCGGCTCGGGCGTGAGCGCCGCGCCGGTCGTCGACGACAAGGGCGTCATCGTCGGCATCGTCAGCGAAGCCGATCTCATCCACCGGGCCGAGATCGAGACGGCAGCCAAGAAGAGCTGGCTGGCGCGCCTGCTGGATAGCGAGGCCTCGGCAGCCCACGACTTCGTTGCGGCAAACACCCGGCGAGTGTCGGATGTCATGACCAAGGAAGTCGTGACGGCGACCGAAGATGCGACGCTTGGCGAGCTGGTCGGACTCATGGAGCGGCACGGCATCAAGCGCATCCCGATCGTTCGCGGCCGTATTCCGGTGGGAGTCGTAAGCCGCTCGGATCTCCTGCGCGCGCTGCTGTCGCGCGAGCCGGATCGTCCGGTGCTGCAGCCGACCGACAAGGCGTTGCGCCAGGCCGTGGTCGAGGCGCTGGAGCACCGGCCCTGGACGTCGAAATGGCCGACCAACGTCTTCGCCAATGACGGCGTCGTCCATCTCTGGGGCTTTGTCGACGGCGAGGAGGTGCGCAAGGCCTATCGCGTCGCCGCCGAGAACGTGCCCGGCGTTCGGCGGGTGAAGAGTCACCTGCGCGCGCTGCCGCCCTCGGTCGGCATGGGTGTCTGACCCGTAGCTCGAGGGCGCGGCATCATCCCCTGCCCGCCATCAGCGTCGCCTGGTCCTCCGGCGCATAGAAGAAGTCGCCGGGGCGGAAGTCATGGCCGAGGTCGCCCAGCAGGCGGCGCTGGCGCGGCGTGCAGCGCTCGAACAGGGCGGCGTAGGGCGTACTGAAATCGTACGGCCGCATGAACATCTGGCAGTAATTGTAGAGGATGGTCTTGCGCGCCTTGCCCGAGCGGTTGGGCGACGGCCCATGCCAGATCGCGTGCGGGAAGACGTAGGCGTCGCCGGCCTTGCCGAGCAGCGGCACCGCGCCCGGCATGTGCGGGTTGGGAATGCGCTCGGCGCGCTCCGGGAACGGACGCAGGTGGCTGCCGGGAAAGATCGTGAAGTTGCCGCTGTCGGGCTCGGTGACGTCGGTCAGCAGGTACATCACCTTGACCGCCAGCGGCCGGCTGGTCTCGGTGACGCGGATGGCGCGCTGGGCCTCGCCGCCGTCGGTGTGGGTGTAGCCCGGGAACGTCTCGGTCGAGGCGCGCACGATCGCCTGGCTCATCGAGAACTGGATGTAGGGCCCCATCAGGTCGAGGATCAGGTCGAACACGCGCGGCCGGTCGATCAGGTCGATGAAGGCCTGGTGGTAGGTCAGCAGGTCGCGGCGGTCCATGAAAGCTTCCGGGTTCGGATCGGCATGGTCGACCCAGGCATAGTGGCCGCGCGGCAGCTTGCCCGGCGCCGGCTCGTAGCCCGGCTGGGTCCGCACGCGGTCGATCTGCCTGGAGAAGAAATCCACTTCCGCCGGGCTGAGCGCGCCCTCGAGCTGCAGGTAGCCATCGACCGCCCACTGCTCGCGTTGCTCTTCGGTCAAGGCTCGTGTGGTGTTGGCCAGCATGCTGTCCTCCCTGCTGGCCGCATTTAACCGCCGTTGGTCGCCGGGCGTCCAGAGCGCGCGGCAGGCTCGTGCTTGCCAATATGCCACGCTCGTTCGTCTGGCGAGATCAGGTGCAAAGGCCGCTCCCCCGCCAACGCACGCAGGCAATTGAGCGCTGCCCGCTTGACGCCATTGATGCGTCCGTTGCCGCCGGCAGCGGAATTGTGCGGCGACGCAATGACGTTCGGAAGATCGAGGAAGGGGAACTGCATTTCGAAGCGTCCGTGCCGCGGCTCGACCCACCACGCGTCGATGCAGGCAACGAAGCGCCCATGGTCGCGCAGATGAAGGTAAAGCGCTTCCTCGTCGACCAACTCGCCGCGCGCCAGGTTGACGAGAATGGCATCCTCCTTCATGAGGCCGAGCTCCCGCCGGCCGATGATGCCGAATGTCTCGCGCGTGAGCGGTACCGTCACGAAGACGATATCGGACACCGTCAGCATCGCATCCAGGGCGTCCGGCTGGCCGACCCAGTCGATGGGAACCGACGACTCGCCTCGCCGGTTGATCCCGTGGACGCACGCCCCAAGGCATTTCAGGAGCCGGGCAAGCGCAAGGCCGGTTCCGCCAAGCCCAAGGATGCCGCACGTGCTTTCGGCCAACATGCGTGTCGCGCCAGCCTGGTTGAACTCGCCGCCCGCCATCCTGGCCTGTTCCATTGGAAGACGCTTTGCCGCTGCGAGCGCCATGGCCAACGCATGTTCCGCCATCGATTCCGCCTGCGCGCCTGCATTGCTCGCGAGAGGCACTTGTGGCGGCAGCTCATCAAGCGGAATGAAGTCGAGACCAGCGGCGAGAAACTGCACAAGACGCGCATTCCCGATCAGAGCCCTCTCGTCCTCAGGGAGCTCCTTGATCGCGTTGTTGGTGAGCAGCACCGTCGCCGACGACAATGCCGCTCGCCGCGCAACCGGTTGGTCCAGTTCGTCAAGAAAGATGATCCGGGCCCGATCCGCGACCGTCTCAGCGACGGCCTGCCTGTACGCGGAGCTCAGCTTGCACGTGACGACGAGCGTCGGCTCTTCGTTCGAAACTGTCATGCTTTCTCCGAAAACCTGCTCGACAGAACGTAACACGACCGACAGCATCGCTCCCGCGCGCCGACCCGCCCTGCAGTCATGGACGAGCAGGCTGGCGCGACACCCATCGCGTCGAGGAAAGCACATGGCCCGCATTCCGCTCCTGCAGGAAACCGATCCGGCGGCTTCGGAAGACAGCAAGGCGTTCCTGGCGGAGGCGGCCAAGGCACGCGGCAGGATGCTCAACCTCTATCGCGCCCTGGCCAACCGGCCCGAAGCCGGCCGCGCGCTGTCCGAGCTGATCCGCACGGTCTATCGCTCGGGCTCGACGCTGCCGCAGAAGGAGGCGGAGCTCGCCTACCTGACCGCGACCGTGGTCAACGATTGCTATTATTGAATCCCCACGCACACAGTGCTCGGTCGGAGCATCGGACTTTCTGAAGAGCAGATGGGGCACCTGGCCGACGATCCGCTGCCGGAGGGCCTCTATTCGCCGTCACAGGCGGCGATCGTCACCTACGCCCGGAAGTCGACGCGGCTCGAGCCGATCGACGACGAGACCTATGGCGCGCTCGCCCGCCACTTCACGCCGCAGCAGACGATCGACATCTGCCTGACGGTCGGGCTGAGCAACATGATCAACCGCTTTCACGCCACCTTCCGGACGGACCTCGACGCGGCGACGACCGCCGAAGCCGAGCGGGGCGACGTGATTGTCGGCAGTTGCCCCATTCCGCGACCGAAGCCGCCGCGCTGATTGCGAAATCCGGCGCCGGGTCGTCATTTCTGATACTGCTGGAACAGCACCTTGATCCGTTTGGCCGCTTCGTCGGTGGCCTGTTCCGGTGTCATGTTGCGTTGCGTGATATTGGCTTCCGCCTGCGGCCAGATCTGCTCCGACAGCACGGCCGAATAGGCCGGGTTGTAGGACATCCACCACGGCACCGTCGGCTGGGTCAGCCCCATATCCACCGCGACCTGGCGGTGCGGGTCCTTGGGGTCGGTCCAGTACGGATCGTTCTTCACGATCGAGGGCATCACCGGCAGATAGCGCGCGCGGGTCTCCTTCAGGTAGGCGTTCAGGTTCGCCGGCTGGATGAAATCGCGCAGCAGCGCCTTGGCGCCGTCGACGTTCTTCGAGCCTTTCGGGACGATGGTGGGGGCGATCGCCAGCACGCTCGCCACCGGCTTGCCGTCATTGCCGAGCGGGACGCCGCGGGTGAGGATCTCCTTGTAGTAGAGATCGGGCTTGTCCATCTGCGCCGCGGCGATCGAGATGGTTGCGTTGGGCGTCATCACGATCTGCTTGGCGAAGAAGGCGTTGTTGTTGTCGACATCGCCCCAGTTGATCGCCCCGGGCGGCACATAGCCTTTTTTGAACGGCGTCGTCAGCCGCTCCAGCGAGATGATCGCCGCCTTGCGTACGGCGGGATCGTCGATATGCAGCTGTCCATCGGGCGTGACGATGCCGACGCCGCCATAGCTGACCAGGAACTGGTGGAACAAATTGCCGGCATCGGCCTCCTTCGCCGCCATCGAATAGCCGAGGCCGAAAATACGCTTGCCCTTGGAGCGCAGCTTGTCCTGCACGGTCTGGAAAAAATCGTAGAACTTGTCCTGCGTGCCCGGCAAGTCGGTCACGCCGAAGCCCACTTCCTGCAGCAATGGCAACCAGACCGAATTCATCAGCGAGGAGCCTTTGGTCGGCACGCCGTAATACGAATATTTCTTCTGCTTGAGGTTATAGAGGCGCGCAGTCAGCAGCGCGGTTTCCGTGAACTCGGCCTTCTGCGATTCCACGACGTCGGAAACGTCCTCCAGCTGATCGTTCCAGGCCGCGCGCGGCACCAGGAAGCGGTCGCCAGTGACGGTGTGCACGACATCCGGCACGTCGCCCACCTGCATGCCGGCGATCAGCTTGGTGATCACATCCGGCCCGTTCATGATGGTCAGGTTGACCTTGGTGTTGTTGCGCTTTTCCCAGTCCGCCATCCAGGCGATCACGGCATCGTTCTCGGCCTTGTAGAAACCCTGGGTCCACCAGACCGTGAGTTCCCCGGCCGCCTTCGCCCGGCGCGGCACCAGGCCGGTGCCGGCCGTGACCGCGGCCGCCACGCCAACCAATGTCTGCCGCCGTGTCGTGTGCTTCATCTTGTTTTCCTCCCTCGACGCCCCAACCTCTACGCCCCTTGGGGCGCCGCGCTCAACCCTTCACGCCGCCCATGGTCAGACCGCCGTGCATCTTGCGGCGGACACCGTAGTAGATAAGCAGGGGCGGGATGGCGTAGATGATCGCCGCCGCCATCAGGTAGTTCCAGGGTGCCTCGTCCCCCACCAGGAATTTGCCGAGTGCCACCGGCACGGTGACGACCTTGCCGCCCGACAGCAGCAGGAACGCATAGAGATATTCGTTCCACGACAGCAGCAGCGCGTAGGTGCCGATCGCCACCAGGGCGGGGGCCATCAGCGGCAGATAGATGCGGAAGAAGATCTGCGGTGGCGAGGCGCCGTCGATGCGCGCCGCCTCGTCCAGCTCGAACGGGATCGAGGCGCTGTATTGCTGGAAAATGAAGATCGCATAGGGCGTGGCGAAGGTGACTTGAACCGCGATCACCGCGATCGGATTGTTGGTCAGGCCATATTTTCCCATGATGCCGTAGAACGGGATGGCCAGGAACGACATCGGGATCACGTAGGTCAGCAGCGCCGCATTGGTCAGCATCCAGCCGTTGCGGATCCGCATCCGGCTGATGGTGAAACTGGTCAGGGTCCCGATCGCCAGGGTCAGGAACGCGACAGTGATGCCGATATAGAAGCTGTTGCCCATCTGGTTCCAGAATGTCTCGAGCAGCCAGTAGGCCTGGTGGATCACCACGCTGAACGCATCCGGGCTGGGCGCGACCGGGAAGACCGAGGTGCTGAGCACTTCCTCCTTGTCCTGCATGGACACGCGGATGATGTTGTAGATCGGCAGCAGCGTCCAAAGCAGCAGCACTGCCGACAGCACCCATACGCCGATGGTGTTGATCGCGCGGCCCCGGCGTTGGCCACTCATCCGGCGTTGCACCGTCATATCGTGACCTCGCTGCGGCGCAATTGGCGCATCAGCAGGATCACCAGCGGGATCAGCAAGGGCAGCGCCGTCAGCACTGTCGCCATGCCCAGGCCGGGATCGCCCAGTTCGAAGGCGTTGCGGATGCCCAGGGTCGCGAGCACATGCGTCGACAGCGCCGGTCCGCCGCCGGAGATGAAGCGCACGGCATTGAAATCGCCCAGCGCCCAGATGGTGGAGAGCATGGTGCAGACCAGGTACATCCCGGCCATCAGCGGCAGGGTCACGTGCGTGAACTTCTGGACCAGGCTCGCGCCATCGACATCGGCGGCCTCATACAGCTCGAGCGAAATGGCCATGCGCCCGGCGAGGAAGATCAGGGTCCAGAAGGGCAGCCATTTCCAGATGTGGCCATAGATGACCGAACCCAGCGCGAGGCCGTGGCTGTCGAGCCACGGCGGGCCATCGACCTGCGCCACATGCCAGATGATATTGTTGATCAGCCCCCATTGCCCGTTCAGCATCCAGTTGATCGACAGGTAGCTGGGCAGCGCCGGGATCGCCCAGGGCAGCATGAAGATCAGCAGCAGGACCTTCGTCCACCAGCCCTTTCGCATGAAGAAGCCTGACAGCAGCAGCGCCAGCAGCAATTTCAGGTTCACGCCGAACAGCAGATAGAGCAGCGTGTTCACCACCGTGCGCGGGTAGACCGGATCGCTGAACAGCGCGCGATAGCTGGCCGGATCGCTGCCCAGCCACAGCCCATAGCCAATCGGGTAGATCACGAAGGCCACGAATACCGCGACATACGGCGTGACGAAGGCCAACGCCCAGAGCTTGTCGGCGCCCAATCTGCGGCGCCGCCGCGCCAGAGGCGTGGTGTTCGTGGCCGCGGCCGGGCTCTCGATCGAGGTCGTGACCACCATCGTTCGGCTCCTTCCCACTGACCCCGCGTTCTGGCGCGCGGTGGCACTCCTGTCCGTTCGGCGAAGGCGGCCCCGTTCGTCGTGGCCTGCCTCGGCCGTCTCAGTCCGAGTGCGAGTGTGGCAATTTGCCCAGTGCGACACAACCGGTCTTGCCGGGGCGGCGCTGCATGTCGGCTTTGCCTCGAAAGAGCGGACATCCCGGATTCATGAGTGCACGCCCCAGATGAGCGGCGCTCGCGACTACGCGAGCGTCGGCAGCCCGAGCGAGATCACGTCGTCGGCCAGCGTGTTGTCGACTGCGGTCTCGAAGGTCGCGCCGGGAGACACGAAGCCGCCGGAGACCAGCCCGTCGCGCAGCCGGTCGTAGCCGGCGCGCGGCAGGATCGGCGTCGTGCCCCAGATGCCGAGCGCCTTGTAGCGCGTGCAGGCCGCCGCAAGGATCGCAGGTGGAACGTCAGCGAAATAGGCCGCGATCGCGGCGGCGATCTCGGCGCCCGTGGCCGTCGCCACCCACTTCTCGGTGCGGGCGATCGCACGCACGAGGCGCAGAAGGTCGTCGCGCCGCGACGCCAGCGTGCCGCGCCGCGCAGGTGTAGGAGGTCGGGCCGCGCCGCGCCGCCTCGTACCAGACATGCGCCGCGCCCTCGGCCAGCAGCAGGCTGGGGAACGGTTCGAACACCTGGATGACGTCGACGGTGCCCGCCTTCAGCGCCGCCATGTTCTCGGCCATCGTCCGGCCGGTCACCCGTCTGATGCCGGCGGGATCGATGCCGGCCAGGCGCAGGTCGTGCTGCAGGCAGAGCCAGGGCGTCGGCACTTCGCTCACCGTGGCTAGCGTCACCGACTTAAGGTCGGCCAGGCTGAAATCGGGCTTGGGCGTGCGGCCCATCAGCAGGAAGGATCGCGCGTCACCACCTCGCCGAAGCAGACCAGGTCGCAGCCAGGCAGCTTGTGATAGGTCTCCATCACCCGCATCGGCCCACCCCGGCTCACATCGACCGTGCCGTCCATGACGCGCAGCGCCGTCTCGTTGGGATGCGGCGAGCTGGTGAAGCGGATCTCCACACCCTCGCCCGCGAAGGCATCGCGCGCCAGCGCCACGTAAAACGGCGCGTAGAACAAGCCGCGCAGCGCTTCCTGGCGGATGATGGCCATGACGACGGTCCTCGCTACGATCGGCAGGGTGCCGCGCGCGGCCCCGCATCATCAAGGCTGTCGTGTCGTACGACCATCCTCGATTGTTCGGTTGAGCGATGCCGGCGCCACGTGGCGCTGCGCGAAACTGCAGACCTTGCGAACCGACAGCCGCACGGGACGTCCTCGCACACCTCGGGGTAGACTTCCTTCAAGCCGGCAAAAGCCGGCAACTCCTGGGAAGGAAAACGCGAGATGCCTGTCGCATCGGACGCTGCCGTCGAACAATCGGCCATGCGCAAGATCTACCTGCGCCTGCTGCCGTTCGCGATCCTCTGCTACATCCTGGCCTACATCGACCGCATCAACTCGAGCTTTGCCGCGCTCACGATGCGCGCCGACCTCAACATGTCGGCGGCCGATTTCGGCTTCGCCGTCGGCACCTTCTACTGGGCCTATTTCCTGTTCGAAGTGCCGAGCAACGTCATCATGGAGAAAGTGGGCGCCCGCATCTGGATCGCTCGCATCATGGTGACCTGGGGCATCTTTGCCACGGCCACGGCGTTCGTGACCGGCACGACCAGCTTCGCCATCATGCGCTTCCTGCTCGGCATGGGAGAGGCCGGCTTCTTCCCAGGCCTGATCCTCTATTTCACCTACTGGTTTCCGGCCCGCCATCACGCCCGCATCGTCTCGGGCTTCCTGGTCGGCCTGCCGATCGCGGTGGCGGTGGGCGCGCCCGTGTCGACCGGCCTGATGAGCCTGGATGGGCTGTTCGGGCTGCGGGGCTGGCAAATCATGTTCATCGCCGAGGGCCTGCCGACGATCGTGCTGGGCGTGCTCTTCTACTTCCTGATGACCGACCGGCCCGCCGACGCGACCTTCCTCGCTCAGCAGGAGAAGGACTGGCTGGCGGGCAAGATCACCGCCGAGCGTCAGGCCAAGGAGGCTGTGCGCAAGTACTCGATGCTCGAATCGATGTGGAACCCCAAGGTGCTGCTGCTCGCGCTCAATTATCTCGGCATCGTGACGGCAAGCCTCGGCATGCTGTTCTTCATCCCGCAGATCATCAAATCGCTCGGCACCATGAGCAACATGACGGTGGGCTGGCTCACCATGATCCCCTACATCTGCGGCGGCATCGCCCTGGTGGTGTGGGGCCGCATCTCCGACAGGATGCACGAGCGCCGCTGGAACCTGCTGGCGGCCTGCGTGCTGTCGACCGGCGGACTGGTGTTGGCCGGCCTCACCATGGGCACCTGGTGGGCAATGGTCGGGATGTCGCTGGCGGCGATGGGGTTCTACGGCTCCAAGGGGCCGTTCTTCGCCATGCCGCCGATGTTTCTCAGCGGCACGGCCTTGGCCGCGGGCTTCGCCTGGATCAATTCCATCGGCAACCTTGGCGGCTTCTTCGGCCCGTGGTGGATTGGCCTCATGAAGGACGCGACGGGCAGCTACTCCGGCGGCCTCTATGGCCTGGCGTTGCTCAGCCTCGTATCGGCGGTGGTGTGCGCGCTCTTCCTGAACATTCCCGACCCGAACAAGGCAGTCGCCGCCCAGCCGGCGGAGTGACGACCTGGAAAGCCCCGACTAGGCCTTGCGGACCGTGACATCCAGATAGTCGCGGTTGCCGGTCTTGGCGAATGCGTGAAGAAACGAGGCCACCGAAACGATCGGCTGCCACGCCGTCGGCTCATCCTGATCGCCGGGAGAGATGCTGCCCTCCTGAAAATGTTCGGTCAGGAAGGCGATGACGGCGCCGACATCGCCGCCCATGCGGCGCATCGAGTAGGGCCAGAACTCGAGGGACAACAGGCTCGCCTGGGCCAGCGTATTGCGCCCTCCGGCGGCCACAAACGGCTCCGCCCCCTGCACGTCACACTCGATCGTGCGACGCAGACGCTGGAAATCGGCGACTTTGCCGCCGGCCAAGAGTACGCCTGCAGGCATCGCTCGTGCGCAGTCGGCCGGTGGGACGATTAAGCGACGCCGCTGTCCACGTCCATGCCCATCAAGTGACGAAGTCGCCCTGACATCGATCGATCTGCAGGCTGACGCGCACCTCCACCAGCGGCCGTCACTGCGTGCGTGGCGGCCGCCGCCGCGACGGCTGTCAGAGGACTGATCTCGCGCGACAGCCCAAAAGAAGCTTGTCGCGTATGGAAGATTCCGAATTGCGGGCGGCCGTCGGCGCCGTCACGCACCAATCATAGTGACGGTTGAAATCGTCATGCCAGCGACCAGGGATATCAGCCTTTACTTTCTTCACGCATTCCTGATGGCCGATGCCCTGATTGAAGTCGTTGACGGCGCTCCGGGCATAGCTTTGGTAGGCGGTATTGTTTCTCGCTGGTGCCGGAGGCGGCGGCGGCGGCGGCGGTTGCGTCGCCGCCACCGGAGTGCTGTGCTGCGCATTCATGGCGTTCTGCTCTTTTGTCGCCGCACGCTCAGTTGGCGTCACGCAGACCGTATCGCCCACCCATGCCTCGCGCCAGACATAGCCAGAACGGCACGTATTGCCGCCGGCCGCTGTTCGATTGTTGGGGCCGTTGGCATTTTGCCTTTTTGCTATGTCTCGCTCGTCGGGAGTGACGCAGACCCCGTCACCATCCCTGGCATCACGCCAGACATAGCCGCTCTTGCATCCAGCCTCGGCAGTGCCGACCATGGCAAGCCAAAGCACCGCGCTTGTGGTCGCGACGAACCTCGCAGAACTGCGCATTTTGGCCTCCTGCTGCTCATTCCCCAGAGTTTCGACTCTGCCAGCTGACGCAATCCGTCCTGCCTTGGGAAACTGCTGTATTGCAACGGATGCCAATGCAGTCCGAAAAACCATCTCGGCAGAGGCAGCCAATTGTAGGCGATATCCCATTCGCCTGATGTGAGATTCGCCACACAGTATTCAACTCTGGGTAGACGAGGCCATATCGATCGAACGGCGGCGCTCACCTTCCGACGTGCAGCTGGCAAGGCGGGCGCCTGCCGAGGAGTTCATGCTATGCTTCTCACCCGTTTGGGAAGGAAAGCGCGCGCTGACATCGATCGACTTGCAGGCTGACGCACAGCTGCGCCAGCGGCGGGCAAAAGGGCCGAGCGGCCGCAGCAGCCTGCACAAGCTGATGCGGCGCAAATCGACCCTCGCCTTCCTGATGACCCTGCCGCTGTTGACGCTGATGATCGGGCTCGTGGCCTATCCCACGGGCTTCGCGATCTATCTCTCGATGCTCGACAGGACCACGACCAGGTTCGTCGGACTCGCCAACTTCGCCTACCTGGTCGGCCGCGACCGGTTCTGGATGATCGTCTACCAGACCTGCCTGTTTGCCATCG
Source organism: Rhodospirillales bacterium URHD0017 (assembly GCA_900110395.1). Classification (GTDB taxonomy): domain Bacteria; phylum Pseudomonadota; class Alphaproteobacteria; order Reyranellales; family Reyranellaceae; genus Reyranella. The sequence continues at coordinate 260,739 of FODP01000009.1, forward strand.
CCGCCGTCCTCCTGAAGGCGTTCCTCGGCTTCGTGGCGGCCCACCTCGTGCACAACCTCCCGGCCAAGGGCCAGCGCAAGTGGCGCGGCATGCTCCTGGTGCCGTGGGTGATTCCCGCGGCCATGAGCGTGCTCGGCTGGCGGTTGCTGTTCGAGCCGTCGTTCGGCGCCTTCAACTGGATCCTCGAGCATCTCGGCATGGACCGCATCATGTGGCTCGGCGAGGACGGTTGGGCGCGCTTTTCCGTCATCCTGGTGACCGTATGGTTCGGCGCGCCCTTCTTCATGGTCATGTACCTGGCGTCGTTGAAGTCGGTGCCCGAGGAGCTCTACGAGGCGGCGTCGATCGACGGCGCCACCTGGTGGCAGCGCATCCGCTACGTGACCTTGCCGATGATGCGCAACATCATCGCCATCACCATGGTCTTCTCCGTGATCGGCAGCTTCGCCGGCTTCACCATCGTGACCGTGCTGACCAACGGTGGGCCGCTCGGCGCGACCCAGGTGTTGGCCACGTCGGCGTTTCTCACCGGCATCATGGGCGGCCATCTCCCGCTGGGTGCCAGCATTTCACTGTTCATGGTGCCGGTCCTGGCGGCGGCCGCGATCTATATCCTGCGAGGCATCGCCAAACGGGGAAGCGAAGTCTGACGATTATGCTCTTCCGGACCGCGCGCTGGGTCGCGCCAGACGCGACCCAGCGCGCTCTCCGGAAGAATCCGAGGCTAAGCCGCGCGCTTCTGGTTGCGCTGGCGCAGGATCGACAGGATCTCGGCGGCGGCGGCCGGAATGTTGGTGCCGGGGCCATAGATCGCCGCGACGCCCGCCTTCTTCAGGAAATCGTAGTCCTGGGCGGGAATGACGCCGCCCACCACGACCAGCACCTCCGAGCCGCCCTGCCTGGCGAGTTCCTCGATGAGCTGTGGCACCAGGGTCTTGTGGCCGGCGGCCTGGCTCGACACGCCGATCACGTGGACGTCGTTCTCGATCGCGGCGCGAGCGGCTTCTTCCGGCGTCTGGAACAGCGGGCCGATATCGACGTCGAAGCCCAGGTCGGCGAACGCCGTGGCAATCACCTTGGCGCCGCGGTCGTGGCCGTCCTGGCCCATCTTCACGACCATCAGGCGAGGCCGGCGGCCTTCTTCCTCGGCGAACGAAGCGATCTCGGTGCGGATGCGCTCCAGTCCCTGATCGCCCTCCCACTCGCTGGCATAGACGCCGGCGATGGAGCGGATGGTGGCCTGGTAGCGGCCATAGACGCCTTCCAGCGCCGACGAGATTTCACCCACCGTGGCGCGGGCACGCGTCGCCTCGATGGAAAGCGTCAGCAGATTGCCTGTGCCGTTGCGCGCCGCGTCGCCCAGCGCCTTCAACGCGGCGACGCACTTCGCCTCATCGCGGCTGGCGCGGATCTTGTTCAGCCGGCTGACCTGCGACTCGCGCACCATGTCGTTGTCGACATCGAGGATCTCGATGGCGGGCTCTTCCTTCAATTGGAACTTGTTGACGCCGACCACGACTTCCTCGCCGCGATCGATGCGCGCCTGCTTGCGGGCGGCGGCCTCCTCGATGCGCAGCTTCGGCATGCCGGCCTCGACCGCCTTGGTCATGCCTCCCAACGCCTCGACTTCGGCGATCAGCTTGCGCGCCTCCGTGATCAGGCTCGAAGTCAGGGCCTCGACGTAGTAGCTGCCGGCCAGCGGGTCGACGACCTTGGTGACGCCGGTCTCGTGCTGGAGGATGAGCTGCGTGTTGCGCGCGATGCGGGCCGACGCCACGGTCGGCAGCGCGATCGCCTCGTCGAACGAGTTGGTATGCAGCGACTGCGTGCCGCCGAGCACCGCCGCCATCGCCTCGTAGGCGGTGCGGATGATGTTGTTGTAGGGGTCCTTCTCGGTCAACGACACGCCCGAGGTCTGGCAGTGGGTGCGCAGCGACAGCGAATCGGCCTTCTTGGGCTCGAACAGCTTGATCAGCTCGGCCCACAGGTAGCGCGCGGCCCGGAGCTTGGCCGCTTCCATGAAGAAGTTCATGCCGATGCAGAAGAAGAACGACAGCCGCGGCGCGAAGGCGTCGATGTCGAGGCCCTTGGCCTTGGCGGCGCGGACGTATTCCAGCCCATCCGCCAGCGTGAACGCCAACTCCTGGACAAGCGTCGCTCCCGCCTCCTGCATGTGATAGCCGGAGATCGAGATCGAGTTGAACTTGGGCATGTGCTGCGCCGTGTGTTCGATGATGTCGGCCACGATGCGCATGGAGGGTCCGGGCGGATAGATATAGGTGTTCCGGACCATGAACTCCTTGAGGATGTCGTTCTGGATCGTGCCCGCGAGCTTCTCCTGCGGCACGCCCTGCTCCTCGGCGGCGACGATGTAGCCCGCCAGCACCGGCAGCACGGCGCCGTTCATGGTCATCGACACGCTCATCTTGTCGAGCGGGATGCCGTCGAACAGGATCTTCATGTCCTCGACGGAGTCGATCGCGACGCCGGCCTTGCCGACATCGCCGACGACGCGCGGATGGTCGGAGTCGTAGCCGCGATGGGTGGCGAGATCGAACGCCACCGACAGCCCCATCTGGCCGGCTGCGAGATTGGCGCGATAGAACTTGTTGCTCTCCTCGGCGGTCGAGAAGCCGGCGTACTGGCGAACCGTCCAGGGGCGGCCGGCATACATCGTGGCCTTGGGGCCGCGGGTGAACGGCGGGAAGCCCGGGATGGAGCCCAGTGACTCGAGGTTCTCGAGATCGGCCGCGGTGTAGAGCGGCTTCACCGGGATGCCCTCGGGGGTCATCCAGTCGAGCGACGACAGGGGCTTGTCGCGCAGCTCCTTGGCGGCGAGCTTTTCCCATTCGGCCGGGGTCTTCTTCGGAAAGTCAGCCATGATGCAAAGTATGTAACGCAAAGAGACGGTTTTGCCACCCCGTCCAGTAGGGCTATTTCGTCGTCCCGAGCGGAGCGAAGCGAAGCCGAGGGACCTTCATTCAACGATTGGCAGCTTATCCCGGAGAGAAGGTCCCTCCACGCGGCCCTTGGGGCCTTGGTCGGGACGACGGCTATTCGTTCGCCAGGATCGTATTCCGCACCAAGGGATAGATCTGGCTGGCCCACCGCCTTCCGCTGAACACGCCGTAATGGCCGACGCCCGCCTGCATATAATGCTTCTTGCGATAGGGACGCAGGCTCGTGCAGAGATCGTGCGCGGCCACGGTCTGGCCGATCGAGCAGATGTCGTCGCGCTCGCCCTCGATGGTGAACAGCGCCGTGCGGCGGATCGCCTTGGGATGGACGCGGCGGTCCTTCCAGTCGAGCTGGCCGCGGGCCAGGCGGAATTCCTGGAACACCCACTGCACGGTCTCGAGATAGAACTCGGCCGTCATGTCGAGCACGGCGAAGTACTCGTCGTAGAAGTCCTTGATGATCTTGGCCTCGGCCCGCTCGCCCTTGGCCATCGCCTTGTAGAGATCGACCTGCGCCTTGATGTGGCGCTCGGCGTTCATGCTCATGAAGGCGGTGAGCTGAAGGAAGCCCGGATACACGCGCCGCGTCGCGCCGGGATAGCGCAGCGGCACGCGAGCGATCAGGTTGCGCTCGAACCAGCCGATCGGCTGGCCGGTGGCGAGCTCGTTCACCTTGGTGGGATTGATGCGCGTGTCGATGGGCCCTGCCATCAGGGTGAGCGACAGCGGCTGGCAGGGATGGTCGTCCTCGGCCATCAGCGCCGCCGCCGCCAGCGCCTGCACGCAGGGCTGGCACACGGCGACGACATGAGCGCCCGGCCCCATCGCGCGCAGGAACCACATCAGGTGCTCGACATATTCGTCGAAGCCGAAGCGGCCGTGCCAGATGCCGACATCGCGCGCATTGGCCCAGTCGGTGATGTGCACGTCGTGCTCGGGCAGCAGCACGCGCACCGTGTCCCGCAGCAGGGTGGCGAAGTGGCCGCTGAGCGGCGCCACCAGCAGCACGCGCGGCTGGGCCGGCACGCCTTCCTTGGCGAAGCGCAGCAGGGTGCCGAAGGGCGTGGCGAAGACCTCTTCCTCGCGCACCGGCACCATGCGGTTGCCGACCTTGGATTCAGTGATGCCGAAGGAGGGCCGGCGATGGGTGAGCGTCGCCCGGCTCACCATCTCGCAAAGGGCACCGGCGGCGCGCCAGCTCTCCAGGTCGCCGGCGCCCGACAGGCCCTGCCCGGCCGCCGTCGCCCAGACCCGCATCGGCAGCATCATGTCGGCGGCGGTCTGGTACAGCGAATAGAGCATGGGCAGCGACCGGCTCGGAATTTGCATCCCCAACCGCATGGCCGAGGCTTCGCTGACCGTCAGTAGCAAGAACTATTCCTCTTGGTCGCTGCGCGGCTTTCTTCTGTGCCGCATGGCCGGGCTGGATTTCGCAGAGAAGATCGCCCCGATCGACGATCCTGCCACGCGGGCCGAGCTTTTGCTGCTGTCGCCGTCCTTCCTGGTGCCCTGTTTGGAGCACGGCCAGGTCAAGGTCTGGGACACGCTCGCCATCGCCGAGTACCTGCACGAGATCAAACCGCAGGCAGGTTTGCTGCCCGCCGACCCCGTGGCCCGTGCCCATTGCCGGGCAGTGTGCGGCGAGATGCATTCGGGCTTCGCCAACCTGCGCTCGGCGCTGCCCATGAACCTCAAGGTGCGTCACCTGGGTTTCAAGGTGTGGGCCGGCGCGCAGGCCGACATCGAGCGCGTGATGGCGATCTGGCGCGAGTGCCTGCAGCGCTATGGCGGGCCCTACTTGTTCGGCAAGCAGCCGACCATGGCCGACGCCATGTACGCGCCGGTCTGCTCGCGCTTTGCGACATACGACGTGAAGCTCGATGCGGCGTCGGCCGGCTATCGCGACCTGATGCTGAAGTTCCCGGCGATGCTGGAGTGGACATTGGCCGCCAAGTCCGAGCCCGAGGAGGTCGAGGAGCTGGACGTCGAATTCTGATCATCGGACCGTGGGCCTCCAGGTCCGCATCATGAGCGGGCCTGGAGGCCCGCGGTCCCATGAGGCTTGCCTGCCCTCCCATCACCGCGCAGACTTCGCGTAACGATCGGGAGGAAGAAATCTTGAGCATTTCGCGTCGCGTAGCCGTCGGCGGATTGGCGGCCCTGCCCTTTGTCCATCGCCAGGCCCAAGCCCAGCAGAACTTTCCCAGCAAGCCGATGACCCTCGTCGTGCCGTTCCCCGCGGGCGGGCCGGCCGACATCTTCGGGCGCAATCTCGCCGAGCGCATGAGCCCGCTGCTCGGCCAGCCGGTGCTGGTCGAGAACAAGAGCGGTGCGGCCGGCATCACCGGCATCGACTTCGTCGCCAAGGCCAACACCGACGCCCACGTCATGGGCCTGATGAGCGCCTCGGCCGGCGCCATCATGCAGAGCCTGATGCCCAAGATGCCGTTCGACCCGGCCAAGGACATCGCGCCGCAGATCCTGGTGGTGCGCGTGCAGGAGGTGCTGGCCATCAACAGCAAGCTCGGCATCAACGACCTGAAGAGCTTCATCGCCCATGCCAAGGCCAATCCCGGCAAGGTGACCTGCGGCTCGGCCGGCACCGGCGGCATCACCCATCTCGCCATCGAACTGTTCAAGCGCGAGACCGGCACCGATCTGCTGCACGTGCCCTATCGCGGCGCCGCCCCGGCCACCAACGACCTTCTGGCCGGCACGGTCGACACCGTGCTGCTCGACATTTCAGTGTTGCTGCCGCATGTCCGCTCGGGCGCCATCAAGGTGCTGGCGGTGACGTCGGACACCCGCCCGCCGCTGCTGCCCGACGTGCCGACCATGCGCGAGATGGGCTATCCCAAAGTCAATTCCGACAACTGGTATGCCCTGGTCTCGCCGGGGGCCGCGCTGCTCGAGCATCGCAAGAAGATATTCGACGCTGCGGCCGCCGCGCTCAAAACCAAGGAGCTGGCCGAGGCCTATGCCAATGTCGGCGGCGTGATCGGCGGAGGCACCTCGGCCGAACTCGCCGCCTTCCTGCGCGAAGAACAGGCCAAATGGGCCGCCGTCATCCAGGCCGCCAACGTCAAGCTGGAGTAGAGTAGCGAGTGACCCTGAGCATCGAGCGCGGCCTGGCGAAAACCTTCGCCGGGCATATTCATTGGCGGGCCTGCGGCAGCGGCCCCGTCGTCATGGTGAGCCACATCAACCAGCAGAGTTCGGCCGTCATGGTCGAGCTTCTGCAGGCGCTGGCGCCCAACTTCCGCGCCATCGCCATCGACTATCCGAGCCATGGCCATTCCGACCATATCGATTGGCAGCCCGCCATCGAGGACTACGCGCGCTGCGTGATCGAGGTGATGGATGCGCTCGAGATCGAGCGCGCCTTCGCCATGGGCGAGGCGGTGGGGGCGGCGACCTCGATCGCGCTCGGTTCACGCTGGCCACAGCGCATCGACAAGGCCGTGCTGATCAACATCCCCTATTTCGGCGATGCCGATACGGCGAAGAACGACATCGCCGACATCGCCAAGGTGCGGCCGAGCGACGAATCGGGCTTTCCCGCGCCGCGCTCGATCAAATTCCTGCTGGAGAACGACCCGGAGCACGCGCCGATGCGGCCGACGCAGTCGTGGATGGACCGCATCAACACCGCCCAGCTCGAGATCGGTCGCGACCGCTGGCAGGCGATGGGTGCGCTCGCCAAGTTCGACGCGCTCAGCGGCCTCGCGGCGCTGAAGCAGCCGGTGCTGATGCTCTATGGCGAGAACTTCATCTATGGCAAGCATCGTGCGCTGATGCAGTCGAAGTGCCCGCACGCCAGGCTCGAGATCGTGCCCGGCGGCCGCTTCTGCATGAGCTGGGAGCGCGCGACCGACATCGCCGGCCACGCCCGGGCGTTCCTGGCCTGAGCGCCATGAGCCGCGACGCCATTGGCCGCCTGAACGACGCGCTGTCGCGCTTTGGCCGCGTCGGCCTGTGCACGCTGCCGACGCCGCTCGAGCCGATGACGCGGCTCACGCGGCACCTCGGTGGGCCGCGACTGTGGGTCAAGCGCGAGGACTGCACCGGCCCGGGCTTCGGCGGCAACAAGCTGCGCAAGCTCGACTATGTGCTGCACGAGGCGCTGAGCGCGGGTGTCGACACGCTGGTCTCGGGCGGCGTGGTGCAATCCAACAGCCAGCGCCAGGTCGCGGCCGCGGCGGCGAAGCTCGGGCTCGACTGCCATCTCGCCGTCTATCACGGCAGGCTGGCCCCACCCTCGGCTGAATATGGCCGCACCGGCAATGCGCTGCTCAACCGCCTGTTCGGCGCCACCCTGCACGACGTGCCGTGGAACGGCGATCGTAACGGCGCCATCCGGGATCTCGCCGCCAGGCTGCAGGCCGAAGGCCGCAAGACCTACGTCGTGCCGTATGGTGTCTCCAATCCACTGGGCGCGGTCGCCTATGCCTCGACCGTGGCCGAGATCGCCGAGCAGTGCGCGGCGCTGGGTTTCGTTCCCAGCGCCATCGCCCATTGCTCGGGCAGCGCCGGCACGCAGGCCGGACTGATCGTCGGCGCCCGCGTCTGCCTGCCGACCACGCGCATCGTCGGCATCGACATCGACGCCGAGCCCGAGCGCGTGCGCGCCGACGTCGTTACCTATGGCCGGGGTGCCGCGGAGCTGCTCGACCAGCCGTTCGACGAGGCCGACGTCGAGGTCGTGGCCGGTCAAGCCGGGCCGGCCTACGGCGTGCCGCATGCAGCCACCGTCGAGGCGATAAGGCTCGCCGCACGGCTCGAGGCGCTGGTGCTGGATCCGGTCTATTCGGGCAAGGGCCTGGCCGGCCTGATCGCCTTGATCGGCGCCGGTCGCTGGTCGAAGGATGACGACATCGTCTTCGTACACACGGGCGGCGCGCCCGCCCTGTTCGCCTATCGCCATCTTTTCGACCCGGAGTGACCGATGCTCGACGCCGAAGCCCGCATGTTGCTCGACCTGATGGAGAAGGCCGCCCAGGACGGCCGGCCGAAGCTCAGCACGCTGCCCTATGCCGTGGGGCGTCAGGCGGTCGACAAGATGTCGGAGGACAGCGAGGCCGACCCGCCGCAGGTCGGCGAGATCGACGACGGCGATTTTGCCGGCCCAGGCGGCAAAGTCCGTTTCCGCCGCTACCGGCCGCAAGGGGCAGCCGCCGGACCGTTGCCGACGCTGATCTACTATCACGGCGGCGGCTTCGTGATCGGCAACATCGAGACGCATGACTCGACGTGCCGGCGACTCGCCAACAAGAGTCGCTGCCAGGTGATGTCGATCGACTATCGCCTGTCGCCCGAGCATCCCTTCCCGGCGCCAACCGACGACGGTGTCGCGGCCTTCCGGCACATCCGCGACAACGCGGCGACGTTTGGAGCCGATCCGAAGCGCCTCGCCGTCGGCGGCGATTCGGCGGGCGGCGCGATCGCCGCGGTGGTCTGCCAGATCCTGCGCGACGCGGGCGAACAGGGCCCCGCCTTCCAGATGCTGATCTATCCCGCGACCGATTCCAGCAAGCAGAGCGCCTCGCGCGTGGCCTTCGCCGAGGGCTACTTCCTCACCAAGGACCTGATGGACTGGTTCTGGAAGGCCTATGTGCCGGCCGGCACCGACCTAGCCGACCTGCGCTTGTCACCGCTGCTTGCGAAGGACTTCAAGGGACTGCCGCCGGCCTTCGTGCTGACCGCCGGATACGACCCGCTGCGCGACGAAGGCCGCGCCTACGCCGACCGGCTGATCGAGGCCGGCATCAAGACCACCTATGTGAACTATCCCGGGACCATCCACGGTTTCTTCTCGCTGACGCGGTTCCTGAGCCAGGGACTCAAGGCCAATGACGAGGCCGCGGCCGTGATGGGCGCGCATTTCGGGACGTGACCTTCTTGTCATCCTGAGTGCAGCGAAGGATCTCATGCCGCTTCCTTCGCTGCGCTTAGGATGACGACTGGAGGCGAACGAAGCGGATCGGGTCGCTGAAGCCTTTCAGCGCCACGCTCTCCTCATGGGCTTTCAGTCCCGCCAGCAGCGGCTGCACGGCGGGATCGCCGGCGACAGCGCGGCTGAGCACGATGTCGCCGCCCGCGCTCTGGCCCTGCAGGCGGGCGGCCATGTTCACGGTCGAGCCGAAATAGTCGAGCCGGTCGTTCATCGTCACGACCACGCTGGGGCCGGCGTGGACGCCGAGCTTCAGCACGAGGTCGTGGTCGACGATCCTGGCCTGCATGGCGAGCGCCGCCTTCACCGCATGCGCGCGATCGCCGAACGAGGCCATGACCGCATCGCCGATAGTCTTGACCACGGCGCCGTCGTGGTCGCGGACGATCGAGGCGAGCAGCGCGAAATGCTCGCGCACGATGTTGAAGGCGGCGGCGTCGCCCACCCGTTCGTAGAGCGCCGTCGAGCCCTGCAGGTCGGAGAACAGCAGCGCCACCTGGCTGACGCCGGCCTCGTCACCCGGCCGCAGGGTCGCCTCGGCGAACAGGTCGCGGAAGGCCTGTAGCGAGATCACCTCGGGCGCGGTCAGCGCTTCACGCGTCCAGGTTCGGTCCTCGATCAGCGCCGCCAGCTCGAAGCCCGCGTCGTTGGCGAAGGCGATCGTGCCGGCTTGGCCGGGCGGCAGCGCCTCGACGCCCTTGTCGGTCGCGCGCAGGCCGGGGAAAGCGCCACCGAGATGTTCGACATCGACGAAGCTGCCGGGATGCAGCGTGCGCAGGCGATACGATCCGGCCGGCAGGTCGAGCACCACGCTCCTCTTCCCGCCCGGCGCCAGCAGGAGCTGCACGGCGACGTGCGGCGTGGCCATCGGGCCCGAGAGGCAGAAGCCGCCGACGCCCAGCGGGCGCACCGCGGGCGCGGGCGCGAAGGAGAGTTCGACGTTCTTCTCGAAGTCTCGGTCGTAGTCGATGTTGCAGGACGGACAGTGCGCGCCGCGCGGCAGCTCGGAGAGCGCCGACGCCGTGAGCTTGGCGCCCCGGCAGTTGGTGCACAGCAGGTCCCACTTCATGGTTAAAAGGCCCGCGCGCGTGCCGGCGAGGCACGCCTCGATGGCGGTGCGCTGCGGGACTTCCAGATCGTGCGCCAGCTTCTTGGGCTTGAGATGGCCAAGATCGGTCGCCATGCCGGTCAGCACGACATCGGCGAGCTTGCGGCCGAGCCCGTTACCGTAGGGACTGCGATCGATCTCGGCGGCCAGCGCCGTGGCCCGCTCGCGTGCGCCCTCCGGCAACTCGGGCGGCGCGATGTCGAACCAGGTCGGGCGCTCGCCTTTGGCGAAGGCGACGGCTTCGAGGATGCGCTTCTCGACCACCCCGCCTGCCTGCTTGGCCAGGCGGGCGCCGAACAGGCGGCCGGTCAGCGTCAGCGGTTCGTACTCGAGGGCGTGGCTCACCTTGCTGCCGCCCTTACCGTCGGGCTCGAGGTCGAACACCGGGCCGAAGCGGCGGAACGGCCCCTTGGTGAATTCGCGGGACTGACGGAAATGACGGCCCTCGATCCACTCGTAGGGCTTCTCTTCCCATTCCAGCGTGAAGCCCGCCGCCTTGCCCTTGCCGCGGCGCAGCACCGTCCCGTTGGGCCGCGGCGTCTCCTCCAGCACATAAGGCGGCAGGCCCATCGCCTCGTTGAAGCGGTTGGTATCGGCCAGGACCGGCCACAGCTCTTCCGGCGGCAGGTCGAAGGTCCAGGTCCAGGTGGCGCGCGGCATGACAGTGTTACTGTAGCACCGGCCGGGTGGATGCCTCCCGGGGGATCACAGGCTGGTGAAGGTCCTTCCCACCCTGATCGCTCGGATTTGTCGGATTTACACAGACTCAGGTCGAGGAGGACTGGCGCTCAAGTACTGTATGATCGGAATCACGCCGGCTTGCATGGAAGGGAGCATGCCCAAAGACATCTATTTGATCAGGCATGGCCAATCGACCTTCAATGCGATCTTCGATCTGAATGGTGTCGATCCGCTGCATTTCGACGCGCGCCTGTCGCCACTCGGAATCGCGCAGGTAGCGGCGACACGCCCCGCCGCTTCACAGATCGACCCGGACCTGATCGTGGTTTCGCCGCTGACGCGGGCCATTGAAACGGCGATCGGGCTTTTCGGTGGTGCACCCATGATGATTTCGAGCCTGCATCGGGAGCGGCTGGAACACAGCTGCGATCTCGGCAGAGCGCCGACCGCATTGGCGAAGGAATTTCCACTGCTCAGGTTCGATGGTCTCGAGGACCCATGGTGTTACGACGGGGAGAAAGACGATCGAGGCGTGCCCGTCGAGCCGGAGCATCTGTTCAACGAGCGCCTGTCCGATTTCACCCGATGGATATCGGCGCGCCCTGAACGGTCGATCGTCGTCGTCGGACACGGCGCGTTCTTTCGACATTTGACCGGACAACCCTTCCGGAACTGCGAAATCAAGAAGTGGTCTCCGTAACGCCCTGCGCTACTCGGCGGCGATCCTCGCGCCACCGAACGCCGGCATGACATCGCGGGCGAACCAGCGCAGCTGATCCTTGAATTCCGCCGAGGACAATCCTTCGGCCCAGTGGATCATGAAATCCTCCAGCCCGGGGTACTTGGCTTCGATCGACCTGATGCCGGCGATGACCTCGGCCGGCGTCCCGCAGAACCAGGCTTTCTGCTTCACGCCGTCGCGGATCGAGGGGATCGTCGCCGGCGCGCCCGGCGTGCCCCAGGTGCGGCCCTGCTCGTCGGCGTAGCGCACGAAGCCGAACGGCGCGAACCACTTGTAGCGCTCGTCATGGGCCGGCTCGATTCGCCGGATCGCCTCTTCCTGGCTGCCGGCGAGATAGAGGCCGGCGCCCCAGATCATGTCCTCGCCCAGCTGCTTCTGCCGGCCGTGGCGGGCGCAGGCGGCCTGGTACTCGCGCACCGAGTCGTCGAGGATCTTCTCGCCATTGAGGTCGACCATGGCCTTCAGCCCATAGCGCGCCATCATGTCGATGGTCTTGCCGCTGGCGATCGGCATCCAGATATCGACCGGCAAGTGCTTGGGCCGCGGCACCATCGTGATGTCCTTCAGCCGATAGCCCCTGTAATCGACCGGCGCCGGGACCTCGAAGTGCTTGCCCTTGAAGTGGAAGGACTCCTCGTTGAAGCACTTCAGCAGCAGCTGGAGCTGCTCCTCGAAATACGCGCGGTTGGCCTCGGCATCGAGCAACGGCGCGCCGAAGGTCTCGACCTCGCGACTATGGTAGCCGCGGCCGACGCCCATGATCACGCGACCGTCGGTCACGATGTCGGCCATGGCATAGTCTTCGGCCAGGCGGATCGGATGCCACATCGGCATGACGTTGAAGGCGCAGCCGAACTTCAGGCGTTTGGTCTGGGTGGCCAGCCACAAGCCGAGCTGCACCAGGTTGGGCAGGCATTCGTAGCCCTCGTGCTGGAAATGGTGTTCGGCCGTCCACAGCGCGTGGTAGCCGAGCTCGTCCATGAGCCGCGCAACATCGCGCGCGGTCATGAAAACCTCGCTCAGGCGCTGGCTGGAATAGCGCCGCTCGTCGGCAGGCGTCCCGTGGAGACCGACATTGTCGAGGTCGATCTGGCCGACATACAGAGCGTGGAATCTCTTGATCATGCGACTCGCTCCCTCAACGGCTATGACAAATGACCTCCGTCAGACCGCGCCGGTGGCGATCAGGCTTCTGGCGCAGTCCACGACGGATTCTTCCACCGGACGTGGCTGCCAGCCGAGCACTTTCTGCGCTTTCGCCGAGCTGAAAGTGCGCTTTTCACCGAGGCGCGGCGTCACCGACGCCAGATCCTTGTCGAACAGCGCCACAAGCCTGACGACCAGGTTCGGGACCTTGCGTGTCGGGACCTTGTTGGCTGCGTCGCCGAGGCGGGCGCGCAGCAGGTCCGCCAGATCGGTCATCCAGGCAAAGTCCCTGGCCGCGATGAAGCGTTGGCCCGCCGCCTCCGGCGCGGTCATCGCGCGGATATGCAGGTCGGCGACGTCGCGCACATCGACGAAGCTGAAGCCCAGCCGCGGCAGGCCCGGCACCCTGCCGGACAGCAGGCGCTCCACGACCAGGACGGACGCGGAAAAGTCGCGACTGAGGACCGGCCCGATCACCATGGAGGAATTGACCGTGGCGAGCGTCGCAGCGCCAGCCGAGGCATCCATCAGATCCCAGGCGGCACGCTCGGCCAGGGTCTTGGAGCGGGAGTAGGCACTGACCGTGGGATCGTCGAGATCGGTCCACACCTTCTCGTCCGTGACGCTCTCGCCTGCACCGGCACGCGGGGTGGTCGCCGCCACGGATGAGGTCAGAACCACGCGCTTCACGCCGGCCTTGAGGGCGGCGGCCAGCGCCCGTCGGGTGCCGTCGCGGGCGGGAACGATGAGCTCGTCGGGGTTCTTCGGCTCGGCCGCGGCAACCGGCGACGCGACATGAAGAACATAGTCGCAGCCGTTCGCGGCCGCGTCCCAACCGGCGTCTGCCGTGAGATCGGCGGCATGGAAACTCAGGCGATCCTGCGGATCCACCACCTTGCCGATCGCGGCGCGGACGGCGCCCTCGCGGCCGAGACTGCGCACGGTCGTGCGCACGGCATAGCCTTGCTGCAGCAAGCCGATCATGCACCAGCTTGCGATGAAGCCCGACCCGCCGGTCACCAGCACCGTTTCCTGTCCGCTCATGGCTCCTTCTCTGGATCCCTGTGCGGCCTGGCGCACTAAACCGCAGGCAATGCTACGCTTCGCCAAAAGCCGGAGGAAGCATGCTGCTCGGCCTCGACCTGCCGGGCAAATCCGCATCGCGGCCTGAGGCGGCGCCGTATCCCGGGTGCTCGCCCCGTGGTTTTCATGCCAGACTGTCCGCCATGACACAGCACCACGAAGCTATCGTCGTCGGCGCGGGCGTCGCCGGCATCTATCAGATCAAGCGCCTGCTCGACCTCGGCATCGAGGCCACCGTGCTCGAGGCCGGCGGCGACCTTGGCGGCACCTGGTACTGGAACCGCTATCCCGGGGCGCGCTTCGATTCGGAGAGCTGGACCTACGGCTACTCCTTCTCGCGCGAGCTCTTGGACGAATGGCACTGGAAGGAGCACTTCTCCGGCCAGCCCGAGAACCTGCGCTACCTCAACCGCGTCGCCGACAAGTTCGGCCTGCGCCAGCACATGCAGTTCAATTGCCGGGTCGACAGCGCGCGCTACGACGAGGCCCGGAACCTGTGGCACGTCAGCGTCTCGGATGGGCGCGAGCTCACCTGCCATTTCCTCATCCTGACGCTGGGGCTGCTGTCGATGCCGACCCTGCCCAAGCTCGAGGGCATGGAAAGCTTCAAGGGCCGCTCGTTCCACACCTTCCACTGGCCGCACGAGCCGGTCGACATGGCCGGCAAGCGCGTCGCCGTGATCGGCACCGGCGCCACCGGCATCCAGGTGATCGGCGAGATCGCCGACAAGGTGGGCGAGCTCACGATCTTCCAGCGCCGGCCGAACTGGAGCTGCCCGCTCAACAACGGGCCGATCTCCGAAAGCGAGATGGCCGACATCCGCCGCCGCTATGACGAGATCTTCGCTGCCTGCTCGCGCTCGCCGGGCGGCTTCGTGCACGAGCCCGACCGGCGCGGCTTCTACGAGGTGAGCCGCGAGGAGCGGCTGGCGCTGTGGGACAAGCTCTACGACGGGCCAGGCTTCGGCATCTGGCTGGCGAACTTCCGCGAGATATTCACCGACGAGAAGGCCAACGCCGAGTTCTCCGAATACATCGCCGGGCGCATCCGCCGGCGGGTCAAGGATCCCAAGCTCGCCGAGAAGCTGATCCCGCGCGACCACGGCTTCGGCGTGCAGCGCGTGCCGATGGAGACCAACTACTTCGAGGCCTTCAACCGGCCCAACGTGCGGCTGGTCGACATCAGCGAGACGCCGCTGGTGCGCGTCACCGAGAAGGGCTTACGCACCACCGAGCGCGACTACGAGTTCGACATCATCGTCTATGCCACGGGCTTCGACGCCATCACCGGCGCCTACGACAAGATCGACATCCAGGGCGCCGGCGGCATCAAGCTCGCCGACAAGTGGCGCACCTCGATCTCGACCTACCTCGGCATGATGATCCACGGCTTCCCGAACATGCTGATGCCGTCCGGGCCGCAAAGCGGCTCGGCCTCGACCAACTATCCGCGCGGCATCGAGACCGGCGTCAACTGGTGCACCGACCTGCTCGAGTACATGCAGGCCAAGGGCTACAGCAAGGCCGAGGCGACCGAGCCGGCCGAGCGGCGCTGGACCAAGCACGTCGTCGACATGTACGCCATGATGCTGATGCGCAAGGCCAAGTCGTGGTTCACCGGCTACAACTCCAATGTGCCGGGCCACGAGCAGGGCACCATCCGCTACCTCGTCTATAATGGCGGCACGCCCAAGTACGTGAACGTGATCAACACCGTGGCGGCCAAGGGCTACGAAGGCGTCGTGCTGAGCACCGACCGCGGCCCGCCGCCGGCCGCCGGCCAGCCGGCGGCCGTGGTCTGAGAGGAGAAGACATGAGCGACATCGCCTATACGCCGATCCTGCCCGACGGCTGGTCGCGTCCGCGCGGCTTCTCGCATGCCGTCGTCGCCAAGGGCACCAAGAGCGTGCGCATCGCCGGACAGATCGGCCGCGAGCCCGGCCAGTCGCACATCCCGCCGGGCACGGACGCCGGCACGCAGTGGCGCGTGGCGCTCGGCAACGTCGTGACCGTGCTCAGGGCGGCGGGCGGCGAACCGCAGCACCTGGTGGCGCTGCGCGCCTACGTGACGGACATCGCCGAATTCAACGCCGCCGGCGCCGCCATCGGCGCGGCGTGGGGCACCACCCTCGGCAAGCACTTCCCGGCCATGACCCTGGTCCAGGTTTCGGCCCTGATCGATCCGCAGGCCAAGGTCGAGATCGAGGGCGAAGCGATCCTGCCCTGAGCCTCGACGCGCCCTCGCGGACGGCGGAGGAAGACCGGCAGATCAGCCGGCTCATGCTCTTCTTCGCCGTCGTCTACCTCGTCGAGGGTGTCGGCCAGGCGCGCGTCGGCATCATCTACCAGCCGCTCACCCACTACCTGAAGGAGTCGGGCTGGACGGCGCTGCAGGTCACCGCCTACTTCGCGGTCCTCAACTTCCCGTGGGTCATCAAACCGGTCTTCGGCCTGGTCTCCGATTTCGTCCCGCTGTTCGGCTACCGCCGCAAGAGCTATCTGATCATCGCCAGCATCTCGGCGGTCGCCGGCTACGCCGTCATCGCCCGCCACGCCGACCCCGTCGTCTTCGCGCTGCCGCTGCTCCTCACCGCCTACGCCATGGCCACCGCCAGCACGCTGTGCGGCGCGCTGCTGGCGGAGAACGGCCAGGCCTTCCGGCTCAGCAGCAGCTTCGTCAGCCAGCAGTGGCTGTGGTTCTACATCGCCATCATGGCGTGCTCGTTCGCGGGCGGTGCGCTGGTCGACGCCCTGTCTGCGCTGAGCGCCCTGCAGGTGGCGGCGGCCATTGCCGCTGTCGCCCCCATCGCCGTGGTGCTGGCCTCCCTGTTCCTGCTCGACGAGAAAAAGGTGACCACGAGCGGGCGCGAGATGCGGCTCACCTTCCAGAGTCTCGTCGCAGCGACGACATCGGCAAAACTCTACCTGGTCGCCCTGTTCCTGTTTCTCTATGCCTTCGCGCCCGGCTTCGGCACGCCGCTCTACTATTTCATGACCGACGAGCTCAAATTCTCGCAGAGCTATATCGGCATCCTGGGGGCGATCGCCTCGGCCGGCTGGATCGCCGGCGCCCTGGTGCATCGCTACCTGCTGCGCGGCATGAGCTCGAAGACGCTGCTCACCCTCAGCATCGTGCTCGGGACCTTGTCGGCCGCATCGTTCCTGCTGCTGGCCGGCCCGGTCACCGCGGCGATCGTGAACTTCGCCAACGGCGTTGCCATGATGATCGCCACCATCGCCTCGCTGACGCTCGCCGCCGACTACAGCCCCAAGCGATCGGAGGGCTTCGCGTTTGCCGGGCTGATGTCGATCATGAATCTCTCGGAACTCTGCTCCAACACCGTCGGTGCCTGGCTCTACGATCACGTATTCGATGGACGGTTGGGGCCGCTGATCATCGTCTCGGCCGCCTCGACGGCCTTCGCGCTGGTGCTGATTCCCCTGCTGCGCCTCGACGACAGGGTCAGTCGTTAGGCCGCGACAGTTCCAGATACTGGTTGCCCAACCTGAGCTGCAGCGTGCTGCCGATGGCGCGGCCCCTGATCGCCATCTCGGTCTTGAGGCAGGTCGAGCTGAACATCAGCGCCAACCCGGTGACGTTGCCGGTGGACGTGACCTTGAGCGTGATCGGCGCAATACCGCACTCTCGCTGGCTTTGCGTGCCCGAGCCGATGCCGTTGCTCACCTTGAGCTTGATGGTGACGACGCGGCCGTCCGCCCTCGTGGTCACCATCCCGGCATAGTGACCGTCGTACGCGGCGATCGGCTCGGCATTGTCGTAGTTCGCCGGCTCGTCGTCGATCTCGTCGGTCGGCCGCCAGCGCTCGAGGGCTGCTTCGGCACGCCGGTCAAGCTGCACCGGGTCGATGATTTCAGCCGGAGCATGCCAGCCGGCCGCCGCAGGCGACGGCCGCGGCGTCACGACAAGATAGAATCCGCCCAAGAACAGCGCGATGCAGGCGATCGCACCAGCCCGTAGCGCGCCTCGTTCGTCTCGGACCATGGAGGGCCTCCTGGTCGAACCGAGGCGCATCTTGCGGCGCTCACCACCCGGCTCCTGTGGGATTCCCCACATTCCGGGCGCTTTTCGATCCTCATTCCAGCCGAATACCAGCGTCGGCGATGACCTTCCTCCAGACCTCGGTCTCGCGGGCGATGTGGGCCGCCGCCTCGGCCTGCGTGCTGGCGATCGTCTCCATGCCCTGCTGGGCGTAGGCCGCCTGCACCTCCGGCGCCTTGAGCGCCTTGGTCAGGATGGCATTGAGCTGGGCCACGATCTCAGGCGGCACCTTCGACGAGACCACGATGGCGTACCAGTTGGTGGCGGCATAGCCCGGGAAGCCCTGCTCGGCGATGGTCGGAATGTCGGGATCGAACGGCGAGCGCTTGGCGCCGGTGACGGCGAGCGCACGGATGCGGCCCTCGCGCATCAGCGGCGTGGCGGTCGGAGCACTGGCGATCAGCGACGGCACGTGCCCCGCCACCAGGTCGTTCATCGCCGGGCCGCCGCCACGGAAGGGGACGTGGTTCAGCTTGACGCCACTTCTTGCCTTCAAAAGCTCGCCGGCGAGGTGGCCGGCGCCGCCGACGCCCGACGAGCCGTAGTCCATGCCTTCCGGCCGCTTGGCGAGCTCGAGATACTCGGCGAGCGTCTTGGCGGGCACGCTGGGATGGACGACCAGGACGTTGGAGAAGTCGACGGCCAGGCACACCGGGGCGATGTCGGTCGCCGGATCGTAGCCGACATCCTTCATGGCATAGGGATTGACCGCCAGCATGCCGACATTGGCGAACAGGATGGCGTGCCCGTCGGGGGGCGCGCGCAACGCCTCGCGCATCGCGATATTGCCGCCGGCGCCGGGCTTGTTGTCGACCAGGACCGAGTAGCCGGCGCTCTTGGTCAGCTCCGCGCCCAGCACGCGGGCGACGATGTCGCCGCCACCGCCCGCCGCGAAACCGACGATCAGCCGCAGCTGCTTGGACGGAAACGCCTGCGCCCGCCCTACGGCCGGCAACAAGGCGGCCGACGCGGCGGCCCCGATCAACGAACGCCGATGCATGAACGCTCCTCCCGGTTTTTCATCCGGGGATCATGCCATCAGAAAGGGGCCCTAGTCGGGCACGAATTTCGCGGACAGATAGACGCCGTTACTGATGCCCATCAGGAGCATGAAGCCTTCCGGTATGTCGGGGATCATGTAGCTGCTGATCAGCTTGATCGCCACGAAGGCCACGGAAATCAGCGTGAAAAACAGCATCTGGACACGCGTGACGTCGATTTCTCCTGGATGCTGGGGCGTCACCACGAGGTCGGACCACAGAGGCTGGCGCGGGATGAGAGCCGCCTGCTTGGTTCTTTCCGTCACCTGGACCGCCGCGCTTGCGCTGTTGGTGTTCCGGGCCGTCACCTGAAAGACGTAGGTCGTATCGGGTAGCAGCCTGCCGACCCGGTGGCTGTTCTGCTTGATGCGGTCGTCACTGTCCCGCCAGTCGGCAAAGGCCTGCCGCGCATAACTGACGGCGTACACCGCCGGTACCGCGCCGACGGCCGGCGGATCCCATTGCAGGGTGACGGTGTGATCGGTCGACGCGATCACCGAGACGTTCGTCGGCGCCGCCGGAGCAGCGGTGGCGGCGGGAAGATCGGCCGACGGCGACGGGGCCGCGGCAGCGGTCTGCGCGTTGGCTCCCTGGATCCGGGATCCCAAGGTCGTCGCGCCGGCAATGCCCAGCAGCACCAGGGCGCCCGTCGGGATGTCGATCAGGCTGCCGGACAGGATCATGACGTAGGCCGCGCCGGCGCCGAACAGGAAGCTCCACAGCACGATCTGCATCTGTGACAGGCTCGCATAGCCTTCCCGCGTGCTGACCATCCGCATCCACGGCGAACGGCCGGGCACCTTGCGACGCACCGCCCAGACATAGAGCAGGAGCTGCGCGATCAGGACGCATACCAGTGTCACCAGCACGGCGTTCCAGACACTGGTGACGCCGACCTTGAGGACAGTAGTCGCGAGCGTCGCCTCAGCGGTGGCGACGATCACCTTCACGTCGGCAACGGGGACGATCATGCCGTTGTCGAACTGCGCCGGCTGGGTGGGATCGGTCGGCAGCTTGCCGGCGAGCCGGTCGAACCACGAGGAGTCGACGCGTTTCAGGTCAGTCGGCACCGTGACGCGGTAGACGGCCTTCGTCGGCGTCGACTCGGCGGCCTGCACGGTGGCGGGCGGCAGGTACTGGGCTGGCTGGTCGGTCGACCAGCGGAAGCAGACCGTGACGTCGGTGCCCTTCAGCATCTGCGTCGCGCTTTCGACCACGATGCGCACCTGGCCGCCGCGCGGCTGCCACGCCGTCCCCTGGTCGACCTTGACCACGATATCGCTCGGCTTGGCATTTGGCGGCGCGGCATTGCAATCGGCCGCCGCCGCGTGGCTGCCGGGCAGGAACAGCCCGGCCCACAGGCAGGCTGCCAGACCGAGCCAAGCCGGTCGCTTCATAGGTGCAGTCGTCATGTGGCTCTCCTCTCCCACGAGGGCGATGCGGGAGGGATTATGCCACCACACGTCCCGGTTGTCTTTCGTCGATTTACTCCAGCGGCTTGAAGCCGGTCGAGCGGATGATCGGGCCCCAGGTCGCCGCTTCGACCTTGATCAGGGCGGCGAGCTCGGACGGCGTATTCGACTTCGGCACCATGCCGAGATTCTCAAAGGCCTGGGCGATCTCCTTGCTGGCCAGCGCCTTGGCGACGGCATCGGCGGTGCGGCTCACGGTGGCGGCCGGCGTCGCCGCCGGGGCGAACAGGCCGAACCATTCGGTGACCACGAGCTCCTTGACGCCCTGCTCGGCGAAGGTGGCGACCTCGGGATAGAACGGCGAGCGCTTCTCGCCGCTGGTCGCCAGCACGCGGGCGCGGTTGTCCTTGGTGTAGGGCAGGAACGAACCGTCGGGCAGCATCAGGGCCGCGACCTGGCCCGCCATCATGTCGGCGAGCCCCGGCGCGCCGCCGCGATAGGGCACCGGCTGGATCGGCGCGCCGAGCGCCTTGGCCATGACCAGGGTGAGGAAGTGCGGGAAGGAGCCCTCGCCCGGGTTGCCGCAATTGGCTTTGGCCGGGTTGGCCTTGGCCCAGTCGGCGAACTGGGCGAGCGTCTTCACCTCGGCCGGCACCACCGGGCCGACAGCCAGGCCATGCACGAAGGTCGCCGCCAGCGACACCGGCGCCAGGTCGGTCGTCGGGTTGTAGGAGAGCTGCTTGTAGATGTCCGAGTAGACCGTGACCGTCGAGGCCGGCGTCAGCACCAGGGTGCGGCCGTCGGGCGGTGAGTTCTTCAACATCTCGATGGCGATGCGGCCGGCGGCACCGGGGCGATTGTCGACGATGACGTTGCGGGCATAGCCCGGCGCCAGCCTCTCCCCGAGATGGCGGCTCACCACGTCGGCGCTCCCGCCCGGGGGAAAGCCGACGATGATCTTCAGCGATTCGAGCGCGTCCTGCGCACGCACCAGGCCGGGCGATGCCAGGCCAGCCCCCATCACGGCCGCGGCGCCAAGGACGCCGCGGCGCTTGATCGTCTTGTTCATTTGTTTCCCCCGCTCTCGGCGCGTCAGCGCCCGTTCACACCTTCACGTGCTCTTCGATGAAGCCCACCATCTGCCCGAACATGGGACCGCATTTGGACAGGTCCGGAGAAGAGCCGGGCTTGCGCTCCATGTCGATGTATTCCAGCGCGATCGACCCGCCGGCTTTGCGGTACGCGGCGCAGAAGCGCTGCGGTTCGTTTCCGTCGAAGGTCGATTCGGTGTCCTTGTAGTCGTGCATGATGTCGCCCTGCGCCTGGAACCAGATCGCGGGCGGCGTCAGCAGCTTTTCGCCGCGCTCGAGCGCCATCGTCGGGCTGCCCTCGGACATGTTGGCCTCCGACTGCCAGTAGGAATCGTGGCGGCCGATGATCGACTTCGGCCAGGCCGGCGGATTGGCGCTCGCCTCGGCGCGCTTGGCGTGGCGGTAGCGGCTGAGCGGATTGATCACCGGCCAGGTCATGATCACGCAGCGCACGCTGGCGTCCTGGGCAGGCGCGCCGGCCCCGGAGGCAACGGGCAACGGGATCGCCGCATAGCGCGGGTCGTTCGGGCGCATGGCGACGAGCATGGCGAGATGGCCGCCGCTCGACTGGCCCGACAGGCCCACGAGGTCAGGCCGGGTCTTGAGGGCACGCGCGTCGGCCTTGGCCCAGCGCACCGCGTAGTTGATGTCCTGCACCGACGCCGGGTACGGGTCCTCGTTGCCCGAGCGGAAGTCGAGCGCGATCGACACGACGCCGTGCGAGGCCATGTATTCGTGGCGCAGCTTCTCGGTGTGGCGGTCGCTCATGCACCAGGCGCCGCCGTGGCATTCGACCATGGCCGGGAACGGGCCCGCGCCTTTGGGCTTGTAGATGGTCGCCAGCAACGGCTTGTCGCCGTGGCGCAGGTATTCGACCTCTTCGACGTCGAACGCGGCCGTCGGGGTTTCGAGGACTGCAGCAGTGGCCATGGCACGTTCCTCCGATGTTGATTTCGGGGGAGCCTAGTGTCTTTGCCGAGGGCGCGCCACACGTCCCGCGCTCCCCTTAGGGCAGTATGACCTTGGTCAGCCGGGCGCCCTGGACGTCGACGCGCTGCATCATCGAGCTGCCTTCGACTTGGCCGTTGCCCTGCCACTTCACGCTGGTCGTGACGTACCATACGCCATCGGGCACGCCCGGGAAGGAGAAGCTGCCCGAGGCGTCGCAGCGCGCCGGGCGCAGGGTCGAGACGTAGAGCGGATCGTCACGCTCGAACTTCACCGCACCCAGGCTCGCGGCGCGCGTGCCGCGGCTGGCATTGCCGAAGATCGCCGTCATGCGCGCCCGCGCATAGGCGGTGTCGGGGATCAGGTTGGCCGACTGGCCGGCGCAGGTGTGGGTCGTGCCGCCAGACTTCAGGCTGGCGTTGCCGCTCACGGTGTTGCGGCCGGTCTTGCGCGCCCACTCGACCTCGCCGGGGGCGATGCCCGTGGACAAGGCGGCCTGCTGCTGGAACTGGGCGCAGCCGGCGAGGGCGAGGATCAAGGCGAAAGCGAGGGGGATGGCTTTCATGCGTTTTCTTCTCTCCTTTTCCCGTCAAGCTAGACGGTAACGCACGAACCCGGCCTGTGATCCTTCGGTGAACAGAGGTATGCTCGGCCCTGCGTTGCCCGCGGAGAGCCCTTTTGGTCCCGCGGCTGTGGTGCCGTTTCGAGACGCATAGTTGGCAGACGACTTCCCGGTGTCGCGTAAAGCGCGGCGGGACACGCGTATTTCCAGCCCACGCTTACGCTTACATCCAACATGAAAAACGACAGGAGGAAACCATGGCTCGCATTGCGCGGCGTAGAGTTCTGACACTGTCTGCTTCGGGCGGCATGGCCGCCATCCTGGCCAGTGGCCGGGCACCGGCGCTCGCCCAGGAGACCAGCGTCCACTGGCTGCGCTGGGCCGATTTCGTGCCAGCCTCCGACACGCTGCTCAAGGGACCGATCACCCAGGAATGCAAGAAGGCGCTCGGGATCACGCTCAAGGTCGAGACCGTCAATGCCAACGACCTGCAGTCGCGCATCACCTCGGCGATCCAGTCGGGCGCCGGCGCGGACATCATCATGGGATTCGGCAACTGGCCGCAGCTCTACGGCCAGAGCCTGGCCGACGTCGGCGACCTGGCCGAGGAACTCGGCAAGGCCGGCGGCGGCTACTACGACGTCTCGACCCAGATCGCCAAGATCGGCAACAAGTGGATCGGCGTGCCGTTCACGACCGGCGGCGCGATGATCGCCTACCGCAAGTCGTGGCTCGAGGAAGCCGGATACAAGACCTTCCCCGAAACCTGGGAGACCTTCCGCGAGGCCGGCAAGAAGCTCAAGGCCAAGGGGCGGCCGATCGGGCAGACCGCGGGCCACACGTTCGGCGATGCGCCGGGCTGGTGGTATCCCTTCCTGTGGTCGTTCGGCGGCAAGGAAGTCGAGGCCGACGGCAAGACCGTCGTGCTGAACAGCAAGGAGACGGTCGAGTCGATCAAGTACGCCGTCGCCCTGTGGAAGGAGACGATGGACGAAGGCGGGCTCGCCTGGGACGACACCAACAACAACCGCGCCTTCCTGTCCCAGACCATCTGCGCCACCAACAACGGCGCCTCGATCTACATCGAAGCCAAGAAGAAACCCGACACGTACAAGACCGAGAAGAATACGCCGATGTTCCAGGACATCCTGCATGCCCCGATCCCCAAGGGGGTTGCCGGCCAGTACAACTCGCCGGGCATCTTCACGGACATGCTGATGGGCTACTCGAAGAACCAGAAAGCGGCCAAGGACTTCCTGCGCTGGATCCACTCCAAGCCGATCTACGACCAGTGGTTCGTCTCGCAGCAGGGCTACACCTCGGGCGCCACCAAGGACTGGGCCAAGCACGCGGTGTGGGACGTCGATCCGGTGCTGAAGCCGTTCAAGGACCTGCCGTTGACCGGCCGGCTGGTGGGTTATGCCGGCCCGCCCGACCGCAAGGCCGCCGAGGTGGTCAGCAAGTACATCATCGTCGACATGTACGCCAAGGCGATCCAGGGCATGGCGGCCGAGGAAGCGGCCAAGTGGGGGCACTCGGAAGTGGCCAAGGCGTACGCGTGAGCTGCTGATTCAGGCAACACCACGTATCGGCCGGCTGACGACCAGATCGAAGGTCGCAGTCGGCCGATGGTTCGGTGAATCGTTCCAGTTTTGCGAGCGCGTTGCCGCTTGGAAGGTTCTCATGGCTCACGCCCTCCGCCAATTCCTGCTCATTGCAGTCGCGGCTCTTGGCGCGATTGCCTCGACGGCCGCGCTGGCGGCGCCAGCGGGCAAAGTCACGATCGCGTGGCACGTGACGATCTCGCCGAGCTGGTTCGATCCTTCGACCGCGCCCCCGCAGATCACGCCGTTCGGCATGCTCTATGCGATCCACGATGCGCTGGTCCGGCCGTATCCCGGGCACAAGATGGGCGCAAGCCTCGCGGAGTCGTGGCAGGAGAGCCCTGACGGCAAGACCTATGAGTTCAAGCTGCGTCCGGGACTGAAGTTTCACAACGGCGACCCGGTGACGACGGAAGACGTGAAGTTCAGCTTCGAACGCTACAAGGGCGCAGGGTCGAAGGTTCTGCAGGAACACGTCGCTGAGGTCGAGATCGTCGATCCCCTGGTGGTGCGCTTCCACCTCAAGCAGCCGTGGCCCGACTTCATGACGTTCTACGGCACGACCGCCAGCGCCGCCGGCATCATCGTGCCCAAGAAGTACGTTACGCAGGTCGGGGACGAGGGCTTCCGGAAGCACCCGATCGGCGCCGGCCCCTACAAGTTCGTCAGCAACAAGCCGGGCCTGGAGGTCGAGCTGGAAGCCTATCCCGGCTACTGGCGCCGCGTGCCGAACGTGAAGACGCTGATCATGAAGAGCGTTCCCGAAGCCACCACGCGCGCCGTGATGGTGAAGACGGGCGAGTCCGACATCTCCCTGGTTCTCGACGGACCTGAGGCTGAAGAAATCAAACGCGACCCGCGCCTGCAGGTGGTGTCGTCCAAGCACGCGTCGATCTTCTGGATCGAGTTCACCGAGCAATGGGACGCCAAGTCGCCCTGGCACGACAAGCGGCTGCGCCTCGCGGCGAACCTGGCGCTCGACCGCAAGCGGATCAACGAGGCGGCCTGCCTCGGCTTCTGCCCGCCGGCGGGCGTGATCGTGCCGCGGGTCATGGACTTCGCGCTGCAGGTCGAGCCGCCGGCCTACGACCCGGGCAAGGCAAAGCAGCTGCTCGCCGACGCCGGGTATCCCAAGGGATTCGATGCCGGGGAGTTCGCCTCGATCCCGGGCTTTCCGACCGTCACCGAGGCTGTGCTGAACGACCTGAACGCGGCCGGGATCCGGGTCAGGTTACGCGCCATGGAGCGCGCGACGTTCTACGGCGCCTGGCAGGAAAAGAAGCTGCGCGGCCTGTTCATGACCGCGGCGGGAAACTCGGGCAACGCCGCCAGCCGCGTCGAGACGTTCATCCAGTCCAAGGGCGCCTACGCCTACGGCGGCTATCCCGACATCGACGAGCTCTTCCAGCAGCAGGCGGTCGAGCGCGACGTCGGACGCCGCGAGGCGCTGCTGCACAAGATCCAGCAGCTCGCGATCGAGCGGGCCATGTACGCACCGGTCATGGACCTTCGCACCCTGAACGGCATCGGGCCGCGCATCGCCAAGCACACGATCACCGACGTCTGGATGAGCCCATTCCCCTCCTACGAGGACATGGAGCTCAAGAACTAGCCTCAGCCGAACGCGGCGAAGACCTCGTCGATCGCTTTCATCTGGTTGCCGGCTGCAGAGGACGGCACCAGGATCGGCGTGTGCACGCCCGCCGCGCGCCAGGCGGCGACGCCGTCGCGTACCCTGGCGGCCGGGCCGAACAGCGTGGTTTCGGCCAGCCACCTGTCGGTGAGGTACTTCGGCACGTCGTCTCGGCGGCCCTCGGCGATGGCCTTCTCGATGGCGTCCATCTCCTCGACGTAGCCCGCCTCCTTCCAGTAGTTCCGGTAGTTGGGCAGGAAGGCGTAGTTGGTGAGCGTGCGCCGGTTCGTTGCGCGGGCGGCGTCGGCATCGTCGCTGATGCAGGTCGGGATCATGTTGCCGATGAAGAAGCCGGGATCGTTGCGCTTGGCCGGGGGCAACGCGGCGAGCGACTGGCCCATGTGCGACAGCACGACGTTGGCGAACACCACACCCTCAGCGAGCTCGCCCGCCAGCGCCACCATCCTCTTGCGCAGGGCGGCGACGATGATCGGCGGCAGCGACCCGAACCCCGTCTCGGCGCGGAACTTCTCGATGAAAGCGCGCGTGTCGGCCAGCGGCTTGCCCGGCGTCACGCCCATGCGCACATAGGACGGCCCGTGGGCGATGCCGATGCCCATCCGGAAGCGCCCGCCCGAGACCTCGTGCATCATCGCAGCGCTCTGCACGAAATCGACCATGGTGCGCTGATAGATCGGCGCGATGGCGGTGCCGAAGGTGACCTTCTCGGTGTTCCACGCCAGCGCCTCGCAGGTCGACATGCCGCCGGTCGGGCTCGGCACGTAGAGCCCGGCGAACCCGCGCCGCTCGGCCTCCTGGCCAAGCTCGATGGTGCGGCGCCGGCGCCCGGGCATGGCGATCAGGCAGAGGGCGGGAAGCGGTTCGGACATCGTGATGTTTCCTTCGGCTGGCGTTCGGTCCGAACTGTAGCATCAGCCGCCATCAATCTTCTTGTCGAACCAGCCGTGTATTGATCTAGTGCCGATGGGGAGAGCTGTAACCCGCGTATCAAAAAGCTCGCGGTCAAATCGGGAGGAAACCACATGAAATACAGCGCAATGCTCGTTGCCGCCGGTGTGCTGAGCGCCGGGACGGCGTTTGCCCAACAGGGGCCGATCAAGATTGGCGTGCTCTATCCGCTGACCGGCGGCGGCGCGGTCTACGGCGTGCCGGCGATGGCCGGCCACCAGCTCGCCATCGAGGAGCTGAATGCCAAGGGCGGCATCCTGGGCCGCAAGATCGAGTCGATCGAGCGCGACGACAAGCTCAACCCGGCGGCCGCCTCGTCGACGATGAAGGAGCTCATCACCAAGGACAAGGTCGACATCGTGCTGGGCGGGCTCGCCTCGTCGGTTGGCCTCGCCATGTCGGAGGTCAGCAAGCAGGAGAAGGTCGTCTATATCTCGACCATTCCCAAATCCATCCAGATCACGACGGACAAGCTGCACAAGTACGTCTTCCGCACGTCGGCGAACACCGACCAGGAAGGCGACACGATGGCGATGCTGGCCGGCAAGAACAAGCTCAGCAAGATCTGTCATCTCGAGCTCGACTACGCCTACGGCAACGACCTCGAGGTCGGCATCCTGAAGGCACTGCCCAAGTACGCGCCCGACGCCAAGGTCGTGCTGACGCTCAAGCCCAAGCTCGGCGCCACCGACTTCAACCCGTTCATCCCGCAGGTCATGGCCGCCGGCTGCGACGGCGTGCTGTCGGGCCTGTGGGGCCCGCACTTCGTGTCATGGGTCAAGCAGGCCGCCCCGCTCGGCTTCTTCAGCAAGATCAAGTGGATCTCCGGCGGCGAGATCGGCAGCCACGAGATCGCAGGCGAGCTCAAGGCCGAGTACCCCGACAACGTGATCTCCAACACCTACGAGCTCTGGTATCACGGCAACGACCCCTCCCATAAGGAGTTCCAGGCCAAGCTCGCCAAGAAGCTCAACACCCAGGAGACGCCGCAATGGGCGGTGCTGGGCTATATCGGCGTCATGTACGCCGCGGCGGCAATGGAGAAGGCCAAGTCGACCGATCCCGACAAGGTCGCGGAAGCCCTCGAGGGTCTGTCGATCGGCACGCCGGTCGGCAAGCTCACCATCGACGCCAAGACCCACCAGGCCAACATCGGCCAGTTCTGGGGCCCGATGGTCAAGAAGCCAGACCGCGCCTACCGCATGATGGAGCCGGCGGAGTACATCCAGCCGAAGTGATGATTTCGCTGTAAGCGAAATCGTCATCCCGAGCGAAGCCGAGGGACCTTTTCCCGACAGTCAGGACAGCGAAGAGCTCATGCTCCTCTCCCCCGTGGGGGGGGGGGGGGGGGGGGGGGGGAAGCGCACGGCGTCACCCCCTCACCTAACCTCTCCCCCTAACGGGGGAGAGGAACATGACGGGGAGATGGAGCGGATGTTGCAATGACCCTCACCATGTTCACGCTGAACGCGTTCTATGGCCTGGCGCTCGCCATGAACATGTTCATCATCGCTTCCGGCCTCAACCTGATCTTCGGCGTGCTGCGGGTGATCAACTTCGCGCACGGCATGTTCTACATGTTCGGTGCCTACATCACCTTCACCGTGGCCAAGACCTGGGGGGCGCCGTTTTTCGTCGGCGTCCTGGCAGCGGCGGCGGCGCTCGGGCTGATCGCCTTCGTGGTCGAGCGCCTGCTGCTGCGCCACCTCTACGACAAGGAGCACCTGATGCAGCTCCTGTTCACCTTCGCGCTGGTGCTGCTGATGAGCGACGCGGCGAAGATGATCTGGGGCACCGACCAGTATTCGGTCGGCTATCCGCCGGGCATGGGCGGCGCGGTCAACCTGGGCTTCGTCATGCTGCCGCAGTACCAGCTCTTCCTCTGCGTCGTCGGTCCGCTGATCGCGGTCGCGATGTGGTTCGTGGTCGACCGCACGCGCTGGGGCCGCGTCGTGCGCGCCGCGACGCAGGACCGCGAGATGCTGGCGGCGCTCGGCGTCAACGTGCCGATGGTCTATGCCGCGGTGTTCACCATCGGCTCGGCGCTGGCCGGCGTCGGCGGCGCGCTCGCCGCCCCGCGCATCGCCCTGGTGCCGGGCATGGACGCCACCATCATCAACGAGTGCTTCATCATCGTCATCATCGGCGGCCTGGGCAACATGTGGGGCAGCTTCCTGGGCGCGCTCGCCTTCGGCTTCGTCGTGCAGTTCGGTACGGTGCTGGCGCCCAACTGGCAGGACGTGCTGCCCTACCTGCTGATGCTGGCGGTGCTGATCGTGCGGCCGTGGGGCCTGCTCGGCCGGCCCGAGGCGGGGCACTGACCATGCCCTCTTACCGCCAACTGATCGCTTCGGCGATCGTCGTGCTGCTGCTGGCGCTGCTGCCGCTCGCCGGCAGCCGCTATGCCATCGACCTCACGACCGAGGTGCTGATCTACGCGCTGTTTGCCTTGAGCCTCAACGTGCTGATCGGCTTCACCGGCAACATCTCGTTCGGCCACGCCGCCTACTTCGCGATCGGCGGCTATGCCTGCGCCATCCTGCTCACCACCTACGGCTGGCCGCTGGCGCTCGCCTTGCCGGCGGCGGTCGTGCTGGCCGGGCTGGTGGCCGCAGTGGTGGGCTATTTCTGCGTGCGGCTGACGCAGATCTACTTCGCCATGCTGACGCTTGCCTTCGCCATGCTGGTGTGGGGCGTCGCCTTCAAATGGAAGGAAGTCACCGGCGGCGACGACGGCTTCACCGGCATCAAGATGCCGGCGATGATCAGCCACCACATCGGCTACTTCTACTTCACGCTGATCACGGTGGCGGCCGGCATCGCGGCGCTGTGGGTGATCTGCCATTCGGCGTTCGGCCTCACCCTGGTGGCGATCCGCGAGAACAGCGTGCGCGCGGGCTTCATCGGCGTCGACACGCGCCACATGCGTTGGGCGGCCTTCACCGTCGCCGGGACGTTCGGCGGGCTCGCCGGCGCGTTGTTCGGCATGTACCACCGCGGCATGTACATCGAGAACGCCTTCTGGACCGAATCGGCGAACGTGCTGATCATGGTGCTGCTGGGCGGCATCTATTCCTTCATCGGCCCCATCATCGGCGCCGCCGTCCTGCACCTCCTGCAGACCTTCACCAACCAGTACACGCCCTACTGGCCGACCGTGCTGGGCCTGATCCTGCTGGTGATCGTGATGGTGCTGCCCGACGGGCTGATCGGCTTGGCGCGACGCGTGAGAGGGCGCGGAGGCCGACCATGACCGCGATGCTGCACATCGACGGCTTGTGGAAGACGTTCGCGGGCTTCGTCGCCACGCGCGATGTCTCCTTCGACCTGATGGCCGGCGAGACCCACGCCATCATCGGCCCCAACGGCGCCGGCAAGACCACCTTCTTCAACCTGATCACCGGCCACCTGCGACCGGACAAGGGCAGCGTGTCGTTCGAAGGCCGCGACCTGGTCGACCTGCCGCCGCAGAAGATCGTGCGCCTGGGCATCGCCCGCTCGTTCCAGCGCATCAACATCTATCCCCGCCTCACCGTGTTCGAGAACGTCCAGGTGGCGCTGATCGCGCACGAGGGCCAGCAGTGGAACCTGTTCCGACCCGGCCGCTCCCTGCATCGCCAGGGCACGCAGGAGCTGCTCGAGCTTGTCGGCCTGGCGCCCGAGGCGCTGGAGACCGCGGGCGAGCTGAGCTACGGCAAGCAGAAGCAGCTCGAGCTGGCGATTGCCTTGGCCTCGCAGCCGCGCCTGCTGTTGCTCGACGAGCCGACCGCAGGCATGTCGCCGCAGGAGACCGGCGAGACCATCGCCTCGGTGCGCGACATCGTGAAGGCGCGCGGGCTCACCCTGCTCTTCACCGAGCACGACATGTCGGTGGTGTTCGGCATCGCCGAGCGCATCTCGGTGCTGCATCACGGCGAGATCATCGCCTCGGGCGCGCCCGACGCCGTGCGCAACGACCCGGAGGTCAAGCGCGTCTATCTCGGGGAGCACGCTCATGGCTGAGCTTGGGGCTGACCTGAAGGTAGATGGCATCCATACCGCCTATGGCCTGAGCCAGGTGCTGTTCGGCGTCTCGCTCGACGTGCAGGCCGGCGAATGCATCGCGCTGATCGGACGCAACGGCGTCGGCAAGACCACGACCATGCGCTCGATCATGGGCCTCACCCCGCCGCGGCAAGGCCACGTGATGTGGAAGGGCCAGGACATCGCGCGGTTGGGGCCACATCGCATCTGTCGCCTCGGCATCGGCTTCGTGCCGGAGGATCGGCGCATCTTCCCCGAGCTGTCGGTGTGGGAGAACCTCGACATCGCCCGGCGCACCGGCGCCGGCGGCAGGACCACCTGGAGCGAGGAGCAGGTCTTCGCGCTGTTCCCCGACCTCGCCGAGATCCGCGACCGGCGCGGCGGCGTGCTGTCGGGCGGCCAGCAGCAGATGCTGACCATCGCCCGCACTCTGATGGGCAATCCCGAGCTTCTGCTGCTCGACGAACCGTCGGAGGGGCTGGCGCCCCTGATCGTCGAACTGCTGCAGCAGCGCGTCGCCGAGCTCAAGGCGACCGGTCTGTCGATCGTCCTGGCCGAGCAGAACCTGCAGTTCGTGATGGCGCTCGCCGACCGCGTCTACATCCTGGAGAAGGGCGAGGTGCGCTTCACCGGCACGCCCGCCGACCTCAAGGCCGACGAGCGCATCGTGCACCAGTACCTGACGGTGTGACGCATCGGACTCCTCTCCCCCGCTAGGGGGAGAGGCTGGGTGAGGGGGTTACAGACAGCCTTCGATGCCCCCTCACCTAACCTCTCCCCCTAGCGGGGGAGAGGAACATGACTGGAGGCCAAGCGCCTACCGCAGCGGAATGTTGATGTTGACGCTGGGGCTCGACGGATAGCGATCGTAGCGCGGCGACATCGGCTCGTAGTAGGTCGGCGCCGGCGCATAGACCACCGGCGGCGGTGGCTGCACGATGTAGACTGGCGAGCGCTGCACGACCACCGGCTGCTCGACGATGTAGACCGGTGAATCGCGGTAGCGCTTGCGGCCGTTGCCTTCGCCGGCTTCGACCGTCACGGCCGCGGTCGCGGCAACGCCGAGCACGCCGATGAGCAGTCCAGCCTTTTTGGCTATCGACATTGCAAGCCTCCTGTTTGACCGCCGGGCACGGTTCACACTTGACGCAACGATGCCGTGGAACGGCCTGGGCCGGGGGTGGCTTTGCTGTGACCCGCACAAGGGGGTAAGTTTCGCCTCCCCGCGGTCAGGAAGAGGAGAGGCCCAAATGAGCGCCTTGCCGTTGCGGCTGCATCACAACGCCTATGTCTGTGCCGACCAGGAGCGCACGCGCCACTTCTACGAGGACATCGTCGGCCTGCCGTTGCTCGCCGCCTGGATCGAGGAGGCCGAGTTCCCGGAATTTCCCGGACGGCGCACGAGCTACAGCCACGCCTTCTACGGCATCGGCGACGGCGGAGCGCTCGCCTTCTTCAACTTCGCCGATCCCGACGCGGCGGCCGCCTACCAGGCGCAGAAGCAGCCGACCTTCATCCATATCGCCCTCGCCGTCACCGACGAGGCGCAACGCGCGATCAAGCAGCGGCTGGAAGCGGCCAGCCTGAAGGTGCGCGAAGTCGACCACGGCTACTGCAAGTCGATCTACGTCCAGGATCCGGACGGGCTTTTGGTCGAGTTCACGTCCGACCCGCCCGACGCCGGCGAGATCGCCGCCCACCAGCGCACGACGGCGCACGAGACGTTACGGCGCTGGGCGGCGGGCGACCGGAAGGTCAACAACGACATCCGGCCGCATCGCTGACCAGAGCCTAGCGGACGGCGCGGGCTTCCAGTTCCTTGACCAGCGGCTCGACCTGGCCGCCGTTGCTCTGGATGTAGAGATTGAACTCGGAGCGCTTGATCTGGGACATGCTGACGCCGGACACTCTCAGGTCGGCGATGCGCGCGCCGCGGCCATTGTCATGCACTTCCCACTCGATGCGGGTGGTCGAGCCGTTGGCCTGCGTGAACACGGCCTTGACCAGCGACACGCCGTTGGGCCGCACGTCGACCTTGTCGATGGTGACGTCGCAGGTGGCAAGCTTGGTCAGCCGCTCGCCATAGGCCTTCGCCTCGGCGGCTTCCAGCGCCGCCAGGAAGCGCGCCCGCATCGGCTCGCTGGCCTCGGCCCAGTGGCTGCCCAGCGCCACGCGCGCCATATGGGCCAGATCGAAATTGTTGCGCAGGACGTCGCGAACGGCGGCATCGCGGCTGGGGCCGCTCTTGGTCCGCGCGATGTCGGCCAACTGGCCAGTCACGTTTTTGACAAATTGTCCGGGATCGACCGCCGACCAGGCGGGCATTACGAACAGCAAGGCCGCCGCAGCGGCAACCACGAAACCACTAAAGACCTTACGCATCAGATCACCTGCCTTGGTCGCTCGGTGCGAGGCGACCAGCGAAGGTGACCGCCCGGGAGCGAAAACAACGGAGCATGCCCCCGCCGAAGAACGGCGACAGGGCGCGAGACAAGCGCGCCGGGCACGCGCTCATGGTTCGGATACGGTCGCTGCCGCCCAGACGTCCCCGGCTGAGACACGAGGCGCTGGAAGGTGGGCTGTAGGTGGGGAGATATCGACGGAGATCGCCGGGTGCAAAGCGACCCGGCGTCGCGGGGCTTTCAGGCGCCGAGATCGCCCCAGCTCGCCACCCGCTCGATGCGGATGGCGATGACGGGCAGTTCGGCGAGCTGCATATCGGCAAGCTGCCGGTAGCGCGCCTGCAGCAGCGCCTGGGCCCGGCCGTGCTCGGGGCCGTCGGCCAGGATCTCGGCCCGGCCGCGCAGCATGACCCAGGCGAGCCGCCGCCAGTCCTCGTCGTAGTGGTCGAAGACGATGGCCGCCTGCGGATTCTCCAGGATATTGGCGAGCCGCTTCAGCGGGCGGTCGCTGGCGCGCTTGGGCTTGCGGTCGATGGTGATGTAGAGCGTGTCGTCCAAAAGCCCGAAGCATACCGGCACGACATGCGGCGCCGCCTCCGCATCGGCGGTCGCCAGATGGCCGACCTGTCGTGTTTCGATGAACCGACGCTCGCGTGCCGACAGCATGCAATCTCCCACCAGTCGCCAACCGGCAGGATGGCACAAGACGAGCGCAGCCGTCCTAGCGGCGCCAGGCCGCCTCGTTCTTGCGTTCGTAGTCGTTGAAGGCTTTCACGAGACCGCCCAGCACCTCGGCCGAGGTCTCGAACAGGGCCTTGAACTGCGGATCGTCGACTTTGGTCACGTCCTCGCGCAGATGCGCGATGGTCTTCTGCAGCTGGTCTTTCATCTTCTCGACGTGATGGCGCGGATCGCCGTTGGTGGCAGGCATCGATTCCTCCTGCGTTTGGCAACGTCTGCCGGTGAACGAGCTCATCACACAGCGGTTGCCGCTACAGAAAGCGTGCAAAGTTTGCGCCGCAGCGCGCATGGCCGGATACTCGGCGCATCGACAGAGGAGAAAACGATGTCCAATCCTCGCACCCTTTTCGCCATCGCTTTCGCCTGGATGCTTACGCCAATCGCCGCCGGCGGGCAGGCGTCGCCGCCCGCTGCCTATCGACCAGGACTGGGAGACCTGATGACCACGACGGTGCAGCCGCGCCATCTCAAGGTAGGCCTCGCCGGACAGGAGCAGAACTGGCCCTACGTGCGCTACGAGCTGCATGAACTCGAGGAGTCGCTCGAGCGGGTGGCTCGACAGTGGCCCAAATGGCGTGAGGTCGATATCGCGGGGCTCGTGGTCGGATCGACCAAGGAACCGATGGCAGCGGTCGACGAGGCGGCCAAGGCCGGCGACAACACGCGCTTCACCGAGGCCTATGGGCGATTGACGGCGGCCTGCAACGCCTGCCATCAAAGCGCCAACGTGGCGATGATCGTCATCCAGGCGCCGAAGGGCTCGCCTTTCACCAACCAGGACTTCCGGCCGCCCCGGCGATAGGCGCTGCGTTTCAATGGATCAACAACTGGCAAGCACCCTCTACACTGCCTCGACATGGGTGCTGCCCGTGCTCCTGGCGATCACCCTGCACGAAGCGAGCCACGGCTTCGTGGCGCACCTGCGCGGCGACGACACGGCCTGGCACCTGGGCCGAGTCAGCTTCAATCCGCTGAAGCACGTCGATCCGTTCGGCACCATCCTGCTGCCAGGGTTGCTGCTGTTCCTGCACGCGCCTTTCCTGTTCGGCTACGCCAAGCCGGTGCCGGTCAATTTTCGCGCGCTGAAGAATCCGCGGCGCGACATGGTGCTGGTCGCGGCAGCCGGCCCCGGCATCAACATCGCCATGGCGATCGCAGCGGCGCTGCTGGCCCACGCCGCGGGCTTCCTGCCGGCCGGCGCGCAGCAATGGACGGTGCTCAATCTCGAGAACGCCATCGTCATCAACGTCGTGCTGGCGGTGTTCAACATGATCCCGCTGCCGCCGCTCGACGGCGGCCGCGTCGCCGTCGGCCTGCTGCCCAACGTGCTCGCTCGGCCGCTGGCGCAGCTCGAAGGCTACGGCATGGTGATCATCATCGGCCTGATCTTTGTGCTGCCGATCATCGGCGATCAGCTCGGCCGCAATCTCAACGTGATCGGCTGGCTGCTGGGTGGCCCGGTCAACGCCATCATCGACGCCATCCTGCGCTTCACCGGCAACGGCTAAGCGGACGCGGCGAGCTCCGCAGCGGTGAGCTCATATTCTTCGGCCATGTGCTTCAGCGCCGCCATGGTCTCGGGGTCGTTGATGGTGCGCAGGAGCCTGCGGCATCGCCGGGCATGGGCCAGGAACTCATCGCGCCGCCGCGACGCGGTGATGTCGACCAGGAGGTTGAGAGCGCCCGTGAACTCGCCGTCGGCATCGAACAGCGGCGTGGGATAGGGCTGGAAGGCCACCCGCCGGCCGTCCGGTCGCTCGGCAATGGCTGTGGCGCCGCGGATCGAGCGCTGTTCCTTGATT
Source organism: Rhodospirillales bacterium URHD0017 (assembly GCA_900110395.1). Taxonomy (GTDB): domain Bacteria; phylum Pseudomonadota; class Alphaproteobacteria; order Reyranellales; family Reyranellaceae; genus Reyranella. Next base: position 296,693 of record FODP01000009.1, read on the forward strand.
GCCGCCGCCATGGGGCACTGGTCGTGCGGCAGCGGAGCACCGTCGTCGGTCATGAGTTTCCAGGTGACGCACCAGCGGTCCCGCTGGACGACCGGCGTCCGACCGGCAAAGTCGACGCACGCCCGGTTGTACCAAGTGATCACGCCTTCCCGATCGGTCACGTAGAGGGCCGTCGGCAGGTCGTCCAATGAGCTCGGGTTGCCGTCAGGGCGACCGTCCAAGGCCTTGAGGGCCATCTGGACGATTTCCTCGGCTTCAAGACCTTGAGATACCACGCTTTTCCGCTCCTGACGGCCTACAACGCCGGGATACCCGTCAAGGTTTCAGCCGGAGAGGTCCCGGCAGACTTGTCACAGCTTGGCAGGGCCAGTTTCGCCAGGAGCGTCGGGTCAGCTGCGCGGGCGGCTGTTCCAGAACCGGTAGAGGGCGTTGGCGTCGCCGGCGAACAGATTGCGATCGCAATAGGCCACACCGGCCACAGCGCGGGACTGCGCCCCATAGGCGACGTCGGTTTCGGTCTGGTTGGCGGCGTACTGCCAGAGCTTCCAGCCACGATCGGCCCACGCCCAGGGGATCTCGGGCTGCTCGCGATAGTCGGCGAGCCACAGGTCGCATCGCGCCAGCAGCGAGCCCGGCTGAATGGGCTGGCCGAGGCTCAGCCGGCGACGGCCATAGACCTGGCCGTTGGCCCACTGCGGATGGGTATAGAGCACCGGCAGGCGGCCGGTCGCCTGCTGCACGGTCTGCACAAAAGCCTCGGCCTGCGCGAGCGTCATTGTATTGCGCGGATTGCCGTCATTGGGCTCGAGGTCGAGGGCGATCAGCGTCGAGGGTGCGGGCCGCGCGACCGACAGGAACAACTGCGCCTGCTGGGCACCGGGATATTGGCGGGTGCCAAAATGATAGGCGCCCCACAGCAGGCCCGCCTGCTCGGCCTGCGGCCTGCGCACGGCGTAGGACGCATCGACCCAGTCGCCGCCTTCGGTCGCCTTGTGGATGAGGCCCAGAATGCCGCTGCGGCGCACCGCGCCGAAATCGCTCACCGCCACGCCGTGGCTGATGTCGATGACGGCATCTAGGCCCGTCGGCCCGGTCGGCGGGTGGTCGATGTAGACATCTCCCCCGCGCCTCGCGACGGGCTGCTGCCCGCCACAACCCGCCAGCGCCAGGCTCGCCAACCCGCCGCCAAACACAACTCTGCGGGAAACCATCCCCCACCCTTCACTATGCAACCGCGGGCACCATAGCACGGCTGGGCTGTGGGCTGGTGCGTGTTTGGTCCCCGATTGGTCACGCTGCCTGCCCGGTCGGGCGTCGTATCTCCAGCAAGCGACGAGGTGCGATCATGCTGGGCGACGGCACGACAGGTTCATGGTGGCGCAAGGTCTGGCCGTTTGGCGCCCGCCGCGACGGCTCGCCGGCCAACGATGCCATGTTCATCGACGTGATGGCCGACTTCTCACGCCAGCTCGGCGACCGGGTGGCACGGCAGTCGGCCGGTGGCCTCGCGGGTGCGGCGCAGGAACGCCGCGAGGCCTTGAAGGCCTATGACCGGACGCGCCGGCGCCGGCAGATGCTGACGGGCGGCGTCACCGTAGGCGCGCTGATCGCGCTTGGCATCGCCTCGCTTGCCCCACCCATCGCGCCTCCTGTCGCCGCCCCGCCGGCCGTGGCCGCCGCGCCGACCGAGCCGCCGCCTGTCATGGTGGCGGCCACGCAGCCGACCGCCCTGCCCGACACCCAACCGACGGCACCGGCGAGCGAGCCCGCCCAGTCGAGCACGGAGACGCCGCCCGTGCTCGCCGCACCCGAGCCGCTGCGCGGCGAAGAGGTGCGGGAAGTCCAGAAGCGGCTGCAAGGCTTCGGCTTCAATCCCGGGCCGGCCGATGGCGTCGCCGGGCGCATGACCGCGGCCGCGGTCATGAACTATCAGCAGAGCCGCGGGCAACCGCAGAGCGGCGACATCGATCGCGACCTGCTGGGGCAACTTCGCCAGGATCCCGCGCCACAGGTGGCGCCGCCGCCGCCCGTCATGCGAACGGCTCACCGCGCGCCACGGCCGACGCGCTCCGCCAATCCGCTCGACCATCTCGGACGCTGGCTCGACTCGCTGGTGCGCTGACCGTCCTCGGCGGCTTCCGCGCCGGGCGCCCTGCCCCAACTGGTTGACTGGCTTGCGGTCGGACCAGTCTGTCGGATCAGATCAGGTCGCGGGGAATCGCACAGTCCCATTCGCGACGACAGACCTCCTTCTCGCCCTCGTGGGCTAAAAGGCCCGCCTCGAGGCGAAAGGCATCTCGCGTGCAGGTGAGGCGCATCCGGGTTTCGAAGCGCACCTGCCAGTCGCCGCGCCGCTTGGTCTCGCCCCGTCGCATCTCGGCGACGGCACTGGTCGGATCGTCGTCCTTGATGTCGAGGTGGTACTTGCCGTCGGTGTCCCCCTTGAAGCCGAGCGTGTCGCGCGCCGGCGCCGCCGTCTCGGCAACCGGCAAGGCCGACAGCGCCGCATCCTCGGCGCGCGATGGCCGCGACGGCAGGTCGAGCGTGCCCGCGAGGATCGTCACGGTGGCGTCGTGCGGCGCCGGCCAGACCATGGGCCAGTAGGCGGTCGAGAAGGCGAGCCGGATGCGATGGCCGGCGGGAAAGGTCGCGCCGCAGTCGTTGAGTTTCAGGCGCACGCGGTAGCGCTCGCCCGGCACCAGCGGCGTCGGCGCCGCATGACTGTCGCGATGCGTGAGGTTCAGCACGCCGAAGCTTACGCGCAGCGATTCGCCCGACGGATGCACGTCGCACAGGCGGACCACCAAGTTGGCGACGGGCCTGTCGCAGACGAGATCGAGCGTGACGACGGGCGCGCCAAGGATCTCCATGGTCTCGCCGAGCGGCGGTGTCTCGAACAGCGAGGAGCGGCTGTCGTCGGGGCGCTGGTCGCCCGCCTGGTCGCGGCCGCGGCCGAACGGGCACCATTCGCCGCCCTCGCTGCCGAGCGTCTGCGGTGAGCGCACGTCGCGCGGCGCGAGCGGAGCGCCCGCCGGGTCAAGGCCGGAGTCCGCCAGGAACAGGCGATGCGGCTTGCCGTCATGCGGCGGCCAGACCGGCTCGGCTACCCAGCGTCCCGGCAACGTCTCGTGATGCGTGGCCGGCTGATGGCTCGCGGTCATCCAGGCGCGCAGCATCGGCTCGTCCATGACACCCGTCGGCTTGCCCTTCAGCCAGTGGTCCCACCAGCGCAGCATCTCCTGCAGGAAGCCGATCTGCGGGCCGGGCATCGCGAAATGCGGATAGGCGTGCGCCCATGGCCCGATCAGGCCCTTGCGCGGCACATCGAGATGTTCCAGCAGGCGCGGGATGGCGTTGGTGTAGCCATCGGTCCAGCCGCCGACGGCGAAGACCGGACATTTGATGGCGCTGAAATCCTCACACACCGAGCCGTGCCGCCAGTAGGCATCGCGCCGCTGGTGTTTCAGCCAGCGCTCGAGGAACAGCGGCACGGCCTCCAGCCGCTTCAGCCACATCTCGCGCCAGCGCTCGCCGACCAGCAGCGGATCGGGCGGATGGCACATGTCGGCGAAAAAGAATCCGCCCCAGCCGAGGTCGGCCGAGGCGAGCTTGGCGCCCCCCATGTAGTGCACGTCGTCGGCGTAGCGGTCGTCGGTCGAGCACAGCGTGACGATGGCCTTGAGCGCCGGTGGCTGCAACGCCGCGACCTGCAGGGCGTTGAAGCCGCCCCACGAGATGCCGAACATGCCGACCGCGCCGCTGCACCACGGCTGGCTGGCGAGCCAGGCGATCACCTCCAGTGCATCGTCGAGCTCGGCCTGGCTGTACTCGTCGGAAAGCACGCCCTCGGATTCGCCGCTGCCGCGGATATCGACACGCACCGCGGCATAGCCGTGGCCGGCGAGATAGGGATGGGTGAGCGCATCGCGCTCGTGCGTACCGTCACGCTTGCGATACGGCAGATACTCCAGCAGCGCGGGTACTGGATCCGCTTCGGCGTCCTCGGGCAGCCAGATGCGCGCGGCGAGCCGCGTGCCATCCTTCAGAAGGATCGTCGTGTGTTCGATCTCGCGGACCGCGCGAGGAAAGGACGTGACGATCAAGATCCTTGCTCAGGCGGCGTAGAGCCGGATCGGATCGTCGAAGCCCTTCAGCCGGTACTCCCGCGCCTCAACGCCGGCGAGATCGGCGCCGACGCTGCGGCAGACATCCTCGGTGACCAGGATCTGGCCGGCTTCGGCGGCTGACTGGGTGCGCGCGGCGGTGTTCACGACGGTGCCGATGGCGGTGATGTCGCGATGCGAATGGCCGAACTCGCCGAAGCTCACCTGGCCGCAATGGATGCCGATGCCGACGCCGAACTCGTCGCGGCGCGCCGCGAAGTCGCGCTGCATCTCGCGGGCGGCCAGCACGGCCTGGTGGGCATGGTCGGCCTGGCAGATCGGGAAGTTGAAGATCGCCATCACCGCGTCGCCGATGGTCTTGTTGAGCAGTCCGTCGTGCCGCCAGATGGCGTTGGCGGAGCGGTCATAGAACTCGTCGAGAAAGCCCGCCATCTCGGCCGGTGTCCTGGTCTGCGACAGCTGCGTGTAGGCGCGCAGGTCGGCGAACAGGACGGTGGCGTCGATCGTCACCGTGCGCGCCTTCATGGTGCGCTCGAACATCAACTCGCAGATCGTGCAGAGGTTGGGGTTCATGCGGCTCGGCCTGATGCCGACCGCGCGGAACGGCGCCGACAGCACGCCACGCAGCGGTATCGGCATGTGCTTCTGCTGCCAACAGCCCTTGCAGATCGTGGAGTAGGTCAGTGTCACGGCACTGGCAGCATACAAGTTGTCGCGATTGTGGAAACCTTCTACTGGTCGAAAGCGGGGGAGCAGCGATGTCGGCAAGCAACAAGTTCCTGGTTTTTGCAGTCGGCTTATTGGTCGCGGTGATCGGCTATCTCGCCGTCGACCATCTCAGCCGGACATCCACGCCGGCGCCGGCGACGCCGGCCCCTGCCGGCCAGGCTACCGCGCCGCCGGCCGATGCCAGCACCGACGAGGCGGCGACCAGGCAGGCCTACACCGACTGCGTGTCGGGTCTGTTCCCGACGCAGGCCGATGCCGAGAGCCGCGCCGCCGCCTGCTCCAAGGCGTTGCAGAGCCGCCAGCTCAAGCCCGACGAGATCGCCTTGGCGCGGCTGACCCGCGGCATCGCCCGCACCGCGCTCGGCGACAAGGCGCTGGCCGGCGAGGACTATGTCGACGCCGTGCAGCGCTACGACCGGCTGATCGATCCCAGCAACCCCAATTCGCTGGCGCTCTACCGGCGCGCCGTGGCGCTGGACTCCAGCGGTCAGACCGACAAGGCGCTGGAAGACTACAGCGCAGCGATCAAGGCCGACCCGAAATCGTCGCTCGCTTTCCTCGGCCGCGGCGTGCTGCTGGCGGTGCGCAAGCGTGCCTACGACCGCGCCATCGAGGACTTCGACAAGGTGCTGGTGATCGAGCCCGACAATGTCGAGGCGTTGGTCAGCCGCGGCGATGCCTTCGCCCAGCTCGGCGACCTCGGTCGCGCCATGGCCGACCTCAACCGCGCGGTGGCGCTGGCGCCCGACAAGCCGACCGTGCTGGTGACACGCGGCCAGGTCGAGAGCCGGCGCGGCAACCTTGCCGGCGCGGCGCGCGACTACGAGGCGGCGCTGAAGCTCGATCAGCGCTACGCCGCGGCGATGATCAACCTCGCCGCCGTCCGCTCGATGCAGGGCGAGTCGGGCGCCGCGATCGACCTGCTCGACCAGGCGATCGCGATCGACCGGCGCAATCCGCTGGCCTTCTACAATCGCGGCTACGCCGAGTTTGCCCTCAAGCAGTATGACAAAGCGATCGCCGACTACGGCGCGGCCATCGAGCTCGATGCCGGGATGGGGCTGGCCTACAACAACCGAGCGCTGAGCCGCGCCATCGCCGGCAGCGATCTGGTCGCAGCACTGGCCGACAGCGATCAGGCGCTGAAACTTCTGCCGCTCAACCTGGAGGTCCGCGACACGCGGGGATTCATCTATCTGAAGCTCGGCGATCCGGCGCTGGCGCTGAACGAGTACAACGCCGCCCTCACGATCGATCCCAACCGCGCCCTGTCGCTCTACGGCCGCGGGCTGGCCAGGATCAAGATGGGCGATGGCGCGGGCAAGGGCGACCAGGAAGCCGCGCTCACCATCAACCCCGAGGTCGCCAACGACTTCGCGATTTACGGGCTGAAGTAGCCCCGCTCAGCCCAGCGCCTGGCGCCTGGCGCGGCTTGCCGAGGCGTCGGCACGGCGGTCATAGCGGATGCCGGCATAGCGGCCGGGCTGGCGGGCACGCAGCTCCTGGATCTCAGCCCACGTCCTGCCGGCCAGGGCATAGATCACCTCGAGTCGCCGGCTCGCTTCGCCATCGGTCGGATTGAGGCGTAGATCGTGCTCGGCATCGTCGGCGCCGCCACCCATGCGATCGAGCTCACGCTCGAGGAACGCCAAGCGCCGCGCGATCACCGACCCGTCGTCGTTCATGATGCTCCCCCGCTGCGATGCTCCTAGAGTCGCTGCGACTGCTTTGCAAGCGACTTGCTGCTGACAGCTTGTGTGAAGTCACTTTCGTTGACGCCATACGGTCGCCATGTGATCCTCTGCCCGCTTCATTGGGGATTGGGGCATGGCAAGAGCAGGGCTTTGGGGTGCGCTTGCGTTCAGCGTAACCGGTGGTGCGATATCGGTCGGCGACGTGCGGGCCGACCAGCAAAGTTGCGCCCAGTTTCGCGACGCCATCATCCGCATGGAAACCGAGTCGGTAAGGCCGCCGGGCTGGTTTGCCTTGGACCAGCATCTGCGGGCACTCTATCGACAGGACTGCCTCATCAATCCGACGCGCAAGCCGCCGACGGAATACTGGTACACCGAGGAAGGAAAGCCGACCGGTGTCCTGGCGTCCGGTGCAGATCGGCCGGCGGATGGGGCCTATGCCACGACGCCGGAGATCAACGAGCGCTGTGTCGAGCGCGGGCTCAAGGAGCCCGGCATGTGCGTCATGATCGAAAACCTCCGGGCAGCCTGCGCCAACCCGGTCGACACCCAGGCGCGCAACCATTGCACGTCCATCCTCGGCAAGGACGAGAAACCCTCCCTGCCGCCGCCCGGCGAGGCGCTGCCACCGATCAGCGTCGGCCTCGATGGCGGGCCCTACACGCTCAGCGCCAACTGCGACGCCTTGCTGGGACGCCTTTCCGGCGATCCCCTGCTCGACAGCGCCAGCACCACCGAGCGCGCTCGCTGGCAGCAGATCATGCGATCGGAGTGTCCGGATTTCCTCGATGCCCTGAAGCGCCGAACCGGCGTCGATCCCGACAAGGACCCGGGCAAGTTCTGGCCGGCGGTCGGCGAGCTGGCCTTCAACGGCTTCGCTCCACCCGGTGTGCCAGTGCAGACACCGGCCAGCGTCAAGGCCGATCCCGGCTGGCAAAGGATGTGCAACGACGCGGAGAAACACCGAAATACCTGCATGGAGCGGCTTCAGGGCATGAGGAGCAACCCCGAGGCCTTGCCACGCGCCGCAGGCACATACGGACAAGGGTCGCCCAATCCGGACAACGTGCCGGATCCCATCACCACCTCCAACCCCAACGACCGCGACAGGACGAGCCAGACGGGCGCCTTTGCGCAATGCAGCGCGCTCTATGGCCAGGTCCTGAACATGTGCAAGGCGACCGAGAACGTGGCCAAGAAGACCGCCGCCCGGCTGCCGCCACCGGCGCCACCCAAGCCCGCGCCGCCTCCCGCGGCTGCCAAGCCCGTTGCGTCGTCGGGCGGCGATTCGCGGCCGCCGCCGCAGCAGCAGGCGCCCGGCCCAGATTGCCAGCGGCTGGTGTCGAACTATGTCGGCGCCGCGCAGGCCAATGACGGTCAGCGCGCGCTCGCGGGCTACAACGCGTTGAAGGCGGCGGGTGGCTGCGGCGTGCTGAGCAAGGTCGACAAAGGTGCGCCTGTCGCGCAGGCGCCGGCCCCTCCTCCCCCTGCCTTCCCGACGCGGGGCGCCACGCCGAACACCGATGCCTATGTCCAGCCGTGCAATGCCGACCAGGCGGGATGTACCCAGGCGATGCGTCAGCTCGAGCGGGGCACCTCGCCGCAAGCCCAGGCGGCTCTGGTCATGCATGCGATCTCGACCGGCCTCGAGCTTGGCGCCGCAATGGCCAACGGATTGTCGGCCGCGATGCCGCAAGGCGGTGGCGGCGGCCGTGGCCAGTACAACACGCCTGGGAACAACACCGACATGAGAAGCCTGGCGGCGCCGCCGATCCGCGGCGGCGTTGGCCAGGGCTCCGGTGCGACGCCGCAGCGCAACAGCCCAAGCGACATTACCGGCACGAAATAGGCTCACGTGGGGGAGACGCGATGATCCGCAAGTTGCTGGCCCTGTTCGGCCTGCTGTTGACGCTCGACGCCTGCAGCGGGCCGCCGCCGCCCAAGATGGTCGACGCCTTCACCGACCTCTACACCGCCAGCAGCTCGGCCTCGGTGCCGGTCAATGCGCCGGTGACGGTGACGCCGCCGGTCGGCCTGATCTTCAGTGAGAACGTCGAGGCCCATATCGGCGCGGTGAAGGACGCCACCGAGTACTGGGGCAAGATCGTCCCCGCCTCGCTCACCAACACGGTGGCATTGGCCGACAACAATCCGCTCTATTTCTCGGCCAAGGTGCTCGAGCTGCTGAAGCGACGCTTCCCCAGCGCGACGCCGGTCCACGACTTCAACGAAGCGGTCCAGAAGGGAATGCGCTCGGTGATTCTGGTCGATCTCCGCATGGAATACGGGATGCGCTCCGGCCAGACGTCGAAGATGGACATAGATCTGTACTTCTTCGACGCATCGATGAGGCCGGTGTCCAAGATCAATGGACATTCCGAGTTCACCATCCCTTATCCCGCGATGCACGGCGGCATGCAGAAGATGACCACCGAGGCGATCGCCCAGCTCGACCAGAAGATGTCGGCAACGGTGCGATGAGATAGCGGTTCCCGATCGTCTGCATCAATTTTGAACCTTGTTGCAGCTGACGAACGGTCCAGGCGTCCCTAACTTAGGCAAGGCTGGAGGACGCCATGCCGCTGCATATGGATATCATGCCGATCCAGCGTCTGGTCGTGATCGTCGCCCATGGCGAGATCACGGCCGACGATCTTGCCAACAACGTCAAAGAGCTGATCGAGGCGAAGGTCTCACACTATGCCAAGATCATCGACGTCTCGAGCTCGCACTGGGTGTTGACCAAGGAACAGATCGACGCGATCGCCGAACGGCTTCGCGGCGATCCCGATAGCGAAATGCGCGCACCTGTGGCTTTCATCGTCAGCGCCAACGACGAGGGCTTCGCCCAAGCCTTTGCCGGAATCACCGCAGGCGATCGGCCGGTCAGGCTGTTCCACAGCCTGCACCAGGCGCGGCGCTGGCTCGAGGAGCTCCGCCTCGCCGCCTAGCTAGAAGCGGCTGAGCTCGACACCCGGGCGATCGCCTGGGCGAGCTGCTCCATGCGGAACGGCTTGCGCAGCACCGGAAACTTCTCCGGCGCGGCGCTGGCCGAGGCAGCGTAGCCGCTCACCAGCACGATCGGCAGCGCGGGACGGCGATGGCGCAGTTCCTCGGCGAGCTCGATGCCGTTCATGCCGCCGGCCCACGGCGCCGCCCAACGGCAGCAACGCCACGCCGATTGCCAGATAGAGGGCCATGAGAATGGCCGTCGTCGCGAAGGCTGTGGGGACAGCTGGAGAACCCGCACCTGCCGTAACGGCCGCATGTGGGTATCTGTCGTGAATGTCCGCCATCTGACCCCCGCCGGCGATCCTAGCACGACCGGCGAGGGCCTACTGCAAGTCGGCATATCGCTAGGAGGGACGCAGCACCGAAACGCGGCGCGGAAACCGATGCCGCCCGAGATCGGCTATCAACTGCGCCGGCAAGCCGGCAGCGTCGCCAACGGCGACACCGTCGGATGTCGGGACACCGGCAGCCTCGAGCAGGACCTCGGCATCCGACGCAACGGCGATCGGCTTGCCATGCCGCCACGCCTCGTGGACGAAGCGCTGCGCCAGCGTCTGTGTCGCCAGCGCCGGCCCGACACCTGTCGGCACGAGCACGGCATCGTAGACGACCGATGGCGCGTTGGCCGCGGCGCGATTGACCTTCATCGGCCCGTCACTGGCCGCGACCGTGCCGGCATGGGACCCGATGGTTTCGGGCACCAGCTCGGCAGCCGACAGCGCCTCGAGCATGGCCTCGACCTCGCCGCTGTCGACATCATCGCCGACCAGCACGGCGACCTTGCGGCCTTTGATGGTAGGTGGCGGCTTGTCCATGCTGAGCGCCGGTGAGCGGAGCTTGTCGGCATCCTTGCGCAACGGTCCGGCCGGGGTCGGTGCCGACGGCGTCGGCGCCTCGGGCGTGCCGGCAGGCTTCACGGCAATGCCGGTGGCCTCGGAGACCATGCCCGCAAGGTCCTTGTGAATGTTCACCAGGATCTCGTTCATCGTGCGGTCGCGCACGACTTCGTCGACGACCTGGTTCAGCTCGAAGGCGAAGGCGGCGGCGATGTGGTCCTTCTCCCAGTCGCTCATGCTGTTCCAGAACTGCGTCGCCTGGCTGAAATGGTCGCTGAAGCTCGGACTGCGCTCGCGCACCTTCGGGCCCGGCTGCTCCTTGACCGCGACCGAGCGGAACGCGGCGGCGGCGGCGGGCGAATGCATCGGGCAGCCGCCGCCCAGGCTGTTGGGGAAGTAGGAGACGCGGCCCTTGTTGACGGTCATGCGGGCAAAGCCGTCGCGCTGGTTGTTGTCGGCCGGGCGCAGCGAGCGATTGATCGGCAGCTCGTGGAAGTTCGGCCCGACACGGCGAAGCTGGGTGTCGATGTAGGAGAACAGCCGGCCCTGCAGCAGCGGATCGTTGGTGAAGTCGATGCCCGGAATGATGTGGCCGGTATGAAAGGCCACCTGCTCGGTCTCGGCAAAGAAGTTGTCGGGGTTGCGGTTCAGGGTGAGCTTGCCGACCGGGACGACCGGCACGATCTCCTCGGGGATGAGTTTGGTGGCGTCCAGGAGGTCGAAGCCGAACTTGTGCTCGTCGGCCTCCTCGACCACCTGCAGGCCGAGCTCATATTCCGGGAAGTCGCCGCGTTCGATGGACTCGAAGAGGTCGCGGCGATTGAAGTCGGGGTCCTTGCCCGAGATCAGCGTTGCCTCCTCCCAGACCAGCGAGCAGACGCCCTTCAGCGGCTTCCAGTGGAACTTCACGAAGCGCGACACGCCCTCGGCATTGACCAGGCGGAAGGTATGGACGCCAAAGCCCTCCATGGTGGCGAAGCTGCGCGGCAGGGCGCGGTCGCTCATCACCCACATCAGCATGTGGGCGCTTTCCGGCGTCAGCGACGCGAAGTCCCAGAACGTGTCGTGCGCCGACTGGGCCTGCGGGATCTCGTTGTGCGGCTCGGGCTTCACCGCATGGATGAGATCGGGGAACTTGTTGGCGTCCTGGATGAAGAACACCGGCATGTTGTTGCCGACCAGGTCCCACACACCGTCCTGGGTATAGAACTTCACGGCGAAACCGCGCACGTCGCGCGGCGTGTCGGTCGAGCCGCGCGAGCCCGCCACGGTCGAGAAGCGCACGAAGACCGGCGTCGTGACGGCCGGGTCCTGCAGCGGTGCGGCCATGGTGAGATGGGCCTGGCTTTCATAGACCTGGAAGACGCCGTGGGCGGCGGTACCACGAGCATGGACCACGCGTTCGGGTATGCGCTCGTGATCGAAGTGCGTGATCTTCTCACGCATCAGGATGTCTTCGAGCAGCGTCGGCCCGCGCACGTGGGATTTCAGCGAATTCTGGTCGTCGCTGACGGTGACGCCCTGGTTGGTCGTCAGTTCCTCCCCCGGGGCCATCGCGTCGGGACGCATGTCGAGGGTCTTGTCGGTCTCCTGCGGCGGCAGCGGCGGCGTGTCGTTGGGCGTCACCTGACCCGAGGTGCGCGGCGGCACCGGCAGCGTCTTGCCTGGTTTGGCAGCCATGGAAGTCTCCGGCGTCGGGTGGGAGGAACGGAGCGACGGTCGGGCGTCCCGCTGGTTTGCGCGGGCCGTGCGTTTGGCTGGCCGTTTGCTCGGCATGCTGGTGTTTCCTTTGTGCTCGCTGTCTGTGGGTGCACGGGCAACGAGGCGACCAGTCTAGAGTTGCTCTAAAAAGAGCGGCAGCTTGTGCCGCGCCGAACCGTTGCACCCTCCGATGCTTTCCATCGACGGCGCACAGCACCGCGACCTTCGCACCGGACGGGCGCCGTGGGCGAGCGGCCGGCGTCCGACGCGCCGGACGCTGAAACAGGACAGGCGATGCGACGTCCTGGTCGTGGGGGCCGGCATCACAGGGGCGCTGGCGGCGGAGCGCCTGGTCCGCGAAGGCCGCGACGTCTGCATTGTCGATCGCGAGCGGCCGGGGTTGGGGAGCACGGCGGCAAGCACCGCGATGCTGCTATGGGAAATCGACCGCCCGCTTGCAGGCCTGACCGACCTTTACGGCTTCGAGCGGGCCGCCCGCCTCTACCGCCTGAGCCTGCAGGCCGTGCGCGGCCTGCAGTCGCTCGTCGAACAGCGTGAGATCGCCTGCCGGATGCGGGCGCGCCACTCGCTTTACCTCGCGGCGGGCACGACGGATGCCCACGCGTTGATGAAGGAGCATGAGCTGCGCGGGCGCGCCGGGCTGCCCGGCCATTTCCTCGACTACCGGACGCTCCACCACCAGTTCGGCATCGACCGCGAAGCCGCCCTTCTGTCGTCAGGCGCGGCCGACGCCGATCCGCTCTGCCTCGCTCACGGGCTATTGGCCCGTGCCGTCGAAGGCGGCGGCCACCTGTTCGATGCCGACGCCGTCCACTACGACGTCAGCGGACGGCGCACCGCGGTGCTGATGGACGATGGCCATTCGATCGAAGCCGACTGGGTCGTGCTCGCCACCGGCTATGTCATGCCCGACTTCGTGGCGTCGGAAATCCATCGGGTGACGACGACGTGGGCCGTGGCCACGCCGCCACAGCCTCGCCGTGGCCGTTGGCGCGGCGGAGCGCTGATCTGGGAGGCGACCGAGCACTATCTCGACCTGCGCACGACCGACGACCATCGCATCGTTGTGGGCGGCGGCGACGACGAGACGATCAACGAGCCGGACGCTCGGGCGAACGCGACGCCGGGCAAAAGCCAGTTCCTGCTGGCCGGCCTGCGCCGGCTTTTTCCTGATATCGAGCCATGCGCCGAGACAGCCTGGTCCGGCGTTTTCGGCACGACGGCGGATGGCCTCCCCCTGATCGGTCCCGTGCCCGGCCATCCGCGCATCCTTGCGGCTTACGGCTACGGCGGCAACGGCATCACCTTCGGCTTCCTTGCCGCAGAGCTGATCGCCGGCGTGATCGGCGGCCGCCGCGCTGCCTGGTACGACGACTTCCCGGTCGGCCGGCCGATGCCGCCTGCGCTCAAGTAGGCGCCCTCGAGTAGGAGCGGCAACCGCCAGCCAAGCCCCTCGTTGCCGGCCATCCACTGGAGGAGAAATGCCGTGAACGCACGCGACGAGGCGACCCGCTCGCTCTGGATGCGCGTCGAGGTGCTGGCCGACGCACCGGCGGCCAAAGGGGCGCTCACCGCCGACACCGTGATCGTGGGATCGGGGATCGCGGGCCTGTCCGCGGCCTACGAACTCGCAGCCACCGGTCAAAAAGTGATCGTGGCCGATCGTGGCTCGATCGCCGGCGGCATGACCTCGCGCACGACGGCGCATCTGGCGCCGATCTGCGATGATACGATCAGCAGCCTGATCGACCTGCGCGGCGAGGACATGGCCCGGCTGTTCCAGCAAAGCCAGGAGGCGGCCGTCGACCGCATCGAGGCGATCGTGGACGAGCTCGACATCGACTGCGCCTTCAGGCGGCTGGATGGGTTTCTCTTTCCGGCGCAAGACATGAAGCGCGAGGAGGCGAAGAAGCAGCTCGACAAGGAATTCGAGGCCGCGCAGAAGGCAGGCGCCGCGGTCGAGCACGCCAAGGGCGTGCCTCTGGTCGGCTTCAAGACTGCGCCGGCGCTGCGCTATCCGCGGCAGGCGACGTTCCATCCCCTGAAATACCTGCAGGCGGTAGCCCGCGCGATCGTCGACAAAGGCGGCAGGCTGTTCGCCAACAGCCCGGTGATTCGCATCGAGGCGTCGTCACAGGGTGTCGAGGTGCACACCGAGAACGGCGCCCGCATCGCGGCACGTCATGCCATCGTCGCCACCAACTCGCCCATCAACAAGCTCGTCGAGTTGCACAGCAAGATGGCACCCTACCGCACCTACGCGATGGCCTTCGCCATTCCGCGCGACGCGCTGCCGGACGCGCTGTACTGGGACATGGCCGACCCCTACCACTACGTCCGCCTTCATCCCGGTTCCGGCAAGGGCGACTACCTGATTGCCGGCGGCGAGGATCACAAGTCCGGCGAGGCCGACGACGGCGCCGAACGGTTCGGCAAGCTCGAAGCCTGGATCCGCAAGCTGGTGCCCGAGCTGGGCAAGGAGGCCCACCGGTGGTCGGGCCAGGTCATGACGACGCTGGATCATTGCGGCTACATCGGCCGCGCCCCGCATGACGAGCGGGTCTTCGTTGCCACGGGCGATTCGGGCCAGGGGATCACCCATGGTGCCCTGGCCGGAGTCCTCCTCAAGGACCTGATCGTGTCGGGCGCGAGCCCCTGGGAAAGCTGCTACGACCCGTCGCGCAAGAGCGCCAAGGCGATCGGCACCTACATCAGCGAGAACGTGACGGCGATCAAGAACTTCGCAGAGTACCTGCTGCCGAGCCAGATCGACTCCGTCGAGGCGCTGAAGCCCGGCGAGGGCGGCATCCTGATCGACGGGCTGAAGCGGCTGGCGGCCTGCCGCGATCGGGACGGCACGCTCCACGTCCGGTCCGGCGTGTGCACGCATCTCGGCTGCCACGTGAACTGGAACTCGACCGAGCAATGCTGGGATTGCCCCTGCCACGGCTCGCAGTTCGCGCCCGACGGCGCAGTGCTCAATGGACCGGCCCTGTCGCCGCTCGAAGAGGCAGCACGTCCGGCCGAGAATAAGCGCCGGCACGGTTAGTCGGCCGACGCGTGCGAGCTGAATTTCACAGCAGCCGGCAACCATTGCAGTCGCTTCTCTTTGTCTCGTCGAGAATCCAACAGCAACGGAGGACTTCATGACGAGAACGATCTCGCTCTTTGCCGTCGCCGCGATCGGCGTCGCGCTGGCGACACCGGCGTGGGCGGCGAGCGACGCCGAGTGCCAGGACATGTGGAAGAAGGCCGACGCCAACAGCGACGGCGTCCTGTCCGACCGCGAATCGGTGCGCTACGTCGCGCTGATGCGGGTCGGCGACCGCAAGATCGCCACCGAGGGCAAGATCACCCAGGCGGAGTTCATGGATGCCTGCAAGGCCGACATCTACGCGCCGCGCAAGGCCGACCAGGGCGCGCCTCTCAAGGGCGCCAACAGCTTCACCGAGGGCCAGGCCAAGGACCGCGCCATCGCCCATGGCAACGTCGACAGCATCGCCGCCCTCAAGAAGGACGATGAC
Organism: Rhodospirillales bacterium URHD0017; assembly: GCA_900110395.1. Taxonomy (GTDB): domain Bacteria; phylum Pseudomonadota; class Alphaproteobacteria; order Reyranellales; family Reyranellaceae; genus Reyranella. The sequence continues at coordinate 312,334 of FODP01000009.1, forward strand.
GGGATCTGGCGCGGCACCGGCACGCAGGCCGGCAAGACCGTGGAAATCGCCGTCGACTACAAGGGCAACGTCGTCACCAAGGCGCAGCAGTAACCCCCATCGAAAGGAGACGACATGACTACCGTATGCCGAGTTTATGACAGCTACGCCCAGGCCCGGGCGGCCGTCGATGCCGTGCAGGGAGCGGGCGTGCCTGCCTCCGATGTCAGCCTCGTCGCCAACAAGTATGTGAGCGCCGAGCACGCCGACGTCCACGACGTCCCCGAAGCCGCCAAGGGCGCCGGCATCGGCGGCGCGCTGGGCGGCGGCGCGGGGCTGCTGGCCGGCCTCGGCCTGCTGGCGATCCCGGGCCTCGGCCCGGTGGTGGCCGCGGGCTGGCTCGCCGCGACCGCCGTGGGCGCCGCCGCCGGTGCGGCGACGGGCGGCATCGTCGGTGCGCTGGTCGATGCCGGCGTCGACCGTGACCACGCCGCCGTCTACTCCGAGTCGGTGCGGCGGGGCGGAACCATGGTGACGGTGCGGGCGCGCGATGAGGACGCCGGCCGCATCGCCACGCTGCTCGAGTCCTACAAGCCGATCGATCCGGTGGCGCGCGGCGCCGAATACCGCAAGACCGGTTGGCAGACCTTCGACGAGAAGGCTCCGCCTTACCGGCCGAGCCAGGCCGAGATCGACCGCATGCGGGCGAACTGGCCAGGCTAGCGACGCAGCACCAGGGCAAGGGTAGGAGGGGCCTGCCTTTCCCCAGCTCTCCTTCGCAGGTTGCGGAACATTTGACACCGTAGCGTCAAGAGTTCCGCAACCTGTTTTGCCGCGTCGTCCGCCAGCTCGCGTCGAACGCGGCGTCGCAGCATCCCTCCGCCGCTTCGGGCCAGCAGAGGGCAAATGCAGACAATCAAACGATACATAGAGCGAGCGGCACCACGGATGGCGCCGATAGGTGGGCAGCTACGCGAGAAAGTCCCGCCCTTTCGGAAGAGCCACGCCGGGACGCATGGCCAGGCTAGCGACAGCAGCGCCAAGCAAGAGCAAGACCGCCTGCCTTTGTCATCTCTTGTTTCCAGGTTGCGAAACGTTTGACACCGTAGCGTCGAGAGTTTCGCTCCCTGCTTTCAGGTGGCGTTCCGTCTGCTGGCGACGGAACATTGTACACCGCACTGTCAAATGTCCCGCTGCCGAGGTACGCCATCTTTCGGGATGTTCGAATGTTCCGCCCGCGGCCTCGTGCAAGCGTTGGCCGCGCACGGTTCCAGACCCGGCCCATACCGCAAGGGGCAAGGAGGTTGCGCAAGCGAACTAATATTCTCGCCTGCTCGCCAGGGCGGCTCCTAGGCGAACACTGCGGGTTGATAGTCGGTCAAAACCGCGCCGGAACGTCGTTACGCAGGCCTCGTTGTTGGGGTGAAATCAACACGCAACTGCCAGAACAGAGGTCACCAATGCCTAGCCGCGAAAAGCCCGACGCCATCGCCCTGCTCAAGGAAGACCATCGCAAGGTCGAGGACCTGTTCGAGAAGGCCGAGAAGGCGCGCGACGAGGACCGCAAGAAGATGCTGGTCCAGCAGATCTGCACCGAGCTGATGATCCATTCGATGGTGGAGGAAGAGATATTTTACCCGGCCTGCAAGGACAAGATCGAGGAGGAGGACGTTCTTGAGGAGGCTTATGTCGAACATGACGGCGCCAAGGTGCTGATCGCCGAGCTGGTCGACAGCGGGCCCGACGCCGAGTTCTACGATGCCAAGGTCAAGGTGCTGTCGGAGTTGATCAAGCACCACGTCAAGGAGGAGGAGAAGCGCACCGAGGGCCTGATGGCCCAGGCCCGCGAGGCCGGCCTCGACATGGAGGCCTTAGGCGAGCGCATCATGGCCCGCAAGGAGGAGCTGAAGCAGCAGTTCGCCGGCGGCAAGCTGCCGCCGCCGCATACCCGCAGCTTCTCCGGCCACAAGCTGGTGCAGGACAATCCTGTCGCCGCGGCCGGCGACGACTGACCCGCCGCTGGGGAGGCTGCGTGCCCCTGTTCCTGCTCGATCGCGACGGCGTCGTTGTGGTCAACCGCAAGGACAACATCAAGACACCCGCCGGGCTTCAGCTGATTCCCGGCGCGGCGGAAGCGATAGCCCGCCTGAATGGCGCCGGTTTCGATGTCGCCGTCTGCACCAACCAGCCTGAGGTAGCGCGCGGCGCGATGAGCGCCGACGAGCTCGATGTCGTGCATGAAGCCCTGACGGCAATGCTGGCCGCGAAGGGCGCCCGCATCGGCCGCATCCTCTGCTGCACTTGTTATCGCAAAAGCCCCCGTATGAAGCCGGCGGCGGGCATGCTTCGCGAGGCGCTGGCCAACTACGGCGCCAGGGCGGCCGACACGCCGTTCGTCGGCGACCAGCTCGCCGACCTGAAGGCCGCCTTCCACGCCGGGTGCCCGCGCGTGCTGGTGCGCACCGGCCTGGGCCGAAAGGCCCTTGAGCAGGGCCTGCCACAATATCTTGAGCCGGTCGCCGTGCATGACGATCTCGCCGCCGCGGTCGACGCCCACCTTGGCAACCCGGGGGGCCGTGGCGACATTCCTTCGGCACCATGAGCAAACAAGCCGATACCGACCGGACAGCGCAGGCCATGCGCGCCGATGTCGTGCGTGTCGCCGGCGGACGCCCGTGCCATTGGGTGGCCGTCCACGACATCGCCGAGCGCCTGGGATTGGACGACCAGACAAGCGACGCAGCCGTCCGCCGGGCTATCGATCAGGGCTGGTTCGTCGCCGACGGCGAGCCACCCCACAGCGTGCGCCTCAGCGTGATTGCAGTGGCAACGTGACGGCTGGGGCGGGGTGGCATGACAGCAAAGCTGCCCAGGAGCTGCTCGAGGCTCCCAGGCAACGCACGTCAGCTGACGTGGCGCGTATCGAGAAAGAAACTGGACCTTCTGTAGGGCGTGCGGTCAGACCGGGGTCAGATCTTCCATCTCGTGCTGAAGGCCACGTTCTTGGTCGGAGAGCAGATCGACCAGCGCGTGCTCGATGGCGCGCATGGCCACCGTGACATCGCTCGCGGTCGCGCCATGCTTTCCCGCCAACCGCTCGACCATGTCGCGGATTTCCGCTTTGGCCTCCGCCCGGTCCCGCTCCAGTTCGGCCAAACGCTCCGACGGGTCGATGCGGCTCTCCAGGTCGCGGGCCCAGCCCGCTGGAAGATAAAGCTGGCCGTCCATGGACGTCTCCTCGCTACCGGCCCGGCAACGCCCGCCCCCGGCATCTCGTTGCCGCTCGGGATTCAACGAGAAAAGCCATGAAACACGGCATTTCCCTATGGCGGGCCTACGCCTATGCCTGGATCACGCTCGGGCTGTTCCTGTTCACGCTGGCCGGGCACTGGCTGTTCGGGTGGTTCGCTTATGTTGACGAGCAAACGGCGCACGGCCAACCGATTGTCGCGAGCGGCTACACGGTCCAAATGCTGCGCGACACCCTGGAGAACTGGCAGTCGGAGTTCCTGCAACTGCTATGGCAAGTCGGCGGCTTGGCCGTTTTCCTTTATCTCGGGTCGCCGCAGTCGCGCGAGGGCGACGAACGCAAGGAGGCCAAGCTCGACGCCATCCTGCGCCAACTCGGGCCGGACGGCGAGCGCATGATCGTCGAGCTCGACCAGAAGTATCCGCGAGCCTGATGTCGACCGACGCCCTGCTCCAGCACTTCCTCATGTACGTCGTCGTGCCGGGGTGGCTGCTGGCCGGCCTGGCCGACTACGTCTGCCACCGTGCCTCGCACATCGAGCAGACCAGCGGCGTCGCCGAGACGCTGCTGCACCTGCTGCAGTTCGGCCTGGTCGGCGTGCCGCTGCTGGCGGCGCTGGTCCTCGAGATCAACGCCGCCGTGCTGCTGATCATGCTGGTCGGCCTGGTGCTTCATCAGGCGACCGCGACATGGGATGTCCGCTATGCCAACGCCACGCGGCGCGTCGGGCCGGCCGAGCAGCACGTGCACGGTGTCCTCGAGATGGCGCCGGCAATCGCCACCGCCGTCGTGGCCATCCTGAAATGGCCCGCCTTCCTGTCGCTGTTCGGCGTCGGCGAGGCAAGGTTCAGCCTGGAGCTCAAGCACACCCCCCTGCCGACCTGGTATCTCGCTGCCGTGATGCTTGTCGTGCTGGTGTGCGGCGTGCTGCCCTACGGAGAGGAGCTGCTGCGCACCGTGCGCGCCTCACGGCTTGCGCGGGCCGGCCGTTGTCGGGCGGGGTGACCGGCCGGAGCGGCCGACCCCACCCTGCTTTTTTTGACCGGGCGAGCCCTTGACGTCCGGACGACTTTTCCTAGATCGACATCCGGCGGGCCCCGAAGGGCCTGCTTCGCATGGCCGGCCGCCCTGCGGGGGGCCGGTCGCAAACCCATCGCTCATGAGGAGGATGACAATGCGTACCGACTTCGATTTCGCTCCCTTGTATCGGGCCACGGTCGGCTTCGACCGCGTCTTCGACATGCTCGATTCGATGGCCGGGCAGCCCAACCATGGCGGCTATCCGCCCTACAACATCGAGAAGACGGCCGATGATGCCTGGCGCATCGTCATGGCCGTCGCTGGCTTCAGCGAAGCCGAGCTCAACGTCACCCAGAAGGAGGACGAGCTCCTGGTCACCGGCAAGGGCCATCCCGACCGCAACGAGGGCATCGAGTACCTCTATCGCGGCATCGGCGGGCGCGACTTCGAGCGCCGCTTCCAGCTCGCCGACCACGTCCGTGTGACCAGCGCGAAGCTGCAGAACGGCCTGCTCTCCATCGACCTGCAGCGCGAGCTGCCTGAGGAGAAGAAGCCGCGGCCGATCCGCATCGAGGCGCAGGCGGCCCCGCGCACGATCACGCAGCAGTAACTGTCCGGGGTGGGGCCGGGCGCCGTCGGCACCCGGTCTCACCCCACGCATTCCAACAGGAGGTTAGGTATGACGGCAACGTCAGCTGCTTCCACGCTTGGCGATTCGTGGAACCGGCAGCTCACACACAGCAGCACTCGAAGCTTTGCACCGCAGCCCATGCCCCTGGGCCTGCGGTTTTCGCCACCGTCCCTTGCCACGCTCGATCTGCCGCGGGGCCGAGTCCTGGTGGTCGTCGAGGACGCCCTCATGGCGCTCGACTTGCAGCGCCTGCTGCAGGAGGCGGGCTATCGCGTCGTCGGTCCTGCGTCCAGCGTGGCCGAGATCCAGCGCATGATCCAGCGTGGCGACATCGACTGCGCCATCCTCGACCTGGATGTCGACCGACGCGCACCGCTGCCCATCGCCGATCTGCTGGCCTTCGCCGATGTGCCCTTCGTCTATCTCACGACCGGGGTGCTCGGGCCGCTTCCGTCGCGGCACAGGCAGAGGCCGGTCGTCGAGAAGCCCTTCACCCGTGAGGTCCTGCTGGCGGCCATCGAGAAGGCGATGGCACGGCGACGCGAAGTCGCCAACGACAACCGCTGGCCTACCGGTGGAACGGTCGTCCCCTGGGCGAGGGTCTATCCGCCGATCTAGCGGTTCCAGCGATGTGTGGAACGGCCGCGTCCTGTCGGAGCGGCCGTTCACCTTGTCGATGCTTGGCTCAGTTCGAGGAGGAGGTTGTCGATGAAGATTGCCCAGGTCGCCCCGCTCGCCGAACGCTGCCCGCCGCGGCTCTATGGCGGGACCGAGCGGATCGTGTCCTACCTGACCGAGGAGCTCGTGCGCCAGGGACACGACGTGACCCTGTTCGCCAGCGGCGATTCGCGCACAGCTGCCCGGTTGGTCCGCTGCTCCGACATGGCGCTGCGTCTCAATCCGGCCGTCAAGGACCACGTGCCCTATCATCTGGTGATGATGGACGAGGTGCGCCGGCGCGCCGACGATTTCGACGTCATCCATTTCCACACCGATCTGTTGCACTTCCCGCTGATCCGCGACTTCGCCGACCGTACGCTGACGACGCTCCACGGCCGCCTCGACCTGCCCGACCTGAAGCCCTTCTACGCGGCGTTTCGGGAAATCCCATTGGTGTCGATCTCCGACAGCCAGCGCCGGCCGATGCCCGCAGTGAACTGGGCGGGCACGATCCCGCACGGCCTGCCGCGCGACCTGTTGCCGTTCTCGCCACGGCCGAACGGCGGCTATCTTGCCTTCCTTGGCCGCATCTCGCCGGAAAAGCGGCCCGATCGCGCCATTGCCATTGCCGCGCGCTCGGGCCTGCCGCTCAAGATCGCCGCCAAGGTGGGCAAGGTCGACCGCGCCTACTGGGACATGGTGATCGCCCCCCTGGCGGCACGGCACGACAACGTGGAATTTGTCGGCGAGATCACGACACCGAGAAGGCCTCCTTCCTGGGCAACGCGCGAGCCCTGCTTTTCCCGATCGACTGGCCCGAACCGTTCGGTCTGGTGATGATTGAAGCCATGGCCTGCGGCACGCCCGTCATTGCCTGGAACTGCGGCTCCGTGCCCGAGGTCGTCGACGACGGCGTGGCCGGCTTCATCGTGGACGACGAGGACGCGGCGGTGGCGGCGATCGGGCGGCTTGCGAGGTTCGACCGTGCGAAGGTGCGCGCGGCCTTCGAGCAACGCTTCACCGTCGAGCGAATGGCCGAGGATTATCTCGCGGTCTATCGCTCCCTCGCCGGCGTGCGCCGCGACGCGGCGCGCCTGCGCCGCGCTGGCGGCGACGGACGCTCCCTGCAGGCCGTGGCATAGTCCAACTGCGCCTGACGCAGTTTGCCGTGGAGGTCGCCCGTCAGGCCGCACTCGGCCGGACGGGCTGACCGGCTCCACGGCGGAGCGGTTTCGCATTCAGTCGGATGAACGATGCATAGAGCGACGGACGTTCGCATCGTGCCGAAAACCGCCGTGCTTGTCAATAACTATAGTTCCATTGACGACGGGAAGGACCGTGCGTGAGCCGGGTTACTTTATTGCGACTTTTGGCGCTCCAGAAGGCGCCATATCTGGGCGCGGTTCCCTAGGCTCATACCACACCCTGATTCCTCGGCAGGTGCATGCAATGCTGTCACAGCATCGACCCAGTCGACCCGCGGGCTCACCAGAGGACGAACGACGGCCGCTGGATCATGAGCCAGAAGATCGACAGCACCGCAGCGAAGGCGGGAAAGCCGAAGACGAACCACAGGCGAAAGAGGCGGCGGTAGTCGTCGGGCAACGACGTCCCGTCTCTCACCGCCGCGGCCGCCAGATCGCGCATGCGCATCTGCATCCAGACGACCGGCAGCCAGAAGGCGCCCGTCAGGAGATAGAGGAACACCGACAGCAGGATCCAGCCTTCGGTCAGCGGATACCCGACATGCAGCGCGAGCCACACGCCGGTGACGGGCTGGGCCACGACGGCGCTGGCGGTGAACAGGAAATCGGCGACGACGACGATGCGGGCGACGCCGGCCACGACCTGAGGCCTGCCGTCACGATGCGCGAGCAGCATGAAGAAGGCGATGCCGGCGCCGGTGCCCAGGAGCACGGCAGCGCCGATGACATGGGCGA
>FODP01000026.1 GCA_900110395.1 Rhodospirillales bacterium URHD0017
GCCTCCAGCGCCGCCTTGATCTCGCCGCCGGTGCTGCCGGGCATCACCGTGCTGGTGATGTTCACCATGTGGTAGCCCTTCTTGTTGCGCAGGGCCTTGCCGAGCGACTCCATCGCCTGCAGCACAAAGCGGTTGGAGAAGAAGCCGGTGCTGTCCGACGGCGTCGGCACGATCACGAAGCTGGCGTCGCTCTTCTGGATCGCCTCGTTGGGATCCAGCGTGGCGGAGAGCCGCTCCTTGTTGGCGGCGATCAGCTCGTTGAGCTGCGGCTCGACGATCGGCATCTTGCCGGCATTCAGCGAATCGACCAGCACCTTGCTGACGTCGAGGCCGATCACGGTGAAGCCGCGGCTGGCGAGCACCGCGGCGAGCGGCGCTCCGAGCTTGCCGAGGCCGACGACCGAGACGCGAGGGAGAGTTGCTGAAGTCATTTCCATGTCCGTTTTGGGGGCCGGTACTGATACTGTCGGCAGGAGCGTGACGCCACCCCGAATTTGCAGCATTCCGGAGCGGAATCGCTGCTTGCGCTGCCCCGCCGCAGGGGCGAAAAATCGCCCTTCATAAGCGAGGAACCGAATGAAAGTGGAATTTTCGGCCTTTCCGAAGGCCTTCTCAGGCAATGTCGCGGCCTTCGTAGCGGCCGACAAGCAACTCCTGGCAACGGCGCAATCCATCAACAACGGCGGCACCATCGCGCGGGCGATCGACGCCAGCCGCTTCACCGGCGCCAAGGGCCAGTCGCTGACGGTGCTGGGGCAGGCGGGAAGCATCGCGCGCCTGACACTGCTCGGCGTCGGCAAGAACCGCGAGCTCGACGCGCGCGCCGCCGAGGCGCTGGGCGGCATCCTCGCGGCCGAGGCCAACGCGGCCGGCCAGAAGGCCATCACCGTCGCCGTCGATCCGGTGAAGGGCAGCAGGCTCACCCCCGGTCAGATCGCCGCGCGCATCGCGCTCGGCGCGCAGCTGCGCAACTACCGCTTCGACAAGTACAAGACCAAGGACAAGCCCGAGCAGAAGAACTCGCTCGCCGAGATCACCGTCTTCCTCGCCGGTCCCGCCGAGGCACGGCGCGCCTACGGGCAGCTCGAGCCCACCATCGACGCGGTGTTCTTCGCCCGCGACCTGGTGAGCGAGCCCGCCAACGTCCTCTATCCCGCGGAGTTCGCCCGACGCGCGCGTGAGCTCACCAAGCTCGGCGTCAAGATCGAGATTTTAGGCGAAGCCGAGATGAAGAAGCTCGGCATGAACGTGCTGCTGGGCGTCGGACAGGGCAGCGAACGCGAATCGCAGCTCCTGGTGATGCGCTGGATGAACGGGCCGAAGTCGCAGAAGCCGGTTGCGCTGATCGGCAAGGGCGTGTGCTTCGACACCGGCGGCATTTCGCTGAAGCCGGCCGGCGGCATGGAAGACATGAAGTGGGACATGGGCGGCGCCGGCGCCGTCACCGGCGCCATGCGCCTGCTGGCCGGCCGCAAGGCCCGCGCCAACGTCGTCGGCGTCTGCGCCCTGGTCGAGAACATGCCCGACGGCAACGCCCAGCGCCCGGGTGACGTGGTCAAGAGCATGTCGGGCCAGACCGTCGAGGTGATCAATACCGACGCCGAGGGCCGGCTGATCCTGTGCGACGCCATGTGGTACGCCCAGGAGAAGTTCAAGCCGCAGGCCATGGTCGAGCTGTCGACCCTGACCGGCGCCATCATCGTGGCCCTGGGCCACGAGCGCGCTGGCCTGTTCAGCAACAACACCCAGCTCTCCAACCGGCTGCGCGCGGCCGGTGCCGGCATCGGCGAGAAGCTGTGGCGCCTGCCGCTCGGACCGAAGTACGACAAGATGATCGATTCCGAGATCGCCGACATGCGCAACGTCACCAACAGCCGCGACGCCAGCTCGATCACGGCGGCGCAGTTCCTGCAGCGTTTCGTGCAGGACGGCGTTGCCTGGGCCCATCTCGACATCGCCGGCATGGCTTGGTCGAACAAGGGCGACAGCACGACGCCGAAGGGCGCCACCGCCTACGGCGTGCGCCTGCTCGACACCTGGATCGCCGACAACTACGAGAAGTGATCGCCGAAGGAGTGGCGTGATGACGACCGAGGTCAACTTCTACCATCTGACCCGTTCGTCGCTCGAGGACGCGCTGCCCCGCCTGCTGGCCAAGACCCTGCAGGCGGGCGAGCGCGCGGTGGTGATGGTGGGCTCGCCCGAGCGCGTCGATGCGCTCAACACGCATCTCTGGACCTGCGATCCCAACGGCTTCCTGCCGCATGGCGCCGCCAAGGACGGCGAGGCCGACCGCCAGCCGATCTGGCTGACGCACCTCGACGAGAATCCCAACGGTGCGAAGTTCCTCTTCGTCGCCGACCGCGCGCGTTCGGACAAGGTCGCCGACTACAAGCGCTGCTTCGAGCTGTTCGACGGCCGCGACGACACTGCCGTCGCCGATTCGCGCGAACGCTGGAAGGCCTACAAGGCGGCGGGCCACACGGTCGTCTACTGGCAACAGACGCCGAGCGGCGGCTGGGAGAAGAAAGCCTAGTCTTTGCTGGGAGCGCGCCACTCCGTGGCGCTCATGGCGGCCCAAAAGAGGATGGGAAGATGCGCCACGGAGTGGCGCGCTCCCAGCAAAGACTAATGACGCTTCTCGCGCGGGAACCAGTAGCCGCGCCAGGCTGACTTCAGGCGCTCCCACGTCGGCACCGGGCCCTCGGGCCGGTAGAAGCCCGGCACATCCGCCTCGAAGGTCGCCATGTAGTCGCGATAGGGCAGTGGTCGGCTGCGCTGGGTCTGCGTCTGCGCTGCCAGCAGGTCGAGACCGGCATCGATGTCGAACAAAGTGCCGAACCCGGCGCGGCGCGCGAGCAGGAGCTCGGCGGCGGCATCAGGGACCTGCCATGCCGAGAATATCGCGGCGAGCTTGGCCAGCTTCTCGATGCCCAGCGCCGGAGCGGCACCCGTGCGAGGCGCCGCCAGCACGTCGCGCGCGTAGTATGCCTCGCCCTGGAACGGCCGGCCCGACACCGTCTCTGCCGGCGTCGGCCAGATATAGCGGGCAGGCAGCGCGCGAACGGAAAAGTTGCGCACGTCGAGGCGGAACAGGTCGAAGCCGTGCGCGCGCATGAAGCGGTCGGTGTTGTGGAAGGTGTGCTCGTCGGCGCTATCCGTGCCGACGAAGTTGACCTCCAGCTGCACCGCGATCACCTGCAGTGGATCGAAGCGTCCGGTGAAGGACTGCAGGATGTCGAAGTCCGCGCCGTCGACGTCGAGCTTGATGTAGTCGAGATCGGCCCAACCGCGCTCGGCCAGCAGCTCGGGCAGCACGACGGGCTTCTTCGGATCGGCGAGCCCCGTCATCTCCCAGGCATTGTGGCGCAACTGCTCCTCGGTCGAGGCCTGCTTCAGCCGCGCGTCACGGATTTCGCGCGTGCGCATGAAGCTCATGCGATCGCGCATCTTCATGATCAGCGGCGCCGCCGGTCCGGCCGAGATGTCGATCGGCTTGTCGGCCGAGCGCGCCGCGAAGGCGGCGACGTACGACACGTCGGGATTGCGCTCCAGCCCCGCCAGCCGCTTGCACTCGGTGACGCTGGCATCGATGCCCAGCGCCTGCAGGCGCGGCTCGAAGGCCCGCCATGAGGGATCGAGCCCGCCCGAGCAGCCGATATCGAGCAGCCTGAACTTCTCGCTCTTGAGACTTTCGGCGATGAGCGCCGGAAACGACGATGCCATGCCGGAGAGATTACACGGTCGCCACGGGCGTTGCAGGCGAACCGACCGCGCCCGGCAGACGCAGCGGCGGGGCGGTCAGCAGGAAGCGCGAGCGCTTCTTGTCGCGCAGCCACAGCGCCAGGTCCTTCTGCCACCAGATCTCGCCCAGGTTCAGCCCGAGCTTGAACAGGCAGTGATTGTGGATGGGCAGCGACGGATGCTCGGCGTTGTCCGGCCCGGGCAGGGCGGGAACGGCCTCGACGCCGTAGTTGTCGGCGATCAGGGCCGAGATCTGGCTGTCGGTGATCCACTGCAATAGGCGCTTGTCGCGGCCATCCAGCACGGCGCACATGGCATGGGCGCGCGCCGGATCGACCTTCTTCTCCATCTTGACGATCTCGTCGGTGAAGCCGGTGTAGAGCAGCAGCATGTCGCCCGGCTCGACCACGACCTTGTCGGCCTCCAGCACTTTGCGGAAGTCGTCGTAGGTCACGACCTTGTGGTCGCGGCCAAAATGCTTCTCGAGGTCGACCATCACGGCGCGGCCCTGGATCGCCTTGGCCGCCATGTTCTCGACGCCGAGCTTGTGGGCGTAGCTGAGATGCCCGCAGCCGTCGCGGCCGGCGTCGGGCTGCGGCCCGATCACGTCGACGCCCGCCTTGAAGCCGTTGTAGTAGAGCGGCTCGGGTACGCCATCGCCGTCGGCGTCGAAGAAGCCGCCGACATGGGCGAGCGTGTCCCACTGCGTGGAATATTGCAGCGTCAGGATCACGCGATCGTCGCTCGCCACGTCGACGAACAGCGGATTGATGGTCTTGGTGTGGAAGTTGAAGCGCCAGCCGTTCTCGTCGCCGGTCGGCGACAGCACCGGCGGCAGGCGACGCGGGTTCAGCACATTGCCGCCCGGCAGGTCGAGCGGCAGGCTGAGGCAGAACGATCGGCCTTCCTTCACCTCGGCGATACCTTGGAGCACCTTTGCAGGCGTGATGAGATTCAGCCGGCCGAGCTGATCGTCGTCACCCCAATCACCCCAGGTCGAGCCGTCGGGGCGGTGCTTCCAGCGCTTCATCGGTTAATCTCCCTTCAATGCGCGGGGAGACTAACCTGCAGTGCAGCATTGCGCACGCATGGCTCCTAGGTGCAATTCCGCAAACGACAAGGGCGATGGATCGACTATCATCCGCCGCCATGTCCGCTGCTGTAGTACCCGCGTCCCGTGATGTTCGCGTTATCAGCCTGATCGGCGCCGCCCACGGCGTCAGCCACTACCATCAGTTGGCCTTCGCCACGATGCTGCTGATCGTGCGGCAGGAGGCGGGACTGACCTTCACCGATGTCGGCCTGCTCGCCGGTGTCTTCTATGGTGTGTCCGGCATCGCCCAGACCATGGCCGGGTTCGCCGTCGACCGATATGGCGCGCGACCGATCCTGGCCGGCGGACTGTTCACCATCGGTGTTGCCCTGGCACTGACATCTGTCGCCCATTCCTTCATGGCCTTTGCCGCCATCGCGGTCGTCGCCGGCCTCGGCAACTCGGTGTTCCATCCTGCCGACTTCGCGCTGCTCAACGCTTCTGTGAATCCCGGTCGGCTCGGTCGCGCTTACAGCATCCATGGCGTCGGCGGCTCGCTCGGCTGGGCGGCGGCGCCCGTCATCTACTTCCTCGACAGCATGTTCGGATGGGTTGGCGCGGCCATGATCGGCGCCATGCCCGGGCTCATCCTGTCGGCGCTGGTGTGGGCCCATCGCACCGACCTCGTCGACCATCGCATCAAGGATCGTGCGGCCGCCCAGCATCACGGTGCCCAGCCCGTGCTCGCGCTGTTCACTCATCCGGCGATCCTGCTGTGCATGGCCTACTTTGCGCTGATCGCGGCCAACACCGTCGGCATTCAGCAATTCGCCGTGCCGGCCTGGGTGAGCATGTTCGGCGTCAGCGAGAACTATGCGGCGCTCTGCCTGATCGTGTTCATCGTCGGCTCCGCCGGCGGCGTGCTGGTGGGCGGTCTCTTCGCCGACCGCGTACGCCGGCACGATCGTGTAGCGATCGGGGGGCTGCTGATCGCCGGCGCACTCACCGTGCCGATCGCCACCCAGGCAGTGTCGCCGGCGCTGTTGCTGCCCTTGCTGGCGTTGGCCGGCGCTGCAGGCGGCGTGACCGGCCCGTCGCGTGACATGATCGTGCGCGGCGCCACGCCACCGGGCGCTTCCGGCAAGGTCTTCGGCTTCGTTTATTCGGGCCTCGACGTCGGCTCGTTCTCGGCGCCGCCGGTGTTCGGCTTCCTGATGGGTATGGGCATGCCGGCCATGATCTTCTGGATCGCCGTCGGCCTCTACGCCGTCAACGCCTGCCTGGTGATGGCGATCCGCCAGAACATCGCGCCCGTGGTGATCAGGCCGGCCGCGGCGGAATAGCGAAAACCTTTGTGCGTCACGTTCAATGGGTCACGCCGCTTCGTAGGCTTCCTGCGCGACCAGCCACTCGTGCTCGGCGTGGGCGATCTCGCGCTCCAGCCGGACCTTTTCGCGCTGTAGATCGGCAATGTTGACCCCGGAATCGCTGTAGGTCTCGGGGGCCGCCAGCCTGGCCTCGATGTCGCTGCGTTGCTTGTTGAGCTTGGCGATACCCTTCTCCAGCGTCTCCAGCGTCTTCTTGAGGGGCGCGCGCTTGGCCCGTGAGTCGGCCGACTGCTTGCGTTGTTCCTTCTTGGCCGCGGGCTCGGGCGCAGGCGGCGGTGCCGCGGCGGCCTCGCGCTCGCGCTTGCCGGCTTTGCCGCTCTTGCCGCCATTGCGCTCACGCAACAGCTTGGCCTGGTAGTCGTCGATGTCGCCGTCGAACGGCGTCACCTTGCCGTCGGCCACCACCCAGAGCTGGTCGGCGACCAGCTTCACCAGGTGCGTGTCGTGGCTCACCAGCACGACGGCGCCGTCGAAGTCGTTGATGGCGTCGACCAGCGAGGCGCGCGCATCCATGTCGAGGTGGTTGGTCGGCTCGTCGAGCAGCAGCAGGTGAGGGGCGTTGCGCGTGGCGAGCGACAGCAGGAGCCGCGTCTTCTCGCCGCCCGACAGCAGGCCGACCTTGAGATCGGCACGGTCGCGGCTGAAGCCGAAGCGGCCGAGCTGGGCGCGCACCTTGGTCTCGCCCGCCGTCGGACCGAGCGCGCTCGACATGTGGTGGAAGGGCGTGGCTTCGTAGTCGAGGCCCTCTTCCTGGTCCTGCGAGAAGTAGCCGACGCGCAGCTTCGACGAGTGCTTGATCCGGCCTTCCCGCGGCTTCAAACGATCCGACAGGACCCGGATGAAGGTCGATTTGCCGTTGCCGTTCTGGCCCAAGAGCGCGATGCGGTCGTCCATGTCGAGGCGCAGGTCGAGCTTGCGCAGTACCGGCGGGCCGTCGCCATAGCCGACCGTGACCTCGTCGATCGTCTCGATCGGCGAGGCGAGGTGGTCGGGTGCCGGGAAGTTGAAGGCGATCCGCTCGTCGACCGGCACCGTGGCGATCGGGCCCAGCTTCTCGATCATCTTGATGCGCGACTGGGCCTGGCGCGCCTTGCTGGCCTTGGCCTTGAAGCGGTCGACGAAGGCCTGCATGTGTTTGCGCTGGGCGGCGACCTTGGCCTGCTGCGCGGCATCGTGCTCGAGCCGCTCGGCTCTGGTGCGCTCGAAGCGGTCGTAGTTGCCGTTGTAGGTGACGAGCTTCTGCTGGTCGATGTGCACGATGTGGTCGCACACGTCGTTCAGGAGGTCGCGGTCGTGGCTCACCATCAGCAGCGTGTGGCGGAAGCGGCGCAGGTGCTCGGTCAGCCACAGCATCGCCTCGAGGTCGAGATGGTTCGACGGCTCGTCGAGGATCAAGAGGTCGGGATTGCTGAACAAGGTGCCGGCCAGCGCCACGCGCATGCGCCAGCCGCCGGAGAATTCGCCGCACGGCCGCCCTTGGGCGTCGTTTTCGAAGCCCAGCCCGTGCAGGATCGAGGCGGCCCGCGCCGGGGCCGAGGCCGCGGCGATCTCGTCGAGCCGGGCATGGATCTCGGCCAGCCTGTGACCATCGTGGCAGGTCGCGTCCTCGGCCAGCAGCGCGGTGCGCTCGACGTCGGCGGCCAGCACGGCGTCGAGGACGGTGATGTCGCCGCCCGGCGGGTCCTGCGGCACCGATCCGACACGGGTCCGACCGGTCATATTGATATTGCCGCCGTCGGCCTCGAATTCGCCCTGGATCAGCTTCAGCAGCGTCGATTTGCCCGCGCCATTGCGGCCGACCAGGCCGACCTTCCAGCCGTCGGAAATGGCCGCCGAGGCGCGATCGAACAGGACGCGCTCGCCGTGGCGGAAGGAAAGGTCGTTGACGTGCAGCATGGGGCCGCGGCGTTTAGCACGCGGAAAGGCCCGGTCCAACCGGCTTGCCGGTGCGGAACCTCGCGTCTATAAGGCGCGCCCACGCGCTGAAAGCACACGCTGAAGAGGGATTTATGGCCGTCGAACGCACTTTCTCGATCATCAAGCCGGACGCGACCCGCCGGAATCTCACCGGCAAGATCAACGCCCGGTTCGAGGAGAAGGGCCTGCGCGTCATCGCCCAGCGCCGCATCTGGATGAGCCAGCAACAGGCCGAGACGTTCTACGGCGTGCACAAGGAGCGGCCGTTCTTCAAGGATCTTTGCAAGTTCATGACGTCCGGCCCGGTCGTCGTGCAGGTCCTGGAAGGCGAGGGCGCCATCGCCAAGAACCGCGAGATCATGGGCGCCACCAATCCGGCCAACGCCGCCGCCGGCACGATCCGCAAGGACTTCGCCGAGTCGATCGAGGCCAACTCGGTGCATGGCTCGGACTCGCCGGAGAACGCCGCGATCGAGATCGCCTATTTCTTCGCCGGCTGCGAAATCGTCGGCTAAGGCGACCTCATGCTCCTCTCCCCCAAGGGGGAGAGGAGCATGAAAAAGAAAAAGCGGCCCCTTTGGGCCGCTTTCTTTTTGTCGTCTTGCCGGAGCGTCAGCTCATGACGGCGAAGGCGACCAGGAGCGCGATCGTGCCGCCGATGCCGAGCAGCAGGGCGAAGATGTGGGCGCTGCCGACCAGGCCCAGCGCCATGCAGGCCAGCAGCAGCACGATGAACAGGATCGTGAACAGCACGAGCTTGTTGAACGACGTGTAGGTGCTGAGATGGGCGGGATAATTGTCCTGCTGGTCGGCCATAGTCTGTTCGTCCCCCGTTTCGGTGCGGTTCTTATAGCGAACTAGGGCTCGGGCGAGAAGAGGAGGGTGGCGGTCGGCGGCACTCCGGCCACCGCCACCCGGGAGCCCGCGACCGACAGGCGGCCCTCGGCGAACCAGCGCACCACCATCGGGTACAGGCGATGCTCCTGGCGCAGGATGCGCGCAGCAAGCGTGTCGGCGGTGTCGTCCGGCAGCACCGGCACGGCGGCCTGGGCGATGATCGGCCCCGCATCGAGGTCGGGCGTGACAAAATGCACCGTGCAGCCGCTCACGCGGGCGCCGGCATCGAGCGCCTGCTGCTGGACGCGCAGGCCGGGAAAGGACGGCAGCAGCGAGGGGTGGATGTTGATGATGCGGTCCTTCCAGTGCGTCGGAAACCACGGGCTCTGGATGCGCATGAAGCCCGCCAGCGCCACCAGGCCGACGCCGCGCTTCTCCAGCTCGGCCGAGACGGCACGGTCGAAGGTCTCGCGGTCGGGAAAACCCTTGTGCGGGATCACCGCCGTCGCGATGCCGGCGTCTTGCGCGATCTTTAGTCCCGGCGCGCCGGCCACATTGCTCACCACCACGGCGACCTCGGCCGGATAGTCCGCCGCCTTGGCCGCCGCGATCAGCGCGGCCATGTTGCTGCCGCGCCCCGAGATCAGGACGCCGATCTTCAGCTTCGCCATAGGCTCTCGGCGTGATCGACCACGCAGTCGGCTTCGCTTTGCGGCGCTTTCTCGATGATGCCGACCGTGCATACAGTCTCGCCGGCGTCGGTCAGCGCCTTGGCGACCTTCGCCGCATCGTCAGCCGCGGTGACGACGACCATGCCCAGCCCGCAGTTGAAGGTGCGCAGCATGTCGGCGGTCGGCACCTGTCCCACCTCGTGCAGCCAGCGGAAGACAGGCGGCACCGGCCATTGCCGCGCATCGAGGCGCGCGCGCATGCCGTCGGGCAAGCAGCGCGGCACATTGCCCGGCAGCCCGCCGCCGGTGATGTGCGCCAGGCCCTTGATGGCGCCGGTGGCGCGCATCGCCGCCAGCAGCGGCTTCACGTAGATGCGCGTCGGTTCGAGCAGCACTTGGCCGAGCGATCCTGTGGCGAAGGGCGCGTCGGCGGCGTAGCTGAGGCCGCTGCGCGCCACGACGCGGCGCACCAGCGAATAGCCGTTGGAATGTACGCCGCTCGATGCCAGGCCGAGCAAGACGTCACTTGGCGCGATGTCGGCGCGCGGCAGCAGGCCATCGCGTTCGGCAGCGCCAACCGAGAAGCCGGCGAGATCGTAGTCGCCGTCGGCATACATGCCGGGCATCTCCGCCGTCTCGCCACCGACCAGCGCGCAGCCTGCGCGCCGGCACCCTTCGGCGATGCCGGCGACGACGCGGCGGCCGGCTTCGACGTCGAGCTTTCCGCTGGCGTAGTAGTCGAGGAAGAACAGCGGCTCGGCGCCTTGGACCACGATGTCGTTGACGCACATCGCCACCAGGTCGATGCCGACCGTGTCGGGAATGCCCGCTTCGATCGCGACCTTGAGCTTGGTGCCCACACCGTCGGTGCCCGAGACCAGGATCGGATCCTTGAAGCCCGCCGCCTTGAGATCGAACAAGCCGCCGAAACCGCCCAGGCCGCCCATGACACCGCGCCGGTCGGTGCTGCGCGCCAACGGCTTGATGTGTTCGACCAATGCGTCGCCCGCGTCGATGTCGACGCCGGCGTCCTTGTAGGTGAGGGGCGGGCTGTTATGGCCTTGTTTGCTCAAGCCGGGCTCATTCGTGCTAAGTAGGTGGCCGCGAACATAGCCAAAAACCGGACCCCCGCAATGCCGCCAGTCCGCTGGTTTTCCACGATCCTCATTGCCCTGCTGACGGCTTTCCCCTTGTGCGGTGGCGCACTGGCCCAGGCAAGCAACACGTATACGGTGACCGGCGTCGACGTCGACGTGACGGCGCCTGATGCCGTGCAGGCGCGCCAGCAGGGTATCGCCGAGGCGCGGCGCAAGGCCGCCAAGATGCTGGTCGACCGCGTCGTGGCGCCGGAGGACCGTGCCCGCGTCAGTTTGCCCAACGATGCCAGCCTCGAGGGCATGGTGCGTGGCATCGAGTTCGTGCGCGAGCGCTCCGCGCCCGGCCGTTACATCGCCACGCTGAACGTCGTGTTCCAGCCCGACCCCGTGAAGGTCTGGCTCGGCCAGGCCGGCGTCAAGATCGCCGAGACGGTGTCGCGGCCTGCACTGGTCATCCCTCTGTGGAAGGGCAAGGCAGGCGTTGAGCCGCTCGACGACCGCAACGCCTGGCGCGAGGCATGGCGGGCGCTCGACACCGCGGGCAGCGCGGTGCCGGTGACGGTGCTGCGCGGCGACCAGCTGGATCAGAACGCCGTGACGGCCGAGGAGCTCTATGTCGGCGACGTCTCGGCGCTGGCCCGCCTCAACGAACGATATCGCGCGCCGACCATCGTCGTGGCGATCGTCGAGGGCGACAAGGATGGCGGCCCGCTTACCGTCGGCGGCCTACGCTACGACGCGCAGACCGGGGCGCGCAGCGAGATCCCGCGCACGACGGTCCCCGACTCGGCCCAGCTCGCGACCGCGGCCAAGCAGATCCATCAGAAGATGGACGAGCAGTGGCGCAGCGTCGCCACGGTGCGCCGCGATTCGCAGGACACGATCGACGTCTACGTGCCGATCCGGGCGCTCGGCGACTGGGTGCAGGTGCGCCAGCGCCTGGGCGGCGTACCGGCGCTGAAGAGCGTCGTCGTGCGCCAGCTCGAATCCGATCGCGCCGAGCTCAGGCTGGAATACTTCGGCACGACCGACGAGCTGCAGCGCACCCTGGCGTCGGCCGGGCTGGCGCTCGACAAGGAAGCCGACAAGTGGCGATTGCAGGTGCGCTGATTGCCGTGCGCGGGGGCTGAGCGATGACCGTGACCAGCCAGCCCGCACGCTGGCGTTTCTGGGTGGCGATGGCCGCCCTCTTCCTGGTGACGCTGTGGCTGCTGAACGACATTCTGCTGCCGTTCGTGGTCGGCATCGTCGTCGCCTACTTCCTCGATCCGGTGGTCGCTCGCCTGCAGCGGCTGGGCATGTCGCGCACCTGGGCGACCACAGCCGTCACGATCGTCGCGGTGCTCCTCACCATCGCCGTGGCGATGGCGATCCTGCCGCCGTTGTTCGCCCAGCTTCAAGCGCTGGCCCTCAGCCTGCCTGACTATACGGTCAAGCTGGCGGCTCGCGTCATGCCGCTGGTCGACCCGGTCCGCGAGCGGCTCAATCTGCCGCCGCTCAGCCTGCAGGAGCTGCAGAGCGAAGTCGCTCAGCGCGCCGGCCAGGTGCTGACGGTCGCCGGCGCCGTTGCCGGCAAGCTGGCGCAGGGTGGCCTCGCCATCTTCAATCTGCTGGCGCTGTTGTTCCTGACGCCAGTCGTGACTTTCTACCTGCTGCGTGACTGGGAGAGGCTGGTCGACGCGATCGATGGCGCCCTGCCACGCGACCATGCGGCGACCATCCGCAAGCTCGCCCATGAATCCAATGCCGCCATCGCCGGTTACGTGCGCGGCCAGGCCCTGGTCTGCATCTCGCTCGGCACGATCTACGCCATCGGCCTGTCGCTGGTCGGCCTGAAGTTCGGCCTTGTCATCGGCCTGATTGCCGGCGCGATCTCATTCATCCCGTTCGTCGGCACCTTCGTCGGCGCGGTGATGGCGCTGGGCATGGCGCTGGTGCAGTTCCCGCCCGACTGGATCGGCGTCGTCAAGGTCGCGGTCGTATTCTTGGTCGGCCAGATGCTGGAAGGCAACGTGCTGTCACCCAAGCTGGTCGGCGACAGGGTGGGGCTGCACCCGGTCTGGATCATGTTCGCCTTGCTGGCCGGCGGCGCGCTGTTCGGTTTCGTCGGCGTGCTGATCGCGGTGCCTGTCGCGGCCGTGGTCGGTGTGCTGGTGCGTCATCTCATCGGCCGCTATCGCGACAGCCAATACTATCGCGGCGCCGACGCCGCTTGAGAGATGGCTCGCCAACTCACTTTCGAACTCGCGCTGCCGCCGCCGACCTATGCCCGCGAGGACTTCGTCGTCGCCGACGGCAATCGCGAGGCGCTGGCCTGGATCGATCGCTGGCCAGACTGGCCGGCGCCAGCCCTGGCGCTGGGCGGCCCGCCGGGCTGCGGCAAGACCCATCTTCTGCGCATCTGGGCGGCGCGCGCCGGCGCGCTGCCGATCCACGGCAAGGACCTCGAGGGCAAGAGCGTCGCCGACCTGTCGGAGATGATCGCGGCATCTCCCACGATCGCGATCGACGACGCCCAGCACGCGCCCGAGCGCGCGCTGTTCCATCTCTACAATCTCGCCCGCGAGCATCGCGGCCATCTGTTGCTGGCAGCAGAAGCGCTGCCGGCGCATTGGCGGATCGCCTTGCCCGATCTCGCTTCGCGGCTGCGCGCGGCGCCCGCTGTCGCCGTGGCGGCGCCCGATGACGAACTGCTGGGCTCGATCATCCTGAAGCAGCTCGCCGATCGGCAATTGCACGCCGCGCCCGGCGTCGTGCACTATCTGGTGTCACATATGGAGCGCTCCGCCGAAGCGGCGCGCCGCGTGGTCGCGGCACTCGACCGGCGCGCGCTTGCCGAGCGTCGCGAGATCGACCGGCGATTGGCGGCCGACGTGCTGGCCGAGTTGTCGGGGAGGGAACAGGAATGAGAAGCATGTTGCTGGCGGCCCTGCTCGGCCTGCTGGCGTCGACCGCCTTGGCGCAGCAGGGGTCGGTCATGGGCACGTGGCTGACGGCGTCGGGCAAGGCGCACGTCCGGGTCGCGCCGTGCCCCGACCCCAAGAACGGGCCGATCTGCGGCACCATCGTCGGCCTGAACGAGCCACGAGGCCCCGACGGCACCGTCGTCGCGCCCGACGTGGCGACTGACTGGCGCAACACAGATCCGGCTCTGCGCAGCCGCAAGGTGCTGGGCATGCTGATCTGGGGCTTCAAGAAGACGTCGGATCCCAACACCTTCGAGGACGGCCAGATTTACAACGGCGAGAGCGGCAAGATCTACAGTGCCAACATCAGTCTTCAACCGGACGGCAAGCTGCGCCTGCGCGGCTATGTCGGCTCGCCGATGTTCGGTGAAACGCAGCTTTGGACACGTGTGAATTAGTCCTCCTACGCTGCAGAGCAGCTTCGGAGGACCGAAGGTCAGACGTTAACGTTAACAGGAACCCTCCGAAGCTCCGCAGGAGCGAAGGAGGGAGGGAGTGAAGCGATGGACATGGGTATCAAGGGCCGCAAGGCGATCGTCTGCGCGGCGAGCAAGGGACTGGGCAAGGGCTGCGCCATGGCGCTGGCGGGGGAAGGCGTTGATCTGGTGATCAACGCGCGCACCAAGGCCGAGCTCGAGGCGACGGCGGAGGAGATCCGCAAGAAGCACGGCGTGAAGGTGACGCCGATCGCCGTCGATGTGACGACCGACGCCGGCCGCAAGCAGGTGCTCGCCGCCTGTCCCGAGCCCGACATCATCATCAACAACGCCGGCGGCCCGCCGCCCGGCGACTTCCGCGACTGGGATCGCGACGCCTGGATCAAGGCGATCGACGCCAACATGCTGACGCCCATCGAGTTTATCAAGGCGTCGGTCGACGGCATGATGAAGCGCGGCTTCGGGCGCATCGTGAACATCACCTCGAGCTCGGTGAAGGCGCCGATCGACATCCTGGGCCTCAGCAACGGCGCGCGCAGCGGCCTCACGGGTTTCGTGGCCGGCGTGGCCCGCGTCACGGTGCGTCACGGTGTGACCATCAACGGCCTGCTGCCGGGGCCGTTCGACACCGACCGCCTGCGCGGCACCTACAAGGCGCGCGCCGCCAAGAGCGGCAAGAGCTACGAGGAGGAGTTCCAGGCGGGCGCCAAGATGAACCCGGCCGGTCGCTTCGGCACGGCGGAGGAATTCGGCGCCGCCTGCGCCTTCCTGTGCAGCGCGCATGCGAGCTACATCACCGGTCAGAACCTGCTGATGGACGGCGGGCAGTATCCAGGGACGTATTAGGCTGGAGCGCAGACCTCCAGGTCCGCTCATGATCTTCCGGACCGCGCGCCTCCTGGCGCGCTCATGAGCGCGCGGGACGCGCGCGGTCCAGAAGACGAAGATGCGGACCTGGAGGTCCGCGCTCCGGTGGTCAGGTCACCGCAAGGTCGCGGGGGCGGACGAAGTCCAGGAGCTTGGCCGCGCCCGGCTTGAGGTCGTTCCAGGGGCCGTCCGGCACCTGCAGGACGGCCAGGGCTCCCGTCGGGTATTTCTCCCGCAAGGCGGCCAGGGGCTCGGACTGGCCGCTGCCGGCCAGATCAGCGGCCAGTTGGCCGATGCCGTCGTTATGGCCGATCAGGAGCACCGTCGGCACGTCGTCGGCCACGGCCCGGATATGGGCCAGCAGGACGTCCTCCGAGGCGAGGTACAGGCCGTTCTCCAGCGAAATCGGCGGTGCGGGGGCTCCGAGCCGCTTCACGAGTGGCGCCAGCGTCTGGCGCGTCCGCATGGCCGTGGAGCACAGGATCAGGTCGGGGCGGGGGCCTTGGCGGGCGATACGGTCGGCCATGGCCTTGGCCGCCCGCTCGCCGCGCCCGCTCAGGGGGCGATCGTGGTCGTCCAGCCGGGGGTCGCTCCAGGCCGATTTCGCATGCCGCAAGAGAAGCAGGGTCTTCACGGGCTGATCTGCGAAAAATCCTTGTAAAACAATGGTTTATTGAATTGCCATGACACCGTCATGACGAGGGTTTACCGTTTCTCGATGGATGCCCTCAATTCAACAACCAACGAACCAGCATCTGGCCTCGAAATAGCACCCGACAGCCCGCGACGCTTCATCAATCGTGAACTGTCGTGGCTGGCATTCAACATGCGGGTGCTCGAGGAGGCCCGCAACCAGCGCCAGCCGCTGCTCGAGCGCGTGCGCTTCCTGTCGATCTCGGCCGACAATCTCGACGAATTCTACATGGTCCGGGTGGCCGGCCTGGTCGACATGCTGCAGACCCGCTCGACGCTGCTCAGCGACGACGGCATGAGCGCGGCCGAGCAGCTCGTCGCCATCCGCGAGCGCGCCTCGACCCTGATGGCCCGTCAGCAGGACGTCTGGGCCAACCTGCAGGAGGAGCTGCGCGGGGCCGGCATCGCCGTCCTCGATCCCTCCGAACTCACCGACCTCGAGCGCACCTGGCTCGACCAGTATTTCATCGACCAGGTCTTCCCGATCCTGACCCCGCTTGCCATCGACCCGGCGCATCCCTTTCCCTTCATCCCCAACGGCGGCTTCTCGACCATCTTGAAGCTGCAGCGCCAGGATGACCGCCGGCCGCTGATGGCGCTGCTGCCGCTGCCGCCGCAGGTCGACCGCTTCGTGCGCCTTCCTGGCTCCGCGATCCGCTTCCTGTCGCTGGAAGACCTCGTAGACATCTACCTGCCGCGCCTGTTCCCGGGCTACGAGGTGATCGAGCGCGCGGTCTTCCGCCTGATCCGCGACAGCGACGTCGAGATCAACGAGGAAGCCGAGGATCTGGTGCTGCTCTATGAGAGCGCACTCAAGCGCCGCCGACGCGGCGATCTGATCTCGATCTCGGTCAACAGCGCAATGCCGGCCGAGCTGCGCGACTTCCTGTTCGACCAGCTGGAAATCCCGGCCCAGACCCCGACCATCCATGTCTTCCATCTCGACCTCATGCTCAACATCGGCGACGTCAAGGCGGTGATCATCGACGATCGGCCGGATCTCAAGTTCGAGCCCTATGCCGTACGCTTTCCCGAGCGCATCCGCGACTTCGGCGGCGACTGCTTCGCCGCCATCCGCGCCAAGGACATCGTCGTCCATCATCCCTACGAGAGCTTCGACGTCGTCGTGCAGTTCCTGCGCCAGGCGGCGCGCGACCCGGCCGTGGTGGCGATCAAGCAGACGCTCTACCGCACCAGCCACGATTCGCCGATCGTCAAGGAGCTGATCGCGGCAGCCGAGGCCGGCAAGACGGTGACGGCGCTGGTCGAGCTCAAGGCGCGCTTCGACGAGGAGGCCAATATCCGTTGGGCGCGCGACCTCGAACGCGCTGGCGTGCAGGTCGTCTATGGCTTCATCGACCTGAAAACTCACGCCAAGGTCTCGATGGTGGTGCGGCGCGAGGCGCAATCAGTCCGCACCTACGTGCATTTCGGCACCGGCAACTATCACCCGATCACCGCGCGCATCTACACCGACCTGTCGTTCTTCACCTGCGATCCGGCGATGTGCCGCGACGCCGCGCGCCTGTTCAACTACATGACAGGCTACGCCCGGCCCGAGCGCATGGAGAAGATCTCCTTTGCGCCGGTGACGCTCCGGCCCGACCTGTACAGCCTGATCGATGCCGAGATCGACAATGCCAAGGCCGGCCGTCACGCCGCGATCTGGGCCAAGATGAACTCGCTGGTCGACGGCAAGCTGATCGACCGGCTCTATGCCGCGTCGCAGGCCGGCGTCCAGATCGATCTCGTCGTCCGCGGCATCTGCTGCCTGCGGCCCGGCGTGCCGGGCTTGAGCGAGCACATCCGCGTCAAGAGCATGATCGGCCGCTTCCTCGAGCATGCCCGCATCGTCTGCTTCGGCAACGGCAAGCCCTTGCCGTCGCCCGACGCCAAGGTCTTCCTCTCCTCGGCCGACTGGATGCCGCGCAACCTCGACCGCCGAGTCGAGCTGCTCTGCCCGGTCGAGAACCCGACGGTGCACGAGCAGGTGCTCGACCAGATCATGGTCGCCAACCTCAAGGACGATGCCCAGAGCTGGATCATGGCGCCCGACGGCTC
This sequence comes from Rhodospirillales bacterium URHD0017, assembly GCA_900110395.1. Lineage (GTDB taxonomy): Bacteria > Pseudomonadota > Alphaproteobacteria > Reyranellales > Reyranellaceae > Reyranella. Next base: position 17,712 of record FODP01000026.1, read on the forward strand.
CTATAGCCGCCCGCCGATCGGCAAGGAGCCTTTCATCGCGCACCATTATTTCATGACAAATCCGTCGCTTTCGGGCCGCGGCAGCGCGTTGAAATTGAGCGGCGCCGTGCCGCGTCTGGTGCTGAGCTCCTGAAATCTGCACGGTGCGGAGCCGCTCAAGCTCCTCTCCCCCGCTGGGGGGAGAGGTTGGAACTTGAGCGCGGCGGAATCGCCAATGCAATTCGACGCAGTTTCGGTTAGACGGACGCGCATGGACGGTGAAGCAACCGCGGCTTCGGACAGCACCCTGGGCAAGGGCCGCGTCGGCATCATCGACGTCGGCTCGAATTCGATCCGCCTCGTCGTCTACGAGCGCGCGAGCCGTGCGCCCTTGCCGGTGTTCAACGAAAAGGTTCTGTGCGGCCTCGCGCGCGGCCTCGACGCCACCGGCCGCCTCAATCCCGAAGGCGTCGAGATGGCGCTGGCCAACATCGATCGCTTCACCACGCTCGCCCACAACATGAAGGTGACGTCGCTCGACCTGCTGGCCACCGCCGCGGTGCGCGATGCGGCCGACGGCGCCGATTTCATGCGCGAGCTGGCGAGCCGGCCCGGCATCAAGCCGCACATCGTGAGCGGCCAGGACGAAGCGCGCTTCTCGGGTTACGGCGTCATCTGCGGCATGCCCGACGCCCTGGGCGTGATGGGCGACCTGGGCGGCGGCAGCCTGGAACTGGTCGCCGTGGGGCAGGGCAGGCTCGGCGCCTCCAGCACGCTGCCGGTCGGCCCGCTGCGCCTCATGTCGTCAGGCAAGGGCGATCCGAAGAAGACCGTCGTCGACGCCATCGAGAACGTGCGCTGGCTGCGCGAGGAGACCGGCAAGACCTTTTATGCCGTGGGCGGAGCGTGGCGCTCCTTCGCCCGGCTGCACATGGAGCAGGCCGGCTACCCGCTGCACATCATCCATCACTACGACATTTCGGCCGAGGAGGCGCGTGCCGTCGCCCGTCTGATCGCGGTGCAGAGCGCCAAGTCGCTCGAGAAGATGCCCGGCGTCTCGCGCCGGCGCGTCGATACCCTGCCGCTCGCCTGCCTGGCGCTCGACCGCCTGCTGGCGGCGCTGAAGCCGCGCAATGTCGTGTTCTCCGCCTTCGGCCTGCGCGAGGGTTTCTACTATTCGCGGCTGAGCGAAGCCGAGCGCGCACGCCATCCGCTGATCGCCTTCGCCGAGGAGCAGGGTGCTGACTGGCGGCGCTTCGACCTGGCACCGTCGGAGATCTTCGACTGGCTGAGCCCCGTGTTCGCGGGCGAAAGCGACGCCGACCTCATCCTGCGCACCGCGGCCTGCCACCTCAGCGACATTTCGTGGAACGACCATCCCGACTATCGCGCCGAGCAGGCCTATGTCCGCGTCCTGCACCTGCCGGCGCCAGGCATGAGCCATCGCGAACGCGCCGTGCTCGCGATGGCGCTGGCCTATCGCTACAAGAGCGATCCCAAGGCCGCGATGCTCGACACCGCGCTGTATCTCACTGACGGCAAGAGCCGCACCTTCGCCCGCCGCCTCGGCGCCTGCCTCCGGCTGGCCTACAACCTGAGCGGCGGTGCGCCCGGGCTGCTGCCGCAGGTCCAGCTGCGCCGGACCGATCGGCAATTGCGCCTGCTCGTGCCGCCCACGGCCAAGGGCAGCCTGGGCGACGTGACGGCGCGCCGCCTGGAGACCGCGGCGGAGGCGTTCGACCTCGAGCCGGTGATCGTCACGAGCTGAGGCACGACGACAGCCAAGCGAAAGCTGTCATCCCGAGCGCAGCGCGGGACCTTTCCTGTCGCCTCTAAGATCCCTCGCCGCGCTCGGGATGACAGCGAGTGCTAGTCGGCTGACTTGGCCGAGCCTTCGAGCGGGATCAGCTTGGGCTGGTCGCCGGACAGCGCCAGGGCGAGCTTGCCTTCGATCAGGCTGACGGCGTCGGATCCGAAGATCTCTCGCCGCCAGCCGTTCAGCGCATGCACGTCGCGCTTGCCCGCGGCCAGCCGGTCGAGCTCGTCGGCGCTGGCGACCAGCCGCGCCGCCACGCCCGCTTCCTCGGCCTTGAGCCGCAGCAGCGTGCGCAGCAGGTCGACGACGGCGCCCGGAGCCCGCAGCTGCTCGGGCTGCCGGTCGCGTACCGGCAGCTCGGCATCCGGCACCTTGCGCGCCTTTTCGATCGCTTCCATCAGCTCGCGCCCCTGCCAGCCCTCGGCGAAGCCGCGGCCGAGGCCGCGTGTCATGGCGAGCTCCTCGGTGGTCTTGGGCGCGTGGCTTGCGATCTCGAGCAGCTGCTCGTCGCGCAGCAGGCGCTGGCGCGGAATGTCGATGCGCTGGGCGGTGCGCTCACGCCACGCCGCCACTTCCTTCAGCGTGCCCAGCAGTCGGGGCGAGGCGCCGCGCGGCTTGAGACGGCGCCACGCCTGCTCGGGATCGGCCCGGTAGATGGCGGGATCGTTCAGCACTGCCATCTCCTCGGCGATCCACGAGAACCGCCCGGTCTTGTCGAGCTGCCGCTTCAGCTTCTCGTAGACCATGCGCAGATGGGTGACGTCCGACAGCGCATAGGCGATCTGCCGCTCGCTGAGCGGCCGGCGGCTCCAGTCGGTGAAGCGGCTCGATTTGTCGATCTTGGCCTTGGCGAGCTTGGTGGCGAGCGATTCGTAGGAGGCGGCCTCGCCGTGGCCGCACACCATCGCCGCCACCTGGGTGTCGAACAGGGGGTGTGGCACCTTGTTCATGCGCAGGTAGAAGATTTCCAGGTCCTGGCGGGCGGCATGAAAGACCTTGAGGACCTTGGGGTTGGCCATCAGCTCGTCGAGCGGGGCAAGGTCGATGCCGTCGGCCAGCGCGTCGATCGCGGCCGCGTCGTCGGGGCCGGCCACCTGCGCCAGGCAGAGCTTGGGCCAATAGGTCCGCTCACGCATGAACTCGGTGTCGACGGCGATGAATTCGGTGTCGGCCAGGGACTTGCAGAAGGCCGCCAATTCGTCGGTCGTGGTGATGAGCTTCATTAGAGCGATCTATAGACCCGGGAACGGCGAGGGGCAAAGGTGACGCGACAGGCCCCGTTTGCCGGCCATTTGCTTGACTTGGCCGAGCATTCCGTGCCTTTTGCCGCCCCGTAAAACCCCGGAAAATGCGTGATGTCTTCCGTCTACCGAACCCATACGTGCGGCCAGTTGCGGCCCGAGCATGTCGGCCAGCAGGCCCGTCTGTCAGGCTGGGTGCAGCGCAAGCGCGACCACGGCAACTTGCTGTTCATCGACCTGCGCGACCACTATGGCGTGACCCAGGTGGTGGTGGACGTCTCCAGCCCGGTGTTCAAGACGGCTGAGGCCGTGCGCAGCGAGAGCGTGATCACTGTCACGGGCAAGGTCGTGGCCCGCGAGGCCGCGACGGTGAACCCGCGCCTCGCCACCGGCGCGGTCGAGCTCGACGCTGCCGAGATGGTCGTGCAGTCGATGGCCGAGACCCTGCCGATCCCGGTCTTTGCCGAACACGACACCACGCCGGAGGAGCTGCGGCTGAAATACCGCTTCCTCGACCTGCGCAAGGACAAGCTGCACAAGAACATCATCCTGCGCAGCCAGGTCATCGCGAGCCTGCGCCGGCGCATGATCGAGCAGGGCTTCATGGAGTTCCAGACGCCCATCCTGACGGCCGACAGCCCGGAAGGCGCGCGCTCCTACGTCGTGCCGAGCCGTCTGCATCCCGGCAAGTTCTATGCGCTGCCGCAGGCGCCGCAGATGTTCAAGCAGCTGCTGATGGTGTCGGGCTTCGACCGCTACTTCCAGATTGCGCCCTGCTTCCGCGACGAGGACGCGCGTGCCGACCGCGCCCCCGGCGAGTTCTACCAGCTCGACTTCGAGATGAGCTTCGTCACCCAGGAAGACGTGTTCGCGGCCATCGAGCCGGTGCTGGGTGGCGTGTTCGAGGAATTCGCCGCCTTCGGCCGCGAGACGTCGACGCCCCGCAAGGTCACCAAGTGGCCATTCCCGCGCATCCCCTATGCCGAGGCGCTGCTGACCTACGGCACCGACAAGCCCGACCTGCGCAACCCGCTCAGGATCGTCGACGCGGGTGAGGTGTTCGCCGGCTCCGACTTCAAGGTCTTTGCCAGCATCGTCGCCTCGGGCGGAGTCGTCCGCGCCCTGCGCGCACCGAACGCCGCGAGCCAGCCGCGCAGCTTCTTCGACAAGCTGAACTCGTGGGCGCAGGGCGAGGGCAAGCCCGGCCTGGGCTACATCGTGCTCGAGGGCGGCGCGGGCAAGGGACCGATCGCCAAGTTCGTGACCGGCGATCGCCTGGCCAAGCTCAAGGCGCTGACCGGCGCCGAGGACGGCGATGCGGTGTTCTTCGTCGCCGACAAGCCCGAGGCGGCCTGGAAGTTCGCCGGCCAGGCGCGCACCAAGGTCGGCCAGGAGATGGGGCTGATCGCCGAGGACGCCTTCGAGTTCTGCTGGATCGTCGACTTCCCGATGTTCGAGTACGACGAGACGGCCAAGAAGATCGACTTCAGCCACAACCCCTTCTCGATGCCCCAGGGCGGGCTGGAGGCGCTGGAGACGCAGGATCCGCTGACCATCAATGCCTGGCAGTACGACATCGTCTGCAACGGCATCGAACTGTGCTCGGGGGCGATCCGCAACCATCGCCCGGAGATCATGTTCAAGGCCTTCGGCATCGCGGGCTACAGCAAGGAGCAGGTCGAGCAGCGCTTCGGCGGCATGCTGAACGCCTTCCGCTACGGCGCCCCGCCGCACGGCGGCGCCGCGCCCGGCGTCGACCGCATCGTCATGCTGCTGGCCGACGAGCCCAACATCCGCGAGGTCATCACCTTCCCGATGAACCAGCAGGCCGTCGACCTCATGATGGATGCACCGACCGAGTTGCCGATGGAGAAGCTGCGCGAGCTGTACATCGGCCTGCGCCTGCCGCCGCCGAAGAAGGATTAGCCAGCGCAAAATTGGGTAAGCCTCGTTGCCCCTTATGGGGTAGCGCCTTGCCTTGCTGCCCTGAGTCCGCGCTGACAGACTCGAGTGAATATCGGCATTTGACCGGTTCACTACGGAGGAAGCGATGACGGACACGTTCGACAAGACAAGGCGTGACTTTCTTACCGTCGCTACGGCCGGAGGCGCGGCAGCGACGCTCGGCGTGATCGGTGTGACGCCGGCCTTGGCCGGCGTCGCCGCCGGTCGCTCGGAGAAGCCGCTGAAGGCTGCGTTCTCCAACGCCGGTCTGCAGGCCACCTGGTGTGCCCAGGGCAAGGCCGCGGCCGAATACTGGGGCAAGCTCTACAATGTCGATGTGACGTGGTTCGACGGCCAGCTCGACGCCGTCAAGCAGCGCGCCGCGGTCGACAACATGGCCTCGCAGAAATGGGACTTCGTCGCCATCCAGGCCTTCGGCATCGGCACGCTGACCCAGCCGGTGCAGAAGATGATCGACGGCGGCACGCCCGTGATCGACATGGACACGCTGATCGCGCCCCTGGAGAAGATCAACGTGCACAGCTTCCTGGCGCCCGACAACGAGTTCATGGGCTCGGCGGTGACCCAGGCGCTGGTCGCCAAGCTCGGCGGCAAGGGCAAGGTCATCATGACCCAGGGCGCGCTCGGCCATACCGGTGCGCAGGGCCGGGCCAAGGGCTTCAACGCCGTGGTCAAGCAGTATCCCGGCATCGAGGTGCTCGACACCCAACCGGCGGACTGGGACGTCACCAAGGTGGCGCGCCTGTGGGAGACCTATCTCACCAAGTACCCGCAGATCGACGCCGCCTTCTTCCATAACGACGACATGGCGCTTGCCGCCTACAACGTCATGAAGGCGCGCGACCGCACCAACATCCTGATCGGTGGCGTCGACGCCATGCCGCCGGCCATCAACGCCGTCGCCGACGGCCGCATGTTCGCCACGGTGCGCAATCCGAGCTGCCGCATCCACGGTGGCGCGATCATCGCCGGCGTGGCGGCGGTCACGGCGGGCGAGAAGGCCGGCAGCGGTATCCCGAAGAGCATCGTCACCGACGGTCCGGTGGTGACCAAGGAGAACGCCGCCGGCATGCTGTGGATGCAGGATCACTTCCTGATCTGATCGGCCCAATGGCGTTGATCGGTAGGGCATGACGGAAGAGGCCGCGCCGCCGCTGGAACTGCGCGGCATCTCAAAGTCGTTCGGCGGCGTCGCGGCGTTGCGCGACGTCGACTTCGTGCTGCGTGCCGGCGAGATCCACGGCCTGGTCGGCGAGAACGGCGCCGGCAAGTCGACCCTCATGAAGATCATCGCCGGCCTGCACGGCCAGTACGACGGCCGCATGGCGATCGACGGCCGGCCGGTGCATTTCCGCTCGCCGCGCGAGGCGCTGGCGGCCGGCATCGGCATGGTCCACCAGGAGCTGAGCGTCGTGCCCGACCTCACGGTGGCCGAGAACGTCTATCTCGGCCAGCAGCCGACCAAGGCCGGCATCGTCGACTGGCGCGCCATGGTCGACGGCGCGCGCCGCCATCTCGCCGACCTCGGCATCGACGTCGATCCGCGTGCCCGCATGGGCTCGCTGGCGATCGGCCTGCAGCAGCTGATCGAGCTTGCCCGCGTGCTGTTCTCGGGCGCGCGCATCGTCATCCTCGACGAGCCGACCTCGGCTTTGTCGCCGCCCGAGGTGCAGCGCCTGTTCGAGGTGCTGCGCGGCGTGCGGGCGAGCGGCCGCAGCATCGTCTTCATCTCGCATTTCCTCGACGATGTTCTGGCGATCTCCGACACCGTGACGACCTTCCGCAACGGCCGGCTGATCGCCACCGAGGCGGCCGGCAGCATCGACAAGGGCTGGCTGATCCAGCGCATGATCGGCCGCGGGCACGAGGAGCTGGAAGGCAGCTATACCGGCGCGATCGCGCTCCACAGCAAACCCGACGCCGCGGTCGTGCTCGGCGTGCGCGGGCTGTCGGCGGGCCGCGCCTTCGCCGACGTCTCGCTCGACGTCAGGGCAGGCGAGGTCTTAGGCATCTACGGCTTCATGGGCTGCGGCCTGATCGAGCTTGCCCGCACGTTGTTCGGCAAGCTCAGAGCCGATGCCGGTACCATGTCGATCGATGGCAAGACCCTGCGGCCGCGCAGCACGGCCGAGGCCTGCCGGGCCGGCATCGCCTTCGTGCCGGAGAGCCGTCGTTCGATGCTCTTTCACACCGAGCCGGTCTACAAGAACATGTCGATAAGCGTGCTGGGCCGCATCGGCCGCCTGCTGCTCCGGCCCTCGGTCGAAAAGGACATCGCCCGCCGTCACGTCCAGTCGCTGTCGATCCGCCCGCCGACGGTCGAGACGCTTTTAGGCAGCCTGTCGGGCGGCAACCAGCAGAAGGTGGCGCTCGCCAAGTGGCTGACCTGGCCGCCCAAGGTGCTGGTGCTGAGCGAGCCGACGCGCGGCATGGATGTCGGCGCCAAGGAGGACGTCGTGCGCATCGTCAAGGGCCTGCGCGACCAGGGCATGGGCGTCGTCGTGCTGTCGACCGAGCCCGAAACCGTGCTGTCATTGGCTGATCGCATCGTGGTGATGAAGAAGGGCCGGATCGTGCGAGAATTCGCCGGCGAGACCGTGAGCAAGGACCAGCTTCTGGAGGCAGCGTGACATGACGGTCTTCCTGCGCAACCAGATGCGCATCATCGCGCCGTTCGCGACCCTGATCGTGCTGGTAGCCTTCTTCAGCCTGACCAGCCGGTCCTTCGCTTCGCTGGACAACGCCGCCAACGTCCTCACCCAGATCTCGGTGACGGGCATCATCGCGGTCGGCCTCACCTTCGTGATCCTGTGCGCCGAGATCGACCTGTCGGTCGCCGCCATCGCCAACGTCACTGGCATCGCCGTCGCCTACTTCACCTTGCAGGAAGGCTACGTGAACATCGCCAACGTGCCGCTGCCGGGCTTCGCCGCCATCCTGCTGGCGCTGCTGGGCTGCTTCATGCTGGGCCTGGTCAATGCCGCGGGCATCACCCTGATCGGCATCCCGTCCTTCATCATGACGCTCGCCATGATGCAGATCGGCGCCGGCATCTCGGCTCTGCTGGTGCGCGGCCAGATCGCCTATGCCGTACCCGACCTCGTCTCGCTGCTGGGGGCGGGCAGGGTGGCCGGCATTCCCTGCCTCGTGCTCGTCGCGGCCGCCTTCCTGCTCGCCGGGCACCTCGTCCTGACCTACACGCGCTTCGGCCGCTACGTGTACATGGTGGGCGGCAACCGCGAGGCGGCCGAGTATGCCGGCGTCAACGTCAGGCTGGTGCTGGGCGCCGTCATCGTCATCTCGGCCATGTGCTCGGGCGTCGCCGGCATGCTGGGCGTGGCCCATTTCGGCAGCGCCCAGCAGAACGAGTTCGACGGCTACCTGCTGGACGCCATCGCCGCCGTCGTGGTCGGCGGCACCAGCCTGTTCGGCGGCCGCGGCGGCATCGGCAATACCATCATCGGGCTCCTGATCCTGGGCGTGCTGAACAACGGCCTGGACCACATCCAGATCGACAGCTTCCTGAAGATCCTGATCCGCGGCCTCATCCTGCTGGCCGCCCTGATCATCAATGTCTACGTCCAGAAGGTCCGTGACTCGGCCTGAATCGTCGATTGACCGGTGGCATAAGATTTTGTATTATCAGACACTTATTTCAATAATTTAAACAAAAATATGAGCTTTCCTCGGCTCCCTTTCATTACGCTTTGCCTCGTCCTGGGCGCTGGTTTGATGACCGGGGCGTGCGCTCTACCGTTGGCGGTGTCAGGGGCAAGCTACGCCGCCGATGGTGGATTGCTGGTAGCCAGCGACAAGACCTCGACCGATCACATGGTCTCCATGGTGTCCAAGCAGGACTGCGCCCTGTGGCGGGTCATCAAGGGCCGCGCCGTGTGCAAGCCGCGCGAGGGCGACAAGGATCCCTACAAGGTCGACTACGACGATCCGCAGCGCACGGTGGCGGAGGACGGCGTTCACTATGCGCCGCCGCTGCGCGCCACGGCCGACGCGCCGGCGACCAGCTGGGATGCCGCTGCCTACAAGGCGACGCCGGCGCCGCCTGCGGCTCCGTCAGCGCCGGTGACGGCCGTCGCCGAAACGTCTCCCGAGCCCACCCCGGCGGTCGCGGCCGCGCCGGCGAAACCCGCTGCTCCTCCGGCGCCCGCCAAGCCGAAGAAGCCCAAGCCTCACTCCGTCAAGAAGCCTTCACCGCGTCCGGCGGCGCCTGCTTCCTGAGCAGGAAGGCTTCGAGGTTGTCGAGCGCCTTGAAGCCCATGGCGTTGCGCGTCTCGACCGTGGCCGAGCCCATGTGCGGCAGCAGGAAGGCGTTCTCGACCCCGTAATAGCCCTGGTGGATCTTGGGCTCGCCGTCGAACACGTCGATGCCGGCGGCGGCCAGCCGCCCGCTCTTCAGCGCCGCGATCAACGCCTCGTCGTCGACCACGCCGCCGCGCGCAGTGTTCACCACGATCGCCCCCTTGGGCAGCCTGGCGATGCGCTCGGCATTGACCCATTTGCGCGTCTCGGCGGTCATCGGTGCGTTGATCGACAGGAAGTCGCAATGCGGCAGCATGTCGTCGGGATTGGCGTGGAAGGTGGCGCCCTTCTCGAGGTCGGCCGGCAGGCGCGAGCGGTTGGAGTAGTGGATCTGCATGCGGAAGGCGCGCGCCCTGTCGGCCACCGCCTGGCCGATGCGGCCCATGCCCAAAATGCCGAGGCGCTTGCCGGTGACGTGTACGCCCATGAGCTGGGTGGGCGTCCAGCCGACCCAGTTGTGGGTCCTGAGCATGGTCGTGCCCTCGTGGGCGCGCCGCGCGGCGCCCAGCAGGCAGAGCAGGGCAATGTCCGCCGTGGCGTCGGTCAGCACGTCGGGCGTGTTGGAGACCAGGATGCCGCGCTTGGTGGCAGCCGGTACGTCGACATGCTCGTAGCCCACCGAGAAGGTGGCGATCATGCGTACCGAGTCGGGCAGGCTGCCGATGGTCTCGGCATTCAAAGGATCGCCCGCCGCGCACATGATGCCGTCGCAGCCCGCGGACGCCTTGATCAGGCCGGGGCCGTCATATAGCCGGTCCTCGGAGTTGAGCACGGCGTCAAAATTCGCCGCCAGCCGGGCCTCGACGTCGGGCGGAAAATGCCGGGTGGCGAGAACCCGAGGTTTGCCTGTGGTCATTGGACGGTAATCCTCCCTGTGCGGCCGCCATGCCGCAGCGATGATTCTGGCAATCTCTGGGCATGGATATTACGCTGAGGCGCCCGGCTACAAGGCCTAGCCTCCTGCCATTGTCCGTTGAACACGCTTAGTTTTCGCCGTTCCCGCGCCCAGATCGCGGCCCCGATCGCCGCTGTCTGCGCTGTCCTGTTGCTGGGCCTGTGGATAAGGGTCGCCGACGCCCAGCAGCAGCAACTGGCGCAGCAGCAGCAGGACGTCGTCCTGGTTCCGCATCGTGCGACCTACGACATGAAGCTCAATGTCGCCCGCCCCAACAGCGGCATCGTCGAGGTCAACGGCCGCATGGTGCTGGAGATGGTCGATTCCTGCGACGCCTGGGAGGTCAAGCAGCGCATCAAGCTGAAATTCCTGCGCAACGACGGCGAGGAGTTCGACACCGATTCGAGCTTTACCAGCTACGAGACCAAGGATGGTCTCGGCCTGCGTTTCAGCGTGCGCAACATCCAGGACCAGGAGGTCGAGGAGGAACTGCGCGGCCATGCCGACCTCGAGGCGACCGGCGGCAAGGGCCGGGCCTCGTTCTCGCTGCCCGAGGTCAGGAGCTTCGAGCTGCCGGCCGGCACGCTCTTCCCCACAACCCATCTCGCGCTGATCATCCGGCATGCCCGAAACGGCGACCAATCGGTGTCCTACAGCGTGTTCGACGGCGCCCGCCTCGATGGGGCTTTCACGGTCAATGCCGTGATCGGCAAGCCGCCGCGCGGCGCCGGTGCACCCGTCGTGCGCGGCGATGTCAGCCTGTTGCGTCAGCAATCATGGGGCGTGCGGCTTGCCTTTTTTGCCGCAGGCGATCAGGGCACGGCCAATCCAGAATACGAGCTGGCGTTGGACCTGCTGGCCAACGGAGTTGCCCGGTCGATGCTGCTCGACTATGGCGATTTCGCAGTGGATGCTCGCCTGGTTCAAATCCAAGCCCTGCCGAGGCCGCGATGCTGAATGCCCGTCTGATGACACCGATGTTCCTGGTCACCGCGTTTGCCGCTCTCGCGCCCGCGGCGGCCCAGGACTTCGCGCCGCATCGCGCCGTCTACGTCGTCTCCGCCCTCGACCGCGGCAAGCCGGGCGCCGGCACGTCCGGCACTTATGCCTACGAGCTGCGTCTCACCTGCGATGGCGGCTATGTCGTGAACCAGCGGCTGCGGCTGGAAGGGGCAGGCCGCGACCTGGCCAGCGAGCAGCAGTCGCAGATGACCGAGAGCCGCGACGGCCGCAAGCTGCGCTTCGAGCACCGCACCACCGCCGGCGGCAAGCAGCTCAGCTTGGTGAAAGGCGAGGCGCTGGTCGGCGACGACGGCAAGGGCGAGGCGCGCTTTACCGATCCCGAGGGCCAGACCGTGGCACTGCCCGCCAAAACGTTGTTCCCGGTCGCCGTCGCCCGCGAGACCATCCGCCAGGCCAAGGCCGGCGAGAACGGCTTCGATGCCAAGTTCTTCTTCGGCGAGAAGGTGAAGCCGCCGCAGTCGCTCAACGTCCTGATCGGCAAGCTGCCCAAGCGCCTGGCCGACGTGAAGATCCCCGAGGGCGGCGAGCAGCTGGCCGACGGCCGCACTCGCATCTACTACCGCGCCGGCTTCTTCGACGTGGCTCCCGACGGCAAGGCCCAGGGTGAGCCGGCCTACGAGATGTCGAGCGTCACCCTCGACAACGGCGTCGAGCTCTACGGCACCCACGAGGAGAGCGATGCGGCGATCGAGTACCGCATCACGCGCCTCGAAGCGCTGCCCAAGCCCGAGTGCAAGTGATGCGAACGCGGGCCTCCGGCCCGCTCATTGCTGGGAGCGCGCCACTCCGTGGCGCTCATGGGCTCCGTGCTCCGCGAAGAAAGAGCGCCACGGAGTGGCGCGCTCCTAGCAATGATCATGAGCGGGCCGGATCTGCCTGCGCGAAGCCGAAGCGGCTTCGCTTCGGCGAAGGCAGGGGCCCGCGGTCCGGATGAGCATGACGCCCGAACAGGCCGTCGATCGCCTGGAAGAGCTGCACGGCGCCGCCAGCGGCGCCCTGCGCGAGGCGCTGGCGCGCTTCACCGAATCGGGCGCGGTGCCGACCGCCGAAGAGCGTAGCCGCTTTCGCTATCCCGAGCTCTGCGTCGACTGGCAGCCCGCCGGCGCCGTGCGCTTCACGCGTCGCGCCTGGGCGAAGTTCCAGGCGCCGGGCCGCTACACGACGACCGTGACGCAGCCGCACTTCTTCCGCCAGTACCTGCTGGAGCAGCTGCGGCCGCTCAGCGAGGAGTTCGGCGGCACCATCGAGGTCGGCGTCAGCGACCAGGAGATCCCCTATCCCTTCGTCACCGAAGCGGGCGACGAGTTCATCCATGGCGATCTCTCGGTGTCCGAGCTCGCGCGCCATTTCCCGACGCCGGTGCTCGCCAATGTCGGGGACGAGATCGCCGACGGCACCTGGGTGGAGCAGGAGCGGGGCACACGGCCGCTTGCCCTGTTCGATGCGCTGCGCGTCGACTATTCGCTGCGCCGGCTGCTGCACTATACGGGCACCGACTGGCGCACCATCCAGCCCTGGATCCTGGCGACCAACTACCAGCGCTATGTCGACCATTTCCTGACCTGGGCGATGGAGGAGCTGGCCAGGCCGAACGGGCCCTACACCCAGCTCGTGCTGCCGGGCGGCGCCGTCGTGCGGCGCGGCGAGGATACCTCGGTAGCCGAGGCCGCGGTGATGGCGGCGCCCTGGCACCGCTTCCAGATGCCGGCCTACAACCTGCTGCGCGGCGACGGCAGCGGCGGCGTCACCATCATCAACATCGGCGTCGGCCCATCGAATGCCAAGACAGCGACCGACCATCTCGCCGTGCTGCGCCCGCATTGCTGGCTGATGATCGGCCATTGCGGCGGGCTCAGGCAGTCGCAGACCATCGGCGACTACGTGCTGGCGCATGCCTACCTGCGGCGCGACCGTATCCTCGACGATCTCTTGCCGCCGGAAGTGCCGGTGCCGGCGCTGGCCGAAGTGCAGGTGGCGCTGCAGCAGGCTGCCGAGCGCGTCACCGGCGAGAAGGGCGATGCGCTGAAGCGGCGGCTGCGCACCGGCACGGTGGTGAGCTACGACGACCGCAACTGGGAACTGCGCTGGAGCCAGGAGCGCCGCCGCATCAATCACGCCCGCGCCATTGGCGTCGACATGGAGAGCGCGACCTTGGCGACGCAAGGTTACCGCCTGCGCGTGCCCTATGGCGTGCTGCTCTGCATCTCCGACAAGCCCCTGCACGGGGAGATCAAGCTGCCGGGTGCGGCCACGCGCTTCTACCAGCGCGCCGTCGGCGAGCATCTGCACATCGGCCTGGAGACCATCGATCTCCTGCGCGGTGAGTTGCACTCGCTCCACTCGCGCAAGCTCCGCAGCTTCGACGAGCCGCCGTTTCGGTGATCATTGCTCTGGCGTCAAAGGTCCCTTGCTGCGCTCGGGACCTCAACTATGCCGGCCACAGCCACGCCGCACCGCGCACGCCGCTCGAATCGCCGTGCCGCGGCGGCTGCAGCCTGGTCACGATGCGGTCGGGCTCGGAGAAGATGTAGTTGCGCCACAGCTCCGGTACCCGCCGGTAGAGCGCCTCCATCTTCGACAGCCCGCCGCCCAGCACGATGACGTGCGGGTCGATCAGGTTGACGACGTTGGCCAGCGCCCGAGCCAGCCGGTCGCAATAGAGTTCCAGGCTGTCGGCCGCCTCGCGATCGCCCGCCTTTGCCGCCTCGGCGATCTCGGTCGCGCGCAGTTTGCGACCTGTCTTCTCCAGGAACTGACGCTGGAACGCAGGTCCGCTCAGCCAGGACTCGACGCAGCCGCAGCGGCCGCAATAGCACGCCGGGCCGGGCCGCTCGTCGTCGCGCGGCAAGGGCAGGGCGTTGTGGCCCCATTCGCCGCCGATCGCCTGGGCGCCCGTGAGCGGCTTGCCGTCGATCACGACGCCGCCGCCCACGCCGGTGCCTAAGATGACGCCGAACACGACGGGCGAGCCGCGGCCTGCGCCGTCGGCCGCTTCGGAAACCGCAAAGCAGTTGGCGTCGTTCGACAGCCGCACCTCGTCGCGCTCCAGCACGCGCTTGAGGTCACGGTCGAGCGGATGGCCGTTCAGCTGCGTGGAGTTGGCGTTCTTGATCAGGCCGCTGGCGGGCGAGATCGCGCCGGGATGGCCGACACCGACGCGGCAGCGCGCGCCCACCTTGGCTTCGAGCTCGCGCACCACGGCGGCCACGGCGCCGACGGTCGCTTCGTAGCTGCCTTGGGGCGTCGCCACGCGCACGCGGGCGCGTTCCTTGCCGCTGTCGTCGAGGACGATGCCCTCGATTTTCGTGCCCCCGAGATCGATGCCGATACGCATGTCCCCACTTCACAGAAATCGCGCACGAATGTCGATGCTGCTCTCCCGCCGCCTTGCAGCGCGACATTGACGCGCCGGGGCTGGTTCATGCGGCTATCCTCCTCGACAACGCGACGCTACCTTCAGCATTCTGGAACAAGAGAGGCGAGGGCAGCGTACTATGGCCAAGGGCGGGACGGAGAAGGCGTGGCGAAAGCGCCCGTCGACCATCCTGTGGATGCTCTCGCTGGGCCAGCTCATCTCCTGGGGCCTGGTCTATTACACCTTCCCGCTGTTCGTCGTGCCGATGACCCAGGAACTGGGCTGGTCGCGCAGCGGCATGTTCGGCGCGTTGACGGCCGGCCTGACGGTGGCCGGCCTGTGCTCGATCCCGGTCGGCGCCTGGATCGATCGCGGGCATGGCCGCAAGCTGATGACCGGTGGCTCGCTGCTGGCGGCAGCGCTCATGCTGGTGTGGGCGCGCATCGATTCCCTGCCGGTGTTTTACGCCATGTGGATCGGCCTCGGCGCCTGCCAGGCCGTGCTGCTCTATGAGCCGGCCTTTGCCGTGATCACGCGCGTCTACGGCCCGCGCTACAAGCAGGCGATCCTGCTGATGACTTTCCTGGGCGGCCTCGCCAGCACCTTCGGCATTCCCTTCACCCAGTTCCTGGTCGAGCGCGTCGGCTGGCGGGCGAGTCTGGAAGTGCTGGCCGCCATCAACGTCGTCGTGGCCCTGATGCATTGGCTGTTCGTTCCGGGACCGCAGGAGAAGCCGGTGCCGATCGGCGAGGCCAGGCCGCCGGCCGACGGCGCGACGAAGAAGAGCCCGCTGGCAGCGGCCGTGCGCGTGCCGGCGTTCTGGGGGCTGGTCGTGGCCTTCGCGGGCTATGGCCTCGCCTTCTCGGCGATGAGCTTCCACCTCATCCCGCTGCTCGACGATCGCGGCGTGCCGATCGGCGTGGTGATGGCCATCATCGCGCTCATTGGGCCCATGCAGGTGGTGGGCCGCGTGCTGCTGATGGTGGGCCAGCGCCATATCACGACCATCCAGCTCGGCGCCGGCATCTACTTCGCCTTCCCGATCTCCATGGCGATGCTGGCGCTCGGCATCAGCGACGTCTACGGCCTGATCCTGTTCGCCATCATCTACGGTGTCGCCAACGGCCTCGTCACCATCCTGCGCGGCATGGCGGTGCCGGAGTTCATCGGACCCGAGGGCTACGGCGTCGTCTCCGGCGCGCTCACCATGCCGACCAACCTCATGCGCGCGGCCGGGCCGTTGCTGGCCTCGCTCGCCTGGGCGGCCTTCGGCGGCTACACGCCGGTGCTGTGGGGCCTCGCCGCCATCATGCTGGTCGCTGCGTGCGGTTTCGCTGCCGCGGCAATCCTGTCGACGCGCCAATCCTGAAGCTGCTCAGGCAGTCGCGGACAGCGCTTTGACCCGGTCGAGCTCCTGGCGCAATTGGGCGGCCGTCGGCTCGCGGCAGTCGACCGGCACGTGCGGCGGATCGGGGCTGACCCGCACGATCGGCGGCGTCTTGGCGAGAGCCAGGCGCGCTTCGGCCTGCTCGGTCCGCCCGGCAGCGATGTCGGCCAGCGCCTGCAGGGTGCACAGGCCTTCCCAGCGATCGGGCTCGCGCCGTGCGTCCTCGATGGAGCGTACGAAGCGGTCGGCGCGTTCGATCAGGGTGCGGAGACTGGCGGGCATGTCGGGTCACGGATTGTTGCTGTCCCGCAATGCCGTAGCCCACGGCGCTCCTTCAGTAGGTGACTTTCCGCACAAACCGATTTCATGGCCGCTGGAGCAACGCCGCTCCTCGCTGACGACCTGCCAGGGCTTGACGGCGCGGCGGCCGGGACCCATGTTAATGACCCGTGTGTCTTAACTGGAATCGCCCCATGCGGAAACCAGTGTTCGACCCAGTGCCAAGAAGCGAACCGTCAGCCTGACCTTGAATGCCGACCTCTACGCCAAGGCGAAGGCCGAGGGCATCAATGCTTCTCAAGTGGCGGAAGAAGCACTGGCGCAAGCGCTGAAGGCACGTCTTGTGGAGAAGGTCCGCGCCGAGATCGAGAAGGATATGGCTGCCTATAACGCCTACATCGAAAAGCATGGCTCCCCGGCGGAGATGCTGCGCGAATACCTCGCCAATCGCGACGATGCAGCTTGGCGTCTTCCCTAATCCGCTTGTCCGCGCCCGCCGAGCCTTTCCGTACGTCGTTCTCCTTCAGGCAGACATGTCGGCCTTGGGCAGCGACCGCATCATCGCGTTTCTTGCGGCGAAGGCACAATTTGGGCCGCCGAGTAGCCGACTGATGCCCGTCGTCCAGGTCGCCGGACGCGACTTCGTGCTGTTGATGCCATCCATCACCAATGTTCCAGTGACGGAACTGCGCAGTCCGATCGGGAATCTCAGTGCATTTCGCGACGGCATCGTCGATGCGATCGACTGGACGTTCCTCGGCATCTGAGCGCTTCCTCAACCATCCTCGCCCGGAAAGACGGGGCGTTCGATGATCATGCGGTAGCAATCGAGGCTGCCGCTCAGGAACTCGTACGCCGCACCCCACAGATAGAGCCGGAAGCGGCGATAGTTGAACTCGCCGAAACGGGCGATCACTTCCTGTCGGTTTTGATCGAAGTTCTTCGCCCACTGCTGGAAGGTAAGGAAATAGCTGTAACGATCGTCGTGCAATTCGCGCACGCGCAGGGGGGTGCGGGCCATTTGTTCGAGAAGGTCATGCAGGACCAGAAAGGAATGGTTCCCGCCATAGATGTATTTGACCATGAAAGACGACAGCTCGTATTTCTTCGTGCACGCGCTGCCGTCGAGGAAGACCCGACCTCCGGGCTTCAGCAGCGACGTGAACTTGGCGCACACGGCGCCGTACTGCGGCAGATGTTCGATCACGCCCATGATCACGATGGCGTCGTATTTTTCCGTGGTCTCGTAGGCCAGGAAGTCGCAGTCGATGACCGTCCAGTCTTGTCCCAGCTCGGCCGCGCGGCGCTCGAGATACGCCTTCGATTCCTTGGAGATGGTGAGGCCGGTGCACTTGATCCCGCGCTGCGAGGCATAGATGAACCACGCGCCCCAGCCCGGACCGATCTCGAGGATGCGGTCTCCCGGCTTCAGGCCGAGCTTCTCGAAACAATAGTCGAACTTCCTGACGGTCGCGGCGCTCAGCGTGTCATCGGGTCCGCTGTAGACGCCTTGCGTGTACATCGGATGGTCGCGATCGAGGAAGCTCAGGAAGAAGTCGGAATCGATGTCGTAGTGAGACGATATCGCCTTCCGGTTGGTCCGCACCTGGCCGAACAGCAGAGGCTGCAGGAAGCGCCACAGGGTGACGATGTAGTGCCGATCGCCCATGCCCCGACGGACCTCGAAGGGCCGCAGCATGTCGCCTTCGATGTCGACATGCCCCGCGACGTAGGCGTCGCCGACCCGCCCTTCGTCCATGCTGGCGAAGGCGCGCAGGGCCTGGCGGTTGCGCAGGGTGAGGGTGAAGCTCGGTGGCCCGTTGCCGAAGCTGCGGCGACGACCGTCTGGAAAGACGATCTCGAAAGGCGTTTGAGACTGCGTGAAGCGACTCAGGATTCGATCGACCAGCCCCGGAGACTGTGCGGCAGGCGCTGCCGCAATGCTTGCCGCGTTGGCAGTACTACTTGGCGACGCCTGATCGTTCATGTTCGCTCCCGGGGGTGGCAACAGCCGGCCTCTACAACATGGACTGCTTGTATGCCACAGACCTTCGAGTGACAGCAGCCCCTAGAAGCCCGTCGTCTGGGGGAACTAGGTTACTTTCCACACCACATCATATCCGGCCCGCCGCCAGCGCGTTCGCCAGGATCGCCCTCACTCCAGCCCGATGAAACGGCAGTATCGCGCGCAGATAGGCTCTGCCGAGAGCATTGTGGGGGCTGACCACGGTCGACAGGGCAACGTGGGTCGCGCCTTGCACGCCGATCTTGCGCACCGATACACGGAAGTCGAGATGCTTGTCGTCGCCGCCCGTGACGATCTCGTCGTCGCTCTGCGCGATGAGGGTGAAGCGCGCGATCTTGTCGCCCACCTCATAGGCCGGCTTGATCTCGATCCCGTCGAGATCGGCCATCCGCGTGCGCCGTAGGCCGAGCGGCGCCACCAGGATGCCGCGCACCACCAGCAGCCATTTGGCCCAGCGTGGATGGTGGGCGAACAACGCCAAATAGAGCTCGTGCATCGCGAGGTCGCCGCGTCTCAGCGGCGCCTCGTAGGAGTCCCAATAGTAGAAGGTGCGGAGGTCGCCCAGGAAGGCGCTGTCGGGCGGCGCCTGTCGCCGGGCGACCTCCATGCCGGCCGGACTACTCGGCCGCGAGCTTCTTTGCCGACGGCTTGAGGTGCTGCACCTTGGGCATCACCTCCTTCGACAGGAGCTCGAGGGAGTGGTGCCAGGCCTTCGGATTGTCGGCGTAGTCGAAGCCGAAGACCAGCAGCTGCCCGAAACCACCGACCTCGTCGTAGATCTTCTCGATCTTCTCGATGACGGTCTTGGGCGAACCGATGATCCAGTTGTGCTTGGCGCAATAATCCGGCGTTACGTCGGAATCGGCGACGCCCGGATCGTGCTTCAGGTAGTCGAGGAAGCCGAACTGGCCGAGCAGCGGCAGGAAGTACTCCCGCATCATGCGGCCCATGTAGGAGCCGGCCGAGAGCCTGAAGGCTTCTTCGTCGGTGTCGGCGACGAACACCTCGCGCACCATGCGCCACTCGCCGCGGTCGGGCGTGCGGCCGGCCCTGGCGGCGCCGATCTCGACGGCCTCCCAATGGCTGCCGACATAGGCCGGGCTGAGGTTGAGGCTCATCGGCAGGAAACCCTTCTCGCCGGCAAGCTTCAGCGTGTCGGAACCCTTGGAGAGGCCGGCGACGCCGATCGGCGGATGCGGAGCCTGGAGCGGCTTGATGTGCGGCTTCAGGAACTGGAACATCGTGTCGGGCTTGGTGACGTGCCAGAACTTGCCCTTGTAGTCGAACGGCTCGGGCGAGCTCCACAGCTTCAGGATGATCTCCAGCGCCTCGCGGGTCATGTCGCGATTGACGCCCGACATGCCGTCGACGTTGAACATCGCCCAGTCGCTGGGCAGGCCTGACGCCGCCACGCCGAAATTGAGCCGGCCGCCCGAGATGTGGTCGAGCATGGCGACGCGGTTGGCGAGCTCGGCGGGGGGGGGATAGGGCAGCAGGAAGCCGCCCGGACCCAACCGGATGTTCTTGGTCTGCATCAGGCCCTGCGCCACCAGCAGGTCGGGCGAGGGATGCGGTTCCCAGGGGGCGGTATGATGCTCGCCGATCCAGCATTCGGCAAAACCCAGCTCGTCGAGCCAGCGGATGACCTGCAGGTCCCACTCGTGCCCGTCCTTGAGCGGCCTCTCGGGTGGATGCGACGGCATCGTGAAATATCCGAACTGCATCGTTTCCTCCTGAGTTATTGGGCGAAGTCGACTACCATCGGCCGGCAAGTGCAAGAGGGGCGATGCATGGCTGGGTCTCGGCGGGCGGTGTTTTTGTGTTGCGATGGTCTCGGCCGCGACTGGGTGCGGCCCGAGACGACGCCCTACCTCGACAAGCTGCGCGGCGCCAGCCTGTGGTGCGGCGAGCACAATGCGGTGTTCCCCTCGGTCACCCGCGTGTCGGCCGCCTCGATCGCGACCGGCTGCCTGCCGGCGCGGCACGGCCTGCATGGCAACCGCATGGGCCTCAGGGAGGACGGCAGGATCGTCGTGCGCGACGTCGGCGCGCCCGATTTCCGCACTCACATGCGCCGCGCCACCGGCGGCACCCTCCTGGTGCCCTCGATCGCCGAGCGCGTCGCCAAGGCGGGTGGCTTCATCGCCTTCTCGAACGTCTCGCCAGGGGCGGCCTACTTTCTCGATCCCGAGCATTTCGGCCACATCCATCACCGCGCGGGTTCGTTTGCGCCCGGCGGGAAGGGCATCGGCGCTCTCGACGTCACCCACGATTCCGCGGGCGACTGGGCGATGACCCAGCGCTTCTGCGGCGAGGTGCTGTCTGACGCCAAGCCGGCGGTCGCCTTCATCTGGATCTGCGATCCCGACCACACGCTGCATGCCGTGCCGCTGGGCTCGCCCGCGCACACCGACGTGCTGCGCCAGGCCGATCGCTGCGTGGCGGAGGTCCATCGCACCATCGAGCGGCTGCGCAGCGAAGGCGAGGAGATCCTGCTGTTGGTCGGCTCCGACCACGGCCATGAGACGATTGGCGATGCCATCGATATCGAGGACTGGCTGGCCGCGCACGGCCTCAGGGATCTCTTGAACGCGGGCGACGTGGCGGTGGCGGGGCAGGGCACCTCGGCGCTGCTCTATGCGACCAACCGCGGACGGAGCCGCCTGCTCGGCATCGTCGAGGAGATCCGCCGCGCGCCATGGGCGGCCGACGTCCTGGTCGATGGCGACCTCGCGGCGAAGGGCTTTACGGCCGATGGCGTCGTCGCCGCCGTCGACATGGGACGCCAGGGCGAGGCAAACCCCTATGGCGTGCCCGGGCGGCGCTGGATGGCGACGGAAGGCAAGGCCGTGCCGATCGGCTGCGGCCAGCATGGCGGCCTGGGAGCGGACGAGACGCGGCCGTTCCTGATGGTCAATGACGGGCGGTCCTCGGGCACGCTGCAGCAGGCGACCAGCCTCGTAGACATCGCGCCGACCATATCGCGTTTCCTCGGGCTGCCGCTCGCGGGCTTCGACGGCTCGCCGTTGCCGCTGAACTGACGCGTCATGCTCTTCCGGACCGCGCGCTGGGTCGCGTCTGACGCGACCTAGCGCGCGGTCCTCGCCTAGAGCGGATTAGGCCCAAGCACTTCCCAGCCGGACTCCTCCAACCGCTTCTTGAGCTCGCCCTCGTCCGGCCGCTCGACCATCTCCTCGACGAAGCGGCCGGCGCCGGCTGGAGTATAGAGGAACACGACTCGGCCCGGCCCGGTGCCGCTGTTTTTCCAAGCATGCGGCACGTTGCGCGGCAGGAAGGCGCAGGTGCCCGGTCCGCCGGCGATCACCTGCTCGCCGATCTTGAACGTGAACTCACCCTCGAGCACCCAGGCGATCTCGTCGCTGTCACGATGCAGGTGAAGCCAGCTGTTCTTGGAGCCGGCCGGCACCGCCTGCTCGAACAGGGTCACGCTCCCGCCGGTCTCGCGACCGAACAGCTTCATCGACAAGACCTGGCCCGACGCTTCCGTGAGATGCTTGCCGCCGCCTGGTGGGATCACGACACTATTGTTCTTGAACATGGCGACCTCTCTCATGCTGGCACGCGCACAAACGGCCGTGGGTCGTCGACGTCGTTATCGATGTTCTCGCCGGGCACGACGACGCTCAGGGTCGTTGCACCGTCCGCCGAGCGAAAGCGGTGCCATAGGCCCGGCGGAACGATGACCAGCATGCCCTCGCCGATCGTGTAGGACCGCGGCCCGTCGTCTTCGACGATGTCGAGGATCGCGCTCCCTTCGAGCACCCAGACCAGCTCATCCGCGGGATGGGTCTCCCAATGGCCCTTGCCGGCGGACTTGCCGAGAAGGAGCAGCCCGTCGCGGTAGCGGGCCAGGTCCGCCGTGCTGCCCTTGCGCTCCGCGCGCGTGGTCTTCGGCGTCTTGCCTCGGAACATCGTGAGCTCGGCGGCTTCTGCGTTGACATCGATGATGGTCGGCATCCTGTCCTCCATCGGCTCCATCGCTGCGCCAGTGTAGGGCCACGCTTTTGTTGCGGTGATCTTCGATATTGGAGACCACCGAAACGTTTTCGTGGCACCCGCCCTGTGGTACGACTGGTGAAGCCAGAAGGATCGCGCAATGGCTGCTCGCCCACCCTCCAAGGGCCAGGCCATGGACTGGGACGGTGTCCGCGTGTTCCTCGCCGTTGCGCGGCACGGCTCTTTGCGGGCCGCGCACTGTCGGCGACGCCCATCCCGTCCTGGAGCGGCTCGGCGCGCCGAGCCCGAGCTCGATGCGACCTACTGGATGATCGTCCACCGCGATCTGCGCGCGCCCCTTGCGTGCGCGCGGCGATCGACTGGGTGCGGCATGCCTTCGCCGAGCAGCGGGACGTCATCGGCGGAGATGCTTAGTTGTCGACTGCGCCAAGCCGTGCCACGCTCGGCAGACGATCGACCAAGATGGCGACGAGGGTGGCTGTGCAGATCAGGCCTTTGAGTTCGCATACGGGCGCCGAGGTGCTGGGGATCGACCTCACGCAGCCGGTTTCCGAGTCAGATCGCGCCGCGATGAACCGCGCCTTCGTCGAGCGCAGCGTGTTGGTGGTCCGCGACCAGGCGCTGACGCCGCCGCAGGTCGTCGAGGCGGTCGGCCTGTTCGGCACGATCTTTCCGCAGCAGAACACGAAATTCGCGATCGCGGACTGCCCGCAGATCCACTACGTCTCCAACCAGGATCGCTTCCCCGACGGACGTCGCTACATTCCCGGCGACGGCTGGCATACCGACCATTCGAACGCCGTGCGCCCGCCCAAGGCCACGGTGCTGCATGCCGTGCAGCTGCCCGACAAGGGCGGCGACACCCAGTACGCCAACATGGCCGCAGCCTATGCCGCCCTGCCGTCCGCCACCCGGGAGCGCCTGGCGCCCCTGATGGGCATCCACGTCTATCAGAGCAGCCACAGCGCCCGAAAGCTGATGGGGCTGAACGAGACCGACCAGGAACGCGTGCCCAATGCCGTGCTGCATCCCCTGGTGCGCACCCATCCGGAGAGCGGCGCGAAGTCGATCTACCTCAACCCGATCCGCATCGAAGGCATTTTGGGCCTCGACCATAAGGAAGCCCTGCCGCTGCTCGACGAGCTTCTCGCGTACGGCACCGACGAGCGCTTCCAGTACCGTCATGCCTGGAAGCCGGGCGACCTCGTGATGTGGGACAACCGCTGCCTGCTGCACAAGGCCAACGGCGACTACGACATGGGCCAGGTGCGCTATCTCTATCGCGTCATGCTGCAAGGCGACGTGCCGAGATAGGCGTGCGAGAGTTCTTCATGTGGGGGAAGGTATGAAGACGCGCTTCGTTGTCCTGGTTTCCATGATGGTCGGCGTTGCGCTGGGGGCCGCTGCCGTGCAGGCGCTTCATGCGCAGGCCAGGCCGCCGGCTTTTGTCGTCGGCGAGATCGATGTGAAGGACGCAGCGATGCTGGACAAGGAGTACGTCCCCAACGCGTCAAAGGTAGTGCGCGATGGCGGCGGCAAGTATCTCGTGGCCGGCGGTAAATCCGTCTCGTTCTACGGCGAGCCGCCCAGGCGTATCGCCATCATGGCTTTCGAAAATCTGGAGAAGGCCGAAGCCGCCTTCAATTCCGCCGCCTACAAGCAGGCCAAGGCGGTCGGCGACAAGTATGCGACGTTCCGGATCTATGCCGTCGAAGGTGTGACGCCGTAACCCACGACGTGCAATTTGCGATCCGGTGGCGCTGGTGTGTCGATCGCAATGCCGGGCTTTGCCGACAAGCTCATCGACGAGCAGGCTGCGGCCGCGGTCAACTACCGCGCGCCGCACGGACGCTCCTTAAGGATCTCCCCGACGACGTTTCGCCTCAATTCAAGTACGTTCAAGCAGGTCTCGGTCAACCAACGAACACGAAGCACGGAGACGACAATTGACAAAGTGGACGGGCGCTTACACGTACGACACAGCGCCGTCGGCAACCGGCGCGCCTTCCCGTCTCAAGGTGGCAACCTGTCAGATTCCGGTCGAGCACGACATCGATCGTAATGTCCGGCAAATCCTGGATCTCATGCAACAGGCGGCTGCGGCTGGTGCTGACGTCGCACACTTCCCGGAGTGTGCTCTTTCCGGCTACGGCCCCGCATCATGGCCGAATTGGGAAGGCTTCGCGTGGTCCTCGGTAGATGCGGCAATCGAAGCCATACGTGACCAAGCGCGCGCAAAAGGCATCTGGGTGGTGACTGGCTCGGTCCACCGGGCCAGCGCGCAGGCACGACCGACGAACTCCCTGCTTGTCATCGATCGGCACGGCGCGATCGTGGGTCGGTACGACAAGCGACGCTGCTCGCTGAACGATCTTCGCGCATTCGCGCCGGGCGAGAGGCAGCTCATCGTAGACATTGAAGGGGTGCGTTGCGGCTTCCTGATCTGCCTCGACTGGTCGTTCCCCGAGCTTTGGATCGAGTACGCCGGGCAGGTCGAACTGATCTTCCACTCCTGCGTTGCTGACAACTGGCGACGCGACAAGAACGAAGCGCACACGATACCGCCTCTGATGCAGGGGTATGCCTGGCTGAATTCATACGCGATCAGTGTGTCCAACTCCTGCCGGCCCTCGCAGTCCTTTGCGAGCTTCTGGGTTGAACGCAGCGGGCACGCTGGGGGATGCGCTACCGCCAACGAAACCGGCTTCGTCCTCAACGCGCTCGCGGATGATCCGGAACAGGACCGTTTTTTCGGCGCCGTTCGAAGCTTCCGCGACTCTGCCACCAACGGCAGTCTCTATGCGCCACACCGTCCAGATGGGCATGCACCGGTTCAACCGAGAGAGAAATCCAGCTCCTAGTTCGGCCAGACGCTGAACCGGCGGTTGCTGGCATTTTGCTGGCATCGCCCTCCAACGACCCCCAAGGGGGTGTGCCGCTGGTTGCATTTTGACGCTCTATGGCACGCAAAAATTAAGCAAGCACCATCCGCGTGGCGAGACTTGCCATTGTAGAGAACTGGAGTTATATTTGAGTTATGAGTGACCTGCGGTATCGCCCATCCGAGTACCGCAGGTCACGAACGCCAGGCGCAGAAGCCTCAGTCGAGCTGGATCCAGGTCGTCTTGAGCTGGGTGAACTTGTCGAAGGCGTGGAGCGACTTGTCGCGGCCGTTGCCCGACTGCTTGTAGCCGCCGAACGGCGTGGTGATGTCGCCACCATCGTAGGTGTTGACCCACACCGAGCCGGTGCGCAGGCCCTTGGCGAACTTGAAGGCCTTGTTGATGTCGGCCGTGAAGATCGCCGAGGCGAGGCCGTAGATCGTGTCGTTGGCCACCGTCAGCGCCTGCTCGGCGTCCTTGACCGGGATGACCGACAGCACCGGCCCGAAGATCTCCTCCTGGGCGATCTTCATCTTGTTGTCGACCTGGTCGAACACGGTCGGCTCGATGAACGAGCCGGCATTGTCGACGTGGACCTGCTTGCCGCCCATCTTGAGCGTGGCGCCTTCCTTCTGGCCGGCCTCGATGTAGCCCATGACGCGCTTGGTCTGCACCTCGTCGACCATGGCGCCCATCTGGGTCTTGGGGTCGAGCGGATCGCCCGGCATCATCTTCTGGCCGATCGCCATGACCTTCTCGAGGAACTGGTCCTTGATCTTGTCCTCGACGATCAGGCGCGAGCCCGCGGTGCAGACCTCGCCCTGGTTGAACCAGATGCCGAAGGCGGTGCGCTGGGCCGCAACATCGAGGTTGGGCGCGTCGCCCAGCACGATGTTGGGCGACTTGCCGCCGCACTCCAGCCAGACCTGCTTCATGTTCGATTCGCCGGAGTACTTCAGGAAGTACTTGCCGACTTCCGTGGAGCCCGTGAAGGCCAGCACGTCGACGTCCATGTGGCGGCCGAGCGCCTGGCCGGCGGTCTCGCCGAAGCCCGGCAGCACGTTGAACACGCCTTCGGGAATGCCGGCCTCCGCGGCGAGCTCGGCCAGCCGAAGGGCGGTGAGGGGAGACTGCTCGGCGGGCTTCAGGATCACCGAGTTGCCGGCGGCGAGCGCCGGCGAGATCTTCCAGCAGGCCATCAGCAGCGGGAAGTTCCACGGCACGACGGCGGCCACGACACCGGCCGGCTCGCGCGTGATCATGGCGACGACGTTGCCCGGCGTGGGCGCCACCTCGTCGTAGATCTTGTCGATCGCCTCGCCGAACCATTGCACGGTGTTGGCCGAGCCCGGGATGTCGACGCGGGTCGAGTAGGCGATGGGCTTGCCCATGTCGAGCGTCTCGAGCAGCGCCAGCTCATCGCGGTTCTTCATCATCAGCTCGGCGAGCTTCAGCATGATGCGCTTGCGGTTGGCCGGCGGCATGTTGGCCCAGGTGCCCTTGTCGAAGGCGGCGCGCGCGGCCTTCACCGCGGCGTCGACGTCGGCCTGCTCGCAGGCGGCGACCTTGGTCAGCACCTGGCCGGTCGCCGGGTTCACGCAGTCGAAGGTCTTGCCGGTGAGGGAAGCCGTGAACTTGCCGCCGATGAAGGCCTGGTTGCGGTAGCTCAAGCCGCCGACGCGGCCCTTCCAGTCTTCGCGCGAAAGCTGGGCGCTCATGTCTCGTTCCCCTCCGTTTGTGGAGGGCGGAGCCTAAAGCATGATGCGTTCAGGTGGAAACCCGAACGCACCATGCCCGTTGAGACCCTCCTAGACGCCGGCGATCGCCTTCACCTCGAGGAAGTCCTCCATCCCGTACTTGCCCCACTCGCGACCGTTGCCGGACTGCTTGTAGCCGCCGAACGGGGCGGTGCGCTCGTTCGGAACGCCGTTCAGGTTGACGTTGCCCGCACGGATCTGCTTGCCGACGCGCTTGGCGCTTTCGACCGAGCCGGCGGAGACGTAGCCGGCGAGGCCGTAGGGCGTGTCGTTGGCGATCTTGACCGCTTCGGCCTCGTCCTTGGCGCCGAGGATGGTGATCACCGGTCCGAAGATCTCCTCGCGGGCGATCGTCATGGTGTTGGTCACGTCGGCGAACACGGTCGGGCGAACATAGAAGCCCTTGTTGACGCCCTCGGGCAGGCCCGGGCCGCCGGCGACGAGCGTCGCGCCCTCGTCCACGCCCTTCTTGATCAGCGCCTGGATCTTGTCCCACTGGGTGCGATTGACCACGGGTCCGATCGTGGTGCCCTCGGCCTTCGGGTCGCCCGCCTTCGTCTTGTCGGCGACGGCCTTCGCGATCGCCTTCACTTCATTCATCTTGCTCGACGGCACGATCATGCGGGTCGGCGCGTTGCAGGACTGGCCCGAGTTGTTGAACACGTGAGCCACGCCGCCCGACACCGCCTTGGTGAAGTCGGCGTCTTCCAGGATGACGTTCGGCGACTTGCCGCCGAGCTCCTGGCTGACGCGCTTGACGGTATCGGCGGCGCGCTTGGCGACATCGATGCCGGCGCGGGTCGAGCCGGTGAACGAGATCATGTCGATGCCGTGGTGCTCGCTCATGGCGACGCCGACCTCGGGGCCGAGGCCGTTGACGAGGTTGAACACGCCCTTCGGGACGCCGGCGGCGTGCATGACTTCAGCGAAGATCAGAGCCGAGGTCGGCGTGAATTCCGACGGCTTCAGGATCATGGTGCAGCCGGCGGCGATCGCGGGCGCGACCTTGCAGGCGATCTGGTTGAGCGGCCAGTTCCACGGGGTGATCATGCCGACCACACCGATCGGTTCGCGCACGACGGTGGCCGTGCCGACCTTCTCCTCGAAGTGATAGTCCTTCAGCACCTGCAGGGTCGACATCAGGTGACCGAGGCCGGCGCCGGCCTGGGCACGCTCGGCCATCGGGATCGGCGCTCCCATTTCCTCGGAGATGGCGGCGGCAATTTCCTTGGAGCGCGCCTTGTAGGCCTCGATGATCTTCTCGAGCAGTGCGATGCGCTCCTCGCGCGTCGTGACCGAGAAGGTCTCGAACGCCCGGCGGGCGGCGGCAACGGCCTTGTCCACGTCCGCCTTCGAGCCGACGGCGACGTCATACATGGGCTCTTCGGTTGCCGGATTGACCACCGGGATCGTCTTCATAACGGCGGGGTCGACCCAGGCGCCGTCGATATAGAATTTCGTGCGATTGACCATCTTGGCTGTTCCTTCTTGATTTGGGGGCCCTGTCGGGCGGCGGCGACGCGAAGTCGGGCGGCAGGAATGTTAGCGGCTGAGTGGCGGTCTGCCTACAGAGGAGGCCAGGCTGGTCTGCCACGAAAAAGCCGCCCGGAAGGGGCGGCTGGTCCGTTCGAACATTCCTGTTGGAATGTCACTTCATCTTGGATTCCTTGAAGACGACATGCTTGCGCACGACGGGGTCGTACTTCTTGAGCTCCATCTTCTCGGTCTTGGTGCGCGGGTTCTTGCGCGTCACGTAATAGAAGCCGGTGTCGGCGCTGGACACCATCTTGATCAGGATCGAGGTCGGCTTGGCCATGGTCTTGTCCCTATGCCCGGAAGGGCGAATCTCTGGAAGGCGGGCAAACTAGTCGCTGGCCCGCCCATGTCAAGCCATACGACAAGCCGTCTTTTAGCGAGGGGCTGTCGCCGTGGCCGTAGCCGCCTGCTGGGTCGCTGCCTGCACGGCATGGGCATAGAGCGTGCGGTCGCGCAGCAGCTGGGTGGCGATCTCGACGTCGCGCTCGGGGCTCGCCTCGCCCGGCGGGCAGATCTTGCGCAGGTCGGTGATTTCCTGATGGGTCGGGTTGCGCAACGCATGCCAGCGCATCAGCGTGCCCTGGCTGGAATCGACCGAGCCGGCATTGAGCTGGCCGACATCGCCGATCTTGGACGTGCAGACGTTGGGCAGCACGCCGAGCTCGTTCCAGGTGTAGCCCGACGGCGCGTTCAGCCGCGACCAGGTCAGGATCAGCTCGCCCTCGTTGGCCAGCCGCACCACGGTCTGCACTGTGCCCTTGCCGTAGCTGGTGCTGCCGACCACGACGGCGCGGCCGCGGTCCTGCAGAGCGGCGGCCACGATCTCGGCCGCCGACGCCGAGCCGCCGTTCATCAACACGACGATCGGCATGTCGGCCGTCTTGCCGCTGGTGACGCTCTTGTAGGTGCGCCGGCTGTCGGGATGGCGGCCGCTGGTCGAGAAGATCGTGCCGTTGTTGATGAACAGCTCCGACACGGTCTGCGCCTGGTCGAGCAGGCCGCCGCGGTTGGAGCGCATGTCGATGATGACGCCCGCCATGTCCTTGCCGAGCTCGGCCCTGGCCTTGTCGATGGCGGCCTTGAGGTTGTCAGTGGTGGCGCTGTTGAAACCGGTCAGGTGGATCAGCGCCACGTCACCGCGGCGTTCGTAGGTGACGGTGGTCGGGATGATGCGGGCGCGCTTCATGCTCAGCACGTATTCGCCGCCCTGCGCGACGCGCAGCACGGTGATGGCGACCGGTGCGCCGACCGAACCGCGCAGCTTGGCCACGACATCGCTCAGCGGGCGGTCGATCATCGATTCGCCGTCGATCGACAGGATCTGGTCGCCGACCTGGATGCCGGCCTTGGCTGCCGGCGAGCCGTCCTGCACGGCGCGGATCATGATCCGCTTGTCGTCGGTGCGCTCGACGGTGATGCCGACGCCGCCGCCGCCGTCGCGCTGGAAGCGGTTGTCGCGCGCCTCGTCGGGATCGGCGTAGCGGCTGTTGCGGTCGAGCTGCTTGGTGGTGGCCGTCATCGCCTCGCGGATCAGTGTCTGGCGGTCGGCGCCATGCAGCGCCGGCGAGGCGTCGAGGGAGCCGGCCATCAGCTCGGCCAGCATGGCGCCCCAGGCGCGGCCGTCGGCCGGATCGGCCGGGGTCGGCCGGCTCAGGACCTGGCGGCCGTCGCGCTTGACGGTGAAGGTGCCGTCGGAGGTCTCCAGCACCATGGCCGGATCGGTGCTGGCAAAGCCGCGATAGGTCTCCGTCGAGAGCGAGCGGAAATTGGGCTCGAACAGGTGGCGGTCGCCGATGGCCCGGTAGGCCTGCAGGACGACGCGTTCGAGATTGACGTCGGCGGCTACCGACGGATTGCGGCCCGTGGTGGCCTGCGGCGCGTCGGTGGAGGTCGCACAGGAGACGACCAGGGATGAAGCAAGAAGGGCGGCAGCCGCACGCGGCACCGCCTTAACGAGAAAAGGGATCAGCGACACTTCCATACCCAGCAACGGCGCAACATAGCACAGGCCGTCGGCGGGCGGCCACGTTTTCAGGCTGAGGGGTCGAAGCTCCCGGTCGTCGAAGGCTTGGGAGCGGCTATCCGGTGCGCCCACAGGAGCGCAATGACGGCGCCTTTTATTCGAGGGAGCAGCAGGAGTGCAAGGACAACGGAGAGTGGAAGCCACAATGCCGCATGAATCCAGAGCGGCGGCTGGCCGCCGGCGCGTTCGAGCACCAGGACCAGAGGCACGACGATGTGGCCGACTGCAAAAATCGTGAAGTACGCCGGCGCGTCGTCGGCGCGGTACGGTTCGAGCGCCAGCTCGCAGGCCGGGCAGTGGCTGCGCATCTTGAGGAAGCTCGAGAACAGGCTGCCGGCGCCGCAGCGCGGGCACCTGCCGCGCCAGCCGCGCAGCAGGGAGGTCCAGACGTCCGGCGTGCGTTCCTCTTTGTTCATCCCGCCAAGATGGGCCTTGGCCTTATCGCCGTCGTCGCGACCGTTTGTCCTTAGGTGCTCCGCGATGCGCGACCGGACGCCGCGGCGCGCTGCGCGCATGGCGCTGGCCGCGCGGCGGGGCGTGGCGCTCGACGCGCTCGATGACGTCGACGATCTCGAACAGGAGGCCGCCGGTGGCAATGTCGGCCTCGGCCAGTTTCAGCCGCAATCGGTCGCCCAGACCGAACGTCTCGCCGGTTCGCTCGCCTACCAGCATCTGGCGGCCTTCGTCGTGGCGGAAGAACTCCTGGCCAAGCGACCGGATGGGGATAAGCCCATCGGCGCCGCTGGCGTCGAGCGCGGCGAACAGGCCGAAGCGGGTGACGCTGGTGACGCGGCCGGGGAAGGTGGCGCCGACGTGCGCCGCCATGAAGGCCGCGACGTAGCGGTCCATGGCGCCGCGCTCGGCCGCCACGGCACGCCGTTCGCACATGGAAAGGTGCTCGCCGAACTCGGCGAAGCGGCTCTTGTCGCCCTCCGGCAAGCCGCCTTCGCCCAGACCGTAGGCCGCGATCAGGGCACGATGCACGATCAGGTCGGGAAAGCGGCGGATCGGCGATGTGAAGTGGGCGTAGCGCGCCAGGGCCAGGCCGAAGTGGCCGAGATTGTCGGGGCTGTAGACCGCCTGGCTCTGGCTGCGCAGCATGGTCTCGTTGACCAGGCGCGCCACTGGCTTGTCGGCCACCTGGTGCAGGACGCGGTTGAGGTCGCCCGGCCTGATCCGCGGTCCGGCCGGCAGGCCGACGCCCAGGGTGCCCAGGAATTCGCGCAGGCCCTCGATCTTGGCGGCGTCGGGGTGGTCGTGGACGCGGTAGAGGCAGGGGGTGTGGCGCTGCTCCAGCGCCTGGGCGGCCGCGACGTTGGCCAGCACCATGAACTCCTCGATCAGCTTGTGGCTATCGAGCCGCTCGCGCACGCCGATCTCGGCGATGCGGCCGTCCTCGCCCAGGGTGACCTGGCGCTCGGGCAGGTCGAGGTCGAGCGCGCCGCGCTTCTCGCGCGCCGCCAGCAGCACCTTGAAGGCACCGTAGAGTGGCCGGATGACGTTGCCCATCAGGGGCGCGATCTCGGCGTCGGGTGTGCCGTCCTGGGCGCGCTGGACGCGGGTGTAGGTGAGGCGCGCGGCCGAGCGGATCATGGCGCGGTGGAAGCGATGGCGCTTCAGCTGGCCAGCAGCATCGATCCACATTTCTGCCACCAGGACCGGCCGGTCCTGCTGCGGGACCAGCGAGCACCAGTGGTTGGACAGCGCCTCGGGCAGCATGGGCACGACGCGGTCGGGGAAATAGACCGAGGTGCCGCGGCGGTAGGCGGCGCGGTCGAGCGGCTTGTCGTGCCGCACGTACCAGGCGACGTCGGCGATGGCGACCAGGATGCGCCAGCCGCCGGGATGATCCGGATCGGGCTCGGCGAACACCGCGTCATCGAAGTCGCGGGCGTCCTCGCCGTCGATCGTGACCAGCGGCGTGTCGCGCAGGTCGAGGCGCTGGCCGAGAGGTGCTGCACGGGCGCGCTCGGCTTCCTCGAGGGCGGCCGGCGGGAACTCGACCGGGATGTCGTTGGCGGCGATCGAGATCAGGCTGATGGTGCGCGGGTCGCTCATCGGCCCGACGCGCTCGATCACGCTGGCACGGCGGGCGAGCGCGCCGCCGGCCGGCTCGACCCAGACGATGTCGCCGGGCTCGGCGCCGTTCTTGTCGGCCGGCCGGATGTCGAAGCTCAGCTTCAGCTTGCGGTCGGTCGGGGTCACGAGGCCGATGCCGTTGCGGCCGTCGGGTTCCTCGTAGAGGCCCAGCACCTTGCGCGGGGCGCTGCCCAGCAGGCGGATGACGCGGGCTTCGTAGGTGGTCTTGCCGCGGCGCTTCAGCGAAGCGAGCACGCGGTCTCCGACGGCGGGAGCCACGCCGCCACGACTCGCCTGCGGGACGATCTCGATGCGGGGTGGGGGGCCGTCTTGTTCTTCGTCGTGGCGGCGCGGCACGGCCAGCAGGTGGCCGTCATCGTCGACCCGCACGATCTCCAGTACGGTGATATCAGTCAGTGCTTTTGGATCCTTGAATGTCTTGGCGCGGTCGGCGGCGATGTCGCCTGAATCGCGCAGGTTGCGCAGCAGCTCCTTGAGCTCGATGCGCTGGTCGCCTTTCAGCCCGAAGGCACGCGCGATCTCGCGCTTGCCGACCGGGGTGGCGCTCTCCTTGATGAAAGCCAGCAGTTCGTCGCGGGTCGGGACTTTGCCCTTAGCCATCGGTCCCGGTGCGGGGCGGTGCGTCCGCCTTCTTCGCGGCCTTGCGCTTGGGCGCGGCCTTTTTCTTGGTGGCTTTCGGCGTGTCGCCGGCGTCGTTGGCCGGCACGGGTGCCGCCTTCTTGGCCCGCGTCGCCTTGGGTTTCTTGGCCGGAGCCTTGGCCGCGCGTTCGGCCAGCAGCGACACCGCCTGGTCGAGCGTAAGCTCCTCCGGCTTGAGGTCGCGCGGCACGGTGGCGTTGATGCCGGCGTGCTTCACATAGGGGCCGTAGCGGCCCTCGTAGAGTTCGACCGGTGCCTCGTCGGCGGGATGGTTGCCCACGGTGCGGATGGGCTTGGCGGCGGCGCGTCCGCGACCGGTCGCCTTGGCCTCGGCCAGGAGCGCCACGGCGCGGTTCATGCCGATCTCGAGCACGCTCTCGTCGGCCGGGATGGTCTTGTACTTGGTGGTGTGCTTGACGTACGGCCCGAAGCGGCCGACGCCGGCCAGCACGGGCTGACCATCCTCGGGATGGGAGCCGAGCTCACGTGGCAGCGACAACAGAAGCAGCGCCTTGTCGAGCGTCACATCGTCCGGGGTCATGCCCTTCAAGAGCGACTGCCGCTTGGGCTTCTCCTTGCCCTCGGCCTCGCCGAGCTGGACGTAGAGGCCATAGGGGCCGTTGCGCAGGGTCACGACCTTGCCGGTCGCCGGATCGGTGCCCAGCACCTTCGGTCCGTCGAGGTTGGCGCCCGACGCAGCATCGGCCTCGGGATCGACGATGCCGAGCTTGCGGGTGAAACGGCAGTCCGGATAGTTCGAGCAGCCGATGAAGGCGCCGAACTTGCCGAGCTTCAGGCCCAAGCGGCCGTTGGCGCAGGACGGGCAGTCGCGCGGGCTCTTGCCGCCATTGTCATTGGCCGGGAAGAAGTGGGGGCCCAGCTCCTCGTCGAGCTTGTCCAGCACCTCGCTGACGCGCAGGTCCTTGGTCTCGCCGACGGCGGCGGCGAAGGCCTTCCAGAACTCGCGCAGCACCTGGCGCCAGTCGATCTTGCCGTCCGAGATCTCGTCGAGCTCGTCCTCGAGATGGGCGGTGAAGTTGTATTCGACGTAGCGCGGGAAATAGGTCTGCAGGAACGCCGTGACGATGCGGCCGCGGTCCTCCGGTATGAAGCGCTTGCGGTCGATCTTCACGTAGTTCCGGCGCTGCAGCACCTCGATGATGCTGGCGTAGGTCGACGGCCGGCCGATGCCGAGCTCTTCCAGCTTCTTCACCAGGCTCGCCTCGGAGTAGCGCGGCGGCGGCTCGGTGAAATGCTGCTCGGGGATGACGTCGCGACGCTCCAGCCCCTCGTCCTGGGCGACGTCGGGCAGGATGGCGTTGCCTTCCTCGTCGGCGTCGGTGCCGTTCTCGTCCTTGCCCTCGTCGTAGAGGGTGAGGAAGCCGTTGAACTTCACGACCGAGCCGGTGGCGCGCAGCTGCACGGTCTTGTCGGCGCTGGCGATGTCGACCGTGACCTGGTCGAGCACGGCGCTTTCCATCTGGCTCGCCACGGTGCGCTTCCAGATCAGCTCGTAGAGACCGAGCTGGTCCTTGTCCAAATAGGCGGCGACGTCCTGTGGCGTGCGGAACAGGTCGGTCGGCCGGATCGCCTCGTGCGCCTCCTGGGCGTTCTTGGCCTTCGAGGTGTAGACGCGCGGCTTCTCGGGCACGTAACTCTGGCCGTACTTGGTCTCGATCAGGCGCCGGGTCTGGCCGATCGCCTCGGGGGCGAGCTGCACGCCGTCGGTGCGCATATAAGTAATGAGTCCGACCGTCTCGCCGCCGATGTCGACGCCCTCGTAGAGCCGCTGGGCGATGCGCATGGCCGTGGCGGCGCCCACGCCGAGCTTGCGCGAGGCTTCCTGCTGCAAGGTCGAGGTGATGAAGGGCGGCGGCGGGTTGCGGCGGACCTGGCGTCGGTCGATCGAGGCCACCGAGAAGGCGCGGCGCTCGATCTCGCGCTTGGCTTGCTCAGCCCGTTCCTGGGTATCGAGGTCGAACTTGTCGAGCTTGCGGCCGTCCAGATGGGTGAGGCGGGCCTTCAGCGTCTGCTTCTTGGCTGTCCCGAACAGGGCGTCGACCGTCCAGTACTCGCGGGTCTTGAAGACCTCGATCTCGGACTCGCGCTCGCAGATCAGGCGCAGCGCCACCGACTGGACGCGGCCGGCCGAGCGGCTGCCCGGCAGCTTGCGCCACAGCACGGGCGAGAGGGTGAAACCCACCAGGTAGTCGAGCGCCCGGCGCGCCATGTAGGCGTCGATAAGGTCCTGGTCGAGGTCGCGCGGATGGGCGACGGCGTCGAGCACCGACTGCTTGGTGATGGCGTTGAAGGTGACCCGCTTCACGTCGACGCCTTCCAGCGCCTTCTTGCGCTTCAGCACGTCCCGGACATGCCAGGAAATGGCTTCGCCCTCGCGGTCGGGGTCGGTGGCAAGATAGAGCTTGCCGCCCTTGGTGATCGCCTTGGCGATGGCGTCGAGGCGCTTCTGGGACTGGGGATCGACCTCCCAGTCCATGGCGAAATCCTCGTCCGGACGGACCGAGCCATCCTTGGGCGGAAGGTCGCGGACATGACCATAGGAGGCCAGCACGGTGTAGCCGGGGCCGAGATACTTCCCAATGGTCTTTGCCTTGGCCGGGGACTCGACGACCAATACGTCCATCGCCCGATATGCTCCAGTAAAACTTTAAAACCCGGAGCTAAATCACTGATATCACATCAGAGATACGCGGTTACCCCGGTGCCGTTCCAGGCGGCCTTCCAACTCGAGAGCGAGCAGGACCTCCGCTACGGCGGCGGCGGACACTTGGCATCGACGTACCAGTTCGTCAACCAGGGTGGGGACCGACCCCAGGGCGGAGAGCACCTTGGAGGCCTCCGGGTGGATCGAATTTTCCCTTGGTTTGACAGGGACTTGGGCGACGGACCGTGGCGCTTCGATCACACCAAGAATATCGTTGATGTCGCGGGTCAAAATGGCCCCATCCCGGATAAGGCTATTGGATCCGGCATAGCGCGGGTCGGCCGGGGAGCCCGGAACGACGAAGACGTCGCGGCCCTGTTCGGCCGCCCGATGGGCGGTGATCAGGGAGCCCGATCGAGCCGCCGCCTCGATGACCACGACGCCCTGCGACAGGCCGCTGACGATGCGGTTGCGGCGGGGAAAGGCGCGGGCCACCGGCGGCGCACCCCAGGGGGACTCGCTCAGCATCAGGCCTTGGGCGGCAATGGCCGCCTGCAGCCCGGCATTCTGCGGCGGGTAGACCTGGTCGATGCCGCCCGCCAGCACGGCGATGGTGCCGGTGGGCAAGGCGGCCTGGTGGGCAGCCGCATCGATCCCGCGCGCCAGGCCGGAGGCGACGACGAAGCCCGCCACGCCCAGTGCACCGGCCAGCTCGCCCGCCAGACGGCAGGCCGCAAGGGAAGCCTCGCGGGCGCCGACGATGGCCAGGGTGGGACGGCCCAACAGGCCGAGATCGCCGATGGCCGACAGCACCGCCGGCGCATCCGCCAGCGCAGCCAGCGCCGGCGGATAGGCAGGATCGCCGAACACCAGGAAGCGGCCGCCGGCCTTGGCGAGCGCCTCTTCCTCGCGGGCGATCGCCGCATCGGTGGTCGTCTCCAGCCGCGCGCAGGCGGCATGCGCCGACCCGAAATGGGCCAGCGCTTCGTGAAAGGTCACCGGCCCGATCCGGGCGCTGCGCGCCAGCCGCAGCCGGGCGCGTCGTTCATTGGTATCAAGCTCGCCGGGATCGAGCTCGGCGGTGAGGGGGCCGTCGACCATGGCGAGACAGTACGCGTGTGTCTCCAGCCTGTAAATCAACCGTCAGTAGAATCAGCGCAGCTTGGGATTGAGTGCGTCGCGCAGCCAGTCGCCCAGGATGTTCACGGAGAGCGACAGGATGACCAGGGCAAAGACCGGGAAGAGCACGATCCACCATTCGCCGGAGAACAGGAAGGCGTTGCCGATGCGAATGAGCGTGCCGAGCGACGGCTGGGTGGCCGGCATGCCGACGCCGAGATAGGAGAGCGACGCTTCGGCGATGATGGCGAGCGCAAGCTCGATGGTGGCGATCACCAGCACCGGTCCCCAGGCGTTGGGCAGCACGTGGCCGAGCGCGATGCGCGCGCCCGGCACGCCGATGATGCGCGCGGCGTTGACGTAGTCCTTGTGCTTTTCGGCGAGCGTGGTGGCGCGGGTGACGCGCGCGAACTGCGGCCAGTAGGCGACGCCGATCGAGATCACCAGCACCCAGATGGCGATCTCGTCATGCACGTGCTTCGGCAGCGCGGCACGCGCGACGCCATCGAGCGTGAGGGCGATCAGGATGGCGGGCACGGTAAGCTGGATGTCGGCCAGGCGCATGATGATCGCCTCGACCCAGCCGCCGCGGAAGCCGGCCAGCAGGCCCAACAGCACGCCGGTCGTCACCGACAGAACGATGGCGGCGAGCCCGATCATCAGCGATACGCGCGTGCCGTAGAGGATGGCCGAGAGCACGTCGCGGCCCTGGTTGTCGGTGCCGAGGAGGTGCGCGGTGCTGCCGCCTGCATTCCACGCCGGCGGCGTGAAAGCGTCCATCAGGTTGAGCGACTTCACGTCGAACGGATTGTAGGGCGCGACCCAGGGCGCGAAGATCGCGCCCATGAAGAAGAGCACGGTGACGACGGCGGCGACGACCGTCGTCGGCGAGCGGCGGAAGCTCCACCACATGTCGGAGTCGCGGAAGCGGGCAAGGGCGGTCGTCGTGTCAGCCATTCAGCTCACCTTGCGAGCAGCGGCGCGGCGGCCGGCCAGCGCGCCGGCCGCGCTCAGCACCGCCAGCACGGCGGCCAGCGGGCCGAAGCCCTCGAAGCCTACCCAACCGATCATCGCTGCGCCAAGGGCGGCAGCGCCGATCCAGCCGATGCTGGCCGAGGAGCTGTTCAGCCCCAGCACCGTGCCGCGCACGTCGTCCGGCACGTTGGCCAGGGCGGCCATGTAGGCTGGCCGGCCGAGCGCATTCAGCAGGATATAGAGGAAGCCCAGCGCCACCGAGATCTCGGCACTGGGATGCCACATGAAAAGGACGAGGGCGGCGACCGCCGACAGGGCCATGGCGACGGCGAAGGTCATCAGGCGATCGCGGAAGCGGTCGGCGATCTGGCCGCCCAGCACGGTGCCGGCCACGCTGCCGATGGCGAAGATCGCCAGCGGTATGGCGAGCTCGGCCAGCGACAGGCCATAGGTCGCCTGAAGGAAGGCGGCGAAGTAGGTGACGGCGAGGCCGTAGCAGATGCGCTCGAAGATACCGGTCGTCAGCAGGCCGATCACGCGCTTCGACAGGGCGTCCCTGATCGACGGGCGCACCACCCCGCGCATATGGCCGGCCGAGCCGCGACCCACGGTTATCAGCATGCTGACGGTGGCGATCAGCGACAGTGCGCCGACGCAAAGCAGCCAGCCGCGCCAACCGATCAGCGCGCCGACCGCGGCGGCCATCGGCACGCCGACGAGCAAGGTCAGGGATTGGCCGCTCATCACCCAGCCCAGCGCACGGCCGCGCTGGGCATCGGGCACGCGGCCGGAGAGCTCGGCATAGGCCGCGGCGGTGAAAGCGCCGCAGAAGCCGCCGCCGACCGTGGCCCATACCGCGACCCAGAAGAAGGAGCCGGCCACCGCCTGGGCGGCCAGCGTCAGTGCCAGCCCGAACAGCGAACCCACCAGCACCACCCGGCGGCCCATGACATCGGCCAGCCAGCCGGCGATCGCGGACGAGACGCCCCACGCCGTCGCCGTCAGCGACACGAGGTTGGCGACCAGCCCCATGCTGACCGAAAGGTCGCGCGCCATGTCGATCAGGAAGGGCGCGCGGGTGGTGCCGCTCGAGGTGCAGGCGAACATGCCGAGAGAGGCAGCGCCGATCAGGGCCCAGGGCAGGGCCGCCTCAACGTTCTGTTTCATGCGTCAGCCGCCTGCCGTGCCGACGCGCGCGCGATCGAGCCTGAGGCGCGGATCGATCGCGGCATAAAGCAGATCGACGAAGAAGTTTATGGTGACGAAGATAAGCGAGACCATGACGAGATACGCCGCCATCACAGGGATGTCGGCGAACTGCACCGACTGGATGAAGAGCTGGCCCATGCCCGGCCACTGGAACACCGTCTCGGTGATGATCGAGAAGGCGATCAGGCCGCCGACCTGGATGCCGATCACGGTGATGACCGGCAGGAGAGTGTTCTTGAGCGCGTGGCGGAAGTGCACGGCGCGATTGGTGAGGCCGCGGGCACGCGCGAACTTGATGTAGTCGGTGCGCAGCACCTCGAGCATCTGCGAACGCACCAGGCGCAGCACCAGGGTCATCTGGAACAGGCTGAGGGTGACGGCCGGCAGCACGATCGCCTTCAGGCCGCTCGCCGTCAGCAGGCCGGTGGTCCAGCCGCCGATCTTCTCGGTCTCGCCGCGCCCGAAGGAGGGGAAGCACCAGTCGCCCGGCAGGCCGACCGACGGCGCCCAGGTCTTGCACTCGACGGAGAAGACGTAGATCAGCAGGATGCCGATCACGAAGGTCGGCATGGCGACGCCCGCGAGCGAGAACGTCATCACCGCCTGGCTGTCGACGCTGTTGCGCCGCAGAGCGGTCAGCACGCCGAGCGGAATGCCCATGGCGAGCGCCAGCAGCGCCGCCGCCGCCACCAGCTCGAGCGTCGCCGGCATGCGCTCGACGATCAGGTCGGAGACCGGCCGCGCCAGCCTGTAACTCTTGCCGAAATTGCCGTGCGCCGCGTTGACCAGGAAGCGCAGGAACTGCATGCCGACGGAGTCCTCGAGACCGAGCTCGGTGCGCATCTCCTCACGGTCGGCCGCCGTCGCCTCCTGGCCCACCATGTTGCTCACCGGGTCGCCCACGAAGTTGAACAGCACGAAGCACAGGAACGACACCGCCAGCATGACGGCGACGGATTGCAGGAGCCGGGAAACGATAAAGGCGAGCATTCCGGACCTTACGTGCCTCCCCACGAAGTGGGGAGGTGGCCCGAAGGGCCGGAGGGGTTATGGGCAACAGGACTGGTGCTCATGACCCCTCCGCCCACTGCGCGGGCCAAGCGTTTTGGCCGCTTCGCGGCCAAAAGCGCCACGCCCCATCGTATGACGATGGGGAGGCAAAGGATCAACTCACTTCATCTTCGAGTATTTGAAGTTGGGCGAGTCGTTGGCGAAGATCGGGATCGTCACCTTGTCGCTCATCGACCAGACGATCAGCTGGTGGTGCAGCGGCAGGTACGGCATGTCCTCGAGGGCGAGCTTCCAGGCGTCGGCGATCATCTTGTCGCGCTTGGCCGGGTCGACCTCCTTCAGGATGCCGTCGGTGAGCTCGTCCATCTTGGCGTTGGAGTAGTTGGTGAGGTTGTAGCCGCCCACCTTCTTGGCCGCGTCGTTGGTCTGGTACAGGTACGTGAAGACATAGTGCGAATCGAGCGTCGGCACGCCCCAGCCCAACATGAAGAAACTCGAATCCTTCTTCTGTATCTTGGGGAAGTGCAGCGTCTTGGAGCGCGCCTGCAGGTCGACCTTGATGCCGATCTGCGCCAGCATGCCGGTGACCGCCTGGCAGATCTGCTCGTCGTTGTTGTAGCGGTCGTTGGGGCAGTCCAGGACCACCGAGAAGCCGTTGGGGTAGCCGGCGTCGGCCATCAGCTTCTTGGCCGAGGCGACGTCGTACTTCGGCCGCCTGTCGAGGTCCTTGGTGTAGCCGTGCACACCGGGCGAGGTGACGAGGCCGGCGGGCGCCGCGAAGTTGCGCATCACCTTGGCCTTGATCGCGTCGATGTCGATCGCCTGGTACATCGCCTGGCGCACGCGCTTGTCGGCAAACGGGTTCTTGCCCTTGACGTCGGAGTATTTGAGCTCGGCGGCGCCCATGTCGAGGCCGAGGAAGATCGAGCGGACCTGCGCGGTCTCCTCGGTCTTGAGACCCGGCGTCTGCTTGATGCGCGCGATGTCCTGCAACGGCGCGTCGAGCACGAAGTCGACCTGGCCCGAGATCAGCGCGGCAACGCGCGTCGCCGGTTCCTTGATCGGCGTGTAGACGAGCTCGTCGGGATAGGCCGGGAAGTCCTTGGCGCCCCAATAGGTCGGGTTCTTGGCCATCACCGTCTTCACGTCGGGATCGCGTTGCTTCACCGTGAAGGCGCCGGTGCCCATGGCGTTGCGCACGGCGTAGGTCTCTTCCTTGTCCTTGAAGCTCTGCGGCTTGGTGACGTTGTGCTTCTCGGCCCACGCCTTGGACATGATCAGGATCGACGATGCGTAGTCGGGCAGGATGGGGTTGGGCCCGTTGGTGACGATGTGCACGGTGAGCGGATCGACCGCCTTCACGTCCTTGATCGAGGAGATGTAGGCCCGGAAGTCCGACGTCGGCGCCAGCGCGCGGTTGTAGCTGAAGACCACATCATCGGCGGTGAACGGCGTGCCGTCGCTGAACTTGACGTCGGGCCGGAGCTTGAACTCCCAGGTGTCGGGCGCGATCGCCTTCCACGACAGCGCCAGTGCCGGCACCTTGCTGAGCGTCGGGTCGCGACTGATCAGCGGCTCGTAGACATGGGCGTTCATTGCCGAGGTCGGGCCCTCGTTCTGGGCATGCGGGTCGAGCGTCAGGGCGTCGCCCTGGCTGGCCCAGCGCAGGGTCTTGGCTTCGGCGACCGAGGCCGCGCCCATGGCCGCAAAAAGGGCCGCGGCGGCCAGGGCCGCGATACGAGCAACGAACATGGGAAACTGCCTCCTGCAGTTGTTGTGTAGTGACCCTAGCGACGCGCCGGCCGGTGATCAATGTTATGTGTGGGATGAGGGGGAAGATGACGATGAGAAGCTTGATGGTGGCGGTCCTTCTTGCGCTCGGCGCAACGGCCGTGGCGGCGCAGGACCGCGTCCGGCTGGAAGTCTACTCGACGCTGGAGATCGAGAACCTCAACGACTTCAAGAAGGCGTTCGAGGCCGAGAATCGCGACTTGGAGATCCTGTGGAATCGCGATTCGACGGGCGTGATAACCGCCCGCATCCTGGCCGAGCAGGGCGCGCAGAGGGGCGATGCGATCTGGGGACTGGCCGTCACCTCGATGCTGCTGCTCGACAAGAAGGGTCTGCTCGAACCCTATGCGCCCAAGAACCTCGTCAACATCAAGCCGGCCTTCCGCGATCCCGCCAATCCGCCGGCCTGGGTCGGCATGGAGGCCTGGGTGGCGGCGGTGTGCTTCAACACCGTCGAGGCGGCCAAGCTCAACCTGGCCAAGCCGACTTCGTGGTTCGACCTCACCGATCCGCGCTTCAAGGGAAAGCTCACCATGCCGCATCCGGCGTCGTCGGGGACGGGCTACTTCCATGTTTCGGCCTGGATCCAGATGTTCGGCGAGGCCAAGGCCTGGGAATTCATGGACAAGCTGCACGACAACATCGCCGTCTACGAGCATTCGGGCTCGCGACCCTGCCGGCAGGCGGCGGCCGGTGAATACCCGCTCGGCATCGCCTACGAACTCGCGGCAGCCAGCGCCAAGCAGAAGGGCGCCCCGATCGAAGGCCTGGTGATGAAGGAGGGCGGCGGCTGGGACATGGATGCCGCCGCCATCCTGCGCGGCACCAAGAAGCCCGAGGCGGCGCGCCGGCTGATGGACTTTGCCGCCAGCCGCAGGGCCAACGAACTCTACGCCTCGTTCGTGAGCCAGGTCGCCATGCCGGGCATCGCCAGCAACATCCCCGACTATCCCGCCGGCGTCGCCGAATCGATGATCAAGAACGACTTCGCC
Source organism: Rhodospirillales bacterium URHD0017 (assembly GCA_900110395.1). Classification (GTDB taxonomy): domain Bacteria; phylum Pseudomonadota; class Alphaproteobacteria; order Reyranellales; family Reyranellaceae; genus Reyranella. The sequence continues at coordinate 60,672 of FODP01000026.1, forward strand.
TGGGCGTCGGCCAACCGCAGCCGGATCCTGGAGGAATGGGCGCGGCGCTACGACGGCAAGGCGGCCAAGAAGAACTGACCGGTCGTCCTCGGCCACCCGCCGGTCGTCCCGCAGGCCGTGCCGGTCGTCACAATTCGAGGCAATATCAGCGGGTCAGCGGGTATCAGAAGGCGCCAACGCGAGGACCACCATGAACCGACGCCACCTCATGATGCTTGCCGGAGGTCTGCCCCTGATGTCGACCGCCCCCCTGGCTCAAGACGCCCAGTCCATGCGCCGCAGCCGTCCCGGCGATCCTGCCTGGCCGTCGGCGGCCCAATGGCAGGAGCTGAACGCCCAGGTCGGCGGCAAGCTCATCCAGGTGAAGTCGCCGCTCGAGGCCTGCCGCGCGGCGCCGGCCAGCGCCGAGTGCACCGCCTTCTTCAAGGGCCTGAAGAACCCCTGGCTGATCGGCGACAGCGTCGCCCTGACCCAGACCAGCGGCTGGGTCGATGCCTGGACGTCCGCGCCCAGCGCCTATGCCGTGGCCGCGCGCAACGCCGCCGACGTCGCGGCGGCCGTCAACTTCGCGCGCAGCCATCGCCTGCGCCTGGTCGTGAAAGGCGGCGGTCACTCCTATCAGGGCACGTCCAACGCCGCCGATTCGCTGCTGGTATGGACGCGGGCGATGAACGCCATCGAGCTGCATGACGGCTTCGTCGGCCGCGGCTGCACGGGCGCGCCGCAGCCGGCGATCTCGCTGGGTGCCGGCAATGTCTGGCTGCACGCCTATGCCGCGGCGGCCAAGGCCGGCCGCTACGTGCAGGGCGGCGGCTGCACCACTGTGGGCGTGGCGGGCCTGATCCAGAGCGGCGGCTTCGGCAGCTTCTCCAAGCGCTTCGGCCTCGCCGCCGCGGGCATGCTCGAGGCCGAGGTCGTGACGGCCGACGGCCAGGTGCGCATCGCCAACGCCTGCACCGAGCCCGACCTGTTCTGGGCGCTGAAGGGCGGCGGCGGCGGCAGCTTCGGCGTCGTCACCCGCATTACGCTGCGCACGCACCAGCTGCCGAATTTGTTCGGCGGCGCCTTCGCCACCATCAAGGCCAAGTCGGACACGGCCTATCGCGCGTTGATCGAGCGCTTCGTCGCGTTCTATCGCGAGGCGCTGTTCAATCCGCAGTGGGGCGAGCAGGTGGCCTTCCGGCCCGACAATACGCTGGGCTTCTCCATGATCTTTCAGGGGCTGGATGATGCCGCGGCAACCGCCGTTTGGCGGCCGTTCTTCGCCTGGGTGACCGAGCGCGCGTCCGATTACGCCTTCACCCAGCCGCCAATGGTCGCGGCACTGCCGGCGCAGCACTTCTGGGATGCCGCCTGGCTGAAGGCCAATGCCGCGGCGTTCGTGCTGAGCGACGACCGGCCGGGCGCGCCGGAGGGGAACGTGTTCTGGGCGAGCAACATCGGCGAGGCCGGCTGGACCCTGCAGGGCTACCAATCGGTATGGATGCCGCGGCCGCTGATCGAGCCGGCCAACCAGGCGAGGCTGGTCGATGCGCTGTTCGCGGGCTCGCGGCGCTGGCGCGTGGCGCTGCATTTCAACAAGGGCCTGGCCGGCGCGCCGGCGGCCGAGGTCGCGGCGGCGCGCGAGACGGCGACCAATCCCGCGGCGGCCGACGCCTTCGCGCTCGCCATCAGCGCCAGCGAAGCCGCGCCGTCCTTTCCGGGCATCGCTGGCCACGAGCCCGACGTTGCGCTCGCGCGGCGCAATGCCAAGAACATCACGGCCTGCATGGACGAGCTGCGCAAGCTGGTGCCGAACCACGGCTCCTACGTCTCGGAGTCGAGCTACTTCGAGCCCGACTGGCGCTCCGCCTTCTGGGGCCCGAACTACCCGCGGCTGCGCCAGGTCAAGGACAAGTACGATCCCGACGGGTTCTTCTTTGTCCATCACGGCGTTGGCAGCGAGGATTGGAGTCCCGACGGCTTCACGCGCCTCAGGTGACTACAAGGTGTTCTTGAAGATCTTCCCGTCCTTCACGATGACGACGAAGTTCTTCGCCGGCTCCTCGATCAGCTTGATGTTGGCGATCGGATCGCCGTCGACCAGCAGGAGATCGGCAAGCGCGCCCTGTTCGATCACGCCGAGCTTGCCCGGATAGGGATTGCGCTCCCCGGACAACGCCAGCAGCTGGGCGTTGGTCCCGGTCGCCATGATCAGCGTCTCGGCCGGCGTGTACCAGCGGACGAGCTTCGTCAACAGCTCGCCCTGGCGCGGCGCCAACTGCGGCGAAAACAGGATGTCGGTGCCGAACGCCGTCTTGATCCCGTACTTCTTCGCCAGGGTGAAGGTCTTGTCGGTGCCGGCGAACACCGCGCGCGCCTTCAGTGCCTCCAGCGAGCCGGGAGGGAACGCGTCGGCCAGTTCGTCGGGGAACGCCTGGGTGCTCAACCAGATGCCTTTTTCAGCCAAGAGCTTGGCGGTCTCGTCGTCCATCAGATGCCCGTGCTCGATGCACTTCACGCCGGCCGCGATCGCCCGGCGAATCGCAACCGGCGTGTAGGCGTGCACGGTGACGTAGGTGCCCCAGTTCTCGGCCGCTTCGACGGCGGCGCGCAACTCGGCCTCGGTGAAGGTGGATGCGTCGAGCGGGCTGCGTGGCGACGCCACGCCGCCGCCGCCCGTCAGCTTGATCTGTGTCGCCCCCAGCAGGAGCTGTTCGCGCACCCGCACGCGGACCTCGTCCGGACTGTCCGCAATCATGGCGGCGCCAGTCTGCTCGCCGCGAGACTGGGACGAGCCGATGACGCGCGGCACCTCGAACGGCTGACGAAAGTCGCCGTGGCCGCTGGTGACGGTGATGATGGCGCCTGACGGGTAGATCCGCGGACCGGGGAGGACGCCCTCGTCGATCGCGCGCATCAATCCGAACGACGGCCCGCCCAAGTCACGAACGGTGGTGAAGCCGCGCATGAGCGTGTCCGCGGCTTCGGCCCCCGCCACCAGGTTGAGGTAGCCCATGTCCGCCGTCAGCAGCGTCGCGACGGTCGGCCGCACGAGCATCGTGTGCCAGTGCATGTCGATCAGCCCGGGCATCAAGGTGCGCCCGCCGCCGGCGATGACCCTGGTGCTGGCGCTGCGATCGACTGGAATCGGATCCTTTGAGATCCTGTCGATCGTGTTGTCGCGCACGAGGACGTTCATGCCGCCGCTCAACGTGCTGCTCTTGCCGTCGAAGATGCGGACGTTCTCGAAGAGGATGAGGCTGGGTTGAGCGAAGGCGCTCGTGTCGGCGAGAGCGAGGACGGCAATCAGGACAGCGGCTGCACGAGCGAACATGAGCGTTCTCCCATTGTCGCCGGGCCGTCTGGTAGCGGCTAGGAGCCCGGAGTGCGTTGGCCGATCTTGGACTCGGTGCCGTTCAGCAGGCGGCCGATATTCTCATGGTGCCGCACCCAGACCAGCGGCACCAGCAGCGTGAGCAGGATGGCGGCACGGTGGTCGGTCAGGAACCAGGCGGCGATGGCGGCGACCACGACGCTGAGCAGGGCAGCGAGCGAGGAGAAACGGAAGACGGCGGCGAACACCAGCCACGCCGCGCAGGCGATCGCGCCCACCGGCCACGACAGGCCCCACATGACGCCGAGCGTGGTCGCCACGCCCTTGCCGCCCTTGAAGCCGAGCCACACCGGGAACATGTGGCCGAGCACCGCGCCCGCGGCGGCGCCGACGGCGGCGATCTGGCCGACCTGGTCGGCGATCAGCACGGCGACGACGCCCTTCAGCGCATCGAGCAGCAGGGTTGCGGCGGCCAGGCCCTTGCGTCCGGTGCGCAGCACGTTGGTGGCGCCGATATTGCCCGATCCGACGTTGCGGATGTCGCCGAGGCCGGCGCCGCGCGTCAGCAGCAGCCCGAACGGGATCGAGCCCAGCAGGTAGCCCATCAGGAATGGTCCCAGCAGCAGGACCAGGATCGAGATCATGCGTCGGTCAGGGGCTGACGATCTTGCAGTTGGTCGAATCGATGTAGGACGTGGTCGACGGGCCGATCAGCTCGGTGGTGATCTGTTCGCCGGGCTGGATCATGAGCGGCCCGAGATAGTCCGTCGACACAGGCCGGCCGGCGTTCATGAAGGTGCATTCGGCCTGGGTGTTGATGGGGTTGCGCGTGTTGGAGGTGAGCGTGACCGTGACCTGCCAGTAGCGCGAATCGCCATAGGTCAGGTTGGCGGCGCCGAGCGTCACCAGCGGCTGCGGCGTCGAGAAGTTGGGGACGGGCCGCGCGCCAGTGCGGCGCATCTGCGGCTGCGGCCGCGGTCCCGTCGTCTCGGGCGGTCGATAGCCCGCGGTGCGCGGATCGAAGGCGGCATCGGGATCGCGCGTCCCCGACGGCGGCGGGTTGACGGCGCCTCCCGGCCCCAGGGTGGCGACGCCGCCGCCCGGCACGCCGAGCGGCTGCGGCGTCAGCGGCGAGGAGTTGATCGATGATCCACCGCCTGGTCCCGCCCCGATGGTCGTCGGCGGCGGCGGCAGTGGCGCGAGCGGCGTCGGCGCGGGCTGCGCCTGCAAGGGCGTCGGCGTCGGCTGGGCCTGCGGCGCCACGCCGCCGACCTGGGTCTGCAGGCGGTCGTAGCAGGCGAGTCGCGACTGCGTGTCGGTCATCTCGCCACAGATCTGGATGTGGCGGGTGAGGGCGTCGAGCAGGTCGTCGCGCGACTGGCCGCGCTGCTGGGCCGCGCTCGCGCCCGCGAACGCCATGCCGGCGACACCGAGAAGAAGTGACTGTCGAAGCATCGTGCAACGCCCTGTTTGGTGGAAGGACACGACCATAGCAGACGAAAAGGCCGTTTGGAGGCAGCTTTTGGACGGCGCCGCCGCCGCCTAGGCTGCCCGTGCGGCGGTCACAAAGCTGTCGTCGCGATAGATCGTGCGGCCGCCGACGATGGTGGCCATGACGCGGCCCTGCACCGGACGCTCGTCGAACGGCGTGTTCTTGGTCTTGCTCCACAGCTCGTCGCGGTCGACCTTCCAGGCGTAGTCGGCATCGAACACCACGAGATCGGCCGGTGCGCCCTTGGCCAGGCGGCCGCCCGGCAGGCCGAACAGACGTGCCGGGGTCGCCGCCAGAAGCTGGAACAGACGCGGCAAGGTGAGATGGCCGTTGTGCACCAGCTCGAGCGAGATCGGCAGCAGGGTTTCCAGCCCGATGCCGCCCGGCTCGGCCTGGGCGAAGGGCACGCGCTTGCTGTCCTGATCCTGCGGTCGGTGGTCCGACACGATGGCGTCGATGGTGCCGCTCTTCAGGCCTTCGACCACGGCGAGGCGATCCTTCTCGGCGCGCAGGGGTGGCACCAGCTTGCCGAAGGTGCGGTAGTCGCCGACCGCGAGGTCGTTCAGCGCGAAGTAGGGGGCCGCGGTATCGCAGGTGATTTTCAGCCCGCGTGCCTTGGCGGCGGTGATGGCGGCGACGGATTCGGCGGTCGAAATCTTGGCGAGGTGCAAACGTCCGCCCGTCATCTCGGCCAACCGGATGTCGCGCTCGACCAGCATCACCTCGGCGAGCGGCGGATTGCCGGAGAGGCCGAGACGCGTGGCCATCTCGCCGCTGGTCATGTGGCCGCCCGACAGGGTCGGCTCCTGCGGCAGGTGCACGATCAGCGCATCGAAGCCCTTGGCGTAGTAGAGCGCGCGGCGCAGCACCTGGGCGTTGCCGACGGCATGGTCGGCATCGGTGAAGGCAACCGCGCCGGCCTCGGCCATCAGGCCCAGCTCAGCCAGTTCCTTGCCCTCCAGCCCGACGGTCAGCGCGCCGTAGGCGTACATGTTCACGAGCTTGATCTGGCGGGCGCGGCGGGCGACGAACTCGATCAGCGAGGCGTCGTCGAACGGCGGCTCGTTGTCGGGCAACAGCACCAGCGAGGTGATGCCGCCCACGGCGGCGGCCGCGCCGGCGCTTTCCAGCGTCTCCTTGTGCTCCTCGCCGGGCTCGCCGGTATGGACGCGCGTGTCGACCAGGCCGGGCGCGAGGTAGAGGCCGCGGCAGTCGACCGACTGGATGCCGTAGGGCGCGCCAGAGGCGAACAGGTTCGGGCCGTAGTCGGCGATCTTGCCGTCGCTGATCAGGACGGCGCCCTGGTACTCGGCGTCGCCCGTGGGATCGATGATGCGGGCGTTGATATAGGCGGTCGAGCCGCTGTGCTGCGGCGCCAGGCGATCGATGTGGCCGCTGTCGCGTCGGCTCACGCCGCGGCTCCGGCGAGTGCGTTGCGGCGGCCACCGATCAGCGCCTCGAGGCAGGCCATGCGCACGGCCACGCCCATCTCGACCTGCTCGTGGATCACCGAACGATCGAGGTCGTCGGCGACTTCGGAGTCGATCTCGACGCCGCGGTTCATCGGTCCGGGATGCATGATCAGCGCATCGGACTTGGCGAACTTGAGCTTCTCGTGATCGAGACCGAAGAAGCGGAAGTATTCGCTGATCGAGGGCACGAACGAGCCCTGCATGCGCTCGGTCTGCAGGCGCAGCATCATGACGATGTCGACGTCCTTCAGCCCGGTCTTCATGCTGTAATGGACTTCGACGCCCATGCGGTCGATGTCGGTCGGCATCAGGGTGGGCGGGCCGACCACCCGCACGCGCGCGCCCATGATCTGCAGCAGGTGGATGTTCGAGCGCGCCACGCGGCTGTGCATGATGTCGCCGCAGATCGCCACCAGCAGGCCTTCCAGGCTGCCGCGTCGTCGTCGGATGGTGAGCGCATCGAGCAGCGCCTGGGTCGGATGCTCGTGCTGGCCGTCTCCGGCATTGATGACGGCGCAGTTCACCTTCTGTGACAGCAGGTTGACCGCGCCCGATTCGGAGTGCCGCACGACGATGGCGTCGGGCCGCATGGCGTTCAGCGTCATCGCCGTGTCCAAGAGCGTCTCGCCCTTGCGCACCGAGGAGGTGGCGACGTCCATGTTGATCACATCGGCGCCCAGCCGCTTGGCCGCGACCTCGAAGCTGGTGCGCGTGCGCGTCGAATTCTCGAAGAACAGGTTGATCAAGGTGCGGCCGGCGAGCACGTCGCGCCGCTTGTCGATCGATCGGTTCTGGTCGATGTAACTTTCGGAAAGGTCGAGCAGGCCCGAAATAGTATCGGGCGCAAGTCCCTCAATGCCGAGCAGATGGGGCAACCTCGGCACGCCCACGCGTTTTCTTGTCACTAAAGCGCGACGTTAAGCACGCCGACGTGGACCCCGCAAGGCGGCGTTTTGGTGGATAAATAAGGTCACAGTTTCAGCCACGGCACCCGCTCGTCAGCGAAGGCATGGCCGGTCGGCGCGAGCGTCGCGGGCTCGTCGAACGCGCCGACATGGAGATGGACTTCGCCCGGCCAGCGGTCGCCCTCGTAGGTCAGGGTGGAACCGCAGCGCCCACAGAAGCCGCGCCGCACGCCGCGCGACGATTCGAAGGTGGAGAGGTCTCCCGTGAACCGGATCTTGGCCGCCTCGAGGCCTGCATAGGCGGAGACCGGCGCCCCGGTGTGGCGGCGGCAGCTCTGGCAATGGCAGTAACCGGTCCACTTGGGTTCACCATCGGGCGGTGAAGCGGACGGCTCCGCAAAGGCAGCGACCTTCCCTCATGTCATCCTCCTGGGCGGGGACCAGTATAACGGGCGCGCGGTCGGATCAGGGCAGCATGCGCGGACTGTTCGAGCGCATGGGCGATCCAGCCGACGGTGCGGCCCAGCAGGAAGAGGGCGAGTGCTGAGTCCTTGGGCAGGCCGAGCACGCGCTCGACCACGACGGTGGTGAAATCGACGTTGGGTTTGCGGTCGATCAGGCGTTCACCGGCGGCTGCCAGACGCTCGGCGAAGGCGAGCTCCGGCGAATTGGGAACGGTCTCGCGCAGCAGCGCGAAGAGGGTGGCCGCGCGCACGTCGCCGTCGGGATAGAGCTGATGGCCGAACCCCGGAATGTAGATGCGGTCGCGCACGCGCTGCACCAGCTCGCCGTCGAGGTCGCGGGCATTCTTCAGGTCGTCGAACAGGGAGGCGACTCGGCGCGTCAGCCCGCCATGGCGCGGGCCGTTCAGCGCGGCAAGCCCCGCCATGGTCGCGCCGTAGAGATTGGCGCCCGTCGAGGCGACGACGCGAGCGGCGAAGGCCGAGGCGTTGAACTCATGGTCCGCCGACAGCACCAGCGCCGCGCGCAGGAGCGGCGCACGCTCCTTCGGTACCCGCCACGCCGCGGCAAGCTCCTCATGGACAGGGACCGTCGACAGCGGCCGTGCCGTCACCGCCGCGGTCAGGAGGCGCAGGACGCGCACGCCGGTCTCCAGCATCGCGGCGCGGTCTTCCACCCAGCTCGGATGATCCAGCGCCGCCGCGGCCGGCAGGACGACGAGGCAGCGGTCGACCGGACCAAGGGTCACCGCGGCCAGCCAGGCGCGGCGCAGCGCCGTGGTCATCGGCGGCAGGTTGTCGGCCGCGAACGGCCGCTCATCGCAGTCCCACAGGAGCCGCGCCACTTCCTCGAGCGAGGCGGTGCGTGCCAGCTCGGTGGCATCTCGCCCGCCGTAATAAAGACGGTTGTTCTCGATCAGGGTGAGGGACGATTCGAGCACCGGCGTGCCGAAATCGAGCGCATGGTTGGCGATCGATTCAGCCTTGCGCCCGACGTCGCGCCGTCGCTTCAGGCGGGCGATGTCGTCGGCGCGATAGCGCCGCTCGCGCCGGCCGTCGACCGCCTCGGAGCGCAGCAGGCCGCGACTGACATAGGCGTAGAGCGTGGCCGCCGAAACGCCCAGCCGCCGCGCCGCTTCCCGTGAACTCAGCACTTCGTTCGCCATGGCACTATATTGATCAATATAATCAAGATTGACAATATATTTCCGCAATCCGACCTTGGCCGCGGTAGTGGGAAAGGACATCCAAATGTTGCTGACGCGGGTGGACAGTGGCCTCGACGGCGTCGTCGTGGCCGATACGGCAATGAGCGAGGTCGATGGCGAAGCCGGCCGGCTGATCGTGCGCGGCCATGCGATCGAGGAGCTGACGGCGACGCGCGGCTTCGAAGGCGTCGCGGCGCTGTTGTGGGAAGGCTATGCCGAGGGCGGCGGCGATGAGACCACCGTGCGCGAGGGGTTGGCAGCGGCCCGCGTAAAAACCTTCGTCGAGGTGCCCAAGCTCCTGGCCGCGACCCGCGGCCTCAATCCGGTCGAGGCGCTGCGCGTCGGCATCGGCATGCTGCCCGACAGCGCAAAGACTCCGCATCATTTCCTGGTATGCGGCGCCATGCCGGTGTTCCTGGCCGCGCTGCTCAACGCGGAGAAATCCATGGCGCCGATCGCGCCCGATCCGTCGCTCAGCACGGCGCAGGATTTGCTGCGCATGATCCGCGGCCAGCGCGCCGGCACGGTGTTCGAGAAGGCGCTCGACACCTACCTCGCCACCATCACCGATCACGGCTTCAACGCCTCGACCTTCACCGCGCGCGTCGTCGCCTCGACCCACGCCGGCCTGATCTCCTCGGTGCTGGCGGCGCTCTGCGCGCTCAAGGGGCCGCTGCATGGCGGTGCGCCGGGCCCGGTCCTCGACATGCTGGACGAGATCGGCGAGGTGTCGCGCGCCGAAGCGTGGTTCGACGACGCTTTCGCCAAGGGCACGACCCTGATGGGCTTCGGCCACCGCATCTACAAGGTGCGCGATCCGCGCGCCGACGTCCTGAAGGATGCCGTCGCGAAGCTGCCGGCAACGGCTGGGCGGCTGGCCTACGCCTCGGCGGTCGAGCAGGGCGCGATCGCCGCATTGCGCCGCCACAAGCCCGGCCGCCCGCTCGACACGAACGTCGAGTACTACACGGCGCTCCTGCTGGAGGCGCTGGAGATCCCGCGCAGTGCGTTCACCGCGTTGTTCGCCGTTGGCCGTACAGCCGGTTGGTGCGCTCACATCTTCGAGCAGGAGAAGGGCGGCCGCATCATCCGCCCGCAGTCGAACTACGTGGGACCCCGGCCGGCTTAGTGCTTGACGGCCGAGCCACGCCAGGTGCGGGCGCGGGTGCCGGCGGCGTCGAACACCCAGAGGATGATGTCGCCGCCCCCCGGCGTGAAGCGGACCGTGAAGTGGCGACGCCAGAAGCTGCCGTCGGCATGGGCGAACAGGGCCTCGGTGCCGAGCAGGTCGCGACCGACCGTGAGGGTCGCGGAGCGCGGCCCATGGCGGGCTTCGTTGGCAGCAAGCACCGCGACCCCGTCGATCAGCGGTCCGAAGACCAGCAGCTCGCCGCTGTCGGCGGTCTGCATCGGGCCGCTATCGATGCGTAGCCGTATCGCCGGCAGACCGTCGACGGTGCGGATGTCGAAGTGCACGCCGAACGGCGCGGGATCGTCGCGGTCGACGTGCGGTTCCTGGGGCGGCGGGTAGATGTCCTCGAGCGGGATCGAGCGATAGAACCGCGCGGCGCCGTCGTAGCGGCCGATCCATTCCGGCCACAGGCCCGACTGGGCGCGCGCGGCGAGCGTCGGCAGGAAGGCCGCCCCTGCGCCGAGCAGGATGCGGCGCCCGATCATTTGGCGCGGCCGGCCACGACGTTGAGGTCGATCGTCACCTCGTTGGCGACCTGGCCCGTGGCGGCCCATTCGTTCTGGCCGACGCCGTAGTCGAGCCGCTTGATGATCAGCCGGCCGCGCGCCGTGCCACGCTGCCGGCCGGGCGCGGCCGGGTCATCGACGATGGCGAGCGTGAAGGGCAGCACGACGTCGCGCGTGACGCCGCGGAGGGTGAGCTTGCCGCGCGCCTCGTAGCGATCGCCGCTGCCGGAGATGGAGGTCGCCACGAAGCGCGCTTCGGGAAATTTTTGCACATCGAGGAAGTTCGGGCCCTTCATCAGCGAATCGACGTCGCGATTGTTCGCCGAGACCGGGCGCGTGTCGATCTTGATGTCGATGCGCGCCGTGGCGAGCGAACCGGGATCGAGCACGATATCGCCCGTCCAGGTCGGGAAGCGGCCGCTCACGATCGAGCCCACTTGGGCGACGCTGAAGGACAGCGCACTCGCCTTGGGATCGACCGTCCAGGGATCCTGCGGTCCGGCCAGAGACGGCAACGGCAGCAGCAAGGCGGCGAGGGCGAACCAGGAGCGCATCAGCTTCCTCCGAAGGGCCACATGCGGCGGAATACGCCGTCCCGGCGCAGGACATCGTGGTGTACGACGGCAGCGACGTGAAGGATCAGCACCGCAATCAGCAACCGCGATAGAACATAGTGCGCGGTCCTGAGCGCCTCGAACAGGGCCTGGTCGCGCGGCACCAGGTCGGGCAGCGGCAGCACGCCGAACCAGATGACGCTCACGCCTGCGGCCGAGCTCATGAACCAGCCACTGATCGGCATGGCGAGCAGCAGTGCCAGCAGCGACCAGTGCGCGATCGGCGCCAGCACGGCCTGCCAATGCACGATCGTGCCGGGCAAGGGCGGCGGTGGATGGCGCCAGCGCCACAGCAGGCGGCCGAGGGTCAGGACGAGCACGGCGAGCCCGACCCATTTATGCCAGTTGTAGGCGTAGAGCTTGGTGAAGCCGAGCGGCAGGCCGGTCATCCAGAGGCCAACCCCCAGCATGCCGATCACCGCGACGGCGGTGATCCAGTGCAGCGCCTGGGCGGCGGGATGATAGGTCAATGACTCATGCTCCTCTCCCCCGCTAGGGGGAGAGGTTGGGTGAGGGGGCGAGGCACGTCGATTTCCCCCCCCCCCCCCCCCCCCCCCCCCCCCCCCCGGGGGGGGGGGGGGGGGGGGGGGGGGGGGGCGAGGCACGTCGATTCCCCCTCACCTAGCCTCTCCCCCTAGCGGGGGAGAGGAACTTGAGGACTCAGGCGCGTACACCTTCCTCATAGGTCTCGAAGAAGCGGCGGCCGGTCCCGCGCTGGTTCTCGTAGATCGAACCCTGATGATCGGCCGGCGGCAGCGGCATGCGGATGGGTGCGGCGACGACGCGCGGCTCGATGGTGGGCTCGCCCAGGACCATGCGGCCGTTGAACTCCTCGAAGTTGGCCACGCCCAGCAATGGCCAGGCGTCGGCGGCCGTGTATTCGTGCAGCAGCAGGCGGCGCTGGCGGTTGGAGCGATTGAGCGCCGAGCCATGCACCAGGCGGACGTGATGGATGGTCATCGATCCGGCCGGGCCCATCAGCGGCACGGCCTTGTCGAAGTCGATGTCGCAGGCCTCGGGATTCATGGCGCCGCAGAAGCGGCCGTCCGCATGGTGATCGTGGGTCGGGCCGTGATGGCTGCCCGGGATCACCATCAATGGGCCGTTGTCCATGTCGCAGTCGTCGAGATAGATGCCGGTCGCCAGCACGTCGTCGTTGGTATGGGGATAGAAGGCCCAGTCCTGATGCCATTCGACCGGCGAGCCGTAGCCCGCCGACTTCATGTTGAGCTTGCCGCCGTGCTGGCGGATCGCCGGCCCAAGGAGGTGCGCCAGGATTGACGTGATCTTGGGATCACGCGCCAGGCCATGGAAGAAGGCATAGCGCTTGAAGATCGTGGGCTTCAGCCGGCGCACGCGCGGCAGCGCCGCACTGTGACTGGCTTCCAGGTCGTAGAGATCGTCGTTGGCCGAGACGCCACGCGCCTCGGCAACGATGCGGTCGGTGAGGGCGCGCAGCTCGGCGAGCTGGTCGCCCTGGATCAGGCGCGGGATCACCAGATAGCCGTCGCGCCTATACGTCTCGATCTGCTGGTCGGTGAGCATGCCAAGGACCATAGCACGACCGGCCGGCTTGGCCGATAATCACGCCATGGCGATACATGCTCTTTTCCCGACGCTGATCTACCGAGAATCGATCGCCGGGCCGGACCACAGGCGGCTCAACCAGGACCTGGCCGACGAATGCCGCTCGCTCGCCGCCTCGGATGCAACCGGCCGGCGTTGGTCGGCCAAGCACTATCTCGGCGGCTATACGTCCTACGGCTCGCTCGATCGCCTGCATCTCGTGTCGTCGCTGTTCACTCGCCTGCGCCGGCGCATCGATCCGCACATAAAGGCTTTCGCCCGCTCGCTGCACTACGATCTGGCGGGTCGCTCGCTGTCGATGACCGACTGCTGGGCCAACGTCATGCCATCGGGCGCGGTGCATTCCCTGCACCTCCATCCCACGTCCTTCGTCAGCGGCACCTATTACGTGGAGGTGCCGAAGGGGGCCGGCGCGCTCAAGTTCGAGGATCCGCGGCTTGGCCTACACATGGCGACGCCGCCGCGTCGGGCCGATGCGCCCAGGAGCTTTCACTCCTTCGTGAGTCTGCCGGCCAAGGCGGGGGATATCCTGCTGTTCGAGAGCTGGCTGCGCCACGAAGTGCCGCCGGCCCGCTTCTCCGGCGAGCGTATCTCGATTAGCTTCAACTACGGCTGGTCGGCCAAGACCCACCGCTGATGGGACCTCACATGCGCGCTCTTCTCGCCTTCGTCAGTCTGCTCGCTGCTGCCGGCACGGCTTCGGCCGACCAGGAGCTGCCTATCTTCGACGCTCACATGCACTACAGCCACGACGCGTGGGAGGCGGTGCCGCCCAAGCACGTGGTCGAGATCCTGAAGAAGGCGGGTGTGAAGCGGGCCATGGTGTCGAGCTCGAACAACGAGGGCACCAAGATGCTGCAGGACGCGGCGCCCTCGGTGATCGTGCCCGAGCTCAGGCCCTATCGCTCGCGCGGCGAACTCTCGACCTGGGCCAAGGATGCGACGATCATCGGCTTCCTCGAGGAGATGCTGGGCAAGCGCAAGTACGTGGCGATCGGCGAGTTCCACATCTACGGCGCCGATGCCGACCTGCCCAACATGCGCAAGGTGGTCGAGCTCGCCAAGAAGTACGGGCTCTACCTGCATTCTCATTCGGATGCCGACGCCGTGGTGCGCCATTTCCAGCAGGATCCGACCGCGCGCGTGCTGTGGGCGCATTCGGGCTTCGAGCGGCCGGAGAAGGTGCGCGAGATGCTGCGCCGCTATCCGACCCTGTGGTGCGATCTCGCCTTCCTCACCTCACACGCCTCGAACGGCAAGGTGGCGACAGGCTGGCGCGAGGCTTTCCTCGAATTCCCCGACCGCTTCGTGGTCGGCACCGACACCTTCACGCCCGAGCGCTGGCACTATGTCGTCGAGCATGCGCGCTGGTCGCGCCAGTGGCTCAGCGACCTGCCGCCCGATGTGGCGCGCAAGATTGCCTACGAGAACGGCGACCGCCTGTTCGCCAGCAAGCTCGGCGGCGGCCAATGAGGTTCCTCGCGGCCCTCATCGGGCTGCTGATCGCCGTTCCGGCCTGGGCGGACTGTCCGCTCGACCTCGGGCGCGGCACCGGCATCGTGGTGTTCTCGAGCCACTATCTCATCGCCTTCCGGCCTGAGCCGATGCGCATCGAGGTCGGTGAGCCGTTCTCGCTACTGTTCAACGTCTGCACCAAGAACGACAAGCCGGCCGAATTGGTGGCGATCGACGCCCTGATGCCCGAGCACAAGCACGGCATGAACTACCGGCCGACCATCGTGTCCCTGGGTGACGGACGTTATCGCGTCGACGGCATGGTCTTCCACATGCCCGGCCGCTGGGAACTCGCCATCGACGTCCGCGCCGGCGAGGAGAGCGAGCGGCTGAGCCACGAGCTCGTCGTGAAGTGAAGCGCTGGCTCTTTGGCACAGTGGCGGCGGCGCTTGCTGTGTCCGCCGTTGCACAAACACCGCTGCCATGGTCGGACGATGAGGTGAAAGCGATCGCCCGGCACGGGCCATGGCCACAGCCGTCGCCGCGCGATCCCTCCAATCGAGTTGTCGGAACTCCCAACGCCATCGTGCTGGGTGAGCATCTGTTCAACGAACCTCGGCTCTCGGCCGATGGCGCCATGAGCTGCGCCACGTGCCATGTCGCCGTCCGCAACTGGGGCGACGGGCGGGCCAGGGCGGTGGGGCGGGTGGAGCTCGACCGTCGCACCCCGTCGCTGTGGAACGTGGGCTATGCCCACTGGTTCGGCTGGGATGGCGCGGGCGATTCGCTGTGGTCACAGTCGATCCGGCCGATCCTCGATCCGCGCGAGATGGCGGGCGATGCTGCCCGTGTCGCCGGCCTGCTGCGCGAAGACAAGACGATAGCCTGCGGCTATGAGCGCGCGTTCGGCCACAGGCCTGGCGGCGACGATGAGAAGCTTCTGGTCGACGCGGCCAAGGCGCTGGCGGCGTTCCAGGGGACGCTGGTCAGTCCGCGCACGCCGTTCGATGAGTTCCGAGATGCTCTGGTGTCAGGTGATCGTGAGGCGGCGGCGCGCTATCCGCCGGCGGCCCAGCGCGGGCTGAAAATCTTCATCGAAGCGAACTGCTCAGCCTGCCATTTCGGGCCACGCTTCACCAACGGCGAGTTCG
Organism: Rhodospirillales bacterium URHD0017; assembly: GCA_900110395.1. Lineage (GTDB taxonomy): Bacteria > Pseudomonadota > Alphaproteobacteria > Reyranellales > Reyranellaceae > Reyranella. The sequence goes on from FODP01000026.1 coordinate 76,031, forward strand.
GCGATGTCGGCATCCCGTTCTTCACGCGGCCGGGCGAGGTCGATTCAGGCCGTCTGGACGGGCTGGCCAAGCTCGCCACCAGCACCTTCAACCTTTTGGGCAAGCACAACGACGATGCGTCGGGCGCCAGCGCCTTGCGCACCAGGCATGTGCAACGCCTGCACAGCAACTTCGGCGAGTTCCGCGTCCCCAGTCTGCGCCAGCTGGGCGCGGGGCCGTTCATGCACAACGGCCATTTCGCCACCCTCGACGACGTCGTGAAGCACTATTCCGAAGTGAACCCCGACCGCCTGCACAGCGACGCGCTTCCGCTGGTCCGCCCACTGGCGCTCACGGTTGAGCAGAGCGCCGACCTCATCGCCTTCCTGCGCACGCTGACAGCAGAGGCGCCCGCACGTCCGACGCCGCCGGCGCTCTGTCCTTGATGCTCTTCACTTCCTCCCCCGTCATACGGGGGAGGGACTTGAGGAAGTCACTTCAATCGCGCCAGCGCGCTTTCCAGAATCCACGCCGCCGCGGCCGCATCGACGCGCTCGGCGCGTTTGGCGCGGCTCATGTCGTAATCGTCGATCATGCCGCGGGTGACGGCGGCGGTGCTGAGCCGCTCGTCCTGGAAGACCACCGGCAGGTTGGCGAGGGCAGGCGGGCCGTGATTGGCGATGTTGGTCGCGAACTGGCGCACCGACTGGCAGCGTGGGCCCTCGCTGCCGTCCATGTTGAGCGGCAGACCGATCGCCAGCGCCTTGATCTCATGTTTTCGGGTGAGCTCGGCGAGCGCGGCCAGATCGACCGCAAGCTTGCCGCGCTTCAACGTCGTGAGCGGCGTCGCCAGCATGCGGAGCGCATCCGACGTGGCCACACCGATGGTCTTGGTGCCGACATCGAGCGCCATCAGCCGGCCCACGGGCGCCAGCGTCTTCAATTCGGCAAGGTCGACGACGGCCATCGCTCAGACCACCTTGCCGTCGAGCCAGGCCACCGTGTCCTCGGCGATCCGCTCCCAGCCGGGCTGTCCCGGCACCCAGTGGGCTTGTCCGGGATATTCGACATAGTCGGCGACATGGCCGAAGCGCCTGGCCGAGCGGCGGACGACGCCGGCCGGCGTGAGCTTGTCCTTCTCGGTCGCCACGAACAGCAACGGCACCGTCACCAGCCGCGGATCGACGGTCGTCGTCTTGCTGCCATCAAGCCAGGGTAGGGCGATCTCGAACAGGGCCCGCCCCGAATCATGCACGAAGGCAGAATGAAGCTCGGCGCCCTCGCGCGGATCGGTCGTGTTGAAGGTATGTGACAGCGCCTCGGCAAGCGTCGCGCGATGCGGCTTGCGCCACCAGCCCCAGGTCAACTGGATGCGCGCGAACGCCCACAAGTTCGATGGCCGGAGCGCGATTACCTCGGCGTCCGGCGCCGGCGTCAGCAGCACGCCCGCCCGGGCGAGGCCACGCGCGCAGAGCATCAGGGCCAGCAGCCCGCCCATCGAATGGCCGATCACGACCGGTTTCTCCGGCAGGCCCACGATGGTGTTTGTGAGATCGGCCACATAGTCGCCGAGGCTGGTGGTGCCAAGGTCCGCCGGCGGCGCGAGCGGCGGGGCGTCGTGATGGCGCAGAACGGGGGCGATAGTCTGCCAACCGCGGGCCTCGAGGAACGGCCGCCAGTTCCGCCAGACGTCGGGCGTGCCCCACATGCCGTGAATGAAGACTGCCACCTTGGCCATCGTCGAGGTTATAAGACGAGCGGGCTCTTCGGTCGACACAGGGTACAAGAACAAGAGTTGCAGGGTAGGCTCGTCAGGTGACCGATACTTTCTACGCTCTGCTTGCGATCTCCATGGTACTGGTGGTCGTGAGCCTGCTGGTGCCGGTGGCCGAGCGCTTCCGCCTGCCGCACACGGTGCTGCTGGCCATCGCCGGCATGGGCATGGGCTTCCTGGGCTCGTGGCTGATCAACAGCGGCGTCAAGCTCGGCGCCCTGGGCGACGCCTTCGTCGGCCTCGACAAGCTCGAGGTCGGCGCCGACATGTTCCTGCCGCTGTTCCTGCCGCCGCTGCTGTTCACCGCCGGCCTCAACATCGAGGTGCGACGGCTGATGGACGAGGTCCACGCCGTGCTGCTGCTGGCCATCGTCGCGGTGGTGGTGTGCATCGCCTCGGTCGGCTTCGTCGTGCACTGGGCCACCGGCATGGACCTCGTCGTCTGCCTGCTGCTGGGCGCCGTGGTGTCGACCACCGATCCGGCCGCCGTGATCGGCATCTTCCGCGACGTCGGCGCGCCCAAGCGCCTGTCGATCCTGGCCGAGGGCGAATCGCTCCTGAACGATGCCGTCGCCATCGCCGCCTTCGGCCTGTTCATCGGCATCCTGGTGAGCCGGGTCGACCCCAGCGCGGCCATGCCCGGCTCTGCCGGTGGCGTCGTGATGGTCTTCCTGCGCGAGTTCGTGGGCGGCCTGGTGCTGGGCTTCCTGCTGGCGCGTGCCGCCATGTTCATGTTGCCGCGGTTGGGCGAATCGGACGCCGCCATCGCCTCGGTGACGGTTGCGCTCAGCTATTTGTCCTTCGTGGTCGCCGATCGCTACCTGCACGTCTCGGGCGTCGTCTCGACCGTGATGGCGGCGCTGACGGTCGCTGCCTACGGTCCCACGCATCTGCATCCGAACCAATGGTCGTCGCTGAAGCGGCTGTGGGAGCAGCTGGAATTCTGGGCAAGCTGCCTCATCTTCGTGCTGGCCTCGATGCTGGCGGCCAACGTGCTGCTGCAGATCACCTGGCTCTATTTCCTGGCCGTCGCCGCCGTGGCGATCGGCGCCTTCACGGCGCGCGGGCTGGTCGTGTTCGGCATGCTGCCGGTGCTGGAAAAGGCCAATCTCGTCCAGCCGGTCGACAACCGATACAAGGCCATCCTGGTATGGGGCGGCTTGCGCGGCGCGGTGACGATCGTGCTGGCCATGGTGGCGGCCGGCAACGACAAGCTGCCCGAGGATACCCGCGAGTTCATCGCACTGTCGGCGACGCTGTTCGTGCTGTTCACGCTGTTCGTCAACGCGACCACGCTCGGCCTGTTCATGCACGCGCTGGGCCTCGACAAGCTGTCGCGCCTGGAGCTTGCCCTGCGTGATCGCGTGCTGGCGCTGTCGAAGGTCAACGTCGATCGCCATCTGGCGCAGATCATCCGCCGCCGCAGCGCCCGCATCGAAGGCCTGGCCGCCGACCCGGCCTCGGCCGGCGAAGCCGAGGTCGAGGCGGTGCCGGCGGAGCTGGCGCTCGATCTCGACGAGCGCGTCAAGGTTGGCCTGGTGACGCTGTGCTCGCGCGAGAGGGAACTCTATCTGGAACAGTTCGAGCAGCAGATCCTGTCACGCCGCATGGTCGCCGTGTTGACGGCGAATGCCGACCGGCTGATCGACAGTGTGCGCGACAAGGGCGTGGCTGGCTACGAGGAGTGGCTGGCCGACATCTCGCGGCCCGATCTGGGCTTCCGCCTCGCGTTGTGGCTACACCGGCGTCTCGGCCTCGAGCGCATGCTGACGGAGCGCCTGGCTGACCGCTTCGAGACCCTGATGGTGACCCAGAGCGTGTTGACCGAGCTTGCCGCCTTCAACATCAGCTCGGTCGCCGACCTTTTGGGCAGCGACGCCGAGGTGGCGCTCGCCGCCGTGATCGAGAACCGCCAGGAAGCGGTCGACAGCGCCTTCAAGGCGCTGTCGCTGCAGTATCCCGGCTACGCCGAATCGATCGAGACGCGGCAGCTCGAACGCGCCGCCATCCGCTTCGAATCGATGGAGTACAATCGCCGCCTACGCGAGGGCATCATCAGCCGCGAGGTCTACAACGACCTGCGCGAGCAGCTCGCCGAGCGGCGCGGCGCCATCAGCAAGCGGCCGTCGCTCGATCTCGGCCTGGAACTGGCCAAGATGATCGAGCGCGTGCCGCTGTTCGCGTCGCTCGACCGACCGGCGGTGGTCGAGCTCAGCAAGCGACTGCGCGCCGTGGTGGCGCTGCCGGGCGAGAAGATCATCCGGGTCGGCGGTCCGCCCGATTCCATGTACTTCATCGCCGCCGGCGATGTGACGGTGAAGCTGCCGAACTTCCAGGTGACGCTGAAGGAGGGCGACTTCGTCGGCGAGATGGGCCTGATCAGCGACAGCCCGCGCAGCGCCGACGTGGTGTCCGACGGCTACTGCCATCTGCTGGCCTTGTATCGAAAGGACTTCCGCGCCCTCCTCGACAAGCGCCCGACCGTCCGCAGCGAGATCGAGGCAATGGCGGCGCGCCGCATTGCCGAGAACGAAGGCAAGGCGGCGGCTTCTTAGTCTTCCGGACCGCGCGCATCCTGCGCGCTCATGATCATGAGCGCGCAGGATGCGCGCGGTCCGGAAGAGTCACAGATATTTCGACGCCTCGCGGCGCGCCACGCCCTTCAGTGTGGCGCCGTGCTCGGCGAGGAAGCGGCGGACGCGGGGCGCGTCGCGCTTGGAGAGCTCGCGCAGCCACCAGCCAATCGCTTTCTGGATGAACCACTCCCGATCGCCGGCAAGGCTCGCGGCCCAGCCCAGCATCTGCTCCGGATCGCCGTCACGCGTCCAGGGCAGGGTGAAGACGAGCGCGGCCCGTCGCGTCCACAGATGCGGGCTCTGCACCCAACCTTCGACGACGTCGAGACGGCGCAGATCGTGCAGCAGGCAGCGCGAGGCGACAGGGGCGAGATTGTCGGCCACGGCCCAGCCGTCGAGATCGGCCAGGCGCGCCGTCACGAAGCGCCATAGCGGTTCGGTCGGCGGCACGCTTTGTGCCGTGAGCAGCCGGCCGGCGACGATCTTCAGGTCCCAGACCGGTTCGCGCCACAGGCGGCGGGCGAGCGCCAGGCGATCGGCGGCCGGCACGTCGTTCAGGATTTCACGGATCGCCACGTCCATCTGCGGCAGGGCGACGCCCCAGTGCTGCCAGGCCGACTTCTGGTAGCTTCTCTCCTTCTCCGCCCGCGCCGGGCTGCCCATGGCCCGCAGGCGGCGGGTCAGGCTGGTGTAGAGGCGGTCGGGGCCGTCATGGGCCGTATCGTAGCAAGGCATGGGTGCGGTTGCTCCTGCGCGGCAAACCGGCTACCAACCGCGCCATTCAAGCGTTCGGAGCTGAGAAATGTCGCTCGACAAGGAGGCGGTGGCGCGCATTGCGCGGCTTGCCCGTCTGAAAGTGCCCGATGAGGAACTGGCGCCGCTGGCCGTCGAGCTGTCGGGGATTCTTGCCTGGATCGAGCAACTGAACGAGGTCGACACCAGGAACGTCGAGCCGATGTCCTCGGTGTCCAACGTCACGCTGCCTCAGCGCGAGGACAAGGTGACCGACGGCGGCATCGCCGAGAAGATTCTGGCCAACGCGCCGGGCGGAGCGGTGTACATCGAGCAGACCGACAAGAACGCCGGCGGCTTCTTCACCGTCCCCAAGGTGGTGGAGTAGGCAATGGCTGCTCTCACCGACCTGACACTGGCCGCGCTCAAGGCGACGCTGGACAAGAAGGAAGCGAGCGCCGTCGAGGTGACCGAAGCCCATCTCAAGAAGCTCGACGAGCATCGCGCGCTCAACGCCTTCATCACCGAGACGCCCGATCGCGCGCGCGACATGGCCAAGGCCTCCGACGCGCGCCGCGCCAAGGGCCAGGCCGGCCTGCTCGAAGGCGTGCCGCTTGCGATCAAGGATCTGTTCTGCACCGAGGGCGTGCAGACCACGGCGGGCTCGCACATCCTCGAAGGCTTCGTGCCCCAGTATGAGAGCACGGTGACCGCCAACCTGTGGAACGCGGGCGCGGTCATGGTCGGCAAGACCAATCTCGACGAGTTCGCCATGGGCTCGTCGAACATGACCAGCCATTTCGGCGGCGTTGAGAACCCGTGGAAGCGCAAGGGCGACAACCGCAAGCTGGTGCCCGGCGGCTCGTCGGGCGGCTCGGCCGCGGCGGTCGCCGCCTACATGGTGCCGGGCAGCACCGGCACCGACACCGGCGGCTCGATCCGCCAGCCGGCGTCGTTCTGCGGCATCGTCGGCCTGAAGCCGACCTACGGCCGCTGCTCGCGCTGGGGCGTCGTCGCGTTCGCAAGCTCGCTCGACCAGCCGGGCCCGCTGACGCGCACTGTCGAGGATAGCGCGTTCCTGCTGCAGGGCATGGCGGGGCACGACCCCAAGGACTCGACATCGGCGCCGCTCGCGGTGCCGGACTTCGCCGCCGCCGTCCGCAATCCGGACATCAAGGGCCTCAAGGTCGGCATTCCCAAGGAGTACCGCGTCGACGCGGTCTCGGCTGAGATCGTGGCGCTGTGGGACAAGGGCGTCGAGATGATGAAGGCGGCGGGCGCGGTGCCCGTCGAGGTCTCGCTGCCGCATACCAAGTACGCGCTGCCGGCCTACTATATCGTGGCGCCGGCCGAGTGCTCGTCCAACCTGGCGCGCTATGACGGCGTGCGCTTCGGGCTTCGGGTCCCCGGCAAGGACCTGATCGAGATGTACCAGAACACACGCGGCGCGGGCTTCGGCAAGGAAGTGCGACGCCGCATCATGATCGGCACCTATGTGCTGTCGGCCGGCTACTACGACGCCTACTACAAGAAGGCCCAGCAGATCCGCGCCCTGATCGCCCGCGACTTCAAGCAGGCCTTCGAGAAGTGCGACGTGCTCCTGACTCCGACCGCGCCGACTGCAGCCTTTGCCGCCGGCGAGAAAATGGACGATCCGGTGACCATGTACCTCAACGACATGTTCACCATCCCGGCTTCGATGGCGGGACTGCCCGGCATCTCGGTGCCGGCCGGCGTCGACAAGGACGGTCTGCCGCTTGGCCTGCAGATCATCGGCCGCGCCTTCGACGAGGAGACGATGCTCAGGGCCGCGGCGGCGCTGGAGAAGGCGGCGGCGTTCAACCTGCGGCCGGCGGGTTACTAGTAAAGGTCCCTCACTGCGCTCGGGATGCCTGCTTTCGCATTCGTCGAATTCCTGAAATGCTTCGCGAATGTCGCTCGAACTCTACGCTGCCTACCTTGTCGCCTGCCTGATCGTCGTGCTGGTGCCCGGCCCGACTGTCACCTTGATCCTCGCCAACAGCATCCGCCACGGCACGCGCGCCGGGCTGCTCAACGTGCTGGGCACGCAGGTCGGCCTCGCCCTGATGATCGGCGTGGTAGGCCTTGGCCTCACCTCGCTGATGGAGGCGGCCGGCCACTGGTTCGACTGGCTGCGGCTCGCCGGTGCGGCCTACCTGATCTGGCTCGGCTGGAAGATGATCCGCTCCAGAGGCGAGGGCGAGGCGTCGGCGCCGCCACGGGGCGGCTTCCTCACGCAAGGTGCGCTGGTCGCGCTCAGCAATCCCAAGACGCTCATCTTCTTCGGTGCGTTCTTCCCGCAGTTCATCGATCCTGCGCGCGATCACGGCCTGCAGATCCTGATCATGGGACTGACGGCGATGCTGGTCGCGGCCGTCTCCGACAGCTTTTATGCGTTCGCGGCGGGTCGCGCCGGCCGCGCGCTTTCCGCCAAGCGAGTGCGACTGCTATCGCGCGTCAGCGGCGGTTTCCTCATAGGTGGTGGTCTCTGGCTGGCATTCTCCCGGCGCTGACGATTCGGTAAACTCCGGTTCATACGGGAGAAGCGAACATGGCGAAGGAATTCGATCTGGTCGTCCGAGGCGGCACGGTAGCCGACGGTACCGGTGCCACTCTCCACGAAGCCGACATCGCGGTGAAGGACGGCAAGATCGCCGCCGTCGGCAAGATCTCGGGCAGCGCTGCCGAGGAGATCGACGCCAAGGGGCTGTTGGTCACGCCGGGCTTCGTCGACATTCACACCCACTACGACGGCCAGGCGACATGGGATTCGCATCTGCAGCCGTCGAGCTGGCACGGCGTCACCACCGCCGTGATGGGCAACTGCGGCGTGGGCTTCGCGCCGGTGAAGGTCGAGGATCGCCAACGCCTGATCGAGCTGATGGAAGGTGTCGAGGACATTCCCGGCGCTGCGCTCGACGAGGGGCTGAACTGGTCGTGGGAATCCTTCGGCCAATATCTCGATGCGCTGGAGGCGAGGCCGCGCGACATGGATCTCGGCGCCCAACTGCCGCACGGCGCGCTGCGCGTGTTCGTCATGGGCGAGCGTGCCGCGAAGCTCGAGGAAGCGACTCCGGAAGAAGTCGCACAGATGCGCGCGCTGACGGCCGAGGCGATGCGCGCGGGCGCGCTCGGCTTCTCGACTTCGCGCACGCTCAACCATCGCACTGTGAAGGGCGATCCGACGCCGTCGTTGCGCGCCTCCGAGGCCGAGCTTCTGGGCATCGCGCTCGGCATGAAGGATGCGGGCACGGGCGTCATCGAATTCATCTCCGACTTCAACACGCCCAATCCCGAGAGCGAGTTCGAGATGATCGACCGGCTGCTCACGGCGTCGGGCCGGCCGTTCTCGGTGTCGCTGGCGCAGGCCCATTCCCGGCCCGAGGGCTGGCGCCGCCTCCTCGGCCTGGTCGAGAAGCTGTCGGGCAAGGGGCATTCGGCGAAGGCGCAGGTGGCGCCGCGACCGATCGGCGTGCTGCAGGGGCTGCAGGCGAGCCGCACGCCGTTCTCGATGTGCCGCTCCTACAAGGCGATCCAGCACAAGAGCGTGGCCGAGCGGCTGGCGATCATGCGCGACCCGGCCTTCCGCACGACGCTTCTGGCCGAGGCGCACGAGCCGCTGCGCTCCGACATGGCGGCGCGGCTCACCGACTACGACCGCATGTTCCCGCTGGGCGATCCGCCCGATTACGAGCCCGCGCAGGAAAGCTCGCTCGGCGCCCGCGCCCGCCGCGAGGGCCGCGATCCGCGCGAGGTGATCTACGACTACCTGATCGAAGGCGAGGGCAAGAACTTCATCTTCTCGCCGTTCGCCAACTTCGCGGCCTACAATCTCGACTGCTGCCGCGAGATGATGCAGAGCCCGCACACGCTGATCGGGCTGGGCGACGGCGGCGCGCATGTCGGGCTGATCTCCGATGGGTCGTTCCCGACATCGCTGCTGTCGCACTGGGGACGCGACCGCGCCTCGGGCCGGCTCGACGTGTCGTGGCTGGTCAAGCGCCAGACCTCCGACAACGCCCGCGCCGTCGGCCTGAACGACCGCGGCCGGGTCGCTGTCGGCTACAAGGCCGACCTGAATGTCATCGACTTCGACAAGCTCAGGGTGGAGTCGCCGGTGATGAAGTGGGACCTGCCGGCGGGCGGCAAGCGCCTGCTGCAGAAGGCGCGGGGCTACCGCGCGACCATGGTGTCGGGTGCGGTCACCTATCGCGACGGCGAGGCGACCGGCGTGCTGCCTGGCAAGCTCGTCCGCGGACCTCAGGCATAGCTGTCACCCCGAGCGAAGCGGGGGCCTTCAGGACCGCAGGAAAGATCCCTCGCTGCGCTCGGGATGACACCGGGCCTTGGGCCTCACCGTGTGACCAGAACGATACCCGTCATCACGAGGCCGATACCGAGCAGGTGAACCGGTGGCAGGCATTCGTGGAAGGCGAGCGCCGCTGCCACCGTGATGACGGCGAAGCTGGCGCCCGTGAAAACAGGATAGGCGACCGAGAGCGGAATCGCCTTGATCGAGCGCGCAAACAGGAAGGTGTTGGCGGCGCCGAACATCAGTCCAATCGCGAACACCGGCCACCAGATGCGCGGTATGGCGTCGGCGATCGACCGATAGACGAGGTACGACGCGACGTTGAAGAACACCGCGCAGCCAAGTTGCAGGTAGGCGCTCACAGCGCGACCGGCAGCGTCTCCAGACCGCGCAGGGTGAAAGTCGGCCGCCGCGTTGGCGGCGCCGCCAGTTCCATCGTCGGGAAGGCGTCGATCAGTGCCTTGAAGGCGATGGCGGCTTCCATGCGCGCCAGCGCCGCGCCAAGGCAGTGATGGATGCCGCCGCCGAACGCCACGTGCTTGCGGGCGTCGCGGGTAACGTCGAGCCGATGAGGCTCGGCGAAGGCTGCGGGATCGCGGTTGGCCGCTCCCAGGATCAGCAGGAGTTCGTCTCCTTTCCTGACCTTGTGGCCGAACAGGTCGAGATCCTCCATGGCGACGCGCTGATTGATCTGCACCGGTCCGTCGAAGCGCAGGAACTCGTCGACCGCCGGACCGACCAGCTCGGGCTGGCGCCGCAGGAGGGCAAGTTGCTCGGGCGCGCGCAGCAGCGCCAGCATGCCGTTGCCGATCAGGTTCACGGTGGTCTCGTGGCCCGCCACCAGCAGCAGCTGGGCCAGCGAGACGATCTCGCGTGCCGTGATGCTGTCGCCGTCGGCATCAACGGCGGCGAGGGCTGACAAGAGATCGTCGCCCGGCTTGCGACGGCGCTCGGCCAAGAGCTCGCCAATGTAGGTCGAGAGGGCTTGGCGGGCTTCGGCGATCGCAGCTTCGACCGCTGGGCTGCGCAGGATCGAGGGATCGAGCGAACGGGCGATGCCACGTGACCAGTCGGTGAAGGTCGCCTCGTCGCGCGCCGGCACGCCCAAGAGCGTGCAGATCACCCGTACTGGCAGGGGATAGGCGAAGGCCTCGATCAGGTCGATCGTACCGCGCCGCGCGGCCATAGCGCCGATCAGCTCGGCGGTGATCCCCTCCGTCGCGGCACGAAGATCTTCTATGCGGCGCGGCGTGAAGGCGCGGGCGACCAGGCCGCGCAGCCGCGTGTGGTCCGGTGCGTCCATGAACAGGAGGCTGCGCACACGGCCGGGGTCGGGCGTCTTGCCGGCCTTGGTGGTGGCGTGCTTTTGCTCGTCGGTTGACAGCCGCGGATGGCGCAGCATGGCCGTCACCTCGGCATGCCCCAGCGCGAACCAGATCGTGGCGGCGACGCGCAGCAGCGGCGCGCTGCCGCGGAAGCGTTCGTAGAACGGGTAGGGATCCTCGCGGAAGGCGGGCTTCATCGCCTCGAGGAAGAAATTGTCGGCCATGGTCGGGGCAGTCGCGGTCTGGCTCATGACAGGCCTCTTGTGCAACTCGATACATTAGTGTATCGAGTTGCAAATGTGATAGATTTCCGGCGTATGTCAAGAGTTAGAACCCGGCCAACTCGCGGGGAGACGCGGGAAAAGCTGTTCCAGGCCGCCGCCGAGGTGTTCGAGGAGCAGGGCATCGGTGGCGCCAGCATCGAGGCGATCGCGGTTGCCGCCGGGCTGACCCGCGGCGCCTTCTATTCGAACTTCGCCGACAAGGACGAGCTGATCATCGCCATGCTGGAGGATCACGTCGATCGCTCCATTGCGCATCACCGCGAGCTTCTGGCCCAGCACCGCACGCCCGAGGACTTCATCGCCGCTCTTGGCGTCTCGGACCGCAACCGCCGCGACCCGCTGGGCCGCGCGCCGCTCCTGCATATCGAGCTGATCCTGTTCGCCGCACGCTCGGAGAAGCGGCGGCCCGAGCTCGCCAAGCGGCTGCGCGCCCGCCGCGCCCTGGTCGCCGAGATCCTGTCAGGCGTCGGCCTCGGCGATCCTGTGCAGGGCAGTGCCATGCTGCTCGCCCTGGAAGATGGCTTCCGACTGCACCGCCTGATCGACCCGGCCTCGACGCCGGCCGACAGCTTCGTGCGTTCGATCCGCGAGCTGCAAAAGCTGCGGGCGGCGAAGAACTGAGATGGCCTTCCTCTCCATCGTAGGAGTGTATGGACCGGAGAGATAGTGAACAGGTGTTCGGAGACATGGTGAACACTCCAAGGGAGTGGACCCATGAGGTTTTCGATGCCGTTCCGGAGCAAGGAAGAGGCTCGGGAGGAGCTGTGCCGGTTGGCCCTGGCGTCGGGGGCGAACCGTCGGGAGCTTTGCCGTCAGCACAAGGTGCAGCCGAGCATTCTGTACAAGTGGTTGGATCGCTATCGACGAGAGGGGTCTGGTGGTCTGTCGGATCGCTCGCGTCGGCCGCTGAGCTCGCCGTCGAAGACGGAGGCTGAGATGGAGGCGGCGGTACTGGCGGTTCGCCAGGAGAACCCAGTGTGGGGTGGTCGC
>FODP01000033.1 GCA_900110395.1 Rhodospirillales bacterium URHD0017
AATGCCTTCGTCGAGAGCTTCAACGGGCGGCTGCGCGACGAATGCCTCAACGAGCACGTCTTCACCACGCTCGCCGAGGCCCGATGGATCGTCGAGGCCTGGCGCGTCGACTACAACACGGTAAGGCCGCATGGCCGTCTGGGGCGGTTGCCTCCGGCGGTGTTCGGCGCTACGCGCAGACAGCCCGAAGAGCAACGGGGCGGAACGCTGCGCTCGATCGGGGGCTTCGCGCCCCGCCCCGTTGCACCATCAACTACGAGAGCAAAAGAGGAACAGACTCAATCTGCTGACGTATGAGATGCGGGGAGCAGGTCACCAGAAATCGGCGTAAGCAGCATAGTGCACGAAATACGACGCTGTCGCTGGAGGACCGCCGGGCGTATAGCCCAGGTAGAAGCCGTGCGCAGACAGACTATAGGCAGTAACGACGGACCACGTTCCACCGTGCGTAGAACTGAAGCCTGCATTCAGCGTATAGCTGGTCGCATTGGCGGTGCCGGCGCCATCCCAATAGGAGGTAGTAGTGGGCGTCACCCGCATGCGAGTCGGAAATGGAATCGCTGTAATCGTGCCAAGGACCCCGTTAGTGATCGGCACGCCCCCTGCAATATTCGCAGTCGTCGCAGTACCTGGCGCCGTCTCATTTGCGGCCTGGTGCTAGATGCAACTGTTCCCATTTGTCCTTCCTAGTCCTGCGCCTTCTCCCAATCCGGCATTTCCAGGCCCAACCGGCGTGCCCGATCCGTATCAACCAACTTCGCCATTCTCAACGCCCATCGGAAATCCAGCTGGTCAAGGCGGCTATAAATGACCAGAACAATCGTTGGCATCCCCATAGTTGCAGATTTGGGCCTGCTGAAGTGGCGCCAATGATCAAGGGACTAAAGATCTTGGCTGTGGTTCTTGTGTCAGCCTTCCTGGCTGCCCTTGGATGGCTCTTTTACTTGTCGGCAAAGTTCCTCGGCGCACCAACACAGCCTCTGCCCGAAGCCGGTAGGACGGTTGGCTGGAATAGTCATGGCACTATTCACTTTATCACCGAACATGAAAGTCAGATTTTCAGTTCTACGTTCATAGTAACGATCATTCTGTTCTTCTGTGTTGCAGGTGTCGTCGCTCTGCAGCAACGCTACAAGAAGTAACTTCTTCGCCAGTAGTGATGAGCTGTGACCCTGCCTCTTCTCACCCCAACTGCGGCTCGAGTTCGACCCAAGCGACGAGAGATGCACATGGTCGAAAGGCAGAACAAATGGAAGCGTCCGGCGAAGGCCGCGGAGTCTGTTGTTGATTAAGCGGCAGCCTTTTGCTGCAGTGCGTCTTCCAGTTCCAGGGAAGCAGCTCGTCGATTCGCTTGGCCGGATGGTCATGCAGGCGAGCGAGAACGTCGGCAAGCCAAGCCAGCGGATCAGCGTCGTTGAGCTTGGCGGTCTCGATCAGAGTGTAGACAGCGGCGGCGCGGCGACCACCTTCGTCGGAGCCGTCGAAGCCGGACGCGGCTCGGTCCGCGGCGAGCTGATGCGGCGCGCGAGACCGTTTGTTGCACGGACGGCGCCGCCGACAATCGAACCCAATCTGGCGCCGACACCTCCACTCGCCCCCTCAGTGCCGGTTCAGTCCACGCCTTTCCAATCAACGCCATCGGTCCAGCTCACACTGCCAGCCGCTACAACGCCGCAGCAGGAAGCCAACATCCCTACGCCTATGTTTTGAACGACCCACTGAACTTGACGGATCCAACCGGGCTGGCAGGTGTTGTGACAGCGGGATTAAACGATACGCCGATGCAGGATTGGTTCATGTATTGGCTCTGCTTAATGTGTGGTGTGCAGGTCCCGAAGCCGCCGAGCTTACCTCCGGCTCCCATGCCTCCGATCGAGGGACCGCAAAGGCCGGGGCGGAATAGCGGGACATAAGACATAATAGGTAATCTATCGATTGGAGCTGTTTAGTGGACTACATAGACTGGACAAAAGAACCTGATGTTGAGCGCCTGAGGATGCTCGTTGAGCTGCTGGCAAATAATCCAGCAGCGGCTGTGCCTGGCCTGGAGCTACTTGCAGAACGCGGATCTGTCGCAGCCTGTTCGCATCTCGCGTACTTCTACCTTGAAGGAGGTCCTGCAGAATTCTTGGACATCAATAAGGCCAAGTATTGGTATCTAAAGGCTCAAGAAAGAGGCAATCAAGAAGCAGCCTATATGCTTGGTCGGTTACACTACCAAGCTCACGAGTACGGTTTAGCCTTTTTATCCTTTTCGAAGGGAACCAAGTACGGTTACCCGCCGGCCATTTTTAACCTTGCTGGCTTGTACAAGCGAGGCGAAGGAACTGAAAAGAACCTTTCTGAGTACAAGAGGTTACTCGAGCTGGCTTCCTCTAAAAAGCACATCGTCGCGAAGCGGGACTTGGCCGTGCTTCTGCTTTCAGGCCAGTTTGGACTAACTGCGGCTGGCCGCGGATTATTGATTTACTTTAGTTTTCTAAAGGACACTGGATACATTCTCAAGAAGGCGTTTACTCCAGGATCAACGCACGACGAACGCACTATCACATAGTGCCTTACAGGGCACGACTCAGGCGCACACTCAAAAATATTAGCGACTTGATCCAGATACCTTCCTCCGGGTAGTGGAGGCTAAATGCGGCCTAGCGTTGCAGCAATCATTGGAGTGATCGTGGATGCGTTTCGCGTCAGCGCCGCATTCCGGGCCGCTGCACGGGGAGACAGCGAGAATGCGATGCGCAAGCTGTTGCGCCTTGGTGACTTCACCAGCGCGACATTCGAGGTCAGATTATTAAAGGGCGCGCTCCATTCTCATATCGCAAATCACCAAGCCGCCGCGGACGAACTCTTGGCTGCGGCTCGTGCAGTCAGAGCGGACACACGTTTGTCGAGGGCCGAGATGAACTATCTCGTGGCGTATGCCTTTCAATACTGGGCCTATTCGGCGCACCAAGTTGGATTGGAACCAACAGAGGAAATGAGAACATCCTCCGGGTGGAAAGTCCGGTTGAAGCCGGCTTAGTCCCAGCCTCCCTGCGCGCAAAGTTTCCGCTTAAGGTCCCTCTCGAGGGCATTGTCATCAGGTGATTGATAGCCGCGTTGCACCTGTACGACCTCGATCGCCTGCTAATTCGCAGTCCCTCAAGACAAGAAGCCGAGCCGCTGTAGCTGCCGCACCCCAAAGTCTCGCTGCTGGCCCCAGCAGCCCTGGGCCACCGTCGCGAACACACTGCGGAAGTCGACGGTGTGCTTGAGGTCGCCGTCGGTGAGGTCGGTGAGCGACGGATAGGCGCCGTGCAGGCCACCCTTCACGCCGCCACCCATCACGAACAGCGGCGCCGCCGTGCCGTGGTCGGTGCCGCCGCTGGCGTTCTGGCGGACGCGGCGGCCGAACTCCGAGTAGGTCATCACCAGCACGTCGTTCCACCGGTTGGCGGCCATCAGGTTCTTGCGCAGGATCGCCAGGTTCGTCGCCAGGAAAGCCAGCAGCCGCTCGTGCGGCTGAACCTGGTTGGCATGGGTGTCGAACCCGCCCAGCGCCGCCTTGACCGTCACCACCGGCACTCCCGCCGTGATCACGCGCGTGGCGAGGTCGAGCTGGCGGCCGAGCAGCACTTCCTGCGGATAGGCTTCGGCAGGCGCCGCGGCGGCGCGCAGCTTGTCGGCCAGGCCCTTGGCCGCGCCGTTGATCTCCTGGCGCACCGCCAGCAGATGGCGCAGGGCGGGATTGCCGCCGTCCTTCATGCCGCCGGTGTCCTTGAGTGCCGTCGCCTGGCGCAGGAAGTTCTCGGCATCCTGCATGACGATGGTGCGCAGCTCGGGCCCGGTGCTGGGCAGCGCGTTGGTATCGACGACGATGCTGTCGACGCCCACGCCCTTGGGCAGCGCCGCGCCCTTGAAGGCCTGGGCGATCCAGCCCTCGCTCAAGGTCTGGTTCGAGGCCGAGGCGGTGTCCCAGATCTCGATCGAGCGGAAATGCGAGCGGTTGGGATAGGGATAGCCGACGCCCTGCACGATCGCGAGGTCGCCCGCCCTCCACGAGTCCATCAGCGGCTCGAGCTTGTTGTGCAGGCCGACCTTCTCGTCGAGCTGGATGGTGTGGTCGCGCGCCACGCCGATGCCGGGGCGCAGCTCGTGGTATTTGGGGTCGGCATAGGGAATGACGGTGTTCAGCCCGTCATTGCCACCCTTGAGCTCGATCAGCAGGAGGATGCGGCCCATGGCGTCCTCACTTCAGCTGGTAGGCGGTGTCGAGCATCGCCGCCGCCACCGTGGCGCCCGGCGCGCGCGAGGGGTCGACCGTGTCGATCGGCGCGCGCGGCAGCAGCGTGCGCAGCAAGGTCGCCGAATCGACACCGGACAGTGTCGGGCCGAGCTTGGCCTCGTCGCCGGCAGAGCGCAGGCTGCGGCCCTCGACTGGCCGCGGCTCGGCCGTTGGCTCGGCCATCTGCATCGTCCCCTCATCCGATTTCATCGGCAGCTGCTCGCGCCGCTCGATGCGGCGGTTCTTGGAGCTCGACATCATCGCGCCTTCCATCGAGGCCACGGTCGTCGCCTCGACGATGCGGCGCAGGAACTGCTGGCGCAGAAGGAGCGTGTAGGTGCTGATCCAGGTCTCGCCACCCGGCCAGCCCTTGACGTTGGGCGGATCGAACGGCATCTGGCCCAGCCCCTGCATCATGCGCACGAGCTGGGTCTTCTCCGGTACCGGGAGGCCGAGCAGATGGACCGTGCCCACGATCAGCTCGACCGGCGATTTTATAAGGCCGCCGCGGTTGGCGGGATCGCGGAACTGCGCCGACAGCAAAATCGAGCGCATCAGCGGCCGGAGCTCGTAGTTGGCGCGGAACTGAGCCGCGAGCTTCTTGATCTCGGTGGGGTCGGGCTTCAGCGACACGAACTCGCGCCACAGCTTCTCGACGATGGTCTCGGCCGTGCGCGGATGTTTCAGCAGGATGGCGACGATCGCATCGCCGTCGAAGCGGCCGGTCTGGCCCAGGAAGGTCTTCTCGCCGCCGTCATGCTCGTTGTCGCGAATCTTGAACTGACCGGTCTGGCGGTCGACGGTCCACCCGGTGAAGGCGCGGGCGGCGGCCTTGATGTCGGCCTCGCTGTAATGGCCCTCGCCCAGGGTGAAGAGCTCCAGGAGCTCGCGGGCGAAATTCTCGTTGGGCTGGCGCGCCACGCTGCGCATGCCGTCGAGATAGATCAGCATCGCCGGATCGCGCGCCACCTCCTTCAGGAGCGTGGCGAAGTTGCCCAGCGCCTCGCGGCGGAACAGCGCGTTCTGGCGGAACAGCGACGGCGGAAACCGCACCTTCTGCAGCGAAGAGGTGAAGTGGTTGTGCCAGAACAGCACCATGCGCTCGGTCAGCGGCTGGTCGGTGACCAGCATCTCGTCGATCCACCAGCTGCGCAGCTCGCGGCCCTGCTCCTGCAACGGCCGCTCGGGCTGCAGCGCCTTGCCGTCGACACCGGCCTTCTTCTTCGCCTCGGCAGCCTCGGCCCGTGCGGCCTGGACCTGGCGCTGCAGCTCGGCCGGTCCCTCGTTCAGCCAGCCCGGCGGCGGCGTGATGGCGTCGCGGCGCACGCTGGCCAGCAGACGATCAACGGTGGCGACGTAGTCCTGGGCTTCGAGCGCCCGGATCTCCGCCGGCGTCGCGCCGAAGGTCGTGCGCGACAGCAGATGCCGCGCCTCGTCGAAATCCATCGTCGCGGCGGCATGGCTCGGCCGCAGCGGCCACAGGCCGGCGGACAATGCCGCCGCCCCTGCAGCTCCCTTGACCACAAACCCTCGCCGACCGATTGGCGCGACCATGGGGATGTCTCCTACTGCGACGGGCGCGGAGGCGGCGGCGGCCCCGGTGGGCGCGCCCACGGGCTGGACAGCAGCCGGTCGACCAGGATCTGGTGCATCTTCACGCGCTGCTCGGGATCGAGCTGGGCTTCCATCTGTGACAGCGCGTGCACCGTCTCCTTCTGCTGGTCGGCGCGCAGCTCGCCCATGCGGTCGATCAACGGCGCGAGCCGCGCCTGGTCGAGCGGCTGGCGCTTGTATTCGGCGACGATCTGCTCGCGCACCTTCTGCATCTCGCGCGAGCGCTCGCGCCGCACCTGGGCGTGTTGCTCGAACACGCCGCGCAGCGCCTGGCGCTGTCGGGGATCGAGGTTGAGGTCGCCCGCGACGATCTCCAGCGCGCTCGGTCGCGCCTGCGGCGGGGGTGGTGCCGGGGGCGGCGGCAGCGGCAGGCGCTGCTCGAACGGCAGGGGAGCGACCCAACCGCGGTAGACGAACCCCGCGACGAAGAAGCCATTCAGCAGCAGTGACAGGGCCAGCGCCACCGTGACGAGGCGGGGCATGTCAGACGCCGTCCAGGAATTCGGCCAGTTCGTTCGACGTATCGGTGGCGGCGTAGCGATCCTGGGCCATCGATTCGCCCAGGCCGCCCCCCAGCATGAAGCCGGAAATGGCGACGATCACCGCGGCCGTCATCATCGCGAGCCGCGGCAAGGCAAAGCGCCGGTTCAGGGCGAACAGCCAGTCGAACAATCCGACGCGTGCCGGGCGCTGCTCGACCTCGAAGCCGACCAACGCCTTGGCCCGCACCTCCAGACGCGCCGGCGCCGCCGGCAGCGGCATGCCCAGCACTTCCGAGAGGTCGAGGGCGGCGCGGCGCATCTCGGGGTCGGCCGCCACGGCGGCTTCGATGCGGGCCGCTGCCGTTTCCGACAGGCGGCCTTCCAGCCACGCGGCGAAGTCGAGATCCGACACCGGCCCGAACATCAGCCCTGGCGCGACACGGTCCGCGGCAAGGCTTCGCCACAGCTCCTTGTCGCTCTGGGTGGGACGTTCCGTGCTCATCGCGCTCTCCTGCTGCAGATTACGTCAGAAACCGGCCTGGCATCCCCTGCCAAAGGCGTTTCTATTGGGGTTCTTCGTGGAAATGGGCTCGCAACCGCAGCAACGCCTTATGGTGCGTACTGCGAACGGTTTGGGCGTCGATCTTGAGAAGTTGGGCCACTTCCGACACGTCCTTCTCCTCGTCATATAGGCATTTCAGCACCAGCATCTGCCGTTCGGTGAGAAGTCCTTGAGGAATCTTGAGTTTTTCCACATGGCGGTCTTCGACCCCCAGGCTGGCCTCGGGCACGTCGTCGAGCGGCGTGGTGGCCTGGCGCCGACGGCGGGCGTGATCGACGGCCGCCGAACGGGACACCACGGCGAGCCAGGTCGAGAGGCCGGCGCGGGCCGGGTCATAGGTTTTCAACAGCCTGTAGTCGTTGGCGCATAGCCGGACGAACACGTCCTGGGCGGCATCCATCACATCCTCTTCGCTCAGCCGGTATGAAGCGAGCGTACGACGCACGACGGCATTGATCAGAGGAGCGGCCGCGGTGACGAAGCTGTCCCAAGCACGCTTGTTGCCCGTCACGAGCGTCCGCAGGTCGATCTGGTTCAGTTCCGTCACGCCCGCGTTCTTTCTCGGCCCGTCCGCCCTGCAGTGTAACACGGTTTGTGGCGAAATCAGGCCTTCATCCCGAGCGAAGCCACCCGTAGGGTGGCGCAGTCGAGGGACCTTTATGGTCTTCGTCGCTGCAAAAAAAGGTCCCTCCGCTTCGCGCGTAGTTTATCCTGAGCGAAGTCGAGGGGCGCTCCGGTCGGGATGACGGTAGTTGTGTGGGGAGTATTGATGAGCGAGTCGCTGACCAATCAGTGGAAAGTCACCAAGCGAGCGGTACGCGGCAAGGGCGTCGTGGTGGCGCAGAACAGTCGCGCGGCCCAGGCCGGCGCGGAAATCCTGCGCAAGGGCGGCAACGCCATCGACGCGGCCGTCGCCACCGGCATGGCGATCGGCGCGATCGAGCCCTGGATGAGCGGCATTGGCGGCGTCGGCTTCATGACGATCTGGAGCGCCAAGGAGCAGCGCGCCTGGACCATCGACTACGGTCCGATCTCGGCCAAGAAGCTCGACCCGTCGAATTACAAGATCGTCGGCCCCGGCCCCGCCAATCCCTTCTCCTGGCCCGACATCCTCGAGCAGAGGAACGAGGTCGGCTACCACTCGATCGCCGTACCCGGCATGGTCGCGGGACTCGCCGAGGCGCTCGACCGTTTCGGCAGCCTGAAGTGGCAGGACGTGATGGCGCCGGGCGTGGCCCTCGCCAAGCGCGGCATGGAACTCGACTGGTACATGCAGGTCATGCTCGCCAACGGCGCCGAGCACCTGTCGAAGTTCCCCGCCTCGAAGGCCAACTACCTGCCCGACAATGGCCGGGTGCCGACGCTCGATTGGCAGGCCAACGTTCGCTACCTCAAGCTCGGCAATCTCGGCGAAACCTACCAGCGGCTGTCCGACGGCGGTCCGCGCGAATACTACGAAGGCAGCCTGGCTCGTGACATCGCCAATGACCTGCAGGCCGGCGGGTCGGCCATCTCCACCGACGATCTCGCCTCGTATCAGGCTCGCATCGTCGAGCCTTTGTCCTTCGCGCATGGCGATGCCGTCATCAATGTCGCCGGCGGACTGACCGCCGGGCCGACGCTCAGGCGCACGATCGAGCTTGCCGGCGCCAGGACCAAAGGCAAGGGGGCGCCCGATGCCGATTTCTTCGTCGCCATCGCGCAGGGCATGCACCAGGCGTACGAAGAGCGGCTGAAGACGATGGGCGACAAGCCGACCAACACCTGCACCACGCATTTCTGCGCCGCCGATTCTGAGGGCAACATGGTGGCGCTGACCCAGACGCTGATGTCGCTGTTCGGCTCATGCGTGATGCTGCCCAGGACCGGCATCACGATGAACAACGGCATGCTGTGGTTCGATCCCGAGCCCAACCGGCCGAACTCGATCGCGCCCGGCAAGCGGCCGTTGTGCAACATCTGTCCGGTCGTCGTCACCAAGGATGGCAAGCCGTGGTTCTGCATCGGCGCCTCGGGCGGCCGGCGCATCGTGCCGGCGGTGACGCAGCTGTCGCTGATGATGATCGACCGCGGTCTGGACGTGGAGGCAGCCTTCCATCATCCGCGTATCGACGTCTCGGGCGTCGGTCCGATCCGCGTCAACCGCGACCTGCCCGATGCCGTGAAGAAGGCGATTGCAGGCCGCCTGCCGATCGTCGAAGTGGGCAACCAGGTCTCGCCCCTGGGCTTTGCCAACCCATCGTGCATCGTGCGCGACCCCGTAAGCGGAGAGCTGACCGGCATGAACGAGATAATGTCACCATGGGCTGGCGGCGCAGCGCAGTAGCCGCCTTCGCGGTACTGGCCGCAACACCTGCGGCGGCGCAGGAGTTGCGCCTGCCCGTGCTGGTGCCGCTCACCGGCTTCGTGGCATTGGAAGGCACCAGCCAGAGGAACGGCGCTCTCCTGGCGGCGAGCCAGCTCAAGGACGTCGTGCTGAAGCCCGACGTGCTCGATACGCAGGCCACGCCAGAGGCGGCCGTCACCGCCTGGGAGCGAGTCATGGGCGGGGCGCCCTCGCCCGCGGTGGTCGGGCCGATCCTCGGCACGCAGATGCTGGCGTTGCTGCCGCTCGCCCAGGAGCGCGGCGTGCCGCTGCTCACGATCTCGGGCACAGCGCGGCTGGGCGAGCTCGGCAATCCGTGGTTCTTCCGCTTCTTCCCCAGCGACGCCACGGTGAAGGTGGCGCATGCGCGCTACGTCGTGGAGAAGCTTTCGGCCAAGCGGCCGGCCGTCATCTATCAAAGCACGGCCTACGGCCAGTCAGGACGCGAGCAGCTCAACAAGACCCTGACCGAGCTTTCAGCGCCGCCGGTGCTGGAAGAGAGCATCGCGCCCACGGTCAACGACCTCTCGCCGGCGCTGCTGCGCGCCCAGAACGCCAATGCCGACGTGATCGTGCTGCACCTGCACGCCGCCTCGACCGTGCTGGCCGTGCGCCAGGCGCGCCAGCTGCTGCCCAACGTGCCGATCGTCGCCGGCTCGGCCATGCACCAGCCCGCGACGGCGGCGCTGCTGGAGCCGGCCGAGCTCAAAGGCGTTTGCGCGGAGACTGCGGCATCGCCGATCTCGGCGGCGTCAGGCCCGATGCGCGCCTTCCTCGATGCCTATCGCGCTGCCTACAAGAGCGAGCCGGACGCCTTTGCCGCCGCCCAGTTCGATGCAGTGGGTATGCTGGGTCAGGTCATCGCTGAATTACGCAAGGCAGGCCAACCCGTTACGCCCAAGGCCGTGCGCGATCGCCTGGCCAGCGACACATATCACGGCGTCGTGACCACCTACCGCTCGGACGGCAAAGGCAACATGGCGCACGAAGCCGAAATCGTCTGCTTCGACGGGACGGACCGCATTCCCAAGCCAGCCGCGCGCTACGCGATACCGCCGCGCTCCTGACTGTAACCTTTGGGTGACTGCGCCGTTGTATTTCGGTGGCAGTTCGCCCACGAGGAGTAGAGCATGCCGTCAGCCCGCGTACTGGGCGTCGTGCTGGCACTCTGTGCCGGCCTTCCGGCCGATGCCCGGGAATTCCGTTCCTCCGATGTCTATCCCTTCGACTACCCGACGGTGCAAGCCGTCGTGCAGGTCGACAAGCTGATGCGCGAGCGCAGCGGCGGCACTCTCGGCATCACGGTGCTGGGCTACGACGATCGCGATTCGGAGAGCTTCACCGCGGCCCAAGTGCGCAACGGGCAGCTCGACATGGCGCGGATCAATCTTGCCGTCCTGAACAACCTCTCACCGTCGACGGCGATCTTCTCCCTGCCCTATCTCTTCAAGTCGAAAGAGCATGCGCGGCGAATCCTCGACGGACCGATCGGCGAGGAGATCCTTGCCGACCTGGAAAGGCATGGCCTGGTCGGGCTGTGCTTCTACGACGGCGGGCCGCGGCATTTCGATAGCGTCAAGCAGGCGATACGGACGCCGGCCGACCTGAAGGGCTTGAGGATACGCGTCCAGCAAGCCGACATCTGGACGAGCATCCTCCGCGCCGCCGGCGCCGAGCCGGTGGTCGCGCCGGCCGACCGCGTCTATCTGAAACTGCAATCCGGCGTGATCGATGCGTCCGAGCAGAACTGGCCGTCTTACGTGACGTTGCGCCACTATCACGTCGCGCCTTACCTCAGCCTGACCGAACATGCGATGACCCCGGCGGTCCTGGTCTTCTCCAAACGCATCTGGGATACGCTGTCGGCCAAGGATCAGGCGATCATCCGCGACGCCGCCCGCGATTCCGTTCCGATCATGCGCCGGCTGTGGGACGACTACGAAGCCGCTGCCGAGCAGACGGCCGAGAAGGCGGGCGCGAAGATCGTGCGCGACGTCGACCGCAAGGCGTTCGCCGACCAGTTCGTGCCGCTCTATCCGTCGATCATCGAGGATGCCCGGCTGCGGTCGCTGGTGCGCCGCATCCAGGCCGACCAGCCGCTCGAGCTGCAGTCCGAACAGCCGAAGGAATAAGTCAGCGAAGCGCGACGCGCGCGGCCGGCAGGCCTAAGCCGGGAACGTCGACGCGGCGGCAGAAGATGCTGCCGCAGTTTTCGTGCGGGCCGCCCCGCGAGCCGGTCACGACATAGAGATCGCGCAGGTCATCGCCGCCGAAGCAGAGGCTGGTGACCAT
The DNA here is from genome assembly GCA_900110395.1 of Rhodospirillales bacterium URHD0017. Classification (GTDB taxonomy): domain Bacteria; phylum Pseudomonadota; class Alphaproteobacteria; order Reyranellales; family Reyranellaceae; genus Reyranella. The sequence continues at coordinate 11,583 of FODP01000033.1, forward strand.
CGGCAAGGGAACCGCGATGTCCTGCCGATGCGAACCGTCGGCGTTGAAGATCGCGACGCGGCCGCCATGGGCATCGGCAACCCACACCGACCCGTCGCTCGCCACCTTGAGGCCGTCCGGCACGCCGGCCTCGCCCAGGGAGGCGAACTTGCGCCACGGGCCGACCGAGCCGTCCGACGCGACATCGTAGACCCGCACCAGCGGCGCCCGTGCGTCGCTGTGATAGAGCCGTTTGCCGTCCGGCGAGAAGCCCAGGCCGTTGGTCAGCAGCACGCCGTCCGACAGGGTGCGCATGCCGCCGTCGAGATCGATGACGTGCAGATGGCCGGGCTTGGGCGTCTCGCCGCCGAACACGTGAAAGGCCAATGAGCCGACATAGATGCGGCCCGCGGCGTCGGCGGTGAGGTCGTTGAAGCCGGTGGCGCCGGGAATGGCGTCGAGCGACAGCAGCGAACGAGTCGTGCCGTCGCCGAGCGAGACGCAGGCGATGTCCCGGCCGCCGACCACCAGGCCGCCGGACTGGTGCAAGGCCATGCCGCCGATGCCACGCCGCTTGGGAACGGCCAGCGTGACCTTGCCGTCGCGACCGAGAAGGTGCACGCCGCCATTCATGACGTCGCTGAAGTAGAGGCCCCGGGCGGGATCCCATACCGGACCCTCGATCAGGCCATAACCGGTGGCAACGCGTTGCACGGCGTCCTCCCTTATGCTCTCGATGACAGGTAGGTTAGCGCCAATGAAGATCGCCACCTACAACATCAACAACGTCAACCGCCGCCTGCCGAACCTGCTCGCCTGGCTGAAGCGCGCACGGCCCGACATCGTCTGCCTGCAGGAGCTGAAAGCTGCCGACGAGGCATTCCCGCAAGCGGAACTCAAGAAGGCCGGCTACCACGCGCTGTGGCGCGGCCAGAAGACCTGGAACGGCGTCGCCATCCTGAGCCGCAAGCCGGCGATCCTGACCCGCAACGCGCTGCCCGGGGATTCCGGCGACACGCAGAGCCGCTACATCGAGGCGGCGGTCGACGGGCTGCTCATTGGATGCCTCTATCTGCCCAACGGCAATCCGCAGCCGGGACCGAAATTCAAGTACAAGCTCGACTGGTTCCGCCGCCTGCAGGGCCACGCCAGGAAGCTGCTGAAGAGCGGCGCACCCGTCGTGCTGGCCGGCGACTACAACGCCGTGCCGACCGACTTCGACATCTATTCCATGAACTCCTGGAAGAACGACGCGCTGGTGCAGCCCGAGACGCGGGCGGCCTACGCCAAGCTGGTCGCCCAGGGCTGGACCGATTCGCTGAGAACCCTGTTCCCCGACAAGCCGATGTACACCTTCTGGGATTACAAGCGGCGGCGCTGGGAGCGCGACGCCGGCCTGCGCCTCGATCACCTGTTGCTGTCACCCTCGCTCAGCGCACGGCTCAAGAGAGGCGGCGTCGATCGCGCGGAACGCGGCCGCGAGAGCGCCAGCGATCACGCCCCGGCCTGGATCGAGCTGCGGTAGTTAAACTTCCTCCCCATCGCGGATTCCGCGATGGGGAGGTGTCCGCGAAGCGGGCGGAGGGGTCATGAGCATCAGCACTGCTGCTCATGACCCCTCCGGCCCTTCGGGCCACCTCCCCAGCGAAGCTGGGAGGAAGGCTCAGTTGTCGTCGTCCGGCGACGGCTTCTCTTCCCCGAACACGCTTCGCCCGCCATACGCCGGCGACATCAACCGTTCCTTGGCGATCAGCTCTTCGACACCTGGCCCGCGCGCGCGGCGTTCGAGGCGGCGGGCCTGCTCGTCCAGGCGCCTGATGGCGCCGAGCTCCTCGTCGCGGCCGAGCTTGGCCTGCTGCACGGCCGACTTCAGCACGCCGATCGTCTCGTCATAGACCCGGATCGGCACCGGAAACGGATGGCGGTCCTTGCCGCCATGCGCCAGCGAGAAGCGCGCCGGATCGGCGAAGCGGTACGGCGCGCCGTGGATCACCTCGGAGACCATCGCCAGGGCCTTTACCGTCCGCGCGCCGACACCCGGCACCAGCAGGAGCCCGGCGAAGTCGCTGGGCCCGCGATCGGCCGCAGCCGCGAGATTGCCGTGCAGGCGCCGCAGGTTCACGTCTTCGGGACGGACGTCGTGATGGCCCGGCATATCGAGATGCGGCAGCGCGAGCTGCTGCTGGGGTGGCGGAACCGACACGCGCGTACCTTCGCCAAGCTTGGCCAGCTCACCCGTTATCCCGTCCGGCCCCAACGACTGCAGAAGGTCCAGCTGGCCGAGACGCGAAGCCTCGGCCCGATGGTCGGTCAGATTGACGATCTCGCCCTCTTCCCTGCCCTCGATCGCGGCATGCGGCCGGTCGACGAAGCTGGTGAGGCCTTCGGACAGCCAGTGATATCGCCGCGCCTGGCGATTCTCGCCGTTCATGCCTTGTTGCACGACGACCCATTTGCCGTCGTCGGCGACGATGAAGCCGTGCAGGTAGAGATCGTATCCATCCTGCACCGCCGCGCTGTCGACCTTGGCGACCAGCCGGCTCGACCGCGCCAGGGCCTCGCCATCGAGGCCGACACGGTCACCGATCGCCAGAAGCTCGTGCGGCGTCAGCCGCGAATGCCGGCCGCGGCCGCCGCAGACATGCAGGCCAAGCTCGCCGCTCAGCGGCTGCAGGCCGCGCTTGAGCGCGCCCAGCACGCTGGTGGTTATGCCGGAGGAATGCCAGTCCATGCCCATCACCGCGCCGAACGACTGGAACCAGAAGGGATGGGCCAGCCGGCGCAAGAGCTCGTCGCGACCGTAGTGATGGATGATCGCCTGGCTGATCACGGCGCCGAGCCGCGTCATGCGCTGGGCAAGCCAGGGCGGCACCCTGCCCGTATGCAGGGGCAAATTGGCGCTTCCGGTTCTCTGGGCCATGGGTCGCTATCGCCCGCCTTTGAGGCAGCACTATGGATTGAGACGAATGTCGCTGATGACGGGCAAATGGTCCGATATCGCGCGCGCCTCAGGGTCGGTATGGCTGGCGACCAGCGCGGTGCGCGGCCAGAGGTAGACGCGGTCGAGATGGAACAGCGGGCAACGCGACGGGAAGGTACGATGGTTCGTGTAGCCCGGCAGCACGCGTCCCAGGCTGCGACGGACCGAGCCCACCCACAGCCAGTCGTTGAAGTCGCCCAACGCCACCGTGGTCGTGCGCAGATTGTTCAGCATCTTCAGGAGAGCGACGGCCTGGCTATGGCGCTCGCGAAAGCTCAGACCAAGATGCGTGGCGACGACGCGCAGCGGCCCGGCCGGCGTCTGGATGTCGCTGCAGATGGCCCGCCGCGGCTCGCGCTCGGGGTACGACAGGTCGTGGATCTCGGTGTTGGCCATCGGCCAGCGGCTGATCAACGCCTGGCCGTATTCGCCGTCGGCCGTCGTCACGGTCTTGGCGCCGACGCCGTGATTGCCCAGCGCCTCCTGCAGGACCTTGAACGGCTCGTCGATATGCGCCTCGCGGGCACGGCGCGAATCGATCTCCTGGAGGGCGACGATGTCAGGGCGGTGTCGCTGCACCAGGGCGACGACGCGCTCGAGGTCGAAGCGCGGATTGCGGCCAACGGCGCCATGGATATTCCAGGTCATGACACGGACCGTCTGGCCGCCCGGGGTGTTCATGGGCGGCGCCCGCGGCGCGACAGCAGCGCCTGCGCGGCAATAGCGAGGCCGATCAGGCCGGCGACGCACAAGACCACGATGGCGATATCCGAAGCGCTCGGCTCGGACAGGATCCTGACGATGCGGTCGCCCATGATCGACATCAGCACCAGGCCGGGCAGCATGCCGATCAGCGTGCCGACCAGGAAATCGATGAAGCGGATGCCGCCCGCGCCGGCCGCGAGGTTCACCAGCGTGAACGGCGCAATCGGCACCAGGCGGAAGGTCACGACGGCCAGCAGGCCGCGCTTGCGCACACCCTCGAGGCCGTGCCGCCAGCGCTCGCCCAGCATACGATAGAGCGCTTCGCGGCCCACCAGGCCGCCGAGGAAAAACATGACAAGGCCGCTGGTCACGGTGCCGGCACCGCCATAGAGGATGCCGAGCCACGGTCCGAACACAGCGGCCGTCGCCAGGATCAGGATGTTGAGCGGGAAGACGATGGCGCCCGCAAATACGAAGACCAGGACGACGATCACGATCGCCCAGGCCTCGCCGCGCACGCTCTTCAGCACTGCCCGTACGTTGTCGGCCGTCACCAGGCCTGAGAGCGGCGTGTAGCGCCACGCCAAGGCGATGCCGAGCACGACCAGTATGCAGACGAGCGCCACCAGCAGCGGCCGCAGCCGCGCCAGCAAATGGCGCGCCAGCCGCGCCGGCCGGATCGGCCGCGGCGGATCGGCAAAGCGTTCGATGACGTCGGAGAGGCCGCCTTGGTCGGGTTCGCCATCGTCGATCGGCCGCAAGCTGTGTCCATTGGCACTGAGTTCGTCAGCGGCCCGCACCAGCGAACCGTGCCGCGCCAGGGACGCCGCGACCTCGGCGGCGGCGACGCCGCAATGCTCTCCCAGCAGGCGGTTGCGGATCTCGAGGACGGCCATGCGCTCGTGATCGCTGCGCGCCTCGATGGCGAGGTCGCACTCGGTGTCGGCGCCCATCGAGCGGTTGTTCATGTTGGCCGAGCCGACGCGCAGCAAGCGGTCGTCGACCGTCATGACCTTGGAATGGATCATGGTGTCGGTCGTCTTGCCGTCCTGCTCGACAGCGGGATAGAGCAGCCGGACGCGACTGCCGCCGGCCGCGCGGACGCGCTGCCAGAAGCGGATGCGGCCGTTGCGCATGGTATGCCGTTCGACCCAGGAATCGTGGCTGCGAGGCGCCACGATCACCGCCTCCAGCTCGGGGCGGCGGCTGAGGCGGTCGGCCAACCGATCGGCGATCAGCGGCGAGCTCAGGAACTGGTTCTCGATGTAGATCTCGCGCTCGGCCAGATCGATGGAATCGGCGAACAGCGTCTCGGCCTCGCGGATCGCGTCCTCGCCGTCATAGCGCGGCTGGGTGCGGGCAATGCCGACATCGACGTCAGTGAAATCCGCTCGCACCGCCTCGGGCCAAGGATCGCCATGCGGTTCGATCTTCGGCACGCCGCCGTTGGCGCGGCACCAGCGTTCGCGCGCCAGCAGCGCCAGCGCCCGCGCTGCCGCACCATCGACCACCATCTGGACGTCGTGGAAGGGCCGATAGGGATGGCCCGAGGGATCGACACGATGGCTGTTCTCGGCCGAATGGGCGGTGGTGTCCCACCGCCGGATCGTGAGGTCGAGGCCGCCGGAGAAGGCCACGGCGTCGTCCACCACGACGATCTTCTGGTGCTGCGAGCTGCCGAACGGAACCGAGTTGTCGATGCACAGCGTCACCCGCTCGGGCGTCCGCCAGCCCAGCGACAGGCGCGGCAGCAGCTCGCGCTCGCCGGCATAGAGCAGCGAGTAGTCCCACAGCAGGAGATGGACCTGTAGGTCGGGACGCGTCTGCACCAGGTCGCTGAGGAAGTCGGCGAAGCTGCTGGACAGGCCGTCGGCCGGATGGCCGTCGGCGCCGACGAGCGGCGTCCGACTGTCGATATCCCAGCCGACCACCAGAATGCTGCGCTCAGCCTTCAGGCAGGCGCCACGCACCGCCTCGAAGAAGGCGGCAGCGTCGATCAGGACGGCGGCCCTGGCGGCCCGCTCGATCCGCCAGACATTGTGGTTCGGCCGCAGGAAATTCATCGCCCCTCAACGCGCAGGCCGGCAAATGGTTGTGCAATGCAATTGACGCGCCCTCGCCGGCCGGGAGAAGCTATAGTGAACGTGCGCCAAGGAATCGTGAAGGGAGATGGGCAAATGGCTTACAAGATCCTGCTGCTGGGGGCGTCCTACGGCTCGCTTCTGGCCTCGAAAATGTTGTTTGGCGGCCATTCCATCCATCTCGTCTGCCTGCCGGCCGAGGCTGACCTGATCAACCAGGAGGGCTTCAAGGTCCGCCTGCCGATCCGCGGCCGCAAGGACCCGGTGCTGCTCGACTCGAAGAAATTGCCGGGCAAGGTGACCGCCGGCGGCGTCGCGGGCGTCAATCCAGGCGAGTACGACCTGATCGGCCTCGCCATGCAGGAGCCGCAATATCGCGTCGACGGCGTGCGCCAGCTCCTCGACGCGGTCGGCAAGTCGAAGGTGCCCTGCATGTCGATCATGAACATGCCGCCGCTTGCCTATCTGCGGCGCATTCCCGGCCTCGATTGCGACAAGCTCAAGCCCGCCTACACCGACGCCTCGGTGTGGGACAGCTTCGACCCCGAGCGCATCACCCTGAACAGCCCCGACCCGCAGGCGATCCGGCCGCCGGAGGAGAAGATCAACTTCCTGCAGGTCACGCTGCCCACCAACTTCAAGGTCGCCCGCTTCAAGGACGACAAGCTGACAGCCATCCTGAGCCAGCTCGAGAAGGACGTCGAGGCGGCGCGCTTCGACACGCCCGAAGGCAAGATCGAGCTGCCGGTCAAGCTCAAGGTCTACGATTCGGTGTTCGTGCCGCTCGCCAAGTGGGCGATGCTGCTGTCGGGCAACTATCGCTGCGTCACCGAGGACGGCATGCGCACCGCGCAGGAGGCCGTGCACAGCGACATCGAGACCTCGCGTTCGGTCTACAACTTCGTCATCGATCTCTGCGTCAAGCTGGGCGCCGACCCGAAGGACCTCGTGCCGTTCGAGAAGTACGCCGCCGCCGCCCAGAGCCTGGTGCGTCCCGCTTCGGCGGCGCGCGCGCTGAACAACGGCGTGCCCTTCATCGAGCGGGCCGACAAGCTGGTGCAGCTCATCGCCCGCGAGAAAGGCCTCAGCCATCCCGAGATCGACCGCGGCGTGGCTCTGGTCGACCGGCGTCTCGAGGCCAACCGCAAGAAGGCGGCAGCGGCCTGAGAAAGATCCGCTGTTGCTCAGCAGGCTGCACCGCAAGGCCGAGGCGCTGGACGCGGCGTGCCTGCGCGCGCTGGGCCATCCGCACGACCACGCGGTCCGCCAGGAGCTTCTGAGCGCGCTCGAGTGGGATGCCTCGTATCATCCTGAGCACGCGCGGCCCCAGATCCGCAGCCTGTTCAAGGAAGTGCACGATCACTCCGTCAACCTGTCGCGGCACATCCAGTCGGGCGCGAGCCACCTCGCCTCCGACGGCATCGCGGCCTTACGCAAGAGCCTCGGCTCGCTGACGCATGTGCTCGCGACGCGCCAACAGGAGCCATCGAAGAACTAGAGACTCAGCGGCTGCAGGTGCCGGCGTAGTAGGCCGCCGCGGCGCACGTCTTGCCGCCGGGCAACGAGCAGACACCCGTCTCGCCGGCAGCACTCTCCGTCACCACCGTGTAGCGGCCACCGGTGATGGCGCAATAGCGGCCGGCTGGCGTGACGTATCCCGTCACCCGCAGGCCGTTCTTCGGACATTCGCCGCGAAACAGCGCCCATTCTTCGCACTGGTAGTTGTCGGTGAAGACGCAGACGCCGTACTGGCCACCGTCGGGACGCCGCTCCATCTCGAGCGCGCCACCCAGCGTCACGCAGTTCTGCGACGCCGGGTTGGCGAGCTGCGGGGCGCTCGTTCGGCCCTGGGCCAGCGCCGCAGAGGCGACGAGGCTGAGGGCGACCGTTGCCAAGATCGATTTTCGCATTGTACTGCCGATTACGCTTCTTCCGATCCGAAGGAGCGATCATATGAGTCATTGCCGTTGATCGCGATGGGATTCATCGAATTGATCGGCGCGATCAGCTCCCTTGCCGCACGATGCATCTGAAACCGAGGTGAGTCGTCGACGTGTCGACCGGCTCGGCGTGGCGCGCCGCGGGTCGATACCGCCGGCAGTAGTTGGGTGCACAGAGGTGCGAGCCGCCCTTCAGCACCTTGCGAGGAATCCGGATCGTAGGCTGGCGCGGATCGTAGCTCGTCTCCATCGCCGCGCCGCGCGGGTTCTGCGGCACGCAGCAGGCCTTCGGTGCATCCGCATCGTGCTTCTGCGAGTACCAGTCGGAGGTCCATTCCCAGACGTTGCCGATCATGTCGTGGACGCCGTAGCCATTGGCCGGGAAGGCGCGCACCGGCGATGTGCGTGCCCAGCCGTCGCTCTTCAGGTTCTCGTGCGGAAACTCGCCCTGCCAGGTGTTTGCCATGTGCCGGCCGCTAGGCGTGAGCTCGTCGCCCCAGGCGAACTCGGTATCGGCGAGCCCGCCACGCGCGGCGAACTCCCACTCGGCCTCGGTCGGGATCTCCTTGCCGGCCCACTTCGCGAAGGCTTCGGCGTCCTTGTAGGCGATCTGCACCACCGGATGATCGTCGAGGCCGCCGATGTGGCTGCCCTTGCCATAGGGGCGCCGCCAGGTGGCGCCGAAGGTGAAGCGCCACCACTGGCTCCAGTCCTGAAGGTCGACCGCCTGCGAAGGCGGCGTGAAGACCAGGCCCCCCGCCTTGAGCATGTTGGCCTTGGCGCCGGGATAATCCTTCGGATCGGGCGGGATCTCGGCCCAGGTGACGTAGCCCGTGGCCTCGACGAAGCGGCGGAACTGGGCGTTGGTGACGGGCGTGGCATCGATCCAGAAGCCGTCGACCGTCACGCTATGGGTCGGTGCTTCCTCGGGGTAGTGACTGTCCGAGCCCATGCGGAAGGTGCCGCCGGGAATCCGAATCATGTCGGCGGTCACGGCCGCCGGGGCGTCCAACGAGTCCATCACTTTGGTTCACGCTAGCAAGGAACAAACGGGTGCTGAATACAAATGGCCGTGCATCAGCGCATGGCCGACCACCGAATCGCGCCGCCGCCGGCGCGGCGACTCGATCGCGCAGCCCGGTTGAAGCTGCGGTGCGTATCGAGCGCAACCAGCATTTCCAGTCGACGCATCGTGCCGCCGGACTGTTCCATCACCTGAGCTCGAACGGGTAGATCACCTTCCAGTCAGCCTTCATGTCGACCACCGTCCATTTGCGCCGCACCGCCTCGTCCCACGCCTTGTCGAGACGGCCGACCGGGGAGCCGCGGTCATAGGCATATTCGCGCACGGCGTCGGTATGGTGGACCAGGCCCATGTAGCGCAGGCCGTCGCCCGCCGCCGTCCATTCCAGCATCTGCTGGTCGCCGTCGGAGTTGCCGAACGCGAAACTAGGCCTCCGCCCGATGAAGTGGTTGATGCCGACGGGTTTGCCTGGACCGTCATCGACGAACTCGACCTTGGCCTCCTTCATCAGCACCGGCTTGTCCGACGCCTGCATCACGTATCTGGTGATGGCTGACGATCCCACGACCTGCTCCGGCGGAATGCCGTAGACGCGCTCGGCCCAGGGCCGCATGAACTCGATGCCGCCGCCCGACACGATGAAGGTCTTGAACTGGTTGGCGCGCAGCAGGGTGAGCAGCTCGAGCATCGGCTGGTAGACCAGATCGGTGTAAGGCCGATTGAAGCGCGGATGGCGCGCCGTCGCCATCCAGTCGAGCACGATCTGCCGGAACTGCTCGGTGGTGAGGCCGGCATGGGTCGCCGCCACGATGTCGACCATGGCCTTCTCGCTCAGCGCGGCGAGCTGGGCACGATCGTCGGCCAGCACCGAGCGGAAGGGCTCGGTCGTGCGCCATTCCGGATGCTGCGACGCCAAAGCCTTGATTCGATCCAGTGCGAAGAGCATCTGGAAATACATCGGCTGCTCGGTCCACAGCGTGCCGTCATTGTCGAAGGTGGCGATGCGCTCCGGCGGCGGAATCCAGTCTCGGCCGCCGGGCGTCGTCGTGCGCGTCACGAAGTCGATGATCGATTGCCTGTTCGGCCCGTCGTTCCACGACGGCAGGGGATCGCCCTGTGCCCATGAAGGAACTGGGCGCAGCAACGATGCCGCGATCACGCTGCCGACGAACGATCGACGTTGCATTCCCTCTCCTCGTGCGCATCACAACCATAGCAGGAAGACAACCAATCCGGACCCACCAAAACGTGATTGCGTGCCTGCAAGGCGCATGCTCAGAGTCCCCGCATGCTCAAGCGACGCGTCGTCCTCGCCGCGGGATCGGCAAGCCTGGTGGCCTCGACGTCGCTCGCCCAGGGCGATCCGCCGATCGAGAAGCTGCTGGCCGACCTGATGTGGCGCTGGCGCGTGCCAAGCGCGGAGCTGACCGTGATCCGCAGCGGCGAGATCGCCGAGCGTATCGCCATCGGCGCAGACGCTCAGACGCTCTTCCAGGCCGCCTCCATCAGCAAGGTCGTGGCCGGCGTCACCGTGATGCGGCTGGTCGAGCAGGGTCGCATCGGGCTCGACACGCCGGTGAACGAGATGCTGCGCTCCTGGACGCTGTCGGGGCCGGGCGCCGAGCGCGTCACGCCGCGCCTGCTGCTCTGCCATCGCGGCGGCACGACCGTCTCGGGCTTTCCCGGTTACGCCGCCGGCACGACGCTGCCGACGCTGGCCGATATCCTGAACGGCACGCCGCCCGCGAATACGCGCGCGATCCGCGCGGCCTGGCCTCCCGACGAGGCCTTCCGCTACTCGGGCGGCGGCACCATGGTGCTGGAGCGGCTGGTGATGGACGTCGCCGCCCAGGACTTCGACGCGTTGGCACGCGAACTGGTGCTGGCGCCGGCCGGCATGAGCCGCAGCGTCTTCTTCCAGCCGCTGCCCGCTAATGAAAGCAACTGGGCATCGGCGTACGATCTCGACGGCAATCCATTGTCGGGCCGATACCACGTCTATCCGGAGCACGCGGCGGCGGGATTGTGGAGCACGGCGTCCGACCTGGCGCGGCTCGCGCTGGCGCTCGGCGCGAGCTGGCGGGGCGGCGGACTGCTGCGGCAGACGACCGCCGAGACGATGGCCACCCGGGTCGCGAGTGGGCCGACCGGCCTCGGCCTCTTCGTCTATCCGCGAGAGAACAAGCCGCCCTACCTCTATCACTACGGCGTCAATGCCGGTTTCCGCTCGGTGCTGGTGTTCGCCGCCGATGCAAGCTTCGGCGTGGCGCTGATGACCAACGCCGAAGGCGGCAAGCCTTTGATCCCGGCGATGCTGGCGGCGCTGTTCGAGGGCCAGGACCCCTTCAAGCCAGGCGACTGACGATGGTGACGACGACCGGGCAACCCGACCAATCCGTCCAGCGACTCCTGCCGTGGCTGGTCGCCGTGGCGTTCTTCATGCAGTCGCTCGATACGACCATCCTCAACACCGCAGTGCCGGCCATCGCGCGGGCGATGGACGTCAAGCCGCTCAACGTGAAGTCGGTGCTGGCGAGCTATACGCTCAGCCTCGCGGTGTTCATCCCGGTGAGCGGCTGGATGGCCGACCGCTTCGGCACGCGCCGCGTCTTCGCCGCGGCGATCGGACTGTTCACCCTGGGCTCGGTGCTGTGCGGGCTCGCAAGCAGCCTGGAGATGCTGGTGGCCTTCCGCGTCGTGCAGGGCATGGGCGGCGCCATGATGATGCCGGTGGGGCGGCTCACGCTCGCCCGCACCTTCGGCAAGGCCGAGCTGGTCCGCGTCATGAGCTTCGTCGCCATCCCAAGCCTGGTCGGCCCGATGGTGGGTCCGGTGGCCGGTGGGCTGATCGTGACCTACCTCGATTGGCCCGTCGTGTTCTACGTCAACGTGCCGGTCGGCCTGCTCGGCCTCTACTTCGTGCAGCGCTACCTGCCCGATTATCGCGAGCCCAAGGTCCATGCGCTCGACATCGCCGGTCTGGTGCTGTTCGGCGGCGGCATTGCGCTCCTGTCCTACGTGCTGGAGGTGTTTGGCGATCACACGCATGGCGTCGCGGCGATCGTGGTGATGCTGGCGATCTCCGCAGCGCTGCTGGCAGGCTACGGCATCCGCGCCAGGTTGACGCCTCACCCCCTGCTCAATCTCGGCCTGTTCAAAGTGCGCACCTTCCGCGCGGCGGTGAACGGCGGGTTCTTCACCCGGCTCGGGCTGGGCGGTATCCCCTTCCTGTTCCCGCTGCTCTACCAGATCGGGCTCGGCTTCTCGCCGGTCGTCTCGGGCCTGCTGGTGCTCCCCCAGGCAATCGCCTCGATCGGGCTGAAAGCGTTCATGCCGGCGATCCTGGCGCGGCTCGGCTATCGCAACGTGCTGATCGGCAACACCGTCGTGGTCGGCTTCACAATCATGTCGTTCGCCACCGTGGGCACCCACACGCCGATCTGGCTGATCGTGGGCCAGGCCTTCGTCCTGGGCTTCTTCACCTCCATGCAATACACCAGCATGAACACGCTGGTGTATGCCGACGTCTCGGCCGCCGAGACCAGCGCCGCCAGCACCATCGCCGCCACCGGCCAGCAGCTCGCCATCAGCTTCGGCGTGGCGGGCGCCGCCCTGGTCGCCGCCATCTTCGTGCCGCCCGAACTGCATTCGCATCCCGTCGCGATCGTGCACGGCGTGCAGCAGGCCTTCCTGGCGCTGGGGGCGCTCACCATCCTGTCCTCGGCCGCGTTCATGGAACTGAAAGCCGACGACGGCGAAGGTATGAGCAACCACGACGCGGCGCACCACCGGCCGGGCGAGCACTAAGCCGTCGGATTGAGGCGCCAGATGGCGATGTTGAGCACGGTGGCGAAGGCCACCCAGGCGAGATACGGCAGCATCAGCAGCCCGGCCCAGCGGTCGATGGGGCGGAAGGCGAGCGTGGTCACCGCCACGCCGACATCGAGCACGACGATGGTCGCCAGCGCGGCGCCGATCTTCTCCAGGCCGAAGAACACCACGGTCCAGCCGAGCGTGAGCGCAAGCTGCAGGGCGAACAGCGTCAGGGGCCCGCGCCGGGTGTCGCGATCGGCGACGCGCCACACGCGCCAGGCGGCGATGGCCATCAACACATAGAGGACCGTCCAGATCGGGCCAAACATGTGGTCTGGCGGCGTGAAGGACGGCTTGGCGAGCTCGGCGTACCAAGTGTCGACGCTGGTCGCCACGACCGCGGCGCCCAGCGCACCGATGCCGAGGCAAAGCGCCACGAAGAAGGCCAATGCGATAAGGTCGACGAGGCGGTTGCGCGGCATTGTCAGCTGAGCAGGCTCGCGCCGACATTGATGGTCAGCGCCAGGACCGCCGTGTTGAAGGCGAAGGCGACGATGCCGTGGACCATCGTCAGATTGCGCATGGCGCGCGAGACCGTGGCGACGTCGCCGGTCTGCGCCGCGCAGCCGATGACGAAGGAATAATAGAGGAAGTCGCGATAGTCGGGCTCGCGATCGCCGGGGAAAATCAGCCCGCCCGGGCCATCCTCGTCGGGCCGGTAGTAGACGTTGGCGTAGTGCAAAGTGAAGACGATGTGGGTGAAGGTCCACGACAGGACCACCGTCAGGCCGGTGATGAAGATGCCGAGCACCAGAGAATGCTTCGGCGACTGCAGCGTCGGCAATTCGACGGCGATGCAGACGAAGCTTGCCGCGACGCTGGCGATCACCAGCAGCAGGATCACCCAGTCGCCCTCGTCATTCAGCGCCGCATAGTCGTGGCAATCCTCGACCGTCGAACGGCCGATCATCCACATGATCAGGCTGATGTAGAGCAGCGCCGTCAGGTCCCAGGCCAGGATGAAGCGCGTTGCCCACCGGAAGTCGTTGGGCAGCAGTGCCAACAGGATCAGGCCGGCCACAGTCGATGCCAGCAGGCGCTTGCGGCCGATGATGAAGCGAAAGGTGCGCCAGTCGCGATACGTGCCCGAAGCCATGTCGTCTCCTTCGGTGCACTCTGCCATTTCGGGACGGCGGTGCAATCGGTGTAGTGTTCCGGTCATGCTGTTCGATGCGCTGGATCTCGGCGCCACCTTCGTGTTCGCCATCAGCGGCGCCACCCAGGGCGTGCGCAAGCGGCTCGACCTCTTCGGCGTGCTGGTCGTCGCCTGGGCCGCCGGCGTGGCCGGCGGCATCGCCCGCGACCTGCTGATCGGCGCCGTGCCGCCGGCCGCGATCGCCCATTGGCGCTACTTTGCCATCACCATCGCCGCCGGGCTGGTCGGCTTCTTTGCCTCCGCGCAGATCGCGAAACTGAAGACGCCGGTGCAGCTCTTCGATGCCGCGGGCCTCTGCCTGTTCGCCGTGACCGGCACCGAGAAGGCGCTGGCCTTCGGGCTCAACCCGTTCGTGGCGGCCGTCCTGGGCATGATCACCTGCATCGGCGGCGGCGTCGCCCGCGACCTCCTGACGCTCGAGATCCCGACGGTGCTCAGGGCCGAGCTCTATGCCGTCGCGGCCCTCGCGGGGGCGGGCTCGATCGCGCTGGGCTTCGTGCTCCACCTGCCACCTGTTCCCGTCATGATCTTCGGGGCCGGGCTGTGCCTGTTCCTGAGGCTGATGTCGCTCTATCGCGGCTGGCGGCTGCCTTCAAGTAAGTCTTCTAAAGAGACTGACTAACTTCGATAGCCCGCCAAACACTGTCGTGCTTGCCGGTCCTGTGTATGGACGCTAAACACACGACCGTCATTTTGTCGCAAGCCGATCGGGGGAAAGGCAGTCAATGGCGACGAAGAAGAAGAGCAAGACGCCGGCCGCTGAACCTCTGCACAAGCCGGCCAACAAGTTGAACGGCAAGGCAATTTCGGCTCGGGCCAGCGGCACGACCGAAGCCCGGGATACCGCGCGCCTGCTGCTGGAGATCGAGGCCATCCACTGCCGGCCGGAGAACCCGTACATCTTCACCTCGGGCCGGGCGAGCCCGGTCTACATCGACTGCCGGAAACTGATTTCCTACCCCGAGGCGCGCGCCAAGATCATGAGCCATGCGCTCAAGGCCATCGATCGCGACATCGGCTGGAACAAGATCGACGTGGTGGCGGGCGGCGAGACCGCCGGCATCCCGTTCGCGGCGTTCCTGGCGGCGCTGGCCAAGAAGCCGATGATCTACGTACGCAAGCAGCCCAAGGGCTTTGGCCGCATGGCCCAGATCGAGGGCGACCTGAAACCCGGCAAGCGGGTGCTGCTGGTCGAGGACCTCGCCACCGACGGCGGCAGCAAGCTGGTCTTCATCGAAGCGCTGAAAAAAGCCGAAGCGAAGGTTGCCGACTGTTTCGTCATCTTCCACTACGGCATCTTCCCGCAGAGCGTCGAGATGCTGGCCGCGGGCGGCGTCAAGCTGCATGCGCTGGCCACCTGGTGGGACGCACTGGAGGCGGCGGCAAAGCACAAGTATTTCGACGAGAAGGGCCTCAGCGAGACGCGCGCCTTCCTCGAGGCGCCGGAGCAATGGTCGGCCAATCACGGCGGCCGCCCACCCGCGCCGCGGCCGATGCTGGGGCGGTGACAGCCAACTAATGTCATGCGACGGTGCGGCGGACATGATCCGCCGCATTCTTTTTGTGCTTCTTGCGCTCACCGCGCTCGCCGGTCCTGCGCGCGCCAAGGACGAGCTTGTGCTGGGCATGACCCAGTCGCCCGGCACCTGGAACCCGCTGATCAGCTCGATGCTGGCCAAGTCGCTGATCAGCAACATGACCAGCCGGCCGCTCACCGCCTGGAACGCCGACTGGAAGCACGTGTGCCTCGCCTGCACCGAGGTGCCGACCATCGAGAACGGCAAGGCGCGCGTGATCGACCTGCCCGACGGCAAGAAGGGCATGGAGGTCGACCTCGAGCTGCGCGACCTGAAATGGGGCGATGGCACCCCGGTCACCGCCAAGGACGTGGCCTTCACCCTGGAGGTCGGCCGCCATCCCCTGTCCGGCGTGGCCTCGTCTGAAGCCTATCGGCGCATCATCAAGTTCGACGCCAAGGACGATCGCCGCTTCACCATGACGATCGACCGCGTCACCTTCGACTACAACCGCATGGGCTTGAGCCTCCTGCCGGCGCACATCGAGAAGCCGATCTTCGACGCCAACCCCGCCGAGTACCGCAATAAGACCGCCTTCGACACCAACTCGACCAATCCCGGCCTGTTCTTCGGCCCGTTCCGCATCGTCGAGATCACGCCGGGCAGCCGCATCGTCCTCGAGCAGAACCCGACCTGGACCGGCGAGAAGCCGCACTTCAAGCGCATCGTCGTCAAGATCATCGAGAACACCGCGGCGCTCGAGGCCAACCTGCTGTCGGGCAACGTCGACTACGTGCTGGGCGAGCTCGGGCTCTCGCTCGACCAGGTGCTGGCCTTCGAGAAGCGCCATAAAGACAAGTACAACTTCATCTACAAGCCGGCGCTGATCTACGAGCACATCGACACCATGCTCGACAACAAGCTCCTGGAAGATCGCCGTGTGCGCCAGGCGATCCTCACGGCGATCGACCGCAAGGCGATCTCGGAGAAGCTGTTCGACGGCAAGAACCCGATCGCCGACGGGCCGATCAGCCCGCTCGATCCGATGTTCACGCCCAACACCAAGCATTACCCCTACGACCCCGCCGCCGCCCGCAAGCTTCTGGACGAAGCGGGCTTCTCCGACATCAGGAACGGCGTGCGTCACAACGCCAAGGGCGATCGCCTGTCGCTGGAGATCACCACCACCGCCGGCAACCGCGTGCGCGAGCTGGTGACGCAGGTGATCCAGAGCCAGCTGCGCCAGGTCGGCATAGAGCTGCGCATCAAGGCCGAGCCGCCGCGCGTCTTCTCCGAGGCGCTGAACCGCCGCCAGTTTCCCGCGCTCGCCATGTATGCCTGGGTGCAGTCGCCCGAGGGCGTGCCGCGCACGCTGCTCTATTCCACCGAGGTGCCGACGGCCGAGAATGCCTGGAGCGGCCAGAACTATCCGGGCTATCGCAACCCCGCCATGGACGCCGCCCTCGACGGCGCCGAGCGCGAGCTCGATTTCGACAAGCGCCGCGCGCTGTTCGCCGACATCCAGCGCATCCACGCCGAGGACCTGCCGGTGCTGCCGATGTTCTTCCGCGTCGATCCCTTCGTCATCCCCAAGCCGCTCAAGGGAGTGACGCCGACCGGCCACCTCAACAGCTCGACCCTGTGGATCGAGCAGTGGCGCTGGGAGAACTAGGTGCTGAAGCCCGTGCTCGACGGCCGGTTCGTGCGGCTGGAGCCGCTCGAGGAGCGCCATCGCGAGGCGATCCGGCCAGCCGCGCAGTACCCGGAGATCTTCACCGTCACCGGCAATGCCTACGGGCCGAACTACGATCCGTACTTCGACAATGCGTTCAAGCGTAGCGACGGCGTGCACGAGATCGCCTTCGCGGTGCTCCTGAAAACCGAGAACCGCCATGTCGGCATGACGCGCTATCTCAACATCGAGGAGTCGCACAAGCGGCTGGAGATCGGCTCGACATGGTATACGCCGTCGGCCTGGGGCGGCACGGTCAATCCCGAGTGCAAGCTGCTGCTGATGCGCCACGCCTTCGAGGCAGTGAAATTCCACCGTGTCGAGTACAAGACCGATGTGCGCAACGCCAGAAGCCGCGCCGCCATCCTGAAGCTCGGCGCCACCCAGGAAGGCATCTTCCGCAAGCACATGATCATGCCGGACGGCCATGTCCGCGATTCGGTCTTCTTCTCGATCGTCGACTCCGACTGGCCCGCGGTGAAGGCGGGATTGGAGAAGCGCCTCCAGCAATGAGCCGTTACCTCGCCAGCCGGGCCGTCCAGACCGCCATCACCCTCGCGCTGATGAGCTTCGTGGTCTACCTGCTGATCGGCCTGATGCCGGGCGATCCCATCGACATGATGATCGCGGGCGACCCCAACATGCGCAGCGAGGACGCCGCCCGCCTGCGTGCGGTCTACGGCCTCGACAAGCCCCTGCTCGAACGCTACGCGGCCTGGGCCTGGCAGGCGCTGCACGGCAACTTCGGCTATTCGCGTACTTTCAGCCAGCCGGTGCTCGCGGTGCTGTGGCCGCGCCTCATCAACACCTTCGTGCTGGCCGGCATCGCCTTCGTCATCGCCGTCGCCATCGCGCTGCCGCTCGGCATCTGGGCGGCAGCGCGGCCGCGCAGCCGCGTCGACTACCTGATCAACCTTCTATGCTTCGGCGGCATCTCCACCCCGCCCTTCTGGCTCGCCCTGCTGCTGATCACCCTGTTCTCGGTGAAGCTCGGCTGGCTGCCGGCCGGCGGCCAAGCCGACATCCGGCCCGACACGCCGTGGCTGAGCGGCCTCGGCGACCGCCTGCGCTATCTCGTCCTGCCAGGCACGACGCTCGTGCTGGTGCAGGTCGGCGGCTACACACGCTTCATGCGCGGCGCCATGATCGAGGTACTGCGCCAGGACTATATCCGCACCGCGCGCGCCAAGGGCCTGCCCGAGGGCCGTGTGCGCTGGGGCCATGCCTTCGGCAATGCGCTGGCGCCCGTGCTCACCATCCTGGCGCTGTCGTTCGGCGGGCTGTTCTCGGGCGCGCTGATCACCGAGACCATGTTCGCCTGGCCGGGGGTGGGCAAGGCGATCTACCAGGCCATTCTGGACAACGACTACAATCTCGCCCTGGTCGGCCTGCTGATCGCCACGCTCGCCACAATGCTCGGCAACCTCCTGGCCGACCTCGCCTACGCCTGGGTCGATCCGCGCGTGTCGATCGAGCAGAGCGCATGAGCGACATCGCCACCCGCCCCTCCGCCCGTCCGGGCTGGCTGGTGTGGACCCGCCTGATGCGCCATCGTCTGGCGCTGGCCTCGCTGATCTTCCTGCTGGTCCTGCTCGTCCTGTCGCTCGCCGCCCCCTGGATCGCCGACTGGCGCGGCGTCGATCCCACGGCGACCGACCTCTTCCGTCGCTTCGAATCGCCCTCGCCCGAGCATTGGCTGGGCACCGACGATCTTGGCCGCGATCTCTTCCAGCGCCTGCTCGACGGCGGCCGCGTATCGCTGCTGGTCGGCATTTCGGGCGCGCTCCTCTCGGCGATCATCGGCGCGCTGATCGGCGTGGTGGCAGGCTATCTCGGCGGCCGGCTCGATGCCGTGCTGATGCGCGTCACCGATGGGGTGATCGCACTGCCCATGCTGCCGCTCCTGATCGTGCTCGCCGCCGTCGACCCGCGCAAGATCGGCGTGCCGGTCGAGCTCGCGCAGTCCGAGACCTTCTCGCTCTATCGCATCGTCTTCATCGTCTCGCTGACCGGCTGGACGACCGTAGCGCGCCTGGTGCGCGCCGAGACGCTGTCGCTGAAGGCCCGCGACTTCACGCGCGCCGCCAAGGCGCTGGGCGCGCGGCCCGGGCGCATCATGTTCCGCCATATCCTGCCCAATGCGGCAGGCTCGCTGGTGGTCGCCACGACGCTGTCGATCGGCGCGCTCGTCCTGCTCGAATCGACTCTTTCCTTCCTCGGCCTCGGCACCCAGCCGCCGGCGGCGAGCTGGGGCAACATGCTGACCGGTGCGCAGGAATTGCTGCAGCAGGCGCCGGTGCTCGCCCTGCTGCCCGGCCTGTTGATCTTCGTGACGGTCATCGCCTTCAATTTTCTGGGCGACGGGCTGCAGGACGCGCTCGACCCGCGCAGCGAACGGCGATCGTAAACTGGCACCCGCAGCGGTCGTGACGGAACCCGAGACTCCGACGCGCGTTGCGCTTCCTAAACCCAAGGAAGGCCAATGAACCGACCCCTCTCGCCCCTGTCCCTGCTCGCAGCCTGTGGATTGGCGCTCGCCGCCGCCTGCGCTCCGCAATTAGCCGAGAAGAAGAAGCCCACCAACGATTACCAGGCGGCGGCGGCCAGCTTGGCACCGCCGGCCAATCTGCGTTCGGTTTGCTACAACGACGCCGACCTCACTGCCTTCAGGGTGCGTATGGTCCAGCAGCAGCTCGTCGTCGGCGCCCTGCAATGCAAGGGCCCCGACGGCAAGGCCTACCTCGACGACGAGTACGCGGCGTTCGTCAAGAAGTTCACCCCTGAGCTGTCGAGCAACGCCACCGAGCTGAAATCCCTGGTGAGCCGCAAGAAGGCCAACCTCGACGTCATGGTGACCGAGATCGCCAATCGCACGGCGCAACGGCCGACCCTGGACCCGGCCTTCTGTTCGCGCCACCAGCGCGCGTTCGACTGGGCCTTGCTGACCGAGGTGACGACGCTGACCCAGGTCCCCGCCCCTTACGATCTCGGACCGGAGATGAGGGTTTTTCCCTGCCCGAAGGGCTAAAGTTCGCGCTACTCGGCCGCGACGGGCTCGCCTTCGCGGATCCAGCTCCGCTTCTCGCCTTCATAGATCTTGCCCGGATTGCCGCGCACGGTGGTGCGCCACATCATGCGCTGCTCGCTGTCGCCGTCGTACCAGGTCGCGGCGTGGACTAGGCAGCGATTGTCCCACACCACCAGGTCGCCGACGGTCCATTCGTGGACGTAGACAAACTCCGGCCGGGTGTAGTGCGCCATCAGCTCGTCGAGCAGCGCCGCGCCCGCGCCGCGCGGTCCCGGCTCCATGCCGACGAACGGGCCATCGACCCAGTCCATCTGGCCCCATTCGCAGACATAGAGCGCGGGCTTGCCGGTGACCGGATGGCGGCGCACGACCGGCTGCGGCTGCGAGCGCGCCGTCGGCGCCTGCTCGATGTCGGTCCGGCCGGCGAGCGCGCCCTCGCGCGAGCGCGCCGTGCCGGGCTGGCAATGCAGGCCCTGCAACCCGTCGACCTTGGCCTTGAGAGGCGGCGGCAGGGCCGCGTAGGCCGCCGTGCCGTCGGCGAACAGCGTCTGGCCGCGGTCGCGCGCCACCGGCGTCACGGCATAGAACAACGAGATGTCGGGCGGCGGCCGGCGATAGCTCTGGTCGGTGTGCCAGCCCTTGCGATGGGGATACTGCACCGGCAGGCGTCCGTCGGCGGTCACCGGCGGATCGGGTCGCCGCGGCGGCTTGCGGTTGACCGGCGCCATGTTCGATACCAGGAAGATCTCCGGTACCGTCATGTGCACCGAGCTGCGCTGCGTAAGCGTGTAACGGTAATCCTCGACCTCCGGTCCGAAGGCGCGGCTCAACGCCACCAGCAGCTCGGGCGTCTCGGCAATCTGCTGGAGGCCTGGGATCAGCATCAGGCCGTTGGCCTGCGCCAGCACGGCGGGCAGGCCTTCGGGGATGCCCTGCGACAGCGGCTTCGTCAGGCGAACCGTCGCGCCGAAGCCAGCGCCGGGCAGAGGCATGGTGACGTCGAAGGCTGCGGACATCGGTCTTCCTCCTGAGCTTTCATCCTAGCGCGTTCTCGCCCAAGATCGATGCAGAGTTGGGGCCAAACAGGAATGACGAACATGCAGCGCACGGATTTCAATCCCATGAGCCGGTTGTCGGCCGACATCGACCTCATGGCTGACGGCAAGGCCACCGGTTTCGTGCGCGTGCCGCATTCGGTGCACCGCTCGGCCTATGGCTGGATCCCGATTCCCATCGTGCGCATCAAGAACGGTGATGGCCCCAACGTGCTGATGCAGGCAGGCAACCACGGCGACGAGTGGGAGGGCCAGATCGGGCTTGGCAACCTCATACGCGCCCTCAAGCCCGAACACATCAAGGGCCGGCTGGTCATCCTGCCCTCGGCCAATTTCCCGGCGGCGATGGAAGGCCGCCGCACCTCGCCGATCGACGAGGGCAACCTCAACCGCTCCTTCCCCGGCGACGCCGAGGGCACGATCACCCAGCAGATCGCCTACTGGATCGAGCACAGCCTCCTGCCGGGGTTCGATTACAGCTTCGACTTCCATTCGGGCGGCAGCTCGCTGACCTACATCCCGAGCGCATTGGCGGCCAAGCACGACGACGCGGCGCGACTGCAGAAGGTGATCGGCATGCTGAAGGCCTTCGGCGCGCCGGTGAGCTACCTCGCCGACATGCCGCAGGGCGGCGGCAAGACCTTCACGTCGGCGTCGGCGCGCCAGGGCGTGATCTCGATGGGCACGGAACTGGGCGGCGGCGGCCTGGTAACGCCGGGCTCGCTGAAAGTCGCCGAGGACGGCATGCGCCGCGTGCTGGCGCATATCGGCTTGCTGCACGGTCCCGTTCCTGCACCGACGCAAACGCGCCTCACTGAGATCGGCGGCGACGACTACTACGTCTACGCCACCGACGGCGGCCTGTTCGAGCCACTGGTCGACCTCGGCGCCGAGGTCAAGAAGGGCCAGCCCGCGGCGCGCATCCACTTTCATCACACACCGTGGCGCGAGCCCGAGATCGTGCCGTTCAAGCGTGACGGCCTGGTGCTGTGCAAGCGCGTGCCAGCACGCTGCGAGCGCGGCGACTGCCTGTTCCATCTGGCGACGGATGTTACAGGCTAGAGCAATCCTTGGCGCATTCCTCTCCATCGCCTCTGGCGATGGAGAGGAATGACTCGGGCCATGCCTGAGCCTGTGATCGAGCCCATCCGCCGCGCCTTCGCGGTCCTGCAGGCGCTCAATCGCCGGCGGTCGACGACGCTTGCGGTGCTGGCCACCGAGACCGGGCTGCCGGGGCCGACCGTGGTCCGGCTGCTCCATACCCTGATCGCGCTGGGCTACGCCTCGCGCGTCTCGCGCGAGGCGGGCTACCGGCTGACCGACCAGGTGTTGTCGCTGGCCGGCGGCGTCCGCTTCATCGATCACCTGGTCGACGCTGCCATCCCGCACATGAGCCGCTTCACGCGCGAACAGGGCTGGCCGCTCTATCTCGCCACGCTGAGCGCCGGCGGCATGGCGATCCGCCATTCGACCGCGCCGGAGAGCCCGATGTCGTTCGAGGCTGCCGGCTACGATCGCAAGAGCCCGGTGCTGGTGGGCGCGCTCGGTCGTGCCTGGATCGCCTTCTGCCCCGACGACGAGCGCCGCCGCATCCTGCGCGGCCTCGGCGTCCGCCAAGGTCCAGCGCTGAAAGCCGCGCTGGAACGCATCCGCCACGATGGCTTTGCCTTCACCCAGCCGCCGCGTCCGATGCGCATGCACGGCATGGCCGTGCCGATCCTCGACAAGGACCGCGTCGCCGGCTGCATTTCCATGCGCTTCCCGCGCTCGGCGATGAGCGAGACGGAAGCCGGCGCCCGCTATGGCGGGCTTTTGGCCAAGATGACGGCGGCGATCGCGGCCGACCTCGCGGCCCGGCGCGACGCCGGCTGAGGTTACGCTGCCCTCATCACGCTGGCCGGTAAAACGGCTTGTCGCCGCACACCGTCACGCGGTGGCCGTAACGACGGTTCGGGAAGTAGTCGAACATCGCATGGTGCTGGGCGCAGCGATTGTCCCAGAACGCCACCGAGTTCGCCTGCCACTTGAAGCGGCACTGGAACTCCGGCGTCTCGAGGTGGCGATAGAGCATCTCGAGCAGCGCGTCGCTCTCGTTGCGCTTGAGCTGCGGGATGCGCAAGGTGAAGCCGCGATTGACGTAGAGCCCCTGCCGGCCCGTCACCGGATGGGTGCGCACCACGGGGTGCTCGGCGTTGGGAAACTTGATGTCGTCGCGGTCGGTGGCCTTCACGCGGTAATAGTGCGCCTTGGAGCTGTCGTGCAGCGCCGTCAGCCCCTGCAGCATCCGCTTGATCGGCTCGGACAGCGTCTCGTAGGCCCGATACGTGTTGGCGAACAGCGTGTCGCCGCCGTTGGGCGGTACCTCGGTGAGGTAGAGGATCGAGCCCATCGGCGGCTCGACATCGCAACTCACGTCGGAGTGCCATTCCTCGCCGGCGACGTGCTTGGACTTCTCGTCGGCCTTGATCACCAGGATCTCGGGATGGTCCTTGAACGCGATCGGCGCGTTGGGATGGACATGCAACGGCCCGAATCGGCGGCCGAAATCCTTGTGCTGGTCGATCGTCATCTTCTGGTCGCGGAAGAAGACCACCAGGTTGTCCATCAGCGCATCGTGCACTTCCTGGAACTGCTGGTTGCCGAGCGGCTGGGCGAGATCGACGCCGAAGATCTCCGCCCCGATGGTGGGCGTGAGCTTGCGCACCTCGATCGATTGATAGGCCATGGCTTCCTCCGCAGGCTTCAGACTCGTTTGCAGCGTTCTATGCCGGCAAGCCGGTAGGCGCACGGTCAGAATGGCCAAAGTCCGTATTACGGAGTGCGGTGACGCCTCACTTCTTCCTGGCCTTGGGCGCCTTCTTCTTTGCTTTGCTCTGATTGAACGCGATGGCAGCGCGCACCAGAGCCTTCAGGGCGCGCTCGTTGACCTTGTCGCCCTCGAACAGGTCGATCGCCCGTCGCTGGTTGCCTTCGAGGCCCGCATTGAAGAGCTTGTCGGGATCCGCGAGCCGCGCGCCGTAGTCGAAGGTGACCTTCACCTTCCCTTTATGCGGATTGGCGAGCGCGATGATGCCGTCGCGCGACCACACCGGGGTCCCCATCCACTTCCACTCCTCGACGATCTCCCGGTCGACCGAGAGGATGGTCTTGCGCACGGTGGCGAGTGTCTTGCCTCGCCAGTCCGTGACTTCTGCGATCATTCGGTCGATGCGTTCCGATGGAGTCATTGGAGCTCTATTGTGCAGCCATCACTCCATCCGCGCCAAGAGCTGTTCCAGGCTGCCGAAGAAGCGTGGCCAGCCGACCTTGGCGCCGCCATAGGCCTGCTGCTGGTCCGGCCGGAAACCCGCCTGCTCCATGCGCAAATGGGTGCCCGTGCTCGTCGGCGTGAGCGTCCAGGTGACGACACTCTCCAGGCCATAGGCGCCCCAGGTGTAGGCGAGCGTCTTGTTCGGCTCGACCGCCGTGACGCGGCACTCGACGGCACCCCAGTCGGCGCTGAGCTTGAAGTCGTGGCCGACGACGGGCACGAAATCGTTCTTCATCAGCCACTCCTGGATCAGGTGCGGCTGGGTGAGCGCGCGCCAGATCTTCTCCGGCGGATGCGGGATGTCGCGTTCAACGACGACGGAGCGCAGTTGGGTGGCGGCAGCAGCGTTGCTCATCGGTCCATCCTCTTCAGAAGGTCTTCGAGATCGTCGAACCGGCTTTGCCAGAAGCCAGTCATCTGACTCGTCCAGTCGATCAGTGGGGCGAGCGCACTGAGTTGCGCGCTGTAGTGCGTCTGGCGGCCTTCGGGGCGATCGCGCACCAATCCGGCCTGCTTCAGCACCCCGAGATGCTTCGAGACGGCCGGTTGGGAGATCCCGGCCTGGGCCGTCAGGGCTCCGACCGTCTTCTCGCCTTCCCGGCACAGTCGTTCGAAAAGAGCCCGCCGCGTTGGATCGGCAAGCGTCCGGAAGAGCATATCGTGGGCGTTCGACATCATTGATCAATAACCCGTTGGCTATTGATTTACGTATAACTGTCTGGCTATGCGTCGGTCAAGCAGTGATCACGCTCCCAGACTGTCCGCCGCAGCGGCGATCAGGCGTCGGATATCGTCTTCCGTCCCAACGGTGATCCGCAGCCAGGGTGCCGTGCGGGGCTTGCTGAAATGCCGAACCAGCACCGCGCGTTCGCGCAGCGCCGCCGCCAATTCCGCCCCGCCCCGCTGCGGATGGCTGGCAAAGACGAAATTCGCGCTCGACGGCAGAACGACGAAACCGAGCTTCACCAACGCGCGCGTCATCGCCTCGCGCGCGGCGGCGACCTTGGCGCAACACGCGCGGAAATAGACATCGTCGCGCAGCGAGGCCGTCGCGCCCGCCTGGGCGATGCGGCCGAGCGGATAGGAATTGAAGCTGTCCTTCACGCGACCCAGCGCTTCGATCAACCCTGCGTCGCCCAGCGCATAGCCGACGCGCAAGCCCGCGAGGGCCCGCGACTTCGACATTGTCTGCACGACCAGCAGGTTCGGATGATCGGCGATCAGCGGAACCGCGCTCTCGCCGCCGAAATCGACATAGGCCTCGTCGACCAGCACCGGGACGTCGCGATGCTCCGCGAGCAGCCGGGCGATCTCCGCGCGCGGCAGCGCGATGCCGGTTGGCGCATTGGGATTGGCGATCACGATCGACCCCGCCTCGCGTCGATAATCCTCGACGCGCAGGCGCATTCCGTCGTCCAGCGGCACGGTCTCGAAGGCGAGACCAAACAACTGCGCCCACACGGGATAGAAGCTGTAGGTCACGTCCGGAAAGAGCAGCGGCTTCGGCTGCTTCAAGAGCGCGACGAAAGCATGGGCGATCACTTCGTCCGAGCCGTTACCGACGAATACCTGCTCGGGCTTCACGCCGTGATGGGCAGCGAGCGCCTGGCGCAGCTCCGCCGCCTCGGGATCGGGATAGAGCCGCAAGCCGTCGGCCGCGGCGGCTTGCATGGCTTCAATCGCGCGCGGCGACGGGCCGAAAGGACTTTCGTTGGTGTTGAGCTTCACCAGATTGGCGATGCGCGGCTGCTCGCCAGGCACATAGGGCGAAAGCGCGCGCGCGATCTGGCTCCAGTACGGGTTCATCAAGGGTGTCCGGGTCAAAGTCGAGCGGTGGCCTATGCCATCGCAGGATCGGCTTTGCCACGCAAGGTCGGCTCGCCTGTGGTAGAATTCGCGCGATAGTGCATGGAGACAGGACCATGAAGACCTTCATTGTGACCTACAACGTGACCCTGACGATTGACGTGCAAGCGGACAGTGCGGACGAGGCCGAACGCCTCGCGGATCGCCAGTTGCCATTGCACTGCGACGTCGATCGCGCCGTGAGTTGCCACCGGATTGCGGCGTCGGTTGCGCGGAGCGGCGAGGCCACCAGGACCATGGCCCGTTAGCCAAGGCTCGTGCAGCAGCTCACTGCAGCCGGATGTCGGCCTTCCTCGCCAGCTCCGTATTGTCCCGTATCTCCTGCTTCACGATCCGCTCCAGCTCCTGCGACGTAGTGGGCGAAGGATCGGTGCCGAGCGCCTGCAGGCGTTCGCGGACCTCGGGCGCCTCGAGCGCCTTCCTCGCCTCGGCGTTCAGCCGGTCGATCATCGTGCGCGGCGTACCCGCCGGGGCGAACAGGCCGACCCAGAAGGTGTAGCCGCTGTCGGGAAAACCCTGCTCCTCGGTGGTCGCGAGCTCGGGCAGCACCGACGATCGGACAGGGCCGCCGTTGGCCAGCGCCACGACGCGGCCCTGCCTGATCATCGGCAAGGCCGCCACGATCGGACAGAAGCAGATGTCGGTCACTCCGTTCATGGTATCGCGCAGTGCCTCCGGCGTGCCGCGATAAGGCACGTGCACCGCGCCGATCTGGGCCGACAACCGGAACTTCTCGGCGTTCATGTGCGTGCCACTGCCCGTGCCGGCGGTGGCGTAGGTGAGCTTGCCTGGCTCGGCTTTCGCGGCATTCGCGAAGTCGACCGCAGTCTTGAAGCCCTTCGACGGTGCGGCGACCAGGATGTTGGGCTGCTGGGCAAGCAGCGTGATGGCGCGCAGGTCGACCCGCGTGTCGAAGGTCATGTCGGGAAAGATCGCCGGGTTGACGGTGTGCGCCGAGGAGTTGGCGAGCAGCGTGTAGCCACCGGGCTCCGACCGCGCGACCTGGCCTGCGCCGATCGTGCCGCCGGCGCCGGGCCTGTTGTCGACGATGACCGGCTGGCCGAGGTTTTTGGCGATCTCTGCCGCCGCGATACGGGCCACGACGTCAGTGGCGCTGCCCGGCGTGAAGGGCACGACAATATGGATCGGCTGGTCAGGCCAGGTCTCTGCCACTGCCGCGTGAAGGAAGGGAAAGTCGGCCAGCACGGAGACAATGGCCAATACGACGAAGCGATTCATGAACAGGAACCTCAAAACGCGAGGCTGATGCCCGAAAGCACCAGCAGCAGGTTGACGGCGAACTCGAACTGGCGGTCCGAGAGCCGTTTGAAGATGCCCAAGCCGAGCCAGGCACCGGCGAGCGCGGCGGGAATGAAGGCGAAGGTTTGCCAGTCCAGTCGCGCCATCGTCGGCGACGAGGGCTGCATGAGCTGGATGGCGAGCAGGCTCATAGGCTGCATGCACAGGATGAACGGTTGATAGACGCCGCGCTGGTGTGCCTTGTCCCAGCCCTTCAGCGCGCACCAGATCGTGACCGACGCGCCAGGAAAGCCGGCAAGCCCACCGGTCAGGCCGCCCAAGAAGCCCGCGCAAAGGTCAGCCAACGGCCCCCCGCGCAATGGCCGGGTCGGGCGCTTGAGCAGCAGCCAGGCGCCATAGGCAACCAGCAGGCCATCGAGGACGCCGCGATAGGCGCCCGTCTGCAGGTGCGTCAGAAGCCAGGCGCCCAGCGGCACGCCGGGTAGCCCGCCGATCAGGAAGACCGGCAGGCTGCGCCAGTCGATCGAGTGCCAGAGGTTCGCGACACAATAGATCTGGATGGCGATGCTGCAGACGATCATCACCTGCACGGCGTAGACCGGATTGTCGATGACGTGGAACAGCAAGGCGCCGCATAGCGCGGAGAAGGCAAAGCCGATGATGCTGGAGACGGTCGACGCCAGAAGAACCATGGCCAGCGGCGCCACGGTGCTCCACTGCCCATGCAGCGACAGCATGGCGCCTTCGACCATCAACAGGCTGGCGATGAGGGCACCCGCGACGAGAGTGTTCATCGCGGGTGCGTTGGCGACGCCATCGTTCGTGACGACCTGTTTCATGTTTCCCCCAGCGTCGCCCAACTTTCGTCACGACCGATGACGGTCAATCAGTGAGCGTGCTCGCAGGTGACGTTCGGGTTCATGTCGGCGTAGGCGCCACGCGGGTTGCTCTTCCACGCCCAGACATGCAGCTCGTAGAACGGCCCCAGCCCATAGCGGTTGGGGGCGCCCATGAAGTTGAAGAGCTGGCCTTGCAGCGCCGCGGGGCCCTTGGAGGTGATGTACTCCACCGCGATCAACGTCATCTTGCCGTCGGCCCCTGGCTCGTACATCACCGCCTGTGGATGGGCGATGTCGATGGCGTCGGCTTTCAGGAGCTTCTCGCTGACATAGTGGACGCCCATCGCGCCGCCCTCGACGCCGCTGGCACACGGGATCGCCGCGTAGCCCTCGGCCGTGGCGACCGACACGTCCTTGAAGCGATCGTTGGCCGCGCGCACCTTGTCGACCAGCGTCTGGCCACGCTGCTGGGCGAAAACGCCCGTCGCAACAGTGATCACAGCCACGGCCGACAACAGTTTCAGACCATTGGAGACAGTCATTGCATTCCTCTTCTTCGCTGACAAAGGGGCTGAGGCGCGGCCCGGCGTTGCCGGACCCGTCGAGAAGGCTTCGAACAATGAAGAGGCGGTTTACGCGCCAACGTTCAGCGGGACAGGATTTCCGCAGCGCCGACGAAAGGACCCGCTGCTGCAATCTGCTGAAGTGATATGCGTAGAGAAACGCTTTTCATCTCCTCGGTGAGCAAGCTATGTCGCCATAGCCTGAGGGGCTTCAATTGCCCGAAGTCGCGCTGCAAGACTTTGACGAATGATTGATTTGTCCTTGAGAAGCTCTTGATTGATGGTCCCGGCCCCGCGTGCATGGTGAGGCGCCTGGCGTGCAGTTCGTTTTCGACAATCATGTGCTCGATCCCGACCGGCGCGAACTGCACCGAGGCTCCGCAGCAGTTGCAGTCGAACCGCAGGTATTCGACCTGCTGCTCCATCTCGTGCAGAACCGCGACCGTGTCGTCAGCAAGGACGATCTCATCGCCTCGGTCTGGCGCGGCCGCATCGTGTCGGATTCCACCCTGGCGAGTCGCATCAACGCCGCGCGACGCGCGATCGGCGACAACGGCGACGCGCAGAGACTGATCCGTACCGTCTCCCGACGCGGCGTGCGTTTCGTGGGATCGGTGGATGCGCGCGCCGACGCCGCTGTCGCGCGCCTGGCGCCCACGGTGCGCACGGAGCGCCCAGGCATCGCGGTGCTGCCCTTCATGAACGCCAACGGCGAGCCGGAGCAGGATTACTTCGCCGACGGCATAGCCGAGGACATCATCACCGAACTGTCGCGGCTGCGCTGGTTCCTCGTCATCGCCCGCAATTCCTCCTTCACCTACAAGGCCAAGCCGGTGCCGATGAAGCAGATCGGCGAGGAACTGGGCGTCGGCTACCTGGTCGAAGGCTCCGTGCGCAAGAGCGGCGAGCGCGTGCGCATCACCGCGCAGCTCAACGAGGTGGCGACCGGCAAGCAGCTCTGGGCGGAGCGTTACGACCGGCAGCTCTCCGATGTCTTTGCCATCCAGGACGAGATCACCGAGGCGGTGGTGGCCGCCATCGAGCCGCAGGTCTGGGCCAACGAGAGCTTCCGCGCCCAGCGCAAGGCGCCGGAGAACCTCGACGCCTGGGACCTGGTCATGCGCGCCCTGCCGCACTACTGGCGCGTGACCAAGGAAGACCATCGGCTCGCCCGCCAGCTGCTGGAACGGGCGATCGCCGTCGATCCGAACTACGCCCAGGCGCTGGCGGTGTTCGCCGTCAGCATCATGTTCGGCGCCCACATGGGCTGGGAGAACTTAGCGACGGCCGTGCCGGAGGCCGAGAGCGCCGCCCTGGGCGCGGTCCGCGCCGACGGCGAGGATCCGTGGGCGCATCTCGCGCTCGCCACCATCCATCTGCACCGTGGGCGCTTCGACGATTCGCTGGCCGCGTTCGAGATGGCGCTCAGCCTCAACCCGAACTTCTCGCTGGCGCTCGGTTACTATGGCCTGGTGCTGTCGGCCGTCGGGCGCTGGCAGCAAGGCGCCGACGCCGCGCGTCGCGCCTTGCGGCTCAGCCCGCGCGACCCGTTCTCGGCGATCTTCAGCGGCGTCGCGGCCTATGCCGAGTTCGTCGGCCGCAACTACGAGGAGGCGGTGCGGCTGGCCCGCGAAGGCGTCCGGCAGCGCCCGGAGTTCGTCGGCGGGTATCGCATTCTCACTGCAGCCGCGGCCATGGCGGGCGACAGCGAACTCGCACGGTCCGCGCTGCAGGAGCTGCGCCGGACGCAGCCCGACATCTCGCTGGCCTGGGTGGAGAGCCAGATGCTGGTGCGCGGCACGGCCGAACGGGCGCACTACCTGGAAGCCTTTCGGCGCGCCGGCCTGGAGTAGGCAGAGCAGCTGTTGCCCGTACCCTTCGCGGCAGTGTTGCGAATCGGCAACACCCAAGGCGTTGTCCTGTGTCCTTCCAGTGCTTTGAGTGGACAAGCCGCTCCGTTCGGAAACTCCCCCGATGGCGCGCACGTTTGTGCGGCGTGTGTGGGAAAGGATGAAGGGACAAATGCCGGCAACGAACTGGGAGACTTCGAACAACCGCGTGCTGCTCGTCGACGACGACGAGCTCTATCTCGAGACCATGATGGCAGAGCTGGAGGATCGGGGCTTCGCGGTGCGCGGCTTCCTCGACGGCCCTTCCCTCTTCAAGGAGCTGGACCGCGCGCCTGAGGCGGACGCTCTCCTGCTCGACTGGACGCTGCCCAGCATGTCGGGCATCGACGTGCTCTCGGCGGTGCGGGACCGGGGAATCGACGTCCCGGTTGCCTTCCTGACCGGCCGCGCCCTGGTCGACTACGAGCACATCGCGCTCGGCCGCGGCGCCATCGACTTCATCGACAAGATGCGCGGCGCCGACATCATCGCCCAGCGGCTCGCCCGCATAGTCGTGGGCCGCCGCCGCCGGCCGGCCGTCGCCGCCCCTGAACGCGAGGCACCGACAGTGTGCGGCGCGATAAGCCTGTGGCAGCGCAATCCGCGCATCCAATGGCGCGGCGCGGACGTCGGCCTGACGCTGACAGAGTACAAGATCATCAGCCAGTTGGTCGCCAACGCCGGCAAGCCGCTGACCTACCGGGCGATCTACGACACCATGCACTATGCCGGCTTCATGGCCGGGTTCGGCGCCGACGGCTATCTGGTGAACGTCCGCTCCGCCATGAAGCGCATCCGCAAGAAGTTCCTGGCGCTAGACCCGGACTTTGCCGAGATCGAGAACTTCGCGGCGGTCGGCTACGCCTGGCGCAGATCCCCCGAGCGCGCGGGATAGCCCGCCGGCATCCGGCTGCGGGGCACATGATCGACGGCCTCGCAGCCATCGCCACGGCGTACGAAGCCGAAACAGGGCGTGTATTTTCGCGGCCGTCTAGAGGCCCTGCTCCTTCGTCTTTTCAGCGGCGGCGCGCCGTTCCCAGCCGGCCGCCTCTGTTTCCAACTCCTGTGCATAGCCCTCCAGTCGCAGCCTGTCGGACTCGATCGACAACTGGGCGGCCATGCGACGCGCGCGGTGCGCCATGTCTCGCAACCTCGCCGCCTCCTTGAGGAAGTCCGACGATCCACTCATACGCTTCTCCGGGTTCACCCCAAGAACGAGGCGACTGAGAGCCAGTTGCAGGCAGAAGCCAGCGGCGGCCGCGAGAAGTCGCGGCGGAACCGTTGCTCGCGAGCCTACGTTGCCGCCCGACAGACCGGAGGTTCCATGGCAGCCAAGAAGAAAGCGGCCCGCAAGCGCGCGGCGAAACGCCAATTGATCGACACGGGCACCAACAAGCTCTATGTCCGACGCAACGCTCGCGGCACGTCCTTCAAGGAAGTCGAGGATGTCGGTCGATCGCTGGCCCAGGACCGCCGGCGCAAGGCGAAGACGGTCGCCAAGCGTGGCCAAGGCGACCGCGGCGATCGCCGCCGCTGAGGTCGCGGCCCCGGCGATCCACAAGGCTTCAAATAGTCATTTCCGCCGACGACGTCGTATAGTCGGGCGGCATGCCCGAGGCTTGATGCCGCTCAACTGGACGATCGATCACGACCTGCGCCTTGTGACGGCACGCGCCGAAGGGGCGATTTCTGCGGAAGACGTCAAGACCTACCTCGGCAGCGTCGCCGCAGAGGGCGGCATGCCCTATGCCAAGCTGTTCGACATCTCCGCGGCGGATAGCCCGCTGACCGTGGCCGACCTCCAGGCGCTCGGCCGGTCGATCCGGCAATATGCCATCGACGGCTATGGCCCGCTCGGCCCGCTCGCCATCGTCGTCGGACAGGGACAGGCGCACTTCCAGGCGGCGTTCTTCGCCGACGCCTCACCGACCAACCGGCCGCTGCGCATCTTTCGCGATCAACGACAGGCGCAGGAGTGGCTGGTCGGGCTGCGGCGGACCTGAGCATCCACAGGTCCTGCGACACATCGCGCCAATTACGGCACAGCCATGCTGTGCGACGCTGAGGCCCCATCAACATTGAAAGGAGGTGATCCTGTGAAGTCCACCAATGCGACACCGACGAGCTTCGCAGCCATCGCCACCGGGATCATTCCTGCACTGGCGGCTCGCTGCCTGTAAGATCGACGGTCGTCGGCGCAAAGCCGCCTTCGGGCGGCTTTGTTGTTTTTGGGATGTCGTCGAATGAGCGACTTCAGCGCGAGCGAGAAGCATGGCCTCGCCCAGCGGATCGACCGCTTCATCAAGGGCCTCGAGCGCTCAAAGCGCGCTCCCAACCGGCGCGAAAGCCATCACGTCGTCGCCGCCCTGCGCTGTCTTCATGACGGCCGATACGAAGAGGGCCGGCTCGCCATGATCAATGCCGAGCGCGTCGCCCCTCTTCCTCCGGAAGCAGCCAACCTCGTCAAAAGCAATGAACCGGAGTCGGTGCATGAGCTTCGGGCCGCGCTCGACGCCATCCTGGCGGGCAGCGGCTAGCGGCAACGCCTGGCCGCGCCGGTCAGCGCTTCGGGCTGCAGCTCGCGCAGGAAAGCTTCGCCGCCGTCTTGCGCCCGTCCTTGCGCGGCCGCGTTTCGGCGTGGCCGCAGACCGAGCAGCCGTCGATCTCGAAATGCACCCAGTGGGTTGGCTGGGCGCACGCCTCGCACGGCAGGCCGCGGCGGTTGCCGATGATGCCGAACCCCGGCGCGTGGCACTGCGGGCAGAGCCGCTCCAGGCGCTTGGCGAGCTTCCACGACAGCGCCCGCAGCACGCGCATGCGGGCCGGATTGCGATGGGCGCGCATGTCGGCATAGAGCACGCCCAGCCGATCCTCCGACCGGTTGGCCTCGTGGTCCAGAGCCGCCACGACGTCTTCGACAGTGGACAGGCCCTTGATCGGATGGCTCCAGTCGCTGCTGCAGACCACGAACACGCCGTAGCGCGGAAAGCCCATCGCCTTAACCACCAAGGGCACGGCGGGGTCACCTGCCTTGAAGCGCATCAGTCGCCAGTTGGTGCGATGCGTGGACAGCGTCTCGATGATCTTGATGCCGCGCCGGCGGTCGAGAAAGGCCATGATCTCGACGCCGCTCGGCACCAGCGGCACGGCGTCGATCGGGCCGTAGCTGCCCTCGTTGGCGACGGCGCAGTCGACGTCGAGCGAGCGGAAGACAAGCTCCGCCTTGAGCACGCAGGTCTCGACCAGGGCATCGGGCCGCGGCACCTCGCCCGAAAAGGTCCCGAGCAGGTCGGTGTCGACGTCCGGCGCGACCACGACCTCGGCGCCCAGCACGCGGCGGAACGGCGGCGCCACCGCCAGCTCCTTGGCGTGCATCGTCGCCAGGGCGATGCGTTGCCCGGCGTATGGATGTCGTCCTGTCAATGCCACGGCGCTGCCGCCGACGATCGAGTCGATGGGACTTGCTCCTCCGGACTATTCCGCCGCCTGCGGCAGGGCCTCGCGGGCAAGCTGCTGCTCGACCAGGGTCGCCCAGTAGGAGGCGCCGATCGGCAGGATCTCGTCGTTGAAGTCGTAGCCCGGGTTGTGGACCATGCAGCTCCCCGCCCCGTCGCCATTGCCGATCCAGATGTAGCAGCCGGGCCGCTTCAGCAGCATCCAGGCAAAGTCCTCGCTGCCCATGGCGGGCGTCGGGTTGCGGTTGACGTTCTCCAGCCCGACCAGTGTCCCCGCAGCGTTGGCGGCGAACTCGGTCTCCTGCTCGCTGTTGACCGTCGCGGGATAGCGCCGCTCGTAGCGCCACTTGGTGACCTCCGCGCCGAAGCCCGCGGCGACGTTGCGCGCGATCTTCTCGATCGTGCGCTCGATCATGTCCTGCACCGGCTTCTTGAAGGTGCGGACGGTGCCGCGCAGGGTGCATTCCTGCGGGATGACGTTCCACGTGTCGCCGGCATGGATCTGGGTGGTCGAGACGACGGCGGTGTCCATCGGATCGAGGTTGCGCGCCACGATCGACTGCAGCGCCGTCACGATGTGGCTGCCCACCACCACCGGGTCGATGCCGTGATGCGGCATGGCGCCGTGGGCACCCACGCCCTTCACCACCACCTCGAAGATGTCGTAGGCCGCCATCATCGGGCCGGGACGGACGGCGAAGCGGCCGACCGGGATGCCGGGGATGTTGTGCATGCCATAGACGCCCTCGACCGGGAACTTCTCGAACAGCCCCTCCTCCACCATGACGCGGCCGCCGCCCTCGTTCTCCTCGGCCGGCTGGAAGATGAAGTAGACGGTGCCATCGAAGTTCCTGGTCTCGGCCAGGTACTTGGCGGCGCCCAGCAGCATCACCGTGTGGCCGTCATGGCCGCAGGCGTGCATCTTGCCGGCGATCGTCGACTTGTGGTCGAACTCGTTGGTCTCATGCACGTCGAGCGCGTCCATGTCGGCGCGCAAGCCGATCGCCCGCTTGGAACTGCCCGAGCGCAGCACGCCCACGACGCCGGTCTTGGCGAGGCCACGATGGACCTCGATACCGAAGGATTTCAGCTTGTCGGCGACGATGTCGGCGGTCCGTACTTCCTCGAAGGCCGTCTCGGGATGACTGTGAATGTCATGGCGCCAGGCGGTCATGTCCTTGTGGAACGAGGCAATACGATTAATGACCGGCATCCGGGGCTTCTCCACAAAATATGGGTGCGGATCGTAAGGATGCATGGCGACGGGTCAAGCACGCCGAGCATGCGCCCACGCACTTCAGCCATCGTGCAGATAGTTGCCGGCCCTGTGCGTCGCTGGTGATTCCTCCATGGGCCGGTTCAGACCGACTTTGCCGACTCGCTCAGCACGACGGCGACGGCGTCCTGGAAGGCCGCGGCGGTGGGGCCGAAAGTTTCCGGCCCCCCGGCCCAGTTGATGGTGAAGCAGAACGTCACCGGCACGCCGCGCACCATCATCTGCCCCGGTACGCTGAGGCAGTTGAAACCGTTCCACTCGATGCTGCCGCCCTTGCCGTAGGCGGCGGTATCGCGCGGCACGACCTTCGACAGGGCATCAGCCATCGCCTGGATGCGCTTGAACTCGAGAAGCGTCTCCGGCTTTCTGAAGAATCTTCCGTTGAAGGCGGCGAAGTACCAGGCGAGCATGTCGTTGGCGCTGCTTTTCATCGACTGGACGGAGTTGAGCGGGGACTGGGGCTTCGTCGGATGGGCCATGAGCGCCTTCACCTCGCTCCAGCTCATGTCCCGGTCCTCGCCGCTCGCGAGGTAGATGAAGAGACGGCGCGTCGAGGTCGGGATCTGCACGGTCGCGAGCTTGGCCTCGGCGATCAATGCGCGGACGTTGGCGACGCCGGCCGCCGCCATCACCGCGTCCGTCGCGGTGTTGTCGCTATGGGCGATCATCGCTTCCAGCACGTTGCGCGTCCTCGTCCTGCCGGCCAGGACCAACGGGTCGTCCGTCGACTGGTCGCCAAACACCGAGCTGCCGAGCGAGCGGACCGTGTCATCGATTGTGAGCTGCTTCCTCTCCGCGCCGGCAAGGTCGTTCTCCACGCCGCGCAGATACTGCGCGAGGATGAAGGTCTTGATCGCACTGCCGACGAACAGGACAGCGTTCTCGTTGTAGCCCTGGAACCAGCCTCCGTTAGGCGCAGCGGCGGCTACGGCGCAACCGGCGTTCGTTACCTTGAGCTGGGAAAAGCGCTTGATAGCGGCCTCGACGGCCGGAGGGCTGCTCGCACGTGGCGGAACACTCTGGGCTTGCGTGGCAGACGCGAGCGCCGGCGCTGCCAGGCCAGACAAAGCAAGTGCAGCGACCTTGCGGCGATGAAGAGCGATCATGGCGTTCTCCCGGACGAGCACACATGCGATCCCGCAGCTGACCCGCGCCAGTCACTATTATGCATATCTCGAAACAAGCATCGCGCGTCGACGCCCTTGTGGCACAACCGGTGCAAGAAGCCGCGCGCTGAACCAGCTGCGCGTGTCTCGACTAATGGTTGGAGCTTGTGCAGAGGCCACCAGAGATTGCCGCACAACGACCATCTCGCGTCGATCGCCGCGTCGGATCTCGCCAGTTGAACCGACAAAGTCGATACAACCGAAGTCGTTCTTAAGAAAAATTTGATCTTTTTTTGACCGGGACATGCATGTCAACCGAGGCGCGTGCTGCTAGATTGGCTTATCGGAGAATATCTATGGATAGAAACAACCGTAGATGGCAACGACAAATGCGCGGTGACTCCCATGGCTTTCGAGATGGCATCGAACACGGTTCCCGACGAAGCGGCCGACTGGGGCCGGTACTCGGTGGAATCAACCTGTCCGCGGCCACGCGCGCAACGACTGGCCATGCGTGATCCCGACATCAGCGCCTTCTTCGTCTGCCGCACCGCCGTCCGTCTCAAGGACAAGACCTTTGCCCAAGGTGATGCGGTCTTCGTCAGGTCGGCCTGCCCGCTGAAGCCGAACCCGTCGTGCGACACCTACCAAAAGGGCCCCTTCAACGTCGCCTATCTCGATCCGCGCCACGTGCCGCTGAGGCACGTCGGAACCGTGCGCCTCCACGACGACCACCGCCCGTTCTTCGACATTGCCTGTCTGTTCGCCGTCAACATGCATGGCGACGACGACGACGTTCGACTGGCCTTCAGCGACCACCTCGATCACACGCTCAACCACACCGATGACGTCGCGGTACTGCAGGGTCTCGGCATTACCGTCCTGCTCTCCGTGGTGGGAGATTGGGGAGACGCAGGCTGGAGCAAATTCACGACCCAGGAGGCTGCCGAAAAGTTCGCCAGGCTGCTCGTCGATACGGTGAACAAATATGGGCTCGATGGCATCGACGTCGACGACGAGTATTCCAAAGGGTTCGGAAGTCACGACTCGCCCATCATGGTGACCAGCCACATCCGAAAGCTGGCGCCCGACATCATCATCGCCAAGGCTCTCTTCCACGACGACTACCTCTTCCAGCACACCTGGAACGGCAAGACGATGGCCCAGCAGCTCACCTATGGCTGGGAGATGGCGTACTTTAACCCGTCCGGCCTGTCCCGCCTCAAACCGTACACTGAAGACCCACCCGAGCCCGCCATGCGGATGCAGAAGCATCGGTTGGCGCTGGGTGTTCACTACGGCGAGCAGTCGAACGATGCCGTCGAATCCCAGACCCGTGACATACAGCAGCAGTCCTACGGCGGCATGATGGTCTTCGGCCTGGAGGACATCTCCAACTCCACGCCGATTGCAAGCCTGATAAGCAATCAGCTTTTCGGGCAGAAAGTCGAGCTCAACCGTGTCGGATGCTGGGGGCTGCCAATGGGCGCTCTCGCGCTCGCGAACTCGGTCGAGGTATCCGGGGAATCCGTGCTCTATCTCAATATCGCTCCCGACGGCCAGGCGTTCGGCGCGCCGATCGCGGTGCAGGCGGCAAACAGCGACAAGCCGGAGGCGACCGGCAGCGGCTCTGCCATCACGGCCTTCAAAGGCCGCCTATGGTTCTCCTGGATCGGGCCCAAGACGGAAGGAGCAGACCGCAGCCATCTGAACGTCTGTCCGGCGACGTTCGATCCCGAAAAGCAGCAGCTGACGTTCGGCGACAAGAAGGTGTTCGACGATCTTCCTCGCGGCGCCCTGGCGCCCGCGTCGGTCGACTTCAGAGGACGGCTTTATGTGGCGTGGACGGATACTGGCGGCTCCCTCCAGCTCCTGTCGGGCGACGGCGAGGGCGCGTGGCGGCATGAGGGGAAAATCGCCGAGCAGGTGACGATCGCGCCGGCGCTTGCCGTCATTGGCGGCAGGCTATGCCTTGTCGCCGCGGACGGCGCGGGGTTCTTCGCGATGCGATCGGAGGATGGCATCGTCTTCAAGAGCCGGACGCCCATCGGTATCCCGGGCATTCCGCGCGATGTCGGCGTCGCGCTCAATGGCGACTGGATATATGCAGCCTGCCTCGCCGGGAGCGAGGACCGGGCCATCCACGTCTGGCGCTCGCAAGACGGCCTCAACTACGAGCGCTTTCCCGCGCCGACACGAACATCGCCGGCCTATGCCGGCGCGCGCATCGCCACCCTGGGCCCGGACCTCTTCATCGTCGCAAAAGAGGGCACCAGCGGGCTGCGGCTGTGGTTCACGGTCCTGCAAGAGTACGACGCCATCGAATTTGCGGACCGGGGACTTCTGCCATCGATCACGAGCATCGCCACGCCGTCGCTCATGACCCTGGCTTCGAACGACACCGCGCGCAGGGCATAGGCGCCCGACACGGACCGGATACGACTTTCATGGAGTATCGGCTGGCGCCCATGCCAGCCCGATCGCCGCGGGCAGCGGCATCTCCCGCTGTCCTTCGTTTACGACAACCGCTCGAAAGGAAACGACCATGACGTACTTCGGTGTCTGCTATTCCCCGTACCGCATCGGATCGGATTCGGATTGGGAGGGAAAGGTCACGCCGGCAACCGTCGAAGCCGACATGAACAACATCGTCAAAATGGGCTTTACTCACATCCGCACCTATGCGGTCCACAATGGCAATCAATGGAACGTCGAAAAGGCGCTAGCCCATAAGCTCAAATTCGCGCTCGGCGTATGGATGAGGGGCTTGAAGCACTCGGATTGGGAGACCTGGAACAAAGAGCAAATCGACTTTGCCCTGAAGCAGGTAAAACTCTCTGCCAACGGAGCTCCGATCGCCCTGGACCTGGTGATCGGCAACGAAGTGGATAGGGACGACAACGACATCTACACCGCCGAGATCATCTCGAAAGCCATGGCCTACGCGAAGCAACAGAGACAAGCGGTTCCCAACTTGAAGGCCCGGGTGACGACCTGCTTCAGTG
Source organism: Rhodospirillales bacterium URHD0017 (assembly GCA_900110395.1). GTDB lineage: Bacteria > Pseudomonadota > Alphaproteobacteria > Reyranellales > Reyranellaceae > Reyranella. The sequence continues at coordinate 51,222 of FODP01000033.1, forward strand.
GCACGGTCGCGGCGGACACCCGGACGTCGCAATGGACGAACATCATCCAGAAAGAGTGCGAAGAGGTCGTCTACCTGACGGTCTACCCCTGGTACGGACAAGGCGATCAGTGGGAGAAGCGCAGCACCCCGATGAATCCGAACAACATCGACCCGCAGATGGCTTGGTCGTTCAACGAAGGTGGCATCAGGAACGTGACCCAGTGGGCATTCAAAGAGGTCGTCATCGCAGAGATCGGCTGGCCCAGCGCAGGCAAGCCCAAGTGGGCGACAAAGGACTGGTCGGCCACGCCCCAGAACGAGAAGGCCAACCTCGCTACGACGAGGACGTGGTTCGCCAAGAACAACTGGAACAAGGGCAACACGCCTTTCAGTGCCTACTGGTTCTCGATGTTCGACGAGCCCTGGAAGACGGCAGAAGGTACGCAGGGCCCGCACTGGGGCGTGCTCGACAAAGACGGCAACCCGAAGTGGTGATTCTGGCAGGCTGCCAGCGGTCAAAACCGGGCGGATAGAGACAAGGGGTTGAAACCGGCCCCTTGTCACCGGCGCGGACGGACGAACCGCACGGAATGTTACCGCCAGACAATCGCAATCAATGCGTACATGATTGCCCGGTACTGTTGTCATGTCGCGGTGCGCCCTCCCCTGGTGGTCGGTCGCACCGCGACAAGGTGCACGGGAAGAAGCTCGTCGTGATGGTTTCGCGCCATACCGCCCCATGAAGCACACGATGCTCGGGTGGACGCTGATGTTTCGGCTCATGACAGCCTGCGTGGTGCTGGCAGTTGCCGCGTCGCCGGTCACTCCGGCGCACGCCGAGCCGCAAACAAGGGATCCGCGTCCCTCCGTTGACGACATCTGCCGCACCTTGGCGCAGGCGGCGACCGACAACGAGCTCCCCGAGGAGTTCTTCACGCGCCTGATCTGGCAGGAGAGCCGCTTCGACCCGTCGGCGGTCAGCCCGGCGGGCGCGCAGGGCATCGCGCAGTTCATGCCGCAGACCGCGGCGATGCGCGGACTCGCCAACGCGTTCGAGCCACTCGAGGCCTTGCGAGAGTCGGCGAGCTACCTGCGCGAGCTGCGCACGACCTTCCGCGGCAACCTTGGCCTGGCCGCCGCGGCCTACAATGCCGGCCCCGGCCAGGTCGAAGCCTGGCTCGCCCGGCGCCGCCCCCTTCCCTTCGAGACACAGTCCTACGTCCGCATCATCACCGGCTACGCCGCCGAGGCCTGGGCGTCGCCGACGCCGCCGGAGGTGCCGTCAAGCACGGCGGCCTCGAACGCCGCAATTGGCGCGCGCTGCGTCGAACTCGCCAAGCTCTTGATCGACCGTCCGCAGCGTCGTCGCCACCTCGCGTCCGATCCGGCGTGGGGACCGTGGGGCGTCCAGCTTGCCGGCACCTGGTCAGAAGGACGTGTGCTCGCCACCTACGAGCAGCTGCGGCGCCGCTACGCCGGCGTTCTCGGCGACCGGCTGCCGCTGGTCCTGGACGCGCAGCGGCGGGCGCCCTCGCGCTTCCTCGTCCGGGTCTCGGAAAGCAGCCGCAAGGACGCCGACACCCTGTGCACCAGGCTCAAGGCCGCCGGTGGTTCTTGTATCGTCCTCCGCAACCCTCGCGACTAGACGGTCGCAAGCTTGTCCGGCCCGGTGCCGAGGCCTACACTTCCTGAATAAATCTTGCTGATAAACAGCATGGGTACCAGGGAGGAACAAAATGGCTCGTGTTACGCGTCGCAAGTTCCTGAAGGCCTCGGGCACTGGCGCAATGGCCGGCATTCTCGCAACCGGCACGGCACCCGCTTACGCACAGACCTCAGGCTTGCACTGGTTGAAGTGGAACGACTTCGTTCCCGCCGGCGATCAGATCCTGCGCCAGTCGCTGCTGGCCGAAGCCGAGAAGGCGCTCGGCTTCAAGATCAACATGGAGACGATCGGCCTCAACGACCTGCAGCCGCGGGCGACGGCGGCGATCCAGGCGCAAGGCGGCGCCGACATCATCATGATCTTCGACAACAAGGCGCAGCTCTATGGCGACAGCTGCGCCGACGTGTCTGCCGTATGCGAGGCGCTGGGCGCGGCGCAGGGCGGCTACTACGACCTCGCCAAGGCCAACACGCACGACGGCAAGAAGTGGATTGCCGTCCCCTACTGCATCATCGGCGCGATGGTCGCCTACCGTAAATCGTGGTTCGACGAGATCGGCGTCACCAAGTTCCCCGAGACCTGGGAGGAATATCGCGAGGCCGGCAAGAAGCTCAAGGCCACGGGCCGCCCGCTCGGGCAGACGCTGGGCCACACGGTCGGCGACGCGCCGGCGTTCGCCTATCCCTACCTGTGGTCGTGGGGCGGGCGCGAAGTCGAGGAAGACGGCAAGACCGTCAAGCTCAACACCAGGGAGACGATCGAGTCGGTGAAGTTCCTGACGGCGTTCTGGAAGGACTCGCACGACGAGGGCGGTCTCGCCTGGGACGATTCCAACAACAACCGCGCCTTCCTGTCGGGCACCATCAGCGCCACGCTGAACGGCGCATCGATCTACATCGAAGCGCTGCGCAAGCCCGACCAATACAAGACCGACAAGGGCGCGCAGCTCAAGACCGACATCCAGCACGCGCCATTGCCCAAGGGACCGGCCGGCCAGTTCGGCGTCCATCCCTTCCAGTGCATGATGGTGATGAAGTATTCGAAGAACCAGAAGCAGGCGATGGAATTCCTGAAGTGGTTCCACTCGACCGACGTCTACGACAAGTGGTTCAACGTGCAGAAGGGCTTCGCCACCGGTCCCACCAAGCAGTGGGAGAACCATAAGATGTGGCAGGAGGATCCGGTGATGGCGCCCTACCGCGTCGCGCCGCGACTGGGCCGCGTCTACGGCCATGCCGGGCCGGCGGGAGCGAAGGCCGCCGAAGTGCTCTCCAAGTACATCATCGTCGACATGTACGCCAAAGCCGTCCAGGGCATGTCCGCCGAGGACGCCGTGAAGTGGGCCGACGGCGAAGTACGCAAGGTCTACGGCTAGCCACTTCCAGACGCGTAGCGTCGCTGCGTTCCTCAACCGAGGAACGCAGAAGTCCCGTGCTTATCGGTGAATCGCTTAGCGGAATTCCGTTGCGCGGCATTGCATGCATCCCTAGCATTCAGACAAGGCCACAAAGGCCATCGCATCGCGGTCAACGCGAGCAACAACAGAGGAGGAACGCACATGACTAGGAGGACAGTCAGTCGGCGTCGCTTTGTTAAGAACACAGTCGCTCTCTCGTCGGCCCTGGTGGTCGCGCCGTTCGTGCGCGGCGCCTATGCCGCGGGCAAGCTTTCAATCGGTCTGTGGGACCATTGGGTGCCCGGGGCCAACGCCGGCGCCGAGGCCATCGCCAAGGCATGGGCGGAAAAAGAGAAGGTCGATCTGCAGATCGACTTCATCACCTCGCAAGGCAACAAGCTGATCCTGACCGCGGCCGCCGAGGCACAGGCGCGTTCGGGCCACGACATCCTGGCGCTCGGCAGCTGGGATTGCGCGCGCTACGCCGATCAGCTCGCGCCGGTCGACGACGTCATGGCGTCGCTGGTCAAGCAGAACGGCAAGGCCAGCGCGATCACGACATACCTCGGCGTGATCGACGGTAAGTGGCTGGGCGTGCCGGGAACGCCGGGCGCCCAGTTCAAGGGGCCGGCGTCGCGCATCGACCTCCTGAAGCAGCACGCCGGCATCGACATCCAGGCCATGTACCCGGCCGGAGCGCCACCCAAGGCCGACAGCTGGACGCTCGACGCCTTCCTGAAGGCGGCAGCGGCCTGCCACAAGGCGGGCTTCCCGTTCGGCATCGGGCTCGGCACGACGGCCGATTCGGTCGATACCTGCGGCGGCATCTTCCACAGCTTCGATGCGAATCTCGTGGACGCCAAGGGAGAGATCACGGCCAGAAGCGACAACGTCAAGAAGGCGCTCGAGTACTGGAAGCAGCTCGCGGCCTACCTGCCGCCGGATGCGCCGTCGTGGGACGATGCCAGCAACAACAAGATGTTCGTCGCCGGCAAGACCGCGCTGATCATGAACCCGCCCAGCGCCTGGGCCGTGGCCCGGCGCGACCGGCCGGAAGTGGCCGAGCAGACCTGGCATCACGGCATGGCCGCCGGCCCGGCCGGACGTTTCGGTCCGTTCACGACGCCGTTCTGGGGCGTGTGGAACTTCGGCAAGAACCAGAGCGCGGCGAAGAGCCTGCTGACTGCGCTGTCGCAGCCGGAGGCGATCGAGGCGATGGTGAAAGCGAGCGCCGGCTACGACATTCCGGCCTTCGCCAATCTGACGTCCCTGAAGGTGTGGGCGGAGGAAGGGCCGCCCAAGGGCACGCTCTATCACTACTCCAACCCGTACAACCACCAGATCCTGTCGATCGCCGCCGCGCCGGCGCCGCACAGGATCGCGGTCCAGATCTATCGCCACGGCCTGCAGACCCAGATGGTGGTGCGCTACGCCATCAAGAACGAGCCGATGAACAAGGTGCTCGACTTCGCGGTCAACGAGCTCGAGGGCTACATGCGGGTGTGACCTCGTGCCCCCTCATGCTCCTCTCCCCCGCTAGGGGGAGAGGTTGGGTGAGGGGGTTACACCCGCCGCTGCCCCCCCCCCCCCCCCCCCCCCCCAGCGGGGGAGAGGAACATGAGTGGCGCGGACTAAGCTCTACGCCGCGCTTCCCGCGTACGTCCGCTCCTCGACCCCGAGGCGGCCCTCCTCGATCGCGTGGCACGCCACCGTGCCGCCTTCGATGGGCAGCGCCTTCGGACGCTCGACCTTGCAGCGCTCGTTGGCGAACGGGCAGCGCGGATGGAAGCTACAGCCGGTCGGCGGATTGATCGGGCTCGGCACCTCGCCCGCCACCGGTGCGCGCTGCCGGCCGGTCATGTCGAGGTCGGGGATCGTGTCCAGAAGCATGCGCGTGTACGGATGCTTGGGGCGCTTGAACAGCGTGTCGGTCGGCGCCACCTCGACCAGCCGGCCGAGGTACATCACGCCGACGCGAGTCGAGATGTGATAGACGACCGCGAGGTTGTGGCTGATGAACAGGTAGGTCAGCTGCAGGCGGCGCTGCAGATCGACCATGAGGTTCAGGATCTGCGCCTGCACCGAGACGTCGAGCGCCGAGGTCGGCTCGTCACACACCAGGAACTCGGGGTGGCTCGCGAGCGCGCGGGCGATCGAGATGCGCTGGCGCTGGCCGCCGGAGAATTCGTGCGGGTACTTGGCGCCGTCGGCCGGCGTCAGGCGCACCTGGCGCAGGCGCTCGCCGACCTGGTTCTCGAGATCGGCCTTGTCCTTGGCCAGGCCAAAGGCGCGGATCGGCTCGGCGACGATGTCGAACACGCGCCAGCGCGGATTGAGGCTGGCGTACGGGTCCTGGAAGATCATCTGCATGCGCCGGCGCAGCGCCGCCATGTCGGCGCGGCTGCGCGGGCCCGCCATGTCGTTGCCGTCGAATTCGATCGAGCCCGCGGTCGGCGGGTAGAGGCCGACCACCAGGCGCGCGACCGTCGACTTGCCGCAGCCCGATTCGCCCACCAGCGAGAAGGTCTCGCCCTTGGCGATCTCGATGTCGATGCCGTCGACCGCCTGCACGATCTGGCGCGGCCGGCCTTCCAGGGTGCGCACCAGCCAGGGCGCCGACACGTCGAAGTAGCGCTTCAGGCCTTCGATCTTGACGAACTGGCTCATGCTGCCGTCAGGCATCGACCAGCTCCTTGGCAACCGGAGCGCCGACGCCGCCACGATCGTGCAGCCAGCAGGCGGCGCGGCTCGCGCCCGCCGCCATCAGGTTCGGTCGCTCGACCAGGCAGCGCTGGCCGCGGAAGGTGCAGCGCGGGTTGAAGGCGCAGCCCGGCGGGATCTCGGTGAGCCGCGGCATGGCGCCGTCGATCTGGGTCAGCCTGTCGTGGCGCACGCCCAGGCTCGGGATCGAGCCCATCAGGCCCTTGGTGTAGGGGTGCTTGGCCTGCTTGACCACGTCGCGCACCGGGCCGATCTCGGCGATGCGGCCGGCATACATGACGGCGACGCGATCGGCGGTCTCGGCGATCACGCCCATGTCGTGGGTCACCAGCATCACCGCGGTCTGATGCTCGCGGCAGAGCTTCTTCAGGAGCGCGATGATCTGCGCCTGGATCGAGACGTCGAGCGCCGTCGTCGGTTCATCGGCCACGATCAGGCGCGGATCGGCGCAGAGCGCGAGCGCGATCACGACGCGCTGGCGCATGCCGCCGGAGAACTGGTGCGGATAGTGGTCGATCCGGTTCTCGGCGCCCGGGATGCCGACCTCCTTCAGGAGGTCGAGGGCGCGCTTGCGCGCCTGGCTGCCAGAGAGCGGCAGATGGGTCTGGATGGTCTCGACGAGCTGGCGGCCGATCGAATAGAGCGGGTTCAGGCTGGTCAGCGGATCCTGGAAGATGGCGCCGATCCTGTGGCCTCGGATCTTGCGCATCTCCTCGTAGGGCAGGTTGTCGATGCGCCGGCCTTCGAGCTTGACCTCGCCGCCGGCGATGCGGCCGGGCGGCTCGAGCAGGCCGATGATGGCGTTGCCGGTCAGCGACTTGCCGGCGCCCGATTCACCCACGACGCCCAGGACCTCGCCGGGGGCGATGTCGAAGGAGACGTCGTCGACGGCGAGCAGCGTGCCGCGGCGCGTCGGGAACTCGACCCTGAGATTCTTCACTTCGAGAAGCGGCGGATTATTGGAGGGGCTGGCCATTAGCGTTCCCCTGGCATCCCGAGGCCGAAGGCCGAGGGACCTTTGCTGGACCAGGAAAGGTCCCTCGCTGCGCTCGGGATGACAGTCATGGTGCGTCGGCTACCTCGGGTCATCATTCTCATCGCAACTTCGGGTTCAGCGCGTCGCGCAGCCAGTCGCCTAAAAGGTTCACAGCCAGCACGAGGGCGGCGAGCGTGGCGCCGGGGAAGACGGTAATCCACCAGTCGCCCGATTGCAGGACCTCGTTGCCGAGGCGAATGAGCGTGCCGAGCGAGGGCTCGGTCGAGGGCAGGCCGACGCCCAGGAAGCTCAGCGTCGCCTCTGTGATGATGGCAAGGCCGAGGTTGATGGTGGCGATGACCAGCACCGGGCCGGTGACGTTGGGCAGCACGTGGCGGACCATGATCAGCGCCGGCGACAGGCCGATCACGCGGGCCGCCTGGACGTACTCCTTGTTCTTCTCGACCAGGACCGAGCCGCGCACGGTGCGCGCGTACTGCACCCAGAAGCTGAGACCGATGGCGCCGACGATGACGAAGATCGCGATCTCGTCGTGGCGCTGCACCGAGATGATTCCGCGCACCACGCCGTCGATCAGCAGCGCCACCAGGATGGCCGGGAAGGTGAGCTGCACGTCGGCGATGCGCATGATGACCGCATCGGTCACCCCGCCGATATAGCCGCTGACCAGGCCGAGCGCGATGCCGAGCACCATGGCGACGACCACCGAGGCGAAGCCCACGACCAGCGACAGGCGCGTGCCGTACATGATGGAGCTCAGCACGTCCCTGCCCTGGTCGTCGGTGCCGAGGGGAAAGGTCCAGTCGCCGTCGGGCGAGACCAGCACCGGCGGCTTCAGCCCGTCGCTGAGGCTGAGGGTCGCCGGATCGAACGGCGTATGCGGCGCCAGAACCGGCGAGAGGAACGCCACGGCGACGATGAAGAAGGTCGCCGCCGCCGCGGTCACCGTCATGGGCGAGGACTTGAAGCTCCACCAGACGTCGCTGTCGGTGAACCGATGCAGCCAGCCGCCAAGAGCCGATTGCGTGGCCATGTCAGTGTCCCGCCATGCGCGGGCCGCCGGTCTGGCTGCGCAGGCGCGGGTCGACGGCGAAATAGAGCAGATCGACCGTAAGGTTGATCAGGACGAACAACAGTCCGATCAGCAGCAGGTAGGCGGCCATCACCGGGATGTCGGAGAACTGCACCGACTGGATGAAGAGCTGGCCGACGCCCGGCCAGGCGAACACCGTCTCGGTGACGATGGCAAACGCGATCAGCGCTCCGAGCTGCAGACCGGTCACGGTGATCACCGGCACCAGCGTGTTCTTGAGCGCATGGCCGAAGTTGATGGCCCGGTTGGTGAGGCCGCGGGCACGCGCGAACTTGATGTAGTCGGTGCGCATCACCTCGAGCATCTCCGAGCGCACCAGCCGCATGAGGAGCGTGAGTTGGAACAGGCCGAGCGTGATCGAGGGCAGGATCAGCGCCTTGAGCCCGGAGATCGTCAGGAAGTTGGTGGTCCACCAGCCGATCTGTACCGTCTGGCCGCGCCCGAACGACGGCAGCCAGTGCAGGTACACGGCAAAGACCAGGATCAGCAGGATGCCGATCAGGAAGGTCGGCAGAGAGATGCCGATCAGCGACACCGCCTGGAGCAGCCGGCTCGACCAGTGCTTCGGATAAAGGCCGGTATAGACGCCCATCGGCACGCCGACGAAGAGCGCGAACAGGGCGGCGCAGAACGACAGTTCCAGGGTGGCCGGCATGCGCTCGACGATCAGCCGTCCGACCGGCTCGGAGGTCCGGTAGCTGAGGCCGAAATTGCCGCGCGCCGCGTTGGACAGAAAGCGGAGAAACTGGATCGGCGCGGGGTCATTCAAGCCCAGCTTGGTGCGCAGCTCCTCGCGCTGCTCCATGGTCGTGTCCTGGCCTACCATGGCGTTGATCGGATCGCCGACGTAGCGGAACAGCGAGAAGGCGACCAAGCCCACCGCCAGCAGAACGGCGATGGATTGCAAAAGTCGGCGCAGGATGAAGGCAATCATGATGGATGGGTTCGGCCCGGCAGAGGCCTAGCAGGAAAGACGCCAAAACGGAACCGGCCCCGAACGCTGAAACAGCGTCCGGGGCCGGTTTTCAGCAGTTACGCAGCCGCTACTTCACGTTGACGAAGCGCAGCGGGAACGAGTTGTCGGCCGGCTGCACCAGGTCGATGTTCTTGCGGGCCGCCCACACCAGCGCCTGCTGGTGCAGCGGGATGTAGGCAAAGTCGTCGACATAGAGCTTGGTGGCCTCGGCGATCTCGGCGTCGCGCTTGGCCTTGTCGGTCTCCTGCTCCATCTTGTCGGCCAACGCGTCGAGCTTGGGGTTCGAGTAGCCGCCGGCGTTGAACTGACCCTTCTTGGTCGCCTTGTTGGGCGTCTGGATCAGGGCCTCGAAGACGTTGTGCACGTCGTAGGTCTGGGCCGGCGACCAGCCGAGCATGTAGAAGCTCGTCTCGCCCGGCGACAGGTCGTTCTTGCGCAGGATCTTGGCGAAGTAGAGGTTGCGGGTCTGCGCCTTGAGAGTCACCTTCACGCCGATCTTGGCGAGCATCGCCACGACGGCCTGGCAGATCTTCTCGTCGTTGACGTAGCGGTCGTTGGGGCAATCCATGCCGACCTCGAAGCCGTTGGGATAGCCGGCGTCGGCCAGCATCTTCTTGGCTTCTTCCGGCTTGAGCAGCGCCGGCCGCTTGTCGAGATCCTTCATGTAGCCGTTGATGCCCGGCGCCACCATCAGGTTGGTCGGGAACGACTGGCCGCGCATCACGGTGCGCTTGATCGCGTCGACGTCGATCGAGCGATGGATGGCCTCGCGGACGTTTTTGTCCTTGAACGGGTTCTTGCCCTTGACGTTGGACTCGAGCAGCTCGGGCCGCTCCTGGTCCATGCCGAGATAGACGACGCGCGTCTCGGGGCCTTCCATCACCTTGATGTTGGCGTCCTTTTTCAGCGTCTCGGTGTCGGCCGGCGGCACCTCGTAGGTCATGTCGATGTCGCCCGCCTTCAGCGCCGCGATGCGCGTCGCCGGGTTGGCGACCGGGGCGAAGATGACCTCGGTGAGGTTGTGCTCGGGCTTGTCCCACCAGTTGGGGTTCGGAACGAGGATCGTCTTCTCGCCGGCGCGGCGCTCCTTCAGCATGAAGGGGCCGGTGCCCATGGCGTTGCGGGTGGCGAAATTCTCCTCGTTCTTGGTCATGTCCGCGGAGTTCTGGGCGTTGTTCTTCTCGGCCCACGCCTTGGACATCATGCCGAGGGCGGCCCATTTGTCGGCCAGCAGCGGGTCGGGATACTTGGTGGTGACGACGACGCGCATGTCGCCGTCCTTCTTGATCTCCTTCACTGACACGAAGTTGCTCTGCATGTTCGAGCCCGGGCCGTTGGCGCGGTTCAGCGAGAACACGACGTCGTCGGCGGTGAGCGGCGAGCCGTCATGGAACTTCACGCCCGGCCGGATGTCGAAGAACCAGGTCGTCGGATCGGTCTGGCCCCACTTGGTGGCGAGCGCCGGCTCGAGCTTGAGGTTCTTGTCGCGCCGGATCAGCGGGTCGTAGATGTTGGAATTGAAGGTCAGGAGGAAGGTCTCCTGACGGGCGTACGGGTCCATCGAACTGACGTCGCCCGAATTGGCCCATTTGAAGGTCTTGGCCTCGGCCAAGGACGTCATGCCGAAACCGGCGCAGGCGATCGCCGCCAGCGCAACAGACTGCCGCAGATTGAAAGTCATCGTGTTCCCTCTTTGTGGCGCCCCACCCATGCTGCGCCGACCGGTCGCCCCGACCCCTGGTGCTATGCGCTAGCGCATACCTACCTTACGTTGCACCGGGAGTGTGGTGGCGTCAATTGCCCAAATTTTTTGCATGGGCACATACGTTGGACATCCCCAGCCGGGGGCCGGTATCGTCCCGCTCCGGCAAATTTTTCTCAGGGTGCGGTCATGAATGACGTCTCACGCAGCTTCCGCGGTAATTCCAACGCGGCTCGGGATATTGCGCACCACCTGCACCCCTACACGAACTTCAAGAAGCACGAGGAAACCGGTCCACTCACCATCGTGCGCGGCCGCGGCATCTACGTCACCGACGACGACGGCAAGGAATACATCGAGGGCATGGCCGGCCTGTGGTCGGCGGCGCTGGGCTTCAGCAACGAGCGCCTGGCGACGGTGGCCTACGAGCAGATGAAGCAGCTGCCGTTCTACCATGCCTTCAACCAGCGCTCCCATGAGCCCGCGATCAACCTCGCCGAAAAGCTGAAGCAGATGGCGCCGGTCGAGATGTCGAAGGTGTTCTTCGCCAACTCGGGCTCGGAGGCCAACGACACCGTCGTCAAGATGGTGTGGTACATGAACAATGCGCTGGGCCGGCCCAACAAGAAGAAGATCGTCTCACGGCTGAAGGGCTATCACGGCATCACCGTGGCCTCGGGCAGCCTGACCGGCCTGCCCACCAACCACCGCTCGTTCGACCTGCCGATCCAGGGCGTCGTCCATACGCTGACACCGCACTACTACCGCGGCGCCAAGGATGGCGAGACCGAGGACCAGTTCACGACACGCTGCGCCCAGGAGCTCGAGGAGCTGATCGTCAAGGAAGGCGGCGCCGAGTATGTCGCCGCCATGATCTGCGAGCCGGTGATGGGTGCAGGCGGCGTGATCGTCCCGCCCAAGGGCTACTACGAGAAGATCCAGGCGGTCTGCACCAGGTACGACATGCTGTTCGTCGCCGACGAGGTGATCTGCGGCTTCGGGCGCACCGGCAACGTCTGGGGCAGCCAGACCATGAACATCAAGCCCGACATCCTGACCTGCGCCAAGGCGCTGTCGGCTTCGTTCCTGCCGATCTCGGCGGTGATGGTGAACGAGAAGGTCTACCAGGCCCTGATGAGCGAGAGCGACAAGATCGGCACCTGGGGCCACGGCTTCACCTATTCGGGCCATCCGGTGGCGGCTGCCGTCGCGCTCGAGGCGCAGAAGATCTACGACGAGATGGACCTGTTCGGCCACGCCAAGCGCATGAGCCCGATCTTCACCAGGCACATCCAGTCGTTCGCCGACCATCCGCTGGTCGGCGAGGCGATGAGCGTCGGCATGATGGGCGCGCTCGAGATCGTCGCCGACAAGAAGACCAAGACGGCCTTCGACCTGGTCACGGTCGGCGCCGGCAACCGCGTCTACAACCACGCCGTGGCGCGTGGGCTGTTCATTCGCAACATGGGCGACCGAGTTGCGATCTGCCCGCCGCTGATCATCAACGAGACCGAGCTCGCCGACCTCTTCGGTCGCCTGCGCCAGGCGTTCGACGCGGCCCTCGCCGAGCTCAAGTCGGAAGGCCACTTCAAGGGCTGATGTGAGCCCAGACCTCCAAAGAGAGGACTGGGACAGTCCGCGCGTGTCTCCGCGCAGCGACGAAGCCAAGCCTGACTTGTCGCCACCGCTCGGCACCAGTCAGCGCATCCGCAATCGCGCCATCTGGGCGGTGGCCCTGTTCACCGCCGCGGTGCCCCCCGCCTTCGTGGCCCTGGGCGTCGCTGAAGTAGCGCTGGACAAGATCAACATCGCCTTTCCATTGGCCATGGGCTTCTGGCTGCTCGGGCTCGTATGCGCGCTGTGGGCCGCCATCCCCACCCTGCGCTATTGGGAGGCCCTGCCGCCGACGACGCGCTGGCTAGGCGCCCTGCCGATGCTGTCGGTCTCGCTGTTCTTCAGCGCCGCGCTGATCGCCGCACTGTTCGTCTGAAAGCAAGGGCGGGCGGAAGCGCACCGAACAAGGGGATGCGACCGGCGCACCTCCGCCCTACCCGGCGGCGTGCGGCGCCGGGTTGCGTGCTCTTCCTCGCCATCGTCTTATGTATGGACCGGAGAGATAGTGAACAGGTGTTCGGAGACATGGTGAACACTCCAAGGGAGTGGACCCATGAGGTTTTCGATGCCGTTCCGGAGCAAGGAAGAGGCTCGGGAGGAGCTGTGCCGGTTGGCCCTGGCGTCGGGGGCGAACCGTCGGGAGCTTTGCCGTCAGCACAAGGTGCAGCCGAGCATTCTGTACAAGTGGTTGGATCGCTATCGACGAGAGGGGTCTGGTGGTCTGTCGGATCGCTCGCGTCGGCCGCTGAGCTCGCCGTCGAAGACGGAGGCTGAGATGGAGGCGGCGGTACTGGCG
>FODP01000027.1 GCA_900110395.1 Rhodospirillales bacterium URHD0017
CCAGGATCGCCGGATCGATCGCCGGACGGCCGCTCGACGACACCGTCGTCTGCACCCGGCCGTACAGCTCCGACAGGTCCAACTCCTCGACGTAGTCCCACACCTGGCGTGCCCGATGTTCGAACGACAGAAGATCGTCCAGACTGCTCTGTTGGAACTCGATCTGCGTCCGCACCGCCGTCTCCAGACGCAAGCCGGCCGGTCTGCCCTTTGCCATCATGACCTCGCTGAACTGTCCTACAGATCAGCGAATCAAAACTTCCGCCCCCTTGCCAGTGGTTTCTTCACAACCTCTCCAGTGGCGCGTCTTCGGGCCTCTGGATGAGCGCCACGGAGTGGCGCGCTCCCGGCAAAGACTACAGGTACTTCGCCGGCCTGATCATCGCCCGCCACATGTGCGCGACCGGGCTGTTGTCGAAGCCCAGCCCCTGCTCGGGCTGCCGGAAGTGGCGGCCGATGACGTCGGTGAATTCTTCCAGCTCGACATGCACGTTGGGATCGAACGAGTAGATGTCGTGCACGGTGATCATGCGGCCCGACATGTACCACTTGTGGTCCCGCATGCGCTTGTAATCCTCCTCCACGTAGGGATCGGGACGGTAGTCGGCGCCGAACAGCGTGACGTACGACTGCGGATATTCGTAGCCGACCGATTCGTCGGCATAGAAGCGCAGCACCTGGTGGGCACGGATCGCCCAGGTCACTTCCTCGTCGACATAGGGCTCGACCAGCTGGGCGCCCCAGTAGCCGTGATCGCCGCGGATGAAACCGGCGCCGGCGATGTCGTGCAGCAGGCAGGCCAGCACCATCTTCTCCGGCAGGCCGCCCTTCACCGCATGGCGGGCGCTCTGCAGCAGATGCATCGAGGGGCCGAAGCGCAGCTTGAAGAAATCGATCAGCGTCGGCTTCTCCGGCATCGCCGGCAGCCGCGGGTCGTCGCCCATCAGCACGCGCAGCTTCGGATTGGCCCTGATCATGGCGCCGGCGTTGGGCGGCGGGCTCATGTCGCCTTCGGCCATGGCGTGCAGGCGCGACTTGACGACGATGTAATCGAGCTCCTCCGCCATCTTGGCTTCGAGGGCATCGGCGCGTTGCGCCACACTCATGCTTGCGTTCACGGCACGTCTCCTCCGACGTTTCGCCAAGCCTAGCACGTGCTACGGTGGCCCGTCCCATTGCCAGACCGTGGAAGACCGCATGCCCGCCTCGTATGAAACGCACCGCCGCCAGCTCGAATTGATCCTCCACGCCTGGGGCATGGCCCCGCCGGCAGCGGCCAGCACCGCCGAAATCATGAGCTGGGCCGACCTGCACGGCATCGACACCCACGGCATCTCGATGGTGCCGGTCTATGACCAGCGACGGCACGACGGCAAGATCGACATGAAGGCCGAGCCCGTTGTTTCACGGGAAACACCGGTCTCGGCGCTGGTCGACGGCCAGGGTGGCCTTGGCCACTCCAACGCCCGGCGCGCCATGGATCTCGCCATCGCCAAGGCCAGGACGTCGGGCATTGGCGTCGCCGTGGTGCGCAATTCGGCTCATTTCGGCGCCTGCGGCTTCTATGCGCTGATGGCGGTCGAGGCCGGCCTCATAGGCATGGTCGCCACCTCGGCGAGCGGCATCCAGGTGGCGCCGACCTTCGGCGCCCAGGCGCGGCTCGGCACCGACCCGATCGCCTTCGCAGCACCAGGCCGGCCGGGCGAGCCGTTCCTGCTCGACATGGCAACGACCACCGTCGCCGCGGGAAAAATCCGCAACAAGGCCAACGAGAATTTGCCGACGCCTCTCGGCTGGCTGGTCACCGCCGAGGGCAAGCCCAGCACCGATCCGCGCGAGGTGAGCAAGGGCGGCTTCATGACGCCGCTCGGCGGCACGCCGGAGGGTAGCAGCCACAAGGGCTACGGCCTGTCGTCGATGGTGAACATCCTGTCGTCGGCGCTGAGCGGCGCCACCATGATCACCGACCCGATGCACACCAAGAGACCCGGCACGCAGGACATCGGCCACTTCATGCTGGCGCTCGACCCCGGCATCTTCCGCGATCCCAAGGAGTTCCGCGACGACGTCGCCGCCTTCTGCGACACGCTGCGCGCCACCAAGCCCGCCGATCCCGATCGTCCCGTGATGGTGGCGGGCGAGCCCGAGCGGCGCATTGCGGCCCAGCGCCTCAAGACCGGCATTCCGGTCGGGCCCGGCTTGCTCGCCAAGGTGCGCGACGTCGCGCTCGCCTCGGGCGCGCCGTGGATCATGACGAACTGACGTCTAGAGTTCGACGGCCTGCGGATCGCGCGCCTTGCGCGGCACCGTTCGCATCAGTGAAAAGGCGCCGGCGAGCACGCCGAGGACGCCGAGCATCAGGATGACGAGACGGCTGGCGAAGATCAGCGCTTCGGCCGAAGCGTTCACGGTGATGCCCTGCGCGCCGGGCGCGTCCGCGATGCCGAGCGCCAGCAAGGTCGAGGCGCCGGCGATGCCCGTGCTGATGCCGAGGTAGCGCACGACGTTCAAGAGGCTGCCGGCCTCGCCGGTCAGCTCCTCGGGCGCCGTCGCCATGATGGCGCTGCTGTTGGGCGAGATGAAAAGCCCCTGCCCCGCGCCGAAGATCGCCAGCGCCAGCATGACCAGCGGCATGTTCGCCGCCTTGCCGTCGAGGTAGGCGTAGAGCACGGCGAGGCCCGCGACGCAGAGCGCCATGCCCGCCGCCGTCACGGTGCGCGCGCCGAAGCGGTCGTAGAGCATGCCGCCAATCGGCGCGAGCAGGCCAAGCATCACCGGTACAATCGAGAGTCGGAGGCCCGCTACGAGCTCGGAGTCCTGGTAGACGCGGACCAGCGCGAAGGGGATGAGGAAGAACACCCCGAACAGCGTGGCGTAGGACAGGAAGTTCGCGAGATTGCCGGTCAGGAAAGCGCGCTGGCGCAACAGCGCGAAGTCGATCAGCGGCGTGGCGGCACGCCGCTCGGCCAGCACGAACAGCACCAGGAGGACGACTGCGGCCGCGGCGCAGGCGATGAAGGCCGGCGATGTCGTGCCCCAGGCATGGCCCTCGTTCAGCAGCGCGATGATGGCCGTGAGCGCGGGCGCGATCAGCAATGCGCCGCGCCAGTCGAAACGGCCTCCGCTCTGCAGATGCCGGGTCTGCGGCAGCACGAACCAGCCGAGGATCAAGCCCAGGAGTCCGAACGGCACGTTGATCCAGAACGCCCAGTGCCAGCCCAGCGTATCGAGCACGAAGCCGCCCACTGCCGGCCCCACGCCGAGCCCGATCGCCTGCGCCGCCGACTGCAGGCCGAGCGCGCGGCCACGATGCTCGGGGCCTGCGGCGAGGACGACGATGGCGATGCTGTTGGCGGTCATCAGTGCGGCGCCGATCCCCTGGATGATGCGGAAGGCGATCAAGGTCGGCAGGTCCGGCGCAAAGCCGCAAAGGCCCGAGCCGATGACGAACAGCAGGAAGGCGCCGGTATAGAGCAGCTTGCGGCCGACCATGTCGGCCAGCCGGCCGAAGATCGGCATGAACGACGCCATGGTGAGGATGTATCCCACGGCCACCCAGCTCACGGTGCTGAGCGGCGCATGGAAGTCGCGCTCGAGCCCGGGCAGCAGCATCTGCGTCAGGCTGGCGTCGACCTGGCCCATGAAGGCGCCGATACATACCGTGCCGACGACGACCCAGGGATACCAGCTGAGGCGGGCGATAGCCTGCAACGGCGGCGGCTCGTGGCCCGCGAGCAGGGCGCCGCGCAGCGCTGCAAACGAGGCCGGCCCGGGCTCCGCGCTCGGCATCAGGCAGCGTCCTCCAGGACCATCGCCGCCGCCTTCTCGCCGATCATGATCGAGGGCGCGTTGGTGTTGCCCGAGGTGAGCGTCGGCATGATCGAGGCGTCGGCGACGCGCAGGCCCGCGATGCCGTGCACGCGCAGGCGGGAGTCGACCACGGCCTGGGCGTCCGAGCCCATCTTGCACGTGCCGACCGGATGATAGGTCGTCTCGGCGGCCTTCTTGACCCAGTCGAGGATCTCGTCGTCGCTGCGCCGATCGGGGCCGGGCGCGATCTCGGTGATCTGCAGGGACGCGAGTGCTGGCGCGTACATGACCGAGCAGGCGATGCGCACGGCGCGCACGGTGAGCTCGGCATCGACCGGCGAGGACAGGAAGTTGAAGTTGATCGCGGGCGGCTTCTTCGCATCGGCCGACACGATATGGATGTGTCCCCGGCTCTCCGGGCGCATCGGGTGCGCGTAGCACGTCACGCCGGATTGACGGGCGATGCGCGGCCCCTTCGGCCCCGGCTCGGTCAGCATTGGCACCCAGCCCAGCAGCAGGTCGGGCGCAGTGAGGCCCTCGCGCGAGCGCACGAAGGCGCGGATCGGCGCGCCGACCATTGCCAGGAGCCCGTCGCCGACGAAGGCATAGCGCAGGGCCTGCTTCACCAGCCCGAGGCCGCGTCCGCGGTCGTTGAAGGTGATGCCCTTGGCGCCGATCGCCCAGCGCGTGCGCGGCGCGTAGTGGTCGCGCAGGTTCTCGCCGACGCCGGGCAGCGCATGTCGGACGTCGATGCCAAGAGCCCGCAGGCGATCCGGCTGGCCGATGCCCGACAGCTCCAGGAGCTGCGGCGAGTTGATCGAGCCCGCGCTGACCACGACCTCGCGTGCCTGCGCCTCGCGCATGTCGCCGCCGACGCTGTAGCGCACACCGGTGCAGCGGGTGCCGTCGAGCACCAGGCCTTCGGTCAGGGCGCCGGTCTCGATGCGCAGATTTTTGCGCGACCGCACGGGATCGAGGTAGCAGCGCGCCGTGCTCATCCGCTGGCGCGAGGCGATGGTCGCCTGGCTCATGGCGATGCCGTCCTGCTCGGCGCCGTTATAATCGGGGTTGTGCCGGATGCCGACCTGGCCCGCCGCCTCGATCACGGCGGCGAACAGCGGATCGCGCGCATGCGGGTTGGTGACGCGCAGCGGGCCGTCGCGGCCGCGGAAGGCGTCGTCGCCCCCGCCTTCATAAGCCTCCATCTTCTTGAAGAACGGCAGGACGTCGCTGTAGCTCCAGCCGCGATTGCCCATCTGCGCCCAGGAATCGAAGTCCTGCGCCTGGCCGCGCACGAAGGCCTGGCCGTTGATGGCGCTCGAGCCGCCCAGCAGGCGTCCGCGTGGCACGGGAATGCGCCGGCCATTTGTGTTGGGGTCGGGCTCGGCGCTGTAGAGCCAGTTGGCCGCGGGGTTCGTGAGCAGCCGCGCATAGCCGATCGGGATGCGCGACCACGGATTGCCGGCGGGGCCCGCCTCGAGCAACAGCACGCGGTTGCGTGAATCCGCCGATAGCCGGTTCGCCACCACCGCGCCGGCCGAGCCTGCGCCGACGACGATGTAGTCGTAGGTTTCCACGCCGCATCCTAGCGGCAGAGTCGTCCCGGGGGCCAGTTTCACGGGTCGGACTGAGGCACCATCATGCCTTGAAGTGCCGCGGCCATTGTCGGACGGTTGCCCCAACGCAAAAGCACGAGGAGCGCCTCCATGACGGCAACCCAGCTCGACGGCCTCGTCACTCTCCTGCGCTCGCGCGCGGTGCCGCCGGAATACGACGTCGCGAAATCGCGCGAGCGGTTCGAGAAGACCGCCGCCTTCCTGGGCGGAACGCCCGACGCCAAGATCGAGAAGGTCGATGCCGGCGGCGTGCCGTCGGAATGGGTGATGGCGCCCGGCTGCGACACCGGACGGGCGATCCTCTACCTCCATGGCGGCGGCTACGCCATCGGCTCGCTCAACACGCACCGGCGGCTCGCCTACGACATATCCGCGGCGTCGGCGGCGAAGGTGCTGCTGATCGACTACCGGCTGGCGCCCGAGCACCCCTTCCCCGCCGCGGTCGACGACGCAGCGTCGGCCTGGCGCTGGCTGCTGCAGCAAGGCTTCGCCGCGAACCGGATGGCCATCGCCGGCGATTCGGCGGGTGGCGGACTGACCATCGCGACGCTGGTGAACCTGCGCGACAAGAAGCTCGGCCTGCCGGCCTGCGCCGTGGCGATCTCGCCCTGGGTCGATCTCGAAGGCGTCGGCAACAGCATGACGACACGGTCGGCGCAGGATCCCATGGTGCAAAAGGACGGCCTTTTGTGGATGGCCAAGATGTATCTCAACGGCAAGGATCCCAAGTCGCCGCTGGCCGCACCATTGCATGCCGACCTCAAGGGCCTGCCGCCCACGTTGGTGCAGGTCGGCACGGCCGAGACGCTGCTCGACGACGCGATTCGCATCGCCGAGAAGATGCATGCAGCGGGCGTCGACGCACGATTGGCGATCTGGCCCAACCAGCTGCACGTCTTCCCCCTGTTCGCGCCTGTCCTCTCGGAGGGCCGCGACGGCTGCATCGAGATCGGCAACTTCATCCGCAGCAAGACGGCTTAGGAGTATCCATGCCACGCATGACCGGCGGCGACGCCATCGTCGATTCCCTGCTGCGGCATGGCATCGACACCATCTTCGGCCTGCCCGGCGTGCAGATGTACGGCCTGTTCGACGCCTTCGCGCGCAACGCCAACCGGCTGAAGGTGATCAACGCGCGGCATGAGCAGACCACGGCCTACATGGCGCTGGGCTATGCCCAGTCGTCCGGCAAGCCCTCGGCCTTCACCGTGGTGCCGGGTCCGGGGGTCATGAACACGATGGGCGCGCTGACCACGGCGTGGGGTGTCAACGCGCCGGTGATGTGCATCACCGGCCAGGTGCCGAGCGCCATGATCGGCCGCGGCCGCGGGCAACTGCACGAGATGCCCGACCAGCTCGCCACCTTGAAGACGCTCTTGAAGTTCGCCGAACGCATAGAACATCCGACCGCCGCGCCGCAAGTCATGGCGCGCGCCTTCCAGGCAATGACGTCGGGCCGGCCCGGGCCGGTCGCCGTCGAGATGCCGTGGGACATGTTCCCCGCCACCGCCGATGTCACGCCGATCGATCCGCTCGGCAAACGCAAGAACCCCGAACCCGATCCCGACAAGATCGCCGCGTTGGCCAAGCTCGTAGACGCGGCCAAGGCGCCGATGATCTGGATCGGCGGCGGCGCGGTCGATGCCGGGCCGGAAATCCTGGCGCTGGCCGAGAAGATCGGCGCGCCAGTCGTGTCGTTCCGCATGGGCAAGGGCGTGGTCGATTCGCGCCATCCGCTGTCGCTGAACACCGTCGGCGGCTTCGAGCTGTGGGACAAGACCGACCTTCTGATCGGCATCGGCACGCGCCTCGACACGCCGATCGCGCGCTGGGCGCCCGCGCCGGCCGGCCTCAAGACCGCGCGCATCGACCTCGATCCAGCCGAGCACCGCAGGCTTGGCGTGAACGTTGCGATCGTTGCCGACGCCGCTCAGGGCACGCGCGCGCTCGGCGCCGCCGTATCGCGCAAGGACGGCAAGGACTGGCGCGCGGCCATTGCCAGCGCCAAGGAAGCGGCACAAGCGGCGATCGCCAAGGCCGACCCGCAGTATTCCTACATGAAGGCGATCCGCGACACGCTGCCCGACGACGGCATCGTCGTCGATGAGGTGACGCAGCTCGGCTATATCATCTGGTACGGCTATCCCGTGCACCAGCCACGCCGGCTGGTGAGCTCGGGCTTCTCCGGCACCTTGGGCTACGGCTTCCCGACGGCGCTCGGCGTCAAGGTGGCGAACCCCGACCGGCCGGTCGTGTCGGTGACCGGCGACGGCGGCTTCCTGTTCGGGGGCTCCGATCTGTCGACGGCCAAGCAGTTCGGCATCAACCTGGTGACCGTCCTGGTGAACAACGCCTCCTACGGCAACGTGAAGCGCGACCAGGAGCGGCTCTACGAAGGCCGTCACTCCGGCGCGGTGCTGCACAACCCCGACTTCCAGGCCTATGCCCGCTCGTTCGGCGTGCCGGCCTGGCGGGTCGAGACGGCAGACGCCTTCCGAGGTGCGCTGAAGGAGGCGCTGGCGGCCGATTCGCCGGCGATCGTCGAGGTCGTCTCGGACATCAACAAGGACTATCCACCCTACAAGTTCCATCAACCGAGGTTGCCCTGATGGCCAACGCCCCCACCGTCGAGCGGCAACGCCGCGCCTACGTGCCCGACGACGCCTGGCTCGCCAAGCGGCCGAAGGAGCCGATCCTCGAGCCCGACCTGCCGATCATCGATCCGCACCATCACCTGTGGGACCACGCCAACCATCGCTATCTGCTGGACGAGCTGGTGGCCGACACCGGTACGGGCCACAACATCACGCACACGGTCTATATCGACTGCCGCTCGATGTACCGCGTCGACGGGCCGAAGGAGATGAGGCCGGTCGGCGAGACCGAGTTCGCGAACGGCGTCGCCGCCATGAGCGCCAGCGGCCTCTACGGCCCGACGCGGGCCTGCGCCGGCATCATCTCCTATGTCGACATGACCCTGGGCGCGCGCGCCCGTGACGTGCTCGAGGCGCACGTCGCGGCGGGCAATGGCCGCTTCCGCGGCATCCGCCATTCCGGCGGCTGGGACCCCAGCCCCGACGTGCGCAATGCCCATACCAACCCGCCGCAGGGTCTCTACGCCCAAGCCGACTACCGCGCCGGCGTGGCCGAGCTCGGCAAGCTCGGCCTGACCTACGAGGCCTGGCAATACCATCCGCAGGTGAAGGAAGTGACGGCGCTGGCCAAGGCCGTGCCCGGCACCACCATGATCCTGAACCATTGCGGCGGGCCGCTGGGCATCGGGCCGTATGCCGGCAAGACAGATGCGGTGTTCGCCTCCTGGAAGGCCGACATGACCGAGCTGGCGCGCTGCCCCAATGTCGTGGTGAAGCTCGGCGGGCTCGGCATGGATATCGGCCCGTTCGTCGAGCACATGAAACGCCCCGCCCCGCCTTCCTCGCAGGACGTCGCCGACGCCTGGGGACCATGGATCAAGACCTGCATCGACGCCTTCGGGGCCGACCGCTGCATGTTCGAGAGCAATTTCCCGGTGGACAAGATCTCGAACGGCTACGCCACGCTGTGGAACGCCTTCAAGCTGATGGCCAAGGGTGCTTCGGCGAGCGAAAAGACGGCGTTGTTCAGCGGCACGGCCAAGCGCGTGTACAAACTGCCCTAACGAGGAATCCGATGTTCAAGCGCGTCCTGATCGCCAATCGCGGGGAGATCGCGATCCGCATCGCCCGGGCGGCGGCGTCGCTTGGTGTCGAATCCGTCGCCGTCTTCACCAAGGCCGATTCGATGTCGCTGCACACCAAGCTCGCGGGCTCGGCGCGCGAGATCGGCGGCGACGCGGTACGCGGCTATCTCGACATCGAGGCGGTCATCGCCGCGGCCAAGGCAGGCGGCTGCGATTGCGTCCATCCCGGCTACGGCTTCCTGTCGGAGAACACGCTGTTCGCCGAGCGCTGCAAGGCCGAGGGATTGCGCTTCATCGGTCCCTCGCCGGCAAGCCTGAAACTGTTCGGCGACAAGGTCGCGGCCCGCGACTTCGCGCAGGCGCAAGGCGTCCCGGTCATTCCCGGCGCGCCCAAGCTCGCCTCGAGCGACGACGCCAAGGCGAAGGCCAAGGCCATCGGCTATCCGGTGATGCTGAAGGCGTCAGCCGGTGGCGGCGGGCGCGGCATGCGCGCCGTGGCCAGGCCGGAGGAAATGGACGACGCCTTCGTGCGCTGCCAGGGCGAGGCCGAGGCCGCGTTCGGCGATCGCTCGCTGTTCCTGGAGACGATCGTGCCGCGGCCGCGGCATATCGAGGTCCAGGTGCTGGGCGATGGCCAGGGCAACGTCGTCCACCTGTTCGAGCGCGACTGCTCGGTGCAGCTGCGCAACCAGAAGGTCGTCGAGGTGGCGCCCGCGCCCAATCTCGACGAAGGTCTGCGCCAGCGCATTCTCGCCGACGCCGTAAAACTCGCGCGCGCGGCAAAGTACGAGAATGCCGGCACCGTCGAGTTCCTGGTGAACCCCGAGACCGGCCAGCACTTCTTCATCGAGTGCAATCCGCGCATCCAGGTCGAGCACACCATCACCGAACAGGTCATGGGCTTCGACCTGGTCGAGGCCCAGTTCCGCATCGCCGCCGGCGCGTCGCTGAGCGCGCTCGGACTCGCCGACCAGAAGGCGGTCGGCACGCCGCGCGGCTTTGCCGTGCAGGCGCGCGTGGTGGCGCAGGGCACCGGCACGCTCAGCGCCTACCGCGAGCCGTCCGGCCCCGGCGTGCGCGTCGATGCCTGCGGCTATGTCGGGCTCGCCCCACCGCCGCAGTTCGATCCCCTGCTCGCCAAGCTGATCTGCCAGTCCGGCTCCTCGGGCTGCTTCGACTCCGCCGTCGACCGCACGCGCCGCGCGCTCGACGAGTTCCACATCGCGGGCGTGCCGACCAATGGCGACCAGCTGCGCGCCATCCTGGCCCATCCCGAGTTCCGTGCCGGCAATGCGCGGACGACGTTGCTCGCCGAGGCAATCGAACCCGCGACGGCGAACACAGGCGCGCTGAAATTCCTCGACCAGCAGGTCGCGAGCCTCGGGCGCGGCCGTGGTGCCAGCGCCGCGCCGGCGCGGCCGTTGCCGGTGCCAACCGGACATGAGGCCATCGAAAGCCCGCATGCGGGCTCGATCGTCGACATCAAGGCGCGCGAAGGGGCCGAGGTGAAGGCGGGCGACCTGCTGTTCGTCGTCAGCGCCATGAAGATGGAAACCTCCGTCGCGGCGCCCTGTGCCGGTACCGTCACGGCGTTGACATCCTTGTCAGTGGGCGATGCCGTCGATGGCAGCCAGATCCTCGCCGTGATCAAACCGGCGGCTGGCGCCGCAAGAGCAGCTCCCGCTGCAGCGGCGGACGAAGGCTGGCAGCCGATGCTCGACAAGGTCACCGCCCTTCAAGCCATCGCCCACAAGCGGCTGGCGCCCGGCTCGACCGATCCCGGCGTGGTTCGTCAGCGCAACCGGCGCAAGCTCACCTGCCGCGAGCGCATCGACGGGCTGCTCGATCCCGGCAGCTTCCGCGAGGTCGGCAGCCTGGCGGGTTTCGCCACTTTCGACGAGGACGGCAACGTCGCCGAATTCACGCCGGCGAGCCATGTCGGCGGCCAGGGCCGCATCGACAATCGTCCTTGCATCGTCTGCGCCGACGACTTCACCTCGCGCGGTGGCCATGCCGACGGCGCGATCGGTCACAAGTCGCGCTATCTCGACCAGCTCTCGATCGAGCTGCGCACGCCCTCTATCCGCCTGCTCGACGGCTCGTCGGGCGGCGGCAGCGTCGCCACCATGGTGCCCAAGCAGGTCGGCCAGACAACGGGATCGGCCGCGGCCAAGGAGAGCACCGGCGCCATCAAGGCCGGCCGGCCGCGCGTGGTCGGCGGCGGCGGCTCGTTCCTGCCCGGCCATCTCGGCAGCACCTTCTATACCGAGCAGCTCGCCGCGGTGCCGGTGGTCAACCTGCTGCTGGGCAGCGTGGTCGGCATTGGCGCGGCCAAGGCGGTGCTCGGCCACTTCTCGGTGATGGTGCGCGACATCTCGCAGCTCTTCGTCGCCGGCCCGCCTGTGGTCAGCCACGCCATGGGCTACGACGTCACCAAGGAGGACCTCGGCGGCTGGCACATCCATTGCCGCAACGGCTCGGTCGACAATCTCGCGGAGACCGAGGAAGAGGCGATGGCGCAGACGCGGCGCTTCCTGTCGTACCTGCCGTCGAGCGTCTACGAGGCGCCGCCGGTCACCAGGTCGGCCGATCCCGCCGACCGCCGCGACGAGGAACTGCTGACCCTGGTGCCGCGCAAGCGCACGGCGACCTTCGACGTGCGGCGCGCCATCCGCCTGCTGGCCGACAAGGACTCCTTCTTCGAGGTCGGGCCGCTGTGGGGCACCGACCAGGTCACCGGGTTCGTGCGCATGAACGGTTACCCGATGGGCGTCATCGCCTCGGACAGCCGGCACGTGAACGGCGGCGCGCTGACGGCCGACGGCTGCGACAAGCTCAGGCGCCATCTCGATGTCTGCGACCTCTTCCACCTGCCGATGCTGAACCTCATAGACAATCCGGGCTTCGCCGTCGGCATCGAGCACGAGATCGCCGGCACCATCCGCAAGGGCGGCGAGTGGATGGTGGCGTTCGCCCAGGTCACGGTGCCGATCTTCACGGTGCTGATGCGCAGAAGCTTCGGCGTCGCTGGCAACAACTATGCGACGCCGCGCTCGATGGCGTCGGCGCGCGTGGCCTGGCCGTCGGCCGATGTCGGCGGCATCCCGCCCGAGGGCGGCATCGAGGCGGCCTACAAGCGCCAGCTCGCCGAAGCGGCCGATCCCGCAGCCCTGCGCGCCGAGATCAATGCCCGCATCGAGAGCGTGCGCGGGCCGATCGGGCCGCTGAACCGTTTCGAGATCGAGGAGATGATCGACCCGCGCGACACGCGCCGGCTCGCCTGCGAATGGGTGGCCGATGCCTGGCGCCTGGTCAGCCAGCCGTCACGGCTGGTGCCGCGGCCGCTGCAGTTCAGGCCTTAGGGTTTGCGCAGTTTCCGCAGTTTCCGCTACCCCCTTCTGTCTCACTTTTGCGGTGCATGCAGTGCCAGCAGAAATCGGACTTTCCGGCATTTCCGGTATTTCCGGCAGAGAGCGTGGTGTGCCCGAAATGCCAGGCCCCTATGGATGGGCAGGCGCACCAGCGTCGCGCGCGGGCAGCTGGCGGCGGGCCCCCTGCGGGAACCCGTCGCGCGCCTCGATCAGCACCGCGGCCTTCATGCGTGAACACGAAATGTCGTCAAGCCTGGTGGCTCCCGGTCGTTGCGACTTACTGCTGCACGCCCTCAACCGCCGCTACCGGCCCCAGTCGGGGAAGTGTCGTCCGCCGGAGTAAGTTGTGTTTCAATGCCGGCGTCGCGAAAGACATTGTAGATCAGCTTGGCAATCCGCGAGCCTTGCTCGCGCGCAACAATCCTGCGACACGCTTCGAGGAAGCTCTGGCCGGAGCCACCGAAGTCGGTACCGTAAAGGTTAGTGTTCTTGAGGAAGTCCATGCTTTGCAGGAGGAGTAGCTTCAAGTCGGACCCAGTCGTGGCAATGATCGTCGTCTCGTAGTCCGCTGGCGACACAGACTGCATGAAAGTTCTCTCGCGTCTGCCCCAGCCATGACCGTCCCTTACCGTCCGGCAAACTTCGAGGAGCGTCGCACCGGACTGCTTCCGGGCCAGCATCGCTTGCATCTCGGCAGCGATGTCCGGGTGTAGTGGGCGGCCAAAGTGGTTGAAGTTCAGGTCTAGGTCTGGCTCTTGCCCTGCCGGATGGCGCTTTCGGAATGCGGCCATCCAACCGTCCACAAGCTTCTGACCCAAGTCGCCACCTGCTTCCAAGGACATGGCTTGGTCGTGCAGGGAAGTCACCGTGTACATATCCAACAGGCCGACGTCCGGAAGCATCCCTCTTAGCTCCTCAAGTAGCTCTGTCTCCGTGACCTCGGGGTGCCAGATGGAGCGTTCCCAGAACTTTTTGGCACGCGTGCGAGTAGCCAACTCGCGATCTTCTGCAAGGTAGCGGGCGATGATCCGGCCGACCGCTGCGCCTTCGATCAATCCGGACTTGAGGTAGTCGACGACCAAAATCTCAAATTCGTCCGTTCCAAGTATCTCGAGCTTGTCGAGCAGCAGCAGCCAGCGTTCCCGCGCCTTGTCCTCGGGCGTCTCCTCCTCGCCGAGCTTCTTCCTTTCCTCCGCCAGCATCCTTTGGGCGAACGGCTGGCTATCGAGCACGAAATCGAAGGTAGGGCCATCTTCGAGGCCCTTGTAGTATATCGCGCTCAGAAGCGTCGCTGAGGGAATGACCCGGGTGAGCACGTCTGACGGCAGCTGCCCCCGGTCAGCGAGCAGACGGTTCACCACCCGGATGATTTTCCGCACAATTCGAATGTTCGTAATGTGGCAAGCTTCGACAGCCGGTTTGATCTGCGCGGCATAGGCCGTGGAGGTCAATCGAGCCGCGATGTCAAAGGCCTCGGAGAGAGAGGTGTCGAGCCGTAGTTCCTGGTCGATCACCTTCTCGCGGAGCAGCTCCCACAGTTTCTTGTCCTCGAGTTGGTCGCTGTTGAGGATCAACAGAATGCGGCAGCCGTGGTTCTGCACGCTGTCGTCGATGAAGCCCAAAATCTCGTCGATGCTTAAGTTCTGGTGCTTCCGCTCAATGTCATCGATTGCAATGAAGCGGTCCTTGAGCAGCCAAGGCACGGCGATCAATTCCAATTCGTCAATAGCAGAGAAACCGGCGTGGAAGCTTTTGAGCACCCTCTTCGCGCCGACGTAGCCCTTCGTGATGGTTTCAGCCAACGCACCGCCTGCCTTGAGCTTGGGCAGCACTCCCTGAACGACTTTGAATTTGAGATCGGCGATGCGGGCCAACCCGAACAGGGAAACATATACGGCATCTTTGACCTTCTCGTCCGCAGATGCCTCCTGCACCTCCCTCCAGAGATAACTCTTGCCGGTACCCCACCTACCGGACAGCGCGATCACGTGGTTGTCAGGCTCGTCGAGTAGAGCGATGAAGTTCTCTTTGCATTTTGCAAGTGTCACGATTCTTCCTCCCGCATAGAGCGGCCGCCGCCGAGCGACTGTTCAGCGATCAGCCGGCGGTGCGCTCGACTGGTAGCGGTTAATCCCACTTTGAATAGTCGGGGTGTACTAGCTTGCTGATATCGGGACGGGTCGATACATGCGGATCGATGCGCAACACGAACCTGAAGCAATGCTCTTGCTTCGCCCAATCCTGATACCAAACAGCGCCATAGACGATATCGGCGTCGCTAGGCTCCACGGGGACCACGTCAACATCGGTTTTCATTTGGTCCGCGCCAAACCGATCATCAAAAGGAAAACGTGGCTCGACTAGCTGGGCTGGGACGTCTGTTCCCCTCACATCCTTTAAATATGCAAACCGGATGTCGTAGTCGGTCATGAAGGCAGGGGTCTTTCCCATATTGTGCACTTGGAGATGGAAAACTCGAGGTGTTCCGACGAACATGCTTATGGCATCGGAGTAGCCGCCAGCGGTCACATAGGGACGCTCGAGCTTTAGGAATGTATCGGTAGCCTGTGTCGACGCCTTCAACGCTTTGGCGGCCGACTTCTCAGCCTTGATGGCAGTGTAGGCCGTTGCGAAAAAGAGCGCCGCAGTGAAAGCCGCGAGGATGCCTGTCCACTTTACAAGATCCCACGTGGCCGCCACCAGCTCATGCTCTTCGTGCTCCTTGGCGTTCTCCCGCAGCCACTCGCGGCGTTCCTTTTCCTTGTCGACTTGGGTCGGCACGATCTCAACGGCGAGCGGCATCTGCGCCGTGCCTCGTAGATCGGGCTCGGGCTTGGGCTGCGTCGTCTCCGCAGGTTTCTGGTCTGGCGTCGGGGGCTGCGAGGGCTGTGCCCACACCAGCGTCGGCACCAGAAGTGCGATCAGAAGCGCGCGTATCATTGAGGCTCCGTCCGGCTGGAGGCCGAGCGAGCTATCTATTGATACGAGAAGCCTGTGGAGAGCTAGCGAATTCGGGTTGAGTTCTCACACAACGTGAGCAGCTTCCGGTAGGTGTTGCTGCCGGGCGAGCTCTCATATGAAGGCGCCGATCCCGAGGCCCAATCCCGATCACCGCCCTGCCCCGGGAACGTCACCCTCGACCCAGGGGAAGCGGCGGAGGAAGCCCACGCGACCTCCTCGAAAAGCCAAGCTTTCAAGGTTCCGAACATGGCATTGTGAACGCAGTTTCCGCTACCCCCTTCTGTCTCACTTTTGCGGTGCATGCAGTGCCAGCAGAAATCGGACTTTCCGGCATTTCCGGTATTTCCGGCAGAGAGCGTGGTGTGCCCGAAATGCCAGGCCCCTATGGATGGGGGGCAGGCGCACCAGCGTCGCGCGCGAGAAGCATGGCGGCGGGCCCTGCGGGAACCCGTGCCGCGCGCCGGCACGGTGATTCCCTTCAGGGATCCCGTTCGCAATGTCGTCAGATGAACGATGCATAGAGCGATAGACTGGGCAAGCCTATCGCAAACTTCAGTAATCGTCAATAACTATAGTATTGTTCCGTCCGGGCTACCAGTTGCGGAAGCCGTTGCCCCACGGGCTGCCGAATATGCCGCCCAGGATGCCGCCGACGATGCCGCCGTTGCCCCAGCCCCCGTTGCCCCAACCGCCGTTGTGCCAACCGTTGCCCCAGCCGCCGTTGTGCCATCCGTTGCCCCAGCCACCATTGTGCCAGCCGCCGTTATGCCAACCACCGTTGTGCCAGCCGCCATTGTGCCAGCCGCCGTTGCGCCAGCCGTTGCCCCACCAGGCGAGCCTGGTCTCGGGGTCGACGCCGACGTAAGGCTCCGACTTCTCCATCGCTTCTTTCCAGGCGTCCGCCACCGACCCGCGCAGCGATTCCAGGCGGGTAGCAACCGACTTGTCCTGGGCCGGCGCCTCCGTCGTCGCGGCGGCTGCATCGGCGGCGGCGAGCGCGATCGACAACCCCATGACGCCGCCCGGCAGCAAGCTGGCCAGGGCCTCGATGGAACGGCGGTCCTTGGGCGTGTCAGCCATGCAAAATCCCCCTCGTGACCCGAGCTTGCCCTACTCCTGCGGGTAACGCCATGGCTTGTCGGGCTGCTTGGCGCCCTCGTCGATCGTCCATTGCGGTATCGCAAGCCCTGGGCCCGCATCGGAGAACACCATGCGGACCCGCGTGCCGATGCCGACCTTGCGCACGATACCCGGCGGCGCGAGCTGGCCGTCCGCTGTCGTGAGGTTGCCGACCACGCGCAGCGCCTCGTGCTGCGTGGGCTTGCCCTTCTGGGTGTCGAGGTCGACGACCAGGATGAGATAGGGCGTATGCGCCTTGAAGGCCGGTTGGATGGCGTGATGGACCTCGGTGTAGGAATGCACCGCGCCCTTGGCGTCGACCGGCACCCAGTCGGACTTGGGGCTCATGCACCACGGACAGGCCGTGGTCGGCGGATAGCGCAGCAACCCGCACTTGGCGCATTTCTGGAGATGGAAGTTGTGCGCCGCGCAGTGCTTGAAGAAGGCGAGGTTCTCGACGTCGAGATCGTCGAGCTGAAGCGGCATGCCGAGATAGGTGGCCTGGATTCCCATGGTTCTCTCCCCTTCCCTCAGCCGCGCCGCATGACCATGGCCGAACCCGTGCCGGGGTTGGCCCAGCCCAGGTTGGCCGACACCTCGCAGTTCTTGACCTGCCGGCAGCCGCCCTCGCGATAGTCGTAGGTATGCTGGCGCTTGCCGTCGAGCCCGATCGGGCACGAATCGTCGACGTCGTGCCTGAGCTGGCGCACGTTCTCGATCACCATGTTCATCCCGTGCGTGTAGCCCTCGCAGAGATGGCCGCCGCTGGTGTTGTTGGGTCGCCGGCCGCCCAGCCGCATGGTGCCGTTGGAGACGTAGTCGCCACCCTCGCCCTTCTTGCAGAAGCCGTAATCCTCGAGCTGCAGCATGGTGGTGAAGGTGAAGGCGTCGTAGGAGCCGGTGACGTCGATGTCCTGCGGGCCGACCCCGGCGTTGGCCACAGGATGTCCTTGGCATAGTGGCCAGCGACGGTCGAGATCGGGCCGGTCTGGTAGTGCATGTCGGTGCGCGGCTTGCTGCAGCGCCCGACGACGCCCCGGATCAAGGCACGCGGATGGCGGCAGTCCTTGGCCCGCTCGGCGCTGGTCACGACCACGGCCGTGGCGTTGTCGGTCTCCACGCAGCAGTCGAGCAGATGCAGCGGCTTGCAGATGATGCGGCTCGCCAGCACTTCATCGACGGTGAAGCGCTTCTTGTAGAAGGCCTTCGGGTTGTTCGAGGCGTGCTCGCTGTGGATCGCCTTGACGGTCGCGACCTGCTCGGGCCGCGTGCCGTAGTCGTACATGTGGCGCATGAAGGTCGGTGCGAACATCTGGCCGGCGCTCTGCCAGCCGTAGGCGCGCATGTGCAGGGCATCGCCCGACACCGGCGCCGCGGCGCGCGCGCCGGTGCCGCCGATGCGCACCTGGCTGAACCCGTTCATGGCGCGGAAGATCACCACGGCCTTGCACATGCCGGCTTCCATCAGGCCGATCGCCATGCCGACCAGCGCCTCGGTCGAGGAGCCGCCGCCGAACACGTCCATGTAGAAGTTGAGCCGCAGCCCGAGGTCGCCGGCGATGAAGGTCGAGAAGGTCGAATCGCCCGACTGGTAGCTGAGCATGCCGTCGACATCGGAGGCTTTCAGGCCCGCGTCCTCGATGGCATTGCGCACCGCCCAGGTGCCGAGCGCCCTCGTCGTTATCCCTGAGCCGCGCGTATAAGTCGTCTCGCCCACACCGACGATGGCGTACTTGTCGCGAAGGTATTTTGGACTTGTGGTGTCGGTTTCGGCCGGCATCGGCATGGCGTTTCCCCTTGGCTTGACCCGTGCACAGTACAATACGACGGTGACGAGCGGGCGTCGGCGTCCGCAGTCCGCATTGCGGCTTTGGAATGAGGGGAACACAAGTGAGCTCCAACCCGTCGCGCTGGGAATCCTCGGCGCCGATCCGCTATCCCGATCCCGATATCGTCGTGCTCGACCCGCGTTTCCGCCATCTGGTCGTGCCGATGGCCGCGATCGAGCGCATCGCCACCGGTTTTCGCTTCACCGAGGGGCCGGCGTATTACGGCGACGGGCGCTACCTGCTGTTCTCCGACATCCCCAATGACGCGCTGCTGCGCTGGGACGAGATCACCGGGGCGGTCGCCACCTTGCGCAGCCCGGCGGGCCATCCCGACGGCAACACGCGCGATCGCCAGGGCCGCCTGGTCACCTGCGAGCTCGGCAGCCGTACGCTGACCCGCACCGAGCATGACGGCACGGTGACGGTGCTCGCCTCGTCCTTCCAGAACACGCGGCTCACCGGGCCCAACGACGTGGTGGTGAAGTCGGACGGCTCGATCTGGTTCAGCGACAATGGTGCGGGCATCCGCGGCAACTACATGGGCGATAGGGCACCGAAGGAGATGCCCTATCGCGTCTATCGCCTCGATCCCGAGAGCGGCGCGCTCAGCATTGCAGTGGACGACATGGAGCGGCCGAACGGGCTCGCTTTCTCGCCCGACGAGAAGAAGCTCTATGTCGTCGACACGCCGGATGGCCCGAGGTCGACGCGCGTCTACGATGTCCAGGGTGACAAGGCCGTCAATGGCCAGCTGTTCTTCGACGGCAAAGGGTTCGCCGACGGCATCCGCGTCGATACCGAGGGCAATGTGTGGGCGGGCTTCTCGGGCGGCGAGGGCGAGGACGGCGTCGCGGTGTTCGCGCCCGATCGCACCTTGATCGGCCGCATCCTGCTGCCCGAGCGCTGCGCCAACCTCTGCTTCGGCGGCCGCAAGCGCAACCGGCTGTTCATGACGGCCAGCCAGTCGGTGTATGCGCTCTATGTCGAGGCGATCGGCGTCGCTGGCGGGTGAATCATGCGGACCGCGGGCCTCCAGGCCCGCTCATGGTCTTCGTCTTATTCAGACCGCGAGCTGGGTCGCGTCTGACGCGACCTTCTCGCCCGCTCATGATCATGAGCGGGCCTGGAGGCCCGCGGTCCGATGAACGTTCTTGTCTTTTCTGCGCGGCGCGGCACTAAGCGCGTCAGACGCGCTTAGTGCCTAATGCTTCCTGGTCTCGAACTCGTGGAATTCACTCATGAACGGTGCCGCCACCGCGGCGTTCAGCTTGCAGTCGAGGAGCACCGGACCTTCGGGTTTCGCCAGTAGCGGCGCCACCTTCTTCAGGTCGTCCAGGGTACGGATGGTCGCTGCCTGGAAGCCGAAGGCCTCGGCGATCGGAGCATAGTCGACGTCGGGAAACACCGACTTCGCCACCGGCAGGTCGCGCATCTTGAGGAAGTGCAGCTCCGCGCCATAGGCGCAATCGTTCATCAGCACGATCACCAGCGGCAGGTCCTCGCGCACCACCGTCTCCAGCTCGCCCAGGGTCATCAGGAAGCCGCCGTCGCCGACGACCAGCACGGTAGTCTCGTCGGGCCGCGCCTTGGCCACGCCCAAGGCCGTGCCGAAGCCCATGCCGATCGAGGCGAAGTCGCTGGTCAGCTTGAAGTGGCCCGGTCCCGGCACGGAGAGATAGGGCACGATGCCCAGGAAGTTGCCGGCGTCGTAGACGAGGTTGCGCCGCGCCGGCAGCAACTTCTCGAGCGCCGCGCCGAGCGCGCGCGGGTCGACGGTTCGGGGTGTGTTCGCCGGCTCGAAGTCCCGCGCTATGTCGAAATCGGCGAGGAAGCGCAGCGTGTCGTCCGAGCGGAAGGGTCGGTCGGCGTTCGAGCCGGGCGGCAGCGCCTCCAGCAGGGCCTGCGCCGCGAGCCGTGCATCGCCTACCACGGCGACGTCGGCCGGATGCCAGCGGCCGATATGGCTGCGGTCGGCGTCGACCTGGATCAGCGGCACCTTGGGCAACGAATGCCCGAAGCTCATGGTCAGGAGATTGAGGCCGGCGCCGAACACCACCACGCAGTCGGCCTGGTCGATCATGCGCCGGGCGGCCGAATGCGAGAACGAGCCGACGATGCCGAGGTTGGCCGGATGGCCGTGGAACATGTCCTTGCCGCGCGCCGAGGTCGCGAGCAGCGCGCCGGTGCGGTCGGCGAGCTGCTCGATCTCAGCCTTGGCGCCGGCGCGATGGGCGCCGAGGCCTGCCAGGATCACGGGCTTGCGGCTCTGGCGCAGCAGCGCGGCCGCCGCCTCGATGGCCTGGGCGCGCGGCGCCGCCGGCGGCCGCGGCTTCGCGAGGGCCGGCGGCGGCGGTGCCTTGGCGAGGTCGAGCTCGGCCAGCTGGACGTTGACCGGGAGCAGCAGGGCCACGGCCCCGCCCTGCAGCGCGGCATTGGCGGCATCCGCCAGCGCGCCGCGGGCGGTCTCGGGACTCGTCGCCACGAAGGTGCGGATGCCGGCGGCGCCCAGCACGCCGGTCGAATTGAAACCCTTGTAGTCGGGACCCAGAGTATTGACTGCGCCGGCTGATGCGGCCTGCTCGCCGAAGATGATCAGGACGCGCGAGCCGGACCGGCTGGCATAGGTCGTAGCGTGCAGTCCATTCGCCGTGGCAGGTCCGCGGCCGATCACGGCCACGCCGAGGCCTCCGGTGCCGTAGGAATAGCCTTCAGCCATGGCGATGGCATTGTTCTCGTGACGCGCGCCGTAGAAGCGAATGCCGGAGCTGTCGAGCGCCGTGGCAAACACGGCGGTGTCGTCGCTCATCAGGCCGAACACCTGCTCGACGCCCAGCGCCTTCATGTCGTCGACGAGGACTTGATAGGTCGCGGTCATGGTCGTTCTCCTGAATCACAACTCATCAAGTCATGCTCCTCTCCCCCGCTAGGGGGAGAGGCTGGGTGGGGGGTACAGGCAGCCTTCGAAGCCCCCTCACCTAACCTCTCCCCCTAACGGGGGAGAGGAATCATGATTCGCTCGCGCCCCCGGCGATCAGGCCACCGCCCCGTACGGCTGGCCCCACTTGTCCTGGTAGACGAACTCCTTCATCGAGCCGCGTCCGACCGGGCCGAACTTGCCCATCGGATAGCCGATGGGAAGGATGGCGTAGGAGTGCACGCCCGGCGGCAGGCCGAGGGCGGCATCGGCCTCCTTCTCGAAGATCATGTGCCGCGTGGTCAGCGTCGTGCCGAGCCCCAGCGCACGGCAGGCCAGCACCATGTTCTGCACCGCCGGATAGATCGACGAACCCGCCATCCGGTTCGGCGTCGTGCCGTCTTCAAGGCAGGCGACGATCCAGATCGGCGCCTCGTGGTAATGGTCGGTGAGATACTCCACCGCGGCGTGCTGCCGGCGATATTTCTCCGCGTCGCTGCCCGGCGGCGGCGCGCTCGAGCTGTAGCGCGGACCGATCACCTCGTCGTAGGCCTTCTTGTAGATGACCTGCACGGCCTTCTTGATCTTGGGATCCTTGACCACCAGGAAGCGCCACTTCTGGTTATTGCCGCCGTTCGGCGCATAGATGCCAGCGCGCAGGATCTTGGCGACAAGCTCGTCGGGCACCGGATCGGGCTTCAGCCGCCGCATGGCGCGGCAGGACTCCATGATCTCGAACAGGTCGGGCATCGTTTCCTCCGAAAGTTGACCCAAGACTTGCACTGTCTTCCACCAAGGTAAACTGGAACTACGGTGCAACCGACGTTTGGTTGTCGTCGTATAGACACACTATATAGTTGCAAACATGGAAGTCCTGCACGTTGCACCAAGTGGTTTGACCGGCGCCAACCTCCGCGAAGCGATGCGCATCGCCGGCCTTCACCAGGAAGTCTTGCCGTTTCGTGACGACCTCAGCTGCGGCCCTATCGCCTGGGGTACGCCGCAAGAGAGGACGGCGTGGTGGTTGCGTACCGATGAGCCGCGGCTGCGTCAGGAGTTCGAGACATTTTGGCATCGCCTCGAAACAGCCGACGAACGGCTCGTCGTCTGGTTCGGACGCCAGGCCGCCAGCGAACTCGCATTCTTCCTTGCGCTCGCCGACCGGTTGCGCGGCCGCACCTACGACATTGTCGACGTCACGCAACTGCAATGGCCGATCACGCAAAGCGACGGCTCCTCGGCTCTCATGCCGCCCGCAGGCGCGGTCCTCGTAGTTCCCCCCGACCAACTGGCACCTCTGATTGGCACTGCCCGCCTGCTTGCCGCGGACGAAGCAGAGGATGCTGCGCTTATGTGGGAATGTCTGCGGAGGCAGAACGCACCTTTTCGGATCGTGACGCCAACGGGCCTTACATCGGCTCCCATCGACCACTTCGATTCCTCGATCCTGAGGTCTGCAGGGAAGGAGTGGCAGAACTCTGTTTCCATCATTGCACGGGCTATGGCCCGTATCGGCCCCCCTTACATGCAGGTCGGCGACGTCATGTTGCTGAGGCGCCTCGTCGCCCTCATCGAGGAGGGCAAACTCCTCGCCGACGGCGATCCGTGGGACATGAGGACTTGCCTCGTGCGGTTACCCGACTAGCCACGCAGCACCTTGCCGGCCTTGGCGTCGGTGAGCCTGCCCTGCTCCCAGGTCAGCGCACCGTTGACGACCGTGTATTCCACGCCCTGCGAGGGCATGACGATGCGCTTGGCGCCGCCCGGCAGGTCGTAGCGCCGCTCGCCATGGTTCTTCGAGCCGATGCGCTCGGGATCGAAGATCGCGACGTCGGCCGGCGCGCCCTTGGTCAGGCGGCCGCGGTCCTTCAGACCAAAGAGGTCGGCGGGATCGGAGGTGAGCTTGCGCACACCCTCTTCCAGGGTGATCGCCTGCTTCTCGCGCACCCAGGTGCCCAGCAGGTAGGTCGGGTAGCCGGCGTCGCACAGCATGTCGACATGCGCGCCGCCGTCGCCCAGCGCCATCAGGATCGACTTGTTGTTCAGAAGCTCCTTCATGCGATCCTCGCGGGTGTTCCACGAAGCCATGGTGAGCTCGCACTGGAGATTGTCGGCCAGCACCAGGTCGAGGAAGGCGTCGACGCCGTCCTTGCCCTGCTCCTGGGCGATCGTGGCGATCGACTTGCCCTCGAGGTTCTTCAGGGCCGGGTTCTTGACCGCATAGACGCCGATGCGTCCCCAGTTGCTGAAGCCCGTCGGGTTCTTGAGATCGTGGCGGAACGCGTTGCGGAAGGCCGGATCGGCATAGACCTTCTTCTGCGCCTCCTTGTTGGTGTCGGCGAAAATCCGCTTCCACGCCGGGAAGGCGGCGAAGGAGAAAGGATTGTTCATGTCGACTTCGCGGGTCAGCGGCAGCGGCGAAGTCTGTGGTCTGGCCCCCTTGGCGATCATCGGCGCGGCGCGGCGCAGCGTGTCGCGCACCGCCTCGGGGATGTCGTCGCGATCGAACAGGGCGATGAAGGTCACCGGCCGGCCGCTCTCGGTCAGCAGGAAGTCCAGAAGCTCGCACTGGTCCTGCTCGAGCACCCCGACCTGGCGGGTCAGCGCGATCTCGATGGCACCCTTGTCGCGCTTCTTCAGTTCGTTGGCGTAGGCCTTCATCTCCTCGCGGCTGGCGTTGCGGCAGGCCAATGGCTTGCCCTCGAAGCCGAGATGCTGGTTGAGCGTGGTCGAGGAGAAGCCGAGCGCGCCGGCGTCGACCGCCTCGCCGATCAGCCTGGCGATCTTGGCCGTCTCGTCCGGCGTCGCCGACCGCTCGATCGAGGCCTCGCCCATCACGTAGTGGCGGAACGGCGTCAGCGGCGCGATGAAGGCGAGGTTGAGCGACGGCTTGCGCGCAGCCGCGGCGTCCATGAATTGCGGGAAGGTTTCCCAATCCCAGGTGATGCCCTTGTTCAGCACGTCGAACGGGATGCCTTCGACGTTCACCAGGTCGCGCATGGCGATCTCGCGCGTCTCGGGCTTGCAGGGCGCGATGCCGACGCCGCAATTGCCCATGACCACGCTGGTGACGCCATGCCATGACGAGGGCGTCACCGCGCCATCCCAGCAGATCTGGGCATCGTAGTGGGTGTGCGGATCGACGAAGCCCGGCGCCACGACCAGCCCGTCGGCGTCGATGGTGCGCTTGGCGCCCTCCGTCACCTTGCCGATCTCGGCGACCTTGCCATCCGCAATCGCGACATCGGCCTGGTAACGCTTGGCGCCGGTTCCATCGACCACGGTGCCGTTCTTGATGACGAGGTCGTAGCTCATCGCTTGTTTCCTCCCGGGAGAAACTTGTCCCGAGAGTACCTCGCCGGCAGGCCCGTGGCGCATGCGAAAAACACGGGACTGCCCCTCGGCGGGACAAGACTCATGTTCCTCTCATATTCCTCTCCCCCGCTAGGGGGAGAGGTTAGGTGAGGGGGTTGCAGAGGCCGTCTGTAACCCCCTCACCCAGCCTCTCCCCCTATCGGGGGAGAGGAGCTTGAGTCTACGCCAGCAGAAAATCCGTCACATGCAAGGCATGCGGATCGGCAAAGCCGACCAGGGTGACACTCGACGCATCGTCGAAGGAGATCGTCGTGTTGTGCCCATCGCCGGTGATCGTCATGTCCTCCAGCTGGGTGAAGCCGTAGGCATGGACGTCGATCCTGTCGCCGTCGCTCTGGCGGAAGTCGTTGATGTCGTCGCGGCCGCCACCTGGCGCAAAGACGAAGGTGTCGGCGCCGGTCAGCGCCCCGGCCGCAACCGTCGC
This sequence comes from Rhodospirillales bacterium URHD0017, assembly GCA_900110395.1. Lineage (GTDB taxonomy): Bacteria > Pseudomonadota > Alphaproteobacteria > Reyranellales > Reyranellaceae > Reyranella. Next base: position 25,099 of record FODP01000027.1, read on the forward strand.
CGCATCGCCCCACATGTGGTCGACACCGTGTCCGCCGATCAACACGTCATTGCCGCCTCGGCTGTTGTCGGCCAGCGTCTCGGCATCGCCGTACAGCCGGTTGCTGGTGCCCGTCGATATCAGGACATCGTCGCCGCCGACAGCCTGGTCGCGCATGGTCGTCGCATCGCCAAAGAGGCTGGCCAGGAACGGGCCGCCGGTCAGGTGATCGTTGCCGCCTTTGGCATGACCCGACATGTCGCTGGCGTCGCCGACCAGGCCGCTCGCTCCCCCGGCATGACCGACGAGCATGTCGTCGCCACCCACCGAGTGATCGGTCATGCTGCGCGCATCCCCGCTCAGGGAATCGGCGCGGCCATTGCCGCCGATCAGCGTGTCGTTGCCGCCGCGTGCATGCCCCGACAGGCTGTCGGCGTCGCCCACGGCCACCGCCGTATCCAGGAGCATGTCGTTACCGCCCACCGTATGTCCCGACATGTTGAAGGCATCGCCGTAGAGGACACCAGGCGGCCCCTGCCCGATCTCGATCTGGCCCGGCGAGCCGATCATCGTGTCGTCGCCGCCGCGCGCGTGATCGAACATGTCGTGGGCATCGCCGTAGAGCAATTCGAACGAGGCGCGCAGCACAAGGTAGTCGTTGCCGCCGACCGCGTGGTCGTACATGCCGTAGGCATCGCCGTAGAGCTGGTCCCTGAGGCCGGCGCCAGTGAGCGTATCGTTGCCGCCATGCGAGTGGCCGCGCATCGAGTCGGCATCGCCGAACAGGATGCTGTTGACGCGCTGGGCGGAGGTCAGCACATCGTCGCCGCCCGAGCTATGGTCAAGCAATTGATGCGCGTCACCGTAGGCGATGCCGCCGATATCGTCCGCGAGCGCAACGGTCTGATCGCCGGCCTGCTCGTGGTCGCGAAGAATGCCGGACGTATCGCCATAGACTGCCATCGGACGTTTCCTCCTTCAAAGCGTTCAGCGTTGGCGCTGATCTAACTTTGCGAATCGAGGAAAGCCATGGCTCGGCGCGGCATTCACCGAATGGACACAGTGCGCCTCACCGCTTCAGTTGATGCATGCCGAGAGCAGCTTCACGTCACTTGATCGCGAATGCCTCGAGCTTCTTGCCGCCTCGCAGCGCCGCGACCAGCCACCTCGGCCTGTTGCCACGTCCCGCCCAGGTCTCGGCGCGATTCTTGGGGTTGCGGTAGAGCGGCGGCAGCTTCTTGCCCTTGAGTGCGTGCGGCCGACCTGCGCCCGCGCCGTTCGACTTCGTCGCCGAAATCCTGCGAAGCTTGCCGATCGCCTCGATCAGCCTGGAACGCTCTTTCGCTGCACGCAACTCAAGCTCGGCCTCGATCTTGGCTTTCGCCTTGACGAGCTCATTGAACGCCATCGATTTTACCTTCAGCATCACTGACCTTTCCAAAGCTCACGCACACACCCTTACCCAACTACTAAAGAACTGTCGCATCGATGCAATGGCGACTGTGGTCGCATGAGCGAGAACAACAACCCCGACATACCCTTCCGACGCCTGCTGCGCACCATCCCCGCCGACTACTGGCGGCTGTGGTACGTCGGCATGATCGTCTCGACCGTGCGCTGGCTGGAGACGGTCGTCATGGGGGTCGTCGTCTACCAGCAGACGGGCTCGGCCTTCATCGTCGCCATGATCACCATGCTGCGCCTGCTGCCGATGGGGCTGTTCGGCGCCTTCCTCGGCGCCGTCGCCGAACGGTTCGACCGGCGGCTGACGCTTGCCGGCGTGGTCGGAGTCATGGCGCTCACGTCGACCCTGCTGTCGATCGTCGCCTGGTTGGGAACGCTCGAAGTCTGGCATTTCGCGTTGGCGAGCTTCGTCAACGGCTGCGGCTGGGCGACCGACAATCCGCTGCGCCGCACGATCATGGGCGAGGTCATGGGCCGCGATCGCATGGCCACGGCGATGGCGCTCGACGTCGGCGCCGGCAATTCCAGCCGCATGGTCGGCCCGACGGTCGGCGGCCTGATGCTGGCCGGCATCGGCATCGAGGGCGCGTTCGTGCTGAGCGTGGCGATGTACGCCACGGCAATCGCGGCCACGCTGATGGTCCGCAGCCACATGCCGGCCACGCCGGGCGCCGGCGCCGTGCTGGCCCGCACCTGGGAGAGCATCGCCATCGTCGCCAGGCACCCGCGGCTCAGCGCCATCATGCTGGTGACGGTCGTCTACAACGTCTTCGCCTGGCCCTTCACCAGCATGATCCCCGTGATCGGCCGCGACCAGCTCCGGCTCGGACCCGAGGGCGTGGGTCTGCTGACCAGCGTCGACGGCGCCGGCGCCTTCGTGGGCGCCCTGCTGCTGGCGATGTGGCTGACGCCGGGCTGGCACGCCCGCGCCTATGTCGGCGGCGTCGCGGTGTATCTGCTGTCGCTGATCGCCTTTGCGCTCGCGCCGGAACCGGTTTCCGCGGGCACGGCGCTGCTGGTCACCGGCCTCAGCGGTGCGGCCTTCTCGACCCTGCAGGCCACGACTGTCTATCTCGCCGCGCCAATCGACATGCGCTCCCGGGTCATGGGCGTGCTGTCGGTGTGCATCGGCACGGGGCCGATCGGGTTCGTCTGGCTGGGCTGGCTCGCCGACCAGATCGGCGCGCCGTACGCGACGGCGCTCACGGGCGTCCTGGGGTTGCTCGCGTTGGCAGCGACCTCGCCGTTGTGGCGGCGGATCTGAATCCTAGAAGAGCAAACCCATCGCTCATGCTCCTCTCCCCCGCTAGGGGGAGAGGTTGGGTGAGGGGGTTGCACGAACTTTCGATGCCCCCTCACCTAGCCTCTCCCCCTAGCGGGGGAGAGGAACATGAACCAAGCCAGCGCGGACGATGCTAGTCGAGCTTTACGCCCACGCGCGTAATCAGGGCCCGCCACTTCGCCGTCTCGTCTTTCAGCAAGGCGGCAAACTCGGCCGGGCTGTTGAACACGACTTCCGATCCGTCGCTGTCCAGCGCGCTGCGGAACGCCGGGTCCTTCAATCCCTCGGCCAGCACGGCGTAGAGGCGCGTGACGATCGGCGAAGCCGTCAGGCATCGCTTCCAGCAGGGTCGGCACTTTCGGCCTCGCCTTGGTGCGCTTGGCGCTGGTCACTGCGAGGGCGCGCAAGGTCCCCTGCTGGGCCGGCCGGAAGGCGGTCGGCATGGTCGGAAAGCCGACATCGATCTGCTTGCTGAGCAGCGCCAGCACAATGTCGGGGGCGCCCTTGTAGGGCACGTGGAGATAGTCGATCCCCGCCGCCAATCGGAAAGCCTCGGCCGACAGATGGGCCAGACTGCCGGCGCCGCCCGAGCCGTAGCTCAGCTTGCCGGGCATCGACTTGGCGAGCGCCACGAATTCCATGACCGATCTGGCCGGCGACGACGGCGGCACCACCATCAACGAGGGGATGCGCGTGATCATGGTGACCGGCACGAAATCCTTGATCGGGTCGTAGTTCACCTTGGCGTAGAGCAGCGGGCTGAGGACGTGGCTGCTGGTCATCAGCATCAGGCTATAACCGTCGGGCGCGGCTCGGGCCGCGACCTCGGCGCCGATGTTGCCGGCCACGCCCGGCTTGTTGTCGACCACGAACTGCTGGCCGAGGCTCGCGGTCAGGCGCTGCGCCACCTGTCGCGCCGCGACGTCGGGCGCACTGCCGGCGATGAACGGAACGATGATGCGCACAGGCTTGTCGGGGTATTGCGCCTCAGCTGCGCCTGCCGTCAGGAGCGAGGCCACCAGCGCGAGAAGAGCGAGAAGTTTCACATGGCCCTCCCTCATTGCGGCTCGATACCAGAGTCTTTCAATGCAGCTTTCCAGACCGCAAGCTGCTCCTTCATGTAGGCTGCGAGCGCGGCCGGCGTGGATGATTTCGGAATGAAGCCGTGCCGTTCCACCTGTTCCCTCACCGCAGGCTTGGCGAGCGCCGCGGCCATCGCCTTGTTCATGGTGGCAACGACCTCGGCCGGCAGGTCGGCCGGACCGACCAGCGCGAACCACGGGACGATCGGGAACTGGCTCTGGCCGGCCTCGATGATCGTGGGAAGGTCCGGCATCAACGGGCTACGCACGTCGAGCATGGTGGCGAGGGCTTTCAGCTTGCCGGCCTTCACGTGTGCGGCGACCGATGTCGCGGTGCCGTTCATGACCTGGACGCGGCCCGACAGCAGGTCGGCAATCGCGTCGGGCTCCGACTTGTAGCGGATCGCCTCGAGCTCGATCTTGTTCCTCATCGCCAGCATCGCCATCGACACGAAGGCGTAGGTGTTGCCCGCGGCGTAGTTCAGCGGCTTGGGACTGGCCTTCGCGACCGCGATGAGTTCGGCGAGCGTGTTCGCCGGCACCGAGGGATGGACGACGATGAAGAAGCTGTTCTCGCCGACGAAGGTTATCGGCGTGAAATCGGTGAGGACGTTGTAAGGAGGCTCCTTCTGCATGTTCGGCGCGACGGCGAGCGGGCTGTTGGTGCCGAACAGCAACGTGTAGCCGTCGGGCGCCGCACGCTTGACCTCGCCGGCGGCGAGTGCGCCGTCGGCACCCGGCTTCTGGACCACGATGATCGGCTGGCCGAGCGTCTGTTCCAGGTCCTGGCCGATGATGCGGGCGAGCGCGTCGGTTGCCGAACCCGCACCGAAGGGAATGACGAACCTGATGGGTTTCGATGGATACGCTTGTGCTCGAGCTTCGGCATGCGACAGCAACAACAGCGCGGCAAGCGCCGCGACGATGACCCTGGGCATGGGATTCTCCCCCGACTATTTTCTCTTATTGGTGCTCCTGAACGCGTCTTCTGACCCTGGCGCTGAGCATACTCTCAGGATGTCGCGGCGACACAGGTGACGCCCGCACCTGGTCACACTACGCGACCTTGACAGCGTCGGTCCGGCGTGACTGGATTCGCCCAGTCTCGTCAGCAAAGGAGGTCTTCATGCTTCCACCGGGCCACCGTGCCGCAACGATTGCTGACGCAAACGTTCGGGCATCAGCATAGCGGGCACATACGGACGCCACACCGGGAGCGGCCTCCGCGGGTCGCATCAGTAGGGCGAGACCCCATCTCGGCCGCTCCCGGAAGTGCGCTTTCGGCAATCTCCACCCCATGACCTTGCGCGTTGATCCAGGCCGCTCGATAGCGCGGCGGACGGTGTTCGCTGGCGTTTCAGCGTTGCTCGTTCCGCTGCCCTCGGTCGCGCAGACGGCGACCAAGGAGAAGGTCGCTGCCGCGCTGCCCAAACTTAAGGAATTCGCCCAGCAGATCGTGGACAAAGAACTCGTGCCCGGTCTTTCGATCGCTGTCGTCTATCGCGATGAGATCGGCCTGCTCGGCGGTTTTGGCGTGCGCGAGATCGGCAAGCCCGCGGCCGTCGAAGTCGACACGGTCTTCCAGCTCGCATCGGTGTCCAAGCCACTGGCCGCGACGGTCGTCGCTGGCTTGGTCGGCGATGGCAAGGTCTCGTGGGACAGCCGCATCCGCGACATCGATCCCGGCTTCACGCTGCAGGATGAGCTCGCCGCGGCCAATGTCACGGTCCGCGACCTGTTCGCCCATCGCAGCGGATTGCCGGGCCATGCCGGTGACGACATCGAGGAGCTGGGCTTCACCCAGGGCGAGATCCTCCAGCGATTGCGCCTGGCCAAGCCGGCCTACGGCTTTCGCGACGGCTACTCGTACAGCAACTTCGGCCTGACCGAAGGCGCCGTCGCGGCGGCGCGCTTCTCGGGGAGCAGCTGGGAAGAGGCCTGCGAGGAGAAGCTCTACAAGCCGCTCGGGATGGTCTCGACCAGTTCGCGCTATCGCGATTTCCTCAACCAGGCCAATCGCGCCGCCCTGCACGTCCGCGCCGACGGAAAATGGGCGTCTTTCACGCGGCGCAACGCCGATGCGCAGGCTCCGGCGGGCGGTGCGAGCTCGACGGCGCGCGACATGGCGCAGTGGTTGCGCCTGCTGCTGGCCAATGGGCGCTACGAAGGCCGCCAGGTGATCGCGCAGGAAGCGCTGCAGCAGACGCATGTTGCCGCGAGCGTGCGCGGCGTCGATCCGAAGACGGGCGCCGCCGCTTTTTATGCGCTGGGCTGGAACGTCGACTATCGCGACCACGGCGTCGAATGGAGCCATGCCGGCGCGTTCAGCGCCGGGGCCCGCACGCTCGTCCACCTGATTCCAGGCGAAGAGCTCGGGATCGTCGTCTTGTCGAACGCCTTTCCAACGGGCGTGCCGGAGGGGATCGCCAAGACCTTCTTCGATCTGGTCTTCGTCGGCAGCCCGACCCGGGACTGGGTGGCCTATGCCAACGAGATATTCGAGACCGGCTACAAGGAGATGATGAAGCCATCGCTTGCCTACGCGACGCTGCCGGCCTCACCGGCTCCGCCCCTGCCGATAGCGGCCTACATGGGCGACTACCGCAACGACTACATCGGCGATGCGAAGGTCACGGAATCGGGCGGGTCGCTGTTTTTGCATGTCGGACCGGCAGGCAGGCGGTTTCCGCTGGCGCACTTCAATCGCGATGTTTTCGTGTATATGCCGATGGCGGAGGCGCCAAAGGCGCGCTCGGGTGTGACCTTCCTGATCGGACCCGACGGCAAGGCGAGCGAGGTCACGGTCGAGGACCTCAATGAGTATGGTTTGGGAAGGCTGACGCGCGTCAGTCCCAATTAAGACCTTTCAAGCAAGATGGAGGAAGAACGATGTCATTTTATCGCGGTATGACTTGTGAGAACGTGACCCTCAAAGGCGACAAGGGCACGCCGATCACGGCCTACGTGGCCAAGCCGGTCGGCGCCGGCCCCTTCCCCGGTGTCGTGCTGATCCACCATCTGCCGGGCTGGAGCGAGTTCTACATCGAGACGACGCGACGCTTCGCCCATCACGGCTATATGGCAATCTGCGCCAACCTCTATGAGCGCGAGGGCGGCGGCAGCGACGGCAATCCCGACGACGTCGCGGCCAAGGTCCGCGCCGACGGTGGCATCGCCGATTCCCAGATGGTCGGCGACACCGCGGCCGCCGTGGCCTGGATGCGTTCGCAGCCCAATCTCAACGGCAAGGTCGGCCTGTTCGGCTCGTGCTCGGGCGGCCGGCACGCCTTCATCTATGCCTGCCAGAAGAAGGACGTCGATGCCGTCATCGACCTGTGGGGCGGCCGCGTGGTGATGGGCAAGGAGGAGCTCAACGCCAAGACGCCGACGGCGCCGATCGACATGACCAAGGAACTCGCCTGCCCGCTGCTCGGCCTGTTCGGCAACGACGACCGCGCGCCCAGCCCGGAGCAGGTCGACCAGCACGAGGCCGAGCTCAAGAAGCACGGCAAGAACTACGAGTTCCACCGCTACGACGGCGCCGGCCACGGCTTCTTCTACTGGCACCGGCCGCTCTACCGGGTCGAGCAGTGCATGGATGGCTGGAGCAAGGTGCACGCCTTCTTCGGCAAGCACCTCGGCAAGAAGTAGGAGGTACCATGTGCACGTCGATCATCGAGATCGCCCGCGCCGAGGGCATGGCCAAGCGCGGCGACGAGTGGTTCCCGCTGACGCAGGCGGTGGTCGCCTACGACCACGCCCGCCATGCGCTGCTGGGTGACGTCATCACGCTCGACTTCATCAACACGGGCCTCGATGCCGGGGCCCGCGCCGGGGTCGAGATCACTCTGGACTCGGCCAAGGCGCTGCGCGCTGCCTTGGACCGGGCCATCGCCGCCGCCGAGTTCGAGGAGGCGGAGGTGCGCGGCAAAGGCGCCGTGGTCAGTCTCGTTCGGGCGGCGTGATCATCCATGCGCTCAGGCGAGATCGTCTTCACGGGAATGGACCGGGTGGTGTTCGGCCACCCGGCCGCCGAGGCTGTGGCCCAGGCAGCCGAGCGGTTGGGCGCCAAGCGGGTGTTCATCCTCGCCGGCAAGACGCTCAACCGCGAAACCGATGCGGTCCGGCAGATCGCCGGAGCGCTCGGGTCGCGCTACGCCGGCGTGCATGACGACATGCCGGCGCACAGCCCGCGCGATGCGGTGGTGGCCTGCGCCAACAAGGCGCGCGAGGCAGGCTGCGACCTGTTGGTCAGTGTCGGCGGCGGCTCGACGACCGACGGCGGCAAGGCGGTCACCATCTGCCTGGAACACGACATCCGCGAGCCGGACGGGCTCGAACCCTTCCGCACCGTGGTCGACGAGACCACCGGCAAGCGGCATTTCCCGCAGTATCGCGCGCCGCGGGTGCGCCAGATCTGCGTGCCGACGACGCTGAGCGGCGGCGAATTCAACGCCCGCGCCGGCGTCACCGAGCCACGGTTGCTCCTGAAGCAGGCCTATATCCATCCCGGCATCATCCCGCTCGCGGTGGTCTTCGATCCGGCGATCACCGTGCACACGCCGGAATGGCTGTGGCTCTCGACCGGCATTCGCGCCGTCGATCATGCCGTGGAGACCTACTGCTCGATCGACGGCAACGCCTACACCGACTCGACCGCGCTGCAGGCGCTGCGCCTGCTCGGCCGCGGCTTGCCCGCGGTCAAACGCGATCCGGGCGACCTCGCGGCTCGGCTCGACTGCCAGATCGGCGCCTGGATCTCGATGACCGGCATCGTCACCGGCACGCGCATGGGCGCGAGCCATGCCATCGGCCATGTGCTGGGCGGCAGCGCCGGCGTGCCGCACGGCTACACGTCGTGCGTCATGCTGCCGGCGGTGCTGGCCTTCAACGCCGAGGTCAACGGCGATCGCCAGGCCGAGATCAGCGCCGCGCTCGGCGCAGCGGCGCAGCCGGCCGCCGAGGTGCTCGACCGCTTCATCGCGGGCCTCGGGCTGCCGCGGCGATTGCGCGACGTCGGCGTCAAGCGCGACGACCTGCAGCGCATCGCCACCAACTGCATGAAGGACGACTGGACCTTCTCCAACCCGCGGACGATCAACGGGGCGCAGGAGATCGTGCCGATCCTGGAGGCGGTGTACTGAAGCTGCCCGGTGACCAGCCAGGGGCTCGATGATTTGAGTCGCAACCTACGGCACGCCGTCACGTTCCGTGCCGGTGATGACAGTACTCACCGTTGCCCGCCCGCGCGCCTGGCTTGTGCTTGTGGTGCTCATCGCCGCAGGGATGATGCCAGGCTCGCGTCATCGGGCACTTGCGCAGGACTGCGAATACGGCGCGTTCGGCTGCGGACACGCCGAGCAGCATCATCAGTATCAGGAATGGAAGCCGACCACCGGCAAGGGCAGCTGCTGCAACGGCGAGGACTGCCGGCCCGTCAGAGCCCGGGTTGAAGACGACGGCAGCTGGGCGGTCTGGATTCCGGAACTTCGCCGCTGGGTGCCGGTGCCGGCCTTTGCCGTCGGCGAGCCCGATCGGTTCGGCGATGGCCGCAGCCACGTCTGCAGCACCAAGCCGCTGCCGACGCTGCCGGTGTTTCACATCTTCTGTTTTTCGCCGACGGGGTCGAAGAGTTAGGTCACCAGAGGTGTTTTCGAAGGAAGGCGTGGCCCGAGCCGGACTTTAGATAGCGCTCGAACGCCGTCGCCTTGGCATGATCTGAGAAAGCAACGTAGGTCACCAGATGCCAAGGCATGAACCTGGACGTATGATGTGATTCTCCAGCGTTGTGCTCGGCAAGGCGCCTTTTCAGGTCAGTTGTCAGCCCGACATACCGCTGATCCGGCGAAGTATGGCTCCGAAGCAGATAAACGTAGATCATTGAACAGGCAGACGTGAGTCTTCGCCTGGTCATTACAGCCCTCCTTCGCCAAGGCTACGGAGGGCATTCTGCTTCGCGCATCACTGGTGCAGGGCTATTCTGCGTAGCGCGCAGCGCGAAGCAGAATGGCGGAGAGGAAGGGATTCGAACCCTCGATACGGGTTTACCCCGTATAACGGTTTAGCAAACCGCCGCCTTCGACCGCTCGGCCACCTCTCCGCAGCCCGTTAAGACCCCGGCGATCGATATCCACGACGGATGCGCGGCGGTTCTAGCGGCGGGTTGCTCCCAAGTCAAACGAAGGCTCAATTTCGCAAGCATTTTCAGGCTCTTGGCCTCAGGCCAAGAACCGTGCGACGGTGCCGGCATGAGTACCGCACCTTCGTCCATCGACATGCTGAAGCGCCTGGTCGCGTTCGATACCACCTCGCGCAACTCCAACCTCGAGTTGATCCACTATATCCGCGACTACCTCGCCGATTTCGCGGTCGAGAGCACGCTGGTGCCCAACGCCGAGGGCACCAAGGCCAACCTCTTCGCCTCGATCGGGCCGGACCGCGAAGGCGGCGTCGTCCTGTCGGGCCATACCGACGTCGTGCCGGTCGACGGCCAGGCCTGGACGACCGACCCGTGGACCCTCACCGAGAAGGATGACGGCAATCTCTACGCGCGCGGCACGTGCGACATGAAGGGCTTCGTCGCCGCCTGCCTCGCCAACGTCCCCGCCTTCCAGCGCGCCAGGCTCAAGGTGCCGATGCACTTCGCCTTCTCCTACGACGAGGAGATCGGCTGCCTGGGTGCGCCGGCGCTGGCCGAGCGCCTGGTCGGCGCCGTGCCGCGGCCGCAGGCGGTGATCGTGGGCGAGCCCACCATGATGGCCGTGGTCAACGCGCAGAATTTCGGTGGCGGCATCGTCGCCACCTTCACCGGCTTCGAGGCGCATTCCTCGATGACCCATCTCGGCGTCAGCGCCATCCACTTCGCCGGCGACTTCATCCACTGGCTGAACGAGCTGCAGGTCGAGCTGGCGGGGCGCAAGCGCAGCGACATCGACACCGTACCCGGCCACACCACGATCAATGTCGGCATCATCAAGGGCGGCACCGCCGGCAACATCCTGGCGCGCGAGTGCACCCTGAACTGGGGCTATCGCACCCTGCCCGGCGACGATCCCTGGGAGGTGCAGCGCCGCGCCGAGAAGTACATCGCCGACCTGCTGCTGCCCAAGATGCGGGCCAGGCATCCCGACGCCAACATCACCCTGAAGCGCCGCTCCTTCGTGCCCGGCCTGCTGCCGCAGGAGAACGAGGACGCCGCCAGGCTCGCCCTGCAATGGACCGGCGGCAACCGCACCTATGCCGTGCCCTATGGCACCGAGGCCGGCATCTTCCGCGGCCACGGCATCCCGACCGTGATCTGCGGTCCGGGCGACATCTCCCAGGCTCATCAGCCCAACGAGTTCGTGGCGCGCGCGCAGATGGACGCCTGCGATGCCTTTTTTGGCAAGATGATCGGCTGGGCGGAGAGGCAATAGTCTTTCTCTTCTGGACCGCGCGCATCGTGCGCGCTCATGATCCATGAGCGCGCAAGAAGGTCGCGGTAGACCGCGACCCAGCGCACGGCCCGGAAGACTATGAACTCAGCCCGCCGTCGTTTTCTGAAGTACCTCGCAGCCAGTCCGCTGCTCAAAAGCTTCGATCTTTTGGCGCAGGAGCAGCGCCTGCCCGACCCCATGGTCTGGGCGCCGCGCAGCCTCGACAAGCTGATCGAGTCGCCGCGCGAGGCGTTGAGCGTGTTCGACTTCGAGCCGGTGATGCAGAAGAACGTGCCGCCGGCGCATTTCGGCTACATGGCGAGCGGGATCGACGACGAGGTCACGCTGCGCGCCAACCGCGAGGGCTTCCAGAAATTCCAGCTGCTGCCGCGGCGGCTGGTCGACGTCTCGCAGCTCGACCTCAGCATGGAGCTGTTTGGCCGCACCTACGGCAGCCCCGTCGTGCTGGCGCCGACCGGATCGAACAAGGCCTTCCACGAGGACGGCGACCTCGCCGTCTCGCGGGCGGCCCGCAGGAGCAACAACCTGCAGATCCTGTCGACCGTGGCGACGGCATCGATCGAGCAGGCGATCGAGGCGCGCGGCCGGCCGGTCTGGTTCCAGCTCTATCCCACCAACAAGTGGGCGGTCGCCGAGGCCCTGGCCAAGCGCGCCGAGAAGGCCGGGGCGGAAACCATCGTCGTCACGGTCGATGTGCTGGCGCGGCAGAACTGGGAGGCCTACGTGCGCCTGTGGCGCACCGACAAGCGTAACTGCGCGGAGTGCCATGGGCTGGGGCTGGCGAGCTTCGTGAAGCGCAAGCCCAACTTCGACGGGCTCGACCTCTCCGGCATCGATTCGACGGGCGCCACCAACCTCACATGGACGTTCATCAAGCGCCTGCGCGACACGGTGAAGACCAAGCTCGTGCTCAAAGGCCTGATGACCGCCGCCGACGCCACCCTTGCCGTGGACAACGGGCTCGACGCCATCATCGTCTCCAATCACGGCGGTCGCGACGACGACTTCGGCCGGTCGACCATCGATGCCCTGCCCGAGATCATCGAGGCGGTCGACGGGCGCATTCCCGTGCTGGTTGATTCGGGCTTCCGCCGCGGCACCGACATCGTCAAGGCGCTGGCGCTCGGCGCCCGTGCCGTGTGCATCGGCCGACCTTACCTCTGGGGGCTGGGCGCCTTCGGCCAGGCGGGTGTCGAGCGCGTGCTCGACCTGCTGCAGCAGGAGACGCGCGCCGCCATGCAGCAGGTCGGCGCGCGGGCGTTGAAGCAGTTGGGACCGGCCCTGGTGAAGCGCGCGTCCTAGCCCTCGGTGTGCCGGCCGGTCTCGAACAGGAACCACACGCGCTGCTCGGTCTCGTCGACCCAGTTCTCGATCAGGCTGGCGGTGGCGATATCGCCGTGCTCGTCGGCAACCTCGTGCAGGATGCGCATGTGCTTGAGCAGGTCCTTGTTGTCGTCGCGCAGCTCGGCCAGCATGTCGTGCGGGGTGACGTAGTCGGCGTCGTTGTCGAGCACGCGCTGCAGGCGCTTGACGTGGCCGATCGACTTGATCGTCCCGGCGCCCAGCTTGCGCACCCGCTCGGCGATGACGTCGGTCATGGCGTCGATCTGGGTCGCCTGGTCGTCGAGCAGCAGATGGTAATCGCGGAAATGCGGGCCGGAGACGTGCCAGTGGAAGTTCTTGGTCTTGAAATAGAGCGCGATCACGTCGGCCAGCAGGATGTTGAGCCCGCCCGCCACTTCCTTGCTGGCGTTGGCGCCAAGGTCGTTCGGCGTGGCGAGGTTGGCGGTGCGGCGGGACTTGGCGTCTTTGGCCATAGGCTGATTCTCCTGGCGAGCGGTGGTTCGCCAAGCAATCTAGCCGGTTTTTCGACGCCGTGAACAGTTGCCCAAAGGCATGGCCCCTGTAAGTTTCGCCGCGTGAGCAAGGAAAAGCCGCCGGAGTCCGAGTTGACGACGATTCTCGAGGGGATCGGCGAAGGTTTCTATGCCGTCGACCGCGACTGGCGCATCACGCATTTCAACAGCGAGGCGTCGCGTCACTTCGGTCGTCCGGCCAGCGACATGGTCGGGCGCGTGCTGTGGGAGACCTTCCCCACGGCGGCAGACACCGATCTCGGCCGCACCTTCCTCAGCACCATGGCGAGCCGCGCCACGGTACGCGGCGAAAGCATGTCCGTGCTGGTCGGTCCACGCTGGCTCGCCTACCGGCTGTTCCCGCTGGGCGATGGCATGGGCATCGTCTTCCGCGACGTCACCGAGCTCAAGCACGCCGAGGCGCACCGCGAGCTCCTGATCAACGAACTGAACCACCGCGTCAAGAACACGCTCACCATGGTGCAGGCGATCGCCACCCAGACCTTCAAGGGCATCGACGCCGGCGCCCGCAAGGATTTCGAGCAGCGCCTGCTGACGCTCAGCAACGTGCACAGCCTGCTGACCGACGAAAGCTGGGAAAGCGCCGAGCTGCTCGCCGTCATCCGCGCTTCGCTCAGGCCTCATCTCGGCGGGGCGCGCGACCGGATCTCCTTCGACGGCCCCGACCTCAGGCTGCGGCCGAAGGGAGCCGTGGCGCTCTCCATGGCGCTGCACGAGCTCGCCACCAACGCCCTGAAATACGGCGCCCTTTCGGCCGATGGCGGCTCGGTCTCGCTCGGCTGGCGGACCGACGACGGCCGCTTCCGCCTGCGCTGGGAGGAACGCGGCGGTCCCGCCGTGTCGCCCCCCAGCCGCACCGGCTTCGGCTCGCGCATGATCCAGCGCGGCCTGTCGGCCGAGCTCCAGGGCGAGGTGCGCATCGATTTCCGGCCGGCCGGCGTGGTCTGCACCATCGATGCGCCGCTCGAGGCGATCCGTGACGAGGGTCGGGCATGAGCGGACGGCGCGTCCTGGTCGTCGAGGACGAGGTGATCGTCGGCATGCTGCTGGAAGACATGCTGGGCGAGCTGGGCTGCGAGGTCGTGGCGATCTCGACCCATCTCGAGGAGGCGCTGGGCCTCGCGCGCCGCCTCGACATCGATTTCGCGCTGCTCGACATCAATCTCGACGGCCATCAGAGCTTCCCGTGGCCGACGTGCTGCGCGAACGCGGCGTGCCCTTCCTGTTCGCCACCGGCTACGGCGCCAAGATCCTGAAGCCACCGTACGCCGGCACGCCGACCCTGCCGAAGCCGTTCCAGCTCGAAGACCTGCGCCGCGTGATCGGCACGCTCACCGCCTAGAGCGGAATGGGATGAGAGGGAACCGCGTGCGGTTCCATCTCATCCCATTCGCGCGCACCGGAAATGCGCGTTGCAGGAGGCATGATGGGTCCGCTGGACCCATCATGCTCTAGAGGCCGGCGCAGACCGGCTGTTCGACGCGGAACACGCTGTACTGGCCGAAACGCTGCTTGTAGGCCTCGACGATCTGGATGACCTTGGCCTTGTGCGCCGGCGCGTCGAACACGACCACGGCCAGGCGCTTGCTGCGTTCGCGCACGATGCGGCCGTTGGGCTCGCGGTATTGGCCGGACGAATCGAAGACGCTGAGACCGTCGGGAAAGCGCGAAGTCACGACCTCAGCCACGAAGGCCCCCCACTCCGCATCCGTCACCTCGCCGCCGCCGGGCTTGTCGCGGCCGAAGTAGAGATCGATCGCGACGGCGGCCTTCAGCGGCGCGGTGCACACGGGCGGCGCTGGCTGGGCGCAGGCGCCGACCGCCAACACCAGCAGCAACAGCACCCGCTTCATCAATTCAGATACGGCACCGCCATGCCCTTGGTCACGGCGGGCCGGGCATTGATGATGTCGTACCAGCGCTTGACGTTGGGGAAGTCGGCGAGGTTCACCGTGTGCCACTCATGGCGCGCCGCCCACGGGAAGATCGCCATGTCGGCGATGGTGTAGTCCGAGCCCGCAGCGAAGGCGTTGCCGGCGAGCTGCTTGTCGAGCACGCCGTAGAGGCGCTTGGCCTCGTCGACGTAGCGCTTGATGCCGTACTCGATCTTGGTCGGCGCGGCACGCAGGAAGTGATGGGCCTGGCCGAACATCGGACCGACGCCGCCCATCTGCCACATCAGCCATTCCAGCGCCTTGTACTTCTGCACCGGGTCCTTCGACAGGAACCGGCCGGTCTTCTCGGCGAGATAGATCAGGATCGCGCCCGATTCGAACAGGCTTATGGGCTTGCCGCCGGGACCGTCGGGATCGACGATCGCCGGGATGCGGTTGTTGGGGCTGATCTTCAGGAACTCGGGCTTGAACTGCTCACCCTTGGAGATGTCGATCTTGTGCACGCTATAGGGCAGCCCGCACTCCTCCAGCATTATCGAAACCTTGCGGCCGTTGGGCGTGCCCCACGTATGAAGCTCGATCATCTCCTCGTTCCCCCCTTGCAGTTATGGAAAGCTCAGGCCCACTCGTCGTCGGACCCGCCAGTGTCGCCGCCAGTGTCGCCGCCGGTGTCGCCGTCGTCGTAGGCCGCGGTGTCGTAGTCCTCGCCGCGCAGGTCGTCGGGCATCGGATTGCTGTCGGCGAGCGCCTGCTGGCTGTCCTGGGGCAGCAGCGGCGCCGGCTGCGCGGCCGAGGCCGTCTGGCCGAACGGGCCGGGATTGTTTCCCATCAGGCTGCGGATGCCTTCGAACAGCAAGGCGCCGCCCGCCACACCGGCGGCAGTCGCCATCGCCGAGCGCAGGAAACCGCCGCCGCCACCTTGCTGCGGCGCCAGCGCGGCCTGCAGGGGCGAGCGCGTCGACGGCACGGAAGGACGCGGACCGGCAGGTGCTGCGGGCTGGGCTCCCCATGGTCCGATCTTGGGGGCATTGCCCAGGAAGCCGGATGCCGCCGGCGCCGCGCCGGCCTTGGCCTCGAGTTCGGCGATGCGCTCCTGGGCGGCCTTCAGCGCCTGCTCCTGCACCAGCACCGTCTGCACGAGCAGGTAAGGCGCGGCGGGTTGGCGAGCGACGGCATCCTTGATCAGCGCCTCGGCCTCGCCATCGCGCGGCTGGGCTTCGAACGGCTGCAGGCGGCCGAACAGGCCGGTGATCAGCTCGCGTTCTTCTGATTGCATGACAGTGCCTCCTGCCCTTTCGGTTCAAAGGGCAGGGAGAACGTGGTTGTCTGTCAGCCGAGCGTCAAGGGTCCAGGGAGCCCAGCCGCAGGTCCCACGGCTCGATCCGGAGATTGCGCAGGAGGCCCTTGACGACCCAGCAATCCGGCGCCAAGCGCGCCTCGACCTCCTGCCGGTCCTCGGCCCGCACGATCAGCAGCACGTCGCGCGTGCCCTTGAACGGGCCGCCCAGCAGCACGAAACCTTCGGCGGCCAGGTCGTTCATGAAGTCGGCATGGCCGCGCCAGTCGGCTTGCTCTTCCATGGTCTTGGAATCGTCCCAGTTCGGGCCGCGCGTGTTGATCACGGCGAAGAGGCTTTTGGCCATGGTGTTACACCCTCGTGAAATCCATGTACCAGTTGGTCTCCCAGTTGTTGCCTTCGTCGAGCGAGAAGGCCTGCTCCCAGCGCGCGGACTGCGCGACAATACGCGACCACGTCAAACGGGCGCGGATCGGCCGGCCTTTGAAGCTGTCGTCACCGTAGAAGGTGCCGACGCCCTTCGCGAAGCCGCCATGGACCGGCGGGAACAGGTAGCCGGGCCGGCGGCTGTCGAGCCAGTAGATCGACCAGCGGGACTGGTCGGGGTCCCAGGTGCGCAGACTGACGCCGGTGTAGGGGTCGCCCGGCAGGTTGATCGCGCCCTCGTCGATGTTGCCGAAGCCGCCCAGGATCTTGTGCGCGACGAAACTGCCATCGAACTCGACCCAGTCATGGCAGTCCGCCAGCCGCTGCACGAGATAGCGATGGTGGCAATTCCAGGTGCCCATCAAGAAATCGAAGTCGGCAGCGGAGCGGGCAGTCGTGGCCATGGCGATCTCCTTTGACCGCGAGGCTACGACTCCCTGCTGTCAGGCTCTGTCAGCAGCCAATCATCAGCGGACCACGGCCGCGGTCTGGCCGAACAGGATCTTGCGCTGCTCGTCGGTGTTGATGCCGGGCTTCGGACGCAATTCGAGTCCGACCGCCTTGCCCTTCACCACCGCGGGCCGCTGGCCCACTGTCTCCTCGAACCACTTCTTGAGGTTCGCGAAATCGTCCAGCTTCTGGCCGAAGTTCTTGAAGCCCACGACCCACGGCCAGATCGCCATGTCGGCGATCGAGAAGTCGCCGGCGACATAGCTGCGGTCGGCCAGCCGCTTGTTGAGCACGCCGAACAGACGGTTGACCTCGTTGCTGTAGCGGTCCTGGCCGTACTTGAGCGCTTCGACCGGATTGAACTGCGGCGCGTACATGTTGAAGTGGTTGGCCTGGCCCGCCATCGGGCCCAGCCCGCCCATCTGCCAGTTCACCCACTGCAGCACTTCGTACTTGCCGCGCAGGTCCTTGGGCAGGAACTTGCCCGCCTTCTCGGCGAGGTATTGCAGGATCGCGCCCGATTCGAACACCGACACCGGCGCGCCACCGCCCGGCGGATCGTGGTCGACGATGGCCGGCATGCGGTTGTTGGGGCTGATCTTCAGGAACTCCGGCTTGAACTGCTCGCCCGTGCCGATGTTCACCGGGACGATCTTGTAGGGCAGCCCGCATTCCTCGAGCATGATGGTGATCTTGAAGCCGTTGGGCGTCGGCCAGTAGTGCAGATCGATCATGGGGGGCGTCTCCTGGGGAGGGTTGGTTGGGCGGGAGACTAGCCTAATGGCTCTATGAGGAAAGGGCCGTATCGAGTAAGCAGGGCCTTCCAACCCGGAGGTAGACCATGGCCGTTTCACTTTACGATCTCAGTGTCACGAATTACCTGCAGACCTTGGGAGCCATGGAAGGCTTTCTCGCCAAGGGCCTCTCTCATTTCCAGGGAAGCAGTAGCGATCCGAACGCCGTTCTCGACGAGCGGCTCCATAGCGACATGCTGCCGTTCAAGTTCCAGGTGTGGGCGACGGCACATCATTCGCTGGGCGCCATAAAGGGCGTGAAGGAAGGCGTGTTCGGCCCGCCCTCGCCTATCCCCGCGACCATGGACTATGTCGGGCTGCAGAAAGCCGTGACCGAGGCGCGCGAGGCGCTGCAGCAGGTCAAGGCCGCCGAGGTCGACGCGGTGCAGGGCAAGGACGTCACCTTCCAGCTGCCGACCATGAAGATCCCGTTCACCGCCGAGGGTTTCCTGCTTTCCTTCTCGCTGCCCAACTTCTATTTTCACGCCACCACGGCCTACGACATCCTGCGCCACAAGGGCGTGCCGCTGGGCAAGCGCGACTTCCTCGGCCGCATGCGGATCAAGAGCTGATGGCGCAGCACATCGGCATCGTCGCCTGCTCGGCAGAGGGGGCGGCCCTCTGCTACCGGACGATTTGCGTCGAGGGTGCGGATCTCATGGGTCGCCAGCACGCGCATCCCGAGGTGTCGATGCACACGCCGTCGCTCGCCGACTATGTCGTTCACCTCGATGGCAACGACTGGCCGGCCGTCGGCGGGCTGATGGTCGCCTCGGCGCACAAGCTCGCAAGGATGGGCGCCGATTTCCTGATCTGCCCGGACAACACCATCCACCAGGCCTTGCCCTACGTCCTGGCGAAGTCGCCCCTGCCCTGGCTGCATATCGCCGAGGTCGCGGCCCAGCACGCGGCGGAGCGCGGCTATCGGCGCATCGGCATCACCGGCACCAAATGGCTGGTCGACAGCGAGGTCTATCCCGAGAAGTTCGCGGCGCGAGGCCTGCAGTATGTCAAGCCGAGTGCGGCCGAACGGAACGAGTGCAACCGCATCATCATGGACGAGCTGGTGTGTAGCCAGTTCACGCCGCAGGGCGTGGCCTACTTCCAGCAGGTCATCGCCGGCATGAAGGAGCAAGGCTGCGATGCCGTGGTGCTGGGCTGCACCGAGATCCCGCTGATCATCAATGACGGGAATTCAGCCCTGCCGACGCTCGATTCGACCCGCCTGCTGGCGCGCGCGGCGCTCAAGCGCGCGGTGGAGAGCCGGGCGAAGGCGGCGTAGCCGCCACATTGCCCTCGATCTGCCGGGCGCCGTCGTGCGCGCGGTGCCAGGGCGGTGCCGACTTCATCCAGATGTCGGCCTGAACCTTGAAATCCGAGCGGTCGTCCAGGCTGCCGACCTTCACCGCGATGAGCTGCGGGCTGCTGTCGGGGCCTGAGAAGACATGCACGCCGCAGGACCCGCAGAAGAAACTGCCACCGCTGGTGGGCTTGGCCTTGTAGACGTTGGGCGTGCCCTGCAGCAGCCTGAAGCCTGACCGCTGGAACACCATCGAGTAGTTGGCGCCGCCGCTCGACACGTATTGGCAGTCCCGGCAATGGCAGGCTACGGAGGCGACAGGCGGCCCGGTCACTTCGTAACGGATGGCGCCGCAGCGACACCCGCCGGTCCTGACATCCCCGGCCATGCTCAAGCCGGCTGCAGCCCCGCCGCAACGGCGTCGTCGACCTTTTCCAGCCAGACGAACTCGAGCTTGTTGCGCACTTCCTCGGGGATGTCGTCGTAGTCGCGCTTGTTGCGCGCCGGCAGCATGACGCGGGTGATGCCGGCAGCCGCGGCGGCCACGACCTTCTCCTTGATGCCGCCGACCGGCAGGACCAGGCCGCGCAGGCTGATCTCGCCGGTCATGGCGGTGTCGCTGCGGATCACCCGGCCGGTGAACAGCGAGGTCAGCGCCATGAACATGGCGACACCCGCACTCGGCCCGTCCTTGGGCGTGGCGCCGGCCGGCACGTGGACATGGATGTCGCTCTTCTCCAGCAAACCGGGCTCGATCTTGAGCGTCGCGGCCATGCTCTTGACCAGGCTGTAGGCGGCCTGCGCGCTCTCGCGCATGACCTCGCCGAGCTGGCCGGTCAGCAGCATCTTGCCGCCGCCCGGCGTGCGCGTCGCTTCGATGAACAGGATGTCGCCGCCGACCGGCGTCCAGGCTAGGCCCGTGGCCACGCCCGGCACGCTCGAACGCATGGCGATCTCGTTCTCGAAGCGCACCGGCCCCAGGATCTTCTCCAGCTCGGCCACGCCGACATGCTTCTTGGCCGTGGCGCCCTCGGCGAACTCGACCGCCACCGAGCGCAGCACGCGCCCGATCTCGCGCTCGAGACTGCGCACGCCCGCCTCGCGCGTGTAGCTGTCGATGATCTGGCGCAAGGCTGCGTCCTCGACCTCGACCTGCTCGGCTTTCAGGCCGTTGGCCTCGAGCTGGCGGCGTACCAGATAGCGCTTGGCGATCTC
The DNA here is from genome assembly GCA_900110395.1 of Rhodospirillales bacterium URHD0017. Lineage (GTDB taxonomy): Bacteria > Pseudomonadota > Alphaproteobacteria > Reyranellales > Reyranellaceae > Reyranella. Next base: position 45,596 of record FODP01000027.1, read on the forward strand.
GAGCTTCTCGCCGGTCGTGTAGCCGGTGAGCGGGATGATCTCCATGCGATCGCGCAGTGGCCCCTGGATGGTCTCCAGCATGTTGGCCGTGGTGATGAACACGACGCGGCTGAGATCGAACGGCACGTCGAGGTAGTTGTCGCGGAAGGTCGAGTTCTGCTCGGGATCGAGCACTTCCAGCAAGGCCGCCGACGGATCGCCGTGCATGCCCGCGCCCATCTTGTCGATCTCGTCCAGCATCATCACGCAGTCGCGCGTGCCGGCCTTGCGGATCGCCTGAATGACGTTGCCCGGCATGGCGCCGATGTAGGTGCGGCGATGGCCGCGGATCTCGGCCTCGTCATGCAGGCCTCCCAGGCTGATGCGCGTGAACTTGCGGCCCATGGCGCGGGCGATCGACTGGCCGAGCGAGGTCTTGCCGACGCCGGGTGGCCCGACGAAGCACAGGATCGGCGCCTTGCCCTCCGGCGCGAGCTTGCGCACGGCAAGGTATTCCACGATGCGCTTCTTGATCTTCTCGAGGCCGTAATGGTCGGCGTCGAGCACGCGGCGCGCCTCGGCGATGTCGATGTTCTTGGGCTCGGGTGGCGCCCACGGCAGCTCGATCAGCGTGTCGAGGTAGGTGCGGATCATGCTGTACTCGCCCGCCGCCTCGGGCGTGCGCTGCAGGCGCCGGAGCTCCTTCTTCGCGACCTGCTCGACCTCCGGCGGCATCTTGGCCGCGGTGATCGCCTTCTCGAGGTCAGCTAGCTCCTGCTTGTTGGAGCCCTCGTCGCCCAGCTCCTTCTGGATGGCGGCCATCTGCTCGCGCAGCAGCACCTCGCGCTGGCGCGAATCGAGCGATTCGCGGGTCTTGTTGCCGATCTCGGCCGACAGCCGCAGCACCTCCAGGCGACGGGCCAGGAGCTTGGAGACCTTGTCCAGCCGCGGCACCAGCTCGATCGTCTCCAGGATGTCCTGCTTCTCGGCCGGCGTCGCGTCGAGATAGGTGATGGCGAGGTCGGCCAGCATGCCGGGCGACGTCGTCGCCTCGACGGTCTGGCGCAGCTCGGGTGGTACGCGCGGCAGGAGCTCCAGGACCTCGTTGACCTGCTGCTGCAGCACGATGAAGCGCGCCTCGATGTCCGGTCCGGTCGGCGTCGGCTCGGTAAGATGCAGGCCGCGTGCCATCAGGAAGGGCTGGCCTTCGACGAACTCGGTGATCTGGAAGCGCTGCACGCCCTGGCAGATCACCATGTGATTGCCGTCGGGCGTGGTGACGTAGCGCACGATGTTGGTCACCGTGCCGACACGGTAGAGGTCGTCCGCCTTGGGATCGTTCCTCTCCGCCTGGCGCTGCAGCACGATCAGGATCTGGCGCTGCTCGCGCACCGCCTGCTGCGCGGCGGCGATGGTCACCGGTCGGCCGAGCGTGATCGGGAAGACGATCTCGGGGAACAGCACGGTGTTGCGCACCGGCACGACGATGAAGGCGTCGGACGGCAGCGACTGGATCGGCTGGCCGGGCGTGCCCGGACTGACGTCGGGCGGGCTCATGGCTCGCTCCTCGGACGCGGCGCCTTGGCCAGGCGGATCACCAGGCAGCCGTTGGCAACGCCGGTGCGCGGGGCCTCGTAACGGCCCGGCGGCAACGGGATGTGGCGTTCGAAGCGACCCTGCGGCAACTCCAGGCGATGGATGGTGGCCGTACGCAGCTCCTGGGGCAGCACGCGCTCGCCCGCGATCGAGAGTCCGCTGTTGTGGATCACGATCTCGACCTTGTCGGGATCGACTCCGGGCAGCGCCACCAGGACCAGGACGGCGTCCTGGGTCTCCAGCACGTCGGTCGGCGGCTCCCAGTTGACGCCGCGGCGCGAGGCCTGCGGCGGGCGGAAAACGTCACGATGCAGCCGCTCGGCGCGCGCCAGCATCTGCAACGCTTCCGACCACATCCAGTTGCGGGGATCTTGGTTGGCCATTGGTCCCATATAGGAAGTGGTTGGGCGGCTTCAAAGGTCCCTCGCTGCGCTCGGGATGACAAACCCGCTGTCATCCCGAGCGCAGCGAGGGACCTTTCCGTCAATTCCCGATCAGCGCCTGGTAGACCAGATCGCGCAGCAGGTAGCGGTAGCGGAGTCGCGCGGCCGGAGACTGCATCATGAACACGACGTACATACGCTCCCGCGGATCGTGCCAGAAATAGGTGCCGTAGGCGCCGCCCCAGTAGTAGTCGCCGACCGAGCCGGGCAGCGGATTGCGGCCCTGGTCGGTGCGCACGGCGAAGCCCAGGCCGAAGCCCTGGCCCATGCGGCCGCTGGGCTCGAGCGCCTCGAAGCGCCACATGTCGGCGCCCATCTTGATGTCGGGCGGCAGGGCATCGGCCGTCATCAGGTCGATGCTCTTGCGCGAGATCAGGCGCACGCCGTCGAGCTGGCCGCCATTGGCGAACATCTGCAGGAAGCGGGCATAGTCGGCCGCCGTCGACACCATGCCGCCGCCACCCGACCGCCAGGTGAACTTCTCAGCGACGTCGGGGATCGAGGGCAGCTCCTTCTTGGGCCCCTCCTTCATCGGCCTGGCGCCGCGCACCTTCTTGTCGGCCGACACCTCGAAGCCGGTGTCGCCCATCTTCAGGGGCTTGGTGATGCGCTCCTCGATGAACTTGTCGAGCGGCATGCCCGAGGCGACCTCGACGACGCGGCCCAGCACGTCGGTCGACATGGAATATTCCCAGGTCGTGCCGGGCTGGTAGACCAGCGACAGCTTGGCAAGCTTGTCGGCCATCTCGGCAGTGGTCTGGTTGCGGTCGTTCACGTTCAGGTCGAGATAGGACTGCTTGAGCTTGTTGGCGCCCACCGCCCCGTAGGTCAGGCCCGAGGTATGGCGCAGCAGGTCCTGCACCGTCATCGGCCGGGTCTGCGGCTCCTGCACGTACTCGACGGTGCCGTCGCCATTCTTCTTCTCGACGGCGACCTTGATGTCGGCGAAGGCCGGGATGAAGCGCGACACCGGGTCGGCGAGCGTAAGCTTGCCCTCCTCCATCAGCATGATGGCGGCCACACTCACGATCGGCTTGGTCATCGAGGCGATGCGGAAGATGGTGTCGTTGGTCATCGGTACCTTGGCGTCCTTGTCGCGGAAGCCGAAGGAATCGAACATCACCAGCTTGCCGTTGCGCGCGATCAACACCACGGCGCCCGGCAGCTCGTTGTTCTTCACGCCCTCCTCGATGCGGTCCGACAGGCGCTTCAGCCGCGTCGCGACGAAGCCCACCTCCTCGGGCGACTGCGCCTTGGGAATGCCCTGGGCAGCAACCGGCAGGGCGACGGACAACACAAGGGCTGCGGCACTGACCACGCGAACCAACGACATTTGCTTCTCCTCCCGAACCGCTGGGCGCATCAAAGCAAAACGGCTACGCCTTCGCGACCCTCTTCCTCGCACTTCATGTCGGATTCCCAATGCCAGTCCCGCTTTCAAAGCGGCTTTGCGTGCTCGCCGTCAGAAACATGAGACACCGTAGCGTCAAATGTTTTGCCATTGAAGAATCGCAGCCAAACACCTGAAATGGCGCACCAACTGCGGCATCCGCTATGTCTAATGTTTTGTGCGAGATAAGGCAGGTTCGATTCCGACCTGCAGCGCAGAATCGCACGTTCAGACGGGCGAACGGCCTCATTTCGTCCCATTCTGAAGGCCAAGCTTCAGCGTTCGCGACGCTTAGAGCAGCGCACGTGTTCATCACAAGCTCCACGTTGGTCGATGTTCCGGTGGGTCGGTCGTCAGCAGGGTAACGGCGGCCCTCGCAGTTGGCCACAGGTGCCGCGACGACTTCGCCGACACATCGCTGCGCCGCTTAGAAGTGAGCCGACCGAACGGGCATAGTGCGGGTGCCAACCAGCCCCCGCCAACGCGACGGCGTGGGCCGCACCTCCAATGGCTTTACCGGCTCGATCGATGAACTTCGTATTGCTGATGTTTGTCATGTGTCGTCTCTCATGCATATGAGTGAGCGACACCGACAGAACACAAGTTTGCGCTAGCGAATCAAGCGAAATCATCTGCAAGCCCTGCAGGCAAATCTTCGCGAGGTCCCTCCTCGCGAGTGTGTTTGTCATGGCTTCTTTTACTGCCAGCATGTCCGTGCGTACCTAGTCCCAATCCCCCCTATAACCCTTCACGCATTCGACATTGGACAGGGTCTCGGGGGTTTCGAGGGACAAGATGAAACGAAATGTGAAGTGGGTTGTGCCCAATATCCCCATACCTGAAAGCGCCACCGACAACCTCAGCCGTCTTGGGGACCCAGATTTCCCTACTTCCATCGATGCGCGTTTCTATGAGCGGCTCCCGGTGGGAGTAGGTCATAGTGAGTGAAGTGGCGGCTCACCGGGAGTAGTTTGGCTTTCACTTCCGCCTTTGTAGCGAATCGCACATCAAAGGCGAGTAGAAACGCAGGCGTCTTCCCGTAGTTGCTCACATCTACACGGAAGCGCCTTTCCCCATTTAGATTGGTGATATACGCGTTTTTCCGGGCGTCTCGGTGATAGGGGCCACCCCCGTTACATACAGGGCTTCCATCATGACGACGATTTCGTTGGCCTTGGTCAGAGCGGCCGCCGTCCGCTCTTGCAACCCGCTTCGGCTACGGGCTTCGAGCAGAAGCCGCTCTTCCTCCCCTGCATGACTATCCGCGGAGTAACTCGCTCCACACGCGAGGCGTACGAGCATGCTAATCCGGTCCCTCTCGGTATCGGTCGCGAGCAGCTTGCATTCGATCCCAGGCGCTACCTGTTCCCATTCTGGATGGCAATGGCCCGCGTTATCCCTATAGTCTTGGTATGCACGTGCCTCGATGACTTTGCACGGATCGAAATTGGTGGCTCGAACGGCGCCTTTTGCCGGGCGTCGCGCATTCTTGGGCAGCGCAATCGCTCTGGCAGTACCGGGACGCGTCATCGCTCAAGGACGTCGCTTCACCATTGGATTCGCTAACCTCACCAACGATCCCGGCGCGCGGCTCGAGGGGCTCGGCTTCTCGGGCGAGGAGGTTCGTTCGAGCTTCGTGCTCGCCGCACGCGGCCTGCCGATCGACCTGGTGCTCTATGACAATGCCCGTGAACCAGCGAAAACCATCGCCAATGTCGAAGATGCCGTGCAGCGCAAGGTCGACCTGTACATTCAATACTGCGACGACCCGGCAGCGAACGACGAAGTCGCCAAGCGACTCGCCGCCGCGCGCATTCCAGTCCTAGCGGTGAATTTCCCGGTCGGCAACGCACCTCTCTACGCAGCGGACAATCGCGAGGCCGGCCGCATCGCCGGCGAGGCGTTGGGCAAATTTGCCCTGGCGACGTGGCCCGGGCGCGTCCTTGCCGCCGCCATTCTAGGCGCCACCATGGACCCAGCGAAGGCCGTCCAGGCTCGCATCGCCGGGATCACCGAGGGCCTGAACCGGCATCTTCCGAACGTCGCGCCGCTCCAGCTCGACAGCGGCGGCAATTTTCCCGAAGCTCAGGCGCAACTGCGGCGCTTCATTGCCAAGGAGAGCGGCGCGCAGATCCTGGTGGCAACGCTCGACGATACGACAGCCCTTGCCGCAAAAATCGCCGTGGAGACGGTGGGCCGGGTGCCCGACACCGTGATCGTCAGCCAAGGCTGCGACACCTCAGTCCACGGCGGCGCAAGCTCCAACAAGGTGATCCATCCGAACAACCGTAACAGCGTTGTGCTCGGTTCAGTGGCGTATTTTCTCGATCGCTACGGCCGTGATGTCCTGCCTCTGGCATGGAAGATGCTGCAGGGTGAGAGCGTGCCGGCACGCACGTTCACCGGCCATGTCCTAGTGACGGCAAGCAACGTGTTCCGAATTTATCCTCCGATCGACATGAACTGACCCCTGCGGTCCACCTCATTGAGCCTTCAACGGAGCCAGACCGTAGCGCAGGACCGCATTGCTCTGTTCGCCGTCGCGCTCCACGAGGCCGAGGAGACTGACGGAGTCATCCGAGGCGATTGCAACAGTCGGGTAGAGTCCGAAGGAACTGAGCTTGCCGCCATCCATCAGCGGTTCGCCCGACGAGAGAATGCGCGCCATCTTCCCGTCGGCCGTCATCAGGAAGACGCCATCGCTAACGGGCCCTTTCTCGGTGGCCGCGACGAAGGCCACGGCGCCGGTATGGCTCATGGCTGGCCAAGCGCCGAAGGACGAATAGACGCCTCCGCCTGGCGCCGGCTGCCCTTTCACGGCGATTGCCCGCCGGTCGGCGCCGTCGGCAATGAAAACGCCGAAATCCGCCCCTGTTCCCTTGGTGAAGGCGCCGAAGGCAACGCGACCGGAATCGTCGAAGCCGATCCTTTCGGAGAAGCGGGCGAAGATGCCGCCTGTCGGCGCCGGATCGCCCGTACCGATGAGCAGATGCATGGGCCCCTCGGCCGGTGCGACGAAGATGGCGCCGAGTGCCGGACCCAGCTTGACGATGGCTGGAAAGGCGACGGCCCCCTTGTCGTTGACGACTGGTGCGCCGAAGCCCGTGAAGAAACCGCCGCCCGGTGCGGGTTCGCCGGTTGCGGCCACTTTCGTGAGCTGATGGACGGCACCAACCTTGCGGGCGACATAGACCACCTCGGTGGTCTCACGCCCGTGCCGTACCCAGGCAAGAAAGGCCACGTCGCCACGACTGTTGAGCGACACTGCCTCGAACTCGGCGAAAACGCCGATACCGCCAAGGATGACCGGCGCCTTCATGCCCGAAGAGGCGATCGTCCGCAGCTTGCCTTCACTGGCGAGGAACACGCTGGCCGCTCCCCGGCCGCCGCCCAGCGTGGCGGTGAAGGCGATGTCTCCGGCGTCGTTCAAGACCGGGGCCGGGCGTTCGCCGAAGCCTGCGATCAGCTGGCCCATCCGGTCTGGCACAGGATCCCCGGCGACTGCGATGCGCGCGATCTTTCCATCGGCCTTGGCGAGGAACAGGCCCTCCTCGGACGCGCTGCGCTGAATGGTGGCGTAGAAGGCCGTCTCACCGCGGTTGTTGGCAGCGAGGACCATCGTCATCAGCTCGAGCCCAAAGCGATCGAAGATACCGCTTACGCCCGCGGATTCGCCGCTGCGAGCCAGCGCACGCAGACCGACACGCTGAGGTCCCGGGACCGGCGCTTCCGGTCGCAATGCCTCGGCCTTGAGCGATGGTGCGGTCGCCAGCACCGCCTCGCGCGGCGGCGTCAGAACCACCCAGAGCACACCGGCCCACAGTGCAGCGATTGTCACAAGCGCCATGCCCAAGCGGCGGCCCGTCGGACCAAGGATCGAGCTTGCCGGCCACGAGGCCGGGGCTGGTCGTTTGGGATCAACCTGCATAGCCATGGATCAGTTCTTCAGCATGGCCGCTTTGAGCGTGGAAACGTTGTGGCGGACCATTTTCAGGTACGTGTCGGCGTCGCCACCCGGTTTCGACAGGGCATCGGAATAGAGCGTGCCGCCGATGCTGGCGCCGGCCTCCCTGGCGACCCGCTCGATCAGGCGTGGGTCGTTCATGTTCTCGATGAAGATCGCCTTCACCTTCGTCGTGCGGATCTGCTGAATCAGCTTGGCGATGTCCTCGGCCGAAGGATCGGTGTCGTTGACCATGCCGCGCGCCGGAGTCATCTCGATGTCGTAGGCGCGGGCGAGGTATTCGAAACCATCGTGGGAGGTGATGAAGCGCCGTTTCACGTTCGGCAGGGCCGCGAGCTCGCTCTTCGCCCAGGCATCGAGCGCGCGGATCTCGCCTGCGTAGACGTCAGCCTGTGCCCGATAGAAAGCCGCGTTCGGCTGATCGAGCGCGCCCAGGCCTTGGGCAATGTTGGCGACGTAGACGAGGCCGTTGGCGGGATCGTGCCAGGCGTGCTGGTCGACCTGTGGGCCCTTGGCGGCGCCGCGAGGCCGGTCGTCGATGATGACAGTCGCTCCCTGCGAGGCGACCAGCTTGGAACCGCGGAACGCCGCTCGCTTTAGCAGCGGTTCGGCCCAAGGCTCGAAGCGCGGGTTGAGGCCGTTCATGACGAACAGCCTCGCATCGGCGACAGCGCGTGCGTCGGCAGCGGTGGGCTGATAGAGCTCGCAATCCGCGTCGCCGCCGACGAGCGTCGTCAACTGCACCTTGTTGCCGGCGATGCGTCCGACCATGTCCCCCAGCACGCTGAAGGTCGCGATCACTTTCGACCTCTCCGCGGCGCGTACCGGAGCCGCGGCAAGCGCCAGCAGCGCCGCAATGAAAGGTCGCCGGGCGAGATGGTCTTGCATCACTCTCCCCTTCAAACTGGCTTGGTCGACTTGAAGGCCGTCATCAGGACACGGCTTGCCGGCACGAGAGTTGAAGCAGCGTAGATGATTGCCGCGGCGCAGGCGATGGCCGGCCCGGACGGTACGTTGAGATGGTAGGACGCGAGCAATCCTGCATAGCCGGCCGCCATGCCGAAGCCGATGCTGAGGCCGACCAGCGGACCAATGCGCCGTACCCAGCAGCGTGCTGCAGCCGCCGGCAGGAGCAGCGGCACGCCGGCGAGCAGCGTTCCGAGTGCCTGGAAGCCAGCCACGAGGTCCAGCACGACGAGAACGAGGAAGATCGCGCGATAGGCGCTGTCGCTGCCACCCGTGGTGCGCAGAAAGGCCGGATCGAACGACTGAAGCGCGATCGGCCGAAAGACGAGGGCCAACACTGCAACGACGACGCTAGCAATGGCGACGATCAGGACCAGGGCCGGGACATCGATGGCAAGAACCGTGCCCAGCAGCACATGCATGAGATCGACATTGGTGCCACGCAGCGCTACGACGAGGACACCCACGCCAATCGACGCGAAATAGAACGCCGCAAGACTTGCGTCCTCACGCTGTTCGCCGAACCGCGTGCCGAGTATCATGAGGAGAACCACCGCGATGCCGGTGAGAAGTCCGCCGATGCTCAACACCGCAAGCGCGCTGCCCGCCAGCGCGAAACCGATCGCGGCACCCGGCATGACCGCATGCGAGAGGACATTGCCGACAAGGCCCATCCGCCGCAGCAGAAGCAGTGCCCCGAGCGGGCCACTGGCGACCGCAAGCGCCATGCAGGCGACCAGTGCGGTCCGCATGAAGGCGTAGTCGGCGAAGGGAGTGACGAGGATGGACCAGAGGCTCATGTCGACCGCTTACCACCAGGATCCATCGCCAACCGCGATCGCGACCCGGCTGCCGGCGATGTGGCCAGACCGGCCTCTCGGAGCTTTTCCGGCGTCAGCACCGTCGCCGTCGCACCCCAGGCGATGGTCTTGCGCGCCAACAAGAGGGTCTCCGGAAAGATCGCAAGGACCTGCTCGAGGTCATGCAGCGCAACCATCACCGTGCGCCCGTCGGCATGCCAACATTGCATGAGGTTCAGCAGGTCGTCGCTCGTGATGGCATCGACGCCGGCGAACGGTTCGTCGAGCAGGACGATCGCTGCATCCTGCACAATGACGCGGGCGAACAGGGCGCGGCGGAACTGCCCCACCGAGAGCTCGCCGAGCATGCGGCCGGCAAGATCGTCGAGGCCGACGGCCTGCAGGGCGCTCATGGCGCGCAGCCGCAGTTCCGGCGGGACGCGCCCCAGGACGCCGATCCTTGCCCAGCCGCCGAGTGCGGTGAATTCAAGGACGGAGATCGGGAAATCGCGGTCGATCGAATCGCTCTGTGGCAAGTAAGCAAGATCGGCGGGGATTTCAGCCCCGGCGATTTCGATCGACCCGCGATGCGGTGTAACAAGCCCGGAGATGGCGTGCAGAAGCGTGGTCTTGCCGGCACCGTTCGCGCCAACGATCGCCGTCAAGGAGCCCGCTGCAAAGACACCGGACACGCCTTCCACGGCGACGCGCTCACGGTATCCTACCGTGAGATCCCGCACTCTCACGCATCCACGTGTCACGTCGGGTCGTTGATATCCTGCATCCCGGTTGCTGGGCTCGCTCATCCGCTCCGCTGGTACATGGCGCCGTTTCTTTCCGGTAGTCCCCTCGGGCACCGCCGGTCGAACGGACCCGAGCGCCGCGGCGGCGATCAGACTAGCCCGACGCTCCGAGGGAACGCCGGCAGCCTAACACACTGCCATATCAGCGCGTTACTGGATGGCGTCGATCGCGACGAATGTTCCGGTCATTCCAACCGCCTTGGGCACGGTCATCGAGAAGAAGAACGTCCCGCGGTTGCTGCTGGCGACCTGCGCCGCCATCAGATCAGTACGGACATTCTCGATGATGTGGATGCCGTTGTCGGTAAGCAGCATCTGATGGACCGGGAACGCTTCGTTCGGGTCCTCGCCGGGGATCACCTCGACTGCCCAGTTGTCGACGCCGACAAGAACGATTTTCTGGTCGATCAGCCATTTCGCGGCCGCCTTGCCGATTCCCGCTTCGCCGCTGTTGTATTCTGTGTTCTTGGCGGGATGCTGCAGGAAGAGGTCAACCCAGCCGGTGTGAAGGATCACGGCATCCCCTTCTCGCAGCGTCGTGTTCGTCAACTTCAGGCCGGCCTGCAGGTCTTCCACGGTGATGACCGTTCCCTTGTCGATACACGGCGTGCGGCAACTGGGATTGCTCTTCAGTTTATTGGCCTGCTGATAGACCTTGACCAGATCGATGAACACACCGCGCGTTTGGAAGGGCTTCAGGTGCTCAAGCCCGAGCTTGGTCATGTTGTTCTGGTTGATGTTTTTTCCCATGGCATTCTGGTTGTAGTAGCAGTCACCCCTTCCGATGTGTCCCATGCCATCGAGGTGCGTGCCGACGTGGCTCTGGCTAAGCCAGGTGTCTTCCATGTAGGTGAGATCGTTCTTGCCGAGCGCCCCCCCTGGCGCGAGTCCGCCCGCCGTCAGCACCGACTTGGTGAAACGCGAGCCGAACAGCGGCACGCCGTCAACGAGGTCATTGGTCAGGCTGGTGACCTTGCCGTCCTTGATCTCCGCTGCCGCGGCTTTCGTCACGGCCGGCGTGATACGATTGCTGGCGCCAGTCTGGTCGTCCTTGCCGAACGGCGACGGTGGCACTGTCTTAGTGCAATCACTCTGTGCAAAAGCACTCGAAGCCATCGCGATGCAGGTCACGAAGGCGATTCCCGTCAAAGCTGACATGAGTCGCATGACAATCTCCTCCTGCTGTGCGCGAGCAAATTCGCGCGCCCCGTTGACAGGGTCTGCAACAAGGCTTGCTCACTACCTGCACAAAGTCAACAAAGCGGGCCCGGCGTCCGAGCATTTGCCACGCATATCTAACGCGCCGGGCGCAAACGGCGCAAGGCACTTCCAAACCGACCTGCCGGAACGTTACATTTCTTGGGCCTGACCAAGGGCCGTTCGGAACCAGAGGGGAGACGGATGCGGTGGCGCCTTGGCGTATTGACCGTGGTTGCAGCGGTGGCGCTGCTCTCGGCTCGCCCGGCATTCGCCCAGGCGGACCCGCAGGCGCCGCTCACCGACCCTTCGCTCAGCATCACTGTCACGGCGACGCGACTCGACGAGGCGCGCAGTTCCATCCAGCCGAGCCTCGGCGCCACGACCTACAGCTTCACGCCGCGCACTATCGACAACGTGCCGTTGGGGGAGAATGCGCCGCTGAACCAGGTGCTGCTGCGCGCACCCGGCGTGGTGCAGGACAGTTTCGGCCAGATCCATGTCCGCGGCGACATGGGCAACGTGCAGTACCGGCTCGACGGCGTGCAGCTGCCGGAGGGCCTGTCGCTCTTCAACAATGTGCTGGCCACGCGTTACGCCGCGCAAATGGCGCTGCTGACCGGCGCGCTGCCCGCCCAGTACGGGCTGCAAACCGCGGGCATCGTCGACATCACGCTCAAATCCGGCACGACCAACCCCGGCGCCGACCTCTCCGTCACCGGCGGCTCGCGCAACTACGCGCAACCCGCCTTCTCCTACGGCGGGCGGTCGGGGAAGATCGATTATTTCGCCGCCGGCCAGTACATCCACAGCGGACTGGGCATCGACAACCCAACCTCGTCGTTCACGCCGATCCACGATGATACCGATCAATGGTACGGGCTGATGAAGGTCACCGGGATCGTCGACGAGAGCACGCGGCTTTCCCTGATCGCCGGTGGGGCAAGCTCGGGCTTCCAGATCCCCAACACTCCCTTCGTGGCGCCCAACTTCACCGTGAACGGCATCAACCAGTGGAACAGCTCGATCCTCGATCAGCGCCAGTGGGAACAGACCTACTTTGCCATCGCCTCGCTGCAGAAGAGCTACCAGGACGTCAATTTCCAGCTCTCGGGTTTCACCCGCTACTCCAGCCTCTCCTACCAGCCCGATCCGTTGGGCGACCTCCTGTACAACGGCATCGCGCCGTGGACGAAGCGCACGAGCTTCAGCATCGGCGTGCAGGGTGACGGGTCGTGGAAGGTCGCCAACAACCATACGCTGCGCGGCGGTTTTCTGGTGCAGCGCGAGCGCGCCACTAGTACCACCCAGGGCAACACCTTGCCGCTGATGGCCGACCCCGCCGATCCGGACGGCAGTCTCGTTGCGTCCGACAGTCCTGTTGGTTTCGCGGACGGCTCGGATCTGATCGGCTGGACATATGGCGTCTACCTTCAAGACGAATGGCGGGTCACGCCGACCGTCACGGTGAACTTCGGCCTGCGTTTCGACGCCATTAACGGCGCCACCCAGGAGAACCAGCTCAGCCCGCGCATCAACCTGGTATGGGAGCCAAGCCCGACGTTCACCGCCCATATCGGCTATTCGCGCTACTTCACGCCGCCACCGCTCCTGCAGATAAGCGCCGGCTCGATTGCGGCGTTGGCCGGCACCGTCGCCTTCCCCGAAGTGACGGCCAACGATCCAGTCAGGGCCGAGCGGGCCGACTATTTCGACGTCGGCGTCACGGCCAAGCCGCTGCCCGGCCTGACGCTCGGTCTCGGCGCCTATTACAAGATCGCCCAGAACTCGCTCGATTTCGGTCAGTTCGGCGCGCCCGTCACGCGCACGTCGTTCAACTATGCCAACGTCATCATCAAAGGAGTCGAATTCAACGCCAGCTACGACGAAGGGCCGTGGTCGGTCTATTTCAACGGCGCTTTCGGCAACAGCATCGGCAAGAACATAAACTCCGCCCAGTTCAGTTTCGAGGCGGCCGAGCTCGCCTACATCGCGAACAACTTCATCACCCTCGATCACACGCAAGGCTGGACCTTCTCGACCGGAGCCGCCTACACGTTCAATGCCAACAGCGAATGGGCGACCAAGGTCTCGGCCGACATGCTGTTCGGCAGCGGCTTGCGCACCACCGTGGTCACGCCCAACGACCAGTCGCTGCCCAACTATGCGGTCGTCAACGCCTCACTGGCGCAAAAGATACCGATCGGTCTCGGCAAGGGAACGCAGCTGCGTTTCGACGTCATCAACCTGTTCGACAATCAATATCAAATCCGCAACGGTCAGGGCATTGGCGTCGGCGCTTCCCAGTTCGGGCAACGCCAGACCTTCCTGCTGACGCTGGCGCAAAAGTTCTGAATGGCAGCCTGAACAGGCGATCGCTGGCTCAGGCGTGAATGTGCTCATGTTCGTGCGAGCCGCCGCCGTGCGAATGGCGGCCGCGCGCGCGGTCGGCCGGTACGAGATGGAGTTGACCGTGGCGCACGCCGCGCTGGCTGACGGTGTCGTCGGCCAATGCCCGCACCGCATTGACCGGACCGCGCAGCACCGACACCTCGAGGCAGGAATCATGGTCGAGATGAACGTGGAGCGTCGCGACCTGCAAGTCGTGATGCCTGTGCTGCGACTGGGTGAGTCGCTGGCCCAGCCCCCGTGTCTCGTGATCGTAGACATAGGCGAGCGTCGCGACACAGAAGTCGTTGGCCTTGCCGCCATCGCCGAGCCGCTGGCGCGCCTCGACGCCGCGCAGGATGTCGCGAAGCGCTTCCGAGCGGCTCGCATAGCGATGCGTTGTCATATGGCGATCGAGCACGTCGGCGAGTTCGTCGTCGACGGACAAGGTTATGCGCTGCATCGATCCTCCGCTTGCTGCCCTGACGCACAGTATGCACTATTTTCCTCTAATGCATACAAGGCCCCTTCTCTGCGCGGCGCTCCTGGCCGCCAGCGGCGCGGCACAAGCGCAGACGCCACCTGATCCGTTCGGTGCCGGCACGGGTGCCTCGACCGTCTTGCCGGCGATCACCGTCACCGCACCACGCGCGCTCGAATCCGAGCCAACCGATGCCGCCAGCGAGAAGCGCATCTCGGGCGAGACGCTGAACACGCGGCCGGTCGAGCGGCCGGGCGAGGTGCTGGAGGGGGCACCCGGCCTGATCGTCAGCCAGCACAGCGGCGAGGGCAAAGCCAACCAGTATTTTTTGCGCGGTATGAATCTCGATCACGGCACCGACCTCGCCATCTGGCTCGACGGCATGCCGATCAACATGCGTACCCATGGCCATGGCCAGGGCTATGCCGACGTCAACTTCCTGATCCCCGAGCTGCTCGAGCAGATGATCGTCAAGAAAGGCCCGTACTGGGCCGAGGAGAGCGACTTCGCCTCGGCCGGCGCGCTGCGCCTTGCCTATGCCAACCGGTTGGAGAGCAACGTCGTGCTGGGGACGGTCGGCAGCTTCGGCTACTGGCGCGGGCTCGCCGCCGGTTCGATGGCGTTCGGCCAGGGATTTATCACCGCGGCGGGTGAAGCCGTGTTCTACGACGGACCGTGGCAGGCCTCCGACGCGCTGCGCAAGTTCAATGCCTTCCTGCGTTACAGCGAGGGCACGCGCGACAACGGGCTCGCCATCACCGCGCTGGCCTACACCAACTCCTGGCATTCGACCGACCAGATCCCGGTGCGCGCCGTCTCGGACGGCAGCCTCAGCCGCTTCGGCGCGGTCGACCAGACCGACGGCGGCAACACCCAGCGCTATTCGCTGTCCATGCGCTGGGCCCAGAGCGACGATCGCAGCGCCAGCCTCGTCGAGGCCTACGGCATCTATTCGACGCTGAACCTCTTCAACAACTTCACCTACTTCCTCGACAACCCCGACCTGGGCGACCAGTTCCAGCAGAGCGACAAGCGCAAGATCTTCGGCTTGAACGCGAGCCACACGCTGCGCCACAGACTCGCCGGCCTCCATTCGGAGACCACGGTCGGCACGCAGGTCCGCTACGACGACATCGGCGTCGGCCTGTTCAACACCTTCCAGCGCACCACCTACAACACCGTGCGCTACGACCAGGTGAATGAGACCAGCGTCGGTCTTTATCTCAAGAACACGACAGCGTGGACCGACTGGCTGAGGGTGACATTGGGCGTGCGCGGCGACCTGTTCATGGCCAACGTCGACAGCACCACGCTTGCCGCCAACTCGGGCAACACGTCAGCCTTCCTGGCCAGTCCCAAGGCCGGGGTCGTGTTCGGTCCCTTCGCCAAGACCGAGTTCTACCTCAACGGCGGCTTCGGCTATCACAGCAACGACGCGCGCGGCGCCACCATCACGGTGAATCCGGCCGACCCGGCGCAGCCCATTGCCGCGGTGCCGCTGCTGGTGCAGTCCAAGGGCGCCGAGGTCGGCGTGCGCAGCCAGGCGATCAAGGGCCTCGACACGTCGCTTGCCGTCTTCCTACTCGACTTCAATTCCGAGCTCCTGTTCGTGGGTGACGCCGGCACCACGGTGGCGAGTCGGCCCAGCCGGCGCATCGGCGTCGAATGGACCAACAGTTATCGGCCGACATCATGGGCGAGCTTCGATCTCGACCTTGCCTTCACGCATGCGCGATTCACCGGCTCCTCGCCGGATGGCAATTTCATACCGGGCGCGCCCGATTTCGTCGGCTCCGCCGGCGCGACGTTGGGTGGTGATACCGGGTGGTTCGGTGCGCTGCGCCTGCGCAGCCTGGGGCCGCGGCCGCTGATTTCCGACGGCAGCGTCTGGTCGTCGTTCACCACGACCCTGAATGGGGGCCGCGTGGGCTACGTCTTCGACTCGGGCATCAAGCTAAACCTCGACGTTTTCAACATCCTGAACACGCAGGCGAGCCAGATCGACTACTTCTACGTCTCACGCCTGCCGGGAGAGCCGCTGGCTGGCGTCGCCGATCGCCACTTCCATCCGGTCGAGCCGACGGCCTTCCGGCTTACCCTGGCCAAGGCGTTCTAGTCGTCCGGCGACCACGTCCGAAACCCGCCAGACCTGAGATCGTTGCATCACCATTGTCCGGTCCCGACACAAGGAGACACGACATGGCAACTCTGCGACGGGAAATCCCGGTGGCCGGCGGCGCCGCGCCGGTCTGGCAGAAGCTGCGCGATTTCGGCCAGGTCCATACCAAGGTCGCGCCAGGCTTCCTGACCGATCTCAAGATGGACAAGGGCGATCGCATCCTCACCTTCTTCAACGGCATGGTGGCGCGCGAGCGGCTGGTCACGTGCGACGACGAGACCTGCCGGCTGGTCTACTCGGTCGTCGAAGGCCAGGCGAGCCACTACAACGCCGCCGTCCAGGTCTTCCCCGAAGGCGACGGCAGCCGCGTGGTCTGGACGATTGACCTTTTACCCAACGAGCTCGCGCCCGCGATCGGCGGGATGATGGACGAGGCGGTGAAGGTGATGCGGAAGAGGTTGGCAGCAGACTAACGCACACTGTCATCCCGAGGCCGCAGGCCGAGGGAGCTTTAAGGCCATGAGCAAAGGTTCCTCGCTGCGCTCGGGATGACAGCGTGGCCGATCAGGCCGCGTCCTGCTTGGGCAGCACGTCCTCGTACTTCTTGAAGCCCGGCAGCTTCTCCACGCGCTCCATCCACGCCTTCACGCCGGGATAAGGCGCAAGGTCGATCGCCGCTTCGCCGGCATAGGAAACGTCGCCGTAGACCGCGACATCCGCCACGGTCGCCTCGTTGCCGACCAGGAACGCCGACTTGCCCAGCGACGCTTCGAGCACCTTCAGCCCGTCATTCGCGAGGCCGGTATAGAGCTGGTAGACGCTGTCGTCGGCCTTCATGAAGCCGCGCTTGATGGCGCGCGGGCGGTAGACGTTGGGCGCGAGCTTGTCGAACTCCCAGAACAGCCATTCGCGCACCCGCGCCTTCTCCTCAGGAGTCTTGCCGCCCATCTTGCCGAACTTGTCGGCGAGATAGAGCAGGATCGAGCCCGACTGGCAGAGTTTCAGGTCGCCGTCGACCAGCGCCGGCACCTGGCCGAAGCGGTTGATGGCGAGGTACTCCGGCTGCTTGTGCGCGCCGGCCCGCAGATCGACATGCTTGTAGGCGAAGGGCTGGCCCATCAGCGACAGGGCCAAACCCGCCTTGTAAGTCGGGCCACTCAGCCAGATGCCGTAAAGAGTAGGTTTCGACATGGTCTCTCCCAATTGATCAGGAAGCGCACCATCGCACTTGAGCGTGCCCTGGTTAAGCCTGTATGAGCGGGCATGAAGATTTCGGCGCGCGACATCGATCACCTCTCCCTCAGCCTCACAGACCCTGAAGCGGCGGCGACGCGGCTGCAGCAGCTCGGCTTCAACCTGACGCCGGAAGGCGTCGAGCCGCGCTGCATCTGCTTCCAGCCCGACCAGGACGACGTGCCCAACTACATCGAGCTGCTGCAGGGTGAGCCGCCCGGGATCGCCGTCGCGGCGAACGTCACCGAGCTCGAGGGAGAAGAACGCACACACGCCTGGGAGACCGAGGACGGTTTCGAGGTCGATGCCGGCGTGGTGGTCGGCCAAAGTGACGGGCCACTGCCCTGGTTCGCGGTGCGCCACGAGACGCCCGACGCCTTCATGGAGCCGGAATGGATCGTCCATCCCAACGGCGCGCTGGCAATGATGGCGGTGCACGCCGTCGCGGAGAATCCCCGGGAGATCGCGAAGGCGCTCAAGGAAAAGTGGAGCGCCAAGGCCGAGGAGATCCTGGACGGCTGCATGCTGGTGAAGACCGGTACCGTCGAGCTGCTGATCTGGTCCGCGGCGGCTTACCAGAGCGAATACAAGGCGATCGAGGCGATGGCGCCACAGGACCTGCCGGCGATCGTCGGCGTCACCGTCGCCGTCGAACGCGCGCGCCCCCTGCAGGCCCTGCTGCGCGCCAACAACATCCCCTTCGCTTTGGCCGAAGGCGATCGCGTGCTGACGTCGCCCGAGCAGTCCGGCGGGCTGATGTTCGAGTTCCTGCCGCAGAACTGATTTGCTGGGAGCGCGCCACTCCGTGGCGCTCATAGTCTTCCAGACGGCCTCCGGCTCGCTGTCTTGAGAAGGAAGAGCATGAGCGCCACGGAGTGGCGCGCTCCCAGCAAAGACTACATCACTGCCGGCAGCACCAGTTCCCGCAGCAGCGTGTCGGCGACGCGGCGCTGTTCCAGGCCCGGCTTCGAATAGTTGCCGCAGTTCATTGCCACCACGAGATCGAGGGCCGGCAGGACGACCAACCGTTGGCCGCCCCAGCCTATCCCGCTGATCGTCTTCGCGCCGCCCGGCGGCGTCAGGAGATACCAGTGCCAGCCGTAACCAAAGGGACCGTCGATGACGACGGTGCGGGTGGTCGACTGTTCCAGCCACTTCGCCGGCACGATCTGCCTGCCTTGCCAGGCACCTCCTGCCAGCACCATTTGCCCGATGCGCAGAAGGTCGGGCGGGCGCAGGCGCAGGCCCGACGCGGCGGCGGCCTCGCCCTTCATGCCGTTCGACCATTCGGTCGGTCCAAATCCCATCGGCTCGAACAGCACGCGGCGGGCGTAGTCCGGCAGCTTGTCGCCGGTCCCCTTGGCGATCAGCCGGCCGAGCAACGCCGTGCAGCCGCCGTTATACGTCCACTTCACGCCGGGCTCGTCGACCATCGGCCGATCGAGCACATATCGGTAGCGATCGGGCGACAGCTCCATCGCGATCTCACTGTTGCGCGGATCGCCATAAGGGATGGTGAGCTCATCCCATTCGAAGCCCAAGGTCATGCTGAGCACGTGAGCCACGGTCAGGCGCTCCCGGCCGGGCTGCCTGGCAAGGTCGGCGTACTCGGGGAACTGTTCGTAGAGCCGCGCCTCGGGCGGCGGCACCCTGCCGTCGGCGAGCGCGATGCCATAGAGCATGCCGACGACGCTCTTGCTGACCGAACGCAGGTCGTGCAGCACGGTCGGGCCGAACGTGACCTGGCCGAGCTTGCGTCCCCAGGCCTCGTCCTCGCCCACGCCGTAGTGCTCGAACAGGAGCTTGCCGCCGCGCGACACCAGCAGCGCATGCAGGCCGGACACGCGGCCGTCGCGTTCCATCTCGGCAAGCCGGCTCGCCATGTCGCCATCCGCTGCCGACGCGCGTGTCGCTGCTGCCGTCATGATTGCTGCTCCCGTGCCGAGGACCGCCTGCCGGCGGCTGACGATGCGTCGGATCATTTCGACTTCTCCTTCGTAGAAGGCATCGGGTGGGCGATGCGCGCGCGCAGGTCAGAGTCGAGCACGAAACGCGGGCGAACCGCCGCGGCGACCTGATGAACATGATGCTCGGCCTCGTCGATGTGCTCGGCCATGAGCTTGCGTACCTGCCTGGCATCGCCGCGCCGCGCTGCCGCCAGCAGCCGCCGGTGCGCCGCGACATTGCTCTCACCAAGCTCGTGGCCCGCCGCCGAGTTCTGATCGCCCATCGCCACCGAGAAGCGCAGCAGGTGGTTGATGACCTGGCACATGAAGCGCAGCAGCAGGTTGGGGTTGGCGGCGGCCAGCACGTCGTGGAAGTGCAGGTCCTCCTGGCGCTGCGTCAGAGCCTGCTCAGCGCTGGCGGGATGCGGCGCGCAGCTCGCGATGCTGCGTTCGAGCGCGGCGAAATGCTCCTCGGTGAGATGCGGCATTGCGCCGGCCGCGAGCTCGGGCTCGAGCAGGCGGCGCACGGCGTAGATCTGCGCGACGTCGAGCTCGCGAAAGAAGAGATAGTTCTGCAGAAGCTGCAGCGCGCGGTCCAACGGCACCTCGCCGATCGTGGCGCCGCCCGCCGGGCCGGTGCTCACCGTCACCAGCCCCTGCACCTCCAGGGATTTCAACGCCTCGCGCGCCGTGCCCTTGCTGACGCCAAACAGCTCCTGCAGCTCGTCTTCCTTGGGCAGCTTGTCGCCGGGCGCCAGCCGGCGCTCGGCGATCCAGCGCTTGATCTCCTCGACCATGAGATCGCCGCGCTTGGGGGTCCGGATGGTCACCATTCACCCTATTTATTATAATAAATAGGAGAGTCAAGGGCTGTCAGGGTGGCCGCCCGAACTGGAGCGGCATCAGGGGTGGACTGTCGCCATCCCCCCCGCGCCAGCGGCCCGGCGTCAGGCCGGTGACCCGTTTGAAGGCGCGGTTGAAGGCCGCTTCGGACTCGTAGCCGCTGTCGATGGCGATACGGGCGATCGGGTCCTTGCCGTTGCGCAGACGGTCGGCGGCAAGCTGGATGCGCCAGTTCGTCAGGTACTCGATCGGCGGCTTGCCCAGCACGGAATTGAAGCGCTCGCCAAGCACGGTGCGCGAGGCGCCGACCTCGCGTGCGAGCTCATCGGTCGTCCAGCGCCGGCCTGCGTCGGCTTGCAGGAGATGCAGCGCGCGGCCGACCAGCGGATCGTTGAGGGCGGCGAGCAGGCCTTTGCTGCCCGGCGGCAGGCGGCCGGCATGGCGGCGCAGCAGCTCGACGAACAGCAGCTCCATCATGCGGCCCAGGATGACCTCGGCGCCCGGTGTCAGGGAATCGACCTTGGCCAGCAGCTCGCCGATGGTCTTGGCGATGCCCGAACCAACGGCTTCGTCGTCGGCGCGGTCGACCAGCATCTCCGGCAGCGAGCGGAACATCGGCGCGAACATCATCTCCGCCGATTCGATGAAACCGCAGACGAAACGCGTCTCGGTACCGCCGCCGCCATGCGTGAACGACCAGACGCCTTCCTTGGCATCCTGGTGGACGATGTTCGAGGCCGGCGTGAACTCGGCGTTGCCGCGCCACAGCTTGTGCTCGGCCGCGAAGGGCAGCAGCACCAGGTCGCCGGCGATCAGGTCGCGGCGCTCGCCACCCGCGGTCTCGATGCTGCAACCACCGGTGGCCACGTAGTGGAAGATGCTGACGTGGCGCAGGTGCGCCATCGGAATCGACGCGTCGTAACGCTGCGGCGACAAAACCCCAAACGGCTCCGTGAAACGCGCCTTCAGGAAGACGGCGCCGGTCAACCGGACAGCCCGCAGCATGTCCGCCAGGACATCGGTGCCGGGCGGCCGATCGGCAAAGGACGGCGGTGTTGCGGTCATTGTGCGAAAGTCTCTAGCCGAGGATACGTCAGTCGCCAACCTGATGAGAGGCACTCATGTCAGTTCAACCCCTGATCAAGCCTTCCCAGCCCGACTGGTCAACCGACCTCGCCAAACTCGGCGCGCAGATCGCCGAGGAAGGTCGCCATTGCGATGCGGAAAACCGCTATGTCGGCGCCAATATCGCCACGCTCAAGGAGCATGGCTTCCTCGGCCTTGCCGTCCCGGCTGAGCTGGGTGGCGGGGGCCTGTCGCGCATTGAGCTCGCCACCATGCTGCGCGAGCTGGCGCACTATTGCAGCGCCACCGCCCTCGTGCTGGCCATGCATACCCACACTGTGGCGGCCGCGGCCTGGCGCTGGCGCTACCAGAAGGCGCCGACTGACGGACTGCTGAAGCGGGTCGCGGCCGAGCGCCTGCAGCTCCTGAGCTCGGGTGGCTCCGACTGGCTCCCGGGCTCCGGTACTGCCGAGAAGGTCGAG
The DNA here is from genome assembly GCA_900110395.1 of Rhodospirillales bacterium URHD0017. Classification (GTDB taxonomy): domain Bacteria; phylum Pseudomonadota; class Alphaproteobacteria; order Reyranellales; family Reyranellaceae; genus Reyranella. Next base: position 67,291 of record FODP01000027.1, read on the forward strand.
GGCGGCTACAAGGTCAACGGCCTGAAGGTTTTTGCCAGCGGCGCACCGTCGGCCAACATCTTCATGACCGGCGCGGTCGAGCAGACGGCGGAGGGTCCGACGGCTCTGCAGTTCGGCGTGCCCATGAATTCGCCCGGCGTGTCGATCGTCGAGACCTGGGACACGCTCGGCATGCGCGGCACGGCCTCGCACAACGTCAAGCTCGAGAACGTGTTCGTGGCCGACGCCGCGATCGCGGCGCGCCGGCCGGCCGGTGTCTGGCATCCGTCGTTCCATCTGATCTCGATGATCGCCTTCCCGCTGGTCTACGCCGTCTATACCGGCGTCGCCGAGGCGGCACGCGACATCGCCGTGGCCGCCGCCGCCAAGCGCCAGCAGCCGGAGACGGTCGATGCCGTCGGCCAGATCGACACCGAGCTTGCCGCCACGTTGATCGCCCATCGCAGCATGGTCGACTCCCTGGACCAGGCGCAGCCCGGACCAGAGACCACCAACAAGGTGTTCCAGCATCGCGCTTTGGTTGCGCGCAGCGCGGTCAAGACGGTCGAGCTGGCGCTGGTCGCCGCCGGTGGCGCCGGTTTCTTCAAGAGCATGCGTCTCGAGCGCGCGTTCCGCGACGTTCAGGGCGCGCGCTTCCATCCGCTGACCGACGGCCAGCAGCAGAAGCTGGCCGGCCGGATGGCCTTGGGTCTGCCGATCGACGGCTGAGCACTGACGACGCATCGCACGTCGCGCCTCGCCTCCTCAGAGTCCTCTCCCCCGCTAGGGGAGAGGCTGGGTGAGGGGTTACAGACAACCTTCGCAGCCCCCTCACCTGGCCTCTCCCCCTAGCGGGGGAGAGGAACATGAGGTTGAGCAGTACCGTCTTTCAAAACGCCGGCACCGGCGCCTGGGGCACGTCCTTCCAGAAATCGGGATCGTGGCCGAAGAACAGCTTCGCCCCGCCCTTCTCCAGCGCCTCCAGGCGATCGAGCGAGGCCAGCATCTGCTCGCGGTCGTAGACGAAGCGGGGCAGCCTGCGCTCGCGCAACGTGCGGCAGAAATAGCAGGCGTCGCCCGTGATCACGACCTCGCCTGTCTCGGTACGCACTCGCAGCGACTGATGGCCGGGCGTGTGGCCGTAGGTCGGGATGCACACCACGCTGCCGTCGCCGAACAGGTCGTGCTCGCCCTCGACCTGCTTCACGGGATGGCCGTGATCGAAGTCGGCGCGGAAGAAGCCGACCTTGGCCGCCGTCTCGGGATCTTGAGCGGCCTGCCATTCGCGCTTCTGGAGGACCATGGTGGCGTTGGGTACCAGCACATTGCCGCCGGCATGATCGAAGTGAAGGTGCGAGTTCACGATGTAGTCGACCTTGCCGGGATCGCGGTCGATCGATTCCAGGCGCGACTTCACATCGTCGTTCGGACCGTATTCCTGGAAGCCGAAGATACGGGCCACGCGTTCGCCGAGCCGGCCCGCTGCATCGGTACGGCACTGAGGATGCATGCCGGTGTCGAACAAGGCCCGGCCCTTGGGATGCTCGATGAGGTAGGACGGGATCGGCAGGCTCACCGAACCATCTTCGCCCTCGATCATATCCTTCAATCGGCCGACGAGACGGCCGCAGGTCATTGCATAGAGCTTCGCCGTCATCGCTTCCTCTCTTCCACCTCGAAAGGCTAGCACATATGCTCCGCGGCCATGCGCCTTTCGACCGCTTTCCTTCTCGTCCTGCTCTGCGGTCCGGCCGTGGCGCAAACACCACCGCCAACGCCGCCCACTCCGCGCGTCACGCTCGACATCGCCCTGCCGCCGCCCCCTGATCATCGATTGTCGGGCCTGGGACCGCCCGGCCGTCTTGCCGTCGGCGCCGATGGCTCGCTCTATGTCGCGAGCTCGAGCTTTCAGCCGTCGCCCGACGGCGTCCTGCCGGCCAGGAGCGCGCACATCGAGCTTCTGGCCTACACGCGCGACGGCGCGCAGAAGTACCGCACCAAGCTGCCCGTGCAGGCGGGCGTCGGGCCGAATGGTTTCAATGCCGAATCGCTCGGCCTCGTCGCCTTCCCGTCGGGCGAGGCAGCGATGTTCCTGTCGAGCTCGAACACGCGCGTGGCCCTGCCGCAGGATGACCGTTCGCTGACGACGCTTTTCAGGGTCGATGCGAGCGGCAAGGTGCAGAGCGCCGCCTCGGTACTGCCGGCAGCCAACACGACTGGCGCTTTCTATCGCACCAGGGTCTATGTGCCGACGGCCGACAACGGCATGCTGGTCGGCGGCGGCTACGGTCCCGATCCCTTCAACTGGTGGATCGGCAAGTTCGATGCCGGGGGCCAGCGCGCCTGGCAGGCCGGCCCGGGACCGGCCTATCCGGAAGACGTCTATGGCCTCGCCGCCAAACCCGATGGCAGCGTGTCCGCCATCATCCAGGAAGTCGGACAGGCGTCGGGCCTGAGCCAATGGTTTGTCGCGCGCTTCGGCGCCGACGGCACGCCGCAGGGCCGCGCGCCGTTCAACACGCTCGGCACGTCGTTCGTCCTGCTGCCCGGCTTCTGGGTTTCGGCCGTCGACGCGTTCCAGACAGCAAACGCGCCGGCTCTTGTGCGGCTCGACGAGCAGGGCAAGGTGCTCGGAAGCGCGCCGTGGCCGTTCGACCAGACGCGCCGCCTGATCGCCGACGGCGACGGCGTCGCCGCGGTCGCCTGCGCGGCGGCAGGACCGCTCTGCTTCGTGGTGCGCGCGGGTGTCGACGGCAAGATCCGCTGGCAGAGCCCGCCCGGCAGCTTCACCGACATCGCCCGCACGCCGGATGGCCAGATCGTCGCCGTCTCGTGGTCGGCCGACATGCTGTCGGCCAGCCTGGTGCGCTATGCCAATCCGTAGGCTGGCGGGAACCTCGTTCCCGCCGATGGCGTTGCACTCGCCTGATGAGCGCCGCCATCGAAAGCTACGGCCTGATCGGAGATTGCCAGACCGCGGCGCTGGTCGGCCGTGACGGGTCGATCGACTGGCTGTGCTGGCCGCGATTCGATTCCGACGCCTGCTTTGCCGCCCTGCTCGGCAAACCGTCCAACGGTCGCTGGCTGATCACCCCCTCCGACGACGACTTCGAGGTCTCGCGCTGTTACCGGCGCGACACGCTGGTGCTCGAGACCACGTTCCGCACCGGCACCGGCAAGGCCACCATGATCGACTTCATGCAGCCGCGCGGCCGGTCCTCCGACCTCATACGCCTGGTGCGCGGCGACGAGGGCGAAGTGCGAATGTGCATGGAGCTGGTGCTGCGCTTCGGCTACGGCGCCACCATGCCCTGGGTCAGCCGGCTCAAGGACGGTGCGCTGCGGGCGGTCGCCGGCCCCGACATGGTCGTGCTGCGCGCGCCGGTCACGCTGTGGGGCGAGAACTTCAAGACCGCCGCGATGTTCACCATCGCCAAGGGCGAGGCCAAACCTTTCGTCCTGAGTTACGGCCCCTCGCACCTGTCGCCGCCCGAGCCCGTCGATTGCGAGGCCGCTCTTGCCGCATGCGAGAAGTTCTGGCGCGACTGGACGGCCACGACCAAGACCGACGGCCCCTATGCCGACGCCATCCGGCGCTCGCTCATCACGCTCAAGGCGCTGACCTACGTGCCGAGCGGCGGCATCATCGCGGCCCCCACGACGTCACTGCCCGAACAGGCCGGCGGCGCTCGCAATTGGGACTACCGCTACTGCTGGATCCGCGATTCGACACTCACCCTGCTCGCCCTGATGAACGCCGGCGTCTACGACGAGGCGACCGCATGGCGCGACTGGCTGCAGCGCGCCGTCGCGGGATACCCCGCCGACATGCAGATCATGTACGGGCTGATGGGCGAGCGGCGGCTGACGGAATGGGAGGCCGATTGGCTGCCCGGCTACCTCGACTCCCGGCCCGTGCGCATCGGCAATGCCGCGCACCGCCAGTTCCAGCTCGATGTGTATGGCGAGCTGATGGACACCTTCGAACAGGCGCGCAAGGGTGGCCTCGCCCCCCATGAGAGCGGCTGGGAAGTACAGCTCGCCCTGATCGACCATGTCGCAAGCACCTGGCGCGAGCCCGACTACGGCATCTGGGAGACGCGCGGGCCGCCGCGGCACTTCACCTACTCAAAGGTGATGGCCTGGGTGGCCTTCGATCGTGCCATCAAGGCGGTCGAACGGCATGGCCTGCCCGGCCCGGTCGAAAAGTGGCGCGCCACCCGGACGGAGATCCACGCCGAGATCTGCAGTCGCGGCTTCGACGACAAGCGCAACAGCTTCCGGGCGGCCTATGACGACACGCTGCTCGATGCGAGCCTGCTGCTGCTGACGCAGGTCGGGTTCATCGACAGCCGCGATCCGCGCTTCCTCGGAACGTTGGCGGCGATCGAGCGCGATCTCCTCGTCGACGGCTTCCTGCGGCGTTACAACACCCACGAGGCCGACGATGGCCTGAAGCCGGGCGAAGGGGCATTCCTGGCGTGCAGCTTCTGGCTGGCCGACGCCTATGTCTCGATCGGCCGGCGCGACGATGCCGAGAAGCTGTTCAAGCGGCTGCTCGCCATCCGCAACGATCTCGGGCTGCTCGCCGAGGAATACGACACGTCCGGCGGCCGGCTGATCGGCAACTTTCCGCAAGCCTTCTCCCATGTCGGCCTGATCAACACCGCCTTCAACCTGACACGCGCTGCGCGGCCGGCCGAACAGCGCGCAAACGTCAACGGCTCGGAAGCTCGGACGCCCAAGACACCCGAGCGGCCGAAGCAGCCCGGCGGACCGGACGTCAGGCGTCGAGAGCCTTCTTCAGCAGCTCGTTGACGACCTTGGGATTGGCCTTGCCGCCGGTCGACTTCATGACCTGGCCGACGAACCAGCCGAACAACGTCGGCTTGGCCTTGTAGGCCGCGAGCTGGCCGGGATTGGCGTCGATCACCGCCTTGATGGCGGCCTCGATGGCGCCGGTGTCGGTGACCTGCTTCAGCCCGCGTTCCTCGACCAGCGCCGCCGGATCCTTGCCCGTCTCCTCCATGGCGACGAACAGGTCCTTGGCGATGCGGCCGGAGATCGTGCCGTCGGCGATCAGGTCCAGAAGCTTGCCGAGATTGACGGCACTCACCGGCGACTGGTCGATCGAGACGCCACGGCGGTTCAGCATGCCGAACAAGTCGCCGGTCACCCAGTTGGCCGCCTGCTTGGCATCGCGTCCCTTGGCCACGCTCTCGAAGAACTCCGCCGTCTCCTTCTCGGCGATCAGCACGCCCGCATCGTAGGGCGAGAGCCCATAGTCGCCGATGTAGCGGTTCTTCCGCGCGTCGGGCAGCTCGGGCAGCGTGCCACGGATGTTGTCGACATATTCCTTCGTCAGGATCAGCGGCAGCAGGTCGGGATCGGGGAAGTAGCGATAGTCGTGTGCATCTTCCTTGGAGCGCAGCGAGCGCGTCTCTCCCTTGCCGGGCTCGAACTGCCGCGTCTCCTGCACGACGGTGCCGCCGCCCTCGATCAGCTCAACCTGGCGACGCGCCTCGTATTCGATCGCCTGCTTGACGAAGCGGATCGAGTTCACGTTCTTGATCTCGCAGCGCGTGCCGAGCGGCCCGTTGGGCTTGCGCACCGACACATTGACATCGCAGCGCATGGAGCCCTCGTCCATGTTGCCGTCGCAGGTGCCGAGATAACGCACTATCGAGCGCAGCTTGGTGAGATAGGCGGCTGCCTCGTCAGCCGTGCGCATGTCGGGCTTGCTCACGATCTCCATCAGCGCCACGCCCGACCTGTTCAGATCGATATAGCTCTGGGTGGGATGCTGGTCGTGCAGGTTCTTTGCGGCGTCCTGTTCGAGATGCAGACGCTCGATGCCGATCTTGCGCACCTGGCCGTCGGGCAGGTCGATCTCGACCTCGCCCTCGCCCACGATCGGGTCCTTGTACTGGGAGATCTGGTAGCCCGCCGGCAGGTCGGCATAGAAGTAGTTCTTGCGGTCGAACACCGAGCGCAGGTTGATCTTGGCGTTCAGCCCGAGCCCGGTGCGCACTGCCTGCTCGACGCAGCGCTTGTTGATCACCGGCAGCATGCCGGGCATCGCGGCGTCGACCAGCGAGACCTGGGTGTTGGGATCGGCGCCGAACGTGGTCGGCGCGCCGGAGAACAGCTTGGCGTCGGAGATGACCTGGGCATGGACTTCCAAGCCCAGGACGATTTCCCAATCGCCGGTTTCGCCTTTGATCATGGACATAATGCGAGGGTAATTAGGCGATCACCGCGGCGGCGTCCAGAGCGTCAAGAACCGCTGCACCACGGCTGCCGAATTGTCCGACGCGAGCTGGAAGAAGGCGCGGATCTCGTTGCCGCCCCGGTCGCCCCCGGCGAGGTCCGACAGGCTGCGGAAAGCAAGGAAAGGCACGCCGTTGGCATAGGCGACCATGGCCACCGCCGCAGTTTCCATGTCGAGTACATGGGCATCGAAGGTCTTGAACACGTACTGGCGGAACGCCGCATTGTCGACGAAGACCGGGCCCGACACGCCGTTGCCGCCGACGACCAGGCGCGGCGCGCCGGGCAAGCAGGCCTGCTCGACCGTGCAGCGCTTGAGGTCGATGGCGCCGATCTTGCTGGCGGCGGCCAGCATGCCGGCATCGACATCGAACCAGAAACGCTTCGCCGGCGGTTCGTTGGCGCTGCGCACGTTGACGTCATTCGGGAAGATCATCCCGTAGTTGGCAAAGGGCGTCTTTACCCAGGGCGGCGGCTGGAACTTGCCGTCGACCTCGCGCGCGAACACGGCCTCGAGATATTGGCCCCAGCGTGCCGCCACGGTGACATCGCCGATCTGCAGATTCGGATCGACGCCGCCTGCGATGCCGCTCACGACGATGCCGGTGACGTCGAAGCGGTCGAGCGCGAGCTGTGTATTCATGGCGGCGTTCACCATGCTGATGCCGCTCAGGAACAGCACCACCTTGCGGCCGGCCAGGGTGCCGGTGACGAACTCCACGCCGTTGGCGTCGTGGCTCCTGGCGTCGCCGAGGCTCGCCTTCAGCACCTTCCATTCGGGCTCGAAGGCCGATACCACGGCGACGCGGGGCACGCTGTCGCGCCGATCGGCCGCCCGCAACGGCAGCCCAAGAAGCGTCAGCAGCAGACATAGGACGGGGGCAATCAAGCGCATGGTGCCCGCTGAATAGCCGGTCGAATCCGGCTTGGCAAAAAAATCTATCCATGTCCTGCTCGTCCCGATTGCGGAGGCAAGGATGACCCTATCGATGCGGCGGATCGTGCTTTTTACCAAGGACATGCCGGCCATGACGGCGTTCTATCGCGACGTGCTCGGCCTGAAAGTCAGGAAGGACGAAAAGGGCTGGAAGGAGTTCGACGCCAACGGCTGCGTCATCGCCCTGCACAACGGCACGTCGGCGATCGGCAAGCGGCCGCCCAAGATCGGCTTCTGGGCCAGGGACATCGCGGCGGCCCGTCAGGAGCTTTTAGGCCGCGGCGCCAAGGTGTCCAAGCTGATGGCGGGCGGCGGGCTGGTGCGCTGCGAGGGCAAGGACCCCGACGGCAACCCCTTCTCGGTTTCCGATCGGGCCTGATCCCGCGGCGAAAGTGGCCGAACTAAGAGCTTGCACGCGGGCGGCGCGTCCGTAGGCTCCCGGCCGATCAGATGCCAGGGAGGCAACAAGACATGACTATTCTCCGCCGCCGCGCGGTGCTGATGGGCAGCACCGCAGCGGCTTTGAGCGCACCGGCCATCGCGAAAGCGCAGAACCTCGCACAAGCGGGCGACTGGCCCAAAGGGCCGATCAAGATCATCGTCCCCTTCCCGCCCGGCGGCTCGACCGATCCGGTGGCGCGCATCCTCCAGGCCAAGCTCACCGACCAGACCGGCTGGCAGGTCATCGTCGACAACAAGCCGGGTGGCGCCAGCGTCGTCGGCGCCTCGATCGCGGCCAAGTCGCCGCCCGACGGGCAGACCTGGATGGTGACTTTCGACAGCCACATCCTCAATCCGGCGTTCGCTCCGTCGATTCCCTACAAAGACTCCGAGCTCATGAACATCATGCAGATCGGCCGCACGCCGCAGACGATCGCGGCCCACCCCGACCGGCCCTACAAGACTTTCGCCGAGGTCGCGGCCGACGCCAGGGCGCGGCCCGAGAAGGTAAGCTTCGGCGTGCTCGGTGGCAGCCAGGCGCTGGTGCTGGCGACGCTGATAAACAAGGAGAACAACCTCAAGATCAACCTGATCCCCTACAAGGGCGGCGGACCCTTGGTGCAGGACCTTTTGGGCGGCGTCACCGATATCGGCATTTCGAGCCTCGCCTCGTTCAGCCCGCACATCCGCGCCAGCAAGATCCGGCCGATCGCGGTCACCGGCGAGGCGCGCACGCCGGCACTGCCCGACACGCCGACGCTCGCCGAGCAGGGCATAAAAGCCTTCCCGTCCTATTCATGGTGGGGTGTCTACGCGCCGGCCGGTGTGCCGCGGCCGATCGTCGATCGCATGCATGCCGAGCTCACCAAGGCGGTACGCACGCCCGACGTCACGCAAAAATTCACCGAGCAGTTCAACATGGAGATCCTGACCAGCTCGCCCGAGGACTTCGCCGCTTACCAGAAGAGCGAGCAGGAGCGCTGGTTCAAGGTCATCAAGGAGAACGACATCAGGGGCGACTAGTGGGCCGTGTCGTCAGCGTCCACGAATACGAGCTGCGGCCCGGCGTAGAACCCGCCGATTTCGAGCGCGCCCTCGGCGATGCCGAACGGCGCGGTCTCTTCGACCTGCCGGGCCTCAGCGAGCACCATTTCCTGCGCGGCCTGAAAGGCGCCCGGCGCGGCGGCTATGCCGCGGTCTGGATCTTCGAGAGTCGCGAGGCGTGGGAAAAGCTGTGGGGACCGCCCGGCGCGCCGCTCCCGCCGTCGCACTATCCGCCGAAGTGGCAGGTCTGGGAGAACGAGATCCTGGCGCCCATGCTGTCCCAGGACCCGGACACGATCCGCTTCACGAGCTACGAAGAAGTCAGGCATTGATTTTGATGAAAGCCGCGGCAAAGCGGCAGGTCCAGGCTGTTTCAGCGTCCGTCTTGGACGCAACCGAAAGCGGGGACCAGCTATGTCACGCCAGGACGCTGGTACACCGCGCGGACGTCGAACCAGTCGTACGGCAGGGGCGCCGCGGAACTCAGCTCCAGCTCAGGATGATGCCGATATCGCCCGGCATGCCGCCGGGATAGGCGATAGTCTCGTAGCGGATGTGATAGCCGCGTGGCTGGAGCTGGCGCTTCCAGAACTCATAGATCTCCTTGGGAATGCCCGTCAGCGTCGCCTCCCAGCCCGACTCGGCCTGGTTGATGGCCCGGCCGTTGTCGCTGCAGATCGAGTGGGGAAAGGTGAAGACCTGGACCGACATCTGGCCGTTCTCGACGGCCCGGTTGATGATGATCGAGGCCTTCTCCATCACCTCATCGTCGCTCAGCCCCGACGGCGTGGTCAGCCGCTCGAGCAGGGCGCGCTTCTCCTCATCCTCGGCCTGCTGAGCTTTCAGCGCGGCCGACGCCTTGGCACCTTCGGCCGCGGCGATCTTTGCCTGGAGCTCCTTGACCGTAAGCAGCTTCATGATGCACTCCCTGGCTCAATCAATATTGCTCGGCGACGAAGCGCCGGCCCTTGAGCGGCGTCTGGTCGTCATACTGTCGCTTGTCGGAGCGCGAGGGCAGCTTCACCTTCGCTTTCTCGATCCTCTTGTAAGGGATCTTCGAGAGGATATGGGCGATGGCGTTGAGCCGGCCGCGGCGCTTGTCGTCGTTGCGCACGATGAACCAGGGCGCCTCCTCGGTGTCGGTCCGCTCCAGCATCATGTCGCGCGCCTTCGAATATTCGTACCAGCGCTTGAAGGACTCAAGGTCCATCGGGCTCAGCTTCCATTGCCGGATCGGATCGTCGATGCGCGCCATGAAGCGCTGCTCCTGCTCCTTCTGGCCGACCTCGAGCCAGATCTTGAGCAGCCTGATGCCGCCGTCGACGACATACCTCTCGACGGCCGGGCAGAGCTCGAGGAAACGCTCGTGCTGTTCGGGCGTGCAGAAGCCCATGACGTGCTCGACGCCTGCCCGATTGTACCAGCTGCGATCGAAGATCACGATCTCGCCGGCCGCCGGGAAGTGCTCCATGTAGCGCTGCATGTACATCTGGCTCTTCTGCCGGTCCGAGGGAGCAGGCAGGGCGACGACGCGAAAGACACGCGGGCTCACGCGCGCGGTCATTGCCTTGATCAGGCCGCCCTTGCCGGCGGCGTCGCGGCCCTCGAGGACGAGGATGACCCGCTCGCCGGTCGCCTTGAGCCAATCCTGCAGGTGGGCGAGCTCGACCTGCAGCTTGTCGAGCTCCTTTTCGTACTGCTTACGCTTCAGCTTCTCGCCGGCATCCTTGGGCATACCAAACTCCTCCCGGGACAAGGCTAGCGATCAGTCCCGTCGCGACATTGATATTGGTCAACCGGCCTCTGGCGCCAGCTCTTTCGAGGGCCTAGGCTCGCCGCAAAACCAAGACGCATCAAGGAGGCTGGAATGGCCATAGTGCGTCGTCGCGCCGTGCTGGCCGGCAGCATTGGTGCTGCTCTCGGGGTCCCCCGCGTCAACGCCCAAGCCGATTGGCCGAAGGGGCCGATCAAGTTCATCGTGCCCTTCCCGCCGGGCGGCGGCACCGATCCAATCGCCCGCATCATCGCCGCCAAGCTCGGCGACAATACCGGCTGGAATATCGTGGTCGAGAACAAGCCGGGCGCGGCCGGGGTGATCGGCGCCACGGCGGCGGCCAAGGCAGCCCCCGACGGCCAGACCTGGATGGTCACCTTCGACAGCCACATCCTGAGCCCGGCCTTCACGCCCAACCTGACCTACAAGGACTCCGATCTCTTCAACGTCATGCTGATCGGTCGGGCGCCGCTGGTCATCACCTGCCATCCCGACCGGCCCTACAAGACCTTCGCCGAGGTCGTGGCCGACGCCCGCAAGCGGCCGGGCCAGATCAGCATCGGCATGCTGTCGGCCAGCCAGTCGCTCCTGCTGCTGACGCATGTCCGCAAGGAGAACGGCTTCGACGCCAACTTCATCTTCTACAAGGGCGGCGGGCCGACCGTTCAGGACGCGCTCGCCGGCGTCACCGACATGTGCATCACCACCCTTGTGTCGGCCGTGCCCTATTGCCGGACCGGCAAGCTGCGCGCACTGGCCACCACCGGCGAAAAGCGGCCGCCGGCGCTGCCGGACACGCCAACGCTCGAGGAGCAGGGCATCAAGTCCTACCCGACCTATTCCTGGTGGGGCCTCTATGGGCCGGCCGGCATGCCGCGGCCGATCGTCGATCGAATGAACGCCGAGCTCGCCAAGGCCGTGCGCTCGCCCGACGTCATGCAGAAGTTCGTCGAGCAGATCCATCTCGAAGTCCTCGCCAGCTCGCCCGAGGAGTTCGCCGCCTTTCACAAGGCCGAGCAGGAGCGCTGGTTCAAGGTCATCAAGGACAACGACATCAAGGCAACAGACTGAAGCCGGAATAGAGCTTCCTCCCCGTCGCTCCTATGTTTGGACAGGGGACATGGTGAACGGGTGTTCGGGGACATGGTGAACACCTTTCAGATTAGCCTATTTGATGGAAGTTAATCGTCTTTATGGTGACGTGGCGGAAGACGATGTCGAACACGCCATCGTGGTCGGTCGGTCGTATGGCGACGTGCTTTCCAACCAGCGCTTTGGAGGCCTTCCATCGTCTGTTTTGGAAGCTGATGTTGGCCGCAGCGTCGACGCTGCGGATGACGAGGTCGGGTCCGTAGTTGAAGGGCTCGACGGTTGGCGTGAAGGTTCGCCGGCTGGGCCGATAGCGATCGGCCGGCACGGCCAGGCCAATGG
>FODP01000028.1 GCA_900110395.1 Rhodospirillales bacterium URHD0017
TTGAACGGCGTTTCAAGTATGGCGCGAGGCCAGATGAAAGAGGCGGGCCCGCGCGGACTCCGTCGCGCGAACAGTGGTGTGGGGCCACTGCGGTCGTTCCCCAAGGAGTCCAACCACCCGCCTGCCCTGTTTGGGGTCAGGGCGGGTCAAAGTTTAGTCCTGCAGGGCTAAGTGTGGCCGTTGGGGGGGGCCGAGACGAGAAGCGTCCAAGGCGGACGGTTTTCTTGCATGCAGCCTATTGTCAACGGCGCCGACTCCTGTGCACGTATGCGTTGTGTGTGGGAGGCGGTTGGCTGATCCTTGGACTAGCTGGCAGCCTGAAATTGGGTGTGGGAGCGGTACGGCGAAATCTGTACCGCTCCTACGATCTGCCAAATAATTCTCCAGACAAAGCCCCGGCCGTTCTCGATGAGACGACAGGCAACGGGTCTAGGCTACAACCGGGTCCGGTCGCGAGAGGAAAACTTCGACTACGTATCCGGCCTGCCGAAGCCCCGCCGCCCTGGCAGCCGCTGCTCCAGTCGTGGCGAACAACTCGGCAATGCTGCCGAAACGCTTTGGATGCCTCGCCCAAAGCGACCACTTGCCCGGGTACCTTCCGGAACCATCAGCGACGGTACCTCAAGAGCGAGCTGGGACGACGTTCAAAATCGCACATCTCGCTTTGAGAGGGCATTGCCGGCCGCCTACCCTGATCTGGGGGCCAGATAAATGCACGAAGTTCTGCAACTGCCGTTTACCTGTCACGCCTGCCAGCTCGCCTTCTCAATCGCGATTGCCGAGCTAGACAAGAACGGGCCCATCCATTGCCCGAAGTGCTCGGCCGTGTTTCGGCTCAAGAGCGAGCAGATGAAGCACCTGGCGCCGGGGCGAAAGCCAGTGAAGGACTAACGAGGGTCACCCGCGGCCCGGCGAGTCGGCCCGACCATGCTGGCGGCCCGCGCTTTACTTCCCGCCCGCACGAGCCGATCTCCGGCAGCGGTTCGCCAAAGCGGCCCGTTTGGCCACTGTCGGCGTTCCACTAGTCCCAGCTCGGTCAGGCGCGCTCTGATGGCAGTTCGCATTCGAGAGCGGGCGTGAGTGCCATCCACAGCAGCCAAGGCAGCCAGTTCGGCATCGGTAAGGGTGGTTTTCTTTCTCATCGGCGGGAAGTGTAGGCCCTGGCTGCAACGGGCGTCTGTCTCTGATTAGACAGCGGCGGCCTGCCGAGCGCCGCGTGTTCAACTGGTGATGTTGCGCTGTAGCAGGAACGCAGAGCTTAGACTGCCTCCGAGACAGTTTATAAATGCCATGGTGCGCCGTTTTTGGGGGCCGCGCTGGTGGGAGCGACATCTCGAATGCCAAAATGGATCAAGCCGCAGCTCACGCGCCTGATGGACGAAGCGCCTACCGGCAAAGACTGGCTGCACGAGATCAAGTACGACGGCTACCGGAGGCACGCCCGGATCGACGGTGGCCAGGTCAAGCTGCTGACCCGAGCAGGCCTGGACGGTCGCATCGCTATCGGCGCACGATCGAGGCGGTGGCGAAGCTGCCAGTGAAGTATCGGGTTAAGGCGGGTCCGCGCGGGGGTGAAACCGCGCGGACAGTGTCAGTTTTGTCGAAAACGGCGTTAAGCGGCCCGCGCAAAGCCGAGCCCGCGCTCCTCAACTTTGTCGCGAATGATGTCGATGGGCTGCCGCCGATCAACCACGAGTGAGGCCACGCTACGCAAGCGCGACTTAAGCTGGCTGCGGCCACCGGTGAAGCGCAAAAGCGGGGCACAGCGCTCAGTCGCCGCGCTGTACAGCGACTCGCAGAATGCACCCTGCACATCCAGGATGTCGTGGCTGTCGAGTTCGATATTGAAAAAGTCGAGCGTATCCCGACCGTTGACCCCCTCGAGGATGATGCTGGTCCCATTAACCAGCTCGCCGACGGGCATCAGGAAGCCATCGACGTACACGGCGTGCAATGCTGTGACGCAAAGATCTGCGCTCGGCGAGTTCTCACCCAGAGCACCGCGTCGTATGAGAACTGGCAAATTCGACTCGCCAACCCATCTGCCTGACACGCTGTTCAAGGTGTGACTGACCATCGCCTTGATCGGCGCGAAGCCCCCACGCACCGCAACCTCGTCACCGGCTGCCAGGGTTTCGATCGGCCGATAGCCCTCGCGCGTCCCGATTAGTGTGCCCCGCGCAAAGCAATTGCCACCGCCGGAACCGCCACCAGGAGGGGAACAAAGGCCAGGGGCGATCTTGCAAAGCCAGTCAGGGAAGGTTGCCGCCGATGCAGACTTGGTAACAAGGCCACTCGCCACGACCGCACCCGCGACCAAACCAACCGACCTTAGCGCATTGCGTCGTGCAAGATTGATCTTCGAAGTTCTGCTCAATTCTGCCTCCCAGCCATTGAAATCACTTCGCAGAGCTTGTGCGCTACAAGTGCCCTCCAGCAACAGGCACAGTCGGATTACCCCAAAAGAGGTGCTCCTTGGGCGGTGCAAAATGCACACGAAGCTCTGGCCCCAGTCACAGGGAGGCGAGAGGGGGAGACGGAAGCAGCCTCAGTTATCAGTTGATCGTGTATCCCTTTCAGGCGCAGCTCCACCCGAGCAGCACCGCTCCCACAAACTGAGGTCGGCACCATCGGCAGCCACGTAGGGAACAAAGGTCCGCAGCTCGGCGATGGTGGAACGTCCCATCTGCGGCTCGCGGCCCAACTCCAGGTCGGGCGTGTATCGAATATCGCCGATCGTGCGCCAGCGATCGGCCCGCACCAGGCATTTGAGCAGGCGCCGCGATATCCCCATGTCGAAGAGAACTTTTTTAGGCGCGTCGTCGGCTAGGTCCGTCATCTCGATGACCTTGCACTTCAAACGCAGGTTCTACCTGACGACTTTCTTTCGCCGCGACGACATGCTGATCGGTGTGAAAGGCATAGAAATGTCGATGGCGCGCGGAAAAACCGGCGGACGACCCGCGTACAGGCGCCAGCCAGAATTTCGGGAGTACCCTCTAAGAGTGGTGGCCGATGCCCGATCCCTCGGTTGCAAGAGCCCCCCTTCGCCGCTCGGCGTAGGGCGAACACCATCTAGGATCCATCGATCGAGTGCGCCTGCTCCCAGGTCCTAGCGACCATTGGTTGCCCGATGTTGCGCTCGCCACTCCCACGCCGGTACGCAGTCATGCGCTGCACGCCACGGTTGGCTCTGCGGGCCTCTTCCTGCTGGTCGATATAGTCGATGCTGTACCGGGTAAACGCCCAGGCGAACCCCTCCCGCACCAGGATGGCGCCCAGATCCTCGCCCGAAACTCGGCAGATGGCGACGACGCGGCCGTAGCGGTCGCGGTCCTTCTCCTGGCACACGATCGATCGGCCTGCCGTCAGTGCCTGCAGCCTGGTCGTTGCGAGACTGCCCGCAGGCCAACCATCGGGGCAAACCTGCTTGGCCTCGGGAGCGTCGATGCCCCATAGGCGATATGTGACGCCGCCCTGCTTCAGCGTGTCGCCATCGGTGATGGTCCGTGCAGCGCACGGTGAAGCAGCAATAGCCATTGCGAGCACGCGTAGCATGCCGAGCAATGGCATCAATCTACTCAGCTTGCCTGCATTCTTTTGAGCTGTTTCCGCCCACCCAGTACCGTGGCATGACTCGCTGCGCCCAGGGCCTTGACTGTCTCGAAGATGCGCTTGCGCACGCGGCCTTCGCGGATCTTGTAGTAGGCCCGCACCAGTTCGAGCGTCTCGCGCTTGATCAGCGGGTCCTTCTCCTGCTCGAACGGCGTTCCCTCTTCGCCAAACTCCTTGCGGCCGCGGCCCGACATCGGCCGGCCCGCCAACACATTGGAAGGCATTTCGTCGAAGAAGTACGACACCGGCACGTCCAGTACCTTGGCGAACTCATACAGGCGGCTCGAACTGATGCGGTTGAAGCCGCGCTCGTACTTCTGGATCTGCTGAAATGTGAGCCCCACTGCTTCGGCCACCTTTGTTTGACTCATAGCCAGGAGTGTCCGCCGCTGCCGTATCCGGCGACCAACATGCATATCGACAGGATGAGCTTTGGCCACCTTTTCCTCCTCAACTCGCTAAGTGTAATCAATGTCGAGGCCCACGTTGTCGTCCTCAAACACAAAACTGCACGGAACCGCTTCTGGGCTTAGGCGCGGGATGCTCCTTCTCCAGGCGCCACCGGTATTGCAGAAAACCTCGACCGCAATCCAAAAAGGACAATTGTGAGGCGGGATCAATGCTGCGACAGCCTCGGCCGCAGGACCTGTACGCAGCTCGACTCTGTCGATTTCCTGAATGTTCGACAACTTGTCCGGCCGGAAAACACCCCAAGCGCGCACAATATGGGCGTGCTTCGAGCAGCGCGTCAGCGCAACCCTGACACCCTTGCGGCTCTCGCGCACACGAACATAGGTTGGCTCAACCACCGGCTGATTACCGGTCTCCCCTCCCGAATTGACCAGTGATCAAACTGGGTACCACCCGTGATTCCACGGGCAGAAGAATGGCCCTAGCGTTGATTTTCGTGGATACCCGGCAATCAGGTCCGACTTGCGCGTTCACGCTCTTCGGCACGGTTCGCCATCGCCTCGTACATGGCGGCAACGTTCACCAAGGCTGCCTTTGCCTCGGGTTCGCGAAGGCCATCGGCGCGTGTTCGTGCTTCCTCGGCGCGTTCTCGCCAATAACTCGACTTGGTCAGTTCGGCATCGGGCGTAATTTTGGCCATTCGCGGGCCTCCCGACTGCCCATTGCGAATGCCGTTTAAACTCTCGGAGTTGCAGTTCAGGGGGGCGGACGGCGCTGGTCAGGTATCGGCTCTGCGAATAGCCGGACTTGGCGGTCAACAAAATTGGCTAGCTGATCCCATACCGTTGCCGCCTCTAGGATTCCTCGCCGGGTCGAGTCGTCGGTCATAGTCGCCGCGCGTATTCGCAGTTCGGTGGCCAAGTTCCGATAGCGCCGGGCTCGATCTCCGTCTGCAGTTATCTCCAATCGGGCAACCCCGGCACCAGTTGCGACAGTTGCGACACTTAACTCACCTCCTAGGTTTGTGCCCACTAAGATAGGTACCCACGCTGCTCGTCCCGGTCACAGGAAAGTCGCAGTCCGACTGAGGTAAGTCGTGTATCCCTCCCCAAAGCCAAAGAGGGATAGTTGGCACAAGTCATACACTCACAGTTCACCGCCGATGGGCGGTTCTGCATACACGCCATCGAGGGCCTTGGCCGCCGCAGTAAGCGGCGCGTCATCGAGATCGAGATGGTTGATACCCGCGAGCGGCTTCACGGTTCAGCCCGATGGCTAGAAAAGCTTGCGCGGGAGTTGGTAACACGTACCGACACGTTATCTGAGCGGGCAACCTCGTCCTTGGCGTTTTTGCTCTCCTCTGGGATCAAACGGCCCTAACGCCAACTGCCTCAACGCAGGGGTGCGGCAGCGCAAAAGCAACCCTTGGACACAGGTTGGCCACCGTTGGCACTTTAATTCCGTCTTTAGATCCCCTACGTGGGAGATCGCCGTCGGGGTATCGAAAAGCACAGCAGCTTTCTCGTGTGTCCGGTTCCCACACAGAACACCCAACGGGCATGCCCGACGGTCCTTTGCCCCATGAGCGGACGGGAACGTACCCTTAACAATTGTCACAGCGATGGCCCTTTCCACCGTGAGTGGTTTCGGGCACACACGATGCGTGTGGGAAGAGGCGGTGGCCGATCGCTCGGGGCGATGGGCAGTCAGCTTCTAGCCTCTTGAGTGGGTGGGGCGGTACGGCGAATCCGTACCGCTCCTACTCGGCCGAATAACCAGCGGAAAAAGAACTCCGCCGTTGTCGACGGGGCTACAGGCTAGGATTCGGAAACTGATGAAGAAGAGCTGGCCCGACATGGTCGGTCGGATGGCTCGCCCAACTGTCACAGGTCATCCTACGATAGACTGCTCTGGTGGGAACGACATCTCGGCCGCCCAAGTGGATCAAGCCGCAGCTCACGCGCCTGGCGGACGAGGCGCCGCAGGGCCACAGGCTGAAAGGGCGGCCGACCAGCGAAGAACCTGTGGGAACGGGTGGCACGGTCCCGCGCGGGCTCCGACCGCGCGGGACCGTCGCGGGGGCTAGAGGATGAAGTCGTTCGGTGTCAGCGTGAATGCTCCGTTCAGCTCGATCTGGAAATCGGCAACGGAGTCGCCGTTAATATCGCCGGAGACAATCGTGTTCGGACCGTCCGTCTGCTGGTGGAGTTCACCAGCCACTCCGTGAAAGGCGTCATCGCCAATAAAAGTAAAGGCTTGGTTGCCCCACGCGGCCGTGTTGGCATCGATCGTGGAGAAATCGATTGCGTCGGTGCCCTGCTCAAATCCCATGATCTGTTCGCGAGTGGCGAAGGTCGTGCCGCTCTCGTTGACACTATTGAAGTCGAAGCGGTCGGCGCCCGCGCCGCCGGTCTCAATGTCTCGGCCAAAGCCGCCGACCAGGACGTCATTGCCGTCGCCTCCTGACAAGGTGTCGTTGCCGCTGCCACCCCTCAGGACGTTGTCACCAGCCGAGCCCTGCAGCACGTTGTTCATGCTGTTGCCCGTACCGTCGATGTTGCCATCGCCCGTCAGCGTCAGATTCTCGATGCTCTGGTTCCACGCAAGGCGATAGCTCACCGAGCTAAGCACCGTGTCGGTGCCCTCGCCCCTTGCTTCGATCACCACGTCGCCGACATTGTTCACGACATACTCGTCATTGCCCGCGAAGCCCGTCATTGTATCAGCCCCGGCCGTGCCCGTGAGCGTGTCCGCCCCAGCCGTACCAAGGACGGTGCCATCACCGCCGCCGCCGGTTTCGAGATCGTAGGCATGGCCGGTACCATTCACGATGTTTCCGGCATCGTCGACCGTTCGCACGGCGAGTGTGTGCTCACCGGGCAGCAGAGTAACGTCTGCGGTCCACGTGCCGGCTCCCGCCGTCGCACCAACCCATGTCGAACCGTCGGCACTGACCTGTATGACGTCACTGTTTGCCAGGGTGCCCGCGTAGGTGCCATGGACCGTCTGACTGGCAACGCTGGTTATAAAATCTCCCGGTGTGCCGGTGTCCTGGCTCAGGCCAGTTACTTCTCCAATCGCCGCTGAGCCGCCACCACCGCCATCACCGCCACCGCCAGTCCCGCCACCGCCAGTACCGCCACCACCAACGCCCGAGGTGGTGTCGAGCGTGGGGTGTGTAGAGAGAAAGTGGGTGCCGGACACCGTGGCGCTGCCGTACACGATCTGGTCGGCGGTGAGGCCATACACCGAATTGTCCCTTATCGTGCCGGTGATTGTGCTGGCATTGAACAGCAGGCTCGCGTTGCCGGTCAGGTCGTTGACTACGACGTTGTCCTCGATGACCAGGCTGTTGCTGGCGTGAGTTGCACCTTCCTCGCTATAGGCGATGATGAAGGGGTTATCGGAATGCGGCCCTTGTTCGATGACGTTGTTGCTGATGACGCCTACGCCGCCATTGGGCAGGTCGATGGTGTAGCTGCCGTCGCCGCTGCCGTCATAGATGCGCGAATTGGTGATGGTTGTGGATTCCGCCCGGCTCTTGATTTGGTGGCCGTCATAGGCATCGTGGAAGTAGCTGTTGTCGATGACCAGTGAGCCGATGCTGCCGACATAGAGGTTGTGATTGAGGGAATCGCTGCTACGAGTGGCGCCAAATTCCGAACCGACGATGCGGATCGTGCCGTCGGCGGCATTCGCCAGGAGGTTCATCTGGTTGTCGTGGAAATAGCTGTCGATGACGACCAGGTTGCCGCCTTCATAGCGGATGCCCGCGCCGTTCGCGTCGGCGACGGCCACGCCGGAGAAGCTGAGGTTCTGGATCGTCACGTCACCCTGTGTAACAAGGATGCCTTTGCCATTGGGCGGCGCCACGGTGGCGACGAAGTTCGCCATGCCGCCGACACCGACGATAGTCACGTCATTGAAGATTGTCGCGAAGTCGTTAACATACGTCCCGGCCTGCACGGCGATGACATCGCCGTCATGTGAGGAGGCGACAGCAGCGGAAAGCGTTGCATAGGCCTGCCCGGCCCCAACATTGAGAGTTGCCATTAATATTAGTCCCCTTTGAGTTTCGGCCATGCCGTGCCACGCCGCACTCATGTGGTCGGCTCTACTGTCGCGATGGCGGCGGCGTTGCCGCTGCGAACCATCACGTCACGATCGAGAGTCCTCTGCATTGCGACATTGGGAAGGGGCTGCATTTCCCGCGTCGCTCATCAGCCCTACCAATCACCGCCTTCGATGAGAAGCGGGAAAGAATGACATCGGTGTGGCTCACTTCTCGCATGACGCGTGACTTGAGGTGGTCCACGATGATCCGCATTGCTTTGACAATTGCAGATCAGAAACCGGCGCGGGCCGTGGAGAGTATCTCCTGTGCGTAGTTGCGGAGCACCGCCAAGGATGTGCAGTAAGTGAACGCTGCATCCTCACTGTCGTCTCGGCCGCCGAAATGGATCAAGCCGCAGCTCACGCGCCTGGTAGACGAGGCGCCGGCTGGAGCTGGCTGGCTGCATGAGATCAAGTACGACGGCTACCGCATGCACGCCCGGATAGACGGCGGGGACATCAAGTTGTAAGCCAGCCCATCGGCGTTGGAATTTTGTCGCCCGATGTTTCCGCCCCGGCATTGGAATCTGCCTGCGCGCTGTAGGTGAGCGCGTTGCCCAGCTTGGGCGGCGGATAGCGATAGCCGCCCGGGTGGGTACGCTTGCGGCGAGCCGGCGTCCAAGAGGCTATCCAAGACATCGGCGGCCAGGTCGAGCCGCACCCATCAATGGTCCGGCCGCGCATCATCTCGGCCCAGCATTCCGGTTCAGGAAGTGTTGCGACAGTTGCGACAGTTGCGACAGTTGGGGGTGCCTGGGCCGGAAGTGTCGCAGGAGTCGCAAGTGTCGCAGAGGTCCGGGGGGTTGGAATCGCCCCCAGCGCCTGCAATGAGCGCCCTGAGTTTCAATTGACCCCCCTCGGCTGGGGGCGAGTTGGGACAATCACGTCCGGCGCGTCGCCGTCGTCATCGTCTGCCGTGCCGTCGAGTAGAGCAGGATTGACCACCAGCCGGCGGCGCTTTCCTTCCTGGGCTATCCGCAGGCGGCCGTGGGCAGCGCGAATCTCCACCGCCCGGTCAAAATCTTCGCGCTTGCGCGTGCCGTTGGGGCCGCCGGTCAGCACGTCTCGAGTTGAGAAGCTGTCGACGCTTTCCATTTGGCAGCGGTCGATTAGCCACCGATCCAGCGTCGCCGCGTTCGCGGCCTCGCGTGACAGGGTGAGCGGGCCGAACAAGGCGCGGGCGCTGTAGATATGCCAGGTCACGATACGCGCCGCCCGCCGACTTGGCGCGCTCGATAGTTCGGGCTGAGAGTCTGTGAAGGGCGCACAGCTAGTGCGGTTCTTTCTGTGCCGCGACGGCCAGTCTCCAGCGAACTGTCCCTTGAGTCGGCGAGTGCTTGGGATGGTTCTCCAACGGAAACGGTCTGGAGGCCTCGGCAACGATTTCGCATCCGCATCCGCGGCATCGATAGATGCCTGGATGGTGGGGTGCTTCTCCGGGGCCGTACTCCTTGTCGAATTCCGGACTGCCGCTGACTTCTATGTCGTTGCTGCGCCTGAAGAGCGTCACCGGTCACCCTCCTTCGTCCGCAAGCCGCAACTGTTCCATGGCCGGAGGGTGCCGGCGTTTTGTGGCCGACCAGCGGCGTGGGCCTTGAGGAAGGATGGAGATTATATGGAGATGTGCTTCATCCTGCTTCGCGCTGCGCGCTACGCAGGACAAGTCCTTCGAAGCTCGCAAAGCGAAGGAGGATCAGCCGCCCTGCTACGCGCTACGCGCTACGCGCTACGCAGGCCCTCGTCCTCCGAAGCTCGCAGAGCGAAGGAGGATCAGCCGCCGCCGGCCTGGAAAATGCCAAACAGTCTCAGACCGACGATGCCTTCGGTCGTGCCCCGCCGCGATCCTCCGGGATCCGTCGTTCCGGGCAGGTTGACCTCCAGCCAGGGAGCCAGGTTTCCCTGAAACCTGGTCCGGCCGTCGTCGTCTTTCACGGTCAGGCTGGTAACCAGAACGGGCACGTAGTCGGAGGCGAGATCGGTGCTCAGGTGGTTGATCACCTGTTTCAGGTCGTAGGTGATCCTGCCGTTCGTGGAGGTGACAAATCCTTCGCGGTCGACATGGACGTTGGCGCCGTCCTTTCGGATCGCGATGTGCAGGCTCGATTTCAAGCCGGGCTCGCGATAGCTGATGCCGGCGGAAACCGCACTGGCCAGCCGGCGCCAGACACGGTCGGGCTCCGATGGCCCGGGATCGTCGGGGACCATGGGACCCTTGGCGGCGCCGCCGAACGTAAACGGGCCGATGGCGCCGATGATCGTGGAGGGGTCGACCAGGTTCAGGAATTCCGCTCTCTTGCCGGTCGGGAACTCGAAATCCACGCCTTCGGCTTTGGGCGCCTTGAACACCTCCAGGATGTTGCCGACGAACTTGTCGAGCGGCGTCTTGAAGAGCGTCAGAAAACGATGGGCCGCCGGACTCTTGCCCATCAGTTCGCGCAGCTCGTCCTGGCTCGTGTTTTTCGATGTCTGGTTGGAACGCATGCTAAGAGACGTGACCATGACTTTGTCCTCTCAATAGGCATGCCGCTAACCTCTGCGAGCATCCTCCCAGAAGCGGGCGAAAGAATGGCCAGCGCGTTGAGGGGCCTTCCCACATCTCGCCTTGCAGGCTAGACAGGCGCCGTCACGCCCATAGGTCGATCCACTTTGCCTAAGTAATTGCCGGTCTCGCAGTTTCACCCGACCAGCGCGGCAGCGCGAGCGCGTTGCCGTCTCCTTTAGCGTGCAAGCTCGTCATGGTGGCGGTTCGAGACCGGTATGGCATGGTTGAACCGTGCCCGGATGCGTTCCGGCCGGCACCGTGATCTCCGATCGCCACACCTCCCCTGCCACACCGCGCCCGATATCGGGCCCTCTCGTCCGCACAGCCGTCTCGATGAGCTTCCCAATGGGAAGAGCAAGCCGGCATGTCCGATGTCTTACATGTTCAGTGGACGATAATTCCCGCAAACGCCCCCGAGCCCTGGCTGAATTGCACCCGCTGTCGCGGCGCGACGAGGTTTCGAACGAGCGGCAAGATCAGGGTGAACGCCAACGGCAAACGCGTCGATGCGTGGCTGATCTACAAGTGCACGTCATGCGACAACACCTGGAATCGCCCGATCCTGGAGCGTCGACACGTCTCGACGATAGAGCCGCATCTTCTCGCGTCGCTGCAGGCCAACGACCCGGAGCTTTGCCGCCGGCTGGCGTTCGAGCAATGGCGGCGCAAGCTCAAGGTCGAGCACTTCGACGACGTCACGGTGCGCAAGAACGTCGTCTCCGAGACGACACGGCCCGCCGGCCGGTTGGAGATCGTCTGCGTCGTTCCGGAGACGACCGGCTTGCGCGTCGACCGTCTGGTGGCGAATGAGTTGCGCTTATCGCGCAGCCGCATTCAGAGTATGCAGAATGCCGGCCATCTTGCAGCGTCCCCGGAGGGCCTGCACAGGTCTATACGCAACGGGCTGCAGGTGAGAATCGAACTTCGCGGCGTTCATGACGGCGACAAGATCGCCCTCGCCGCGATGGGTAGGGAAGCATGAAGGCCGTTTTCCTCGGCATCGCCCTCCTTGCCATCAGCGGCTGCGCCGGCAAGACGCCGCCGGAAGCGGCGCGCGTGCACGGTATCGCGGCGACCGACGCACCGGCCATCGACGCCTGTTGGCGCAAGGTCCTGACCAGCCCGCAGCACCAGGCGCTCAAGGAGAAGATGGGCGATCACGCCGACAGCCCGGCCGCGGCCATGAAGAGCAACCCTGCGATGGCAACGCCGCAGGAGGCGTTGCTGCTCCAGTCACTTCGGCAGGACTATCTCGCGCCGTGCCGCAAGATGGCGCTGGCAGCGGCAGCCAAGGTCCATCCGACCATCGTGGCGATCCTGACCGACAGCTATGCGCGGTCAGACGCCAACACAGCGCGGCTGATCGACCGCGAGATCACCTGGGGCGAGTACGTGTCGGAGAACCAGGCGATCGTCACCCACCGACGCGCCGAGCTCCTGGCGGCCGGCGAGCGCATCCAGCGGGAGCAGCTCCCTTCTCCCACGCGCTGACTCATGATCTTTCTGACCGCGAGCTTCCAGCTCGCTCATGTCATGCGCATGAGCGAGCTGGAAGCTCGCGGTCAGGAAGACCAAGAACTCCGGCAAATGCCCTACGACACCAGGACGTACCAGCCCTCGACCCGTGAGGTCTGCCCGCCCGTCCCTGCCTTGACGCGGATCCTCTTGCCCATCACGTCGACCGACGTCCCGACATTCACCTTGATGGTGCGCTTGGCGCCGTCGACTTCCACGATCATGGCGTTGCCGGCATCGGCGTCGTCGTGCGCCGAGCCGTTGTGGACACGGTAGATGCTGGGCTTGTCGCGCGCATCGAAGACCGTCTGCCAATGGACCCTGTCGGCGCCGATCCGCCCGACCGGTACCTGGATGCCGACGCCGTCACCCGGCAAACGGTCAGTGGCCTTCATTGTCCGTTTCCTCGCCCTGTCAGCGGATCGGCGGCGAGTACTGCATGCCGCCCTGGCTGGCCAGCGCGTTCAGGCCGCGCGGGATGCGGAGCGGCGAGCCACCCACGTTTCGGTCGTAGCTTTCGCCGTAATTCCCCACCTGCTTGATGATGTTGTAGGCCCACTTGTCGTCGACCTTGAGCGCCGCGCCGGTGCCCGGGGCGACGCCGAGAAGCTGTCTGATGCTCGCATTGGCGCTCTTCAGCATCTCATCGACGTTCCTTGAGGTGACGCCCAGCTCCTCGGCCTGGATCATGGCGTAGAGCGACCAGCGCACGATGTCGGCGAACGGCGGGTCACCCTGGCGCACGATCAGGCCCAGCGGCTCGCGCGATGTCGATTCAGGCAGGATGAGATAGTCCTTTGGATTGGAGGCGTAGGCGGCACGCGCGGCGTAGACTGCCGAACGATCCGCGGCAAACAGGTCGCAGCGGCCGCCAAAGAAAGCGAGCCGCAGTTCATCGGCGCTGTTCACCGCGACGAGCTTCAAGGTCATGTTGTTGGCGCGGAAGTAGTCCTCGACGTTTTCCATCGTCGTGGTGCCGGCTTGCACGCAGACCGATGCGCTGGTGATGTCCCGTACACTCTTCTTGCCGAGCTTGCGGGGCGCCATGAAGGCCTGAGTATCGAAGTAGTAGATGCCGACGAAATCGAGGCCAAGAGTCGCGTCCCGGGTCAGCGTATAGGTGGTGCCCGACGCCAGCATGTCGACAGTGCCGTCCTGCAGGGCCGGAAAGCGCTTGGCCGGCTCGAGGGGCACGTATTTGACTTTTTCGCCGCTGCCGAAGATCGCGGCGGCGACGGCACGGCACATGTCGACCTCGAGGCCGCTGTATTTTCCCGCGGCGTCGCGCCGCGCAAAACCCTGCGTGTCGCCTCGCATGCCGCAGATCAATTCCCCCCGTGCCTTGACCGCATCGAGCACCGCTCCAGCCTGCGCAGCGGGACCGAAAAGAGTCGTGGCGAGCCCGATTGCCACCAGCAGTACATTCGTCCGCATCGTTCCCCCCGCCTCGCGGCTGCACGCCGTCACTTCAGCCCATAGATCGCGAATTCCGCCACGATGTTCGGCTGCATGCCCTTCCCCGTGTCGATGTCGGCCTGGCCCGCTTTGGTGTCGCCCATCTTCATCTTGGCGATGCCGCGGCCATAGTACGCGCGAGCCAGCTGCGGATTGATCGCGAGTGCCGCGTTGTATTCCTGCAGCGCGCGCGCGTACTGCCCTTCCTTGAGCGCCACGAGTCCCAGACCTGTCAGCGCATAGACGTCGTTGGGGCTGAGTTTGAGCGCCGACTGGCAGTCCACCGCGGCCGACGGGAGATCCTGTCCCAAAACGGCCTTGGTCAGGCAGCGGTTGTTGAACGCGGCGACCGACCTCGGATCGATCTTCAGCACCTCGCTGTAGTCGGCGGCAGCGCGTGCATACTCTCCGCGGCCGAACAAGGCGATGCCGCGATTGAGGAACTGGTTGGCGTCCAGGGGCCTCAGCCTGATCGCCTCGTTCAAGTCGTCGATCGCACTGTCGTCGTCGCCCAGCCCCATGTATACCGTCGCCCGTGCGGCGTAGACGCGGGCATTGATCGGATCGAAGCGCTGGGCAGCGCTGTAGTCCTCCAGCGCGCGTTCGATGTTGCCGCGATACGCCTCGATCTGTGCGCGATAGAAGAGCGCGGTTGGATTGTCCGGCGTGAGCTTGAGCGCCTTGTTGATGTCGACGAACGCCTCGGCGTAGTCCTTCTTGAGCCCGTAGGCGAAGCCGCGCTGGATCAGGGCGTTCACGTTGTCGGGCGCGAGGTCCAGCGCGATGTCGAAATCCTCGATCGCTTCGTCGACCTTGTTGATGAAGATTTCCGCCATGCCTCGATTGATGTAGGCCAGCGGTTCCTTGGGATCGAGCTTGATCGACTCGCTGTAGTCGGCGATCGCGTGCTTGAAATCGTCGACCCGATGGTAGGCCGTTGCCCGCTCGAAATACACGCTCGCCAGGCCAGGAGACTGCCTGACCGCTTCGTCGAAATCCTTTATCGCCTCCTCGCTCCGGTTCTGCTTGAGCAGGGCAGCGCCGCGGCCGAGATACGGCCGCGCATCCTTGGGCGTGATCTCCATGGCCCGGCCGAAATCCTCGAGTGCGGCAGGGTAGTCCTGCTTGTCGATGCGGGCCATGCCGCGCTGATAGTAGGCGTGCGCGACCTGGTCGGCGAGCTGCGCGGTCGAGGGATCGCGGTCCTTGGCCACGAGCTTGAGCAGGCTCGCCGTCTGCAACCCGAGATCGATCGCCTTGTCGAAGTCGGTGATGGCGGCGTCCGGATCGTTCTTCTGACGATAGGTCACGCCGCGATTGATCATGGCGTTGATCTCTTTCGGGTTGAGCCTCAGCGCCTCGTCGAAGTCGGCGATCGCGGCGTCGAACTTGCCCTTCTTGGTGTATTGGATCATGCCGCGATTGATGAGAGGCATCGGATCCTTCGGGGTCAGGTCGTGCGCCGCCGAATAGTCATCGAGAGCCTTGTCGGCGTCGCCCGTCTGGTGGTAGGCGATGCCGCGCTGCATATGGACGTACGCTTGGCCGGGCGTCAGCTTCAGCGCTTCGTCGAAGTCGGCGATCGCCTTCTTGTACTCCTGCTTGGACATGTACGACGCGCCGCGTCCGACATAGGGCGAGGCGTTGCGCGGATTGAGTCGGATCGCCTCGCTGAAGTCGGCGATTGCCTTGTCGTAGTCGCTCTTGTCGTAGTAGGCGAGCCCGCGCTGAAAGTACGTGAAGATGGCGAGCTCCGCGACGCGGTTATGCTCGAGCTGCTGCGGCGAGAGCTGGTTGATGACGCCGTCCCGAGCCACGACGGAATAGATCGGATCGATGCGCGCCGGCAGGCATTTGAGACCGGCGGTGAAATCGGCGAGCGCTTTGTCGATCTCGCCTTTCTTCTTGTAGACGATGCCGCGGTTGGCCCAGGCGGAGACTTCGCACGGCTTGAGCTTCAGCGCCGCGTCCAGGTCCGCGATGGCGCCTTCGTTGTTGTCCTTGCGGGTATAAAGGACGATCGCCCTGCTGATCAGCGGATAGGTCTCGCGGGGGGCAAGCCTGATCCCGTCGCTGAAGTCGAGGATGGCACGATCGGCCTCTCCGATCGTCTGATAGGCCGTGCCGCGTTGCAGGTAGTAGTAGGGACTCATTGGCGAGGTCAGGATCAGCTCGTTGTAGATCCGGATCGCCGACCGGAAGTCGGCCTTCGAACGCGTATCGCTGCCCGGCCCGCTCTCGGCCATGCCACGATTGAGATAGGCTGTCGCTTGGTCGATCGGTTGAAGCTTGCCGTCCTTGAGCGCTTCAGTGCAGGCCGCGATCTTCTCGGCGGCGTTCGCACCTGTGAGGCCCTTGCAGACGTCGAATGGCGTGACCTTCGCCGACTGGGCCTGGGGCGTCGGCTGGCCAGCGGCGGGCGCGGACACACCCGCGGCCATCCAACCAACGGCGACGGCGCAAACGATCGTCCGCGCGCTCCTGCCCACGCAACTCCGCATTACCTTCCTCACACCTGCCACGGCCCCGCCCCCACAGCCGTTCCGCGGTACGGCGTCAAAGTGCCAAGATTTGGCGGCTTTTCAAGCGACGCGAAGGCGCAGTTCATCAATTTCGCTGAAAGCCGTCGACGATCCCGACCCTGTTTGGCACTTTCACGCAGCTTATAGGGAGGAAACCAAGTGAAGAGTGCAAAGAGTCGCGTCGGGCGGCGGGCTGTGCTTGCCGGAATCGGTGGAGCGCTGGCGGCGCCTGCCATCGTGTCGGCCGTATCCGCTCAAAGTGGCAGCTACCCCAACAAGCCGATCCGCTACATCAATCCCTTCCCCGCCGGCGGCGCCACCGACACGCTGTCCCGCATCTTCTGCGCCAAGATGCAGGAATTGAGCGGCCAGCAATGGATCGTCGAGAACAAGGGCGGCTCGGGCGGCAACGTCGGCATGGATGCGCTGGCCCAGTCGCCGGCCGACGGCTACACGCTGGGCCTGGGCGGTATCGCCAGCCATGCCATCGCGCCGACGCTCTACGCCAAGCTGCCGTTCAAGGTGCCGGACGATTTCACCTTCGTCTCGATGATGTGGCAGCTGCCCAACATGCTGGTGGTAAACCTCGACCTGCCGGCCAAGACCGTGGCCGAGCTGATCGAGCTCCTCAGGAAAAACCCCGGCAAGTACTCCTACGCCTCGGCCGGCAACGGCACGACGCTGCATCTGTCGGGCGAGCTGTTCAAGGTGATGGCCAAGGTCGACATGATCCACGTGCCCTATCGCGGCGCCGCGCCGGCGATGCAGGATCTGCTGGCGGGCCAGGTCAATATGATCTTCGACAACATCCCCGGTGCGCTCGCCCAGGTTCGCGCCGGCAAGGTGCGCGCACTCGGCGTCACGTCGGAGAAGCGCACGCCCGTCGTGCCCGATGTCCCGGCGATCGCCGAGACCCTGCCCGGCTTCGACATCAACTCGTGGACCACGCTGACCGGGCCGGCCAAGCTGCCGCCTGACGTCGTCGCACGGCTCTCCGAGCTGTCGAAGAAGGCGCTGGAGAGCGAGGACCTCAAGGCCAAGTTCCTCGACCTCGCCGCCACGGCGATCTGGCGCTCGCCCGCCGACACGCTCGCCTTCCGCAACGCCGAGGAAGCGCGCCTCGCGCCGATCATCAAGGCCTCGGGCGCACGGGTGGACTGAGGCCTAATCTGCAGCCCTCATGTTCCTCTCCCCCCGCTAGGGGAAGAGGTTAGGCGAGGGGGAATCGACGCGCATAGCCCCCTCACCCAGCCTCTCCCCCTAGCGGGGGAGAGGAGCATGATTCGGAGATGTGTCCACTCTGTTCGAACATTACTTCCGGTCGTAGCACAGCGAGTATTTTCCGGATTTCCGCCGGTCAGCTAAAAAGAATAGGCTCGCCGGCATGACCACACTGACCACCGCCCAAGCCGTCGTTTCCATGCTCGAAGTGAACGGCATCGACACGATCTTCTGCCTGCCCGGCGTGCAGAACGACGCGTTCTTCGACGCCCTGTACGACCGCACCAACGCCATCAAGCCGATCCATGCCCGCCACGAGCAGGCCTGCGCCTACATGGCCCTGGGCTACGCCATGGCGACGGGCGAGCCGTCGGCTTACGTCGTCGTGCCGGGCCCCGGCTTCCTCAACACCACGGCGGCGCTGTCGACAGCGTACGCGGCGAATGCGCCGGTGCTGGCGCTGACCGGTCAGATCCAGCAGGCCATGATCGGCCGCAATCTCGGCCTGCTGCACGAATTGCCCGACCAGCTCGCGATCATGCGCGGCCTCACCAAGTGGGCCGACCGCATCACCTCGCCCGCCGCCGCGCCCGGCCTGGTCAACGAAGCCTTCCGTCGTCTGCTCTCGGGGCGGCGGCGCCCGGTGGCGCTGGAGTGCGCGATGGACACCTGGGCGCGCAAGGCGCCGGTCGAGCTGATCTCGACGCCGGCCATGGCGGACCCCTGCCCTGTCGACGAGGACGCGGTCGAACGCGCCGCCATGCTTTTGGGCAGCGCGCAGAAGCCGATGATCGTGGTCGGCGGCGGCGCCCAGGACGCGGGCGAGCACATCGCGCGCATCGCCGAAATGCTGGATGCGCCCGTCATGACCGGCCGCATGGGCCAGGGCGTGATCGACGGCCGCCATCGCCTGTCGGTCACCATGCCAGCCGGCTACCTGTTCTGGGGCGAGGCAGACGTGGTCCTGGCCGTGGGCACCCGCCTGCAGCCGCAGCAGCAGAACTGGGGCCTCGACGACAAGCTCAAGATCATCCGCGTCGACATCGACGGCGAGGAGCTCGACCGCCAGCGCCGGCCGGAGATCGGCATCATCGGTGATGCCGCGGCGACGATGAAGGTGCTGGCCGACAAGCTCGGCAAGCACACGGCCAAGCCAAACGGCCGGGCCGAGCACGTGGCCGAGGTCAAGGCACGCGCCAACAAGGCGGTGCGCGACAAGCTCGCGCCGCAGGTTGCCTATCTCGAGGCCATTCGCAAGGCATTGCCCGAGGACGGCATCCTGGTCGATGAGCTGACGCAGATGGGCTATGTCGCGCGTCTCGCGTGGCCGACCTATAAGCCGCGCACTTTCCTGTCGACCGGCTACCAGGGCACGCTGGGATGGGGCTACGCCACCTCGCTCGGCGTCAAGGTCGCCAAGCCCGACACGCCGGTCGTATCGATCAACGGCGACGGCGGTTTCATGTTCACCGCGATGGAGATGGCGACGGCGGCACAGCATGGCATCGGCGTGGTCGCGGTTGTGTTCAGCGATGGCGCCTACGGCAACGTCAAGCGCATCCAGCAGCAGTCCTTCAACAACCGCACCATCGCCAGCGACCTGCGCAACCCCGACTTCGTCAAGCTGGGCGAAAGCTTCGGCCTGCACACCGAGCGCGTGAAGTCGCCCGAGGAGCTGAGCACGGCGATCTCGCGCGGCATCGCCCGCGGCGGCCCGGTGCTGATCGACTGCCCGGTCGGGGAGCTGCCGGATCCCTGGTCGACCGTGCAGGTGCCGAGGAACAGGCCGGCGAAGGCATAAGGTTTTCCTCCCCAACTTTGCTGGGGAGGAATGACCTCACTCTTGGGTGAAGGCTTCCTTCAGCAACCCAAGCATGGCGACCCACGAGCGCCGGTCCGCCGCTTCGTTGTAG
Source organism: Rhodospirillales bacterium URHD0017 (assembly GCA_900110395.1). Classification (GTDB taxonomy): domain Bacteria; phylum Pseudomonadota; class Alphaproteobacteria; order Reyranellales; family Reyranellaceae; genus Reyranella. The sequence continues at coordinate 19,308 of FODP01000028.1, forward strand.
CCGAGTGCCGGGGTGCCCGCATTGTCAGCGTCGGGATTGGTGAAGGCGTGCACCGCTCCGCCGTAGGCGTGGAGCTGCCAGTCGACCTTGGTGCGCCCCATTGCCTCTTCGAAGGCCGCGACGTCGGTCGGCGGCACCAGCGGATCGGCCGCGCCGTGGCAGACGAGCACCTTGGCCTTGATGTTGGCGGCGTCGGCAGGCCGAGGACTCGCAAGACCGCCATGAAAGCTCACGACGGCGGCCAGCGGTGCACCGCTGCGTGCAAGCTCGAGTGCCGTGCTGCCGCCGAAACAATAGCCGAGTGCCACCAGCCTGGAGCGGTCGACGCCTTCCTGTCGTGACAGCGCGTCCAACGACGCACGCGCCCTCGCCCGCCAGCGATCGACATCGGCGCGCAAGCTGCGCATCAACTCGCCGGCCTGCGTCATGTCGCGTGCCTGCACACCCTCGCCGTACAGGTCGGCGACGAGGGTCGGATAATCGAGCGCGGCCAGCCGTCCTGCGCATTCAAGAGCGTGGGCGCCGATGCCGCGTGCATCGGGGAACAGCACGATGGCGGGGCCGGCGGTCCACTTCTCATCCCGCACCAGGACGCCCTTCAGCGCGACATCGCCGTCGCGATAGTCGAGGGTCATCGACGCCATTGGGGGCCTACGCTCCATAGGTCTTCAGCACATCGGGATCAGGATCGCGGCCGAGGCCGGGTCCCGTCGGCACGACGAAGCCGCCATCGACCGGCGTCACCAGCTCGCCATAGAGGCTGGCCTCGAGGTCAAGGTGGTAGCGCTCGATCATACCGCCCGGCTCGCCGCGCGCGGCCAGCAGGTGAAGTGTGGCGAGGAACCCCGGGCCGAAATACGGCGAGTGCGGCATCAGCGTCACGCCGGCCGCGTCGGCGAGGTTGGCGACTTTGAGAAACTCCGTCACGCCGCCCACCTTGGTGACGCTGGGCTGGGCGTAGTCGACGGCGTTGGCGGCGAACATGTCGCGGAACTGGAACGACGTGCAGTTGTTCTCGCCCGCCGCCATGGGCACACCCGTGCCCTCGCGCAGGCGGGCGATGGCGGTGAAATCCTCGGGCGGGAAAATCGGCTCCTCGAGCCAGTGCAGGTCGTACTGGCGCAGCTTCAGGGTCATGTGCCGCGCCTGCTCCGGAGTCCACGGGCAGTTGGTGTCGACCATGATGGCGACGTCGTTGCCCGCGGCCAGACGCGCCGCCTTGACCTCGGCCTCCTCGGTCTCGTGCAGCTTGACGTGGCGATAGCCCTGCTCGACGGCCTGCTTGGTACGGGCCGCGACCTTCTCGGGATCGCGGTACTTCAAGAGGCTGGCATAGGCCGGCAGCTTGTCGCGGCCGGCACCGCCCAGCAGCCGATGCAGCGGCAGGCCGGCCGCCTTGCCGGCAATGTCCCACAACGCGATGTCGAGACCCGACAGCGCGAAGATCGTGATGCCGTAGCGGCCGAACAGATGGAGCTTCTGCTGCAGGTCGTAGGAAAGCCTGGCGATGTCGCGCGCATCCTGGCCGATCGCGATGGGCGCGATCATGTTCTGCACGGCAGCCCGCACCGCGTCGGTGCAGGCGTAGCAGAAGGCCTCGCCCCAGCCGATGATGCCGCTGTCCGTCTCGACCCGCACCAGAAGGATGTTGTTGGTCGTCCAGGTACGCAGGCCTTCGCCCTTGTGACTGCCCCCGAAAGTGTACGGCACCTTCACCGAATGCGTGTCGATACGCGCGATCTTCACTCGATCCTCCCTTTGCTCTTGATGTCGGCTAAAAGCTTCTCGGCATGCGTCCGGTCGGACAGCCGCTTGGAGGCGAAGCGCGGATCGCCGGCCGGCGCCGTCGCCAGCAGGTGGTCGGCAAGGCTGGGCGGCAGCGGTGGCGGCTCGGTCTGCTCGTCCGGCATCTCCACCTCGGCCTGGGTGAAGTAGGTCCGGTTGTCGTCGGTCTTGAAGAAGTCGACGTCCCAGTGGAACGGACCGTCGGTCCAGGAGTAGCGCAGCTTCTGCAGGGTCTCGCGGCGCTGCGACCACAGCCGCTCGAAATCGACGGCACTGATCTCGGTCTCGATCTCGACGATCTGGCCGTCGACCGGCCGCTTGTAAGTGAAGACATGGCGGATCGTCCCGCTCTCTTCGACCGAGCGGATGCGCATGCCGGAGACGTCGAGATAGGCCTGGCGCAGGAAGCTCTTGGTCACGTCAGGTCGTTCGGCCAGGCGCGGCTCCAGGTCGCCATCGTCCTTCAGGACAAACTTTCGTTCGTTTTCGATCGGCATGCTAATCTCGCCATCATGGCCGCCCAGACCCTCGATGACCTGCCGACCCCTGCGCTCATTCTCGACCGCGCGGTCCTGCGCCGCAACCTCAAGCGCATGAGCGAACGCCTGCGCAATGCCGGCGTCATGCTGCGCCCACATGTCAAGACCGCGAAATCGATCGAGGTCGGCCGCATGGCGGTCGAGGGCCATGACGGGCGTATCACCGTCTCGACCTTGGCCGAGGCGCGTTACTTCGCCGACGGCGGCTTCAAGGACATCCTCTATGGCGTGGGCGTGGTGCCGTCCAAGCTGCCGGCCATCACGGAGCTGCGGCGCCGCGGCGTCAACTTGCGCGTCGTCACCGACAATGCCGCTGTCGCCAAGGCGATCGCCGATGCGGCCAAGAACGGCGACACCTTCTCGGTCTTCATCGAGATCGACAGCGGCGGCGGCCGCGCCGGCCTGCCCTCGCCCGAGCTGCCCGGCCTGCTGGACATCGCCCGCATCCTGCACGACGTGCCGGGCGTCGAGCTGGCGGGCGTCATGACCCATGCCGGCCACTCCTATCACGAGAGCACGCCCGACGGCATCGCTGCCGTCGCCGAGCAGGAGCGCCGGGCGATCGTCGGCGCCGCCGAGAAGCTGCGCGCGGCCGGCATCCCCTGCCCCATCGTGTCCGGGGGCTCGACGCCGACCGCCATGCATTCGCGCGACTTCACCGGCATCACCGAGATGCGGCCGGGCGTCTACGTCTTCAACGATCTCGACCAGGAATACATCGGCTCGTGCGCGCCATCCGATCTCGCGCTGTCGGTGCTGGCGTCGGTGATCGGGCACTACCCGCATCGCAACCAGGTGTTGGTCGACGCCGGCGCGCTGGCGCTCTCCAGGGACATCAGCGCCCAGGAGTTCAAGCCGCAGGTCGGCTACGGCACCATCGTCGATGCGCCGGTCAAGGACATGGCCGTGATCGCCTGCAGCCAAGAGCACGGCTTCGTCGGCGCCGACGAGCCGATCCCCTACGGCAACCTGCCGATCGGCTCGCGCGTGCGCATCCTGCCCAACCACGCCTGCATTACCGCGGCGGCCTACGACCGCTACTATGTGGTCGACAGCGAGCTCGACGGCGGGAAGTCCGTCGTCGACATCTACGACCGCATCAACGGTTGGTGACCACCGGAGCGCGGACCTCCAGGTCCGCTCATAGTCTTCGTCTTCCGGACCGCGCGCCTCTGGCGCGCTCATGAGCATGAGCGAGCCGGAGGCTCGCGGTCCAGAAGAACATGAGCGCACCTGGAGGTCCGCGCTCCGATGACTACAACGAACTCACCGTGTGCCCACCATCCACCGTGAGCACACTGCCCGTCATGAAGCTCCCGGCCTCCGAGGCCAGCAGCAGCAGCGCGCCGTCGAGATGCTCGGGCTTGCCGATGCGGCGCTGCGGGATGCGGTCGATCAGGCGCTGGCCGCCGGGCGTCTTCCAGAAGTCGCTGTTCATCTCGGTCTCGATGTAGCCCGGGCAGATCGCATTCACGCGGATGTCGTGGCGCGCCCATTCCATGGCGAGCGCGCGTGTCAGATGGATCAGCCCCGCCTTCGAGGCGTTGTAGGGCGCCACCTGCCCGATCGTACGCAGGCCCAGGATCGAGGCGATGTTGACGATCACGCCGGCGCGCTTTGCCATCAGCCAGCGCTTGCCCGCCGTCTGCGCCACCAGCCAGGCGCCGCGCAGGTTGGTGTTGACCACGGCGTCCCAGTCCTCGACCGGCATCTCCAGCGCCGGCTTCACGATCGAGATGCCGGCGTTGTTGACCACGATGTCGATTGGGCCGAGCGCCTGTTCCGCCGCCGAAAACGCCGCGATGATCGAGTCACCTGACTGCACGTCGAGCTCGACAGCGGCTGCCTTGACGCCCGCCGACTGCAATTCCGCCTGCAGAGAGGCGAGCCGATCGGCGCGCCGCGCGGCGATGGCGACAGAAGCGCCTGACGCAGCAAGCGTGCGCGCGAAGTGCACCCCCAATCCCGACGATGCGCCGGTGACCAGGGCCACCTTGCCGACAAGGTCGAATCGCTTGGACATCGGGGTTGCTCCCTAGTTTGATGCGCCGCTGCATCATCAGGCCTTATAGGCGAGCGTCGGTTGCGGGGGAATTATGGATCTCAGTCTTAAGGGCAAGCGCGTGCTGGTCACCGCACGACGCCGGCGCCGAGCGCCATAAGCGCATGACGCGCAACCCGAGCGGTCGCATGGCACGCCACAGGAGGTCGCGTCGTGCGTGGTCTTCCTGGCCGGCGCGCAGGCCTCATTCGTCAGCGGGACGAACTTCATCGTCGAGGGCGCCATGACCGCACGGGTGCAGTACTGAACGCATCGCGAACCCCCTGGGGGCTGGTCGGGCTGCTGGTGGCCGCGGGTGTGGTCGCCGCCGCCTATGTCGGCAAGGTTCCGCCGTCGATCCCCTCGATTCGGGACACGCTGGGCGCGAGCCTCAGCCAGGCGGGCTGGCTGCTGTCGCTGGTCAACATGACGGCCGCTATCGGCGGCATGGCGATCGCGCTCACCGTCGACCGCTTCGGCCATCGCCGCCTGATCGTGCTCGGCACCGCGCTGTGCGGCGTTGCGAGCCTGCTCGGCTCGTTCGCCGAGAGCATCGAGCTGCTGCTGGTCTGGCGTTTCCTCGAGGGCCTGGGATTCATCATCGTCACGGTGTCGATCCCCACGCTGGTGCTGCGGGTCACCGAGCTCTCCGACCGGCACCGCGCCATGACGATCTGGACCGCCTATATGCCGACCGGCGCGGGCGCCATGATGCTGATCGCGGCGGTCATCCTGCCCGGGACGTCGTGGCGGGCGGTCTGGCTGGTGGCGTCGGCTGCGTCTCTGGTCATGCTTGCCGCGCTGCTACTGCGCGCCGTACCTCGGCATGAGCTCGACGCCCAGCCGGCCAACCGGCGGCCGATCCTGCACGAGATGGCCGAGGTCGCGACCAGTGGCGGGCCGCTCGCGATAGCCGTCTGCTTCGGCGCCTACAACTGTTGCTGGCTTGCCATCGTGGGCTTCCTGCCGACCTTGCAGGTCGAGCGCCTGGGCTTCTCGACCGCGACGGCGGCGATCGTCACGGCCCTGGTGACCGCGCTGAATGTCGGCGGCAACCTTCTAGCTGGCGTCCTGCTGCAGCGCGGCTTGCCGCGCGCCGCGGTGATCGCGGGGGCTGCGATCTCCATGTCGTTCTGTGCCGCCGGCATCTTCATCGACGGCGTGCCGGACCTGTGGCGCCTGGTGCTGGCGGGAGTCTATTCGGCGGTGATCGGCGTCGTGCCCGGTGCGTTGTTCACCGGCCTGCCCGTGCATTCGCCGCGGCCCGAGCTGGTCGGCGCATCGACCGGCCTCTTGATGCAGGGCTCCAACATCGGTGGCCTGCTCGGCCCGCCGATTGCCGGCGCCCTGGTTGCGTCGGGAGGTTGGCCCGCCGCTGCATGGCTGACATCCGTCGCCCTCGGGGTGGTCGCGGCTTCCGCTCTCTTTCTGCATTGGCGCGAAAGGCGTAAACTCGCGGCATGATTTACGTCGACGTCGTTTCCGACACGATCTGTCCCTGGTGCTACATCGGCAAGAGGCGGTTCGAGCGCGCGCTGGCGCAGAGCGGCCGCACCGACATCGCGGTGGCCTGGCGGCCCTTTCAGCTCAATCCCGACATGCCGGCCGAGGGCATGACGCGCGACGACTATGTGCGGGCCAAGTTCGGCGGCGGCGACCGGCCGCGCCAGATCTACCAGGCGATCGCCGAGAGCGGGCGCGAGGCCGGCATCGAATTCCAGTTCTCCCGCATCCGGCGCACGCCCAACACCGTGCTGTCGCACCGCCTGGTCCATTGGAGCGCCAAGAACAACGTGCAGGACGAGACCGTGGCCGAGCTGTTCAGACTCTACTTCGAAGAAGGCCGCGACATCGGCGACATGGAGACGGTGGTCGAATGCGCCGTCCGCGTCGGCATCGACGAGCTGCGCGCCCGCCGCTACCTGATGAGCGACGAGGGCCGCCAGGAGGTCGTCGCCTCCGACGTCTATGCCCGGCGCCTCGGCATCAACGGCGTGCCCTGCTTCATCGTCAACCGCAAATACGCGGTCTCCGGTGCCCAGCCGCCGTCGGCCTTCGTCGAAGTCTTCAACCTCGCCGAACGCGACGCGGCGACCAGCGCGGCCCAGTCGACGGCGTGATCAAGGCTCAACGTCGCCGCGGCAGGCCTGGCGGAGGCGGCGGCAGGGAAATGGGCGGCAGGTTCTTGATCTTAGAGAGACCGTAGTCACCTGGATTGTACTGAGTCTTGTAGGCGGCCCTGGCGCCGGCCCGCGCGGCGCGCATGACGGCGTCGGTCGAACTCTCCCCCGATACACCGTAGCTGTGACCGTGGTGTGGGCCGTGGTGCGGCATGCCACATGCGGCCACCGTCAGTGTCATGGCCAACACCGACGCCCACGGCTGCCCGCTCACGCTGATCACCGGCCCGCCGCGTATGGTCGGGCAACCTCGGAGAGGGTCTTCCAGCTTCCGGGCGCCGTCTGAAGCGGCCTGACCTCGATCTCCACGCCAGCAAGCTTGGAGAAGTATCGCCGGATCATGGCCAGGTCGGCAGTAGGCTCGCTTTCGATGAAAGGTTCACGGACGAAGCATGGGGCAGCATTGCTGTGCACGGCAGACGCCGTGTTGGTAGAGCACGAGCGATCGAGCAACATCCCGACACGTCCAATGTAGAGAACTTTGCCCGGCTCCATGTCGAACGTCGCGGCGGCCACGCTCGCGACGCTGACGATCGGGTTAGAGTCGGTAACGGTCTCCGTCTTCCACTCCCACCTCGACTGCCATTTGCCGCTGTTGTCCAGGTATCTGGTCGGTACCTGTCGGACTTCCTGCCGGCTCGTGTTTTCAAACCGCACATGCTCGAAGGAGTGAAACGCGCCCCGGCCGGGCTTCAACTTCATGGCAAAGGGCCGGTAGGACACGGTTAGTCCGTTTTCGACGCCTTCGTAGACTTCCAGAGGCGGAAACGGCGGCTTCATTTGCCGGCCAAGCAGCAGTTCGCCCGAGGTACCGCTTTGATGGTCGTATTTCAGCGAAACAGGGAAACGAGCCCAACTCCAATCGACCGATGGCGTTCGCGCCACGACGACCATTCCCACGATCAGGCCGTCGGGCGGCGCCGGCGCCGCGACCTCCCAGGAACTGAGCTCGCCTGGCGGCGTCATGCTGCAGGCCGTGACGGCCAACGCCATGGCCATTCCTACCCAGCGGATCATGGCAGCGCCGTGCGGCCAGCCACGGCAACGCCCACGATCACGCCATCCGGCGGCGTCGGCACTCGCGCCTGCTTCGGGCCGAACTCGCCGGGCGGCGTTTCGCACGCCGTCGCGGCCAGCATCATGGCCAACACCCACGCCCACGACCGCCCACTCACGGCAAGCCGCCCTCCCTGATGGGCGGGAGGATGATCGGCATCCCGTACAAAATTGTGGCGCGGCCGGCCGCCGGCCGAATCAATATTTCTTCGCCGCGCTCTTGACGGTTGCTGCAACCGCCGGCGGGCGTGGTAATATGTTATACGACATATCATATGTTAATAGACATACTATGAGGCTGAACATGCCGGTAAATCCTGCCCGGACCGCCCGCACCCGCGCCGAAATCCTCGATCACGCCGGTCGGCTGTTCCGCCTGCGCGGCTATGCCGGCACCAACATCGATGACGTCATGCTGGCCGCCGGCCTGACGCGCGGTGCCTTCTATGCGCACTTCACGTCGAAGGACGATCTCTTCACCGAGGCGGTCATCGCCGGCACCGGCCTGCGCACGCGGCTGCGTGGTGCTGCGCCGGCCACGGTGCTGAAGGCCTATCTCGACAAGGCCGAGCAGGTCGCGAGCGCGCCGACCTGCGTGCTGGCCGCCCTGCCTTCCGACATTGCCCGCGCGACGCTGCCGGCACGCCTTGCCTTTGCCAACCTGCTGCATGCCGCGATCGGCGAGATCGTCGGCGCGAAGAAGCGCAAGCTCGACGGCGATGCGACGGTGGCGGTGATTTTAGCCGTCGGCGCCGTCGCGCTCGCGCGCGCCTCGGGCGATACGCGGCTCAGCGACTGGTTGCTGCGGTGTGCTGCTCGGGCCGTTCAGCCCCTGCTGAAGCCACGGCTCAAGCCGCGAGCTTCGCCAATGAAGAGACGATCGACGTCACGCCGGAAAGCCGCTGGCGCTCGTCGTTCCAGGCGCGCTGCACGATCACGCGGTGGTCGGGCCGCAGCCGCACCAAAGGCGCGTTCTTCTGCAGCCAGGCGATGAGCTTCTCGGGCTTGGCGAACTTGTTGTCGTGCAGCGACAGCACGACCGCCTTCTCGCCGGCGTCGATGCGGTCGACGCCCGCCGCGCGGCACAGCACCTTGAGCGCCACCGTGTTCAGCAGGAACTCGGCCTCGGGCGGCATCTTGCCGAAGCGGTCGACGAGCTCGGCGGCGAAGGAATCGATCTCCGCCTGGTTGGCGAGCGCACCGATGCGGCGATAGAGGCCCATGCGCACCGAGAGGTCGGCGATGTATTCCTCGGGCAGCAGCACCGGGATGCCGAGATTGAGCTGCGGCGACCAGTCGGCACGCTCTGCCTCGCGCGCCTGCCCGCGCGCCGCCTCCACCGCCTCTTCGAGGAGCTGCTGGTAGAGCTCGATGCCGACCTCGCGGATGTGGCCGGATTGCTCCTCGCCCAAAAGATTGCCGGCGCCGCGGATGTCGAGGTCGTGGCTGGCGAGCTGGAAGCCCGCGCCCAGCGTGTCGAGGGTCTGCATGACCTCGAGCCGCTTGGAGGCCGCTTCGTTCAACGCCTTGCCCGGCGGCACGGTCAGATAGGCATAGGCCCGTGTCTTGCCGCGGCCGATGCGGCCCCGGAGCTGGTAGAGCTGGGCCAGGCCGAACATGTCGGCGCGATGGATCACCATGGTGTTGGCGGTGCTGATGTCGAGTCCGCTTTCCACGATGTTGGTCGACAACAGCACGTCGAACTTGCCCTCGACGAAGTCCTGCATGGTGTTCTCGATGGTCGTCGGCGCGAGCTTGCCATGCGCCATGGCCATGCGGATCTCGGGCACCAGCTCGCGCAGCTCGACCGCGATCTGCGCCAGGTCCTCGATGCGCGGGCAGACATAGAAGCTCTGGCCGCCGCGATATTGTTCGCGCAACAAGGCCTCTCGTATCGTGACGCCGTCGAACGGCGTCACGAAAGTGCGCACGGCCAGGCGATCGACCGGCGGCGTGGCGATCAGGCTCATGTCGCGCACGCCGGTCAGGGCGAGCTGCAGGGTGCGCGGGATCGGCGTCGCCGTCAGGGTCAGCACATGGACGTCGGCGCGCAGCTCCTTCAGGCGCTCCTTGTGGCTGACGCCGAAATGCTGCTCCTCGTCGACGATCAGCAGGCCGAGGTCCTTGAACTCGATGCCCTTGGCGAGCAGCGCGTGGGTGCCGATCACGATATCGACCGTGCCCTCCTTGATCGCTTCCTTGGTGGCTTTGGCCTCTTTTGCAGGGACCAGCCGCGAGAGGCGGCCGATGCGCGCCGGCAGGCCCTGGAAGCGCTCGACGAAGGTCCGATGATGCTGGCGGGCCAGCAGGGTCGTCGGGCCGATCACCGCCACCTGCTTGCCCGACAGGGCGGCGACGAAGGCCGCGCGCAGCGCCACCTCGGTCTTGCCGAAGCCCACGTCGCCGCAGATCAGGCGGTCCATCGGCTTGCCCGACGACAGGTCGTCGATCACGTCGGCGATGGCCTGCAGCTGGTCGTCGGTCTCGGCATAGGGGAAGCGGGCGCAGAACTCCTCGTAGGCGCCCTCGGGCGGGCTCATGGTCTCGCCGCGGCGGATGGCGCGCTCGGCGGCGATCTTGATCAGCCGGTCGGCCATGTCGGCGATGCGCTGCTTCAGCCTGGCCTTGCGCGACTGCCAGGCGACGCCGCCCAGCCGGTCGAGCACCGCGCCCTCCTCCGCCGAGCCGTAGCGGCTCAGCACGTCGATGTTCTCGACCGGCACGAACAGTTTGTCGCCGCCTTCGTAGGTCAGCCTGAGGCAATCGTGCCGCGCGTACTGGATTTCCAGCGTGACGAGGCCTTCGTAGCGGCCGACGCCGTGCTCGCGATGCACGACGAGGTCGCCTTCGCTCAGTGCCGCGGCTTCGGCGATGAAGCGTTCGGATGGCCGCCGCTTCTTGGCCGGCCGCGAAATCCGATCGCCGATGATGTCTTCTTCGCCGATGACTTCCAGGCCATCGAGCACGAAGCCGTGCTCGACCGGCCAGACGGCGACGCCAAGCGCACCTGATGGCAACCCTTGCACCGTGGCGAAGTCGGCCACGGGAACAGGAGTCGTGGCGCCGTGCTCCTGCAGCAGGTGCTGCAGGCGGCTGGCCGAGCCTTCGGTGTAGCCCGCGATCAGCACGCGACGGCCGGCGGCATTGGCTGCCTTCACATGCTCGGCCACGACGTCGAACAGGTTGACGCCCTGCGCGGTGCGCGCGCGGGCAAAGCCTTCATGGCGTCGGCCGCCAAGATCGATCGTGTTCGGCGCGTCGGGCGCGGCGTCGAAGCTGGTGAACTGGCCGATCGCGTGGCCGTCGAGCAGGCGGTCCCATTCCGACGGTTTGAGGTAGAGCCGTTCCGGCGGCACGGGCTTGTAGTCGGCGGCACCCGTCATGCCGCCCTTGCCGCCGGTTTTTAAGCGCGCGTCGTAGTAGTCGGTGATGAGCTCGTGGCGCGCCTCGAAGGCCTCGGCGATCTGGTGATCGGCCGTGATCACCGCCTCGGGGCAGTAATCCAGCAGCGTCTCGAGCCGCTCGTGGAACAATGGCAGCCAGTGCTCCATGCCGACATGGCGCTGGCCGGCCGACACCGCTTCGTAGAGCGCATCGTCGGTGGCATTGCCGAACAGCTCGCGATAGCCGCCGCGGAAGCGCGCGATGCTGTCCTTGGTCAGCAGCACCTCGCTCACCGGCAGCAAAACGGCCTCTTCGCGCGTGCCCGTCGAGCGCTGGCTCATGGGATCGAACGAGCGGATCTCCTCCAAGACGTCGCCGAACAGGTCGAGGCGCAGCGGCTCGGCCGTGCCTGGTGGGAAGAGGTCGACCAGGCCACCGCGCACGGCGAACTCGCCCGGCTCCATGACGGTCTCCGAGCGGCCGTAGCCGTTCTCGCCCAGAAACTTCGTGAGCCAGTTGGCGTCGACCGTCTGGCCCTTCTTCAGCACGACCGCCGCTTCGGCGTAGAGGCTGCGCGGCGGCACCTTCTGCAGGGCCGCTCCCACCGAGGCGAGGATGATGCGCGCCGGCGCGCCCGGCTTCCTGGTTTGTGCAAGGCGCACCAGCGTCTCCAGGCGCTCGGCGACGATGTCGGGGTGCGGCGACATGCGGTCGTAGGGCAGGCAGTCCCAGGCCGGGAAGACCAGCACCTCGCGCTCGGGCGCGAAGAAGCGCAGACCGTCCTGCAGGCGCTCCAGCCGCTGGCCGTCGCGCGCCACGTGCAGGATGTCCTGCCCGCCGGTGGTGCGCGCGAGCTCGGCCAGCGCCAGGGCGTCGGCGCCCTCGGGCAGGCCCGCGATCGTCCAGCGGCCGGGCTTGCGCGGGATGGCGGAGAGGGTTTCGGAAAGCGACGCCACTAGAACCTCACGCGGAACGCTTTTAGCCGGCGCAACACCGGCGAATCGGCCTCCGCCGGAATCTCCGCCTGGCCGGTCACCCAGTCGAAGATCTCGTTGTCGCTTGCCGCCAGCAGCCGCTCGTACTGGTCGAGTTCGGCGGCGTCGAACGCGGCGATATGGGCGCGCGCGAACTGGCCCAGGAGGATGTCGTTCTCCTTGTTGCCACGGTAGACGCTGCGATAAAGCAAACGCTTACGCCGCGTCTCGAGATCCAGCTCGCGCGTCATGTTTTCCCCAGAAAGCGGCGTAGCATATAGGTGGCGGCGATGGTGAAGTCACGCGGCCTAAACGCCCAGCAACCATGCGCCCGCAGAGCCTGACACCCCTGTTCGCCCAAACCACGTCGCTGCCCGGCATCGGGCCGCGGCTGGGCAAGCTCGTGGAGAAACTTGCAGGCCCGCTGGTCGTCGACCTCCTGTGGCACCTGCCCTTCGCCGTGGTCGACCGGCGCAACGCGCCCGAGGTCTTGCACGCCAAGGCAGGCGAGATCGCCACCATGACGGTGACCGTCGACGAGCACCTGGTGCCGCGCAATCCGCGCCAGCCCTATCGCGTGTGGTGCAGCGACGAGACGGGCCGGCTCTGCCTCACCTTCTTCAACGGCCGCGAGGACTACCTGAAGAAGCTGCTGCCGCCCGGCGAGGTGCGCGTGGTGAGCGGCAAGGTCGAGATCTACCAGGGCGAGGTGCAGATGACGCACCCCGACCATGTCGTGCCGCTCGACCAGCGCGAACAGATCCTGCGCGTCGAGCCGGTCTATGGCCTGACCGCCGGCCTGACCCAGCGGCCGGTGCAGAAGGCGATCGCCGCCGCCGTCGAGCGCTCGCCCGAACTGACCGAATGGCAGGACCAGGCCTTCCACAAGCGCAACAAGTGGGACAGTTGGCACGCCGCGTTGGCGCGCGCTCACGCACCCGGCGAGGAGACCGACCTCGCGCCGACGCATCCGGCGCGCGCCCGCCTCGCCTTCGACGAGCTCTTGGCGAGTCAGCTCGCCATCGCCCTGGTGCGCCATCACAACCGCACGGTCGCGGGCCATGTCACCAAGGGCGACGGCCGGCTGCGCGCCAACGTGCTGAAAAGCCTGCCCTTCGAATTGACGCCGAGCCAGAAGGCCGCGGTCGGCGAGATCGAGGCCGACATGGCCAAGGCCGAGCGCATGATCCGCCTGCTGCAGGGCGACGTCGGCAGCGGCAAGACGCTGGTCGCCTTGCTCGCCATGCTGATCTGCGTCGAGGCCGGCGCGCAGGCGGCGCTGATGGCGCCGACCGAGATTCTGGCCCGCCAGCACCACGCCACCATCGCGCCGCTCGCCGAGGCGGCCGGCGTGCGCCTCGCGCTGCTGACGGGGCGCGACGGCCAGAAGCAGAAGAAGGAAACGTTGCAGGGTCTGGCCGACGGCTCGATCCATCTCGTCGTCGGCACGCATGCGCTCGTGCAGGACGAAGTCGAGTTCGCCGATCTCGCGCTCGCCGTGGTCGACGAGCAGCACCGGTTCGGCGTGCACCAGCGCATGGCGCTGTCGTCCAAGGGCCATGCCGTCGATCTCCTGGTGATGACGGCAACGCCCATCCCGCGCACCCTGATGCTGGCGGCCTACGGCGACCTCGACGTCTCCAAGCTCACCGAGAAGCCGGCCGGCCGCCAGCCGATCGACACCCGCACCCTCCCGCTCGAGCGCATCGCCGAGGTGGCTGACGCCGTCGGTCGCCAGATCGCGCCCACTTCGAGCAACGGGGGCGGGCGCGTCTACTGGGTGTGCCCGCTGATCGAGGAATCGGAAGACATTGACCTCGCCAACGCCGAGGAGCGCTTCCGTCTCCTGAGCGCGCGCTTTCCCGGCAAGGTCGGGCTGCTGCACGGTCGCCTGAAGGGCGCCGAGCGCGACGCGACCATGGCGGCGTTCGCCGAGGGCCGCTTGTCGATCCTGGTGGCGACCACCGTGATCGAGGTCGGCGTCGACGTGCCGGCCGCGACCGTGATGGTGATCGAGCACGCCGAGCGCTTTGGTCTCGCCCAGCTCCACCAGCTGCGCGGCCGCGTCGGACGCGGTGCCGCCAAGTCGACCTGCCTCTTGCTCTATGCCCAGCCGCTCGGCGAGACCGCCAAGGCGCGGCTCGCCATCATGCGCGAGACCGAGGACGGTTTCCGCATCGCCGAAGAGGACCTGCGCCTGCGCGGCGCCGGCGAGCTTTTGGGCACCCGGCAAAGCGGCCTGCCCGACATGCGCCTGGCCGACCTCGCGGCCCACGGCGAACTTCTACAGGCGGCGCGCGATGATGCGCGCCTGGTGATCGAGCGCGATCCCGACCTGCAATCCGAGCGGGGCGCGGCACTGCGCGCCCTGCTCTACCTCTTTCGCCGCGACGACGCCGTCAGGACCTTGCGCGCCGGCTAGCCGAGCTGCGCCACGTAAGTGCGCAGTGCCTCGCGCGCCGTCTCGACGCCCTTCTCCGCATCGGCGCGGCGCTTGGCGATGGCCTCGAGGTCGGTCTCCTGCTTGTCGAGCGTCGCGAGATAGCGGCGCTGCAGGTCGCTGTTTGCCGGCACGCGCGCGAGGTTGTCGCGCAGGCGGGCTTGCTCCTGCACGATCGCCTGGCGCTCGGCATCGGCTTGCGTGACCTTGCGCTGGGCGTCGCTGACCGCGGCCTGCAGCTGCAGGATCCTGGTCAGCGCTTCGCGCGTCTTGGCGTCGAACTCGCGGGCCTGGGCGTAGACGCGGATCTGGTCGGCCGAGCCGTCGACCAGGCGCAGTTCCTGCTGCTGGGTCTGCTCCTGGATGACCTCGAAGGTCTGGGTCTGATCGCCGCCAGGGAGCTGGAACGTGATGCGATAGTTGCCTTCGCTCAGCTCCACGCCTTTCGGCTCGGGCTTCACCAGGGTCCAGCCGGGCAGCCGGCGCTGCACGATCACGAGCTGTCGCGGCTCCTTGGCCGGGCCTTTCACGCGATAGGTCACGGTCTGACGCACGATGCGCGACAGCTTGAGCGCGCCCTGGGCGATCGTGCCCGTGGCGATCCGATCGGTCTGTGCCGCGTCGCGCTCGATCACGATCTTCTCGTCGAGCGCATAGGCCAGGAGTCGCGTCTCGCCGACCGGGAAGCCCGACAGGCGCGCGTCGCCGACATAGGCGACGTAGCCTGCCTTGTCGCGCTCATAGAGCGTGATCAGGCCGGCCGGCAAACCGCTGTCGCCGTCGTTGGTGATGCGGATCGCCGCCAGCGGATTCCTCGGCGCCGTCTCGGCCTGGTAGAGCGCCAGCCGCTGCACCGGCATCTGGCGATCGATGATCGGGATCGAGAGCGTTCGGCCGTTGGCGACGCTGACGCTGCGCGGAAAGCGGAACACGACCTGCGTCGCCGCATCGGTCGCCTCGAACTGGTCGGCGGCGGCGGCACCCGTAGGCGGCGGCGCGATCGTCGCGGCAGCCGCACCACGTTCCTGCTGCGGACGATAAGGGGCTGAGGACGGTGCTGGAGGAGGCGGCGGTGGCGGCGGCGCCGCCTTCATGCGGTCCTGCGCGTCGACGCCGCCGCGGTCGACGCCGGGCATCAGGCGGCCCGCGACCTCGATCGGCACTTCGGGGCGCTTGACGTAGTAGGCCTCGTAGAGCGCCTGCCGGAAGGCGACGGGACGGCCGGAGACGAGCGTCAGGTCGACGTCTTTCCAGTCCTGGCCGCTGAGATTCTCGACTGTCGCCCAGCCCTGCAGGGCAGAGCGCGCGGCCGCGGGATCGGCCGGCAGGGTCAGGCGATACGACGCCTTCCACACCGGCACCTCGACGATGTAGGCAACGCGCACCGTGCGCTGGCCCTGCCCGCGCGCCGACAGTTCGATGGTGCGCGCATCCTTGGCGCGGTTGGTCTGGATGGCGAGCAGTGCGTTGCCGATCTTCTCGCGCAACGCGGCGTCGGCGAACTGCAGGTTCTCGGCTTCTTCCAGGATGAACTGCTGCAAGCCGCGATCGGTCAGCAGGGTGACGCGCGTGCGCTTGGTCGTGGCCTTGCCGTCATTGAGCGCAACCGTCTCTTCCTGCACCGAGACGATGCGGCCGGTGATGGCGCGCGCACCGCCAACGGTGACCTGCGCCCCCTTCAGCGTCGACAGGAGGTCGGCCGGCGAGTTGAGCGAGTCCTGGTCGAACGGCAGGTCCTTGAAGGCCTGCGCCAGTGGCTCGCGCCCGGGCAGGCTCAAGCCGCCCACGCCGCCCTTGTCGTCGTAGACCACCAGGCTTTTCAGCACGTCGTCGACCTGCTCGAGCGACACGGTGAGACGCAAGGTGGCGTCGCCGTCGACCGTGGCCTCGTACTCGAAATAGCCCAGGCCGCCCGACGACAGCATGACGCGCTTCAGCGTCAACTCCTGGGCGTAGGCTGACAGGGGAAAGGCGAACAGGCCCAGCAGGGCGACGAGCGACAGAAGAAGATGGTGCATGAGCTCTCCCAGCGATGCGCGGCGCACGGTGGGCTTGGACTGTGACACAACCACGGCGACGTCACGACGAAAGTGCGAGATGCCGTGATCAGGAACCCTGTAACGGCGATCATCAGCTCTAAGCCCGCGCGCAGCACTCCGTCAGGACAGCGCCTCCTTCAGCGCCTCGAAAGGCAGCAACACGCATTCGTGCCGCGACTTGTGCGCCTTGACCGGCGCGAAGGCCGCGAACGGCTCGCCGGCCTCGCCCTCTTCGCGGCCGATGGCGCGCTCGGCGTCGAGCCGGACCTTCTCGATGCCCGCGGCGTCGCGGCCGACGGCGACCGAGGCCAGCGCCGAGGCCGAGGCTTGGCAGAGCAGGCAGCCGCGCACCTGATGGGCGATCTCGGCGATCTTGCCGCCCTCGTCGAGCTTCACGTCGACGACGACGCGATCGCCGCACAATGGATTGTCGCGCCGCGCCGACTTGGTCGGCGTTGCGAGCTTGCCCGCCCCCGTCTTCGCCTTGGCCAAGGCGACGATCCGGTCCTGATAGAGCTGGTCGGTCATCGCAGGGTGCGGGCGGCGTGCTGGACGCCGGTCAGCAAGGCGTCGATGTCGGTGTTGTCGTTGTAGGGCGCGATCGACACGCGCGTGGTGCCGTCGAGGTCGAAGCGGTCCATCAGGGGCTGGCAGCAGTGATGGCCGGCGCGCACGGCGACACCGAACGAATCCAGGGTCTGCGCCACGTCGTGCGGATGAACACCCTCGAGCAGGAACGACACCACGGGGTAGCGGTTCTGCGTGCTGCCCGGTCCGAACAACGTCGCCCCGTCGATCTTCTGCAGGCCGTCCATCAGCCGCTCGACCAGAGCCATTTCGTGGGCGTGCGCTTCTTTCCAGTCGAGGGTGCGCATCCACCTGCAGGCCGCTCCCAGGCCGATCGCTGGACCGATCGGCGGCGTGCCGGCCTCGAAGCGGCGCGGTGGCGGCGCCCAGGTCGTCTCGGTGAAGGTGACGCGGCCGATCATCGAGCCGCCGCCATGGAACGGCGGCATGGCTTCGAGATGCTCGGCCTTGGCCCACAAGACGCCGATGCCGTTCGGCCCATAGGCCTTGTGACCGGCGAAGGCATAGAAATCGATGCCCATGGCCGACAGGTCAACAGGCCCGTGCGGCACGCGCTGCGCACCGTCGAGCATGACCTTGGCGCCGACCGTCTTGGCCAGCGTCACCACGGCATGGACGTCGACCAGGGTGCCGGTGACGTTGGAGACATGGGCGAGCGAGATCAGCTTGGTGCGCGACGTCAGGAGCCGCGGCAGCGCATTGAGGTCGATGCGACCGTTGACCGTGACGGGCACGACGTCGATCTCGATTCCACTCCTCTGGCGCAGCAGCTGCCAGGGCACGATGTTGGAATGATGTTCCAGCTCCGACAGGATGATGCGATCGCCGGGCTTCAACAGCGAGCCATACGAATAGGCTACGAGATTGATGGCTGCCGTGCAGCCGCCGGTGAACACGACCTCCATCGGATCGACGCTCAGGAAGTTCGCGACCTCGATGCGGGCGTTCTCGTAGGCCTCGGTGGCGCGCTCGGCCAAGCGATGCACGCCGCGCAGCACATTGGCGCGGCTGGTCGTCTCGTAGGTCCGCACGGCGTCGAGCACGGCGTCGGGCGTCTGCGCCGAAGCGCCGTTGTCGAGATAGTGCACGGGCTGGCCGTCGATGATCTGCGACAGGATGGGGAACTGCCGGCGGACGGCTGCAACGTCAAAACTCATGCTTTGCTCCGCGCCCGCCACGCGGCCAGCGCCTCCGGCGTATCGATATCGGTGACCGCGGCCTCGCCCGTCATCTCGACCTCACAGACGAGATCGGCATGCTCGCCTATCAGATGCTTGGCGCCCGAATCGCCGGAGAGCCTGGCCATCTCCGGGAAGAAGCGGCGCGCCCACAGCACGGGATTGCCGCGCTTGCCACCTACCGTCGGCACGCAGATCGAACGGCCCTCGACAGGACTGAACGCCGCCATCAGCCGGTCGAGCAGCGGCGCACCGACGCCCGGCATGTCGCCCAGCTGGACGATGGCCGCGTCGATGTCCTGGCCGAGCGCGCCAATGCCCGCGCCCACCGACGTGCTGAGGCCTTTGGTGAAGTCGGGATTGACGACAAAGCGCAGCCGCGACTCGGCCGGAACCGCCTTTTCGACGACGGCCCTCACCTCGTCCGCCATGTTGCCCAGCACGACGACGACCTCGACGGCCTGCGAGGCGAGCGCCGCCTTCACGGCGTGCACGACCAGGGGCTGCCCGCCGGCTTCGGCCAGCATCTTGTTGGGCCCGCCCATGCGCGTCGACCGGCCGGCGGCGAGCACCAGTGCGGCGACGCGCGGCGCCTGCTGAGGGCCGGCTTCTTCGGCATCGTCGTCGCGCGGCTGCGGGCGGCTGGCGATCTCGGCCAAAAGGCCGCCGGCGCCCATGCGCACGATCTCGGCGCGGCCGACCGGCAGGCCGGCGGCCAGGCGCTCCAGCACCATGTCGAAGCCGTTGTACTTGGGCGACTTGGCGCAGCCCGGCAGGCCCAGCACCGGCTTGCCGTCGAGCTTCGCGGTCAGCAGCAGGTTGCCGGGATCGACCGGCATGCCGAAATGGATGACCTCGCCGCCTGCCTCCTCGATGCCGGCCGGCACGACGTCGTGGCGGTCGACGATCGCCGAGGCGCCGGCGATCAGGAAGATGTCGCAGCCTTCACCCTTCAGCTCTTTCAGGGCGCCGGCGATGGCCTTGGCGTCGTGGGTGACGCGGCGCTCGCCGACCAGGGCGCTGCCGAGCGAGCGGAGCCGCTTGGTCGTGGTGCCGACCGCCTTGTCCAGGACCTTGTCGCGCGTGCCGGGGAGCCTGGTCTGCACCAGCCCCGCTTTCATCGCCCGGAAGGGCGCGACGGAGACCAGCGGCTGGTTGGCCGAGTTCGCGACTTCCAGCGCGCGCGCCATGGCCGTGCGCGGCGCGGCATAGGGGATGATCTTGACGGTGGCTACCATCTGGCGCGGCTCGACCCGGGCGAACGGCGGCAGGGTGGCCACGGTCACCGATTCGTCGAGCTCGTTCAGCGCATCGATGCGTTCGTGGTCGACCACGGCCAGACCCGCGCCGCGGGCGAAGTGGTTGCAGCGGCCGGTGAAGGGCGCGGTAATCTCGATGCCTTCGCCCGCCAGCGCCTTGGCGAGCGTGGCTGCCGCCTCGTCCTCGTGGATGTCGTCGGCGTCGAGGCGTGCGGCGACGACGGTCGCCACGCCGGCCGACTTCAGCTTGGCGACGTCGTCGCCGGACAGCACGCGGCCCTTGGCGAAGTTGACGCCATTGGCGCGCCAGCTGTGCGCCAGGATGGCGCCGGCCGCCTCGTCGATGGGTGTTTCGCCGAATCTCACGCCGCGGCCGCCTTGGGCGCGGCCAGCGCGTCCAGCCGGCGCGCCCGCGCCTCGATGATCTGGCCCAGGATCGACACGGCGATCTCGGCCGGCGACTTGGCGCCGATGTTGAGGCCGACGGGCCCGTGGATGCGTTCGAACTGCTCGTCGGTGATGCCGGCCTCGCGCAGGCGATCCTTGCGCTTGGCGTGGGTGCGCTTGCTGCCCAAGGCGCCGACATAGAAGACGTCCGACCGCAGCGCGGCCTCGAGCGCGGGGTCGTCGAGCTTGGGGTCGTGCGTCAAGGTCACCACGGCGGTCGAGACGTCGAGGCCCATCTTGTCGAAGGCCTCGTCGGCCCATTCCTGCACGACCTTCACCCCCGGGAAGCGGTTGGTGGTCGCCCAGGCGCCGCGCGGATCGACGACGGTGACGTCGAAGTCGAGCATGGTCGCCATCGGCGCCAGCGTCTGGGCGATGTGCACGGCGCCGACGACGATCAGCCGCGCCGGCGGCACGTAGACATTGAGGAAGATCTTGGCGCCGCCAACATCGACGGTCTCGCTGCGCCCGACCTCCATGGCGCGGCGCGCGGCGGCCACGACGGCTGCGTCGGCGGCCAGCGGGCCCTCCGCCTTGTCGCGGTAGACGAGCGCCTCGGCGGCGTCGCTCAGCCGGGTCGCCAGGACGACGGCGCGGCGCTCGGAGCGGGCGGACTGCAGAGCGGCGATGGTTTCGGCCTTCATCTCAGTTCACCTTCTCGACGAAGACCTGGACCTTGCCGCCGCAGGCGAGGCCCACGTCCCAGGCCTGCTCGTCGGTGACGCCGAAATCGAGCAGCCGCGGCTTGCCGTCCTTGATGGCGGCCAGGGCTTCCTGCACGACGGCGCCCTCGATGCAGCCGCCGGAGACCGAGCCGACCATGGCGCCGCTGTCGTCGACGCCGAGTTGGCTGCCGACGGGACGCGGCGAGGAACCCCAGGTGGTGATCACGGTCGCAATGGCCACGCCCTTGCCGGAGGCCTTCCACGTGCCGACCTGACCCAGGACATCGAGTGCGTCGCTCATCGCCTACTCCTTCCGCAATTCGGTTTGCCAGGCGCCCAGCCTCTTGTCGGCACCGAGCGGTGCTGAGCCAAGGGCGGCTATGAGCCCGGCCAGGCTTTCGAGATTATGCACCGGCCGGAACTCGTCGACATGGGGCAACATCGCCTTGTTGCCCTGAGATTTGGGCTCGTAGGCGCCATACCGCAAGAGCGGGTTCAGCCAGATCAGGCGTGAGCAGGACTTGTGCAAACGCTCCATTTCCTCAGCCAAACCAGCGGCGCCCTCGCGATCGAGCCCGTCGGTGATCAGCAGCACCACCGCGCCCTGCCCCAGCACGCGGCGCGACCATTTGTTGTTGAACTCGTGCAGCGTCAGGCCGATGCGCGTGCCGCCCGACCAGTCCTCGACCTGGGCCGACGCCTTCTGCAGGGCGATGTCGACGTCCTTGTTGCGCAGCGCGCGGCCGACATTGCTGAGGCGCGTGCCGAAGGTGAAGCAATAGACACGGTCGCGGTCGTTGGTGATGGCGTGCATGAAATGCAGGAACATGCGCGTGTAGCGGGCCATCGATCCGGAAATGTCGCACAGGATGACGAGCGGCGGCGGCCGCTTGCGTGGCTCGCGCTTGCGCAGCTCGGTCAGGCCTTCGGGCCTGAGCGCGCGGCGCAGCGAGGCGCGGAAGTCGACGCGCGGGCCGCGCCGCGCCGGCTGGTAGCGTCGCGTGCGGCGCAGCGGCACCGGCAGGCGCAGTCGCGAGATGGCGCGCAGCGCCTCGTCGATCTCGGCCTGGGACATCTGCTCGAAATCGCGATGCTGCAGGACCTCGCGGTCGGAGACGGTGAAGGTCGCCTCGATCTCGACCTCGGGCGGCTCGCTCTCCTCCTTCGGGGCCTCGCCACGGCCGGGCTGCAGGGCATCCTGCAGGCGGCGGCTGAGCTGCTTCTTGTCGTCGGGATCGGCGGGGACGCCGACCGACGGCAGCAGCATCTCCATCATCTTTTCGAGCAGCCGCGGATTGCGCCAATAGACGTGGAACGCCTGATCGAAGATCTCGCGCTGGTCGCGACGGTTCACGAACACCGAATGCAGCGTCCAGTAGAAGTCGTCGCGCTTCTTGAGGCCCGCCGCCTCGACCGCCTCGACGGCGCGCAGCACCTGGCCCGGACCGACGCGCAGGCCGGCCGTGCGCAGCGTGCGCGCGAAATGCACGATGTTGTTGGCCAGCATGCCGTGGCGGCGCTCGGGTGTGGGCGAGGTTTCAGGCAGCGCATCCATCACCGCCTCGCACCCTCAGAACGTCCACGCGTTTCATGTTCCTCTCCCCCGCTAGGGGGAGAGGTTAGGAGAGGGGGAGACGCAATCTCGTTGATCAAGCATTGAATGGCAGACCAAATGCCTTCGGGATTCTGCACGACTTCGTTCGCACCAAAGCGAACAACACGCCATCCGAGACTCTCCATCACTGCCGTACGCCGGGCATCGGCTTCCACTTTGTCCGCGTGATGATCGCCGTCGATTTCAATGACTGGTCCCTTCGATGCGCAGACGAAATCGGCGAAGTAAGGGCCGATCGGGTGCTGTCGACGGAACTTGATGCCCTCCATTCGGTGCGCTCGTATCAGCTCCCAGCAGAGCTTCTCCGCTCGGCTCGGGTCGCGTCTGAGCTCACGTGCCTTGTTCGACTTTCTACTCATGCCCCCTCTCCCCGCCTCTCCCCCTAGCGGGGGAGAGGAGCATGAAGGCGAAGAGCCAGGTGTCGGCAATGTGCACGCCCCTACCCCAACGGCTGCGCCGCGATGTCGGACTTCACCTTGCGCAGGATCTCGGCGGCTTCCGAGCCTTGCAGGCGCTGGATGTCGTCCTGGTACTTCAACAAGACGCCCAGCGTGTCGTTGATGGTCTTGGGATCGAGGTCGAGGGCGTTCAGCTCGGACAAGGCCGTCGCCCAGTCGATCGATTCGGCGACGCCCGGCGCCTTGAACAGGTCGAGCTTGCGCAGCTCCTGGACGAAGCCCACGACCTGGTGCGACAGCCGCTCGCTGGCGCCCGGCGCCTTCACCTTGAGGATCTCCAGCTCGCGCTTGAGGTCGGGATAGTCGACCCAGTGATAGAAGCAGCGCCGCTTCAGCGCGTCGTGGATCTCGCGAGTCCTGTTCGAGGTGATGATCACGATCGGCGTCTGCGCCGCCTTGACGGTGCCGAGCTCGGGGATCGTCACCTGGAAGTCCGACAGCACTTCCAGCAGATAGGCCTCGAACGGCTCGTCGGTGCGGTCGAGCTCGTCGATCAGCAGAATCGGCGCACCTTCGGGATGGGGGCTCAGCGCCTCGAGCAATGGCCGACGGATCAGGAACCGCTCGTCGAAAATATCGGAGGCGAGCTGGCCGCGATCGTGCACGCCCTGCGCTTCGGCGAGCCGGATCTCGATCATCTGGCGCGAGTAGTTCCACTCGTAGACCGCGGAGTTGACGTCGAGGCCCTCGTAACACTGCAGGCGGATCAGCGGCCGCTTCAAGGTCGCCGACAGGACCTTGGCGATCTCGGTCTTGCCCACCCCCGCCTCGCCTTCGCAGAACAACGGGCGGCCGAGCTTCAGCGCCAGGTAGAGCACGGTGGCGAGGCTGCGGTCGGCGATGTAGTCGCCGCCCTTCAGGAGATCGAGGGTGGCGTCGATGGAGGGCGGTACAGGCGTGGACATGCGTCAGTGTAGCGGATGGGGTTGGGCCTCGATATGGTAGGAATCGCGAGATAATTCAAGGATTTGGAGGCAGCCATGCAGGCGCAGTTGTTCGAGGATCGCACGGCCATCGTGACCGGCGGCGCGCGCGGCATCGGCCTTGCCTGCGCGGCCAGGATCGCCGGCGGCGGCGGCCGCGTGGCGCTGTGGGACCGCGATATCGACCGCGCCAGGCAGTCGGCCGCCGCGCTGGGCAATGCCATCGCCGTCGAGGTCGACGTGACCAGCGAGGGCTCGGTCGCCAAGGCGCTCGCCGCCACCGAAGACCAGCTCGCGCCGCCCGACATACTGGTCGCCAGCGCCGGCATCACCGGCCCCAACACCACGGTCGCGAGCTATCCGGTCGATGCCTGGAAGCAGGTGATCGACATCAACCTGACAGGCGTCTTCCTGTGCAATCGCGCGGTGGCCGGCGGCATGGCGATGCGGGGGCGTGGCCGCATCGTCAACATCGCCTCGGTGGCGGGCAAGGAAGGCAATCCCAATGCCTCGGCCTACTCCGCGTCGAAGGCGGGTGTCATCGGACTGACCAAATCCCTCGGCAAGGAATTGGCGACGACCGGCGTGCTGGTGAACTGCGTGGCGCCGGCCGTGGTCAAGACCGAGCTGTTCAGCCAGATGACCGAGCAGCACATCCAGTACATGCTGAGCAAGATCCCGATGAACCGCTTCGGCGAGGTCGAGGAAGTGGCCGAGATGGTCGCATGGCTTGCATCGGACCTTTGCACTTTTGCCACCGGTGCCACTTTCGATCTGTCCGGCGGACGGGCAACTTATTGATGTCATGGTCTTCCGGACCGCGCGCATCCTGCGCGCCTCATGATC
Organism: Rhodospirillales bacterium URHD0017; assembly: GCA_900110395.1. Lineage (GTDB taxonomy): Bacteria > Pseudomonadota > Alphaproteobacteria > Reyranellales > Reyranellaceae > Reyranella. The sequence goes on from FODP01000028.1 coordinate 43,725, forward strand.
ATGAGCGAGCTGGAAGCTCGCGGTCCGGAAGAGCATGAGGCGAAAAGAAAGGGAGTCGTAGTCGAAATGCAGCTTCATGATCTCACCCTCACCGAGCTCTCGGCCGGCCTTGCCGCGAAAAAGTTCTCCTCACGCGACATCGTCGACGCCCTGCTCGGCCGTATCGCCAAGGCGAACGGCAAGCTGCATGCCTTCACCGAGGTCTATGCCAAGGAAGCCAAGGCGATGGCCGACGGCGCCGACAAGGCGCGCGCCGGCGGCTTTCCGCTGGGGCCGCTGCACGGCCTGCCGATCGCCTACAAGGATTTGTGCGACATCGCCGGCCGCATCGGCACAGGCGGCTCCAAGATGTTCGAGAAGCGTGTCGCCAGCGAGACCTCCAACACGGTCGAGCGGCTGACCGCCGCCGGCATGGTGCCGCTCGGCAAGCTGCACATGGTCGAGTTCGCCTTCGGCGGCTGGGGCACCAATCCGCTGATGGGCGCGCCGTGGAATCCCTGGGACTTGGCAACGCATCGCGTGCCCGGCGGCTCGTCGAGCGGCACCGGCGTTGCCGTCGCTGCCCGCCTCACGCCAGCCGGCATCGGCAGCGACACCGGCGGCTCGGTGCGCATCCCCTCGGCATTCAACGGCCTGGTCGGCCTGAAGGTCACGTTCGGCCGCATCGGGCTCTCCGGCACGATGCTCTTGAGCTGGACGCTCGATTCGATCGGCCCGATGGCGCGCAGCGTCGAGGACTGCGCCCTGCTCCTCAATGCGCTGGCCGCTCCCGACGCGCGCGATCCGACGACGTTCGGCCAGCCGCTCGAGGACTTCACCGCGGCGACCAAGCCCGGCTCGATCGAAGGCATGCGCATCGCGCTCCCCGAAACCAAGCAGCTTCCGGGCTTCATGCATGCCGACGTGACCAAGGCCTGGCAGGCCGCCGGCCGCACCTTCGAGAGCCTCGGCGCCACGGTCGAGGCCGTGCGCCTGCCCGACTGGTACTTCGACCTGTCGCGGCCGGCCGGCACGATCATCGCCTCGGAAGCCTATGCGCTTCATCGCGACTACATCGAGGACATGAACAAGACGATCGGGCCCGGCGTACGCGCCCGTGCCCAGGCCGCCAAGAGTTTTACCGCGGGCTCCTATCCCGAGGAGATGCGGGTGCTCGAGGAGCGGCGGCGCTTCTTCACCACCTGGTTCTCTGCCTACGACGCGCTCCTGCTGCCGACCATGGCGATTCCCGCGATCCCCGTGGCGGAAGTCGACGAGACCTCCCCGATCCCCGGCTTCCTGACCCGGCCGGCGAACTACCTCGGCCTGTGCGGCCTCGCCATGCCGGCCGGCCAATCGGGCGGCCTGCCGATCGGCGTGCAGATCGTCGGCAAGCCGTTCGCCGAACGCGACGTGCTGCGGCTGGGCAAGGCCTTCCAGGACGCCACCGACTTCCACCGGCGCGCGCCGGACCTGTCGGCGCTCGGTCTCTGAGCATGCACTGCTAGCGGTCTGGGGTACTTTCCGGCATTCCCGGTATTTCCGGCAGAGAGCGTGGTGTGGGCCCAATAATCGGCCCCCAATCCGTGGTAGGTCCGACACGTCCTCACGGCGTTGACAAATACGGGACATGTAGCAATTATATAACTGTAGTAATTCCAGTCAAGACAGGAGCGAAGCTGGCATGCCGTCCGGGTCGAAGAAGGTTGCCCTGGTAACCGGTGCGGCGCGGGGCATCGGTCTCGCGACGGCCGCCCGCTTCCTAGAAGACGGCTGGCGCGTGGCGATGCTGGACATCCTGGGCGACACGCTGCGCTCCGCCGTCGACGGCCTGGGCCGCGCCGATGCCACCTTGGCGCTCGAAGCGGATGTCTCGGACGCGAGCGCGGTTCAGGCCGCCGTGGCGCAGACCCAGCGACGGTTCGGCCGCATCGACGCGCTGGTCAACAACGCCGGCATCGCCGTGTTCAAGCCCATGCTCGACGTGACCTTGGAGGAATGGCAGCGCGTGCTCGCCGTCAACCTCACCGGTCCCTTCCTGATGACCCAGGCAGTGGCGCCGATCATGCGCGACCAGGGCGGCGGCGCCATCGTCAACATCGCCTCGATCTCGGGCCTGCGCGCCTCAACCTTGCGCGTCGCCTACGGCACCAGCAAGGCGGGTCTGGCGCATCTCACCAAGCAGCAGGCGGCCGAGCTCGGCGAGTACGGCATCCGCGTCAATGCGGTGGCCCCCGGCCCTGTCGACACCGCGATGGCCAAGGCCGTGCACACGCCCGCCATCCGCGCCGACTATCACGACCATATCCCGCTCAACCGCTACGGCCTCGAGAGCGAGCTCGCCAATGCGATCTGTTTCCTGTGCGGCGACCAGGCGGGCTACATCACCGGCCAGGTGCTGGCGGTCGATGGCGGCTTCGATGCCGCCGGCGTCGGCTTGCCGACGTTGCGGGCCGAGCGGCGGAATCAGTGAGCATGGCCATGCCTTGCAGCATCACGAGCCGTGATGCCGTTGAGCGTTGTCCGGTCAGCGAGCTTTGCTCTGGCCGGCCGGACTGACGGAAAGCTTCCAGCGCACGACGTCGCGATCGTAGAGTTTGGGATTTTTCTGGCTGTCGTAGCGGTTCAGCCGCACGGCATAGAGATAGGGCTGCGATCCGCTGTACTGAAAATTGAGGTCGATGCCGCCGCCCGGTTGCAGGGTCGGGCTACCCGGGTCGAGCAAGCTCGGATAAGCGTCCGCCGTATTGTTCGGATATTCCATGCCCCATCGGTCGAACCAGTTGATCCGCAGCAGGCAGCTTTGTGGAGTCACGACGGTGAACTGACCGTTGGCGAGATCGGCCGTCACGGTCATGTAGACGAAAGCTTCCGGCGAGTCGCCGACGCTCGGATCGGCGGCCGGGCAGGAGGAACTGCCGAATGCCGGGTTGGAAGCGATGCCGACGAGGACGAATTGCGGCGGCGACAGGCTTACGTTGTAGCTCCAGGAGAATCGGAAAGGCGAGGACTGGGCCGTGGGCAGGATCGGACTGCAGGCAGGCGGCATCGGAGCGCTGGGGTAGCCCGTGGGCAAAGCGACCCATTGACCGCCGGCCCAGCCTTGCCATTGGCTGGTCCGTCCGAGCGGCAACGGTGTGCGGACGAGGCATACGCCGCCATTGTCCTGGGGCGGGACGAGCGGCGGTGCGCCGAACTGCTGCACCAGGACATAGGCGTAGCCTTCCTGGACGAAGATGTTGCTCTGCGCCGTCATCCCCTGGGGGCCCGGCGGATCGTTGGGCGTGTAAGGTGCCGGCAAGGCGATGGCTGGCGTGTTCCAGTTGCCGTGCGGCTGGATCAGCGAAAAGCTCCGGCCGGTGTCGCTCGAGGTGGCGGCGACGAGATTCCAATAGTCGCACGGCAGGTAGATGGCATTCTGCTGGACCGTGCACCATTTGTTGCTGGTCCCGACGTCGCCAGTCCATTCGCCATGGAACTCGTTATGGATCAGCGCGTAGACATTGACCCCGTCGGACGTATAGGGCGCCACCATCCATAAGCCGGTGTCGTACTTCTCGGGACTGCTGTGGGTGTAGGGCTTGCTCGTCACCCACTTGACGCAGGCCGGCCGCCGTTTGATGTGCGTGAGGCTGATCTCGTTGGCGCCGACCGGCGCGCCCGGAGCCTCGCTCGCGAAATAGCCGTTGGAATTGGAGGCAAACCAGAGAAACTTGTAGGTGCCGGCCGTCTCACCATTGACCATGAAGGGCCGCACCGGCACGTCGGCATAGTCGTCGGGCGCACAAGGCGCCCCTGGGTGGCTGTAGCGCCAGACGATTTTCCGGCTCGGGCGATGTCACGGCGATCTGTACTGCGGAAGGTTGCGCCGATGCCGTGCTGCTGCCGATCAGAAGAACAACAAAGCACCCGATGGCGATCCAATTCGCATTCAAAACCTGAACCATGGTTTCCTCGCCGGCCGACCTGAGGAAAGGTTAGCCCAGATTACTCATACGTTCATGTCAGGCGCAGTGGTGGAAGGTTAATTTGACGGTGAACCGAGTTGGCGGTGGATGGCGGCTTTGATTGCGCTCTACCGCTGCGGCATGCCCTGCGGGACGATGGTCTCGACGATCGAGGCGTCGAGCGCCTCATACTGGTGATAGCCGATCGTCTGATAGAGCTCCGCCCGCGTCTGCATTTCGGCAAGCATGTTCTGCGTGCCGCCGTCGCGCTTGAGAATGCGATACAGTTTCTCCTGCGCCTTGTTGGCGACGCGCAGCGCCGAGACCGGCCAGATCACCATCTTGTAGCCCATGGCTTCGAACTCGCTGGCGGTGAAGAACGGCGTCTGACCGAACTCGGTCATGTTGGCCAAAAGTTTCACCCCGGGCATGGCCTTGGCGAAGGCGCGGAACATCTCGGCGTTGTTCAGCGCCTCGGGGAAAATTGCATCAGCGCCCGCTTCGACATAACGCCTGGCACGGGCCACGGCGCCGTCGATGCCCTCGCTTGCCGCGCCATCGGTGCGGGCGACGATGAACAGGTGCCGGCGCGCCTTGGCGGCGGCCGCGATCTTGGCCGCCATCTCGTGCGGATCGGCGAGCTTCTTGTTGTTCAGGTGGCCGCACTTCTTGGGCAGGATCTGGTCTTCGATGTGGACGGCGGCGGCGCCGGCATCCTCGAAGGCGCGCACCATGTGCATGACGTTCAGCGCCTCGCCGTAGCCGGTATCGCCGTCGACCAGCACTGGCAGGCCCGACGAGCGTGTGACCTGGCGGATGAAGAAGCAGACTTCGTCGACCGTGATGACGCCGAGGTCGGGCAGGCCCATCGACGCGGTCATACCGGCGCCTGAAAGATAGAGCGCGTCGAAGCCTGCGGCCTTGGCCTGCAGGGCCGCCATGCCGTTGTGCGTGCCCGGCATCTCCAGGATGCCGGGCCGTTGCAGCATCGCCCGGAAGCGCTGGCCGGCGGGGACTGTGGGCAGGTCGGCGGCGACGAGATACGGCATCTGTTTCTCCACACTCCTCTTCCCTCCTCCATGCGCACGAGTTTCCGAGGAAGTCCAAGCATAAGAGAAGGGCCATTGGTCAGGGCAGTGTCGAGGTGCTGCCCCTGGCCAGGTTTGATCGGTTAGCCATCTCAGAAAATGTCGTCCGGGCGTTTTCGCCTCTGCAAATGCTCTCGAAATTTCACAAGGCTCAAGGCATTCAGCACCCGCTCCTTCGGCACTGCGCCTTTTCGGGCCATCAGCACGCCCCACTGGATATTGTCGATCTCCTCCGTTGAATGCGCATCCGGGTTGATGCTGAACAGGCATCCCAGTGCCAGCGCGCGCTCGCACCAGCGCCAGTCCATGTCCAGCCGCCACGGGTGAGCGTTGATCTCGATCGCCACGCCATGCTTGGCGCAGGCGCGCAAAACGCGCTCCATGTCGATCTCGTAGCCAGGTCGCCTCATCAACTGCCGTCCCGTGATATGACCCAGGATGGTCGTATGCGGGTTCTCGACGGCCTTGACGATCCTGTCCGTCTGCTCCTTGCGGCCGAGCCGGAACTTGCTGTGAATGCTGGCGATGACCAGGTCGAAACTGGCAAGCACCGCGTCAGGATAGTCGAGCGACCCGTCCCCGAGAATGTCCGATTCGATTCCCTTGAACACGTGGAAGTCGCTGCCGTAGCGCTTGTTGAGGCGGTCGACCGCCCGCTGTTGCTTGGCGACGTCCTCGACCTTGAGGCCGCCGGCATAGTGCGCTGACTGCGAATGGTCGGTCAGGCCGAGGTAGGCGTAGCCTCTCTCGCGCGTGGCTTCCGCCATGTCCTGCAGGCTGTCCGACCCATCGGACTCAGTCGTATGCGCGTGCAGCACGCCGCGGAGATCGTCCCGGGTCACCAGCTCCGTCAGCTTTCCCTTCAGCGCATGTCGCACCTCCTTGCCCGTCTCGCGCAGCTCCGGCGCGATGTACGGCAGGCCAAGCGCCGCATAGATCTCCTGTTCCGTGCGCTGTGCCACGACGCGGCCGTTGCGGGACAGGCCGTTCCTGTCGAGGGCGAAGCCCTTGCGGCGCGCCAGAGCGCGCAGGGCGTCGAGGTGCGCATCCGAGCCTGTGGCGAGGAGCAGCGCGGTGCCGAAGCGAGCCGGATTGGTAACGTGGACGACAAGCTGGTCGCCTTGCTTGATCGTCCTGTCTGTGTCGTGAAGGTGCGGATCAGCGGCAACCAGCGACAGGGTACCGATGAGTTCGCAGCCCCGGCGGAATTCGCCCACCGGCGTGATATCCACCCAGTCGGGATGCTCGCGGGCGATCGCATCGGCAGCAAAACGCAGGGCCGCCGCCGCCCGATGGAGATGGCGACCCTGAGGCCCGCTCAGCATCGCGAGGCCTTGCAGCACCTTGGCCTGGAACGCCGCGCCGAAGCCCTTCGTCGCCGCGAGGCGTCCACTGCGGGCTGCGTCCTCCAGATCCGCGACGGAAGAGATTCCCAGTTCCTTGTGGAGCTTCTGCACGCGCTCGCGCCTGATGCCGGGGACGCCCAGCATGTCGAGCACACCGGCGGGAATTTCCTCGCGCATGGCCTCGAGCCGCGGATGCGCGCCAGTTTCGTGCAGCTGGCTGATCATGGCGGCGAGGGCATCGCCGATGCCTGGTATCTCGGTGAGCCGGTCTTCCGCGACCAGCTGGGCCAGCGGTAATGGGCTCAGCAGAAGGTTTTCGGCCGCGCGACTGTAGGCACGGGCGCGGTAGGGATTGCCGCCCGCCAACTCCAGCCGTTGGGCGAGCTCGCGCAGGAGTTTCGAAACCGCAGCAGCGTCGAGTTTGGCCATGGGCGGATGAGGCATCCGCCAGAACAACTCTTTGCACGGGCGGCCGGTTACTGGTCCCCGCCGCCACCGGACAACGCCCTCGATAATGAAACGCCGCCCGGCTTGGGTCCGGGCGGCGCCATTGCTTCCAATACGGCAATCGCCGTCTCTGGGGGAGAGGTAGAAGCACTCACGCAACGGCATCACGACAACAAAAGTTGCCCGGGAGGCACGATAATGGGTGATGAAGGAGGCCCGAACAGGCCGGGACGCGGTGCCGTGTGCCTGGCGGCGCCCGGCCGGGCGCGAGACGCTGACCCGACGCAATGGATTCTGTTTTGCCACGCCGGCTGCGACAGCGATTGGGCAAGGTCACGCCTGACCGACGGGGGTGCGGTCCAGGCTCTTGACCGGGAGGAGCCGCAAAGGCTCCGGATGCGCGGTTGGTGCCGATCCGTTCCCTCGTTGCGAAGGAAGGGTCTCTCTCTCCGTACTGGTAGCCATGGCACATTCCGGACGGCGACTGTCTGCAATCCTGCATGCTGATGTTGCCGGCTTCGTGCGCCTCATGGAGTCCAGGGAGGAGCAGACGTTTGAGCGCCTGCGGTCAGCGCGTGACACGATCTGGCAGCCTGCCATCGGAGGCGCCGGCGGGTCGCTGGTTCACAGTGCGGGCGACGCCATGCTCGCTGAGTTCGGCTCAGCCGTTGCGGCCGTCGAAGTGGCGATCGACATCCAGGAACGCATGGCCCGGTTCAATGACGGGCTCGCCGAAGAGGAGCGCCTGATGTTCCGCATCGGCGTTCATCTCGGCGAGATCATCATCGACGAGGCGGGTCACGATATCTTCGGCGACGGCGTGAACCTGGCCGAACGCGTCCAGGTGCTGGCCGAGCCGGGCGGCATCGCCGTCTCGCGCGCGGTCCGCGACGTCGCCAGGTTGCGCGACGACTATGCCTATGTCGACGCAGGCGAACATGTCGCCAAGCATGTCAGCCGCCCCCTCCACATCTATCGCGTCCGGGCGCGCGAGAGTGCCGCCACCGTACCGAGCGGCCCGGTGCCCGTGCGCGGGGTCTTTCATTTCCACGGTGCCGACATCAGTGGGCGAAAGTTCGGCTTCGACGTGCCAATGGACGAACTGGTGAAGCGCAAACAAAGCGTGGTGATCGGCCGGGATTCGGGCCAATGCGACGTCGTCCTGGTGAATACGTCGGTGTCACGGCGACACGCGCGCTTGAGTGTCGGCAGGAACAACACCCTGCAGATCGAGGACCTAGGATCGACCAACGGCACCTCGATCAATGGCACCAAGATCGCGGCCGGGCAGTCACGGCCCTTGGAGCCGGGGTCGACACTCAAACTGGGAGAGATCGAACTCCTCGTCCGTTACGATTAGGCATGGGCGTCATGGCGAAGAAGCGCGCAGATGCACGAACAACAAAAGCCTGCCCATATCGGGAGCTAGCTGCATTCTAGGCCGCCTCCTTCTCCGCCGCCAAAGGGCCGCTGCCAGATCCGGGCGCGTGAAGTTTTTCGTCTGCCGAATCGCGGCTTCCCTCCCATGTTGGTTCGACGCGCCGTGCATCGCCATCGGACGGCTCGGCCGGTTGAACCAACTGCGACAGGTGATCGGCGTACCAGCCTTCATGGAGGGCAATAGTCGTGAGGATGGCGGTGCCTGCACCGGCGAGCAGCACCACCTGAGCCACGACCTCTGCGATTTCGCAACCGACTACAATACTGGCCACCGCGCATGGCAGCAGCAGCAGCCCCCCTCCCACGGTCACCACCTCGAAGAGCGTGAGCAGCGATTCTTTTGTCTTGCGCATCCTGACCCCCTGCGCCGCGGCAGCTTCGGCTCCCCGCACGCTCCGCGACCCGGCAGCCCAACGCGCCCAAGCAACGGCTGGTTGCTCGCGGGCGATGATTTAGCGGCAATGGTCAATGGTCGTCAGCCCAGTTTCGCTTCGCTGACGTCGGCGGACCGGCAACGTCTGCGCCCGCAGCACCAGAACGTCGGCATCTCATTTGTAAGCCGTCCGTAACCTTCGTCGATCCGGCATGACTTTCCACGGGACCAACGGGGCCTTGTCGCGAAAGCGAGGCGCCCTAGATCACACCGTGGCCGCCGCGGCGGTGACAGGAATCGTGCATGAGGGACACCAACACCTGGATGGGCCGGCCCATCCCCGACATGGACAAACAAGAGCTGGCCACCGCGCTGAAGACGGCCATTGGCCTACTGCAGTCGGTTCCGTCGGCCTCGTTCCTGCGCTCGGATGTCGATGTCAGGGAAACGTCGGCTGGGACAGCGGTCGGTCGGACCTTCAAGTGGGCGTTCATCCCGGCCGGCCAGCTTTGGTCCGATGAGGACCGGCGCGAGGCGCAATCCAGGCTGGACGAATTCGCCGCCAGACACGGGCTGCAGGGTGCGACCGTGCGCTTTGGACGCGACCGGCTCGAGGTGGAAGTGCCTGGCCGGCTACAGGTCGAACAGGTGATCGCCCTCCAGAACTGGTTGGACACCGAGCGGGAAACGCTCGACGTCAGCCAAGTGCCGTAAGGCGCTTCGCGCCTCGACGGAAAAATCGTAGCCGCACCCTTGAAACTTCCTCGGCAAAAACCAAATCGACCGCCGCGGAGCGCCACTTTTGGGCCCGCACATTTGTCTCCGCATGTTGCTCCAAGGAGGACGTGATGATTCAAATCGGCGCACAGCCCCTTCCGGTCGCCTTTGGGGAACGCCCCCCACCCGATCCCGAGCAGGCCATCGGCGGCCTCCCCGGCGGGGACAGCCGGCTGGCCGAGGACTCCTCGGCCCAGGCACTGGACGGCGTCCTGTTCGTCTCGCCGCCGCCGCTGCCCTTTCCCAGGGTCTTCCCAGGCCTTTAACCCACCCTTCATTGTGCGGCCGGAGACCCGGCGGGCTGCGATGTCCGCGGGCTCCTGCCGGCCGAAACCGCAGGAGCTTCGACGTGGCTTTCCTTTACTCAGACCCGTTTGAAAGGCTGTTCCAGTTCCAGAACGCCCTCGACCAGCTGCGCTCCAGCAACTGGCTGCAGGCGAGCCCCAGCGGCGGCGGCAGCTATCCGCCGATGAACGTCTTCCGCAAGGGCGAGGACGTCGTGTTGGTGATCGAGGTGCCGGGAGTTCGCAAATCGGACCTGCGCATAGAGGCCAAGGGCAACACCATCCGCATCGCCGGCACCAAGACGGTCGAACAGGCCGATAAGGCGAGCGTTCACCGCGTCGAACGTCGCGGCGGCCAGTTCGATCGTGCTGTCACGTTGCCCATCGAGATCGATGCCGATCGCATCAGAGCCGAATGTCGCGACGGCATCCTCGCTCTCCACCTGCCGCGCGCCGAACGCGACAAGCCGCGCGCCATCTCGATTGCCTGATCCAGGGAGAACGACCATGGCCGACAACAAGCCGCTCGAAGTCCAGGAGAAGAAGGAACTCGTGGCCAAGGGCGAGAAGACAGTGCCTGCCCGTTACTACATGCCCAATACCGACATCCGCGAAACCGATGACTCCCTTCTGGTCGTCATGGAGGTGCCAGGGGTGGACCGTAAGGACATCGACATCAAGGTGGAGGAGGATACGCTGAGCATCGAGGCCCACATCGACTACTCGAAATACGAGGGCATGGAGCCGCTCTACACAGAGTACAATGTCGGTCACTTCGCGCGGCGCTTCGCCCTCTCGCACATGATCGACCGGCAGCAGATCGGTGCGATGCTGAACGACGGTGTGTTGACGCTGACGTTGAAGAAGGTGCAGCAGGCCCAGCCACGCCGCATTGAAATCAGCTGATCGACGGAATGTCGCGGCTCGTCGGGGTAGCGCGGATTGACCTGATCCACGCCGGCCGAGCGCGTTCTCCTGAAGACCGGCTGGTCTTACTCCTGAAGACCGGCTGGTCTTGCGAGCGCGACGCCGTCTTTCACGATGCGCGTCGTCGGGTCTTCCGGGGAGTCCGTTGATTCAGGATTTCGCGGCGGGTCGTCCGACCTGCAGAGTCACCAGCAGCCCTGCCCCGATGATCAGCACAGTGCCAACCCAGGTGTAGGTATCGGGCACCTCGGCGAACATCAGGTAACCCACGATCACCGAGCCGATCATCTGGGTGTAGTTGAGTGGCGCGATCAGGTTGGCCGATGCGTAGGTCAGCGCACGAGCGACGCAGTAGTGGCCGACCCCGCCCAGGGCGCCCAGCGACATGAGCAGCAGCCAGTCGACCAGGCTTTTGGGCCACATCCAGACGAACGGCATCGCCGCCGACAACACGATGGAACCCAGAAGCACGCTGTAGAAGATCGAGGTCGCGGGATGGTCGAGGCCGGCCAGGCGGCGGATGATGATCTGGTAGCTGGCGTAGCAGAGCGCGCTGCCCAGCAGCAGCACCGAGGCCCATTGGAACACCGAACTGCCGGGCCGGATCACCACCAGAACGCCGGCGAAGCCGACGACGACGGCGGCGATGCGCAATGCCGTGATCTTCTCGCCGAGCAGCGGCCAGGCCAGGAACACCACGGCGAGCGGTGCCACGAAGCTGACGGCGATCGCCTCGGCGACACCCATGAACTTCACGGCCGAGAAGAAGAACAGCGTCGACAGCAGCATCATGACCGAGCTCAGGAACTGCAGCCCGATGCGTTGGGTGCGGAAGAGATCGAGCCCCATGCGCGGCGTGAAGACCAGCGCCACCAGCCCGAGATGGACGACGATGCGGAACCACACGATCTGTGTCGGCTCGTAGGTCGCGGCCAGAAGCTTCACGATGCCGTTCATGATCGGAAACAGCGCGCTGGCCGCGCACATGAAAAGCATGCCCAGCACGGGGCGCGACACGCCCACCCGCTTGACGGGGGCCGGTGCCCTCGGATCGGCCATGTCAGCGGAAGAAGCGTTCGAGCGAGCCCAGCAACAGCGTGCCGGCCGTGGCGATCACGATCAGCGAGGCGGCGATCGCCGTGAAGCGGCCGATCTCCTGGCTGCGGCCGTCGGCGATGATCAGCCGATGCGCCACCATGGAGGCAAGGCCGATCGCCGAGAGCGTGATCGCCATGCCGAGCGCGATGGCGATGACACCGACGACACCCGCCCAGATGACGTCGAGCGCGATCGCCAGCAGGATCACGACCAGGGCGCCGGCACACGGCGCTATGCCGGCCGCCGTCAGCAGCAGCCAGCCGGCCAGCGTGCGCTGCCTCGTATCGTGATGGTGATGATCGTGATCGTGGTGATCATGGTCATGTGCGTGGTCATCGCCGTGATGGTGCTCATGCACGCGGCCGGTGATGCCGGCCCACAGCCGCCAGATGCCGATGATCAGGATCAAGAGGTACGAGACCATCTCGACGTTGCGCACTTCGCGCAGCGCGCCAAACAGGCCCAGCGTGCCCATGAGCTTCAGCGTGCCGGCCAGCAGCAGCGCCGCCAGCGTATGGGTGAAGGCGATCCAGGCGCCGGCGAAGACGCCTTCGATCCAGGCGCGCGGCCGCGTGCTGTCGAGGAAGTAGGCCACGACCACGGCCTTGCCGTGGCCCGGTCCCAGCGTATGGACGACACCGTAGCCGAAGCAGACGGTGGCGAGCGTCCACAGCGCCAGCGAGCCCGAGCCCGCCTTGATGTCGCGCAACGACACCGACAGCGTCTGCTGGATGCGGCGCTGGTACTCGGCCGAGAAGCGCGCCAGGTCGGCGACGCTGTCGCTGAACACCAATGCGCCAATGATCGCCAGCAGCAGCAGCCCGCCGACCCACAGGAACGGCGAACGCAGCAGCGCCCCCTTCGCGGGCGCGTCCTTCACGGGAGCTGACATGCCACGGTATCGGCAAACACGGGATGGCCGCGCACGAACTCGGCCTTGTAGGTGGTGCTCTTGGCCAGCGAGCAGCCCGCCGGGATCTGCTCCTTGTTGACCTCGACGCGGATGAAGTCGTCGGGATCGAAGGTCGTGATCGAGAAGCTTTTGCTGGGCTGCGGCAGGTCGAAGCGCATGACATAGACCAGGTTGCGCGGTCCGGCGGGGCGCGGGCCGGCTGGCTGGTTGGCGCGCTTGTTGTCCGGCATCGGCATGCCGGACTTGTCGCCGGCCGAGCGGTCCCAGTCGGGCAAGGTGAAGCTCGCCGGGTCGTCGATGCGCGCGGTGAAGGCCGGCGCCTTGGCCGGCCGCACGTCCTTGCCGCCGACACTCAGCCAGGTCAGGAAGCCGTAGTTCTTCAGTTCCGGCATCATGTCGCCTTCCAGCGCCTTGATCTCGGCGGCCGAGAACTTGCCGTCCTTGTTCTCGTCTATGGGCGGGATCTCGATCTCGCTGGAGAACGGATCGAAGCGCCATTCGATCTCGACATGGGTGTACTTGCCGTCCTTGGCGACGACGCGGACGACCTGCTGGATCCAGATGTGCGGATGCGCCTGGGCGAGCGCCGGCGCGAGAAGCGCGGCGAGCGCGAACGCGACGGCAAGGACCGCCTTCATGCGGTTGCCACCGGCGATTGGGCCTGCGGGACGGGCCGCGGCTTGCCGTCGTCGTCGATCGCCACGAACACGAAGGTGCCGTGCGTGACGCGGCGCTCGGTGCTCTCGAGCCGGCGCTGCACCACGGTCTCGAGCGCGATCGTGATCGACGTGCGGCCGACCTTGGAGACCTCGCCGTAGATCGACACCCAGTCGCCGACCTTGATCGGCTCGACGAAGGTCATGGCGGTGATGGCCACGGTGGCGACCCGGCCCTTGGCGACGCGGGCGGCCAGCGCCCCGCCCGCCGTATCCATCTGCGACAGCACCCAGCCGCCGAAAATGTCGCCATTGCCGTTCATGTCGGAGGGGTGCGGCACGGTCCTGACGATCGGGTCGCGGCGGCTGTCGGGCATGCGGTCTCCAAAGGCGGACGACAAGGAATTGTTGATTTTTCGCGGTTTTCCTACCATATCAATGAGATACCGGCCAACCAGCGATCCCCTCGCGCGGCCGAGGAAAGACAAGAAGATGGCAAAGAACGGCGATCTTTTCGATCGGGCTGGCGGCAAGAAGGCCGCGGCCAAGGACACGTCCTACACGGCCCGTCACATCGAGGTGCTGGAGGGGTTGGAACCTGTCCGCAAGCGCCCGGGCATGTATATCGGCGGCACCGATGAACGGGCCATGCATCATCTCGTGGCCGAGGTGCTCGACAACTCGATGGACGAGGCGGTCGCCGGCCATGCCGACACGATCTATCTCGAAGTGCTCGAGGGCAACCGCATCCTGGTCCGCGACAACGGGCGCGGCATCCCGGTCGATCCGCACCCCAAATTCAAGAACAAGTCGGCGCTGGAGGTGATCCTCACCACGCTCCATTCCGGCGGCAAGTTCGACAGCAAGGTCTACGCGACCTCGGGCGGCCTGCACGGCGTCGGCGTGTCGGTGGTGAATGCGTTGAGCGACGAGCTGATCGTCGAGGTGGCACGCGACCGCCAGGCCTGGACGCAGACGTTTTCGCGCGGCAAGGCGACGAGCAAGCTCAAGCCGGCGGGCCCTGCTCCCAACCGGCGCGGCACCACGACGACGTTCCATCCCGATCCGCAGATCTTCGGCAAGCAGGCCTTCGTTCCCGAGCGGCTCTATCGCATGGCGCGCTCAAAGGCCTACCTGTTCCGTGGCGTCGAGATCCGCTGGAAGTGCGCCAAGAGCCTGCTTGCCAAAGGCAGCACGATTCCCGAGGAGGAATCGTTCCACTTCCCCGGTGGCCTGGAAGACTTCGTGAAGTCGGAGATCGGCGAGCGCGCGACGATCGTGCCGCAGCCCTTCGCCGGCGAGGCCAAGAGCGAGACCAACGGCACGGCCGGCGGCAAGGTCGAATGGGCCGTGTGGTGGCCGGGCGACGAGGAAGGCTTCGTCCGCTCCTACTGCAACACCGTGCCGACGGCCGAGGGCGGCACGCATGAGTCCGGTTTCCGCAGCGCCCTGGTGCGCGGGCTGAAGCGCTATGCCGAGCTGACGGGCAACCGCAAGGGCACGATCATCACCGCCGACGACGTGATCGAGGGCGCCGCGGCCCTGGTCTCGATATTCATCGAGCAGCCGCAGTTCCAGGGCCAGACCAAGGAGAAGCTGGTCAGCGTCGAGGCCACCAAGCTGGTCGAGACCATTGTCGGCGACAATTTCGAGCACTGGCTGACCGGCGACAAGGAAGCGGGCAACGTCCTGCTCGAGCACGTCATCGGCAAGGCCGAGGAACGCCTGCGCCGGCGCCAGGACCGCGAGCAGCAACGCAAGACGGCGACGCGCAAGCTCAGGCTCCCCGGCAAGCTCGCCGACTGCTCGAACAGCGCCTCGGAAGGCACCGAGATCTTCCTGGTCGAAGGCGATTCGGCCGGCGGCTCGGCCAAGGCCGCGCGCAACCGCGAGACCCAGGCGATCCTGCCGTTGCGCGGCAAGATCCTGAACGTGGCCAGCGCCACGGCCGAGAAGCTGCGCGAGAACCAGGAAATCCAGGACCTCATCCAGGCGCTGGGCTGTGGCACGGGCGCCCACTACAACGACGACCGGCTGCGTTACGAGCGGGTCATCATCATGACCGACGCCGATGTCGACGGCGCCCATATCGCCTCGCTCCTGATGACGTTCTTCTATCGCGAGATGCCGAAGCTGATCGAGCACGGCCATCTCTTCCTGGCCCAGCCGCCGCTCTATCGCCTGAGCAAGGGCGGCAAGACCGAATATGCCCGCGACGATGCGCACCGGGACGAGCTGATCCGCGACGTGTTCGGCGGCGGCAAGGTCGAGATGACGCGCTTCAAGGGGCTGGGCGAGATGCAGTCGGTGCATCTGCGCGAGACCACGATGGACGTGACCAAGCGCACCCTGCTCAAGGTCGACATACCGACTGCAGTGGACGCCGACGCGCGCCGCGATGCGATGAAGACGTCGACGCTGGTCGAGAACCTGATGGGCCGCAAGCCGGAGAAGCGCTACGCCTTCATCCAGGAGCATGCGAAGTTCGCCCGCGATCTCGACGTGTAAGGCAAAACTAAGGAACTGCGCGCGACTTTGTGACGTGATCGGAGCGGCGGGTCGTGCGTATCGCGTGTATGATGCGCCGCGAGGAGACCATCCGATGCGCCTGAAGACCAAGATCACCTCCGCGCTGCTCGGCCTTGCTGCCTTGCCGGCCGTCGCCTGGGCCGCGGTGATCGGCGGCACCTTTTATGCCCCGCAGTACGACTATCGCGAGTTCTTCGCCGCCGCCGACGGGCGGAACTTCCAGGTCATCCTGTACGGCACGGCCTTTCCCGGCGTCGATCCCGGCATCGTGGCGCGCGACCTGCTGCCGATGATGCAGGCTGCCAAGCCGCGGCCGGCGCTCACCTTCACCTACCAGGATCCGCCGGAGCGGCCGCGCCCCTACTACCGTCTGGTCCTGACCTTCGACCCCGCCAACGACTACGGCTCGAACTCGGTGTGCGCCGGCATCCCGCCGCGCTTCAAGCCGGGCCGGCCGGGCGTGTTCTACGTCTTCGCCGTCTATTGCCGGAACGACCAGGTGCTGTCCGAGACGACCGCCTGGGTGGGGGCGTCGGGCCCGAACGATCCGAGCATCGCCGAGTTGTTCCGCCAGCTCTTCCAGGTCATCTGGAGCGATTCGCCCGCGCTCCGCCCACAGCTCGGCGGCAGCGACCGGCGGTAGTCTTCGCTGGGAGCGCGCCACTCCGTGGCGCGTCTTCTCATAATCTCATAGGTTTCGACCGAGGGCGTTCGCCCGCCCGTCAGCATGAGCGCCACGGAGTGGCGCGCTCCCAGCAAAGAGGTCGAAATGCAGTCGCTCAAGGATCGGCATGTCGTGATCACCGGCGGAACCGGCGCCCTAGGGTCGGCGGTGGTGAAAGCCTTCATCGAGGCGGGCGCCACCTGCCACATCCCGGCGATCGAGAGCACGCCGCCCAGCGGCCACCTGCCCGACAGCAAGCAGATCGAGATCGTGCCCAGCGTCGATCTGTCGAACGAGGAATCGGTCGACAGCTTCTATGCCAAGCTGCCACCGCTGCATGCCGTCGTGAACATCGCTGGCGGCTTTGCCTATGCGCCGATCGCCGACAGCCCGCTGAAAGTCCTGCAGCAGCAACTGTCGATGAACGTGGTGTCGTGCGTGCTGAGCTGCCGGGCCGCGGTCGCCAACTTCCGCAAGGGCGGAAAGGGCGGCCACATCGTCAACATCGCCGCCCGCCCTGCCCTCAATCCGCGCCAGGGCGCCAACATGACGGCCTACACGGCCTCGAAGGCCGCGGTCGCGGCCTTCACCGTGGCGTTGGCCGAGGAGCTGAAGAACGACGACATCTCGGCCATCGCCTTGGCTCCGTCGACCCTCGACACGCCGGGCAACCGCAAGGACATGCCCACCGCCAAGCACGACAGCTGGGTCAAACCCACGGCCGTCGCCGAGCTGATCGTGGCCCACGTCAGCCTGTCGGAGACGATCAACTCCGGCGTGGTGATGCCGGTCTACGGAAAGGCCTAAAGCCTTCGGGAAGCGGGCCTCCCAGAGCGCTCCACAGGCAACCTCTGCTAACCAGACGGCGATGGCCGCCTGGTACAGCTTCGCCGACCTCTTCCTGTCGCATCTGGACGCCGAGACTGCGCACGGCCTGGCCCTGCGCGCGCTCAAGACCGGGCTGCTGCCGACCGACCGCCGGCCGGACGCGCCGTCGCTCGCCGTAAAGGTCTGGGGCCGCACCCTGCCCAATCCGGTCGGGCTGGCGGCGGGCTTCGACAAGAACGCAGAAGTGCCCGACGCCCTGCTCGGCATCGGGTTCGGCCTGGTCGAGATCGGCAGCGTCACGCCGCGGCCGCAGGAGGGCAATCCCCGCCCCCGCCTGTTCCGCCTGCCCGAGGATCGCGGCGTCATCAACCGCATGGGCTTTCCCGGACAGGGTATCGATGCCGTGCGCTCGCGGCTCGCCATGCGTCCGCGGCGCGGCTTCATCGGCGTCAATGTCGGCGCCAACAAGGACAGCACCGATCGCGCCGCCGACTACGTCGTCGGCTGCAGGGCACTGGCGCAATATGCCGACTATCTCGTGTGCAACGTCTCGTCACCCAACACGCCGGGCCTGCGCAATCTCCAGGGTCGCACCCAGCTCGCCGATCTCCTGAAGCGCGTGCAGGACGCCATCGCGGCCAAGCCGGTGCCATTGCTGGTCAAGATTGCGCCCGACGCCACCGACGACGATCTCGACGACATTGTTGCCGTCTGCCGCGACCTCAGAATGGACGGCATCATCATCGGCAACACGACCTTGTCGCGACCGGCGACGCTGCGCTCTTCGCGCCGGGAGGAGACCGGCGGCTTGTCCGGCACGCCGCTGACCAGCCTGTCGACCGAGGTGCTGCGGCGTACGGCCCGGCGTGTCGAGCGCCAGTTCCCCTTGATCGGCTGCGGCGGCATCGGCTCGGGCGCCGATGCCTACGCCAAGATCCGCGCCGGTGCGACCCTGGTGCAGCTCTACTCGATGATGGTCTACGAGGGCCCGCCGATCGTCCGTCGCATCAAGGACGAACTCGCGGCGCTGCTGGCGCGCGACGGGTTCGGGACGGTGGCCGACGCTGTTGGCGCCGATCTTTAGACATAAGCCTTCATGCTCCTCTCCCCCGCTAGGGGGAGAGGAGCATGAGGATCAGTCGTCGAGGAACTGGCCCGCGTCGAACTTCACGTAGGCGCTCGCCTCGTCGAAGGCGACGCCGACCGGGTCGCCGCCCTTGGCGACGATGTCGACCTGGTTCCGCAGCAGGTTGCGCAGCATCGACACGCCCTGGTCGGACGACATCAGGTGCTCCTCGGAATGGAAGGTGATGGCGCCTTGGCCAACTTGCGCCTCGGTGTCGCCGGGGAACTGCTGGTGCTCCTCGGGCGAGAGCTCGGCCCAGGTCTTGCCGTTGTAGCGCGACTTGAACTTGGCGAGCTCGCCCTTCTCCTTGACCCGGCCGGCGACGTAGATGCGGTAGTGCGTGTCGTCGATCGGCAAGGTCCAGCCGATCGATTCGACCATGCCGTACTGCGCCACGCGCGGATTGGCGACCAGGCGCAGGGTCGGCACGACCGCTTCGGTGATGCGGCGGAAGCGCTTGCCGTGGGGCCCCGGCCGGATCGACGTCGCCTTCACGCCGCGCGGGCCGTACTCGAACTTCACCTTGGGAAACGTCGACATCTGCTCGACGAACTGCGGACCCGAGAAAGTGCCGTGCAGGATCGGCACATGGTACGGGTCGACCACGTTCTCGAAGTGCTGCAGCCAGTTGCAGGGCGCGATGACGATGCCGCCGCTGCCGATGCTCGAATCGTCGGCCTCGACGAACTCGCCCGGCCCCATCACCTCCAGGCATTCGTAGCGCGGCAACACCGGCTTCTTCTCGGGCGGGCCGAGATAGGCGAAGACCAGGCCATAACGCTCCTCGACGGGATACCAGGGCTGGCGCACGCGGCCGCATTGCGGTCCGGTCGGATGGGGCTCGCACGGCATCTCCAGGCAATGGCCTTCGACGTCGAACAGCCAGCCGTGGTAGCAGCAGCGGATGCCGCGCTGCTCGATCTTGCCGTAGTACAGCGTGGTGCCGCGATGGCAGCAGCGCGGATAGACCAGGCCGGGCCGGCCCTGCCCGTCGCGGAATAAAATCAGCTCGTCGCCCAGCACCTTCAGCGGTCGCGGCGTGGCGCCGGCGTCGGCGGCGAGGCCCACGGGATGCCAGTACCGGCGCAGAAGCTCGCCCATCGGCGTGCCGCGGCCGACCTCGGTCAGCCTGGCGTTGTGGCTGGGCGGCTTGCGCGCATAAGCGGAGCCGATGTCGTCGAGGCTCATGTCTACTCCACCTTGGCGCCGGACTGGCGGATCAGCTCGGCCCAGATCGGCGTCTCGCGCGCCAGCATGTCGGCGAGCTCCTTGGGTGTCGAGCCGACCGGAGTCTGGCCCTGGGCGACAAGCTTCTCGGCGACCGCGGGTTCGCTGATCACGGCTTTGATCTCGCGCGACAGGCGGTCGACGATGTCGGTCGGCGTGCCGGCGGGCGCATAGGCTGCGACGAACAGGCTGAGGTCGAAGCCGGCGATGAGCTGCTCGGCGAAAGTCGGCAGCTGCGGCATGGAGGCCGAGCGCTTCGACCCCGCCACCGCGAGCGCCTTGACGCGGCCCGCGTCGATCTGCGGCTTGGCGCTGGTCGGGCTGGCCCAGGTGATGTCGAGCGTGCCGTTCGACACGTCCTGGATGGCCGGCACGTCGCCGCGATAGGGCACGTGGCTGTAGTAGCCGCCCAGCGACTGCTCGAACATCAGGCCGTAGAGATGGCCGCTCGAGCCGATGCCCCAGCTGCCGTAGGTGGCGGGCCGTCCCAGCCCCTTCACCCACTTGGCCATGCCGCGCAGGTCGCCGTACGGCGCGTCGGCCTTGACCACGACCAGGATGGTGCCGAGCGATACCAGCGATACCGGGGCCAGGTCCTTGGCCGGATCGAACGGCAGCTTGGCGTAGAGAGAGGGGTTGTTGGTGTGGGTCGAGTTGGTGGTGATCAGGAAGGTGTAGCCGTCGGGCGGAGCCTTGGCGACGATCTCAGAGCCCACGATGGTATTGGCGCCGGGCTTGGGATCGACCAGCACCTGCTGGCCCAGCCTTGCCGTGAGTCCATCGGCGATGACGCGCACCAGGGCATCGATCGCGCCGCCCGGATTGAACGGCACGACGATGCGGATCGGCTTGGTCGGCCAGGCGGCCTGCGCCTGGCCGGCCGACGAAAGCAAAGGTGCCGCGAGCGCCGCCGCGACGACGCTTCGCCGTCCTATCGCTTTTCGCGACATTGTTTTGCTTCCTTCCCTGTCAGCGGCCCGGACTTTACTCAGGGTCACAGTCGATTCATAGAGTTTGGACCATGACAGAAAAGCCCCAGACCGAGATCCGCCGCCTGACGCCCGCCGACGCTCCCCTGTTCAGGGAGATCCGGCTGGAAGCGCTTCAACAGGCGCCGGAAGCTTTTGGCAGTACTTTCGAGCAGGAGTGCTCGCAGTCGCTGACGCAGTTCGAGCAGGTTTTGGCCAAGGCGGATGTCTTCGGGGCCTTCCGCGGAACCGATCTTTTAGGCATGGCCGGCTACCGCACACAGGCTGGAGCAAAGCGGGCTCACAAGGGCTACCTGTGGGGCATGTACGTTCGCTCGAGCGCGCGCGGCACCGGCGTCGCCAAACCCCTCGTCGAAGCCGTTCTCGCCCATGCGCGTAAGCACGTCGAGCTGGTTCAGTTGACCGTCGTCAAGGAGAACGAAACAGCGCAGCGACTCTATCGCAGTTGCGGTTTTGTCGCTTACGGACATGAGGTCCACTCGCTGAAGCAGAACGGCCGTTACTACGATGAAGTGCTCATGGCCGTCGCACTCGACGACGAGCGGCGCTGACCGCAATCCGCTCTATACCTTCATCGTCCAATAGGCATCGATGCCGAGGCTGGCCCGCCAATCGGCCGAGGCCTCCGCCTTGGGCGGCTCCAGAGGAATGCCCGAGCCGTCCGCCACGCGCGTGATGGCGTCGAAGCCGGCAATCACCGCCGCCGCGTCGGTCAGGCCTGCCGGGCCGATGCGCGCGAGCAGTGCCGCCCGCGCGGGATCTGGCTGCCCGGTCGGATCGATGGCGACGTCGGCGAAAGCGATCAATTCTGCTTCATGGTCGACGCCGCTGCCGCCCTGGCCATCGACGATGCCTTCGAAGCGATAGTCGGTGCCGCTGTGCCTGCCGCTCCCCCGGAGCAGGGCGAGATGGCTGGTGGTTCAATAGACGCACTGGTTGCGCACGGCGACCCGCGCCGCCAGCATCTCGATCTGCGCATGACTGATCGCGCGGTACTCGCGGCCGAAGTCGCGCATGGCGTCCTGCGGCAGATACATCGTCTCGAACATGTCCCAGAACTGCATCATTGCCTCGGGCACCAGGCTGAGCGCGCGATGCACGTTGCCGCCGATGCGGCCGGCCGAGCTGTAGAGCGGCGGGTCGTCGGGCGCCACGTCCTCGGGCGCGAGCATCGGCATCCAGCCCAGGCCCGGCTTGGCGCCTCGGGGCCGACGGCGCGACGGTGTTCCGGCCGATGCGGCAGGCAGCGCGCGTTGCGCCACGCCGCAGGCGCGATCGAACGTGTCCACCGCCGTCGTGATCGACACCACGGCCAGCAGCTCGACATAGGCCTCGTCATCGAGCCCGGCCGACGTGGTCCGTCGATACCACGCCTGCGACAGCCGGCCGGGATCGGAGACGATGCGATGGATGGCCTCGATCGCCGATGGCGACAGATCCGACACCGTGTCGTGCGCGCCCGCGATGGCCTGCGGCGACAACGCGGCCTTGCGCGCCCGGCAAAGCGCGCAGGAGCGCGCCGCTCTTGCTTCCCGGACGATCTTCAGCCGGTCTGCGCCCGACCACCAGACGCCGGGTTTGCCGAGCGCGAGCCACGCCTTGCGCACGGAGTCTTTCAGCTCTTCCCGCATGGTGAAAATCTAGGCCGCAGACGCGAGCCCGTCGAGGCCATACACTCCGGAACCAAGGGAGTTGAACCGAGTGCCGCTCTGGATACCGATCACCATCTTCGCTGCGCTGTGTCAGAACATCCGCACGACGATGCAGCAGAAGATACGTGGCGTGCTGAGCGTCGATGGCGCCAACTTCGTCCGTTACCTTTATGGCGCACCGCTGGCGCTGGGGGCACTGGCCTTCCTGGTGTTCGGCACCGGCCGGCACGTGCCGACCATCACCCTCGCCTTCCTCGGCCTGGTCGCCATCGCGGGCGTCGCCCAGATCGTGGCGACGTCGCTCATGATCCACGCCTTCTCGCTGCGCAACTACGCGGTCGGGACGGTCTATTCCAAGACCGAGACGGTGTGGGTGGCGCTGTTCGCCACCTACATCTCCCATGAGCCGCTGCACCTGCTGGCATGGATGGGCATCCTGGTCTGCCTCGGCGGCGTGGCGATCCTGAGCGTGCGTGGCTCGTTCGCCAATGTCCGCAGCGTGCTGGCCGATCTCACGCACAAGGGCGCGCTCTACGGCATGCTCTCGGGGGCGATTTTCGCCATCGCGGCCGGCACCATCCGCGAGGCCTCCAAGCTGCTCACCGAAGGCGACTTCTGGGTGCGCGGCATCACGGTGCTGGCCTGCATGAACACCATCCAGATCGTGCTGATGGGCGTCTATCTCGCGCGCCGCGACCGGCCGCAGCTCGGCAAGGTCTGGGTGAACTGGCGCTCGTCGATCTGGGTCGGCATCTTCAGCGTGCTGGGCTCGGCCGGCTGGGCGCTCGCCATGACCCTCGAGAACGCCGCCCTGGTGCGCGCCCTGGGCCAGATCGAGCTTGTCTTCACCTTCATCGCCTCGCACCTGGTGCTCAAGGAGCGGCCGTCGGCCGGCGAGTGGCTGGGCAGCGTCCTGGTGATTGGAGGCGTCGTCCTCATCCTCATTGGCCGGTGACCGCAATGACCGAAGCGAATAACAGACCGCTGCATGGCGTGCGCGTGCTCGACTTCTCGACGACCATCGCGGGTCCGCACTGCACGCGCCTTCTGGCCGACATGGGCGCCGACGTGATCAAGATCGAATCGCCCGAGGGCGACCTGATGCGCAGCCGGCCGGTGCAGCGCGACGGCGCCGGCACCATGTTCGGCCAGCTCAATGCCGGCAAGCGCTGCATCGTGCTCGACCTCAAGAAGCCCGAGGCGATCGCGGCGGTGAAGGCGCTGGTGAAGACGGTCGACATCGTGGTCGAGAATTACCGGCCGGGCGTGATGAAGCGACTGGGGCTCGATTATCCGGAGCTCGCCAAGATCAACCCGAAGATCATCTATGGCGCCATTTCGGGCTATGGCCAGACCGGGCCGGCAGCCGGGCGGCCGGCCTATGCGCCGGTCATCCACGCCTCGACCGGCTACGACATGGCGCATCTCTTCTACCAGCAGGGCCGGCAGCGGCCGGACAATTGCGGCATCTTCGTCGCCGACTATGCCAGCGGCGCCTATGCCTTGGGCGGCATCCTGGCGGCGCTGCACCAGCGGCATGTCACCGGCAAGGGCCAGATGGTCGACGTGTCGATGTTCGAGGCCCTGGTCGGCATGCTTTTGGGCGAGGTCAACCGCGCGCAGTTCGATTTCGAGATGCCGTCGCGGCCGATGTACGGGCCGGTCGAGGCCAAAGACGGCTACGTCATGCTGGCCACGGCAAGCGAACGCACCTTCCAGGACATGGCGACGGCGGCCGGCCGGCGCGACTGGCTGACCGACCCGCGCTTCGAGAAATACGCCGACCGGCGCATGAACTGGGACAAGTTCGTCGACGAGTTCGAGGCGTGGTCGAGGACGCTCACCGTCAAGGAGTGCGTGGCGGCGCTGGAGAAACACGGCGTGCCCTGTTCGCCCTACCTCACCGTGACAGAGGCGCTGAAGGACGCCCAGGTCGAGCATCGCGGCTCGCTCTGCACCATCGAGGACAGTGCGGGCTCCTACAAGTCGCCGGCGCCGCCCTTCCGCTTCTCGGGCTCGCCGGTGCAGAGCGGACCCAGGGTCGCGAACCTTGGAGAACATACCAAGAGCGTGCTCGAGGAAGCCGGCCTCGGCGAAGCCGAGATCAAGGCGATCGCCAAGTGACGATCGATCCGTGGACGCCCATCCTGGTCGGCTGCGGCCAGATCACCGACACGACCGGCAAGCCTTCCAGCGAACGATCGAACGTCGCTTTCTGCGCCGAGTCCGCCGGCCTCGCGCTCGCCGACACGGGCGCGTCGATCGGCGGCGCCGCACTTGGCCGCAAGATCGATGCCGTCGCAGTCCTCGAATTCTTTCCCGACATCAGCCCGCGCTTCGCCTCGCCGTTCGGCCGCTGCAGCAATCCGCCCAAGGCGGTCGCCAATCGGCTGGGCGCGGCGCCGCGCCAGCTCCTCTACACGCATTCCGGGGGCAACATGCCCCAGTACCTGGTCAACCGCTTCGCCGAGGAGCTCGCGAGCGGCGAGACCGAGCTTGCCCTGGTGTGCGGTGCCGAGCTGCTGCGCTCGACCCAGAATGCGCGCAAGGCCGGCCTCGCGATCGACCACAACGAGGATCCCGGCGGCACCCCGACGCGCATCGGCGACAACCGCTTCGGCTTCTCCGACGAGGAAGCGCGCCACGAGCTGCGCGCCGCCATCCACTTCTATCCCCTGCTGGAGAACGCCATCCGCGGCGGCCTGAAGCGCGACGTGGCGAGCCACATGGCGGCCATGGGCCGCCTGTTCGAGCGCCTGGCTGCCGTCGCCAAGGCCAATCCCCTGGCGACGCGCCGCGAGGGGTACAGCGCCGAGCGGCTGGCGACGATCTCCGACGACAACCGCTGGATCTGCTTCCCCTACCCGCGCCTGATGAACTCCAACGCCATCATCGACCAGGCCGCCGCTGTGCTCATGACCTCGGTCGAGAAGGCGCGCGACTGGGGCATCCCCGAGGACCGCTGGGTGTTCCTGCACGGCTGCGCCGACGGCACCGACACCTGGGTCGTGTCCGAGCGCGAGCGGCTCGACTCCTCGCCGGCGATCAGGGGCTGCGCCCGCATCGCCCTCGACATGGCGGGCAAGAGCGCGGCCGACGTCGCGGCCTTCGACCTCTACAGCTGCTTCCCTTCGGCGGTCGAGGTCGCGATGAAGGAGATCGGCATTGCCGACGACGACCCGCGCCCGATCAGCGTCACCGGCGGGCTGCCCTTCTTCGGCGGCCCGGGTAACAACTACGTCACCCACTCGATCGCCGAGATGATGAACGTGGTGCGAGCCAAGCCCGGCTCATTCGGCATGGTGACGGCCAACGGCAACTACCTCACCAAGCACTCCGCCGGCCTCTACTCGACCGAGCCGACCAAGGGCCCGTGGCGACGCCAGGATCCCAGGAAGTTCCAGGCCGAGCTCGATGCGCGGCCGCGGCAACGGGTGAATACCAAGCCCAGCGGTACGGGAAGGATCGAGACCTACTGTGTGGCCTACGGCAGGGACGCGCCGGAGAAGGCTTATATCCTCGGGCGGCTGGACGATTCCGGCGATCGGTTCGTCGCCATGGCCGGCAACGACCCGGTCCTGCTGGCGGACATGCTGACGAACGAGCAGCTAGGGCGTAAGGTATCGCTCACCGAGAAGGACGGCCGAAACGTCTTCTCCACGATTTAACTTCCTGCTCTCCCACGTCGGGCTGTCGCGGCCTCGTCGACCGGAGCGTACGCTTGCCGTGTTGGTGAGCCTTCTGCTGGCGATCGCCGTTGCCGGCGTTGCCTGGCATTTCTGGTGGCGCGGCGACCTTCCGCCCGGCATGCCGCGCCGCTGGTACTTCTACTACCTCGGTGCGCTTCTGCTGGCGGGCATGGCCGTCGCCCCTTGGCCGCGCCTTGCCATGGTCGTGCTGTCGCTGGCAGCGCTGGAGATCGGTTTCGGCATCGGCGGCAGGGT
This sequence comes from Rhodospirillales bacterium URHD0017, assembly GCA_900110395.1. Classification (GTDB taxonomy): domain Bacteria; phylum Pseudomonadota; class Alphaproteobacteria; order Reyranellales; family Reyranellaceae; genus Reyranella. Next base: position 69,959 of record FODP01000028.1, read on the forward strand.
CTTCGAGCGTCTCGGCCTGTCGGAGACCTCGCTGCTGCCGGCCAATGAGTGGGCCGACATGCGCTTCACCTGGCATCCGTTGCTGCAGGCGGTGCCGATACCGACGCCGCCGGAAGAGTCGAATCCCCACATGCGGCACAATTCACGGAAGTTGCGCGGCCAGGAACGGACGCCGGAGTCGCTGGCCGGCAAGAAGGTCGTAGCGCTGTTCGGCGGGTCGACGACCTACGACCAGGGCAACGGCGACGGAGACAGCTGGCCGGAGCGTCTCGAAGCGCTGCTCGGCCCTTCGCGCCATGCCGTCATCAACCATGGCATGGGAGGCTACGCCTCGGCCGAACATGTCATTCAGACCGCATTCTATGAGTCGGCTTTCGGCCGTCGGCCTGATTGCGCGATCTACTACATGGGCTGGAACGACGCGCACAACGCGCACATCGCCAACCTCGATCCCGGCTATGCCGACTTCCACCTGCCCGGGCAGGTCGATGGCGAGGAAGCGCGGCGCATCGGCGGACAGGCCTATTCGATATCGCCGACGCTGTTCTACCTGACGCGCCTCGTCGTGCTCGCCTTCGATACTGTCCGCCCCCCGACCTGGCCGACGGGGCCCATGCGATCGGCCCCCGACCCGGCGCTCGAGGCGATCTATGCCCGCAACATCGCCACCATCTCCGCCATCAACCGCCAGCGCGGGATCCGCACCATCTGGGTCGGACAGCTGCTCAACGTCGAACTGCTCGCCACCAAGCCGTCGTCGTCGCCATGGGTACAGGGCGTGCATTCGCGCGATCTCTGGGCGATGGTCGAGCGGCTGAACGATGCGATGCGCCGCGAGGCGGAAAAGCTGGGCGATGTCTACATCCCGGTCGCCATCGACACGTTCGGACCGGGCGACTTCGTCGACGAAGGCCATTTCAATGCGCAGGGGGCGCTGAAGTTTGCCACGGCGATCGCGCCGCAGGTCGCCGAGGCCTGTCCCTGACCTCCCTCGTACGGTAAGCTGACGCCAACGCGTTGCCCGAGGAAACCATGCCCAACATGCTGACCGCCGCCCAGACGGCCGAGTTCAACGAAAAGGGCTTCACGTACGCCCGTGGCCTGTTCGCGCCCGACGAGATCGACCTTTTGACGCGCGCCATGGAGGAGGATCCGGCGGTGCGCGGGAGCATCCTCGACCGGCGCGACGGCGAGGGCCGCTCGACGCGCATTGCGCTGTGGAACCGGGCGGGTGACAGCGTCTATGGGCTGGCGGCGCGCTCGCGGCGCATGGTCGACACCTCGGCGGCGCTGCTGGGCGGGTCGGTCTATCACTACCAGTCCAAGCTCACGGCCAAGGAGCCGGAGGTCGGCGGCGCCTGGGAATGGCATCAGGACTATGGCTACTGGTACTACAACGGCTGCCTCAGGCCCGACCTGCTCTCGGTGATGATCGCGCTCGACAAGACGACGCGCGAGAACGGCTGCCTGCAGATCGCGACGGGCTCGCACCGGCTCGGCCGCATCGACCACACGCCCTTGTCGCCGACCCAGAACGAGGTCGATCCCAAGCGCATGCCGCATATCCTCGAGCAATGCCCGATCGAGTATTGCGAGCTCGACAAGGGCGATGCGCTGATCTTCCACTGCAACGCCATCCACCGCTCCGACGCCAACCGCTCGGCCAACCGGCGCTGGACCCTGCTGATCTGCTACAACCGGGTCGACAACGACACGATCATCAAGACCGACGACCGCTACTTCGTGCCGCTCGAGGCGGTCGACGACGAGGCGCTGCGTCGCGCCGGCCTGCGCTTCGCCAGCGGCGACAACCAGGAGCACTTCGCCAGCCGGCCCTACGTGCCGGACCTGCGCAAGGCGTCATAGCGCGGTGATGGCCCTTGGACGTCCGCAAGGCTGAGACCACGGATATCAAGGCGGCCGTGGAGCTGGTGGAGAAAAGTCGCCGGCAATTGCAGAAGTATCAGCCGACCTTCTGGCGCAAGGCGGCGAAGTCGGCCGCGGCGACGGAGACGTTCTTCGCCAAGCTGCTGGGCGAGCCCGACACGTTCTTCCTGGTCGCCGTCGAGGGCAGCCGGCTGGAAGGGTTCCTGATCGCACGCAAGTTCCCCAATCCGCCGGTGTTCGATCCGGGCGGCGACACCTGGCTGGTCGACGACTTCTGCGTGGCCGAGCCGCACTTCTGGCTGGGCGTCGGCGAGGCCCTGCTGTCGCACGCCACGACCCTGATCCACGAGCATGGCGGCGTGCAGATCGTCGTGGTCTCGCCCGACCGCGACCTCGCCAAGACCGAGATGCTGCGCCGCTCGGACCTCACCATCGCCTCGAACTGGTGGACCAAGCCGCTCCGCTGACTCAGGCCTTCAGGCGTTCCAGTGCCGCGCTCAGGCGGGCGGCAGTCTGTTCGGCCTGCTGGCGACGCTCGCGCTGCTCCTCGACGACCTCCTGGGGCGCGCGCGCGACGAAGGCGGCGTTGCCGAGCTTGGCGTCGATCCTGGCGATCTCGTCGCTGAGTTTCTTGATCTCCTTCTGCAGCCGCGCACTCTCGGCCTTGAGGTCGATGACCTCGCCGACCGGCAGTGCATACGTCGCCTCGCCGACCACGAGCTGCAGCGCAGCCTTCGGCGCGGCCGCCGCGGCCTCGATGCCCTCGATGCGCGCCAGCCGCTCGATGGCAGCACGGTGTGTTTCGATGCGCTGCTTCGTGGTGTCGTTGCCGCCGATGACCAGCAGCTTCAGCTTGGCGCCGGCCGGCACGTTGAGCTCCGAACGGGCGGAGCGGATGTCGGAGATCAGCTTCACCAGCCAGCCGATCTCGGCGTCGGCGGCGGCGTCGGTCGGCGCGGGCTGCGGCCACGGCTGGCCGATCAACAGGCCGTGCTGGCTGCGATGGCCGAGCTTGTCCCACAGCTCCTCGGTGATGAAGGGCATCACCGGGTGCAGCAGCTTGGCGGTCTCGCGGATCACGAAGGCGGTGACGGCGCGCGTTTCGTCCTTGGCCGGACCGTCCTCGCCCTGCAGCACGGGCTTCGAGAGCTCGACATACCAGTCGCAGACGATGCCCCAGATGAACTCGTAGAGGGTGCTCGCCGCCTCGTTCAGCCGGAATCCGTTGATGGCGCCGTCGATCGCGGTATTGGCGCGGGCAAGCTCGCCCAGCACCCACTTGTTGATCGTGAGCTTCACGGCCGCCGGATCGAAGTCCTTGGGCAGCGCCGCGCCGTTCATCTCGGCAAAGCGCGTGGCGTTCCAGAACTTGGTGGCGAAATTGCGCGAACCCTCAACGCGCGCCGGCGCGAGCCGCAGCCTGCCGGCGTTGTTGGCGGCGAGCGAGGTCATGGTGAAGCGCAGCGCATCGGCGCCGTACTTGTCGATGAGTTCCAGCGGGTCCATGGCGTTGCCCTTGGACTTGGACATCTTCTGCCCCTTCTCGTCCGTCACCAAGCCGTGCAGGTAGACGGTGCGGAAGGGCACATCCTTCATGAAGTACATGCCCATCATCATCATGCGGGCGACCCAGAAGAACAGGATGTCCCAGCCGGTCACCAGCACGTTGGTCGGGTAGTACTTCGCGAGGGCCGCGGTCTCCTCGGGCCAGCCCAAGGTCGAGAACGGCCACAGCGCCGAGCTGAACCAGGTATCGAGCACGTCGGGATCGCGCTCGAGCGCGACGTCCTTGCCGTAGTGTGCGCGCGCCTCGGCCTTGGCCTCGGCCTCCGACAGCGCCACGAAGATCTTTTTGTCCGGGCCGTACCACGCCGGGATCTGGTGGCCCCACCAGAGCTGGCGCGAGATGGACCACGGCTGGATGTTCTCCATCCAGCGGAAAAACTCCTCGCGGCCGCGCTCGGGCACGAACGTCACGCGGCCGTCGCGCGCTGCCGCAATCGGCTGCTCGGCGAGCTTCTTGGCATCGGCGTACCACTGCTCGCTCAGGAACGGCTCGACCGGCACGCCGCCGCGATCGCCGTAGGGCACTGTATGGGTGTGCGGCTCGATCTTCTCGACCAGCCCCGCCTCCTCCATCTCCGCCACGATCTTCTTGCGAGCGTCGAAGCGGTCCATGCCGCGATACTTCTCCGGCGCCTTGTCGTTCAGCCGCGCGAACTTGTCGAAGATGCTGATCGCCTCGAGCTTGTGGCGGCGGCCGACCTCGAAGTCGTTGAAGTCGTGCGCCGGCGTGATCTTGACCGCACCGGAGCCCTTCTCTGGATCGGAATACTCGTCGGCCACGATCGGGATGCGCCGGCCGACCAGCGGCAGGATGGCGTGCTTGCCGACCAGGTGTTTCCACTTGGGATCATCGGGATGCACGGCGACGCCGGTGTCGCCCAGCATGGTTTCGGGCCGCGTCGTCGCGACGATGATGTGCTCGTCGCTGCCCTCGATCGGGTATTTGAAATACCAGAGGTGGCCCCTCACCTCGCGCGATTCGACCTCGAGGTCGGAGATCGCGGTCAGCATCTTGGGATCCCAGTTGACCAGGCGGAGGTCCTTGTAGATCAGCCCGGCCTTGTAGAGGTCGACGAACACCTTCAGCACGGCGGCCGACAGGCCCTCGTCCATGGTGAAGCGCTCGCGGCTCCAGTCGCACGAGGCGCCGAGCCGGCGCAGCTGCCCGGTGATGGTGCCGCCGGAAAAGGCCTTCCACTCCCAGACCTTGGCCAGAAATTCCTCGCGGGTGAGCAGCTTCTTGTTGGCGTCGTTGCGGCTCTCGGCGCCCTCGACGGCGAGCCCGATGCCCTCCTGCTCGAGGTTGCGCACCACGACCATCTGGGTGGCGATGCCGGCATGGTCGGTGCCGGGCTGCCACAACACGTCGTCGCCCTTCATGCGGCGCCAGCGGATCAGCACGTCCTGCAGCGTGTTGTCGAGGGCGTGGCCCATGTGCAGGCTGCCCGTGACGTTGGGCGGCGGGATGACGATGCAGTACGGCGCCTTCGGCGATTCCGGATGCGCACGGAAAGCGCCGCCCTGCTCCCACTCCGGGTACAGACGGGCTTCGATCTCCTTGGGGTCGTAGGTCTTGTCGAGCATTTCTCTGCCTTATCACACAGTGCTGTCTATGGGCGTCCAGTGCCATTGAGAAAATGCCCGGTGTTGTTGGGCTTTTGCGTACAGGCGTTCGTGGCTGTCCACCGACAATCAGCGCAATGGGTTACCAAAAAGGTTACCCAAATGATAGATAAAGGGACTGACGACGATGGCACTCACTGATACCACGATTCGCACCCTCAAGCCTGACGCAGGCAAATCCGAGAAGCTCGTCGCCGATGTGGGTGGCCTCTACATTCGCGTCCGCCGCGGAAAGGGTGGCATCAGCCGCACCTGGCAGCATCGCCGCAAGAAAGGCGGTCGCATCGCGGTTACTACCTTGGGCGGCTACCCCGACCTGTCACTCAGGGATTCCCGGCTCCAAGCGGCCGAGATCGCGACGAAGCGTAGCGTCTACAATCCGACGGTCGCCGAGGCGGCCGAGCACAATGGCTGACGGAGCGAGTCGACAACAGGCTGAGGAACGCCGAGGCGATCAGGAGCTACTTCGAACGCGCCATCACGTACGCGGGCAATGGCGCTTCTCCAAGTTTTCGGTTGCGTCTTGCCGCTTTGGCAGCCAATTGCTTAGCCAGCCTCGTCGGACGAATTGATGCTAGAGCGTGATGGTTTGAGGTTGAGTATAGCCGGCCTGAGCGAAGAAGTTTGAGCATTCGCGAGGTGTAGTGAGAGGCAGGATATCGGCGATGGCGTGGTAGACGGCATCGACGGTGCGTTTGGCGGCCTTGCGCAGCCAGTGCTTCAGCTTGGCGAAGAACTTTTCGATCGGATTGAGATCGGGAGAGTACTTGGGCAGGAAGAAGAGCTTGGCGCCAGCCGCGCGGATGGCGCTGCGACCAGCCTTGCCCTTGTGAGAGCCCAGATTGTCGAAGATGACGATATCGCCCGGCTTGAGCGTGGGCACGAGGACCTCTTCGACGTACTGGAGGAAGCTCTGGCCATCGATCGGACCGTCGATCAGCCACGGTGCGGTGAG
>FODP01000049.1 GCA_900110395.1 Rhodospirillales bacterium URHD0017
TCGGCAGTCGGACTGCTGCTGGCGGCGTGCCAACAGCAGCCGCAGATGGCCAGCCCGCCGCCTGCCTCGCAGGTGAGACAGTTGTACGTCGTGTACTTCAACACCGGTCAATCGGACATATTGCCTGATGGGCAGGCGACGATTGCCCAGGCCTCCGCAACCTTCAAGCAGGGCGGCACCAACGTGCTCGTGAAAGGCCATGCCGACCGCGTCGGCGATCAGGGGATGAACCTGCGGCTTTCCATGGCGCGCACGGCGGCCGTGAAGGCCGCGCTGATGCGCGCCGGCGTGCCGGAGTCTGCGATCCGGTCGGGCAGCCTGGGTGAGGAAAGCCTGCCGGTCCCCACCGCCGACCAGGTCCCCGACCGGCTTAACCGCAGTGTTCACATCACGGTCATTGGGCGGCCGGTCATGAGCGACAAGGACTATTGCGCCGCGCTTGCCAGGAAGTGGCGCTCGTATTCCCGGACGGGCGCACAGGGTCCGGCGCCGCAGGCGATCGCCCAGTGCGATGCCGGAAATTACGACGCGGGCATCACGGTGCTGGAGCAGATACTGACGGACGACAGGATTGTGTTGCCGTCGCGCTATTTGTGATCTGATCCCGCACGAGTAGATTGTAGAGGGCGGCCCTCCTGCGAGGGCCGCCCTTTTATTCGCGACCGATCATCTCGCTGTCCTTTCCGGAAAACCGGCCGCCTCCAGCTGGAGGATCCGTGACACGGGTGGGCACCGACGATGCCTCGGCGCACGGGGGTTGGTGACGCCCTGGCGCATAAGCCTGGCCATCACGTTCAGACCGGGGATACCTGCAGGTTCAGGCGTCGCAGCAATGGTCGCGGTTGACTTGCGCGTGCTACTGCTTATCCGCGCCGAGGAGGTGATCAAGTAACGCGGAGCCGGTAGACGGCTCAAGCTTCGCAGAGGGGGCCAGACATGAAAGTGTTGATCAAGACGGCCTGGGGATCGGATGAATCCACCAAAGCGTGTTTTGCCTTTCTTCATGCCAACGCTTTTGCCGAGGCAGGGCATGAGGTTCGAATTTTCCTTCTTGGTGAGGCCGTGAACCTGATGAAGGACGCGCTGATCAGGTCGGTGACGCCGGTCGGCTGGCCTCCGCTCTCCGAGATCCTGCACAAGACGATCGAGCACGAAATTCCGATAAGCGTTTGAACGGCGTGTTCACGGGCCCGTGCGGTCCTCGACGCCGACCTCGCCGGCAAGAATGCCCGGTTCGTGACGCCGCCCGATCTGGTGGCATTGGTGGAGTGGGCGGACAAGGTTTTCAGTGAATGATCGGCGGCTGCTCGCCAGCTGGACTGGTTCAGCGCCGCGGCGGCGGTGGCGGATCATCGTGCAGGTGGATGCCCCAACGGCGCTCCAACGTAACCACACGGGGACCATGCCGCGCCTCCGTGCTCAAATCGTCCAGGGCCACGCGGATGGCGCGCTTGGAACCGGCCTCATCCATCATCGCGTCCCATTCCGCACGCGACTTGACGCTTTCCATGATGTCGAGAATGACGCGCGTGAAGTGGTTGTCCGCCGATTGCGCCAGCACACCGATGTATTTCCCCTTCGTCTTCGGAAGGCGATTCCCGATCCCGCGCCAGTTGGCCAGATTGTCGACGATCCACTGCGGCTCGAGCATCTCGTCGTAGTCGCCGTGCGAAAACAGGTAGTCGATCAACTGGTCGCGGGCGAGCGCCGTGCTTTGCTTTTCCGCCCACGGCATGCTGGGCGCCGGAACCCTGACGATCTCGGTGCGCCCGCCGGGACGCGGCGGATCGCTCGCCTCGTTGAACACGCCGGGACCGGTCAATTCGCGGAAGTAGTGGATCGGCAGGAGACGGGCGGCCAGCTCATCGTAGATGTCGGGCATGTGGACGACCGCGTGAATGCCTTCATGCACCAGCACGAGCGACAGGGCGGCCAGGCGGAGGCCCGCCTGGAGGCTGTTCAGGTGAGCGCTGTTGACCCGGAGGTGGTGCCCGTCCCAATCCCCGTGGAGCGTCGGCTTCCCGATCCCGAGGATGTGGATGGCGTTCGTGTTGTAGAGCGCGTTCAGGCGAACAAGCAGGATTTTGGCGCGGCCGCTTGCCTTGGCTGTGTTGCTGTATTGGAAGAGGGTGATGGCGTCGGCGACATCTTTGCTATCCATCGCGAATGGCTCCTGCTGTCCGACACAAGCAGCATATCGGGCGACTGCGGCAGCGCTTGGGCAAAACCGTGCTCATCCTGGATCTCGTATTGGGCTTGGGACGCGGTAATGGACGGCTACCCACAGTGAATCTCGCCCAGCGTCTTGAACGGCTGAACAAGAAGCTGAAGTCGGATTGCCTTATCTGCGGCAGAACCTTTCGTGCCGCAAAGCTTGAAGAACTCGATGCCGTATCTGTAGGACCGATGCACATTCGAGGGCGGCAAAGCACCACGGAAGCATTCTCACTGGCGATGGCCCGCGCAGCATCATATGGATTAATCAATTGTTCTGCGTCTCGCCCTGCTCGAACAGGCCGTCAGCGCTCGCCGACAACCCCAGCCGCATGAAACACCATATCGGCCTCGGTGCTCGTGTCTCCCCGCCGTTCAATGCTCGTTCACCGCCCAGGCGAGGCGGCGCAGCAGCAGCGCCCGGCTCGCCGTCTCGACCATGGTGCAGGTGGCGGCGTCACCCGGCAGCGTGCCGGGTTCGATCTTGCCGAAGATCGGGCATAGCGTACGCAGCGAGCTCTCCCAGCTCTTCTGGGCCTGGGTCACCGACTCGGTGATTTCCTTGAAGCCGCCCTTGCGGACGCCGCGCAGCGCGGCCTCCAGTTCAGCCTGCCAGACGGCGCGCTCGCGCTCGGCGCAGGCCTTCCTCTTCGCCGTATCGCCCCCGGCTGCCTCCGTGCAGGGATCGGCGATGATACCGATGCAGGCGTGGCCGAGCGCCGCCTCCTGCCGCTTGAGACAGGCCTTGATGGCGCCGGTGTCTTGCGCCGTCGGTTGAGCCTGCGCCGCCCCGGCGAAGAGCGCTGCGACCACGACGCCCGTGATGATCACGAGGATTGGACGAGACATCTGCTCCTCCTCCTTATGCGGCCATTTTACGTTCTGCGACCGGTAGCGCCAAATGCCGACGGGATCGCCTGGCGACGGGCAAGCGACAGTGGAACGTGGCGCAGGGGGTGCCGAACTGCCGTAGCGGCTGCAAAGGACTGGCGGACTTCTGTGGCAAGCGGCACATTCCCGGGCAGGCTTCCGGCGTAAGGCATAAGCGCGGCTCCCGTTCCGGAGGATACGATGCTTGAGCTCTCCATCGTCGCGTCGCTCGCCCTTTGCATCCTGATCCCGGCCGTCTGCGTTTCGACAAGGCGTTCAAGGCGCTGGCTCGCCGCGAAGATGCTCCTTGTTGCATTGGGCTCTGCTGCATTTGCCGCTCAGCGTGCGCACGCACAGACGCCGACGTCCGGGTCGCTGCCGGCCGGTGTCACGGCGTGCCAGTTCGACGCGCTGAGCAACCCGCCCAACGGCGGGCCTTTTCCGGCGATCCGTGACGCGCCGCGCGAAGAGGCGCACGTGCTGGGATTGCTTTCTACGGTGGAGGTCACCAACGCAGATTTCACCGAGTCGCACCGGGAGATCCCGCAGTTTCGGGTGATCGGGTTCAAGGATGGCTGGTTCCTGATCGAAGGCGCCCGTTATCCCGAAGCCTCCCGGCCGCTCTACGCCGGGCAGGGATGGGTCGAAGGCAAGTTCATCACCACCCATCTCTATCGCGATACGCTGAAGCAGGCCCCGGACTACTCGGCCGACGATGTCGTCTACCTCAACAGCACCGACGACGACGGCATCCCCGGCTCTCCCTACAATTCCGTGAGGAACGGCATCACAGGATGTTCAGGACCGTGGTTTGAGGTCGAGGTCCCGCGTACCAGGACCCCATCCGGCAAACCTGTTCCGGGGGCCGGACTGCTGCGCGGCTGGACCGACAGATCCTGCACGCAGCAGGACGCACCGTGCAGCGCCAGGCCGTTCGACTATCCGTGGTCGCCGCTGCCGGCCGGCGTGACGGAATGCAACTTTGGCGCCCTCGGCAACGACCGCGACCCGGCCGGCCTCGCTGTACGCGAAGCACCGGACAGCAACGCCGACGTCCTCGGCCGCCTGAGGCCGCCGACGGTCAATACGAGCGGCGACGCCAAGGTTCGGGAGCAGGTTCAGGTGATCGGCTTCCGCAAGGGTTGGTTCTTGATCGAGGCTGGCCCGCTCGACCTCGACACCCTCCACAGCGATCCCAACACCGCCATGCCGGGCGACAGCCGAAATCGCTTCGTCGGCCGGGGCTGGGTTCCGGATAGCATGCTGACGACATGGCTGCTGCGGAACATGCTGAAGCAGGCGCCGGACGAGAAATCGGCCGATATCGTCGATCTGTCCGGCAACGGCCTGCTGGATCCCCAGGACGCAACGATGCGCCGCATCATCGCCTGCTCCGGGGATTGGGTGCATGTGGAGGTCACGCTGGAGAAGGACATGAAGCCGCTTCTCGCGACGCAGGCGCCGCCGGGCGCGGTGCGCGGCTGGGCGAACGGGACCTGCAGCGCCGAGCTTGAGACATGTGCCTTCAGCCAGGATACGCCGTGGTCGCCACCCGCCCCGCTGCCGCCGGACTGATCGCGTTCGCTCCCCCGCCTCCCGCCGTTCAATGCCCGTTCACCGCCTGTGGGTGACCAGCGTCGAGCCGCCGTGTTGACCTTGGCGACACGGGCTTCCGGCGTTGCCGCCCACCAGGGGCAAACCTATCCTGCGAGTTGGACAGCCATCTGGCGATGCCGGCCTGGATTGGCGCTCGTGAAGTTGCGCTCGTGTGAGGGGAGGCGGCGATGGACGACATCCTGATCAGGGGCGGCCAGGTGATCGACGGCAGCGGCGCGCCGGCCCGCGCGGCCGATGTGGCGATCCGCGCCGGCCGCATCGTCGCCATCGAGGCGGACCGGGCAGAGAGCGCCGAGCGCGTCATCGACGCCCACGGCTGCGTCGTGGCCCCGGGCTTCATCGACATCCATACCCATTCCGACTTCACCCTGCCGCTCAACCCGAAGGCCGAGGCCAAGATCCGCCAGGGGGTGACGACCGAGGTGGTCGGCAATTGCGGCTTCTCCGTCGCGCCGGCCCTGCCCGGTAAGGTCGAGAGCTTGCGCGAATATCTGTCGGGCAGCGCCCCCTGGCTGACCTTCGAGGAAACCGACTTTGCCCGCTACATGGACCGCTGGCCCGACATCGCGGTGAACACCGTGATGCAGGTCGGCCACAACACGCTGCGCCTGATGGCGATGGGCATGGAAAACCGCGCGCCGCGCGAGGCCGAGCTGCGCCACATGCAGGACATGCTGGCGGAGGGCCTGGAGGCCGGCGCGCTCGGCCTGTCGTCCGGCCTGTTCACCGCGCCGGGCAGCTTCAGCGAGCGCGACGAGCTGCGCGCCCTCGGCCGCGTCCTGAAAGCCCACGGCGCCCGCTACTCCTCCCACATCCGCGACGAATCCCATACCGTGCACGAGGCCGTCGCCGAGGCGATCGACATCGGCGAGCACTGCGGCGTCCATGTCCAGATCGCCCACATGAAGCTCAGCGGCACCGACAGCTGGGGCCAGGCCGATCGCCTGCTCGCCGCGCTCGACGCCGCGCGCGGCCGCGGCGTCGACGTGCACGGCGACCAGTATCCCTACGACTGGGCCACCAACCCGCTGCGCTTTCTGCTGCCCACCTGGCTGCATGAAGGCGGCGTTTCGGCGACCTTGGAACGCCTCGCCGATCCCTATGTCCGCTCGCGCATTCGGCAGAAGATCGCCGAGGTCGGCTTCAACAACTTCGGCCAGATCGACTCGTGGGCCGACATCCGCATCGCCATCTCGCCCCACGGCGCCGCCGAGCCCGGCCGAACCATCGAGGAGATCGCGCGCGAGCGGCGCTGCGATCCGCTCGACGCGGTCTGCGACGTCATCATTGCCGACAAGGGTGCGACCCGCATCCTGGTGCGATCGATGTCGGAAGCCGACGTCCGCGCCATCGCCGCCGACCCGTCGGCCCTGGTCGGCTCCGACGGGCCCTGCGTGGCGCCCTATGGCGTCACCGGCCAGGGCAAGCCGCATCCGCGTCTCTACGGCACGTTCCCGCGGCTCATCGGCCACTATGCCCGCGATCTTGGCCTGCTCACCTTGCCCCAGGCGATCGCCAAAATGACCGGCGGCGCCGCGGCAGCGCTTGGCCTCGCGGACCGTGGCCTCCTGGCGGAAGGCCAGGCGGCCGACGTGGTCCTGTTCGACCCGGCAACGATCATCGACCGGTCGACCTACGACGACCCGCACCAGTATCCGGCAGGCATCGGGACGGTGATCGTCAACGGCACGGTGGTGATCGACGGCGGCGAGCACACCGGCGCTCTGCCGGGCCGGCTGCTCAGGCGGCGGGGAGCGGTGCTGGCGTAAGGGGGGCCGGCCGATGGCGTCAGTGATGTCCCCCTAGGGCAACTTTAGCAGGCTACTCGACCGTGCCGGCGCGGATGCCTTGGTAATCCCCGGCAACCAAACTTCTTCTGCTAAATGTCGCTGGGGCCCGAGTGCGAAAAAGCTCCGGTTCACCGCCGATTGCTGATCCACCTATCGGGCCCCAGCGTCTATCCCACTCCAGCGTCACTCGATGATCTGGACGACCTTGCGGCTCGACGGCTCGACCAGCACGACGTGATTGTCAGAGTAAATGTAGTGATACTTGGAGACGGAAGGACCCCAAACCGTCGGAGCAGGCTGGAGCTGAACCTCGGTCGGCAACGTCGCGCCCACCATCACCCGTTCCTTCACCGTCACCGGTCGGATCTTCTCCTTCACCACATACTCCTTGATCGTCGTCCGTGTGTCGGGTGCGACCTCGACGGCGATCTGCTGCGCCAGCGCCTGCGCTCCGAAGGCAACTGACATGACCGTCGCGGCAACAACTGCAAAGCGCTTCATTGTGCTTCCTCCATATGTCGGCCGCCCCTATGGCGGCCATCTCAGCCAAGAACACGCCTTGGTGTGACAGGTTGCGGAGGCATTGCGGCAAACACGCGAAATCAGTGCGCCTCGCTGTGGCAATGATGGGGTCCGGCGTTTTGATGCCCTCTCTGAGAAGCCATTTTCCTGATACCCCGTGTGACAGAACTCCACCGCTAACAGAAACAGAAATATGGAACCCCAGGAACCCACGGCCCGTATGCATAAGGGCGTCGCCGTGTACGGCGACCAGTATCCTGTGACCGGGCCACCAATCCGCTGCGCTTCGTGCTGCCGACTTGGGGTTGCTGCAAGCCTACCGCTTGTCCTGCCCCTCGGTGACCCGAGGAGAGGCATCAACCTTCGCAGCCTTCTCCTGAAGCTCCTCGCAGTAATGGAGAAGCGAGTCGCCGTCGGGCCCGTCCAGCATGTTCCTGCCCAGCGCCCGGCTCGACCGGCTAGCTCCCGCCACGCAGTCGCCTGTACCTCGCGGTGAGGGGTGAGACGGTACAGCTCGTCGATGATCGACCGCGCCACCATGGCAACTCATACGGCCGTCAGGTTCACTGTGCCCTTGGTGCTGCCGATCCACTCCTAGCAGCAGCGCGCGACTGGATGGCGCGGGCTGAGATCTGGCCGATGTCCAATTGTGGCTGCGCTTTAACCCTGGCGAGGCGATGTGAGGGCGACGGGGATACGCGCTCCGTGCGGAGCGTATGAACCACCGGCGCTGTTCGCGTGGTGTGTGGGTCACGCGACGACGCTGCGTAGGCGTGGTGGCGGGCGGTCATGAGGCCGCCCGTCGCGTCATTCCGCCAAGGCGCAGTCGTTGCGCCGCCAGGGAGGGGAAATGCGCTGCTACTTCATGCGTGGCGGTAGGATCGAAGGCGTCACGTTCCTGAGATCTGGAGCGGACAGTGCACTGATTGAGGAAGCCAAACGCGCATTTGCGAAACAAGTGGACCAGCAGTTCGACGGCTTCGAAATCTGGGACGGCACTCGGTTTGTTTACCGGTCCGAAGCATCGTCACCCCCAAGCGGGGCTGAGAGGGGGAACGGCTGATGGTCCCTACTTTTCACCTTTGTCTGCGTCGGTCGCTGGGGCGCCGGGCTCCGGTCGCCAACTGCCGCCCTGGGCTTGAGCCGCCATCCGCTCCCTGGTCACGGCCATGGCGGCCTCAGCCACCTTGTTACCCTGGACCTTCGCCATGATCGCGGCGTTCAATCCGGCCATCAGCTCCACCTTGTTTGCCGCCAGGTACTCGGCCGACGCCTTGAGGTTACGGGTATGTCCGTTGATCTCGGGAATGACGTAGCGGGCAAACAGGTCCCATGAGCGCAGCGTTGCCTCATGGTTGGCCCAGTCGTGGGCGAAACCCAGCACGACGCCGAAGCCGCCGGTGACTTCCTGAAGGGCGCGGATCGTCTTGACCATCTCGTCGGGCGTGCCGATCACCGACGTGCCCACCGCGTTGCCGATGCCGGTCACCCGCGCCAGAAGCTCCCACTTGTCGGCCACATGGATCGAGCCGGGCCGGCCAAGGACACGGACATTGTACTCGTTGTGCCAGTGCTGAAGGCCGTCCACCGCCTCCTGCTCGGCCTGCTTCTTCGATTCGGCAAGGTGCCAGGCCATCACCACGCGCCAGTTCCTGCGGTCGACCTTTTGATCATGCTTGCTGGCCGCCTCCTCGGCGAACGACCACTGGGTCGGCAGGGCCTGCAGGCCTTCCTGGGAGGTTGAGGCGAT
>FODP01000030.1 GCA_900110395.1 Rhodospirillales bacterium URHD0017
CGCGAGCTGCTGCTGGAGCGCCTGGCTGCGGGTGCGTTCCTGGGCCAGCAATTTCTGCTCGTCCTCGCGGGCCGCGAGCTGCTGGTTCGGGATGACACCATCCTTCTCCGACAAAGCCAAAGCAAAAGCACGTGCCAAAGAGACGACGTCTTCTTTCGCCTGCAATTTTGCTGATCTAGAAAGCAATCTTCCTAACATCAGCCATCCTTCGAAGAAGGGAGCTCTGATCAGAGAATCTCTACACAGCAAATCATAGATAGTAAGTTTAGGTGTCGCAAACTCCAATCAGCTACGGCTTCCCGTCATTTTGAGTTCAGCCAAACGCTGGCGGCAGTCGCAATAGACGAGGTGTCCGCCGGAACGGCTGGGCAAGGGCAGGCACAGCACTGACGTTGAGCCCGCTCGGGGGTGATGATGACGCAAATGCTTGAACTTACCGACCTAATCTCACTGACCGCAAACATGAGCCGGCTCGACCTCAGCGACCTCCGCGACGATGCATCGGCTCCGTGCAAAACGCATGCTGGCATGGCTAGCAAAGCGGCCGACCGGGGCGGCGGTGTCGCCCCGGTCGTATTCGCGCCTCTCAGCGGGCAGATTTTACCTTGTCCTCCCGCTGTGCCTGGTAGGAGACCTGCCGCAGCAGGTTGTCCTCGGTCCAAGTGAGAGAGGTCACCTCGACCACGGCTTCCGGCAGCACCCAGTGCACCTGAGAGAGCTTGAGGGGCGATCTAAAACGGCTGTCCCTTGGCGGAGGTGCGGTTAGCGGCATCTTCGGCACATGCAGCGGCTTCAGCACGCCCGACAGACGCTTGAGTTCCTTATCGTTTGATGCCGGTGCCGGCGCGGCCCGCATAGAGCAAGCGGCAGTCGCCGGTGTCGTAGCCAAGCAGCAGGGCTCCGAGGTAAGGGCCTCGGGGCACCTGTCCTCGTGAAGGTAGCTTCCCGGCGTCGTCGAGCGCTTACGGCCCCACATAGGCCAGGTCAGTCTGTGCGAGGCCTAACCATCACAGAGGATTTGGGGGGTGCGCAGCGAGGGCTACCGCATCGTAACCCGCGCGGCGGGCAACCTACGGTGGGGCTCGGTGAATACCCACAATGCGCTCGGGCTTGGTAAGCGCCGTGATGTTCTGGTGTGAGGTATGAACGACCCGAGGAGGGCCCAAGAAAAGTCCGAGCCGCAATACAGCGACGGGCTCTTGAACAGCACCTCTCGTAGCTCAAAGCTGACCTCAAGATTCGAGCAAAGTACATAGGTCTACAACGCCAAGCTGTGGCCGACTTAGAGGGTCAGCGCGCTGCGGCTGCAAGGCAGTTGCTACATGAGGCCGAAGAAAATCAGGCAATCCTTGTCGCTGAGGCGCATCGGGTCGCGAAGGAATTGGCAGCCTTGGCTTGACGGGAACTTGCCAAGGAACGGTGAGTCTGGCGGCTGATCGCCATGGCACAGCGCGTGCTGCTAATCAGCCGCCCTCGTCATCCGCAGGTTCATCGGGGTGGTGATCGTAGCGGCTGTTGATGTCATCGAGGGCGTGCTCGTTGGCGTACTCGACTAGCTTGTCGTGGTCCATGGCGGCGATCTGGTCGATCTCCTTTTGCGACATGTCGCTGAACCAGTACTTGACGCCCTCGCGGATCAGCGTGTTGCGCACGGCTGCATCATCGATGTCGTCAACGGCCACGCAGACCTTTAAACACGATATGGAACGCCGATGGGCGGCAGCATCGTCATCGTTCCTGCGTACCCCTTCCCGTTCTCGCGCCAAAGCTGCCCCGAACGGTACAGGGCGTGCCAGTATTCAAAAAGCGGCCGGAAGGGCTTGGACAATTTTTGGACACTGGGCGGGTCGCGAAAGGCTAACTCGTTGATCTATTTACACTATCCTAGGGTGCAGCTACGCGCTGCCGGTCTCGTAGCCGCTCCGCTGTCAGAGGCTTTCCCCTGCAAGAACTAAACGACCGCCGGCGGCATCGCCTAGACCTAGTGTTGGCGGCTTTCGCTCGGCCGTCGTCCGATCCTGTTGCTGCGGAAGACGATCGAGCCTCGAGGCGGTCGAGCCACTGTGCGTAATGACTTAGCATAGCCTCCGATGCTCGGCCTTCCTTTGGACCTCGGCGGCCGTCAGGCCGAGGCCGATCGCCATCACTTCGCGCGACACGCCAATGCGGCGGCGTCGGTCTGCAAAATCTGGGCGATCGGAACGGTTGGTCAGCATGCGGTATCCTCGCGCTAATCACTCAAGCCTTTCAAGGCTTGGACGCTCTGCGATTGCGACTTGGCGCACATGGGTCTTCGGTGCCTGTGTCTTTATTAGGTCAATAGACACACTGTGCTTGTCTGTCTGGCGCGCCTGGCATCGTGTGCTAGCCTTCCGGGGTCGATACCCCTCCCAATGAAAGAAAGTCGGCCGAGAAACCGCGCCTCCGTATGACGCGCGCAGGGAGGAGAACCATGTCTCAAGTGTTCGCACTGGCAAGCATTGGTCTTCTTGTCGTGGCTGCTCTGGAAACGATTACGCTGGCCTTTTTTGTTTGGTAGGGGGCTCGGCAAGTTTCGGGGGTTAAGAACCGGCCCTTCCGCGATATTGAGATGAAAAAAGAACCCGTGATCTGATGTGGCGTCTCTGTCTTCTGGCCTTCTGGCTGCCCCTTGTGGCGCACGCACAGACCGATGACGCGTCACTCCCCGATCGACCGCAAAACCGCGCTTCCAAGTCATAGACGGCGATATCGTCAAGTTTGGTCCTCAGCTCGTGCGGCTGTTCGGCATCGACGCACCGGAGAAGGGCCAAGCTTGCGCGCTGGCCAGTGGCACCCTGGACCTCTCGCAAATAAGGCGCTTGAGGATTCCATTGCTGGCCGACCGGGGATCTGCAAGCAGGTGACTACGACGCTCGCAACAAACGCCCCGTCGGCCAGTGCTTCGCTGGAGAGGATGACCTCCAGGCGATGATGGTGTCCGCAGGATGGGCTTGGGCGATATGCGCCCGAGGAGAAAGAGTCGCTCGCCGCGAAGCTAGGGGTGCACGGCCATCGTTGCGTGCTGCCGTGGGAGTGGCGGGCGCAGCAGCGAGCGAAAGGTGGACAATGAGCTGCGTGGCCTGATGCGTAGTGGCGCTCGCTCCGTACCTGGTCGCGTACGCAGCGGCATTGCAGTCTCTGCAGATTGAGCAGCGCCTGAAGATGCGGTGGTCGTTGTCAAGTTGCACTGAACACCCCGCTCTAGTCTTCAACATTGCCAGGACCAACGGCCACACTCTCGTCACGTTTGCCGCTCGCAATCTCACGCCCTGGATGCCAACACAGACTTGGACCGGCGCACTGCGTGCGGGACTTGTAAGTGAGAAAGACTCTAACAGAGACGGCCTCGCCTCGGTGCCGGGCATTGGCCAGCAGCGTCCTACTACCGCCCGGCAAGCCGACGCCGAGGCGCACCCGCCAAAATGGGGGAACGCGTGAAGTGCTCGACGTAGTCCTTGTTGATGACGACGACCTCTATCGGGAAGTCCTGTCTGCGGACCTGGCGGATCGGGGATTTTCGGTCTCGTGCTTTGCTGAGGGGCTTCCTTGCTCCATGCCCTGAGCAATGGCTTGGAGGCGAAAATAGGTCTGCTCGACTGGGCTTTGCCGGTAATTTCAGGGCTCGATCTGATGCGCTCTCTGAAAGAGCGGCGGATTGGACTGCCAGTCGTCATCCTGACGGGATACTCCTTGGCCGAGCGGGAATTGCAGGCGCTGAATCACGGAGCAGTCGATTTCGTCGCCAAGTCCCGCGGCGCAGACGTGCTGGCCCACCGTTTGCGCGCGATCCTCGATGGGCATCGGCAGATGCCTGCCGCGGCGATGCCCCAGGTCGACGTCGAGCCCGAGATAGAAAGTCATGGCGAGCTGGCCTTTCAGCGGCGCACGGCGCGCGCCCTGTGGCGAGGGCAGGACGTTGGCTTGACTGTCCCGAGTACAACGTCTTGACGCTACTGGTATCGGATGCGAGCCCCCAAACCTACCGCGCCATCTACGACACCGTGCACTTTGCCGGCTTCATCGCCGGCGCAGGCGGGGACTACCCGACAAATGTCCGCGCGTTCATGAGGCGGGTTCGTCAGAAATTCGTGGCGGTCGATCCCGGCTTTTCAGCGATCAAGAATGTCCGACTTGTCGGCTACCGGTGGCTCGCCCCTTAACTCCACTGCTTCTGAAACGTGTTGCAAACTCATCACACGATGCGAGGCACGCGCGGTAGACCGCGTAAGCCTCTGTTGAGCGCACTCAGGCTGGTGCCCACATGCACATTTCCCACCAGCTACTGCTGCCGGGCACGCATTCGTCACAACCCGGTAATCGGCACCTATGGCATAGACCTGCGCCGTCTTCGGCAAGGGAGAGCCCATTGCGGGAATGCCTGGACTACCTCGTCACCGTGTTACTCTTGTCATGCGTTGTGGCCGTTGGCCTGACAATGCTTTTCCCCTTCTAGCTTTCACGGCGGCACAGCAGCCATCGCTAGGGTCCCTCCTTGAGACGCGAGGCCCGCCTTTACTGCTCAAGCCTCCCCGCTAGCCGGTAGAGTTCGGCGCCCGATCAGCGAGACATTGGCGAAAGCACTGAGCGAGGCAAAGCCGACCTTGGAGAAGTCGGCGGCCAAAGTTTGAACGACGGCAGCTCTGGCCAACTTAGGATCTACTTCTGCTGTAAGTCGCCTTGAGGCGACGTACAAAGCGCCCTTTTGCGGTACCTGCGAGGCGCCGACGGGCGCCTGTACGCGGGTCGTCCGCCGATAGGCGGGTGGTTGTCCTTGGGACGGCCGCAGTGTCCACACCACTCTCTGCGTGGTCGGAGCCCGTACGGGGGCCCGCCTTTTTTTTGATCCAGGCTAGTTTGCGGACTTGTCTCCGCTCGCGGCTGCCGGCCCACCAGTGCTTAGGATCAGAATGCTGCGGAAGTGCTTGGCGTTGCCGCAGAGCGCGGCAACATCAGGCACCTTTTCGCCCTTCAGTTCGTAAAGAAGGGCAAGGCTTTTGGCGCCGATCCTCGGAATTATCGCAAGTTCCAGACTGTTCGCGCTTTGCAGATCCTTGACAGTGAGGACGCCGGCGTTAGCCAAGGCCCGGGCGCTAGCGAGCGTCAATCCTCGGCTCTGCCAAGCCTTGGAAGCGAGCCAGTACTCCTCGAACGAGTTCGGTTTGGACCTGCCAGACAGGTGCCCCTCACATCGCCTCGGATGCGGCTTTCGGGGCTATAGCGCTTACCGTTCAGCTTTCACAATACAAGAGATTCTCGGGCTCGCGATTGGCGCTCACATCGAGACGACGCCTTGGAAGCGTAGAAGAATCGCGGGTAGAATCGAAATTGCATGCTCGTCAGTGAAACAAATCTAGCTTATCTCAGGCGCCATTGGATCTGTTTCAGCATCGATATTTGAAGTCGTTTTGGGGGACTCGTATGCCGCTGCATTGTACGGTGTTGCCGGACGAGGGTTTGGCTCTGGTCGCCGGCGAGGGGCACGTCACGCGCTCCGACATAAAGGGATGCCTTTCGTTGTTTAAGGGCCAACCGGTCGATCGATACGGCAAGCTGATCAATCTAGTTCATGCTCATCTAGTCCTAGGCCCGGTCGACATTGAGACCATCGCCCATTGCCTGCGCCGGTATTGCGCCAAACCGTTCCCGGGGCCCATCGCCCTTGCCGTGCACAACTCCTACAACCTCGATATGGCCATTCTGCTCAAGCAGCGCGTGCCGCCGGGAAAGTTTCGCGTCTTTCCTGACACTGGATCTGCGTTCCGATGGTTGCAACAGGCCGCCGTGCCGGGAGAGGCCATGAGGATGACTTCCTAAGTCTCTGTCTTCGGAACAAACGTCACTTTTCGACAGTCTAGACGACGTGCGTCCGGTTCATCGCCACTGCCACCAGCGGCGGCGTTCCGTGGCTCGCTGCGCTACGTTCAGCTCACGCTGCAGCCGCGTCACCATGTCTTCAGTGTTCTGCAGCCGCGCCTGCTGTTCGCGCAGACTGATGTGAGCTTGAGCGGCCCGTTCCTGTACGGCTTGATGTTCCCTGCGGCTGTGATCCGCCTGTTGCTGCGCGACTCGACGGTCCGCTGCTTCTCGCTCCAGAGCAACCTCGTTTGCGGCAGACCTGCCCCGCAGTTCGGCCGCCTCGGACTGCGCAGCAGCAAGCTGGTCGCGTAGCGTCTCGTTCGCCGCGCGCGCGACTGCCAGCTCGGCCGACAGCCGTTCGATCACCGCCTGCAGCGGGGCGACGGCGGCCGCTATGCCTTCGCCAAGCGTGACGGCATCTGCAGCAGGTGCCGCCGTCTCCCGTCGTTTACGCGGCTTCTGCGGGCCGGCGGCAAGCACTTCGGCCGGGACGCAGACTTCCGTTTCCAGCGTGTCGTTTCTGGTCCGACGTGGCCATTTCCCGCGTCGGGCGCGGGATGCTGCGGCGCTGGCGCTGCGTAAGCCCAGCCGCTCGGCCACCTGCTGATAGGTCAGCCACGCCGTGATGGGGACGACATCAGACATAATTGCAAGGATGCCGATGGTTTTGGTCGACGACAAGCAGGTCGAGCCCAGCCCTCCGTTTCCACAGCCCGTTCGCCGAACAAATCTGAATACTGCTGGCATGCCTGAGCGGACCCCGACCGGCCAGTTCATGCCCGGCCACACCGGCAATCCAGTCAGCCGTCCTGGTTATCGGCCGAAGTGCGGGCGAGACTGTCAGCGCTATCGCTTCCGGCCGTGCAGGTGCTTGCTGGCGCGCTGCGAGGCGATGATGCACGGGTGAGGGTGGTCGCAGCCGCTCACATCCTGGACCGCCTGTGAGGCCGCCCGGCTCAGGTGACAGACCTGACGCTGAAGGCTGAAGCCATCGATGCGCCAGCGGCTCACCTCGCCGCGCTGGTCGCGGCAGCAAGGCTGCGCGATCCAAGAATCACTCACGTGAAGGGAGATATGGAATGATCCGCAGGTCTACCCGCGCCCGCTCCGTCGTCGCGTCGACCACGCCGCCAGACGTTCGACGGCATTTCCTGTCGGCTTTATCGCCTTAGGCACACCGCTTCACAACGGCACAGCCAGTTCCCTTTCCTGCCAAGGCCCATGGCGCGAGGCGAAATTGCGGCCGCGCTTTATCCGTTGCGAGGCGATTTAGGGGCGACAGGGATGTGGTTTTGCTGCGGAGCGTATGAACCCCGGCGCGGTTCGCGTGATGTGTGGGTCACGCGGACGGCGTTGCGTACGCGTGGTGGCGGGCGGTCGTGAGGCCGCCCGTCGCGGGGACATGCCGCCAATGTGGCTACACAACGCGCAGCAGTAGCGCTTTCAGAGAGGGAAAATGCGGTGCTTCTTCATGCGAGCCGGTCGGATCGCAGGCGTGACGTTCCTAAAGTCCGGGCCAGATGACGCGCTAACACAGGAAGCCAGAAGGGCTTTTGAGCAGCATAAGGGCCAGCAGTTTGACGGCTTCGAGGTGTGGGACGGCACCCGGTTTGTTTACCGGTCCGACATAACCATTACCCCAAGCGACACTGAGCGGGCGAGCGGGGCGAAGGCCGCCGATGCTGGAAGGAACCGGCATCCACAGGCGCGTCTATCGCTTTCGCTCTTTCTCATCGACCGGCTGCTGGCCTCGACAGGAATTAACAGGCCCAGCGTGTGCGTCATGGGCTCTTACTGATCCTCGCCCAGTGCTACACTTTGTGTAGCAACGTGCGCCGCAAGATCCTTTGCCAGGTCACCACCCGACGCGGGACGCCCTGCCAATGCAAGGCGATCAGAACCAAGCGCGGGGCAATGCGATGCAGGCTTCACGGCGGGCTGTCGACAGGGCCGAAATCCGCAGAGGGCAAGGCTTGGCGACTGTAAAGCGACCCCAAGCGAGTGGCCGCCGACCATCTTGCAGCTATTTCCGCGCACTACGCGCGGGCGCGCGCGTGTTATGGGGTTTTACGATAATCAGCAAGCCCGAAACCGTCAAAGACGCGCTCATGATGTCCGCTCGCGCGGCGGTGAAGCGTGAGGTTGCCATCAACATGGACGAACGTGGCGACTATCACGCCAGCTACGAGCGTGCCGAAGCGGCCGAGATGGACAAGGTAGCCGATGATTTCCGTGATCCTCGATCGCACGCGTTGAACCTGCTCGGGCCTCTGCCACCAAAACCCGGCAACGGTGGCGAGCTGCTGATGGTCACGCGCGATCTGCAAGCGGACGTTCCCGGTTTGATCGACACCGTGCGCGAGCGGCCCAGCATGTGGCTGCCGAGGCGTCAGAAAGTCGCCTGCGTCTAACGGGCAACTCGATGGTGCTGGCAGTCGACGCGGCCGAATGCATCAAGGCCCGAAACAGCCTAGAAAGGATGCTTACCCATGAACTGGCAGCGTACCGGCAGCGATTCGAGGAACAATCGATCCCGGTCGGCAACGTACCTGGCGTGCTTAGCCTCCAGTTGCCTCAGAAACATCTTTGCCGCTTAAATCATGGCCGCCGCGATAGGCGATGTTCTCCTCCATCCGCTGCAAGAGTGCTTCGACCGCTTGCAGCCGCTGGCGCAGAGTAAATCGGTCCATTCCGGCACCTTAGCAGTTAGAATCGCCGCTAGGGCCGGTTTTTGACAGCGGTTTTGGCCCTCGGCTGGACTCGGGGACTCACCCGCCCGACAAAACGCTCCGGCGAGTCTGACTTTGACTCTAGCGGCTATCGTGCCGTAGCGTTGTTGGGTTCGATCCCCCTCCAACTAAGACAGTCGAGCGTCCGTGCCTTTGGCTGACCCGGAGGAGAACCATGTCTCAAGTGCTCGACCCGCAAGCATTGGTCTTCTCGCCGGTCAGCGTTCGCTAGCCCACTAGGTCGGTACAGTGGGCTCACTACGAAAACCATCCGGATCAGTTCTGGAAAAGCGGCAGACGGTTTCGGCAGCCTTCGCTTTGACTGTTCGCGAACTGACAGCGGCCGGCTATGCCTCGCGCCACGCGATAGCGGATGAATTGAACCGGCGCAAAGTCCCGACGCAGCGTGGTGGTCGCTGGCACTATACCAGCGTCGTTCGCATGCTGACGCGCCTTGGAATGGACAACCCCCCTTACGGCGAGCCTGGGGCTGGCGCAGCCAATCGCTGGGCGGCGCTCGTTCGAGCCCAAACACTGGTTCCGATCATTCGTCAGCTTCAATCCTCGAATATTGTCGCGCTTAGAGCCATTGCGCGAGAATTGAATGCTCGCGGGATTCCAGCAGCTCGCGGAGGCAAGTGGCATCCAGCCAGTGTCGATCGCCTATTGCGCAGGCTCAGACGACCGGCCGCGACACCCAAACTTTCAAGGAACATTCAAGCCCCGTGGGTCCCCCGTTCACGGGCCGCCACATCTCCGTTAAAGCTCATCCTCTTCTTTACCGACCTTGATGAGACGGCTCGCCAGTTGGATAGGCTGCAGCGTGCGCTGGAGGAAGCGAGGCCCATTGTTGATGACGAACGCCTCAACGAGGAGCAAAGGAGAGTGAACCTACGGAAGACCCTGAAAGCGGCGACTTCAGCGATTTGGGCTTCCCACCACAGCGGGGGCAAGCCACCAACATGCCCGATCAGGTAATCGATTTTCAAGCCCATGAACTTCAATCGAAGCGTTTACGGCGGTATCGGCGCACTGGCCTTGCTCGCGGCGCCAGTGGCATCACAGTGAGTCAAATTTTTTGACTCTGACGGGCCTTCCATTTTAGCCTTCCGAGCCCGTCCCCTCTGACCAAAAACACATTTAAGGTTGCGCTCGCGTTGCAGCACGCAAGGGGGTCAGATGTGCATACGCTATAGCGGCGCGTCGAGTGGCACATACATGGTCCCGCGTGGCGGCCGGCTAGAGCTAGTGCTGCGGCCATCGAGGGCCGAGGTGGGCAGGATCGAAGGAGCGGCGGGCGAGCCGGTAAGAGGCGTCAGAAGTACCGCTCCTTGATCTCGACGGTATCGCCCGGCTGGATCTTGGTCTCCGGCGTGGCCTCGATGCGGACCATGCGGCCGTTGGCGTCGAGGCGCTTGAGGTAAAGGTTGTTCTGGCGCGCCCGGTAGGTGTAGCCGCCGGCCATGGCGACAGCTTGGAGCGCCGTCATGTCGGTCACGTAGGGATAGTTGCCGGGCTTCTGGACCTCGCCGATCACGTAGAACGGCCGGCGGGTGATGACCTCGGCGCTGACGCTGGGATCCCGCAGATAGTTAGGATCGAGCTTGGAGACGATTGCCTTTTGCAGCTGCTTCGTGGTCTGGCCGTTGGCGTCGACACTGCCGATGAGCGGGAAGGCCAGCACGCCGTTGCCGTCCAGCGTGTATTCGCCGGTCAGCGTCGGCTGGCCGAAGACGATAATGCGGACACGGTCGTTGGCGCCCAACTGGTAATCGACATCGCCCCCGCTGGCGGGCGCGACACGGGCATTTTCTGTCGCCTTGACGGTCGGAGTCGGATCGCTATCGCAGGCTGCGAGGGCAAACACCGAGATGAACAAACCGCACGCCCCAACAACGTGATTGAGGATGGATCTGCTGAACATGCCTTCCCCCCTGAGCAAGTTTGGTGATCCCATGGAACAAGTCCTCTGTAAGAGATCACGTGTCTATTCTGAAACTTCACCTCAGCGCTGTCGATGGGCCCGTAGGCGGTGAGGCCACCGGGTCGACAGGCGGGAGTTAGCGCACCTAGTCGACTGTCTGTTCGCAGATTTCGACTTGCTGAGCACAGGCCTGTGACGCGGCTGATCGAGTTCGGCAGCGCCGTCGACGCACTCGCGGCGGCCATCGACTTCCAGCGGGCCACGGCCGAGCCCAACGGCGACCAGTTTGCGATAGTATCATTCTCCATCGATTATTCGGTCATCTCATGCGAGTAGATAAGCTCAGAGAGGGGGCCCTGCTCTCGCACCCGCCCTTCTTCAAGGACAATGCCTCTCTCGCAGGCCGCCAGGGTACTGCGCCTGTGACTGATGACCAGTGCGGTTCGGAAGTGTTGCCGCGTTGAAAGTAGGCGCACGATCTCGCTTTCCGAGATCGCGTCGACGGCACTCATCGCCTCGTCGAGAATCAGGAGGTCGGGATGGCGCAGGAGTGCCCGAGCGAGTCCGATGCGCTGACGCTGGCCACCGGAGAGGCGTAAGCCATCCTCGCCCACCACCGTTTGGTAGCCATCGGGAAGCCCGACAATGAAGTCGTGTGCGTTGGCCGCGCGAGCTGCATCCTCCATCTCCTTGTGACTGGCATCCGGATGGCCGTAAGCGATGTTGAAGGCCACCGTCCCCCCGACTAAGTCCACGTCCTGTCCAGCCAAGGCTATGCGCGCGAGCCAACTGCCAGGCGCAATGGCGGCAAGCGGGGTCGCGCCATGGCGAAGCGTGCCGGCTTGTGGCTCCAGCAGTCGGCACAAGAGATTGACTACAGTTGACTTGCCGGCACCCGATCGGCCGATGAGCGCCGTAACGGTGCCTGGTGGAATCTCGAATGTCGCTTTCGTCAGTCCGACCGCGCCGTTGGGATAGCCATAGGTCACTGAGTCGAAGTGAATTGAAAGATCGATTGCCGGCAGCGCCTTCGCCGGCTTCTCCAGACGAGCAGGCCCCTCCTGGGACAGCAGCCATTCGACTTCGCGCAATGATCCCTGGACTGCGGCAATACGCAGGCGCGCACTGTTGATGAGCGCGAGCTGCGGCTGGCTCCGATAAAGCAAAATCAGGAAGGTCGGCACCAATGCAATCGACCAGCCAGTGTGGTGCGAGAACACGATCAATGCAATAAACAGAACCGACATCAGAACCTCTACCAGCGGCCTCGCAAACGCGAACCAACGCTCGATCAGTTCCGTGTTGTGCCGAACGCGGTCAGACGCCCGCGCGAAGCGTGCCAGCTCATTATCCTCCTGCTGGAAGATACGGATCGGTCGATAAGCGCCGACGACCGCCAGCATCCTCGCCGCCAACGCCTCATTCGCTCGATTCACCATCTCGCCGAGATCGCTGACACGCCCTTCAAGCTGATTCTGCACCACTCGGATGCCAAGGATGCCGACCACCACGCTCAGGGAGAGCCGCCAGTCGAGCCAGAACATCAATGCCGCAAAGACGGTCACGGATGCTATGCCGGTCAAAATCTGGAAACCGCAGCGCACCACTTCGAGCCCGTACCAAGTGTCGGTGATAATGATCTTGACCAGACGGGCCTGGTCATGAACGAGAAAAAAGGGGTAGTCCAACATCAACACCTTCTTGGCAAGCGCAATGCGGACTTGATGTGAGACTCGGGTGTCGATCCACGCAACAAGCGCGGCGTTCGCGAGCTGTATGATTCCCTTGAAGGCGATGAGAGCGATGATTGCGGTGCCGATAAACAGAATTCTTCTTTCAAGGGCGAACGGCTCGACGAACACAACTAACTCGCGAATCGGGCCGGGCAGTGTTTGCGGCATTGCTCCTCCCATCAGCTCCGATATCAGCGGGATGAGCAAGCCGATGCCAGTCCCTTCAAGGAAGCTCGCAACGGTTCCAAGCAGGACTACGAGTGGCGTCGACCACGCATGTCGTCGCGCGATCGGGACGAGCGGTCCTTCCCCGCGATTTACGCCGAGGGGGAACATCCGTGTTGCCAGGCGACCCAGCAATGTCACAGCCGACCACGCTCCTGTTTTTGATGCGGCCACATAAAGGGTGCCATACTACATTATGGAACAGGCGAGGGGCCTGCGATCCCAAGAGTCCCGGTCTTTGATTGCCGATAGGAGATCGCGCCGTTGCGACGGCCCCCACGGTCGGAACCCTTGTCAGGAACGTGCATGCACTCCGGGATAGTAGCAAGCGCGCGCAGTTGTTTGAGGCGCGTCGTGCGGCGCGCGCGCGGACGCTCTATGGGACCGGTCATCTTTATGTACCACCGCATCGCCGAGACAATCTGCGACCCGTGGGGCATCAGCGTTCCGCCGGCGCGATTTCGCGAGCAACTCGAGCATCTGCGCGCCCATTGGACGATCCTGGCCATGGACGAGCTCGTTTCGGCGCTTGAGTCGCAGAGTCTGCCGAACGACGCGGCGGCGCTGACTTTCGATGACGGATACGCCGACAATGTGCTGGTGGCCAAGCCAATTCTTGAGGACTATGGCATTCCCGCGACGATGTTCCTGACCACCGGGAGTCTCGGGATCCCGAGCCCCTACTGGTGGGACGAACTCGCGACTTTAGTGCTGGAACGGCCCGAGCCCGCTCGCATCGATTGCGAAGCTGGCGGAATTCGGCTGACAGCCCAATGGGAGTTTCAAAAGTCTCCCCTGCCAGAGTTGCGGGCCTGGCGCGTGAGCAGAATGCCGCCGCCAGGTCGGCGCGCGCAAGCTTACCTCTCTCTATGGACTACACTGCACCGCCTGCAGGCGGCACAAAGGGACGAAGCGATGATCGCGTTGCGTGAACGGCTATCCCCCGCCCCCGCGTTCTCTCCAGAAAATTTGCCTATGAGCTTGGCACAGGCCCGCGCGCTCACCTCTGCTGAAATTGCCGTTGGCGGGCATGCGCGTAGCCACGTTCCGCTTCCTGTGCTTTCGGAGTCGCAACGGCGCGCCGAGATCGAAGGATGCCGCGCAGATCTTCTATGCCTTTGCGATGCAAACAAGGTGCCTGGCTTCGCCTACCCTCATGGTGAATGGGATGCGGCCACTCGGGCGATAGTGATTGATGCCGGCTTTGCCTGGGCGGTTACCACGAGTGCTGCGCCAGTCAATCCCCAAAGCTTCGACCGCTTTGCATTGCCGAGGATTCAGGTGGAAGATTTTGCGACAGACCTCTCAGCCTTCCGTTAGTTCGGAGGCCAAGTGTGGCACCACCTTCACAAGAGCCGCGCCGCGATGTGGTGGTTAATATCCCACAAGACCGATCGCGCGAGCATCGTCGGCAGCGGCGCCAGGCGGACGAGCCGATGACAGCTTCGAACGGGCGCGCTTCGGTCGCGGTGGTGATCCCCACCTGTAATCACGCTCATTTTCTTGGGGAGGCGCTTGACAGCGTGATCGCACAAACCCGCACCGTGGATGAGATCGTTGTGGTTGACGACGGGTCGCAAGATGATCCGGGGGCCGTCGTCGCACGTTATCCGGAAGTCCGGCTGATCCGACAGGAAAATGCCGGCCTTTCAGCGGCCCGCAACCGTGGGCTGGCAGCTATCAACACCGACTACATCACGTTCCTCGACGCTGACGACATCCTCGCTCCGGCTGCTATCGCGGACAACGTCGCGTTGCTTTTTCAGCATCCCGAAGCTGGCTTCGTATATGGAGCCTACGACCGCATCGATACCGCGCGGCGCCGGTTTTCAGGGCCGCATTTTCGGCCCGTTCCGAGCGAAGCGGCGAACGCAATGCTCGTGGGCAACCCCGTGGCGATGCACGCTACAGTTCTCTATGACGTCGCGCGCCTGCGCGATGTGGGAGGCTTCGACTCCACGCTGAGCAGCTGTGAGGACTACGATGTCTATATCCGGCTGGCGCAGAGGTACCCGGTCTTCTGCCATCCCAGGCTTGTGGCGTCCTATCGCATTCACGGCAGCAATATGTCGGCTGATCCCGTGAAGATGCTGCACTGGGCGCTGCATGTGCTCAAGCGCTATCGCCCGTTGCCGGCCGACCGCGACGGTTCGCGCGCTTGGGCCGAAGCGGAGCGTTTCTGGAAGCGTGTTTACTGCGAGGAAGCAGTGCGCAGCGCTGGGCGCAGGGAGGGGACTGGGCGGTTCATGCCGATGCTGGGCACATTTCGCGTCGCGCCCGCTACGACCATCTGGCAATTTTTGCGAGTACTGAAGCGAGGCGTGCGGCGCATCGGTGCGCACAGTTACCGTCGCGCAAGGCCGATCAGGGCGATCGACATGGGCCAGCTGGCGAGCCTCGATCCGGTCAGCCGCAGTTTCGGCTACGATCGTGGTACGCCGATCGACCGCTACTACATTGAGAATTTTCTCGAGCGGCATCGCGGCGATATACGTGGGCGCGCCCTCGAGATCGGTGACGCCAGTTACTGTCGGCGGTTCGACAGCGGCATCACGCAACAAGACGTCCTTCATGTCTCACCCGATGCGCCGGAAGCAACCATCACGGGCGACCTTGTGCAGGTGGGCGTTCTGCCGGAGGGCACGTTCGACTGCATGGTGATCACGCAAACGCTCCATTTGACAATAGATGTCCGAGAGGCAATCGCGCGCATGTACGCCGCCCTCAAGCCGGGCGGCGTCCTGTTGCTTACAGTGCCGGGCATCTCGCCAATCGACCGCGATGACTGGAAGAGCACTTGGTACTGGTCGATGACCGGGCAATCCGTAACCCGCTTGTTCGGAGAAATCTTCGGCGCCCAGGCGATCGAAGTCACGGTCCACGGCAACGTTTACGTCGCAACATGCTTCCTCCAAGGCATGGCCCTCGAGGATGTCCGGCGGGACTGGCTCGACCGAAACGACTCATGCTACCCGGTAATTATTGCCGTTAGAGCACGGCGGATGGGTCGATCCGGCTGATCTTGAACGGCGAGGCCATGGCACGATTGCCACTCGTGAACGCTGCTACGCGGTTGGCTTCCTAGTCTGCCGAAACACAAAAATGCGTTCATTGCTCACGGTGGCATGTTGATCCGTCGTTCTTTCGAGCGCAAACCCCTCACGCCCGAATAATGCCACCAGCTCGGTCTCAGTGAAGCAATTGGTCCAGCCAGCTCCTATTCGGTCATAGGTTTCATGCAATCTACTGAAGGTTCTCGGCGCGCTCTTCGCACAGTTGTAGGATGCGATGCAGGCAGGTACTTGGCGGCCCAGCCACAGCACGAATGTCGGGAGGTCGACCACGTACTCCAAGACGCCAGCAAAGACCGCAACATCGAACCTCCGCGCCCGAAGGTCCGGCAACGGCCTGGCATTCAAGTCGAAAATGATCGTGCCCTGCCCCCGATCCACCAAGTCGGAAGGAACATATCGACATCCAATGGAAAGATGACGTTCTAGCAATCTCTTCCCAGCGCCGAATTCAATCACCTGCGAGTTTGGGCTCAGCATGCGGGCAATGATCCTGGTCCTTTCCTCCCAATCCTCCCATTTGGATGTATCGGCCCAACGACTAAGGTCTGCTTTGGCGAACCACTTGCAGCGCAGAGTCTTGAGGCGCGTCATCCAATCAAGGTAGTCAAGCATCGTATGTCTCGCCGACCCTATGCGGAGAAGCGAGTTCGCGTATTCTGCGATAGCAGGCGTGACCGGCGGCGATCTGCCTTTTTGCGCTGGAAAGGATATGGGGGCGGATTGCTTGGGCAGATGCATAGAGCCTTTGAATCGCGTCACGTAGCGATTTCGAGCAATCTTGATGGTCCAGCAGCACCGTTTCGCAACCGACGGCGAACATGTCGGCCAACCCCAAAAATTTGTCGCGGTAGTATGATGACTTCGCCAATCCCACCACGGGAATTCCACTCGCGAGGGCGAACACACCGGCATGATAGCTACCAGTCACCACCAGTCGACAACGCTGTATCTGCCGGATCACCGCAATTGGTGTTTTGAGCCCGGCTGCCAGCGATAACTCGAAATCACTTGAGGCCATCAAGTTCCCAATCGATCGGATATCCTCTTCCCCGGGAACATGTGAAATGGGTACGGGTATGATCGGGGCGCCAAGACTGGCAGATGCGTCCCTGACCGCCTCACGAATACGATCAAGGATTGGAGAGTCCACACCGGAGTAATCCGAAACACGAACATTCAGACCAATACCAACATCCAATGCCTTCGGTCTTATGACGTAAGCCATCTCGATGGCGTCGTCACCTGTCACCATGATCCGAGCCGGGTCGACCCCCAATGCCGTCAGGAGTGGCCTGCCAGTTCTCTGCTCCCGAAGGGCGATCAAATCCAACTTGGGCAGGATTGCAGCTGCTCTCGCCCGGAGGCCCGCATTCTCCAATGGTCCCATGCCTTGCCCGACCATCACCGTTCGGCGTCCGGCATGAATTGCCAAGCCGAGTACTTCCAGAACGCCAGAGGCATAACCGGGAAAGTAGTCGGTAATGCCTCCCATGCCCGCCACGACAACTAAGTCGGCGTTTGAGACCGACCAGCTGAACCGGTCCAGCGCAGACGCCATATTTTCATTATTTCTATAGCGATAGCGCCACAAGGGGCCGATAACGCGCGGCGCGCGTCGACGCAGTTCCCTAAAGAGACGATTTGCCAGGACACCGGGCAGGAAATTGTCTCGAAGCCATTGCGCCCGCCCGACATCCAACAAGGGAGTGGCGCCCGGCGCGAATCGCACAAGCGAAGAAGCATCGCTCGTAAGGACATTGATCTGATTTTGCGGAAACAATCGAGCAAGGCGTTCGATTGCAACACCGAGCATGGCCATGTCGCCGACATTGCGGAGAATGTAGTCGCTTGGCTCGACAAGAATGCTTCGAGACTTAAGAGCCATCATAGGTAGCCCCGCCGGATGACTAGCCTGGACTAATTGCAAACAGCATCAGTGTCCCAACATGCCACAAAGCGATTGCTGACTCGCAGACGCCGAACTTATCTACACTCAAAGTAGCCTTTTCACCCGGCCGCAGAGGCAGAAGTCCCAAACTCCCATCTTCTCGCTCCTTTGACGACATAGTGAAGCTGTCTGTGTTGTCGAATTCGTGCGATGGCGTCGTAGGAGACAAGATATTCATGAATGGCTTTTGCATAACCGTCCCAATCGGCATAGCCGTCGGCAATGAGAATCCCATCGTCAGCCAAGTGTGGAAACAATGCGCGCAAGCACGTCATTGTTGAAGCATACCAATCACAGTCGATCCGCAGCACGGCGATCTGGGTTGGTGGAGTAAAGTTCGTTACCGTGTCCTCAAACCAGCCTTTGACAATATGATAGCTCCTCGCCCCCGACTCCCTCATAGCCTCATCCGCCACCTCGGGCCCGACGACGGCGTTGTCAAAATACCATGGTCCATGTTTGTCGGCTTTCCACGCAAACGCCGCGGAGCCGTCGATGGGTTGAGGATCGACATGCCCTTGAAAGCTGTCGAACAAGAAGTATTCGCGATCTGGTCCGAGCACTTCTGCCATGCCAGCGCTCGTTCCGCCTTTCCAGACACCGCATTCGACGACGCAACCTCCCGCCTTGACGGTCGAGACCAGTTCCAGGTTGGCCAGATAGCCTTCTCTGGTGAGCATCGTCCTTTCGCTGTACTTTGAAAAGAGTTGACCAAACTCTCGCCTTCGAAGCCTCGTCTCAAGAGGTCCAAATCGTGCGATGAGTCGACGCTTTTCAATCATGTGATGTTCCGCCTCTGTGAGGGTTGCTACAACGCTCGACGAACCGTCAGCACTATCGGCCGTGAGATCATGTACAGACATCGTGAGAATCGGAAACTTTCAGCCCACTATCAATCTGTTCGGCGAACTCCCAAAACGTCGTCGGCTTCTTGGTTTTGCTACTGGCTGCAAGCCTTCGAACCAACGCGCGATACAGGGCGTTAGCTGTAGACAGGCGAATCAATTGACTGGGTTTCGCCTGAATTGATCGAGCAAAGAACAAGGCGGCGTACCCCAACGAGTTGCTCTCAAATGCCCTATTTGCCAGATACCAATAAGTAAAGAAACGCTCTTGCCTTTCATGCCTGTCGGCAAGCAAGGGCCATCTTCTTCGAGCCCATTGGCGAACGAGTTCCATAGATCTTTGCATCGCAATAAAGTTCGATGACATGCTGTTTTGTGATTTGCGGTAGCCGACCATACAGCGCCGGACAAGCGCATATTCACAGATTTCGGCCAGAGCAAGGTAGAGCTTCCAGTCCTCGGCTCCTTGCGTACCCTGGAGATAGAGACTTGTATCGTAACCACCAACCAGGTCCAAACAGGCACGTCGAATGAGAGGCGTACTCGCGTTGCCAAGAAAGTTCCGTTCCAGCATTGCTGGCAGAACATTGCCCTCAAGATGCACGTTGTCGCGCAATTTATCTGTGGTGATGTTGTCCATCCCGTCAATGGTCACGCTCCAACAATAGGCGACCCCGGTCTGTTTTCCCGCATTGCGTAGGGCGTTGAGTTGAAGGAGAAGCTTATCCTTATGCCAAAGGTCATCGGCGTCGAGAGGGGCAATGAACTCACCTCGGGCCTGTCCAATTCCGCAATTGCGTGCGGCTGCGACTCCCGCTTGAGGCCCCGAACAAAAACAGACCCGCGAATCGTGTGCCGCGAGTTCCTTGACAATCGCCAAGGTTGAGTCGGTTGATCCGTCGTCAACAACGAACACTTCGATGTTTCGATGGCTTTGGTTCAGTACGGATTGAAGAGTTCGTGCAATGACGCTTTCGCCATTGCGAACTGGAACCACGACGCTGATCAAGTCGCCAGCGTAAGTGTTCAGCAAGTCGCGATCCAAACACTCTTCAGAGTTCAGCGATTTGGCTATCTCAATGGGACGATCCGCGTCAGTCATGCAGCTCGCTCTCCCGGTCCAAGTCGTGGCGAACCGGCCAACGCGTTTTCCCGAACAGGGGCACTTCGTCCGATATTTTCAACAGCCCTCCCTGAGTCGATGGTTCAACGACAACGCATCTGGTTACCCGTGACGGTGCGATAGCGTAGCGCAAGCCTCTCGGCTGTAGAGTGTGTGCTACCTTCCTATTGACAACTTTCCACACACTTTCCAGCCAAACGGATTGACGTCAAGGCTGGAGAACTATTCCGTTTGGTAGGAAGCCAACGACCAGAACCCCTTGCGGTCGGCACGCAGAATAACCCAAATTGTCATTATAGGATATCTAGAGAACAAGCTGAATCCAACCTGGCGCTGCCAAGTATCGTGGCCATCAGCTGCTCGAGACGAGAGGGGTTGTTGTAATGAGAATGCTCGTTACCGGCGGCGCTGGCTATGTGGGTTCGCATACTTGCGTCGCCTTGGCTGAGGCGGGCCATGAAGTTTTCGCAATCGATAACTTTGCCAACAGCGACGAAAGCGCTTTGACTGGGGTTTCGGCGCTTGTCGGCCGGCGCTTTGAATGGTCAAGAGCCGACATTCGCGATCGAGATGCTATGGCGAAGCTGATTGCTCCGGGGGCATTTGACGTAATTTTGCATTTGGCTGCCCTGAAATCAGTGCCGGAATCTTTGAAGAAGCCAGAACTGTACTGGGACAACAATGTTGGGGGCATGGCGGTTCTGTTGAGAGCGGGACGAGCTGCGGAAACAAGCATGTTCGTTTTCAGCTCTTCTGCGACAGTCTATGGCGCTCAAGAGCGTGTTCCCATTTCAGAATCGGCAAGTCCGGCGCCGTTGAACCCCTATGCATGCACTAAGCTTGCTGGGGAGCGAATGCTCAGTGACCTCGTGCATTCTCAGCCCGATTTTCGTGCCTGTATACTTCGCTACTTCAATCCGGTCGGTGCTCACAAGTCAGGCGGGATTGGCGAAAATCTAAAAGAGCCAGCATCAAATCTATTTCCAATGGCCATCGCTGCTTGTCGCAACCAAAGAACAGTTGAGATTTATGGAACGGACTACGAAACACCGGATGGTTCTGCAATTCGCGACTATGTCCATGTTATGGATATTGCTGAGGCGCATGTTTCGGCCGTGAACTTCCTTGCGAGCGATAAGAGCAGGAATCGTGGAGATGCGTGGATATTCAATCTCGGAACGGGTCAAGGTTGCTCAGTCATTGAGCTCATAAGGAAAATTGAAAAGGTCAGCCGCAGGCCAATCATCACCAGAGCTACTGGACGGCGGAAAGGAGACATCGCCATAAGCGTGGCCGATCCTTCGCTTAGCGAAGCACTCCTAGGCTGGCGGGCGCGCAGGTCCTTGGAAGAAGCTTGTGCTGACGTTCTGCGACCCGATGATTGGCGATGTAAGTGATGTACTGAGTCTGCGCGGCGCCTACGCCTTGGACTACTCGCCCAGCTGGGTAACGAGGGAAGTGTCGACAGTTTGAAGTGGCTACAACTGGCTCAACAATGTTACGGGTAGACTCTCGGCGATCAACGCTGGGCGGATGCCTTGTAACGTCATCTCAAGTTGGCAACCAAGCGACCATCCCTGCAGCGGCGGCCACGGGCGTCGACTGGCATGTCCATGGCCGGCCTTGGTAACCGTATCTTCGGCCGGTCAGCCGAGTGCCCGCAACCGTAGCGAGTGAGCGTGCGTTAATCCGTGTTCTCCAGCGTGGAATTAGACCGGTAAACCTTGATAATGCTGTCGCCGGGCCGTGCCAACCAGCCTCCCACAAGCACGATCGACCGACGATCGCCGGTCTCTCGACGCTGAGGCGCCTGCTCGCACAGCACTCGGCGAGCACCGGCTGTCTTTTTTGAGCTCATCGACGGCTCGTCGAAAAATCTCAAAACTTGGGCTGAACGCCAACTGTCTTGGATATCTCCCAATCTTTCGACGCAAAGTAATCAGGACTCTGGAAGGCCCAGTGCAGTAGACGGGTAGAGCCAAGGAGCAATGGGCGAGCCAGTGGTATGTCGCTTAGCCTCGACAGCGCGTCTTTGCGCCGCTTGCTGGGGGTCCCATTCGACCGCGACTGCCGGCGCACACGATACTTGATTAGCGGCTCGGGGATCCGGAATTTGCGGACCGTGTTCCAAGTACGTCGCCACCACTCTCCGTCCGCGCCCACGTCCAAACTTGGATCGAAGGGATGAAGCAGCATGGTCTCGCGACGGACCATCCAGGCGCTCGCCATTGGTATGTAGCGAGCAAGACCAAAGGCAAATAGTCTGCCCTCCTCATTCATTAACATATGGTCGACGCCTGCGAAGTCTCGGTGCCCGTCACGCAGAAAGCCGACCTGCCTTCTCGTTTTGGTCGGCAACCAGACATCATCGCCATCCAGGAATGCAACAAACTCGGTTGTTGCGGCAGCGATACCGGTATGCCGCGCTGCACCTTCCCATCCCGGCGGTCGCCGTAGCACGCGCACGTGAGGAAATTTCGCGGCTACATCGGCGATCCAAGTGTTCGATTCCAATGCGACTACAATTGCTTCACAGGAGAATGTTTGACTACGCACCGATTCCAGCGCGTCTGGCAGAAAAGGTCGCTCGGCGTCAGTCATGCAGGTAACGATCGCTGTAACATCGCTCGTCATTTGGGACCTATCGCGATACGGCAGAGTTCCGAAACCACGGCCCGCGACTCGGATTATGCAGCAAACGGCATTGGTGCCTCTCAAATGAACACGGGTCTTGGTGTCAATTAGTCCAAGACCTTGATGGCATGGGCGGCATTTCGGCGCAATCCCAAGACGCACGAGAATGGGCCGAGCGAGCGGTGCGAGCCGCAATGGCCGCTATCGCCGCTGTGTCTGATACTCGTACGGATAATAAACGGCATGGCGCTCGCTGCCCCGCGCCGGCAGTGCCGCCGCGTGGTGGTCATGGCGCTTCGGTGGTGAAAGCGCCGCGCAGGAAACGGCGGTGACCGGTAACGCTCCCAGCGTCGCGGCTTGCTACAGGACTTAGCGCCGCCCGGACAAGTCGTGGTTGCCGAGACGCCACAGCGTCCTGCGGGCCCCATACGTGCGGAAACTGCATCCGCTTCTCGAGTGATGGTGGCGGAGCATCACGTTCCTCGCTTAGGCGGCAAGCCTCTACGTCGGCAATCGCAAGCCACCGCACCGAGTCTCTTGGCACCGCGGCCGA
The DNA here is from genome assembly GCA_900110395.1 of Rhodospirillales bacterium URHD0017. Taxonomy (GTDB): domain Bacteria; phylum Pseudomonadota; class Alphaproteobacteria; order Reyranellales; family Reyranellaceae; genus Reyranella. The sequence continues at coordinate 22,666 of FODP01000030.1, forward strand.
TCGGCCGAGGCCGACGAAATCAAGGTGATGACCTTCAGCTAGGCCCACGCCGGGCCACCCAGGCGCGCTCCGGCACTTGCCTCGCCGCGAGCAATTTGTTCCTGAAAAAGTTGCTGAGTGGCTTGTCGCAAAAGCTGTAGAGGATTTGGCCTACTGCCAAGGACGCACCTACAATGATCAAGACGCCAAGAGGCGTATAGGGGTCTAGGAAAGGGAGCCTTGGAAAGACCAGCCTTCTCAAACCCTCGACGACATAGAAATGGGACAGATATGTCGCGTAGCTAGCGTCCCCTATTGCCGAAAAAGCATCGCCTCTCGGGATCCAATTCAAAAGTCTCAAACTCTCAACGGCCGTTGCGGACAGGATGAGGGCCAGCGAAGGAAGACCAAACAAAAGGGCCCTGTCAACGGGAAGCGCTTTAGTTTCGGCGAACGCCATGAAAGCGTAGCTGGATACTGCAATCAGCAATAACACCTTGTTGCCAAGCCTCTTGAGAACGCCGCGTTTGTAAATATGGTACGCCAGCATTCCAAAGGTAAACTCGAAGATTATCAGCCTGCCGAAAAACCTCTCGAGGACGTCGTTACCTGAAAGCTTGCCAAACCCGATATAGGTCACGATTAGAAGGACGAGTGTTAGGAGTGCGTAATGCTTTCGCGAAGCGAGGATCGAAAGCCATATGCAAAGATAGAAGAACATCTCGTAATTCAATGTCCATCCAACCACCAGCATTGGCTGCAACTCGCCGCTCTCCTTGAAGTAAGGTATAAAAAAAATGGACTTGAGGTAGTTTCGAAGACTGGCCGTGGTGGTGAGCAGCAGTTGTGGTTCAGTCAAAGCCAGGATCAGGATGCCGGTCGTCAACAGCCAGTAAAAAGGCGCGATCCTGGTTATCCTGTTGATTGCAAACGCGGCAGGCAGTTGTCCCTTGGCGACAACCAGGGCCATGACGAAACCGCTGATAACGAAGAAGACATCAACGCCGAAGGAGCCGAACCTTGGAATGGCACCTGCTTCTGCGGGCAGGGCGATGTGGTAGTAGACAACACTGGTGGCTGCGATTGCCCGGAGTATTTGCAGCGAACTGAGATTGCCTTGCATCGCAGTGCTCCGATCGTGCTGTCGTTTTTCGGCGTCGATCGTCTGGCTGCTGCTACACGAGAGGGTCCCGTGTCGACAGACGCGGGCTTGTCGATGACCGGTAGGCCCACGCCACACTACTTGGCCGGTGCAATCCTGGTTCCGGTGTGCGCCACTGACCGCACATTTCAAACCTAGCTGGCCGGTGGTTGCCTTGTCCAACCTCGACCGCCCAAAGACGCGTTCGACACAAGTCGGTCACGGGTGGGCCAATCGCATTGCCTTTCAAATTATGCGATGCGTTGTTCCATGAGCTATCGAGCCATGTCGAACGAGGGAGCATCGCGCGTGTCACATCCGGCCGGCGACGTGGCACACTTGCGCCGTCCCCTGCAGCTGGCGCTCGAGGGAGCATCCTGATGCGCGTGCTCGTTGTGGGAGGCGCCGGGTATATCGGTTCGCACGCCTGCAAGGCTTTGGCCGAGGCGGGCCACATGCCTGTCGTCTATGACAATCTTAGAATTGGCCACAAGTGGGCGGTGAAGTGGGGCCCTCTGGAACCGGGGGAGATCAACGACGCGGCAACTCTCACTGCCGTGATGCGCCGACACAGGCCGGACGCTGTTATGAATTTCGCGGCTTACGCGTATGTCGGAGAGTCGAACAATGAGCCGACACGCTACTATCGCAACAATGTCGGGGGCATGCTGACCCTGATCGAGGTTATGCAGGCTAATGACGTGCGGTTCATCGTTTTTTCCAGCAGCTGCGCCACCTACGGTGTGCCGTCCAGCCTCCCCATTGGCGAGGCTCAGGAGCAAAAGCCGATCAATCCGTACGGCCGCTCGAAATTGATGGGCGAAATGATGCTGCGGGATGCCTGTGCGGCGTATGGGCTGGGGGCGGTAGCGTTGCGCTACTTCAACGCCGCTGGAGCCGACGCTGAGGGCAGTATCGGCGAGGAGCACGATCCCGAGCCGCATCTCATACCTCTGGTGCTACAGGCGGCGGCAGAACGTCGGCCGAACATCACTGTTTTCGGCGATGACTACGACACGGACGACGGAACCTGCATTCGCGATTATGTCCACGTAACGGACTTGGCGTGGGCACACGTCGCTGCACTGGCGATTTGCGAGCCCGGTCGCTTTTCTGCTTACAATCTCGGCACTGGAAAGGGCTGCAGCATCAACGAGTTGATTGGCCAAGCACGTTCGGTCACTGGAAAACGCATCGCCATGACAACTGCCCCGCGCCGGGCCGGCGACCCGCCAAACTTGGTCGCTGATTCGTCCGCAGCGCGAACGGCCTTGAAGTGGAGCCCGGTCCACTCCGATATGGGCAACATAATTGAAACCGCCTGGCGCTGGATGACTGATCACCGCAACAAGGCGATTGGCGGTTAGTCGAATTGCGGCGAGGTGCACGTCACCACTTCACAGCCTTGGTCAGGTAGCTTCCATAGGCGGCCAGCACAGGAAACCGCTCTCCCAGCGCTACCGAAACACGTCCGCTGCCTCTTATTCGGACTTGGGAAAATCCAACATCCTCCAGCCTGCGGCGCAGATTGCGAGCGCGATGTTGTGAAATATGCGCGCCGCCAAGAACGCTGGCCCCGGTGAGCCTGTTCTTCAAATAGAGCGGGTTGGGCGTTGTCATGAGCAGCAGACCTTTCAGCCTAAGCAAGCGAAAGAATTCGCAGAGGGTTGGAAAGACGAGGTCGGGAGGGACATGCTCGATAAACTCGCCTGCAACAATCGCGTCAAAGCTGTCGTTTGGCAGCTTTGTGTCCTGCGTGAAGGCGCAGATCGCCCGCTTGTAGACGGCCGGATCCAGGGCTTTAATCCGCTCTGGCACGCAATCGAGCCCGGTGATTTGCAGATCCGGATTGATGGCCATCATCGCCGCCCCGCCGCGGCCTGTGTTGCAGCCTACATCCAGTACCGTTCGCGTATCGCGACCAAAGTGTCTTGCAAACTGCCTGTAGCGTCGCTCGGTGAATGTATCGGTCTCACTGAGCTCCTGTTCCCGGTTCAGCCTGATGATCTGGTCGTTGCCTGTCGTCATGATCGCATCCTCAGGCGGGTGTGACTGACAGCCACGCAGTGGGCCAAGGGGGGCTTCCCGACACTTCTCCTATGACCATAGCATGTCCACTGCTTTTAGAGCGACTTCAAGAGTTTGTTCGTCGAGCGTCCTGCAATAGTGTTGGCCGCGACATTCGACCACGCGCGACCGAGGAAACATGAGCAAGCGGATACTGGTGACCGGCGGCGCGGGCTTCCTGGGCTCGCATCTGTGTGAGCGGCTGCTGGCCGAGGGTAACGACGTGCTGTGCGTCGACAACTATTTCACGGGCGCCAAGCAGAACATCGTGAGCTGCCTCAGCAATCCGCGCTTCGAGCTGATGCGTCACGACGTAACCTTCCCGCTCTATGTCGAGGTCGATGAGATCTACAATCTCGCCTGCCCGGCCTCGCCGATCCATTACCAGCACGACCCGGTGCAGACGACCAAGACCAGCGTGCACGGCGCCATCAACATGCTGGGACTGGCCAAGCGCACGCGCGCCAAGATCTTCCAGGCCTCGACCAGCGAGGTCTACGGCGATCCCGCGGTGCATCCGCAGGTCGAGAGCTATCGCGGCAACGTCAATCCGCTGGGCCCGCGCGCCTGCTACGACGAAGGCAAGCGCTGCGCCGAGACGCTGTTCTTCGACTACTGGCGCCAGCACAGGCTCCGCATCAAGGTGGCGCGCATCTTCAACACCTACGGGCCGCGCATGCATCCCAACGACGGCCGCGTGGTGTCGAACTTCATCGTCCAGGCGCTGAAGGGCGAGGACATCACGATCTACGGCGACGGCATGCAGACCCGCGCCTTCTGCTACGTCGACGACCTGATCGAGGGCTGGCTGCGCCTGATGAACCACACGCCCGACGACTTCACCGGACCGGTCAATCTCGGCAACCCGGTCGAGATGCCGATCCGGCAATTGGCGGAGACGGTGCTGAAGCTCGTTGGCGGCAAGTCCAAGCTCGTGCAGGCGGCGCCGCTGCCGGTCGACGATCCGCTGCAGCGCTGCCCGGACATCACGCTGGCCCGCGACAAGCTCAAGTGGGAGCCCAAGGTCGCGCTGGATCAGGGTCTGAAGAAGACCATCGACTACTTCGACGGCCTGCTGCGCAGCAACAGCCAGGTCAGCCGCGTCGGGCGCTAGTCTTCCGGACCGCGCGCGTCCCGCGCGCCTCATAAGCGCGCGGGACGCGCGCGGTCCGGAAGATTACTGAGCCGCCACCGCGCGCGGCAGGGCGTTGACCACCGAGGCCTTGCCCGAGGTCATCTCGTCGTGGATCCACTTGTAGGTCTTCTCCATGCCGTCCTCGAGACGGATGGACGGCGCCCATTTCATCAGCTTTTTGATCAGGTCGTTGTCGCTGTTGCGGCCGCGCACGCCCTTGGGCGCGTCGAGCTTGTAGGAGCGCTTCAGCTTCACGTCGGCGATCTTCTCGACGATGTCGACCAGGCGGTTGATGGAGACCAGCTCGTCGCTGCCGATGTTGAGCGGCTCGACGATGTCGCTGTTCAGCAGACGGATCGTGCCGTCGGTGCAGTCGTCGATATACATGAAGGAGCGGGTCTGCTCGCCGTCGCCCCAGATCTCGATCTCGTGCTTGCCCGAGAGCTTGGCGGCGATGACCTTGCGGCAGATCGCGGCCGGCGCCTTCTCGCGGCCGCCGTCATAGGTGCCTTCGGGGCCGTAGACGTTGTGGTAGCGCGCGACGCGGGTGGCGAGGCCGTAATCCTCGCGGTAGTGGCGGGCCATGCGCTCGCTGAACAGCTTCTCCCAGCCGTAGCCGTCCTCCGGCATGGCGGGATAGGCGTCCTCTTCCTTGAGCGCGGTGACGTCGGTACGGGTCTGCTTGTCGCCGTTGTAGACGCAGGCCGACGACGAATAGAAGAAGCGCTGGGTGCCGGCTTCCTTGGCAGCCACCAGCATGTGGGTGCTCACCAGCACCGACAGCATGCACTCGGCCTTGTGGGTCTCGATGAAGCCCATGCCGCCCATGTCGGCAGCGAGGTTGTAGATCGTGTGGGCGCCCTTGGCGGCAGTGCGGCAGGGCTCGAGCAGGGCGAGATCGCCCACCTGGTTCTCGACGCCCGGGGTCTTCTGGTACCACTCGTTGAGCGGCTTCACGTCGACGGCGCGGAGCTTGGTATGGCCGCGCTGCTGCAGGACGCGGACCAGATGGCCGCCGATGAAGCCACCGGCGCCGGTGACGACCACGAGATCATTCTTGGACATTGGGAACTCCCGCGTGCGGTGGCACCTGCAGTCATGAAAGCGTACTGCAGTAAGCAAAAATGACGGAGCCGAACGTGTCGGAACCTCATCGAGATCTCACGCGCGGTGACTTAGGCAACGGATGGCTTCTTCAGTGCACCTCGGTCATCAAACTGCCACGCCAAATTAAAAGGTTCCGTCCGAATTATGGGAGCGTCTGCTGGTGATTAGTCGCGAACCCAAATCTTAAACGATAGAATCCGCAGTCGATCTTTTCTGCCGCTGCGGTCACGATATTGCCACACCGAAGGCACACCGCAGCCTTGCGCCACCACTGCGCAGTGTGACATTCCTTCATCAAGCAGACCTGACTTATGAGCTTCGAGCACTGCGAAACCTAAGATGACTGTGATTATAGCCGGCAAGGGTGCCTGAGACGGCGGCCAACGCTCGCGAAGCGAGCGAGGCGACGACCCAGCGATAGCGCCACAGTTGATGGGGGACAAGTTATGACTAGTCCAGCCGAACCCAGTGCCCTTCACAGACCAGAAGCCTTCTTCAGCTCTGGAACGCTCGACCGAGAAAAAAAAAGACACGGCGTAGGGTTCATGTCGACCTTGAATACGGGTCGATCAAGGCGAGATTGCCTGGCAATCGTTGGGCCGCGAGAGCGCGTCTTGGAACGAGATCACCGCAAATGGACGAACGCACTCGGTCGCGTTGAGATCTTCTCGGATTGCACGGTGTCGAACGAAAGAAAGGAAGAACAAGCTTCGATACCGGACCTCGGTCGATTGAACAGCCTAGTAAGCACGGGACGAGTCAATCGAATACTGCTTGCTACGCCGGCCCACGAAAGTCAGCGGCTGGCAGCCGTCATTAGGCAGCTGGAAGGGATGGACGTTGACGTCGATTTCCTGCTCGAAGGCTTTTCCACCTATTCGCGCCTCAATGTGGGGCTGGCGGATGATGTCTGCATCGCGAGGATATTGAAGAGGCCCCTGACTTCCGTCCAGGCACTAATCAAGTCGGCTCTGGATCGAGTCGGAGCCCTCCTGCTCCTTGTGGTTCTGGCGCCTATCCTGCTCTCCATAGCCCTGATTGTGAAACTGACCAGCGCCGGCCCGATTTTGTTTCGCCAGCAGCGCTTTGGCATCAACAACGAGGTGATTGACGTGCTCAAGTTTCGCACGCTCTTTCATCGCCACGCTGACCCCAATGCTGAACAGCCAGTCAGGAAGAGGGACGATCGGATCACGCCAGTAGGAAAGTATCTCCGGGCGCTGAGCCTGGATGAGCTTCCCCAGCTTCTCAACGTCGTCAAAGGCGACATGTCGCTGGTCGGTCCACGCCCCTTGCCCGTTAGCCTGAAAATCGAGGGTAAGCCGTGCAGCGAGTTTCCGCACTACCGTGCTAGGCATCGAGTACTTCCGGGCATCACAGGCCTTGCCCAAGTCAATGGCTGGCGCGGCGGAATGCAGGTCACGGAGGACCTGAAGAACAGGCTCTATTTCGATTTGGCCTATATTGAAAACTACTCGCTGATGCTCGACGTGAGAATCATCTTCGCGACGATTTTTGCTCTGGTTCGCCCGAAGAACGCGTACTGAAGCTATGAAGTCACTCAGCGCAGACTTCTCGCCCGTTGCGCTGCTCGATAATGGAGCCGCCAAGTGGCATGAGCGGCGCCTGAAATCCACGTTTTCTGCAATGCGCCGTCGGTGGTGGTTCATTGCGGCAATTGGCTGCTTTGGGCTTGCTGGAGCGGCTGCTTGGCTTGCCGTGACCAAGCCTCAATATACCGCCACGGCACTGGTCCAGCTCGACACCCGCAACAAATTCGTCAGCTTCGAAAGCAATGCCGGTAGCAGCTCGAGAGAAGCCGAATCCAGTTTAATCCGGACTGAAGTCGAGGTCCTGCGGTCGAACACCGTCGTGGAACGGGTGGTCAAGGAGCTCGACTTGGCCAATGATGCCGAATTCAATCCTTCTGCAGCGACCGCGCTGACCCAATTCGCGGATGGGCTGCTTGCGGATCTCAGGAAGCATCTGTCGTTGCTCGGAATCCCTTCCGGTAGTTCGCAGGCATCGACGGCTGGCGGCAAGGCTGTCGAGAGCGTCGAGCAGGAAGACGGGCGCAGCAACTCGCCCCAATTTGGCGGATTCAATCAGAATCAAAGCCGTTCCACGGTCGTAACCGACAACAACGGGGTGATTCTGGGCAGCATCGTCGACAAGGGCGCGGAGACCAATGGTCGCGACGCGGGAAGTCAGACTACGGCCGATGGCCGCTCTCCGGATAGGTCCACGGCATCAACCGAGCAGAAGCGGTTGATCGAAGACAAATTGGCGCTGACAATACGGAGAGTAAGGAAGAACCTGTCGGTCGATGCCGACGGGCGGTCGTACATCATAATGATCGGCTTCGCGGCCACCACTCCGCAAAAGTCCGCCCTCATCGCCAACGCGTTTGCCAAGCAATATCTTGCCACCCAGATCGATGCCAAGATGGCGCTTACCGGAAGTGCCAATGAGTGGGCTAAGAAGCAGCTCGATAGCGCCGGCGTGCAGCTGCGTGAGGCGGAAGAGGCGATCGAGCAATTCCGTGCCCAGCACGAGGGAAAGATCGAGGTCGGACCGGGCAATACCGTAGCAGTTAGCCGGCAGCTCGGACAGCTTCTTGCGCAGCTGAATGAAAAGTTGGCGGCTGCGACCCAGGCGCGTATTGCAGCGGAAACACGCCTCACGGCAACGAAAGACTTGGTGAAGCGAAACGAGGTCTTTGTCATTCCAGAAGTCTTGGCGTCGCCGTTGCTTCACAAGCTTCGAGAAGAGGAGGCCCGCGTGGCGGCGCGCCGCGCGAACCTTGAAACTCGACTGGGGCCCCAGTTTCCCGATGTGCAGGCCGCAACAGGCGAGCTGGCTAGAATCCAGAGCTCCATCAAGAGCAACGTCAGTCAAATAATCGCCAGCATCGAGGCCGAGGCCCAGGTCACGCGCGTGCAGGAGCAGGAGTTGGCCGGCAAAATCGAATCGATGCGGAAAAGCGTCGGCGAGACGTCGCAGCAGCAGCTCCAGCTTTCAGTTCTTGAACGTCGGGCTGAGGCCCGCAGGACCTTTCATGCCGCCATTGAGAAGAGGTATGTCGAGACGTTGGCATTGTTGCACGGCGTCTATCCGGATGCCCGCATCGTTGCGCGCGCGGCGCCGCCGCCGCTCCCCTCGTCGCCAAATATTCCACTTGTGCTCACGGCCGGCGCCGTTCTCGGCGCGCTTGTCGGTGCTGCCATTGCCGTCCTGCTCGAGCTTGCTGACAGGAGCTTTCGAACGCCATCGCAGCTGGAAGAAGCCACGGGCCGCGCCTGTGTTGGCATCCTGCCGGATTTGGGGCACGCGTTTCATCGCCGAACTGTCGGCGACCTACCGGCGAGAAGCTCGCGTGTCTTTCGCGAGTCGGTCAGGACGATCTGCGTGGCCCTGGATGCGGCAACGAGCGTCAACGACAGGAAGGGTCATGTCGTTCTGGTAACATCGGCGTTGCCTCAAGAAGGAAAAACACTCTCGAGTGTCGCCTTGGCTGCTTCGCTGGCGGCTTCCGGCTCTAAGACTTTGGTCATCGACGCAGATTTGCGGCGGCCTCAGATGGGGGGATATCTCGCCGCCATGGCCCGCTCGGAGGACTTGGCATCGATGCTGGCAGACAGCGCAGCCTTTCCGTCGGCGACAGCCATCGATGAGAATCTGTATGCCATCAGAGGCGGCGACGCCGACGAGAGCGCTCAGCGCCTGTTCCTGTCGGAGCAGTTCGGTGCGTTCATGGAGGCGGCAAAGACACAGTTCGATGTCATCGTCGTTGACAGTCCACCAGCGATGGTTGTTGCAGATGCGGCGATCCTGGCTCGATTTGCCGACGCCGTTGTTCACGTCGTCCGTTGGGGTCGGACGCGGCGATCGACGGTGCTCGATTCGATGGATCGGATGCGTCGTGCCAACGCTGGCGCCATTGGTGTGACGCTGCTCAATCGCGTCAACCCCGAAGCGTACTTCAAATATCATCGCGATGGCGGCTGGAGCTTCAAATACGCCAGACACTACAAGCCGGTGATTGGTCCGGCCGGCACGGAACATAAACGTCCATGACTGTGGCCCAGACTGCGGTCCGCGTTAATGCGGCCTTGGCGTCGATTCCGCCGGTCGTCCGAGCCTTTCTCAACTTCCACTGCTTCGTGCTGGCAGGCTTCGTAGTGCTCGGCAAGAACTTTGCCTATATCGGCTATCCCCCCTTGTACATCGGCGAGGTATGCTTGGCGTTCGGCATAGTTGCCGCGCTGAGGGGCGGAAATCTGGCGGCTGCAATATTCAGTCTGCCCGGCCTGGCACTTGCGCTCCTCATGCTGTGGACCGCATGTCGCAGCGTTCCGTATTGGGACGTATATGGTTTCGATGCGCCGCGCGACGCGATGCTCGTGTTCTACGGCCTGTTCGCCTACGTCGTCGCGTCGCTGATCTTGCTACGCCCCGTGATCTTGAAGCTGCTGCTCGAGCGCTATGCGCGCTTCATCCCTTTCATCGTTTTCCTGTCTCCGGTAATTCCTGTGATTGGCTATGTCACTGGAGACGTGCTGGGACTGCCGCTCGTCGTGTCCAAGGTTGGCACGCTGGCGTGCCATCTGACCGCTGTACTCGCTTTTTCGTTGATAGGATTTGTTCGTTTGGGAAGAGCATCCCTGTTGTTCATCTTGTTGGTCAACCTGTTCGCCTTCTCGCAGGCGCGCGAAGCGATGCTCGCCTTTATTGTCGGCTGTTTCACTGCATCTGTTTGTTCTCCAGGCCAGCGCGCACTGCGGAGCGTAGTGGCTATTGCTGCTGTTGGAGCCGTCGTCTTGGGAGTGCTCGCTGTCGTAGACTTCAAAATCCCTGGACAAAAGGAAGGCCGTGACTTCGCTGTTCGCCAGCTCGTTGTCAATTTGACAAGCGTGTTTGAAACGACTGGATCCGAGCGTGCCGATGTCACCAAGGAATGGCGTCTCAATTGGTGGTCCGACATCATGAATTATACGTTCTATGGTGCCCACTTTTGGGACGGGAAGGGCTTTGGGCCGAACTTGGCCGACGTGGACGGCTATCAGGTCGGCGATCCCGAACTCGCGCCCCCCCTACGAAGCCCGCACAATTCACATATGACGATCTTAGCGCGAGGCGGCGTGCCCGCCTTCGTGTTGTGGATTGCCACGCTTGGATCGTGGTTCGTCGCGGTGGTGCACCGTTTGATCGAAGCCCGGACACTTGGCGATGATTCGTGGGCCCGTGTGTTCGCCTTCTTGCTCACCTATTGGACGATGATGGTCGTCTGCAGCACCTTTGACGTCGTCCTGGAAGGGCCACAACTTGGCATTTGGTTCTGGACCGTCCATGGAATTGGACTGGCGGCGCTCATTCTTCATCGCCACCGCGTTGCGACTTCGGAGTCCATGCACTTTCGGGCAACTGTGGGAGGCGCATGATGTCAGTTCAGTCGGTGCCTGCACGAATCGACATTATGGGCGTCCACGTCAGTGCCATCAATATGGCAATGGCGGTCGAAGCGATCGCCGGATGGATCGCGCGAGCGGAGCGGAGATACGTTTGTGTCACCGGCGTCCATGGCATCATGGAGAGCAAGCGTTGCGCGGAGCTCCGTCGCGTCCACAATGCAGCCAGCATGGTCACCCCGGATGGCATGCCGTTGGTCTGGTTGCTGAAATGGGGCGGCCTCCGGCACGTAGATCGCGTCTATGGTCCTGACTTGATGCTTGCCGCGCTTGGCGCGGGCCAACTGGCAAGCGCGCGCCACTTCTTCTACGGCACGACCGAGCCGACCCTCGCCGCTTTGCGCGCGCGGCTGTGTCGGGACTTCCCTAAGGCCCAAATCGTCGGTGGCATTGCGCCGCCTTTCCGGCCGCTGTCAGCGGAAGAAGACAGGGAGCACATGGCGGCAATCAACTCTTCTGCCCCCGATATTGTCTGGGTCGGGCTTAGCACGCCAAAGCAAGAGCGCTGGATGGCAGCGCATCGCGACCGGCTCAATGCAGCTGTACTGATTGGAGTCGGTGCCGCGTTCGATATCCACGCAGGGGTCGTTCCTCAGGCTCCGCGCCTGTTGCAGAGATCCGGGTTGGAATGGGCATTCCGTCTATGTACCGACCCCCGCCGTCTTTGGCGCCGTTACGCCGTAAACGTTCCATCGTTCATCTTCCACATTCTCGTTCAAAAGCTCGGCTGACCCGACTGGCAACGAGCTTGGCTGGGCGAGAGTGAAGGCGAACCGCTTTTTTTGTGCCAAATGCAATCCACGAATTTGGAGAGTTCAGGAAACATCCAAGCGCTACGGCGTGCACGCCAGCCGCGTCATGCCACCGTGACCTGGAAGAAGGCTCTCAAATGGAAGGCGCCCGTCGCATTTGCCTTGCTCGACCAGGCGATGATGAGTTTCGCGAATTTCGTACCGCTCGTAATTGCCGCGAGGGTCCTGCCGATCGATGAATTCGGACATTATTCGATAATCTGGGCAATCTCTCTGTTGGTCGTCTCAGCCGCTACGGCGCTGATCGTCGACCCGCTGCCGGCGATTGTAAGCACACGCTCCTCGACGATGCTGAAACCGATTTTGGGCGCCGCTGCGCAGCTGACCTTTCTTCTGGCCTGTTGTCTTGCAGGACTGATCTTGATTTGCGGGCTGGGTGCGTGGGCGTGGTCTCCGTCTTCGGGACTGTTGCTGGTTTGCCTCGCTCTTGTTGTCCCGATGCAGCAGTTGCAGTTTGCTTGTCGACGGTTCTGTTACATTCTGCGGCGACAGTGGGTGGCCGCAGTATCGGCAGTGGCCTATGCGGCCGTGCTGATAGGCGGCGTGCTGCTGTTGTGGGCGACGTCGCTATGTACTGCGCCGCGATTGATTCTGCTGTGGGGCGGCGCGAGTCTGGCTGCGGCAGCCGTTGGATTTGCCGGAAGCCGCGTACCACTGTGGAAGGTCGCTCCGCGACTGCGACGATGGCTCCTTACACGATGCTGGCAGTCGGGAAAATGGCTAGCCGGCTCAAACATCGCGCTGTGGCTAAGTGGTGCAAGCGTCTTGCCGTATACGGCGCTGATACTGGGGCCTTCAGAAACCGGGATCCTTCGGGCACAGCTCACGCTGTTTATGCCGGTCTACCAGTTTGCCTGGGCAATGGGGTTTCTCATGGTTCCCGTCATGGCGGACGCTGGGGCCAAGCAGCCGGCGAGCCAAATGCGTACCCAGGCTGTACTGATGATCGCCATCCTAGGCGCCGCCGCTTTGGCTTTCTCGGCCACAATCTTGATCTTTGGCATCGCTCTCCTGGATCTTGTTTACGGCCGATCAGAGATTACAGCTCAGTCCGGTTTGCTTTGGCCGCTGGCAATTAGCGTAACCGTCGACGTGCTCACGACCTCGATGGCGATCGTGCTTACGGCAAAGGCCGCTACTCGTTTCATCTTCTGGGCGCGTGTGGCTTCCGTTGTTGTCTTCGTTGTCAGCGCCGCATGCTTGGTTCCCACGATTGCTCTCGATGGCATCGTATGGGCTTTGGTCATCGCAAATTGCATTTGCGCCCTCATCCACATTCCGGCCTTGGTTCGAACGCTGGGAAGGCGAGACCGTATGCTGTCGCTTTAGCAAACTCACAAAGGCGTCAGGCCAACAAGAAGTGGATACCCAACTCGGTAAGAAACGAGCCATTTCTGCAGCTGCCTGTCATAGAAAACGGAGGTTGCGTTGTTTCGTCCCCTCTTGCTTGGATTCGTCCTTGCCTTGACTTGGGCAGGAACGTCTGACGCGGCTGACGTCGTTATTCGTCCCGAAGACGACTTGGCAAAACAGGTCAGCTTGTCTCCGCCCGGGACCCGATTCGTTTTTTCGCCCGGCAAGCACTACGCCGGCGATATTTCTCCAAAGCGCGGACAATCGTTCATCGGCCAACCCGGAGCGATCCTTTCCGGCGCTATACGGCTGGGCGAATTCGCGCGCGATGGCAGGGCCTGGCGGGTCAAGGGCCCGCGGCCATTGGACCCGAGCGGCGGCGAATGCGAGCGCGCCGATCGAAGCTGCTTCTTCGGCGAGGTGCTGTTCGTAGACGGAAGACCACTGCGCCGCGTGCTGAAGTTGGGAGACTTGAACAATGAAGCATGGCTGCAGAACCGAGAGAATGGAGACGTTGTCGTCGGTTTTGACCCTGCTGGCCGCCTGATTGAGATGAGCTATCGCCGGTCGGCGTTTTCTGGACCAGCTCAGGACGTGACCATCCAGGGTTTTATCATCGAACAGTACGCTTCGATTGCCCAGCAAGGCGCCATCCACGCCCTGTGGGAGCCAACACAGGCAGAGTTGTCGTCGGGATGGCAGGTTCTCGGCAACGACATCCGCTTCAATAGCGGTGCGGGTGTGCGATTCGGGAATAAAATGCGACTGACTGGAAATCGGGTTTACATGAATGGACAGATTGGTATCCGCGGTTCGGGAACCGGCATCGTGGTCGATTCAAACGAAATCTTCGCGAACAACACCTTAGGTTATTTGTACAGTTGGGAAGCAGGGGCAACGAAGTTCGAGCTTACGGATTCTTTGACGGTACGTAACAATTGCGTGCATGACAATCTCGGCAACGGCATCTGGACTGACGGCGAGAACCGCAATTCGACGATAGGCGACAACTGGTCGGTGCGTAACCGCGGAGTCGGCATCTTCCACGAGATCAGCGGACGTGCCGCCATCGAACGGAACACCGTCGCCTTCAATGGCTCGCCGGGTGAAACTCCTTGGAATTCTCAAATCCTGGTCTCGGGATCGATCGACACGGTGGTGCAGGGCAACCGCGTCGAAGTTTCAGCCAATTCGGGCAATGCGATTTTTGTTGTGGAGGAAGGTCGGAAGAAGTGGAACATGGTGCACCTTCACGACTATCCAACGTACGTGTCTCGCAGAAACGTCGTAACCGGCAACCATGTCACCTTCTACCGCTCGACGGGTGTCTCGGGTTTCCAATCAAACGGCGGCCGCGTCGGGGATCTGGTCGACAATAATCGCTTTGAAGGCAATAGCATCCGGGTGGTTGATGGGACCGACAAGCGCTTTCGGATCGGCAGCGACTACCTGGACTTGAAACAAGCGCAGGAACGAGGGCAGGAAGTGGGGTCACTCATCGTTTCATCGCCATTGGAGTCCCCTCCTGATCTTCAACTCAAGTGTCCGTCGGGCGTTGGCCGAGGAGTGCTGAAATGATCGAAGGCGAGGATATCGGCGCAATCGCCCAATCTACCTTGCGCGTGTTTCCGGCACGCGACGGCCGACGTCGCCGCGTCCTCGTCTCTGCCTATCATTTTTCACCAGTGCGAGGCTCTGAGGAAGGTATCGGATGGAATATCTGCTCGCGCCTTGCGGCGTACCATGACGTGAGCGTGTTGACCCGGTCATGGAGCGAAAAGCTGTGGCCTCAGGATGAGCAACATTTCGAGGACGCGGAACGGTTCATGCGAAATAATGGGCCTGTCCGGGGCCTTACTGTTCACTTCGTGCGCTCCCCACCGTTGTCTCGGCTGCTCCAGACATACCCGCACGTCAGCCTTCGTTCGCCGTTGTACTTTCAAGGCTACGCCGCTTGGCAGCGCGCCGCTTACCGGAAAGCCGTTCGGCTGCACCATGAACGGCCCTTCGACGTCACGCACCAATTGACTACGACAAGCTTTCGCGAGCCCGGGTATCTCTGGAAGCTGGATGCGCCCTTCATTTGGGGACCGACCGGCGGGGGCGGAAACATTCCGTGGAGCTACTTCGCCGACTTCAGCAACCACGACCGCCTCTACTATGCCCTCAAAAACATAGCGAACCGAATACATGTTTGGACCAAATGGCGAAGCAGAAGGGCCAGTCGGCTTGCAAAGCGAGTGCTGGTGAATAGTGCCGACTTGAAAACAATGATGGGCCGATGGGGCGCCACTCCACACGTAATGCTTGATATGGGGGCGCCGAACTGGAGGGGACAGGTGCGCTGCTTCGATGGCAAACGTCCTCTCCGACTATGCTGGATAGGGCTGCATATTGGTCGAAAAGGCCTATCACTTATCTTGCACGTCTTGGCGGAACTGAAGCAGCGGGGCCTTGCCGAAAGGGTTCACCTTACGATCATAGGCAGTGGCCCCGAGACGGAAGTCTGGCAAGCACTTTGCCGCCAGCTCGGAGTGCAGGAAATGACTACTTGGCTAGGCCAAGTTCCGTTTCTGCAGATGCGCCACACCTTCGAATCACAAGACGCCTTGGTGATGTCCAGCTTGCAGGAAGGCACTCCCAGCGTCGTCATGGAAGCATTGGCGATTGGCTTACCGGTTCTATGCCACGACGTCGCGGGCATGTCGTTTGCCATAGATGAGAGTTGTGGAGTCAAGATTCCCTTTCGCGACCGCCAGACCAGCATTGCCGGTTTCGCCGATGCGGCTTTTCGATTGGCGACGTCGCAAGGGCTGCTAAGTGGCCTTTCAGAAGGTGCCTTGCGGCGAAGCAAAGCGCTCTCCTGGGACGCAAAGGTGCAAGAAATCTCGAACTTCTACGACGCGCTTGGCGTGAAGCTCGATCGACCCGCCTACTCTCGTCAGAGCTTTTTCTGACCCTGAATGTACTTTTCTAACGCGGGTGCGGCTTGTTGCCAAAGGGTCGTCACCTGGGTCCCCGTAAGAAAGCCGGTCGCAGGCACCCCTTGCGATTTTTGCCATGCCGTGATTGTCGCGCGAGTGCGGGGACCAAAGTAACCGGTCGCTGTGGGGATTGCGTGACCGAGTGCGTTCAGCGCGACCTGCACTTTCTTCCGGTCCTGCTCCGAAAGGTTCAAGGCAGCTTCCTGCTTCTCGGCTTGCTGCACCGCAGTCGCCTTCGTCTGATCGGCGCGTTTTGCCGAGCCAGCCTGCTCGTGAAGCGCGAGCAGCTGATGCTCGTCCAGGAAGCCCGTTTCCGGTAGGCCCTGACCTTTTTGCCAAGCGGCGATCATCGATCGGGTCGGCGGGCCAAAGTAACCCGTCAGAGGTATCTGGCTCCCCAGTGCCGTAAGGGATGCCTGCACCTTCTTGCGATCCTGCTCGTTGAGATTGAGGTCAGCTTCACGGCTTTGAGCCGTACGACGCATTTCCGCATCGGTCCTTGATTTTTGTGCGGCCGGCGTCTGCTCCATTTTGAGTGGAGGTGCCTCGGTAAGTGGAGGTGCGTCGGCTGCCTGGTGTTTTGGGGTCTCCTGCGCGAAGGCTCGAGCGGTTTCTTCGGCGGCTTGCATTCCGGCCTCAAAGGTAGCCCTTTGATTGGCCGTGTTAATTGCTTCTTCACCGTGCCGAGATGCTGCCGCCGTGTCTTCCAATTTCGGTTCAATTAACTTGCCGGTTTCCTTCACGTGCTCTGCTGTTTTGGTTGCCAAGCCACGCAGTTCGCCAATGGCGCGAACATAGAAATCTTGCAAAACTTCCAGGTTAACGCCCGTGACCAACAACATGGCCACTCCGGCTATGCCGCCGAGAGTAATAATCGCCGTGGCGAACAAGTGACGCCGCTTACCTCGAGCAGGAGGAACGGCGTGTGCAACAAACTCGATGGTTGTGATCTGTTTAGGTTGGCTGACATCTTCTTCAGATGCGCCATCCTCGCGCCTCGCTCCAGTGGACCCTTCTTCAGGTGTCGATGGCTGGCTGGCTACGCCCGAATTTGGCGGAAAACGGGTTGGATAGGAGTGCTTGGCCTTTACGGGCTCATTTGCGCGATCGCCCTCGGCGAGGGCCACGGCAAATGCCCGGGCTGTGAAGACAATGTCTTCCTTGCCTCCAAGTTTTGCCGCTGTGGTTGGTCTCGAAAAAAAACCCATGGGCCGAAAGCAAAGGCAGATGTCGCTAGATCGTGGGTGCCACACTATAGGCTCGTGACAAAGCAGCCGCAAACTCTCCCAAGTGATGACTACTGGCCCTGCATCGTTCGCGGCGGCGCTTCACCCAAAAAATACGCGTAGTGGCGCTACCAGCCGCCACACCACCCAGCCGACTCCTGCCCATAGTGCCAAGTTGAGCACGAGCAAAAAGACCAGCCAGTATCCCCGAGCGCGTTTCACACTTTCGGGAGAGAACATACCGCCGGCGCGCTTTTCGGATGCCTTTCCAGTCGTCGAATCGGACGGGCCTAGTTTGCATTCCGCATCCCGCCCGGGATCGCCACCGTCTACGGGCGAGGCAGAAACGTCGGGTTTCTCCTGTTCGCGGTACCCTTCTCTCCATGAGCGCTTTATCGCTGTGGTCAAGGACACAAATTTGCTCATTTACATCATCTGATAGGGCGATAACGGCCAACCCTACCATTCAGAGGGCGGAAAGGCCGAATCCTTTTCATAGTAGTCCAGCCAACGCCAGCAAACTTAAAAATGACAAGGCAACCAAAAGAAGCCGACCGAGTGGCTTTCAGGGGATCCCATCAAGGCATCCGGCACGTCATTTGTCTGGTGGATGAGTCTGTTCCTTGTTTGAGCTCTCGGTGGATGGTGCAACGGGGCGGGGCGCGAAGCCCCCGATCGAGCGCAGCGTCCCGCCCCGTTGCTCTTCGGGCTGTCTGCGCGTAGCGCCGAACACCGCCGGAGGCAACCTGCCGAGGCGGCCATGCGGCCTTACCGTGTTGTACAACAAGGTTCGAGAACACCCACGGGACTGGCTTTCGTGAGCTTTTGTATCGATGGCATCCGTGGTTTGGCCTTCACGTTTGCATCCATGGGACGATCGACAAGGCCAGTGGTGCTGTATTCCGTTGCACGCTGAGCGGATCTGACGCGGATCGCTGGCTGGAGGTCCCAGCGTGGATGTTCGACCACGCCGCTTGTGCGGGCCAAGCGACGCTTTCGACGAGCCCTTTTGTCGACATGGCGGCGCTGTTAGCCTTGGGGAAGCTTCTGGCGGATGTGGTGAAGGCGCGCCCTGCATCATCGAAGGTGCCGCTTTCCGGCGCATCATGGGCCTCTCGCGAGCAGACTCGGGGAGAGGCCCATGTCAGGGAAGACAGCATCCTGCCGGACGGCGGCACGGCAGAGCCGGACCGTGCACGATCGGCGGCGCAAGCCACAGCAGATGGATCTGTTCGGAAGCGGCCAGTCCAGCGTCGTGGTCGGTGCGCCGGCGTGGCCGGAACTGCCGGCGGAGACGCAGCGTGCGCTGATCAGGCTGATGGCGCGGCTGCTTCTGGAGCATGCGGACAAGAGCCAAGCGGCTGCCATGACGGGGCCCGGTCATGATCTCTGAGAAGATCCGCCCCCATCATCTGGAGCGCAAGGCGCTGCTCTATGTCCGCCAATCGTCAGTCCATCAGGTGCAGCACAATCGCGAGAGCAGCGCGCTGCAATATGCCATGCAGGGTCGTCTGAGAGCGCTCGGCTGGTCCGAGATCGAGGTCATCGATGATGATCTTGGCCGCTCGGCGGCGGGCGGCGTCCAGCGCGCCGGCTTCGAGCGCATGGTGGCGGAGGTGTGCCTTGGCAAGGTCGGCGCGGTGTGCGCGCGGGAAGTCTCGCGCTTTGCCCGCAACAGCCGGGACTGGCAGCAGCTGATCGAGATGTGCCGCGTGGTCGATACAGTGCTGATCGACCAGGAGACGGTATACGCACCGCGCCAAGGCAATGATCGGCTGCTGCTCGGGCTGAAGGGCAGCCTCAACGAGTACGAACTCGATCTCTTGCGCCAGCGCTCGCTCTCGGCCCCGCATGGTCAAAAATCTGGTCCGGCCGCGCTTTTGTCAGGGCCGTAGCCGTCCTGAAGGCACTCTGTATCGCGTTCTGCGGCCATAATGCTATCGCCGGGGCTGGGTAAGGCGGGGGCGGTTATGGATTGGGCGCGGATGCTGGCCTATGTGACGGGAACGGTGGACCAAGAGCTATTGGCGCGGAACGAGTACCTGGCGGCAGAGAACAGGATCATCAAGGCACAGCTGAATGGTCGGCTGAAGCTGTCGGATGCCGAGCGAGGGGCGCTCGGCGAGATCGGTCATCGGCTAGGCCGGCAAGCACTCGCCGAGGTTGCGACCGTAGCCCAGCCGGACACGATCCTGGGCTGGTATCGCAAGCTTGTCGCCCGCAAGTTTGGTGGCTCGAAGGCGCGTCGAGGCCCAGGCAGACCCCGGATCAATCGGGAGGTCGAGCAGCTGATCATGCGCATGGCCAGCGAGAACCGGAGCTGGGGTTATGACCGGATCGCCGGGGCGTTGGCCAATCTGCGGCACGAAGTCTCCGATCAGACGGTCGGCAACGTATTGCGGCGCCACGGCCTGCCGCCGGCGCCAGAGCGCAAGCGCACGACCAGCTGGGCTGCTTTCATCCGGACCCACATGGACCTGTTGGCAGGGACCGACTTCTTCACAGCCGAGGTGCTGACGCTGCGCGGACTGGTGACCTACTACGTGTTGTTCTTCATCCACCTTGAGAGCCGCCGGGTGGCGATTGCCGGGATCACCGTGCATCCCAATGAAGTGTGGATGAAGCAAATGGCCCGGAACGCGACCATGGACGAGCTTGGCGCGTTGCTGAATTGCCGCTATCTCCTGCATGATCGGGACACGAAATTCACCCGTTCGTTCCGTGCCATCCTTGCATCAGGTCGGGTCGAACCGCTCGCACTGCCTGCGCGCAGTCCGAACCTGAATGCCTATGCGGAGCGCTGGGTCAGGTCGGTCAAGGAGGAGTGCCTGTCCAAAGTGATCCTGTTCGGCGAGCGCTCGTTGCGGCGGGCATTGAGCAACTATGTCGATCATTACCATGCCGAGCGGAATCATCAGGGGAAGGGCAACGTCCTGCTGTTTCCTCGGGATACGGAGCGCCATCGCGCGGGGCCAGTACGATGCCGTGAGCGATTGGGCGGGCTGCTACGCTACTATCATCGAGAAGCAGCGTGATGGTGCTTCGGCCGTTCCAGTTTTTTGGCCCTGCGGGATCGAGCCGATGATACGTCGACATAGGCATTCTGCCATGGCGATCGCGGCGCATCGAGCATCGACCTCGACCCTAGCCCATCCGCCAAGCTATTTCAGCGCGGATAAGGTTTTCGGTAACGACAGTGGGTATACGCGATCACCCGATCGCTCCAGATCGTCGCCGTTCATTTGGCAGATCGCGACCGTGCGCCTGGAGAGTGCGCTTCAAGCAATCGTGAACCCCGGATGGGTGGCAAACGCGTTGTCAATCACGAGGTTTGCGCGCTGCCGCGCTGCCTCGCGCAGCGCCGTCGTGGTCCGGCGGCCGTCAGCGTAGAACCACCAAAGATAAAGCGCGCCGTACATCCAAGCGCCTTCGTAGTCCCATGTCGAATCAGCGCCGCTCTTTCCCTCCCCAAATACGGAGCCCGCCGGGAAATTGGCATCGTGTGGCTTGCCTCCGAGATGACGAGATTCGTGAAGCAGCGTCTCGGCGCGGCCGGCGCAGTCCTTGGAATAGAAGCATCCGAGGTAGAGTTCGACGTGGCCTGAGACAGACCGCGCGATAGCGGTGCCGTCCCCGCAGAGTGAGCGAAGATCGTTGATCTGATCGCGCACGTAACGCCGCGCCCAGTGCAGGCAATTATTGCTCCAGTCCTCGTTCCAATAGTCGTCCGCCGAGTAGTTGAGCAGCCACATAGAACCAAAAATGCGAGCAAGCGGAAGGTCCGTGTTGCAGCAGTCTTCATATCCGAAGCCGTCGTCCCAGTACGTCTGCTGGAATCCGTGCGCATACCAAGCCCAGTCAATAAATTCCTGCCAGCAGGCACGAGGCCCGTAGAGGCTGTCACCCGTAACCGTTTTGTCAGGGATTGTCGGAACCGTGCATGTAGCCACTAGTCACTCCTTGTGTCGCGGCGCCTGATTCTGGACCGTCGTGTTGGCCTCGTCACCGGGGAGGCTGGGCGCAGGTGCGATGCCTCCCCGCCGGCCAGCCTCACTTAGGTGACGTTCGGGGTTCTTGACTTGGGGCACGTCGCGGACATTGACTGCTTTGAGGTCCAGCAAGAATCGCTGCTCTTCGGGCAATGCGTTCGCGATTTGCGCACGCAGCTTTCGGCCGCCCCTGATACCTAAGAGCGACTGAACCGCTGCGCGTCGAACGGAGAGTGATGGCTGCCGGAGAGCTTCGAAAAGCGTGTCGACCGCAGTTGACCGATCCCGTGCCAAATATCCAACACCCTCAACAGCAGTCGTCCGCAAAATCGTTTCTTCGGCGACCGTAGAAAATGAATGGGTGTCCACAGACTCTTCTGGGGGAATGGGCGTGAGAATCAAGTTCCGAAGAAACGGCAACGCTGCCGGATGCCGCAACGACGACGCTGCGTGCACGTGAGCCCACAGGGTCGGATAATCGCGCGCATTGCATAGACTATGACTGCGTGCAATTTCTACCATCACCAAGTCAGCGTGCTTGCGCAGGTTCATCAAGGCGCGACGGTACTCAGCGTCGGCGTCATCGCCGGACGCACTCATCGCACTAAAGAAATTCCGCAGGAGCGTGCCTCCAGGACTGCCAGGGCGTACCGGCCCCTGTCGATCGGGCTGACGCAACGCATCTGATGCGCTAGGTGCGGAATTTTTCCCATTCACCATAGGCGGCCCCTGCCGTAACAGATGGACGTATGAGAAGTCTCAACTCAGTCTTTGCGGTCGTCAAGGTTACTCCGTGCAGTTATTTCACGGTAGCGGACGCCCAGGCGAAGGGATGGGCAGCGCATCCTGTTCGCCTACAAGGAGGTTCCGAACTACGAGTCCCGGGCTGATTGATTGCGTGCGATTGTTTGACTGCGCGGAGCAGTGGGACGCGAAACCGCCTAGCTACTTCCAGTGGGTCCAACTAGCGGTTGAACAGCCTTTAAACGTCAACATCCCCAAAATGATGCTGAGTTCGGGCAGCGCTCCAAGAGCGCACATAGTGGCCGCCAGGCGGCTCGGCAGATCGCGACCGTGCGGCCGTAGTCGTCACGGTCCTTCTCCTGGCAGACGTCTGCCAGCCGTCAGCGCCTGAGAACTATCGCGACCCACCTGCACACCCGCATCTCCTTTGAATTCACGCGCCCGGTCATGCTGAATGACATTCTAGGCAATCCATGCGAGCGGGCCAGTCAGTCATGCGATATCCAATCGCTTCCAACCAATGGTTGCCACATCTTCCGATATATGCCCATAGTCCACGCACTATCACGAGGCGATGATTTACGCCGGCGCCGATCTCGTTCGGCCTTCTCGTCCGCAAGCTTGAGATCTTTGTTGATATCGACCGGCTTGGTGGCAGCACGGAGCCGAAGATAGCGCGCACCTTCGAAGCAGAAGGCCCGCAAAAATCCAGCCGCTATTTCGATACCAAATTTGCAGACGATCGTGTGCAGCGAATAGAAGGAGGAATGCATGGCAATCATTGCCCAATATGATACCGACCCGGTGCTAATCAATATCAAGAACAGGCATCACGCTTGGCACACTTTCCCGGGCGGCGCGCATGGATTTCCATCGCGCGCGCACAATATCGGTAGCGTTGGTTCAGGCAGGGAGTTTTTCCAGTTCCATCGCGACCTTATGAACGAGTTCTTTGCCTGGAATAACGTGCATCAAGCCGCAACACCGGGCCAGTTGGCCGCTTGGCATTCGGTGCCTCCCGAAATGAAGATCCCGGTAACTGGCTGGCCGGTGCCTTGGCCGGGGTTGGATCTTGCTGCAGCCGAGCAGCGCATCAATACCAACTCTCCTGCGTTCATCAACGATGATGCGTTCGGGATACATGTGGAAACAACAATCCACAACTGGATCCATGGGGCGGTCGCCGCCACACCAGCATTCAACTTGCCCCCTGCCGAACAGGCTATCATCAAAGAGCTTCATTCAGTCCAAAGCACATGGTTCTACAAGATTCATGGCCTTGTCGATTACTGGTGGACGCGGTTTCTGCATCCGAAGAACGCTTTCAAGGAGATCATCGACACTAATCCAAAGCTGGTTTTTAAAGAAACCGTCGACGCACATCCGCCCCACAAACACATCATCGATGTTCCTCTAAAGCCCGTGATCGACGTCCCCCCCAAAGGATTCAAGGAACAGGTCGAAGTCCCCGGCAAAAACTTTGGCGATGTGCCAGATCCGTTCAAGCCAGGAATTGACCCCGCGGTCGTCCAGGAACTGGTCGAGCGCGTCAAACAGCTCGAGGCGCGGGTGCCGGTAAAGATCTCGCCGTTTATTCGGCCTTTTCAGCGGCCAGTTGTCGGTGAGAATATCGTAAAGAAGGAAAATAAACCGCGAAAGTGATTCTGGTCTTCGCTAGCGAACTCGATAGCCTCGCTGCCAGCGCCGTCTCGGCTTGGCCTGGCGCGCAGGCTCTGCTTGTGACACCTGCTGACCTGACAAAACGCGGATGGTCAGTCACGGTTGGGTGCCCGGAGGACGCCACTTTGGTCGCAGGTGGAGAACGAATTCCTGCTCGCGCAGTAGCAGGTGTCATTACACTCATGCCTGTGATTGTGGATCAGGAGCTTTTTGACGTCGAACCAGAGGCACGCCCCTATGTAGCCTCCGAAGCAACCGCGTTCTTAACCTATCTTTTGACCTCTCTGCCATGTCATGTCGTCAATCGCCCGACAGCGCAATCGCTTGCGGGACCAAATCTACGCCCGGAAGAATGGTCAAGAGCCGCCTCTCTCTGCGGGCTGCCGTGCAAGTCAATTCGGCGCGATTCGAAACCCGGTAAGTCCCAAACTCCAACTACACTCGCTTCGTTATCGGTTGTAGCGATTGGCGGCAGAATAGTTGAAAACGCTGGGTTTCCTCATGCCGAAGCCCTTCGTCGATTGTCGAGCTTAACAAAAGTGACCTATTTGAAGGCGACATTTCTCGAATCAAAACGTGGGCTTCTGTTCGCCTCCGCCGATGTACGGCCCGACTTATCGGATGCTGCCGTACGTGCTGCCCTGCGCGAGCATTTTAGAGGTGACGTCTCGTTATGATCGTGTTGTGGGGGCCAGTAGGGGACGGACCTTTGTCATCCGTTTATGAATGCCTGCGACAGACCGAGATTGCGACGACGCTGATAGAGCAGAGCAAAGTTGGTGAGTATCGCTTCAGATCAAATGCCTGCGGTGAAAAATTCAATGGCCGTGTAACCTGGCAGAAGGCAGCTATTCAACTGTCTGACGCAACGGCGATTTACCTTCGGCAATATGACTTCACCAAGTTTCCAAATTTTCGAAGACTTGGCCCTTCCAGCCAAAAATGGCAAGCCGCAGCCAAATTTGAAGACGGGATGCTTCTTTGGTCGGAGCTTTCAGATGCCGTCGTAATCAATCGGCCATCTGCCATGTGTTCCAACAACTCGAAACCATATCAATTAAAACTAATACGCACAGCGGGATTTCATGTTCCAGCCACCCTGGTGACGACCGACCCGGACGAGGTGATGGCCTTCGTCAATGTTTGCGGTCAGGTCATCTACAAGTCAGTTAGCAGCCGAAGAAGCATAATCGCCCGCCTCAGTAACGAAGATTTAGCCCGCATTGACAGTGTTGCTTCTTGTCCAACTCAATTCCAGCAGTACATCCCTGGGCGCGATTTCAGAGTACATGTGCTTGGAGAACGTACTTTTGTACATGAAATCAAATCGGACGCCGTCGACTACCGGTACTCGCCAGACAGTTTGAAAATTCCAGCCGTCTTGCCGCCGGAAGTAGACAACCTGTGCGTGGCACTAACCCAAACACTTGGTCTTGTTTTTTCAGGGATAGATCTTCGGTTGACCCCGGACGGTGAATGGTACTGTTTTGAAGTCAACCCATCCCCCGGTTACACCTATTTCGAGCAGGGCTCGGGTGAAATCACGCGGGCCCTGGCTGGTTTTTTGGCGGTCGACGAACGCTCAATGCGAATTTAGTGGTCTTTGAGTGCTAGCGGGACAGCATCGAAGCTTCGAACTCGCGTCCATATCCATACTGTTCGGCAAGGCGACCGATTGATGAAGTCATTGATCTCAGAGAGGCGGTGACCTGTGAAAGCGCGCGCCTATCTGCAAGCCTATCGAATCAGGAAGCGACTCGGCTGCTCACGGGTTGATGCCATCCCGCCACGATCGCGTGGCTGAAGCGCCGGACTACATGATCCGGGATCGCGACCGATGCTACTGCCGTGCCGTCACGAAGCGTCTTGCAGCCATGGGTATACGCGATCACCCGATCGCCCCGAGGTCACCCTGGCAGGTCGGGCATGCGGAGAGACTGATCGGCTCGATCCGCCGGGAATGCCTCCATCACACCGTTGTCATCGGCGAGGGCCATCTGCGCCGGATCCTCTCGACCTACGCCGCCTATTACAACGAACTGCGAACGCATCTGTCCTTGAGCAAGGATTCGCCGGGCCGTCGCCGGTCCAACGGTTTGGTCAGCTCGTTGCTCGGCCGATCCTCGGCGGCTGCATCATCATTATTGTCGGATCTAGTTTCTGGTAGGCACAAAGATCATGATGCCTATCGGACGGGTTAGCCAGGCAAGCGGACCGGAGCCAACATACGGTCTGATACCAGCCGTCGCGATCAACCAGCCGAATGATGCAAACAAGGTGCAGCAAACGCTTAGGTCCCTCTTAGGACAGCGCGCTAGGGCGTGCGCCCCCGTGTGTCGACTTCCGACGCGCCTCCCGATCCAACGCCGATGGGAACTGCGTGCACCCGAAGCCGGGTCTGCATCACCACCACTTGATACGGATTCCACGTTGATACGAGCCAGTGGATGGTCGCTTCCCGCATGCTTGGAAGTGTGCTCGGCTCAGGTGTCGTGAATCGCTCAATGACGAACGGGGCGTAGAAGGTGCCATTCTGTGACTCTTTTGACTCTTTCCAATCATCTGTACGACCCAAGCAAGCGCCGTCGCCATGACGGAACAGCAGCTTGCACCAGGAGCCATCCCGCTCCGCGTCAAGGATGATCTTCGGGCCCGACCATGGGCCCCACGGAGTCGCCGCGATCCGTGCGACGATCTTTGCGGAAGATGGAGGCCCGCAATTGTACAGGAGTAGCCAAACGTCTAGCGCGTGGTTCCAGGTCACCGAGTGTTCGCCCACGCATTGATCCGCGTCAGATGCCGAGAGTAGCTCTGGATGACCTGGTGGCTTCCACTGTCCCCCCTGACCTCTCTGCCACACCTCGTAGGAAGTCCAAGAAGGTTTTCCATCGGGTCGAAGTCCCACGAAAAAGGCCCAGGCGGATGGGTCCCCCATCTGGCCCGGAGGAGCATACGCGAGGTACGGCCCGCTGGCCCTGTAGGTAGGCACGCCGAACACGAATATTCCGAGCCGACGGTCGCCGCTGATATTTGTCTCCAGCGACCGCACCGCATTCGCTGCCGTTGTGTAGACGAATCCCCTGGGCATCGGGACCGCGTCCACGAACGTGACGCCCCTGTCGCTCGAGCGCGCCAACACACCTCGACCCACGCTGTTCAGCGTCTCAGATTCGGGGCAAGATTTTTCTTCTTTGCAATGATCCGTCCAAAAGAAGGCGTACAGCGAGCCGTCACTGCTGACGCCTCCGGATGGGACATTGAACAGTCCATGCTTGATCGGAAGTGATGCCGGATTGGTTCTTCCCGCGGTCGTTATTGTTGGGAACACCAGCCGGCTGGAGTCCGCTCGCTCAGTATTAAGTCGTAGATCGGTGCACCTCTCGACAGTGGGAGGCATTCTGGAAGTGATCCATCCTACCGCGTCGTCAGGTGGTCCGATCTCATTGCGGAGGGGATTCTCACCAGTAGACCGAGTATCGCCAAAGAAGAGGGCAAGTTGGCCATTGTGCTCTACGGGATAGCCAAGGTCCGTTCCCGTGAGTCCGGATTGCTGCGTTTGGGCAGAGTTCGGCGCGCCGGTACTCCAATCTCGTTCGCCAGTAAGCTGGCACACTTTTTTGCTTTGCCCGGCGGACAGTGTTCTGATTGTCAGGTCCTGGGAGTGAGCGGCCTGCGGACACGTGCAGAAAACGGCGACAAGTGAGACAAAGCCCACTCCAGCCAGTCGACCGAATGGCAATGGAAGGTGGAAGGACAACATTCGCCTCCTCATCAGGGTAATCATCCAGTCGGCCAAGTGGTTGCCTCGACGTGAGGTTTGTCTGACCAGCCGCTCACGCGGCGGCGCGCTGATCCAGTCGCTGAAGGATCCAGGTTCCCCGGCAACAACTTATGCTCGCATCACACGGGATGATAGTCGAGATGTTCGAGGATCGTGCGCACACAACCCTCTGTCCTTACCGAAAACGCCATCCGAGCCGGCTTAGCCAGCCTACGGACAGCTATGTCCGACAGGATTGGTGATGAAGTCTGCCGAGAATAGGTCTTGCAGTGACCTGGCCGAACCGCTGGACTGGACGAACCAGCGGCGCATCTTTGGCCAAGGCGAGATATGGCCGAACATGGTTGTAGTAGGCAGCGTAGGCCTTGAGGCCCGGCGCAAGTGGCTCTCGCCCAAGATCACGACGTGATCCAGGCATTCCCGACGGATCGAGCCGATCAACCTCTCCGCATGGCCATTCTGCCAGGGTGAGCGCGGCGCCATTGGGTGATCCCGGATGCCCATTGCCACAAGACGGCGCCTGACAGCATGACCGTAGGCATCGCGGTCGCGAATGAGATCGGAAGGCGCCTCGTCCCATGGGAAGGCCTCGGTGATCTGCTGTGTAATCCACTCCGCCGTTGGATGATCGGTCACGCTCAGCGAGATCAGGCGTCGCCGCTCATGTCGCAGGATCACCAGACAGACAGCAGCCGAAAGTTGATCGTCGGCACGACGAGGAAGTCCATGGCACCGATTCCAGCCGCGTGATTGCGCAGGAACGTCTTCCACGTCTGGCCGGACCCTCCGAGCCGGCGCTTGGCCATATACTTGGCGACGGTCGACTGAGCGACCTCGATCCCGAGCTTCGGCAGCTCACCGTGAATGCGTGGTGCGCCCCATAGCGGCGCTTTCCGCACTGCTATCTGTTAGCAAACCAGCCGGAAGTCAGCAGCTGCTATAATGTTGGGTAGAGCCTCACATGCTCAAGAAAATTGGGCCGAACGGTGCGGTCCCGGTGGTGACAGTCTCGAGCGCCTCTCATTGGTCGAGGGCTGCTTCAGCGAAAGCAGCCCAATAAGATTAGACCAGATCCCATCCCGACATGATAGCGAATGCCCATTGGTGCATTGGGCGCCGAAAGGATTTCACCTGTCGCCACGCTGCAAGATTCTATCCAAGCCATGCTGCCGCGTGAAAGAGGCCGCGACGGTGATGGCTGTTGGTGCTGACCATTCATTGGCGGTCGGGGCCATGGCTGGGTCACCCTTTCCAGCTGCTGCGGCGACAATGGTGGTCACGACAGAGTGTGTCGATTTGTGATATAGAACCTCATCCGGAACCGCTGGTTGTAACCCCGCATGGTCAAAAAACAGAAACGACCGAGAAACCAGTCTGTTAGGCGGCGTCGGATAGCAGTTCCTTAGGTTGCTCAGTACAATTTTGCGGACGGCCCATAGTGCCGTCGCCGAGTCAGTGTAGGGCAGGGGGGCGGTTATGGATTGGGCGCGCATCCTGGCCTACGTGACGGGGACGGTGGACCAGGAGCTGCTAGCGCGGAACGAATATCTGGCCGCCGAGAATCGCATCATCAAGGCGCAGTTGAAAGGTCGTCTGAAGCTCTCGGACGCTGAGCGAGGCGTGCTCGGCGAGATCGGTCATCGGCTGGGCCGCCAGGTTCTTGCCGACGTCGCGACCATCGCCCGGCCGGATACCATTCTCGGCTGGTATCGCAAGCTTGTCGCCCGCAAGTTCGATGGCTCGAAGGCGCGTCGAGGCCCGGGCAGGCCGAGGATCAAGCGAGAGGTCGAGCAGCTGATCATTCGTATGGCCAGCGAGAACCGGGACTGGGGCTATGACCGGATTGCGGGGGCGCTGGCCAATCTGGGACACGAGATTTCTGATCAAACGGTCGGCAATGTCTTGCGGCGGCACGGTCTGCCACCAGCGTCAGAACGCAAGCGCACAACCTCGTGGACGGACTTCATTCGGACTCACATGGAACTATTGGCGGGGACCGACTTTTTCACTGCCGAAGTGCTGACGCTGCGTGGGCTGGTGACCTACTACGTGCTGTTCTTCATTCATCTCGAGAGCCGCCGGGTATACATCGCTGGGCTCACCGTCCATCCCAATGAGCCGTGGATGAAGCAAATCGCTCGGAACGTGACCATGGACGATTGGGGTGCGCTGCGAGATTGCCGCTATCTCCTGCACGACCGCGACACCAAGTTCACGCGGTCGTTGCGGGACATCATTGGATCAGGTCGGGTTGAACCGCTCGCGCTGCCTGCGCGCAGCCCGAACCTGAATGCCTACGCGGAGCGCTGGGTCAGGTCGGTCAAGGAGGAGTGCTTGTCCAAAGTGATCCTGTTCGGCGAGCGCTCGTTGCGGCGGGCATTGAGCAATTATGTCGACCATTTCCATGCCGAGCGGAATCATCAGGGGAAGGGCAACGTCCTGCTGTTTCCTCAGGTAGCCGATCGGCAGCGCGAAGGACCTGTCCGGTGCCGCGAGCGATTGGGCGGGCTCCTACGCTATTACCATCGAGAGGCGGCCTGATGTCCCGGCGGTCGGTTCAGTTTCTTGACCAGACGGGTCGACGTCGGCGGACCATGTACTTGGCCACAGTCGACTGGGCGACGTCGAAGCCCAGCTTGAGCAGCTCACCGTGGATGCGTGGGGCTCCCCACAGCAGGTTCGCCTGGCTCATAACGCGAATGAGAGCGCGCAACTCGGCAGAGATCTTTGG
The DNA here is from genome assembly GCA_900110395.1 of Rhodospirillales bacterium URHD0017. Classification (GTDB taxonomy): domain Bacteria; phylum Pseudomonadota; class Alphaproteobacteria; order Reyranellales; family Reyranellaceae; genus Reyranella. The sequence continues at coordinate 52,863 of FODP01000030.1, forward strand.
TCTGCCAACACGACTGCGCGATCGCCAGCGCCAATAGGCCCGGAAGCCAACACGGTGCCAGCGAATGACTGTCTCCGGCCTGATGATGGCAACCGCGCCGACGGTCGAAGGGAACCAGCGATAGAACCAGACAAACAGAAGGCGATCGATGTTTGTCAGAGCCGCTCGCTTAGGCATCCGCCGGCGCAGCACGTTGACCTGCTGCCGCAAGACCAGATTCTCAGCCTCAAGCTGGGCTCTCGACTTAAAGAGCGAAGCCAGGAAGGCAAGCATCAGCCTAAACAGGTCGGTCATCAGGCTGTGATCTTGCGTGGCGTGTTCGCCGCGTCGACGCCGAATCCCATTTTCGGTACACACAACGGGCGGGGAGAGCTTCCGCTATCATGCGAACGGGCGTGAGACCACCCGTTGAGGCGCCGATAGCGATTATGGAGAAGTCTTCCATTTTGACTGAACGCGCGTGCCCTTGGGTGCTCCCAGCCGATTTGCAACGGTTTGCAACGGTAGACCTCGAGGGCGGTTCCGTGGCGACGCCGGCACCTGTCACCCCGGAGGACATGGCTGGTGAGGAACATCACGCACGACGTGCCGTGCGGGCTGTCCTCTCGCGCCAGGCCGGGCCGTGAATCTGCCATTGCACCGCGCCGCCGCAGCCAGGGCAGCGATAGCGCCCGTTCGGGCCTAGTTCTGCTTCCGCGCCGGCGGCGGCTTAGGCAGCATCTGCAGCCGCAGCATCGTCAGGCGCTCGATCATCTGCTCGATTACACCGGCGCCGAAGTCGATTTTGACGGCGATCGGCTCGGAGAGGCCGTTGACGGGCAGCGGCGGCAAGGTCATGCGCACGCTGCGCCGATCGGCGCTCAGCGTCCACATCCACACCTGTTCATGCTCGATCGGCATCATGTCCTCGTGTTTCACCGAGCTAGTCCCTGCCGCGCTCGGTCTTGGGTGCGACCTGGTCGAGGAAGCAATTTGTCGTCGGGTCCGGCCTTCCATCGGACGTCCCCGCCGCAATCGACGCCTCGGGTCGACGGCCCCACACCGCCGCCAAATCCTAACGTTCTGTCATGGGAACCCCTCTTAAGGGACCGCTAGATCTGTTTCGGCTTACGCGACCGGGTCCGGCGCTCCGCGACCAGTAACTGGGCCGCCCTGAATCGATCCCGCCGACTCGCTCTGTCTTTCAGACCCTGCCGGCTCAGCGACCGACTTGCTATGAGGCCGACGCCGAACAGGGCTCATTGGTGCTGAAGTACGGGCATCGGTAGGTCGAATACCTCCGCTCCGCAGATTGAGCACTTGTACGCCCTGCGCTGGTGCATCAGCACCTGATTTGGGAATGGTTATGGCGCTTCCCAAGGGATGTGGCCGGTTTGCCGCAGGGACTGAGGCCTGATGCATCTGGGAGATCGACCACGAGCTCGACAAGGCGCCATGGTCCGGCAGCGCCCAGCACTATCGCTGCCCTGGCTGCGGTGGTCGCGTTGAGTGGCACATACATGGGCCTGCTTGGCGGCCCGGTGGGCTGTCATCGACGGCTACCGCTGGGTAGGCTTAGATCGCGGAATGTCCAAGCATAACGCCGTTGCCAAACTTGAGCAGATACTCACCGAGGCTGATGATTTGATCCGACTTAGAAGAAGGCGGGCTAGCGGTCATGCACGTCATCCTGGCAATGACACAAGATGGAATGGGCGTCGTGCGCACCAACGTCGGGCCCAAGCTTCTGAGGTCCATGGGGGCGGAGCTGGTGGACGCGAGCGGTCGACTCGAGCCATCCCGACCTGGTGACGCCAAGCAATGACAGGTCGCTGCTACCGAGCCGCGCAAAACGCGGCCCCTCGAACCTCCTTGCCTCGCAGCGGCGCATTTCAGATCCAAAACCGCCACGCCTCGCCCCAGCGGTAGCCACCAACCGGTCACAAAAGCCCCAAGCCGGGCGGCGTTTCTGTTCGCGCGCGATAGATTTGGACCGGCCACCCATCTGCCCCACGACGCAAACGCGGACTAGCCATAAACTCGACCGATGGCAGATGTTGTCCGAACCCTCGAAAAAGTACCGGCTGAGACCGATGCCCTAATCCGTGTCCGACTGAAGGAGATCGGCCTCGATGCGCCGTACCTGGTTACGGCCGTGACGCCGGACGGCGAGGTCGTCCTGCGCAGCAATGTTAGCCCTGATGTACTTCGGTCATTCGGCCAAGACCTGATCAACGTCGCCAACGAGCTGGAGGCGCCGCCGACACCGGGCCACACGACGCACTGTTCACGCCACAGGCGGCGGACTAAGAGATGGTGGATGGCAGTGAGAAAGACCGTTGATGTTTTTCTGAAGGACAAATTGGTCGCTTCATACCTGGTCGTTGTGGAAGTAATCGATCGCCCCACCGATGACGACTTCATTGCGGAGCAAATGCAGGGTCACTACAGTAGCGACGACATTCAAAGCGCCCGATTTCTTGTCCGCAGCGTGTTGGAGTAACCGACCCTGTTGCTTTTGAAGCCGCGGCAAACAATGGCAAAGCAAATCGGATGGGATACCCTTTCGTTGTGCACATCAAATGAAGGGCAGAAAGGTTGCCGCCTCGGTCATTTCGGCGCGAACGATACCCGAGAGCGCTAACGTGGAAATCGCTCAGGTCGCGGCGATGGGTGTCGCGGCAATGGCGGTTGCGACCGAACTGCTAGTCCAGTTCGAGAGGAAGGGACTCATCACCCACGAAGAGGGCTCGGGCATCATCGAGGCCGCTCTTTCAGGGGTGGAGCGCATGGAAGCGCGCACACCGCATCGTGCGTTCCAAATGGCGAGAACGCTGCTCGAAGCACAGACCGCAGCGTGGCAGCGGGAAACCACCCCCGTTAGAACGTCTGATCCACCAGGCGCGTGAGCTGCGGCTTGATCCACTTCGGCGGTCGAGATGTCGTTCCCACCTCAGCGACTGAAGCATGTCTAGCCGTTGGTAGGAGCGGTGCAGGTCAGGCCGCGCCGCCCACACCATCGAAGAAGCATGTAGCTAGCTAGTCGGTCACACGACCAACCAACGCCTCCCTACCTAAGTGCGCAGACGAGCAGCGCGAGCATGAGGGTCGCGCTGCAGTAGGCCGCGAAGATGCGGCGTGCGAAGGTGTCACTGTCCATCAGCGCACCGCTTGTGCTTCGGTCCGTGGCGCCGGCTGAAGAGTGGCTTCAAGCCGCGGCAGCTCGGGATGAAGGCGGTCAGCGCCGTAACCATTTTCGACCGCCCAGATGGCTCCCTGCGTTCGGTTCGCCACCCGTATCTTTCGCAGGATTGACTTCATATGGACCTTGACCGTTGCTTCGGCAATGTCGAGCCTGCGGGCGATGGTCTTGTTGGAAAGCCCCTTTACCAAGTCTCTAAGGATCTGCTCTTCACGCTCCGACAGGCCGTGACGCACTCGAATGGAAAAAGAGCCGTCGAAGGCACCATTCCGCGCCTCCTCATTCGTCACAACCGGCGCGATCAGCAGCCGAGCGGATGGTAAAGCGATCACCGAACGGGATGCAGCCTCTTGGAGCAGGATCTTAAGGTCCCCATCGAGAATCCGTTGAAGAGTGCCGATAAGCACATCAGTCGACACGGACAATGGAATGCACCCATCGATCTCCGACGCCTGCCAATTCTGATATTCGGTCGATGATGCACGCTCAAAGAGAAGAATGATCTTGGTTTCTGCCCACAGTTCGCGAATGCAGCTCGCGGCAGTAGTAGCCTCCTCGGCCGCCAGTGCCCCAAGAATGACGAGCTTAGGGGCATCTGCGGCAAGCAAAGAACTGTCGATGTCAGCTGTTGAGCCGACAGCACCGACCACATGATAAGAATGACTCGCCATCAGTGAAACCAGCCCCTCGCGTACAAGCGAGCGCGGCTCAATGATGAGCGTTGCTACATGCTCTCTCATTTCGTTGTCCCCATCCCACAGTCCCACACACCTCTGCTCTGTACTGGAATGTTAGGCTCAGCGAATTAACACACGTTAAGTTGGCCGCATGCCAATGTCGGATTCTTGCCTGCGCCGCTCACCCTTCGGGGGAGTTACCCAAATGCGCCAGCGAAGAACTGCTCTCAAACTCGTACTCTTTTGGGAGCGCCTGCGAGGCTCTGTTGGAGAGCCCATCCGGCCAACAGAGTTGTAGCGTCAGGGACCAAAGCCGGATCGTCCGCCCACACAGCCCACAATCCCGGCTTTGGTCTCGCCTGACGGCGGGGCTCTTTTTCTGGCATTTGTTCGGCTGATGAGAAGGAGCGGTTCGGATTCGCCGTACCGTCCCACACCGGGCAAATCGGCCCGGCGCCTCCTCCACACGCACCAAAAGTGCCCCAGTTGCTGCACTGTGGGGAGAAGAAGTTCTGCCAAACCGAGTACCACTTTCGGCTAGCCCGGCGGACACCGTCAGTCTCTTAAGAACCACACACCGCAGCACTTAACAGTGTTAACCAAGGCGTGCCCTGAACCCCAAACCAGGGCGGCGGTTGGTAGTTCGTTGGAAGCGACCCAGCCCGCGCAGGCCCGCCTCTTAACTTCTGCCTCCGGGAAGAGGCCGGACCCAGACCCTCGACCCTTTTATGCCGCTTACATGGATTATTGACTCCCGGATGCAATGGCTGGCCGTTAGCGTCGAAGGCTGCGCCACTCGCACCGATTTTGAGCAATTTCTCGAAGCCGCAGCGGAAGCGCGAGCGCTTTCCTATCGCACACTAATCGACGGCAGCAACGGCTGCTTTGATATGACTGAATCAGACGTGCTGGCGGTTGGCGTGCAGATCCAACCCCTGCGCGAGGCCATGACGGGACCCTTGGCGGTCGTTCTCTCTCGCGATGACGGAATCCGACTTGCACGCACGCTTGGCATCCTGGCGACCGCCCCTCGGGCTATGCGCATGTTTTCTAGTCGATTGGCGGCCAAACGTTGGCTGCAGCGCGTGACATCGTCGGAGCATGCACGAGGGAAACGCGCCAAAGCGTTGCGACAGAAGTAGGCCGGCGCGAAGTTAGGACTGCGGCGGTTGCAGTCGTTGCTCCCATAAATGAGCCTGATCTGGACGGCCAGTGGATCGCCTGAACACATGGGCTCGAAGTGCCTTGGAGGCCTTGCAGGAGCTTAGTCTTCTCCAAGTTGCCTTAATCGCGGCACTGGGACTGGGCCTCGGCTATTGGGCGATCCGCATCGCCGTGCGCTCGCTCCGTAGTGCCATGCTCGCGGTCCTGGTGCTGACAACCGCGTTGGCGCTGGCACGGCTTTGCTTTCCGGAAACCTTTTGCTCGATAAATTGGCCGCCACCTATCGCTGCCGCGTGCTCTCGCAGATAGCGGGTGATGGTAGGCTTAAGCCCTACACCTTCCGCGCGCTCGCCAAGACGTATGGTCCGATATGGCTACGCTGCGACGTCTGCCGGCGCTACGTGCCGCTGAAGATCGGCGGCCCAGCGCGTCTTCTTCTATCGGGCAGCGGGCTTGTTGCTGAAATACTTTTTGAACTTGTCTTTTTCGGCCTTGAACGCGTCGGCATCGACCGGTGCTTCGCCCTTCCGGGTGATGTTCGGCCAATCGGCGGCCTGGCTGCGGTTGAGTTCCAGCCACTGCTCCAGTCCCTTTTCCGTGTCGGGTAGGATCGCATTGGGTGGGCATTCGGGTTCGCATATGCCGCAGTCGATGCATTCGTCCGGATTGATGACCAGCATGTTGTCGCCCTCGTAGAAGCAATCCACGGGGCAGACTTCAACGCAGTCCATGTACTTGCACTTGATGCAAGCCTCGGTCACGACATAGGTCATCAACGAGGCTCCGGGAAGGAGCGGGCAGCCTGACTAGCCCGGCGAAAGGGTGCTCGCAACCTGGCCTTGGATCAAGCCACGTCCTCAATCGCTACCATTGGCACCGGGCGGCGGCTCGCCACGGCGACCCGGTCAATCGACGGATGGACAGCGCTCGAAAACCGTTAGCGTGCCTCTGCGCACTCATGCGCCCACACACCAGGATACAGACATGGCTTCAGGCACAGTTAAGTGGTTCAACGGCACCAAAGGCTTCGGCTTCATTCAACCCGATAGCGGCGGCAAGGATGTATTCGTTCACATCAGCGCGGTCGAGCGCGCGGGGCTGAATGGCCTCAACGAAGGTCAGAAGATCAGCTATGAGGTTCAATCTGAACGCGGGAAAGAGGCGGCTGTGAATCTCAAGGTGTGATGGAGGCGTGCCTTTGGCACTGGCTGGTCGGGAATAGGGACGGACCTGGCGTAGGGGCGCCGCCCGAGCGTGGCTCATTTGGTGCTGCAGCACCGACCTAGCTGGTTCAGCAGGACCGCGGCGCTTATCGAGGATAGCGAAGTGCTTGCCAAAGGTCTTCGCGCACTCGTACACGGGTTCAATTGGGAGTCGAAAAAAGGCCCCGCCAAGTGACGGGGCCTAAGGATGGAGATTCAATGAAAAAACTAACCCCTCACGGGCTGGCGCACGCACCATCCCACTGACGACTGAACTTCTCAAGCAATGAACGGTGCTTACAAACGGTCACGCCAACGTTCCGTGTCTCGTCCTCTGACTTTTAGCTGTCGGCTGTGGATGAACGGCGCATCGTTATCCCGAGAAATTTCCCCTTGGGCGGTCGCCACTCAAGATCTAGTGCGTAGAATGCCTAGGCGACACTAGCCGACGCCCCCTCTTCCCGTCTGCCAGTGATTCGTCCATCCCTCGACTGACGATCGAACTCCACGGAGGCCTTCGGGCCTCCGCTTTTCAATCGGCCTGAGCACGACGGAAGCACCCCGCGTGTCGCAAGAGTCACAACTGTCGCAATCGTCCCCGGGGGCCGATTGACCTGGCTCGCCCGCCGTCTGTAGCAACATCAATGGGTTGCGGACTGTAAAACCGGGGCAACAAGCGTGTCGGCCGCCGGACAGTTGAACAGCGGTTCAAATGATGCGACCCGTTTGGCTGTCAGTCCAGCACGCGGGACACCTGGGCGGGCTTCCACTCGACATGGCCGCGCGGGGTGCGAACGCCGCGAGCCTGAAGGGCAGTGGCGATGCCCGCCAACGTAGTCACGCCGCTTGCCTGTATGTCGCGAGCGACCTTGCGCGCACTCTCGCTGCCAGCTCGAGCATAGGCAGATCGAGCGGCGCGGGCCTTGGCTGCCGTCTGTGCCGCGACAGGGCTGCCGAGCCGCTTCCCTTCCGGATCGGCTCGGAAGCGATCGACACTATCGCTTTGGCTGCGTCTTCACCTCTTCAGCGGCGACCAGCTGCCTGAACTCCGCCAGTAGCTTGGCGGGCGTGGGATTGGGGACGTGGCGCAGCTTGGTCAGCAGCTTCCTCACAAGATCCAGGTCGGCCATTGCTCCCCTCAGTTGTCGGCCGCTGCCAAATGATGGCCCTACGAGCAGTTCGCCAGTTAATTGAACAATTGGTCCTTGTCGGCGACGTGTTCCACCTCAACGTATCTGAAATTTTGTCGGGCTGAAAAATGCCTAGGCGCGCACAATGTAGGCGCACTCCGAGCACCGCTTCACGGTCAGCGTTACACGCCTATGGCCATCGCCCTACACCAACATAGTGTCCGGCGTCAGGGCCACTGATACAGATCTAGCGTCTTGAGGAGGGGAGGATTTCCGGCTCATCGTCAACCTGAGGGGAACGAGATGAGACAGAAATCCACGACGCCTGCTTCGCCGTCCGAGCGCCTTGTGAAGAACATCCGCCGAGCGACGCGTAAGCACTATTCAGCGGAAGAGAAGATCCGGATTGTGCTGGATGGCCTGCGTGGCGAGTCGAGCATTGCCGAGCTGTGTCATCGGGAAGGTATTGCCGAGGGACTTTATTACAGCTGGTCGAAGGAGTTCCTGGAAGCCGGCAAGCGCCGGCTGGCGGGTGACACGGCGCGGGCGGCGACGAGCAGTGAGGTGACGGACCTGCGCCGTGAGGCGCGGGCGCTGAAGGAGGTCGTGGCTGAGCAGGCGCTCGAACTGCGCCTGCTGAAAAAAGCATGATCGCGGATGGGGGAGACGGGGAATGAGATACCCCGGTTCCGAGAAGCTGGAGATCATCCGCCTGGTCGAACGATCGCACCTGCCGGTCCGGCGAACCCTGGCTACGCTCGGTATCCTGCCGATGACGTTTTATCGGTGGTATGCGCGCTTGCAGGCAGGCGGGCCCGAGGCGCTGGAAGACAAACCGTCTCGGCCCAAGCGGGTGTGGAACAAGATCCCGGAGGAGGTCCGCGATCAGATCGTCGAACTGGCGCTGGATGAGCCGGAACTGTCGCCACGGGAGGTGGCGACGCACTTCACCGATGTGAAGAAGTACTTTGTGTCGGAGGCCTCGGTTTATCGGCTGCTCAAGGCGCATGACCTGATCACCAGCCCCGCCTTCATCGTCGTGAAGGCGGCCGATGAGTTCAAGGACAAGACGACGGCGCCAAACCAGCTGTGGCAGACCGACTTCACTTACCTGAAGGTGATCGGCTGGGGCTGGCTCTATCTGTCGACCATCCTCGACGACTTCTCGCGCTACATCATCGCCTGGAAGCTGTGCACAACGATGAAGGCCGAGGACGTGACCGACACACTGGAGCTGGCGCTCACAGCATCAGGCTGCGAGAGCGCCCAGGTTGCCCATCGGCCACGTCTGCTGAGCGACAACGGTTCTTCGTACATCGCCGGCGATCTGGCGGAATGGCTTGAGGACCGCGGCATCAGGCACATCCGGGGCGCTCCCTTCCATCCCCAGACCCAGGGCAAGATCGAGCGCTGGCACCAGACACTGAAAAACCGCATCCTGCTCGAGAATTACTATCTGCCCGGCGATCTCGAGGCTCAGATCAATGCCTTCGTCGACCACTACAACCACCAGCGTTACCACGAGGCCATCGGCAACCTGACACCGGCCGATGTCTACTTCGGACGAGGCAACACCATTTTGCTGGAACGAGAAAGGATCAAACGACAGACCATTCAAAACAGACGCTTGATGCACGCCAGACTGGCCGCTTAACCTGTTCAACAGATGCGCCCAATCCTCTCTTCCAATTAGGCCAAACCTGTCTCAAATGTTCTGACGACGGACACACAGAAAGGGGCGCCACTCGGCGCCCCCTCCGTCCTCGGCGCAGCAGGGGCAGCTAGAGATCGGCCGCTTTCTTGATGGCGTCCTTGCCCTTGCCGACGGCCTTCTGAAGGTCGCCCTTGGCTTCCTGTACCTTGCCCTCGCCCTTTAACGCGGGATCGTCAGTTGCCTCACCGACGCCCTGCTTCACCTTGCCGGCGACCTCATTGGCCGTGCCCTTCACCTTGTCACTCGTGCTGCTCACTGGCTTCTCCTTTGTTGGGGTGCAGACCCAACGATGCCGGGCCGCATGCGTTGCCCTGGACAATTTGATTCGCCCTGCGTGCACAGACTGGACTGAGGCGTCGCGGAGATGCCCTCGGCCTGGTCGGGAGTAAGGCAGGCCTAGCGGCGCCCTTACGCTGAGCGTGACTCATTTGGTGCGTAGAACAACGGGCACGTCGGAACCGTCGACAAGGTAGAAGGGCAGCGGATTAAGTTGGCCCGCAAGGATCCGAGCGCCGGGGGTGAGCATCACTACATAGACCTAAGCAAGGTCGCCTCAGTGCAAGACGGCAAAGTGCGACTTGCTTGCAGCGCCAGGAAGCTGGCCCTGCAGGTTGGACGCTGCCTGAGCGAAATGGCTCGTGGTGGTCTATTGCGCCCTCCGGGATACCGTTCGCCCCACGACGACGCCTATCGGCGCGCGCCCTGCCCGTCAGCGATGCTTCTTCTTGGCGGCGGTTTTGACGCGCCCGGTCTTGCTTCGCGCGCCGGATGTCGCCCGCGCCGTGCTGCGCTTCTGCGCGCCCGCTGACTTCTTCTTGGCGCGCGGTGCGATCGGTCGCTCGACCGCCTTGGCCGCCGACCGCTGGAGCGTCGGCTTCTCTTTCTTGAGCGTGTCGCCGCCTTGGGTGATGGCAGCCGCCACCGAGTCCAACACCACCGCCGTGGCAGCGGCCGCCGCCGCGCCTAAGGCCTTGCCGGCGACGGTCCTGACCTCGTCGGTGGCCTGACCGATCGTGCTCTTCTTCGCCATCCTCGTCTCCGTTGCTTGGGTTCTGACGCGCCGCATTCTTCATATGGGCACGCCTGCGCGGCAGACCAGTCACACTGGCAGCCGCCGGTCGCGCACCTCGGTCGGGAAGGCAGCTCCAGCCGCATTTTTTGTTGGCTCGGAAGTTGATTGGCGAGCGAGACCAACACGGCGGAAGTCCCGCCATAAGGCGGGTGCAACCCTGCCTCCTTTCCACCGTTCACGAACAAGGAAATTAAACGGGGAGAACGCCATGAAATCCCTTCGCCCAGTAGCCGCCGCAATCCTCTGTTTGTTGACAGTGGTGGGATGCAGCAGGACAGAACGCACGGTGGTGCAGCCCGCCCCGGCTCCCACTACTGTCGTGACCCCCGTGCCGGCAGGAACGGTGGTCAGCGTCTACGACGGTCTACACCACTCGATAAGCTAGCCCGCATTAAAGGCCCGTTGCGCTGACAGGCCTGCTGGATCAGGACGACCGATCGGCATCGCGAGCAACGAGGCCACGATCCGCGGCGCTAAACCCGCACTGCCGCAGCAACGGGTATAAACGGTTGTCGACGCCGACGCGCAAAACCACGTCGTTGCCCGATGGGCGACCGGGTACGGCATGGCCAAGCGACCCTGGGCCGACTTGGCCATCAGGCGGCGCTTTGCGAATCTGGAGTAATGAAGCCCGCTTGATCCGCCGCCGTAGCGCCAACCAGCTTACTCCTGAAGGGTTCGGGCAAGAGAACCGGCTCTTGGCTATACCGCCCCCGGGCGCTTAAGCCATTTGTTGCAAGCGTGTCAGCGCTTTATTGACGGGAGTGCGGGTGACTCCCTCTGACCCTTATTTTTCGGCGACCGCCGGGGCCTTCTTCCAGACGATGTTCAGCACCGCGCCGGTAGCGGTGCGCGGGTTGGTGAATGTCATCTCGGTGTCGGAGATCGCGGTCACGACCCGTTGCTGGTTGGTGCCGACCATATTGCCAAAGGTGGCCATGGTGACGGTCGGGATGATGGTCTTGGTCTTCTCATCCACCGTGTAGCTGCCGGTGTAAGCCAGCGCGCCCGAGGCCACCGCCATGGCCTCTTCCGCCGTCGGCTTGGTACGATCATTCGCCGCGATTTTGGGCAGATCCTTGCGCATCGAGAAGAAGTGGAAGTAGCCATCGGCCGTGTAGGTCAGCACACCTTGCAAGTCCGGTTGCGGAATATCTGCACCGTCTTTGGTGCTCGTGATCGAAGCCAAGATCCAGGTGCCGACCACCTTCTCTTTCAGCGTTTTCACCTGGGCAACGCTGCCGGTGGCAAAGGAGACAGAAGCAAGCAAAGCCAAACCAAATGCGCAACGACGATTGATGGTCATCATCCTTCTCCTTTGAGGCTTACCATGCCGCGAAGTATCCACGGCCAGTGTAGACTAGGCACATGCATCAGTCCGTTCGGGGTTGGCGATCATCCGCCACAACCCGCTCAAGGTCGGCGTCCTTGATGCCTGTGCGCGCACCAATAGCGCTGATGCGCCGCCACGATGTGGGATTGCGTTTGCTCGCGTCATGAACGGCCACGACGAACTTTGTCGTTAATGCCAGCCGGTCAAGCTTGGGTGTCATCCCAGCTCACTGACGAAAGGCGGGTCGTCCTAGGTGTCGGCAAGGGCATCGACTGATACTCGATAGGCCTATCAAGAGGCGGCAAAGAGGCGGCAAAGGTCTTGCGAACCTAAAGCGAGCCCCTGACCGCGTACCGTCTCTGGGGCATCTCCCGAGGCCAAACAGACGTGCCCTGATGGATGGCCCGCGGGCAGCTTGGCCGCCCAAAACCGGACATTGGCGCAGGACGAAGGCATGTCTGCTACGGGTCGAGGCTGTGTGAGAACTCGGTTGTAGCAGCGCAGAAGGGTCGGCGCAGGGGCAGGTTTCTGTTTCGGTGTCAGGGATCGCAGGACCGTTCAGGCCCGGATCGCCTTGATCAGCGACTGCGGGCCGAGCATGGCGACCACCCGTTTCAGATTGTAGGCCAGAACGTGGAGGCTCATCTCCGTTTTGACCCTGTCGAGGGTCCGGGTCTTGAAGTGGGTTGCTCCCATCCAGGCCTTGAGTGTGCCGAAGGGGTGCTCGACGGTGGCTCGGCGGATGCGCATGGCGTCGGGCTTCCGGTCCAGCCGCTCCCGCATGGCGTCGA
>FODP01000051.1 GCA_900110395.1 Rhodospirillales bacterium URHD0017
CCGACGCCGAACCGCGGGCCTCAGAACTTTCCCGAGGCGATATCCTTCAAGGCGGCATTGTCCAGCATCGCCTCGGCCAGCAGCTTCTTCAGCTTGCGGTTCTCGTCTTCAAGCGATCGCAACCGTTTGGCGTCCGACACCTGCATCCCGCCATACCGGCTTCGCCAGTTGTACAGCGTCGCCTCGCTGATCCCGTGCTGACGGCACAGGTCGGCAGGCTTTGCTCCCGCCTGGTGCAGCCGCAGGATCTCGATGATCTGTTCCTCGCTAAACCGCTTCCGCTTCATGTCCGTTCTCCTCAGAACGGACTCAACCTTACTACGAGGGAGTTTCAGGGGAGCAGGTCACTGCGTAGTGGGACGGTACGGCGAATCCGTACCGCTCCTACTCAACAGCCAAACTCCTCGGCAACTCGACGCTTTCGTCGGCGTTAGGACCGCAAGCGCATGAAGGCCTTCGGCTTAACCCGCCCGGTCTTGCGTTTTGGCCCATCCGTCTTCCCTGCCGGATGGGCCTTCTATTTCGCCATCCCGAACAAAGGTCGAACCCTGGAGGAAATGACGACATGATGCAGCGGCACAGCATCCTCGCTGGGAAATGCTATCGAGACAGACTAGGCGCGATTTACAGGGTTGTTGGCTTCGATGGAAATGGGGTGCAGTGCATTCTATATCACCGCACACACCAGGGCGGCTTCGCTGAACGCGAGCATTCCCAGAGTTGGCCCGACTTCCTTGAGGACCTTCAAGGGGAGGTCGAATGCCCCCTCCCATGAATGTCCGAGTGCTTCACGTTCGGACTACGTCTTGTCGCAAGTCTGGCTGTGGAAGGTAAACAAACGATTTTCCAGAAAAGCCGCCACGCGGAGTGACCGCCGATCTCCGGTACGGGCGAGGCGGTTGGCGAAGCGCTGCAGACAGCGAGCCCTTGAAATAGAGTCGGAGCGTTGGCAAAGCGCTCTCTGCTTGATGCCACTACTGCTTTTCGTATTTCCGAACGAAGCCAAGGCGGCGACTGCCCGGGCACGAGCATTTTTCGCCCTCACGTATTCTCTGCGTATTGTCGCATGCCGCTGACGCCGTCAGACAGTAGAGAGGCGGCGCCGACCGCGGGGTTGTGTCTAACGGCCTCGACAGCGGCACTACACTACTAGCCACCGTCGGTTTCTGCCCCAATACCGCTTGGGCATACGCAATCGAGTCCAGGGCGGCAACGGCAAGAAGACCACTGCTTGCCAGCGCGAGCACTTGAGACATGAGAGACATGCTTCCCCTCCAACAACGGGCGCTGACACTCGAATGTCTTGTTGATCGGAGGGGGTGAACACAACAAGGCTAAGGCAGAATGCCCGCCAGAGTCAAAATCTGACTCGCTGGAGCGCTTCGTTCGGTTTGGTTGGTCCCCGGGACCATCCGAGGGCCAAATCGATTCCAGAGTCAAATTTACCGCCCTAGCGGCGATCTGGCATTGCCGGTCAAGCGGCCGCGGAGAACACTACCGCCGGGCATACACAAAACGCTATCGGAGGAGGACATGCCAAAGCCGACGATTGGATTCATCGGATTGGGCGATATGGGTGAGCCTATGGCGGCTCGTCTGCTGGAACATGGCTACAGCGTCCTGAGCTGTGTGCATCGCAGGAGGGAAGCGATGGAGAGGCTCAAAGGAAAAGGTATTGTCGAGAAAGCAGACCCGCGGCAGGTCGCAGGCGAAGCCGATGTTCTCATGTCGATTGTTATTGACCAGGAGCAGACGGAGAACGCTCTGCGAGGCCCCACAGGGGCACTGGAGGGCATGCGTCCGGGTACAATTCTAATCCTGATGAGCACTCTTGCTCCGACCTACTGTCAGACGCTTGCGGCTGAATTGCTCAGGCGACAAATCGACCTGTTGGATTGTCCGGTAAGCGGTGCCCCGATGGGCGCGCAAAAGGGAACGTTAGCTTTGATTGCAGGTGGAGAGAAATTCGCGCTCGAACGCTGCCGGCCCGCCTTGGAAACGATGGGCACGATCTATCATTGCGGACCGGTTGGAATGGGAATGGTGGCAAAGCTCGCCAACAACGCCGTTAGCCTAATGACAATTCCCTTGGTTAGAGAAGCGCGAGCAATGGCCGCCGCCTACGGTATGGACATGGACACGCTTATGACCGTTATGCGCGCTGGCTCAGCAAACAGTTTCGTACTCCAGGCTTGGAAGTGGGTGGAAGCTTCCGGAGACAAGGTGCCTGTCGCGCTAAAGGACCTCCGTCTATTTCAGCAAGCTGCTTCAGCCAAGGGAGTACCTTCCGTGATGCTTGACACCCAACTAACCCGCGAAGCTCCTCTGGGGTGATGGACCACAAATCCGGCTGCTGGGATACCAGAATGGACCGCGCCACTCTCGAGAGCCGCCTGCAAGCCGTCGAGGACCTAGGCAGCGTATGCAGCAGAACATCGTCTTTCAGAGCCGGATGATCGCGACGCTGGATCGGGGCGGGCATGACGTTAAGGCGGCAAAGATGTTTTTAAGGCGGCTGGACGCCAAGCAAGCGAAACACGACGCCGACAGGGAGCGATTGTTCAAGGAACTGGCGAACCGATTCTAAGTTCGAGGGCGGAACATGGCACGGATACCTAGACCACCCAATGAAGCCCCTCGCGAACCGCCGCCAGGGTCAAAGCCGACGCCACTTCCGCCCATGCCGCCCCCACGCGAACCGCCTCCGGGCCCTCCGCCTCCAGGGTAGCTCTACCGTTGCGGAGTAGTTGCCTGCAAAGTGGCATCAATTGCACTTTACTCCTTCTGATCCGGGAATTGGACAGACGATCGATCGGCCTGCAGTCAGTGCCTGCAGCCTGGTCGCAGCCAAGATGCCCACAAGCTCAGACATGCGATTATTGGAGTCGACCGGCATGCCGGCCACTTCTACGCTGGGATGTCCCAATCAGAGCGCCCAACAAAGCGTGAAATGTTGCTTCGTTGTTTAAGCCGCTGACCGCGGCTTGCTAAGCGGATCGAGCTTTCTTCCGGAGGCTTCGACATGTACCCAACCTACTTGGCACGTATCGCGACAACGGCGGAAAGAGCATGCGCTATGGCAGTCGACCGGCCCAAGGACCCTCAGGCGCGAGAGCATTTATTCGACGCACTTGCCTCGGTGGCCGATCCGACCTTTCAAGCGGATGAGCCGGAATTTGACCATCTCACAGACTTGTTTAGCCAAGCGCGCGTGTGGGCAGACATCGTGCGCACCCGGATCGCGGGTCTGCAGACCAGCAAGCTCGGCCATCCGGTTGTTCAAGCGGTTCAATATCCAGCCCGTGACCTTCTGCCGATTTTACGCGACCTGAGCCGTGAACTCGGCAGAAAGAACGATGCCTGACCGCCTGCCAAGGAAAGCGACGCAGTTCGCAGACAAAAAGAAGGTCCCAGCCGAAGCCCAGGGCCGTTCCTAGCTCCACCAGCACCGCACTGCGCGGTACTTGGGACATCGGCACGCCGGCCCTCGCCCCGTACGAGGACGGATGAGAATAAACCCGGTGTCGTGGTCGACATAGGCAATCCACTGGCCGCCATTGAGTCTGGGATAGCCTTGGGCATTGCCGGCGATTGGCAGTGGCTCCGCGCCGGGTTGTGGCTTCGCATCGCTCAGGTGCATGGGCAGGTGGGCCTGATGGCACAGAGGGCCAGCGAAGGCGCTCCTGGCCCGCGGCGTTCGCACCCCTCGGGGCCAAGTCCCCGACGGCTCCCGACGCGCCTTCTAGCAACTTCGCTGTATTAGCCTGTCAGCCGGCGCCAATTCGTGGCCCAGTACGTTGCTGCGCAGGACCCCGCCGCGGCTTCAGGCCTTCAGGTTCGCCGCTGCGTCCTTGCCGCGCTCATTTACGACATCATAGCTAATCTTCTGACCTTCGTGGAGGCCCTGGAGCCCGGCTCGCTCGACCGCGCTGATATGGACGAACACGTCCTTGCCGCCATTGTCGGGCTGGATAAATCCGAAGCCCTTTTGGGCGTTGAACCACTTAACGGTGCCTGAGGCCATAGCAGTATGTCCTGGTAAAGCGACGCGAGAGTGCGCCTCGATCACCCTAGTCGTTTCTAATCTGTCAGCAACACTCGCGTAGTGCGGCCAGACCAAAACCTTCGCGGTCATCTGGTGGCGCTGTGACGCTGTGCCTCGGCGTGGCGGTCGGCGGACGCACCCAAGTCAGTCCTTCGTCTTTAGATGCGCGTCGTTCTCAGCAATGAACTGCCGAATTTCGGGAGCCATATCCAACAGCTTCAGCCACTGCTCTTTGTACAAAGTTACAGGAAAGCGGCCCATGCCATAGATGGACACAGCACCCTTTTCGCTCACCTTGATTCTGATGCCGGTTGCGGCACCCTTTTTGAGCGAGGCGTTTTCAGTTCTGAGCCGCTCAAGCTCGGCCTTTAGATCTTCTTCGGACATGAGTCCTCCTCGCCTTTAGCGCTCAATTGGCGAGCAATTCCAGTATTCCCGTGCCGAGGCTAGGAAGATGCGCCGCCAGAGTCAAAATCTGACTCGGTGGAGCGTTTTGTCGAGACGGTTAGTCGGGGAGTCCAGCCGAAGGCCAAAATCGCTGTACGAGTCAAAAACCGGCCCTAGCGGCGATCCGGCAGTTTCCTTTCTCGTCACACGGGCAACCAGTCGCCCTACGTGGCGTATTGGCGATATGGCCGACCCGAGGGAAAAATCAGCTCGGCTCCTAGTGCGAGCGCTACACTACGCGACAGATGGCGAATCCCGTTGGTGGGTTTTGCCCACGAACCTCAATGACATGACGAAAGAAGCAATCGCTGTGGCAGTCGAGCGAGGCTGGATGCTCGATCGTGGCGACAGCGTCTGCCTGACCGATGCGGGGCGAGACCTGGTGGTCAAGGACCGGTAGGCTTGGACTACACCGACAATGCCCAGCCGATAAGCAGCAGCAAACCAAGGCCGACCACTGCAGGTCCCAATACGGCTTGCCAGCGCGCTGGCTTGAACTGCGCTGGCTGTAGCTCACTTCGGAGCCTCGCCATCGTTACCTCTTACCCCACCAAGAGACCGTAGTGGGAGCCGGGGCCGCGAGCGTGTCCAGTAGCTATAAAGTGGTATTGCGGTTGCGAGGGCGACCGCCACACGAGGCCGTTTGCGTGGCTCTGTACATCGCGGCGATCCTATGCAGAAAACCCATCGCAAACTGGCTATGCTAAGTACTTGAAACAGCGCCTAACCGAGCGCGCCTTTCTGCCTATGCTGAATGTATTGGCTTTCGGCATGGCACTGGCGTAGGATGGCCCCCGCAGACTGGGGGCAACAATGGTTTCCAAGCGCGCGGCACTTTACGTTCGGGTATCGACCGACAAGCAAACCGTCGAGAGCCAGGTGCGCGAGCTGACCGCGATAGCCCAACGCCGCGGTTGGGAGGTCGTGGCCACCTACAGTGATGCAGGAATCAGTGGCGCCAAGGGCCGGGACCAGCGCCCAGGCCTGGATACGATGCTAAAGGATGCCAGCCGAGGACGGTTTGAGGTCGTCATGGCCTGGGCAATCGACAGACTGGGCCGCTCCCTTATCGATCTCCTTGGCACCATCCAGACGCTAGAAGCCGGCAAGGTGGATGTGTTCATCGAGCAACAGAGCCTCGATACCACTAGCCCGATGGGCAAGCTGCTGTTCCAGATCACAGGCGCGTTCGCAGAGTTCGAGCGGCATATGATCAGCCAGCGTGTGGCCGTGGGCATCAAGCAGGCGCGGGCCAAGGGCGTGAAGTTCGGCCGACCAAGGACAGATCCTAAGACAGAAGAGCGTATCCGGAAGGCACTTGCCAAAGGCGACAAGGGCATACTCAAGATCGCACGCGAGCTGGGAGTGGGTTCGGGTACTGTCCAGCGCATCAAGGCAGAGATAATAGTCGGGGCTTAAGTGCACCGCGGGGTCGCGGCTTCTCACTGTAAACGTTTACAGTGACGCCGCTGATCGGCCCCTTGATTTTGCTGCTGGCGCGATTCTCTCTTGCGCCCGGGTGCAAGTGACCTTGCCCTCGCGTGCCGAGCATGTACCCAAGCGGGCTTCATGGAGCTGTGGAAGAGTTGGATCCGGACGCTCGCCTTCTGTCAGGTCGGAGAAGCAGCGGCTTCGCTGGTCCATTCACAATCAGCAGCATCTAACCCTAGAACTTGGCAAAATCTCTGTAGATGCTCCGGCCGCATAAAAAAATTGCAGTCCCAAATTGCATTGGACGCCCGCTCTTCAACGAGTTTGAAATCAGCCAGGACCAACGGTCACACTCTCATCACGTTTGCCGCTCGCAATCTCACGCCCCTCATGCCAACACAGACTTTAGGCCAATGGGGTAGAAGTACTTGGGGAAGTACTTTGGGGGAACGAATGCTCGATATTTTTGAACTAGGAGCAACTACCAGTGACGACAAGGTCACGAAGAGCTTCTTCATAAATGCACTGCTGGACGAAGTCCGGACATATAACAGCATCTCATCTCCGCTGAACCCTCAGCCCAAAGCCGATCAGCTATTGGTCATCTGCCAGCTTGCCGCCGAATACTGCACGTCCAAGCCACCTCGCTTCAAGAATGACAAGCCTGGTGGAGGCAAGACCTTTCGACGTTGGGAGGCAATCGACAATCTGCTCGGGCAAGTCGCCAAGGAGGTGCAGACCTTGGGGCTGCGGATGCTTCATTCGCCTCGAAAGTTCAGTTCAATTGGAGTCAACGAGAGCCGGAGCTATTGGCTTGAGCTGGTCGATCCGTTTCACGAGGTCGGGTTCGAGCTAGCACGCCATTTTGCCGACTGGATCAAGGATCAAGACGCAATCAACAACAGAACCAGTTTCTGGGACTATTTGAAAAGACCACCGACTGTGCTGATGCCAGAGCAGTACAAGGTGAAATACTATCCAGAACTCTATGGCGAGAAGGGGCGGTTGTTCTTCGACGGTTTTAAGTTGGTCGATGACGACAGCATCATCTGGAGCACCGCAGACAAGAGAACCGAGTTCAGCGGTGAAGGATGGGGAATCTTTGTCGTCAGCCCAGATGGCAGACTGTTTGGCGGGAGCCATGTCGTCGGCGAGCACCATCATTCCAGCTTCCTTGGGGGTGGCATGGTGAGCGCTGCCGGGGAGTTTGTCGTCGATACGACTGGTGTCCTTCGCTTCATAACGGCGAAGAGCGGGCACTACACCCCGACGGTGGACAACATGAGACGGTTTGTCGGGAAATTCTTGCAAGTTTCCGATGACACACTCATCCAGCCAAACTTGCGCAAGCCGCTTGTTTATCGCGTGGGAGACTTCAGAAGCAATGGTGAAGCTGCCACCGGTCTGTGCCGCGAGGAGATTGCCGCGTGGCTCCGGGAAAGGTGCGGAATAGCTAAGTGGAACGATCTGATTGCCGTTCCGAGCAACCCCAACTGGAAACCGACGCCGGCGCCGCGCCGCGCCTGAGTGGCTGCTTCGTGCGGGTAACCGACAGGAGAGTCCAGACTGACGTGAAGCGCAGGCGCATAGGCGGGACCAAAGCCGGATCGTGATTTGGGGTGTACGATCCGACCTTGGTCCCTGACGCTGCGATGCCGCTGGTGCGAAGGGCGTCGCAGCCAGAGCCTC
>FODP01000032.1 GCA_900110395.1 Rhodospirillales bacterium URHD0017
ATGCTGGTCATCATCAACCTGCCGATGATCGGCATGTGGGTGAAGCTGCTGACGGTGCCCTACCGCTTCCTGGCCCCGGCCATCCTGCTGTTCTGCTGCATCGGCGCCTACAGCCTGCAGAACTCGACCTTCCATGTCATGCAGGTCGCCATGTTCGGCGTGCTTGGCTACATCTTCGTCCGGCTCGGCTGCGAGGGTGCGCCGTTCCTGCTGGGACTGGTCTTGGGCCCCCAGATGGAGGAGTACTTCCGGCGCGCCATGCTGCTATCGCGTGGCGATCCGATGGTGTTCCTCGAGCGGCCGATCAGCCTTGGCCTCTTGATCACCACCGCGCTCCTGCTCATCCTGATGGCCCTGCCCAGTATCAAGAAGGCGCGTGAAGAAGCCTTCCAGGAAGAGGGCTGAGCCCGAAGGAGCTGCCATGTCCGACTTGCCCAAGCGCGTGCTGATCGCTGAGGAAGGCCCTCGCGAGGGCTTCCAGTCGGAGAAGAAGGTGATCCCGGTGGCCGACAAGGTGCGCCTCATCGAGGCGCTGGCGGACACCGGGCTCAAGCACATCAACTGCGTCTCCTACGTGAACCCCAAGCGCGTGCCGACGATGGCCGACGCCGAGGAGGTCGCGTCGAAGATCCGGCAGAAGCCCGGCATCGAGTACAGCGCCCTGTGGCTCAACCAGCAGGGCCTCGAGCGCGCCCTGCGCGGTCCCCTGCATGTCGACGGCGGCGTGCGCGTCACCGCCTCGGATACCTTCTCGCGCAAGAACATCGGCAAGTCGGTGCCCGACGCCATGGTCGAGCAGCGCATGTCGCTGAAGACCTTCAAGGACCGCGGCATGCCGGTCGAATGGGGCATCATCCTCGGCGCCTTCGGCTGCAACTACGAGGGCGAGCTCTCGAGCGAACTGATCCTGCAGCGCGTGCAGCTGGCCCTCGACGAGGCCGAGCTCGCAGGGTTCAAGCTCAAGGGCATCAAGCTCACCGACGCCATGGGCTGGGCGACACCGCGCTCGGTCGAACGCCTGATCGGCGCCGTCCGCAACAAGTGGCCCGAGCTCGAGATCGCGCTCCACCTGCATGACACCCGAGGCACCGGCCAGGCCACCGCCTATGCCGGCCTACGCATGGGCGTCACCAAGTTCGACGCCTCGATCGCCGGGCTGGGCGGCTGCCCGTTCGCCGCGACCGACGGCGCCGCCGGCAACATCTGCACTGAGGACTTCGCCTTCATGTGCGAGGAGATGGGCGTCGAGACCGGGCTCGACATCGATCGCCTGATCGAGGTCGCCCGGCTCGCCGAGGACGTCGTCGGCCGGCCCCTGCCCGGCCATGTGATGCGGGGCGGCACGTTGACGGCCGCCAAGCAGAGGGCCAACGCGTGAACGCCGAGACCTTCATTCCTGATTCGACCTACGTCGACATCCCCTCCATCCCCTGGAAGCCGACGCGCTTTCCCGGCGTCCAGGCCAAGACCCTGATGGAGAATCCGGCGACTGGCATGTCGACCGTGCTGATGCGCTGGGCGCCGGGCGCACGCCTGCCGCAGCACGAACACGCTGCCATCGAGCAGACCTTCGTCCTCGAAGGCTCGTTCGCCGATCACATGGGGGTGTGCCGCGCCGGCAACTATGTGTGGCGGCGCGCCGGCAGCCGTCACGATGCGTGGACAGACGAAGGCTGCCTGATGCTCGCCTTCTTCCTGAAGCCCAACACCTTCCTCGATTGAAAGGCGCGCCTCGCCTCAGGAGGTGTTCATGGTCAGAGGTGCCGCTGTTGCGATTGCAGCAGTGGCGTTGTTCGCCTGCGGACCCGCGTCCGCCCAGGCAGTCCCGAAGGAAATGGCCTGGACGGCCTACGATAGCGGTTCCTCGGGCTTCAACATCGCCGCCGCCATAAGCGAGCAATTGAAGAAAGCGTATGGCTCGGACGTGCGCCTGCTGCCGTCAGGCAACGACACCGGCCGTCTGTCGCCGGTAAGGCCAACCGCGCCGTCATCTCGCAGATGGGCATCGGCACCTACTTCGCCCAGGAAGGCGGCATGGCGCTGTCGCTGCAGAACTTTCAATGGGTCGTCCCCTACCATGAAGGCGCCATCCGAGCCTTCAAGGACAAGGGCGTGTGGACCGAGGCGGCGAAAAGGCACAATGACGGGCTGGTCAGGCGCCAGCAGGTGATGATGGACGCCTGGAAGACGTTCAGCCTCAACAGCCCACCCGACGAGAAGGCCGCCGCCGAGGCCTGGATGAAGGCGCGAGCTGCGGCGCTGCACAAGATCGGAATGGATCCTGTGTTCGAGTAGCGACGGTACGCAAGGCTCTGCTATTGGTGATCAACGGAGGCAAGACGTTCATGGCTGGAGTTCTTGAAGGGATTCGCGTTCTCGATTTCGGCCGTTACATCGCGGGGCCGTTCTGCGGCACGATGCTGGGCGATCTCGGCGCCGAGGTCATACGCATCGAGAAGCTCGAGGGCAGCGAGGACCGCTGGGTGACTCCCGTCGCCGAGGGCGGCGAAGGCGCCATGTTCCTGCAGATGGGCCGGAACAAGCTCGGCCTCACGCTCAATCCCATGAAGCCGGCCGGCCAGGAGATCGTGAGGAAGCTGGTAGCGGTGTCCGACGTGGTGATCGCCAACCTGCCCTACGAAGACCTCAAGCGCATGGGCATCGACTACGACACCATCTCGGCGATCAATCCGCGGATCATCCTCGCCACCAACTCGACCTTCGGCTCCGAGGGCCCCTACGCCACCCGCGTCGGCTTCGACACGATCGGCCAGGCGATGTCGGGCGCCATGCATCTCTCGGGCGACGGCAAGGTGCCGACGCGCGCCAACGCCCCGTTCGTCGATTTCAGCTCGGCGCTGCTCAGCACGGTGGGCGTGCTGGCCGCCCTGATGGACCGCGCCAAGAGCGGCAAGGGCCAGAAGGTCGAGACGGCGCTGCTGCGCACGGCCATCAACATCACCAACAGCCATCTGATCGAGCAGGCGGCGCTGCAGCTCAACCGCATCGCCACGCTCAACCGCGGCTTCACCGCCGGTCCGTCGGACAGCTACAAGTGCAAGGACGGCTGGATCTACGCCATGACCATCGGCCAGCCGCTGTTCATGCGCTGGTGCAAGCTGATGGGCGACGAGAGCCTGGCCAAGGACCCGCGCTTCAAGGACGACCTGGCGCGCGGCGACAACGGCGAGGCGCTGTCGGCGATCATGCAGAAATGGTGCGACACGCGGACCGTCAAGGAGGCGCTGGCCGAGCTCGAGGCCAATCGCATTCCCGCCGGCCCCGTCCTGGCCCCGCAGCAGGCGCTCGACGACCCGCATGTGAAGGCCGCCAAGTTCTTCCACCACATGGACTACCCCGGCATGGCCAAGCCCGCACCCGTGCTGCAGGAGCCGGTGAAGCTCTCGCGCACGCCGCTCACCATCCGCAGCCGCGCGCCCAAGCTCGGCGAGCATACCGACCAGATCCTGAAGGAGCTGGGCTACGAGGCTGCCGCCATCGAGAAGCTGCGCGCCGAACGGGTGGTCTAAGCCGGTAAAGACAGGTGATCCGGCGGCCTTCTGCAGCGTATTATGCAGAAGGGGATCACATGTATCGCTCCATTGCCGCCGTTCTGCTGGTCACGGCCGGCGCCGTTACGGCAGCCGACGCCCAGGACCAGCCCTATGGCCCGACCCTCACCTTCGCCGTCTACCGCAACGGCGAGGCGATCGGGCGGCATACGCTGGCCTTCCAGCACAACGGCTCCGACCTCACGGTGTCGACCACGATCGACTTCGCCGTGAAGGTTCTGGGCATCACCGCCTACCGCTACAGCCATCGCGGCCAGGAAGTATGGACGCGAGATGCCTTCCAGTCGGCCTTCACCCAGACCGACGACAACGGCACGAAGTACACAGTGCGTGCCCAGCGGACGGCCAACGGCCTCGACGTCCAGCGCTCGTCGGGCCGCGAGGTCATGCCGGCGGGGACGCTGCCGACATCCCACTGGAACGTGCGCCAGATCGGCCAGACCACGCTCCTCAACACGCAGAACGGCGCGCAGGCGCATATCCAGGTGACGCCCCTCGGGCGCGACAAGGTGAGGACCGCCACCGGCTGGGTCGACGCCAACCACTATCGGTATTCCGGCGATGTCAGCAAGGACCAGTGGTTCGACGACCGCGGCCGCTGGGTAAGAACCGTTTTCAAGGCTTCCGACGGATCGACGATCGAGTACATTTTGCAGGAATGAGCCCTGCCGAGCGCTTCGCCCGACTGCCCGACCTGCTGACAAGTGACGCCGACCTCCAGCGCCGCGGGCGCTGGGTGACGGTCGACTGCCGCATCGATGTCGGCGAGCAGCCATTCTTCCTCGGCCTCGAGAACGGCGCCCTGGCCGCCTTCGAGCGCGGCACGCGGCTGATGCGCTCCTCGGCCTTTACCATACGCGCCGACGAGGAGGCCTGGACACGGCATTGGCAGACCATGCCGGCGCCCGGCTGGCATGATCTCTTCGCCTTGACCAAGCGCGGTGCCGCCTCGATGGAAGGCGACTTCCGGCCTCTGCTGCAGCACTTGCAGTACTTCAAGGATTTGCTCGCGCTGCCGAGAAAATTGCAATGATTTCAATCATATATCTAATGAAAACCTTGCTGTAAATACCATATCATAAGCACCGGGGGGCACCTCACTGAGCGTCCGCGCGGCCAACATCCAGCCCGCCGGCTAGGCACGCTCGCGGTGGCGGCCGCCATCTGCCAGGGGGCCCCGACATTGCCGCAGGGACCACACTTTCAAGTCGGTATGCGGGTACCCGGATTGGGACACCAATTCAGCATGCAGTCGTAGACGCTCGAGCGTCGAAGGCACTGGCCTGCAGCGGTGCAAGCCGTTCGTGGTTCGAACCGTACCTCTTCCGCCATCGCAACCATAGCCGCTGGGCACCCATCCGTTGTCCGGGAGAATGATGTCAACGTTGCCTGAGGTACTAGGCGCACTCGCGGCAGATGGTCTCAGCCTGGCTGGGGTGCCTGGTGCATCGGCGGCCGGCTTTGCTGACGGCCTATCTCAAACGAAGGAGCGAATGCGCTCGGGACATTCTTCTCGAGGAATTGCGCGCGGGTGACGCCATCCCTAACGAGGCCGCGGCGCAAGACGATGATATTTTCTGTATCATTGGCTATTTGCAGGCGGCGAGGTTAGGGGCGGCACGCTCAATCTCCGCCTTCTAGAGTAGCTCGCGCGGTGGTAAGCCAATTCGGGACTGACGGTTTAGTAGCGGACGAGTTCTCAAGTACGCTGAGGCACTGGCAACGCTGTCGCGGGAGGAGATCGTGTCACTCGCCGCGGGTGCCGCATGTATCGTGTGAAGCTTTGAACACGACGCGTTGGTCGTACAAGGGTTCACGAGAAAAAACGACTGGGTGCAATGCCAGGCGGTGCTTGAGGGGCAGGGGTGGAGCAAAGAGCAGGTCGAAGCTACAGCAGCAAGCTGCCTTAGATCTGGCCTCGTAACCATAGCGAGTGCGTATGGTAGTCCGAATTTCGGGGCAAGCCCAATGATGATAGCTCTCGCCCGTCTTTCGATATCTACAATGTCGGGTATACCAGAGATCCTTAGACCCTCCCCACGACCAAATTCGTCCTAGCCTGAAGCTTTATTCTTCGAACCCCGTCGACTCCGGCTTGAACTTGAGTTGCTTGGCATTGTCTCGAACCACGCTCACCTCGCTCTCCGGGAAGCCGCCTGGCGCTTCCGCTTCGATCTCCAGCGTAAGCTTGACTTTCGCACCCTGGGTGCGCTGAAGCTCCATGACAACGGCGTTGAGAATGGCATCGAAGGACTTAACCGGGCGAACCATGTCGATCTCTACAGACCCAAAGAAGCGGCGCGCCTTGCCCGGCACCGCTTGGCCCGAGCCGCTGTCAATCGGCGTCTCCGCGCCTCTGGGCGGCGATATCCCGCCGCTGTCACCTACTGGTGCCTCCGTACCCGTCGCTTCCTGTTTGAGTTGTTCGACGGTTTCAGCGGCCCGAACGAGGAGCGCCGACGGCGGCATTATCTCAGGTGGGTTCCTTGCCCAGGTGAGGTTGCGATAGTGGCCAGTGGCTTCATCGAAGCCATCGGAATAACCGAAAGTCGGATCGAATTTCGCCACGGCATCCCTAATTGCCGCATGAACCACTACGCTATCGCGCAGCTTCGGCAAATAGACATACGACGAGAACCAGTCCACGACCTCCGACACTGACAGATGCGGCCGATCTTCTGGCCAGATTGGCTTCAACGCCAGCCAAAGGCGCTCGGTCCCGAGCTTCTCAAGCGCGATCCCGTCTGTCTTAGCTTTATCGTAGACCACGATCGGAACTGCCGCCCGATCCCTGGCCGTAATCGGATCGTGTTCGAGATCGAATGGTTTGCCTGCGGTCTCGCTCTTCATGGGGTAGAGGATGTGGCTCCAGGCGGCCCGGATTGCCTTTAGCGCCGCTTCCTTGTTCGATTTTGCTTTCTCGCGCGCGTCGTTAATCTGGCCGGTCGGAAGCTGCTTTTGGAGGCGCTCATCCTCGGCGATCTCACGCCACGCAATGGCCTTGCGCATCACTTCACAGGCTGTGCTCAGCAGGGCCTCGTCGGGGGCGACGAAGATCAGGGTGTTGCGGAACCGACGCTGCGTAGCTCGGCAGCGCATGAGCGTTTCCGTCACTGCATCGGTCGCCGGCGATTTTAGCGCACCTTTCCCGGCATGCGTGGCGGACGGCCCGAGAATAATGAGCGACAGGGCGTTCGCCTCGTCGATGGAGATCGGATCGTCCGGCACAGCATGAACACGATGGAACCCGCCTTTCTGAGCCGCGTCATCTCTCAAAACCTGCTCGACCGCCTCCTCCACCTCGTGGTCAGGTAGCGCCTTGGCACGGTCGTCGGCGAGCCTATTCAAAGTCGGTTGTGTTGAGAACCAGTATCGGCCGGCTACTTCATAAAGGTATGTCGCTCGCTCGGTCAGCTCTCGCAGCGCCTCGCCGAAGATCGCCAGTTGATCGCCAGGTTCGGCACATGCGAGCCGAAGTCCCTGGCCCGTAAGGCCGGCATTGGGCTGACCGACCAGCGGCGCTGAACAAAGGAAGACCGCGCGCGCCGCACGCGTCGCAGCGCGAGCCTGGGAGATGCGCCGAGAAGGGTTCGCCTCCATTCGTGCCGGCAGAGAGCTTTCGCCATCGACCTCCTTATCCACCACCGCCCCGAAGGCGGGGTCGAGTGGATAGAGGACGCTTGCCCGCACGCGTTCATGCGCAATCGGCACACGCGCTGGCGTAATCAGCGGATCGCGGATTTGGCCATGCCAAAGCACGCCGACCACGTTCGCCATGAAACGTAGGACGCCGCGCGTGCGCTGGAATTTGTCGAGGCTCGCCCAATCCTTCGAAAGCCGATCGAACAGTTCAGGATGGATCGGATAGGAAACCCGAAGCAGTTCCTCGTAGCGCTTCTCTTTGGCCTCAGGCGGAAACTCAGCTCGGTTTCTCCTGTAGAGA
Source organism: Rhodospirillales bacterium URHD0017 (assembly GCA_900110395.1). Taxonomy (GTDB): domain Bacteria; phylum Pseudomonadota; class Alphaproteobacteria; order Reyranellales; family Reyranellaceae; genus Reyranella. The sequence goes on from FODP01000032.1 coordinate 7,516, forward strand.
TCATGAAAGGCTTTGACAGTCTCGTCGCGTGCCTTCTCGCCCTCGGCATCGAACGGCTGGAACAAGCGCCGGCGGATGATTTCATAGGTCTCATCGCCGGACGCAGGCATCCAGGGCGATTGCACGCGGCCAAAAATCTTCTCCAAGCGCAGCAGCGCCTCCTTGCCTTTCTGGCCGCCAACCTCGGAATCGCTTTCCGGCAGCGAACCGACCATCAGTGCGCCCGGCACCATCTTCACCGCTTCAGTGAGTGATTGGATGAAGGAAAGGAATGCCTCAAAGCGCTCATCGGATAGTTGCCGTGCGAACGCCACGAGTTCGTCGAGAAGAATGATCGAGGGTCCGGCGAGCTTCAACACCTCGACCATAATCTCTGAACCGGGATTCGTCCGCGCGGCTTCAGACGGCGCCACTAGCTTCAGGCCGGCGTCACCGGCAAGGCGCCAGGCGATATAGCCCCAAAGAGTGTGAACCTCGGGGCCGTTCCTCATGTTCAGCGAAACGTCGGTGCCCTTGGACGAGCCGACGAATACCGCGACTCGTGGCTGCTTCCATGCCCTGACACCGGCGAGTTCGACGAGCGGCGCCAACCCTTCAAGCTGCTTGAGATCGACGGCCTTGGCGAGGTGGTAGACAGCTAGCATCGTATGCGTCTTGCCGCCGCCGAACGCAGTTTGGAGCCCGATAACGGGATCGCCGCCCGTTTCGGCGAGCCGTTGGAGGCTGCTCGTTAGCACCCGCCTCAACCCTTCAGTCAAGAACGTAATGCGGTAGAAATTCTCTGATATAGCATAATCTTCAGTTGCATGCCCGGCATCCACCGCAAATAGATCGGCTGCAAACTCTGCCTCCTTGAAACGATTGGCGAGCACGTCCGGATGCGGAAGTGCAACCTCGATCCAGGGCTTCAGCGGCTTCGATGAGGCATCGCCAATCGGCAGGACGAATTCTGTTGCTGGCGGCGTCTCCCCAGCAGCAGGCTTGGCAGCGATTCCCGATTGGCGTTGCTCGTCGTAGATTTTTTTAAGTTCGGTGATCTCGCCGGCCGGCGCTTTCACCGACTTGAGAAGCTGGTGCATGGCGTCTAGATAGCGCAACGCCTCGTCGTCTTGCAGACCGATCGCGAGATGCGAGATGGCGTTGCGCGCTTCCAGCGCCATCGAGGTGAAATTGCGTGCCTTCTGCTTGTCGATGCGCCCGAAGGCATCGTCGAAGACCTCGCGCCAATTATCGAGCATTGTCTTCAAAAGGCCGTAAACATCGAGTTTCCCACTCGGGCCGCCGCCGGTGGCGCGACTAGCATAGTGCAACCAGTTCGCCCCATGCTTGCTCTTCATGCGCCCTTCGACGAAGGGAGTGAGTCCCTTTTGCAGGTGGAAAAGGCCGTCCTGGACCCTTCGCAGGGTTTCCTTTTGTGCGCTCATGGCGTGAACCAGCTTGTTTTGTTTTGACCACAGAGAAAATCAACGGCGATGCCGTGCGCGTTCAACGTGGCGATATTGTCGGCCCAGTCGCTATCGGTTGCGTTGGTGACCGGAACGCCAGTTTTTCGAGCCAGCGCCGCAAATTTGCGATCCGATATGTCGAAATTCGCCAGCATTGCATCGTTCGGAAAGTCGGCATATCCGCCATCGACTGCAATTGCCAGCGGGACTCGCCTAACACGCGTTGGATCGTATTGGTACTGGTAGACGTGCTGCAGAAAAAGGGCACCTAAGCCATAGGGTCGGCTTTGCTGGAGCGCCTGCGCGTACTCTTGTCGGATCGCGTCCCCGTCATCCATTAGTACGATGTGTTGATTGCGCGCTGTGGTAATGAAGACCATGCAAGCGTCAACACAAGTCGCCACGACACTGCTGTTCTGCTTGTTAGCCACAACCGCAACGTTTGTATCCACGATCACCTCGGTCATTGCACGGATTCGCCCGCGCGTCGCCGCTCGATCCGCTTGAGTTCTGCGGCGGCCACCTCATTGAAAGCATCGCCCATGAACTTGTCTGGCCAGTTGCGGATGTTGCCGAATTCATCGAGATCAAGGGGGACCAGCGTCGAGATGCCGCCGTCGGCCTTCGCGAAGAACAGCTTAACCTTGTCGGACGACAATTCTCGTGACGTAGCGCGGTCAGGGGGCCTGGATTCTGCAATGCGACGCTGCAATCTTAATAGGAGATGCTCCGAATGGCTCTCCAAGATCACCTGCAAACGCCGATGGATGGCAGCCTGAATAATGACGTCAGCTAGGCCGCCCTGAGCGAGCGGATGCAGGTGGATCTCTGGCTGTTCGAAAATCACTGTCGCGCCCTCGGGCACGTATTGCAGCAGCGTAATGACGGGTAGGACCTGGGATACGCCTGTGCCGACATCTGTCAGCGGCACCGACGGGCTGCCTGCATGCGTCTGAACTTTAGCAATCCAGCGGTTCGAGCCGGGAGCGACCTCCACGATCGAAAAGCTGTCGATCAGCCCCAAATGCTTCAGCCAGTACGCGACGATTTCCTGAAGTGGCCGCCTCTTCCTTTTCGGACCGAGGCTTCGTTGTTCATCGGCCGCTGTTGCAGCCACAAGGGCCTCGATCGTGCGTTCCCCCGCGTTGCCCACGTCCATGGGTCTCGTACCTGTCCAGATGTAATCTCGCGACGGACGCACCCTTAGCGGGCCTAGATAGTAGAGCTTGTCCACCTCCTGTTCATACTCGGCCTCCAAGTCCGACAACAATTGAGCATTCTGGTAGTACGTGCGCGCCTGATCCGGAAATGCGTAAGATCGGACCGGTCCCGGAAGCGTCCAAGCCCGTCCTGGATTTCTAATGAACCGGAAGTTGCCACCCGCCGATACAAGGTCGTACTCAGAGGAGGAGTCGGATTTCAACGCGAGCCGAAAGCTGATCCCGCTGAGTGAATATTCGAGGAAACTCGACCGCATTGACAGCGTGCCCGTCCGGGGCAGACGTTCTGCCACTACTTCAGAGTTTATGCCGAATACCTCTCCGGTCGCAGCGACGGCGGTCTTCGATCCGGCGGCATCGACAAGCTCCAGCTTCTCGCTGGGGCGGAAGCGAATACCCCATTGGAGACGTTTGTCGATGCTGCCGCCATTAATGATGTCGGGAAACTGGCCGAGTTCCACGTAAGGGCCATTGAGCTGGAGAATTGTAGACCGATCGCGCTCCTCCCGCGTTTGCTTGAGCATGAGGAGGAATTGGATCAGGCTCGATTTTCCCGAGGAGTTCGTTCCAAACAGACCGGTGATCGGAGCGAAAGCAATTTTAGCCTCGCGCCAGGATTTGAAATTTCGGAGATCAAGCGATTCGAGCACAGTTCCACCCTCACAACAGATCGAGCTGCGACTCGCCTGTGTTTGACGCGGCGACATCTTCGAGCCTTGGCCATTCCTGTGCGAGTTCGTTGTAAACAAGCGCTTCGGCGGCCCATCCCTTCTGAGTAGCGATCTCGAACAAACGATAAGCGAGCGCGCGCGCATCGGCGGCTTTTACTCCCATATCCGCAACGAGCCGCCCGGCCGCGGCACCGCCGCCCTCCTCGGCGTTCAACACGCGGGCCGTATGCTGCACACATTCCCAAATCGTGAGCCGCTTGTCGGCGGATGGAAGCCAGTTCTTCTGAAGCTCGCCCCGCGGAGTCAGGGCCGCGCGGCCGCGCAGGTTTTGAAAAATGCCTGAGGCAAAAAGCAGGTCAGTGGGGATGCCCTTGGCGTTGGCAATCGAGATCAATTCACCGGACGGCTTCGCATCGAAACCGTATGTCGCGAACCAGGCAAGCGCGACTTGGGTTTCAGGATCGAATGCGGTGTCGAGTTCATTCTCGATCTCTTCCCATACACGATTGATCAGCGACAACGCGGTCTTCACGCTCATGGGGCTGTCGTCGTCCTCCAGCACTTTAGCGTGGCGTGAGAAAATGCCCATGCCCGGCCCAATCACCGATTGCTGCATGTCAACAGGACCGACGCCAGCCTTCCTGATATCGACAATTGCTTCTGGCAATTCGCGTTTGAGCGCACGCATGAACTCTGCGCGCGTAATGACCGAAGCGTCGGCGGGACGCTTCAGGCAAACAAGAACGATGGATGACGCGAGCGCGTTAATGTTCGCCTTCAAGGCATTGGTCGCTTCGGTCCGCATAGGCCAGGTACCATCGACAGTGAGCCCGGCATCAACCACGGCCTGAAGAAAACTAGCCCAACCTGCTGAGGTAATGCCCTCAGTTGCGACCTCGGACTGTTTAAAGGCATAGTAGATCGAAAGGGGATTTTTGTCCGTCGCTGCCTTGCACATGGCAGTCAACGCCTGCCCCATGCCGTCCATGAAAAAGGCTTCAGCCAGTTCCTTGCTGCCGTGGCGATAGGGCGTTGCCACCAATTCTTCGGCCTTAGGCGTCGTCAACCGGCGGAATAGGTCGGGCCAAACACCCAACAGCGAGCGTCTTAGCCACACGTAGAAGAAGTCAGACAAATCGGCGTATCCGATGTTGTCGTAGTAAGGCGGATCAGTCGAAATGATGACTGGGCTAGGCTGAAAGTTGTTGTTCTGGGCGATGACATTACTAATTGAGCCCGGACCGGCCATTCCGAGGTTTTGCAGATTCTCCGCCACTGACACCGCTGTGCCTGCGATGTCGCCTCCTGCCCCCGCAATAGGGTTGGTCTCTGCATAGGACCACTGCATCGGCAAAGCCTGACGCCCAAGCGCGCCCGCGAGTCGCCCCATGCCTGTTTCCCATATGGCGAGCGAACAAGACCGGGTCGATGACTTACTTACGGCGAACGCTAAGTAGGTCGCTATGGCGTCGGCATAGCCGGTTGCGCCTTCACCGCCTTGGTACAAGGGTCGAGAGTCATCGTCGATGCCGGCCGCACGGCCATCGGCCACAACCTTTTCTCGGGCTTCTGACACTAGGTCGGAAAAGGTTGTTAGCGCCAAGAGCTGGCGCGGGGTGAAGATGTCAACATAGCGCTTCATTCCGTATCCAGGAGGAGAGAACCAGCGCGGGTTGTTAGGCATCTCCACTTCGATCGCGGACGTGTCACCCGGCCTTGCGTCGGCCGCCACCGTTTCGTGTAGTGGCGTTGGGGAGAGATAAACGCGACCGCGAGCGCTTTCGGCAACAATCGCCATTAGGCGAGAAGAAAGTCGGCCGGCATTGCCTTCATCGCGCACATAGTCGGGCGTGATCGACGAGCCGGTCAGAACACAGGCGAAATTGGTCCCCCGTCCGGTTTTCGTCCCCTTCTTCTTATCTTCTTCCTCCGACTTGCTCAGCCTTCCTGTCTTGGTCTCGAAGCGCCAGCCTTCCGGTGCACTGGCATCAATCACTGGCTCGACCCACGCCTTGTTCCCTTCCTTCCCTTCTTTGGTCGAGAGCATGTAGGAGGGCACGAGGGGTACCATTGCGCCGCTGGCAGCCGGGTCCGGCGACCGGACCGTGCGCGCCCACAACCATGCGATAACAGTCGCATCGGACCCGTTCGGGAGCGTTGCCTTTGGATAGATATAGCCTATGCGCTTCTCGGCTTCATCGCGCATCCATTGGCCATAGTAGCGCACATCTTCGGCAAGGCCCTGTGCGCCTTTGCCGTTCCAGTGAGCCTGCTTAAGCTTGGACTGAGCACTCACGTTGACGGGCGGCCTGTTGGCGAACTTCGGCGGGATCTCTATGAGCGCCTTGCCAATCAGCACGGCCACCGGATTGAGGTCCGATCCATAGGCGCGCAAGCCTAGCCGTTGCGCTTCCAAAGGGATCGAGCCGCCGCCAGAGAAGGGATCATAGACCGGCGGCGCTTTTGCCTGGAGATATGCGAGGATAGCCTTGCCGTCATCCTTCGCAGGCGGCTCTTCGCTCAAGTCCCAGGCGACCGAGCGCGCTATTTCCCAGCGTGCCTCGTTCAGGATCCCCTCGTTGTTCGACGCCTCCCAGGGCACGAGGCGCCCAATGATTTTGTGGAGGCGTTTCCGCTCGGCGTCCTGTTCCTCCTCAGTGCTGAAGCGGTCTGGCCAGGAGGAAGGATCGTCCACAAGCTGTGCAAACAGCACCGCCCGACAAGCCGCCAAGGGACGCCGTGCCCACCACAGATGCAAAGTTGACGGGTGCCCGTGCCGAATCGACTTCTCTCGCGCCGACGCAGCGTTGATCGCCTCCAGCGGGATCGAGACTTCAATCAGTTTTTTGCGCGGCGCGCTCGCTACCATGCCAACTCTCTGAAAACATGAGGGAAAGCGGCCTACGCGTCAGCGGTGACTGAGCATCCCCTGCATTCAGGACCTCAAGCCGGCCCGGTACCTAGAGATAGCAGATCATTCACGTCGAACACCACGGCCGTTTCGGCAAATCCCAGCTCGCGCTTGAAGAAGCGCCGGACATAGACCGGCTCAAGGGCCGACCCGCTATCTACCTGGACGATAGCCAGGACGAAGGCCTCCTGCGCGTTTAGCGAGGCCAGGATCTCGTTTTTGGTCAGGATCACATCGCGGCCATCGGCGTGTCGGCCCTTGACCTCAATGAAACGTAGCCGGCCGGCCCTTGGATCGCGGCTTTCGATGTCATAGCCCTTCTTCTCGGCCGATACGTCCCGCGGCTCGTTTCCGAGCGCCCGCTCAGCCTTTATGACAGCCTCCATCGCGAGCCTCTCGATCGCCTTACGGGCGATCGGATCTTCGGCGAAGGGGTGCGGTCTCGCGTCTGAGGCTGGCGCTTTGGCGCGTGCCTCGATAAGTCCGGCCGGAACGACGAGCGCCGCTCCCTTGAGCACGGGTGGCAGCGCCGAGATCTGTCGCTCGCGATCGAGTTCCGTCTGCCGCTTGTGCAGCCGCTCGACGAGGCGCGCGGCCGTCGCCTCGGCGTTTTGAGCGTTGATCCGTTGCTCTTTGCCGCCACGCTCCTCCTCGCGCAGCCGCGCAGCTCGGGCATCCCAATAGTTGATCTCGCGCGTCAGCCGCGCCCGCACCTCACGGTCGATCTTGTCGATCTCGACGATCCGCCGCGCCTTCACCTCTTCCAGATGCTGCGGGACAAGCGATTGGATCGCGTAGCTGAGCGCGCGACCTTCGACCTGGCCGGATAGCCAGGGCGCGACAATCGCGTCTGCGACAAGACCGCGCTCTTCAGCGGTGATCGGGCGGCAATCAAGATAGGGTGCTGGCCCACCATCGACAGCGCTGCCGTCCTCCTTCAGGAAGAGAAACTGAAGCCGCTGCGAGACCACGCGCGGTTCCCCGGTCCGCCCCGTGTGGCCGTCCCGGATCGCATGTTCGAGATAGAGAAGGAGCCGGGGTTCGATTCCAGTGTCCATCTGGTCCACCAGTACGCTGCCCTGCACGAGGAGCGGCTGAAACCGTTCAAGAACGACGTCGACTATGGCTTCGAGCAAGGGATGGCCAGGCGCGACAAGCTCGGCCTGCGGTTGGCTGGCGACCAGAGTCTTTTCGAAGGTGATGCGAGCGTAACGATCGAGCACCGGATCGGAGCGACCGATGAGGCGGTCACGCTCCTTCAGAATCGACGGCACGCGCGTGATTTCGAAGCGGCCCTTCTCGCGCTCGGCGACTCGCCCGCCAAGCATTGTGAAGGCTTCGCGAAAGAAGGCGCCGATGAAATGCGGCTGCAGCCGACGTGCCTGCGCCCGCTCCATCTGCTCACGGACTTTGCTCACGGCATTGGGGTCCATGCCTTCCGATGTGAGCTTGCGCTCGGCGACGAGCTTTTCGATAGCTTCCACGTCAACGGCGCCATCGACCTTACGGAAGAGTTCCGCCTTCTTTTCGGGGCGATCGCCATAACGAATCGCATCGACCAGAAGATCGCGGAGCGCATGGCCCTCAAAAAGTTCGCCCAGAACATCGTAGACTCTGCCGCCGAGTGCCGCGCGCGCCTCTTCGAGCTTTTCCAGGAGACGCCGATATACCTCGCCCTCACGGGTATTCGCCGCGCACAGGTTCCAGAGATGGCAGATTTCCGTCTGGCCGATGCGGTGGATTCGGCCAAAGCGCTGCTCCAAGCGATTCGGGTTCCACGGCAGATCGTAATTGACCATGAGGTGCGCGCCGCGCTGAAGGTTGACGCCCTCGCCGGCGGCATCGTTCGCGATCATTACCCGCACAACCGGATCGGAGTTGAACGCGGCGATGGCACCGCGCCGCGCCTCTCGCGCTATACCGCCATGAATGACGACAACCGCCGCCGGATCGCCGATGCGGGCAGCAATCTTCTGCCGAAGGTATTCCAGCGTATCTCGCGGCTCGGTGAAGATCAATATCTTGCGCCTCAAGCCCGTTGCGGGATCGAGCATCATCGGCTCATCGAGGATCGATTCTAGTTCGCGCCATTTGGCGTCCTGTCCCGAAAGCTTGAGGCGTAACGCCCGATCTTCGAGGTCGGAGAGAATCACGATTTCAGCTTCAAGCTCGGCGAGCGTCTGCGCAGCCGTCGCCTGGTCCAGGATTTGCTCCTCCGTGGCCTCGGCTTCCTCGCCCGGCACCTCTTCAATGTCGTCGGGATCATAAGTTGGCAGGTCGGACGGTTTCGCGAGCGGCGCCGATCCACCCTGCCGCCGCATTAGCCGCTCTTCACGGAGCCGTTCCTCGAGACGCTTGCGTCGCCGTTCGATCGAACGATGGATCGCCGCAGGAGAGGAGGCGAGGCGCCGCTGAAGAATTTGCAGCGCGAAGCCGACATTCATGCGACGCTTGTCGTCGCCGGTCCGGTCGGCCCGGTTCATTTCCTCCCGCACATAGGTTGTAACCGCCTGATACAGATCGGCTTCCGCGGGTGACAACGAATAGCTGGCGGTATAGGCGCAGCGTTCGGGAAAGAGCCGCGTGCCGTCGAACCGGTAAAGTTCTTCCTTAGTCAGCCGCCGCATCATGTCTGACACGTCGGCTTTGTGAACGCCCTCGCGGAATCGGCCTTCAAAGCGGTCGGCGTCGAGCAGGCCCATGAAAAGCTGGAAATCGGCCTCCTTGCCATTGTGCGGCGTAGCGGACATGAGCAGCAGGTTGCGTGTCCTAGTGCCGAGGAGCTTGCCGAGCTTGTGGCGCTGAGTCTCTTTTACCTCACCGCCAAAATAGGACGCTGCCATGCGATGCGCTTCATCGCATATCACGAGGTCCCAATCCGGCGCCGCCTGTAGCTTGGCCTTCAACTCGTCGGATCGCGCGGCCATATCAAGTCGCACGATGAGGCGGGATTTCTCAACGAATGGATTGCCGGTTATGGACGCTGCGATTTGATCGCGGCTGAGGATGTCGAAGGCCAGCCCGAACTTTTCGGACATTTCATCCTGCCACTGCTCCACAAGGCCGCCGGGCGCGACAATGAGGCAACGCTCAAGATCGCCTCGGATAATCAGTTCCTTGATGAGCAACCCTGCCATTATGGTCTTGCCGGCACCCGGATCGTCCGCAAGCAAAAAGCGGAGCGGCTGACGGGGCAGCATCTCGCCATAGACCGCCGTGATTTGGTGCGGCAGAGCCTCGATCTGGGAGGCGCTGACCGCGAGATACGGATCGAAGAGATAAGCGAGGCGGATGCGATAGGCCTCGGAAGTAAGTCGAACCAAGCTCCCGTCTGCATCGAACGCATAGCTACGGCCACCTTCCAGGAACTCGAACCTACTCTCCTCGCCTCGATAAACGAGGCGCGCACCGACCCGGCCATCCACGCGGAAAACGAGGTTAAGGGCGTCCGACCCGAATTTCGTGACTTGCACAACCTCCGCGACTCCCGCGGGATCCAAGCCGCGTAGCCGGGCGCCAGGCTTTATGTCCTCAAAACTGTGCATGTTGTCCATTCCTGGGCCAGGTTCTAGGGGTCTTGAGATAACCACCAGTATTCGCGTCAAGCTGATCAAGTTCCAGTTTGCGCACGGGAATGAACGGGCTCCGACACACTCGCATTTGGAAAAGCCAAATTGAATTTCAGTATTTCTACGATCACACCACCAATCGAAACAGAAAACGCACACTCACCAATCTTGACGTCAATATCGGCCCCGTAATGAATCTGGCGGTGATGGTTGGGACACACCGTCATAATGTTGGATGCCGAAAGAGATCCCACCTGCTTGCGCGATACCGGCATCACGTGGTGCGCTTCCACATATGGATCGCCATTGGCTTTCAGAAATCCAATCGGGTTCATGCCAATCGCTGCGCACAGCTGGCACCTATGGCCCATCGCTTTCTTGACTTCTCTACCGAGCGGTCCACGCTCTATAGAGGAACTCGTACGACTTTTTACCTCCGGACTGGCGTTTAGATACTTGCGCTCAAGGTCAGCGAGACGGTCGAACGTGTCTGGTGGCGGCCAAGCTGTCGGTGCGGCCAACGTTTCGGGGTCCTCTCCTAGCATCTCCAGTACGGCATGGAAGTCATCAGCGCTGATTGGAAATGAGGCCGCCTGAAAACCGTTCAAAAGGAGGTTGGACAAGTTAGGCTTGCTGGCGCGCAGGAGCGCTATCGTTAGTGGGTTCTGCAGGTAGCCACGTAGGTAGCGCACGCGCACAGTTGGCCAGCCAGGTTCGCGCCCCTCCCCTTCTGCCCAAAAGGAGTCGGTGGCGCCGGTACCTCGAAATGACGTGCTTTCCACTTCGCACAGGGCATAAATTCCCGGCTCCAGAGGTGGACGCCCTAACCGATCGACGGCACTCCTGCGGTCCACTCCAACGCGTACGATAGCAAGCTGCCCAGGCGCGAACTTGTCGGCATCTGACGGGCGCACCCCCCAGGTATCGACGTCAATGCCGCCCGCTAGGAATTTGTCGATCGCCCATTTCGCGGGATTGCAGACGAGGACCCAGTAGGGCACCTCCGATAGCGCTTCGTCTCCCGGTGCTGAGGATGCAATCTGCTCCTGTGTCGAAGCGTAGATTTCGTCAAGGATTGAACGCACTTCAGTGGCTAACGCCTCTGGGCGATCCGCGTACTCGCCCCAAACCTCTTCCTCCAGTTTACTCCCTGATGGCAGCCCGGTGCCGTCGTAGCTCGGGTCGAACCGCCGGAAGTTAAGCATCTTCATTGAAACGCCGTTCGCGTTTCGAAAAGTCGGCCCGCCTGTTGTTCCGCGAAGCTTGGCGAGTGCCTGCAAAATCTCAGATAACTTGATTACCTCAGGGTGATCTTTTGGGTAGCTCGTCTCGTGGAGACGCAAATACAGATCGAGACCAAGAATATGCTCCTCACGAGTCCAATCTGGATTGCGCGCGAGGTTGTCGGAGACTTGCACCACCGGGGACGCGCTTTCGTGCGGGCCACCCTCCAGACCTTCCGCCCACGCGCGCACGCGTGGCCCGTGGTCCCGCAACTCCGCCTCCCAAAGAACATGGGCTTGTCCCGACAGGGTGACCGTCTCGGAAAGCAGCCGATCAAAATCATGATCGCGCCATCGAAATGCTTTAGCGGCGCGCTGCATCGACGAAACCGGAAACTTCCAAGACTGTTGCTCGTCGCTCCACGCGTCATCAAATGGAGCTTCCGCCACCAAGCCAAGCGGTGGTAGCCCAAGGCGGTAGCATGCAAAATCTAACCGCGATTGAACGTTGCCGAATACACGCCCATGGGCCCTCAGATCATTCATGCTTATGGCCCGTGCGGCGTCTGCGTTGGTGAAGTGCCCAGCCGACCCATCTCCTTCGGACGCGCGCATCTTAAGCCAGGCGAGCAAGTCTTCCGTACGCAGCTGCGCGAGAATAGTGGTTCGCGCCGGCGGGCGATCACCATCGGTTGGACGACCTAATGTGCGGCTTGCGAACCACGTCGCTCGTGGCGAAAACTCTTCGGGATGATCGAGGATGATCTGCTCATAGGATAGATCTTCCAGGCCCTCCTCATTCAGCGTCTGGAAACCTTGTGTGGGCCTCGCCTTACTCACGGCCGCCTCTGCCGCCCCAATCAAACCTCGGTTCTTGAGCTGCAAGAGCGTACGCGTCGCATCCTTGCCTTTATGCTTCATCACGCCCACGTACTCACTTACAGCTTGGACAATGCCCTCCTCTGCGGACGTAAGGTTAGCCAGAGCAATGCCGGTGCGTTCCGTAATCAGTGTTCGTGCGAGATAGGCGGCCCGGGCCTTGATCGCGGCTTCTACTTCGCTCGTGTTGGCCTTTTGACGCCGGACGTTGACCTCAAATTGCTCCAATCTTTCGAAGTCATCGATTGTGGCCAAGACTTTCGAGATGCGTTCATCCATCAAAGATCCACCGCAGCCCAAACGGTTGAAGCTGCCCCCTGATTGTTCACTGGGACAGTATTACACGCGCTTCCACTTCGCAACGGGACCGATGCTCGCCCCTACCACTACATCGACGCCCACCTGCAAATTACCCTGACAACAATGGGCATGTCATGCTCACGGTATCCGTTAAGGTCAAAAGAAAAAGGACGAGGGCGATAACACTCATCTTCGCCCCATGGTGGCCAAGACAGAACCGATTCATTCCCCGCCACTACTCTGCAGGCTTGGGGCATCGGGCAGCGGCTCTCTATCGCATGGGAGCCGGTTCCTCATAAGACAAAACAGAAATCCAATACCCCGACCTCATCGTGGGAGCGCCTTGCTCTGGAAGTGCCTGCGAGTCCAGTATTGCCGAGCTGTGCCTTCGGGAGGCTCGCTGAGGGCCTCGACTACAGCTGGTCGAAGGAGTTCCTGAAAGCCGGAAGAGCGGGGCCGATACGGCGCGTCCGGCCACGAGCAGCGAGGCGGTGTTTAAACGCCGATTGCGTCAGTTTGCGCCGCGCTTGCGCCGCCTGACGGCGGCGCAAAACGTCCGCGTGTTCAGGACACTGGGTTGGCCACGAAGCCGGGGTCGGTCGAGAGCTTGAATGTCTCTAGCGGATGCGGCTGTAGATCAAAGGCGCGCCAGATCCGCTGCACGCTCGACGTCGACTGCCCGCTCGCCTTAGCCATGCCGCGCGAGCTGTCCAATGGGTCGCGTTCTTGGGCACACTATCCAGCGTCGTGACGATAACCGCTTCGATGCCCGCATCATCGATCGTCCGCGGCGCTCCGCAACGAGGCGGATCGCGAAGCCCCTCCAACCGATGCTCCACGAACCGCTGGCGCCACCGTGTCCTGGTCGACCTTCAGCTCCTCGGCGACCTGCCGGCTCTCCTTGCCTTGCGCGCAAGTCAGCACGATCCGCGCCCGCAACGCCAACGCCTGCCCGTCCGGCGCCACGACGTCAGCGCCTTCAGCTCCGATCGTCCGGCTTCATCCAACTCCAGCACAGGCAAACGACTACCCCCATCGCAATCCTCCCCAAAACCTAGGAGTGCTCCTGAGTCGACTTTGAGTCTCCCGACCTTCAGACTCGAGACCCTAGAAGCAGTTCGGACGCCCAAACCACATGCTCAACGTCGATCGTTGGAACCATGAAGTCATCCGCAACAGCCACAAGAGCAACGAGACTGTGGCATTTGTCGAACGATATGCCCCAGCCCTCATTTTGGCAGTTCACACGCAGCCGCTTCAGCGCTTTGTAACCCTCATCAGTTTTGTCCTCAGCAAAACACATAAAATTCGGCCGGTCCTGGGTCACTCGAATCCATTCACCTAGGTAATTGCGAAGCCATTTCGGCAGGTTCCAATGCAAGTTTTCATTTGGCGATGGTTGTAGCCCTTGCTCCTCAAAAATCAAAAAATGCGACCGGAACAACTCCTGACCTAAAAGATTGCTGTCGAGCATCTTGTCGAAAAGGTTAGGCGTTGATTCAGCGAACGGTGCGTCCACAACGAACTGTTCCACACCGGGCAGTTGCTGAACGAAATTCCCTAATGCCACGTGCAACGTTTCTTTCGCTGTATGCAAGTTTCGAACAGCAAGAACGGGGAGAGAGGAGAACCAACGCCGCCCGCAGATGGCGCGTACTATCGCGATTGCAGACGCGATGGCGAGCGCCGGAATAGGTTTTGGTGAGGTGACGTAGAGGTATCTCGCGAGGTCGCCCAGCATCCCCGGGGGCCAGGGAATCGTGCACACCACTCCGGGTGGCAAATCGACGTGCTGCTCGTCGAGTTTCCTCAAAAGGAAAGACGCGTATGCGCGCATTTCCTCAAGCGCGCACGCTCTATCCGGGTCGTTGCTCGGGTCACAGTATTTCATAAAAACACCTCTCAAAACGTGATTCGCCGGTACACTTCGGCGGGAGAGGTGTCCTGCGTCTGGGACATATCCAGACTGCATTCGATGGGTTTTATCTTCGCATTCCTATACCAAAGCGAAGTTTGCTTATCAACAAGTTCGTTACTGGGGCAGACTGCCGGCTGGCCACTACGCCTCCAGGCGGGCTTGCGCCAGGACAGCCTACCGGCGACGAGCGTTGAAAAGCAGCAGTTCGGCGTGGCAGCGCCGGGCAGCGTGATGGGTGGAGGGGCCCGCCAAGGCGCGGCGCTTTGTGGGATCTGCGGCGAGGCTCAACGGATCAACACCAGGGTGATGGCCGGGAAGGCGATGATAAGCGACACACGCAGGAACTCAGCGATCAGGAACGGCACCTGACGCTTCGCGAGATCCAGCTCTCGTCGCGGTGCCAGTGTGCTGGCGGCGCTTTGCTCTGCCCATCTCGGCAAATCGCTGAAAGGCATCGTCGTAGGTGGCGTCAATCTGGGCGGGTCAATCGAACCTGTGCACAATCCTATCGATGTCGTCGAACTCGCTCTGGAGAAAGGGGCGACGACTATCAAGATGCCCGTGTCCTGTCGCCGGCCCCTGGCGATTTGTCCGACGACGTTGCGAGCAGAGTACACGTGCTATTTTACTCGGACGCGCCAGATGCCTTGAGGAAGGCGCTGCACGGATACTGCCCCAGCTTGCTGTGCCAAGGTGTTTACCAGCGCAGCCGGACTATTTGCCAACTTCGACAACGCATCCTCTAACTCCTGCACCGATGCGGCGCGCAGCCAGTCCGACTGACAGGTACTCACCCGCAATCGAGCTAAGTTGGTTTAAGGTGTCGCAAGGATTCCTAACGTGGCCGGCCCTTGAGGCGAAGACCCATGGGCTAGCGTCGATGCGCGGCCGGGCAGTGCTTTGACTACTGAATGCCCAGCCAGCTTAGCTAAGGTCGCCCATCGCCCACTTCTTGACGCAGTAGGCCACGGTGGGCATGTCGAGTGGGTCATACTTGCCCGACGCCATCCCTGCTTCGATCTCGGCATCGAACTTCTCGAACGACCCGCCGATTTTGAGGAGAATCCTGGACGGCTTGGGCTCAAGCCTACGAACCCGGCTCAGCAGACCTTTAACGGCCATCAGTCATCCCCCTTCAAGAGCACGTTTATCGAGAGGCCCGAACCAGTTTGTCTAGAGATCGGAGTCGATCAATTCGCGAAGCATCGCGAATGCCTCACGCCGTGCACGCTGATTGCTGCTCACGATGACTTCAACGCACGCCTTGATGATGAGCTCAAGAGCTTTGTCTCGCTCCATTCATAAAGTCCTTGCTTCCAACATCATGATGCGTTGTTCCAGATCTTCAACTGCGCGGACATTGGCAAGCGACTGCACCGCCTCGATAATCTTCTTTCCTACGTCAGGCGCCACCTCGCCTTGAGAGATGGCGACTAGCACCTGCTCGACTTGCTTGGAGATGCTGGCGTCCGCGTTCAGCGTGAACGTGACCTTCTCAGACTGCGGCCTGAGGACGGGCAGCACGCGGTTCACCACAAGGGCGGCAGCGGCGGCGTCACCTTCAAGCGCCTTCTCCAGCATGACGTCGATGACGGCTCCCGCCTGGTCGAGCAATCGCTCCGTTATCTTGGCTTTGCGTTCGCGGATACCTGGGGGACGGCCCTTTGGGTTTGGGCTGGGCATTCCTTTGACCCATCGCGCGCTGCCCGGCCCGGTAGCGACGGTTATTGACTTCGTTTCGGGCGTCTTCTGCGCTGCGCGGTAATTCTGAAGCCATTGAGGCGTGCCTGCATCAGGGGGGTACATGTCAAATCTCGCTGAGTCGGGCCCGAGGCCCCTTCGATTGTGATCGATCAAGCAAAAGTCGGTTTTGCGATGGGACTAGTTCAGGTCGCCAGTGCTTTCAATGGGGCATCCTCATTCTTGGGCAGAGGTAAAGCTTCTAGTACGAAATACTATACAACTACGGGTATTATCGCAAATATTTTCTACCTGAAGTGGTTTCCGGCAATCACGGCAGTTTGGTCTCGAAACTCTGCAGGCACAGTTGCGACTGCAAAAGGTGCGCGGGAAAAGGTGCGCGCCCTAGGGTTACAGCCCTACCGCGCACCTTGGGTGCGCTGGGCCGTGGGGGTGCTGACGTGTGCGAAGTGCCGCGGCCGCGCCCTACCGCGCACCCGCCCACCTTCACGCTGTAGGTCTATCGGCCGCATCGAGCCTTCACCTTGCGCTCAACCATGGCGGATTCGTTACGGCTTCTTCGGCTCATTCCATCATGCCGCTGTCACCTTGCTCCTCTAGGAATGCCTGCATCGCCGGAGACGCTGAGTTTTCCACGACGAACTTGCCAAACCTCTTTTTTGAAATCTGCCCATCGCTTTGCAAGCACTCCTGTTCTGCGTGCCGCAGAGCAAATCCAAACCCACGCGAGCGCCCATCGCTGGGTTCCTTTGAAGCCACGAAGACGAAAGTCACACGCGCCCACTATCGCATGTTCGCTATCGACAAAAGAAAACCACGCGCGTTGCTATCTTCGTCGCGCGGCCAATCCCGCATAATCCGATACTGAAATTCTCTGGCCAAAGCTGCGGCACGCCTATACATCTCCTGGTGTTTCCAGGTTGGCGAGGCTGAAGTCACCAGCTCGGGATCTGCTTTGTTCGCCAAAGCTTTGACCATGCGTGCACGCGGTGACGGACGGAGAATTTTCATTCGACTATTGTGCTCTTTTCGATGGTCCGCAGAGTCAGCGTGATACCTCGATGTAGAGAGGGCGAGCTCCGATGGTCGATTTTGGTTGGCATTCCGGCACATTTCCACGTTGCGGGTCTAGCGACCGCACGGAGCCGTTTTCAGCGCGCTCGCTCGCGGCCTTGCGCCGACCAGCTACACCACCATCAGGGACACGACCGCCGGCAACCGTGCCGTCGCTCTCAAAAACGTTTCGGCTAATGCAACCATAATGGTAAGCTTCACGAAAAGTTCGCCCCTATATGGCGAGAGAAGGAGGTCGCTAGCGAGATTGAACTGGACGTCAAAGGCGACGAAGAACCGCTTGCGAAATTAGATGCCGCGCTCAAAGCACAGGGGACTAAACTCCGAGACGGCAAAAGTCACTGGTGTTGCTTGCGCGAACTTTTGGCTCCTCGTTGCAAAGATTGCCGCCGGTAACATTGGTGCTGCGACGCCTCTGGTACTCGGTCTTGAGAAACTCCAAAATCGCATCCGGCAAAGTCAACGGTGTCGAATAGAAGACGACAACTGAGGCGGACGCCGGGCGTCTGCCTTAAGCTCTAACACTAACGAACTGTGACTGTCATGAGCGCTCGTTCAGCACTTCGCGCCAAATTGGGCTGTGATGCCCCTACTTATATCGTTCAGGGCACCGATCCTAGCGCTATAGGCTGTCTCGTCGGCGAGGGGCAGCGCTGGACTCAGACCCAAATTGAAGTGCATCAAGTCTATCTTGGTCGTCCGCGTCTCTTCACTTTAAGAGCCAACTCAGCCAAGACGGCGATATTTTTTCATTTTGGGTACGTAGATATTGCTATCGCGGTTCGTAACATTCTCGCTGACGCGGTTGTAAACGGAGCGAGTAGCACAAGTATCGTTCAGCAAGCTCAACAGCTTTGTCATCGTGTGCTAGCTGACGAAGCCCTAGTGGATGGAAATGTCGAGAACAGCATAAATTTATTTTGTCTCTCGAAAACAGAGCTCCCTCTACTTGCTTACCGTCCGGGATTGTTTCTCGATCTCAATTCTCATCTCATGGAGGAGGAAGCGCTCTGCCCGTGGATGTTCGGTCTGGCCCATGAGTTTGGGCATTCTGTCGGAGGCGGATTTAAGCGCGAACTCAATGCATCCCTACCTGCGATCGCTCGGTTAATAGGCCAGACCGTAGCCTCCCGACTTTGCGGGAATTCGGAATCTGGCCGTCAGCGGGCAGCCGGCCTACTGGCCGATGCCGATTTCCATGAGATTGCAGAGGAACACATCGCAGACATTTGTAGCGCGATGATCACCTGGAACGCCTGCGGAAACGTGATGCTTGCTCGTGTCGGGCGACCTCCGCATCCGCACAAATTTGCTATTGAAATTCTGCTGGCACTCAATGTTCTGTTGCTTTGTGTATATTTGCGGCCATGGCACGCCGAGCAAGATCTGGAGAGTTTCGGCATCGGGCTGCGTCAACTTCTTCTTTTGTTCACCCTTTCAGGCAAAGGGCCGCTGCATGATGTTTTGAAGAAAAACGGCCAATCTTTGCCGTTTATTGTAACGCCGGCGGTGGAGGCTGTCGCCGAGCGCTTGCGTGACGCAGTCTTACAGTTTGCCGGCGGTATTTCGATGGCTCAAGACACCGCAGCCTCCCTCGCGAAAGAAGCGACCGCGACAGAGCTTATCAATCGATTTCTCAAATGGCGAAATCGACTCCAAACAATAAAGGAGCGCCACACTGTAGATCGGGACGCGTATCTGTTCATCCGCACCGCCGAACAACTCGGTCGGTCATCGCCCGATCTTGAAAAAATCAACCAAGTGGTGAGAGCGGATCAGAAGAGTGTGTGACACCACGCTCTACGAGCAGACGAATGGGGCGAACGGACTGGCGCCCAACAAGGCGGGCGAGCTGTTCGCCGCAAAAGGCGACGGCAAGAAGATCAGCATGCGCAACCGCGACGGCGCGTTGATGGTGCTGAAATTCGAGGGCAAGCCGTTCCTGGCGCCCAACGACCTGTTTCTTCGAAAGGCGGCATCTACTTTACCCATCGGCGTCCGCGCCCGGTGGTGCCGGGGCGGCCGACCTGCGTGTACTACCTGCCGGCCGGCCCCAAGCAGGCGACCATGCTCACAGCGCAGTTGGACGGCCGAACGGACTCACCCTGACGCACGACGACGAAACGCTGATCGCAGATGACACGATTTGCAATACGTATTCGCCTACAACCTCCAGCCCGATAGCATGGTCAAAGGCAAGCGCGCCATTACGGAGCTGCACGATTTCTTGCCGGCAAGGAGAGCGGCGTTGACGGCCTTGCGCTCGACGATCGGGTCTATATCACGCCTCCCCGGCGTGCAGGTATTCGATGCCAAGGGCGGCTATCTCGGCACTATCAAGCTGGGTCGCCACCCCGCCAATGTCGCCTTCGCCGGACCCGGCAGGCACACGCTGCACATAACCGCGCGCGTCGTTCAGTGCAGCGTCTGCTACAGGACAACCTTCAGCCAGCCGTTCCGATCGACGCTGGGATGAGCCTTTTCGTAGAGCTGGAACTCGGACGGAAGTTCGCCACCGCGGTCGATCCACCAGTCCGTGCGCTCCTTCCTATAATTGAAATGAAATGTTGGAATTCCTCCGCCCCAGCGGATGACGCGCAGAAGCGCCTGGGTATCGGGGTGCTTGTGCTGCGTGCCGTCGGTCGAAACCAGGTACCGTCTGCAGTTGATCGCATCGAGCAAGTCTTTGGAGATGTTCTTGACACTGCCGTGATGCGACAGCTTCACGGCAGCAAACGGAAGGCCCCCTGTCTCGTTCGATGCATAGTGAGCTCGATACTGGGCTAGGCCGTCGATCAGATCGGGAGCGAACGCGTCGCCCGACAGCAGGAGGCGTTTACCCTCGAATTCCGCAATCAGAGCAATGCTCGACCCGTTCGCAACGGCTGTGTCGAATGCTTTGACCTCCTTCCATTGCGCGGGCCAGACGTCATTCCGGCCAAGTATGTCGTCTTCTTTGCCAAGGCCGTCGGTTTCCGCCGAGTCGGTACCACCTTTCACGGCGATCCACGTCTTGGCCAACGCAGCCAACCGCTCTCGCGGCGGGCCAATCACTGTCAGGCACAGACCACCGTCCAGGACCTTTCGAGGCGGCTTGACGTTATCGAAAACAACAAGTTCTCCGCCGAAGATGGCGTTCCAAGGGTACTTCCTACGCCCTAGCAGTTCCGAAAGCTCGTCACCCTGTACCGTCCCCAGCAGGTCGGGAAACGCCTTCTCGAGCTGGGGCCTTCCGTTGAACCACACGTCGCCAATTTCGAGATCAAGGTTGGGATCCTTGAGCAACTCTGGGATGCCGAGAATGTGGTCCGTGTCGATGTGTGTGACGACAATGAGTTCGATCCTGAGTCGCTTGCCAGTCGACCGATTTCTGATCTTTTGCTGAATGGCGGCGGCCGTTTCAGTCATACCGCCGTCGACAAGGATCACGTGCGACTGGTCAGGATCGCCGTACTCGATCCAAAGGCAATCTCCCTGGCGGGCTGGGAGCATCTCGACGCTAAACACCAGCATTCCCCACGATCCAATCCGCATCGCCATAGGCGACCACGCCCAGGACGCCGGGGGCGCCTTTAAGCAGAGCACGCCGGCGCAACTCGGTCGCAAACGCGCCGAATGTCTTCAGATCGGTCAACGACATGTTTGCCTCCTCAAGCATGTCGACCACCTCCCTCGCAATGGGAACAGCGTCGGCGCCACGCACCGTTGCAATCGTTGTCAGCAGGAGGTCGGCACCATATCGACGGAACCGTTCCGGGTAGGTGGCGAAGTTCGCGCCGCTCTCAGCAGTATTGCATCCAAGCAAGGCGACAAGCTCAACCTCATCCGACAAGCCAACGTCGGCCTTCGATATGCTGGCCTTGGCACGCCAGTGCTCCCGTGCCGTTCCGGTCCCGAGTTCAAGGGCTTCGATATTCTCATACACTCCAGTGTGCGGCAGCAGGACGAGAAGGTTGGGGGAATGCGTGCTCACGCCTTCACACCACTTGGTCCAATCCTCCGCCCGGACTGCGCTCCCCGCTACTTTGGACAGCCTCCTAGCGAGATCCGCAACTTGTGTCGATCCACCGGGAAAGTTGGTGGCTCGATCGCTATAGCCCAGCAATGACGACGTCATACGCTTCAACTGCCGCCGGCCTGGGCCTTGACCCGGATGCGCCTGCTCGAGTGTGTCCGCATAGCGGCGTTCGATCTCACTCGAGAGGCCCCAAAACCGGAGCGGACACACGACCGTCTGGGCCCGACGATGGATGCAATCTCCACATTGGCCCTTTTTCCATTTATCCAACGCCTCCAGACAATGCCTTGCCCCGAAATCGGGCGCAGGACCTTCGTAGACGTATTCGATAGGGACGTACGACTCCCACGGCCCGGCAATGGCAATCCTTTGAGGCGGTTCACGATCGGTCGGCCAGAAGCGCTCCATCGCCGTTCGCATCAAACTTCCAGGGTGGGCAAGTGCTCGCAACGCGGTGACGATCTCGTCGTCTGTCCACGCGACTTCGACTTTGTCGCGATAGGCGATCTTGGCGATCTCCTTGCTAATAGTTGAGGTAGTATTTTCGAGCTTCGCAAGCGGCAATCCTGACTGAGCTTCATTGATTGCCACAATCCTCGGTGTCATTCCGTCGGAGCCGTCATTGACGAACAGCCCGAGATCGAACTCCCGCCGATCAACCGCGCCTATGAACTCGGGGAAGGGCAATGCGCGCACCTGCAACCTTAGTGCAGGCCCTGGCTCGAGCTCTTCAAGGGCCGATCTACGGTCGCTCACCGCTATAGACACATCTATTGCCTGCTGAAGGCGACGGTTAACGGACAACAGCATTGTACCCTTCACCGTTTCCCCGGAACGAGCAAATGCGCGGATAAGGAAAAATGCATCCGTGCTCGGGCCGGTACGCGGCAGATGGAGGCTGCCGGTAGCTGCCTCGCCGGCAGCGTCGGCGTCCGCTTTTGCACGAAGAAGGCGCCTGACACGAATGAGATCGATACCCATGTCTGGTTCGACGACAACAATCTTCGAGTTTGAAACCTCGAATCGAACCTCGATCAGGGCTTCTCCATTGGCGTCAAGCGCGTTCGTCGGGAACTCTACGTCGGAAGACGCTTGCAGTTTTTCGGTCGAGATCCGAACCCGCGCCAGGTTTACAGCATTTGCGACGAAGCGACCGTCCGTCTCTGTCATCATCTCTGGGGAGTAGAAGGACTCACGAACAGACTCTTCATCAAAGGCATCCAGGATGGCCATCTGCACGCGTCGGCTAGCGCGCGCGGTTTCCTCGAGACAGTCACGATCCGCGGCCGCTAGTTCATTGGCCGCAGGCACACCCGACCCAGTCTCCGAATTGAACGGCCTTTGACGGATGGCCTCACCGAGGCCCGTGCTTTCAAAGCCGATGTCTCCGCGAAGGTCCTTGATCAGCCCGGAGCTCCCATCCAGGGAATTATAACGCTGCCAAAATCGCCGTGGCGACTCCCTCCCAGCCACCGAATAGGAGTCTGCAACGCCCGCAATGCACATCCTATCCAGTGCTCGTGCGTCACCGACAATGATCGGCGGTATCCCTCCCCTATCTACGTTCCATACGGCTGCGTGGACCGTATGGTCATGCGACAGATTTCTGACAAACTCGCTCAGGAACTGGGCCGGTTCAATGCTGGGCGCCAGAAGGGCAGCACCATGAGCATAGAAACTTGTGATGACTTCTTCTGCCTGGGCTACGGTGGCGCGCAAATCCATATCCGTCTGGACCCGCTGAAGGACAAATTCTGGCCGAAGGCGAATGGAGGAATAAAGTGCCTCTTCAGCCGTGGCGCCATCGAGAAACAACACATCGACCCTCTCAGTTCGGATCGAAACGGGCGATAGCAGCGCGAGATTTGCCAGCCAAGGGTGAGCGTGGGTCTCGTCGTGCCAACTCCGCAGAATGGCTGTCAGCTCTGTTTGAGGTGCTTGCACAGCGATGCGAATGGGCCAATGCCAATTTGGGGCGTGGTCGCCCCTAGGACTTCGGTGCGCGACCATAAGTGCGCCGAGCCCCACCGCAGGATGCGCCAGAGCCTTGAATGCCTTTTGCCAGCCTATCGTGGCAGGTTCCCCATAATTCAACCGGACACGAGGAGCGACGCGCCCCCAAGTATCCCAGCGTTCACGCGCCGGCTGTAATACTTGTTCAATCCAGCTTTCGCCGAGACGCCGCAATGTATCAAACGAGACCCTTATGTTTCCTTCCTCGTCAAGAACGTTTAAACAATGGCCCCAGAGAATGTCTTTTGTGGCTCCACTTCGATCACCCGACGACCAAACGTGGTTCGGAGAGAATTGGGGTGTTTTATAGAAATTCCACATCGGGCTGGCGGCTAGCGCTCGGCCCAAGTCCCCATCGCTATATCGATCTTCGTTGGTGTCGGTCATTACGGCCCCCGTCCATGTTCATTCGGAACAGTTACGACACATATCAACAGTAGCACCACTTACTAGCTTCAACCAGAAGAGGAGCTCGCTTTGTCAGGTTGGTATGTTCTGAGTAGGACCCGTTGTTGCCGGGGCTCAAATTCCTTGAGCACGGCAGCCTAAGTTTGGCGACGCTTTGAGCGCGAGGCTTAAGTCGCCAGTCGCTTAGAACTCTGAATCGCGATACTCGGCAATGTCGACGATGCTAGGTCGTTCGCGCACAGTGTAGCCGAGACGCCGCAGTTGATAGGCCTGCGCGAAGCGGTTCAGCTGGTCTCGTGCCTCGTCAGTTGCGATCGAGCAGATTGATTGCTCGCCGGAGCGTCTTCAGTCGCGCCGCCGCCGTCTTATCGGCATCCCAATAGCGCGTGTGCGTGAACTCGCGCGATGGTCGGTCTCCATCCGATATGTTGAGGTCGAGGATGCCCATGCCGAAATTTTTGCGCAATGGACCGCTGATCATGTCGCCCTGCGCTACTCGGCGTGCAGGGTCGAAGACGTTGGTCCAACGGACCGAAGCGAAAGGCGCGGCAAAATGGAGCGCCCATGCTTCCGGCGTCTCCGAGATACGATGGGACATGAGCCGGGTTTGCCCGTCAGGAAGCAGGCCCGCGCGCCGCGCCGCCTCCGCGACCTGAGGATCGAGCTCTTCGCGAAACGGCGGGCAAGTCGGCAGCTCACGCGCGCGGCAGCGCGCCTTCAGATCGTCGGGTCCGTCAGCCAGCAGAAACTCGGCGTGGGTGAGTGGACTGCCGACGGTAACCAGGTCGCTGATCAGCCATCGCGACCGAATCTCGGCGACGTTAGATGCCTCCCGCAATATGCGCCCCAGCCGGCCTTGGGCTTCGCGAAAGACGGCGATGTTTTCCATAGACGGGGCCAGCTTGATCTCCGCGACCGCGGCTTCCAGACTGGCAATCGCCTGGCCCTTCGCCGATGCCGCAGAGAACACTTGCACCCCGATTTGCTCTGCCCAGAAATAGCTTACGAGGTCGTGCGCGAGGATAGTGCCCAGGCTGTGGCCGACGAGCACAACGCGATCATAGTTGGTCTCCTGCCCGTTCCCTGCGTGAAGTTCCCGGAGCAGCGCGAGGCCACGCTCGCGCACTGCCTTCCGAGCAGCGATGTTGTCCGGGTCCGACCGCGTATACTTCACAACCCGGCCGAAGCTTGCCGTCGCCTTACGATGCATGAACGCGAGAATTGCCGCCGCGAGGGCTGCCACGATTGCCTTGGACAACCAGGACGGCGCGTGCGCCTTCCATATCTCATCGGGGATCAAGGACACGAGCCCTAAAGCGGTGACGATCAAGGCTCCGATCCAAAGGCATAGCCAGGCCGTCCGGACGTCGGCAGGGACTTTCGACCACGGCCGAACCAAGAGATACTGCACCCACGCCGTGAACTGCGCCCACGTAGAGCCCGCGGTGAGGTCAGCCCAATAGAGTTCGTAGAAGTCGGTCCGCACGCCCTTTGGAAAACTGTCGCTCGCCCGGCTCTTGCGCGTCGTGATCCGTCGCAGCTCGAGCGAGCCGGTGCGATTGTCGGGCCGGCTCCACATCTGCTCCGCATGCGGCATCTTGGGCACCTGCACATCGGGATCGAGCGACCAGATCGTCCGAGCGAATCCCTTGACCGTGTCCATCGGCCGCTGTTCGCCCATGCCGTGGATCAGGACATAGGCCTGTCGCGCGATGCGGCCTCGGGCAGCGCCCTTGCTCGCTGGCGCTCCCTCTGCCCTTTCGGTCTTGTCGTCCGCCATCGTCCCCCCCTTTCACCGGCCCTTCCGCCAAGCGGGCCCCTGATCCGATGGGTCGCGACCCGGCGCGGATGTTCACCTGCACACCTTGCATGGCCTGCCCCTCGCCGGCAAAATGGCCAACTCCGCGCGGACAGCATCCGGACGTCCCACGCGTCGCGCGTGCCGTCAAAGCGTAGGGTCAAGTGCCAGCAGCGGCATCGACGGCGGATTAAGCACGGGCGTGTGCTTTTCGCCGGCGACCCAGGCATGGAGATGTCCGATCACTCCTTCAGCGCAGGACGCCCTCGGTTAACCACCTGTGAACGCAGTCGTACACCACTTTCAAATCCGCATCGAGGCGCCCGTTCGCTATTTCCACGGGCAGTTTAGCTTCGGCCTTGTCCAGCCAGTCGAGAACTGTATGACCCTCGGCGCGAGCCCGTGCACGCGACCCGCCGACGATCATGTTAGCGCGTCACTTCCATGACGGCGCAGCAGCCCGGCCTGCATCTCCCGCCTTAGGGATACACCTACCGCGCACTTAGGTGCGCACGGCCGTGAGGGGTGCTGAAGTGGGCCGAGGGCACCCCGCGCACCCGGCCCACCTTCACGCTGTAGGTCTATCAGCCGCGCGGAGCCATTTTTGTCCCTTTGGTCCCCCGTCTGTTTTCTCCAATCTGCCTGCCGCCTCCAAACGAGCAATAGCATCACGAATACGATCCCGCGTGACAGGACGCTCGACCCTCATAGTAGCCAATTGGCCAACGAGCGACCTGCCGGTTGGTCTAAGCCCAGCCAGCATCTCTTTTCGAACCCACGCGTCTATGAAATCGTCGTCCTCAGCCTGTCTAGTCGCCGCATCCTTGACCGGCTCCCGCTCTCGCTGCTGCGGATTCACAACGAGCGAGGAGATCGGGTCGCCATCCTCGTCCTGCCCCAGCACGTGGCTCGACATGCAGAAGTCGAACACAGTTCCGTCTTCGCCGTCCTTCACCTTGTCGAGGCGAAAATGGCCTTCCAGCTTCGCGTCATCACTATCGGAACGATAGCATTCGATGGCGAAGTCCATCGCGCCGCGGAGACCAGACCAGCCGCGCATACCGCGCGACTGGTCCTTGCCACTGTGGTGCACGATCAGAACAACGCCGCCAAGCCTGCGCTGTAACTCCTGGAAGATGGCGATCATCTCGCCCATGTCCTTGCTGGTGTTCTCGTCGATGCCGGGCCCAGCTTGCGCGAGCGTGTCGATACACAATACGCCGCCCGCCCAACCTTGCTCGGTGAGTGTTTCGACCAGCCGGTCCCGATCTTCCTGCTGGCGAAGATTGATCGGGCTCATGAGGAAACGCATGTTCGTCGCCGCCCCCATGCGCGCTGCCCGCCACACCGCGACGCGCTTGGGGATGCCGCCTTGCCCTTCAAAAGGGACGTAGACGGTCGGCACCGCCTTCACCTTCCGCTGGAACCACGTCCGCCCGTTTGCGAGATGGGCGAGCAGGTCGAGTGCCAGGAAAGACTTGAAGGCCCCAGACTGACCAAAGATTGTGCCGATGCCTGCGTCGGGGATGATTCCCTTCACCAACCATCGCTGTGGCGGAAATTCACGACGCAGTCCGTCGTCATCGAGCAGTAAATAGTGCCGCTTCTGTTTCCAGTTCGCGAGTAACGCTTCGGCAACCTGCCTTCCGTGTTCCGCCGAACCCCCACCGAACGGATTGTAGTCGGCCTCCGCCATTCCTAACGTTCGCTTAATGTAGTCCGGCCGACTCGCTTTCTCACGGGCAAGCCCGGACATGTGGAGTAGTCGCGTGAAGAACGCTAGATCGGCTTCTGACTGCGAGGGGTAGTGTTTCTTCCAGTTCCCGACAAACGTATCGAGTACCTTTTGCCGCTCGACGATCGGTTGGGCACGCACGACGTTGCCCGTGCAGATCATGAAGCGATCTTGTGAATACACCTCGACTGCATCGAACCGCCTTCCTTCGCCGATCTTGCCTTCCACCCAAATGTGGAATCCCTTCCCAGACCGGGAATGCTCGGTATAGCTGTCGAGGTAGTCGATCAGCGCGTGGAACTCTTCGGGCCTATTTTCACCCTTGACGTCCAGGTCGATGCACGTGAACGGGTCGTCGGCAGCCAGTACGTATCCGATATCCCAGCTACGCTCCGCCGCAACTCGGGTAGCGGTTTCGAAGTCGGTCCATGTCGTTGGATCGGTCGAGCTTGCAGGCCGCCCGTTGACTTGCAGGGGCCGCTTCTCTGACGGGTTAGCTAGGCACCACTGCTGACGGTCGCGCAGCGCTTGGGGTAATCGGCTCCATTGCCGCGAATCAGCCCCAGCAGGCCCCGCAGCCGGCCTGGCGCTGTCTTGCTGGGGCACTTGCGAGGCCTGGGGGTGGCCCTGCGCACTCGTTTGCGGGTCGAGTATGGGCTGCCCCGAGTTGTGCATAGTCATAGCTGTCTCAAATTTGCTGGAGTTGGATCGGCGACTTCCAGGAAGGCCGTCTGCTCAAGCAGCCGGACTTCGATCCTCTTGGTGCCGCGCTTACGATGGGCTTAGCGACGTCTGACGGCGGCGCGAAACGTCGGCGTGTTCAGGATGTTGGTTGTGGGAACGTCCAGGTTGGCGGAGGTTTCAGCCGACTCGCCGTACCGATCGTGTTTCCGAAGGGTCGAGCCAAGCTATGAAGTTCGCTTCGGTAATCGAATTAAGGCGCGTTTACCTGAGCCCAGGCGGCGAAAGCCCGATAGTAGCTCGGGTCCCAGATCGTGGTCTCGGCACTCCCCATCAGCCGTAGCATCTGCATCATCACTTCGAAGGCTTCTATCCGGCTAAGCGGGTCGGAATCCATCATGACCTCCGCGCATATGGTAACCACGGTGAAATCGAGTTGCTTCCCTTTTGAGCGCTCGATACGACCTCGCTGCGAGCCCGTCCTCGCGATGCGCTCCATCTTCTCAACTAAGCCCATCGAGACTAAGGCGTCGGGAGGGTGAAAGTCCGGGGTCTCGAGCCATGGGGCCTTGAGGACGGCGGGCAGTCGATAGCTCTCGCCGAACAACATCTTCCCGTGCGCCTCCATTTCGGCCCTGAACCGATCCTGTACGGTTTCGGGGGCTGCGCTACCGTTGCCGGGGCCACCGTGCGACTCAGCTTGTGCGCGCACCGCTGCCGCTTGTGGGTGCCCGAGCGCGGGTAGCGATGACGGTAGCTGGGGCGGTGCACTGGTCGCTTGCCGAGGCTCGTGCGATTGCTGTTGATTAACTGTGTTCATGTGTACTCCTATGCCTTCTCGTGAAGGCTATGGGGGGTCTGAGTTTGATGAGCCCTTACGCAGCGAAGCGATGGAGTGCGTTCGGAAATGGGTGTCCCGGGCACTCGGTCGCTTTCTTCTGAGCAGGCGGGCCGACGGAGTTAGCTGGACGCGATGGCCGAATAGGCGCTTGTGCTCGCGAAGGTGCGCTGGGCGAGCCAGGATTCGACGTCAGAACGCTTGTAGCGAACCGGGGATTGCTTCCTCGTGCCGAGTTTTAGAAACCTCGGTCCTTGGCCGCGGAAGCGCCAAATCTCAAGGGTGTTGACCTGTAGGCCGAGGATGGCAGCCGCCTGGTCGCTTGTAAGAAGTTGGTCGTCGGGGGTGCTCACTGGAGTGACTCCTTGGGTGATTTGTTGATCACCGGAGGTCACTCAATCCCGGAAGCGAGGGTTCAGGCGCGCACTGGCCGCGCTTTCGTACTACTACTTTGCTTGTAGCAGCATAAAGCTATGTCCTGCAAGCTTTTTCGCCTTCGAAACATCATGCACCCACTATCGCATCAGCGATCTGCTGCACTTGAGGCTTGAGATACTGAAGCTTCGAAGTCTCCATGTAGTGGCGGGCCGTGACGCTCTGCGGGATGTGATTGGTCAGCAGTTCAACCTTCACAATCTCGATACTGCAGCTCGCGACGCCGACATGGGTGAACGTCCGACGAAGGTCGTGCGGCGTGAGCTTGCAGCCCGCGACGGCACTCAGGTTCTTCATGCTGTCCCGAGGGTCCTTAATATGGCCGTTGTAAGAGCCAAAGACGTAGCCCTGACGCGTCGCGCGGCTGCGGAGTAGCTCCATGGCTTGGGTCGGCAGTGGCAGCCAGACGGGATTGCGGTTCTTGGGGTCCGGCAAATGCCACCAGCCCTCCTCTAGGTTGACGCGGTCCCAAGTTAGTTCGGCCGCCTCGGACAGTCGGCAGCCCGTCAGCAGTAGGAAGCAGATGAGGTCAAGGGCCGCCCCGGTGTGGCCATTGTGCGCGCGCTGACGAGCAGCTTCCAGGTGCTTCCATACAGCGCCCAGCTTGTCGTCGGGGACTCGGCCGGTGCGGGGTGTGACGTGCGCCCACTTTCGATAGAGAGCTTTGACCGGGTTGTCCTTGATGATCGGAGACCCGTCTTTGTCCACGTACTCGTTGATGGCGAAGTTGACGATCGCTCGGAGAATGCCGAAGGCGGTATTTGCGTGGACCGGCGCCCGCTCGCGCATTTCCATGAACGCTTCCGACACGTTGGCCCGACTGATGTTCGCTAGCGGCTTGTCGGTCCAGCCGAAGGCCTTGAACGGGCCGGCCACAGCCTGCTCGATCGCGCGCTTGCTACGCGGCTTGAGAGGCCGTTGTTCGAGGTAGTCGTCGGCGACGTCTTGCAGTGTCTTGCGTTGTGCGGCCGACCTGCTAGCGGCGGCGCGGGGGTCGATGCCCATGCGCATGTCCCGCAGGCGCTCGCGGGCGGCGTCGCGCGCTTGGTCCACGGTAAACACCCCGTACGGGCCGATAGTAAGGCGCACAGTTGGTGAGGCGCGGCCCGCCGTACCCACACGCCCCTGCACGATAAAACTCAGCTTGCGTGCCGGCGTAACGCGAAGGCCAAATCCCTTGAGTTCGGAATCCCAATGGAGGGCGTCGGCAGCCTTGGGCTGCACCTTATCTACGTAGCTCTTCGTCAGCTTTGGCATAAACACCTCGTAAGCACGCTGCGTAAAGCTAGGACAACTTACAGCAAATGTAAACGACTTCTAAACGCTGAAAATGCAGGATTCAATGTGGTTATGTCAACTTACAGAAGCAGCGCAAAGGTCACTTACGACAAATCAAGGACCTGCTGGCGCTGCCGCGTCGGCTGTCGACGGAAAGCTGATCGTGGCGCCCATTCTCGATCCCATGGTCGGCCGCTATCTGCGGCTCGAGATCGACAGCGTCGATCATCGCATCTATTTCGAGGAGGCTGGCCCCAAGGAGGGCGGCGGCATCCCGCTGGTCTGCCTGCACACTGCCGGCGCCGACGGACGGCAGTACCGGCATCTGCTGGCCGATCCCGAGATCACCTCGCGCTTTCGCGTGCTCGCCTTCGACATGCCGTGGCACGGCAAGTCGACGCCGCCCGACGGCTGGGAGAAGACCGAGTATCGACTGACGACGGCGACGTACACGGCGGCTATCCGCGCCTTCTGCCAGACCCTGGAGCTCAACAAGCCCGTGGTCATGGGCTGCTCGATCGGCGGGCGCATCGTGCTCAACCTCGCGATTGCCCATGCCGCGGAGTTCCGTGCCCTGATCGCCCTCGAGGCCGCCGACTTCCAGCAGCCCTGGTACGACACGGCCTGGCTGCATCGCCCCGACGTCCATGGCGGCGAGGTCTGCGCTGCGCTGGTCTCCGGACTGATCGCGCCGCAAAGCCCGCCGGCCAGCCGTCACGAGACGCTGTGGATGTACATGCAGGGCGGACCCGGCGTGTTCAAGGGCGACCTCTACTTCTATCGCGTCGACGGCGACCTGCGCGAAAAGGTGAAGTCGATCGACACCAAGGTCTGTCCGCTCTACCTGCTGACCGGCGAGTACGATTTCTCCTGCACGGCCGAGGACACGCTACGCACGGCGGCGCAGATCCCGGGCGTCGAGGTGCAGATCATGAAGCATGTCGGCCATTTCCCGATGAGCGAGCATCCGGCGAAGTTCCGCGAATACATCCTGCCGGTGCTGGCGAAGATCCCTGACGTTGTCGGTATGCTCTGACGCAAGTCAGGTCAGTTCGCGCAAACCCTGCGGCGTTCTGATCATCGCCCTGATCTGAGGCACCGAACCGGTTGATATCGTGATGCACCTGCTGTCGACGACGGAAGCGAGGGCGGCAGAAAGGCGGGCGCCTTTCGGGTGTGCGATAGCGAGGCGCTCAAGTCGGCAGCCCAAATCCGCCATCCGTGATGACGGATGTAGACCGGCTGGCCATTCGATGAGGGTCGGAAACGCTCCGTCGAAGGGCATTGATCCGTCACGCGGCACGGATATGAGCCAAGAGAGCGACCCGCGGGTGACGCGTACAGCCTCGCCGGATTCTTTCCCTACCGCGGCAAGCATGTACTCGATACTGGCGACGCGAACCACCCAACTGATAAGCCGGGGAGAAGCTGCAAGACGCTCACGCATTCTCGGATCATCGAGACCGAACCATCGCGTTCTTTGCGGCATGATCATGGGATCGGGGGCGATGACTTCGAGGAACACGCCATCGCCGAGCTGCATCAAATGATTGTGTGTCCCCATCAGCGGATGCGAGCCGCCCGGTGGCACGGTCACGCCCAGCGCACGACGGACATGTGCGATGCCCTCGTCGATCGTCAAAGCCGCCACGGTGAGGTGATCGAGCGAGGCTTCCGGCACGATCATGTTCGAAATTTGCGCTTCCCCTTGGCCGTCCAGGCGCGGTCACGCACGACGGTGCAAATCTGAAACCTGTAGTCGCTGAAGAAGCTCTCGATACCGCGCCTCTTGGCCTTTACGTGGTCGGGATGAATGCGCCACTCGCGCAGCGCATCCTCGGATTCGAATTCGACGAGTGTAAGCCGTTCGCCATCCTCCGAGACAAAGCCCTTGTGCGAAACATAGCCTGGAATGGTTTTCGCCATTGCGGACATGCGCGCCGCCATCGGTCCGTATTCCTCCTCCACGCCGGGACGCAGCCGCGAGCGGAACACCGTGACGATCATTTGGCGGAAGCCTGTTCGGGACGAGGCGAGTTCGCCGCGCTGATCATGAGTTCTGACAGCGTCGAATAGGCGGCGGTCCAGGCCGCCGCGACATCGGGAGTCCAGGAAGAGCCCAGACCGAGCATCCAAAGCAAAGCTGCACCGACGACCGAATAGTGGGCGGGCTCGGCGCCGTACTGGACGTGACGCCTTGCGAGTGCGCTTGCGGCCGGTAGGATCGTGTCGAGATTGCTCAAGCCCTTCACCACGACCGCGAGCGTTGCCATCAGCTTTTTACGCTGGTCGGTCACGTCGTCGGGAAACAGCACACGCACCTGCGGGGCGATCTCGAACAGGCGGCCGTAGAACAGCTCCGCCGCTTTGTCGGAGATCGGTGCGACTTTCGCGAAGCTTGTCTGGACAAGCGTGATCTGGTCGGGGGTCATGGTTCCGCTTCACCTTCATTTTGCGAGAGACCGGCCGGCGCCAGCCGATCGCCAGCCGTTAGGTGGGCGGAACTTAGAAAACGGTCAAATATAACTCAAATGCATATTGTCTAATATGATTATGCATTCATCCATGATGCGCCAGCTTCGCCTTGAGGTCGCGCACCAGCAGATCGATCGGCTGGTCGAGCCGTCCGGGCGCGGCGTTGCGGATCAGCACGATGGTCGCGGGCAGCTTGAAATCGGCAACGTCGAGGACGTGCAGCTTCCGGCGGTGCGGGCTGTGCTCCAACTGGCGGCTCGGCACAAGTGCCAGCCCGCCGCTGCGCGCGAGCAGCGAAAGCTGAAGGTCTTCGCCGAAGATCTCGGCCCCGATCCGCATCGGCACCTGCAGCCGATCGAAGGATTTCATCAGCGCGGCGCGGCATCCGCATCCCGCCGGGTTGAGAAACCACGGTTCGGGCGCAAGATCGCTCAGGCGCCACTGCTTTCCATCCCGTCTTCTCCGCCGCTTCGAAGCCGCGACAACGACGACCTGTTCCGCGCCGAGGTCGAGACGAGAGAGACCGGGCGGGATCATATGGGCCTCGGTCAGCAGGCCAACCGCGCAATCGAGAGCGCCGCTGCGCGCACCCTCGATCAGATCGACACTCCAGTTCGAGCTCACCTGCAGCCTGATGCGCGGAAACGTACGCCGCAACGCGTCGAGCGGCGTCGTCAGCACGATCTCGCCCAGGCCATGGGCGATGCCCATCTTCAAGCTGCCCGCCGGATCGGCGGCGCTCGTCGTGCAGGCTTCGAGTTCGGCGACCGCGGCCAGAACCCGCCGGCAGTATTCGAGGACATGATTTCCGAGCGACGTCAGGATCGCCGGCTTGACGGAACGATCGAAGAGCGGCGCATCGCCGATCGCAGCCTCGAAATTCTGGATGCGTCGGGTCGTTGCAGGCTGGGTCAGGTTGAGCCGCGCCGCGGCGCGATTGACAGAGCCCGTTTCGGCCACGGCGATGAAAGCTTCAATGTCTTGCAGGTTCATGATCGGAAAGCGTAGCGGGTCCGTCGCATCGAGCGCTTAACCGAGATATAGCATCCCAGGATTGCATCAGGGGAGAGCAGATGATGGCGGTGACGGTGACCGCAGTCGCGCATCCCCGCTAAAGCACCTGGAACACGTCGTAGACCGGGCCGGTCGGATCGCGCCGGCCGGTGGCAACGCTGACGATGCGGTTCAGGAACCGGTATTTCTCCGACGCCGTCTCGAACCACGGCGTGGTGCGGAAATAGTACTGGCTGGGGTCGACCTTCTCGCCCTTGTTGAGCTGCTCGATCACCCAGGCCGGACCGTGCCGCATGCCGCGGTAGCTCATGTAGATGAGATGATCGTCGGCGGTCTTGAGCGTGATGCGGACATCGAGCTGCAGGATGCCGTCGCGCCTGAGCAGCAGCCAGTCGCCGCCGGGCGACGGCAGGACCGTGCCCTTGAGCTCCTCGCCCTCGAAGGTGCCGCCGGTCACGGTGGCGATGCGGCGGCGGCCGTATGGCGTGTCGCCGACATCGGTCATGTTGGGATCGACCGTGAGGCTCAGCGTGAACAGATGGGAAGTGCGCAACGTCGGTTCAGTCATTGTCGCCTCAAATCTTCGCCGTGCGGCCGGCCCAGTAGGGCTCGCGCAGTTCGCGTTTCATGATCTTGCCGATGGTACTGCGCGGCAGCGAATTGCGGAACTCCACGGCAGCGAGCCGCTGGGTCTTGCCGAGCTGGCCGTTCGCCCAGTCGCGGATCGCCTCTTCCGTGGCCGCGGCCCCCGCTCGGCGCACGCAGAGCGCCATCGGCGATTCGCCCCACTGCTCGCTCGGGATGCCGATCACCGCCACGTCGATCACGTCGGGATGCTTCAGTAGCAGCACCTCGATGTCGGCGGCATAGACGTTGAAGCCGCCGGAGATGATCATGTCCTTCTTGCGGTCGAGCAGGACGATGAAGCCGTCCTCGTCGATGCGGCCCATGTCGCCCGACTTGAAGAACAGGCGACCGTCCTTGTCATGCCAAAACAGCTCACGCGTCTTGTCGGTCTGCTTGTAGTAGCCCTTCATCATCGCCTGGGCGCGACCGGCGAGCTCGCCGACCTCGCCCTGCGGCAGCACCCTGCCCTGCTCGTCGAGCACGACGATCTCGCTGCCCAGCCCCGGCTTGCCCACGGTGTGGAGCTTGTCGGGATGAAGGTTCGCCTCGAGCATGCACGCCCCGCCGCCCTCGGTCAGGCCGTAGATCTCGATCAACCGTCCCGGCCAGCGCTTCAGGCAGTCGGCCTTGATATGAGCGCGCAACGGCGCGCTGGTCGAAAGCTTGGCCTTGAAGGCACCGAGGTCGTACGTGTCGAAATCCGGATGGGCCAGGACGCGCTGGTACTGGACCGGAACCAGCATGGCGTGGGTGACGCGCTCGCGCTGGGCGATCTCCAGGAACTTCACGACGTCCGATCGCGGCATCAGGATCGTCGTGCCGCCCAAACCGACGGTCGCCAATACGGCAACCAGCGTCGTGTTGGAATAGAGCGGCGTCGAGGCGAGCGAGATCGTGTCCGGGCCGTAGTCGAACGCCGGGAAACGCGCCGGCAGCAGGTCGCGCATGGCATGGCTGTGCAGGATGCCCTTGGGCAGGCCGGTCGTGCCGGAACTGTAGATGATGTTGAAGTCGTCGAGCTGGCCCAGCGGCACCTCGAACGGCGCGTCGCTCGCCCGCTCCAGCCATTCCTCGAAGTCGCGCCAGCCCGGGCGGCGGAAATCGTAAGCGATGCGTCCGCCGTCGATCAGCTTGCCGAGACGCCCCTCGTAGGGCTCGATCAGGTCGCGGTACTGCTCCGACAGGAACAGCACCTTGGCGTCGCAGTCGGCGAGCATCTTCTCGAGCGCATCGGCAGCCGCCATGGTCGAGAGCGGCACCACGCAGGCGCCGGCCCGCAGGCCGCCCATGAAGGTTTCGAGGTACTCGATCGAGTTGGCGGCGAGAATCGCGATCTTGTCGCCTCGACCGATGCCCATGCCGGCGAGCGTGCGGGCAATGCGGTTGATGCGCCGGTCGAAGTCGCGCCAGGTGCGCGCCTTGTCCTCGCACAACACCGCCCGCTTGTCGGGCCACGACGCGGCGTTGCGCGCGACGCGGACCGGAATCGAGACGAACTCGGGAAACTCGTCGAGCGTCGGCTGCGGCACCCATCCGGCATCGGGGGCGGTGTCGGGGCTCATCGCCCGGCCTACTTCTTGGGCTCGACCTTCTCGACCGGGCCGCCGGCTTTCTTCCAGGCGCCGAAGCCGCCCTGGATATGGGCGACCGGCGTCAGTCCCATATCCTGCGCCGTCTTGGTCGCCAGCGCCGAGCGCCAGGCGCCGGCACAGAAGAAGATGAACTTGTTGCCGGTCTGGAAATAATCCTTGGCGTAGGGACTCGCGGGATCGATCCACATCTCGAGCATGCCGCGCGTCACATTGATGGCGCCGGGGATCGTGCCGTCGCGCCACAGCTCACGCGGATCGCGGATGTCGATGAAGGTGACACCGGGCTGGCCATGCAGCTTCATCACGTCGGCGAGCGGCATCGTCTCGATCTGGCTGTCGGCCTCGTCGACCATCTGCTGGACGGACTTCTTGATTTCGAGCGGCATCGAGCTTCCTCCGATGCCTATTTGTACTTTCAGACCGCGACAGGTGGAAGGCGTCAGAGACGACCGATTTCGAAATCCTCGCACGTCAGCCCGAACTGCGAGAGACCCTCCTCGAGATGGTCGGAGAGCAGCGGCTCGCCCAGCAGGTAGGCGGCGGTACGGGTGTTGTGCTGCCGCTGCGCTTCGTCGCGCAGGTCGTACCAGTCTTCCATCGTGCCGTCGCCACGACCCAGCCACAGCAGTGCCACAAGGTCGGTCTGCTCCTCCTCACTGAGCGCGTTGATGAAAGCCACGAGTTCCTTTTGCGTCAGATCGTCGGCATGAGCCTCTAGTACCGACGCCGTACCGTCGTCGGTGGCGTTGGAACCCGAATCGGGATCGGTCACGACGTCCTGGGCGTCGAATTCGCGCGCCTTGATGATGATGAAGCAGACGCTTTCGGAAGAAATCGTCAGGGTCGGATCAGCCATCGCATGCTCCCTCGCATGGGGATCGAGGCCAACGCCGCACGGCCGCTTTCGTTCGCGGTCGAAATTGTGACTTTTGCCGAAAGCGCCGTCCGGCCGACGAAGCCTCCCGGACTGTGGCCTGCGAGCCACAGTCGCCGGGCTCTACTTCACCTTCTCCGGCACCGCCTCGAGCTCGGCCAGCCAGACATCGGGGCTGCCATCGGAGGGCGCGCGCCAGTCGCCGCGCGGCGACAATGAGCCGCCGGACGAGATCTTGGGTCCGTTGGGCAGCGCCGAGCGCTTGAACTGGTTGGTGAAAAACCGCCGCAGGAACAATTTCAGCCAGTGCCGGATCTCGCCGAGCTCGTAGGCGCGCCGCGTCCCTGCCGGCAGGTTGGCGGGCCAGGCGCCCTTGTCGATGTCGTGCCAGGCGTTCCAGGCCAGGAAGGCGATCTTGGACGGGCGGAAGCCGAGCCGCGTCAGGTAGAACAGATTGAAGTCCTGGAGCGCGTAAGGCCCGACCGACTGCTCGGTCGACTGGATAACGCCGGTTGCACCCGCAGGAATGAGTTCCGGTGAGATCTCGGTGTCGAGGATGTCGTGCAGGATCGCCGCCGTCTCCTTGCCGACGTCGCCCGACGCGGCGACGAAGCGGATCAGGTGCTGGATCAGCGTCTTGGAGACCGAGCCGTTGGGATTGTAGTGCGACATGTGATCGCCGACGCCGTAGGTGCACCAGCCCAGTCCCAGCTCGGAGAGATCGCCGGTGCCGACCACCATGCCGCCCTGCTGGTTGGCGAGGCGGAACAGGTAGTCGGTGCGCAAGCCCGCCTGCACGTTCTCGAAGGTGACGTCGTAGACCTTCTTGCCCTTGGCGAAAGGGTGGCCGATGTCGGCCAGCATCTGCTGCGCGGCCGGCTTGATGTCGATCTCGGCCGCGGTGACGCCCAGCGCCTCCATCAGCCGCCAGGCGTTCTTGTGCGTCTTGTCGGACGTGCCGAAGCCCGGCAGCGTATAGGCGTAGATGTTCTTGCGCGGCAGCTTGAGCTGGTCCATCGCCCGGCAAGTGACGATCAGCGCCTGCGTCGAATCGAGGCCGCCCGACACGCCGATGATCGCCCGCTCGGTGCGGCTCGACATCAGGCGCTGCGCCAGGCCCTGGATCTGGATGTTGTAGGCCTCGTAGCAATTGTCGCGCAGCTTGGCGGGATCGGACGGCACATAGGGAAACCGTTCGATGGGCCGCTCGAGCGCCACCCTGCCCCGTGGCGCCTCGAGCGTGAAGCCGACCTTGCGGAAGCGCCGGACCTTGTCGCCTTCGATCATGGCGCAATCGGCGAAGCCGTTGTTGCGCAGCCGCTCCTGGCGGATGCGGCCGAGATCGACGTCGGCCGTGACGATGGTCGACTCCTTCTCGAAGCGCGTCGTCTCGGCGAGCTGGTCGCCCAGTTCGTAGATTGCGGCGTGGCCGTCCCAGGCGAGGTCGGTCGTCGATTCGCCCGGGCCGGACGCCGAATAGGCATAGGCCGCGATCGCACGCGCCGACTGGCTGCCGCACAACAGGCGTCGCGCCTCGGCCTTGCCGATGGTGATGTTGCTGGCCGACAGGTTGACCAGCAGCTCGGCGCCCGCGAGCGCGGCATGGCTCGACGGCGGTACCGGCACCCAGATGTCTTCGCAGATCTCGACATGGAAGGTGATGGGCACGCTGCCGGTCGAGCGGAACAGCATGTCGGTGCCGAACGGCGCCTCGTGGCCGCCGATCTTGACCGTGTGCTCGACGATGTTGGCACCCGACACGAAGTGGCGCTTTTCGTAGAACTCGCGGTAGTTCGGCAGGTAGGTCTTCGGCACGACGCCCAGGATCGCACCGCGATGGATGACGATGGCGGTGTTGTACAGCCGGCCAGCGAGGCGCAGCGGGGCGCCGACGATCAGGACGGGAAAGAGCTTGTTCGAGGCCGCGACCACCTTGGCGATCGATGCCTCGACCTCGTCCAAAAGGGCGTCCTGCAGCAGCAGGTCTTCGATGGCGTAGGACGACAGTCCCAGCTCGGGAAAGACCATGACGGCCGTGCGGGCCTTGTCGCCTTCGGCGGCCAGCCGCAGCGTCTCGGCGAGATTGTAGGCGGCGTCGGCGACCCGGGTGCGCGGGACACAGCACGCGACACGCACGAAGTCGTGTGAGTAAAGGGAGAAGAATTCGGACAAGGGATTGTGGTGGGCGATGGTGGGCGCGACAGGGATTGAACCTGTGACCCCTGCCATGTCAAGACAGTGCTCTACCGCTGAGCTACGCGCCCCCAATTTCTCAGGGCATCGCCGAAAGGTGCGGTCGTCTACATCGCGGCCTGCGGATTGGCAAGTGTGAGGCAAGGCCGGGATGCACGCGCAGTGCGTGACGCGCCCTGATCCGCGCGCTATGACGCATCCATGCAGTTGTTGCCGACCGCGTCCGACCACGAGGCCTTGGATTACCGCCCGCCGGAGCGCCAGACCGCCCCGGCCGTGGTGGCCTCTCCCCACAGCGGATCGGTCTATCCCGCCCGTTTCCTGGCCCAGACCGCCGTGCCCCTGGCGGCGCTGCGTCGCGCCGAGGACGCCTTCGTGGACGAGCTGTTCGCGGCGGCACCGGGCCTCGGTATTCCGTTCCTCGCCGCCCGCTTTCCGCGCTCCTTCGTCGATGCCAACCGTGAGCCGTACGAGCTCGACCCCGGCATGTTCGAGGGCCCGCTGCCGCGGCCGTTGAATCACCGCACGACGCGCGTCGCGGCAGGCCTGGGCATGATGCCGCGCGTTGCCGCGAGCGGCGAGGCGATCTATCGCGGCCGCGTGCCGTCAGAGGAAATCGAGCACCGGCTGGAAACCTGCTGGCGGCCTTATCACACCGCCCTGTCGACCCTGGTCGAGCAGACCCACAGGCAATTCGGCACGGCGCTGCTGATCGATGCCCATTCCATGCCCTCTTCGGCCTCGGGCGTCGGTCCGCGTGAGCGCGACCATCGCGTCGATATCGTGCTGGGCGACAATCACGGCGAATCCTGCGCGCCCGACCTGGTCGACAGCGCCGAGCGCTGGTTCGCGGCTCACGGGCTGAAGGTCCAGCGCAACCAGCCCTATGCCGGAGGCTTCACGACCCAGCGCTACGGACGGCCCGGCCTGAACCGGCACGCCCTGCAGATCGAAATCAATCGGTCGCTCTACATGGACGAGGGCCGCCACCATAAGCTCGCCAACGCCGCCAACATCGAGCGGATCATGACGGGCTTCCTCGAGGAGATCGCGAGCCAGGCGCTCGCTGTCCTGCTGCCGCGGCCGCTGGCCGCCGAATAGCCACCGACCAATAATCACGGCGCGGGCAAAAAAAGGGGCCGTGACAAGC
Source organism: Rhodospirillales bacterium URHD0017 (assembly GCA_900110395.1). Classification (GTDB taxonomy): domain Bacteria; phylum Pseudomonadota; class Alphaproteobacteria; order Reyranellales; family Reyranellaceae; genus Reyranella. Next base: position 47,556 of record FODP01000032.1, read on the forward strand.
ACGGCCCGAGTTTAGGGAGGAAACGCCCAAGACGGGCATACAGCAAACAAAGAGGCCACCGAGGTGGCGTTTGCTGCACCCCAAGAATGGTGCACCTGCGAACAAAATACAAGAGGGAAAAAAGCTCTTAGTTTCACCGATTTAGACAGTTTCGTGTTCCGATTCTTGTGTTGCCTTTTTGCAACGCACAAGATTCACGCGAAGCTGGTTTGCAGTTGATGCAAAGCTTGAAGAGCCGGCTTTTCAGGCATTTCTATAGATTGCTCAAGGACTTGGCAGAACGGAGGAGATGGTGGCGCAAAAGTTCGTCGTGGCAATGATGATGCACGAGACCAATACCTTCTCGCCGCTTCCCACACCCATCGAGTCGTTTTCCCGTGCCGGCGCCTTGGCCGGCCCGGCCGCCATCAAGGAAGCCGAAGGTACCAACACCTCGCTCGGAGGTTTCATCGAGGTGGCGCGCAAGGCGGGTGCGGAGTTCACCGTGCCGATGGCGGCGTCGGCGCATCCGTCGGGCCTGGTGACCAAGGCCGCCTATGAGCAGATGACAACGGCCATCGTCGACGAGGTGAAGAAGGGCTGCGATGCCGTGCTGCTCGCCCTGCACGGCGCGATGGTCGCCGAGCTCTACGACGACGGCGAAGGCGAGCTTCTGAATCGTCTCCGCAAGATCGCGCCCGACGTGCCGATCGCGGTCGCCCTCGACTTCCACACTCAGATGACCGACGCCATGATCAAGGGCGCCAGCATCATCACGGGCTACCGCACGTATCCTCACATCGACATGGCCGACACCGCGCGCCGGTCCGGGCGCACGCTGATGCGCATGCTGGCGGGCGAGGTCGAGCCGAAGATGGTGTGGGGCAACCGGCCGATCATGAGCAGCTCGCTGGTCCATACGCCCTCGCGCGAGCCGATGAAGACGCTGATGGGCATGGCCAACCAGGCCGAGGATTCCGGGCACGTGTTGAACGCCTCGGTATTCGGCGGCTTCCCGCAGGCCGACATCCCTCACCTCGCGCTTTCTTCGGTGATCGTCTGCGACAAGCGTACGGCCGAGGGCGAGATCCTGCTGAACAAGATCCTCGATACGGCGTGGGAGAAGCGCGAAGGCTTCCTGTTCCATCCCGAGCCGCTGTCGGTGCAGGTCGCGCGGGCCAAGTCGCTCGATGGCGGCCCCATCGTCATGGCCGATCATGGCGACAATACTGCCTCGGGCGGCACCCAGGACGTCATGAGCGTGATCGAGGAGGCAATGAAGCAGGGCCTGGAAGACGCCTGCGCCGGCCCGATCTGCGATCCCGGCTGCGTCGATCAGATGGTCAAGGCGGGAGTCGGCGCCGAGGTGACCCTCGAGCTCGGCGGCAAGATCGACATGCCGGCGATGGGACTGAAGGGCAAACCGCTCAGAGTTACGGGCAAGGTCAAGGCGATCACCGACGGCCAGTTCGTCGTCACCGGGCCGATGGCCACCGGCACCACGGCGCGCATGGGCCGCACCGCCGTGCTCGACACCGGCAAGATGCAGATCGTGGTCTCCGAGCGGCGCGCCGAGCCGTACGACCTTGGCGTCTTCACCCATTGCGGCATCGATCCGCGCCGCAAGAAGTACGTGCTGATCAAGTCGCGCCAGCATTTCCGCGCCGGCTTCGAGCCGATCGCCAAGCACATCGTCATGTGCGACGGCGACGGCTGCACGGCGTCGGACCTGAAGCTTTTCAAGTACACCAAGGTCAAGCGGCCGCTCTATCCGTTCGACCTCGACATGCGGCTTGGCCGCAACGAAGCCTGAGGAAGCCATGGCCAGTTACGACATCGTCATCCGCAACGGCCAGGTCGCCGACGGCACGGGCAAGAAGCTGTTCGCCGCCGACGTGGCGCTCAGGGGCGATCGCATCGCCGCGGTCGAGGCGCCGGGCACGCTCAAGGGCGACAACGAGATCGACGCCAGGGGCAAGGTGGTGGCGCCGGGCTTCATCGACGTGCACACCCACGACGACACCGCGCTGATCGACAACCCGACCATGGCGATGAAGGCGAGCCAGGGCGTCACCACGGTGGTGTGCGGCAATTGCGGGCTCTCCGCCGCGCCCTATCTTCGCTCCGACATCGGCCACTTCATGTCGCTGATGGTGAAGAAGCCCGAGAACACCTCGAAGAGCTTTGCCGAGTTCGCGGGCAAGGTCGACGCCGCCAGGCCGGCCATCAACGGCGCCTTCCTGATCGGCCATGCGACGCTCCGCCTCAACACCATGGGCGACGATCTCGGCCGCACCGCGACCGCCGGCGAGATCGCCACCATGCGCGACCTTCTCGACCAGAGCCTCGAGCAGGGCGCCATCGGCATGTCGAGCGGCCTGTTCTATGCCGCCGCCAATGCCGCCTCGACCGACGAGGTCGCCGACGTCGCGAGGCCGCTCGGCAAGTGGGGCGGCGTCTATACCGCGCACATGCGCGACGAAGGCGACGATATCCTGAAGGCGATGGACGAGACTTTCGAGATCGGCCGCCGCGCCGGCGCCTCGATCATCGTCTCGCATCACAAGTGCTCGGGCCGCAGCAACTTCGGGCGCATGAAGGAGACGCTGCCCAAGTTCAGCGAGGCGATGAAGCAGCAAGAAATCGCCTTCGACGTGTATCCCTACGTCGCGGGCTCGACCATCCTGCGCAGCGACATGCTGGAGCGCGCCGAAAAGGTGCTGATCACCTGGTCCGACAAGGTGCCGGGCATGGGCGGTCGCGACCTCAAGGAGATCGCGGCGGAGATGGGCTGCTCGATGCGCGAGGCGGCCGATCGCATCCAGCCGGCGGGCGCCATCTACTTCATGATGGACGAGAAGGACGTGCAGAGCGCCATGGCCCATCCCGGCGCCATGATCGGCTCGGACGGCATCCCGTTCGACGTCCATCCCCATCCCCGCCTGTGGGGCACCTTCCCGCGCGTGCTGGGTCACTACTCGCGCGAGCTGAAACTGTTCCCCCTCGAGGATGCGGTGCGGCGCATGACCTCGTACTCGGCCCAGCGCTTCGGCCTGGCCAAGCGCGGCGAGGTGAAGCCGGGCTTCTATGCCGACATCTGCGTGTTCGATCCGGCGACGGTGATCGACACGGCGACCTTCGAGAAGCCGATCTCCGCGGCCAAGGGCATCGACGTCGTGCTGTGCAACGGCGCCGTCGTGTGGCGCGACGGCAAGCCCGGCCGCGGCCGTGCCGGCCGCGCGCTCAGGCGCCAGGATCTGCAGAAGGAAGCGAAGGCTTAGTCATTGGACCGCGGGCCTCCAGGCCCGCACCATGATTCATGAGCGGGCCTGGAGGCCCGCGGTCCCATGATCAGTCAGCGCCCTCATCGCGGCGGGTGCGCTCGAGGCGCTCGTGGCGCTCCTGCGCCTCGACCGACAGGGTGGCGATCGGGCGGGCCTCCAGGCGCTTCAGCGAGATCGGCTCGCCGGTCTCCTCGCAGTAGCCGTAGGTGCCCTCGTCGATCGACTTCATGGCGCTGTCGATCTTGGAGATCAGCTTGCGGAAGCGGTCGCGGGTGCGCAGCTCGAGCGAGCGGTCGGTCTCGGCGGTGGCGCGATCTGCAAGATCGGGCTGCGCCAGGCTCTCCTCCTGCATGTTCTGCAATGTCTGGTTGGATTCCTCGATCAGCTCGTTCTTCCACTTCAGCAGCTTCTGGCGGAAGTATTCCTGCTGCATCGGGTTCATAAAGCTTTCGCGTTCAGTCGGTCGGTAATTCTGCGGCAACGTGATCGACATCGTCGGCAACTCCACTCGCAGCGACTACAACGTCCGCCTCGGGGGAAGGCGGCTCTTGAGGCGCGCGGAGTATAGGGATGGTCGATGACGCTGCAACAAAGTTCGCTGTTGCTAACCACCACTTGTCGTGCAGTGCAGCAAAGCCGAACGGCGCTAATCCTCACGAACCACGCGCAATTATGGTGCCAACAAGGCAGCTTTATTGCGCTGCAGCAAGAACGCCCAAACCGAGCAGCCGGGAAAAGCAAGCCGACAGGTCGAAGCCCGTTTCGGCCCGGCCGGCTGCCTCTTCCAGGGACAGCCCGTCGACAAGGCCGCCGACAAAGGCCGCCTCTGCTTCCGACAGGCTGACGAACGCGGCATCGTCGGGCCGGCGCAGGACGAGCAGGCGTACGCCTCCGGCCGCCAGGTCGACCGCGTCCACCGCCGCCTCGGGTTGTGAGGCCGCCCAGATCCGGTCCAGCGGATAGGGCGATGCGACCAGGACGGTCCCTGGCGTCAGGCCAAGCCGCAACGAGGGCAGCTGGTCGGCGGGAATCGTCGCCAGGTCGGCTGCGGCGAGCCCACCGCCGGCCGGGGTGTGGAAGGCGAGGTTCAACGCCCAGTCGAGCCGGGCAACGTCGGCCAGGTACGGCAGGTCGCGGTTGGCGCCATTTCCGGCAATGAAAGCGGGAAACCCCGCACCGTACTCCGCCAGCACCGGCTGGCTGGGCAGCGACTGGCCGATGAAGGCACGCGCCAGCCCGCGGAAGAAGTCGGCGCCGACCACTGCCTGAACCGTCGGGAAGGTGGCAGCGAGCGCCGAGGCCAGGCTGTCGAGCATATGGTGACGATGGATGCGCAGGCGCGCCGAGGCGGGAACGATTTCCGCGGCCAAGGCGGGTTGAGCCTCGGCGGAGAGCTGGGCGGCGAAGGCCCTCTGCAGGTCACGCAGCGCGAGCGGCACGGCGACCTCCAACCGATGCGGCCCGCGCCGCCTCTTCCAGCAAGACGGACAAGGCGGGCAGGTCCGCATCCCACTCGACCAGTGTCGGTCGAGGACCGAAGCGCTCAACGACGTCGGCGAACAGAGCCCACACGCCGTCACTGACGCGGGAGCCGTGATCGTCGATCAGGATGGTCTCGCCGTCGGCATCGTTCACGGCATGGCCGGCGACGTGATACTGGGTGATCGTCTCGCCCGGCAGGTCGAGCCAGTCGCGCGCATCGAGGCAGAGATTGTGCGCCGTCACGACGATGTTGTTGACGTCGAGCAGCAGCCCACAGCCGCTGCGCCGGACCAGCTCGGCCAAAAACTCAGGCTCGCTCAAGGTCGACTGCGCGAAGCCCAGGTAGCTGGACGGATTCTCGATCGATACCTGACGGCCCAGTGCCTCCTGCAGGCGCTGCACGTTGCGCACGACGACGGCAAGGGCCTCTTCGGTGTAGGGCAGTGGCAGGAGGTCGTTGAAGTAGCGGCCGCCGAAGCTGCTCCAGGAAAGATGGTCGGACACCAGCGCGGGCTCGAGCCGCTTCACCAAGGCAGCCACACGCGCCAGGTGCGCCTCGTCGAGCCCATCCACCGAGCCCAGCGACAGGCCGACGGCATGAACGGAGAAGGCGTAGTCGGCCCTCAACGCTTCGACGGCTTGCGATCGCTCGAGATGGTTCTCGGCGTGGATTTCCAGGAAGCCGGTTGCCGGCCGCTCGCGCGCGATCTCCGCCAGGTGCGGGGCGCGCAGCCCGATGCCCGCAACCGGGTCCATGACGATCAGCCGGCGGTCGTCTTGCCGCCGACCAGCTTGTCGCAGACGCCCTTCGGGACCGAGATCCAGGCGTCGTTCTGGGCATCCGTCTTCGACGTCCCGGCGCATGAGGATTTCGCCGTCTGGCAGTCGTTCTTGCCGGCCTTGGCGACGCCGTAGCACCTCTCCATGTTGCCCTGAGCCTGCGTGGCGGCCGGCAGCACCAGGGCGGCCGCGAGAGCCGAGGCAATGGCAAGACGGGTGGTGGTCATCGGTGTCCTCCTTGGGTGAAGATGGGGGTCTTATACCTCACAGGGGAGTCACTAAAGCTTGTTCGACAAGCCCGGCAACGCCCTGCTCTCGCCCGGCGATTTCGTGCGTCATCCCGGCCGGCCCGACTGGGGGCTGGGCCAGGTCCAGTCGATGATCGGCCATCGCATCACCGTCAACTTCGAGAATGCCGGCAAGCTCGTCATCGACGGGAACGTGGTCGAGCTGGAGCGGGCACCCTCTTCTTCAGGTGGTCCGCCGCCGCGCTGAGCTCGGCCGGCGTGTTGACGTTCATGAACGGTGCGCCACCGCCGGGCCATGCCAATTCGGCGAGCCGGTGCCGATCGGCAAAAGCTTCGACGCGACGCATCCCCTCTTCGAGGATCGCCCGCCTGAGGTCGTCGGCAAGCTTCACCGACCACACGGCCACGGCATGTTCACGACGCCGGCCGTGCCGCACCATCAGGATGTCGGGCTCGGGCACGTGCATCAGGCCGCACAGCCGCACCGTGAGGTCCATCGGCAGGAACGGTGCGTCGGCCGGCGCGGTCAGGATCCAGCCGGCATGCGGATGATGCTTTCGCGCCCACTCCATCCCCGCAAGCACGCCGGCGAGCGGGCCGAGGCGCCTGCCCTCGCGCCGGGCGGCGCGCTGGATGTCGGGCGGGTCGGGAATCACCGGCACCTTGAGCGCACGCAGGCCGGGCAAGGGATCGTTGGCGACGACGACGAGGTCCATGACCTGCGGCCGCAGGCGCTCGACGACATGCGCCACCATCGGCCGTCCGCCGAGCAGCCGCAGCGGCTTCGGCACGCCCGGACCCATGCGCCTGCCCTCGCCGCCGGCCAGCACGACGCCGACCAGCGCGGCCGCCCGCACTGGCCCCAGATGCATGGGCCCCAGATGCGTTGGCCCGAAATGTTGCACTACTTTCCCCGCCATGATGGCACTATGCGGCCGGCACGAAGACACGCAAGGGGAGGAATGCATGGCGTTCAGCATCGCCAAGGCCGCCAACTGGCTCCATCAGGTCCATCGCTCACGCGCGGTCATCGGCTGGTGGCCCGAGCAGTTCGCGATCGAGGACGAGCGCACCGCCTACAAGGTGCAGGATGCGCTGCTGAAGAAGCTGGTGCCGAGGCAAGGTCCGCTGGTCGGCTACAAGATCGCGCTGACCTCGCCGCAGATCTGGGAGCAGACCGGCATCCGCGGCCCCGCCTACGGGCCGATCCGCAGGAAGCGCGTGTTCGAGCACAAGGCGTCGGTGCGCGCCGACCAGTGGGCGAGGCTGGGCGTCGAGCTCGAAGTCATCCTCACCGTCAACGCCGACGTGCCGCGACCCAAGGACAAGCCCTACGACAAGGAGTCGATCGAGCCCTACATCGGCGAGGCGCGCGCGGGCTTCGAGCTGATCGAGGATCGCGGCGCCGACTACAGCCGGCTCAGCCTGCCGTGGCTGGTGATGGATGTCGGCTGGAACGGCGGCTCGCTGCTCGCCAAGCCCAACAAGAACTGGAAGAACCTCGACATCGGCAATCTCGAGGGCTCGATCGCCTTCGACGGCAAGGTGATGCGCACCGGCAATTCGGGCGACGTGCTGGGCCATTGCTACAATGCGCTGGCGTGGCTCGCCAACAAGCTCGGCGAGCATGGCAAGACCCTGAAGAAGGGCATGATCGTCTCGACCGGCAGCATGGTCGCCTGCCAGTTCGTGCCGCCCGGCAGCACCGCCGTCGGCAAGATCGAGGGCCTGGGCGAGGTGACCTTGAAATACGAGCTGCCGCGCTGACCGCAATGTCGGTGCGCAGCGCAGAGCCGGCGCCGCTGGCGTACCTGGCGCGGCAGCCCTATCACCCGTGGCTTGTCGTCGGGGTGTGCTGCATCAGCGGCTTCATCCGGTGCTGGTGATCTTTGGGATAGCAGCCGCCGTCCTGTCGTTGCGGCGGCCGCAGGCCCAGCCCTAGTAGCTCGACAGCGGTATGGCGGGCTGAATGGCAAACGGGATCGCGTTCGCCACGTCTCTCCGGAAATCCCCGCAAGCCACTGGTGCCTCTGCTCTTCTGCCGGCCGCACTGGCCAAGCGATGTCCGCTAAAAAGGGACGGCAACGACAATGCGCGTTCCGCTGTCTCACCCAAGGAGCGCAGTCCATCCCGAATTAAGATAGTTAAGATAATTTAGATGTTGGAATCGCAACATCGAAGAGCCGCAGCCCGTCCCCGTCCGGCGGCAAGCAGCCGAGCGGGACGCGCTGTCTGCGGCACGCTTTTGGGTCTCGGATAAACGATGCATAGAGCGGGAACGCGACGAGGCCGCGCAACGAGCCGATATTATAACTCAAGTTCACTAACGTCAAGAACTATGGTCAATCTCGTTTTCGCGGGTTTCTTCGTACCATAGGGCGAGGACGCGCGCGGTCCGAAAGAGCGCAAGACTAATCCATCCGTTTGCGCCACCAGCCGTCTTCCGTCCAGAACTGGGCGTCCGGCCTGAGCTGCCGCCACGACAGCCGCCGCACCGTGTCGCGGCCGACCACCAAGGCGTCGTAGTCGTCGGGAAAGAGCTGGGCGATCGCGGGATCGAGCGCGTTCAAGCCGCCGGCATAGGTGCCGAAGGCCGGCAGGATCAGCCGGTACCCGTCGGTCAGGAAGCAGCGCCGGCGCATGCCGCGGCCGCGTACGCTGAGCGCTGCCACGGGATGGAAATGGCCCGAGATCTCGCCGCGCGCCGGGCCGAACAGCGCTTCGTGCCGGAAGATCAGCGGCCCGTCGTTGATTTCCTCGGCGACCTCGCCCCAGCCGGCGGGTGGCGGCGCGGGATCGTGGTTGCCGGCGATCCACACGAAATGCGCCCGCTTGGTCAGACCGTCGAGCATGTGACGGTCGATTTCGGACAGCCGCTCGCTCGCCGTGCGATCGTGGAAGGAATCGCCCAGGCAGACGACCGTCTCGGGCTGCAGCACGTCGATCAGGGCCGTCAACATGGCCAAGGTCTGGCGCGTGTCGTGGCGCGGCAGGAGCTTGCGGGCATTGACGGCGTAGGACGAGCCCTTCTCGAGGTGCAGGTCGGCCACCGCCAGGAGGCGCCGCGCCGGCCAGTGCAGGGCGCCTGCCGGCAATGCCTGCAGCTTCTCGCCGGCGCATTCGAACCCGAAAGGCATCATGGGTGTGAGGATCGCCGGAATACCGCCACGATGTCGCGCAAACTCATGGCGCGCACGATTGACCCGATGGCGGGCGCTGCGCAAGGTGGTGCGATGCGTCGTCTGGTGGGTATCGTTCTTGCAGGGGCCGTGCTCGTGCCCGACGTGGCCCCAGGTGCGGCCATGGCACAGGTCCAGCCGCATCGCGCCGAATATGCCTTGCGCCTGGGCATCGCCGCCAATGCCCCGCGCATCGGCACGGCCGTCAACGATCTTTCGCTCGATTGCAGCGGCTGGCATCTCAAACGCGACATCAAGACCGAGATCGCGCTCACGGCCTCGTGGAAGATGAGCCTCGCCTCCAAGCTCGACGGCCAGGAGCCCAAGAGCGGCAATGGCTTCCGCTACAGTACGGTGCAGGTCCAGAACGGCAGCGAACGCGAGTTCAAGGGCCGGGTGCAGCGCCAGGGTGGCGAGCTCAGGGCCGAGATCGTCCAGCCGGGCGCTCCGCCCAACCTGTTCGTGTTGCCGCCGCCGACCCTGATGCCGGTCGCCGCCATCGATCACCTGATCGAGAGGTTGCGGGCCAATGCCGCCAGCTTCCCCGCCCTGATGTTCGATGCCGAGGTCATGGGCGATGCCTTCCTGCTCGATGTCACCGAGCAACAGCGCGGCCAACTGCGCGCCGGCCGCCCGGCCGACAAGCCGGAGAGCGCGCCGAAGGGCAAATCCTGGCCGGTCTTCATGACCTTCACGCGTGGCCGCCAGCAGGACACGCGGCCGCTGTTCAGCGTCGGCGCCCTGGTGTTCGACAACGGCGTCCTGGACCGCCTGACCGTCGACACCGGCCTCGTCACCGTCACCGCCGACTTGCAGTCCCTGGAAATGCGGCCAGTCCCGAGCTGCCCGAGGTCGTAGGCACATCCATCCCGGCCGGCGGCACGTATCAGAGGCATGCCGTCGTCCATCGTCTGGTTTCGCAACGATCTGCGCCTCGCCGATAACCCGGCACTCATCGCGGGGCTTGGTTCGGGACATCCGGTCGTGCCGGTCTACGTGCTGGACGAGGAAACCGAAAGCACACGCCCGCCGGGCGCAGCCGCGCGCTGGTGGCTGCACCACAGCCTGCAATCGCTCGATGCCTTCCTTCATGCCCTGGGTTCGCGCCTGATCCTGCGCCGCGGACCGGCCGAGCAGGTCATCGCGGCCCTGGCCGCCGAATGCGATGCCCGCACGGTCTACTGGAACCGCGTTTACGACCAGGGTTCGCGCGAGCGCGATACGCGCCTGAAGCAGGCATTGTCCCGGCGCAGCGTGGCCGCCGAAAGCCTCAAGGCCAACCTGCTGTTCGAGCCGTGGGAGGTGACGACCCAGGCAGGCGCCCCCTTCAAGGTCTTCACTGCATTCTGGCGAGCCTGCCGCAACCTGCCCTCACCGGGCCAGCCGCTGCCGGCGCCCAAGCGGCTGCCGGCGCCGGAGGCCTGGCCCGCCAGTGACAGGCTTGCGGCGTGGCGACTGCCGCCAAGCGCGCCTGACTGGTCGGGCGGCCTGGGCGCCAGTTGGGCTCCCGGCGAGGCTGGGGCGAGCGCGCGCCTCGTGGCGTTCCTCGACGAGGCCATGGCGCGCTATCGCGAGGCGCGCGACATGCCGGCCGCCGACGCCACGTCCCGGCTTTCACCCCACATCGCCTTCGGCGAGATCTCGGCGCGCCAGATCTGGCGGGCGGCGACGGCGCGCGGCCATTCGGCGGCGACCGAGAAGTTCCTGGCCGAGCTCGGCTGGCGCGAGTTCGCCTATCATCTGCTGTTCCATTTCGGCGACCTCGGCCAACGCAATTTCCGGTCGGAGTTCGACGCTTTCCCGTGGTCCAACGACGGCACCGCCGTCGAGGCGTGGCGCCGCGGCCGCACCGGCTATCCGATCGTGGATGCCGGCATGCGCCAGCTCTGGACGACCGGATGGATGCACAATCGCGTGCGCATGATCGTGGCTTCGTTTCTCACCAAGGATCTGCTGATCGACTGGCGGGTCGGTGAGAAATGGTTCTGGGATACTCTGGTCGACGCCGATCCGGCCAACAACGCCGCGGGATGGCAATGGGTCGCCGGGAGCGGCGCCGACGCCCAGCCCTACTTCCGTATCTTCAATCCGGTGCTGCAAGGCGAGAAGTTCGATCCGACCGGCGACTATGTGCGTCGTTGGGTGCCCGAGCTGGCGGGCTTGCCGGCCGAGACCATCCATCGGCCGTGGACGGCAGAGCCGGCGCTGCCGCCCGACATCTATCCCGAGCCCATCGTCGACCATGCGGTTGCCCGCACGCGCGCCCTCGAAGCCTTTCGCGGCCTCCGGCGCGCTTCCTGAGGCAGCTTTCCGCCAAACTCATCCGCCCGCCCATCATCCGCGTATCTGATCCCGAGTATCTGGGAGCGGGGTCAGAAGGATGAAAGTTGCTGTCATCGGCGCCGGCGTTGCGGGTCTTGGCGCGGCGTGGCTGCTCAGCCGCGAGCACGAAGTCGTGATCTACGAGCGTGACAGCCGGTTCGGCGGCCATGCCTGCACGGTCGATGCGCCGGCCCTGGGTCGCAGCCAGCCGGTCGACGTCGGCTTCATCGTCTACAACGAGCGCAATTATCCCAACCTCGTCGCCCTGTTCGGCCATCTCGGCGTGCCGACCAAGCCGTCCGACATGTCGTTCGCGGTCAGCCTCGACGGTGGCCGCTTCGAATACGGCAGCTCCTTCGCCAGCTTCGTGGCGCAGCGGCGCAACATGGTGCGGCCGTCCTTCCTGCGCATGACGCACGACATCCTGCGCTTCAACCGCATGGCCCCGCGCCTGCTCGACAAGTGCGAGAACCTCGACTTCACGATCGGCGACTTCGTTGACGAGGCGGGGCTCGGCCCGGCATTCCGCGACCGCTACCTGGTGCCGATGGCGTCCTGCATCTGGTCGACGCCGCTTGGCCGCATGCTCGACTACCCGGCGCAGACCTTCGTGCGCTTCTTCAACAACCACGGCCTGCTCGCCGTCGGCCCGCAGCTCGCCTGGCGCACAGTGCAGGGCGGCAGCCGCTCCTACGTCGAGCGCATCACCGCACCCCTGCGCCAGCAGGCGCGGCTCGCCACGCCGGCCGCCGCGATCCGCCGCGGCGACGATGGCGTCCACGTACGCGACGCCTCCGGCCACTGGGACCGCTTCGACAAGGCGATCCTCGCCTGCCATGCCGACCAGGCCCTGGCCCTGCTGACCGACGCCGATGCTCGCGAACGCGACCTGCTCGGCCGCTTCGCCTATTCCTCGAACGAGGTCTGGCTGCATGCCGACGCAACGTTGATGCCGCGCCGCCGTTCGGTATGGTCGAGCTGGAACTACGTGGCCGACAGCGAGGACCGCGACAGCCCCGTGAGCGTGACCTACTGGATGAACCGCCTGCAGGATCTGCCCGACAGCAAGCCGCTCTTCGTGTCGGTCAATCCCGGCCGCGCGCCGGCCAAGGCGCTGCAGCGCTTCACCTTCGAGCATCCGATGTACGATGCCGCCGCGATCCGCGCCCAGCGCACCCTGCATGCCATCCAGGGCATGCGCGACACCTTCTTCTGCGGCAGCTACTGCGGCTACGGCTTCCATGAGGATGCCCTGTCGGCCGGCCTCGACGTCGCCGAGCAGTTGGGCGTACGCCGGCCCTGGCGCAAGCCCGACGAGCATCGCCGCATCGGCGATCCGCCGCGCGTCGTGGCCGACCGGCCGATCGGCGCGTTCCCGCTGCCGGTGACGCCGTGAGCGATTCCCCCGTCATCCCGAGCGGAGCCGAGCGCAGCGCGGCGCAGTCGAGGGACCTGCTCTTGTCGACGCGTCTACGAAAACAGGTCCCTCCGCTACGCCTCGCTGCGCTCGGCTCCGGTCGGGATGACGGGACTTTGGAGCCCAAGCCTGCCCACTCCATTATCGACGCCACGGTGGTCCACCGTCGGCTGCGGCCGCGCGACAACGCCTTCCGCTATCGCGTCGCCTATCTCTGCTTCGGCCTGGATGAGCTCGAGAGCGCGGCCGGGCGCTGGCTGACGCTCGACCGGCGCGGCCTCGTATCGTTCCGTCGCGCCGACCATGGCGCGCGCGACGGCTCGGACCTGAAAGCCTGGCTGAAGCGCACCCTGACCGAGCACGGCCTCGGCGACATCTGCGACGGCGATGTCGTGCTGATGACCCTGCCGCGCCTGCTGGGCTACGTCTTCAATCCGGTCAGCTTCTGGTTCTGCCGCGACCGATCGGGCGCCCTGCGCGCCGTGCTATGCGAGGTCAACAACACCTTCGGCGAGAGCCACTGCTACCTGGTCCACCACGACGACCGCCGGCCGATCGAGCCTGACGCCTGGCTGGAGGGCCGCAAGGTCTTCCACGTCTCGCCCTTCCTGCCCGTCGAGGGCCGCTACCGCTTCCGGTTCCGGCTGGACGACGGTCGGGCCCATGTCGACGTGAACTACCACGACGCCCAGGGCCTGATGCTGGCGACCTCGGTCGGCGGCCGCCGCGAGGCCCTGACCGACGCCAGCGTGCTGCGGCGGTTCCTCGGCAACCCGACCATGACCCTGGCGGTCGTCGCCCGAATCCACTGGCAGGCCTTGCATCTCCTCTGCAAGCGGGCGAGATTTCACCGCAAGCCCGCTCCACCGGCGGAGCTGGTGACGCGCTGAGCCTGCATGACGATCGCCGCCCGTCTTGTCCTGAAAGCCCTTGAACGCCTCTCGGTCGGGAGTCTCACCCTCCATCTTCCGGACGGCACGACCCACCGCTTCGGCAGCGACGGCGCCACGCCCCACGCCGATTTGCACGTCAGGGATTGGCTCTTCTTCCGCCGCGTCCTGGTCGATGGCGACATCGGCTTTGCCGAGGCCTACATGGAAGGCCTGTGCGATACGCCGGACCTCCCCGGCCTGATCGCGCTCCTGGCCGACAACGAGAAGTCGCTGGGCCGCATGGCCCATACCAACACGCTGCACGACCTGGTGCTGAAATTCCTCCACTGGCAGCGCCGCAACTCGCGCAAGGGCTCGCGCAAGAACATCCACGCCCACTACGACCTCGGCAACGAGTTCTACCGGCTGTGGCTCGATCCCACGATGACCTACTCCTCGGCGCTGTTCGAAGGCACGGACGGCAAGCCGCTGGAGGCCGCGCAGACCGCCAAGTACGAGCGTATCCTCGAGCAGATCGGCGCCAAGCAGGGTGACAGCATCCTGGAGATCGGCTGCGGCTGGGGCGGCTTTGCCGAGACCGCGGCGCGCCGCGGCATGCGGGTCACCGGCGTCACGATCTCCCGGCAGCAGCTCGAGTATGCGCGCGCGCGGCTCGAGCGCGCCGGCCTCAGCGACCAGGTCGACTTGCAGTTCCGCGACTATCGCGACGTCGAGGGGCGCTACGACCACATCGTGTCGATCGAGATGATCGAGGCCGTGGGCGAGCGTTACTGGCCCGACTACTTCGCCGCGCTGAAGCGCCATGTCGTGCCGGGCGGCTCGGTCCTGGTGCAGGCGATCGTCATCGCCGACGACTTCTTCGACAGCTACCGCCGTCATCCGGATTTCATCCAGACCTATGTCTTCCCGGGCGGCATGCTGCTGTCGCCCACCAGCCTGCGCGAGCAGTGCCGCCAGGCCGGCCTGAAGGTGGCCGAGCTGTACAGTTTCGGCCGGGACTATGCGCGTACCCTGGAGACGTGGCTCGGTCGCTTCGACCGAGTCGCCGACCAGGTGGCGAAAATGGGCTTCGACGAGCGCTTTCAGCGGATGTGGCGCTATTACCTCGCCTACTGCGCCGCCGGCTTCTCGACCGGCCGTACGGACGTCTTGCAGGCCCACTTCCGACATATATAACTGTCACCAAGCAAGGCGCTGAAAGCGGCGCGAACAGGCAGGAAGGCAAAATTCGCGTGCATGCGCCTATGACGAGGACCGGATCGGCCGCCGCGTCCGTACGACTGACGTTCGGCCGCCTGATCGCCTACTCGACCAACCAGCTGCCGCTCAACATGGCGGCCCTGCCGGTGGTGCTGAACGTCAGCCACTTCTACGGCGAGGTCCTGAAGGTGCCGCTCGGCATCATGGGCCTGATCTTCATCGCCGCGCGCGTCATCGACGCCATCCAGGATCCGGTGATCGGCCTGATCAGCGACAAGTTCACCCATCGCGGCCCGCGCGGGCGGCTCACCTTCGTCGCGTTGTCGCTGCCGCTGTTGATCGGCGGCTTCTACATGCTGTTCCATCCGCCCGAGGCGCTGTTCGTGCAGTCGACACTGCTGGCGATCTGGCTGTTCGTGGCGCTGTTCATCGTCCATCTCGGCTATGCCGGCGTGTCGATCAGCTATCATGCGCACGGTGCGGAGCTCAGCGACGACTACAACGAGCGCACGCGCATCACGGTCGGCCGCGAGGTCTTCGGCCTGCTGGGCATGACCTTGGCCGTCGTGCTGCCGACCGTCTTCACGGCCAGGTTCGGCGACCACGCCGGCTACGTCTACATGGGCCTGGTCTTCATCCCGATCGCGCTGTTGTTCGCCCTGCCGACGCTGGTCTGGTCGCCGGCCTCGGTGCATCCCCCGGTCGTGCGCGAGAACCCGGAGATCCATGTCCGCTACTTCCGCGATTGGCTGGTGGGCCTGGCGCCGGCGCTGGCGCGGCCTACGCGGAATATGGAAAACAGCACCTCGCTCAAGACCCTGGTGCCGTTCTTCGCGCCCATGAAGAACCGCCTGTTCCGCCGCCTGCTGCTGGTCTTCATCATCAACGGCTCGGCGTTGGGCGTCGCCGTGTCGGTGATGCTGTTCTATGTCGAGCATGTGCTGAAGGGGAACAAGACGCAGGCCGGCATCATCCTGCTGGTCTATTTCGGCGCCGCCGCCTTGAGCGTGCCGATGTGGCTGATGCTGTCGCGCCGCTACACCAAGACCGTGGCCTGGTTCTTCGCCATGGTGATGACCGTGATCGCCATGTCGCTCGCGGTCTTCCTCGGCGCCGGCGACTTCGCGTGGTTCCTACCTATCGCCATCGTCACCGGGATCGGCATCGGCGCCGACTACGGCCTGCCGCCGTCGGTGCTGGCCGACATCATCAACTCGCCCGAAGGCAAGGACACGCAGGGCGACACCGGTGCCTACTTCGGCCTGTGGGCGCTGTCGACCAAGCTCGCGACGGCGATCGGCGCGGCGGGCTCGCTGCCGGTTGCCGCCCTTCTCGGCTTCAACCCCAGCCGTGGCCAATACAGCAGCACGGCATTGATCTTCGTCTATATCGCCCTACCGGTAGCCATCAAGATCGCGGCGGCGCTGCTGATCTGGTCCATCCGCATCGAAGCCGAACGCGGCTCGGTGCGCGACGAGCTGATGGGGCGGGTCTAATTACCCCCTCTTTTCGTCGGCAGTAGCCTAAAGAGCGGCGGCGGCGTCCTGAATGCGCCGCCGAAATCTTCGCCCGAAGACTCATCGAAGAACCTTGCCATGGTCACCAGTGACCTGCTCCCCTGAAACTCCCTCGTAGTAAGGTTGAGTCCGTTCTGAGGAGAACGGACATGAAGCGGAAGCGGTTTAGCGAGGAACAGATCATCGAGATCCTGCGGCTGCACCAGGCGGGAGCAAAGCCTGCCGACCTGTGCCGTCAGCACGGGATCAGCGAGGCGACGCTGTACAACTGGCGAAGCCGGTATGGCGGGATGCAGGTGTCGGACGCCAAACGGTTGCGATCGCTTGAAGACGAGAACCGCAAGCTGAAGAAGCTGCTGGCCGAGGCGATGCTGGACAATGCCGCCTTGAAGGATATCGCCTCGGGAAAGTTCTGAGGCCCGCGGTTCGGCGTCGG
>FODP01000040.1 GCA_900110395.1 Rhodospirillales bacterium URHD0017
TCGGCAGTCGGACTGCTGCTGGCGGCGTGCCAACAGCAGCCGCAGATGGCCAGCCCGCCGCCTGCCTCGCAGGTGAGACAGTTGTACGTCGTGTACTTCAACACCGGTCAATCGGACATATTGCCTGATGGGCAGGCGACGATTGCCCAGGCCTCCGCAACCTTCAAGCAGGGCGGCACCAACGTGCTCGTGAAAGGCCATGCCGACCGCGTCGGCGATCAGGGGATGAACCTGCGGCTTTCCATGGCGCGCACGGCGGCCGTGAAGGCCGCGCTGATGCGCGCCGGCGTGCCGGAGTCTGCGATCCGGTCGGGCAGCCTGGGTGAGGAAAGCCTGCCGGTCCCCACCGCCGACCAGGTCCCCGACCGGCTTAACCGCAGTGTTCACATCACGGTCATTGGGCGGCCGGTCATGAGCGACAAGGACTATTGCGCCGCGCTTGCCAGGAAGTGGCGCTCGTATTCCCGGACGGGCGCACAGGGTCCGGCGCCGCAGGCGATCGCCCAGTGCGATGCCGGAAATTACGACGCGGGCATCACGGTGCTGGAGCAGATACTGACGGACGACAGGATTGTGTTACCGTCGCGCTACTTGTAGCCCGATCCGGCTCGAGTAGATTGCAGAAGGCGGTCCTCCTGCGAGGGCCGCCTTTTTTGCGCTTCGATAGAGACCGAACTCCTCAGAGCATCGCAAATGACGCAATGGGTCATTTTCGACCGACTTCAACGGCTTTGCCGGTCGGCCACTTCCGCTTCTCCTTCAGAAGCGGACACCTTGCCAAAGCCCACGTTAGGTTGACGCCCACCGCGCCGAGCGCAGGCCGCGACCTCAACTGGCCGCAGTCGATTGCGCAGGCCGTAACAGGACTTCCGCCAGAAACGGTTCGACGTGGGGGAGAACGAGATCGCTGCGCTCATTTGCTGCCACGTGGCCCAAACCCGGCAGCGACACAAATTGTGCGCCGGCTATCTCGGAAGCAGTTTGCCGTGCTGCATCGTGGATCGGATCAGCAGTTCCGGCATAAAGAAGCGTCGGCACGGCGATTGTGCGCACGACGTCGTGAAATCCCCCGGTGACCAGCCGTTGTTGCGTGCAGGCAATCAAAGCGGCTGGATCATTGGTCAGGAGGCGCTCCCGAAGGGGAGCTGTCAGCTCCTCACCAAAGGAGCCGACGTATGCATCAAGCCCGCTACGAAGCGTCGTGATGAAAGGATGTTCCTTGCCCGGTTCGGCCGCATATGGCGATGCGCCACTTCCCGCCGCACCTCCGAGCACAAAACATCCGACGCGATCCAGCGCGTACCGTGCCATGGCAAACCCAATCCATCCTCCCATCGAATACCCCCAGTAGATGGCCGTCTTCATACCGAGATCGTCGAGGACGGCGACGATGTCGGACACAAACTTCTCCGGCGCATAGGATGGAGGATCGTGGGGCTTGTCGCTTTGCCCGTGGCCGCGAACGTCGATCAGGACGAGGCGGTATTTCTGTTTCAATGCGGCGACAAAGCCATGCTCAAACCATCTATCGCTGCTATCGCTAAAGCCGTGCTGGAGGATGAGCGGGGGTCCATTGCCCTCGACCCGGTAGTGGATTGAAATGCCCTTGTTGTCGACGCGCGGCATTAAATCCTCCCCTGTGATTGGAACGGCTTTAAGCCCAGCCCCGCCATGGGTGAGGGCGGCCCGGCTAGTGCAGCCGGGTGGATAGCATGAGGTCCAATGCAACCACGCGCAAGCGGATGCAGTGAGGAAGCGCCTTCCTGTCAAATGACTTTCGCCGTCAGCATCGCCGCGCCGTCCCCGGATGGGGACGGGCGTCAAATGACTGACGTGCTCAATCCTTCTGGTAGGCGACGCCTGTCAGGTTGCCCTTGTCGTCCGCTCGATGGACGCGTTTGATGCGCTGCCCCCGGGGCATGAACTGGTCCATCCAAGACTTCGGCCGGCCATAGAAGCGCGTGTAGGTGTGGCCGCCTTTCGTCTCCACCCTCTCCGCCAAGTAGCCCGCCGGCACCCGGGTCGGGCGGCGGCCCTCGGCGTCGGCACACGCCAGCACGTCGTCGATGGCGGCGTTGAAGGCAATGCCATCGGCAACCTGCAGGACTTTCAGGTCGACGTTGGCGTAGGTCGGGCTGAGCGACTGCCACGGCCGCACGCTGCGCCGTTTGAATGAGCCTAATGTCTCTCCCTGCATCGGGCGGGCGGCCTTCTGCCCGAAGCTGGACGCGACCGCATCACAGCGAGACTGGAACTCGGCGAACTTGTCCTCTTGCGGAAGTCGCAGAGGACGTTGTCGGCGCGCTCGGCCGCACGGCGCGTCTTCCAAGCATTGGCGTCGTCGGCCGCGAGGTCTTCCGGCTTATCCTCGTTCTGGGCGCTGAGCACGTCACCCCGCTTCTCCATCGCATCGAGCCGCTTGCCGGTGTTGTCGAGGCGGTCGGAGACGGTGCCGAGGAGCTTGACCACGTCGGCCAATGTCGGGTCCTTGTCCTCGTCCTTCTTCTTGGCATCGGCCTCGCTCTCGTTCCCCGGCGGCTTGGGCTCGGCGACGACGTTCTTCACCTCGGCCACGTCGGCGCGCGCGAGCCCGGCGCGCTCGGTGAGATCGACCAGCGCCTTTGCCATCGAAGCGGCCATGGTCGGCGTGATCTCGGGAGGCTTCTTGCCCGGCTCGTCGTCGCAACGGATCACCGCGTCGGCGTAGCCGGACGGCAGCTTGCCGGCGAGCTTGCCCTTGGCGTCCTCGTGGGCCTGCTTGCGGCGCTCCTCCAGCGATGCTTCGTGCTGCGGTGGCTTGTCGTCGAGGGCGACGACGGGTTCATTCGACTTGGGCTCGTTCATGTCAGTCTCCCTTGGTAAAGATGGATGGGGGCCGCCCGCTCCTCGAAGCAAAGACGGACGGCCCGGGTCGCCGGGACCTGAGAACCGGCAACCCATCGCACGCCGGGAGGAGGATATCGTCCCGCCGCGCAATGATTGTTGGAGCGGGCCGCCGCCAAGTGGCGTCAACGGCAGCCCGCTCCGGGTCGCGCAACAGGAGAGGTCGCCTGCGCGCAGACATCGTCATGTCACTACCTGCAATGTCGGCTTGCGCTCGCCCGGGCTTTGCGCCCAGCGCCGCAACAGGGCGAGGCGCGGTTCGAGGTTCGCGGTGCGCCAGTCGTCGGCCAGCCAGCGCATGAAAGCGAATGCCGAGCCGGCGAGTCCGCTCGTCGGGGCCAGCTCAGCGCTGATCCAGCGCGTCGACGCGACGCCGCAGTCGCTGGTGATGAAGAACGTCGTGTTGATTTCGCGCTCGGCGCGGGCGAGCAGCGCCGGCATGTCGTCGCGGTGCAGATAGCGATGCACCTTGAACGGAGCATCGCTATCCAACGGCCCGGGATCGAGGCCGCTACAATGAGCCAGCACGCCGCGCAGCAGGTCGAGGTTGCCTTCGCTGCCGGCGACCAGCACAGCCGGGCCGTACAATATGAGATTGACGGTCGGCCGCCCTGCCATCAGCGCGACCATGGCCTCGATGAAGGCCGGGCTGTTGTTGCCGCCGATCAGACTGCGCACGAAGTCGACCCACGGCCCGTCGCTGACAAATTCACCGGGTTGCACGATCTCCAAGATACGCGTCCTCGGCTACAGCGAGCGGCGGCTGGTGACCAACACCACCACCCTGGTCGTCACCGGCAATCATCTTGAAGCGGCTGGCGACCTTGTCCGCCGCATGTTGCGCGCCGATCTCAACGTCGAAGAAGAGCGGCCCGAGCTACGGCAGTTCAAGAACAACCCGCTCGCCACCTTGCGGCGCGAGCGCGGGCGCTACGTGGCGGCGGCGCTGACCGTGGTGCAGGCGTGGCTGCTGTCCGGAGAGAAGATCAACCGGCCCCCGATGCGACGGGGTGCAGGCACATTTAGGCGGGTACAGGGGGAACATCCATCTGAAAAGCGAAACCCGGCCGGCCGGGGCCGGCGGGCAGTCCATCGAGCCGCCGTTTGCATCTGCAATTCGATGCATTATCGCAATGAATTCAACGATTTACGTTCCGGTGATCTCTTTCAGTAGCCCGAAGAACGCGCGCTTCCTGACAGACGAAATCGACCAGTCTACGGGGAGACTTTGGAAACCGTCCTCATACCGCTCGCGGATGCGGCGGAAGTCGAAGTAGCCCCAGCTCGCGCCGCTCTCGACGGCGGCGACGAGATGGTTATCGGGCTTGTCGAAATCGAAGTGATCGTCCTCGTTGTAGACGACGGGCTGGCCGCGGTAGCCCGCGCCGGCGCGCCAGCGCGCCACCTGCAGGCGGATGCCGTGCGGACTCGACTGCGGCGGGCCATCGGGTCCGCTGACGGCGTTGCCGTGCGGCAGCAGGAAATCGGAGGCGGCGAGGATCGCCTCGGAGGGCGCGTTGATCGAGATCAGGCTGGTGCTGACCAGAAGCCTGCCCTGGCTGCGCTTCTTGGCGAGCTCGATCAGCTCGTGGCAGCGCTGGGCGGTGATGATGGGATGGACGAACACGTTCGGCAGGTCGACCTCGTTGCCGATCTCGAGCAGCACGTTGCTGGCGTTCTGCTGCCGCAGCCAGTCGACGGTGTTGGTGACGGCGGCCTTCACGGCGGCCTCGTCCTTCAGGGTCGGACTCTGCTTGCCGTAGAACAGGCCCAGGATCACCGCCATGCCGAGGCCGTCGCAGGCCTTGATCACCGTGGCGAGGCGCGCCAACCAGGCGGGCTTGATCGTGCCGTCGGCCGTGAAGCCGCCGATCTTCCACGGCTGGTGCCAGGAATAGCCCTGCGGGCTGCCGCCCTGGATGTTGATGCAGACGGCCAGCAGGCCGTGCGCGCGATAGGCGGGCAGGGCGGCGATGAACTCGCGCGTGCTGCGCTCGGCGTCCCAGTCGCCGTCGGCGTACGACCAGGCGCCGCGGGTCGCCGGGTTCTCGTCGTCGGCGATGGCGTTGGCCATGCGGCTGTTGAACAGCAGGCCCTCGATGCGATGGCCCTTCCAGCTGCGGCCGGCGTAGGTCGGTGTGCCGTTGAGGGCGAAGCCGCCGTTGGCGATGGAGACGGTGGTGGTCATGGCCGGGAGCGCGCCACTCCGTGGCGCTCATGTGGAGCGCGGACCTCCAGGTCCGCATCATGATCATGAGCGGACCTGGAGGTCCGCGCTTCGAAGAGCATGAGCGCCACGGAGCGGCGCGCTCCCGGCAAAGACATCAGAACCCGACGGCCGCGCCATCGCGGCGGCTTTCGGAGGCGGCGAGGTAGGGGCCGCCCTCGGGGAAGCGCCAGATGATCTGGCTGGAGCCGAAGTCGAAGCTCGGCCACTTGGTGCGCGTGAGCTTGTGGCCCTTGGCCTCGAGGCCGCTCGTCGTGTCGGCTGGCATATGCTCCTCGACCCACACCGTCTTGTCGCTCTCGTGGAAGCGCCAGCGCGGGGCGTCGATGGCGGCCTGCGGATTCTGGCCGTAGTCGACGATGCGCGAGAAGACCTGCATGTGGCCCTGCGGCTGCATGGCGCCGCCCATCAGGCCGAAGGTCGCGACCGGCTTGCCGTCCTTGGTGATGAAGGCCGGGATGATGGTGTGGAACGGTCGCTTCTTCGGCCCGACCTCGTTGGGATGGCCTTTGGTGGTGACGAACCCGGTCGCGCGATTCTGAAGCGCGATGCCCGTGCCGGGCACGACGATGCCCGAGCCGAAGCCCGTGTAGTTCGACTGGATCAGCGACACCATCATGCCCGATTCGTCGGCGGTGCCGAGATAGATGGTGCCGCCATCCTTGGGCGTGCCTGGGCCAAAATCCTTGGCCTTCTTCGGGTCGATCAGCTTGGCGCGGCCCTTGAGATAGTGCTTGTCGAGCAGCTGCGCCGGCGTGACGTCCATGTGCCGCGGATCGGCGACGTAGCGCCAGATGTCGGCGAAGGCGAGCTTCATCGCCTCGATCCTGAGATGCGCCACGTCCGGCCCGTCAGCGTCGTGGCCGGCGATGTCGAAGTTCTCGAGGATGCCGAGCGCCATGCAGGCCGCGATGCCCTGGCCCGACGGCGGTATCTCGTGCAGCGTCGTGCCGCGATAGGTGAGGCCGATGGGATCGACCCAGTGCGCCTCGTGATCGCTGAGGTCGTTGCGGCGCAACGCGCCGCCGGTCGCCTTGGCGTGGCTGTCCATCGCATGGGCGAGCTCGCCGTGGTAGAAGGCCTCGCCCTTGGTCTCGGCGATCTTGGCCAGCGTCTTCGCCTGATCCGGGAACTTCCAGAGCTCACCGGCCTGCGGCGTGCGGCCGTTCGGCATGAAGTCGCGCACCCAGTCCTGCTGGCCGCGCAGCCGGTCGACGGCGCGCGCCCACTGGCGCGCCACCATGTAGGAGACGCGGAATCCGTCGTGCGCGTACTTGATGGCGGGCTCGAACAGGTCGGCGAAGGGCAGCTTGCCGTAGCGGCCGTGCAGGGTCATCCAGAGCGACACGGCGCCCGGCGTGGTGACGCTGCCCCAGCCCGTGCTCGGCATGGCGGCCTGGCCCGCATACTGGTCGGGCGTCATCAGTTCCGGTGAATGGCCCGAGGCGTTGAGGCCCACGAGCTTCGTGCCGTCCCACAGGATGCAGAAGGCGTCGGCGCCGATGCCGTTCATCGTCGGCTCGACGATGGTGATGGCGATGGCGCTGGCGATCGCCGCGTCGACCGCATTGCCGCCCTTGGCCAGCATGCGCAGGCCGGCGGTCGCGGCGAGGTGCTGGGAGGATGCGACGACGTTGGAGGCGAAGACCGGGAGTTTCTTGCTGGCGTAGGGAAAATCGTACGTGAAAGACGGCACCCCAAAATCCTTTCTACTTCTTCTTCTCCGCCACCAGCGCCTCGATGCTCGCCACGAAGCGCGGCGTCTGCAGGAACTGGCGGTGCTCGGCCTCGCTCTTGCCGAACAGGCGGGACCAGTCGAACACGCCGGCACCGGCGATCTCGCCCATCCTGCCCGAAAGCGAGATGCGCTCGCCGAGCCGCAAGGTTTTTAGCGCCGCGATGGCCGGATCGGAAAGGCCCGGCGGCGGCGGTTCGCGCGTTCGTGTGGAGAAAAGGTCGAGAACCGAGCCGGCAAAGGCCAAAGTCCAGTCGTTGAACGCGTAGAGCGAAACTTGGCGGCCGATATCGACCGTGACGGCGACCTTCTGGGCGGTGCCCTCGATCCTGGTCAGGGTGCCGCACCAGTCGGTGAAGACGCCGACTTTCTCGGCGAGCGCGATGCTCTGCCTGGCCGCTTCCTCGATCTGCAGCGGATTGCCCGAGGCCAGCGCGGGCTTGGCCAGCGCCTTCAGGCCGTCGAGGAAGGCAAGCTGTGCGGGATTGCGCTCCTCGCACGGCTTGTCGAAGCAAGCGGTGAGGGCGAGCGATGAGCCGCCAAGGAAGAGGGTACGACGCGAAGTGTTCATGATTCATGTTCCTCTCCCCCGCTAGGGGGAGAGGCTAGGAGAGGCGGCATCGACAGCTCGTGCAACCCCCTCTCCCAGCCTCTCCCCCTAGCGGGGGAGGGGAAGATGATCGACGGTCCAGAAGAATATGATCACGCTGCCTTGGCCTGGGCCTTGGCGCGTTCCTCTTCCTTCAGCTCCTTCTTGGAGAGCTTGCCGACGGGAGTCTTGGGCAGCTCGGGCCGCACCTCGAGCGCCACCGGCATCTCGTGCTTGCCGATCTTGCCGTCGAGATGCTTCAGCAGCTCCTCGAAGGTGAGCGAGGCGCCGGGCTTCAGCTTGACGAAGGCCTTGGGCGCTTCCTGGCGATGCGGATGGGGAATGCCGATGACGATGCACTCGTCGACCGCCGGATGCTCGTAGATGGCTTCCTCGATCATGCGCGGATAGACGTTGTAGCCCGACGACAGGATGAGATCCTTCGAGCGGTCGACCAGGTAGAGCCAGCCGTCGGCGTCCATGTAGCCCATGTCGCCGGTGCGCAGGCCTTGCCAGTTGCTGCCGGGATGGCGGAACAGGACCTTCTCGCTCTCCTCCGGCTTCTTCCAGTAACCCTTCATGACCTGCGGGCCGATGATGCAGACCTCGCCGACATTCTCCTTGCCCGGCGGCAGCACTGTGTCGCCCTTCTCCATGTCGCGGATCTCGATCACGGTGCCCGGCATCGGCACGCCGCACGAACCGGTGCGCCGCGCGCTCTTGTCGACCGGGCAGATCGCGCCGGTGGGCGAGGTCTCGGTGAGGCCGTAGCCCTCGATCAAGGTGGCGCCGGTCAGCTTCTCGAAGGCCTGCTGCACCTCGACCGGCAGCGGCGCGCCGCCCGACATGCAGATCTTCAGCGACTTCAGGTCGAGCCCCTGCGCCTTGGGGTGCTTGTTGATCGCCGTATAGAGCGTCGGCACGCCGGGCAGGAAGGTAGGCTTCTTCTTGGCGAGATCGGTCACGATCATGTCGATGTCCGGACGCGGATAGAGAATGAGCTGGTTGCCGTTGCGCACCGCGCCCAGCATGATTCCCGACAGCGCATAGATGTGGAACAGCGGCAGCACGCATACGACCTTCTCGGTGCCGGGCGTGGTGTAGGGCGTGGTCCACGACTGGCCCTGGCTCATCGCCGCGACGATGCAGCCGTGCGTCAGCATGGCGGCCTTCGGAAGCCCCGTCGTGCCGCCGGTGTATTGCAGCAGCGCCACCTCGTCCCACAGATTCTCCCCAACCGGATAGGGCGTGTACTTGCCGTCGTTGGCCAGAAGGTCCTTGAACGACATGTGCCAGTCGTCGCGCGGCCAGACCGAGAGCTCTTTCTTCTTGGCGATCGGGTAGAGCCAGTTCTTGGGCCATGGCAGGTAGTCGGCGATCGAGCCGACGATCAGCTTCTTGAGCCGCGTCTTGCCCTTCATCGCCGCCATCTTCGGGTAGAGCGCCGCGACGTCGAGCGTCACCAGGATGTCGGTCTCCGAATCGCCGATCTTGAACTCGAGTTCGCGCGCCGCATCGAGCGGGCTGTAGTTCACCACGCGGCCACCGGCCTTGAGCACGCCGAAGAAGGCGATCAGGTAGTGCGGCGTGTTGGGCAGGTACAGGCCGACATTGACGCCGGGCTTCACGCCGAGCTTCTGGAAGCCGGCAGCGGCCTTGTCGGAGGCTTCCTTGTACTCGCGGAAGGTCATCACCTTGTCGAGGAAGTCGGTGAACGGCCGGTCACCGAATTGCGCGCAGCTCTCTTCGAAGATCTGGTGCAGGGCCTTCTTCGGAACTTCGAGTTCCCACTTCACGCCGGGGGGATAGCTCTTTTCCCAAGGATAGTTCGCCATTTTGTATGTTCCTCCCTGTTTTCAACTATTGAGGGAGGCAGGCTGAGGGTCAAGGCGAGGGCGGCACGAAGTATTCGTAGTCGTATGCCGTGCGGAAACCTTGCGCGGCGTAGAGCGGCATCGCTGCGTCGTTGGTGGCGACAACCTGCAGATAGGCGAAGCGCGCACCGTGCGACCACGCCCAGGCATAGAGGCTCTCGGTGACCTTGCGCGCCAAGCCACGACGGCGCGCGTGCGGCATCACCAGCACGTCGAACAGACCCATGTGGTCGCCTTGCACGGCCCCGATCGCCATGGCCATCGGTTGGCCCGCTTGCTCGACGAAGGCGAAGCCCGTGGGAGCGGCGATCGCCGCCAGCATCCGGCGCATCGTGTCGCGATGCTCCGGCCGCACCGGGCTGTAGGTGCAGAAGGCGTCGATCCAGGCAGCCGACGGTTCGGGCTGGATCGACACCTCCGGCGACGCCGTGAAGTTCGGCTGAAGCGGGCAGACTTGCAGAGGGCTGCGCTCGATCGGGCGATGGCCGCGCCGGGTCAGGAGGTCGGCCATACCCGGGGGCGCCAGGGGCGTCAGCCGCCAGGTCGGCCGCTGATGGCGCTCCTTGTAGGCTGCTTCCAGCGCATCGAGCGTCCCGCCGTCGATCTGAGCATCTACCCTTAAGGCATTGATCGAATTGGCTCTTTTTGTGTAGCCGTTGGAAAAAGCGCAGGCGCCAGCCGGCGGCATCGCGGGTTTCCAGGGCCGGCCAAGCGGCAAATGCCAGCTCTTCCAGGCGGCGGACCTGGGACAGGTCGGAAGACGATGACAACATGCAGGAAATCTGCTAGCTTAAAGACAAGTAATAACAATCATTTATTTTACCTCCTGCAAGTCATACATGAATATCGACACCCCCTCCGTCGACGTTCGTGCTTGCTGGCAGCCACCCGCCCTGCGTTCCTCCCACGCGATCGGTCACTGGCTGCCAGCGCTCTTCTTGCTCGCCTTTATCATCCCTTGGCTGCTCAGCGGCTGTGGGGGCGGTGGCAGCAGTGGCACGGGCTATGCCGACCGACCGCCGTCCGACCGCGTCGCCTACACGGCGTGGCAGGAATGGACCAAGTTCGGCCGCTCGACCGTGGTCTATGGCGGACAGGCCAACGGCTACGTCAATCGCGGCGGCGTCACCGAGCGCAGCGAGCCGCTCTCGAGCAAGATCGGCGACTACTGGGGAAGCTGCGGCCATCCGAGCTGGAATGGCCGTTCGAGCAAGCCGTGGTCGGGCGCGTTCGTCGCCTGGACGATGGCCCATTCCGGCATCAGCGCATCGGACTTCCCGCGCGATGGCCGGCATGGCGGCTATCTCGCCGCGCTCTACGACCGCCAGCAGAAGGGCGGGCGCGCCCCCTTCGTGCTGCACGCCGCCAATGAGTATTCGCCCAAGCCGGGCGATCTCGTCTGCACCGGCACCTCGGGGCCGACCTGGCGTCATGCCGATTCGCGCACGGCGCGGCGGCGCATCGACAGCTCTGCCGGCCATTGCGACATCGTCACCGACGTGCGTGGCGGCTACGCGCAGGCAATCGGCGGCAACGTGAAGAACAGCGTCACCATGAGTCTCTTCCCCGTCGATTCGCGCGGCCGGCTCGTGCCGTTCGCCGGCAAGACGTGGTTCATGGTGGTGGAGAAGCGCGTCTGACGGCGAGTGCCGCAGCGGCACCCAGCACCGCGATCGTGAGCAGCAGCAGCGGCGCGAACGGCCAGCTGGTCCAGTCGACCCACACGGCGAGCAGCGGCGGCCCGGCCAGCGAGCCCAGACTGCCGGCCTGAGCGACCAGGCCGTTGATCGGTCCGATGGCGCGCGGGCTGGCCGCGACCTGCGGCACCGACGCGAAGGTTGCCGCCGGCACCAGCCCGCCGACCGCGAAGGACAGTGCGAAGCCCACGACGGCGAGCGGCAGCGGCAGGGCCGTGAAGCAGGGCGCGGCCAGCGCCATCGAGCCCAGCAGGCCGATCGCGGCCAGGCGGCCGGGCGAGACGCCGATGCGCATCAGCGAGCCGGCCAAGAGGCTGCCGGCAATGCCGAAGGCCGTGGCGATGGCGGCGATGCGGCCGGCGTCGCTGGCCGCCAGCCCGCGGCGTTCGACCAGCCAGGCCGGCAGCAGACCGGCCACCGCCAGGAACAGCAGGGCGAAGCAGAAGAAGGCGAAAGCAAACGGCAGGGACGAGATGAGCGCGCCAGCGGGCGGCTTCTGGTCGTCGCGACCGACGCTGCGATCGTTCGGCACGGCGACAGCGGCGACGATCACCGCGGCGGCAAGAAGCACGAGATCGACCGCGAAGATCGTGCGCCAGCCGGCTTCGGCGAAGGCCGCCGTGACGAGACCGGCAAGCGCGATGCCGGTCGGCACGAAGGTGCCCCACAGCGACAGCGCGATCGGCTGATGGCGCGGCTCGGCGGTCATGGCCATCAGCGAGGGACCGGCGACGACGACCAGCAGATAGCCGACGCCGGCGAGCGAGCGGCCGGTGAGCAGTGTGGCGGCATCGTTGGCGGCGGCGCACAAGGCAGTGCCAATGGCCATGATGGCAAGACCGATGGCGAGCGCGCGCGCGTGCCCGATGCGCTGCGACCAGCCGCCGGCCGGCAGGCCCAGCACGGCGCCGACCAGGGTGATGATCGACACCGCCGTGCCGGCGACGGCCAGTGACAGGCCGAGGTCGTGCTTCAGCTCGGGCACCAGCGGCGGCACGACGCCGAGCTGTCCCGCCGCCAGCACGCCGAGGGCGTAGAGCAGGGCAATGCGCGACCAGGAGGTGGTCATGCCGTCGACGTTAGGGACGGTGGCGACGGTCGCCTACGAATAAAATATTCGACGCTGGGGCGCGCCACTCCAGTGGAGCGTCTTCCTTAAAGCGACGTCACCAGGCGCGCCAGCGTGCCGTCGCTGAGCTGCAGGCGCTCCCACACCAGCATGCCCGGCTCGATCGGCACGACCTCGCTGCCGTTGGCGCCATTCTCGAAGCTCACCTGGGCGACGCCGTCGTCGTACCAGCCGAGCTCGCCCAGCCGGCTCTCGGCGGTGCGGATCTCCTCGGTGGCGAAGCGCCACAGCGACCGGCCGCGCATCTCGGCGAGGTCGGCCGTCCAGTTGATCACGCGCGCCGGCGAGGCGGCGAGAAGGCGATGCGACAGATCGCAGATCAGGTGGACGGAGAGCGCCGAGCCTTCGATCAGGCGGCGCAGGCCGGCATCGCCCGCCGAATCGAGCGGCGCGCGCAGGAGCTGCGCAAGCTTGCGCTCGGCCGCCTCGGGCAGGCGATGATGGCCGCGCTCCCAGCGCGAGAGCGTCGCCTGGGTGACGCCGAGAAGCTCGGCGGCGTGGCTCTGCTTGACGCCGCGCAGGCGGCGCCAGCGGCGCAACGCGCGACCGTACTCGTTCATCGGCCTTGTTCCAGCGCCATCGCGCGGCGCCAGAACATTCGCGCCAGGCCAAAGTCGAAGATCATGATCGCCAGTGCCGCCAGCCACAGGACATCGAAGCGCCACAGGGTCATTGCGGTTTGAATGCCGAACGCCATGAACAGCACCGGCAGGCCGACGCCGATCATCAACCCCGTGAACACCATGATCACGGAGAGGCGTCTCAACGCCTTTGCCTGTTCAGCGGGGGCGATGTCCGGCATCACGGCTCCTGCATGAAGCCTGCGACGCGCTCGGCGATCATGATGGTCGGCGCGTTGGTGTTGCCGCCGACCAGGGTCGGCATCACCGAGGCGTCGACCACGCGCAGGCCGACCAGGCCATGGACGCGGCAGCGATTGTCGACCACCGCCATGGGATCGGTGCTGGGCCCCATCTTGCAGGTGCCGACCGGGTGATAGATCGTCTCGCACTTGGCGCGGATCCACTGCTCGAGCTCGGCGTTGGTCTTGACCGCTGCGCCGGGCTGGAACTCGTCGGCGCGATAGGGATCGAAACCGGACTGGGCGAAGATGTCGCGTCCCATCTTCACGCCGTCGATCAGCGTGTCGAGATCGCGCCGCTCGGCCAGGTAGTTGGCGTCGATCAGCGGATGCTCCTTGGGATCGCTGCTCTTGAGGCGGATGGTGCCGCGGCTCTCGGGGCGCAGCGTGCAGACATGCAGGCTGTAGCCGTCCTTGCGCATCTCGGTGCGGCCGTGATCGACGACCATGACCGGCAGGAAGTGCAGCTGGATGTCGGGCGCGCTCAGGCCTTGCCGCGTGTAGAGGAAGCCGCCCGATTCGGCGATCGGCGAGGTGCCGGGGCCCTTCTTGTTCACCATGTACTGGTAGAGCGCCCACAGCTTGCTCGAGCGGCCGTAGGTCGTGCCGGACCTGGCTTTCTGCAGGATGGCAGCATCGAGATGGTCCTGCAGGTTGCCGCCGACGCCCGGCAGGTCGTGCAGGGGCCGGATGCCGAGCGACGCCAGGTGATCGGCCGGGCCGATGCCCGACAGCATGAGAAGCTGCGGCGAGTTCACCGCGCCGCCGGACAGGATGATCTCACGGCTGCAGCGTGCGACCTCGTCGCGGCCGTCGACCACGTAGCGCACGCCCATGGCGCGGTCCTGGTCGAGGATGATGCGCTCGACCAGGGCGTTGGAGACGACGTGGACGTTGTTGCGGTTGCGCTCGACCGCCGGCCGCAGATAGGCACTGGCCGCACTCCAGCGCTCCTGATTGCGCTGCGTCACCTGGTAGTAGCCGACACCGAACTGGTCGGCGCCATTGAAGTCGTCGTTGCGCGGGATGTCGAGGCCGGCACAAGCGCGGATGAAGCCGTCGTTGATTTCAAGCGCATGACGCTGCTCGGCGACGTTCAGCGGTCCCTGCGTGCCGTGATATTCATCGTTGTAGCGCTCGTTATGCTCGGCCTTCTTGAAGAAGGGCAGCACCTCCCGGTAGCTCCAGCCCTCGTTGCCGAGCTGGCGCCAGTGGTCGTAGTCCGAGGCGTGGCCGCGCACGTAGAGCATGGCGTTGATCGACGAGGAGCCGCCCAGCGTCTTGCCGCGCGGCCAGTACATGCGCCGGTCGTTGCAATGCTTCTGCGGCACAGTCTCGTAGCGCCAGTTGTAGGGCGAGTTCTCGCCCAGGCTGGCGAAGCCCGCGGGCATTTTCAGCTTGAAGGAAGTGTCCGGAGGGCCTGCCTCGAGGATCAGGATGCGCAGCGCCATGTCTTCGGCGAGGCGGTTGGCGATGGCACAGCCGGCCGAGCCGGCGCCAATGATGATGTAGTCGTACGGCCAGGACATTCTCGGTCTACCTAAAGTCTGTCTACGGCAGCCTGTTTTCTATCACGGTGAAAACCGGCCGGCCGGATATGGGCGACAAAAACCCATTGTCGTCCAGTGGAAAGACGCTGCGGCTGACCGAGTCGCCCACATTGCCGCCGATCGCCGCCACCCAGCCGGGCTTCACCTCGACCACGATATCGCAATGGCCCGCGCCGCGGTTGAGATTGTCGAGGGTGGTGCCGCTGCCTGCACGCGAGGCGCATATGAGGTCGCCGACCTGCGGCGTCCGCTCGGACGGCCGGCGGGCGATGAAGACCGCACCCGGCCGGCGCGTCCGCTCGACCATGCGCTCGACATAGATCGTGTGGCGCGAATCCGGGCAGAACAGATCGCGCGGCACGCCGGCGCTGGCGATGTCCCAGGAGATGAAGGCGGCCGACCAGGGCACGTTGTCGAGGCCGTTGCGGTCGGGACGATCGACGCTGGTCCAGTAGTCGTGGATGCGTTCGGGCGCCTCGCGCTCCTTGACGCCCTGCTGCTCGGTGCGCAGCGGCCGGTCAGTGGAGTAGACGACGATCTGCCGGCCGAAGCGGGCCCATTCGGCGACCGCCAGCAGCACCATCGAGACCTTGGCGCTGGCCGTCGGCGGCGGCGCCTCGGGCTTCCATGACGACGGCGGGCAGGGGCCGAGCGGTGGCAACTCGGCGGCGCTCTTGACGGCGGGCGGCGGCGCGGACTGGGGAGCGGACGTGCAGCCGGCGACCACTACAAGAAGGACAAGGGCGGCGCAGCGCATCGTCTACCAGCGTCCGACGCCGCCGATCACGATCGTGGGCACGCCTTCGGTGTGGCTGTTGACGGAGAAGACTTGCGTGCCCGGTCGACGCCCGGCGCGCGGGGCTGAAACGTCGACACCTGCCGCCTTCAGCCGCGCATTGGCCCTGGCGATGTCGGGCGCGCGCCACGACAGGCCCCACAGCTGATCCGGACCATCCGACACGCCGGCCTTCAGGTCGTGCGCGATTTCGACGACGAGATCACCGCAGCGGAAGAACAGCAGGCGCGAGCCCCACTCGGGATTGCTGCGGTCGAGCCTGAGATCGAGGCCGAGCCGGCCGGCATAGAACGCAATGGCACGCTCGGGGTTGGTCGTGCGGATGACGACGTGGTCGAGGGCGGAAATGGCCGATATTTCGTCGACGGTGGCGGGAGAAGGGGCAGGCTGGCCGGTGCGCTCGACCAGTGTGATCGGCACTCCGTGGCTGGCCGTCGCCGACAGTTCCAGTCGTTCGCTCTTGGTCATAGCGATGGCGCGCCGTTCGAGCAGGCGCGCAGCCTTGTCGAGCGAGGCGGTTGCGAAGACCATCGACGATAGCGGCTCGGAGCCAGAGCCGAAGGTCAGCCCGACGTTGACCGTCTGCAGCCGCTCATTGACGACGCGACGACCGAGCAGCGTCTCGTAGGTACCGGCAAAACCTGCCAGCGTGAGATGATCTAGGGCGTCGATCATTCGCGCACCAGCTTCCGTGTGATGTTCCGGCGGCCATCAAGCACTCGCACGATCCTCACGGTTTCGCCGCGATGCTCGTAGATGACGACGTAGGGCGCCACGACGCCGATGCGCGCATATCTGCTCAACGATCGCCTTGGGGAGCCGCTCGTTGGAAACTTCGTGAAGCGCTCGAAAAGCTCTTCGAAATCGCGACGATAGCGTTCAGCGACCGAAGTCCCCGCCGTGTCCGTGAGCATGGCCACGATGGTCGCAGTATCCAGTTCAGCCTGCGGCGAAACGATCAACTTCGCCATTAGCGCTTGAGCTTGCCGAACCGCTCGTCCATTCGCCGCCGGTATTCCTCAAGCGTCATGCCCTCTCCCCGATCGAGCGACGCAAGTGCCTCGTCCACGAGAGGCTTCGCCCAGGCCATGTCATCGATATCGAGCTGCATGTGCTCAGCGACGATGCTCGCCACGGCATCTTCGATGCTGTCGTAGTAGCCGGCCTTGACCTGCGCCTCTAGCCACTCCTGCTGCTCACGGGGAAGGGTGATGGTCATGGGACTATTCTATCCCTTTTGGCGCGGCTACCCAATCCGCTTGAGGCCCGTCCGGTACTGGCGGCCGCGTTTGACGTACTCCTCGGCGCTGTAACGCATGCGGAGCAGGTTATCCTCGCTCACCTCGCGCATCGCCTTGGCCGGCGAGCCGAATATGACCGAGCGGTCTGGAAAGCTCTTGTTCTCGATGATGACGGCGCCGGCGCCGATCAGGCAGTCCTTGCCGACCACCGAGTTGTTGAGCACCACGGCCTGGATGCCGATCAGGGTCCCGTCACCGATCGTGCAGCCATGCAGCATCACCTGGTGGCCGACCGTCACGCCTTTGCCGACAGTGAGCGGCAGCCCGGGGTCGTTGTG
Source organism: Rhodospirillales bacterium URHD0017 (assembly GCA_900110395.1). Taxonomy (GTDB): domain Bacteria; phylum Pseudomonadota; class Alphaproteobacteria; order Reyranellales; family Reyranellaceae; genus Reyranella. Next base: position 16,922 of record FODP01000040.1, read on the forward strand.
CAGGACGCAGCCCTCCTGGACGTTGCTGTCGTCGCCGATCACGACCGGCTCGTTGTCGCCGCGGATCACGGCGCCGGACATGACGGTCACCCGCTCGCCCAGGGTCACCTGCCCGATGATCGTCGCCTCCGGGGCGATGTAGCAGGAGGCGGGGATGACCGGGACAAGGTCGCCGAGCTGATAAATGGGCATTTTGTGGAGACTTCCTCTGTGCTTCGACTGCTCAACTACACCACTTGCGGCATGGCGTCTTTGTCTGCCGATGCGTCTGATCAGCCCGCGGCAAGTGCCTCTCTCTGCATGCCAGACCTCCCGTGGCCGTATCGCACATCGACGTGGCCCCCTTTCGCGACCCTGCCATCAACGCCTAAGCTCGCGGCAAGATCAGTCGGTCACTAGGGGGAAACATGAGCGAAGTCGACGGCGCTACCCTGATCGCGCGAAGCCTCAAGCAGCAGGGCATCGATCATCTGTTCGGGGTCGTCGGGTTTCCGATCACCGCGATCGCGGCGGCTGCGCAGAAGGAAGGCGTCGCCTACCTCGGCATGCGCAACGAACAGAGCGCCGCCTACGCAGCGGCGGCCTACGGCTATCTCACCGGCCGTCCCGGCGCCGCCGTCGTCGTCACCGGACCCGGCGTGGTGCACGGTCTGTCGGGCCTCGCCAATGCCCAGCAGAATTGCTGGCCCATGATCCTGATCGGCGGCGCCTCGGAAACCTATCGCGGCGGCATGGGCGCCTTCCAGGAAGAGCGCCAGGTGCTGATCGCCTCGCCGTTCTGCAAGTTCGCGCATGGCATCGAGAGCGTGGCCCGCATCCCCTTCTACGTCGAGATGGCGACCCGCAACGCGATCTACGGTCGCCCCGGCGCCACCTATCTCGACATGCCCGACGATATCATCCGCGGCACCTGCGAGACCGACAAGATCGCCCAGGCCGAGCGCGTGCCCGAAGCGCCACGTAGCGTGGCGCCGGCGGAGAACGTCGAGGCGGCGCTCGACCTGCTCGAAAAGGCCCAGCGGCCGCTCGTCCTGCTCGGCAAGGGCATGGCGTGGTCGCGCGGCGAGGACGAGGTCCGCGCCTTCATCGAGCGCACGCAGGTGCCGTTCGTGCGCTCGCCGATGGGCAAGGGTGTGATGCCGGACGATCATCCACTGTCGGCCAGCGCCGCGCGCACGCTGGCGCTGCAGCAGGCCGACGTCATCTTCCTGATGGGCGCGCGGCTGAACTGGATCTTCCACTTCGGCCTGCCGCCGCGCTATGCCAAGGACGTCAAGGTCATCCAGCTCGACATCGCGCCCGAGGAGATCGGCCACAACAAGCCGACCGAAGTGGCGCTGGTCGGCGACGGCAAGGCCATCATGGCGCAGCTCAACAAGGCGCTGGTCAACCGCCAGTGGTTCCATCCCAAGGATACGCCGTGGCGGCAGGCGCTTACGAAGAAGGCGGCCGAGAATGTCGCGACGATCAAGCCACAGGTCGACGACGACCAGGGGCCGGCCGGCTACTACCGGGCCTTGCGCGACGTCGCCGCCTGGATGCCGAAGAACGCGATCCTGAGCGCCGAGGGCGCCGGCACCATGGATATCGGCCTCACGCAGTTGGCGAGCTCCAACGCCCGTTCCGTGCTCAACGCCGGCACCTACGGCACGATGGGCGTCGGCCTCGGCCAGGCCATCGCCGCCGCCGTGTCGGATCCCAGCCGGCCGGTCATCCACCTCTCGGGCGACTCCGCGATCGGCTTCTCCGGCATGGAGATGGAGACATTGGTCCGCTACAACCTGCCGGTGAAGATCGTCGTCCTGAACAACGGCGGCATCGGTCCCGGCATGCCGGAGATCCCGGAAAACCCGATGTTCAACCTGAAGCCCAACGCGCTGATCTACGGCGCGCGCTATGACAAGGTGATGGAGGCGTTCGGCGGCAAGGGCATCTTCGTCAAGGAGCCGAAGGACATTCGCAAGGCGCTCGACGAGGCGATGGCGTTCAAGGGCCCCGCGCTCGTCAATGTCGTGCTGTCGCAGGGTTCCACCCGCAAGGCACAGCAGTTCGCTTGGCACAGCTAATGGAGTGACACACCAAAGGGCCGCGGCCTTCGAAGCGCGGCCCGCTACCGGAGGGATCACCATGCAGGATCAGGTTAGGCAGCAGGAGATCGCAACCGAAACGCAAGCGCCGGCCCTCAAGGGCATCAAGGTACTCGACTTCACCCAGTTCGAGGCGGGGCCGTCCTGCACCGAGGCGCTGGCCTGGCTCGGCGCCGATGTCGTCAAAGTGGAAGAGCCCAGTCGCGGCGAGCCGGGGCGCTGGGGATCAAGCGATCGTCCCGACGCCGACTCGCACTACTTCATCTACTACAACCTCAACAAGCGCAGCGTGACCTGCAACCTCAAGAGCGAGGAGGGCAAGGCGCTGGTCCGGCGGATGATCGAGAAGGCCGATGTCCTGATGGAGAATATGGCGCCGGGCACCTTCGCGCGCTTGGGCTTCGACTGGCCGCGGCTGCACGCGCTCAATCCGCGATTGATCTTCGTTCAGGTCAAGGGCTTCGCGCCGGAGAGCCCGCACGCCAACTACCTGTCGTTCGACATGATCGCCCAGGCGATGGGCGGCACCATGGGGGTGAACGGCCATCCCGACCAGCCGCCGGTGCGGCCGGGTCCGACGATCGGCGATACCGGCACTGGCATGCTCGCGGCCATGGGCATCCTCGCGGCGCTCTACCAGCGCATGACGACCGGGCGCGGCCAGCACATCCAGATCGCCATGCGCGATGCCATGCTGAACTACTGCCGCACGCCCATGAGCCGCCAAGCCGGCATGACCGACCAGCTGCCGCGCGGCGGCAACACGGTGCCCGGCACGGCGCCGGGCGGACTCTACACGTGCGCGCCGGGAGGGCTTAACGACCTCTGCTACATCTTCGCCTCGCGCGGCAACGAGGAGCATTGGCGCCGCCTGGTGAAGGCGATCGGCCGCGAGGACCTTCTGAACGATCCGCGCATGACCGACCCCACGACCCGTGGGCAGAACCGGGAGGCCGTCGATGCGGCCATCAACGAGTGGACGTCCAAGCGCACCAAGCAAGAGGTGACCAAAGTCATCGCCGGCGCCGGCGTTCCCTGCGGCGCCGTCATGACCACGCTCGAGCTGCTGCACGACCCCGACCTGCATGCGCGCGGCATGATGCAGAAGATCGAGCATCCGATCCGCGGGACGGTCACCGTGCCGGGTTGGCCGCTCAGGATGTCGGACACCAAGGTCGCGCTGAAATGCGCGCCGGCTCTCGGCGCGGATTGCGAGGCGATCTACGGCGAGTGGCTCGGCTGCTCGGCCGACGAGGTCAAGGGCATGCGCCAGAGCAAGGTGATCTGAGGGCGCGATCTCGCCTTGTGCTGAATGGCTATGGGGGCCCGGCGATGCGTTGCCGGACCCTTCGTGCGTCTCGACCTTGAAGCGGAGCCAGTCCACCCGCCCTCTCGCCGCGTCAAAGCGCGCAATGGCGTGATGCGCGACCTGAACGCGGCGGGGCGCGTTCTGCTCGACATCTTCACCGCCGATGTGAATTCAGTTTGATTTTTGCCGGCAAACGGATCGCGAATTGGTGAACGATCGCGCGGCTCGTCCGCCATGATATGCGTGCTCGCAGGTTGCATTGTTTTCAGGAATGCGCACGATAGTGGCATTGCTGATTTGAACAAAATCAGCCTCTGAGCGCTGAAACTGAAGCGCATCACGCCCGGAAACGCTGCGCTCGTCCGCGCCAGGGAATCTTTCCCAGCAGGAGGCGTCCCATGATCGTTCAGCCGAACCAGACTGTCTATCTGCCCCCTCAGAGTTCTACCTGGGCGTTCATCGACGTCCAGAGCATGGGCGAACAGACCGGCATCACCGTCGGCGGCAACATCTACGTGGTGAGTGCCAATCCTTATGTCATGACCGTCGACTTGCCCTTCAGCGGCATCAACATCCCGTTCCTCAACCAAGGGCCGGCTGCGGTGGACATTTGCCTTCGCCCGCCGAACGTTGACCCCTGGTGGGGACTGGGGCCGGGGAAGCCCTGACCGCAAATGCCGGCGTCAGGCGACTGGCCTGACGCCATCGCACCCGTTCGAGGCGGGCGGCTGCGGCCGCCATTGACGTTTACGTAAACGTCAACTATGACGACGCCATCATGCCCGTCGCTGCCCCTCCGGCCGCCTCAACGGCCAAGAGCTCCGCACTGCGCGACAGCCAGCGCATCTACAGCATCGCCGAGCTCAGCCGCGAGTTCGCGATCACGCCGCGCACCATCCGCTTCTACGAGGACGAGGGCCTGATCAAGCCGCGCCGCCAGGGGCTGACCCGGCTCTACAGCGCCGGCGACCGCACGCGGCTGGGCTGGATCCTGCGCGGCAAGCGATTGGGCTTCGCGCTGGCCGAGATCCGCGAGCTGCTCGACCTCTACCAGGTCGACCGCACCGGGCTGCAGCAGCTGCGCGAGCTGCTGCGCCGCAGCCGGCTGCACATCACGGACCTCGAGAAGAAGCGTCGAGATCTCGACGCGCATATCAGCGAGTTCAAGGAAGTGGAGAGCCAGGTCAGCGCCGAGCTGCGTCAGCGCGGCGTCGATCCGGAGAACGACTAGGGAGGCATCGATGGCCGTCTACAAGGCGCCGCTCAAGGACATCAACTTCGTCCTGAACGAGGTTTTGGACGTCTCCAGCCTGTCGAAGCTGCCGGGCTATCAGGACGCCACGCCGGACGTCATCCAGGCGATTCTCGAGGAAGCCGCCAAGCTCTGCGAGAACGTGCTGTTCCCGCTCAATCGCTCGGGCGACGAGGAGGGCTGCACCTACGAGAACGGCGTCGTGCGCACGCCCAAGGGTTTCAAGCACGCCTACGATATGTTCCGCGAGGGCGGCTGGACCGCCATGACCTGCGATGCCGAGTATGGCGGCCAGGGCCTGCCAGCGACGGTGGGCTTTGCCGTGCAGGAGATGTTCACGGCATCGAACCAGGCCTTCGCCATGTATCCCGGGTTGAGCCACGGCGCCTACGAGGCCCTGGCGCGCCACGGCTCGGACGAGCTCAAGAAGAAGTACCTGCCCAAGCTCACCGACGGCACCTGGACGGGCACGATGTGCCTGACCGAGCCCCATTGCGGCACCGACCTCGGCATGCTGCGCACCAAGGCCGAGCTGCAGGTCGACGGCAGCTATTCGATCACGGGCACCAAGATCTTCATCTCGGCGGGCGAGCACGATCTTGCCGAGAACATCCTTCATCTTGTGCTGGCGCGGCTGCCGGATGCGCCGGGCGGCACCAAGGGCATCTCGCTGTTCCTGGTGCCGAAGTTCATCCCCAAGACCGACGGCAGCGTCGGCGAGCGCAACGGCATCCGCTGCGGCGCCATCGAGCACAAGATGGGCATCAAGGCCAACGCGACCTGCGTCATGAACCTCGACGGCGCCAAGGGCTGGCTGGTCGGCGAGCTGAACAGGGGCATGCCGGCGATGTTCGTGATGATGAACGCCGCACGCCTCGGCGTCGGCATGCAGGGGCTGGGCATCGCCGAGACCTCGTACCAGAGCGCCGTCGCCTATGCGCGCGACCGCATCCAGGGCCGCTCGCTGACCGGGCCGAAGAATCCCAACGGCCCCGCTGATCCGATCATCGTGCATCCGGACGTGCGGCGCATGCTGATGATCCAGAAGTCGTTCACCGAGGCCGCCCGCGCGCTCTCGCTGTGGGTCGGCATGCTGATCGACGAGGCGCACAGCCACCCCGACGCCGCCAAGCGCGAGGCGGCCGACGATCTCGTGCAGATGCTGACACCGATCATCAAGGCGCACTTCACCGACATGGGCAGCGAATGCGCCAACCTCGCCGTGCAGACCTACGGCGGCCACGGCTTCATCCGCGAGAACGGCGTTGAGCAGTTCGTGCGCGACGCCCGCATCACCCAGCTCTACGAAGGCACCAACGGTATCCAGGCGCTCGACCTGATCGGCCGCAAGCTGCCGATGAAGGGCGGCCAGGCCGCCCAACGCCTCTTGGGCGAAATGAGCGGCTTCGTCGCCCAGCACAAGGCCGACGACAAGATGAAGGAGTTCGTCGAGCCGCTCGAGAAGGCGCTGGGCCGCGTCCAGGACGCCGCGCTCTTCGTGATGCAGAACGCGATGAAGAACCACGATGAGGCCGGTGCCGCGGCGACCGACCTGCTGCGCCTGATGGCGCTCACGGCCATGACCTTCATGTGGAGCCGCATCGCCGTCGCCGCCCACAAGGGGCTGGCGGCCGGCAACGACAACGCCTTCTACGAGGCCAAGCTCAACACCGCGCGCTTCTACATCGCCCGCGTGCTGCCGCAGACGACCTCGCTCAACCACCAGATCAAGGCGGGCGCCGCCACCCTGATGGCCCTGCCGGCCGAGGCGTTCTGATCGGAGCGCGGACCTCCAGGTCCGCTCACCGTCATGATGCGGACCTGGAGGTCCGCGCCCCGGAAGAGCCCGCTCTCGGCGCGGTTGCAGCCGTCGTCGGCGCATGGGCAGACTGGGCGGGCACACCAGCCCGAGGAAGCGCCCGCATGTCAGCACCCCACGTTCTCGCCGAGGTCAAGGATGGCATCGGCTGGCTGACGCTCAATCGGCCGGAGTCCCTGAACGCTTTGTCGTTCGAGATGACCGACCTGCTGATCAAGCACACTGCCGAGTTCGAGAAGGATGCCAAGGTCCGCTGCGTCGTGATCCGTGGCGCCGGCACGCATTTCATGGCGGGCGGCGACATCAAGGGCTTCCACAAGTCGCTGACCGAGAACAAGGCGGCCCATCTCGCCGGCTTCGAGATGCGCGTAGTGAAGGCGCATCAGACGATCTACCAGATCCGGCGCATGCAGAAGCCGGTGCTGGCCTCGGTGCAGGGTGCCGCCGCCGGCTTCGGCCTGTCACTGATCCTGAACTGCGACCTCGCAATCGCCACGGACGACGCCTTCTTCACCCTGGCCTACCGCCATATCGGCCTGTCGGCCGACGGCGGCGCCACCTATTTCCTCCCGCGCATCGTGGGCGAACGCAAAGCCCTGGAAATCGCCCTCTTAGGCGAAAGATTCAGCGCCGAGGAAGCCAAGGCCAACAATATCCTCAACTGGATCGTGCCCAAGGACCAACTCGTCGCCGAAACAGCGAAGATGGCGCGCAAGCTTGCCGACGGCCCGACCTTCGCCTTGGGCGTCGCCAAGCGCCTGATCCGCACCTCGTTCGACAATTCCTGGGACGAGCACTCCCACCGTGAGGCCGAAGGCCTTGCCGCCTGCGCCGCAACCGACGATCATTTCGAGGGACTGAACGCCTTTCTCGAGAAACGAAAGGCGGCCTTCAAGGGGATATAGGGGATGCAACGCCGGGCGTGGCCGATCGTCATCGCAATGTGTGGCGCACTTGCAGCCTGCCTCGACGACCAGCAGGCGCTGCAGACATCCGATCCGATCTACACCATGGTGTTCTTCGCCACGGACAGCGTGACGCTGAACAAGCGCGCGCAGGATCAGCTCGGCTATACCGTCAACAATCCCACGCCGCCCATCAAGGCGGCGCTGCAGCCCAGTTCGAAGGCCAAGATCTGCGTCACCGGGCACACCGACAAGGTCGGTCCCGAGACCATCAACAAGGAAGTCGGCCAGCGCCGTGCCGACGCCGTGGCGAAGTACCTCGTCGGGCTTGGCGTGCCGGAACAGCGCATCGTCACCGCGAGCCTGGGCAGTTCCAAGCCGCTTGTCGTTACGGGACCGGGTACCTCGGAGATTTCCAATCGCCGGGTCGAGGTCGTGTTCGGCTGCTGAAGGAGGAAACGAAATGCAAGACCGTCACATCGGCGACGTGCGGGTCACGCGCATCGAAGAGCAGATGGGCCCGGGCTTCCCGGCCAAGGATTTCTTCCCCGAGTTCGATGCCGACACCTTCGCGGCCGAAGGCCATTGGCTGGCGCCAAGCTACTACCAGCCGGAGAGCGGCCGGCTGATGACCTCGATCCATTCCTGGCTGCTGCGCACGGGCAAGCATACGATCCTGGTCGATGCCTGCAGCGGCAACCACAAGCCCCGGCCGGGCATGCCGCGCTTCGACATGCTGAACACCCAGTATCTCGAGCGCCTGCGCGAGGCGGGCGTCGAGCCCGAGCAGATCGACTTCGTGATGTGCACGCACCTGCACGTCGACCACGTCGGCTGGAACACCCGGCTGGAGAACGGCAAGTGGGTGCCGACCTTTCCCAACGCCAAGTACGTGATGTCGCGCACCGACCACGACTTCTGGGAGGCAGAGGCCGGGCGGCCCGGCACCGAGGCCTTCAAGGTCAATACCTACAACGATTCGGTCCTGCCCATCGTCGAGGCGAAGAAGGCGGAGTTCGTGACGGGCGAGCACGGCATGTGCGGCTGCCTGACGCTCAAGCCCGCGCCCGGCCACACGCCGGGCCAGATCCGCGTCGATCTCGACTCGCGCGGCAAGCGCGCGATCTTCGCCGGCGATGCCCTGCACAATCCCGTGCAGGTGCCGTTATGGAAGTGGAACAGCTGCTTCTGCGAGGACCTCGACCTCGCGCGCAAGAGTCGCCACACGTTGCTCGCCGACTGCGTCGAGCAGGGCGCGCTGCTGATGCCGGCGCACTTCGCGCCGCCGCACGCCGCCTACATCAAGGACAAAGGTGAGCGCTTCGAGCTCGACTGGGATTACGACAACAAGCGCGGCCGCTGAAGCACGGCGGCCAACCGTCCCGCGGCGCCGGCGATGGCCGCTGTCGGATAGCCGCTGAAACCCAGCAGCAGGCCTTGCCGTGGCCTGGCTCGCACATAGACGCGCGACAGCGCGCGGACAACGACGCCGTTCTCGAGCGCCGCGCGCTCCACAGCCGTGTCTGAAAGGCCTTCGCGCAGATAGGCCACGAGATGCATGCCCTGGTCGGGCGGCTCGACGTCCAGTTTGTCGCCGGCGCGGCGGCGCAGGGTGGCGACCAGTCGGTCGCGCTGGTCGCGATAGAGCGAACGCATGCGGCGGATGTGCGAGGCGAGGTGGCCTTCGGCGATGAACTCGGCCAACGCGTCCTGCTGCAGTGTCGGCGGCTGGCGGTCCATCAGGTAGCGCGTGGTCACGAAGCTCGGCAGCAGCCGTTCGGGCAAGACGAGGTAGCCCGCGCGCAGGCCGGGAAACAGCGCCTTGTTGAGCGTGCCGACATAGAGCGTGCGGTGCCTGGCATCGAGGCCCTGCAGTGCGGCGAGCGGGCGGCCGCCATAGCGGAACTCGCTGGCATAGTCGTCCTCGACGATCCAGGCGTCCGAGGCGCTTGCCCAGGCGATCAGTTGCAGGCGGCGCGCCATCGACAGCACGACGCCGGTCGGGAACTGGTGCGAGGGCGTGATGAAGGCCGCCCGCGCCCGCGGCGCGGCAGCGATGCCGGCCGCGACATCGATGCCCTGCGCGTCGACGCGCACCGGCCGCGTCACGACACCGCCGGCAGCCAGCACCTCGCGGGTCAGGGGATAGCCGGGATCCTCGACCCAGGCCTCGCTGCCAGCCGGCAACAGGACGCGCACGACGAGATCGAGGGCATGCTGCGTGCCTGACGTGACGATGATCTGCTCGGCGTCGCAGCGCACGCCACGGGCGCCGGCCAGGTAGGCCGCGATGGCCCCGCGCAGCTCCGCCGAGCCTCGCGGATCGCCATAGCCGAGATGGCTTTTGGCCATGGCGCGCAAGGCCCGGGCGCTCAGCCGCCGCCACTGGTCGGCGGTACGCTGGTCGATCAGCGTGCGGCCGAGATTGAACGGCCGGTCGTCGCTCTGCAGCGTGACATCGACCTTGCCGGCGAGCCGCGGCGCGCCGTAGCGCTGCGTGCGACTGGTCTTGGCAGCGCGCGGTCGGCCGGCGGGCCGCTCGGGCAGATCGTGGGTGACGTAGGTACCGGAGCCGATGCGGCCGGTGGCGTAGCCCTCGGCCAGGAGCTGCTCATAGGCCGCGACGATGACGGTGCGAGACAGGCCGAGCTGCTCGGCCAGCTCGCGGCTTGCCGGCAACCTGGCGCCCGCTCGCAATCTGCCGTCGACGATCGACGCACTGATGGCGGCGTAGACCTGCCGGAACAGAGGCGTGATTGCTCGTCGGTCGATCGCAACATCGGAAATGGTCTGCTCCATAGGAAAAGAATGGACCTTTCAGCCAGTCCATACAATCGCGATAGTCGCGGCATGAGCAGACCAAACGACATACGGCGGCGCGATCTCGCGATGGACGAGGCGGGCATCGAAGCGCTGCTGCAGCGCGGTTTCTGCGGCCGGCTGGCGACCGTGGGCCGTGATGGCGCGCCCTATTGCACGACCCTGCTCTATGTCTGGATGGACGGGCGCCTGCATATGCATGGCACCGGGGCGAGGGGACATCTGCGCGCCAACATCGAGCATGAGCCGCGCGCATGCTTTGCCATCGACGAGCCGGGCGAGGTCTTCGACTACGGCCGCTTCGAATGCGATTCGACGGTAGCCTACGCCAGCGTCGTGGCCTTCGGCCGCGTGAGCGTGGTCGACGACGTTGCGGTCAAGCAGCGCTTCTTCTCAGCGCTGATGGCCAAGTATCGCACCGCCGGCGCGCCGCGGCCCAAGGACTTCTTCCCGCTCATCGACCAGATCGCGCTCTACCAGCTCGTGATCGATCGGATCACCGGCAAGCAAATCGTTCTGCCCGAGGTCGCCGGCCAGTGGCCGGCGCTCGATCGCAGCAAGACGCCGAACGCGCGGCCGCCTGGTTGAACGTCAGCGGCCCTTCCAGTTGGGCTTGCGCTTCTCGGCGAAGGCTTTCGGCCCTTCGACCGTGTCCTCGCTGCGCGTCATGGCGACGAAGGCGGGGTAGTTCAGGTTGCGGTTCGCCATCTCGAGCGCCGGCACGTCGAGCGCGCGCATGACCACCTGCTTGGTGGCGCGCACCGACATCGGCGAGCATTCGAGGATGGAACTGGCCCAGCGGCGCGCCGCCGTCAGCAGCTCGGCGTGCGGCACCACCTCGGTGACGAAGCCCAGCTCATAGCCCTCCTTGGCCGTCACGCGACGGCCGGTCAGCATCATGCCCATCGCCTTCTTGAGCGGGATCATGCGCGACAGCCGCTGCATGCCGCCGGCGCCGGCGGCCAAGCCGACTCGCGGCTCGGGCAGGGCGAACGTGGCGTTCTCCGCCGACGCCACGATGATGTCGCAGGCGAGCGCGATCTCGAAGCCGCCGCCCATGGCGAAGCCGTTGACCGCGGCGATCACCGGCTTCTCGAGGTCGTAGCGGTTGGTCAGCCCGCCGAAGCCCTTGGCCGGATGGACCGGCCGCTTGCCGGTCTTGGCCTGCAACTCAGCATGGTATTTCAGGTCGTTGCCGGCGCAGAAAGCCTTGTCGCCGGCACCCGTGATGATGGCCACCCAGAGTTCGGGATTGGCATGGAATTCGTCGAACGCTGCGACAAGTTCCTCATTCGCCATAGGGTGGCAGGCATTGTAGACTTCCGGTCGATTGATGGTGACGGTCATCAGGCGGCCATCGATCTCTACTTTGCTGTACTGGCCCATGGCGTTCCCCTTCGTTGATGAATGAGGGTTTATCGCATGTGGCCTGGATACAAAATGCCGCTCTCCCCAGAAGCCTATGAAATAACCACCTAGCTGGGGTGATTCGGGTCCAAACAACGAGGGGGCCACCAAGTTGAAAAGGGAAAGTCCGCAGTATGGGTTTTGTAAAAGGACTAATTAAGGGGTTGGCGCTTTCCGTCGCCCTTGGGATGGCCGCTGTAGCGAGCCCTGGGTTCGCGCAAACAACCAAGCAGACCAAGGCGCCTGCGCCGACACCCGCAACCGAGCGCGGGCCCTCAAATGTCGAGCTGGTCAACAAGGCCTTGAATCCTGGGGCGTCCGATCCCGACGTGCCCCTGCCGCGTCCTGACCTTGCCAAATCCAACGGGGAGCGGTCTGCATCGTCCTCCAAGCCGCAGATTTATGGTCGTCAGGAGGAGGGCGGCGGTGTTTTCGGGCTCAGAATGCCGATCCCGGCCGTGCGCAATTAGGCGGCCGCTTTACTAGATATTGTTGCACCCGAGAAGGCTTGGAAAAGCCTTTCGGACGGGCCTTTAAAGTACTGTTGCCCTGCCGCCACAGGTTGCCCACGAGTCGCCGTCTATTGGCCGCTTTCCTTGCACCTCACTAAGTGTGGTGTGTATATTCCCCTCAGGAGTTGGTGACAGACCCCAGCCCCGCCAACACTCGTCAGTTTTGAATTAAACGAGGGGAAGAACTCATGAAGAAGGCTTTGATGGCCGCCGCTGCGCTCGTTGCGCTGCCGGTCATGGCTCAGGCGCAGTCTCCGTCGCCGGGCGTGTATATCGGTGCGGAAGGCGGTCTCAACTGGCTGCTGAACTTCAACGCCAGCCCTAACAATCCGACGCTGCCGCCGGTGGTCAGCGTCAACCCGAATACCGGCTGGATGGCTGGCGGCGTGATCGGCTACGACTTCGTTGGCCCGCGCGTTGAGTTGGAAGGCATCTATCGCAACAACACGACGAACGTCGGCATCCCCGGAACGGCGCTCAACAACCAGG
>FODP01000035.1 GCA_900110395.1 Rhodospirillales bacterium URHD0017
AGGATCTCCTTGCCGAAGTCGGTGTCCTGGTACATCACGCAGACGTTCTTCACGCCCTTGTTCTTGACGAAGTAGTTGATGCCGGCGCGGATCTGGTCGACGTAGGAGGCGGCGCCGTAGAACTTCACCCGCTCATACGGCTCGTACATTGCGCGCGCCGCCGACAGCGGGAAGAGGTTGGGAACGCCGGCCGCGAACTGGTCCTTGAAACAGGCGTTGTTCATCGGCGTGCCGAGCGGGCCCACGAAGGCAAAGACCTTGTCGCGGTTGATCAGCTTGTTGCAGGCCTGCACCGCCTTCGGCACCTGATAGGCCTGGTCCTCGACGATGACCTTGAGCTTGCGGCCGTTGATGCCACCCGCCTCGTTGATCTCGTCGAAGCGCATCTTCACGCCGTTCGACGACGATACGCCGTAGGTCGCGGCGGGACCGGAGAGGTCGGTCGGCATGCCGAACAGCACCTCGGTTGCCGTCACGCCGCGGGTCTGTGCCGAGGCCGCGCCGGCCAGCGACACAGCCGCCGCTGCGGCCGTTGCAGTCTTGACGATTGTCCACATACGCATCGCACTACGCATCACACTTGTTCTCCCTAATGATGACGGCACCCATGGCGACCGCCTTTGACACGACTACGCGGGGTTACACTGCCTCGGCATACATGCCGTCGATCATGCCCTTGTACTTTTCGTTCACGAACTTGCGCTTGAGCTTCATGGTCGGCGTGACCTCGTCGTCCTCGGCGGTGAGCTGCTGCTCGATCATCCGGAACTTCTTGATCGTCTCGACCCGCGCGAAGCCCTGGTTCACCCGCTCGATCTCCGACCAGATCAGGTCGTTGACCTCGCGCGCCCGGCACAGCGAGGCGAAATCGGTAAACGGCACGTTGTTGTCCTGGGCGTGCTTGGCCACGTTGTCGTAGTCGATCATGATCAGGCACGACAGGAACTTGCGCTTGTCGCCGATCACGACGGCATCGGAGATGTAGGGCGAGAACTTCAGCTGGTTCTCGATCTCCGACGGCGTGATGTTCTTGCCGCCCGCGGTGATGATGATGTCCTTCATGCGGTCGGTGATCTTGAGATAGCCCTCGTTGTCGAGGCTGCCGACGTCGCCGGTGTGCAGCCAGCCGTCGCGCAAGGTCTCGGCGGTCTTTTCGGGCTGGTTCAGGTAGCCCATGAAGATATGCGGACCCCGGAGCAGGATCTCGCCCTCGGGCGAGATCCTCGATTCGGTGCGCGGCGCGGTGACGCCGACGGTGCCGAGCTTGATGCGATTGGGCATGCCAGTCGCGAGGCCACAGTTCTCGGTCTGGCCGTAGACCTCGCGCATGTCGACTCCGAGCGCGCGGTACCACTTGATGAGGTCGGGTGCGATCGGCGCCGCACCGGTGCCGGCGAACTTGACGCGATGCAGGCCGATGGCGCGCTTGATGTTGTCCAGCACCAGCCAGTCGGCGATGGCGTGGCCGAGCTTCAGGAACGGCCCGGGCTTGCGGCCGTCGAGCTCGGCCTCGGCGACCTTGAGCCCGAGCCCGATCGCCCACTTGTAGGCGGCGCGGCCGATCCAGGTCGCCTCCTTCATGCGGATGGCGATGCCGGAATAGAAGCGCTCCCAGATGCGCGGCACGGCGAAGAATGTGGTCGGCGCCACTTCGCGGATATTGTCCGGCACCGTCTCGACGCTCTCGGCGAAGTTGGCGATGGCGCCGGAGCGCAAGGGCAGGAAGGCCGTGAAGGTGCGCTCGGCGACGTGGCAGAGCGGCAGGAAGGCGAGCTGCTCGCCGTCCTTCTCGATCGGGATGAAGGCGTCGGCGTTGCTGAGCTGGAAGATGACGTTGCGGTGCGACAGCATCGCGCCCTTGGGCGGGCCGGTCGTGCCGGAAGTGTAGACGAGGATCGCCAGCTCCTCGGCCCGCGAGCTCGCGACCAGCTTCTCCCACAGCTCCGGATTGGCCTTGTCGTAGGCGCGGCCGAGCTCGAGCAGCTCGTCGAACGGCATGACCATCGGGTCGTTGAAATCGGCCAGGCCCTCCATGTCGAAGACGAAGACCTTGACCAGGTCGGGGCAGCGGTCGCGGACCTCGAGGAACTTGTCGAGCTGCTCCTCATTCTCGACGAAGAGGAAGCGGGTGCGGCTGTCGTTCAGAATGTACTCGACCTGCTTGGCCGAATCGGTCGGATAGATGCCGTTGCTGACGCCGCCCGCCGCGGTGGTGCCCATGTCGACGTAGAGCCATTCCGGCACCGTCTCGGCCAGCACCGACACGACCTGGCCGTGGCTCAGGCCGAGCTTGACCAGGCCCATGCCGGCGGCGCGGGCGCGCGCGCCGTACTCGCGCCACGAGGTCGCGCGCCAGATGCCGAACTTCTTCTCACGGAAGGCGGTGCGATCGCCGCGCGCCTTCACCTGATGCCAGAACAGCTTGGGAATCGTGTCGCAGCCTTCGACGTCGATCCGTTCGTTGCCCGCCATCACGCTCTCCCTTACCGCCAGGTCTTGCGTTTCTTCCAGCGCCGCTTGCCGCGCGCGCCCTGTTCCTTGATGCCGAGATAGAATTCCTTGATGTCTTCCTTCTGCAGCAGCCGCTCGCAGGTGTCGGCCATGACGATGCGGCCGACTTCCAGCACGTAGCCGAAGTCCGCTGTCTGCAAGGCCATGTTGGCATTCTGCTCGACCAGCAGGATGGTGACGCCGCGCTCGCGGTTGATGCGGACGATGATCTCGAAGATGTCCTTCACCAGCTTCGGCGAGAGGCCGAGCGATGGCTCGTCGAGCAGCATCAGATGAGGCCGGGCCATCAGCGCGCGGCTGATCGCCAGCATCTGCTGCTCGCCGCCCGACAGCGAGCCGGCGCGCTGCTCGGCGCGCTCGCGCAGGACGGGGAAGTAGCCGAACACCGACTCGAGGTCCTGGGCGACGCCGTCCGGATCCTTGCGCGTATAGGCGCCCATGCGCAGGTTCTCGCGGACACTGAGGAACGGGAAGACCTCGCGGCCCTCCGGCACATGGCTCATGCCGAGCCGCATCACCTTGTCGGGGTCCATGCCGCGGATCTCGCGGCCCTCGAACAGCACGCTGCCCTTCTGCGGGTCCATGACGCCGCTCACGGTCTTCAGCACCGTCGTCTTGCCCGCGCCGTTGGCGCCCAGGATGGTGACAATGCCGCCCTTGGGCACCTCGAAGGAGACGCCGCGGATCGCCATGATCGGGCCGTAGTAGGTCTCGACGTTGGCGACCTTGAGGACAGGTTGGGTGTCGGTCATGGTCGTTAGCCGCCGAGATAAGCGCGAATGACTTCGGGATGGGACTGGACCTCGCCCGGCGTGCCCATGGCGAGCGGCCGGCCATAGTTCAGCGCCAGCACGCGGTCGGAGACGGCCGAGACCAGGCTCATGTCGTGCTCGACCATCAGCACGGTGATGCCGAGCAGGGTGCGGATGTCCTGGATCCAGAAGGCCATGTCCTCGGTCTCCTCGACGTTCAGGCCGGAGGAGGGCTCGTCGAGCAGCAGGAGCTGGGGATCGGTGCAGAGCGCGCGCGCCAGCTCCGTCACCTTGCGGACACCGTAAGGCAGGTTGACGATGAAGCTGTCGCGGTACTGCTGCAGGTCGAGGA
Organism: Rhodospirillales bacterium URHD0017; assembly: GCA_900110395.1. Lineage (GTDB taxonomy): Bacteria > Pseudomonadota > Alphaproteobacteria > Reyranellales > Reyranellaceae > Reyranella. Next base: position 3,616 of record FODP01000035.1, read on the forward strand.
AGTCGATCGCCTTCTCGACGGCCTCGCGGTGCTCGAGCTCCATCTGCCGCACCGACGGCAGGAACATGAGTTCCGAGAAGAAGTTCGACTTCTTGTGGGCATGGCGCGCCAGCAGCAGGTTCTGCAGCAGCGTCGCATGCTCGAACAGCTCGATGTTCTGGAAGGTGCGGGCGATCCCGAGGGCGGCGATGCGGTGCGGCGGCACGTTGGTGATGTCGGTGCCGTCGAATACGAGCTTGCCGCCGGTCGGCTGGTAGATACGGCTCACCAGGTTGAAGATCGTGGTCTTGCCTGCGCCGTTGGGGCCGATGATGGTGAAGACCTCGCCCTTCTTGACGTCGAAGGTCACGCCGTCGACGGCCTTGATGCCGCCGAAGTTGATCGAGAGGTTGTCGACCGAGAAGAAGCTCATCGCAGGCGCTCCGAGCGCATGTAGCTCTTCTGCCTCTTGAAGGTGGCGCCGCGATACATCGGGAAGGTCGAGAAGAACACGCGGATCTTGACCCATCGGCCGTACATGCCGAGCGGCTCGAGCAGGATCACCAGCACCAGGATCAGGCCGAAGATGCCGGCCTCGACGCCGGGTTTCTTCAGGAAGTTGCCGATGCCCTCGCCGATGATGGCGAGCAGCTTGATGTTCATGGCCTGGGCGGCCTCGTTCATGCTGGCCGGGATCGAATCGCGCAGGATTGCGATCAGCGGCGGCAGGAGGGCGACGAAGATCGCGCCGAACACCGCGCCGTGCAGCGAGCCCAGCCCGCCCACGATGACCAGCAGCAGGAACTGGATCGACAGCAGGATGGTGAAGATGTCGGGCGCGAGATAGCCGATCTTGTGGGCGAACAGCGCGCCCGCCAGCCCCATCAAGCCTGCCGAGTAGGCGAAGGCGATCGACTTGTAGATCGCGAGGTTGACGCCCATCGACTGGGCGGCGATCTCGCTGTCGCGGATGGCGATCCAGGCACGGCCGGTCGGCGAGCGCAGCAGGTTGCGCGTCATCCACAGCACCAGCACCAGGAAGAACAGGCAGAGATAGTAGAAGGCCCACTCGTCGTGGAACGGTACGCCGAAGATCGTAGGCTTCTCCACCGGCATGCCGGCGAAGCCGTGCGTCACCGACTCCCAGCGGCTGAACACTTCCTGGATGATCACGCCGAAGGCGAGGGTCGCGATGGTGAGATAGATGCCCGTCATGCGCAGCGCCGGGAGCCCGACGACGATGCCGCTCGCCGTGGTGATGGTGACAGCCAGGGCAACCGACACGACCCACGGCACACCGTGCTGCAGGAAGTAGGCATGGGCGTAGGCGCCGATCCCCAGGAAGGCGGCGTGGCCCAACGAGACCAGTCCGGTGTAGCCGACCAGCGCCATCAGCGAGACGCCGCAGATGGCGTAGATGAAGACCCAGGTCGCCTCGCCGACATAGTAGTCGGACATCAGCAACGGCACGGCGAGCACCGCAACGGCGAGCAGGCCGTACCACGAGGTATCGATCCGGTCTTTGAACAGCCGGATGTCCTGGTTGTAGGACGTCTTGAACTGGAAACGCATGGCCCCGCCTACACCTTCTTGCGCGTCATGGTGCCGAACAGGCCTTGCGGGCGAACCACCAGCATGATCAGCAGCACGATGTAGGGCGCGGTGTCCTTGAAGCCTTCGGGCAGCGTGGCGCCGGCGTAGAGCTCGATCAGGCCGATGATGATGCCGCCGACCAGCGCGCCCGGGATCGAGCCGAAGCCGCCCAGCACGGCGGCGGCGAAGGCTTTCAGCGCAACGGCCAGGCCCATGTTGATGTCGATCAGGGTCACCGGCGCCAGCAGGATGCCGGCAGCGGCAGCGGTGCCGGCCGAGATCGCCCAGATCAGGGAGAAGATCAGCTTGACCGGGATGCCCATGTAATAGGCAGCGAGCTGGTTCTGCGAGGTCGCCTGCATGGCGACGCCGACGCGCGTGTGGTTGAAGAAAACGTAGAGCACGCCGCACAGGATCAGCGTGCCGACCACGATCGAGATGTACTGGTGGCTGAGCGTGACGCCGCCGACCTGCCACACGCCGCCGAACGGCGTCGGCAGGGTGTAGATCTCCGAGCCCCAGGTGACGCTGGCGAAGGTGCGGAACATGGCGCCCAAGCCGATGGTCAGCATGACCACGGCGAACTGCGGCTGGCCAATCACGTTGCGCAGGATGGTGGCGTCGAGCAGGGCGCCGAACACGCCGATCGTCACCACCGAGATCAGGAAGGCGAGCCAGTAGTCCAGGCCCCACCAGATCACCGCCATGTAGGCTACGAAGGCGCCCAGCATCAAAAGATCGCCTTGGGCGAAATTGACGAGCTCGGTCGCCTTGTAGATGAGCACGAACCCCAGAGCGACCAGACCGTAGATACAGCCGACGGCTAGCCCATTGAGGGTAAGCTGTAAGAAAGTAACCAGTTTCCGTCCCCTGCACATGAGCGGTCTGTGCCGCTTCGCCTCCTGCAAATATGAACGGCTGTTTAGCGCTGTCAACGCGCGATACGATAGTCCACCACGTGAAACGACGGGACCAGGAGAGGCCGATGGCCATTACCGATTCTTTAACCCATTTGCCCGAAGTGGCGTCGCGCAGCCCTTTTTATACAGAAGAGCACGAGGCTTTCCGGCGCACCGTCCGCCGCTTCGTCGATCGCGAGATCATGCCCCATGTCGACCAGTGGGATGAGGCCGAGGAGTTCCCGCGCGAGCTTTACAGGAAGGCCTCGGCGGCGGGCCTGCTGCAGCTCGGGTTTCCCGAGGAATATGGCGGCGTGCCGACCGATCCCTTCTTCGGCATCGTCAAGGCCGAGGAGATGGCGCGTCACGGCAGCGGCGGGCTGAATGGCAGCCTGAACAGCCACACGATCGGTTCGCCGCCGATCGCGGCGCTCGGCCCGGAGTGGATGAAGCGCAAGGTCCTGCCCGAGGTCCTGGCCGGCGAGAAGATCAGCGCGCTTGCCATCACCGAGCCGTCGGGCGGCTGGGACGTCGCCAACCTCAAGACCACGGCGCGCCGCGAGGGTGATCATTACGTGGTCAACGGTTCCAAGATGTTCATCACCTCGGGCATGCGCGCCGACTACTACACCGTGGCGGTGAGGACCGGCGGGCCGGGCGCTTCGGGCGTGTCGCTGCTCTTGATCGAGCGTGATCGCGAGGGGTTCGGCCGCACCAAGCTCAAGAAGATGGGCTGGTGGGCGTCCGACACGGCGCAGCTCTTTTTCGACAATGTGAGGGTTCCCGTCGACAACCTGATCGGCCAGGAGAACAAGGGCTTCATCGGCATCATGCTGAACTTCAACCAGGAGCGGCTCGGCATGTCGGCCGGCGCCTGCGGTTACGCCAAGGTCTGCCTCGATGAGTCGATCGCCTATGCCCGCGAGCGCTACACCTTCGGCAAGCCCCTGATCGCCAACCAGGTGGTGCGCCATCGCCTGGTCGACATGGCCATGCGCATCAACGCCGTGAAGTCGACGCTCGAATTGCTGGCCTGGCGCGTCTCCCAGGGCGAGAAGCCGGTGGCGGAGATCTGCATGCTGAAGAACCTGGCGACCTCGGCCATGGAGTTCTGCGCCAACGAAGCCATGCAGGTGTTCGGCGGCGCGGGCTACCTGCGCGGCGCCAAGGTCGAGCGCATCTACCGTGAGACCAAGGTGATGGCGATCGGCGGCGGCTCGGTCGAGATCATGAAGGACCTCGCCGCGCGCCAGATGGGACTGTAGAAGGGGCCCATGAGCAGTCCCTTGAGCGATCCCCGGCAACGCATTGCCTTCTTCCAGCAGTGGTTCTCGGACACCATCCCGCACAGCAAGGCGCTGGGGCTGAAGATCATCGCGGTGCGCCGCGGCTTCGGCTCCATGCAGCTCGACTGGCGCGAGGAGCTGGTCGGCAACCCCGAGACCGGCGTGTTGGCCGGCGGCCCGCTGACGGCGCTGATGGACAGCTGTTGCGGCATGTCGGTGGCGACCATGCTGACCGAGCCGAAACCCTTCGCGACGCTCGACCTGCGCATCGACTACGTGCGGCCGGCGACACCCGGCAAGGCCGTGATCGCCGAGGCCGAGTGCTATCGCGTCACCCATTCGGTCGCCTTCACCCGCGCCTTCGCCCATCACGGCGACGCCAAGGATCCGATCGCGGCGGCGGCCGGCACCTTCATGCTGGGCACCAAGGGCGAGGTGACGCGGCCGCAGACGATCGGCACCGAGGTCAAGCCATGAGTTCCTTGGCAAATCCGCTGATGGCGCGCCTGGCCGAGGTGCGCAAGTCGGGCGACGTCGCCAAGATCGCCGAGGCGATCCCCTACGCGCGCTGGATGCGCATCGCGCCGGAGAACGGCACCGGCGAACTCTTGACCCGCATGCGCTATCACGACGAGCTTGTCGGCAATACTTTCCTGCCGGCGATCCATGGCGGCACGCTCGGCGCCATGCTGGAGATGGCCGCGATCTTCCACCTGTTGTGGGAGACCGATACGGAGACCGTGCCGAAGATCGTCAACATCACCGTCGACTACCTGCGCTCGGCGCGCCCGGTCGACGTCATCGCCTGCGCCAAGGTGACCAAGCAGGGCCGCCGCATGGTCAACGTCTACGCCGAGGCCTGGCAGGACGACCGCGCCAAGCCGGTCGCCACGGCAAACGCGCACTTCCTGATCAAGTCCGACGACGCGCCGCCGTCGCTCTGATCACGAGTTGCCTGAGGATTGAGTCGGCGGATGGGCGCCGGGAACCGTATGTTCGAGGAACTTGAACACGCGCTCCGAATACAAGCCGACCAGAAAACCGGCGGCAGCCGCCGAGAACGGGTTCAGGACGTCCATCACCGAGGCGCCAGAAAAGAAGACGAAGTTGCCGCCTCTCAGCAGCACGTAGACCGCAAAGCCGGCGCCGATGCCCACGGCCAGCTGGCGCACACTCGCCACCAGACCCTGCGGCGAGGCTGCATTGCTGGCGTCGCGAAGGGCTGCGATCAAGGTCCCTATGACCGTCGAGACGAGCACCAGCAGGAAATATAGGTGGTCCTTCGCGGCTTGATCGAAAGCCAGCAGCCAGCCGGAGTAGGACGCCCAATGAGGAGAAAGAACTTGCTGAAGCACGAATTCGTTCTCGTCGTTGTTCAATTTTTCTTCGGCAAGGTCGATCCGATCGAGTTCGCGATTTGCTGTGACCGGATGCCAAGAGAAGGCTCCCAGCGATGCGGCCGTCTGGCCTTCCGTCTTGCGCGTTTCGTAGAGGCGGACGGCCGTACCCCGTTCAATGCGCCGTAGCAGCTTTACGCAGTCCTCGAAGAAGGACGATTCGGTCGACGCAAATACAGCTGCAGTGTGGCACCTGTCCCAGGCACCGTTGGCGTTGAGGCTGTTGTAGCGTTGCATCTGGATCGATGCGCTTCCAATCCAGCCTTCGAGTTCGTTGCTGCTCTTGCAGCCCACCTTTTCCTTGGCCTCCCTGCAAGCGATGAGCGCCTTGTACTGGTTGGACACCCGATCGTAGTCCTGGTTGCGATTGAGAATCTCGCAAGCGGCTCCAATCGCCACCCACAGTGAGACCACCAGGGCGCAGATCTTCAGCAGCGTTCCAGCCACGTCGTGGTTGATCGAGCCTGGTTCTGCGGGCGTTGCTGCGGAAGTGACGGTCGCTGCTGCGCCATCAGATGCGCTGGTGACTTCAGAAGCCGGTCTGTCGAGGTCGCTCATCTTAACCCCCCGGAAAGAAGATGCGCCTCGATACCACTACAATTTTTGTTTGTGGGATCTCTGTGGCTTTTCTCACATCGAGGGCAATTACCGCATGTTGCCGAACGCGAGCATCCCGGTCCTTTCGCGCGGCTGGCCGTCGCGGCCTAACGAGGCATGTTGGACAGATCGACGCCGTAACGTTGGGCGTTGCGCTTGGCATAGACCTCGCGGGCCTCGAGCGGCGCACCGGTGACGGCGGCTTTTACCATGTCGAGGTAGGTGTGCCAGCCCATGGCGTTCACCTTCTCGAACTGCTCGAGCACCGGCAGGTGCGTGAGCGTCAGCATCGTGCCGTTGTCCTGCGGGTTGAGCTCCAGCGTGAGATAGGACTCGGGATAGGGCGAGGTCTCGTCGTTCGTGCCGAACACGTTCCAGCTATAGCTGAGTTTGCGCGGTGGCTGCCATTGCGTGACGGTTCCGCGAATGTGGTTGCCCATCAGCCGCACGGCGCCGCCGACCTTGCCCTCCAGCGTGCCGTCGCCGTACCAGCCCGGCAGGCACGTGACATCGGTCAGGACGGCCCACACCTGGTCGGGCGTCGCGGGCAGCGGCCAATCGAAGCGCACCATATGTGCATGCGTGAAATGCGCGTCGTGGCTCATGTACTTTTCCCGCAGGTGCAGTAGACAACGCCCGGCATGGACTACGACTCCTTCAAGACCGACCGCGATGACGTGGCGCGGGACGGCGCCGATTTCGAGGCCTATCGGCGGCCGGCCGCCCTGATCGATTCAGACCACCCCAAGATCACGGCCTATGCAAGGCAGGTCGCGGGCGAGGGCGGCGACCGGGAAAGGGCGCTGCGCCTGTACTACGCCGTGCGTGATGGCCTGCGCTACGATCCCTACAACACGCCGATGAAGCGCGAGGCCTATCTTGCCAGCACGACGCTGGGGGCAGGGCATGGATATTGCGTGAACAAGGCGGGGCTGATGGCGGCGCTCTGCCGCGCCGTCGGCATCCCGGCTCGCGTCGGCTACGCCGATGTGCGCAATCACATGACCAACCAAACGGCTTTCCGACCTGATGGGCTGCGACACCTTCTACTATCACGGCTACACCGAGGTCTGGCTCGACCGACGCTGGATCAAGGCGACGCCCGCCTTCAACAAGGAGCTGACCGAGCGCTTCGGCCTCAAGCCTCTCGACTGGGATGGCACCAGCGATTCGATCTATCACCCGTTCGATCTCGGCGGCCGTCGCCACATGGAATATCTCGCCTATCGCGGTGTCTTTGCCGACATCCCGTTCGATGAGATCCGCTCGGCCTTCCGTCACTATTACCCCAGCATGACGCGTGCCCAGGAAGAGATGCCTCTTGGCGGCGATTTCGGCGCGGAAGGCGCTGCAGAAGCCATCAAGAAGTGAGTCTCGCTCCGCGTTCCTCCGGTTACGTCGCCCTGTTGGTGGCGTTGGGCAGCTTCGGCCCGTTGACCATGAGCATCTACACGCCGGTGATGCCCTCGGTCGGCGCGTCGCTCGGCGCCGGCGCCGACAGCGTCAAGCTCACGCTCACCACCTACATGCTGGGCTTTGCCGTCGGCCAGCTCTTCTATGGGCCGCTCAGCGACCGCTACGGCCGCCGGCCTGTGTTGCTGGGTGGGTTGATCTTCTTCACGATCGCCACCTTCGCCTGTTCCTTCGCGCCCTCGATCGGCGGGCTGATCGGCCTGCGCATCCTGCAGGGGCTGGGCGCCGCCTCCGGCTCGGTAATCGGGCGCGCGATGACGCGCGATGCCTTCACCTTTCAGGAGATGCCGCTGGTCATGAGCTGGATCTCCCTCGGCCAGAACATCGCGCCGTCGCTGGCGCCGACCTTGGGCGGCTTTCTAGGCGAATGGGCGAGCTGGCGCGCGACCTTCTGGTTCGTCGGCGGCTTCGGCACGCTGCTGCTGGCGATCACGCTGTTCGGCCTTTCGGAGACCAACAAGCACCTCAGCGATCGCCTGCATCTCGGCAGCCTGCTGCGCGGCTCGGGCGAGATGCTGCGCGAGCGCCAGTTCCTCGGCAACGTGCTGACCTTGGGCTTCGCCTTCGCCATCAACTTCGGCATGCTGGCGGGTGTTCCCTTCATCCTGCAGGACCATCTCGGCTTCTCCCCGCAGGAGTTCGGCCTGATCGTGCTGCTGTCGGTCGGTGGCTTCACCGCCGGCACCCTTGTGAACAACCGGCTGATTGGCCGAGTGCATCCGATCACCATGATGCGCGCCTCGGGCTGGTTCCACGTCGCGGCTCTCGCGATCATGGACGCACTTTCGCTGTTCGGCATTGTCACCTGGTGGTCGATCATCGGGCCGCATGTCGTGCTGAGCTTCGGCACCGGCCTGATCGTGGCCAACGCCAATGCCGGCGCCGTCGGCCTGTATCCCAAGCTCGCCGGCACGGCCTCGTCGCTGGCCGGGCTGGCGCAGATGGGCATGGGCGCGCTGGGCACAGTGACGGTGGCGATCCTCACCATGGTCGGCAGCCGCTATGTCGCCATGCCGCTGGTGATCGGCCTGATGCCATTCGCCGTGCTGACGGTCTTGAGCGCGCGCCTGTTGCGCAGCCGGCCGCGGCCCCCGAAACTGAGTTCATAAGAGGAGAGAGGGAACAGAAGATGCCCAATATGCTGAAGGACAAGGTCGTGCTGGTCACCGGCGCGGGCGGCGGCATCGGCCGCGAGATGGCCCTGCTGGCCGCCCGGGAAGGCGCCAGCGTCGTGGTCAACGACCTGGGCGGCGCGGTCGACGGCGAGGGTGGCGGCAGCACGACGCCCGCCCAGAAGGTCTGCGACGAGATCAAGGCGGCCGGCGGCAAGGCCGTGCCCAACGGCGACAGCGTCGCCGATCCGGCCGGTGCAGAGCGCATGATCAAGACCGCGGTCGAGACCTTCGGCAAGATCGACGGCGTCATCAACAATGCCGGCATCCTGCGCGACCGCATCTTCCATCGCATGAGCCATGTCGACTGGAAGATGGTGATCGACGTGCACCTGAACGGCGCCTTCAACGTCAGCCGCGCCGCGGCCAACCACTTCAAGGAGCAGAAGTCGGGCGCCTTCGTGCACTTCACCTCGACCTCGGGCCTCGTCGGCAACTTCGGTCAGGCGAATTACTCCGCCGCGAAGATGGGCATCATCGGCCTGTCGCGCTCGATTGCGCTCGACATGGCGGCGTTCAATGTCCGCTCCAATTGCATCTCGCCTTTCGCCTGGACGCGCATGATCGGCACCATCCCGGCCGACACTGATGCGCAGAAGGCGCGGCTGGAGCGTTCCAAGAAGATGACGCCGGCCAAGATCGCGCCGATGGCGGTGTTCCTGCTGAGCGACGCCGCCGACGGTGTCACCTCGCAGATCTTCGGCGTGCGCATGAACGAGATCATGCTGTTCAACGCCAACCGCCCGGTGCGTTCGGTGCACAACTCCGAGGGCTGGACCCTGGAGGCGATCGCCGAGCACGCCGTGCCGTCGATGAAGCCCTACTTCACCGACATGAAGCGCTCGCCCGAGTACTTCACCTGGGATCCGGTCTGATGGCCGAGGTCCGCAAGAACGAACCGAAGATCGAGGCCGACGAGGTTTTGGCCGGCATCGTCGAATGGGTGTCGATCGAGAGCCCCAGTCATGACGCCAAGTCGGTCAACAAGGTCGTCGATCACGTCGAGGGCCAGTTCCGCGACCTCGGCCTGAAGCTCGAGCGCATTCCCGGCCGCGACGGCTTCGGCGACATCCTGGAGTGCAGGACCCCGGCGGAGATGAGCCAGGGCGACGGCAAGGGCATCCTGGTGCTGGCCCATCTCGATACCGTGCATCCCATCGGCATGATCGAGAAAGACCTGAAGATCCGGCGCGAGGGCGACAGCATCTTCGGGCCCGGCATCTACGACATGAAGGCCGGCGGCTACATCGCCTACTACGCGCTGCGCCATCTGATGCGGCAGGGCAAGAAGACCAAGCTGCCGGTGACCTTCTTGTTCATCCCCGAAGAGGAGGTCGGCAGCCCGACGTCCCGCGCCCGTATCGAGGAAGCGGCGCGCGGCCACAAATATGCTCTGGTGATGGAGCCGGGCCGCGACGGCGACCGTGTCGTCACCTCGCGCAAGGGCGTCGGCCGTTTCAGCCTCACGGTGAAGGGCACGGCGAGCCATGCCGGTGTGCGTCATCAGGACGGCCGCAGCGCCATCCACGAGATGGCGAAGCAGATCATGCGCATCGAGGCCAAGACCGACTACGACCGCGGCATCACCTGCAACGTCGGCCTGATCCAGGGCGGCACCGGCGTCAACGTCGTGCCGTCGGAGTGCAAGGTCGAGGTCGACCTGCGCGTGCCGAGCCAGCAGCTCGCCGAGGAGATGACGCACTGGTTCCTGAACCTCGAGCCGATCGGCAAGGATGTGACGCTGACGGTCGAAGGCGAGATGAACCGGCCACCCTACCAGAAGGATGCGGGCATCGCGGCGCTGTTCGAGAAGGCCCAGGCGATCTACCGCGAGATCGGCAAGGAGTTGAACGATGTCCCGCTGACCGGCGGCGGCAGCGATGGCAACTTCACCGCGGCTCTGGGCATCCCGACGCTCGACGGGCTCGGCGCCGACGGCAAGGGCGCGCATGCCGCCTTCGAGCAGATCTACTACTCGTCTCTTGTCCCGCGCACTTATCTCTGCACACGGCTGTTGGAGACATTGGACTGATGGCCACGCTCTATCACGCACCCCATGCGCGGTCGTTGCGCGTTCTTTGGACCCTGGAGGAACTCGGGGCGAAGGCCGACGTGAAGACGCTGCCGTTTCCGCCGCGTGAGAAGCAGCCTGACTATCTCAAGGTCAATCCCACGGGCGCGATCCCGGCGATGGTCGACGGCGATCGGGTGATGACCGAGTCGCTGGCGATCTGCGAGTACCTTGCCGCCAAGCACGGCTCGTCGCTTCTGGTGGCGCCGGGCGAGCCCGAACGCGTGCCGTTCCTGGAATGGCTGTGGTACGGCGAGTCCACGCTGATGACGCCGCTCTCGAGGCTGGGGCGCGTCGCCAGTCTGCCCGTCAAGGGCGAGGCCATCGATGTCGTGCTGGCCGACGCTCGCGAGTCGCTGCTGGTGCGGCTGAAGTCGCTCGAGCAGCGCCTGGAGGGCCGCGACTTTCTCGTGGCGGGACGCCTGACGCTGGCTGACGTCTCCGTCGGCTATCCGCTGCACTTGATCGCGGTGTTCGGAATCGACATGCCGCTTGGCACGCGCACGGCGGCCTATCGCGAGCGGCTGCGCACGCGGCCGGCCTTCGTGCGGGCGGCTGCAATCAAGTAGGCGTCCGTCTGATGAAAACCGATCGCCTCTAGCCCGCGAGCGGCGTCGTATACCCTGCAACCAGCTTGACGAGGTCGGCCTGCCGCGTGGCGCCGGTCTTTTCGAACAGGCGGTTGACATGCGTCCGCACCGTCGTGTCGGCAACGCCGAGCGCCGTGGCGACCTCCGGAATGCCGCCGACCTCTGTGATGGCCAGCAGGACGCGCAGCTCGGTCGGCGTCAACTTGAAGGTCTCGCCAATGACCTGAGAGGCCGAAGAGGCGACCAGGGCAGCCCTGCGGACGAACAAGGCGGCGGCGGCCGCACGATCTATGCCGGCGCGGCGGCGCGCGCCTGACATCAACGGCAGGGCGTGGGCGACGTAACGCTCGCCGTCCTCGCCGGTCAGCGACACGGCGATCCCCTTGATCCCGACGGCGGCGTCGCCCTGGCCGGCGGCCGCAAAGACATCCCGAAACGTCCGCTGGACCTGTGCATTGGAGGCAACGAGCCGCCCGCCGGCGGAACTCAGGATATCGCCGGCGGCGAGAATGGCGCTGCCGGCCGCATTGGCGTGAATGAGGCGCCCGTCCGCATCGACGAGATACATGCCCGTGCTGAGCCCGTCGAGGGCATCGATGAATGTCGCGACTTCGCCGGCCTTGAACTCGAACATCCTGCCGATCAGGACGGCACGCCGGATGTGCGGAGCGATCAATCGCATCTGCCGGCGCGCCCGCTCATCGACAAGGCCGTTTCGCTCGTGGCGGAACACGCCGAATATCGCCGAGCTAAACGTCGTCCGGTCGAGAACCGCGCTGATGAAATCGATCAGGCCCTGAGGCTGCGCCCATTGACGATACAGTTCGGTCTGGCGGAGTTCTCCAAAAGGGATCAGGTCGGTGGTCGCAATCGGCTGCTCGATGTCTCCGAGAAAATGCGGCTCTGCGGCGAAATAGATCGGTTCGAACAGGGCGACCGGCAGCCTCTCGAATCCGAACTCATGCTGGGCGACGGCGTTGTGGGCACCGACATCCTTGTTGATGAGCGCAGCCCCGGTACCGCCGACGAAATAGGCCGCCCTTTCGATGGCGCACTCCCAAAGGGAAGGGTCGATGGCGGCATCGTAGATGACGCCGATCAGGTCGCTCAGTCGCTGCTGATCGTCGGGGCGGCGTGCCGGCGCAACAAACGCGACCGGTCTCGGACGTGACGCTGCATTCATTTCGGAAGGTCCCTCGGGGTGCACCGCTGGCCGAAATCGGTCCGTTCTTGATGGATCTGGTTGCGTCCGCTCAAGGCAAGTCGATCAGGCCTGCCAGCGGTGCGTCCAGGGGAGGCGGACCCTTACTATACCCGGCATCGCGGCGCATCCTCCAATCAGAGGATGGCCCCGGCCACAGGCCGGCCGCACCGTCGCTGCAGGGTGTCAGCGAGACACGGACGGACAGCAGCACGCCTCGCCAGGGCGAGGCTCCGCTGATATCGTTTCAGTCCAGCACGATAAGAGCACTGACGAATCCGATAGCAGTGGCGAGCGGGCCTGCAAGCACCAGTACACGAGCAGAAAAACCACGGCCCCGTAAATCAGGACAAATCTGCGGCTCATGGGATCACTCGCCGGCCTCACGCACTTGCTGCGGAAAGCCGCCCCTCCCGACCGTGCAGGATCAGCGCGAGCGGCGACGCCAAGGCCATCACGATCGCCAGCCCAAGCGCCGGATCGCTCGAGACGACCGCGGCGAGCAAGGCGCCACAGGCCGCCCCTGCCATTTGCGAGAAGCCGAACAAGGCCGCCGCGACTCCGGCTTTGTCTCCGAAGGGCGAGAGGGCCGCGGCGCTCGCCAGCGGGCTGGCGATGCCCAGGCCGGACAGGAAGATTGCGGCGCCGAACACGAACGGCAGGACCGCGTTCCGGGTGACCAGCACGGCGAGAAGAAGCGCGATGGCTCCCATGACCGTGAATCCCAGGCCGACCAGCGTGGCGCGATAGAAGCCGAGCCGTGCCGACAAGATCGGGGCCAGCATGCTGGCCCCGAAGACCAGCACGACGACGGCGGCGAACACCAAACCGAGCGCGACCGGCGAGAATCCAAAATGTTCCAGGAACACGCGCGGCGCCGCCGAGAAAATGGCGAACAGGCCGGCCATCAGGAGGCTTGACGTCCTGGCCGGCACGACGAACTGGGCGTCCCGGAGCAGGCCAAGATAGGATTCGCCAACCGCAAGAGGATTCACGGAACCGTTGGCGGACCCATTGGTTTCGCCGATGAACATTGCATACGCCAGCAGGGCGCAGCTTGCGAAAATTGCCACGAAGACAAATTCCGATCGCCAGCCCAGGAAATGATCGAGCGCGCTGCCGACCAAAGGTGAAAGGCCGGGCGCGGCTGCGGTTGCGATCGTTATCGACGCCATGACTTTTGCCAGCGCCTGGCCATCGAACAGATCTCGTGCAATCGCCCGCGCAAGGACGGTCGCCGCGCAGGCGCCGGCTGCCTGTATCGCTCGGCCAACCAGCAGGCTTGCAAGGTCGCCGGCGAACGCGCACCAGATCGTGCCGAACACGAAGAGGCAAAGCCCGACCAGAACCGGTATTTGCCGGCCGAATCGGTCCGACAACGGACCGACGATCAATTGTCCGAAGGCAAAGATCGCGAGAAAGACCGAGATCGTCGACGTGATGGCAGCACTTGATACGTGCAAATCGGCGGCCATGGCCGTCAGCGAAGGCAGAAAGATATTGGTTGCCAGCATTCCCGTAGCCGCGAATGCGCAAATGACCGCAATGGAGGCCACTATTGGTTTACCCTTGTTCTCCGTCCGCACTTTGCCCTGAAAGTCTGCGGTTGGATTTGCAATCTGGTCTCCGGCGCGCCCGATCCTTGTGAGCATGGTTGCCAAACTCCACTGCGTCGCTTGCGCGAATTCGTTTGCGGCGCTGTCCGCCGCCTTGGATGGAAAACGAACGATACCGGTCATGCTCGAAATCCGCGTCCTCTGAACCGAGGAGGCGGCGAGTGTTTTTTTAGTGGTGAGCGTGGCGACCCGGACGAGTTCCCTAAGGCGCTGAGCGAACGTCGGCGCACGCGCATTTGCGGAGCCGGCGAGAGTCAAACTCGCGACATGTCATGAGCGAGCGAGAGTCTCCGGCAGGCTCAAGCTGTTCTCGTCCGGAAGACCTAACGCAGCAAGGTCTGCGCACCGCTCCACAGCTCACGCACGACGTTGCCGGCGGGCTCGGCCATCGCCAGCCTTGCCGACTGGCCCGACCAGGCCTGGATGCGGTCGATGTCGTTGTTCTTGGTCGCAGCATCGCGCATCGCCTGGGTGAGGCCGCGCTGCACCGGGTAGGGCGCCGGGTCCGGGGCATCGGGCGCGGTGGCAGCGCGCGCGTAGGCCGTGGCGATGGCGCGGCCGGGGCGACCGGAGAAGGCGCGGGTCACCAGGGTCTGCTCGGGCAGGGTGCGGCCGATGGCGTCGGCCCATGCGGGGGCGAGCTTCGCCTCCGGACAGCGCAGGAAGCCCGTGCCGATCTGCGCCGCCGACGCACCCAGCGTCAGCGCTGCGGCGATGCCGCGCGCATCGGCGATGCCGCCGGTTGCGACTACCGGCACCTTCACCGCGTCGACGATCGCGGGCAGGAGCGCGAACAGCCCGACCAGCTCGGTCTGTGCCTTGGCTGCATCGAAGGCGCCGCGATGGCCGCCCGCCTCCATGCCCTGGGCTACGATCACGTCTGCACCGGCAGCCTCTGCGGCCTTGGCCTCAGCCACGGTCGTCGCGTTGGCGAACCACTTTATTCTCTTGGCCTTCATGCGTTCGACGAAGGGCGGCGGATAGAGGCCCATGATCGAGGAGATGATGGTGGGGCCGACCTCCAGCAAGGCCTCGCACTGGGCGGCGAAGTCTGGCGGCGAGACGTCGCCCGCCTCGCGCGCGACTTCCGGTCCCCAGCCATGCAGGAAGGCGCGCACGGCGTCCTCGGCCTCGGCGTCGCGCGTGGCCGGCGGATCGGGGATCCAGAGATTGAGGTTGAAGCCGCCATTGCTGCCGGCGCGCATCTCCGCCGCCCAGACCTTGATGGCGGCGGGCTGCATCAAGAGCGCGCCGCAGCTCCCCAGGCCGCCGGCATTGGCAACGGCGATCGACAGCGACGCTGGGCAGGCGCCGGCCATGGGAGCAAGCAGGATGGGGACGCGCAGGCCGTAGGCGGCACAGAAGGCCTCGGCGCGGGCGATCACTGGATTGGAGGTCGACATGGCGGCCACGTTACGGGATCGGAGCGGCCGCCGATAACGGTTTGATCAGATGGCCGCCATCGCCGGCGATGATCGCTATTCGGCCGCCTGCCTCGTCATCACGGGGTGGGCGATGTCCAAAAAAGCGCGCAGCGCGCTCGACACATAGGCGTCGCGATGACGGATGAACATGGTCTCGACGCTGCCCTCGCTGCCTGGCAGGCGATGGACGCGCACGCGGCCCTGGCGCCAGACCGGCCCGATCAACCCTTCAGGCAGCAGGGTGACGCCGAGGCCGGCGCTGACGCAGCTTATGATCGCTTCGAGCGTACCGAATTCGAGATGCCGCACGCCGACGATGCCGCGCCGCGCCAGCAGGGCTTCGAGATGCTGGCGATAAGAGCAACTCGCACGCAGCACGATGATGCGCAGGTCGCCCTGCCGGGCGAGGGCTTCGAAGTCGGCGACGTTGGTTGCTGTCAGGACGACCAGCTCTTCGCGGAAGAACGGCTCGACCCGGAGATCGGGATGGTTGACGGGTCCACAGACGAAGGCGCCATCGAGGCGATGCTCGACGGTCTGCTCGATCAATTCGTGCGTGGTGCCGGTGCGCAGTGACAGGTCGACGGCAGGGTAGGCCGCGACAAACTCGGCGAGCACTGACGAGAGCCGCAGCGCCGCGGTCGTTTCCAGCGAGCCGATGGTGAGGGCACCGGCCGGGGTGCCTTCGTCGGCGACCGCGCGTCTTGCGTCTTCGAGGAGACCTGCCACGCGATCGGCGTAGGGCCGCAGGCGCAATCCCGCCGCGGTCAGGGTGGCGCCGCGGTTGCTGCGCCCGAACAGTTCGACGCCGAGCCGCTCCTCCAGCGCCCGGATGCGCGCGGTGACATTGGACTGCACGGTGCCGAGCTCGGAGGCGGCCTTGCTCATGCTGCCCGTGCGGGCGACGGCGGCGAAGATCCGGAGGTCGGCGGCGTCCATGCGCTTGTCCTAATAGGCCGCCGTGAAGCGTTGGCGGATGTGCTTGGGCTTCTCGATCTCGTCGAGAATCGCAATGGCGAAGTCCTCGCGGCTGATCTCGCTCTTGCCCTTGTCGTCCTCGAGCAGATGATCGCGTCCCAGGCGGAACTTGCCGGTGCGCTCGCCGGGTTGGATCGAGGCGGGTGGCGAGATCGCCGTCCAGTCGAGGTCCGTCACCTTCTGGACCTCGGCCAGCGCCAGTGCCGCGGGCTTCGATGTCGGCGGCTGGATGCCTTTCTCAGCCATGTGGTCGAAATGCGTGCGGCCGTCGTTGCGCAAAAGGCTGCCGGCGCCGACCACGAACAGGCAGCGCTTCACGCCGGCCCTGCGCAAGGCGTCGATCACCCGGCGGACGTCGTTCTCGTTCCACTTGACCGACACGATCGCGGCATCGTGGCCCCGGAGCGCATCGGCAAAAGCGACGACCTCGGTCGTGCTCGCCTTCCTCGCCTGCAGGCCGCTGCGCGCCGCAAGCTTCCCCGGATCGCGGCTGAGGCCGGTCACGCGATGGCCGCGGCGGAGCGCCTCGTCGAGGATGCGGCTGCCGATGTTGCCGGTCGCGCCGGCCAGGACGATGTTCATCGTGTCGTTTCCCTCATGAGGTCGCGCAGGGCGGTGACGGTGTCGGCGGGCGCCTCCTGCGGCACGTTGTGGCCGATGCGCGGCAGCAGGCGCCGCGAGTAGGGGCCGGTGAAGTTCTTGGCCTGATTGTCCTGTTGGGGAGCAGGTCCCACGCCGTCATGGCCGCCATGCAGGTTGATCGTCGGCACGGAGATCTTGGGCTGCTTGGCGAGCTGGGCCTCGATGCCGGCCAGCGCCGGATCGCCCGCCGCATAGCCGTAGCGGTGACGGTAGGACTGGATCACGACATCGACGAAGTCGGGATTGTCGAACGAGGCCGCGGTCTTTTCGAAGGTCGCCTCGTCAAAGCGCCATTCCGGCGACCACAGCGTCCACAAGAGATGGCAGATGTCGCGGCGGTTCTGGGTCAGGCCGGCTCGCCCACGCTCGGTATGGAAGTAGTACACGTACCAGAAGCGATGCTCCGCCGCGGCCGGCGCGGGGTTCTGGAAGGCCGCCGTGTTGAAGATGTTGTAGCCGGTGCAGCTGACCAGGCAGCGCACGCGCTCGGGCTTCAGCGCGGCGACGATGCAGGCGGCGCGGCCGCCCCAATCGTAGCCCGCGAGGGCAGCGCGCCGGATGCCGAGCTTCTCCATGAACTGCATGAGGTCATGACCCAGGGCGGCCTGCTCGCCCGAGCGCAGGGTCGATGCCGTGAGGAATCGCGTCAGGCCGTAGCCACGCAGGTAGGGCACCAGCACACGGCAGCCGTCGGCCGCAAGAGGCGGCGCCACCTCGTCGTAAGCGCGCACGTCATAGGGAAAGCCGTGCAGGAGAATCACGGGCGGGCCGTTCGCCGGTCCGTGCTCCTCGTAGGCGATGTCCAGCACATCGGTGCGGACGCGATCCTGTTTCATCCTGCGAGCTTAGCGCGGTGCGTTGACAGAGGGGAGGGCCGCGCTCACGCTTGGCGAAACGGAGGAAACATGGCCCGGTTCGATCGCGTGATCCGCGGCGGCATGGTCGTCGATGGCAGCCGCCTGCCGCGCTTTCGCGGCGACATCGGCATCAAGGACGGCAGGATCGCCGAGATCGGCCAGATCGGCGCCGGCGAGGCCGACGAGACGATCGATGCCGGTGGCCTGATCGTGGCGCCTGGCTTCGTCGACCTGCACACGCACTACGACGCGCAGCTCTTCTGGGATCCCTACTGCACGCTGTCGAGCTGGCACGGCATCACCTCGGTGGTGATCGGCAACTGCGGCTTCGGTTTCGCGCCGGTGCGGCCGGCCGAGCGTGACCGCGCGATGCTCACCATGACCCGCGTCGAGGCGATCCCCATGGCCTCGATGAAGGAAGGCATGCCGTGGAACTGGACGACCTTCCCCGAGTTCCTGGACAGCGTCGAGGCGGCGCCCAAGGCGGTGAATATCCTGCCCTACATGCCGATCTCGCCCTTGCTGATCTGGGTGATGGGCTTCGAGGCGGCCAAGGCCGGCAAGCGGCCGACTCCCGAACAGCACGCCGAGATCAAGCACCTGCTGCACGAGGCCATGGACGCCGGCGCCTGCGGCTGGTCGGCCCAGCGCATGCTGCCGACGGGCCCCGCGGCGGTGCAGCGCGACCATGACGGCTCGGCCATGCCGACCGATGTCATGCACGCCGACACCTGCCGCGAGCTCGCCAAGGTGCTGGCTGAGCGCAACGACGGCTTCGTGCAGATGCTGCTGGTCTCGGGCGACAATGCGCGCGACCAGGCGTTCTATGAAGAGGTCGCCACCATCAGCGGCCGGCCGATCATCATGAACGTCGTGCAGGCCTTCGATCACCGCCCGCACATCCATCGCCGCGTGCTGGACTGGCTCAGGAGCTGCCGCGAGCGCGGCATCCGCGTGGTTGGCCAAGGGCTCACGACCGACGCGGGCTTTACCTTCACCTTCGAGGACTGGAACCTGTTCGACGATTCGCAGGTCTGGTGCGACGCCACGACCGGCACGCGCGAGGAGCGGCTGGCCAAGCTCGCCGACCCGGCGCGCCGCGCGGCGCTGCGCGACAAGCTGCCGATCACCGCAACCGGGCCGCTGCCGCAGATCGCCATCGTCGGGCCCAAGCTCGACAAGAACAAGAAGTGGCTCGACTACACGCTGGCCCATGCCGGCGAGAAGATGGGCAAGCACCCGGTCGACGTCATGCTCGACATGGCGGTCGAGGAGGATCTCAAGACCGAGTTCTTCGCCGCCCCGCCCAACGGCAAGATCGAGTACCTGAAGGAGCTTGTCGACGATCCCTACGTGCTGTTCGGCGTTTCAGACGGCGGCGCCCACACCAAGTTCCTGACCGCCGGCCGCTATCCCACCGAGACGCTGTGCAAGGTGGTGCGCGAGCACAAGATGCTGAGCCTGGAAGACGTGCATTGGCGGCTATCGGCCCTGCCCGCCGAGGTCGCGGGCTTCCGCGGGCGCGGCGTCCTGAAGAAGGGCGCCCCGGCCGACATCGTGATCTACGACTTCGAGGGCCTCAGGGTTATGCCCGACGAGATCGTGCACGACCTGCCAGGCGGCGAATGGCGGCGCGTGCAGCGCGCGCAAGGCTACAAGTACGTGCTGGTGAACGGCGAGGTCACGATCCGCAATGACCGACCGACCAACACGCATTCCGGCCGGCTGCTGCGCCACGGCAATGCGTAGTCCAATACAGTCCTGCCCACCCGGAGTGGACGCATCTCATGTTCCTCTCCCGCGCTAGGGCGAGAAGAACATGAACAGCCCATCCGATGAAAAAGGGCGGCCCATTGGACCGCCCTTGCTTGGCTGTGTCGTGTTCCTACTGCTTGGGGCAGGGATGGACGTTCATCTCGGGACCGATATCGTAGGGCGGCGGGACTTGCGCCAGCGAGGTCACCTGCGATGACAGCGCCCAGTCGAAGGCGCGCTTGGCGCGACCGCAGAATTCCTTGTCGACCGGGGCGCGCTGGGCGGTGCGGTTGGCGAACTCGGTGACCACGGCGTCGAGGTTGAAGCGCTTGCGGCCGGCCATCTGCTGCATGGTGCGGCCATTGGCGGCGAGGTCCGCCTGGAACTTGCTCAGGAACTGGGTGTATGCGCCTTCGTAAGCGCGGCTGCCGCCGGGGCCCTGGCATTGCAGGGTGGCGACGTTCAGCTCCATCTGCAGCATGCGGGCGCGATAGGCCGCGAGGTCGGCGTCGTTGTAGCAGATGGCGCGGATGCTGGAGGCGGGCGGCGCGGCGGCCGTCGACGCGACCTGGTAGTCCGCTGCCGGCGGCTTGGAGACCGGCGCCGTCGTCCTGGCCTGCTGCCCCAGTGGGCAGCCGCCCAGGGCCAGACCGCCTGCGACCACAACTGCCGCCTGCAAGAACTTCTTGATCATTAATTCACTCCCAACGCATTGGCCGGAAACCGCATGCGGGTACAACAGTTAGGGGCCTGTTTCAAATCAAATACCGTGTAGGAGTGGGTGAAGACCATCCTGCCGCAGCAAAATATCCGGGGATCAGTGCACGGCCCGGGCAAGTGAGCGGTCCGGCGGCGCGATGCGGAATGTGCCGAAGACGGCCGCGCCCTCGTTCACCTCCCCCGTCTTACGGGGAGGCCGGGAGGGGGAAAGCATCAGAAAAGATGCCAGCCATTTTCAGATCATGATCTTCTCGTTTCACTCATCTCCTCTCGGGCGTTCCCCCTCCCTGCCTCCGCCGTAAGACGGGGGAGGTGATCCGATCTGCTCTCATCTCATGTCGCCGCCAACGCCGCCTTCACCAGAGGCAGGCGATCGTTGCCGAAGAACATCGAGCCGCCGACGAACATCGTGGGGCTCCCGAAGCCGCCGCGGGCCATGAGTTCGTCGGTGTTGGCGCGCAGCTTCTGCTTGCAGGCGTCGGTTTCGATGGCGGCGAAGAAGCGCTGGCGGTCGAGGCCGGCCTTGGCGGCGATGTCGGCCAGCACGTCCTCGCGGGCGATGTCGCGATCGTCACCCCAATAGGCTTCGAAGGCCGCGGTCGAGTAGGGGACGAGCTTGCCCTCGTCGAGGGCGTGGAAGGCGCCGCGCATGCATTTGACGCTGTTCACCGGGAAGACCTTGGGCGGGAAGACGATCCGAAGGCCATAGAGCCGCGCCCAGTCGGCGAGGTCCTTCAGCATGTACGACTGCTTCAGCGGATTGGGCTTGGCGCGGTTATCGTAGACGGTCTGGTTGACCGTGTTGAACACCCCGCCAACCAGGATGGGCTTCCAGGCAATTTCCGCGCCGAGCTCGGCAGCCAGCGGCTGCACGGCGTGGAAGGCGAGATACGTCCACGGGCTCGAGCAATCGAAGTAGAAATCCAGCTGGCGCGCCATTTCGTCCCTCCGCCGTCGGTTCGCCTTGTCGTTGCCATAAGCTCAGCGTATCTTGCAAATCCATGACGGTACCGGCTGAAAAGCCCAAAAAAGTGGTAGTGAAGAAAATAGCGATCGTCGTGCACCAGGAGCAGTCGCGGCCCGGCCGGGTCGGCGCCCTCCTCGAGAAGCGCGGTTACGAGCTCCATCGCCTTTGCCCCAACCTCGGGTGTGACCTGCCCGAAGACATGTCGGACTATGCCGGCGTGGTGATCTTCGGCGGGCCGATGTCGGCCAACGACTGCGGCACGCTCGCCGGCATCAAGTGCGAGCTGAACTGGATTCCCAAGGTGATCGAAGCGGGCGTGCCCTATCTCGGCCTCTGCCTCGGCGCCCAGCTCCTGACGCGCGCGCTGGGCGGCCGAGTGAGCCCGCATCCTGCGGGCGAGATCGAGGTGGGCTATGTCGACATCGAGCCGACCGAAGCCGGCCGTGCCTGGTTCAAGGGGCCGATGAAGGTCTACCAGTGGCATCGCGAGGGCATGGTCATCCCTGATTGCTGCGAACTTCTGGCCACCAACGCCACCTATCCGGTGCAGGGCTTCCGCTGCGGCCCCAACGCCTTCGGCTTCCAGTTCCACCCCGAGGTGACGCTGGAGATGAAGGAGGTCTGGACGCTGAATTCGGAGCGCCTGAAGCAACCCGGCATCCAGCAGCGCGGCGTGCATCTCAGCATGCATGCACTCTACGATCCGCCACTCGACCGCTGGATCGACGGCTTTCTCGACTGCTGGCTCGCGACCGACCAGCGTATCGCCGAACCCGAACTCGCGATCGCCGCCGACTAAGGCGTCTTGTTCGGACGCCCGCGGTCCGAACACGAAAAGATACACAACTTCGGCGAGATGGCTCGCCGCTCCGCCATGGGCTAGGCTCGCCCGTCAGTCGAAGCCTGGGGAGGCACGATAATGTCGGGTGCTCTGATCTTTGTGCTGGCGCTGGTTGTCGTGGCGCTGGTGCTGGTGTTCGCGGGCGTGAAGACGGTATCGCAAGGAACCAACTGGACGGTCGAGAGGTTCGGCCGCTACACGCGCACCCTGCCGCCGGGATTGCACCTCATCATGCCGTTCATCGACACGATTGGCCGCAAGATGAACATGCAGGAGAATGTCCTCGACATTCCCCCGCAGAAGGTCATCACCAAGGACAACGCCACGGTGCAGGTCGACGCCGTCGCCTTCTATCAGGTGATCGACGCAGCGCGAGCCGCCTACGAGGTCCAGAACCTCCATCTCGCCATCACCAACCTGGCCCTGACCAACATCCGCAGCGTCATGGGCAACATGGCGCTCGACGAGGCGTTGTCCAAGCGCAACGAGATCAACAACACGCTGCTCGCGGTGATCGACCAGGCGACCGGTCCGTGGGGCGTCAAGGTGCTGCGCATCGAGGTCAAGGACATCGCGCCGCCCGAGGATATCGTGGTGGCGATGGGCCGGCAGATGAAGGCCGAGCGCGAGAAGCGCGCCACCATCCTGGAGGCCGAGGGCGTGCGCGAATCGAGCATCCAGCGCGCCGAGGGCGAGAAGCAGTCGGCCATCCTGACCGCCGAGGGCCGCCGCGAAGCCGCCTTCCGCGACGCCGAGGCGCGCGAACGGCTGGCCCAGGCCGAGGCCAAGGCGACCGCGGTCGTCGCCGAGGCGATCGCCGGCAATGGCGTGCAGGCGACCAACTACTTCCTCGGCACCAAGTACGTCGAGGCGCTGTCGCGCATGGGCTCGAGCAGCAATTCCAAGGTGTTCTTCCTGCCTGTCGAGGCGGCGGGCGTCATGGCTTCGATCGCCGGCATCGGCGAGCTTGCCAAGGAAGCCCAAGCGCGCGGCGTCGAGGCGGCGGCACGGCCGCGCGGCTCGGTCCCCTCGAGCGGCTGAGCCAACGGGGAACGTCATGAGTTTGAAGATCATCTTCTGGTACTGGTGGGCGTTCGCCGCGGTGCTGCTCGTCTTCGAGATGATGCTGCCGGGCGTGGTCTTCCTGTTCCTGGCGGTCGGCGCGGCGGCGTCCGGCGCGTTCCTGCTGGTCGTGTCCGACCTGTCACTCGAATTGCAGCTCTTCGTGTTCGCGATCGTCTCTGTCGCCTCAGCCGTCGTGCTTCGCCCGACGCTGAAGCGCCTTCAGCAGGGCCGTCCCGCCGACGCCACGATCAACGCCCGCGGCGACAGCATGGTCGGCAAGACCATCGTGCTCGATGCGCCGATCCTGCAGGGCCGCGGACGCGTGAAGGTGGGCGACGGAAGCTGGACCGTCACTGGTCCCGACATGGTGGCCGGCGCGCGGGTGCGCGTGACAGCGGTAAACGGCACCGAGCTCGCGGTCGAGCCCGCGCCCTGACGCTCGCCCGGATTCCGCCCCAGTCGCGGCGCTTGCTGCTGGAAATGGCAGAACGGTCGGCCGTAAAATGCGCTGTTAGCCTGTCAGCCAGGGTAGCGAATGGGAGCTGAACCCGACTCGGACGTCCCGCACGGCGAGCTCCATGGCACGCTGCCTCCCGGGACCCGGCTGCGCAACTACGAGCTGCTCTCCGTCCTGGGTCACGGTGGCTTCGGCATCACCTATCTTGCCCGCGACACGCTGCTCGGGCGCGAAGCCGCCATCAAGGAATACCTGCCGACATCGCTCGCCGTGCGCAGCCACGGCGCGACCGTCGTGCCGCGCTCGAATGAACACAGCGAAAACTTCAAATGGGGCCGCGATCGCTTTCTCGAGGAAGCCCGCACGCTGGTGACGCTCGAGGGCACGCCGTCCGTCGTTCGCGTCTACGACTTCCTGGAGGCCAACGGCACCGCCTACATGGTCATGGCGCTGGTCCGTGGCGAGACGCTGGAGCAGCGGGTGAAGCGTCAAGGTGCGCTCGCTGCACCGATCGTCGAGCGCCTGGCGCAGAAGCTGCTCGACGGGCTGGAGCAGGTTCACGTCTCGCGTTTTCTCCATCGCGACATCAAGCCGGCCAACATCATCGTCGACTCGCATGACGATCCGACGCTGATCGATTTCGGCTCCTCGCGCGCCTCGATGGCCGATCGCACCTCGGCCATGACGGCGGTGTTCACCCCGCGCTACGCCGCCGTCGAGCAGCTCACCTCCGACGAGCAGGGGCCGTGGACGGACATCTATGGCCTCGCCGTGACGCTCTATTTCGCGACCACGGGCCAACCGCCGCCGACCGCCATGGAGCGGGTGCTCAAGGAGAACTACGTGCCCTTGAGCACGCAGCGGCCCGCGGGCTTTCGTCCAGGACTGCTGCGCGCCATCGACGCCGGACTGGCGGTGCGCGCCGCGGATCGCCCGCAGTCGATCGCGGCGTGGCGCGCGCTGTTCGCCGACGAACGGGCAAGCGATGCAACGATCGTCGACCGTCGGCCGCGCCGGCCGCCAGACGTAACCGCACCGCCATCGCCCGGACCCAAAGCAGCGAGCGCTGCGCTGCCGCCCGCGGTCCCTCGCGTACTCCCTCGTGCACCGTCGAGACTCAAGCAGGCCGCTCTGGTGGGTGGCGGAGCGGCGCTCATCGTGTTTCTCGCGGCGGGATACTTCTGGCTTTCGCCGCAGGTCGGAAGCGACGGCGCGCGTCGGCCAGACGTGTCGGCTGCCGCCGAGGCCGAAGCCAAAGCCAAGCAGAAGGCTGACGTGGAAGCGCGGCAGAAAGCCGCCGCCGAAGCGGCAGCCCGCCAGCAGGCCGAGGCCGAAGCCAGACAGAAGGCGGAGGCCGAGGCCAAACGGAAGGCCGATGCCGAAGCGGCCGCGCGGCAGCAGGCCGAGGCCAGGGCGAAGGCGGAAGCCGAGGCCAGACAGAAGGCAGAGGCTGCGGCCAAGCAACTGGCTGCGGCCGAAGCCGCCAGGCTGCAAGCGGAAGCCGATGCCAAGGCGAAGGCGGAAGCCGAAGCCCGGCGGAAGGCTGAAGCCGAGGCCAGACAGAAGGCAGAGGCTGCGACCAAGCAACTGGCGGCGGCCGAAGCCGCCAGGCTGCAAGCGGAAGCCGATGCCAAGGCGAAGGCAGAAGCCGAAGCCCGACGGAAGGCTGACGCGGAGGCGAGGCAGAAGGCAGAGGCTGACGCCAAGGCAAAGGCCGAAGCCGATGCCAGGGCGAAGGCTGACGCGGAGGCGAGGCAGAAGGCGGAAGCCGACGCCAAGGCGAGGGCCGACACCGAGGCCAGGCAGCAGGCGCAAGCCGAAGCCAAACAGAAGGCGGACGCCGAAGCGGCGGCGAAGCAGCAAGCCGAAGCGGCAGCCAGGCAACAGGCCGAAGCTGAGGCCAAGCAAAAGGCGGACACAGACGCAAAGCAGAAGGCCGATGCAGTTGCGGCGCAAAAAGCGGCGGAAGTTTCTGAAGCGGCGCTGAACCTTTCGGTTGCTGATCGACAGCGCGTTCAATCGGCATTGACGACGCTGGGCTTCGACACTCATGGAATCGACGGCACGTTCGGACCGCGCACGCGCGACATGATCGGGTTGTGGCAGAAGGACCGCAACCAACCGGTGACGGGCTATCTTTCAGCGACGCAGAAAAATTCCCTGCTCAACGAAGCCTCTCTCGCAGCGCCGCGCACTCCTCCCGCACAAACGCCACAAACTCCTGTTACAAGCAGCGGAGCGAGGACATCGCAAACGCCGTCTTCATCGTCGGCCAGCGACCCTCGCTGCAAGTCCATCTTGCAAGCAGCCCAACTAACCGGAGCCCTCCCTGATGCAGACCGAGCCTACCTTCGGGATCACTGTCGCTGACCCAAACAACCACGTCGCAAGATTCGCCCGAAAGGTACGGCGATCCGGTGCGCTCGTTGGCCTCTCGCTTCTGGGTGCGGGCCTCGTCGCCTGCGTCGAGCAGCAGCCCACCACGACGGCGCCGCAGCAGGCGGCCGCGCCGGCGCCGCTTCCGCCGATCCTGCCGTTCGACCAGGCCGTCGCCAACGCGACCAACACCGTGTTCACGAACGCCCCGCAGGGCTCATATCGCGTCGTCATCGATCCTCTCGTCGACGGCGTCACGGGATACACGTCGGCTGCGACGGAGAACATCCAGAGCCGGGTCATCGACCTCGTGCAGCGGCAGTATCCGCGCTTCTCCGTCGAGCGCTTCTCGCCCGACGCGCTGAAGGCCTCGCCGATGGTGCTGGTCGGCACTTTCACGCCGGTCAACGGGCAGAACCAGACGACCGGG
This sequence comes from Rhodospirillales bacterium URHD0017, assembly GCA_900110395.1. Taxonomy (GTDB): domain Bacteria; phylum Pseudomonadota; class Alphaproteobacteria; order Reyranellales; family Reyranellaceae; genus Reyranella. Next base: position 30,002 of record FODP01000035.1, read on the forward strand.
CCGCGCGAAGCCTATCGCTTCTGCCTTGTGCTTGCCGACCTCAAGACCGGCAAGATCGTTGCCAAGAGCGTCGCGCGCGCCGCGGTTGCCGGCGTCGATGGCACGCCGACGACGGTGTTCCGTCAGAGCCCGGTATGGACGGCCGATCCGGCGACGCAGGCCTACATCAGCACCTGCCAGGCCTCCAAAGTCGGCGATACCGTCAGCAAGGACTTCCTCGATGGCCTGACCACGGCCTCGCTGATCAGTCAGGGCGACAACGCGTTCAACGCCGGCTCCTACCAGACGGCGCTGGATCTCTATTCGACGGCCAAGCGGTCACCGTACGGCGACCAGCTCAAGGCTTACAACGGCGTCTACCTGTCGTATTTGCGGATGAACCAGGGGCCCCAGGCCGCCAACGCTTTCGGCGAAGCGGTTGGCTACGGCCTGAAGCGCAATCGCCTGGCCGTGAAGTTCCTGTTCCAGCCGGGCTCGACCCAGTTCTACCAGGATCAGGCGCTGAGCGGGCAGTATCCGGTCTGGCTGCAACAGATCGCGACGCAGTCGGCGCAGTTCACGGCCAAAGGCAACGACTGCATCGAAGTGTCGGGGCACACCAGCCGCACCGGCTCGCCGCAGGTCAACGACCGACTGTCGCTGCAGCGCGCCGAGTACGTGAAGCGGCGGCTGGACGCCGATGCTCCCCAGCTCGGCAGCCGGCTTGTCACCGTCGGCGCGGGGTCCAACCAGAACATGGTGGGTACCGGCAAGGACGACCTGAGCGATGCGCTCGACCGTCGTGTCGAATTCAAGCCGGTCGCCAAGTGCAGCTGATAGTGCAGCTGACGATAGCAGCCTGAGCGTGATCGGGCAGGCGCACCCCGTGCCTGCCCGATCACCACTTTCCAATCGTCCAGGTCACGCAGCGTCGAGCGATCCGCTGCCTTCGAGGAAAGCCTCGAGGCGGCGTTCATGCGGGGCAAGGTTGAAGCCCTGGGCGGTGATCCACGCGTCGCTGTAGTAGGTGTGGCCGTAGCGCTCGCCTGAGTCGCAGATCAGCGTGACCAGCGAGCCCTTGTCGCCCAGCGCCGTCATGCGCGAGGCGATCGTGCAGAGCGCGAAGAAGTTGGTGCCGGTCGAGCCACCGACGCGGCGGCCGAGCCGGCGCGACAGCACGCGCATGGCGGCCAGAGCGGCCTCGTCGGGCACGCGCATCATGTGGTCGATCACCTTGGGAATGAACGACGGCTCGACGCGCGGCCGGCCGATGCCCTCGATGCGTGAGCCGCGATCGCAAGTCGCCGCCATGTTGCCGGTGTCGAAGGCCTCGAAGAAGGCGGAGTACTCGGCATCGGCGACGCAGAGGCGCGTGGCCAGCCGCTTGTAGCGGATATAGCGGCCGAGCGTGGCCGTGGTGCCGCCGGTGCCGGCGCTCATGACGATCCAGGCCGGCACCGGATGCTCCTCGCGGCTCACCTGCTCGAAGACCGATTCGGCGATGTTGTTGTTGCCGCGCCAGTCGGTGGCGCGCTCGGCGTAGGTGAACTGGTCCATGTAGACGCCGCCCAGCCTGCCTGCGAGTTCCTCGGCGGCGGCATAGATGCCCTTGCCGTCGGCGACCAGGTGGCACTCGCCGCCCTGGCGCTCGATCTCCTGGACCCTGCGAGGTGCTGGCCGACATGACGGCATGAAAGGGGAGTCCCAGCATGCGCGCGAAATAGGCCTCCGAGATCGCCGTCGAGCCCGACGAGGCCTCGACGATCGGTGTGTCGTGCCGGATGCGGCCGTTGCAGATGCCGTAGAGGAAGAGGGAGCGCGCCAGCCGGTGCTTCAGGCTGCCGGTCGGATGGGTCGACTCGTCCTTGAGATAGATGTCGATACCCTCGAAGGCGGGCAGGTAGAGTTTCAGCAGGTGGGTGTCGGCCGAGCGGCGCTGGTCGTTCTGGATCAGCTCGATGGCATGGCGCGACCAGGCCGCCTCGTCGTGACGGCCCGCCGCTTCGCCGAGCAGGGTTGGTGTGCTCATGACAGGCGCCGCCAGACGATCTTCTGGCTGCGCGCCGTTCCGGCGTGGAAGTCCGGCCCCGAAAGTGTCAGCACGTCGCCCTCCCGCGCGATGTGTCGAGTCGTCGTCAGGCCGACCAGCGTCGGGTCGGTCGCGATCTCGATGGAATGATAGACCGCGCCGCCGCGCACGTCGTAGCGGCCGGCATAGGCCAGGCTCCCACTCGGCTGACCCACGCTCATCAGCGTGGCACTCACCCGACCGCCCGGCGTGTAGAGCAGCATGCCGCGTGCGTCAGGTCCCAGGGGGAACTCAGCAGGCCGGCCATCTTCGTACTCCATCGACCAGCGTTCGAGGCGCCAGGCGCCCACGAGGTCGTGGACAGTGCCGTTCACCCGCCGATCACCTTCTTGGCGATCATGCAGTGGATGCCCTTGTTGCCGTCGACCGTCTGGGTGACGTGAAGGTCGCCCTGCAGGCTGCACAGCATGTAGGCATCGGCGGCGCTCAAGCCGGTCTTGGCCGAGATCAGCCGGATCATGTCGCGCAGCGCTTCCTTGGCGGCGTCGTCGAGATCCTGGTCGAAGCCGTGGGTGATCCAGTGCGTCGCGGTCTCGGCGCGCGGATTGTTGAGCTTCATGTCCTTGCGCACGGTGAAGCGGAAGGTGCCCGAGAGCGACGTCTCGAGCGCCGTCAGATTGACCTCGCCATCGCCCTGCACGCCGTGACCGTCGCCGGTCGAGAACAGGCCGCCCTCGGCAAACACCGGCAGGTAGACCGTGGTGCCGACCTGGAAGTGCTTGTTGTCGATGTTGCCGCCGAAGGCGCGCGGCTCGATCGAACTGCAGGCGCCCCATTCCGGCGGCGGCGCCACGCCCATGATGCCGAAGAACGGTTTCAGTTCGATCTCCAGGCCCCACGGCATGGTGCAGACGCCGCGGTTGGAATCGATCGGGATGTGGGTCAGGCGATAGAACGGAAAGTCCTCGGGCAGGGTGCCGGCGAGCGGCCGCTGGACGTTCCAGCCCCAGTTGGTGCGGAACTTGATGTCGATGACCTCGACGGCAAGGGCATCGCCGCGCTCGGCGCCTTCGACATAGACCGGTCCGGTCAGGATATGGCGGCCGAGATGCGGTTTCAGGGTCCCTAAAACCTCATGATGCTCGGGCAGCACGTTGAACGGCTCGCCCGGCAGGATCTCGGCCGAGCCCGAAACGCAGTGGATGGTGGCGATGTCGCCCGATTTGATGCGCAGAGCGGGCTTCAGCTTGCTGTCGAAATAGCCCCAATGGCAGGTCTCGGGCGAGGAATTGAGTTCGTGCGTGGCCATATGTCTCCCCTCTGGCCACGGTTGAAGCACAGACCATGCCCTCGATGCTATAGGCGAGCCATGAACTACCGCCACGGCTACCACGCCGGGAACTTCGCCGACGTCCTGAAGCACCTTGCCCTGTGCGAGTTGCTGAGGCTGCTGACGACCAAGGACAAGAAGCTGTTCGTGCTCGACACCCACGCCGGCGCGGGCGGCTATGACCTCGGCAGCAGCCTTGCCCGACGCACCGGCGAGGCGGAGGCGGGAATCGTGCGCCTTGCCGCAGCGCCACGCGCCGGCATGCCGGCGGCTGTCGTGCGCTATCTCGCGGCCGTTGCGGCCTACGACCGCAAGTTCGGGCCGGCCGGCGGCAAGCCCAGGCGCTATCCCGGCTCACCGCGCCTGGTGCGCGCGGCGCTCCGGGCCGGAGATCGCTTCGTCGCGTGCGAACTGCACCCCGAGGAGGCGCTGGCGCTGAAGCGCGAGTTCGCCGGCGACCGGGCCGTCGAGGTGCGCCAGGCCGACGGTTACAAGGCGTTGAAGGCGCTGTTGCCGCCGGTCGAACGTCGCGGCCTGGTGCTGATCGATCCACCGTTCGAGGCGACCGACGAGTACGAGCGGCTGTTGCGCGCCCTCGGCCAGGGCGTGAAGCGCTTCGCGACCGGCTGCTATGCCGTCTGGTATCCGGTCAAGGACGACGCGGCGGCGACGTTCGCTGCCGATCTCGCCTCGCTGAAGCCGCTGATCCTGGAACTGCACCTGCAGGGGATCGAGCCGGGCCGCTTGGCCGCGTGCGCGCTGGCGGTGATCAATCCGCCATGGCGCTTCGAGGAAGCGATGGGCGAGGCCCTACCGTGGATTGCAGCGCATCTCGGGCCAGGCGTCCGGGCAACAATTTGCGCGCCGCCGGCTTAATCGGCGCAGCCCGCGACGGGCGGTGCCAAGTGACGTACAATCGAGCAGGTCTCATTAGAGCAGCACAAAAACGAGCGGAGTTAGATGCCATATTTCCACGAGGTGGTTGCCCAGCACCCCGAGATGCTGCGGCGCCGGTCGGACCTTTCGTTCACGCGCGAAAGCGTTGCCGGAGTGGTTGCACAGCAGTGGAGGCACTCTGGCGTCGTGTTGCTGCGTGAGGTGCTGTCGCCCGAGATGCTGGCCGGGTGCAGGCGGACGTTCGATCAGTTCATAGAAACCGCGATCAAGAAGAACGGCGGCGTGCAACCGCATGCCAATGGCGGTGTACTGCCGCTCGATGACGGCCCAGGGCCGCAATGGGCCAATGGCGAGACCATCCACGGCAGCTGGCATGTTCCATGGACCATTCGCCACGGCGGGCATTTCCCGATGGCGACGGTCTTGTCGGCCCTCATCACCTCGTGGGCCTGGCCGATGATCGAGGAGATCTGCCAATCCAAGGAGATCGTGGTGATGTTCGGCCTGTGCCTCGGCCGGCACAACATCGACCAGCCTCTGCTCGTCGGCGCGCACCAGGACGCAACGGCCGTCAATCCCGAAGTGCCGCTTTCGATCTGGATTCCCCTGCAGGACGTGGTGCCCAAGCGTGACTCGGGGCTGGGTTTCATCGTGCCGGCGCCGGAAGAAGTCCTGACCACCGAGCCCAACAACGACATCGGGTCGTCCTATTTCATGAGCGAGCTCGGCAACATGTGGATACCGCGCTACCGAGCCGGCGACCTGACCATCCACTCGAAGCTCTCGCCCCACTTCACGACCGGGTACGGCACGATGAGGGACCGGTACAGCCTCGAAATCCGGCTTTGGGCGAGAGACGACGCCTTCGTCAAATACTACGATCCCTCAGTTCGGATCAGCCGGCTCGACGGCGTTCCGGTGATCACCGAAACGAGATGTTCCCTCGGCGTCCGCGCCCATGGCTTCGTCGTCTCGACCGCGCTTCAGGCGATGCAAGCCGTCGGCGGCCTGCCGACAGAAGCAAGCAAGCCGCCACCGCCACAAGGACTCATGGCAGCGCTCAGGCGACTGGCGCCTGGCGCCGGCGGCTGAGGGGGTTCAGCGCGAGGATTTGCGCGCCGCCAGCCAGCGCGCTGGATCTGGCGTCAGCAGGGTGATCACGAACGACACCAGGCAGAGCGCAGCACCGCCCAGGATGGCGCCGGTGTAGGAGCCGAAGAAGTCGTAGGCATAGCCTGCCACCGGTGAGCCGAGCAGGGCGCCGAAGGCGACGCCGCTGTAGAGCGCGCCGATGATCGAGCCCAGCGCCTTGCCGCCGAAATAGTCGGCGGCAAGCGAGGGCGCGATGGCGACGAAGCCGCCATAGAAGGCGCCGAAGGCCAGCGCGAAGACGATCAGCGCCACGGCACTGGTCGACACCGACCACATCGCCAGCATGACGGCGGCGCCGACATACATCAGGCCGAACGAGTGTTTGCGCCCGATCCAGCCGGTGACGCTGGCGAACAGGAAGCGGCCGACCGTGCTGCCGACGCCGAGAAGCACGATCAGCAGCACGCCGAAGGCCTCGCCGAGCCCGACATCCTTGGCGTAGGGCGCGAGATGGACGAACGGGGCGAACAGGCCGAACGACATCAGGAGCGCTCCGACGTAGATCGACCAGAACGGCCGTGAGCGCAGGGCCTCGCCGAGCGTCAGGCCGGCAGGCATGGCGCTTGCGCCCGAGGGATGCGGCGGGTCGCCGTCGGGTGTGAGGCCGTAGCGCTCGGGCGCGGGCCGCACCAGCGCACCGGAGACGGCGGCGCCCAGGACGGTGAGGGCGGCGAGCACGAGGTAGGTCTGGCGCCAGCCGAGATGGGGGATCAACTGGTGCGCCAAGGGTGCGCCGATCAGCGTGCCGACGCCGATGCCCGCGACGGCGATGCCGCTTGCCGTGCCGCGGCTGCGCACGAACCAGCGCTGCACGGCGGCGACGCTCGGCACGTAGCTGAGGCCGATGCCCACGCCGACGCCGAGTCCGTAGCCGGCGTAGATCTGCCAGAGAGTGGTCGCCTGCGCGGCGGCGACAAGGCCGACGGCGATCAGTAGCAGGCCGCCGATCACGACGGGCCGGGGGCCGGTCCGGTCGGCGATGAGGCCGGCCGGGAAGCCCAGCGAGAAATAGAGGAAGGCCGAGATCGAGAAGACCAAGGCGGTCTCGCCGCGGCGCGCGCCGAACTCGCTCTCCAGCGCCCCGAAGAAGGCGGCGAAGGAGTAGGCGACGGCATAGCCCGTCAGCATGCACAGGAAGGCGCCGGTGACCACCCACCAGCCGGGAAAGACGCTTCGCTTGGTCTGGGTCATGCCGGGAAACTAAGGAGCAGGGGAATGATCGGCCACGGCCGATCGTTCGGCGGATTCCGAAGGATCATGCCGGAGCGCGAACCCCATTAGTGATGCTTGTTGTTCTTCTTCTTCTCGCCGGGCTTCCAGCCCCAAAGCTTGTTGGCTGCTTCGGCGATCTTGGGATCGAGTGGCTGCTCGAGGTCGTCGATGCCCTGGCCGACAATATCCTCGACGATCTTCAGGCCCCTCAGGCGGGCGCGCATCTTGTTGTTGGATGCGATCACGTGCCACGGCGCCCAGTCGGTATCGGTGCGCTCCAGCATGTCGTCGTACGCTTCGATGTAGTCCTTGCGCTTTTCGATGTTTCGGAAATCCTCCAGCCCGATCTTGTAGTGCTTGTGCGGGTCGTCGAGCCGCTCGATCATGCGCTGCTTCTGCTCCTCGGCGCTGACATGGGCCAGGATCTTGACAATGCGCACGCCGTCGTCGGTGAGTTCGCGCTCGAACTCGTTGATCTCACGATAGGCCCGCTTCCAGGCTTCCTTGTCGCAAAAGCCTTCGACGCGCTCGACCAGCACGCGGCCGTACCAGGTGCGGTCGAAGATCGCCCAGTTGCCCGGCGCCGGCAGGCGGTTCCAGAAGCGCCAGAGGTAATGGCGGCCCTGCTCCTCGGGTGTCGGCGCCCCGATGCGCCAGACATGGACCGATTTCGGCTCCAGCGTGCTGACGATACGCTCGATCAGGCCGCCCTTGCCGGCGGCATCCCAGCCGTCGATGCCGATCAGGACCCGGCCGCCGGTGCGCAGATTATGGACCTGCAGGTCGAGCAGCCGGTGCTGGAGCTTTTCCAGCTTGTCTTCGTAGTCGTCCTTGTCGATCGGATCGTTGTCCATCTCGATCTTGTCGAGGCTCGGCCACTTGCCCATCGGTCCCTCCGGTGGCGGATCGTGACAGCGCCGGAGTCCGGAGGCAATTGCACCAATCGGCGAGATTGACAGCGCCAAGCCGCACGACGACTAATCATCGCCGATGGCCGACGCCCAACCCACCATCCGATACACCCAGCGCGCAGGAAAACCCGTCATCGAGGTCGCCGGCACATGGACGGTGTTCAGCCTGCGCGGCATCCGGCGCATGGCCGAAAAGGCCCTGGCTGCGGCGGGCACCGGCAAGGCCGACCGCATCGTCGACGCCAAGAAGGTCGAGCGGCTTGATACCGCCGGCGCGCTCGAGATCCTGCTGCTGGCCGGTGGGCCCGAAGTCCAGATCGAGACCGCTGAAAAGGCCCATGCCGACCTGTTCAAGGTCGTCCAGGACAACATGTGCGAGGCGCCGCCCGAGCGCCATCCGAGCTGGCTCGCCCACTGGCTGGAGGAGATCGGGCGCAACACCGTCCATCTCTACGAGCAGGGCGTGAACCTGGCTTCGTTCTTCGGCGAGATCCTCGTGACCTTCGTCGAGGCCTGCCTGCACCCCAAGCGCTTCCGTCTGAACGCGGTCGTGCGCCAGATGTACGAGGTCTGGATCCGCGCCCTGGTCATCGTGGGCGTGCTTACCTTCCTGATCGGCGTGGTGATCGCCTACCAGGGCGTCCAGCAGCTGAAGCAGTTCGGCGCCGAGACCTTCACCGTCGAGGCCGTCGGCATCGGCATGTTCCGCGAGCTCGGCGTGCTGCTGACCGCCATCATCGTCGCCGGCCGCTCGGGCAGCGCCTTCACCGCCCAGATCGGCACCATGCAGGTCAACCAGGAGGTCGATGCCATGCGCACGATCGGGCTGAACCCGATCGAATGGCTGGTCATGCCGCGCATCTCCGCGCTGGTGATCTCCATGCCGCTGCTTGCCTTCTGGGGCGACATGACCGGGCTCCTGGGCGGCGCCGTCGCCTGCACGATCTATCTCGACTTCACGTTCGTTCAATTCTTCGAGCGGCTGCGCGACACGGTGGGGCCGTGGCACTTCTACGTCGGCATGATCAAGGCGCCGGTGTTCGGCGCGGTGATCGCCATCATCGGCTGCTTCGAGGGCCTGCAGGTCAGGGGCAGCGCCGAGAGCGTCGGTCAGCTCACCACAAAGTCGGTGGTCGAATCGATCTTCTGCGTGATCGTGCTCGACGCGATATTCTCGATCATCTTCCTGCTGGCGAACGTGTGATGGCCGATGCTGCCGCCCCGGCGAAGGAACATGCCGAGAAGCCTGCGCCGCCCAAGCTGCACGAGGGTGGACAGCTCGTCGATCACAGCGACGGCCGCGACGTCGTGCTGAAGTTGCGCGGCGTGCGCACGCAGTTCGGCGACAACGTCATCCACGACAATCTCGATTTCGACGTATTCCGCGGCGAGATTATCGGCCTGGTCGGCGGGTCGGGCACCGGCAAGTCCGTCTTGTTGCGTACCATCATTGGCCTCAACGGGCACACCAAGGGGACCATCGAGATGCTGGGAGTCGCTACCGACACCCTGCACGGCCAGGCCGAGCGCAAAATGCAGGCGCGTACCGGCGTGCAGTTCCAGGATGGCGCCCTGTTTTCCTCGCTCAGCGTCACCGAGAACATCATCGTGCCGATCCGCGAGCATATCGGCCTCGAGGAGCAGACGATGCGCGACATCGCGGCGCTCAAGGTCGCCATGGTCGGCCTGCCGCCCGATGCCGGCGACAAGAAGCCCTCGGAACTTTCCGGCGGCATGCGCAAGCGCGCCAGCCTCGCCCGCGCCCTGGCGCTCGATCCGGACCTGCTGTTCCTCGACGAGCCGACGGCCGGCCTCGACCCGATCGGCGCGGCGCATTACGACGAGCTGGTCAAGGGCCTGAACAAGAGCCTGGGTGTGACGATTCTCATGGTCACGCACGACCTGGATAGCCTTTATGCAGCTTGTGATCGCATTGCCGTGCTGCTCGACAAGCGCGTCGTGGTAGGTACGATAGACGAGTTGCTCGAGTTCGATCACCCTTGGGTCCAGGAATACTTCCGTGGACCGCGCGGGCGGGCGGCGGCACCGGCGGCCAGGCAGGAGTAGAGCGGCGGCAAATGGAAAGAAGATCGCCTTATGTGCTGATCGGCGCGGCGATGATCCTGTTCATTGCCGCTGTCGCGGGCTTCGTCATCTGGAAGCTGCGGGCGGGCGATCGCACGGCGTACGCTTACTACGACATTCTGTTCTCGGGTGACGTGCAGGGGCTGACCACCGATTCGCCGGTGTTCTATCGCGGCCTGCGCGTCGGCCGCGTCTCCAATATCCAGCTCACCTCGCGCGTCGACACCCAGCGCTCGACGGGGCGCGAGCGGCTCAGCGAGAAGATCGAGGTCACGGTCGCGGTCGACTGGAACATCGACATCCGCGAGCGCTCCTACGCGGTGTTCGAGAAGCCGTTCATTGCCGGCGCGCCGTTCATCCAGATCGTCGGCCGCCTCGACGTCGACCAGATCAAGCCCAAGAAAAAGGCAGGCGACAGGCCTTACCCCGAGATCCGCGAGGGCGCGTCGTTCCTGCAGGCGACGTCGACCTCGGCGCAGGAACTGCTGACCAAGGCCGGTGTCACCGTCGACCGCCTGAACGAGCTTTTGAGTCCCGACAATGTCGGCGCAGTCGCCGATTCGCTGCGCAACATCCAGACGCTGACGACGGCCTTCGCCAAGCAGGATGCGGCAATCCAGTCGACCCTCGCCGAGCTTCCCGTCGCCATCGCCGAGTTCCGCAAGACCTTCGACAAGGTCAATACGCTCAGTGATTCGCTGAACGTGCTTGCCCTCGAGCTCGGGCCGCAGGACGCGGCCACCAAGAAGGCGCTGGCCGGCAAGGAGCCGAGCGAACTCAACAAGACCATCGTCGAGGCGCGCGTCGCCCTGAAGAACATCGACAACGCAGCAGGTCAGCTCAGCAAGCTGGTCAACGACAGCAAGGGACCGGTCAAGAACTTCACCGAGTCGGGCCTTACCGAGCTGTCGATGACCATCCGCGAGCTGCGCCAGCTCACCGCCAATCTGAACGTCATCGCTACCCGGCTCGAGCGCGATCCGGCGGGCTTCGTCTTCAGCGGCAAGCAGGGATACACGCCTAAATGATTCCCCGCCTGGCCGCCCTCGTGGCGGCCGCCACTATGCTTGCCGGCTGCGCGCTTCTCGAAGCGCCCGAGCAACAAGACCTCTACACGGTGACGCCGAAGAGTACCTTCGACCCCGACCTGCCGTCGGTCTACTGGCAGCTCGCGGTCGAGGCGCCGGCCGCCGCCGCCAACCTCAACACGGGCCGCATCGCGCTTGCGCTGACGCCGACCTCGTCGGACTACTATGCCAAGGCGGCGTGGACCGACCGAGCGCCCCTGATGGTGCAGACGCGCATCGTCGATTCCTTCGAGAACACGAAAAAGATCGTGGCGGTGGCGCGCGAATCGATCGGCATCCGCTCCAACTACGTGCTGCAGCCCGACCTGCGCAACTTCGAGGCGCTCTACTACTACGGCAAGCCGCCGATCGTGCGCGTGCGCATCATCGCCAAGCTGGTGCGCATGCCCGACCGGCAGATCATCGGCGTCGCTTCCTTCGAGCGCTGCGTGCGGGCGCGCACCGACACCATTCCCAAGGTCGTCGAGGCGTTCGACCAGGCGCTGGGCAGCGTCATCAAGCGCCTGGTCGCTTGGACCTTGCGCACGCCGCCGGCGCGACCGGCCCCCGACGACGCGCCCTACAACATCGAGCGTTTTCGCAATCCGGCCAACGCCGTGGTCGACAGCGAGAACTGCCCCAAGGGCAACGACGCCTCGATGGTCCCGCTGACGGACGAGTAAGGGAGCACGGGCCTCCGGTCGCCTCATTGCTGGGAGCGCGCCACTCCGTGGCGCTCATGTTCATGCTCTTCCTGACCGCGCGCATCTTGCGCGCTCATGCTTCATGAGCGAGCCGGAGGCTCGCGGTCCGGAAGACTATGAGCGCCACGGAGTGGCGCGCTCCCAGCAAAGACGCTCCCCTAAGCCCTCTTCTCCACCATCGACCAGGCCATGTCGGCCAGCGCCTTGGCGCGGTTGCCGTACTTGGTGGCGGTCTCCGACGAGGCGTTGCCGTCCAGCCCGCGCTTGTAGACGCCCTGCACGATGGCGGCGAGGCGGAACAGCGAGAAGGCGAGGTAGAAGTCGAAGGACGGCACCTCCTTGCGCCCGGTCCGCCGCGCATAGGCCGCGAGGTATTCCGGCTCGCTGGGGATGCCGAACGACTTGAGGTCGAGGCCGGCATAGCCGCCCGAGGCGCCGAAGCCCTCGCCGAAGTGATACATCATGCAGTTGTAGCCGAGGTCGGCCAGGGGATGGCCGAGCGTCGAGAGCTCCCAGTCGAGCACCGCCACGATGCGCGGCTCGGTCGGATGGACGATGGTGTTGCCCAGACGATAGTCGCCGTGGTTGACGCGCGTCTCGTCGCCCGGCGGGATGTTGGCCGGCAGCCACTGCTTCAGCTTCTCCATCGCCTCGATGTGCTCGGTGCGGGCGAGGTCGTACTGGCTCGACCACCGCGAAATCTGGCGCTGGATGTACTGACCCTCGCGACCGAAGTCGCCGAGGCCAACGGCGCGGTAGTCGACATTATGGATGCGCGCCAGCACGTCGTTCATGGAATCGAAGATCTTGGCCCGGTCGGTCGGCGAGATGCCGGGCATGCGGGGATCGGCCAGCACGCGGCCCGGCGTGAACTCCATGATGTAGAAGGCGGTGCCGATCACGCCGTCGTCTTGGCAGAGCGCGTAGGGCTTCGGAACGGGCACGTCGGTATGGTCGCTGAGCGCCTTGATCACACGATATTCGCGATCGACCTGATGGGCCGAGGGCAAAAGCTTGCCCGGCGGCTTCTTGCGCAGCACGTACATGCGCCCGCCGCCGTCCGTGATGTGGAACGTGGGATTGCTCTGGCCGCCCTCGAACTGAAGGAGGCGCGCAGGCCCGCGGTAGCCGCCGACATGGGCCTTCATGTAGTCGGCGAGACGCGCCTCATCGAAGACGTGAGCGGCACGGACCGGAGTGAGGTTGTCGGGCAATTCGGACATCGGTTGGACGCTGTTGGTGACATTGCTGTGGTCGTGACGGTTTTACCGCCGAAGCGGGCCAATGACGAGGGATGGCGCAAATCGGCGGGGCGTAGCGATTAAGGACGGTACATCCGCCGTCGCTTCACGTCCGAGGAAAACGATGTCCAAATTCCGCAGCATCCCTTACGCCGTTCTGTCGGGCAGCCTGCTCGTCGGCGGCAGCGCATACGCGCAATCGATGTACAGCATCGACCAGCGTCAGGACTACCAGCAGAACCGCATTGAGCAGGGCATCCAGAGCGGCCAGATCACCCGCAGCGAGGCCTATCGCCTCGAGCAGGGCGAGCGGGCGATCGATCGCGCCCAGGCTCGCGCCCGCGCCGATGGCGTGGTGACGCAGCAGGAGCGCAACCGCATCGAGCGCATGACCGACCGCGAAGGCCAGCAGATCTATCGCCAGAGCCACGACAGCCAGCAGGCCTGGGATCGTGGCCAGAACTGGGGCCGCACCGATGGGCGCTATGACGGCTGGCGCGATCGCAACTACGCCGGCCGTGACGGCGGCCGCGATGGTTGGGGCAACCACAACTGGGACAACCGTGGGGATCAGGGGCGTCACGACGGCTGGACTCAGGGCCAGCACAATGGCTGGGACGGCAACCGCCCGCCCGGCATCGAGCGCCGCGATGCGTACAACGACCATCGCATCGCCAACGGCACGCGCGATGGCTCGCTGACCCCGCACGAGGCCAATCGGCTGGATCGCGGCCAGAACCGCGTCGACCGCTACGAGGCGCGCGCCCGCTCCGACGGCCAGGTGACGCCTTATGAGCGCGGCCGCATCAACCAGATGCAGACCGACCAGAGCCGCAGCATCTATCAGGCGCGCCACAACGATCGTACGGCGACGACGGCGCCGGCGACCGGCACGCAGCAGCCCTCGCACAACTGGGGCAACGGCGGATGGCAGCGCCAGCAGGCCAGCATGCCGCAAGCGCCGCGACCGACGCAGCCGCAGCAGGCCCCGCGGCCGGCGCCGCAGCAGCCTCAGTACAACGGCGGCAACGGCGGCTGGCGGATGCAGCAGGCGGCAGCGACGCCGGCACAGCAGCCGAGCTTCCAGCGCGCCGCGGCTCCGACCGGTGGTGCGCCGCGTACGCGCAGCCGATAGGGCAGGTCATGGAATGGACGCGCCGTGTACGTGGCGCGTCCTCCATTCACGTCCTCAGTTCACGCCCTCAGTTCACCTGCCGCTGCTTGTCGCCCCAGTAGGGCTTGCGCAGCTCGCGCTTGAGGATCTTGCCCGTCGGGTTGCGCGGCAGAGCGTCGGCGAAGTCGACCGACTTCGGCAGCTTGTAGCCGGCGATGCGCTCGCGCGCCCAGCCGATCAGCTCGCCGGCGCTGAGCTCGGCATCGGGCTTCCTGACGACGACGGCCTTCACCGCCTCGCCCCAGCGCTCGTCGGGCACGCCGATCACGGCGACGTCGGCGACGGCAGGATGGCCGAACAAGGCGCTCTCGACCTCGGCGGGATAGATGTTCTCGCCGCCCGACACGATCATGTCCTTCACGCGGTCGTAGATATAGAGATAGCCCTTGTCGTCGAGGTAGCCCGCGTCGCCGGTGAAAAACCAGTCGCCCTGGATGGCGCGCCGGGTGGCATCGGGCAGATTCCAGTAGCCGCCCATGATCTGCGGCGAGCGCACGGCGATCTCGCCGACCTGGCCCGTCGCCATGTCCTTGCCGTCGTCGCCGACGATGCGCAGCTCCACGCCTTCCTGGGCGTAGCCGCAGGACAGGAGCTTCTTGACGTCGGCCGGGTCATGGTCGGCGGGTGGCAGCAGGGTGATGGCGCCGGTCGTCTCGGTGAGGCCGTAGACCTGCTGGAAGCCGCAGGGAAATATCCCCATCGCCTGCCGGAGCAGGTCGGCCGGGATCGGCGCTGCGCCGTAGACGATCAGGCGCAGGCTGGAAAGGTCGGTCTCGCGGATCTGCGGCGCCTGCACCAGGAACAGGATCATCGCCGGCACCAGCAGCATGACCTGCAGCTTCTCGCGCTCAACCGTCTGCAGGATCTCGAGAGGCACGAACTCGCGCATCACATGGTTGGTGGCGCCGGAGAAAAGACCGGCGATGCCCCAGCCGGCGCCGCCGATGTGGAACATCGGCAGGCAGACGAGATTGGGCACGCCGGGCGCCAGCAGCCAGGTCCTGGTCCACAGCGGCAGCATCCAGGCGAAGTTGGCGTTGGTCAGCTCGGCGCCCTTGGGCAGGCCCGTCGTGCCGCTGGTGTAGAACTGAACGGCGGTGCCGGCGGGCTTGGCCGGCAGGCGAGGGTCGGTGTCGGCATGGCGGTCGCGCCAGGTGTCGAAGGACTCCCAGGTCGGATGACGGGCGCCGAAGGCCACGATCTTGCGCACCGTCTTCAGCTCGTCGCGGATCTTCTCGACGACGGGAAAGTACTCCTCGCCGACGAACAGGATCTCGGCCTTGGCATCGTTGACGATGTGCAGCACTTCCGGCGCGGCCAGCCGCCAGTTGACCGAAACCATCACGGCATTGGCCTTGGCCCCGCCGAACAGCAATTCGAAGAAGATGTCGCTGCTCTTGTCGAGATGGGCGATGCGCGCCTGCGGCTTGATGCCATCGGCGATCAGGCCATTGGCGACGCGGCTCGCCGCCCGGTCGAGCGCGGCATAGCTCGTCCTGTGGCCGGCATGGACCAGGGCCGTGGCGTCGGGGCAGTCCGTTGCGTGCTGTCGCACGATGTCTGCCAGGCCCGTGATCTTGATGCTCATCCGAACGCTTCCCCCGATTGCGGCGGCATCTTCAGCGCTTTGGGAGTGATTTCAAGAGTTTGATCGCTTGGAGCGCGTGCACTAGTGTCGGCCGTGGGATTGAGCGGGTCTTCAGAGGAAACATGAGCAAGCGGATATTGGTCACCGGCGGCGCTGGCTTCCTGGGCTCGCATCTGTGCGAGCGGCTGTTGGCGGCCGGCAACGACGTGTTGTGCGTCGACAACTACTTCACCGGCACCAAGCAGAACATCGTCAACTGCCTCGACAATCCGCGCTTCGAGCTGATGCGCCACGATGTGACGTTCCCGCTCTATGTCGAGGTCGACGAGATCTACAATCTCGCCTGTCCGGCCTCGCCGATCCACTACCAGCACGACCCGGTGCAGACGACCAAGACCAGCGTGCACGGCGCCATCAACATGCTGGGCTTGGCCAAGCGTACGCGCGCCAAAATCTTCCAGGCCTCGACCAGCGAGGTCTACGGCGACCCCACGGTGCATCCGCAGGTCGAGAGCTATCGCGGCAACGTCAATCCGCTGGGACCGCGCGCCTGCTACGATGAGGGCAAGCGCTGCGCCGAGACGCTGTTCTTCGACTACTGGCGCCAGCACAAGCTTCGCATCAAGGTCGTGCGCATCTTCAACACCTACGGCCCGCGCATGCATCCCAACGATGGCCGCGTGGTGTCGAACTTCATCGTCCAGGCGCTCAAGGGCGAGGACATCACGATCTACGGCGACGGCTTGCAGACGCGTGCCTTCTGCTACGTCGACGACCTGATCGAAGGCTGGCTCAGGATGATGGATCACACGCCGGACGATTTCACCGGGCCGGTCAACCTCGGCAATCCGGTCGAGATGCCGATCAAGCATCTCGCCGAGAAGGTGATCGAGCTGGTCGGCGGCAAGTCGAAGCTGGTGATAGCGCGGCCGCTGCCGGTCGACGATCCGCTGCAGCGCTGCCCCGACATCACGCTGGCGCGGGACAAGCTCAAGTGGGAGCCCAAGGTCCCGCTGGAGCAGGGGCTGAAGAAGACGATCGAGTATTTCGACGGACTGCTGAAGAGCAACAAAGAGATCAGCCGCGTCGGGCGCTAGAGAAAGGTCCCTCGCTGCGCTCGGGATGACAACATTGCTGTCATCCCGAGGCCGAAGGCCAAGGGACCTTTAAGGTCCCAGAACCGCTACTGCGCCGCGACCGCGCGCGGCAAGGCGTTGACGACGGAAGCCTTGCCCGAGGTCATCTCGTCGTGGATCCACTTGTAAGTCTTCTCCATGCCATCCTCGAGACGGATGGAGGGCGCCCAGTTCATCAGCTTCTTGATCAGTGTGTTGTCGCTGTTGCGGCCGCGCACGCCCTTGGGCGCGTCGAGCTTGTAGGAGCGCTTCAGCTTCACGCCGGCGATCTTCTCGACGATGTCGACCAGGCGGTTGATGCTGACCAGTTCGTCACTGCCGATGTTCAGCGGCTCGATGATGTCGCTCGCCGCCAGCCGGATCGTGCCGTCAGTGCAGTCGTCGATGTACATGAACGAGCGGGTCTGCTCGCCGTCGCCCCAGATCTCGATCTCATGCTTGCCCGAGAGCTTGGCGGCGATGACCTTGCGGCAGATCGCGGCCGGCGCCTTCTCGCGCCCGCCGTCGTAGGTGCCCTCGGGTCCGTAGACGTTGTGGTAGCGGGCAACGCGGGTGGCGATGCCGTAATCCTCGCGGTAGTGGCGGGCCATCCGCTCGCTGAACAGCTTCTCCCAGCCGTAGCCGTCTTCCGGCATGGCGGGATAGGCGTCCTCTTCCTTGAGCGCGGTGACGTCGGTGCGGGTCTGCTTGTCGCCGTTGTAGACGCAGGCCGACGACGAATAGAAGAAACGCTCGGTGCCGGCTTCCTTGGCCGCCACCAGCATGTGGGTGCTGACGAGCACCGACAGCATGCACTCGGCCTTGTGGGTCTCGATGAAGCCCATGCCGCCCATGTCGGCGGCGAGGTTGTAGATCATGCGCGCGCCCTTGGCGGCAGCGCGGCAGGGTTCGAGCAGGGCGAGGTCGCCCACCTGGTTCTCGACGCCCGGCGTCTTCTGGTACCACTCGTTGAGCGGCTTGGCGTCGACGGCGCGGATCTTGGAATGGCCGCGTTGCTGCAGGACGCGGACGAGATGGCCGCCGATGAAGCCACCGGCGCCGGTGACGACCACGAGATCATTCTTGGACATTCACGAGCCTTTCACGCGAAGAAGGGGCTTTTATCCGATTTTTCAAAGACTTGCGAGGCAAGGCCTGAGCGGCCTGTGGATTCGCCAAGCGCGTTGGGGTGCTCGTTTGCGCGCCTCGCGCTTTTTCGTCAAGTCGCCCAATGACGCGGCAATAATACGGCGACTTTGGCGGCGGACTGCGGACAGTTTTGGGGGAAATCGGTGGTCGGTGCCAAAAAACTCTCTTATACCAGTCACATAGGCCCTCATTGGCCCTTCCAGGCACCGTGCTGGCCGACATCACCCCCGTCATCCTGACCTACAACGAAGCCGCCAACATCGGACGCTCCCTGGAGCGGCTCGCATGGGCGAAAGAGGTCCTGGTCGTCGACAGCAACTCGACCGACGACACGCTGGCGATCGCCGCCCGCTTTCCGAATGTCCGCACGGTCCAGCGGCCGTTCGACACCCATGCCCAGCAATGGCGCTTCGCCGTCGAGGACACAGGCATCACCAGCGGCTGGGTGCTGCGGTTGGACGCCGATTACGTGGTCGAGCCGGCCCTGCGTGACGAGATCGCGGCACTTGCGCCGGCCGGCGAGACCGCGGCCTACGAGATCGCCTTCACTTATTGCATCGATGGCCGGCCCCTGCGGGCGTCGCTCTATCCGGCGCTGCCCGTCCTGTTCCGCCGCGGTCGTGGCCGCTTCGTCCAGGACGGTCACACGGAGAAGCTCAGCATCGACGGTCCGATCGTGAAGCTTGCCCACCGTTTGCTGCATGACGATCGCAAGAGCCTCGAGCGCTGGCTGCAGTCGCAATCGCGCTACCAGGCGCAGGAGGCCGAGAAGCTCACGACCCGGCCGTGGTCCGAGCTGAGCTGGCCCGATCGCCTGCGGCGAACGCGTTTCCTGGGCCCGATCGCCGTCGCGGTGCACTGCCTGTTCGTAAAGGGGCTGATATTCGACGGCGCGGCGGGGCTTCACTATACAGCCCAGCGCGTGACCGCCGACCTGATCCTCTCCATGCACCTGCTGCGCCGCGACCTCGACCGATGACCTACATCCTCGGCCTGAACGCCTATCACGCGGACGCCGCGGCCTGCCTGGTGAAGGACGGCACGCTGGTCGCTGCCGTCGAGGAGGAGCGCTTCCGGCGCATCAAGCACTGGGGCGGCTTTCCCGGCGAATCGATCCGCTATTGCCTCAGCGAGGCCGGCATCGCGCTCGGCGACGTCGAGCATGTCGCCGTCAACAGCGACAACCGCGCCAACCGCTGGCGCAAGCTCGGCTATGTCCTGACCTCGGGCGTCAGCCCGTCCTACGTGCTGAGCCGGCTGCGCCAGCGCGGCGAGCGCGCCGACATCGCCGGAAACCTCAAGCAGGCGCTGCCGGACCATGAGTTCCGCGGCGCCGTGCATGCCGTGGAACACCATCTCTGCCATCTCGCCTCGGCCTTCCTGGTGTCGCCCTACGACAAAGCCGTGGCGGTGTCGGTCGACGGCTTCGGCGATTTCTCGTCGGCCGCCTGGGGCCTGGGCGAGGGCGGCCATCTCTCGGTCGATGGGCGGGTCTACTTCCCCCATTCGCTCGGCGTCTTCTACGAGGCGATGACGCAGTTCATCGGCTTCCCGCACTACGGCGACGAGTACAAGGTGATGGGGCTTGCCCCTTATGGCGAGCCGCGCTTCGTCGACGTCATGAAGCAGATCGTGAAGACCAAGGACGACGGCACCTTCGAGCTCGACCTGCGCTTCTTCCGCCACGCCTCGGGCCAGGGCGCCAACTACCAGGTGAAGGACGGCATCCCGTCAGGTGGTTGCCTGTGGAGCGACGAGCTCGCGACCTTGCTCGGCCCGCCGCGCGATCCGGCGGCGCCGCTGGAGGATCGCCATCGCGACATCGCGCGCTCGGCACAGGTCACCTACGAGAACGCCTTCTTCAATCTTTTGGGCGCCATGCACCGCCGCTACGGCGCCGATGCCGTCGTGCTGGCCGGCGGCTGCGCCTACAACTCGGTGGCCAACGGGAAGGTGCTGGAGCGCTCGCCGTTCAAGAAGCTCTATGTCCAGTCGGCGGGCGGCGATGCCGGCGGTGCGATCGGCGCGGCCTTCGCCACCTGGCACAAGCTGGGTGGCGCCAACGCGCGGCGTCACTTCGTCATGGACCACGCCTATTGGGGCCCGTCCGCCACGCCTGACCAGATCGCCCACGCGATCGCCGAGCGTCGTGCCGACTTCGACGCGGCAGGCTGCACCATCGAGCGCATCGCCGACGAGGCGACGCTGTGCAAGCGCACCGCCGAGGCGATCTCGCTCGGCAAGGTCATAGGCTGGTTCCAGGGCCGCCTCGAATGGGGCCCGCGGGCGCTCGGCAACCGCTCGATCCTGGGCGATCCGCGGCGCGCGGACATGAAGGACATCCTCAACCTCAAGATCAAGCGCCGGGAGTCGTTCCGGCCGTTCGCGCCGTCTGTCCTGCGCGAGGCGGTGCCGGAGTGGTTCGAGACCGACGACGACGTGCCCTTCATGATGCAGGTCTTCAAAATCCGCGAGGCCAAGCGCAAGGAGATCCCGGCGGTCACCCACGTCGACGGCACCGGCCGGCTGCAGACCGTCACCTGGGCGGGCAATCCACGCTATGCCCGGCTCATCCAGTCGTTCCGCGACATCACCGGCGTGCCCATGGTGCTGAACACCAGCTTCAACGAGAACGAGCCGGTTGTTTGCAGGCCCGAGGAAGCCATCGACTGTTTCCTGCGAACGAAGATGGACGTGCTCGCTCTGGGTGATACCCTGATCCGGCGATGATCTCGTTCACCATCAACGGCCAGCCGGCCCGCGTGGACGTCGAGGCCGAGAAACCCCTGCTGTGGGTCCTGCGCGAGGACCTCAATATCACGGGACCCAAGTTCGGGTGCGGTGTGGCCTCGTGCGGCGCCTGCACCGTCCATGTCGACGGGGCGCCGGTGCGCTCGTGCTCGATGGCGGCGTCCGACGTCGAGGGCAAGACGGTGGTCACCATCGAGGGACTGGCGCTGGGGCAGCTGCACGCGGTGCAAAAGGCGTGGATCGAGGAGCAGGTGCCCCAGTGCGGCTACTGCCAGCCCGGCTTCATCATGTCGGCCGTGGCCCTGCTCAAGGCCAACCCCAAGCCCAGCGACAAGGACATCGACGAGGTCCTCTCGAACATCTGCCGTTGCGGCACCTACAGCGCCATCCGCCGCGCCGTGCATCGCGCCGCGGCGCTGCTGGCCGGCGCGTCGTGAAGAAGTGGACCCGGCGCATGGCGATCATCGGCGGTGTCGCCGGTGGCGGCCTTTTGGGCGTCGGCTTCTGGTTCGCCCGCGAGCGTGACCGGCTGGGCGATCGCACGCTGTTCAACGTCAAGCCGAACGAAGCCGGCCTCAGCGGCTGGGTGAAGATCACACGCGACAACGGCGTGGTCGTGGCCATACCGCGCGCCGAGATGGGGCAGGGTGTGCAGACCGCGCTTGCCATGCTGGTCGCCGAGGAGATGGACGCGCGGTGGAACCAGGTGCGTGTCGAAGACCCGCCCGAGAACGGCGTCTACCGCAATGTCGACATCCTGATCGACGGCCTGCCGTTCTCTCCCGAGGAACAAGGCAGTGTCGTCGATATCGCCCATTGGATGGCGGGCAAGCTCGGCGGTGTTTTAGGCGTGCTGGCAACCGGCGGGTCGACCAGCGTGCGCGATGCCTGGCATCCCATGCGCGTCGCCGGCGCAGTGGCGCGCGACCTGCTGCTGCGCGCGGCGAGCCGCAGGGCGTCCGTGCCCGTCAGCGAGCTTTTGGTCGTGGACGGCGAGGTCCGGCGCAAGAGCGGCGGGCGCGTTGCGACCTTCGGCGAGCTGGTCGATCACGTCGGCGATTTGTCGGCGATGCCGGCGCCGCCGCTCAAGAAGCCGTCGGAATTCAAACTCATCGGCAAGCCGCTGTCGCGCCTCGACATCCCGGCCAAGGTGCTGGGTGCCGCGACCTTCGGCATCGACGTGCGCCGCCCCAATCTTCTCTATGCCGCCGTGCTGAATGCGCCGACCTTCGGCGGCTCGGCTACCGGCTTCAAGGTCAAAGGCAACCTGCCCAAGGGTGTGGAGACGGTGATCATCGTGCCGGGCGGCATTGCCGCCATCGGCACGAGCTGGTGGCGCGCCAACAAGCTTCTCCAGGAAGGCATCGAGGTGCAGTGGCAGCCGGGGCCCGAGCCCGACCTCGACAGCGCCGCGCTGTGGCGACGCTACGAAGGGCTGATGCAGGACGGCAAGCCGGCCCTGACCCGCACGCTCGGCGAGGAGAAGAAGCCCGCGACGGTGCGGCCGATCGAGGCGACCTACCGCGCGCCTTACCTGGCGCACACCACCATGGAGCCGATGAACTGCACGGCGCTGGTAACGCGGCAGGGCGACAAGAACGGCGTCGAAGTCTGGATGCCCAACCAGTCGCCGACCCTCATGCGGCTGATCGCCGGCAAGACGGCCGACGTGCCGCAGGCCGAGGTCACGGTGCGCACGACCTTCCTCGGCGGCGGCTTCGGCCGGCGCGCCGAGGTCGACCTGGTGCGCCAAGCCGTGACCTGCGCCATGGCGATGCCGGAGAGGCCCGTCCAGGTCCTGTGGTCGCGCGAGCAGGATATCCGTCACGATTACTATCGGCCGATGGCGCTGGCGCGCTGGCGGGCCGAGCTCGACACGTCGGGCGGTGCGCTGAAGCTGGTGAGCGTCGCCAAGCGCCAGGTTGCGCAGTCGCCGGCCGATCAGTTTGCCACGCGCGTGATCGGCCTGCCCTCCCAGGGCAAGCCCGAAGGCAACGCCGTCGAGAATCCGCCTTACGCCTTTCCGTTCTACAAGCTCGAGGCCGTGGTGCCCGACGGCTCGGTGCCGGTCGGCTTCTGGCGCTCGGTCGGCCATTCGCACACCGCCTTCTTCGACGAGAGCTTCGTCGACGAGCTGGCGGTCGCGCTGAAGAAGGACCCGTTCGAGTTCCGCCGCGAATTGCTGGCGAAGAACCCGCGACATCTGAAGGTGCTGGAGACGGCGGCGAAGGAGGCGGCCTGGGGCCAGCCGCTGCCGGCGGGTTCGGGGCGCGGCATCGCCTTGCGCGCCTCGTTCGGCTCGATCGTAGCGCAGGTCGCCGTGATCGACGGCTCGACGCTGCAAGTCAAGCGCGTCACCTGCGCCATCGATTGCGGGCCGGTGGTCAATCCCGCCATCGTGCGCGCGCAGATGGAGAGCGGCATCATCTACGGCCTGTCGGCCGCGCTCTACGGCGAGATCACCCTGGCCAACGGCGCCGTCGAGCAGTCGAACTTTCCCGACTACGACGCCGTGCGTCTCGCCGATGCGCCAGCGATGGCGGTGCATCTGGTCGACACCGGCTCGTCTTCCATCGGCGGTGTCGGCGAACCCGGCACACCGCCGATCGCGCCCGCCATCGCCAATGCGATCTTTGCCGCCACCGGCAAGCGGCTGCGCTCGCTGCCGCTGCGACTCGGCTAGGAGCGCGGACCTCCAGGTCCGCTCATAGTCTTCGCCTTCCGGACCGCGCGCGTCTCGCGCGCACGTGAGGCGCGCGATACGCGCGCGGTCCGGAAGAGCATGAGCGGGCCTGGAAGTCCGCGCTCCGTTAACGCGACATCTTTCGTCGCCAGCGCAGCGTGTCCTCGATCTGCGCGGCGAGATCGCGTTGGGGCGACCAGCCGAGCTCGCGTCTGGCCTTGGCAATGTCACCGACCAGCTTGGGCGAATCGCCGGGGCGACGCGGCCCGACCTCGTGCGGCACAGGCGTACCGGCGATGCGGGCGGTCTCGGCCAGCGCCTGGCGCACGCTGTAGCCTGCGCCGCTGCCGAGGTTGAACGCCTCGTGACCGTTCGCCGTTCTTCGGCCGAGCCAGTCGAGCGCGCGAAGATGCGCGTCGGCAAGATCGCTCACATGCACGAAGTCGCGGATGCACGAGCCGTCGGGCGTCGGATAATCGGTGCCGAGCAGGGTGAGGGCAGGGCCGAGACCGAGTGCCGCATCGGCGGCCAGCGGCAGCAGATGGGTCTCCGGATCGTGCGCCTCGCCGATCGTCCCGCCCGAGTCCGCGCCAGCGGCATTGAAGTAGCGCAAGGAGGCCGAGCGCAAGCCGCGCCCGGCGGCCTCGCCGAGCGCCTGCTCGACCCTGGCCTTCGATTCGGCGTAGGGGCTGAGCGGGGCGATCGCATGGGTCTCGGCCAGCAGGTCGGTCTGCGGCAAGCCATAGACCGCACATGAGCTCGAGAAGACGAAAGCCTCGACGTCGTGCCGCAGCGCCGCGTCGATCAGGGCATCCGACTTGGTCACGTTGTTGTGGAGGTAGCGCTCGGGCTGCCGCACCGATTCGCCCACTTCTATGTAGCCGGCGAGGTGGATCACGGCTCGCGGCCGGTGGCGCGCGAACACCTCGTCGAGCCGCGCCTTGTCGCCGATGTCGCCGCGCTCCAGCGGGCCCCATTGCACCGCCCAGTCGTGGCCCTTCTCCAGCGTGTCGTAGCAGACGGGCTTGTCGCCAGCCTCGGCCAACGCCTTGCAGACGTGGCTGCCGATGTAGCCAGCGCCGCCGGTGACCAGGACTGTGACCGTCATGTGTTTCGGAACCCTCCTTCGCCAAGGCTTCGGAGGGCAAGCCCCCTGCGCGCAGGACCTGTCCTGCGAAGCGCGTAAGCGCGAAGCAGGATGGTGCCGGGTGAGGGATTTGAACCCCCGACCTTCGGTTTACAAAACCGCTGCACTACCGCTGTGCTAACCCGGCGTCGCGTGCCCTTTTAAGGTTTTCCGGTGACTTGGCCAAGATGGCCGTTGATAGCGCCAGCAAGGAACCTCGGGCGGCCAAACGCCTTATCCACCTTACGTCAGCCCATCGTTGGAGGAGGCACAGCCGATGTCCGTTGCACCAGCGGCCCTCGACAAGGCGACCCTTGGGCTGCATCCGCTCGACCAGTACGAACCGCTGATCGGGGCGGCGACGGCCGACCGGATCTTCAAGAAGGCCGACCGCGTGCGTGGCGCGCATGTCATCCACGTCAACTCGACCTTCTACGGCGGCGGCGTCACCGAGATCCTGACGCCGCTTACCTTGATGATGAACGCCATCGGCATCGAGACCGGCTGGCGACAGATCCAGGGCACGCCGGCGTTCTTCAATTGCACCAAGAAGCTTCATAACACGCTGCAGGGCGAGAAGCTGGAGTTCACCGAGGCCGAGAAGGCCGTCTACGAGCAGGTCGTGTTCGAGAACGCCACCCGGCTCCATCTTGCGGGCTGCGACGCCGTCGTCATCCACGATCCGCAGCCTTTGCCCCTGATCGCCCACTTCGACGACCGCAAGATGCCGTGGCTGTGGCAGTGCCACATCGATCTTTCGACGCCCCATCCCGCGGTGTGGAACTACCTGCGCGGTTTCGTCGACCAATACGATGCCGCAGTCTTCTCACTGCCGGAATACGCGCAGGATCTCGAGATCGTGCAGCGCTTCATCACGCCGGCGATCAATCCGTTTTCGGCCAAGAACGCCGAGCTGTCCGAGCGCGAGATCGACGACTGCCTGTCGGTGCACAGGATCCCGACCGATCGGCCGCTGGTGACGCAGATCTCGCGCTTCGACCGCTGGAAGGACCCCATGGGCGTCATCGAAGCCTTCCGCAAGGCGCGCGAGCGCGAGGACTGCACGCTGGTCCTGCTGGGCAACACCGCGAGCGACGATCCCGAAGGCGATGTCATCCTCGAAACCATCAGGAACTCGATCGATCAACGCGTCATCGTGCTCACGGTCGACGATCCGCTTCTGGTGAACGCCCTGCAGCGGCGCGCCGCCGTCGTCCTGCAGAAGTCCACACGCGAGGGCTTCGGCCTCACCGTCACCGAGGCGATGTGGAAGGGCGCTGCCGTGATCGGCGGCAATGTCGGCGGCATTCGTCTGCAGATCCAAGACGGCGAGAACGGCTTCCTCGTCGATAACGTCGATCAGGCGGCCGATCGGATCGTGCAGCTGTTGCGTGACCCCAAACTGCGCCGACGGATCGGTGCTCAGGCGCGCGAGACGGTGCGCGAGAAGTTCCTCATGAGCCGTCTGCTCGAAGACTGGCTCGACCTCTTGGCCGGCTACCGGCGACCGTAGCGGAACGGCGATGCGCATTGCCCAGATCGCGCCCCTGGCCGAGAGCGTTCCGCCCAAGCTCTACGGCGGCACCGAACGCGTCGTGGCCTGGCTGATCGACGAGCTGGTCGAACTCGGCCACGACGTCACCCTGTTTGCCAGCGGCGATTCCAAGACACGCGCCAAGCTGGTGCCGGTATGGCCCTACGCCTTTCGCCTCAGCCGGCAGCGCACCGACCCGGTCGCCGTGCAGGCGGTGCTGCTCGAAACCATGGCGGCGCGCGCCAAGGAGTTCGACGTCATCCATTGCCATATCGACTGGCTCGCCCTGCCGTTGCTTACCCGGTCGGGCGTGCCGTTCCTCACGACCATGCATGGCCGCCTGGATATCTCGGGCCTGCCGGACGTCGTGCGCCACTTCCCCGAAGCGCCGTTCGTCTCGATCTCGAACAACCAGCGGCTGCCGCTACCCGGCGCCCATTGGCTGGGCACCGTCTATCACGGCCTTCCTTCCGAATCGCTGCACCCTCGCTTCGAGCCTGGGTCGTATCTTGCCTTCCTCGGCCGGCTCACCAAAGAGAAGGGGCCCGAAGATGCCATGCGGATCGCGCGCGACGCCGGCATGCCGCTGCGCATCGCCGCCAAGGTGCCCAAAGGCGAGCGCAGCTACTTCAAGGAGCAGCTCGAGCCTAAGATCGATGGCCGCGAGGTCCAGCTCACGGGCGAGGTCAACGACCAGACCAAGGAAGAGTTTTTGGCCAATGCCGCGGCTCTCCTGTTTCCCATCGACTGGCCCGAGCCGTTCGGCCTGGTCATGATCGAGGCCATGGCCTGCGGCACGCCGGTCATCGCCTATCGCCACGGGTCGGTGCCGGAAGTGATCGACGAGGGCGTCACCGGCTTCGTCGTCGACAGCGAAGAGGAAGCGGTGCGCGCGGTCAGGCGCCTCGACGAGATCGACCGGAGCCAAGTTCGGGCCTGCTTCGAGCGCCGGTTCGCGGCGAGTCGCATGGCCCGTGAGTATGTCACTCTCTACGAAGATCTTGTGCGCCGCCGCGCCCATTCGTAGGCAGCGACAGCCGCGGCATTGGAGACGTTGAGCGCGGCGAGCCTGGCGTCGGTCGGGATCGTTACCAGGCGGTCGCATTTCTCGGCGGTCAGTCGGCGCAAGCCTTCGCCCTCGGCGCCGAGCACGATGCAGGCACGGCCGGTGAGGTCGAGGTCGTTGATGGCGGCGTCGCCGCGCTCGTCGAGGCCATAGAGCCAGAAGCCCGCTTCCTTGAGCTGCTCGAGCGCGCGCGCCAGGTTCACGGCGCGCACCAGCGGCACCAGTTCCAGCCCGCCCGACGCCGCCTTGGCCAGCACGCCGGTGTCGGCCGGCGCGTGCCGCTCGGTGACGATCAGCCCGGCCATGCCGAAGGCAGCGGCGCTGCGCAGGATGGCGCCGACATTGTGCGGGTCGGTGACCTGGTCGAGGGCCAGCACCAGGGCGTCCTTGCCGCAACGGGCCAAGACATCCTCGAGCTGCGGCTCTTCCAAGGGCGCCACCAGGGCGGCAAGGCCTTGATGCACGGCACCGGCAGGCAGGCGATGGCCGAGATCGTCACGGGAGAAGAGCTCGACCTTGTTGCCCAGTTCGGCGGCGTGGCGCTCGGC
This sequence comes from Rhodospirillales bacterium URHD0017, assembly GCA_900110395.1. Lineage (GTDB taxonomy): Bacteria > Pseudomonadota > Alphaproteobacteria > Reyranellales > Reyranellaceae > Reyranella. Next base: position 57,343 of record FODP01000035.1, read on the forward strand.
AGCTTCTTTGGTAGCAAGGATGCGCTCGATCCGGCGTTCCGGATTGGCAAGGGCGGCCAGGACGGCGTGGCGGCCGTAAAGCCACACCGACTGATGCCCGCCTCTTTGCTGCCGTTCGCGGGGTGGCCGGTTGGGTCGATGCGGTCGGGAGCGCATGGCGGCCTGTATAAGGGGATTTGCCCTTGACGTAACCCATTGGATTTGCGAGCAACGCGCGCCCGTTTCACGGGCTGAACAGGCTTATCTCGCGCCGCGTTTGCCGCAGGTTCGGAGGGGTGGCCGAGCGGTCAATGGCAGCAGACTGTAAATCTGCCGACTTCGCGTCTACGAAGGTTCGAATCCTTCCCCCTCCACCAACGGCCCCAAGGCTCGCGTGCGTGTGGTAGCCCTGTTCAGGAGTTGCGGGTGTAGCTCAATGGTAGAGCAGAAGCCTTCCAAGCTTACGACGAGGGTTCGATTCCCTTCACCCGCTCCAGTTTGAAGGCGTATGTCGACGGAATGTATCAGAGGGTCGCGACACCATGACGAAGGCGAAGTTTGAGCGGAACAAGCCGCACTGCAACATCGGGACGATCGGGCACGTTGATCACGGCAAGACGTCGCTGACGGCGGCGATCACGAAGATCTTGGCGAAGACGGGTGGTGCGACGTTCACGGCGTACGACCAGATCGACAAGGCGCCGGAGGAGCGCGAGCGCGGGATCACGATCTCGACGGCGCATGTCGAGTACGAGACGCAGAACCGTCACTACGCGCACGTCGACTGCCCGGGCCACGCCGACTACGTGAAGAACATGATCACGGGTGCGGCGCAGATGGACGGGGCGATTCTGGTGGTTTCGGCGGCCGACGGTCCGATGCCGCAGACCCGCGAGCACATCCTGCTGGCCCGCCAGGTCGGGGTGCCGGCGCTGGTCGTGTACATGAACAAGGTCGACATGGTCGACGATCCGGAACTGCTGGACCTGGTCGAGCTGGAAGTGCGTGAGCTGCTGAAGAGCTACCAGTTCCCGGGCGACGACATCCCTGTGGTGCGGGGCTCGGCGCTGATGGCGCTGGAGGACAAGAACGCCGAGCAGGGCGAGCAGTCGATCCTGAAGCTGATGGAAGAGGTCGACCGCTACATCCCGCAGCCTGTGCGCGACAAGGACAAGCCGTTCCTGATGCCGATCGAGGACGTGTTCTCGATCTCGGGCCGCGGCACGGTGGTGACGGGCCGCGTCGAGCGTGGCGTCGTGAAGGTCGGCGAGGAGATCGAGATCGTCGGCCTCAAGGCCACGACCAAGACGGTGGTGACGGGCGTCGAGATGTTCCGCAAGCTGCTGGATCAGGGCGAGGCGGGCGACAACATCGGGGCGCTGCTGCGCGGTGTTGGCCGTGAGGACGTCGAGCGCGGCCAGGTGCTGGCCAAGCCGGGTTCGATCACGCCGCACACGAACTTCGAGGCCGAGGCCTACATCCTGACCAAGGAGGAGGGTGGCCGCCACACGCCGTTCTTCACGAACTACCGTCCGCAGTTCTACTTCCGGACGACCGACGTGACGGGGGTGGTGTCGCTGCCCGAGGGCACGGAGATGGTGATGCCGGGGGACAATGCGCGCATGGTGGTCGAGCTGATCCAGCCGATCGCCATGGACGAGGGCCTGCGCTTCGCCATCCGCGAGGGCGGCCGCACCGTCGGCGCCGGCGTCGT
>FODP01000001.1 GCA_900110395.1 Rhodospirillales bacterium URHD0017
CCCGGCAGCACGCCCAGCAACGAGCCCAGGACGGTGCCGCGCACAACGGCTGGCCAGGCCCGCCTGAACTCCTCACGCGTCGGCCACAACGAGCCCACCTTGATGGCGCCACCTCGTCGTTCGAGGTGTTTCTCGAGGTTGACCACGATTTCGGCGATGCCGAACAGGCCCATGGCGATCGGCGCGAAGTCGATGCCGTCCGAAAGTTCGGGCACGTCGAAGGTGAAGCGCTGGGCGCCGGTGTTGACGTCGGTGCCGACCAGGCCGAACAGCAGGCCGAGGAACACCATGGCGATCGCCTTGATGACCGAGCCGCTGGCCAGCACGACGGCGGCGACGAGGCCCAACGCCATCAGCGAGCAATAGTCGGCCGGCCCGAATTTCTGCGCCATGCGCGTCAACGGCTCGGCGAAGATCACGATGATGATGGTGCCGACGGTGCCGGCGAAGAACGAGCCCAGCGCGGAGATCGACAGCGCGGCGCCGGCGCGGCCCTTGCGCGCCATCTGGTAGCCGTCGAGACACGTCACCACCGAAGAAGCTTCACCGGGCAAGTTGACCAGGATCGAGGTCGTCGAGCCGCCGTACTGCGCGCCGTAGTAGATGCCGGCCAGCATGATCAGCGAGGCGGTCGGCGGCAGATGGAAGGTGATCGGCAGCAGCATGGCGATGGTCGCCACCGGCCCGATGCCGGGCAACACGCCGATCAGGGTGCCGACCATGCAGCCGAGCAGGGCGTAGAGAAGATTCTGGAAGGAGACGGCGACGCTCAGACCGAGCGCCAGATTGTGCAGAAGGTCCATATCACCAGATTCCGCGCACGACGTAGATGTTCATGCCCAGCCCGACCTTGAAGACCAGGGTGCACAGGACCGCCAGCACCACCATGTTGAAGATGACCTCGGTGAGCTTGAATTCCTCGCCGCCCAGCGAGGCGATCAGGACCAGCACGACCAGCGACGGCAGGAGGCCGGCGCGCTCGAACAGCAGCGCGAACAGGACGATGCCGATCGTCACCATGGTGATCGGCTTCCACTTCGGCGCCTCGACCGGATCGTCGGCTTCCGTGCCGGGCCGGCCGAAGATCGAGACCAGGATCATCAGGATGACGACGTCGATCACCAGGAGGGCCGAGACCATGAACGGGACGGTCATGGTCTTGAAGGCGGTCTGGTTGTCGGGACCCAGGACAGTGTTGGCGATGAAGTTCGCGCCCCACGGGATCATCGAGAAGGCAAAGACAGCGACCGTCAGGCCGGCCACCGGGATCCAGTAGCGCTCCTTTTCCGCCCGATCGGCGGTGCGGAACAGCGTCGCCAGGACGATGATGCCGCCAAGGGTCAGCAGGATGAAGGAAAGCATGCGCGGCACGTAGCCCGGTCCCATGCGGACCGGGGTGCCCAGCGCCAGCTTCTGGCCGAAATACAACGCCACGATGCCGAACGCGATGAACATCAGCCCGGACAGTAGGTCCTTGCTCAGGAATCGAGTCAACGATGCCTCCCCAGCACTCTTGTTTCTCAAAAACCGACGTGTTGTTGGGCCCAACCCGAGGCCACTCGGTAAATAAACACAATTCCGCCTGCTTACCCAAGCGCCATTTCACACGCACAGCAATGACACGCTGCTGCGGGCTGCGAGACACCAAGGCAACAAGCGACGCAACGGCGTGCGGGCTGAGAGGGCCGCGACAAAGAGCGCAGGAGCAAGCTCGGCACCACTCTGACGCCGCCGTCAGGGAACCGGTGGGAAGTGCGTGAAGGCCGGCGCAACCACCCCAATGGTCGAGGTTGCATGCGCTGGGAGGGGCGAGCAAACTCCCGCCAATGTGAATGGCCGTTCAGGGGCTTAGGGTGGCGCGTAAAGGGGCTGAGTACATCGGCACGATGGAGGTGCAGGAGAAGCACCGTTTCGACGAGCGGTCGCTCGCCCGCTTCATGGCGGCCCACGTCGACGGTTTCGTGCCGCCGGTGAAGGCCGAGCAGTTCAAAGGCGGCCAGTCCAATCCGACCTACCGGCTGACCGACGGCGCCGGTCGGCGCTACGTGTTGCGGCGCAAGCCGCCCGGCAAGCTTCTGCCCTCGGCCCACGCCGTGGACCGCGAGTTCCGGGTCATCTCCGCCCTCAACAAGACCAACGTGCCGACACCCAGGGCCTATGCGCTCTGCGAGGACGACAGTGTCGTCGGCACGGCCTTCTACGTCATGGAATATTGCGACGGCCGCGTGCTGTGGGATCCGCTGCTGCCCGAACTGCCCAAGGAAGCGCGGCTCGCCATCCATCGCGCCAAGTTCGAGACGCTGGCCCGCCTGCATGCGGTCGACTACGTCGCCCTGGGTCTTGCCGATTTCGGCCGGCCGGGCAGCTACGTGGCGCGGCAGATCTCGCGCTGGGGCAAGCAGTACAAGGCGTCGGAGACCGAGAAGATCGAGGCGATGGACCGGCTGCTCGACTGGCTGCCGGCGCATCTGCCGGCCAACGACGAGACCGTGCTGGTGCATGGCGACTATCGCCTGGACAACATGATCTTCCATCCCAGCGAGCCCACGGTGCTGGGCATCATCGACTGGGAGATCTCCACCCTCGGCGATCCGCTGGCCGAGCTCTCCTATCTCTGCATGCTGTGGCGCACGCCCAAGGACTGGGGCGGCCTCACGGGGCATGACCTCGCCGCGCTCGGCCTGCCGAGCGAGCAGGAGATGGTGGCGTACTATTGCGAGCTTGCGAAGCGACCGCTGCCTGATCCGGCGCTCTGGGAATTCTACATGGCCTACAATCTCTTCCGCGTGTCGTGCATTCGCCAGGGCGTCTATGCCCGCGCGCTCGACGGCACGGCGTCCAACATGCGCGCCGCGGAGTCGGGCAAGCTGGTGCGGCCGGCGGCGGACCTCGCCTGGCAGATCGTCGACGGCATGTCCGGAGGCGCGCGATGAGCAAGCGCAAGCCCGTCCGCGTCGTCGAGACGCCCGCTGTCGCCGAGCGCGATCCGCGGCCGCCGGTCGAGGCGATCCGCGCCGCGGCCTTCACCCAGTTCGCCGAGCGCGGCTATCCGGTGGTGACGGTGCGCGACATCATGAAGGCCTGCGGGCTGACGCAGGGCGCGCTCTACAATCACTTCAAGTCCAAGGACGAGCTGCTGCACGACATCATCGCCTCGACCCAGGGCGAGCTCGAGCGGCAGTGCCAACAGGCCGTGGCCGGTGCCGGCGACGATCCGCGGGCCAAGCTCGCGGCCTTCGTGCGCGTCTATGTCGTGCGTCATTGCCGGCTCAGGGTCGAGGCGCTGGTCGCCAACCGCGAGATCAGCTGGCTGGGTGCCGAGCGCGTCGCCGACATCCGCCGCAGCCGGCGCGCCATCCGCGACATACTGGTGACCATCCTGAACGAAGGCGTCCAGCGTGGCGTGTTCGATCCGCCGCAGATCGACGGCCGGCGCGATCTCAAGGCGATGGCCATGGCAATGCTCGACCAGTGCACTCACGTCTCGATGTGGTACGGTCCCGGTGGCGCCTTCAGCGAGGAGCAGATGGCCAAGCTCTATGCCGACATGACGCTGCGGGCGGTGGGCGCCAAGCCGCAGTAGTATCGCGACGAAAACAACGGGTGGCAGATGACGGCTGGGTTCAAGGCGCTTCTTGTCGTCTCCTTTGTGGCCGCTGCCTGCACGCCTGAACAGGCTGCAGCGCCGCCGCCTTCGGCGCGCACGTCACAGCAGATGGCGATGCTGGCGGACGGCGTGGTGCCGGCCGATCGCTGGCGCGTGGTGCTGATCGCCGGCGACAACAACAGCCCGGCCTTCGACAATGGCGTCGAGGCAATGCGCGCCAAGCTCGTGGCGCGCGGGGTACGCGACATCCGCGCGCTGACTTCCGATCCGGGCGCCAATCCGTCGCTGCCGGTCGCCACCGCGGCGAACGTGTCGAGCGCCCTGCGCACCGCCGGCGGCGAGGCCTGCCTTGCCTTCATCACCAGCCACGGCGACGAGAGCGGCTTCGTGCTCAGGCAGGCGCGCGGCACGGTGAGCCCGGCGACGCTCGACAACGCGCTCGACGCCGGCTGCGGCGCGCGGCCGACGGTCGTCGTGGTGTCGGCCTGCCACAGCGGCGTCTTTATCAGTTCCGGCATGCGCCAGCCCAACCGCATCGTGCTCTCGGCGGCCGCGGCCGACCGCTCGAGCTTCGGCTGTGGCGCCGGCGACCGGTACACCTATTTCGATCAGTGCCTGCTGCAGCAGTTCGACGGCGCCGCGACCTGGCAGCAGCTCGCGGGGGCGACCAAGAGCTGCGTCGAGACCCTCGAGCGCAAGATGGGCATCCAGCGCCCGTCGCTGCCGCAGACGTTCGTCGGCTCGGGCGTGGCCGATCTCAGGATTCCGGGGCGTTAACTGGAGCGCGGACCTCATTGCTGGGAGCGCGCCACTCCGTGGCGCTCATGACCTGTGTGATCCACGGAAGATGCGCCACGGAGTGGCGCGCTCCCAGCAATGAGCGGACCTAGAGGTCCGTGCTCCGGCTAACCCCCGATCACCGCGGTGAAATCGCAGGTCACGTGGTTGGCGGCATTCTGCGGCAGGGCGAGCGTGTGCCGCGCCGGACGCGACTCGGCATCCGGGAACATCGCCGACCATTCGCCGTTCAGCGCCTTGCGGCCGGTCGCCGGGTCCTTCATCCAGAAGTTCACCTTGATGATGTCGTCGACCGTGCCGCCGGCGGCTTCGACGCAGAGCTTGATCTGCTTGAAGATGTTGGTGACCTGCGCATCGAGCTCGGGCGGCATCTGGCTGGTCTGCGGATCACGCCCGCTGATGATGCTCGACATCAGGATGTTACCGATGCGGCTCGCATTGGGGATCGGGTTTTCGTGCTTGAACCCGGGATAGTTGATGCTCTTGCGCTTGGCCATTTTCGGTAACTCCGTTCTCCGTTGCTCAGTCAGTCCTGTCGGGCGCTCAGAAGCTCGCCGAACACTTCGAAGCGCTCGCCATTGAAACGCTGCAGCGCCATTTCCTCCATCGGCTGATAATCGGTCGGGCTGGTCGTCATGTTGATGCCCTTGAGCAGCATGGCCGGATGGAAGTTCTTGAGGTTGGCGGCCTGGCGCATGACGTTCTCGCGCGTGAGATTGTCGCCGCACTGCTTCAGCACCTGCACCATGGCCTGCGCCTGGATGTGGCCCACGACGTTCTGCGGATCCTCCAGGCTGCCGGCGGGATAGTACTTCTTCATCCACGCCACCCAGGTCAAGAATTCCGGATCGTCCTTGTATTGCGGATCGGTCGGATCCTTCACGAAGGCCGCCGAGACGATGCCCTTGGACGCCTCGATGCCGGCCGGCCGCATGACGATGCCGATCGAGGCCGCAGGGTTGTCGATGAACTGCAGTGGCTTCCAGCCGAGCTCGTACGCCTTGCGGATCGCCTGCACCGCGAACTTGGGCGTGGTGATGTTGAGGAAGACGTTGGCCTTGGTCGAGGCGAGGTCGATGATCTGCGAATCGACGGTGGCGTCGGTCACCTCATAGCTCACCTCGCGCACGATGATCGCGTTGGCCTTGCCGCCCAGCCGATCGCGGAAGCCTTTCAGGAAATCCTTGCCGAAGTCGTCGTTCTGGTAGAGCACGGCGACCTTGGGGTCCTTGACTTCCTTCAGCATGTAGGTCGCATAGATGCGCGCCTCGGCCTGGTAGATCGGCGTCAGCGTCATCGTGTAGGGGAAGTTCTCCGGGTCGTTCCAGCGGCTGGCTCCGGTCGCCAGGAAGAGCTGCGGCACCTTCTTGGTGTTGAGGTATTTCTGCACCGCCGCGTTGGTCGAGGTGCCGAGCGAGCCCGAGATCGCCAGCACCTGGTCCTGCTCGACCAGGCGGCGCGTCTGCTCGACCGTCTTGGGCGGGCTGAAACCGTCGTCGAGCGAGATCATGTTGATCTTGCGCCCGTTCACGCCGCCCTGGTCGTTGACCATCTGGAAGTAGGCGATCTCGGCCTTGGCGAGCGTGATGAATCCCGACAGCGGACCGCTATAGGGCATGGTCTGGCCGAGCTTGATCTCGCTGTCGCTGGCGCCCGGATCGTATTTCTTCTGCGCCAGGGCCGGCGCCGCAAGCAGCGCGAGTGAAAAGAACACCGTTGCCGCCCTGCGGATGCGTGGCATGGTTTCCCTCCCAATTTTGCCCGGGAGCATGGCACCATGCGGATCGATAAGCGACCGCAAAGGGGGAAACGATGGCGCTCGTGACTTATGAGCAGGACGGCCCGATCGTCACACTCACTCTGAACCGCCCCGAGAAGCTCAACGCCTTCTCGGACGAGCTGGTCGGCGTGCTGGGCGACGCACTACATCGCTTCGATGCCGACGACGAGGCGCAGATCGCCATCCTGTGCGGCAATGGCCGCGCCTTCTCGAGCGGCGCCGACGTGCAGCAGCGGCAGCTTCGCAGCCGCGAAGAGTTTTTGAAGCTCGGCGGACCGCAAGGTCGCGGCACGCACTCCGCCGACCTGCTGACCAAATCGGTGAACTGGAAACCGGTGATCGCCGCGGCGCACGGCTATGTGCTGGGGCTGTCGGTCGGCATCGTGCTGGAGTGCGACCTGATCGTTGCCGAGGAGGGGACGCAGTTCCAGATCACCGAGACATCGCGCGGGCTCGGGGCCGGCAAGTACTGGGCGTTGATGCACTATCGCGGCGGTGGCGCCTTCACCATGGAGGCCGCCCTCACCGGGCGCTTCTTCACCGCCGAGGAGGCGCATAAGGCCAACCTGATCAATCGCGTCGCACCCAAGGGCCAGTACCTCGAGGTGGCGCGCGGACTTGCCGAGCAGGTGCTGAAGAATCCGCCGCTCAGCGTGCGCTCGACCGTGCGCATGCGGCGACACTACATGGACAGGCTGAGCCGCGAGGTGATGTTCATGGGCGCGCCGGAGCGGCTTTATCTCAGCGAGGATTTCCAGGAAGCGGCGCGCGCTTTTGCCGAGAAGCGCAAGCCGGCCAAGTTCAAGGGACGTTGACATGAAGAAGAGCAGCGATCGCATCCTGACCAGCCACGCCGGCAGCCTGCCGCGGCCCGACGACCTCATCGCGGCCAACGCCGAGCACGAAGCGGGCAAGGCCGACGAGGCGACGTTCCAGGCCAGGCTGCGTCAGGGTGTGGCCGATGTCGTGCGCCGCCAGGTCGAGGCCGGCATCGCGGTGCCGGGCGACGGCGAATACGGCAAGTCGATGGGCCACAAGGTCAACTACCGCGCCTGGTGGAGCTATTCGTTCTCGCGCCTGGCCAATCTGCAGGTGAAGGGGCTCGGCCTCTATGACATGCCGAGCAAGCGCTCGTCGCCGGGCAACACCGTGCTGTCGAGCTTCGCCGACCGCCGCGACCGTCAGCGCTTCTCCGTTGCCTACGGCGATCCCGACTCCGGCGTGTCGACCGGACCGCGCGCCCATGATTGGCCGTTCTGCGTCGGGCCGATCAGCTACACCGGTCACAAGGCGATCGCCGCCGACATCGCCAACTTCAAGGCGGCGCTGGCCGCCAGCAAGGTCAGCGAAGGCTTCATGACGTCGATCGGGCCGGCGAGCTGCGCGCGCATCGGCAACGAGCACTACAAGAGCGACGACGAGTTCGTCTTCGCCTGCGCCGACGCCATGCGCGAGGAGTACAAGGCGATCATCGAGGCGGGCCTCGTCCTGCAGATCGACGATCCGGCCATCGCCGAGAATTTCGACCAGATCAACCCCGAGCCGACGGCGGCGGAGTACCGCAAGTTCACCGCGCCCAAGATCGAGGCGCTGAACCATGCGCTGAAGGGCCTGCCGCAGGATCGCATCCGCTTCCATCTCTGCTGGGGCAGCTGGCATGGGCCGCACACCACCGACATTCCCATGCGTGAGATCGTGGCACCTATGCTCGAGATCAACGCCGGCGCCTACTCGTTCGAGGCCGGCAACGTGCGGCACGAGCACGAATGGGCGGTGTGGCAGGACGTCAAGCTGCCCGACGACAAGCTGATCCTGCCCGGCGTGGTGAGCCATGCCACCAACGTGGTCGAGCATCCCGAGCTGGTCGCCGAGCGCATCGGCCGCTTCACCAAGCTGGTCGGCCGCGAACGCGTCATCGCCTCGACCGACTGCGGCCTCGGTGGGCGGGTACACCGCGACATCGCCTGGGCCAAGCTCGAAACCCTGGCCCAAGGGGCGGCGATCGCCAGCAAGCAGCTCTTCTAGTCTTCCGGACCTCGCGCGACCGGGCTGGAGCCGAACACGCCGCAGCTTGGCGGAGAAGGCGGGCTAAGGGCGGCTAAAGTGGCTTGATCGTGTACTTGACGCGGATGCGCGACCAGTGCGCCGCGAGCGGCGCGCCGACGCCGAGGCGCTGCAGCAGGCTGTCGGGCGCGTATTCGAGCCGTGGCTTGCCGAGCTTGATCTGATAGTCGCCGCGCGCGGCCAGCTCGCTGAACGACGTCCCCGAGCCGCCGAACCTCAGGACCTTCCCGTTGAGCAGCCGGAATTGCGGCAGGACGCCGTACTGGCGCAGCAGCTCGCGCGCGGCCGGCCCCGGCTCGGCGACCTCGACGGTGAGCGTGATGTCGGGTTTCTCGGCGCCGCGGGCATAGAGCGTGCCGACATAGCGGTCGGCCGCGCGGGTGAGCGTGATGCGCCGCATGACCTTGGTGAGGCCGAACAGGTCGCGGCCGCCGATGCAGGCCGGCCCGCTGGTCACCGGCAAGGTGAGCACCACCCAGCCGGCTTGCGTGCCGTTCATGCCGAGCAGGGCGACCTCGGTCTCGAGATAGGTCGGGCCCGAAGCCATGTCGTAGAAGTCGAGGAAGGTAACGCGGATCAGCGGTCGCGCTGGCATGGAAAACGGCGCGGGCAACGCCTGCCGGTAGGCGGCGAGGTTACCGGGCTCGAAATAGCCGCGAATGTAGTCGTTCTCCTGGAAGACAAACGGTGCGGTGCGCCCCAGATAGGCGCAACGTCCGACCGCCGGATCGTCGAGCGGTGCGGCGTCATAGAAGCCAGAACCTGGCCTGTCCTGCGCCGCGGCACTGCCCCAGCCGGCGAGGGCAAGAGCGAGCGCGGCTGTGCTTGCGACCTTGAGCGCTGCCATCTGGTTCCCCCACAACCATTTGGAGAACCAGAGGACGCTCTTCGCCCGTCGCCGTCAAGCGCACACCAGCAGGAACCGCGGTTCGGACGGCATTGTCCATCAGTTCGACAACATGGCCTCGGCCATCTCGCGCAGCTTGGTGCGCTGGATCTTCAAGCCATTGGGCGAGGGCGTCTTGGGGAAGTCGTCGATCGGGAAGATGCGCATCGGCACCTTGTAGTTGGCAAGACCGTGCTTGCAGTGGGCGATGGTCGCGGCCTCGTCGAGTGTCGCGCCGGGCTCGAGCATGACGAAGGCGACGGCGCGCACGCCCTCGGGCCGCGGCACGGCCACGGTCTGGCAGCCGCTGATGCCCGGCACCTTCTGGATGTGCATCTCTATCTCCAGAGGATTCACCAGGAAGCCGGAGAGCCGCAGCACGTCGCCCATGCGGCTGAGGTAGGTGAACCCGCCGCGGCCGTCGAGCTGGCCCAGATCGCCGGTGCGGACGTAGCCGTCCGCCGTCATCGCCGCTGCCGTCGCCTGCTCGTTGCCGTAGTAGCCTACCATGAGCGAGGGCCCCGCCATCTCCAGCGCGCCAGGCTGGCCTGGTCCCAGTAGCTCGCCGGTCTCCGGATCACGCACGCGCACATGGGCTAGGCGTGAGACCGGCACGCCGCCGCCCTGCTTGCGTTGCGGGACCGCGAGGTTGAGCGGCTGGCGCGCATAGAGCGCCTGGACCTCGCTCATGCCGTAGAGCCCGACCAGTTTTAAGCCGCGCGGCTGCGCGCGTTCGGGCAGGTCCTCGAGCGAGGCGTTGAAAGCGGCATATCCCGCCCACTTGATCGAGCGGAACGGCCAGCGGCCGGGCATGAGATCGAGCAGGCGCTGGTACATGTCGTCGCTGCCGAACATCGTCGTCGGCTTGTGCTCGGTGATCAGCCGCGCGATCTCCTCGATCTCGTAGGATTCGACCAGCACGCTCGGCTTGCCGGCGGCGAGCGTCGCCAAGGTCTGGTTGAAGCCGAATACGCCACACATCGGCAGGATCGCGAGCGACAGCGTTTCGGGCGCGGTGAAGCCGAAGCTCCTGGCCACCTGCTGGGCGTGGCCCGCGATCGCGCCCTGGCGGTGCAGCACGAACTTGGGCGTGCTGGTCGTGCCCGAGGTCGTGAAGATGTTGCAGGGCGCGCGGGCCGAGGCATGGTTGCCGGCGAATCGCGGCCGCGACAGCAGGCGGTCGAACGGCACGCGCCGGCGATGCTCGATGGCCGACGGCACCGGCTCGGGCGTCTCGCCGACTGTGACGATGGCGGAAAGCCGGTCGAGCGAGTCGGGTTCGATGTCGGCCAGGATCGACAGGAAGTCGATGCGGCGGAACGCCGGCGCGCAGGCCAGCACCTTGGCGCCAGACCGGCCGACGATGTCGGCGACCTCGACAGCGCGATAGCGCGTGTTGACCGCGACCGCGATGGCGCCGACCCGGGCGCAGGCGAAGTAGAGAATGGGATAGGCCGGGATGTTGGGCAGCCACAGCGCCACGCGATCGCCCGGCCCGACGCCGAGATCGCTGAGGCCCTGCGCCGCGCGCGCCGAGCAGTCGAGCAACTCGGCGAAGCTCAGCCGCCGCTCGCCATGGATGAAGGCGGGCGCATCGGGTGTGGCGTCGGTGACGTCGGCGAGCAGTGTCCAGACGTCCGCGGCAGGGTGGCTGAGGGGCATGCGGCGCGGAGACTACCTGAAGCTTGTTTCATCTCAAGCCGCCGCGTTCTTGACCCGGCACGACGCTTGCTGGAGGCTCGCACGAGGGATGGGGGTGTCGTCATGTTGCGTCGAACTCTGCTTGCTGCTCCGTTGGTCCTGGCCGCCGCACCGGCTCTTGCGCAATGGGTGCCCAAGCAGCCGATAAAGATCCTCGTCGGTTATCCGCCGGGCGGTACCGCCGACATCGCAGCGCGGATCGCCGCCGATTCCATTTCGCGGCTGCACGGCTACACCGTCATCGTCGACAACAAGACCGGCGCCGGCGGCTTCATCGCCCTGAAACAGGTCGCCGAGGCCAAGCCCGACGGCTACACGGTCGGCATCGGTATCATGGGCCAGCTCGCTGTCGGGCCGGTCGTGCCGGGCTCGCAGATCCCGCTCGATCTCGACAAGGAGCTGGTGCCGATCTGCAATCTGGTCGGCGTGCCGATGGCGCTGATCGTGCGTATGGAGGCGCCGTTCAAGACCATCCCGGAGCTCGTGGCCTACGCCAAGGCCAACCCCAGCAAGGTGACCTACGCCTCGACCGGCCTCGGCTCGACCAACCAGCTCGGCGCGGAGTTTTTGGCGGCGGAAGCGGGCGGACTGAAATTGACTCACGTGCCCTATCGCGGCGGCGCGCCGGCGATCGCCGACGTGGCGGCCGGCAACGTCGACCTCTTCTTTGCCAACGTGTCGGAGATCATGGGCATGGCGCGCGGCGGCAAGGTACGCGTGCTGGCGCTCGCCTCCAGCAGGCCGACGGCGCTGGCGCCGGAACTGCCGCTGCTCACCAAGGACATTCCGGCCCTCGATATCAACAACTGGTTCGGCCTGGTCGGGCCGGCGGCGCTGCCGGCCGACATCAAGGAGTCGTTGGCCAAGCTGTTCCTCGCTGCGATGGCTGATCCCGCGAACAAGGAAACACTCGACAAGCAGGGTTTGATCGCGCTGGGGCAGGGGCCGGACGCTTTCGCCGCCTACATCAAGCAGGATCGCGAACGCTGGGCGAAGGTGGTCAAGCAGGGCAATATCAAAGCCGAATGATCAAACAACAGCGTCATCCCGAGCGAAGCGAAGCGAAGTCGAGGGACCTCTTCTTCTGCTGCGTATTCAAGAACAGGTCCCTCCACTCCGCTTCGCTCCGGTCGGGATGACGATGACAGCTGCGCCGCTTTCCCTCGGCATCGACATCGGGGGCACCTTCACCGATCTCGTCATCCACGATCCGCGTGACGGCCGCGCCGTCATCTGGAAGGAGAGCACCACGCCCGACGATCCGGCGCGCGGTGCCATCGAGGGCACGCGGCGCGTGCTCGAGAAAGCGGGGGCCAGGGCCGAGCAGGTTGGCCGCGTGGTGCATGCGACGACGCTGTTCACCAACGCGCTGATCGAGCGCAAGGGCGCCAGGACCGGCCTGCTCACCACGGCAGGTTTCCGCGACGTGCTGGAGATCGGCCGCGAGCGCAAGTACGAGCTCTACGACCTCTTCATCGAGATGCCCAAGCCGCTGGTGGCGCGGCCGTGGCGGCGCGAAGCCAAGGAGCGTCTGGCGCAGGATGGCACCGTCGAGATCCCGCTCGACGTCGATGCCGCGCTGGCCGAGGTCGCCGACCTGGTGAAGCAGGGTGTCGAGAGTCTCGCCATCTGCTTCCTGCACGCCTATGCCAATCCCGCGCATGAACGGGCGATCGGCGCTGCCGTCAGCGAGCGCTTCCAGGACCTTTCGATCTCGCTGTCATCCGACATCGCGCCCGAGATCCGCGAATACCTGCGCGCCAGCACGACGGTGACCAACGCCTATGTGCGGCCGCTGGCCGAGATCTATCTCGAACGCCTGGAGCAGGCGCTGCGTAGCGAAGGCATCCCAGGCGGTCTCTTCCTCATGCTGTCCAATGGCGGCCTGACGCATGTGAGCGAGGCCAAGCGCGCGCCGGTGCAGCTGCTGGAAAGCGGTCCGGCGGCGGGCGCGCTGGCCGGCGCCTGGTTCGGTCGCAACGCCGGGCTGGAGCGCGTGCTCGCCTTCGACATGGGCGGCACGACCGCCAAGCTCGCCCTGGTCGACGATGGCGAGCCGCTGGTCGCCTACGGCTTCGAAGCCGCGCGCGAAAAGCGCTTTTTGCGCGGCTCCGGATTGCCCATCCAGATCGCCACGGTCGAGTTGATCGAGATCGGCGCGGGCGGCGGCTCGATCGCACACAAGTCCGAGCTGGGCACGCTCAATGTCGGCCCGGAGAGTAGTGGCGCCCAGCCCGGGCCGGCCTGCTATGGCCGCGGCGGCGCGCAAGCCACCGTGACCGATGCCGATCTGACCCTGGGCTACCTCAACGCCGACTTCTTCCTGGGCGGCGCCATGAAGATCGATCGCACTGCCACCGACGGCGCGTTTGGCCGGCTCGCAACGACGCTGGGCGTCGAGCCCGGCCGCGCCGCCTTCGGCGTGCACGACGTCGTCAACGAGAACATGGCGGGCGCCGCCCGCGTCGCCATCGCCGAGCGTGGCCGCATTCCCGCCGAGTACGCGCTGCTGGCGACCGGCGGCGCGGGTCCGGTGCATGCCTGGCACGTGGCGCGCAAGCTCGGGATCAATCGCGTGGTCTGTCCGCCCGGTGCGGGGGCCGGCAGCACCATCGGCATGCTGATGGCGCCGGCGCGCGTCGATCGCGTGGCGAGCTTCAACGTGGCGCTGGCCGGCGCGGACTTCGCCGCCGCGACGCGAGTCTTCGCTGGCCTGGAGAAGGAGGCCGTCGAGGTCCTGCGCCTCACCGGCGCGGATATCGAGCATCGCACCGTCCGGCGCCTGGCCGACATGCGCTACATCGGCCAGGGCAGCGAGGTCACGGTGGCGCTGCCGGACCCGATCACCGCAGCCGGGGTGAGAACGGCGTTCGAAGCGGCCTACAAGGCGCTGTTCGCCCGCACGCCGCCCGGGGCTGCCATCCAGTTCGTTGCCCTGCGCCTGTCGGCCAGCGCGCCGATGGCCGGCAGCGGCGGTGCATTGGAATTGCCGCGCCATCCGTCGGCCGCGGCGCTGAAGGGCACGCGACCGGTGTTCTTCCCCGACGCCGGCAAGACGCTGGCGACACAGGTGTGGGACCGCTACGCGCTGAAGCCCGGCGTCAACATCGACGGCCCTGCCGTGTTCGAAGAAGACGAGAGCACCTTCATCGTCGGCCCCGGCGCCAAGGCGCGCCTGCTGGCCGATGGTTCCATCCTGGCGGAGGTCGGCTGATGGCGAGAACTTTCGATCCGATCGAGCTCGAGCTTCTGTGGCGGCGCCTGATCTCCATGGTCGACGAGGCGGCGGCCGCCATGGTGCGCACCAGCTTCTCGACCCTGGTGCGTGAGAGCTATGACTTCTCGTGCGTGATCACCGATGCGGCGGGCCAGTCGCTGGTGCAGGCCTCGGAAAGCATCCCGAGCTTCATCGGCACCCTCCCGGAGACAGTAAAACATTTCCTGCGCTTCTTCCCGCCGGACCAGCTGGCGCCAGGTGACGTACTGATCACCAACGACATCTGGCTCGGCACCGGCCATCTGCCGGACATCACCCTCGCCAAGCCGATCTTTCTCGACGGCAAGCTGGTCGCCTTCAGCGCCACCACGGCGCACGCGCCCGACATCGGCGGCAAGATCAGGAGTCCCGAGCCGCGCGAAGTCTTCGAGGAGGGGCTGCAGATCCCGCCGATGAAGATGATCGTCGCTGGCAAGACCGACGAGACCCTGGTCACCATCATCCGCAAGAACGTGCGCACGCCCGACCAGACGATGGGCGACCTGTGGGCCCAGGTCGTGGCGCTCGACCTGATGGAAGACCGTCTGCGCAACCTGATGGAAGGCTACGGCCTGCCCGATCTCACCGACCTCGCGCGCGAGATCCAGGGTCGCTGCGAGATGGCGATGCGGGCCGCGATCCGCGAACTGCCCGACGGAACCTACCGGAGCGAGCTCAAGACCGACGGGCTGATGGAGACGCCGATCACGCTCAGGATGGAGCTCACCGTCAAGGGCGACGAGATCGTGATGGACTTCGCCGGCACCGACCGCCAAGTCGATCGCGCCATCAACTGCGCGCTTTGCTACACCAACGCCATGGCGATGTACGGCGTGAAGGTCTGCACCAGCCCCAACCTGCCCAACAACGAAGGCGCCTGGCGGCCGATCATGCTCAAGGCGCCCGAGGGCTGCATCGTCAATCCGCAGTTCCCGGCACCGGGCGGCTCGCGCATGCTCATCGGCCACTACGTGCCGATGCTGGTGTTCGGCTGCCTCGGCCAGATCGTGCCCGAGCGCGTCATGGCGGCCTGCGGCTCGCCGATGTGGGGCATGAACCAGTCCGGCGTGCGCGACGATGGCAAAGGCGGCGGCAAGCCCTACGCCAACATGTTCTTCTACAACGGCGGCATGGGCGGCAATACCCGGCGCGACGGCGTGACGTGTCTCAGCTGGCCGTCCAACGTCAGCTCGACCTCGATCGAAATCAGCGAACACATTGCGCCGCTGCGCTTCCATCACAAGAAGCTGCGCCCCGATTCCGGCGGCGCCGGCCGCCATCGCGGCGGGCTCGGCCAGGAGATCCTGATCGAAAGCCGCAGCGATACGCCGATCGCCGTGTCGTTCCTGGCCGAACGCACCCTGTTCCCGGCGTTCGGCATCGAGGGCGGCGGGGACGGCGCCGCGGGCGAACTGCGGATCAACGGCGAGAAGACCGATCCCAAGAAGCAGTACGTCGTGCACAAGGGCGACACCGTCTCGCTCGGCACGCCGGGCGGCGGCGGCCACGGCGATCCGCGCCAGCGCGATGCCGCGGCGCTCGCCGCCGACATCGACAGCGGCTATGTGACGGACCGCGCCGCCTACGGGTAGGAAGGCCGATGACGCACGCACCGTTCACCCCGGAGCGTTACGGCTCCGCCGCGGCACACTACGAGCGGGGCCGGGTGCCGTACGCGGCGGCGCTGATCCGCCGTGTCGCCGAGGTCACCGGCCTTGGCCCGCAACACCGCGTGCTCGATCTCGGCTGCGGCCCGGGCCCACTCGCCCGCCACTTCGCGCCGTTCGTCCGCGAGGTGATGGCGATCGATCCCTCTCCCGAGATGCTGAGCGAGGCCCGTGCGCTGGCCGGACAGGCGGCAAACATCCGCTTCACTGCCGGCAGCTCTTATGACCTCAAGCCGGCCATGGGCCGTTTCCACCTGGTCGTCATGGGCCGCTCTTTTCATTGGATGGATCGTGTCGACACGCTGAAGCGGCTCGACAGCCTGGTCGAGCCGGCAGGCGCGGTGGCGCTGTTCGGCGATACCGCCCCTGCGATTCCGGCAAACGCCTGGCGCAAGGTCTGGAACGACATCCGCGGGCGCTATGAGCCCGACACCGGGCCGCACGACCACGATCCCAACTGGATACGCAACGAGGCGATCCTGCTCGCGTCGCCCTTCGCTCGCCTGGAACGCTTCGCCGTGATCGAGCGCCGCGCGATCGACGTCGAGACGCTGGTGGACCGGGCACTCTCCATGGGCTCCACGTCGCCGGCCCATCTCGGCGAGAACATGCCGGCCATGGTGGCGGAGATCCGTGCCGCGCTCGCCGACGTGCGCGAGGAAGTGGTGGAAACGTCGGCCCTGGTGGCGTGGCGAACGCGCTAGCGGCTGGCGGAACGCAACGATTGAACCTCGCGGCAGCGGCCGTTACGCTCGATACCGGTTGCATGGGAGGAAAAAAGATGAAGATGTTTGCCGCCGCCGGTTTGGCGTTGAGCGCGATTGCCTTGGCAGCAGGGGCGGGCGCATGGTCGCCCGCGAACGCGCAGGCCCAGGCCGCTACCGCCAAGCTCTGCGACAATCCCCGTCAGATGGACGGCTTCAAGACCTGCGCCAACGTCGACAAGGCCAAGGCCGAGGGCGCCTTCGTGCTCTACTCGACCGATCCCGAGCAGGGCCAGGTGAAGCTGCTCGCCGCCTTCAACAAGATGTTCCCCGAGATCAAGACCAGCTACGTGCGCCTGCAGGCGGGCGCGCTCTACGCCAAGGTGCTGTCCGAACGCCAGGCCAAGTCCTACCTGGTCGACGTCATCCAGATCTCCGACATGGGCATGATCCTCGACTTCCAGCGGCGCGGCGGCTTCCGCCAGTACATCTCGCCGCAGATGACGGCCTTCAAGAAGGAATACAAGAGCGAGCCGGAGGGCTTCTGGACCTGGGGCTCGATCATCATGGCGGGCATCGCCTACAACCCCAACAACGTGCCGGCCGCCGAGGCGCCCAAGACGTGGCAGGACCTTCTCGATCCGAAATGGAAGGACGCTATCAACGTCAAGGTGTCGAACTCCGGCCTGCAGCATGGCGTGTGGTACGTGCTGAAGCCGATCCTCGGCCTCGAGTATTTCAAGAAATTCGCCGAGAACAAGCCGCGTGCCTTCGACTCCTACGTCCAGCAGTACGGCCGCCTGGTCGACGGCCAGGACAAGATCATCATGGGCGCGCAGTACTCGGGCTACATCGAGTTCAAGGCCAAGGGCGCGCCGCTCGCTTTCGTCTTCCCCGAGACCGGCGTGCCGGCGGTGTCGGAGACCTACGGCATCGTCCAGGACGGCCCGCATCCCAATGCTGCCGAGCTGTTCATGGACTGGTTTCTCGCCCCGGTCGGTCAGCAGGCGCTGAGCGACGCCCTGCTGCTGCACTCGCCGCGCGACGACGTGCCGGCGCCGGGCGGCAGCGTGGCGCTCAAGGACATGAAGCTCCTGTTCCCGGCCGACTGGAACGCCTTCGAGAAGGATCGTCCGGACTTCGCCAAGGAGTGGGACCGCATCGTCGGCGCACGGCGTTGAGCCCGTCTTGACGTCGCTGACCGCGGAGGATCTCAAGACCCGTCGCAACTGGCAGGCGATCATCACGGTGATCGTCCTGCTGGTCGTCGGCTTCCTCGTGATCCTGCCCCTGGTGTTCCTGGTCGAGGAATCGCTCAACGTCGGCGATCCCATGGCCTTCCCGCCGGAAGCGTACGGCCTCAAGAACTTCATCGCGATTGTCGACGAGGACATCAACGTCCTGTGGAACACGCTGATCATCGCCGTGATGGCCACGGTGATGGCCATCCTGATCGGCTTCACGCTGGCCTGGATCCTGACCCGCACCAACGTGCCGGGCCGCGAGAAGCTCGAACGCCTGATGGAGCTGCCGTACTACATGACGCCGCTGGTCGGTGCGCTCGCCTGGGCGGTGATCGCCGGGCCCAAGAGCGGCTTCGCCAACCAGCTGTGGAGGGCAGGCGGCGGCAGCGGCGACCTTGTCGACATCTACACCCACTTCGGCATCGCCTGGATCATGGCGCTGTTCGAGGGCACGGTCGCCTTCGTCATGATCTCGGCGTCGATGAAGTCGATGGACCCGGCGCTCGAGGAATCCGCGCGTGTCATGGGCGCCTCCAAGCTGCGCACCATGCTGACCGTGACCCTGCCGCTGGTCATGCCGGGCGTGCTCGGCGCCACGCTCTTCGTGTTCGCCGAGATGCTGGGCTCGTTCGCCGCTGCCCTGGTGATCGGCATTCCCGGTCGCATCTACGTCATCACCACGGCGATCTGGGATTCGACGCTCGCCTACCCGCCCGACTACGGCCGCGCCTCGGCGATGGGCCTGTCGCTGTTCGTCGTCATGTTCCTGATGCTGACCTTCTATCGCCGCATGATCGGCCGCGGCACCTTCACGACGATCAGCGGCAAGGCGTTCCGGCCGCGGCCGATGGACATGGGCCGGCTCGCCTGGGTGTTCTTCACCTTCTGCTTGCTCTACGTCCTGCTGGCGGTTGTCCTGCCGATCGCCGCCCTGCTCTTCACCTCGCTGCAGCGCTTCGCCACCGTCATCCTGAGTCAGGCCGAGTTCACGCTGGCCAACTACCAGACCGCGCTGTCGCTCGGGCCGGTGCGCACCGCCATGGGCAACAGCCTGATGCTGGGCTTCGGCGTGGCGAGCTTCGGCGTGCTGGTGATGGTGATCCTGGTCTGGATCATCTACCGCTCGCAGCTCTGGGGCCGCGGCTCGATCGAGTACCTGGTGATGTTTCCGCAGGCCGTGCCGCGCCTCGTGTTTGGCCTGGCGCTCTTGTGGGCCTGGATCAACATCCCGATCCCGATCTACGGCACGCTGTGGCTGCTGGCGCTGGCCTATTTCACGGTGATGCTGCCGCTCGGCGTGCGCACTCTGGCGGGCGTGGTGCTGCAGATCGACAAGAGCCTGGAGGAGTGCGCCCGCGTCTGCGGCGCGGGCTGGGTCTACCAGATGCGCACCGTGACCCTGCCGTTGCTGAAGCCTGGCATCCTGGCCGCATGGCTGCTGATCTTCATGGCCTGCGTGCGCGAGCTCGGCGCCTCGGTGTTCCTGATGGGCCCCAACGCCAAGGTGATCGCGCCGTCGATCGTCAACGCCTTCGCCACCAGCGGCACCGAGCTCACGGCGGCGATGGCGCTGATCCAGACTTTCACGGTGATCGTGGCATTGGCGATCCTGTTCCGCCTGACACGCGGCACGACCAAGGAGCTTTCGTGAGTGCAACGCGTATCGAGGTGAAGGACCTCGTGATCCGCTACGGCGATGCCGTCGCCGTCAACGGTGTCAGCTTCACCGTGGATCGTGGCGAGCACGTGACCTTGCTGGGGCCGTCAGGCTGCGGCAAGACCACGACCTTGCGGGCGATTGCCGGTCTCGAGCAGCCGGCGAGCGGCAGCATCCACATCGACGGCTACGCGATGTATGACGCAAGCGCCCGCAAGAACATCCCGACCGAGCAGCGCGGCGTGTCGATGGTCTTCCAGTCCTATGCGGTGTGGCCGCACATGACGGTGTTCGACAACGTGGCCTACGGCTTGCGGGTGCGAAAGCAGGGCCAGGCCGAGCTCAAGGCCAACGCCGAGCGCGCGCTCGACCTGGTGCAGATGCGACACCTCGCCGAGCGGCCGGCCTCCAAGCTCTCGGGCGGCCAGCAGCAGCGCGTGGCGCTGGCCCGCGCACTGGCCTTCTCGCCGACCGTCGTGCTGTTCGACGAGCCGCTCAGCAACCTCGACGCCAAGCTGCGGGCCGAGATGCGCGTCGAGCTGCGCGAGCTGCAGCGCCGGCTCGACATCACCTCGGTCTACGTCACCCACGACCAGGAGGAGGCGCTCGCCATCTCCGACCGCGTCATCGTCATGAACGTGGGCGTGATCGAGCAGATCGGCACGCCGGAGCAGATCTATAACCGCCCGCGCAGCCGCTTCGTCGCCGACTTCGTCGGCTCGGCCAACATCATCAAGGGCAGGCTTTCAGCCGACGGCCTGTTCGCAACCGACGGCGGCGTCACGCTGAGGGCGACCGCCGCGCACAAGCCGCACGGCAAGGAAAGCGAAGTCGCGATCCGCACGGCCTACATCGACCTCGAGGCGCGGCCTGGCGACAACCACGTGCCCGGCACGGTGCGGCAACGCCTGTTCCACGGCGACTTCGTGCAATACGTCATCGACAGCGCACTGGGTTCGCTCAGCGTCCGTCGCCCGCCGGTGAACCTGCTTGACGAGGGCGCAGCAGTTACGCTGTCCTTCTCATCGGAGCACTGCGTTCTCTTGGAAGCGTAGAGCAGAGGGCAGCTGCCGCCCGCTCAGGCGCGGCGCGGCTCGTAGGGGCTCTCCGGATTGACGTCAAGGTCGACGATATCGACACACGATTGCGGTTGCCGATGGCTGCCCCCTGAACGCCAGGGACCATCGCGAAGGTGTACCTCGCTCGCTCCGGCCAGCAACAGGCAGCGCCACTGGCCGCCGGGCGGCAGCCGGCTGCTGCTCTCCCCGGCGAACTGGAAGGCAAGTGCCACCTCTTCGCCGCTCTTCTTGTGCCCAAGAATGATCGGACAGAGCTCACGCCGATAGCCGCCATAGAGGCAGACGATCTGCTTGCGCTCCCTGATGGCCTGCTCGAACAGCTTGTATGCCGGACTGGGCATGGCATCGACGGTTGCCGGCTAGACCGGTTCGGTCCCCGCCACGATCACGCGGTGCATCAGCCGGCGTTCGCCCTCGGGATAGTCGGCGTTGGCCTTGTGCATGGTGCAGCGGTTGTCCCAGATCACGATGTCGCCCTGCCGCCAGACGTGGCGGTACTGGTGTTTCATCTGCGTGGCGTGCGCGATCAGCTCGTCGAGCAGGCGGTCGCTCTCGGCACGCTCCAGCCCGACGATGTACTCCATGCGGTTGGGATTGAGGTAAAGCGACTTGCGCTGCGTCTCGGGGTGCGTGCGCACCAGCGGATGCGTCGCCTCGGGCATCGCCGCCATCTCGTCGGCCGGCCGCGTCGAGACATAGGTGAGTTTGCGCCGGGAATGGTACTTGTGGACCACCTTCAAGGGGTCGATGCGCCGCCGGGTCTCGGTCGGCAGGTCCTCGTACGCGGCATACATGTTGGTGAACTGCGTATCGCCGCCGCGCGAGGGAACGACCACACCGTAAAGCATGGTGAGCGAGCAGGGCGCGCGCATGAAGCTGTCGTCGGTGTGCCAGTTGGCGCCGTTCACGATCTTGCGTCCGTCGCCCAGCGCGTCGCGGTCCTCGCTCGAGATGATGTTGACCTCGGCGCACTCCGGCGTGCGCTCGAGCTGCTTTCGCAGCATCGGCGTGCCGAAACGCGCCATCGCGTCGCGAAACGCCACCGGCGCCAGCGCCTGGCCCCGGATGCACAGCACCAGATTGTCGTGCAGGACGTCCTGGAGCGCCGCCTGCATCGGCGCATCGGGCAGGTGGTTGAGGTCGAGGCCGCTCACCGCCGCGGCCATATGGCCGCCGAGCTTCTCGGTCTGAAAACTCATGGCGTTGCTCCCAACATGCGCGATAACGTGCGCGCCGAATTGTTGAATCTCAAGAGGAACCCATGAAGCTCGCCTTTTCGCCCGCCAGCCCGTATGTCCGCAAGGTCAATGCCTGCGCCATCGCCCGCGGCATCGACAAGCAGGTCGAGCGCTGGAAGGTCGGCACCACCGATCCTGCACTGCTCGACTTCAATCCGCTGTCCAAGGTGCCGACGCTGATCCTCGACGACGGCACCCGGCTCTACGACAGCCCGGTGATCTGCGAGTACCTCGACAGCGTCGGCAGCGCGCCGAAACTCTTCCCCGCGGCCGGCCCGGCGCGCTGGAAGGCGATCACTCAGCAGGCGCTGGGCGACGGCATCCTGGACGCCACCCAACCGCGCCGCCGCGAGATCGCGCTGCCGCAGGATGACGGCCGCAAGGCCTACATCGAACTGCAGCAGGGCAAGGTGAAGCGGGCCCTCGCCGAGCTCGAGAAGGACGCGGGCAGCCTGGGCGACCTCAAGACGATCGGCGAGATCACCATCGGCTGCGCGCTGGGCTATCTCGACTTCCGGTACGCCAATGAGCCGTGGCGTCCCGGCCATCCCAAGCTCGAAGCCTGGTACGCCAAGGTGGTGAAGCTGGCGCCGCTTGCCGAGACCATGCCGGTGGGGTGACAGTCTTCTCCTGACAAGGGGCAGACCATGCCGGCACGGACGGGCGAGCAATTCCTGAAGGGCCTGCGGGCTCCACGCGAGGTGTGGGTCGACGGCGAGCGCATAGCCGACGTCGTCGATCATCCCAAGCTCACCGGCGCTGCCCACGCGCTGGCCGAAGTCTTCGACCTGCACCACAAGCATCCGGACATCCTGCTGATGCCGGATGAGGACACGGGCGAGCCCATCCCCGTCAGCCACATGATCCCGCGCTCGCGCGAGGATCTCTTGCGCCGCGGCAAGGCCTTGCGCCGTGTCGCCGAGTATTCGGTCGGCCTGATGGGCCGCACGCCCGACTACATGAACGTCACCTATGCCGGTTTCGCCGGCAATCGCGGCGAATGGGCCAACCACGGCAACGAGGCCGGCGCCGAGCGTCTGGTCGCCTACCAGAAGTTCCTGCGGCGCGGCGACATCTCGCTCACCCACACCATCGTGCAGCCGACCGTCGACAAGACGATGGGCGACGCACCGCAGGCCGGCAACCCCTATGGCCTGCGCAAGGTCGCCGACACCGAGCACGGCATCGTCGTGCGCGGCGCCCGCATCCTCGCCACCCTGGCGCCGTTCGCCGACGAGATCGCGGTCTATCCGGCGCTGCCGCTGCCCGCTGGCGCCGACGCCTATGCCCTGTCGTTCTGCATTCCCATGGGCGCGCCCGGCCTGAAATTCCTGTGCCGCGACAGCGTCTCGGCGTCGCCCAACCGCTTCGACCACCCGCTGTCGAGCCGCTTCGACGAGCAGGACGCCTTCGTGATCTTCGACGACGTCGAAATCCCGCGCGACCGCCTGTTCATCGACTGCAACCTCGCCGCCTACAACTCGGTGATGACCACGAGCTGGCCAGCCAACATCCAGCAGCAGACGATGATCCGCGCCTCGGTGAAGCTCGACTTCGCCTGGGGCCTGGCGCTGCGCGTGGCCGCCGCGATCAACGCCACAGATCCCGAGACCATGCGCATGATCGGCGAGATCTGGAGCTATTCCGAGTTCACGCGTTCGGCCGTCATCGCCGCCGAGACCGAGGCGCGCGAATGGCCGGGCGGGCTGTGGACGCCTGCCACCGCGCCGCTGCACGCCTTGCGCGGGACCTTGCCGCTGTGGTTTCCGCGGGTGAACGAGATTCTGCGCCTGATCGGCTCGCACAATGTCTTTGCCACGCCGACTGCCGCGCAGATGGCCGACAAGGACCTGCGGCCGCTGATCGACCAGTACCTGCCCGGCGCCAAGGGAATGGCGGCCGAGGAGCGCATCCGCATCTTCCGCCTGGCCTGGGACTTCGCCGGCAGTGCGCTCGCCAGCCGCAACGAGCAGTACGAGCGCTTCTACCTCGCCTCCTCGCCGCGCAACCTTGCGCGCCATCTGGTGTTCACCGACCGCAGCCGCGCCGACCGCCTGGTCGACCGGTTCCTCAAGGAACCGCTTTAGCGAGCAGCACGTTCGCTGGGCATGCGCCCAGGCAAAGTCCGCGTCGGTCTGTCGGGATGGACCTACAAATCGTGGCGTGGCCGGTTCTATCCGAAGGGGCTGCCGCACAAGCGCGAGCTGGCCCATGTCGGCTCGGTGTTCCCGACGGTCGAGATCAACGGCACGTTCTACAGCATGCAGCGCCCCGATTCGTTCGGGCGCTGGAACGAGCTGACGCCCGACGACTTCGTCTTCGCGGTCAAGGGACCGCGTTTCCTCACCCACATGAAGCGCCTCAACGAGCCGGTGGCGCCGCTCGCGAACTTCATCGCCTCGGGTGTCCTGCGCCTCGGTGCGAAGCTCGGCCCGATCCTGTGGCAGTTGCCGCCCACCTTCCGCTTCGATCGTGACAAGCTCGATGCCTTCTTCCGGCTGCTGCCGCGCGATGCCAAAGCGGCGGCGGCCCTTGGCCGGCGGCACGATCACCGGCTGAAGGCGCGGGCCTGGCTGCGCGCGGTGCCGGGGCGGCATCGGCTGCGTCATGCCCTGGAGGTCCGTCACGACAGCTTTCGTGACCCGGCCTTCATCGAGCTCCTGCGCCGGCACGACGTCGCCCTGGTCTGCGCCGACACGGTCGACTGGCCGCTGCTGATGGATCTCACGTCCGACTTCGTCTACTGCCGCCTGCACGGCTCGCGCGAGCTCTACCGCAGCGGCTACGGCGCGGCCGAGCTGGCGCGCTGGGCCAGGCGCATCCGGGCCTGGCGCGACGGCAAGGTGATGCGCGACGGGACGTTCGTGGGCGAGCCGGCGAAGCCCGAGCCGCGCGACGTCTACGTCTACTTCGACAACACCGACAAGCTGATGGCGCCGCGCGACGCCCAGGCGCTGATGCGTCGCCTCGAGGAGGCCTGACATGCCTGCCGCTGCCACCCTTCTGAAGACCGTCGCCAAGGAGGCGGCGGCGTGCACGCTCTGTCCGCTCTACCGCAATGCCACGCAGACGGTGTTCGGCGAGGGCGCGGCGCGGGCGCCGATCATGCTGGTGGGCGAACAGCCGGGCGACCAGGAGGACCTGGCCGGCCATCCCTTCGTCGGCCCGGCCGGCAAGGTTTTGGAGCGCGCCATGGCGGAGGCGGGACTCGATCGCAAAAAGGTCTGGCTCACCAATGCGGTAAAACACTTCAAGAATGAGCCGCGCGGCAAGAAGCGGCTGCACAAGCGGCCCAACCGCTACGAGGTCGAGGTCTGCCGCGTCTGGCTGCGCCAGGAGATCTCGCTGGTGAAGCCGCAGCTCATCCTGGCGCTCGGCGTGACGGCGGCGGTGGCGCTCGCCGGGCGGCCGGTCGTGCTGTCGCGCGAGCGCGGCCGGGTGATCGCGTTCGCCGACGGCCAGCGCGGCATGGTGACCACGCACCCCTCGTCGATCCTGCGCATGCCCGACCAGAAGGCCCGCCATGCCGCCTTTGCGGCCCTGGTGAAGGACCTGAAGGCGGCCGCCAGGCAGGCGGCGGCCTGAACAGACCCCGTTGCAATACACAGCCGATCGGCCAAATCTACGGGCAGGTGAGAAGGAACTGGAGACGGCCGATGAGCGATATCGACGTCAAGCCCGATACCATCGCCAAGCCCAAGATCGAGCAGCCGCGTCTCTACAAGGTGATCCTGCTCAACGACGACTACACGCCGCGCGAGTTCGTCACGGCCGTGCTCATGATGGTCTTCCACATGAGCGAGGACCAGGCCCATCGCGTCATGATGACCGCCCACCAGCGCGGCGCCTGCGTCGTCGCCGCCTTCACGCGCGACATCGCCGAGAGCAAGGCGACCGAAGGCACCAACGCCGGCCGCCAGAACGGGCATCCGCTGGAATTCACGACGGAGCCGGAGGAGTAGCGCACTCCCGGCAAACTACCCGTGCATAAGCCCGGCCGCCTCGACGCCGGCGATGCACACCGCCTCGTCCTCGTCGCCCGTGCCGCCGCTCGCGCCAGCGGCACCCAGCACGTTACCGGCCAGGTCCTTGATCACCACCGCGCCGGTCTGCGGCAGGAACTTGCCCTGCGCGGTGGCCGAGAGCGCTCCGAAGAACTGCGGGTTCTCCTTGGCGCGCTGCAGCAGGGTGCGGCTCGCCACGCCCATGCCGACCGAGGCGTACGCCTTGCCAACGGCGACGTCGCAGCGGAACATGCTGGCCCCGTCCTCGCGCTGCAGCGACTTGACATGACCCGACTGGTCGAGCACGGCGACGGCGAGGGGCTTGATCTTCATCTCTCGCGCTTTGGCGAGAGCGACTTCGACGATCTTGTTGGCTTGGGCGAGGGTCAGGCTCGACATGGCGCGTTCCGTTCCGGTGAGTGCGTTGCTCCTGAGTTGAGCACAGATTTGCGTGGCATGCATTTTGCTGACTTCGCATGGTGACGGGGAAAGAAGGGGGCTGACATGCTGAAACGATTGTTGGCGGGAATGGCGGTGGCGGCTGCGGTCGCTTCGGGCGCCGCTGCCCAGGATCTGCCGAAGAGCCAGTTCAAGGTCATCGGGCTGAACAGCCCGACGCCGGTGTCGATCCACGACGAGCTGCCGTTCTGGCGCAAGACCATCCCGGAAGCGTCGAAGGGCGCCATCACGGTCGACGTGACGCCGCTCGACCAGATGGGGATCGACGACAAGACCATGCTGCGCCTCTTGAAGCTCGGCGTGATGGACTTTGCCGCCATGGACATCTCCAAGATGGCCGGCGACGACCCGCGCTTCGAAGCCTGCGATCTCGCCGGCCTCACCCTCGATCCCGACAAGGCGCGGGCGGCCTGCAACGCCTATCGCGCCGTGATCGACCGCCAGATGCAGAAGAACTGGAACGCCAAGTTCCTGGCGTTCGGCGGCAACACTCCGCAGGTTTTCTGGTGCCGTGACGTCATCGGTGGCCTCGACAGCTTCAAGGGCAAGAAGATCCGCGTGTTCAACAACACCATGCGCGACTTCCTGGGCGGCGTCGGCGGCACCGCCGTCAGCATGGCCTTCGCCGAGGTGGTGCCGGCGCTAAACAACGGCGTCGTCGATTGCGCGGTCACCGGCAGCCTGTCGGGCAACACCGCCGGCTGGGCCGAGGTGACCAAGTCCATCTACCCGATGTCGCTCGGCTGGAGCATCAACGTGCTGGCCGTCAACCTCGACAGCTGGAAGCGACTCGACCCCAAGACCCAGGCCTTCCTGCTCGAGCAGTTCAAGGCCTACGAGGACAAGATGTGGACGACCATCAAGACGACCACTGCCGAGGCCGACAACTGCAATACCGGCAAGCAACCCTGCACCATGGGCAAGCTCGCCAAGATGACGATCGTGCCGGTCAAGCCCGAGGAGGCGGAGACGCACAAGAAGCTGGTCGAAGGCGCCGTCCTGGCCGGCTGGGCCAAGCGCTGCGGCGCCGAATGCGCCAAGGAGTGGAACGAGACGGTCGGCAAGGCGCTCGGATTGAAGGCGCCCACGCCATAGCAACGAGGACAGTCCGATGAGCGGCGTGCGCCGCTTCGCCCAATGGGGCCTGTGGTTCGGCGGCGCGCTCGTCCTGCTCGCTGCCGTTCTGATCGGTGTCGACGTGCTGATGCGCAAGTTCCTGGCGCGCTCGATCGGCGGCGCCGATGAACTGGCGGGCTACGCGCTCGCCATCGGCACGACCTGGGGTCTTGGCGCAGCCTTGCTCGATCGCGCGCATATCCGCATCGATTCGCTCTACGTGCTGTTCCCGCAAAAGCTGCGACTGGCGCTCGACCTGGTTGCCTTGATCCTGCTCGTCGGCTTTTTCGCGATGACCGGCTGGCACGGCCTGGGAGTCGTGGCGCAGTCCTGGACGTCCGGTTCGCGCAGCCAGTCGGCGCTCGAAACGCCCACTGTGATCCCGCAGGTGCTGTGGATCGGCGGGCTGGCGGCCTTCGTGGCGATCGGTGTGATCCTGCTGGTCGACGCCATCCGGATCATGGTCTCGGGCGATTTGCGTGGTGCGGCGCGCCTGATCAGCACGCGATCGGCCGAGGAGGAAGTCGAGGACGAAATCCGCGATCTGAAGGATCGCCGGCAGCGAGAGGGCAACGGCTGACATGCTGATCGTCACGCTCGCGATCCTGATCGGCCTGCTCGCGTTGGCGGTGCCGGTCGCCGCCGGTCTCGGCATTCTCGGACTGTCCCTGTCGGGCATCTATTCCAAGCTGCCGCTGTCGCTGGCGATGGGCGAGATCGCCTGGGGCACGTCGAACAACTTCCTGCTGGTCGCCATCCCGTTCTTCGTGCTGCTGGGCGAGATCCTGCTGCGCTCCGGCATGGCCGAGCGCATGTACAACGCGCTGGTCCTGTGGGTGCCGTGGCTGCCGGGCGGGCTGATGCACTCCAACATCGCTGCCTGCGCCATGTTCGCGGCGACCTCGGGCTCGAGCGTGGCGACGGCCGCGACGATCGGCACAGTCGCCCTGGGGGAGGTCGAGAAGCGCGGCTATTCCGAGCGCCTGTTCCTGGGCACGATCGCCGCCGGCGGCACGCTCGGCATCCTGATCCCGCCATCGATCAACATGATCGTCTATGGCGTGCTCACCGACACGTCGATCCCCAAGCTCTATCTCGCCGGCTTCATCCCCGGCGTTGTCCTGGCGGCGCTGTTCAGCCTGACGGTGCTGGCGATCTGTCTGATCCGGCCGAGCCTGGGGGGCACGCCGACGGTGACGAACTGGTCCCAGCGCATCGCGGCGCTGCCCGATCTGCTGCCGCCGCTGATCATCTTCCTCGCCGTGATCGGCTCGATCTACGCCGGCTGGGCGACCGCGACGGAGTCTGCGGCGCTGGGCGTGATTGCCGCCGTCGGAATCGCGGCCTGGAACCGCCGCCTTACGATGCGCACGCTGCTGAATGCCTTCGAGGGCACGATGCGCACCACGGCGATGATCATGGCGATCCTGCTCGCCGCCTACTTCCTCAACTTCGTCATCACATCGATCGGCCTCACCGGGCAGGTCAACCGCTTCATCACCAGCCTCGGCCTGAGCAAGGTCCAGCTCCTCATCGTCGTCGTGATCTTCTACTTCATTCTCGGCATGTTCATGGAGACGCTGTCGATGATGGTGGCGACGGTGCCGATCATCGCCCCGATCATGATCAAGGCCGGCTACGATCCGGTGTGGTTTGGCATCATGATCATCATCCTGATGGAGCTGGCGATGATCACGCCGCCCGTTGGCATCAACCTCTACGTCGTGCAGGGCTTGCGCAAGCGCGGCCGGATCGACGACGTCATCATCGGCGCCTCGCCCTTCGTCATCACCATGCTGCTCATGCTGCTGATCCTGGCGATCTGGCCACAGATTGCGCTGTTCCTGCCGCAGATGGCGGCCAGCTAACCGATGCTGATCACGATGTTGCCGCCGTCGTCGCGCTCGGCGTGGGCGCCCGGTGGCACGACGCAGGTCGAGTCGTACTCCTCGACGATCAGCGGACCGGCGTGGCCGCCGGCGAGGTCGGCGCGGCTCAGCACCGGCGTCTCCAGCCAGCCATGAGGGTCGCCGAAATAGGCCTGACGTGACGTCTGCACGACGCTGTCGCGCCGGCTCGGCGCGACGCTCTGCGGCACGCCGCTGCCCTCGCGCAGGCCCGACCCGACGAGCTGGATCGACACCAGCTCGACGGGTTCGTCGGGGCCGGCGCGATGGCCGTAGGTCCGCTCGTGTTCCTCGGCGAAAGCCTGTTCGAGATGCGTGGCCATCCGCGTATCGATGGCGCCAGGGGGAACCGGCACCGTCAGCTCGTAGCTCTGGCCCTTGTAGTGCAGGGCGGCCGATCGCCTGAGACGGGCGCGCTCGCCGGTGAAGCCCTCGGCGGCAAGCTGGTCGCTCGCCTGGCGGGCCAGCGCGTCCCAGGCGGCGGCGATTTCGCCCAGGTCCGCCCGGCGCAGCAGCCGCCGGAAGGTGCGGGCGTAGTGGTGCTCTACATCGGCGTAGAGCAGGCCGAACGACGAGAAGAGCCCGGCCGACGGCGGCACGACAACACGGTTGATGCCCAGCGACGCCGCCATGCCGGCGGCGAACAACGGCCCGTTGCCGCCAAACGCGAACAGGGCGAAGTCGCGCGGATCGCGGCCACGCTCGGTCGACACCGCCTTGATGGCGCGGATCATGTTGGAGGCGACGATCAGATGGGCGCCGTAGGCCGCGCGCTCGATCGGCATGCCGAGCGGCTTTGCGATCTTCTCGGCGAACACCGCGCGCGCCTTGTCGGCGTTGAGCTTCAGCGCACCGCCCACCAGATGGCCGGGATTGATGTAGCCCAGCAGCACGTTGGCGTCGGTGATGGTGGGTTCCGTGCCGCCCTGGTCGTAGCAGACCGGGCCGGGCGAGGCGCCGGCGCTCTCAGGCCCGGCCTGCAGGGCGCCGCCGCCGTCGATCCAGACGTGCGAGCCGCCGCCGGCGCCGACCTCGGCGAGGTCGATGGCCGGCACCTTGAGCGTATAGCCGGCGCCCGTCAGCAGCCGCGAGCCGATCATGATGCCCGCACCCACGGCATATTCCTGGGCGCGCGCGACCTCGCCGTGCTCGACCATCGAGGCCTTGGCGGTGGTGCCGCCCATGTCGAAGGTGATGATCTTGTCGAGATCCTTGGTGCGCGCCAGGGCCTGGGCACCGACCACGCCGCCGGCCGGACCGGATTCGATGATGTTCATCGGCCGCTCGGCCGCGGCGCCGTCGGTGGTCAGGCCGCCGTTCGACTGCATCAGCAGCAGGCGGGCCGGGATGCCGCCGGCGTCGAGGCCCTTGCGCAACGCCCGCAGGTAGGTCGCGACGATCGGCATGACATAGGCGTTGATCACCGTCGTCGAAGTGCGTTCGTACTCCTTGATCTCCGGCAGCACCTCGAACGACAGGCTTCTGGGCAAATGAGGGGCCTTGGCGACAATGATCTCCTTCAGCATCGCCTCGTGCACCGGATTGGCGAAGGAGTTCAGCAGGCAGACCGCGATGGCCTCGACCTTCTCGGCCAGCAGGGCGTCGACGGCGCGCCCGGCGTCGGCCGGATCGAGCGCGCGCTCGACATGGCCGCGATGGTCGATGCGCTCGTCGACCACCTTGCGCAGGTAACGCTCGACCAGCGGCTCGGGCTTGGTCCAGCCGATATCGTAGAGCTTGGGCATCCTGAGCGTGCGGATCTCCAGCACGTCGCGGAAGCCTTTCGTGGTGATGAGGCCGACGCGGGCGCCCTTGTGCTCGAGGATGGCATTGGAGGCGACGGTGGTGCCATGGCGGATCTCGTCGATGGCCGCGCCGGAAAGCCCGGTCTCGCCAAAAACCTCACTCAGCCCGTCGACGATCGCCTGGGCGTAGTTGCCGACGCTGGACGAGATCTTCTTGGTATGGACGGTGCCGTCCGAGCCCAGCAGCACGATGTCCGTGAAGGTGCCGCCGATATCGACACCGGCGCGATAGGTGACAGCCATGGGGTTACTCAGCGGCGCGTCGCAGCAATTCGGGCTCGTGCCACTGCACCTTGGGCGTCTCCGTCCAGCCTCGCGCCCGGCGGATCTCGTCACGGCGACGCGCCGTCGCCGCGGCGTCGATCGTCCAGGCTGGGGTGTCGACCACCACGCCGTAATCGGCGAGCGCCTTCTGCGGCGACAGCAGTTCGTTGCGCACGTCGCGCAGCACGGCGGCCGGATCGCGCTCCAGTGGATCGCCCCAGCCGCCGGCGCCGGCCAGCACGTGGCGAAACACCTCGCCCTTCTTGATGGTCATGGTGAGTTTGGACGGCAGCAGGCGATTCTCGCCGTCGGGGTCCATGTAGTTTTCCGACGGCGCGCCGGGGCTGCCGCCATAGAGGCCGAACGGCCGATGATCGCGCCGGTCCGAGCGGACCTGCAGCATGCCTTCGTCCTCGAGGAACTTATAATCACGCCGGAACGGTACGCCGCCGCGGAATTTGCCGGCGCCAGCGCGGTCGGCGACGAACTCGTAGGCCAGAAGCTGCATGGGTTGCTCGGCCTCGGTGACCTCGATCGAATGCGAGGCCATGTTGGCGAACATATGCGAGTTGCCGTCGAGCCCGTCGGCCCATGGACGGGCGCCCCAGGCGCCGCAGGTGAAGTCGACATAGACGAACGGCTTGCGCCCGGCGTCATAACCGCCGATCGAGATGCCGGTGTTGCCGCCGTCGCCCGCCGCCTTGACCTTGTCCGGCAGCATCATGGCGAGTGCGCCGAACATGCAGTCGACCATGCGGAAGCCCGTCAGGCCGCGCGCGGCGCAGGCGGCCGGCAGCACGCCATTGCCCACGGTGCCCGGCGGACAGATCACTTCGATGGCGCGGAACACGCCTTCGTTGTTGGGGATGCCCGGCGGCAGGACGGAACGCACGCCGGTGTAGGAGGCGGCCTTGGTGAAGGAGAGCGTGTTGTTGATGGCGCCCTTGACCTGCGGGTTGGTGCCGGTCCAGTCGACCATCATGTGGCCGCCCGTCTTGCGGATGGTGACGAAGAGGCGGATCGGCTTGCCGTAGTCGACGCCGTCATCGTCGATCCAGTCCTCGAAGCTCCATTCGCCGTCGGGCAGCTTCTCCAGCGCCGCCCGCGTCAGCCGCTCGGCGTAGTCGATGACCTCCTTGAGGTAGAACCTGGTCTTCTCCGGCCCGTAGCGCGCCACGATCTCGGCGAATTGGGTTTCGCCGATATGGCAGGCCGCGAGCTGGGCGCGCAGGTCGCCGAACAGCTGGACGGGCAGGCGGACGTTCTTCTCGATGAACGTCATGATGGTCTTGTTGAGCTTGCCCGCCTCGTAGAGCTTCATCGGCGCGATGCGCAGGCCCTCGGCGTAGATCTCGGTCGAATCCGAGGCGTTCGAGCCGGCGACGCGGCCGCCGACGTCGATGTGATGGCAGACGGTGCAGGCGAAGGCCAGCCGCTCGCCCGCGTGATAGAGCGGCTTGAAGACGAAGATGTCGGGCAGGTGCATGCCGCCGTCGAACGGGTCGTTCATGATGAAGACGTCGCCCGGCGCCATGTTGTCCTTGAAGTGGCGCATGATGGCGTCCATCGCCGTCGGCACCGAGCCGAGATGGCCGGGCAGGGTGAGGCCCTGAGCCGCGAGCTTGCCGTTGGCGTCGGCGAAGCCCGTCGAATAGTCCATGTTGTCCTTGAGCACGCCCGAGTAGGTGGTGCGGAACACCGTCAGCGCCATCTCGTCGGCGATCGAGAAGATCGCGTTCTTGAACAGCTCCAGCTCGATCGGATCGGAACTCTCGGCCACTGGTCTACTCCTTTGCCACGTCACTCCGGCGGGCGGATGTTGGCACGGCGGATCACGTCGCCCCAGCGCACCGCCTCCGACTTTATCAGCGCATCGAGCTCTTCGGGCGAGCTCGGCGTCACCGACAGGCTGAGCTCGGCGAAGCGCTGCTGCAGGTCGGGCGCGGCGAGGGTCTTCCGTACGTCGGCATTCAGCTTCTGGATAATCTCGCGCGGCGTCGCGGCGGGGGCAGTGAGGCCGAACCAGGTCTCGACGTCGGAATCCTTGATGCCCGCTTCGGCCAGCGTCGGCACGTCGGGCAGGCCGGGCGCGCGCTTGGGCGAGGTCACGGCGAGCGCGCGCAAGGTGCCTGCCTTCACCTGGCCGGTCACCACCGAGACATTGGCGAACAGCAGCGGCAGCTGGCCCGCGACCACGTCGGCGATGGCCGGCGCCTCGCCGCGATAGGCGACATGCGTCATGCGCACGCCGGCGTTGTAGAAGAACAGCTCGGCCGCCATGTGCGGCGTGGTGCCGACGCCGCCCGAGCCGTAGTTGATGGCCCCGGGCCTGGCCTTGGCCATCTCGATCAGCTCGCCGACCGACTTCGCGGCAAACGAGGGATTGACCACCAGCACCAAGGGCGAGGCGCCGAGCAGCGAGATGCCGGCAACGTCGCGCGGCGCATCGAAGGCCACCGACTTGTAGAGCTGCGGCGCTACGGCATAGGTCGTCTGCGCCGCCACCATCAGGGTCGTGCCGTCGGGCGGCGCCTTGGCCAGGATGTCGGCGGCGATCAGGCCGCTGGCGCCGGTCTTGTTGTCGACCAGCACCTGGCCCGCCGCGCCTTCGCTCATCCTCTGCGCCACCAGGCGGGCGATCACGTCGTTGCCGCCGCCGGCCGCGAAGCCCACCAGGACGCGGATCGGCTTTGTCTGGGCGAAGGCCGCGCCGGCGAAACCCAGGGCGGCCGCGCCACCGAGCACGAGTCGACGAGATATCGTTTTCATGCCGGGAGCTTAGCCCGGTCTTGACGCCGCGGTCGAACGCCTTATATAGCCATTATAGAATATAGCCGAGTGGCTATAAGGTGATGGCCAATGGAACAGCTCGATCTCGTCTTCTCCGCCCTGGCCGATCCGACGCGGCGGGCGATCCTGGCGCGGCTGGCCGACGGCGAGGCCACGGTGAACGACCTCGTGGCGCCGTTCGACCTCAGCCAGCCGACGATCTCCAAGCACCTGAAGGTGCTGGAGCGGGCCGGGCTGGTATCGCGTGGCCGCGAGGCCCAGTTCCGCCCGGTGCGGCTGAACGCGGCGCCCCTGGAAGGGGCCGCCGAGTGGCTGGGCGACTATCGCCGTTTCTGGGCGGAGAGCCTCGATCGGCTCGACGTCTATGTGAAGGAACTCAAGCGCAAGGAGGGACGACATGCCGGCAAACGCAGGCGCCGCTGAACCGCAAGGCGATCGCGAGCTCACCATCACCCGCACCTTCGATGCCCCGGCCCGGCTGCTGTTCCTGGCCTGGAGCAGGCCCGAGCACCTGAAGAAGTGGTTCGGCCCGGTCGGCTATCCGGTGACGATGTGCGAGATGGACTTTCGCAAGGGCGGCCAATGGCGCGCCGCCATGACCGGGCCCGGCGGCACGCAGCAGACGCCGTTCGGCGGCAAGTATCTCGAGATCGTGCCCGACCGGAAGATCGTCTTCTCCAACGGCTTCGAGCTGCCCGGGGCGGAGAAGATGATCATGACCGTCACCTTCGACGAGCAGGATGGCCGAACGCTGCTCACCCTCCACACGCTGTTCGCGTCGCTCGCCCAGAAGGCGACGCATGTCGGCGCCGGCATGGCCGAAGGCATCGCCTCGGGCCTCGACCAGCTCACCGATGTCGTCGCCGCCCTGAAGGCTGCGGCATAACGGCAATCCTCTTGATGAGCTAATATCTTTGTTATAAAGATAATTGATCACCGGGAGGAACCCCGTCCATGTTGATCATCGTGGCGGTCGCCGCTGCGCTGGCCTGTGCCAGCGTCGGCGGCGGCCTTTATGAATTCTCCGTCGTCGACCCGTTCTGGCCGAAGCGCCCCGACCTGGTGCAGCCCGCGCGTGGCGGCATCTCGCGCAAGCGCTTCTGGATTGCCATCCACGTCGCCTTCGAGGTCACGCTGATCGCGGCCCTGGTCTGGACATGGTCACAGCCCGCCGTGCGCACCGCCCTCCTGGTGGCGCTGGCGAGCCACGCCGTCATGCGCCTGTGGTCGGCCTTCGACTTCATTCCCAAGGCGCTGGCCTTCGAAAAGGCGCCACCCGGCACGATCAGCGAGGCCGCGGCGCGGGCCTGGACAGTGCGCAGCCGCCTGCGCCTGCCGCTGGATCTGGTGACCTGCGGGGCCCTGCTGTGGGCGCTGGTCGTTGCGGCACGGGCGGGCTGAGGGAGGATTTCTCATCGACGAATAGATAAAGTTCATCGTCGCCGGGCGATCCGCACGAGCGAGAACGGGTTATGCTGTGCGCCAATCAGATTGGAGGGACGTCATGAGCCTTCTCGAAGACGCCAAGATCCACGTTGCGCCTTTTGTGCCGACGCTTCAGCGCACCGAAGGGCAGCCGCCGCCGGTCGCGGCAAACGGCGGCCTGTCCTACATGTCGTTCGACCGCGACGGCGATGCCGGAACCACCAAGGCGCTCGACGATGCGCTTGCCGAGATCGCCAGCGGCGAGGGCCAACGCGTCGTCGACATGATCGACAAGGCGCCCCCCGGCCCGATCAAGACCAAGTGGGGGCTCGCCTTCCACGACTACGACGAGTGCATGCGCTACATCCGCGAGTCGAACAGCCTCAAGGCGCCGCCGGGCGGCGTGGTGCTGCCGCTCGCCTATACCGTCCACGAACGGCCGAGCTACTCCATCGTGCCGTCAAACGCCATCTGGCATGATCCGGCGCACGCCGACACGGCAGCGCGCCTGCGCAAGAACGAAGAGGACAATCGCCGGCGCAATCTCTATTTCCCGCACGTGCTGCGCGACGCGCGGCGCATCGGCGAGTACCACCCCGGCCTCTCGCCCAACAGCCCGGAATGCATGGACAGGCTCGGCGTCTCGCTGGCCCATCTCGATTCGAAGTGCTCGAATTTCTACGATGCGGCGGAGGTGGAGCGCGTCTTCTACCCCGAGATCGAGAAGCTCCTGCTCGACTTCTTCCCCGGCGCCACCGATGCCCTGGTCTACAACCACGACGTCTTCGACAAGGACTACACGGGCGACCGCACCGAGGACCAGGACAACAAGAACCCGGGCGTGAATGCCCGCTACGTCAACCTCGTGCACAACGACCTGAACGACAATTCGGGCCGCGTGCGCTGCCGAGAGCTCTTGACCAAGAACCTGCGCAACTTCGGTCGCCCGCAGCACTACACGGAGGAAGAGGCCGACCGGAAGATGTCGCGGCGGTTCATGTCGATAAATCTCGCCAAGCCAATGGAGACGGTCGAGCAGTTCCCCTTCGTGCTCTGCGCCTGGCCGTCCTTCGCCGACCAGCCCTACATCAACAATTACCGCATCTACGACGACCGGGTCGGCGAGACGACCCGATTCACCTACCGCCCGAATCACGAGTGGTACTGGTTCCCCCGGCAGACCTCGACCGAGGTCTCCATGCTGAAGTGCTACGACTCCGTCACCGACGGCTCGGTCTCGCGCTGGTCCTTCCACACCGCCTGCATCGACCCGACCGCCCCCGCCAATGCCCGCTGCCGCAAGAACGTCGTGGTCCGGGCTTACGTCTTCTTCTAGGAGGGCGGGACCGGGGCATTGCGCCCCGGTCCCACCAACCCCTTCTGATCATTGATGAATTTTAGGCCGGTCCTGGGTTGACGCGGCGCTTCCAGGTCCCTATTTTCCGCGCTCTTTCGGAATTACCCCGGCGCCGCCGGGGCTTTTGTTGAGAAGAACCATGAAGATCCGCCATTCCCTCAAGTCCGTGAAGCTGCGCCACAAGGACAGCCGCATCGTGCGCCGCAAGGGCCGCGTCTACGTCATCAACAAGACCAACCCGCGCTTCAAGGCCCGCCAGGGGTAGCCATCTGGCTAAGCCGGACTTAAGGTCTCGGAATTCAAAAAGCGGCGGGAGCCTCGGCTTCCGCCGCTTTTTCATTTGGCGTAAGGATCGGGGCATGCAGATGCCGCCGCTCGATCCCGCCATTCTCGCCCGCCGGTCCGAGATCGTGGCGGCCTTGCGCGCCGTCGTGCCGGGCGAGGGGGTCATCGACGACCTCGACGGCATGCGGCCCTACGAGTGCGATGGGCTCTCGGCCTATCGCCAGATGCCGCTGGTCGTGGTCCTGCCCGAGACGGTGGCCCAGATTTCGGCCATCCTGCGCTACTGCCAGGACAACAAGGTCAAGGTCGTGCCGCGCGGCGCCGGCACCTCGCTGTCCGGCGGCTCCATGCCGGTGGGCGACGCGATCCTGCTGGGCCTCGGCAAGTTCAACCGCGTGCTGGAGATCGACTACGCCAACCGCTGCGCCCGCGTGCAGCCCGGCGTCACCAACCTCGGCATCTCCAAGGCGGTCGAGCACGAGGGCTTCTACTACGCCCCCGACCCGAGCTCGCAGATCGCCTGCTCGATCGGCGGCAACGTGGCGGAGAACTCGGGTGGCGTCCACTGCCTGAAATACGGCCTCACCACCAACAACCTTTTAGGCATCGAGATGGTGCTGATGACCGGCGAGGTCGTGCGGCTCGGCGGCAAGCACCTCGACTCCGAAGGCTACGATCTTCTGGGCCTGATGACTGGCTCCGAGGGCCTTTTGGGCGTCGTCACCGAGGTCACCGTGCGTCTGCTGCGCAAGCCTTCCACGGCGCGCGCCGTGCTCTTGGGCTTCCCAACCGAATCAGGCGCCGCCGATTGCGTCGCCGCCGTCATCGCCTCGGGCATCATCCCCGGTGGCATGGAGATGATGGACAAGGACGCCGTGAAATGCGCCGAGGCCTATGTCGGCGCGGGCTACCCCCTGGATGCCGAGGGCCTG
Organism: Rhodospirillales bacterium URHD0017; assembly: GCA_900110395.1. Lineage (GTDB taxonomy): Bacteria > Pseudomonadota > Alphaproteobacteria > Reyranellales > Reyranellaceae > Reyranella. The sequence continues at coordinate 38,026 of FODP01000001.1, forward strand.
CTGATCGTCGAGCTCGACGGCCCCTCGATCGAGGTCGATTACCTGGTCGAGCGTGTCGCCGAGATCGCCCGCGAGCGCGGCGCCACCACCGTCCGCGTCAGCCAGGACGAGCAGGAGCGTGTGCTGTTCTGGGCCGGCCGCAAAGCCGCGTTCCCCGCCGTCGGCCAGATCACGCCCGACTACATGTGTTTGGACGGCTCGGTGCCGCGCGGCCGCCTGGTCGAGGTGCTGGCCGAGATGCGCCAGATGTCCAAGAAGCATGGCTTGCGCGTGGTCAACGTCTTCCATGCCGGCGACGGCAACCTGCATCCCCTGATCCTGTTCGACGCCAACGATCCCGGCGAGCTCCACCGCGCCGAGGCGTTCGGCGCCGACATCCTGCGGCTCTGTGTGCGGGTGGGCGGCGTGCTGACCGGCGAGCATGGAGTCGGCATCGAGAAGCGCGACCTGATGGGCGAGCAGTTCACCGAGATCGACCTCGACCAGCAGATGCGCGTGAAGTGCGCCTTCGATCCCGACCATCTGCTCAATCCCGGCAAGGTCTTCCCCAAGCTCAGGCGCTGCGCCGAGCTCGGCCGCGTGGTGGTGCATCAGAACAAGATCCCGTTCCCCGACATCCCGCGGTTCTAGGCGATGGGGTTTGTGTGATGGGGGGCACGATCAAGCCGCGCGACGCCAAGGAGCTGCGGCAAGCCGTTGAGTGGGCGCTGAACGAGTCCCGGACCCTCGACGTGCGTGGCCAGGGCAGCAAGCTGGCCCTGGGCAAACCGATGATCTGCGACCAGGTCCTCGACCTCTCGGGCCTGTCAGGTATCGTCGACTACGCCCCGGAGGAACTGGTGGTCACCTTGCGGGCCGGTACGCCGATGCGCGAGGTCGAGGCGCTGCTGGCCCAGCGCAACCAGATGCTGGCCTTCGAGCCGCCCGACCTCGGCCTGCTGCTCGGCCAGGAAGCGGGGCAGGGCACCCTGGTCGGCGCGGTCATGGGCAACCTCGCTGGCCCACGCCGCATATCGGCTGGTGCCGCGCGCGATCATCTCTTGGGTTTCAGCGGCGTCAACGGCCGCGGCGAGACCTTCAAGTCGGGCGGCAAGGTGATGAAGAACGTCACCGGCTACGACCTTTCCAAGCTTCTGGCCGGCTCCTGGGGCACGCTCGCCGTGCTCGACGAGGTGTCGGTCAAGGTGCTGCCCGCACCCGACCAGACGCGTACGCTGGTGCTGCATGGCCTCTCCGACGAGGCGGCCGTGAAGGCGATGTGCGCGGCCATGGGCAGCCCGCACGACGTCTCCGGCGCTGCCCATATCAAAGACAGGACAGCCCTGCGTCTCGAAGGCGTCGCGCCGTCGGTCGAGGCGCGCCTGAAAGGCCTGCGCGATCTACTGACAACGACGGGCGCAACGATGGAGGAACTCGGCACTCTTGAAAGCCGCACCTTCTGGCGCGATGTGCGCGACGTGACTCCACTGTCGGGGGCCCGAGACGCCGTCGTCTGGAAGATTTCCTGCCCACCGACCGAGGGCCCCGGCATCGTCGCGCGAATCAAGGCGCAGCGACCGTCAGCCGAGATCTTCTACGACTGGTCGGGAGGGCTCGTCTGGCTCGCCCTGCCGCGGAGCGACGACGCCGACCACTCGATCGTGCGCGGCGCGCTGGGTCCGACGGGTGGCCATGCCATTTTGGTCCGCGCTGACGAGAAGGCTCGGTCGAACGTCCCGGTATTCCACCCGCAGCCGACGGCGCTCGCGGCCCTGGCGTCGCGCGTGAAGGAAAGCTTCGATCCCAAGGGCCTCTTCAATCCGGGTCGTATGGGCTGACGATGCAGACCAACTTCACCCTGGCCCAGCTCAACGACCCAGAGACCGCGCGCTCCGAGCACATCCTGCGCAAGTGCGTGCATTGCGGCTTCTGCACCGCGACCTGCCCGACCTTCGTGCTGCTGGGCGACGAGCGCGACAGCCCGCGCGGGCGGATCTACTTCATCAAGGCGATGCTGGAGGGCGACCGTGCGCCCACGGCGTCGGAGGTGAAACACGTCGATCGCTGCCTGTCGTGCCTCAGCTGCATGACGACGTGCCCGTCGGGGGTGCACTACATGCACCTGGTCGACCATGGCCGGCATCACATCGAGGAGCATTTCAGGCGCCCATTGCCGGATCGGCTGATGCGCGGCCTGCTGGCCTGGCTGATGCCGCGGCCGGCGCTGTTCCGCTGGACCATGGTGCTGGGCCGGTTCGCCAAGCCGTTGGCCGCGTTGCTGCCCGCGCGCAGCGCCGATCCTGGTGGCGCGACGTTCCTGCGCCGTTTGCGGGCAATGCTCGAGGCCGTGCCGGATCAGCTGCGGGGACCGTCCCCGGTCGACCGGCCACAGACCTTCCCGACAGCCGGCCTGCGCCGCAAGCGCGTGGCGCTGATGCCGGGCTGCGGCCAGCAGGTGCTGGCGCCCGAGGTCAACGAGGCGACGGTGCGGCTCCTGACCCGGCACGACATAGAAGTGGTGAACGTCGCGGGCTCGGGCTGCTGCGGCTCGTCGGTGCTGCATGTCGGCCGCAACGACGAGGCGATGGCGCTCGCCCGGCGCAACATCGAGGCCTGGATGCGCGAGATCGACGGCGCGGGCCTCGATGCCATCGTCATCAACGCGTCGGGCTGCGGTACGACGGTGAAGGACTATGGCGAGATGTTCGCCAACGATCCCGTTTGGAAGGAGCGGGCCGGGCAGGTGGCGCTGCTTGCCAAGGACGTGAGCGAAGTGATGCTCGAGGTCGGTCTCGCGAACGTGACCGCACGGCCGCTCACCGTGGCCTATCATTCGGCCTGTTCCATGCAGCACGGCCAGAAGGTGATCGAGCAGCCCAAGAAACTCCTGGCGGATGCCGGGTTCGTCGTGAAGGACGTGCCCGAGGGCCATCTCTGCTGCGGCTGGGCCGGCACCTATCAGGTGCTGCAGCCCGAGCTGTCGCGCCGCCTGCGCGACGCCAAGGTCGCCAACATCGAGAGCGTCCGGCCCGACGTCATCGCCGCCGGCAACTTCGGCTGCATCGGCAACATCGCCTCGGGCACCGGCATTCCGATCGCCCATACCGTGGAGCTGCTCGACTGGGCGACAGGCGGGCCGAAACCGCCCGCTCTGCAATGACCATTCTTCGCGCTTGCCTTGCCGCACTGCTCGGCCTGATGCTGGGGGCGAACGTGCTGGCGCAGAACGGCGGGAGCAACCCCATGCTCGACACCTTGTTTGCCAAGCTACAGACCGCGACCGACCCGATGGCGATCCAGTCGCTGGAGGGGGCAATCTGGGAGCAGTGGGTCATGGTGCCGGACGGCCCGCAGCGCGAGCTGATGCTGCGCGGCATCGCCGAGATGCAGCAGCACCAGCTGAAGCAGTCAGTCGAGACGTTCGGCAAGCTGATCGAGATCGCGCCCGATCTCTCCGAGGCCTGGAACAAGCGGGCGACGGCCTATTGGCTGCTCGGCAACTTCCCGGCCTCGCTCAACGACATCTGCGAGACGGTGAAGCGCGAGCCGCGCCATTTCGGCGCCTATTCCGGTCTCGGCATGATCCGCGCGGAAATGGGCGAGTACCCGCGCGCCGTCGCCGCCTTCGAGCTCGCCAAGAAGCACAATCCGCACATCGTGGGAATCGACGACGAGATCGAGCGCCTGAAGGCGATGGGCGGCGATTCGCCGGCCGATCCGCTGGGCTGTTCACAACGCACCGCAGGTCGTTAGGTCTGGTCCTTGCCGCGCGGCAAGCGCGCGGGCAGACTTTCACCAACTTTCAACTCCAAGGATGGGTCAATGGCCACGTTGTATGTCGGCGGTCGCGTTTTCGACGGTGAGAAGGTTCTGGACGGCCAGGCGGTGCTGGAAGAGGACGGCAAGGTCAAGCGCATCGCTCCCGCGGCCGAGTTCACGGGCTTCTCGGGCGACAAGGTCGACACGGCGGGCGGCACGCTGATCCCCGGCATCATCGACTGCCATGTCCATTCGCTGAGCGGCGCCGAAGGCAATCCCGGCGCGATCCAGGACCGCATGACAGCGGCCCAGATCGCGGTGCGCGGCATGGAGCTGATGCGCAACACGCTGGAAGGCGGCATCACCGCCGTGCGCGACTGCGGCGGCAAGGACTACATCGAGTTCGCCATTCGCGACGCCTACAACTCCGGCCGCTTCCTCGGACCGACCATGCGCTGCGCCGGCCGGATGATCTGCATGACCGGCGGCCACGGCAACCGCACCGGCCGTGTTGCCGACGGCATCGACGAGGTGGTCAAGGCCGTGCGCGAGCAGGTCCATGCCGGTTCCGACCTGATCAAGATCATGGCGACCGGCGGCGTGATGACCCCCGGCGTCAATCCCGAGGACGCGCACTACTCGGCCGAGGAGATGAAGGCCGGCATCAGCGAGGCCCATCGCTTCCACAAATGCTGCGCCAGCCACGCCCAGGGCGCGCTCGGCATCCTGAACGCCGTGCGCGGCGGCATCGATTCGATCGAGCACGGCATCTTCATGACCGAGGAATGCATCACCGAGATGAAGGAGCACGGCGTGTGGCTGGTGCCGACACTGGCCGCGGTGAAGAACATCCTCAAGGGCTACGACGGCGGCGACCGTTCGATTCCCGACTACGTGATCGAGAAGGCGCGTCGCGTGTTCGACCGCCACATCGCCTCGATCAAGATGTACTACAAGGCTGGCGGCCGCATCGCCATGGGCACCGACGCCGGCACGCCGCACAACCGACATGGCGAGAACGCGCGCGAGCTGGAGTACATGTGCGACATCGGCATCTCGACCCGCGACTCGCTGTTCTTCTCGACAGCAAGTGCCGCCGACCTGATGCGCCTGGCCGACCAGGGCCGCATCAAGGAGGGCAACAGCGCCGACTTCGTGCTGTGCGACGGCGATGCCCTGGCCGACATCAAGCGCGCCGCGCGCAAGGAGAACCACCGTATGGTGGTGAAGCGCGGTGTGGTCGCCCGCGACAACCGCGCCGCCTTCGTCCGCCAGGCCGCGCGAGTTGCTGCTGAGTAGCTGATCACCAAGTCCGGCGGCCCTGAAAGCGGCTCGTGGAAGAGATCTTCCTGATCCTGGTGGGGATCGCCTGGGCCGTCGGCACGCCGATCATCGCCATCGTGGCGTTGGTCCGCACGGGACGCCTGCGCGACCAGAATGAGCGACTGACCGCGGACCTTGCACGGCTCAAGCGGCAGATGGCAGAGACGGCTCAGCCTCTGCCGCCGCCGTTCGTCGAGCAACCGGTGGCCGAAGCCATCGCGCCACCATCCGAAGCTCTGCCAGAGTCGGCGACCGAACCGCCGCCGGCGCCTCCATTCGAGCCCGAGCCGGTTCCGTTGCCATCGCCTATGCCTGTGCCAGCGCCGGCGCAGGTCGGCTGGGAGCAGCGTCTGGGCGCCCGAGCCTTCGTCTGGGTCGGCGCGGTCACCCTGGCGCTCGCCGCTGTCTTCCTTGTCCGCTACTCGATCGAGGAAGGCTATCTCTCGCCCGAAGTGCGCGTGGTCCTGGCGGCGCTGTTCGGCTTCGCCCTGATCGGCATCGCCGAGCGTATCCGTAGCCGCGACGACCGCGTCGCCCAGGCGCTCGCGGCCGCCGGCGTCGCCGCGCTCTACGGCTCACTGTTCTCGGCCGTGGCGCTCTACGACATGATCTCCAAGGCCGCGGCCGGCGGCGGCGCCGCCGCGCTCACGGCCTTCGCCATCGGCGTATCGCTGCGGCACGGCATGTTCGTCGCCGGCCTCGCCTTCGTCGGCGGCTTCGCCAGTCCCGCCATCATCGGCAGCGAGACGCCCAACACGCCCGTCCTGTTCGGCTACCTGCTGGCGATCGCGGCCGGCACGCTGTCGGTCATCCGGCTGCGCGGCTGGTGGCCGCTCGGCTGGGGCGTTCTGGCAGGCTCGGCGATCTGGACCGTGCTCTGGATGCTGTCGCTCGCCTCCGGCCTGCACTGGGTCGGGCTGTTCCTGGTCGCGGCCGCCTGCCTGTTCGCCTGGGCGACCTGGCGGCGGCTGGGCGAAGGCGACCAGGCGATCGATGTCGCGGCGCTGGTCTGGGCGGCGTTCGGCGTCACGGGCGCGCTGATCGTGGCGCTTATCGTCCAGGATGGCGGCAAGCAGACCGCGGGCTGGCTCGCGCTGGCGGCGCACGGCATCGGGCTGTTCGCCCTGGCGCGCTGGACGCCGCGCTTCCAGTACGTCGCCGTGCTGGCGCCGATACTCTCGCTCGCCGCGCTCGCCTTGTGGCGCGACACCGGGGAGTTCGCCTGGATGGCGACGTGGTTCGGCGGCCTCTATGCCGCGGCGTCCTTCGCCTTGCTGTGGAACGCCGCCCGGCCGGGCTTCTGGGCGGCGTTGTCCGTCGCCACGGCGCTCGCGCACTTCCTGCTCGCCTGGTACGTGCTGCGCGGCGTCGCCGACGGCACGCCGTGGGGCCTCATAGGCATCGCGCTGGCGCTGCCGTTTCTGGTCGGCGCCGAGCGCCTGGCGCGCTGGCGCGACAGCATGCCGGGAGCCACCGAGGCGCTGGGCTACTGCGCCGCCGGCGTTGCCTTCTTCATTGCAGTCGCGATCGCCCTGGAACTGCGCCGCGAATGGATCACGGTGGCCTATGCCGTCGAGTTCGCCGCCGTCGCGGCCATTTCGGCCCATCTCGGCCTCCACGCCATGCGCCGGCTGTGCTGGCTGCTGCTCGCCGCCGTGATCGTGCGCTTCGTGGTCAATCCCGAGGTGCTGAAATACCCGCTGGGCGTCACCCCGATCTTCAACTGGATCCTGTGGGGTTACGGCCTCGCGATCGCGGCCTTGGTCGTCGGCCTGCGCTTCCTGCGGCCGACCGGCGATCTGCAGCTGGTGCGCGCGACCGAGGCGGCGATCGCGCTGCTCGCCTTCGTGCTGCTCACCCTCGAGGTGCGCAGCATCTTCCGCCACGACGCCATGATGGCGCCCGACGCTCGCTTCATGGAGCGCGCGTTCTATGTCCTGGTGTGGGGCGCCTTTGCGCTGGCGGCCCTTTGGCTCGCGCGCACGCGCGGCGACGTCGTTGCCCTGTGGGCGTGGCGCCTGAGCGGCGGCCTCGCCGTGGCGCTGGTGCTGGTCGTGCAGGTCCTGCTGGCCAACCCGATCTTCGACAAGGCCGATGTCGGCTCTCTGCCGATCGCCAACGGCTTGTTCCTGGCCTATGCGCTGCCCGCCGTCATGGCGGGGTTGGCGCGGCGCTGGATCGACGTCGAGCCCAACCGCAACGTCGCCCTGGTCGCCGAGGCGGCCGCCTCGATCCTGGTCTTCGCCTACGTCTCGTTCGAGGTCCGGCATCTTTTCGATCCCGGCTTCGACCGGCCTGGATTGACGGCCTCGGGCCTGGAGCTTTACGTCTACTCCGCGGTCTGGCTGCTGTTTGGCGTGGCGTTGCTGGCGCTGGGTTTCCTGCGCAACACGGCGGCGTTCAGGCACGCCGGCATGGCGCTGGTCTGCATCGTGGTCGCCAAGGTCTTCCTGATCGACATGGCGGGCCTGCACGGGCTGCTGCGCGTCTTTTCGTTCCTCGGTCTCGGGGCGGCGCTGATCGGGCTAGGCTACGCCTATCGCCGATTTGGATTCAGGTAGCGCATGTTCCCGGAAACCGCCGTGTCGCTCGACGCCTTGCGAGCATTGCAGCTCGATCGCCTGCGCAGCGCGGTTCGCCATGCCTACGACAACCAGGTGCCGTACCGCGCCAAATGCGTGGCGGCGGAGGTGCATCCCGACGATCTGCGGCGGCTGGAAGACCTCCAGCGCTTTCCCTTCACGTCGAAGGCCGACCTGCGCGCAGCCTATCCCTTCGGCATGTTCGCCATCCCGCGTGAGAAGTGCGTGCGCATCCATGCCTCGAGCGGCACGACGGGGCGGCCGACCGTCGTCGGCTACTCCGCGCGCGATATCGAGCTGTGGGCCGACCTGATGGCGCGCTCGCTGTACGCCGGCGGCGCGCGGCCGGGCGACATCATCCATAACGCCTACGGCTATGGTCTGTTCACCGGCGGGCTGGGCGCGCATTACGGCGCCGAGCGGCTGGGCTGCACGGTGGTGCCGATGTCGGGCGGCTTCGGCGAGCGGCAGGTCCAGCTCATCCGCGAGTTCGGCGCGCGCGTGGTGCTGATGACGCCGTCCTACATGCTGGCGATCGCCGACGAGTTCGAGCGCCAGGGCATCGATCCACGCGAGACGGCGATGCGCATCGGCATCTTCGGCGCCGAGCCGTGGACCGAGGGCATGCGCGCCGAGATCGAGCGCCGGCTCGGCATCGACGCCGTCGACATCTACGGCCTGAGCGAGGTGATGGGGCCGGGCGTCGCCTGCGAGTTCGTCGAGAGCAAGGACGGGCCGACCATCTGGGAGGATCACTTTTATCCCGAGATCGTCGATCCAGAGACCGGGGAACCGGTGGCCGACGGTGAGTCGGGCGAGCTGGTCTTCACCTCGCTCACCAAGGAGGCGATGCCCGTCATCCGCTACCGCACGCGCGACCTGACGCGTCTGCTGCCGGGTTCGGTCACTGCCATGCGCCGCATGGCCAAGATCACCGGCCGCAGCGACGACATGCTGATCGTGCGCGGCGTCAATCTGTTTCCAAGCCAGGTCGAGGAGCAGATCCTGCGCGACCCGGTGCTGACCGGTCACTACGTCATCGAGCTGACGCGCAGCGGCGCCCTGGACGATCTTCTGGTCCGGGTCGAAGCGAGGGCGGTTTTGGAGGCTGAGGTCGCCGGCCGCTCAGCCGATGAGCTGGTCCGGCGCCTGAAGGGGATGTGTGGCCTCTCGGCCACAGTGGAGATCGCGGTGCCGGGCGCCGTCGAGCGCTCGATGGGCAAGGCGCGGCGGGTGATCGACCGCCGTTAGCCTGTAGCAGTTAGTTCCAGGGGCCGCCGGCGGCCAATCTTATTCTTGCCTTGATCATGTCGGCATTGGCGGGCATATGCCCAACTTCCGTCGAAAAGGTCGGCGGGTCGTTGTAGTCCGATGCCTTGGCGTGACTAATGGTAGTGCTCGCGATCACGACGAAGGTCAGAGCAATGGCGCCCATGACCAGAAAGTCGATCCAGTTCAGGGCGTCCGGGCGGAAAGGACGGGCGGTGGTCCGCGACTTGCGTTTCACGATCGCCTCTGTGCGTTGCTGCTTCTGAAGAAATCTACGGTGGAACCTTCGGCTCCATCCCCGATCTTTTCAGGGTCACACTAGGGCGATTCCAAGGTGATTGGCCGTGCTTCGTATCACGTGTGTCGTGTTGCTCGACGGCAACAGCGCGACGCTGCGCGAGTCTCTTCCTCCCCACGCTCCGCGTGGGGAGGTGTCGCCGTCATACGGCGACGGAGGGGTCATGAGCATCATCGCTGGTACTCATGACCTCTCCGTCCGCTTCGCGGACACCTCCCCAGCTTCGCTAGCTAGGGAGAATAAGTCGAACAGCAATGCTCAGACGTAAGCGATGCGCAGGATGTTGGTGGCGCCGGGCGTGCCGAACGGTACACCGGCGGTGATCACCAGGCGCTCGCCCGGCTTGGCGATCTTCTGCTGGCGGGCGACGCGAACGGCGCGCGCCACCATGTCGGCGAAGTTGTGCGCGTCCTCGGTCTGAATGGGATGCACGCCCCAGGTCAGCGTCATGCGCCGCGCCGTGTCGAGGACGGGCGTGAGGCAGAGGATGCGCACGTCCGGCCGTTCGCGTGCCGCGCGCAGCGTGGTCGAGCCGGTCGTGGTGTAGGTGACGATGGCGGCGGCCGACAGCGTGTGGGCGCACTGCCGCGCCGCCGCGCTGATCGCGTCGGCGGTCGTCGACTCGGGCTCGCGGCGGCTCGCATCCATCAGGCGGCGATAGAGCGGATCGCCTTCGACGCTCTTCAGGATGCGGTCCATGATGGTGACCGCCTCGACCGGATAGTCGCCCGACGCGGACTCCGCCGACAGCATCACGGCGTCGGTGCCGTCATAGACCGCGGTCGCCACGTCCGAGGCCTCGGCGCGCGTCGGTGTCGGCGAATGGACCATCGACTCGAGCATCTGGGTGGCGACGATCGCCGGCCGTCCGACGACGCGGCAGGCCGCCAGGATGCGCTTCTGCAGCGGCGGCACGGCCTCGGGCGGCATCTCCACGCCGAGGTCGCCGCGCGCCACCATGATGCCGTCGCTCTGCTCGATGATCTCGTCGAGATGGTCGATGGCGGCGGGCTTCTCGAGCTTGGCCATGACGGCGGCGCGGCCCGCCACCAGCTTCTTCAGCTCGGCGATGTCCATGGCGTGCTGCACGAAGGACAAGGCCACCCAATCGACGCCGAGCGACAGGCCGAAGGTGAGGTCGCGATGGTCCTTGGGCGTCATCGGCGACAAGGGGATCACGAGGTTGGGCAGGTTGACGCCCTTGCGGTCGCTGATCGTGCCCGGCACCTCGACCTCGGTGTCGATGGTGGTCTCATCGTGAGCGACGATGCGCAGCCGCACCTTGCCGTCGTCGATCAGCAGGACGCCGTCGGGCTTGGCCGCCTTGAAGATCTCTGCATGGGGCAGGGGCACGCGCTTGAGCGTGCCTGGCGCCTCATCCATGTCGAAGCGCAGCTTCTGGCCTTTCTTAAGCTCCAGCGGTCCCTTGGCGAAGGTGCCGAGCCTGAGCTTGGGGCCCTGGAGGTCCATCAGGATGGCGATGGGATGCTTGTACTCCTTCTCCAGCGCGCGCAGCAGGTCGACGCGCTGGCGATGGTCGTCCGGCGTGCCGTGGCTGAAGTTCAGCCGAAAGACGTCGGCGCCGGCCTCGAACAGCGTGCGCAGGCGCTCGCGGCTGGACGAGGCGGGACCGAGCGTGGCGACGATCTTGGTAAAGCGGTCGCGGTACATGCCTAAAAGTCTACTTCTTCGGCGACGACACTTTGAAGTCGCCGGCCTGCTCGTAGACCTTCACGACCGCTGCGTCATCGAGCCGCCCCCAGCCAGCGCCGGCGGCAGCGAGGAAGAGCTGGTGCGCCGCTGCGGCCATCGGCAGCGGCAACCGGTGTTCGTGACCGGTGTTCAGCACCAGCCCGAGGTCCTTGACGAAGATCTCCACCGCCGACAGCGGCGAATAGTCGTCGTCGAGCATGTGCGGCACCCGATTGCCGAACATCCACGAGTTGCCGGCGCTGGCTGAGATCACCTCGTAGACGGCGCGCGTGTCGGCGCCGGCCTTGGCGGCGAGCGCCATCGCTTCGGCCGCCGTTGCGATGTGCACGCCGGCCAGAAGCTGGTTCACGGTCTTGACCAGCGAGCCGATGCCCGGCGCCTCGCCCAGGCGGAAGACCTTGGCCGAGGTCGCCGACAGGATCGATTCGGCCGAGGCGAAGGCTATCGGCGAGCCCGAGGCCATGAAAGTGAGCTCGCCCGATTCCGCGCGAGCGCGGCCGCCCGACATCGGCGCGTCCAAAAGTTCGTGGCCCGACTTGTCGAGGCGCTCGCCCAACGACTTGGCGAACGCCGCCGGCACGGTGGCGCACTGCATGACCAGGCCGCCCTTGCGCAACTTGGCGACGCCGCCGCCATCGCCGTAGAGCACCGTCTCGACCTGCTGGGCGTTGACCACGGCCACGACCAGCGCGTCAGCCGAAGCGGCCGCCTCGCCGGGGTTCGCCGCGATCGTGCCGCCTGCGGCCGCAAAAGCCTCGCGCGCCGGCGCGCTGGGATCAACGCCGATCACCTTGTGGCCGTGTTTGAGCAGGTTTTTCGCCATGCCGAGCCCCATCGAGCCCAGACCGACGAAAGCGACGACGGGAGTGTTCTTGTCCGCCATGGTTCCTATGCCTTGATGCCGTACTTCGCCGCCCAGCCCAGCCCCGCGCCAGTCGTGGTCTTGGGTTTGTATTCGAGGCCGACGTAACCCTGGTAGCCCAGCCGATCGAGCACATCGAGCAGGTAGAGGTGATTGGCCTCGCCGATATCGGGCTCGTTGCGGTCGGGGTTGCCCGCGATCTGCACGTGCGCGGTGATCGGGAACAGGCGCTCGGTGCGCTTGGTCAGGTCTCCCTCGGTCACCTGCATATGATAGAGGTCGAGCTGCAGCTTCAGATGAGGTGCTGCGACCTCCTTCATGATCTGCTCGACCTGCCCGGTGGTGTTGGTGAAGTAGCCGGGAATGTCGCGATGGTTGATCGGCTCCAGCACGAGCGTGATGCCGCTCTTGGCGGTGCGGTCGGCCGTCATCTTGAGGTTGGAGATGAAGGTCTTGTGCATCGCCTTCACGTCGGCGCCGGGCGCGATCATGCCCGACATGATGTGCAGCGTGGTGCACTCCAGGACCTTGGCGTAATCCAAGGCCTTGTCGAGGGCGGCAGCAAAGTCGGCTTCGCGGCCGGGCAGGGCGGCGAAGCCACGCTCGCCCTTGCTGGCGTCGCCTGCCGGCAGGTTGAACAGCGCTTGCGTCAGCTTGTGCTTCTTGAGCTCGGCTGCGATGTCGACGGCCGGCGCCTCGTAGGGGAACAGGATTTCGACCGCCTTGAAGCCGTGTGCGGCGGCCGCGCCGAAGCGCTGCAGGAAGGGGACCTCCTGGTAGATCCAGGAAAGATTGGCGGCGAGCTTGGGCATTCGATTATCCTCATTGTTCCTCCCCAGCGAAGCTGGGGAGGTGGCCCGCAGGGCCGGAGGGGTCATGAGCGACAGCAATGGTGCCCATGACCCCTCCGTCCGCTTCGCGGACACCTCCCCACTGCGTGGGGAGGCAGACGGGTGTCGTGATCACGACGGAAACGCCTCTTCGACTTCGCGCACCTGCGCGTCGCTCAGCAGGCGCACCTTGAAGCCCTGGAGCAGCAGATGGAGCTTCGCGGTCTCCTCCAGCTCCTCGATCGAGGCCGAGGCGGCCGACAACGAGGTGCCGGCAACGACCGGGCCGTGATTGGCCAGAAGCACGGCGCGATGGCCCTTGGCATAGTCGCGGATGGCGTCGGCGAGCGCAGGGTCCCCCGGCTTGAAGTAGGGCACCAGCGGCAGCTTGCCGACGCGCATCACGAAGTAGGGCGTGATCGGCGGCAGCGTGGTTTCCTTGTTGTGATGGCACGACGGGTCGAGGCAGGAGATCGCCACGGCGTGGGTGCAATGCAGATGCACGATGGCGCCGTCCTTGGGCCGCACGTCATAGACCGAACGATGCAGCAGCGCTTCCTTGGTCGGTGGATCGCCGCCGACATGCTTGCCGTTGAGGTCAAGTTTGGAAAGCTGGCCGGGTTCGAGTTCACCAAGGGAAGAATTGGTCGGTGTCATCAGCCAGCCGTCGTCGATGCGCGCGCTGATATTGCCCGAGGTGCCGGGGCAGAGGCCGCGCGCGGCGAGCTTGGCGCCGAGCGCGCAGATCGCCTCGCGCGTCTTGGATTCCTTGCTGCTCATAGCCGCTGGAACGCCTTGGTGAAGAAGTCCGGTGCGCCGAAGTTGCCCGACTTCAGCGCCAGCAGCATCGGCTTGGCGCCGACCGAGGCCGTCCACGGCACGCCGGGATCGATCTCCGGTCCGATGCGTAGCGCCGTCACATCGAGCGCGCCGACCACGGCGCCCGATGTTTCGCCGCCAGCCACGACCAGGCGGCCGACGCCGGCCGCGACCAGGCCCTTGGCCAGCTTGGCCATGGTCTTCTCGATCGCCTGGCTCGACTTCTCGACGCCGTACTTGGTCTGCAGCGCCTTCACCGCCTCGGGCTGGTCGCTGGCCGACAACAGGATCGGCCCGTTGCCGATCTTATCCTTGGCCCAGGCCAGCGCTGCGTCGCCGACCGGCTCGCCGCGGCAGATGGCATCGGTGTCGAGATGCAGGTGCGGTCCCTTGAAGGCCGCGATCTGTCCCAAGGTCGCCGTCGAGCACGAGCCCGCCAGCACGGCGGAGGCGCCGGCGATCTTGGGCAGCGTGTCTGCATTGGCCTTGTGCGCCAGCAAGCCGCGGCGGCGGTAGGCGGCGGGCAGGCCGAGCGCCACACCCGAACCGCCGGTGACCAGAAGATCGTCGCCGACCGCCTCGCCGATGATGCCGAGATCGGTATCGGCCACGGCATCGACGACGACGTGGCGCACGCCGTCAGCCAGAAGCTTGTCGAGGGCGGCGCGCAAGGTCGCCGATCCCGCCTGCACCTGTTTCAGCGGCACCAGGCCGACTTTGTGCTTGGTCTGGCGCGCCAGCACGCGCACCAGGTTGGAATCCGTCATCGGATTGAGCGGGTGATGGCGCATGTGGGAGTCGGACAGCAGGATGTCGCCGACGAACAGATGGCCGAAGAAGATGGTGCGGCCGTTCTCCGGGAAGGCCGGATTGTAGATCGCCTGCTTGGCGTCCAGCGCATCGAGCAGTGCATCGCCCACCGGGCCGATATTGCCGGCGTCGGTCGAATCGAAGGTCGAGCAGTACTTGAAGAAGAAGCGTTTGCATCCTGCCGCCTGCAGCGCGTCGAGCGCGGCCAGCGACTGGGCGATGGCGTCCTTGGCCGCGATCGAGCGCGTCTTCAGCGCCACCACGACGGCGTCGACGTCGTCGGGGATGGCCCCCTTCGGCGGCACGCCGATGGTCTGGATGGTACGCATGCCGTTCTTGACCAGCATGCCTGCGATGTCGGTGGCGCCGGTGAAGTCGTCGGCGATCACTCCGAGAATGGCCATGGCGGCAACCTAGAGCGGTTTCCGTTGGAATGGAACCGCCGAGCCGGCCGCACTGTGTTCAGGCGATGACCGTCGTCTTCATCCAGAATTTTCGCCGCCGGGCGCGCCGCCGCGCCTCGTCCTCGCCGTCATAGACGTGCAGGGGCGGGGCCGGATCGAAAGTGTCGCGGATATCGAGCGAGTTGACGTTGACGATGCCGATGGGGCCGCTGTCGTCGGGCATGACGGCGCCGACATAGGTGCCGCACCTGGCGCACAGCAGGTAGTCGGTGATGCCGAGGCCGAAGCGGTAGCGGCTGAGGCCGCCGGGCGCGGCGTGGAACTCGACCGCGCCCGCGGGATCGCCCGAGGTGCGGGCACCATGGCGACGACAGAAGGAGCAGGCACAGCGGCCGACGCGCATCGCTTCGGGAGTCTTGTCCGAGGTGAAGGCGATCTTGATGGCGCCGCAGTGGCAGGAGCCGGGGTAGGTGGTCATGGGTGCCTCATGGCTGGGAGCGCGCCACCCCCTGGCGCTCATACTCATCATCTCCGGAAGAATATGAGCGCCACGGAGTGGCGCGCTCCCAGCAAAGAAAATTCATGGCACGATCAATGTTGCCCTGAAATCGTTGACGTTGGTCTTGGTCGGACCGGTGACGATGCTGTCACCCAGCATCTCGAAGAAGCTGTGGCCGTCATTGTCGTCCAGCATGGCCTTGGGGTCCCGGCCCAGAGCGCGGGCGCGGGCGAGCGAGTCGGGGGTGAACAAGCCGCCGGCGATGTCCTCGGCGCCGTCGACGCCATCGGTGTCGGCCGCCAGACCCCAGATTCCCGGCGCGCCGTTGGCTTCGATGGCCTTGCCCAAAAGGTATTCGACGTTGCGTCCGCCGCGGCCCTTGCCGCGCACCGTGACCGTGGTCTCGCCGCCGGACAGGATCACGGTGGGCTTGCTGGTGCGCTTGGCATGCTCGATCGCCTTGCGAGCGTGCTCAGCGCCCAGTTCGCGCGCCTCGCCTTCCAGATTGTCGCCCAGCACCACGACTTCCAGGCCAAGCTTGCGGGCGACGGCAGCGGCTGCATCGAGCGAACGATGCGGCGTCGCCACGACGATGGTCTCGACGCGGGCCAGGCGCGGATCGCCGGGCTTCGGCGTCTCCTCGATGCCGCCCGCCGCACCCTTCTCGAGATGGCTGCGCACGGCTGCCGGCGGATCGATGCGGTACTTGGCGAGCACCGCCAGCGCATCGGCGAAGGTCGTGCGGTCGGGCACGGTCGGCCCCGAGCCGATGACGCCGGGATCATCGTTGGGCACATCGGAGATCAGCCAGCTCAGCACGCGCGCCGGCTGGGCGGCGACGGCAAGCCGGCCGCCCTTGATGGCCGACAGGTGTTTTCGCACGGTGTTCATCTCGACGATGTTGGCGCCCGATTTCAGCAGAACGCGGTTGACGTCCTGCTTGTCGGCGAGCGTCAGGCCGGGCGCGGGGAGCGCCAGCAGGGCCGACGCGCCGCCCGAGATCAGGCAGAGCACGAGATCGTCCGGTGTGTGGCCCTTGACCCGTTCGAGGATGCGGCCGGCGGCGGCGCGGCCCTTCTCGTCGGGCACGGGATGGGCCGCCTCGACGATCTCGATCTTCCGGCAGGGCTCGCCATAGCCGTAGCGCGTCACGACCAGGCCTTCGATTGGGTGCGGCCACTGATCTTCGACGGCCTTGGCCATGGCCGCGCTCGCCTTGCCGGCGCCGATCACGATCGTGCGGCCCCCACTTCCCAAAGGTGGCGGCTGCAGTTTCGCGATGGAGGGGGCAAGGCAGGTCGCGGGACGCGCTGCGGCAAGCGCCGCATCGAACAGGTCGCGTAACAGCGCGCGGGCTTCGGCATCTTTCATTTGCGCGATCTACGCACTATAGGGGCGCGATGCAACAGCTGCTCGTTCCCGGCGATCCGCCGCCGTTTTCCGCTCACAACACCCACGGCAAGGCACCATTGCTGTTGCTCTGCGATCACGCTAGCAAGGCCGTTCCGAAGGCGCTGAGCGATCTCGGCATCTCCGAGGCCGAGCTGTCGCGCCACATCGGGTGGGACATCGGTGGTCTCGACGCCGCCATCGCACTCGCCGAGGCGCTCGACGCGCCGCTGGTCGCTTCGGGCTATTCGCGCCTGGTGATCGACTGCAATCGCTGGCCGGGCGGCGAGGGGTCTACACCCGAGGTCAGCGACGACACGCCGGTGCCGGCCAACAAGGGGCTGACGAAGGCCGAGGTCGATGCACGGGCCGACGCCTGCTTCTGGCCTTATCACCGCGAGGTCGACCGCCATCTCGACCGCATGACGGCGAATGGCGCCAAGGTGGCGCTGCTGGTGATGCATTCCTTCACGCCGCAGATGAACGGTTTTGAGCGCCCCTGGCATGTCGGCGTGCTGTGGAACGACGATGCGCGCCTGCCCGAGCCGTTGCTGGCCGAGCTGCGGCGCGATCCCGAACTGATCGTCGGCGACAATGAACCTTACTCGGCGCGCGCGTCCTACGAGTACACGCTCAATGCCCATGCGCGGACCCGCAAGCTGCCTCACTGCTCGCTGGAAGTGCGCCAGGACCTGATCGCAACGCCCGACCACGCGCGCGCCTGGGGCAGGAGGCTGGCGCCGGCGATCGGCAATGCCGTGAGCAAGGCCTTGGCGCGCGGCTAGACGGACAGGGCGCCTGTATCCCCGGCTTCGTACTTCCGGATCCGCTCGGCGCAACCAAGCTGCTCCATGGCCCAGCTTCGGCTGTACTTGTAAACCTCCGAGCACCAATCGAGTTTTGCCAAGCCTGCCTTCTCGCGTTCCAGGTTCTGCTTACGAAAGTCCTCGGTAAACTGTTTTCTCTCCTCCCGGCTTCGCGTGTGGTCGTAGATCAATCCACCGACCAGCACCGCGGCGCATCCGCTCAACAGCATGGTCGCGGCGGCTATGACCGCCGCTCGTGCAAGGGCGCCGGCGCATCGCTTGAGCATGTTTCCTGTCTCTCCCGGGAAGCTGAACGGAAGAGACCGACGGGCTTCCCACCCCACCGCTCCAGCGATTGGTCGACTGCCAATCCCAAAGACCGGACGAAACGATCCGGCGCGCCGTTACACGAATTCTGTAATAATCATAGTTATTGACTGTTCATTGAAATATAACTATAGTTCAAATGCCTTTCGCTCTATGCATCGTTCATCTGTCGACAATGCGCGTGGGAATCCCGAGGGAGCTCACCGTGCCGACACACGTCGGCGCGGACTCCCTACGGGACCCGCCGCGGACGCCGCGCGCCTCGACCATGGCCTTCGCGGCCCCCAATCCCTGGGGGCTCGCGCTTTCGCCTCACACCACGCTCTCTGCTGGAAATACCGGGAATGCCGGAAAGTCCGGTTTCCGCTGGCAGTGCATGCGCTCGGGGACGGCGTCCGGCGGCGCAGGGGGTAGCGCAAACTGCGGGAAATGCGGAAACCCAGGGCAGCGGTGCGTGGCACAACGGGTGGCGTGGCGACGGTGCATCTGAGCCCTAGGCTCCGTGGCAAACGACACAGACGACACAAATATGCACGGTCCACGATACGGCCAAGATACCCCCAGGCAGTACAGGAACTCCTGTCGGTGGGAAGGCGTTGGTCTTCCGCTCGTCGCAACCCGGTGCACCCATGGCTCGTTTCCTCGGCCGCTCTCTCTCAATCCTCTCTGGCCTCGTCGGCCTATCCGCACCGGCCATGGCCGGCGCCGCCGGGTGGGGGTTGGAAGCGAACGTGTCGGAGCCGAGCTACGCGGTGGTCGAGCCCACGAGCACCGACCTCAACGTCGACGCCGTCGTGCTGTCCTGCGAGCAGGGGCCGAGCCGGCGCGGCCTGCAGTTGCGCCTCTATCTGACGGGCGATGGACCGCTTGCGCCCAAGGCAGCGGCGGCGGCTCTGAAGGACGAGCCCCGCGTCGAGCTGGTCGTCGACGGGGTGAGCCAGCCCGCGGACCTGCTGTTCGCTGATGATTTCGTCGTCGTGGCCGACACCGCCGACGGCACCATGCCGCTTCTGTCGGACGCCTTGCTCGACAAGCTGCAGGCCGGCCGCCGGCTGGAGCTGCGCTTCGACCTCGTCCAGCAGCCGAGCGGCCAGGCGCCGTCGTTCGACGCCAGCACCGTGGTCGACCTGCAGGCCGGGTCCGGCGGCCGGGCGGTGGCGGCCGTCAGGCACTGCGCCGACCAGCCGACGCAGCATCTGGCCGAAACACCGCGCGGGCGCTGACCGGCCGCCCTGGACTATACTGGGGCCTGAGCCCATATCCGGGCGTTCCCAGGAGACCGCCATGGACGACAAGACCCGCACCGAACTCGAAGCCGCCGCCTTCCGCCGCCTGGTTGCGCACCTGCAGGAGCGCACCGACGTCCAGAACATCGATTTGATGAATTTGGCCGGCTTCTGCCGCAACTGCCTGTCGCGCTGGTACCGCGAGGAGGCGGGCAAGCAGGGCATCGAGATCGCCGATCCCAAGGCGCGCGAGATCGTCTACGGCATGCCCTACGACGAGTGGAAGGCCAAGCACCAGAAGGAAGCTTCGGGCGACCAGAAGAAGGCCTTCGACAAGGCGCACAAGCACGGGTGAGAGAAGACCCCCGATATCCCCATCATTCAGCCCCGTGTCGTCATTGAGTCGACACGGGCTCCGCTCCTATGGTCCGGCCGACGTGATCAAGGAGTGTGTGACATGCCCGACGGCAGCGCCGTTTCGAAGAAGACCAAGGCCGGGCCGATCTCGGCCGACCGGCTGAAGAGCTTCGTGGAGCGCATCGAGAAGCTCGAGGAGGAGCGCAAGGCGATCGGCGGCGACATCCGCGACGTCTACAGCGAGGCCAAAGGCGTGGGCTACGACGTCAAGACCATGCGGAGGATCGTTTCGCTGCGCTCGATGGACGCCGCCGACCGCGCCGAGCAGGAGACATTGCTCGACACGTACAAGCACGCGCTGGGCATCGTCTGATTGATCGTGAAGACTTGATTCCATCTGCACGGTGCATGCTCTAGGCTCCCTCCCGGCCAGCGCTCCAATCAAGCGAGCCGGCCAGGAGGGACGCCATGCGGAACACAGCCATAACGGGCGTTTGCGTAGCATTGGGACTGGCCGCCGTGCCGGCCTCGGCGCAGATCGCCGTGTCGTCGAACGACCACAAGGTCCAGCAGGTGAACGGCGTCACCAGCAACGCCGACAACCCGACGCCGGACTCGATCACCATCCTCGACCTCGGCCAGTCGCCGGTTAAGGTCCTGGGCACCGTCAACAACGTGCCGGGCAGCGTCGTCGGCCCGCCGACCTCGGTCGCCATCACGCCCGACGAATCGCTCGCCCTGGTCGCGGCCTCGACGCAGATCGATCCTGCCGACAAGACCAAGACCAAGCCTGACACCAAGGTCAGCGTCGTCGACCTCAAGGGCCAGAAGGTCCTGGACACCATCAACACCGGCGCGGGCGCGGCCGGTATCTCGATGACCAAGGATGGCAAGCGCGCCTATGTCGCCAACCGCATGGCGGGCTCGGTCTCGATCCTGGCGATCGACGGCAACAAGGTGGCCCTGGTCAAGACCATCGACCTGGTGCCGGCGGCGGCGCTCCTCAGTCACGTCGCCGTCTCGCCCGATGGCGCCACCGGCGTGGCCACGCGCAACGGCGATGGCAAGGTCGCGGTCGTCAAGCTCGGCCCTGACTCGATCAGCGAGAAGGCGACGCTCGACGTGGCACCCAGGCCCTACGCCGTGTCGATCACGCCCGATGGCAAATACGCCGTGGTGGCGAGCCTCGGCGATCCCAAGGCCAACGGCATGTTCACCGTCATCGACCTCTCGGGCGACCAGCCCAAGATCGTCGGCACGGCCGATATCGGCCATGAGAGCCTCGAGGGCGCCATGATGTCGAACGACGGCAAGTGGGTGGCGGGCGTGGCCCATGGCGGCTCGACCCGGCCCAAGGACGCGCCGCAGTTCAAGCCCAACGGCATGCTGGTGATGTACAAGTTCGAGGACGGCAAGCTCACCAAGGTGAGCGAGGCGCCGATCGGCGCCTGGTCGCAGGGCGTGTCGTTCTCCAAGGACGGCAAGACCGTGGCGGCGCAGAACATGATCCAGAAGAACATCCAGGTGTTCAAGAACGACGACGGCAAGCTCACCGACACCGGCCAGAAGATCGAGGTCGGCGGCGGCGCCGCGGCGATCCGGTCGTCGACTGATCGATGAGGGATCAATAGATGAAGCGTCGCGTATTCGTACTCGCTTCGCTCGCCGCGTCCGCGGCGGGCGGGGCGGGCGCTCAGCAGAGTTTTCCGTCACAGTCAGTCAAGATCGTGGTCCCTTTTCCGCCGGGCGGCGGCACCGATGCGTTGGCGCGCGCCATCCAGGAGCCGATGCAGAAGGCGCTGGGCCAGACGGTGATCATCGACAACAAGGGCGGGGCCGGCGGCAACCTGGCGCACGACTTCGTCGCCAAGCAGCCGGCCGACGGCCACACCGTGCTGTTCAGCAGCAACAATCAGATGCTGTATCCCTTCCTCGTCGCCAAGCTCAACTATGACCCGGCGGCGTTCGTGCCGATCGGCTTCGTCGCCAAGCAGGAATCGGTGTTCGTCGGCAGCGCCGATGCGCCGTGGGCCGACCTGGCGGCGATCACCGAGGCGGCGCGCAAGGCACCGGGCGAGGTGCAATACGGCACCGCGGGCGTCAGCACGCCGATGCATCTGTCGGCCGAGCGCTACGCCATCCTGAACAAGATCAAGCTGACGCACGTGCCCTTTCGCGGCACCGGCCCGCTGGTCACCGACCTTCTGGGCGGCCACATCAAGCTCGGCATGTCGAGCCTGACCAGCGTGCTGCCGCACATCCAGAGCGGCAAGCTGAAGGCCTATGCGCTGGCGGCGCCCGAGCGCGCGGCGGCGGCGCCGGACATCAAGACCTTCGCCGAGCTGGGCGCGGGCGACGTCGACGGCACCATCGTCTACACGCTGATCGCGCCGCCCGGCACGCCGCAAGCGGCCATCGCCAAGCAGAACGAGGCGCTGAATGCCGGCGTATCGACGCCGGAGATGAAAGAGGAACTGCGCAAGCGTGGCTTCGTCGCCATGGGCGGCACGCCACAGGAGCTGGCGAAGTGGCTTACGGTGCAGGCGGGCATCTGGGGCCCGGTGCTGCAGGCGGCGGGGATCAAGCCGGAGTAGATTTGGTCTCCGGCCGGCCCCTCAGCCGCCATTGCCTCCCCAGCACAGCTGACTGAAGCGATTTTTAGTCGGACTGAATATCCTGAAACAGCCATCGCAAGCGCTTCTGCGAGTTCTTCGAGCAAGCGCAGTTGGCTGAGCTCGGTGGGGATTCTCGGGCCCAAATGGCCTCGACACGCACAACACAAATCTCGGACGCCGCAATACGGCGAAGATACCTGCCGGCGGTAGCCTGACCATGTCGCCGCACATCTTTCTACTGAGAGACTTGGACCCGCTGTACGGCCATCTGAGTCCCTAACAAGAGAAGGGCTCGGTCATGGCACAAAGTCCCATCCCCAATCAGCAGGCGTCGCTTGCGCTGACGCAGTACATGCCGCTCCAGGGCGTCTTCCCCAGTCAAGGCGGCGGTGGCGGTGCAACGGGCTTCTATCTCGGAGAGATCGGCACGTTCGCCGGCGCCTTCGCTCCGGCGGGGACAACCGCCAGCGGGCAGTTCGCGGCCATCAATCAGAACCAGGCCCTCTTCTCGCTGCTTGGCACCAACTTTGGCGGCAACGGGACGACGACCTTTGAGCTCCCGAATCTCAATGGCATCACCATGGTCGGCACGGGGGAGGCTTCAGGCGTCAGTCCCGAAACGATCGGCCAGAAAAGCGGCTCGTCGAGCGTAACGATCAATTACCCGCAGGCTCCTCCGAACCTTCTCGGGCAGCTCAAACCCTTCGACAATTATCAACCGTCGCTGGGCATAACGTACGAAATAGAGACGCTGGGTGTGTTCCCGTCGCAGGGCGGCGGCCCAGGCGTTCCCCTCAATTCGCTCGGCATGATCAAGGCCTTCGCCGGAAATTTCGACGCCGCCGGCTACATGGCCTGCAACGGGCAGTTGCTGTCGATCGCGCAGAACCAGGCGTTGTTCGCGGTGCTGGGGACGACCTATGGCGGCGATGGAGTAACCACCTTCGCGCTTCCGGACCTGCGCGGCCGCGACATCATCGGCGCCGGTGTCGAGACTCCGATCGGAGCGAAGGTCGGGCAGAAAAATGTGACCCTGGTGAACGGGCAAGCGCCCACCCCTCTTGGCGGCCCGGTGACGCCCTTCGACAACCGCCAGCCGTCGCTGGCGATGCAGTATGTGATCGCGCTGCAAGGGGTTTTCCCAACACAGGGCGGCGGTCAGGATGCCTCGTTACCGTTTCTCGGTCAGGTCGTCAGCTTTGCCGGAACCTTCGTCCCGAGCGGCTGGGCTCTCTGCGACGGCAGCATCCTGTCGATCTCGCAGAACACGGCGTTGTTCGCAGTGCTGGGGACGTTCTATGGCGGCAACGGAACAACCACCTTCGCGCTGCCCGACCTTCGCAACAGGATCGTCATCGGCGCCGGAGTCTCGCTGGGGGAGATAGACGGCGAGAACAGCACGACGATCACGGCCAACGAGCTGCCCGTTCCCCAGCCGCTCTATGACGGCAAGCACGTCACGCCTGGCCAATTCGACACGTGGCTGCCGATCGACTCGGTGCAGATCGGTCAGGGCTACCAGATCGCCTGGAAGCACGGCGGCGCCGACGAGTACATCGTGTGGAACGTCGACGGCAACGGCAACTGGCTTTCGCAAGGCTCCGTGATGGCGGGAACCAGCTTTGCGCTGGAATCGCTCGAGCCGACCTTCGGATACGACCTCAACGGTGACGGCACGGTGGGTGTCGTCACGACGACGATCGAGGCGTTCGGCGCGACCGACCTCAAGCAGGTCGCAAACAATTTTTATCTCTATGCGCACGGCACGACCACCGGTCCGCAACTGAAGTATAGCGGCGCAGCCGTCACGACGGGCCAGTTCGGCACGTGGACGCCGATCGCCGTCGAGCCGAGTGGCGGCGGCTACAAGATCGCCTGGAAGAACGGCGCCGCCAACGAGTACCTCGTGTGGACCACCGATGGCAGCGGCAACTGGCTGTCGCAAACCGCCGCGATGTCGGGAACCACGTATGCGATGCAATCGCTCGAGACGACCTACAGCCAGGACCTCAATGGTGACGGGACGGTTGGCCTCAAGGTGACGACGATCGAGGCGATCGGCGCGACCGACCTCAAGCAGGTCGCAGACACCAATTTTCTTTATGACCACGGCACGACCAACGGTCCGCAGCTGAAGTACAGCGGTGCGCCCGTCACGGTGGGCCAGTTCGACACGTGGGTGCCGCTCGGCGCCGAGAAGACGGGGAACGGCTATCTGGCCGTCTGGAAGCACGGCGCCGCCGACGAGTACACCGTGTGGACGATCGACGGCGCCGGCAACTGGCTGTCGCAAACCGCCGCGATGTCGGGAACCACCTACGCGATGCAATCGTCCGAGACGACCTTCGGCCAGGACCTCAACGCTGACGGGACGGTGGGCCCCAAGGTGACGGCGATCGAGGTGCTCGGCACGGTCGACCTCAAGCAGCTCGCCGACACCTATTTTCTATATGACCACGGCACGACCACCGGTCCGCAACTGAAGATGTCCGGCGCAGCCGTCACGGTGGGCCAGTTCGACACGTGGGTGCCGCTCGGCGCCGAGAAGACGGGGAACGGCTATCTGGCCGTCTGGAAGCACGGCGCCGCCGACGAGTACACCGTGTGGACCATCGACAGCGCCGGCAACTGGCTCTCGCAGAGCGCCTCTGTGCCCGGATCGAGCGCCGAGATCCAATCGCTCGAACCCGGCTTCAACCAGAACCTCAACGGCGTCGGCGGCATCACGGCCCGCGCCGTCATCGAGTCCTTCGGATCGACCACCCTGGCTACCATCGCGAACGTCTTCATGCTGTCGCCGACCGGCAGCGCCCTGGGGCCCCAGCTCCGGCTGTCCGGCGCGCTCTACACGGTGGGCCAGAACGGTGCGTGGACACCGATCGCCGCCGAGAAGACAGGGAGCGGCTACCAGGTCGCCTGGAAGAACGGCGGCGCCGATCAGTACCTCGTGTGGGACACCGACGGCAGCGGCAACTGGCTGTCGCAAACCGCCGTGATGGCGGGAGCCAGCCCGGAGTTGAAGGCGTTCGAGATCACCTTCCAACAGGACCTGAATTTGAGCGGGGCGATCGGTACCTCCCTCATGGCGCCCTCGTCCGATGAACTGGGCGCCGGAAGCGGCCCAGACGGCTCGGGCACATCGGACATGGCGCTCCTCACGAATTACATGGCGTCCGCGTTCGCGGCGCCGGCGAGCGAAGGGGCGGGCGTCGTCGACGACTCGCAATCGTCCGGCCACCCGTTCCTGACCACTTGTTACGCCTGATCGATCGGCAACGATCCTTCGCTAATACCAGATGTTCATCGGCAGCCCACAGCGGTCGCGAGCACGGGCGGGTCCGAGTCGCGCCGCCTTGCGCTCGGCGATCAGCAGGGCCGTCCGGCAGACGGCGATGGCATCGAGGATGTCGTCGCGGGCGGCGCCGGAGAGGCGGTCGACGGGGCAGGCGAACCCGTGCTTCGCCAACAGGCGGCGGCGTTCGGCGTAGCCCTCGGGCTGGCGCTTCTTGCTGAGGACCGGCCTGTCGCCATTCATGCGCGCGAAGGCGAGCTCGGGATGCGCCTCGTAGACGATGCGCTTCAGCTGCGGCCGCGAGCGCAGCAGTTCGTCGACCTCGCGCATTTTCGGGAACAGATGGAAGGTCTGCTGGTTGATGCCGATGCCCAGCTTCCTGCTGGCGGCGTTCGCTTCGGCATGCGTCGTACAGGCCAGCGCAGGACGGCACGGCGTCGGAAAGACAGAGCTCGTCTTGCCTGGCAATAGCCTGCGCGCCTCGACCTCGCAGGCGCGCGGCGGACGCGGCACGTCGACGAAGCCGATCGGCATGTCGACCGCCAAGACGGAAAGACCCTCGCAGGCTTCTGCGAGGGTCTTCACCACTCTCATATCGAGGACGCCCTTGGCGTCGCGCCGGCAGACGACCCAGCCGGTGCGACAGCCGTCGGCGCCGCCAATCACCACTTGGCCATCTTGGTCTTGAGGTTGGCGTCCAGCGTGGCGAGGAAGTCCTCGGTGTTCTGGAACGGATGATCCTTGCCGATCAGGATCGCGAGGTCCTTGGTCATCTTGCCGCTCTCGACGGTCTCGACGCAGACCTTCCCGAGCGCATCGGCGAACTTCACCACGTCGGGCGTGCCGTCGAAGGTGCCGCGATAGTGCAGGCCCTGCGTCCAAGCGAAGATCGAGGCGATCGGGTTGGTCGAGGTCGCGTGGCCCTTCTGGTATTCGCGGTAGTGGCGGGTCACGGTGCCGTGCGCGGCCTCGGCCTCGACGGTCTTGCCGTCCGGCGTCATCAGCACCGAGGTCATCAGGCCGAGCGAGCCGAAGCCCTGGGCCACCATGTCGGACTGCACGTCGCCGTCGTAGTTCTTGCAAGCCCAGATGAAGGCGCCTTCCCACTTCAACGCCGAGGCGACTATGTCGTCGATCAGGCGATGCTCGTAGGTTATGCCCTTAGCCTTGAACTTGTCGGCGAACTCCTTGTCGAACACCTCCTGGAAGAGGTCCTTGAAGCGGCCGTCGTAGCGCTTGAGGATGGTGTTCTTGGTCGACAGGTAGACCGGCCAGCCGCGATTGAGGCCGTAATTGAACGAGCTGCGCGCGAAGCCGATGATCGACTCGTCGTTGTTGTACATGGCGAGCGCGACACCGCCGCCCGGGAAGTCGTAGACGTTGTGCTCGATGGTCTTGCCGTCGGCACCCTCGAACTTGATCGTGAGCCTGCCCTTGCCCGGCACCACGAAGTCGGTGGCACGATACTGGTCGCCGAAGGCGTGACGGCCGATCACGATCGGCTTGGTCCAGCCCGGCACCAGGCGCGGCACGTTCTTGCAGACGATCGGCTCGCGGAAAATCGTGCCGCCGATGATGTTGCGGATCGTGCCGTTGGGCGAGCGCCACATCTCCTTGAGATTGAACTCCTTCACGCGCGCCTCGTCGGGCGTGATGGTCGCGCACTTCACGGCGACGCCGTACTTCCTGGTCGCCTCGGCCGAATCGACCGTCACCTGGTCGCTGGTCTTGTCGCGATGCTCGATGCCGAGGTCGTAGTACTTCAGGTCGATGTCGAGATAGGGAAGGATCAGCCTGTCCTTGATGAACTTCCAGATGATGCGGGTCATCTCGTCGCCGTCCATCTCGACGACCGGATTCTTCACCTGGATCTTCGGCATCTTGCCTTCCTTTTCAGCAAGCCGCCCCGGTCGCCCGGGGCGGTTCCACCTGACGCCGCGTCAAAGGGCAGCGAGTGCCGCGTTCAACGTCGCACTCGGCCGCATCGCTGCCGATGTCTTGCCCTGCTCGGGCAGATAATAGCCGCCGGTATCCACCGGCTTGCCCTGCGCGGCGATCAGCTCGGCATCGATCTTCGCCTCGTTGGCTGCCAGCTTTTCCGCCAGCGGCTTGAAGCGGGCCGACAGGGCCGTGCTGTTGTCCCGCCTGGCCAGCGCCTGCGCCCAATACAGGGCCAGGTAGAAATGGCTGCCACGGTTATCAATTTCGCCGACCTTGCGTGCCGGCGAGCGATTGTTCTCGAGGATCTTGCCGTTGGCCTCGTCGAGCGTCTCCGCCAGCACCTTCACGTCCTCGTTCCCGGTCGTCTGCGCCAGATGCTCCAGCGAAGCGCCAAGCGCCAAAAATTCGCCCAGCGAATCCCAGCGCAGATAGCCTTCGTGCTGGAACTGCTCGACATGCTTGGGCGCCGAACCGCCGGCCCCGGTCTCGAACAACCCGCCGCCCGCCAGCAACGGAACGATCGACAGCATCTTGGCCGACGTACCGAGTTCCATGATCGGGAAGAGATCGGTCAGGTAGTCGCGCAGCACGTTGCCGGTGACGGAGATGGTGTCGAGCCCCTGGCGAATGCGATCGAGCGAGACCTTGATGGCCTCGACCGGCGCCAGGATGCGGATGTCCAGACCCTTGGTGTCCTCGTTCTTGAGGTACTTCTCGACCTTGGCGATCAGCTGCGCGTCGTGCGCGCGCTTGGCGTCGAGCCAGAACACCGCCGGGGCATTGCTCAGGCGGGCGCGGCGCACCCCGAGCTTGACCCAGTCCTGGATCGGCTCGTCCTTGACTTGGCACATCCGGAAGACGTCGCCGGACTCAACCGGCTGTGACAGCAGAACCGTGCCGTCGTCGGCGACCACGCGCACCGTGCCCGCGGTGGCGACCTCGAACGTCTTGTCGTGCGAGCCATACTCCTCGGCCTGCTGCGCCATCAATCCGACGTTCGGCACCGATCCCATCGTCTTCGGGTCGAAGGCGCCATGCGTCTTGCAGTCCTCGATGACGGCCTGGAACAGCGTCGAGTAGCAACGATCCGGGATCGCGGCGAGCACGTCGTGCAGCTTGCCGTCGGCGCCCCACATCTTCCCCGATTCGCGGATCATCGCCGGCATCGATGCATCGATGATCACGTCGCTCGGCACGTGGAGATTGGTGATTCCCTTGTCCGAATTGACCATGGCGAGGCCAGGCCGCTTCGCATAGGTGGCCTGGATATCGGCCTTGATCGCCGACTTTTCAGCCTCCGGCAGCGTCTCGATCCGGGTCAGCATGTCGGCCAGGCCGTTGTCGGGATCGACGCCCAAGCGCGTCAATGTGGCGCCATGCTTCTCGAACACGTCGGCGAAGAACACAGAAACGCAATGACCGAACAGGATGGGATCGGAGATCTTCATCATGGTCGTCTTGACGTGCAGCGAGAACAGGATGCCATCCTTCTTCGCCGCGTCGATCTGTGCGGCGTAGAAGGCGCGCAATGCCTTGCGGCTCATCACCGACGAGTCGATGATCTCGCCGGCCTTGAGCGGAATCTTCGGCTTCAGCACCGTGACCGCGCCGTCGCTGCCGACCAGCTCGATACGGGCATTGGTCGGTGCCGCAATGGTCGCCGCGACCTCCGAACCGTAGAAATCGCTGCTCGACATGTGCGCCACGCGGGTTTTCGAGTCCTTGGTCCATGGACCCATCTTGTGTGGATGCTTGCGCGCGTACTGCTTCACGGCGCCGGCGGCGCGGCGGTCGGAATTGCCTTCGCGCAGCACCGGATTGACGGCGCTGCCCAGCACCTTGCCGTAGCGGGCGCGAATTTCCTTGTCCGCCGGCGTCGCGTCGCTGTCCGGATAGTTCGGCACGTTGTAGCCCTTGCCCTGCAACTCCTTGATCGCGGCCTTGAGCTGCGGGATCGACGCGGAGATGTTGGGCAGCTTGATGATGTTGGCCTCGGGTCGCATCGCAAGCTTGCCGAGCTCGGCGAGCTCGTCGTTGATCCGTTGCGCGGGCGTCAGTTTTTCGGGGAAGTTGGCGATGATGCGGCCGGTCAGCGAAATGTCCTTCAGCTTCATCTTCACGCCGGCCGCCCCGACGAAGGCCTCGACGATCGGCAGCAGGGAAAACGTTGCAAGCCCGGGCGCTTCATCGACCTTCGTCCAGACGATTTCGAGATCTGACATACTTGCGCCTCCGTGCGCCGCTTTCGTTTCGGCTGGGTGGATCAAATGCTGATTATGGCCTGTCTTGTTGCATCGCGGCGCGGCAAAGGCAATCGCCGGCCGGCGACGTCAGCAAGGCATTCGGCCTAACTTTTCCAAGCGTCGCCGCCGTGCTGCGGCAACGCGCTCGCCGGCACGACCGAGCCCGTGAAGAGCGCAAATCAGACGCGGTCCAGGCGCGGTTCGGGGCCGGTTTCGCGCGGCATGGCCGCGATGGCGGGCAGGATGTCCTTGAGATCGCGCACGAAGGCGACGTGCTCGAGATGGCGCCGTTCGGCGAAACCGCCTTCCACGACCGCGCGCAGCAGGGCTTCGAGCGAGCTCCAATAGCCGCCCTGGTCGACGATCACGATCGGCTTGGTGTGCAGGCCGAGCGTGCGCCAGGACAGCACTTCGAACAGCTCCTCGAGGGTGCCGATTCCGCCCGGCAGGACGACGAAGGCGTCTGAACGCTCGAACATCGCGAGCTTGCGCTCGTGCATGGTCTCCACGACCACCGTCTCGGTGAGCGCCGGGTGCCCTGCCTCGCGCTGCAGCAGGAACCGCGGGATGACGCCGACCACCTTGCCGCCGGCCTTGAGGGCGGCATTGGCCACCAGGCCCATCAGGCCCACCCCGCCGCCGCCATAAACCAGGGCTATGCCTTCGTGGGCCAGAAGCTCGCCCAGCCGCGTGGCAACCTCCCGACCTGCGGGGTCGGTGCCGAAACGAGAGCCACAAAAGACGCAGACGGAGGAGGGGGCGGGTTTCATTTTTCTACACGGACCGGGAACGGACGTTTCTATTTACAGACGATCCGACGCCTTTCCGGACCGGGGCAACATGGTATCATTTCGCAGAGGAAGGTCGCGACGCCAAATGGGGGCGGGTAGTCGCACCGTCGGGAGGGTGATGTCACGCACAGTTATCTGGCTGGTGGTTGGTGGCGCGATCGTGATCGCCGCCGGCCTCGGCGTGGCGTGGCAGGTTCGGGTGAGTGAGCAGGCCGTCCTCGACAGGGCGACCAAACCGACCGCCGCCGCGCCGCAAGCTACGCCGCCTGCAGCGTCGAACGCGACGCCGCCTGCTGCTGCCGTACCGGCAGCACCGTCAGCCGCACCGCCTGCCGTGGCCATGCCAACGTTTGACATCGCCCGCATCGGGCCGGACGGCCGCGCCGTCATCGCCGGTCGCGCCAATCCGGGGGCGAAGATCGTGCTGCTCGACGGCGGCAAGGAGATCGCGCGCGGCGAGGCCGATCAGCGCGGCGAATGGGTCGTCATCGCCCAGGATCCTCCGCTCGGCGCCGGCCAGCATGAGCTGCGCGTGGTGCAGCACATTGAGGGACGCGCGCCGGTGACGTCAGAGCAGGTGGTCGTGGCCGTCGTGCCCGAGCAGCCTGCTGCTGCGGCGACGCCTCCCGCCGCCGGACAGCCGCCGCGCGAGGAGACTCTGGTGATGATCGCGCCGCCCGGCGGCGGGCCGGCGAAGCTCGTGCAGGCGCCGTCGGCCGCCGGCGTCCCGCGGTCGGGCGATCTTGCGCTGTCGACACTCGACTATGACGATGCCGGCCACGTCACTGTCACCGGTCAGGCGACGCCGGGCGTCGTGGTGCGCGTCTACATCAACGACAATCTCGTGGCCGAGGGCGCCGCCGGCGCCGACGGCCACTGGAAGCTCACGCCGCCTGATCCGCTCGGCCCCGGCAAGCACACGCTGCGCCTCGATCGGCTGGCGAGCGATGGCAAGCCGGTGGCGCGCCTCGAGCTGCCGTTCGATCGCGTCGTCGTGGCGCCCGGCACCAAGGACGGCCGTCGCCTGATCGTGGTGCGCGGCGACAGTCTCTGGAACATCGCGCGCGCCCACTACGGCACGGGCTTCCACCACACGGTGATCTACGGGGCCAACAAGGAGCAGATCCGCAATCCCGATCTGATCTATCCTGGCCAGGTCTTCAGCCTACCCAAGGTCAACTGAGACCGCGGCAACAGAGAACCCTTTCATGCTGGCGAACTTCTTCGTGCCGATCCTCGACGACGGCTGGCGTTTCATCGCGATCTTTGCCGCGATCACCTTCGTCGCGGCGTTGACCGGCGCGGCCTGGCTGTTCTGGCCACTCTTCGTGCTGACGCTGTGGTCGATCTACTTTTTCCGCGATCCCTCGCGCGGCGTGCCGCAGGACGGCGACGTGCTGGTGGCGCCAGCCGACGGGCTGGTGCAGATGGTGGTCGATGCCGTGCCGCCGGCCGAGCTCGGCCTCGGCGACCAGCCGCTGACCCGCGTGTCGATATTCCTGAGCGTGTTCGACGTTCACATCAACCGCACGCCCTGCGCCGGCACCGTCGACGTCGTCGCCTATCGGCCGGGCAAGTATCTCAACGCCGCGGCCGACAAGGCGAGCGAGGACAACGAGCGCATGGCCATTGCGCTGCGCCGCGCCGATGGTCGCAGCATCGGCTGCGTGCAGATCGCGGGCTGGGTGGCGCGGCGCATCGTCTGCTACATCAAGCCCGGCCAGGCGGTGCAGGCGGGCGAGCGTTTCGGCCATATCCGCTTCGGCAGCCGCACCGACCTCTATCTGCCGCCCGGCGCGCGTTTGCTGGTGGCGACCGGCCAGCGCATGATCGGCGGCGAGACCGTGATGGCGGAACTCGAGCCGGTGAAGGCGGAACCTCGGCGGGTCGTCGAGTTTTAGTATAATAGCTGGGACGAAAAAGGAGCTCGCGATGGACAGCGACTTTCGCACCCGCCGCGGCCGTTTGCGCGGCTTCTCGATCAACCGGCTGATCCCCAACGTGTTGACGTTGGCGGCGCTGTGCGCCGGCCTGACGGCAATCCGTTACGGCCTGCAGGGCCAGATGGAGCGCGCCGTCATCGCCATCATGGTGGCGGCGGTCCTCGATGCGTTGGACGGCCGGGTCGCGCGGCGGCTCGGCGTCACCAGCCGGTTCGGCGCGGAGCTCGATTCGCTCTCCGACTTCCTCTGCTTTGGCGTGACGCCGGCGCTCGTCCTCTATATGTCGTCGCTTTCCGATGCCGGCGCGCTGGGCTGGATCGTCACGCTCATGTTCCCCATGTGCTCGGCGCTGCGCCTCGCGCGGTTCAACACGGCACTCGTTTCCGACACGCCGCCGCCCGCCTGGACCGGCTCCTTTTTCACCGGCGTGCCGGCGCCGGCCGGAGCGCTCCTGGCGCTGATCCCGCTGATGGTGAGCTTCGCGCTCGGCGAAACGTGGCCGCGCCATCCGCTGATCGTCGGCACGGTACTCGTGGCTGTCGGCGGCCTGATGGTGAGCCGCCTGCCGACCTTCTCGTTCAAGAAGGGCAGGGTGCCGCGCCATCTCGTGCTGCCGGCGCTGCTCGGCGCGGCGCTGGTGATGGGCGTGATCGCCAGCTCGCCGTGGATCGGACTGTCACTGCTCGGCATGGTCTATGTCTCGCTCATTCCCTTCAGCTGGATGAGCTACCGCCGGCAGGCCGTGCAGGCCCGAGACGTGGCCCGAGACGTGGCCGGCGCCGAAGTCGTCAACCTGCGCGCGGTTGATTCGGGTTCGCCGCCGCGCGAGTGATCGCAGGCGCCGATGCTCGATCCGGTCCTGCGGCGATGGATCGACCCATCGCTCAACCAGGCAGGTGCCTGGCTTGCCCGTCGCGGCATGTCGGCCAATGCTTTCAGCCTCGCAGGCCTCGCCGTCGGCCTCGCTACCGTTCCGCTGCTGGCCTGGGGGCGCTATGAGCTGGCGCTGCTGGTCATCCTGCTGAACCGGCTGATCGACGGCCTCGACGGCGCGATCGCCCGCAGCAAGGCCACCACGCCCTTCGGTGGCTACCTCGACATTATGTGCGACATGGGGTTCTACGCGGCCGTGCCGCTGGGCTTCGCCCTGGCCCGTTCTGACAATGCGCTATGGGCGGCACTGCTGCTGGCGTCCTTCGTCTGCACCGCCTCGTCGTTCCTGGGGCGGGCCGTCCTCGCCGGCCAGCGCGGCGAACCCGACGACGGCGCGCGGGGCCGAAAGTCCTTCTTTCATGCCGCGGGCATCGTCGAAGGCACCGAGACCATCGTCGCTTTCGTGCTGTTCTGCCTCTTCCCGGAAGCGTTTCCCTGGCTGGCTGGCAGCTTTGCCATCCTCTGCATCTGGACGGCAGTGGCCCGAGTCTTCGAGGCTAAAAGATAATATTTTCAAATAATTATAAGTCGTCCTTAACGTTTTTGTTGACGTTGGATTCAGTGTTGAGTACGTTTCTTCCCGTAACGGCTCCATCAGAGGGCCGGGTCCCCCTTTGTAGAATCCCAGAGAGATCATGCTGTCCTTCTTTCGACGTCTAATGAAGAACAACCAGGGCGCCACGGTTGTTGAATACACGCTTATCGCTTCGTTGATTGCCGTGGCCGCTATTGCATCCATGCGTTCGGTCGGCACCAAGGTCTCCAGCGTGTTGGGAGCCGTCGGGCCGGCAATCAACTAGTCGATTGCCCAACGACAGAACTGCCGGGCGGCCCCAGTAATATGGGCCGCCTTTTGTTTGAGTCCGCTATTAGATGTAGCCGTTTTGATTTTTCCCTTTAAAAATAACGCATTACAGCCTTGACTTGAGGTATCACTGAAAATATCCTCCGTAACGATTTTATCTGCTGTCCTTTGTTTGTTCATTCGTTTGGAAATTAGTCGTTCAGGGTATTTCCAGCGGCCGCCTGTGCGGCCGCATCCAGACGAGTCTGACGAGTCTAAGGGCAGCGGCACGATGGGTATCGGATGTCGCTGTTTGCCTCTGTCCAGACGGGCTGCCTGATCGCCTTCGCGCTGCTGTTGCTGCTCGCGGCCTGGCAGGACTGGCGCACGATGCAGATCGCCGACGGGATCTCGCTCGGGATCATCGCGGCCTTCGTCGCTTGGGCCACGACCGGCATCGCGGCTGGCACCTTCTCTCTGCTCGACGTCGTGTGGGCTGTGGCCTGCGCGGCCGGCATGTTCGGCCTGGGCGCGCTGGCCTTTGCGGCAGGCGCCATGGGCGGGGGCGACGTCAAGCTCGCGGCCGCCGCCAGCCTGTTCGCCGGACCCGCCCTGATCCTCGACTTCGTCACCGTGACCGCCTTGATCGGCGGCCTCCTGGGCGTGGCGATCCTGGCCGGCGCGCGGATCGGTCCCGTCGCATCGGCGGGCGGCTGCACGGTGCGGGCGCGCCTGCGCGGCAATCTTCCGTACGGCCCGGCGATCGCCGCGGGTGGCCTGTGGGTCGCCCTGGCCCTCGCCTTGACGTGACGCAAACAGGGGGAGCGTCATGAACAGCAAGCGCATCGTTTTCCTGCTGCTCGCCGTGATCGTCGCGGGCACCACGGCCTTCCTCGCCCGCGCCTGGCTGCAGGCCGAGCGCGCCGCGATCGCGGCGCAAATCACCGCGCCCAAGCCCGTGGCCGCGCCCTCGGTGCAGGTGCTGGTGGCGCGCAATGCGCTGCGCATCGGCCAGCTCATCAAGCCCGAGGACCTGCGCTGGCAGGCGTGGCCGCAAGGCGCGCTGCCGCAGACCTACATCATCGAAGGCAAGAAGCCGCTCACGGACTTCGTCGGCGCCGTGGCCCGCACCTCGTTCCGCGTCGGCCAGCCGATCGCCGACACCGACATCGTCATGCCGGGCTCGCGCGGCTTCCTCGCCGCCGTGCTGCGGCCCGGCCTGCGCGCCGTGAGCGTGCCGGCGACCGCGACCAGCGCGGTGTCGGGCTTCATCTATGCCGGCGATCGCGTCGACGTGCTGCTGACCCATGCGCTGAAGGCGGAGGGGACCGGCGCCGAGCACCACGCTACCGAGACGATCCTGCGCAATGCCCGCGTCATTGCCATGGACCAGAAGCTCGACTTCGCGCCGGGCGACAAGCCCGATGTCGCCAAGACCGCCACGCTCGAGCTCACCGCCAAGCAGACCGAGATCGTCACCTTGGGGGTGAGGATGGGCGAACTGTCGCTGGTCCTGCGCAGCCTGCAGGATGAGGAGGAACGCGATGGCGAGGGCAACAGCGACGACGCCACGGCCGAGCTCGGCCAGAGCTACACGCACGACACCCAGGTCAGCCGGCTGATCAAGGAACCGGCACCACCCAAGCCGCCGGCAGCCGCCAAGCCCGCGCTCTTCGTCCTGCGCGGCCCCGGCCGCACCAAGCTCGAGCTGGACGGCAGCACCACCCCCGATGGGCTGCCGCCGGGAGAGTCCGAGAAGCCCAATACTCCCAAGGGCACCACCTTAACGTCCCCGAGTGTGCCGCAATGACCCCCTCATTCGCGCCGATCCTGCCTTCAGCTTGGCGCCGCGCCGGTTCATCGGCGGCTCTGGTGGCGTCGCTGCTGTTTGCGTTCCAACCGTCGCTGCTGCTGGCGCAGGTCCAGATGAGCGACCCCGACCGGGTCGTCCAGACCAAGCCCAAGGCGCCGCCGCCGGCCAAGAAGGCGTCGCGCAAGACGGCGACCGACAACGTGTCGGACGACCTCAACCGCCGCGAGGCCGAGCGCGCCGAGTCTGTCGTGCGCTCGCTGGGCGCGCCCGCTGCTGCACCGGCCGCCGCCGCGATCGCGACGCCTGCCGCCATCGCGCCGGCGGTGAAGGACGCTTCCATCACGCCGCTCGATACGCTGCCGCCGACCGTTGCCGCCATCCCGCCGCGCGCGGCGATCACCAAGGCCGCGCTGACGCCCGGCGTCGATCTCGGTCAGCCTGATCTCGTCACGCCGCCGCCCGCCGCCGTGCCGCCGACAATCGTCGAACAGCCGCAGCCGGCAGTGCCGCCGACGCCGAAGTTTGCCCAGGCGCCGACGCCTGCGCCCGCGCCGGTGCCGATCCAGCCGCCGGCCGCCGGTGCGCCCAATCAGCCGGCCGTGACCGGCGGTGCGCCGGGCCGGCCGTTCGCCCAGAGCCAGATCGTGCCGACCGAGCCGCCGACGCTGACGCTCGAGGTCAACAAGGGCACGGCGCTGAAGCTGCCGGGCCCGGCCTCTACCGTGTTCGTGGCCGCGCCCGACATCGCCGACGTGCAGGTGCGCTCGCCCACCATGGTCTATGTGTTCGCCAAGAAGCCGGGCGACACCGTTCTCTACGCCGTCGACGGGCAGGACCGCGTGCTGCTCAACACCATCGTGCGCGTGACCTCGCCGCTCAGCCGCGTCAAGGGCGCGCTCGATGCGATGCACCCCAACAACGGCGTCAACTTCGACAACCAAGGCGAGACGATCGTGCTGACCGGCACGGTGCGCTCGGGGGTCGTCGCCGAGGACGCGCGCCGGCTGGCCATGCAACAGGTCGCCGGCAACCCCGCCAAGGTGATCAGCAACATCCGTGTCGATGGCCCGACCCAGGTCCAGCTCCGCGTCAAGGTCGCCGAGGTCAAGCGCGATGCGCTGAAGCGCGTCGGCATCAACTGGCAGAACATCAACAACATCGCCCTGTTCGGCACCGGCAACTTCCTCGCGGGCTTCGCCGTCCGCACGACCTCGCAGATCGGCGGCGCCGTTTCGACCGGCGCCCTGCAGTTCGCGACCCGCGACGGCAGCCTGAACACGGTGGTCGACTTCCTGGCGACGCAAAACCAGGCGACCATCCTGGCCGAGCCCAATCTGATCGCCATGTCCGGCGAGACGGCGAGCTTCCTGGCCGGCGGCGAGGTGCCCTTGCTGGTACCCCAGAGCGGCGCCGCCGCCGGCACCGTCACCATCCAGTACAAGCAGGTCGGCGTCAGTCTCGCCTTCACCCCGACCATCATCGGCGAGCGCATCAACCTCCGCGTCGCACCCGAGGTCAGCGAGCTCTCGGCCGTCGGTTCGATCAGCGTGCCGCTGGGCACCGGGACGGTGAACATCCCGGGCATCCGCACCCGCAGGGCCGCGACGACCATCGAACTCGGCAGCGGGCAGAGCTTCGCCGTCGCCGGGCTGCTGCAGTCGACCTCGTCCCAGGACATCAACAAGTTCCCGTGGCTCGGCGACATCCCCGTGCTCGGCTCGCTGTTCAAGTCGGACGCCTATCAGCGCTCGGAGACCGAGCTGGTGATCATCATCACGCCGTACTTCGTCGAGCCGACCAGCAACAAGCTGCAGACGCCGCTCACCGCCCGCGTGCCGCCGACCGATGTCGATCGTCTGCTCATGCAGCGTTACAACCATCCGACGCCGCCGCGCCGACTCTCCGTCGGCCGCGAGACCGCGCCGGTCGGCCCGACCGCCGGCTTCAAACTGGACTAGGAGCAGCCATGCGATCCGCCATCACGCTTCTCGCCGCCGCCTGCCTCGGCGCCTGTGCGCAGAACCCGGTAGCCCAGCAGGCGACGATCGACACGCGCTACGACCCGGTACGGGGCGACACCATGGTCGCCGTCAACTTCGCGCCGAGCGCGGCGATTCCCGACGGCGGCCAGATCAACGGCCTGCGCACCATGGTCGAGACCGGCCGGCGTGCGCAGCGCGACGAATTCGTCGTCGTTTCGGACGGAACCGGCGGGGCGATCCAGCAGGCGCGCGCCCAGCGCGTCGGCCAGGCGCTGTCCAATGCCGGCGCTCGCTGGGTCTCCACGTCGGTCGAGCCGGCCATGGCGATGGGCCCCAACACGGTGGTGGTGGTGCGCTCGGAATACCTGATGGGCGTCAACAATTGCCCGAACTACAACCCCGCAACCACAGCGAATCCCAACGAGGCGGCGATGCCGGGCTTCGGCTGCGCTGACTCCTACAACATGGGCCAGATGCTGTACCGGCCACGCGACGCCGTTGTCGGCCGCTCGGGCGGACCGGCCGACGGCACCGTGACCGCCGCGGCGATCGCCCGCTACCGCGACGGCAAGGTGCCGGCGCTCAACACGACCGGCATGAGCACGGCCGGCCAAGTCGGTACCGGCGCCGGCACCAGCATGGGCGGCGGCGGGGGCGGAGGCACAGGCTCGTCGACCTCGAGCAACTGAGGTCCCGGCATGTCGGCAACCGCAACCGCACAGCGTCCCACCTCCACTGCCGGCGAGGAAAGGCCGTCGCTCAGCGCCATGGCCTTCGTGTCGGATGCCGTCATGATGTCGCGCGTGTCGGCCGACCTGTTCAACGTGACGGCGGGCAAGGCCAATGTCCGCGACGGCACGATCGACAGCGCGCTCGCCATCAGCGAATGGCCGCGCGACCTCGACCTGCTGATCGTCGATCTCGGCGACGCCGGTGACCCGGTGGCCGACGCGGCAGCGCTCAAGACCGCGGTGCCGGGCACCTGCCTGGTGATCGGCGTCGGCCGCATCAACGACGTGGCGCTCTATCGCGATCTCCTGGCCGTTGGCTTCAACGACTACCTGGCGATGCCGTTTGCCGAAGGCACGATGGCTCGCGCTGTCGACCGCGCGATGGAAGCGCGCGAGCGCACCGGCGGCGCGATGGTGCAGCACGCCGGCGTCGCCAAAGACGCCAAGCCGCGCACGCTGTCGGTGATCGGCGCGCGCGGCGGCGTCGGCGCCACGACGGCGGCGGTGACGATTGCCGCCATGCTCGGCGCCCGCCTCCACGAGGAGGTGCTGCTGATCGACTTCGATCTGCATTACGGTTCGTTGATGCTGGCGCTCGACCTCGAGGCGATCGACGCCCTGCGTGAGGCGCTTGACCAGCCCGACCGCATCGACGCGCTGTTCATTCAGCAGGTCGCCCAGAAGAAGAGCGAGTATCTCTATGCCATGGGGGCGGAGGAGCCGCCGAGTGGCGGCGGCTTCCAGGCGCGCCCGCATGCGGCCAGCGATTTCCTGCGCTCCTTCCACCGCCGCTTCCGCTGGATCGTGGCCGACGTGCCGCGGGGCGATCCCGTGATCCAGCGCCAGGTCCTCGAAGCCTCGAGTGACATCCTGTTGATCACCGATCTCTCGCTGCCGGGCGTGCGCGACGCCATGCGCCTGCAGCAGATGGTCCGCGAGGTGGCGCCCGGCGCCAAGCTCCACATCGCCACCAGCGGCGCAGTCGATGCCCGGCGCTCGGCGGTCAAGGTGGCCGACGTCGAACGTACGCTGAAGCGCAAGGTCGACTGCCAGATCCCCGCCGATGCCGCCGCGGCGCTGTCGGCCATCAACTTCGGCAAGCCGTTGTCGGAAGCCGCACCCAGCAGCGGCATCGTCAAGGCACTGCGGCCCCTGGTCGGTGGCCTCGACGCGCCGGGTGGCGTTGGCGGCGCGGTGAGCATCGCCCAGAAGGCGTCTGGACTGCTCGGCCGGTTCGGCCAGGGCCTGAAGAAGAAATAGCAGGCGATGTTCGGTCGCCTGAGCAAGCAATCGCAAGAAGCGCAGGACGCGCCGTCGGGGCCGCTCGACCGCATCGGCCGACGCACTTCGGGCGAGGGGCGGAGCGAGACCGCCGCGGCGCCGGTCGACCGTGCAGCGCGGGTGGCGTCGGCCGCCGCGGCGCTCAGCGAGGCCGTCGAGCCACGCCTGCGCGCCCTGGTCAAGGCCGGCGCGCCAGCCGGCGAGATCACACGCCAGGCGGGCCAGCTGGCGCAGGCGCATTTTCGCGGTAATGGCGTCCTGCTGGCGCCGCTTGAACTGCGTGGCTACGTGGCCGACGTCCTGCGCCCGGTGCTGCCCGCGACCAACTTCAGCGCGCCGGTGGCGCCCGAAGCCGAAGCGCCAGAGCCTGCTGCCGCCGCCGTACCGGCCGAAGGGCACCATGCCGTGACGACGCCCGACCTGTCGGAGCGGTCGACCCAGGCGACCCGTCTTGCCGCTGCCAAGCCGGTCGA
This sequence comes from Rhodospirillales bacterium URHD0017, assembly GCA_900110395.1. Lineage (GTDB taxonomy): Bacteria > Pseudomonadota > Alphaproteobacteria > Reyranellales > Reyranellaceae > Reyranella. Next base: position 78,100 of record FODP01000001.1, read on the forward strand.
GATGGCGGCGAAGTCGGACACTGCCGACCGATCGGCGAGTCGCCTGTCGCGCAGCAAGGTCGACCAGGCGCGGCGCGCCGTGCAGCCCGGCGTCATGACGCGCATCGATCTAGCCGCCGCCGTCAGCCTGCCGCGCAAGGAGCTGGTGCGCCAGCTGGAGGTGCTGGTCGCCGAGCTGCTGGTCGAGCATCGCCTGCAGCTCAACCGGCCGGAACAGGACGACGTCGTCTACCAGATCGTCAACGACATGATGGGGCTGGGCCCGCTCGAGCCGTTGCTCGAGGACGAGGCGATCACCGATATCATGATCAACGGGCCCAAGCAGATCTACGTCGAGCGCGCCGGCAAGCTCGACCTGACCTCGGTGACGTTCGAGGACAACACCCATCTGCTCAACATCTGCAACCGCATCGTCAGCCGCATCGGCCGGCGCGTCGACGAATCGAGCCCGATCTGCGACGCCCGCCTGCTCGACGGCAGCCGCGTCAACATCATCATTCCGCCGCTCGCCATCGACGGCGCCTCGGTGTCGATCCGCAAGTTCGGCAAGCGCCAGATCGGCTTCGACCAGATGGTCCAACAGGGCAACATCTCGCCCGCCATGGCGACGGTGATGCGAATCGCCGCGCGCTGCCGGCTGAACCTGGTGGTGTCGGGCGGCACCGGCTCGGGCAAGACCACGCTGCTCAATGCACTAAGCGGCATGGTCGACAACGGCGAGCGCGTGGTCACCATCGAGGACGCGGCCGAACTGCGCCTGCAGCAGCCGCACGTCGTGCGGCTCGAGACGCGGCCGGCCAACCTCGAGGGCAACGGCGAGGTCAACATGCGCGACCTCGTGAAGAACGCGCTGCGCATGCGGCCCGACCGCATCATCCTGGGCGAGGTCCGCGGACCGGAGGCGATTGACCTCCTGCAGGCCATGAACACCGGCCATGACGGCTCGATGGGGACGCTGCACGCCAACCGCCCACGCGAGGCCCTGACGCGTCTCGAGAACATGGTGACCATGGGCGTGGCCAGCCTGCCGCCTAAGGCGATCCGCACCCAGATCGCGGGCTCGCTGCAGATGATCGTCCAGATCAGCCGCATGCGCGACGGCGTACGCCGCATCACGCACATCACCGAGGTGATGGGCATGGAAGGCGAGGTCGTCATCACCCAGGACCTGTTCACCTACGAGTTCAAAGGCGAGACCCAGGACGGCAAGCTCGCCGGCACCTTCAAGAGCTCCGGCCTGCGCCCGCATTTCCTGTCGCGTGCCGCTTATTACGGCCTCGACAAGGTGCTGATGGAGGCGATGGGATGAAGAGCGCGGGCCTCGACCTGGCAACGGTGACGATGCTCATCGCCTTCGGCGCCGGCCTGACGTTCCTCGCTCTTTGTATCGTGTTCGGCGGCTTCTTCGCCGAACGACGCCTGCGCGACAGGCTGGAGGACATCGAGACGCGTGCGCTGACCGGGTCGCGCTCGCTGCAGATGGCGACGCTGCGGCGCGTCGAGCGGCAGGGCCGGTTGCCGACGCTCGATCGCCTGCTGTGGCGCTGGTTCCCCAACGCCAGCACCATCCGCAAGAAGCTGGCGGCGTCGGGCACCACCATGACGCTGGGCGACTACGCCTTCATCGCCATCTCGATCGCCGTCGGCGCGGCGTTCGTGCTCTACTTGGTGCTCGACCTGGCGCCGGGCATGGCGCTGGCCGGCGCGTTGCTGCTCGGCATCGGCCTGCCCAACATATGGGTCGGCGCGCGCGCCAAGAAGCGCGGCCGAAAGTTCAATCTCCTGTTCCCCGAGGCGATCGACCTGATCGTGCGCGCGCTACGCGCCGGACTGCCGGTGCAGGAGGCGGTGGCCAACGTGGCGCGCGACATCAAGGATCCGGTCGGCGCCATCTTCCAGCGCGTCCAGCAGGAGGTACAGCTCGGCACGCCTATCGAGGCCGCGCTATGGCGCGCCGCCAAGACCGTGCAGACCGACGAGTTCAACTTCCTGATCGTCGCCATGTCGATCCAGCGCGACACCGGCGGCAATCTCGCCGAGACGCTGGCCAACCTCAGCACGCTGTTGCGCGCCCGCCAGCAGCTGCGCCTGAAGATCCGTGCCTTCACCTCGGAGGCGCGCACCACCATGTTGATCATGGCCGGCCTGCCGTTCCTGGTCGGCGGCGGCCTTTTCCTGATATCGCCTGGCTATATCGGGCCGCTGTTCACGACGGAGACCGGTCAGATGATCGCCGCCGCCGCCGCCTGCAGCATGGGTGTCGGCATCTTCGTCATGAACAAGATCGCGACCATCAAGGTGTAGACGGCCATGGACCTCGCCAGCACCGAGAAGAGCTTCGTGGTCATGGTGGCGGCCGCGACCTTCGTCGCCTTCTGGGCGACCTGGCTTGCGATCACCTGGGAGCCGCCGATCGAGGCCCGTCTGCGGGCACTGCGCACCCGGCGCATGAAGACGCGCAGCGAGCATAGTGCCGCGGTCAAGCCGTCGCACAAGGAGACGTCGCTCGGCTTCATGCGCCAGATCGCCGACCGGCTGAACCTGCTGCGCGGCTCGGCGGCCGACCAGACGACGCGCAAGCTGCGCCGTGCCGGCTTCCTGTCACGCGATGCCTCCGTCGTCTACGTCTTCATCAAGCTCGCCCTGCCGCTCGCCCTCGGCTTCGTGATGACCCTGCTGGCCTCGGCCGGCCTGCTGGGTGTGCCGGAGGACATGAACCTGGTTGTCGGCATGGGCGCGGTGCTGTCGGGCTTCATGATGCCCGAGGTCTATCTCAAGAACGTGACCGCGCGCCGCCGCGAGGTCCTGAACTATGTCCTGCCCGAGGGGCTCGACCTGTTGACCATCTGCGTCGAAGCGGGCCTCTCGATCGACGCTGCTTTCCGCCGGGTGGCGAAGGAGATGCAGCACTCGATGCCCGAGCTTGCCGCCGAATTCGAGCTGACGGCGATCGAGCTCACTTACCTGACGGACCGCCAGCAGGCGCTGGAGAATTTGGCCGAACGCTCGGATTCGCCCGCAGTTGCCGCCCTGGTGAATGCTTTACGTCAGACTGAAAAATACGGCACGCCGCTCGCCAATTCGCTCCGCGTCCTGTCCCAGGACTTCCGCCAGACCCGGGCCTCGAAGGCCGAGGAGAAGGGCGCGCGCATGCCCGCCCTGATGACCGTCCCGCTCATGGTCTTCATCCTGCCGACACTCATAACCGTGCTCATCGCGCCGGCCATCATGCAGGCAGTCGCCTTGACATAAATAATATATAGTCCTAAGTCTTAGAGCATATTGTTGAGATTTATATTGAAGTGAATTTTGTGCCCGGCCCCTGGCCGACGGGCACGCGTTTATAGAGGCAAGCATGCCGCGACCGATTTCGCGCAGCGCTGGCATTTCCCGGCGCCTCGACATCATCCGCCGCCTGAAACGACTGGCGTGCGTCCTGCCCGATCGGCGCGGAGTCACCATCCTCGAATTTGCGATCGCCGCACCGGTGATGCTGACCCTGGCCATCGGCACGTTCAAATTCGGCGTCGCCATGATGCACCAGGTGGTGCTGACGAACGCGGCGGCCCAGGGCGCCACCGCCCTGGCGCTGAGCCGCGGCACCGCCACGCCCTACGCAACGACGACGACGGCAATCAACAACGCCGCGTCGACCCTCACCACCGCGAGCATCACCACGACGGTGACGATCAATGGCACAGCCTGTTCGACCAACACGGCGTGCTCGGCCTTGATGACCGCCGGCGTCACGGCCGTCGTTCGCACGACCTACCCCTGCGATCTCTCGGTGATGGGCATCAACTACAAGTCCAGCTGCACGATCTCGGCGCAGACAGCACAGATGGTCCAATAGGAGGCTCGCCATGAAGCACTTCAAGATCGCAGTACTCCGCACCGCTCGCGACTTCTGCCGCGATCACAGGGGCGCCGCGGCCGTGTTGTTTGCCGCCCTGATCCCGGCCGCGGTCGGCGTCGCCGGCGTGACGGTGGACGTCGGCCGCGCCATGGTCGCCAAGCGGGCATTGGAGGCGAGTACCCAGGCGGCCGCGCTGGCGGGCGCCTACGCGCTCGCGTCGCCTACGGCGAGCTCGTCCACCGTCTCAACCGCGATCACGAACTGGAACACGGCAAACCCGCCGTCGAATCTCACCATCACCGGCTCGACGCCGACGCTGTCATGCGTGACGTCGACGTCGAATCTGCCAGCGTGCAGCGCCACCAGCCCCAACGTCGTCTCGCTCACCCAGACGGCCTCGGTGTCGACCTTCTTCCTGAAGGCGCTCGGACGCAATTCCTTCACTCTCAGCTCCACGGTGAAGGCCGCGAAGGCCGGCGGCAACGCCCAGTCGCTGAACGTGATGTTCGTGCTCGACGCCACGGGTTCGATGGGCGACACCGACAGCAACTGCACGGGCGTACCCGGCATCAGCAGTCCGTCGCGGTTCCAGTGCGCGCTGTATTCGATGCAGAGCGTGCTGAAGGTGATGCCGACGTCGCTCGACAAGGTCGGCCTGATGATCTTCCCGGGCATGGGGAGCCAGTACAGCCCGACGTCACATCCCTGCTCGACGCAGCCGAGCTCGGTGAAGTGGTACACCACCAACATCAAGTACCAGATCCACACCGCGCTCGATAACACCTACAACGACGGCGCTGGCTCGCTGGTCACCACCTCGCCGATGGTCCAGGCGATCGGCAACTACAAGACGTCGGGTTCGCTGTCGCCGTGCGTGAGCAACCCCGGCGGGCAAGGCAGCTTCGCCGCCGAGGTCATCGCCAAGGCGCAGGCGGCGATGCCGGCGGTCGTGACAGGCACGCAGAACGTCATCATCTTCCTGAGTGACGGCGGCTTCAATGCCGACTCCAGCAAGTTCGCCACTGGCTATTCAGCCAACGCCACCAACCAGTGCAAGCAGGCTGTCACGGCCGCGCAAGCCGCGACTGCGGAGGGCACCAAGATCTACTCGGTGGCCTACGGCGCTTCGACGGCGACCAGCGGCTCCGACAGCTGCAGCACGGAAAGCGGCTACACGCCGAAGTACACTCCGTGCACGGCCATGCAGGCGATCGCCTCCGACACGGGCAAGTTCTATTCGACGAACGCGACCTGCAGCATCGCGGGCTCGCCCAATCCCGTGACCAAGCTGCCGGACGTCTTCAAGGCGATCACGACGACGCTGACCAAACCACGTCTCATCACGAACTAGCACGGCCGTCGCCAAGAGATTGCGGTGTTTGTTGCGAGTGACCGCAAGATTTTGATACTCTGAGGGCCGGATGCTGCGGCGGGGAGCCCTCAAGCTGGAATGAAAATGGCGCCGATCTTGATCGCGGGCTTGGCGCTTGCCCTGGCGGCGTGCGGGACCGACCTCGATCCCGCGGCCAAGGGCGACGACTATTCGGCGTCGGTCAAGCAGGCCGACGAGGCGCGCAAGGTTGGCGATTTCGACTCGGCCATTTCCCTCTACGGACGGGCGCTGCAGGCCAACCCCAACGGCGTCGAGGCCAAGCTCGGGCTCGGCCAGTCCTACCTGACGCTCGGCCTGCCCGACGAGGCGGCTGCGATGTTCCGCGACGTGCTCGACAAGCGGGCCAACGAGCAGACGGCGCGGCGCGGGCTTGCCATGGCGATGATCTCGATGGGCCAGGCGCAGCTTGCCGAGCGCCAGCTCGAGGCGGCCATACAGGCCGATCCGCGCGACTATCGCACACTCAATGCCTACGGCGTGATGCTCGACATGATGGGCCGGCACGCCGAGGCCCAGGCGCGCTATCGCCAGGGCATCGAACTCGCGCCCGACTTCGTGGCGCTGCGCTCCAATTACGGCCTGTCGCTGGCGATCTCCGGCCAGCCGCAGGAGGCGATCAACCAGCTCGTCCCCCTGATCGGCAGCCGCGGCGCCGACGGTCGCGTGCGTCAGAACCTCGCCTTCGCCTATGCCATGAACGGCGATCTCGAGGCCTCCCTGCAAGTCTCGCGCAAGGACCTCGACGAAGCGAGCGCCCAGCGCCAGCTGCAGTACTTCATGCAGCTCAGGGCCCTGCCGGTCGAATTGCGCAGCGCCGAGCTCCGGCGCAATCCAAACTTCTTTCCGCAGGCGGCCGCGAGCGGTTAGAGTACGACGTGGAGGGGGCGACCATGCGCGGACTTCGACACAACGCTGTTGGCTTCCTGGGCGGCCTCGCCGCGGTGACGATGGCGGCGACGACGGCGCCGGCACAGACACCGCGCAGCAGCGTCGACATGCAGACCAGCCAGCCGGTGCCGCAATTCAAGGATCCCAAGACCGGGCAGATCTGGACGCCGCTCAATGTTGGCTTGCAGAGCGGCCCGCCGACGCCGCAGGACCTCGCTTTCGACCCGTTGGGCCAAGCCGTCTATGTCAAGGGCGTGGTGGCGCAGCGGCCGAGCGTCGTGCCGCTGTCGTCGGTGCCGATCACCGCCGGTCCGACGATGCCGATCGTCAATATCGGCGACGCCACGCTCAGTGCCATTCCCGGCAAGCGCTGGCAGGTCGTGCTCTATCTGCAGAACAACAGCGCCGGCACCGTGGTGCCGTTGCTCACCTGCCGCTTCACCAACTCGGGCAGGCTCGTCGAGGAGACCCACGTGCTGGTGCCCGCGGTCGGCGCCGGCCTGCGCGTCGGCATGGTGGTTTACGGCCCCAAGACCGACCTGTTCGTCGACCGCGCCAATTGCGGCGTGAAGTCGCCTTAGCGAGTCATGTTCCTCTCCCCCCGCCAGGGGGAGAGGAACATGAAGAGAAGCAAAGTTTAACCCAGGACCGAATAGCCGCCGTCGACGGTGATGGCGGCGCCGGTCACGAAGTCCGACGCCGCCGCCGCCAGGAAGACCGCGATGCCGGCGAAGTCCGACGGCTCACCCCAGCGGCCGGCCGGCGTGCGCTTCAGCACGTTGTCGTGCAGTCCCTGGATCTGCTCGCGGGCGCGGCGGGTCAGGGCGGTGTCGATCCAGCCTGGCAGGATGGCGTTGACCTGGATGTTGTCCTTGGCCCACGCGGTCGCCATCGCCTTGGTCATCTGCACCATGCCGCCCTTGCTCGCGGCGTAGGCGGCGGCGAAGGGGGCGCCGAAGATCGACATCATCGAGCCGATATTGATGATCTTGCCCACGCCGCCCTTCTTCATCTCGGGATAGGCGGCATGGCTGCACAGGAAGGCGCTGGTGAGGTTGCTGTCCATCACCGTGTGCCATTCGGCCAAGGTGTATTGCTCGGGCTGCTTGCGGATCGACATGCCGGCGTTGTTGACCAGAATGTCGAGGCGGCCGTGCGCCTTCATGGTCTCGGCGATCAGCGCGCGGCAGGAGTCTTCCTTCAGGACGTCGACCGGGATGGTACTCGCCTTGGCGCCGGCCTCCTGGATCTGCTTGACCGCCGCGGCATTCTTGGCGGCGTCACGGCCCGCCACGACGATGGTGGCGCCGGCGCGCGCCATGCCGAGCGCCATGCCGAGGCCGATGCCGCCGTTGCCGCCGGTGACCACGGCGACGCGGCCGGAAAGATCGAAAAGCTCCATGTCCAGGTTCCTCCCTCAGGGTCGGTCTGTATAGCGAACCCTCGCAACCTCGAACAACGGCACCCGTTATTTGCCTGACATGGTTATTCGGGAGGGACGGCGCGATCGTCCACCCCAAAAGCCGAGTTCGCGGTGCGCCGGCCGGGCTGACCGACGTGTTGCGAATGAGGGTGGCGGCGGTCGAAAGGCCGCCGCCATTCTCGTTTATGCCGTTTGAAATCCTTCCCAGCGCAGCTTGGGGTGGCACCGTCATACGGCGTCGGAGGGTCATGAGCATCAGTACCAATTGCTCATGACCCCTCCGCCCGCTACGCGGGCACCTCCCCAGCGAAGACGATGGGGAGGAAAGAATAAAGAATATCGCTACGGCCCCGCCTTGGTCGGTGCGCCGTCCTCCTCGAGCTCTGGCAGGCCGAGCTTCTTCTGGGCCGACTTTACGTCGGCGAACAGGCTGCGCTCACCTTCGGTCATGCCTTCCTCGGTGGCGACCTGAAGCAGGCGCGCGTCGATCTCCCACTGCTTGAGGATCGCGGCCTTTTCGGTCTTGTCGAGGTCCTTGCACGCGACGACGTCGGAAGGATGCTTGAAGACGCTGCTCGGATTGGTCAGGGCCTTCTTCTTGTCTTCGCTGGCAAGCATGTCTGTCTCCCTCTGGTGGAGACAGAACAACGGCCGGCCACTTGCCGGAGTTCCTCTTGCGCTACGGCTTCTTGCCGGACTTGCCCGATCCGCCCTTGCCGCCGCCGTCGGTTTGCGCTGCGTCGTGATCGATCAGATTGAGAAGGTCGTTGGGCAACGGCTCGCCCGCGATCTCGTCGTACATCGCATGCAGCTGCTTCTGCAGCCACATGTCGAAGGGCCGCTCGGCGGGCATCTTGGCGACCCTCCCAGGTTTTTCATCTCCGGCCTTCACCCCCGCCTTGGACGGCGGGCCGGGCGGGCGCCGCTTGTCGTCAGGGGCCATGACGTTCTTTTCGGGGAATGTTGCCCATTCCTCCGGGTCCCGTCTGAGCCATTGATCTCTCCCCCACGAACTATCCATGACTATACTCAACCTCACGCGAAGTCCGGAAGGGAATTACCGCGGCTGTTCGTGATGCGCCTCGTCGGCGTCGCGATCGGCAGCAGTGTCGGTATCGCGCGCCGGACGCGGCTTGGCCTCGCCCTCCAGCAGCAGGCGCTCGAGCGTATCGCGCGCGCGGCTGATACGGCTCTTCACCGTGCCGACCGACACGCCGGTATGCTGGGCGATGACCTCGTAGGGCAGGCCTTCGAGGACCGCCAGCAGCAATGCCTCGCGCTGTGTCGGCGCAAGCTTGGCAAAGGCCGAGACGAACTCGCGCATCACCAGGCCGCTGTCCTGGTGCGCCGGGTGCGACAGCGATTCGGCGATCGCCGTGTCCACCGGTACGGTCGGACGCTGGCGACGCAGGCCCGAGATGAATTCGTTGCGCTGGATACGGAACAGCCATGCCGCCAGGTTGGTGCCGGGCTGGAAGCTGTGGCGTCCGGTCAGTGCCTTGATGACAGTGTCGTGGACCAGGTCATCTGCCGCGTCACGATCACGCGTCAGCGACAGTGCGTAGATCCGAAGCCGCGGAAGGATGGCCTTCAACTGCTCGTGGAAGTCGCGAATGTCGTTGCTCGTCTCGTTGGACATGAACCTCTCCAGCAATTTCTGAACGCACAACTAATGCTGAGTTATCGAAAAGGTTACATGCGGAAGGACGTCGTTCCTCAAGTCATTGAAATTGCTGTATTTTCAGCCGAGCTTACCTGACAGCTGCTTGCGCGCGCGCGATACGCGCGCTTTCAGCGTACCGACCGAGCAACCGCACAGCGTGGCCGCCTCTTCGTAGGAAAAGCCGCCGGCACCGACCAGCACGAGCGCTTCACGCGATTGCGGGCTGAGCTCGAACAGGGCCGACGACAGCTCCTTGAGCGCGAGCGTGGCCTCGGGATTGTCGACGGCCGTCAGCATCGGCGCCGTGTCGCTGTCGATCGAGGCGGGACGCCGCCGCTGCGTGCGCAGGTCCGAATAGAAGCGATTGCGCATGATGGTGAACAGCCAGCCCTTGAGGTTGGTGCCGGGCGCGAACTGGTCCTGCTTGTCGAGCGCCGAGAGGATGGTGTTCTGCACGAGATCGTCGGCGGACTCGCGCTCACGGCACAGGAAGCGCGAGAACGCACGAAGGTCTGGAAGCAACGCTACGATGTCGTCCCTAATCATCGAGCGCAGATCTCCCGCGACGACAGTGATTCCTCGATCGGTCGCCCCTATGTGGGCAATCGCCCGCCGCCACGCAAAGGAAATTTGCCCACGGTCCCGCGCCGGACAACGGGCAACCACACCAGCATTGCCACGTTGTGCGGGCATCGCGCAAAGCGCGAAAATCCCCCCATCGAAGGAGAGGCAAATGAATTGGGATCGCGTTGAAGGCAACTGGAAGCAGCTCACCGGCAAGGTCAAGGAGCAGTGGGGCAAGCTCACTGAGGACGACATTACCGTCATCAACGGCAAGCAGGACCAGCTCGTCGGCCGCATCCAGGAGCGCTACGGCATCGCCAAGGATGAGGCAGAGCGCCAGGTCGATAGTTGGATCAACCGCATGTAGCCATCCACAGGTAGCGGTCCAGGGGGAACCTTGGGCCGCATCCTGCGTTGTAACCGCGAAATTCACGGAGGTTAGCCATGGGACGCGCAGCAGTGCTGTGGCTCCTGGGAGTGCCGATCCCGGTGCTTCTGCTGATGTGGATCCTGGGCTGGCTGCACTGACGGCGCCAACTGACCCACGAAGCAAAAAAGGAGAGGGAGCATGGCTTTTCACGTCTTGAAGCTGAGTGCGGCGATCGCAGCCGTTGGTTTGCTGACTGCCGCTTGCGGTGAACGGCCAGTCGACCGCGCGCTCACGGGCGGCGCGATCGGTGCTGCTTCCGGTGCGGTGGTCGGCTCGACGGTCGGTAACCCGGTGGCGGGCGCCGTCGTCGGTGGCGCGGCGGGCGCCACGATCGGTGCGGTGACGGCGCCGGAGCGTTAGACTGAGATACGTCACCGTCCGTGCAGGCTTGAAGGTTGGTCCTGCGCGACGGTCGGCGTAAGGTATACTGCAACGGCCGGCCCGGTCGCGACCGGCCGGCCGTCGCTCGTGATCGCTAAACGAGGGAGAGAACCGTGGCAGACGCCACCAACAAGATGTCCGAGGCGATCAGCAGGGCGCTGCCCTTCCTGAGGCGCTACGCCCGAGCCGTCACCGGTTCGCAGAAACGCGGCGATGAGTGGGTGCGTCTGTGCGCCGAGGTCGCCATGCAGCAGCCCGACCTCGTCGCCAAGACGGAAGACACCAAGCTCGGCGTCTTCACGCTGTTCCACCGCCTGCAGCAGCCGTTCGGCGGGCTGGAGCCCGCGGGCAGCGAGAACAGCGTGAGCGGCCGGCTGAAGGAATCGCTCACCGACATGGCGCCGCTGCAGCGACAGGTGCTGCTGCTCACCGTGCTCGAGGGCTTCACCGTGGCCGACGCGGCCAAGATCCTCGGCATCGAGACCGAAGCGGCCGAACGCAGCCTCGACGAGGCGCGGCGCGAGCTGCAGCGCGTCGCGGCGGTGCGCGTGCTGGTCATCGAGGACGAGGCGGTGATCGCGCTCGACGTCGCCGACATCGTGCGCAACGCTGGCCACCAGGTGGTCGGCATCGCCGCCACCGAGAAGACGGCCGTCGAGCTCGCCAAGCAGCATTCGCCGCATCTCGTGCTGGCCGACATCCAGTTGCGCGGCGGCGACAGCGGCATCGCGGCGGTCAATCAGATCATGCGCTCGATGAGCGTGCCGGTGATCTTCGTTACCGGCTATCCGGAGAGGCTGCTGACGGGCAAGCAAGTCGAGCCCGCCTTCGTCATCTCCAAGCCGTTCGATCCCGATCTTCTCCGCGCGGCGATCGCCCAGGCGCTCGATACCGTTGCGATCTGACGACCGGAGCAGCGCGATGCTGGCCAGTTGGTCGCTGCGCACGAGGCTGGTCGTGGTCGTTACCGTTGCGCTCTTGCCGGTGCTGGCGCTGGCGGCGTGGTATGCCGTGCGCGAGCAGCGCGCGAGCCAGGTGAGTCACGTCGAGGCGGTGGTCACCGCCGCCGAGCTGGTGGTGGCGCGTCACCGCGAGCTGATCGAAGCGTCGCGCCGCATGCTGGTGGCGATGTGCGAGGAGGATACCGTACGGTTGAGCGCCAACCCGGATGCGTCCGCGGCCGACATCAAACGTTGCGAGGCCTATCTCGGGCAGGTCCTGCAAAGATTCCCCAACGAATACTCGTCGGCCGTCGTCACCGACGCCGCGGGCACGGCCCGCTGCTCCAGCGCGCCGACCGCCGTCGGCATGGGCTTCTCCGACCGCGAGATCTTTCGCCTGGTGCGCGAGACCGGAAAGTTCGCCGTAGGCGCCCAGCTCGCCAGTCGCGTCACGCCCGCCGCGGTGATCCCGATGGGGCTGCCGATCCTGCAAAGCGGTGAATTCCGCGGCATGTGCGCCCTCGGCATCTCGCTGCGCTACTTCGCCGATCTCGTGACGCCGGCATCGACCGCCGAGACGGTCGCCGTGTCGCTGGTCGACCGGAGCGGCATGTCGCTGGCGGGCAGTGCCGAGGCGGCGCGCGTCCTGCCGGTCGCCGTGCGGCTCGCCGCGGCGATCGTCGGCGGCCAGAAGGCGTTCCGCGACTACGGCCAGGATGGCCAGCTCTACGAGTTCCGCCTGCTGCCGCTCGCCGACACCTCGATCTTCGTGCTCGCGGCGGCGCCGGTTGCCGAGGGCTTGTCGACGCTGCTTGCCGACTGGGGCGGGTTCATCCTGGTCGTGCTGGCGCTGGCCGTGGCCTTGCTGGCGGTCTGGCTGGGCGCCGATCGCTGGTGCGTGCAGCCGCTGCGCTACATCCGCGACTTCGCCGACCGCGTGGCGCGCGGTGACGACATGAAGCTCGAGCCCAGGCGGCGATGGGGCCCGGAGCTGGCGTCGGTCGGCGAGGGCGTGCGCGCGATGGCTGCGGCGATCGCCAGTCGCGAGGCCGAGCTTCGAGCTGGCCTCGAGCAGCGCGACCACATGCTGCGTGAGATCCATCACCGGGTGAAGAACAACCTGCAGATGATCTCGAGCCTGTTGAACCTGCAGGCCGGCGAGATCCGCTCGCCGCGCATCCGCCGCTTCTTCGGCGACGCCCAGAACCGCGTGCTGACGCTCTCGATCCTCCATCGCCATCTCTACGAGCGCTCGAGCTGGGCGCTGGTCGACTTCCAGCAGTTCATCAGCGACCTGGTGCGGCAGATATCGGTCGGCCGCCGCAACCCCGACCGGCCGCAGCCGCGCTACCAGATCCGTGCGCCGATCATGGCGGTCGGCCCCGACATCGCCATTCCGATCGGCCTGATCGTCACCGAGGCGGTGAGCAGCGCGCTGAGCCGCAGCTTCGAAAATGTCACAGCGCCCGAGATCCGCATCGAGGCGGCCGACAAGGCAGGCACGGTCGAGCTCACCATCGAGGACAACGGCGCCGGCGCGGGCGGCTTGCACAGGCCCGATATCCGCGGCGGCTTCGGCCTCACCCTGATTCGGGGCCTTGCCATGCAGCTGGGCGGCGAGGCACAGATATCGCCGCGAGAGGGCGGAGGAATGCGAGTGGCGGTGACCTTCCCCATGCCGCAGGACCAGGAAGCCGATGCGTAGCATCGCCGGCACGGCGCGCTCGACGGGCGTGATCGTCGGGCTGACGATTGCCGTGCTGATCGGCACGGCCGCGCTGCTCGCCATCACCCACTCGAACTCCGCGTCGCGCCAGCAGCGCCTGGTGGTCGGCAGCTACGAGATCCTGTCGCTGATGCGCCAGACCGTGATCGCCCTGCAGGACAGCGAGATCGGCCAGCGCGCCTATCTGCTGAGCGGCCAGGCGAGCGATCTCGAACCGTACGAGCGGGCGCGCCTGCGCATCGAGACCGGGCTGCGCCAGCTCGAGGCCGCGGCCGCCGGCGATCCGGACACGACGCGGCAGGTGCGCGAGTTCCGGGCAGCGGCCAACGAGAAGCTCGAGCAGATCAACAGCACCATCAGCGCCTACCAGCTCCATGGCCGCGACTACGCCCTCACGCAGGAGCGCACCGGGCCGGGCAAGGTCACCAGCGACCAGATCCGACAGATCTCCGAATCGTTCATCGAGGGGCAGCGGCTGCTGCTGGCCCGACGCCTGGCCATGTTGCGCTCCGAACAGGAGCAGTCCGATATCGCCGGTCTCCTGCTGGTGGCCGGCGCCTTCCTGTGCCTGTTCATAGGCATGTACATCGTCATGCGCGGCGCCAGACGCCTGGAGACCGCGCAGCTGGCGCTGGCCGATCGCTCGCACCTGCTGCAGTCCACGCTCGAGAGCCTGCAGGATCCGATCTTCGTGATCGACGCCGACGGCAGGGTGGCGGCATGGAACGAAGCCTTCCTGCGCCTGTCGGGCTGGGATCCCGCCAGGCACGCGACGCTGACGCGCGATCAGCTTCTGTCCGACCGGTCGCCGGCCATGCGCGCGCTGCTCGAGCCGCTGAAGCTCGACGCCAAGGCGTCCGACCGCCAAGTGACGACGCGCGCGAGCCACGACGGACGCGACTACGAGGTCTCGCGCGGCGAGATGTCGGGCGGCGGATCGGTGGTGCGCTGCGTCGACATCACCGAAAAGCTGCGCGACGAGACGGCGTTGCGCCAGGGCCAGAAGATGGAGGCGACGGGCCAACTCACCGGCGGCATGGCGCACGACTTCAACAACATCCTTCAGGTCATCCAGGCCAACCTCGATCTCGTCAAGAGCGCGGTGCCGAACGATCGCGCGGCTCTCGCCCGCCTCGGCGCCGCCGGCGCCGCGGCCGACAGGGGTGCCAGGCTCACCCAGCAGCTTCTCGCCTTCGCGCGGCGCCAGCCGCTGGCGCCGCAGCCGACCAACGTCGCCCGCCTGGTGCGCGACCTTGCCGACCTGCTGCGCCACTCACTCGGCGAGCGCATCACCATCGAGCTCGACATCGCCGCCGAGCCGTGGAACGCCAAGATCGATCCCGGCCAGCTCGAGAACGCGATCCTCAACCTGGCGATCAATGCCCGCGATGCCATGGCCGACGGTGGAACGGTCACCGTCCAGGTGTCGAATGCCACGCTCGACCGGCGCTACGCGGCGCTGCATCCCGACGTCACGCCGGGCCCCTACGTGCTGGTCGCGGTGGACGACACGGGCACCGGCATGCCGCCCGAAGTGGCGTCACAGGCGTTCGATCCGTTCTTCACCACCAAGCGCGACGGCAAGGGCACCGGGCTCGGTCTCAGCATGGTCTACGGTTTCGTGCGCCAGTCGAACGGACACATCCGCATCGACAGCGCCATCGGCCAGGGCACCAGCGTCAAGCTCTACCTGCCGCGCACCATGGATCCGGTGCTCGACCTGTCGACCGACAGTGCCGGCGGCCGGAGCGGCAGCGAGCGCGTCCTGGTGGTCGAGGACAACGATGAGGTCAGGCGCGCCGTCGAGGCCTTGCTGTCCGGCTGGGGCTATCGCGTGGTCGCCGCCGAGAACCCCGACGTCGCCGCCGCGATCCTCGAGAAGGACCAGGCCTTCGATCTGCTGTTCACCGACGTCGTCATGCCCGGCTCGATGTCGGCCATCGAGCTGGCGGCGATGGCGCAGCGCCTGCGGCCCGGCATCGCCGTGCTGCTAACCTCGGGCTACGCCCGCGAGCTGATCCCGGCCGAAGACCGGCCTGACTACCCCCTGATCGCCAAGCCCTATCGCGGCGAGGAGCTGATGGCGCGGTTGCGCGGTGTCCTGGCGGCGCGCCGGCCGCCGCCGCCGGCGACTCCGGCGCGGCCGGTCGAAGGCCAGCCGTCCGCCGAAGCGACCGGCCGGCCGCGGCGCGTGCTCCTGGTCGAGGACGAGGTCGTGCTGCGCATGTCGACCACCGACATGCTCGAGCAGCTCGGCTGTTTCGTATCCGGCGTGGGCAGCGGCGAGCAGGCGCTCGAGTTGCTGACCCGCGGCGGCGGCGGCGCGTTCGACCTGCTTTTGACCGATCTTGGCCTGCCCGGGATGAGCGGCGAGGAGTTGGCGAGCGAGGTGCGACGGCGTTTTCCCCGCCTGCCGGTGGTCATCGCCAGCGGCTACGGCCGAACCGGGGCCCAGGCCGCCGGCATGCAGGCAGGGGCCCTGCAGTTCATTTCCAAGCCCTATTCCTCAGTCGATCTGCAACAGGCGCTCGACCACGCCGGCCGCACGGCGGTGCCCTCCTGAGGTGGCCCTCGTGAACTAGCTTCGTGCGACGTGCAACCGGTTCGGTTTGGCGGCGTTCATAAGGCAAGACTGCAGCGCAAGGTGAGGGTGACGCCATGCGGATCGTAGGATTGTCCAAGTCGGCAAGGGCCACGCCCGAGCCGTCTACGAGGAGCTTGTTCGAGGGCGAGTTGATGGACCTCTATGTGGCCATCCTCATCGTCGTGCCATTGTCGCTATTCCTGAAATCTCTGTGGTCGTGACGCGACGGGCTTAGTCGCGGATCGGCCACGGACGGGAACCTCGCTCACGCGCGCTCGTTGATCGGCACGCGCGCCTCGCGCGGCCAGTCACAGCAGGAGTTCCCATGCGTTCAATCGCCATTCTCGCCGCTTGCGCGGCGTTCACCGTCGGCGCGTTGCCGACCATCGTCCATGCCCAGTCGACCGTTCAGACCGATGCCAAGACGATCTGGGAGAAGTTCAAGGGCAGCTGGAACCATACCAAGGGCGCCGTGAAGGAGCAGTGGGGCAAGCTGACCGACGACGACCTGCTCGAGATCGAGGGCCGGCGCGATCAGCTCGTCGGCAAGATCCAGGCTCGCTACGGCATCACCAAGGAAGAAGCCGAGGCGCAGGTCGGGACGTGGGAGCAGAAGCGCTATCGCGACATGTAAGCCGGGAGATTTGGCATCATGACGACTTTTCGTAACTTGGCTGCGACGCTGGTGTGCGGCGTCGCAGCGCTTGCGGTGACCGCGTCGGCCTTCGCGCAGGCACAGTTCCGCGATGAGAAGACGGGCAAGGTCTGGACGCCGGACAACGTCAGCAAGGACAACCAGCTTCGCCCGTCGAACGAGCCCAGCACGCCGGCCGACCGGGCCTTCGATCCGAAGGCGCAGATCGCCACGGCGACGGGCGTCGTGGTGCAGCGGCCGAACGCCACCCTGATGGGCGTCGTGCCCATCACGGCCGGCCCGACCGTGCCCATCGTTGTGCTCGACAGCCCGACGCTGCAGGCGATTCCCGGCGATCGCTGGGTGGCGCCGATCTACCTGACCAACAACAGCGGCGCCGACGCCAACGCGCAGATCGGTTGCACCTTCACCAACGCCGGCAGGCCGGTGCAGGAGACCCGCATCGTCGCGCCGACGGCCGGTCCGGGCCAACGGCTGGCGTTTGCCGCGTACGGACCGCGCACCGATGTCTTCGTCGACCGCGTGCTCTGCCGCATACTCACGCCCTGACCGATCATTGTCTCGAACAGCGGAAACGGGCCGGCTTGCGGCCCGTTTTCTTTGAGGGAATCGCGCTACGCTGCCCGCCGGTGAGTAGGGGGTGTGGGATGAGCGTAAGTGGAATTGGGCGCCGGACGGCAATGGCAGGCGGCGCGGCGCTGGCGACGGCGTCGTTGATCCGGCCGCGCGAGGCGCGCGCGGCAAAGTCGCTGACGGTGGTGCTGGAATCGGAGGTGACGATTCTCGATCCGCACGTCATCACCGCGACCATCACCCGTACTTTCGGCCTGCACGTCTTCGACATGCTGTTCGCCATGAACGAGAAGGGCGAGATCAAGCCGCAGATGGTCGAGGGCTACGACAGCAGCCCCGACAAGCTCACCTGGACCTTCACGCTGCGCGACGGGCTCAAGTGGCACGATGGCAGCCCGGTCACGGCCGAGGACTGCGTGGCCTCGCTCAAGCGCTGGTCGGTGCGTGACCCGCTGGGCAAGATGCTGATGGCCGACACCGACCAGGTCACGGCGAGCGATGCCAAGACCTTCAAGCTGGTGCTGAAGCAGCCGTTCCCGTTGCTGCTCGAGGTGCTGGGCAAGCCCAACGCGCCGCTGCCGGTGATGATGCCGGCCAGGCTCGCCGCGACGCCGGCCGACCAGCGGATCGGCGACCCAGTCGGCTCCGGGCCGTTCCGTTTCCTCAAGGACCAGTGGCGGCCGGGCAACGCGATGGTGCTGGAGCGCAATCCCGCCTATGTGCCGCGCAAGGAAGCGCCGGATTTCCTGGCCGGGGGAAAGAATGTGAAGATCGACCAGCTCACGCTGCGCGTGATGCCGGACCAGTCGACCGGCGCCAACGCCCTGATGCTGGGCGAGATCGACTACATGCAATACCTGCCGTTCGACATGCTGCCGCTCCTGGAGAAGGACAAGGGCGTCAAGCTGGTGGGCCTTGGCGGTATCCACCAGTTCCAGGGCAACTTCCGCCTGAACCACGCCTTCCCGCCGTTCGACAATCCCAAGGTGCGCCAGGTGATGTGGAAACTGGTCGACCAGGACGCGACCTTGACGGCGATCGGCGTGCCCGAGCGCTATCGCGCGAAGTCGTGCCCGTCCTTCTGGATGTGCGGCACGCCGCTCACCACCGATGCCGGCTCGAGCGCCGCCAAGGTCGACCTTGCGGCGGCCAAGGCCGAGCTGAAAGCCTCGGGCTACAAGGGCGAGCCGGTGATCATCCTCGAGGTCGCGGGCTCGATCAGCCAGACGGCCTCGCGCGTGCTGGTGCAGAACATGAAGGACATCGGCTTCACGGTGGAGGAGCAGCCACGCGACTGGCCGACGGTGCTGGCGCGGCGCGCCAAGAAGGATGGCTGGTCGATGTTCCCCGTCTACTCCAACGGCACCGACATGTACTCGCCGCTGACGCACTTCTATGTCGCGGCGACCTGCAACGATTTCCCCGGCTGGTCGTGCGACAACCGCGTGCCCGACCTGATGAAGGCTTTTACGCGCGCTGCCACCCTGGAAGAGCGCAAGAAGATCGCTGCCGACATCCAGACCGTCTCCTACGAGATGGTGCCGTCCGTGATGTGGGGGCAGTTCACAATCCCTGCGGGCTATCGGACCGACCTGAAAGGCCTCATCCAGTCGTCCTATCCGATGTTCTGGGAGGTCGACCGCTGACTTGCCCAGGAACTAGCGATGGCCTCCAGCGTTGTTGCAGCGTGAGCGCGGACGATGCTCGCAGGAGGCAGACGCATGCTGGACCGGATCGTGATGATCAGCGCAGTGGGCGCCGCAGCGGCGCTGTTGGGCGCCTGCTCGGTCGAGAATCGTGTCGTTGGAGAGGACGTGTGCGCGGGCTATGGATTGAGCATCGGCTCTTCGGAGTATCGCAAGTGCCGGGATCAAGACGCCAAGTCCGGCAAGGGCTATACGCCGGAGCAGCGCATGACGGCGTCGCGTTCGGCCTGCCAGTCGTATGGCATCGTGCCCTACACCGAGAACTTCGAGCGCTGCGTTCGCAACGAGTACGCCTATCGCTCGCAGGGTTGAGGGCAAGGCCATGACGGTGCGCCACAACGCAGCGGCGCACCGCTATGAGATGGACACCGAGAGCGGCCTTGCCATCGCGGTCTATCGCGAGCAGGGCGACCGCATGGTCTTCACCCACACCGAGGTGCCGCCCGAGGACGAAGGCAAGGGCTTCGCCTCGCGCCTGGTCGGCGCGGCGCTCGCCGATGCCCACAAGCGCGGCTTCAAGATCGTGCCGGCCTGCAGCTTCGTCGTCGCTTATGTGCGCCGTCATCCGGAATACGACGATCGGTAGTC
The DNA here is from genome assembly GCA_900110395.1 of Rhodospirillales bacterium URHD0017. Taxonomy (GTDB): domain Bacteria; phylum Pseudomonadota; class Alphaproteobacteria; order Reyranellales; family Reyranellaceae; genus Reyranella. The sequence continues at coordinate 97,471 of FODP01000001.1, forward strand.
TTCACGGCCGCATCGCGAAGTACGCCGCCCCACACGCGGCTGCGCTGACAACAGCACCCCACGCAAGATCAACCAGGCTCACGGCCATCGGCCAGCCGCGCAGCGTGGCGAGGTTCGTCAGGTCATAGGCGGCGTAAACGACGAAGCCGAACAGGGCACCGTACAGCGCCGCTGAAAGCCATGACACCGCCAGCGGCACGGGGAAGACGACGATGCCGACGGCGTGAATGACATAGAACAGGATCGCCACCGGCCAGTTCGGCTGGTCGAGCAGAAGCTGGCCGAGCCGCGCCTTGTAGAATTCGCGGCTGACGACGCCGAGCCACAGCGCATCGAGGACGGCCAGCGTCGCCAGGGCGGCGAGGTAGCCGACGAACAGGGTCTTCATCGCGGCAGTCTAGCGGGCGCGCCTACCTCGGGAAGAGGAATAGCCAGGCTAAGGCCATCGCTGCGATGGCGCCGACGGACGAGACCACAAGAATGGTCAAAATGCGGCCGCTGACGACGCCGCTGCGCGCCTCGACGGGCGTGACTTCGCGTTCCATGGGGGCTCCATTGGCGTGGATCAGGACCCAGGAAACGCTTCGCCAATGCCCCGGTTGCCGCCCCGACGATAGGAACTCGACCGGTCGCCGGAACGTTGACTGGCGAAAGATCAAGGAGATTCACGATGTTGTACTGGGCGCTGATGTTCCTCGTGATCGCGCTGCTGGCCGGCTTGTTCGGCTTCGGCGGGATTGCCTCGACCGCGACCGGCATGGCGCAGATCCTGTTCGTTATCGCGCTGGTGCTTTTCGTGGTCAGCCTGTTCGCCGGCTTCCTGCGGCGTAACTCCTAAATTGGAGTCTTCGTCGCCTCGAAGTGCGCGCGCAACTTCTCGCGTGCAGCATTGCCTGCGGCGAGATCCCAGCAATTCACGATGGCAACGCGAAAGCCGCCCGGCGGCATGGCATGCCGGCCGGGCGGCAGTTCTTCATGAAAGGTGATCTGTACGCTCGACACGCCCGGCATCGCCGCGATGGCGCGCTGCACATCGGCCGACGGATGTCGGTATCGCCAGCCGTGCGGCACGAACAGCACGACGCTGTATCCGGTGCGTCGCGCCGAATCGTCGAACCGCCATTCGCGCGACGCGTAGAGACGGATGATGGCTTCCACCCACCCCGCACCGTAGAGGTCGGGCCACTGATCGGCGAAGCGCAGATGCACCTCGATGATGCGGCTGCCGATGGTCTCGAGATTGAGCAGCCCGGTGTAGCCTTTGAGATGCCGGCGGCACCAAGCACCGCACCAGTCCTCGACCGCGGGTGACGGCATTGCATGCACTTCCCAGTAGTCGAAAGTGCCAGCACCGCTGGCAGCGCCGGTCGCGTGGCGCCACCACTGCGGCTCGCCGTCGACCAGGGCGACATCACTGCTGACATGGTCGCCTTCGAGCAGCGTCGTCCAGAAATGACCGGGCTGGTAAGCGCTGGCGTAGTCGTCGGGCGAGAACAGGGGGCGGCTGCCCACGCCCATGCCCTTGAGGTTGTAGATGGGCTTGGAAAACACCGGATAATTCTGCGGAGCGACGCCATGCGGCGCTGCTGCCAGATCCTGGCTCAGGGCTACGGCAAGCTTGTCGTAGACCCAGCGATACGCCGGATTCCACACCCAGCCGTCGCTGTCCTCAGTCGGAATGAAAACGTCCGGCGGGCACGGCACACTCTCAAAATATTGAGTACGCCACGGATCGATCTCGCAAATCGGCACTTGCATCCCTAAATTCGAGGCTGTCCACAGTGAGTGCACGACCACGGCATTGCAACCGGCTATCGTCGCCGGCGTTTGCCGACAGGGCGGAGGTGCCGTGTCCAACCTGATAACGCGTGGCGTGCGGACGCACGGCGGCCACCGCAGCAAGCGGTTCCTGGACGTCCGCACCTGCACCGAGCAACTCGCTGAACCCTTGTCGGCCGAGGACCAGACGGTCCAGTCGATGGCCGACGCCAGCCCGACCAAATGGCACCTGGCGCACACCACGTGGTTCTTCGAGACCTTCGTGCTGCGCCCGCATGCGCCCGGCTACCGGCCCTTCGATCCCGCCTACGAGTATCTCTTCAATTCCTATTACGAAGCCGTCGGCCCACGTCATCCGCGGCCGCAGCGCGGCATGCTCACCCGGCCCGGCCTGGCCGAGGTCATGGCGTATCGCCGGTATGTGTCGCACTCGACGGCAGCGCTGCTCGATGGCGCCAACCAGGACATCGACGCCGTCGTCGAGCTCGGCCTGCACCACGAGCAGCAGCATCAGGAGCTGATCCTGATGGATGCCAAGCATCTGCTGTCGCTCAATCCGCTGAAGCCAGCCTATCGTGCCTCCGCACCGTCGCATGGTGCGGCAGCACCGTTGGCGTGGCGCGACTTCGAAGGCGGGCTGGTCGAGATCGGCCACGACGGCGAGGATTTCGCTTTCGACAACGAAGGGCCGCGCCACCGCGTCTGGCTGGAGCCGTTTGCTCTCGCTTCGCGGCCGACCAGTTGCGGCGAATATCTCGCCTTCATCGAGGATGGCGGCTACCGGCGGCCGGAGTTCTGGTTGTCGGCAGGCTGGGACTGCGTGAACCAGCGCGGCTGGACCGCACCGCTCTACTGGGAGCAGGAGGGGGCGAGCTGGCGCGTCTTCACCCTGTCGGGCCTGCAGCCGCTCGATCCGGCCGCCCCGGTCTGTCACGTCAGCGGTTTCGAGGCTGCCGCCTTTGCCAAGTGGGCGGGCAAGCGCCTGCCGCGCGAGGCGGAGTGGGAAGCCGGCGCCTCGGCGCTCGATGACACGGGCATCGTCTGGGAATGGACCGCCAGTCCCTACGTCGCCTATCCCGGCTATCGCGAGCCGCCCGGCGCGATCGGCGAATACAACGGCAAGTTCATGGCCAACCAGATGGTGCTGCGCGGCGGCTGCTCGGCGACGCCGGCCGGCCACGTGCGCCCGACCTATCGCAACTTTTTCCCGCCCGACGCCCGTTGGATGTTCGGCGGCATTCGCCTCGCGGAGGATCTCAAATGAACGGCTCGCCCCTGCTTCTCGACCGCGCCGAGCTGGATGACCGCAGCGAATTCCGGGAGGCCGTGCTGTCCGGCCTGTCGAGCAGGCCGCGCGCCATTCCGGCCAAATTCCTCTACGACGCGCGCGGCTCGGCGCTGTTCGATGCGATCTGCGAGTTGCCCGAGTACTACCTCACTCGCACCGAGATCGAGATCCTGCGCCGCTACGAGGCCGACATCGCCGCGATGGCGGGACCGGGCTGCGCGCTGGTCGAATATGGCAGCGGCTCGAGCGTGAAGTCGCGGCTCTTGATCGAGGCGATGCGCGATCTTGTCGCCTACGTGCCGATCGACATCTCGCGCCAGCATCTCGACGCCACGGCGAACGGATTGCGCCGCGACTACCCGCACTTGAAGGTCGAACCGGTCTGCGCCGACTACATGACGCTCGCCCGCCTGCCGGCCGATGTCAGCGCGGCGCGCCGGCGCATCGGCTTCTTTCCCGGCTCGACGATCGGCAATCTGCTGCCGGCCGAAGCCACGGCGTTCCTGCGCCGCGCCCGCGGCCTGCTGGGCGAGGGCGGTGCCATGGTGCTCGGCGTCGATCTCAAGAAGGATCCGCGGCGCCTGCACGACGCCTACAACGACTCCGCCGGGGTGACGGCCCAGTTCACGCTGAATCTGCTGCGGCGCATGAACCGCGAGCTCGACGCCAATTTTGATCTGTCGGCTTTCGCCCACGAGGCGTTCTACAATCCGATCGAGGGCCGCATCGAGATCTACTTCCGCAGTCTCAGGCCGCAGACCGTCACCGTCGCCGGCCAGAGCTTCGCCTTTGCCGAAGGCGAGCGGGTCCATACCGAGTATTCCTACAAATTCGACGATGCCGGGATTGCGATGCTGGCGCGCAGCGCGGGCTTCACGATCGCCCGGACCTGGACCGACCCGGTCCGGCTGTTTGCCGTCGTCTATCTGGTCGCGAGCGACTGAGCCAAAAGAAAGGGTCCCCAGAAGCAGGCAGCCCGCCTCCGAGTTTCCTCGGAGACGGGCTATAGGTCGGGCGGGGAGAGTGGCATCGCTGAGCGGGGGCAGGGCGATACCGGTACCCGACCAATGCCTTTTCAACGACAACCGGGCCGGAAAAGTTGCAGCACCGGCTCGAAGAATCTTATCCAGAGGCTAAGTCTTTGATTCGGCGGATTCTTGGGCTCGGAGCTTGGCGCTGAGCTCACGGTGCAGGGCATCGTCTCTGACCTTGGGCAGCATCCGGCGCAGCATCTCAGCGTGCGGCCGGCCGGCGCGCTCGGCCGCTGCCAGCTCGTTCAGGAAGGCAGTGATCTCCGCCCGGCTGGCGAAACCCATGTAGGTCTCGTCGGCCTCATCGGCGCTGCAAGCAGGTGACGCGAACTCCTTGGGATCGCTCATGCGCAGGTCTCTCAGGTCGGATGCCACCAACGGCCCGCCAGCACCACGCCAGCCGAAAGCAGCCGCTTGGTTCCCGTCATACGCTCGCCGATCGAATCGGCGTAGTCGAAGCTGCCGCTCACCTCTTCGATCACCGTCGCCTCGCCAACGCCGCCAACCTTCAACGTTCCAAGGTCGGAACGGTTGATGGCGGCGGCGGCGTTTCCAGTCGAAAGCTTGATCACCGTCGGCAGGTCGACACCCAGGCACAGGAACTTGGACATCGTCGTCAGCAGGTCGAACGCCGGGCCCTCGATCGAGATCACGTGCACGTCCGAGGAGATCACGTCGGGCAGGAAGCCCGCCGCCAGCATGCCGCGCGTGGTGCCGAAGCCGAACGAGCCGCCGCCGTGGCCGATGTCAAAGATCACGCCGCGTGCGCGGGCGGAAAGGATCTCCTCGCGCACCTTGCCGTCGGGCCGCACCGGCGCGTTGGGGAAGGGGCGGAAGCAGTGGGTGAGGATATCGCCCGGCCGCAGGCGATCGACGACCTCGCGGCGCGACGGCGGCGGGTTGTCGAGATGGGCCATCACCGGCAGGCCGAGCTCCTCGGCGACCTCGAGGGCGATGTCGAGTGGCTTGGCGCCGGAATCGCCGCTGGCCGAGCGGCCGACGCGCACCTTGATGCCCAGCACGAGATCCTTGTGCTCGCGCGCCACGCGGACGGCCTCGCGCGGGTCGATCAGGCGCATGTCGGAATTCTCGCCGACCATCACGGTCTTGGAGAAGGCGAAGATGCCGGGGAAGGCGATGTTGAGATAGGGCAGGATGCGGACCGGCGAGGGCTCGATCACGTGCTTGCGAAAGCCGTGGAAGTTGCCGGGTCCCGCGCTGCCGGCGTCGATGAAAGTGGTGACGCCGCCGGTGCGCGCCAAAAGTTCGGCTTCGACGCCGAGTGACGTGCCGCCCCAGTAGACGTGGGTGTGCAGGTCGATCAGGCCGGGCGACACGATCTTGCCCGCGACGTTGCGGCTGTCCTTGCCGGAGAGATTGTCGCCGATCGCCGCCACCTTGCCGTTCGCGAAGGCGATGTCGGTCACCTTGTCGATGCCCTGCGAGGGATCGACCACGCGGCCGCCTTTCAACACCAGATCGTTCATTCGGTTTGCCTTGTTTTCTGCGCGAGTACGAGCCGCTTTATCGCATCCGCCCCATGGCCTTCGCCAGCGCGCCGGCGCGGGGCAGGGATACGCTTTCGAGGCCCAGCCAATCGGCCATCAGCCTGAGCTCTTCGCGCAGCGGTCCTGCGACTTGGCGGACGTCCTGACCCTCTTCGAGATGTGCAGCATGGACCAGCAGCCTGGAATTGGCGCGGTCGGCCTTGAGATCGACGCGGGCCACCAGCCGGTCGCCCAGCAGGAAGGGCAGCACATAGTAGCCGTGCGTGCGCTTGGCGACGGGCGTGTAGATGCCGATGCGGTAGAAGAAGTCGAAGATGCGATGGGTGCGGTCGCGCTCCCAGATCAGGGGATCGAACGGCGCCAGCAGGGCGCGCGCCTCGACCTGGCGCGGCTGGCGCGCGGCGGGATGGAGATAAGCCGGCCGGTCCCAGCCCTCGACCTCGACGGCCAAAAGATCGCCGGCCTCGACCAGCTCGGCGAGCCGCGCCTTGGTGTCGGCGACGCCGAGGCGGAAGTAGTCGCGCAGGTCGAATTCGGTGGCGACACCCAGCGCCTGCGCCGACAGGCGCAGGAGTTCGCGCTGCGCTTCCTCGGCGGTCGGCGTCGGCAGGGCGACGATGTCGGCCGGCAGCACGCGCTCGGTGAGGTCGTAGACGCGCTCGAACGTGCCGCGTCGCGTCGCCGTGGTGACCAGGCCGGCGAAGAACAGCCATTCGACGGCGAGCTTGCCGTCGTTCCAGCCCCACCACGGGCCGCGCCGTTCGCCGGCGTTGGACAGCTCCGACGCGGCGAGCGGGCCGCGGTCGGCGATCTCGCGCAGCACCGTGTCGATGTACTTTGGTTTCTCCTTGCGCAAGAGATGCAGCTTGCCCTTGCCGTCGCCGGCATTCTCGCGGGAGCGCTGCATGCGCCAGCGGAACAGCGGATGCGTGCCGAGCGGCAGCAGCGAGGCCTCGTGCGCCCAGAACTCGAACAGCCCACGTTGGCTCTTGCGGCCCCAGGCGATGCGGTCGAGGTGGTCGCTGGGGTAGTTCCCGAGCCGCGAGAACAGCGGCAGGTAATGTGCCCTGGTCAGCACGTTCACCGAATCGATCTGCAGAAGGCCCAGCCGGTCGACGGCGCGCTTGATGTGACCGGCATTGAGCGTCCCGCTCGGGCGGGCAACGCCGAACCCCTGGGCGGCCAAGGCGATGCGCCGCGCCTGCACGGCGGATAGGGACGACCGTCGGCTCATCGCAACGCTTCGCAGGGGTTCTGTTTCACGTAGTCGAGCAGGTAGGGATAGAACTGCTTGCCACCGATTCCCCAGGCCATGTCCTTGGGCTCGACGCGCAGGCGGTCGGCGAACTTCAGGCTGTCCTTCTCGTTGTTCAAGCGGATGGAGACGCGGACGACGCGGGCTGGCGCGCTCACGTCGGCGCCGAGCAGCTTGCCGGCGTTGAAGTTCGGCACGCAGCGGAAGATCGGGCTGCCCGAGGCGCCGTAGACGCCGTTGGTCATATGCAGGAGGAACTCGTCGCTGGGCGCCTTGTTGGGGAACGCGCGGCGCAGCGATCCCCATACGTAGACGTCGGGATCGAGTGTGCCGCGACCACCCTTGCCCTCGTCGTTGTGGCTGAAGCCGAAGCTGCAATGCGGCGTGAAGCCCGAGCTCGCCGCCACGGTATCGGCGTCGTCGAGGCCAAACCTGCCGTACCTCTCGCCGGGCGGTTGGCCGGTACGAGCCGCGATCTGGCCGAAAGCGACGTCGAGGTCCGCTTCCTCCAGTTTGGCCTCGCCCTTGCCGTTGCCATGGTCGGCGCGGACGTTGCGGACCTGGAAGCGCTGGCCGTCGCCGGCCTCGAACTGGAAGCTCCCGGCCTTGCCCTGGCCGCACCGCCGCGCCGTCACCAGGGTGCAGTTGTTGACCAGAAAAGCCGTGCAGACAGTGCGGCTGCCGCCGTCACCGTAGGTCCATTCGCCGACGGCCGTGTAGGGGTAGGCCGAAGCGACTTCGACGCGCCGCGGGCCGCCGAATTGCTGGGCGTCCGGCGCGGCGGGCAGCGTGACCAGAAGGAGAGCGACGAGACAGAGGACGTTGCGAAGCACCGCCCGACACTAGTCCAAACGGCGCAGCGCCTGCCATTGGGATAAGACTCATGCCGGACCCGCGCTCCGGCAAGAGCCTAACGCGCCTCGATGCGCGCGATCGCCTTCTTCACCGCGTCGGCCTGGCGGTTCGAGATGTGGCCGTTGGCCTTGAACTCAGCGGTCACCTTGCGCAGGAACGGGCTTTGGTCGGCCAGCGCTTCGGCGCGCTTCATCAGCGGCTCATGGACATGGGCGGGACCGCGCTGGCGCGCGGCCGCTCGCGCGCGCCAGAGGCGGATGGCGACGGCCGTCACCATCGCCGCGCCGGCCGCGATCAGGATCTCCGTCCATGGGATCATCACTCACGCCTGCGTGGTGCGGACCGACGCGTCCTTGCGTCGGTCGAGGTCGGGCAGCAGGTCGAGGCCGAGGCCGGGCTTCATGTTCACCGTGACCTCGCCCTTCGTGATCGGCGGCAGCTCGGTGACCAGCTCGGTGTACCAGCCGCTGTAGAAAGCGCGCACGCTTTCCTGGATCAGCGCGTTGCGCGCATGCAGGGAGAAATGGCAGGAGGCGGCATAGACCACCGGTCCGGTGCAGTCGTGCGGCGCCACCGGGACATGCCAGGCTTCGGCCAGGGCCGCGATCTTTCGCGCCTCCGACAGCCCGCCGCACCACGACAGGTCGAGCATGGCGACGCCCGCAACGCCGGTCTCGAGGTACTCGCGGAAGGAATGGGTGTAGGCCAGCGTCTCGGAAGCGCACACCCAGGCCTTCGAATGCTCGGCATAGGCTTTCAGGTCGGCGAGATTGTCGAGACGCAGCGGATCCTCGTGCCAATAGGTGCCGAACGGCTCGAGCGCGCGGGCGAGCCGCTGCGCCATGGGCAGGCTCCACAGCGAATGGAATTCGACCATGATGTCCATGCGATTGCCGACGGCCTTGCGGATCCTGGCGAACGGTTCCAGCGCGGCATCGAGCTCGGCCGGCGAGATGTCCCAGCCGGCGGTGCGCTCGGCGGCGATGTCGAAGGGCCAGATCTTCATGCCGGTGATGCCCTGCTCAAGTAGCGACAGGGCAAGCTCATCGGCGCGATGCAGGAAGGCCTCCAGGTCCTCGTAGGGCCCCTGCTTGTTGCCGACCCCCCAGTTGGCGACGGCCTGGCTGCGCTCGTCGCGGATATACTTGTAGCCCGCGCAGGTGTTGTAGACGCGGATGCGATCGCGGCTCTTCCCACCCAGCGCCTCGCAGACCGGCCGGCCGATCGCCTTGCCGAACAGGTCCCACAGCGCGATGTCGATCGCCGAGTTGCCGCGCGTCTCAACGCCCGTGCCGCGCCAGCCGAGATAGTTGATGAGGCTTCGGTTGATCGCCTCGATCTGAATGGGATCGCGGCCGATCAGCTTGGGTGCGGCGCTCTCGTGGATGTAGGCCTCGACGGCGGCGGCGCCCATGAAGGTCTCGCCCAGGCCCATCAGGCCCTCGTCGGTCCGGAGCCGGACCCAGACGAGGTTGGGGAACTCGCCCAGGCGGACGGTCTCGACAGCGGTGATCTTCATGCCAGCGCCGTCTCCCCGCGCTGCGCCATCGCCAGCAGCGGCCGGTCATGCAGGCGCGGCGCCACGATCTGCAGGCCGACCGGCAAGCCGTCGCGGCCGACGCCGCACGGGATCGAGATGCCGGGCACCAGGGCAAGATTGAAGAGTGGCGTGAACACGGCGTGGCCGCGCGGGCCAACCTCGCGGTTCTCGATCACCTTGGGATGGACCTGCTCGACCGGCCAGGAGACGCAGGCCGTGGTAGGCGTGAGGAGATAGTCGTACTCGGTGAAGAACTGCGCGACGGCGCGGGCGCAGGCATCGGCGAAGCGGAAGGCGGCGACCACGTCGGTACCGGGGACGCTGCGGCCGCGCTCGATCAGGCTCGCGACATTGTCGCCGAACAGCTCCTTGTCCGTGGCGTGGCGCTCGCCATAGAGCAGGGCCGATGCCGCCTGGTTGACCGCGGAGAAGGCTGTTTCCGTCGTGCCTTCCGGCCACGTGACGTCCGCCTCCTCGATGCGCCAGCCGGCGGCACGCAGGCGGGCGATGGCCGCGTCGAACGCCGCCATCACGTCAGGGTCGACGGCGACGTCGAGGCCGAGTCGCGGACTCACGGCGATGCGCGGACTGGATGGGGGCGGCACGTCGAGCAGCGCCACGGAGTGTGGATCGCGCCGATCGGGCCCCGCCATCACTTCGAACGCGACCTTGGCGTCGGCGACCGAGCGGCCCATCGGCGCCGTCACGCCGTAGAGCGGCCCGTAGGCGCCGCCGAACCCGAGAGGCGAGGGGATCGCGCCCGCGGAGGTCTTCAAGCCCACGACACCACAGTGCGATGCCGGCCTGCGCCCCGAGCCGCCGCCATCGGTGCCGAGCGCGATCGGCGTGAAGCCGGCAGCGAGCGCCGCCGCCGCGCCACCCGAAGAGCCGCCAGGCGTGAGCGCCGGATTCATCGGATGGCGCGTGGGACCGTAGACCTTGTTCTCGGTGTGGCCCTTGGCCGCCATCTCGGGCGTGTTGGTCATGCCGAGGAAGACGCCGCCGGCGGCCTTCAGGCGCTCGACCGCGACCGCATCGCGCGGCGGCCTGAAATCCTTCCAGAGCAGGGAGCCGTTGGTGACGCGTCGGCCCTGCACCCAGGTCGTATCCTTGACGGTATAGGGCACGCCCAGGATCGGCCCGTCGAAGCCCTGCTTACGGCGGGCGTCGACGGAGTCGGCGGCGGCGGGCGCCTCGGCGGGGTCGAAGTCCACGATGGCGGTGATCGCCTCGTTTTTCGCTTCGACGCGGCCAATGGCGGCTTCGGCCACGTCGCGCGCGCTCGTTTTGCCGGCGCGGACGGCCGATGCGATGGCGGCCGCGCCCAGATCCAGCAAATCGGTCATAGCTTTGTCATACCGGCTGGGCCCGCGCCGTTCCAGACTGCAACCTAAGGCGCCGCGGACCGTAGTTCCGACGGTCGGACCCGAAACGGGCAAGGGAGCGAGCGATCATGCTGGCGCCGCGACTGCTGGAAGGCCTCAAGGTCCTGGTCGTCGAGGACAACCTGTTGCTGGCCGAAGTCACCAAGCTCCTGCTGGAGGACAGCGGCTGCCAGGTCGTCGGCCCGGCCGGCTGGCTGCAGCGCGGCCTGGAGCTGGCCGAACAGGAGTCCCTCGACGGGGCGATCCTCGACATCAACCTGCACGGCGAGATGAGCTTTCCCATCGCCGAAGTCCTGAGCACGCGCGGCGTGCCGTTCGTCTTCGTCACCGGCTACGAAGGCCGCAGCATCGTGCCGATGGCGTACCGCTCGGCGCCCCGGCTCGACAAGCCGGTAGCCGACGAACGCCTGATCGAGGTGCTGGTGGCGACGTTTACGGGCAAGCCCGTGAACAGCGACCCACAGGCGGACATGGTATTGTCGGCAGGGCATGCCGCTGGAGAGCGATCTCTACGCGCCGGTAAAGGCGCTGCTCGAGGGACAAGGATACGTCGTTAAGGGCGAGGTGCGCGGCTGCGACGTGGTCGCCGTGCGCGGCGAGGAGCCGCCGGTGATCGTCGAGCTGAAGCGCGTGTTCGGCCTCAGCCTGGTCCTGCAGGGCGTCGATCGCCTGGCGATCAGCGACCGCGTCTATCTCGCGGTCGGCCAGTGGCCCAAGCAGATGAAGAACGTGAAGAAGCTCTGCCGTCGCCTCGGGCTCGGCCTGCTGGTGGTGGCGCGCGAGCGGGCCGACGTCGTGCTCGATCCGCTGCCCTACAAGCCCCGGGCCAACAAGCGCAAGGCCGGCCGGCTGCTCGGCGAGCATCGCCGCCGCGTCGGCGATCCCAACCTCGGCGGCAGCGCCATGCGCGCGCCCCTGATGACGGCCTATCGCCAGGAGGCGTTGCGCTGCGCCGAGCTTTTGGCGTGCCATGGGCCGATGGCTCCCAAGGCCCTGCGTGCGGCCGGCGACGTGCCCAACGCCGCCAAGATCCTGCGCCACGACCACTATGGTTGGTTCGAGCGCGTCAGTCGCGGTATCTACGCCCTCACGCCGCTGGGACGCACCGGTCTCGTGACGTTTGGGGGAAAGAGCCTGTCGGCATGAAGGCACGCGCACTGAAGACGCTGGCGAAGAGTGGATGGCACCGTTCGTTCGCGCTCCTGCAACGTGTCGGCATCAACGTTCTGCCCGAGCACTTCTATTCCTGCGTTCCGGATCTCGGCGATCTCGGCCGCCGCACCGACTGGCGCCGGCCGAGGAGCATGTACGGCATCAATCAGCGCAGCATCGATGATCAACTCGCGCTGCTCGGCGAATGGATCATCCCGCACGGCGACTACCTGCGCGGCCATGGTGTTCACCAAGGCGCCATCCAGGGCGGCGGTGCGGACGGCGGATATGGCGAGATCGAAGCCGACGTGCTGTTCGGCTTCGTTGCCAGCCGCAAGCCCCGCCGGGTCATGCAGATCGGTTGCGGCGTCAGCACGGCCGTGATGCTGATGGCGGCGGCAAAGGCCGACTACAGGCCGGAGATTGTCTGCATCGAACCCTTTCCCAGCGCCTACCTGCGTGAGGCCGAGAGCAAGGGGCTGGTGAGGCTCGTGGTCGAGCCGGCGCAGACCGTCGACTTCAACGTCATTGCCGACCTCGGCGAGGACGATCTGCTGTTCGTCGATTCGACCCATGCCGTCAAACCCGGCAGCGAAGTGAACTATCTGATCCATGAAGTGCTGCCCCGGTTGCGCCCCGGTGTATGGGTGCATTTCCACGATATCTATTTCCCCTACGACTACGCGCGTAACACGCTCGGTGGCGATCTCTTCTTCCCGCAGGAAAGCAGCCTGCTCTACGCCTTCCTGAGCGGTAACGCGCGCTATCGCGTCGAGGCGAGCCTCAGCATGGTCCATTATGCCGCGCCCGATGGCTTGAAGCGGCTGATCCCGGCCTATCAACCGAACGAGCAGGCCGACGGTCTGGGGGGCACCGGCGGCAAGCACTTCCCGAGCGCGGCGTGGCTACGCTGCCTCACCCCGTAACGTCAGGGCTGCAACCACCAGGCCTGTGGTGCATTATCCAGCGCAATGCGCACGCTCGAGATCAGTCACCGCACGCGATACGAATATTCGGAGCCGGTGACGCTGGGCGAGCATCGCCTGATGTTCCGGCCGCGCGACAGCCATGATCTGCGGCTCCTGCGCACGGGCCTGACGATCGAACCTGCAGCGTCGGTGCGCTGGATCCACGATGCGTTCGGCAACTCGATCGCAATTGCGACGTTCAACGGCAGCACCGCGGCGCTCGAGCTCAACAGCACCATCTGTCTGGAACATTTCGCTTTGCCCCTCGCGCTGCCGCCGATCGAGGAATACGCCCTCAAGCTGCCGTTCAGCTACCTCGCAGAGGAAGCGCCCGACCTGGCGCGCTATGTCGAGCGCCACTATCCCGACCCCAACGCCATTCTCAGTAGCTGGACCAAGCAGTTCATGGAAAGCGAGGAGGGGACGCCTGAGACTTTCGCCACGCTCACGCGCATGTGCAAGGGCATCCAGGAAAGCCTGACGTACGCCATGCGCTTCGAGCCCGGCACGCAGCCACCGGCGGTTACCCTGGAGACCGGCACCGGCACCTGCCGCGACTATGCTTTGCTGATGATGGAGGGCGCGCGGGCCCTCGGCCTCGCGGCCCGTTTCGTCACCGGCTATCTCTACGATCCGGCGCTCGACGATGCTGCAGGCGGCGACGCCCGGCCGGCGTTCCCGCATGCCTGGATGGAAGTCTACCTGCCGGGTGCCGGTTGGGTGGAGTTCGACCCGACCAATGGCATTATCGGCACCGAGCGGTTGATCCGCGTCGCCGTTGGCCGCGACCCGGAGCAGGCCATGCCGATCAAAGGCACGTTTACCGGGGCGGCCCACGTCACCACCAACGCCACGGTGGACGTGCAGGTCAGGACATTGGCGGCGGCCCCGGCAGCATTGGCGTCCGCTGCGCCGCCGGCGCAGGCAACCACGTCACTTGGCACCGCTGCGCTCGATCCGTCCAAGACCTGACCCTCTGCACATGTCTTTGACGGGCATTCGCCGATAATTTCAGGTAGGATGCGATTAAGTCCGGTGCTAAGCCGGCGCGCGATCGATACCAACGAGGAAAGATCGACCGTTGTGAACGCAATGACTTGGGTCCTGCGCGGCCTTCTCGGCGTCGGCGGGGCCATCGTGGCTTTCGTGGCCTGGCCGGTGGCCAATGGCGCCTGGCAGGCACAGAAGGCCGACGCTGTCGTCTCCGAGCTGCGTACCGGCCAGGCGCTCGACCTTGTCAGCGTGCAGGCCGGCATCGCTGCTCTCGACCGCGCCGTCGCGGCCGATCCGGTGGCTGGCCGCCGGCTCGGACGCTCCGAGCTGTTGGCTGGTGCGGCGCTCACCACCGACCTGCCCGCAACCAGGGAGCAGCGCGCCGAATGGATGAAGCAGGCGCAGGCCGATCTCGACTTCGGACTGGGCAACGCGCCGGCCCGCGGCGTCGGCTGGGCGCGCCTCGCCGCCGCCCGCCAGGCGCTCGAGGGCACCTCGGCCAAGGTGGTTGCCGCGTTGATGATGTCGATCGACGTGGCGCCGATGATGCAATCGCTGTGGTCCAGTCGCCTTCAGCTCATCCTCGACAACTGGCAGTATTTCACGCCCAAGGAGCGCGAGGGTATCGCCGCCTACGTGGTCGTGACCTGGCGGGCAAGCCGCGACCGGCGCTGGATCGCACTCGCGATTCGCTCGCCGATCGACGAACTCTTTGTTCGCTATTTCGTGCGTGACGAGCCAAACGCCCAGGAGGAGCTGACTCAATGGCTCACGCGCCTGAGGAAGAAGTAGTCTTCGACACAGACGTGCGCGTCGAGCGCCGCCGCGGTCCGCTGGTGGTGCTGCGCGGGCTTGCCGACTGGTCGGTGGCGGCGCTGTTCTTCGCTGTGGTGTCGTTTGCCGCCTTGCCGATGGGCGGCAATCGCGATTGGGCGTGGGCGCCGATTGCCGTGATCGTGGGCGCGCTCGCCGTCCTCGTCGCTGCCGGGGTGGGAGCCAGCAAAGGGTTCGAGGTGAGCGCGGCCGAGCGCAAGCCGCTGCTGGCGCTTGTCGCCTGCTTTGCCCTGTTCGTCCTGTTCGGACTCTTCCAGATGTCGACCATGGCGCCGTCGTCGACAACCGCCTGGCTCTATGACGCGGCCGCCCGCCTGCTGGGCAGCGCCCACGCGCCGGTGCCCGATCTCGCGATCGATGCGGCACGCAACACGCTGCTGAAATGCCTGAGCTGCGGCGCGATTTTCCTGATCGCCCGCGCCCTCTGCCGCGACCGCGACCGCGCGCGGCTGCTGCTCGTGATGTTCGTCGCCGGCGCCATCCTGGTCGTGGCCTATGGCGTGCTGATGCAGGTGACGACGCACTCCTGCTATCTCGGCAGCTATCTCAAGAAAGTCGGCGCTTATGAGACGACGGACCGCTGCGTGATGTCGGGCACGTTCGTCAGCAGCAATTCGTTCGGCTGCTACTGCGGCATGGGCATGGTGGCGGCCATGGCGTTGATCTTCGCCGGCCGCCGCCGCAAGGGCGACCAGCCCTACGGATATGACGAGGATGATGAGGAAGGTATCGTCGCGTCGCTGACCGGCTTTCGCGTGACCATGCTGGCGGTCTGCCTCCTGTTGCTGGGCGGCCTCTTGTACTCGGCGTCGCGCGCCGGGCTTGCCGCCACCCTGGCCAGCGCCGCCGCCCTTACGGTGCTGATGCTGCGCGGCCGCTGGCGCTCGCGACCGGACCTGGTGCGCATCTTCGTGGCGATCAGCGTCGTCGTCGGCATCATCGTGCTGGTGATCGCGGGCAACACCATCGTCGACAAGGCGATGCGCGCCAGCGACGGCGGCGATCGCATGCAGATCTGGCGGGCCTCGCTGCAGGCCGTGCGGATGTCGCCGTGGCTGGGCTGGGGGCTCGGCAGCTTCGCCGACATCTATGCCATCGTGCAGCCGATGACCCTGCCGATCCCGAACGATCTTGCCCACTCAACGCCGCTCGAAACCATGGTCGAGGTCGGCGTGCCGATGGCCGTGGTCAGCTTTGCCATCGTGTTCATCCCGTGGGGCGTGTCGCTCTACGGCGCGCTGACGCGGCGGCGGGCGCATCGCTACCTTCCCGGGGCTGCCTTTGCCGTTGCCGCCGTGCCGATCCTTCATTCCGTGGTCGATTTCAGCCTGCAGATGCCGGCCATCGGCTTCGTGGTCAGCGCCCTCATGGGCATGGGCTGGGCCCAAGCATTTGGTCGCAGGGAAAGATCTCGTGGTGACTTTACCCCTTGGGAGTAATTCAACTATACTCATTATGGGTGCAAAGAGTATGCTTGGGGTGCACTCGTCGAAGCAGGTAATTGCATGATGCGGGGGTGGGCGGTTGCCCGCCAACCCCTCGCAGGTCGGCGTGGCAATGGACGTGGGAGGGCGTGGCGTGCGCAGAGCGATGCCGGTCGGGGCGGAGGCCCCGTCGGTCGAACGTCCGCTGAATGGCTCGCGGGCGATGCGGTCAGCGCCGCAGCGCTTCGTCGAGACGTGGATCGATGCCATCGTCGGCTTCCTGTTCTGCGTCGTGATGCCGATTCCGATCTATGCCACCGGCGAGCCGTTCGCCGGCGAGCTCGGCGGCACCGAGTTCACCATCATCGCCACGGCGCTGGGCTATTCGGTGGTGTGGTACTGCGGCCGCCGGCTCGACGCCTTTCCGCGCGCTACCCTGCAGGGCAATATCGGTTACGTGGCACCGATCGCCGTTCTCACCTACGCCCTGATCGCCGCCCTCCTGCTGCTGCTGCGCATCGAATATTCCCGCATCCAGTTCTTCGGTTCGGGCATCCTGACCCTGCTGTGGATGGCGAGCGTGGCGCAGCTTCGTTCGCGTTACCTGATCCGCAACTACGCGGTGATGCCGCGCTCTTCCATTGCCGACATGCCGGTCCTTGCGACCTGCCGATGGCTCGATTTCGACGATGTGCAGGACCTCGGCATGCGCGTCGACGCCATCGTTGCCGATCTTGGCGCTGATCTCGGCGAAGGGCGGCTCGCCGCCCTGGCGGACGCTGCGATCGCCGGCGTGCCGGTGCTCGATCGGCGCTACATCGTCGAGACGATGACCGGTCGCACGCCGCTCGGCGGGCTGACGCCCAACGAATTCGGCGCCCTGCTGCCGTCGCGCCAGTATCTCGTCGTGCGGCGTATCATCGAACTCGCTCTCACCGTGCTGTTGCTGCCGGTGTTGTTGCCGGTACTACTGATCGTAGCGGCGACGGTGCGGCTGGACAGTTCCGGGCCGGTCTTCTTCGTGCAGACCCGCATCGGCCGTCGCGGCCAGCCGTTCCGCATGATCAAGTTCCGCACCATGTTCCACGGCGCCGGCGGGCCGAGCTTCACCTCCACCGTCGATCCGCGTGTCACCCGGGTCGGCGGTTTCCTGCGCCAGTGCCGCCTCGACGAGCTGCCGCAGCTCTTCAATATCCTGCGCGGCGACATGAGCTGGGTCGGACCGCGCCCGGAGGCGGCGTCGCTGGAGCAGGGCTATGTGCGCGACATCGAGCACTTCGCGCTGCGCGGCATCGTGCGGCCGGGCGTGACGGGCTGGGCCCAGATCAATCAGGGCTATGCGCACGCGCCCGACGAGATGCGCTCCAAGCTGGAATACGATCTCTACTACCTCAAGCACTGCTCGCTATGGCTTGATCTCGTGATCGTGTTGCGTACCTTTGCCGTGGTTTTCCGCGGCACCGGTGCGCGTTAACAGTCGCCGCGACCTCGCGAGCAAAATCATGTGCGGCATAGCCGGTATCCACGCCTATCTCGACGTCGCCCCTCCGGTCGATCGCGCCGAGCTCAAGCGCATCAACGATCGCATGGCGGCGCGCGGCCCCGACGGCCACGGCCTGTGGCTTTCTGCCGATGGGCGCACGGGGCTCGCCCATCAGCGGCTCGCCATCATCGACCTGAGCGAGGCCGGAGCGCAGCCGATGCACAGTGCCTGCGGCCGCTACACCATCACCTTCAACGGCGAGATCTACAATTACCGCGAACTGCGCGACGAACTCTCGGCGCGCGGCCACGCCTTCCGCAGCGGCTCCGACACCGAGGTGCTGCTGCAGCTCTACGCCGACTGCGGCGCCGACATGGTGAAGAAGCTGCGCGGCATGTTCGCGTTCGGCCTGTGGGATTCGGAGAAGCGCACGCTGCTGCTGGCGCGCGATGCGCTGGGCATAAAACCGCTCTACTGGGCCGACGACGGCTGGACCGTGCGCTTCGCCTCCCAGGCCAAGGCGCTTCTGGCCGGCGGCCGGGTCGGCCGCGATCCCGACTCGGCCGGCATCGTGGGCTTCCACCTGTTCGGCAGCGTGCCCGAGCCTTTCACCGTCTGGCGCGAGGTCCATACGCTGCCGGCCGGCACGACGCTCACGATCGACGCCAGCGGGCCGCAGTCGGCGAAGCGCTACTATGACGTCGCCGCGGCCCTGGCCGAGCGCGCCAGCGCCGGTCACGGCGATGGCGATGCGCGCCGATTGCTGGCGGACGCAGTGCGCGATTCGGTGCGCCATCACCTCGTGGCCGACGTGCCGGTGGCGGTGTTCCTGTCGGCCGGTCTCGATTCGGGCGCGCTGCTCGGCACCATGGCGACTCTGGGCGCGCAATCGGTGTCGGCCGTCACGTTGGCTTTTGCCGAATTCAAGGGCCTGGCCGTGGACGAGGCGCCCCTCGCCGCCGAGGTCGCAAAGCGCTACGGCGCGCGCCACATCGTGCGCACGGTCGATCGTGCCGAGTTCGAGCGCGATCTGCCGGCCATCCTCGATGCCATGGACCTGCCGACCATCGACGGCATCAACACCTGGTTCGTCGCCAAGGCCGCGCACGAGGCGGGCATCAAGGTGGCGCTGAGCGGGCTGGGTGCCGACGAGTGCTTCGGCGGCTATCCGTCGTTCACCGATGTGCCGCGCAGCGTCCACTGGCTGCGCCCGTTGTCGTTCGTGCCCGGGCTCGGCCCGCTGGTGCGGCGTGGTCTCTCGGCGGCGATCGATGCCGGTTTGGGCCTGCATCCCAAGGCGGCGGGCGTGCTGCAGTACGGCGGTGACTGGGCGGGCGCCTATCTTCTGCGGCGCAGCGTCTACATGCCCTGGGAGCTCGACGAGCTGATCGATCCGGCGCTGGTTGCCGACGGCCTGCGTCGCCTGGCGCCGCTCAGCCATATCGCGGCCGCCCTGCATGGCGTCCGCCCGCTCGGCGATTTCGACCGCGTCGCCACGCTGGAGACGACGCTCTACATGCGCAACCAGCTGCTGCGAGATGCCGACTGGGCCGGCATGTCGCACGGCGTGGAGATCCGCGTGCCCTATGTCGATCCGTTCTTCCTTGCCGCCCTGCCGTCGGGTGACGTCCTGGCACGCGTCAATGCCAAGGACGCGGTGGCCGACGTGCCGGCGCCGCCGCTGCCGGACGCCGTGCGCGAGCGGCGCAAGACAGGCTTCGTGACGCCGGTCGGCCGCTGGCTGCGCGAGGCCGCGGGTACGCCGGCTGAGGGCACGCCGGCCGACGGTGTGGTGGATTTCTCTGCAGCCTCCCGCAGCTGGGCGCGGCGCGTATGGCAGAACGGCTGGACGACGCCGATGGTGGCCTGACGCCAGATGACCGTCCGCATCCTGGCCCTGGTTGGCGACGCCTTCGGCGCACGCGGCGGGATCGCGCGTTACAACCGCGACCTGTTCACCGCGCTCGCCGCGGCCGGCGCGGAAATCCTCGTTTTGCCCCGGCTTGGCGACGCGGCGGGCATCGCGCTGCCTGCCGGCGTGCGCCAGCGGCCGGCGATTCTCGGCCGCTTGCGGTTCTCGCTCGTTTCGCTGTGGACGGCGTGGCGCTATCGTCCGGTCGATGTCGTATTTTGTGGACATGTCTACATGGCGCCGCTGGCCGCCTGGCTGGCGCGGCTGTTGGGCGCCCGCTACTGGCTGCAGGCCCACGGGGCGGAGGTGTGGCGAGACCGCCGCGCTGTCGTGCGCCGGGCCATCGAAGCGGCCGACCAGGTGACCACGGTCAGCCGCGGCACGCGCAAGAGCCTGTTGGGCTGGGTCGATCTTGCGCCCGAGCGCGTGCGTGTTCTTCCCAACACCGTCGACGCGCGCTTCACGCCGGGACCGCCGTCGACGGCGCTGCACGAGCGTCTGCGGCTCGGGCCGGGCCCGGTCCTGCTCGCCGTCGGCCGCCTGGCGGCGAGTGAACGCTACAAGGGCCATGAACTGGTGTTCGCGGCCCTGCCGGCGTTGCGCGCCCGCTTCCCCGGCATCGTTCACGTCGTGGCCGGCGACGGCGACGATCGCGCCCGCCTGGAGGCGCGCGCCCGCGAGTTCGCCGGCGAGGGCGCCGTGCGCTTTCTCGGTTACGTGCCCGACGAGGATCTGCCGGATCTCTATCGCCTGGCCGACCTCTTCGTCATGCCGAGCTCGGAAGAGGGCTTTGGCATCGTCTACCTCGAGGCCGCTGCCTGTGGGCTGCGGGTGATCGGTGGCGCCGGCGGTGGCAGCAGCGATGCCGTTCCCGACGAGCGGGTCGGGGAACTCGTCGATCCGGGCGACGTCGATGGCCTGGTCGAGGCCGTGACGAGGCTGTTGCGGCAGGGGCCAGCCGACGCCGCGGCGATCGAGCCCTACCGTCGACCGCATTTTGTCGCCGGCGCGCAGCTCCTGCTCGCTCGCCTTCTGGCCCAGCCCCGTCGTATGACGGCGCAACATGAGTAGCCTCGACCCCGACAACCGGCCGCTGATCCTCGAAGCGGGCCGGGCCGACCACCAGTACTGGATCGATCTGTGGCGCTACCGGGAGCTCTTTTTCATCCTGGCCTGGCGCGACGTGGCGGTGCGCTACAAGCAGACGGTGATCGGAGTCATCTGGGCCTTCGTGCGACCGTTCATGACCATGGTGGTCTTCACGGTGGTGTTCGGCTCGCTGGCCAAGCTGCCGTCGGAGGGCAGCGCGCCCTACGCGGTCATGGTCTTCGCGGGCCTGCTTCCCTGGACGCTGTTCGCCTCGGTGCTGAGCGAGGCCTCGCTCAGCGTGATCGGCAGCGCCAATCTTATCACCAAGGTCTATTTCCCGCGGCTCGTCGTGCCGCTGTCGACGATCGTGGTCGCGCTGATCGATTTCCTGGTGAGTCTTGCGATCCTGGCCGGCCTGATGCTGTGGTACGGCCTGGTGCCGGGGTGGCAGATTCTGCTGCTGCCGCTCTTCGTTCTGCTGGCGCTGCTGGCGGCGATCGGCCCGGCGATCTGGGCAGCCTCGCTGATCGTCAAGTACCGCGACTTCCGCTTCATCATTCCGTTCGTCACCCAGATCGGCGTCTACGTTTCGCCGGTCGGCTTCTCCAGCAAGGTCGTGCCCGAGCACTGGCAGATGCTCTACAGCATCAATCCCATGGTCGGCGTGATCGACGGCTTCCGATGGTGCATCCTGGGCGGCGACAGCCCCATCTACTGGCCGGGTTTCCTCGTCAGCCTCGTCGTCATCGCGGTCATGCTGGCGTGGGGCGCGCATGCCTTCCGCCGCAGCGAACGCGCCTTCGCCGACATCATCTGACATGTCCGACGTCGCCATTCGCGCCGAGAAACTCGGCAAGAAATTCATCATCGGCCATCGCGCCGAAGTCGGCTCGGTGTTCGTCGACGTCGTGGCGCGTGGCTTTCGCAATGCGTTGCGCAAGGGCACCGACATGCTGCGCGGCCGCGCCATGGTCGAGGGCGACACGGTCGAGGAGTTCTGGGCGCTGCGCGACGTCGATTTCGAGATCAAGCGCGGCGAGGTGGTCAGCATCATCGGCCACAACGGCGCGGGCAAGACGACGCTGCTCAAGATCCTGTCGCGCATCACCGAGCCGTCCGAGGGACGGCTCTCGATCAAGGGGCGCGTCGCGAGCCTGCTCGAGGTCGGCACCGGTTTCCATCCCGAGCTGACGGGTCGCGAGAACGTGTTCCTGAACGGCGCCATCCTGGGCATGACGCGGGCCGAGGTGCGACGACGCTTCGACGAGATCATCGACTTCTCGGGCGTGGAGAAGTTCATCGACACGCCGGTGAAGCGCTATTCGGTCGGCATGTATGCGCGGCTCGCCTTCGCCGTCGCGGCGCATCTGGAATCCGAGGTGCTGGTGATCGACGAGGTGTTGGCGGTCGGCGACGCCGAGTTCCAGGCGCGCTGCCTCAACCGCATGTCGGCGGTCGCCGATGCCGGGCGCACCGTGCTGTTCGTCAGCCACAATCTGGCGGCAGTCACCGCGCTCACCAAGCGCGCCATCGTCTTCCAGTCCGGTCGCGTCTATTTCGACGGCGCCATCGATGAGGCAGTTGCGCACTACGCGACCTCGCTGCGCAAGGTCAAGAACGGCGGCAACTGGGGCAAAGGCAACACGACGTCGCTGATCTCCGCCATGCTGGTCGATGCCAGCGGCACGCCGACCGACCGCTACGAGCCTGGCACGCCGCTCAGGCTGCGCGTCGTCCTGGAGACATCGGGGCTGCGCGGCATGTCGCTCGAGCTGGTGCTGCGCGATGAGCACAACCTGCCGATCGGCTTCTATTCGACCAGCGTGTTCAACCAGGTGTCGCTGCCCGGCAAGCCCGGCCAGTACGAATGCAGCCTGGTGCTGGAGCCGTACTGGTTGGCGTCGGGCGAATATTGCTTCGACCTGATGACTGGTCTGACCTACGTCGACACCGATCATCGTGTCGACAACGCGCTGCGCTTCTTCGTCGAACGCTGCAGCCCGGACGCCATTCCGTTCAACTTCAGCCAGGGCAAAGGCAACGGCGCCCTGGCGATGAGGCTGGCCAGTCCCGTCGAGTTCACCGAGCTGCCGGCGGCTGCCCAGGAGCCGAAGCCGGGGCCGGGGTGATCGGCAGGCGATGGGGCGCGCCGTCTGCATCGTGAGCCCGGGCAACCTGGCCTCCAACCCGCGCGTGCTGAAGGAAGCCGACGCCCTGCACGAGGCGGACTATGCCGTCACCGCGGTGGTCTGCGACTACACCGAGGCGTTACGCCCGTTCGATGACGAGATCGTGGGCCGGGTACCGTGGAAGGTCGTTCGCGTCGCGCGCCCGGCGGGCGAGCGGCAGGTGGGTAAGGCGGCGAGGGCCCTCGCCAGGCTTGCGACGAGCCTCGGCATGCGCGTGCCCGTCGCCGTGGCGGCATTGGCCTATGGGGGGCCGGTCGCGGCGCTGCGCCGGGCAGCGAGCGAGGTTCCGGCCGATCTCTACATTGCCCATTACGTCGCCGGCCTGGCCGCCGCGGCCGACGCCGCGCGCCGCAGCGGCGCCATGCTGGGGTTCGATGCCGAGGATTACCATGCCGGCGAAGGCACGCCGTTCGACATGAGCATGGTGCGAACCATCGAGAGCGCGCTGCTGCCGGCATGCCGGCACGTCACGGCCGCGGCGCCGCTGATCGCCAAGGCCTACGCCGCGCAGTGCCGCGTCGAGCCGACGACGGTGCTCAATGTCTTTTCGCTGGCGATGGCGCCGATGCAAGCGCGCCCGACGGCCGGCCGGGACACCTTCAAGGCCTACTGGTTCTCCCAGACCATCGGTCTCGACCGCGGCCTGCAATCGTTCATCCTGGCCATGGCGAAGACCAGGACACACGTCACCCTCGATATCCGCGGCGGCAACCGATGGGGACATGGCGAGCAGCTGGTCGAGCTGGCGCGCGGGCTCGGCATCGGCGATCGAATCAGCCTGCTGCCGATGGCCCGACCTGAAGAAATGGCGAGGCTGGCCGCTGCCTACGACATCGGCCTGTCGCTCGAGACCGACGTCAGCGAGAACCGCAGGCTCTGCCTGACCAATAAGGTCTTCACCTATCTGCTGGCTGGCGTGCCGGTGCTGCTGAGCGACACGCCGGCGCAGCGGGCCCTTGCTCCGGACCTGGGCGCGGCCCAGCGGCTGGTCTCGCTCGCCGATCCCGCTGCCATGGCGGCGACGCTCGACGATCTGGCGGGCTCGCCCGTGGCGCGCGCCGAGGCGTCGGCCAGCGCCTGGAAACTCGGCCGCGAGCGCTACAACTGGGAGGTCGAGAAGGCGGCATTGCTCGGCTCCGTGGCGCGGGCTTTTGCCTCCAGGCAGGTGACGCCATGACGACGCTGAAGCAGCGCCTGGGCGCCTGGCTGGTCCCGCGACTGCCGGTCAATCCGTGGGTGTTCCGCACCTTTCGTGTCGAGCTGAACGCGATGACGGTGCGTTTGCTGAACCACATCCTTCCCGGCCGCATTGCGCAACAGCGCGCCTTGCGACAGCGGACCGGCGTGCTGGTCAATGTCGGCTGCGGCCCGTTCGGACAGGATGGCTGGGTCAATCTCGATCTCTTCCCGGCGCCGGGCGTGACGATGCGCGTCGATTGCCGCCGCGGCCTGCCGCTTGGCGACGGGGCGGCGCGCGGCATCCATGTCGAGCACTACTTCGAGCATCTCGAGCCCACGACCGAGCGGCCGCGCTTCCTCGCCGAATGCCGGCGCTGCCTGGAGCCCGGTGGCGTGCTGCGCATCATCGTTCCGGACATGCGCAAGTACGTCGAAGCCTACCTCGCTGACGACTGGACGATGCTGAACGCGATCGGCTGCGGCGGCGAGCTGCCGCAATCCGCATTCGCCACCAAGATGGAGGCGCTGAACCACGTCTTCGTGCAGGACGGCGAGCACTATGGTGGCTTCGACGCCGAGTACCTGCGCCGTACGCTCGAGCAGGCAGGCTTTGTCGACATCGTGCAGGTCGGCTGGCGCGAGGGCCGTTTCCCGGAGGGGCCGATCGACCGCGAGCAGCATCGGTCTTACTCGCTGTTCATGGAGGCGCGTCGCCGATGCGCATCCTGATCACCGCCGATCCGGAGATCGAGGTGCCGCCCAGGCTCTACGGCGGCATCGAGCGCATCGTCGACGGCCTGGTGCGCCGGCTGCGTGCGCTCGGCCACCAGGTCTGCCTGGTTGCCAAGCCGGGCTCGCAATGTGAAGCCGATGCCTTTCATGCCTGGCCGGGCGCCAGCTCGCTGTCGCGCACGGATACAATCGCCAACACCTGGGCGCTGTGGAAAGCGGTGCGCGCCTTCAGGCCGGACGTGATCCACAGCTTCTCGCGGCTTGCTTACCTGGCGCCGCTGCTGCGCGGCTCGATTCCGATCGTCATGAGCTTCCAGCGCGATCCGACGATGCGCACCGTGGGCCTGGCCGTGAAGCTCGCCGCACCGGACGTGCTGCGTTTCACGGGCTGCAGCGATTATATCGCCGCCGTCGGCCGGCGCGCCGGCGGCGATTGGCAGGGCATTGCCAATTTCTTCGAGATCGATGCGCTGAAGTTCAGCCCAGCCGTTGCGGCCGACGCACCGCTCTGCTTCCTGAGCCGTGTCGAGAGCATCAAGGGCGCGCATTGGGCGATCGAGATCGCCCGTCGCACGGGGCATCGATTGGTCATCGCCGGCAATCACGCCGAGTTCGGCCACGAGGGCGACTACTGGCGGAACGAGATCGAGCCCTGGATCGGTCGCGATGGCATCGAGTATGTCGGCGCGGTCGACGACGCGCAGAAGAACAAGGTGCTGGGCGAGGCTCGCGCCATGGTCGTGCCCATCCAGTGGAACGAGCCGTTCGGCATCGTCTTTGCCGAGGCCCTGGCCTGCGGCACGCCCGTGATTTCCTGTCCGCGCGGCTCGCTGCCGGAGATCGTGCGCCAGGGCGTCGACGGATTCCTGATCAAGTCGATCGAGGAAGGGTGCGAAGCGGTGGGCAAGCTCGCCACCATCGACCGCGCCGGCTGCCGGCGTCGCGCCGAGCAGGAATACGCGCCCGACGTCGTGGTCCAGCGCTACCACGATCTCTACGAGCGGGCGCGAGCGGCGCTGGCGGCGCGACGATGAAGCGGGTCGCCCTGGTCAGCGGCCATTTCGCGCCCAGCAATCTCGTGGGCGCGCACCGTGCGCGCCTGTGGTCGCGCTACCTGCCGGAGTTCGGCTGGGAGCCGATCGTCGTCACCGGTGATCCCGCGCGCTACGAGGAACGGCCCGATCCCGACCTCGAGCGGCTGGTGGCGCCCGGCCTTCGGGTGATCCATGCGCCGACGCTGCCGACCCGTCCGGTCCGCTTGGTCGGCGACATCGGCGTGCGCGCCTTCTGGGGCTGCTATCGCGTGCTAGCCGACCTTGCGGTCCGGCGCGAGATCGACTTCGTGCTGGTGACCATCCCGTCGAACTTCCTGGCGCCGGTTGGCCGGCTGGTCCATCGCCGCCACGGCGTGCCCTTCGGCATCGACTACCAGGACCCGTGGGTCAACCGCTGGCCCGGCGTCGACGTGCCGCTGAGCCGCGCCTGGGGGTCGTACCATCTGGCGGCGATCCTCGAGCCGTGGTCGGTGCGCGGCGCGAGCCTGATCACGGGCATGGCGCCGGGCTACACGGCCGGCATGCTCGAGCGCAATTCCGAGGTCGCCAAGCATGCGGTGATCGCCTACATGCCCATGGGCATCGCTCCGGAAGACTACAAGCTCGTGCGCGAGCTCGATCGCCCACCCTTCCTGTTCCAGCCGGGCGATGGCCGCTTCCACGTGATCTATGCCGGCGCGCTGTTGCCGGCGGGCCTCTCGGTGCTCGATTGCTTCCTGGCCGGCCTGCGCGAGCTGAAGGCGCGATCGCCCGATGTCGCCGGCCGGCTAAAAGTTCATTTCGTCGGCACTGGCCGCTCGCCGGACGATCCGCAGGGTCACCAGGTGAGGCCACGGGCCGAGCGGATGGGCGTCGACGACATGGTCGACGAGCATCCGCAACGCATCGGCTATGTCGACGCCCTCAATCACCTGACCAGGAGCAATGCCGTCCTGGTGTTGGGCTCGACCGAGGCGCACTACACGCCTTCGAAGGTGTTCCAGGCCATGCTGTCGCGGCGGCCGGTCTTCGCCATGTTGCACAAGGACAGCACGGCGGTGGATATGATCCGCTCGATGCACGCAGGCAGCGTCGTCACCTTGACCGCGACGGTGCTGCCCGGCGCCGGCGAGGTGGCCGACGCGCTGCAATCGTTCATGGCTGATACGACCCACGACGCCGATGCGGTCGACCGCACGGCGTTCGATGCCTACTCGGCCCGCGGCTCGACGCGCGCGCTCGCCGCCGCGCTCGATCTCGCCTGCGAGCGGGCGGGCGCGGGGCGGGGCTGACATGGCCAAGCGCATCGGCTTCCTGATCAGCCATCCGATCCAGTACTACGCGCCGATCTTCCGCGAGCTCGCCAAGCGCTGCGATCTCACGGTGTTCTTCGCCCATCGGCAGACCGCCGAGCAGCAGGCGCGCGCCGGCTTCGGCGTGGCCTTCGACTGGGACATCGACCTTCTGTCAGGTTACGACAGCCGCTTTCTCACCAATGTCGCGCGGCAGCCGTCGACCGACCGCTTCGCCGGTTGCGACACGCCGGGCATCGCCGAGGAGATCGCGCGCGGCGGCTTCGACGCCTTCATCGTGCCGGGCTGGGCGCTGCGCTCCTACTGGCAGGCCGTCCGGGCATGCCGGCGCCGCGGCGTGCCGGTGCTGGTGCGTGGCGATTCGCAGCTCGGCGGCCAGCGCAACAACGCAATCCGCATCGCCAAGGCGTTGGCGTTCTCGCAGCTGCTGCGCCGCTTCGACGGCTTCCTCTATGTCGGACAGAGGAACCGCGAGTATCTGCTGCACTACGGCGTCCCGGCCGAGCGCCTGTTCTTCTCGCCGCATTGCGTCGACAACGACGCCTTTGCCGCCGCCAGCAGCGGCATCCGCCGGCCGGAAGGCCGCCGTCGCGTGCTGTTCGTCGGCAAGCTGATCGGCCGCAAGCATCCCGCCGACCTGCTGCACGCTGTCGCACGGCTGCGCGACAAATCCCTACAAATTGCATTCGCCGGCGCGGGTGAGCTGGAATCCGAGCTACGCAAAATTGCAGCGGCGTCATCGGTTGATGCCGATTTCATGGGCTTCGTGAATCAAAGCGAACTGCCAGCGGTCTACGCTTCCGCCGACCTTCTGGTGTTGCCATCGGACGGCCAGGAGACGTGGGGATTGGTCGTCAACGAGGCGATGGCATGCGGGGTCCCTGCAGTTGTTTCCGATGTCGTCGGCTGCGGACCGGACCTCATCGAGGCCGGACGGACCGGTGAGATGTTTGCCTTCGGCGACACGGCGCCGCTTGCCGCCGCCATCAGGAACGTCCTGTCGTTCGATCCCGAGCAGACGCGCCGCCACCTTGCCGCAAAGATGGCGGTCTACTCGCCCGCGCGGGCAGCGGGAGCCGTCGTCGACGCGGCGACTACTCTTGCTGCCAACGGTCGGCTACAATGACCAGGCTTTCAGCCGGACACGCGATTCGACACGCCATCTCAGGACGATGAATTACCGTCAATTGCCCCTCGCGGTTCGGACGGCTCCGGTATCCGTGCTGGACCTCAACAGCCTGAAACGCGCGTTTTTCTACATCGCGATCGCGCTGATGTTCATCGCGCCGTTCTCGCCGGATCCGCTGGCGCTGGCCGTCGGTGCCGTGGTGCCGTGGGTGATCCTGCAGATCATCGCCCGGCCCGGCATGCCGGCCTCTGTCGCCTATCTCTTCATCTGGCAATGGCTGCAGACCTTCACCCGTGTCCTGCAGTCCATGGTCGACAACGAATCGATGGCCGCCGGCCTCTACGGACCGAACGTGGCGCGTGCCTACTGGTACATGCTGGCCGGCCTGGTGGCGATGGCGCTGGCCATGCGCATGGTGCTGGGCAACCTCAAGCCACCGACCGCCCAGGATCGCCGGGCGCACTTCGAATGGCGACCGATCGATCTGTTCTCACTCTATGTCGGGATGCTGTTCCTGGCCGTCGGCTGCCGCTTCGCGGCCGCCTTCGTGCCGGCGCTCGACCAGCCACTCGATGCCGTATCGCGCCTGAAGATCGTCCTGCTCTTCATGTTGTTCACCACCGTGATGACGACGGGACGCAGCACCAATCTGCTGTGGGGCGCTGTCGTTCTCGAGACCGTGCTTGGCTTCACCGGGCTGCTCTCGGACTTCCGTGGCGTGTTCATCTACCTGGCGATGGCGGCTCTGGCATCGCGCGTGCCGCTCAAGGGAACGACCGTGGCGGCTGGCCTTGGCTGCGCGGGATTCCTGATTTTCCTGGCGCTGTTCTGGACGTCGGTGAAGGCGGAATACCGCGAGTTCGCCACCGGCTCGTCGGATTCCCAGAACGTCAAGGTCGCTCTCGATGCGCGCTTCGGCTACCTCGGCAATCGCCTGGTCTCGCCCGACGCGATCGACTGGACCCTTGCCTCGTACGCGCTGCTGGCGCGGCTTGCCTATACCGATATTTTCGGCTCGGTGATCGGCGTGCAGGAGACGGCGCCCGAGCAGGTCTTCGTGCGGCAGTGGCAGGACGCCGTCGAGCACGTGCTCAAGCCGCGCTTCCTCTTCCCCGGCAAGGCGGCGCTGTCGGATACCGAAGTCTATGTCCGGCTGGCGCGCGGCGATTCTTCGGAGCAGATGAGGCTCGGCACGTCGATCAGCGTCGGCTACATGGCGGAGAATTTCGTCGATTTCGGCTTCCCCGGCATGCTTGGCGGCCTGTTCGTGATCGGCCTGATATACGGCCTGGTCATCCGCTACTTCATGTCGCTCAAGGTGCCCTGGATCCTGCGCGAGGGCGTCGTCCTTGGGTTTGTAATGGGCGTGTCGCACAACGGCGTGGAGATGTCGCTGCCCAAGATCTTCGGCGCCACCGTGATGTTCGCCCTCGTCTACGTGCTGCTGGCACGGTTCGTCTTCCCGCAGGCCCTGACCTGGCTGAAGGGTCGCGCGGCCATTGGCCATCCGCAGCTTTCGTGATGGCGACAGTCCGGTAAAGGCGGCAGCATTTCGCCGATGAGCCCGGATCGCCCGTTGAACCTGTTCTATGAGGAACCCGACCCCGACCGCTGGATGCCCTTCGATCGCCATCCGCGGCGGCTGATCAGGCAGCTGGTGCGCGGACCGGATCAGCCGGGCGGGGCGATGCGGGTCTTCCTCAATCTGCGGGCCGGCCTTGATCGGCTGGGCGCGGCGTATCGCGTCAACGACTATCGGCACATCGGGAGAAATCCATCCGAGCTCGCCTGCGTCATCGGCAAGCCGCAGGTGCTGGCCAAGATCCCGATGGAGACGCCGATCCTGTTCGGCACCTCGATCTACAGCCATCCCAACGACGATCCCGACCTGCCCAAGCGCCGGCCGATCCGCCAGGTCCTGGTGCCGAGCGACTGGGTGAGGGACATGTTCGCCGAGGTCTGGCCGGGCAGAGTGTCGGTATGGCCGGTCGGCATCGACACCGAGCGCTGGCATCCGGATCCGGCCGTGCCGCGGACCGTCGACGTGTTGATCTACGACAAGATCTTCTGGCAGCGCGAACATCATGAGCGCACGCTGCTCGAGCCGTTGCTGGCCGAGCTGCAGCGGCGCCGGCTCAGCGTCAAGGTCCTGCGCTACGGCGACTATCGCGAGGAGGATCTGTTCGACCTGAGCCGTCGGGTCCGCTCGATGGTCTATCTCAGCCGGCACGAAACCCAGGGCATCGCCGCCCAACAGATGATGGCGTCGGGCGTGCCGCTCTTCGTGTGGGACGCCGGCGGGCAATGGCAGGATCCGAAATATACGCCGCACCAGGTGCAGTTCGAACCGGTCTCGTCGATGCCGTACTGGGACGAGCGCTGCGGCGTGAAGTTCTCAGATGCGAGCGGTCTTGCCGCCGCCTTCGAGACCTTCTGGCAAGGCGTGGAAGCCGGCCGGTTCGCGCCTCGTGAGATGATCCTGCAGAGGCTGGGCCTGGAGGACCGCGCCCGGGCCTACCTCAAGCTCGCCGCCAAATACGCGTAGCGACCGACCTCCTGAACGCAACTTCGCCGCTCAGCTGTCGCTTCCTAACGGCTTCCCAGCAGTCGGTCTCGCACTTTGGCGGCGCCACCTTTGGCAAGCTGGAGGGCGGCCCTGGGAAAACCAAGATCGATGGCGTATTGACGCGTGACCGCGCCGAGATTGTAGAGAAAGGCCGGGCCGCTCGCGTTCCTATGAATGACCAGTCGAAAACTGATGTCCAGATCGTCCGTGAACCACAGCTTGTAGGTCTCCATTCCGCGCATGAAGTCAAAATTCTGAAGCGTCTTCTGATAATGCTGGATCATCACGTACAGCAACACGGCGCCAACTCGCTCATTGCGGAATTCGCGATCCATCACCGTCATGTAATGATAGAGCTTGGAGCGATCGACGAAACCAAAGTGCATTGCCACCGGGCGACCCTGGAACTCGGCAACAGAGAACTCCAGTTTCTCCTTCAACCCGGGCCTTGATTTAAGATCGTCGTAGAACGCCATTCCGACTGCTTCGTGAAAGGGACTCAAGGGCCATGTCTTCCGATGCAGTTCGCAGAAGGTCGGCCAGTATTTGGCAAAATCCGCGGAGCCAATCTGTACCTGAAGCCCACGTCGCTCAAGATCTTTGAGTTTCCGCCGAAGGCGACGAACCTTCTCGACGTCCTCCGCCGTTGTCGGTGAGCTCAGTCTTCTCACGGCGGTCGCAGTCGTTATCCGGACGCGGACGTTCCAGCCGGGATAGCCTTGAGCAAGCGTTGCAAGATGAGCCGTCGTCGAATCACGCGAGCTGAATTGCGCAATATCGATGACGTCCCAACGCGCGGCGCTGTCCCGCAAATAATCAAGCACCGCCTCGACGACCCGGCCGCGATGTGTTCCGGCGCGGGTCAGGAAGTTTCGGTAA
The DNA here is from genome assembly GCA_900110395.1 of Rhodospirillales bacterium URHD0017. GTDB lineage: Bacteria > Pseudomonadota > Alphaproteobacteria > Reyranellales > Reyranellaceae > Reyranella. Next base: position 128,988 of record FODP01000001.1, read on the forward strand.
TCTCCGATGTTCACCACGATTGTCTCGAGAACCCTTATGCGGACTCCGAGGCGTCGCATGCTTCTGATGCACAGCGGCGCGATGCTTACGACCTTCTTCGACTGATCTCGGACAACGAGGATGAACAGCTCATCGGCGGTTCTATAGTGCTTGAAATAACAGAAATTCCACTCCCAAAAGTGAAAGATCTCAGGGAACGCCATGCTCTCGACCAGCTCATTCCAGTCTGGTTGCAACGCTTCAAAATCCGGCAGGTGCTGCACGAGTTCGACCGTCAACGACATAGCATCGCGCTCCTGTGGCACGTCATTCTGCAACCTTCGAAATGATGCGCCGCGCCGCTTGGGCAATCGCCTTGGGCAGACCGAGATCAACGGCGAAGCGACGGATCGATTCGCGCAGGTTGTAAACGAACGCCGCGACGCTTGCAGTCCGGTAGGCGACGACGCGGATGTTCATATCGAGCCTGTCGGTGTACCAGACCTTGTAGTCCTCCATGCCTCGCAGGAAGTCGAACGCTTCGTGACTCTTGGTGTAATGATCGACCAGCGCACTCAGCAGCACGGCGCCGACGCGCTCCTCCCGGAACGAGCGGTCCATGGCCGGCATATAGAAGTAGACCTTGCGGACGTCGACGAAACCGAAATGCATGGCCACCGGCTGGCCCTGGAACTCGATGAAGGAGAACTCGATCTTGTCGCGCATTCCGTCGGCGCGCGTCAGGGCTTCGAAGAAGCTGCGGCCGTGCGCCGTGTTGAGGGGGCTGGTGCGCCAGGCATGGCGGTGCAGCGACGTAAAGGCCGGCCAGAACTGGCTGATGTCGCGGCAGGCGACGTGGAGCGTGTAGCCGCGCCGCTGAAGCTTCTTGGCGCGATTGCGGACTTGCCGGAGCTGGCGCGTGTTCTCGACGACCCGGCCCGCCTGGAGCTGGCGCACGGCGACTGGCGTCAGGGGTTGCACACGGACGGACCAGTCGATGTGGCTCTGCGCAACCTTGACGACATGGAATGTCGTGGGATCGCGGGAGCAGAGCTGGGAGATGTCGATGACGTCCCACAGGTCGCTTTTCTCGTGCAGATATCGGAGGGCCGCGGCGACGACCTGGCCTCGGTGATAGGCCGGATGCACCAGGATGTTTTGATAGTCACCGATTTCGGCCACGATGGTGTCAACCACCCGGACCAGGCAGCCCAACCGACGAACGTCGCGCACGCACAGTGGGGCGATGCCAGCGATCCTGCCCGAGGAGTGCCGGATGATGACGATCAGGAGCCGGTCTTTGTCGCGATAGTGCCGAAAATACAGAAAGTTCCATTCCCAGAGATAGAAGATCTCGGGATATTCCATGCTGCCGACCAACTCGTTCCACGGACCCTTGAGCGTTTCGAAGGCATCAACCGTAGTGACGAGCTCTGCCGAATACGAGGCCATGGACTAACGCGACCGGCCGGGCTTACGGCAACGGTAATAGACCCACGGGCTCGCGAACGTGGCGACCACCGGATCGCTGCCTTGGTTGTAGTCCGCGTCGTCATTTTGAGCACAGCGGATGTCCTGCATGTCCAGCCGCTCGAGCATCGCGACCTGCAGATCCGGCCTGATGTAGCAGATGCCCGACGATTTGAAGGAATGCGATCCGTCGTTGACGATGCCGACACTGAGCGGCAGGCGGAAGCGCAGCGTCGGATTGTGAAAGTTGAACAGAAGCGCCCACTTCAACGACCGCGCGGTCTCGCGGAGACTGCGGTGGAGCCGGAAGCGAAAGCGATCGACGATGGTGCCGAGGAAGTTCGAGTTGTGGCTGGAGAAGACCATGATGCCGCCCGGGCGCAACACGCGTTTCATCTCGGCGAGCGCGCGCTCGCGGTCGGGCAGCTCGAGATGATCGATCCCGTTGTAGCTGAACAGCACGAAGTCGTAGGAGTCGTCGCCCGCGAAATCGAGGTCCGAGGCATCGCCGACGACGAACCGATACGCCGGCAGGTCGTGCCGGCAGCGCTCGACCATCGTCCTTGCATAGTCGAGGCCCAGGTAGGACTTGGCTTGCGGCGCGAAGTGCCGCGCCGTGCGCCCGGCGCCGACACCGAGATCGAGCATTTCCATTTGCCCCAGTTCGGGGCGGAGATCATCGAGAAGAGTCTGTTCCGGAGGCTGCAGCTGCCGATTGCGAGCGTAGCTCGACACGATTCCGAGATCCTCGTATGTCCCGCGATCGCGATCACCCCGTTGCCGTTTCATGCCACAGCATCCACCTCCCGGCACACTCAATAGCAAATGGTGAAGGGCGTCACCAGCCGACGAGCCGCCGCCCGGGGCAGCCGATGCAATCATGGGTCGCGGGTCCATTCCTCTCGCCAGTCGGTCAAACTGCACTCCCGTCCGACGGTGCCGAGCTGGACCGGCAGAAGGCGATCGACCAGTCGAGTGGGAAGCAGGCGGCGCATCGCCAGCACGAAGCGCAGGTAGGACCAACGAAAGTCGAACGGTACGCTTCGTTTGGCGTTGCGGTCGAACGAGACCAGGCGGTCGGGATAGGATCGCGTCACGACCAGCGACGGTGCGTTCTGGCTTTCGAATGCCGCGAGCATGCGGCGCTTGCGCTCCAGATCGTCCGGGTCGAGCCGGTACTTGGCGACAGGCCGGCAGTCGATGCCGTCCGGCGGGCCGTAGTAGGACACCAGGCCGAACAGCCAGCGCGAGCAAAGCGCGATCACCCGGTGCGGCGTGTACCAGAGCGAGGCGTAGGGGCTGTATTCGGGAGCCTCGAAGACCTCGAAGCGGTCGTCGTCGGTCAGGATCGTGCCGAGCAGCGCGGCGAGCATGTCGTGGTGCACGTGACCGCCTTCGAACATCGGCACGACGACGACGGTTGGCCCGAATTCGTCGATGATCGAGCGCAGCTTGCCGGACGCGGCGCGCAGCTTCTGCGGGTCGCGTTGCCTGAGCGGCGGCAGCAGATCGACATGACGCACGTCGTCGCCGATGACGCCGGCGACGCGCCAGGCCTCGCGCGCCTCGCCGGCGCGGCGCTCGGCCATCCCCGGCGCTTCGTCCGGCGCCAGATAAACGATGCGGGTCGTGCCGCCGATCCGGCTGTTGTGCGCGCCCACGCCGCCGGCCGAGATGACGCAATCGTCCTCATGCGGGGCGAGGATGAGCAGTCGCGCCGGCCCCTGCCAATCCTGCCATCGCTCGAGCACCGCAAGGCGCAGGAGCGCCAGGATGCTCATTGCCGCGAGCGTCGTGTAGAACAGCGCCAAGGCAAACGCTGCCAGGGCGATCACGCCGGAGCCGAGGATCACGAAGGCGACCGAGAAGAAACAAGCGGCGGCTGCCAGCAAGCCGACCGGGATCGCGGGCTTGAAGTAGACCTTGAGCTTCACGTGAAGGAGCGGATGGTGGTCGCGTCCGCCCTGTCGCCGTCGGTTTGCGGATCGTAGTAGATCGCAAGCTGCGACTTGGTCACGCGACCCGGCTGCGAGGCCTGCTTCAGCAGCCAATGCAGGCCGGAGGGCCCGCCGAGCCGCAGGGCGCCGGCCGCGAGCAGGCGCTTGAGCGGATTGCTCGGCGGGTTGGAGACGAAGTAGCCCTCGCCGCCCCACAACCAGTAGGCATCTTTCAGAATCGGCACCAGGGCGCGCGCTTCCGGCAGGCCGGAGAGAGCGATCAGCAGCGCCATGAAGCCGTTGCGCATGGCCGGCGCGAAGATCTCGTGCTCCGGATGGGAGAGCAGCAGCTGCGACCATTTCAGCCGGTATTGCGCCGCCGACAGCGGCCGGCGCAGCGTCGTCGCCGACGACACACGCTCGCCCTGATGGACGCGATAGTAGGCCATGCCGACAGGGCGGCCGACGATCTGCGCGCCGGCAAGGATGCAGCGGCCGAAGAAATCGCTGTCGCCGTTCGCCGAAAGACGCTCGTCCCACTTCACCTTGGCGAGCAAGGTAGTGGGCCAGAGCAGCGAATGGCCGCATATGGTGCCTTCGCCCATCGGCTCCAGGATCTCGGCCAGGGTCTCGAGGCTGCGACGGTCGGGCGGTGCGCAGACGATCGGTCCGACCCGCACCTTGTCGGCCATGACGGTGAAGCGCCGCCAACGGCCAGACACGACGGCGCCCCTCGGGGCATCCTTCGACGCCTTGACCAGCGATTCGACGTGTTCGGGGTGGAGCACGTCGTCATCGTCGAGGAACAGGATCCAGTCGCCGGTCGCCGCCACGATGCCGGCATTTCGAGCGGCGCTCGGGCCGCGCGCCGTCTCGTGCTTGATGACACGCGCCTCGGGGAACTCGGCGGCCAGCATGGCGAGCGTGTTGTCGGTCGACGCTTCGTCGACGACCACCAGCTCCTTGTCGGGCCATGCCTGATCGCGCGCGCTGCGCAGCGCCTGGCGCAGCCAATCCCGGCGATTGCGGGTCGGTACGATGATGGAGACCTTGTCGCTCAAGACGTCACGTCGCCCGGACCTGCTTCATGCTGAGAGGCCATTCCACGCTTACCTATGCTATTGAACGCGGCGATCCTGCAAGCCCCCGCGCGAACCGGTTGGCGCACAGGTACCGGATGGACGAGCCTTTGCGCCTTCTTCACGTCGTTCCGACCTATCTGCCCGCCCTGCGGTACGGTGGCCCGATCCGTTCGGTCCACGCGCTTTGCCGGGCCCTGGCGGCGGCAGGCCACGACGTGCATGTCTTCACGACCAATGTCGACGGGCCTGGTGACAGCGACGTGCCGCTTGGGCGCCCGGTCGATCTCGAGGGCGTCAAGGTCACGTACTTTCCGAGCAGTACGCTGCGTCGGCTCTATTGGTCACCGCCGATGCGCCGCGCCCTTGCGGCGTCGGTCGACGGCTTCGACGTCGTGCATCTGCATGCCGTCTATCTCTGGCCGATCTGGGCCGCAGCACGCGCCGCCCGCGCGCAGGGTGTGCCGTACGTCATCTCGCCGCGTGGCATGCTCGTGCCCGAGCTGATCCGCCGCAAGAGCCGGTGGGTGAAGGCGGCGTGGATCGCAATGGTCGAGCGCGCCAACCTCGAGGCGGCTGCTGCCATCCATACGACCTCGTCGGTCGAGGCGGGCCACCTTGCCGGCTTCGGCTGGAAGCTGCCGCCCGTCGCCACCATCCCGCACGGTGTGGACGATCCGCCGCCGCCTTCCGCCGTGCCGCTGTCGGCCGACATCGCCGCCGCCATGGCGCAGGGGCCGCTGGTGCTGGCCTTCGGCCGGCTCAGTTGGGAGAAGGCCCTCGATCGGCTGATCGGAGCCCTGCCGCAGGCGCCGGCCGCGCAGGTCGTGCTGGCTGGCGACGACGCCGATGGCTACGCTGCATCGCTGGCGGCACAGGCACGCGCGCTCGGCGTCGACCGGCGGGTGACGATCGTGGCGCGCCACGTCGAGGGCGCCGACAAGGAGGCGCTGTTTGCTGCCGCGCGGGTGTTTGCCATGACCTCGCTGTCGGAGAATTTCGGCCTCGCCGCTTTCGAGGCGATGCGGCGGGGCGTGCCGGTACTGGCGACACCGGACGTCGGCATGTCGGAGATCGTGCGCGAGAGTGGCGGCGGTTGCGTCGTCGAGGCCGCGCCGGCTGCGATCGCGGCAGGCATCAACGCCATGCTCGACGATCCTGGCGGCAGTCGCGCCATGGGCGAGGCGGGGCGCGCTCATGTCGTGGCGCACTACGGCTGGCCCAGCGTGGCACGCCGCATGGCCGATCTCTATGGCTCGGTTGCCGAACGGCCATGATGGACCTGCTTGCTCAAAGCCCGTTCGACGTGGCGACCGAGCGCCGGGTGGTCATCATCGCCGACTGGCTGCCGCCCGATTTCGGCGCCGTCGGCCAGTACATGCAATTGCGCGCCCAAAGTCTGGCCGAGCGGGGCCATGACGTGACGCTGATCGGCCTCTCATCCGGTGCCGGCTCGGTACGGCGCGAAGCAAGAGGGAAGGGCACCCTGACGGAGGTGCGGCTGGCGGCGCGGCCGGTGCCGCGCGGTTCGCTGCTCAGCCGGTTGTTGTGGACGCTGTGGACCGACCTGCGCCTGGTCATGGCGGGCTTTCGTGACCTGCGCGCCGCCGACGGCGTGTTGTTCACCGGTTCGCCGCCATTCATGATCCATCTTCTGGCGCCGGTGAAGTTCCTGTGGCGCGGCCGCCTGGTTTACCGCATCACCGACTTCCATCCTGAATGCCTGATCGCCGCGCAGTCCCGTCCGTCGCGCGCGCTCGCCCTGTTGCTCACACTCACCAATTTCTGGCGGCGGCGCATCGACGGCTTCGAGGTGCTGGGCATCGATCAGAAGCGGCGTCTCAGCGCGACGGGCGTAGTGCCGGAACGGATCGCCCTGGTGCGCGATGGCTCACCGGTCTCGTTCACCGGCAGTGAAGCCCCAGAACCCTTGCCGGCGGCATTGGTCGGTTCATGCGTGCTGCTCTACGCCGGCAACTACGGCGTGGCCCATGAGGTCGATACGGTCGCCGAGGGCTATGCGGGCCATCACCGTGAAGGCAGCGGCCGCGTGCGACTGTGGCTGAGCGCGACCGGCGCCGGCGCAGACGATCTTGCGCGACGGCTGGCGGCAGAGGGTCTGCCGTTCCATCGCTCGCCGCCCGTGCCAATCGAACGATTGGCTGGCCTTCTGCGCGCTCCCGATGCGCATCTCGTGACCTTGAAGGACGGGTTCATCGGCTATGTCATGCCGTCGAAGATCTATGCCTGCATCGAATCGGGTCGGCCGACCCTGTTCGTCGGCAGTGCCGATTCGGACGTCGATCTCCTTGCCCGCACGGCCAAGGCGGGATATTGGCGCGTGCCGTGCGGAGATGCCGCGGGGTTTGCCGACGCCCTTGAGCAGATTGCCGACAGCACCAATCGCGTCGGCGGTGCAAAAAACCGTCTTCCGAGTTGATTTTTTGCTTTAGGAAAATCCTATATAATATTGATTTTCCGAAATAAAATTCGTAAAATGCGATTCGTTCTATTTCCTGCGTTGACGCTGCAGTTAATTTTGGTATGACTATGGGCGACGACGCCAGGCGCGGCCTTCAAGCCGCATTGCCCGGCGAATAGTATATGTGCCTGTTTTGATTGGGCTTTTAGGGCGTCCGACATGAATACTGCCGAACCTCTACCGATGCCTGCAAGCCGCCAAGGTCTTGGCTTGCTGGGTGCAATTCGGTATTTTGGCAGCAAGCTTGGATGGGACCCGCTTCGACGGGAAGCGGGCCGAGTCGTCGTCAACATTCGGATTTGGGCTGCAACGGCGGAGTGCCGCGGCGCCAGGATTGGTCCATATGACTAAAATTGCACTTCGGGCGCAGTGTGTTGCGGCAGTGTCCGTTTTGCTAATGGCGGCATCGGCGCAAGCGCAGGAGCAGGCACAGGGCCAGCCGGCGCCGGCCCAACAAGCCCAGGCCGAGCAGGCTCAGGGCCCGGCCGGCACCCAGCAGGGCAACCAAGGCGAACAGGGCCAGGGGCCACAGCAGGGGGCAGGGCCGCTGCAAGGCGGAGGGCCGCTGCAGGGCGCGGGTCCATTGCAAGGTGCAGGACCGACGCAGGTGACGCCGCCTGCCGGCGCGCCCGGCGCACAACAGACCGCGGGTCCCTCGCAGGGCGGTGGACCACTCCAGGGCGGTGGGCCACTCCAGGGCGCCGGTCCGCTTCAGGGCGCTGGTCCGCTTCAGGGCGCCGGACCGTTGCAAGGTGCCGGGCCATTGCAGAGCGCTGGTCCGCTCCAGAGCGCTGGCCCATTGCAGAGCGCCGGCCCGCTGCAGGGTGCGAGCCCGTTGCAGAACATCGCGCCGATGGCCATGCCGGCCGGCCTCAACATCGCGGCGCCGGCGCTGGCCCCAGGCTTCGCGCCCGGCCAGGCGAATGCGCCCGTGCTGGCGCTGACGCCGTCGCAGATCACGACGCTGGGCAGCGGCAACGCGACGTCGATTAATCAGCTGCTGGCGCAGCTCGTTGGCGGCAACATGACGAACCAGCAGCTGGCGGCTCTGGTCAATACTCTGGTGACGCCGACGGCGCCAATACAGCCGTCGCTGCCGCCTCTGGGACTGCCACCGATCAGCACGCCTACGCCTACGCCTGCACCTCCGGTCACTACCGGCGGCCCACCTGTGGCGCCGACGGTGCCGTCAACGGCGCCGCTGCCGCCGACTTCTTATGAAAACCCGAACACAAACAAAGCCAGCCCCACGTAGCGTCCGTGGTCTGAGGCACAGCTTCGTTCAGCCGACGCTTGCACCGTTGCCGGGGTGGCCTGCTAGTCCCATGACGATTCGTGCGTCTCGCACTCGGTTCGTTTGGACTCCCGTCGTGGGCTGGGTGCTGTTGTCGTGCGCGGCAACGGCTGCCTATGGCCAGGTGGAAACGATCTCGCCGGCCAGGCAGACCCTGGATCAGCAGACGCCGCAGGTCGATCTTCCCGACGCCTCGGCGTCGACCGGCACCGCGCCTGCCGAGAGGGGAAACGACCTCGGCATCAGCGTCGGCGCGTTCACGCTGTTTCCCCAGCTCGACCTCAGTCCGGGATATGACGACAACGTCTTCGCGACGACCACGGCGCCCGTCGGCTCGGCGGTGGTCGTGGTGCGTCCGTCGCTCGAGCTACGGTCGGAATGGCTCAATCATTCGCTGCGGCTGCTGGCCAACGGCGGTTTCGGGTTTTATGCCAACGCGCCGACCCAGAACTTCCAGAACTACCTCATCCAGGCCGACGGCAAGCTCGACATCCGCAACGATATCTATGCGACCGCCTTGATCGGCTTCCGCCGCTACACCGAAGCGCTCGGCACGCCGAACGTGTCGTTCGCCCAGCAGCCGACCGTGGTCGATTCCGTGCCGGTCGAACTCGGCTACTATCAGAGGTTCAATCGGCTTTTCTACCAGCTCAACGTCGCGGCAACGCGATACTGGTACTACGACTACAGCACGATCACGTCGCTGGGGCTGCCGGCGGCAAGCCGAGACCGCATCGAATTCGATGAACGCCTCAAGATCGGTTACGAGGTCAGCGAAGACGTCGCGTTGTTCATTGCGCCGGTAATCAACCAACGCCGCTACGTCGACACGGTGAACTCGGCCGGCCAGCAACGCGATTCGACCGGCTGGGGTATCAGCGTCGGTGCCTCCTATAGTCTCGGGGCCAAGACGAGCTTGGAGGGCTCCGTCGGTCTGACCAGCCAGACCTATACCGCCTCGGGGACAACGACGTCGGCCACCGTGTTCTCCCTCGGTGGCACATGGAACGGCTACGAGCCGCTGATCGTGCGGCCGACACTGTCGCGCACCATCAACGAATCGGCCCTGTCCAACTATCAAAACTACGTGTCGACCGTCGTCGGCATCGACTTCACCTACGACATCCACTACCCGTGGAAAGCCGTCGGCGGCATTTCCTACAATACCGCCGACTACACGCCGGCGCCGGGCGTTTCAGGCGTCAATCCGCGGACGGACACCTTCGTCAAGGCGTCGATCGGGCTTCTCTACGAAGTCCGTCCGCAGTATTCGATCGGGCCGCTGTACGAATACTCGCAAGGGTCGTCGAGCGACGTGGCGGCAGGCGGGCCGCAGTACAGCCGGAACTTTTTTGCCATTCGCTTGGTTGCCAGACGGTGATGTCGTGAGGTCCATGATCGCAATCCTCTTTCGGCTGTCGGCTGCCCTGCGTTGCGGGCTGGCGCTGCCGGCGGTCGTGCTCTCCCTGGGCCTGGCTGCCTGCGATCCCCAGCCGCCGCTGACCGTCAACACCCTGCAGCAGCCGTCCCAGAACACACAGACTCTCCGGATGGCCGAGTACCGGGTGGCGCCGGGCGATCGGGTGCGCGTGGTCGTGCTGTCGGACCCTGAGCTTTCGGGCGAATACGAGATCGATTCGGCCGGAATGATCTCCCCGCGCATGGCCGGCCGCGTCTCGGTCGTGGGCATGACCCCGACCGAGATAGAGGAGCTGCTGCGCACACGTTATCGCACTGACGGCCTCTTGCGCGTGGCCAGATTGAGTGTAGACCTGGTGGCGCGTCGTCCTTTTTACATCCTGGGTGAGGTTAGTCGCCCCGGGTCGTTTCCCTATGTGTCGGGGATAAACGTGGCACAAGCCATAGCGATTGCCGGGGGCTTTACCCGCCGGGCGGCGAAGGCGCGTGTGACGATTCAGCGTTTCAACCAGACTCAGGGCATGGAGGAGACAGTCACGGAAGACAGTCCGGTGGGGCCGGGCGACATCATCCGTGTACCGGAGCGCTGGTTCTGATCCGGTTCTGATCCGGCTCTGATCTGGGGTCGGCGTGTTGGCGTAAGCGTAGGCGTTTCCTGGGGAGGGCGGCGTGGGACCGCTCGACGAGGAGTGATCGACCAGACCGGCCTCGAAGGCGCGGCCGGTGTCGTTTGTGGGTGTGGCTGCGAGTATACTTGTCGCGGAGTTTCGTGGGATGGGATCATTTCCTAAGGCCGAGCAGATCGTGGATGACGGGGCCATAAACCGGATCGTTCCGGCGTCCGAGCCGGGCGCTCTGGCCCCCGTGCGTCCGGGTGAAGCTCCCAACGAGCTGTGGGAATGGCTCCGCCTGCTCAATCGCCGCAAGGCGCTGATCGTCGGCTGCGGTCTCGTCGCCGTTGCGCTGATGGCGTTGATCATCGCCCAGGCGACGCCGATGTACAAAGCCTCGGCCCGCCTGCTGCTCGATACCCGCACCTTCAAGGTGGTGAGCACCGAGGCGGCGCTGTCGGGCGTCGACACGATGAACCTCGGCGCCATCCAGAGCGAGCTCGAGGTCATCCAGTCCGAGTTCCTGATCGGCCGTGTCGTCGACAAGCTCGGGCTCGCCAACAATCCGGATTTCAACGGCACCAAGCCGCCGGGCTTCATCGACTCAGCCTTTGCGCCCCTGCGCGAGCTGTGGTCGACCGGCATTTCCACGTTGCTGGCGCCGACGCCCAAGCCGCAGCCGGTCACCGCCCAGCCGGCGCGCACCAGCCGCCCTGCCGAGGAAAGCGATCCCCGGCGGCGCTCCGCCATAGGCGCCGTCTCCGGCGGCCTCAGCGTCACCCTGCTCGGCCGTACCTTTGTCATCCTCATCACCGTCGAGAGCCCGGACGGCACGATGTCGGCGCGCATCGCCAATGCGATCGCCGAGGCCTATCTCGCCGACCAGATCGACACCAAGAACGAAGCCAACCGCCGCGCCACCGAGTGGCTCGAGCAGCGCCTGGCCGAATTGCGCCGCAACCTGCAGGTCGCCGAGGAGGCCGTCGCTTCCTACCGTCGCGACAAGGGCCTGGCCGGCAGCCCCGAAGGGGCGGTGTCGACCCAGACGCTGTCGGACCTCAACGGCAAGTACGTCGGCGCGCGCACCAAGCGCATCGAGCGCGAGGCGCGCCTGGTCGCCCTGAGCAGGGCCAGCCTCAATCCCGGCGAGATCGCCAACATCGCCGAGGTGGCGGGCAACACCACCTTGGCGGCGCTGCGCGTCCAGGACGTCGAACTGACCCGTAAGATGGCCGAGCTGTCGTCGCTCCTGGGCGACAACCATCCCAAGATGGTGCAGGCACGCAACGAGCTTGCCGCCGTGCGCTCCCGCTTCCTGAGCGAGACCCAGCGTATCACGCTCGCCGTGCGCGCCGAGCTCGACGCCTCCAAGGCCGAGGAGGACGAGCTCAAGGAGCTTGTCGACAAGGCCGCCGTCGTCTCCGGCACCGCGAGCCAGTACGAGGCCGAGCAGAAGCAGCTCGAGCGCGAGGCCCAGTCGAACCGCACCCTCTACGAGAGCTTCCTCGGCCGCTTCAAGGAACTGCGCGAGCAGCAGGACATCCAGCGCGCCGACGCGCGCATCCTGGCCTATGCCCATCCGTCGGGCGCGCCGTCCTCGCCCAACTACAAGACCGGCCTGATGGCCGCCTTCGTGATCGGCTGCCTGCTCGGCATGGCGAGCGCCGTCGCCGCCGAGAAGCTCGACCGCGTGTTCCGCTCGGCCGCCCAGGTCGAGGAGGCCACTGGCGTGGGCGTGCTGGGCATGGTGCCCGAGGTCAAGGGGTCGGCGACCGCACGCTCCAACGTGGTCGCCCACGTGCTGGAGAACACCACGTCGCCCGCCGCCGAGGCGATCCGCGCGGTGTTCACCGCCATCAGCCTGGGCAGCCTCGATCGGCCGCCCCGGGTCATCGCCGTCACCTCCTCGACGCCGAGCGAGGGCAAGACGACCTTCGTCGCCTCGCTGGGCGGCCTGCTCACCAAGATGAACGCCTCGCGGCGCGTCCTGATCGTCGACCTCGACCTGCGCCAGGCCCGCATGTCGGCGGCGCTCGGCCTGAAGGACCGCGGCGGCACCATCGACGACTACCTGATGGGCCTGAAGACCCTGGAGGAGTGCACCAAGCGCCACGACAATTCGGGCGTCGACTACATCCTGGCGCGGCCCAACACGCCGAACGCCCCGGAAATCCTCGAATCGCATGCCATGAAAGCGGCGCTTGCGACCTTCTCGGAGCGCTACGACCTCGTGATCCTCGACGGCCCGCCAGTGATGGCGGTGTCCGACGCGCGCATCATCGCCCGCCTGGCCGACTACACGGTGTTCATCGTGCAGTGGGCCAAGACGCCGCGCGAGGTGGTCAAGACCGCCGTCAACGCCCTGCTGGGCGTCAGCAACCACGTCGGCATCGTCATCAACCGCGTCAACCTCGCCAAGCATGCGCGCTACGGCTACGGCGACCACGGCGACTACTACTCGCGCTACCGCGGCTACTACGGCTCGGGAACCGAGGCGCCGGCCAACGCCGCGCGACCGCCGCTGACCTTGGCGAAACGGTAGGGGTGGCCCACGCCTCAGTTCTGGTCACGGTGGTTCGGACGAGCGTCCTCGCCGGCTGAGCCGGCGTCTGTCCCCGCAGGACATGCCGTCTACGCCGTGGGGGATATCCACGGCCGGGCCGACCTGCTCGAGGTGCTGCTCGGCCGCATTGCCGCCGAGGCGGCGCAGCATCCCGAGGATACCGAGCGCAGCCTGGTCTTCCTGGGCGACTACATCGATCGCGGGGCGTCGAGCCGCGGCGTGGTCGAGCGGCTGCTCAGCGATCCGCTGCCGGGCTTCACCCCCCATTTCGAAACCGTGCGCCTATTGGGCAACCACGAGGAGGCGCTGCTCGACTTCCTCGACGAGCGCAGCGATGGCCTCGACTGGCTGTCCTATGGCGGCTTGGAGACGCTGCTGTCCTATGGCGTGCCGCTCAAGGGCTATCCGGACACGCCGCAGCGCGCCGCCGAGCTGCGCGGGGCGCTCAGCGGGGCGGTGCCGCCGGCCCATCTCGCCTTCTACCGGGCCTGCACCCTGCACCACACGCTGGGCGACTACGTGTTCGTCCATGCCGGGGTGCGGCCGGGGGTGAGCCTGGAGAAGCAGCACCCGGCTGACCTGCTGTGGATCCGCGACGAGTTCCTGCGCGCCCGGCCGGCGCTCCCGGGCAGGGTGGTGGTGCACGGCCACACGATCTGCGACCTGCCGCAGGACCTCGGCCATCGCGTCAACGTCGATACCGGCGCGTTCGTGAGCGGCCGGCTGACTTGCCTAGTGCTGCGCGGCACGCGGCGGCAGTTCATGTCGACGCTCGACGTCTAGCCTCGCCGAATCGCTCCAGCCTCACGCAAACGTAAGCGGTTGTGTAGAGGCGACCGTGGCAGGCTCCCGGCCGTTGGAATGACAAGGAAGGGAGCGCCAGATGACAGCCATTCGTAAGGTGCTGAGCGGAGCAATCGCGTTGGTCGCGTCCTTGGCCTTCGTGGCCGATGCCGTGGCCCAGACTCCGCCGGCGAGCCCGCCGACCCGGATGCGCGGAACGATCACGGCGATCGACGGCAAGACCGCGACCATCGCCACGCGCGAGGGCACGTCAGTGCCGGTGAAGCTCGCCGACAACTGGTCGGTGATGCTGGTGAGCCCGATGACCATGACCGATATCAAGGAGAACAGCTTCGTCGGCATTGCCTCGGCGAAGGCGCCGGACGGCACGCTGAACGCCCTGGAGGTGCTGATTTTCCCCGAGGCGGCGCGCGGCTCCAACGAAGGCCATTACCCGTGGGACCTTCAGCCCGAGAGCATGATGACCAACGCCACGGTGGCCACGGTCGCTGCGGCACCCGACGGCCAGACGCTGACCTTGAAGTACAAGGACGGTACGCAGACCATCCGGGTGAAGCCGGGCACGCCCATCGTCACCTTCGCGCCGGGCAGCCGCGACGATGCCAAGGTCAACGCCAAGGTGTTCTTCGGGGCGACCAAGGGCGCCGACGGCGAGCTGACGGCGGTGCGGCTCCTGGTGGGCAAGGATGGGCTGACGCCGCCGATGTAGGGCGGTGCGCGAAGGGCAGGTCTGTCGGCGCGGCCAGCCCTACGGCCGGGCCGCCTCGATATACCAGCCCTGGCTGGAGCGCTCCCACAGATTGAGCTTGCCGTAGTCCTTGATACGGGTCGTGCCGGGCAAGACGACGTCGACGTCGACGAAGCCGCATTCCGTCACGAGCGCGGCAAGCGAACGGCGGTCGTACAAGTAGCGATGGCCGCGCGTACCGACGAGGGCCCGGCGCAGCCGCCCGGCGAGGCCGTGCGGTTTGGCAAGGTCGAATTCGAGCCCGGCCAGGAACAGGTCGGCGTCGCCGTGCTTGAGATATTCCGTCACGTCGAGGGCGAGGTCGGGCACGGCCAAGCGCAGCACGCCGCTCGGCCGCAGCACGCGATGGCACTCGCGGAGGAAGGTCTCGGCATCCTCGCGGAACAGATGCTCCAGCATGTGCGACGTATAGACGACGTCGACCGAGCCGGTGGCGTGCGGCAGCGGCCGGCAGGCATCGGCATAGCCGATCGCATGGCCGCGGCAGAAGGCGATGAAGTCGAGATTGGCCTGGTTGATCAGGCGCAGCCGATGCAGCAGGGCCGTCAGCCAGGGCCAGCGGGCGAGCAGGATGGCGGGGGAGTTGTCGTAGTTGATCCAGCCGGCGGTCGGGCTCTGGCCGCAGCCGAAATTGATGCGGGTGGGCACCGGGTGGTTTCTCACAGGCGCCAGAGCGTTACGCCCTTCGGCGTCAACTTGCGGTCGAGCAGCGCGGGAACATCAGCGACGAAGGCGGCGGCCCGTAGCAAGGGCTTGATGACATCCCAGCCGCCCTCACGGTAGCAGGTGTGCGCCACGGCCAGCACGACGGCGTCGGCCGGCTGCAGCTTCTCGAGCGGCGTCAGCTCGAGCGCGTAGTGCTCCCGCAGGAGATCACTGTCGGCTTCCGGATCGTGTAGCTGAACGACGATACCGAAATCCTGCAGCTCACGCACGATATCTACGACACGCGTGTTGCGGATGTCGGGCACGTTCTCCTTGAAGGTGACTCCGAGCACCGTTACCCGCGGCCGCCCATCATGGGATCGCCGCATGATCGAGCGGGCCACGCGGTTGGCGACGTAGACGCCCATGCTGTCATTGACGCGCCGTCCCGAATGGATGACGTGTGGGTGGTAACCCACTTCCTCTGCCTTGTGCGCGATGTAGAACGGATCGACGCCGATGCAGTGGCCGCCCACCAGGCCGGGCTTGAAGGGCAGGAAATTCCACTTGGTGCCGGCGGCCTCGAGGACATCGCGCGTGTCGATGCCCAGGCGGTCGGAGATCAAGGCTATCTCATTGATCAGGGCGATGTTGATGTCGCGCTGGGTGTTCTCCAACACCTTGGCGAACTCGGCGACACGGATCGAGGGCGCGCGGTGGGTGCCCGCCTTGACGACGCTCTTGTAGAGCGCATCGACGATGTCGAGCGTTTCAGCCGTGTCGCCCGAGACGATCTTCAGGATGTTGTCGAAGCGGCGTTCCTTGTCGCCGGGATTGATGCGCTCGGGCGAGTAGCCGACGTTGAAGTCGGTCTTCCATTTGAGGCCGGACGCTCGTTCGAGGACGGGAATGCAGACGTCTTCGGTGACGCCCGGATAGACGGTCGATTCGTAGACCACGATATCGCCCTTCTTGAGGACCTTGCCGAGCGTGGTCGACGCGCGCCGCAGCGGCTCTAGGTCGGGTGTGTTGCTGGCGTCGATCGGCGTGGGGACGGTGACGATGTGGAAGTCTGCGGCCTGCAGGTCCTGAGGCTCGGCCGTGAAGCGCAGCCCCTGGGCGAACAGGTCGGGGGCCGCGACCTCTCCGGTGCGGTCATGGCCGTCCGTCAGTTCGGCAATGCGCCGTTTGTCGATGTCGAAAGCGACGACAGGCTGGTCGGTGCGTCCGAACGTGACCGCGACAGGCAAGCCGACATATCCCAAGCCAACCACGGAGACACGCCGCTGCGGCGCAAATGAGCTCATGCCTGCCACCCATATTATTGCAGGTAGAACGCTAATATATGAGTTGTACGCGTTTCGATTTCACTTGGCTTTTCACGTTTTGGCCACACCGCCCGCGGCCACGTAGCATATATGTAGCATATATATGGTGTTCACTCGGCAATCAGGTACAATGTTGTCGTGCAACGGAACCAATGGATGGGGGACCAATGCGATCGGGGCGTGCTAGCGAGCTCTTTTGGATTGCCGCCCTGTCTCTTGGTGCTGCGCTACCATTCCGGGACATTGCTGCGCAGGTGCCGGGCGCGGTCGGTCAACCGCAACAGAGACAGGAGCGACCCGAGCCGGGATCTCCGGTCGTCCGCGAATCGGAGGACTATGCTGCGAAAGGCATCGCCCTTGGAAGCTTCAAGTTGTTTGCTGGTGTTGAAGCGGACGAGGTGTTCAATGACAACCTCTACGCCACGTCCAATGCCACGGGGAAAACGGCGACATTCCTTCAACTGATCAATCCGACGTTGGAATTGCGGTCGGCCTGGCAAAATCACATGCTGAACGCATACGCCAAGGGCGGGTTTGGCATCTACAGCGTCGACGGAGCGCTGAACAACTATCAGGACGCATCGATCGGAGCGGACGGGCGTCTCGATATCCAGCGCGACTGGAACATCTATGGCGGCGGCTCGTGGAATCGCCGCCACGAGGAGCACGGCACACCGAATACGGTGAATGCGGTTGGTCTCCCGGTCACCGTCTACAATCAGACATTGGGCAACGTCGGCTACTTTCAGAAGTTCAACCGCTTCAGCGCCAGACTGGACGGGCGATATGACAACTTCAACTACTTCAACAACGGCCTCGGTCCTGCACAGGGCGTGATTCCCAACACCGACCGAAATCGCAATGAATGGCGCGAAGCGTTGCGGCTCGGATACGAGTTCTCGCCCGGCTACGAAGTCTGGGCGCGCGGCAGCCTCAATCAGCGACGGTACCTTCAGCTCGACTCCTTCGGTCTCGACCGTTCTTCGAACGGCTTTGACATCGTCGGTGGCATTATTATCGATTTTGGAGGAATCACGGCGCTCGAAGCCTTCGCCGGTTACCTGCAGCAGACCTTCGTCTCGGCTCAGTTTTCCACCATCAGCACGCCGATGTTTGGCCTAACCGGATATTGGAATCCGCAGAAGGATCTCTGGGTGAAACCCTTCATTCGCCGGACCGTCGACGACTCGGCGTTCACGAACTCGGCTGCCTACATCAACACCGCGGGTGGCATAGACGTGAATTATAACGTGCGTCCGAATATCCGCCTGGACGCACATGCCGACTATGCCGTGGCGGACTACGCGGCGGCCAGTGGCGGTGCGAGCAATCAGTACGACCAGTACCTGACACTAAGAATCGGAGCGAACTACTTGTTCACGCCGAACTTCTACGCCGGCCCATCGTACCAGTATATCCATCGCTGGTCGAACCAGTTCAATAACGACTACGACCAGAACGTGGTAATGCTGCGGCTGGGCGCGCGACTGTAGGTCCTGAACGACTTCACATCGCTTATCATCAGCACAGAGGTCGCCGAGCAGGCCGCGATCACTGTTGCGGGTGGCGTGCTGCCAAGGTGTTGGCCGGCCTGCAGACCGCCGCCAATGCGGGGTGCCGCTCCTGCCGATAATGCTAGGCACATACTGGGCACCACGGCTTCGACCTAAATGTTTATTTGAGGACTCCCGTACTATGCCTGAGCTGCGTGGGAGAAAGGTTCGAGCACGGTTCGGCAGCTAGCGCTTTCCACTCATTCCCGGCGCGTCAGACATTTCGCGGCCCATCAGTCTGTAGAGTAACGCTAGGCTTTTGGGGCCAACCCTCGGAATAGTCGCAAGTTCCAGGTTATCCGCCGTGTGGAGGTCATCGACCGTAAGGAAGCCTGCATTTACGAGCGCACGGGCAGTGCCAAGCGATATCCCTCGGCGCTCCCAGGCTTTTGACATCAACCAGTATTCCTCAAAGGATGAAGCGCTGCGTCGCATGGTCCCAGACACCTTATGATCCCAATGTCGTGCAGCGGTCGATTGCGCCACGTCTCGGGAAGGCAAAGTAGGCTACTTCGTGTGGACGTGAGTTCCCGTTCCGGGCGATGTGAAACTGACCGGACCATCGCTGTCCGAAAACTCGCAAGAGGGATAGATCAGACGACCCCACAAGCTGCGGAGCGATAGCTTCCCTGCTTCGATTGTGAAGGGTGCCGAGGGCGGCCGTTGATGCGGCGGTCTTTCCCCCAGGATGATGCACCGTAGGGCGTGGTCAAACTCGCCGCGTTGGAACGCAGCGATCGCATTGTTCGCCGCAGCAATTTGCCATCGGTCGGGCGGACCAAGTTGTTCCCCAAGGTCTACAAGGAAGCCCTCGATTGTGAACCGAGTGACATTCCTTTGGACGCAGGTTTCCAGCGTATCGAGGGTGAACATCAAGCGTCCACGTTCAGGGCCTGATACATGCGCTCCAGCATGTCGCCGTCAACGTCGGGCTGAGGATCGCCCTCGCCATTGCTTGAACCTAGGATGCTTGGCCCAGGTTCTGGTCGGTGAAGATAAAGTGCTCGCGCCCTTTGTATGGCGGTGCGTGATCGGTCAACGACGCCTAGTTCGTGACGCTCCCGCGGGGCAAGAGAAAGAGTTTCCAGTTCGTCCAATAGTCGATTGATTCGAGCTATCTGAAGTCGCAGGGTTGGCCTTCTCGATGGACCGGCAGCGGCGCATGCAAAGTGCTGCAGAGCATCATGCACGTGGCTTTGGGCAGAACCATGCGGTCGAGGATTGGAGCGGCGAAAGTCGCAGAACTGAATAATTCGACCGCTCATCTGTTGGTCCTTTTAGCAGGAAGGTCGCAAAAAAGAACAAACGTAGCTCCTTGAATTAAAATATTCATAAATGCCCTGATATGAAATAAAATTTCAAATTCTAAGCCGATATTGTTTTAAACGATTGATCATTTAAAAGCTCCGTGATCATACTGTGGCCTCTGTGGACAAATAGCCACAATTCGCGGTCGGAGAGCAAGAAGATTCTCGACGTTGATTCGTTGATTCGGCGACTTTTTGCATCAATCGATCGCCTTTCAGGCATTACCGCCCGTCTCGACCGCGGGCAGCGCCGCAGCGAGCGGCAACTAACTCAGATGCCGACATTTCTCGCACGACGTGTTCTTGTAAAACTTGCTGGCAAGCCTGGCGCCTGAACAACGTCACGCTGTTCTCTCAGGTCGCGAATCCGAGCTCTTCCGCTCGAAACCTTGGCAAGCGGCGCGAACGCGCCGTCGGTATATCGCTCGACGTAGGCGCGAACATGTCGGTATTGCCGCTATCCTTGATCGTGTCCCAATAAGCTCGCTCCACGGTGTCAGATTCGGGATCCTCGCCTGCCAGCTCCGCCTCCTCAAGAAGCGCGCCGCGGCAGGTTTCGGCCAGAGCGGCAAGGTGCCGTCGGGATAGTTCTCAAGGTAAGCCGCAAACTCCGAGGCATCCGGCCTGTCCTTGATAGACTCCCAAAATGCGAGCTCGAGTTCTGGCGACTCCTCGGCGGAAGGGGCGGGAGATGGCGTTGGTGCGGCAATGCCGTTTCGTTTGTGGCGAGGCTGCGCGAGATGTCGCTCTTGTCGGCTGAGGGTGCGCCCGCCAAGCGCACCAGAAAGGCGCGGATCGGCTGATCGATGTTCTCGACGATCGGATCGCCCAGATCCTCGAAGGCGAAGCGGCCCATGTTGCGCACATGTCGCGCGAGATGCAGATGCCGCCCGGTCGTCACCATGTCCTTCAGGCCCCGCCACCGTGTGCAAGGGGGTATGTGGCCGGCCTCTGCGGCGGCTTCCTTCCTGTTGCTCAAAAACTCAGGCGTCGGCGGGGCGTCGAGTTGACTTACTTAACGCAGGGGGAGGGGGGCATTCGACCTCCGCTTGAAGGTCCTCAAGGAAGTCTGCCCAGTTCTGGAAATGCTCTCGTTCGACGAAGCCGTCCTGGTCGGTGCCGTGATAAGAACGCACTGCACCCCATTTCCATTGAAGCCAACAACTCTCTTCATGCGCTCGCGCGGTCTGAATGTTGATGGAAGGCGATCACGAAAAGAGAGTTGTCGTCATGACGCTAATGACCGCGATGAGATCGACCTTCGTATGATTGACCAACGACGGCGATGACAAGAGCCGCAGCCGTACGCGACGCAACCGCCCCCCGCTAGGACAGTGATAGTGCCGGCGGCTTGGCGCCACGTTAGCTAAGGGTTATCTGTGTTGCCTGCATGATCCGATCGCCTCTTGGAGTACGGGCTTTGAGCACAACCTAGTTGCAGAAGTGGGCGGATGACATGGCCGACGATGTTCGGCTGGCGTTGGGGCGCTCTCTATCTTGACCTGCCAGTGTGACAGCAGCTGCGGCATATTGAGATAGTTGCCGTCGAAACTGGCCAACCCGGCGAGCCGTTCTCTGTCGACCACTTTGATGGCGCGGCCCTCTTTCGACAGGATATTCAGCCTGCGCAGCTCCTGGAAGGTGCGATTGATGTGGACGATCGAAAGTCCCGCCGCATCTGCCAGGTCCATCTGGGTAAGCGGAATGGTTGCGCTGTTGAGGCCGACCGCTTCGCGCCGAGCCAGCTGCTCGCACAGGAGATGGGCGACGCGCTGAAGCGCCGGCTGTCGGCCAACGTTGAGCAACCTTTTGCGGAATATGCTCGCCTCGAGCATGCTGGCGCGCCACAACGCCAGGCCCAATGATGGATATTGCGCGATCAGCTGCTCGAGGTCCTTGTGCTCAATGATGCCGATCGAGCAGTCCGTGATCGCCGCGACGGCGACCTCATTGTTCGTTTCCGGCAGCACATGCTGGTGAAGATCACAGAAGTCACCAGAATACTGAAATGCATATATCTGCCGGTTGCCGTCGTGCAGCCGCCCATACAGGCAGGCGACGCCGTCCATCAGCACCGTTGCATGTCCGGGCGACCTGCCGGGCGCTACAATATCTTCGCCTCGACGGGTGCCCGCTCGCACCTTGATGCGGTTCAGAACGGCATCCAGTTCCGTGTCGCTGTCCACGCCCAAACTTCTGAGTTTCTGAAGCAGAGGGCCAAAGAACTGCGGCCCCGATCGCTTTAGCAAGCTAGTCATGTAACACCCGGCTGATGGATTGCATCGTCGAGACGAGCATCCCCGATCCCGGACGCCACTATTGCCGGGCTGACGGTCGATGCTGATGGCGCTGTTGAGACCACGCGGCGCTGCCGCGCGAACCTCAGGTCAAGCGCGGCCGGTCGGGTGGCCTGAACCGGCCCGCCTGGTCGCTGCCGAGCAGCACCTCATTGTCCTGATTGAAGGAAACCAATCGTGCAGAGGCACGATCCGCCAGCCCGCCATTCAGGCGTGCTCCAACGTCGTCACTCATCAACGACTCCCACATACAGCGCTGGCTTTGCTGGAGCAGTACCCCTACCGCTCACATCCCAGCGCTTCCCACACACGAGACACCAATATTCAATTAGGGAACTTTTTGAAGTGACAACGAAGCAAGCTTTTGGGACGAGTTGTCGCAGGTTTTGTGAGATCGCCAATATGCTGAGACCATGCTCTGCGCGCGGTCGCAATGCGATTGCGGCAACGCCACATGTTAAGCCATTTCTGGTCCCTCATCGGTTGGGTGGCCTCACATGATAAGCTGCAGTGCACGCTACTGCACTTTGTTGGGTAGCTGGCAATTTGTGTCGCAGACCACAGTCACGCATTGGCCACAGCAGAATCGGTTTCATGTGCCGAGTTTGCTGTTAGAAGCCCGCGCAACGCCGTTGGGCAGCGAGAAGTAATCTCGATTTGCCTTCCCACACAGCCTACCCCGCAAGGGCACTGCCCGACGGCCCCATACTTCAGCAGCTCGTCATCTTTGAGTTTGGAAAGAGCGCCGGCTGCATCGGCGCCTGCTTGAGGGGTGCGGCTTCGATTGAAGGAAGCGTGTTGCTCAACAGGCGGGACCAAAGCCGGTGCTGCCTACAGACAGGTGCCACGAAACGGCGCAGTCACCGAGAATCCGAACGGATTGGCCGAGTACCCCCGCCCTGATCATCGAATGTGTGACAAACCGACATCTACGACTCACGTTGTCGATTATGCGTGCGCCATGGGAAGTGAGGTCCGGCTGGGCCCTACTAGATGATTCGTATTTCTTGTGGGTGGGGCGGTGCGGGTTGGGGCTGCACCGTTCCCATACCCATCTTCAATCATTCCGAATCTGTGTGATCTTGCAGTTGGTCGGGACTTTCGCGCGCACCAACGAGAATGCCAGTCGTTCTAGATCCGGGCCAGACCCATGAATGCGCTCGCGCCTGTCGACGTCCTCGATTTCGATGATCCGCTCTGGGTGACGTCCGGCCGGTTTCACCGAATGGATGCGATATCGGCCGTCGCAAATGAACCAGCTCTCGATTGCTCGCGCCATGTGTCTTCCTGTTCCATCGGCGCGAGCATTTAACCGCCAGCGTGCCTCGTTCCGCCGAGCACTTCCATTTCAAAACCGAGGCATTCGACGCAGCACCCGGTATTGCCGTCCGCAGCTTGCACCTACATCAAATGGCGCTGGACAGGAACATTCCTGGCCTCAGGCCCCGCGAAGGTTATCGCCGCCGCGGCGCAGATAGGGGCCGAGCGGCTCCTTGGAGATGATCTCCGGCAGCTGGGCAAAGTCGGCGGCATTGGCTCGCCCGACTATGGCCGCCGCGAGCGCGAAGAGGCCTCCGTCACGGCGGTGCATTTGCCGGCGTTCAACGCTGCTCGGTGAATGCGGATGCAGCGACGCGACTTGGCGTCGGTTAAGTCACCCTCATGCCGATTTCGGCCAGCCGCACTCAGCGTAGGGACCAAGGTCGGTCGGACGGCCCCCATAGCCCATGGTCCGGCTTTGGTCCCGCCCCGTGCGCCAATGCTTCACGTCTGTCTCTGGACTCACCTATCGGTTACCCCAAGTGCGCCAGTGCTGTGTCGTTCAACAACGTTACGCTTCTCGAGCGCTTGGGAAGTTCTGGCTGTGACCACCCCGTTGCACCAGCAGCTTCAAGCGACAGGGATGGGGGCCGGCCAGAATGCTGCACACGGATGCGACTGTTCACGAGAAGCGTCCCGATTTCGGGCTATGCGGGAATTGTGGCTTGGGCAAACTGGAGCTCGTCGATGAACGCCCGCATCCGATGCTGGGGATTCCCGGTAAAGCCGTGAGGACTCTGCGGTGCGATGCTGCCGACTGCGGCAGCTATCTGGTTGAAGTCGATTGAGTGAACCTTCAGGTACACCTTAGTTCAGATGCTGCCGGTTCAGTGAGCGGGCCTGCAACGCAGACGCACAAAAAGGCGGTGAGCAAATACCAACCGCCCAGGCGCAAATGCGGATTTTGCAACGGCGCGGGCCGCTATTACCCAATTGATTAAGGCCCTCTACAGGCCTGTCAGATCTGCAAAGGGTCAGGAGTATTGAATGCATTAACCCTTTCTCGAGATGCTTATCCGCAAGCGACTGTAACAAATGTAAGGCCACAGGCTCGTCACACTCGCTCGGCCCGCACGAGTTCATGTTCGTCTGATTGTATGACCTTCGCTTTCTTTGACCTTTGTTTTTTTGAGAAGGATATTTCCCGTGAAGGGCGATTTTTCAGAGAATGAGCGCGTCGCGCTCTTCATCGATGGCGTCAATAATCATTCAGCCGCTCGCGCTTTGGGCTTCGACATCGACTATCAACGCCTTTTGAGCCTGTTCCGTGAGAAGGGACGCTTGGTTCGCGCTTACTATTACACTGCACTGATCGAGGATCAGGAACATTTGGCCATCCGGCCGCTGATCGATTGGTTGGATTACAACGGCTACACGGTGATCGCCAAGCCAGCCAAGGAGTTCACCGACCCCATGGGTAGGCGCAAGATCAAGGGCAACATGGACATCGAGCTCGCCATCGACGTGCTGGAGATGGCTGAGCACCTGGACCACGTGATCCTGTTCTCCGGCGACGGCGACTTCCGCCGGCTGGTCGAGGCCGTGCAGCGCCGCGGCCTGCGTGTCTCGGTTGTCAGCACTATCAAGTCCTCGCCGCCAATGGTAGCTGACGAACTGCGGCGCCAAGCGGACGAGTTTATCGAACTCAATGACCTTGCCCCTATGATAGCTCGCAGTCATCGCGTTAATGCGGCACGTTCAATTCGCGCGGCCTAATCGCATGCAGGTCTAGCACCGCACACCAGGCACTTGTAGAGGTTGGCTTCGGCGTCGGGCACTAACGTCCGCCACGCTTCGCGCTGTTAGAGCCTGGCAAGCAGCCAGCCCTTGTACGTCAGGCTCACGAGGCTGGGATTATCGGCCCGGTGCTCCAGCAAGCCGGCGGCGACTGCGTCGGCGACAGCCTGATCCAGTTCCGCGCCTTTTGATGCCTGTACGCGCACTTATCGCACTGATGCGCCGCCACGATGTGGGATTGCGTATGCTCGCCTCATGGAGGGCCATGACGAACTTGGTCATCAATGCCGGCCGGTCGAGCTTGAGCATCAGCCCAGCCCACTGGCCCACTAAGGAAGGCGGCAACGTTCGTGCGCCTTAAGCAAGCCCCTGGAGGCGGAGGCGGCTACCACCTCCAGGCATCGCGGCCTTAAGGGTGCAAGCCAAGGTCCCTGTACATTCGTTCAAGCAGGACAGGATCGATGTTGGGCTGGGCAGCCTCTTCCATCCCGTCCGTTTTGCCGTGGTCCTGGCACCCGGCCACGACTGCAGCATCCTTCGGGCTCTCCCGATGCTGGCGTGCGCTTCAGCCACTAGCACCTGCGGCAGACGCTCGCTACCCCGCGCTATATCCTCCAGCTCGCGGAGCAACCACGCGTGGCCCCCAGGTTAAAGCACAACCGCAAGACTCGTGCGAGTGGCACGAGGGCTGAACGGTTGGCGTAGCGCGCATCTCTTGTCGAACTGGATCCGCGATGTAACTCTTCAGCGATGGCAAAGGGGAACGCAGCTACTCAACCAAGCCACAACGAATACCGGTCAAGCTAAGTGACAAGCCGCCAGTGTCTTTCCTTGTTTGTTGAATTGACGGTCCGTTCCAATGCTTATCGAAAGCTTCAGGCCTTTCGTAGAGTTCGTAAAGGAATATGGAGTCAGCATCATCATGAGGGAGCATGATTTCAAAAGCCAAGGTGCCCGGCTCAGTATCCAAGCAGCGTTACGATGCGCCTTGGCGTTCACCGGGTCTAGCGTCGACTATGTCGACCAGCAGCAGGAAGAGGCCTGCATCGATAATCGAGGCGTGCATGGGCATGACTGCGTACCGGCCTGGAAGTGGCGGGCGCAGCAGCGGGCGGAAACCGGGCAGTAGCGCCCAACTTGCACCTAGCAAAGAAGAAGCGGGCGCCCCAAGCATCGCCCGCTCCAATCTCCGTGTAACCAACCGGAAGGCTGACAATTCGATAGCAAGAACGGCAACTACATGCCGGTACTTTCGTGTAATGGATGTTTCGGCCGGCCTCCATTCAGCAGGAACAGGAAAGGCCGGTCGCTGGGGACGACCGGCCTTCTGTAAGCCCGCCTGAGTTTAGATCGAAACCTTGGGGTTTTGGGGAAGGGGCTTCGATGAGCGGCTTGGGGAGCCGCCGGCGGGATTTGAGAGATTTTGGGGTTGTGGCGCTCCACTGAGCGCTCGCTTCTGATCAATGCCTTGAAACTTAAGTAACAATGAAATTGAACGTGGTTTAATGACTACAAACCTAATGGAGGCTGTCAGCTACAACAACTGCGCGGATGCATATCTCAAAACCAAAAACTCAGCAGAATATCCAGATTCAATCGTGAAGATCTGCGCGAATGCACCGCGCGAAAAAATAAATAGTCGAAATTGGTCGCGATTGCAGCGAGTTAAGGACACCAGCACACTCCCAAACTTCCGCCGCCCGTAAGGCATGTCGTTGTGCACGGACTGCTCCGTACAATTGATACTAAAATGGCAATGGCTCCGTGTGTGTTGTCGCGACCCCATGCCCAGCAAGCTGAGAGGCGGGCACTCGCCCGCTTCGGTGCATGCACTGCTGCGCGGCTGCGCGCCCCATGACACATCTGATGCTGTCAGTGAGGCCGATGATTCCAGAGTGCCCGCGCTCTACATCGCAGGCATGCTTCGCGAGCTTCCGTTCAAAACTATCGGCGACCCTGTGATGCAATTCATGCCTCTGGGAGATCGACCCGGCTCGAAGCCGCCATGGTCCGGCAGCGCCGGGCCGGCATGGCGTCCATTCGATAACAGCAACGGGAATGGTGTGCCCGCGTTGACGGCGAAATGATACGCCGCGCGACCTGCCACGGTAAGGCACTGGGAGCTGGACGCGACCCACCGGGGCGCGCCCAGCGGTATTGCTCGATCTACTTCAGGTCTTGCAGGCGTCGTTCGCCGCTTGCGCTGCATTCAAGCACTCGGTCTTGGTCTTGTAGTTCGACGCATGGTGACTGGTTTACGTCCCGAGTTGGTCGCTCGGCAGCTCCATCTTTAGAGGTGAACAGCCCGCCCTCGGCTGGTGCGTACAATTTCAAATGTGGTGACCCGCTTTGAATGTAAGCCGAAGAGCCGAGACACCTGAGCGGGCTTCCATTCGACGTGGCCACGAGGGGTGCGAAACGCCTCGGCGGCGAGCCGGCCAACGTACTCACGCCTCGCGAGCGACCTTGCGCGCACTCTCGCTGCCAGCTCGAGCGTAGGCCAAATAGCTCCTTGCCGGTGATTCCCGTCCCGGCACGGCCGGCGTAGTGCAGGCGACCGTCCTCCGTGTGGTAGCCAAGGAGCAGGGCGCCAATGTGTGATCGGCTTCCTGTCGGATCAGTCCAGCCAACGACGACGAACTCCTCGCGATTAAGGCACTTGGATTTGACCCAGATCCCGCGGTCGCCTGGTGCGTATGGTCGATCGGCTCGCTTTGAGATGGCACCCTCGAGGCTGAGCTTGCAAGCCTGCGCGCGGAACTGGGGACCGTCGCGCGCGACGTGTTCGCTGTAGCGCAGGCCGGGAATGTCTCTCCTGAACAGGCCTTGTAGGCGCGCCTTACGCTCGACCAGCGGCAATTGCGCAGTGCTTTGACCATTCAGGAACAGGAGATCGAAGGCGAAGAAGACGAGTTCACCTGTCCAACCGTCATCCATCGCGGCCTGCAGACGGCTGAATGACGGCACTCCGTTAGGGTAGAGTGCGCACAGCTCGCCGTCGAGGTAGGCCGACTTCACGTTCAAGGACTGCAACGCCTCGATCGTGCGGCGGTAACGGTGCGAACAGTCAAGCCCTGTCCGAGTTAGCAACTTGATGTCTCGGCCATCAATGCGCGCAGGCATGCGGTAGCCGTCGTACTTGATCTCGTGCAGCCAGCCGGCACCGACCGGCGCCTCATCCATCAGGCGCGTGAGCTACGGCTTGATCCCACCTGGGCGGCCGAGATGTCGTTCCCACGCAGTGAGTGGAGCATATCGAACCACTCCATGGCGAATTATCTGGCGTGCGGTTTGACACTGGCTTGCCACTGCCCAGCGAGAGCCGCCGCCCGCGAAGCGCGTTGCGCTTGATCCGAACTAGAGGGAGCAATGAAAAAATGCTCGCGGTGCTTTGCCTTAGCCTAACCGCGTGTGATGGCGGCCTCTATGTGGATCGCCCCTTGCAACGCGGGATGACCGAGCAGGAGGTGGCTGCGCGGAAAGGTAGGCAGGTGCCAGACCGCATTATTATGCGGAACTGCGGCATTGCCACGCCGAACCCATTTCCTTGCAAGGTGCACATCTACCGGAGGGGGCCGTGGTCCGAGAATGCCGTCGTTTTTGAAGGCGTCCGTGGACAGTCGGGTGGTGAGCCAGTGTCTCTGAGTTAACGGCGCTTTTTCTATCCGAAGTGCTGGCCGGCTTTTCATATGACGAGGCACCCCTGCCGCCTCCGTTTTCTTTTGGACTGCGCTCAGCGAGGCAACTGATTGGCGAGGTGCGACTCTGGGCGGACATTGTGCGCACTCGCATTCAACTTGCTCGTAAAGCACAACGATGAAACCGACTCTCCGTGTTACGTATTCAGTGCAGCAACTTTTGATGATGCTAAGCGACTTGGCGCGGGAATGCTCTCGCGCTGACATAGCAATAAGGTTGTTGGATCGTCCGGCCTCGCACCTCGCAAGCGGATCGGTGGGATTTAGAGCCACCGTTCCGGTGCAAGCATGACTGAAAAAACTTGGTCTTTGCGGCATGTGAGCGACAAGCGCGAACGCGCGGCCTACCTCCGGCGAGTGGCTGCAGTGCTTTCCTTGGATCGCGACCGGCAGCAGTTCCTGTCAGATGCAGCCGCTCTCGAAGCCGAAGCTGACAGGATCGAAGGCCGGCCATAGGCGTCATCGCTGCGTGCGCTTGGTTAGTGCGTAGGAGCGGTACGGACTCGCCGTACCGTCCCACACCCAATATCGGAGGCTGCAAGCTCGCCACCGGCTAGCCAGCGGCCTTCCTTCCCACACGCCGCAAACATGCCTGAGCAACCCGTACTGCGGCAAGATCGAAATATTTATGCAAGCCTGGGTGTGCCGGAAGGCAAGATTGATGCGAAGGGTCGAGTCTTTTATCGCACCCCGTCCGGCACTTTCGGAATATCTAAGCCAATCGACGGCAACGTAGCCACCCAACCCAGCGCGACGGCCAACGTCAGGAGAGTGGGATGGGGGATCGGACGACCGCGGCACCCGGGCGAACCCCGCGATAGAGCAGCAAGTTAGGGCCGCCGACCAGGACAGCGTACTCACCCATCTGCCCAACGACTTCGTGTCGTGGCTGCTTTTGATGCAATTCGAAAAGGGAGGCGTTGATGACAACGACCTTTGTCAGATCGACAACCTGTTCTACTACTTTGGCATGGCTGTTGAGTACACTTTCGACTCGCGATGTCGATCGCGTCTGCATCCATTTGCGTAAGTGCCAAAATGACGTTCGGCCCAAAATGACGTTCGGCACTGGCTAGAAGCCATCCGCCAATTTCTTGGACAATCGATTCCGTTAAGCAACGTGCTTTGCATGCACGGCCGCCAGGGTCGCCGGACCGGTCGACGCTGAATTGACGGAGGCGGCAATGATGCGCGACATGTCCCGCCTCACGCAACTACCAACTGCCGATCCATTCGAGCAAGCAGACGCGCCACAGCATCACCGTCAGTTCGGATCGTTCGTGCGGGTATTCAGGCAACAGAGAGGAACGAAAATGGCGATGACCATGCTTCAGATGGCGGGAGCAACGCCGACGCCGGCAACCATGGCCGACGGCGTTCTGCTGATCATCGATGCCCAGAGGGAATATACCGACGGCCCCTTGCCGCTGCCCGGCGTGCAGCCCGCGATCGACGCTCTCGCCCTGCTGCTCGAGAAGGCGCGCGCGGCCGGCGCGCCGGTCGTGCACGTGCGGCACAAGTCGGGTGGCAAGGCCTTCAATCCGTCATCGAGCGGCTACGAGATCGTGAAGTCGCTGACGCCGCGTGCCGGCGAGACGATCGTCGACTAGGGCCTGCCCAATGCCTTCGCGGGCACCGACCTCGCTAAGCATCTGGCGGCGAGCGGCCGCAAGAACCTGATTGTCGGCGGCTTCATGACCCACATGTGCGTTTCCGCGACGATGCGCTCGGCGGACAACGCTTCATGAGCACGATCGCCGCCGACACGGTCGCCACGCTCGACCTCCGGATGCCACGGGCGGCGCCACGATCACGGCCGATGCCATCAACCGCATCACGCTTGCGAAGGTAATCTTGTCACATTCACGGTGACTCGCTCGGATCCAAGCTTCGAACAGACTGTCTATATTAGTTCGACGATCAATCAGGGCAGCGTCAACCACGGCGACTACACGTACTGGCTCAATGTTCCCCGCACCCTACCCGTCACCAATGTGGCGGCGTTTGTTCCTCCAGGTTGCCGGTGCCGATTGACGCGAATAGAGTTGCCCGACCGCCGCCGGTGCAGCCGTCCCCTGCCCGCGCTTCTTGCAGGAGCTTTCATGCCGACATTTAAGAACGACGTTACGGGAGCCAATGAGATTGCTATCGTCGGCACCAGTGCGCACCATCACGGAGTCGCGGGCGAAAGCAAAGAAAAAGGTGCGGGCGTGCTAGGCGTGAGCGGCGAAGGCGAAGGTGTGTCGGGATTCAGCAAGAAAGGTCCTGGCGTCGTGGGCCAGAGCGATCAAGGCGCCGGCGTACGCGGGCTTTCGAAGCCGGGCCACGCGGTCGAGGGATTGTCGGGAACCGGCGATGCAATCGTCGGCAGCACGGACAGCGGCATCGGCGTGTCGGGTAGCAGCAGCACCGGCCACGGCATAAGTGGGCAGAGCGAAAGCGGCTCGGGCGTGCGCGGCGCGTCGAAATCTGGGCGCGGCGTCGAAGGCTGGTCGGAGTCGACGTACGGAGTGTCCGGTGACAGCAGGAACTCTGCGGGGGTGAGAGGCAGCTCGGTCGAAGGGCGCGGCGTCGAAGGATGGACCACGCACAGCGAAGGGGTGTTTGGCCTCTCGTTGACCGGCACCGGCGTCCGGGGCATTGCCGGTCGCAGCGGGTCCATCGACAGGATCGGCGCGGAAGCGACGGCCGTGTTTCGGGTCGGCGCCGCCGCCAAGCAGTGGGCGGACTCAATGACCGAGACGAAGCCGGAACGATCCGCCAACGAGCCGCCGCCGCAAACCGCGTCGGTGCAGGCGCTCGCCGCCGACGTCCGAGATCGACACGCGCCCGAGCGACCTCATCCCGTCGCCACAGCGACTGGGGGCGGGCTCTCGTCGGCCGTCGCCGATGGGCTGCGCGACGTCGAGCGGTTCGACGATGCCGCGGGGATCGGTGTGTGCGGCGAGCATCGCGGTGCTGGCATCGGCGTGAAGGCGGTGAGCGCCGGAGGGATGGGGCTCGCGGCCCAAAGCACGGACTACGAAGCCGTTCATGCCGAAACGCATTCACGACAGACCGCCGCGATCGCCGCATATAACTTGAACCCAGCCGGCACGGGAGCGGCCCTCTTCGCCAAAAAGGCGGGCACGCGGGGCCACGCCGGGTTCTTCGACGGCAAAGTGTGGGTAGGCAGCGAGCTCGCCGTGGGCGGAGATATCGTCCTGGCAAACGCCGACTGCGCCGAGGACTTCGACGTAGCGAACGCCGAGGCGGCGACGCCGGGAACCGTCATGGTGATCGGCACCGATGGCGTGCTAGTGCCGAGCAGCCGAGCCTATGACAAGGGCGTCGTCGGCGTCGTCTCCGGAGCCGGCGACTACAAGCCCGGCCTCACGCTCGACAAACGGCCGTGCTCTGACAATCGATCGCCGATTGCGCTGCTAGGCAAGGTCTACTGCAAGGCGACCGCCGAGCCCTGTGCCATCGAAGCCGGCGACCTCTTAACTACATCACCGGTATGTGGGCATGCCATGAAGTCGAGCGAGCCGTCGAAGGCATTCGGAACGGTGATCGGCAAGGCGCTGCGACCGCTCCGCGAAGGACGGGGCCTCATCCCGATCCTGATCGCGCTGCAGTAGAGCCGCCGATGCCGATGGCGACCGCGACATGATCAACTACCGCGAAGAGATCAACAAGTCCTGGGTGCAGACGGCGCCGTCAACGCGCGATCTTGCGGCACTCCTCGGCATTGCAACGCCGGTCACGCTGCGTAACATCGTGGACCGGCTGCGCCAGGTTGAGAGCGTTCACGTCGAAAGCGACATCCACACCAACGACAGCACGCCAATCAACGGCCACGTTGCGTTGGATATCAAAAGCGACGGCAACTACGTTTTCTCTGGACACATGCGCGCAACAGGCTTTCCTTCGTATCACTACGGCGTGCAGGCCTGGGCGGCGGGCGCCGACGGCACAGTCGTGGCCGCGCAGCAGACTGGCAGGATCTATGGCACCGACACGCCCGGGCCGCGGCAACAAAATTGGTCGCAGCCCGGGTACAACGCCGGGATCACCCAGCACTGGCACGCCTTGCGTGGGGGTCCGGCAATCGGATACCACCTCGAGGCGGAAATCTCCGGCGTGCTGGGCGCCGCGGTGGACCTGCTGAAATTCGCGGCCAAAGGCCTTGCCGCCAATCTGGTGCTTGGACCCTACGGCTGGACGTTGCTGATTGGCAACGAACTGGCCGGGATGGATGCGCAGATCAACTCGCCGGACATCCTCGCCGGCGTTATCGCTGCGGGCGGTGTGTTCCTTGTCGTCGGCCCCTTCGGCCTGGTGCCGGCGGTCATCGCCGGAGTGGCCACGGCGTCGCTGCTCGATATTCGCCATCGGCCGCTGCATCCGTCCGAGCGGGTGTTCGCCGACCGGGTCTTTGACGGCCAGATCGACTACGACCGCATCGTCGTAACGAACCTGTCAAAGAGCGGAGGCACCAAGTTCACGATGCCGACGATCGGCAACGCCATTCTGCTTAACATGGGGGACGAGGCCTTCGACGATCCAACGACGTATCAGGGCGGCAACTACCCGATGAAGGGGGAAGTGTTCATTCACGAGCTGACTCATGCCTGGCAGATTTGCCACAACTCGATCGTCGACGTCATCTGCGGCCTTAGCCACAACTACGACTATTACACCGGGGACCGGATAGGGGATCGGTCGTGGCAATCGCGGGCATGGAACGGATTCAACAACGAGCAGCAGGCCAGCATCGTCAACGAGTGGTTTCGCATCTACTCGAGCGACCTGAATTCGTTCGCCGCGTTGAACGATCCTGCCTTCCACTTCATTCGCGACAACATCCGCGCTGGCGTGAACTGACGCAATGGCTCACATCGACTTCTAATAGGCAATGCCGATTCTTTGACGGGCGCCGCAAACTGACGATAGCGCACACTCTCCGCGACGCGCGCCGTCGCCCCGCGATATCGATCGCCTCTGCATCCTGTTGCGTAAGTGCCAAAATGAGGTCCAGAGAGAAAACGCCAGAAAGGCCCTGATTCCGGCGCAATTGGTCGCGAACAAAAGCACAAAGACTGGCGCGGTCAGCAGACAACTGTCGGGAAAGCCGGGAGAAATTGGTCGCGGTCACCCGTGGAGAACATTCCGTACGGGTGGCTGGGGGACCAGGATTCGAACCTAGACTAACCGGGTCAGAGCCGGTTGTTCTACCGTTAAACTATCCCCCATGCGGGCCCGGGACGGGCAGGCGGGCTGGATTTAGCGACGACAGGCCCGCTTGGCAAGCCGGCACGTTGGCCGGATTTGGCCGCGGGCAGGCGCGAGCCGGGTTCCGTAGGCTCCGGCGAAGTTGATGCTTGACTCCCAAGCGCAATTTTGTGGCCTATCCATGCCGATCTTCACTTTGGAAAGGATCGGCACAATGCCTGCATTACATCAGCTGCCCTGGGTCTTTAGTGACTGCGCGGGTTCCTCTCCTCCATGGCAGCAGATGCCTGGCAAGCGCGCCGGCACGCTGAGGCTAGTCTAGGGCGCCCGGCACGCTCTGCCGCCGCCACCGCCTTCGGTTCGGCCGCTTTCGGGACCACCCGAGCGGAACGCAGGCCGCAACGCGCCATAGCGGAGGCGTGCCCAAGGGCTGGTCCGCGACGGCACCGTGCGTCCCGAACTACGACCATCCCGGCGAGCTTGTCCGGAACAACCCATGACCATGTGTGTGCTCATGAGCAAGGAATGTGGCTCGTGCCGTGGCAATCCCCCTTGCTCTCGACGACAAAGACGGCCCCGCCGCTAAATGGTGACGTAACTTTTGACACCCCGGTGTCAAACGTTATGCCAAGCACCGGGCCAGGAACCGCTTGGCGGGCCTGCGACCGGCCCACAGGAGGCCGCCGCCCGGGTCCGGGAGGGCTCGCCCCGGCCTTCCGGCTGGGTTACCATCGCGCCAAGGAAAGAGCTCCAGATGGCCGGGGAACCGACGCCCCACGCAGGGGGGAACAGAGGAGGCTGGCACAGCGGTCGTTTCGCGCACACTTTTGCCGCCATCGATCTCGGCACCAACAATTGCCGGCTCCTGGTGGCGCGGGCGTCGGTCGACGGCTACGAAGTCATCGACGCCTACTCCCGGCCGGTCCGGCTGGGCGAGGGAGTGGCGCTGAACGGGTTGCTGTGCGGCGAAGCGATCGAGCGCACGTTGCATGCGCTCATCGTCTGCGCGTCCAAGATCGAGCGCCACAAGGTGAGCCGCGCCCGCCACATCGCCACCGAGGCCTGCCGCCGCGCCTGCAACGGCTCCGACTTCCTCGCCATGGTGAAGGAACGCACCGGCCTGTGCTTCGAGGTCATCCCGCCCTCCGAGGAAGCGCGCCTGGCGCTCGCGAGCTGCGAGAACCTGCTCGACCCCGAGATCCCCTACGGCCTGCTGGTCGACATCGGCGGCGGCTCGACGGAAGTGAGCTGGATCCGCGTCTCCCATCGCGCCGATCGGCTGGGCGGCGTCGCCACCGAGCTCCTCGACATGACCTCCGTGCCGTGGGGCGTCGTTACCCTCACCGAGTCGTGCGTGAAGGGCCAGCCGCGCGAGCAGCCGGTCACGCGCGCCTGCTACGACGACATGGTCGAGCGCATCCGCACCGACCTGCGCCCGTTCTGCGCCAAGCACGAGATCGGCAAGGCGATCGCCCGCGGCGAGGTCCAGATGGTCGGCGCCTCGGGCACCGTGACCACGGTCAGCGCCCATCATCTCGGCCTCAAGCGATACAATCGCACCCTGGTCGACGGTTCGCGCATCGGCCGCGATTCCATCCTGCGCATCTGCGACCAGCTCTCCGAGAAGTCGGTGGTCGAGCTCACCGACATGCCCTGCATCGGCAACGACCGCGCCGATCTGGCGCTGGCCGGCGGCGCCATCCTCGAGGCGGTGTGTCGCCAGTGGCAGGCGCCGATGGTGCGCGTGGCCGATCGCGGCCTGCGCGAGGGCGTGCTAATGGACCTCATGCGCCAGGCCGATCGCGAGGCAGATCCGTTCCGCTGCCGTGACGACTAAATCCAGCAAGCCCACCGGCCGGCGCGCGACCGTGCGGGTGAAAACCGCGCGCGGCCGCACGGTCTCCTCGCAACGCTGGCTGCAGCGCCAGCTCAACGACCCCTACGTCGCCGAGGCGAAGAAGCGCGGCTATCGCTCGCGCGCGGCCTTCAAGCTGCTCCAGCTCGACGACCAGTTCCGCTTCCTGAAGCCCGGCGGCCGCGTCGTCGACCTCGGTGCCGCGCCCGGCGGCTGGACCCAGGTCGCCGTCGAGCGCGTGAAGCCGGGCCAGGGAAAGGGCCAAGGACAGGGCAAGGTTGGGGGCGTCGTGGTCGGCATCGACCTGACGCCGGTCGAGCCGATCGCCGGCGCCACCGTGCTGGCCAAGGATTTCTACGACGACGACGCCCCCGCCGTGCTGCAAGAGCTGCTGGGCGGCCCGGCCGACGTCGTGCTGAGCGACATGGCCGCGGCCGCCACCGGCGAGACCCAGGTCGATCACCTGCGCATCATGGGGCTGGCCGAGGCGGCGCACGATTTCGCCTGCCAGGTCCTGAAGCCGGGCGGCAGCTTCGTCGCCAAGGTGCTGCGCGGCGGCACCGAGCGCACCCTGCTCGACCGCCTGAAGCGCGATTTCACCAAGGTGCGGCATGTGAAGCCCGAGGCCAGCCGCGCCGATTCGGCGGAGATGTATGTCGTGGGGACGGGCTTCCGCGGCTAGTTTCGGTCCCGTCCGGGGCGCCGGGCGACCGACTATTTCCACCGCCTACAACCCCTTGCGTCCGCCGCCGCTTAGTGTACAAAGCGCCGCCAACCCGGCGGCCGCCTTCTTCAGGAGGGACGGGCCGCCTTTTTTGTTTCTCCGCCCGGAGGTTGGCATGCAGTTTCAGGAAGCGCTCACTTTCGATGACGTCCTCCTGAAGCCTGCGGCTTCGGCGGTGCTGCCCAACCAGACCGACACCAGCACCAGGCTCACCCGCACCATCGGGCTGCGCATCCCGCTGATGTCGTCGGCCATGGACACCGTCACCGAGGCGCCCATGGCGATCGCCATGGCCCAGGCCGGCGGCATCGGCGTCATCCACATGAACCTCGATCCCGAGGCCCAGGCCAACGAGGTGCGCAAGGTCAAGAAGTTCGAGACCGGCATGGTGGTGAACCCCGTTACCATCCATCCCGAGCAGACCCTGGCCGATGCCCAGACCCTGATGACCCATCACCAGATCTCCGGCATCCCCGTGGTTGAGAAGAGCGGCAAGCTGGTCGGCATCCTGACCAACCGCGACGTCCGCTTCGCCACCGAGGACAAGACGCCGGTCAGCGCGCTGATGACCAAGGACCGGCTGATCACCGTGCGCGAGGGCGCCACCAAGGAGGAGGCCAAGCGGCTCCTGCACCAGTACCGCATCGAGAAGCTGCTGGTGGTCGACGACGCCTATCGCTGCATCGGCCTGATCACGGTCAAGGACATCGAGAAGGCCAACAAGTTCCCCGGCGCCAGCAAGGACGAAAAGGGCCGCCTGCGCACCGCCGCCGCGACCACCGTCGGCGAGAAGGGTTTTCTGCGCGCCCAGATGCTGATCGATGCCGACGTCGACGTCATCGTCGTCGACACCGCGCACGGCCATTCGCGCGGCGTGCTCGATGCCGTGACGCGGGTGAAGAAGCTCAGCAACTACACCCAGGTGATGGCCGGCAACGTCGCCACCCGCGAGGGCGCTCAGGCGCTGATCGACGCCGGCGCCGACGCCGTCAAGATCGGCATCGGCCCCGGCTCGATCTGCACCACCCGCATGGTGGCGGGCGTCGGCGTGCCGCAGCTCACCGCCATCATCGAAGCGGCCGAGGCCTGCCATGCCGCCGGCGTTCCCGCGATCGGCGACGGCGGCATCAAGTATTCCGGCGATCTTGCCAAGGCGATCGCGGCCGGCGCCGACTGCGCCATGATCGGCTCGCTGCTCGCCGGCACCGACGAGGCGCCGGGCGAGGTCATCCTCTACCAGGGCCGCTCCTACAAGTCGTACCGCGGCATGGGCTCGATCGGCGCCATGGCGCGCGGTTCGGCCGACCGCTACTTCCAGGCCGAGGTCCAGAGCTCGCTGAAGCTGGTGCCCGAGGGCATCGAGGGCCGCGTGCCCTACAAGGGCCCGGTCGCCAGCATCATCCACCAGCTGGTCGGCGGCCTGAAGGCGGCCATGGGCTACACCGGCAACGGCACGATCAAGGACATGCAGAAGAACTGCCAGTTCCTGCGCATCACCGGCTCGGGCCTGCGCGAGAGCCACGTCCACGACGTCGAGATCATGCGCGAGGCGCCGAACTATCGCGGCGGGATGTGACGGCGCGCCACGCGCGTCGTCATCCCGGGCGTAGCGAGGGATCTTTTCTTCCGGACACATGCCAAACCTTCGTCGGGCCGGCGCCTTTGACGTCGATGGTGCCACGCTCCTCGCAGGCGAAGTCGTCCTTCACCAGGCGCCAGGTGCGTTCGGTGATCTGGATGGCGCCGACCTGGCCCTGGCTCTCCATGCGGCTCGCGAGGTTCACCGACTCGCCCCACAGGTCGTAGATGAACTTCTTGGCGCCGATCACGCCCGCCACCACCGGCCCGGAATTGATGCCGATGCGGAAGGCGAGGCGGCGGCCGCCGAACGGCTGGCGGGCCACCGCCGCCTGCATGTCGAGCGCCAGCTGCACCAGCACGCGGGCATGGTCGGCGCGCCGCCGCGGCACGCCCGCCGCCGCCATGTAGCAGTCGCCGATGGTCTTGATCTTCTCGAGGTCGTAGCGCTCGACCAGGGCGTCGAAGCATTGGAAGACCTCGTTCAAGAGCTCGACCAGGCTGAGCGGCGTCATGCCGGCCGCCATGGGCGTGAAGTCGACGACGTCGGCAAAGAGTATGCTGGCCTCGTCGAACTGCTCGGCAATGGTGCGCGGCCCGCTTTTCAGCGCTTCCGATATCTCGCGCGGCAGGATGTTGAGCAGCAGCATCTCGGAGCGTTCCTGGAAGTAGTTGCGCTGGCCCACGAAGTAATAGAGCAGCCCGAACACCACCAGGACGACGGCGCCGAGATTGAGCACGAAGAACCAGGTGACCAGCTCGTCGGGCAGGCCCGGCGCCGCGAGAAAAGGCTCGACGAGGGCGCCGACCAGCAGCAGGGCGACGAAACCGACGATCCACAGGAGGGTCTTGCGCAGGTCCTCGACCAGCAACGAGCCCAGCGGGCAGAGGGCAGCCCACAGGATCACCGCGCTCGATTGGCGGTAGCCGCCCAGCGCCAGCATCACCAGGAAGGGCAGCAGGAGGATGAGAAGGAGCTGGGTGAAGCGGTAGACGGCGAGGTTGCGCGTCCAGGCGAAGACCACGGTGTTGACGGGCGTGAACAGCGAATAGAATGCGGGGATCGCCGCCGCCAGCGGTGCGCCGGCGGCGAGATAGATGAGGCTCCAGCCGACCGTGAGCGGCAGGGTGCCGACACACAGCGCCACGGTCAGCCGCTTCTGCAGCAGGGTCTCCGGGGTATCGCCTGGTGCGGCGCCGACGCGGCCCGCCCAGTCGAGCAGGTGCCGCCACGCCTTCATCGCAGCTTCTCCGCCACCAGGCCGGCAATCAGGCGGTTGCCGGGTTCGCTCATGTGCCAGGTGACGTAGAGCTTCTTGGGCGCGCCGGTTGCCGCGAGCGTGTCGAAGCTGTCGATCGTCGTAAGGCCGTTCTTCGCCGCGCAGTCGAGCAGGCCTTTGGTCATGCGCTGCTGCTCGGCGGCGAAGGCGGGGTCGTCCCAGACGACGGGATCGTACTCGGCCATGACGATCACCTTGGCGCCGCTCTGCTTCTGCAGCGCCGCGAGGCGCTCCGTCAGCAGGCAGGAGAAGTGCTCGCCGGTGCCCGGCGCCTGGACGCGCTTGTGATCGCCGTACCAGTCGTGCAGCAGGTCGAGGCGGCGCAGGATGAAGTCGAACAGGTGGCTGTAGCCCAAGGTCCACTGCCAGAAGTTCATGGTGCTGCCCGGATCCGCGCGCGGCGGCACGGGCACGCCGCGCAGCACAAGCTTGCCGTCGTCGATCACGAAGTAGGGCTTGTCGGCGCTCCACAGGCGGCGCATTTCGGTGCGCCTTATGTCGTCGGCGATGAAGCTGACGACGATCACCGCAGGCTTGTATTTCGCCGCCAGCTGCTCGGCGCGCAGCACGATCTGGTCGAAGCCGTAGCCGCTCACGCCCGCGTTCAGCACGCGCCGGCCGGTCAGCAGCTGCAGCTGCGCCGGCCAGGTCTGGCCATCGTTGACCTCGTCGCCGTAGGTGAACGAATCGCCCACCGCCAGGATGGGCGCGCCCGCGACCTGCTCTCCGGTCCGCCTGAGCCCGTCGGCCTCGATGGTGGTCCCGGCTGCCGTGTAACCGGCGCGCGGCACATGCCCGAGCTCGCGATCGTGCACATACCGGCCGCCGTCGCGCTCGGCCAGAACCGTGCGCGCGGTGAGCACAAAGTTGGGATAGACGAAGAGATATCCCCAGGTCGAGGCGCGGACTGCAAATTCCAGCGACACCAGCGCCATCAGGACGGCTGAGGCGACCAGGACAATGCGCCGGAGCCATTCGGGACGTTGCGCGCGGGGCTTATTCATCGTAGCGGCAGGGACGGAAAGGAAAGGTCGACGTGACGCCGGGCGCGCGGGTTGCCGCCACTATAGAGGTTCTCGACGAGATCGTCAGCCAGGCCGAGCGGCCGGCCGACCTCGTCGCCAATGCCTACTTCCGCTCCCGCCGCTACATCGGCGGCGGCGACCGCCGGGCCGTGTCCGATCGCGTGTGGGGCATCCTCCGCCGCTGGGGCCAGCTGCGCTGGTGGCTGAAGCGCACCGGCCATCCCGCCGACGGCACCACCGCCCTGCCGCGCGGCATCGTCGCCGCCGACCTGATGGTGGTCGAGGGCATGGCCCTCGCCGACGTCGAGGCGATGTTCGACGGCGGCCGCTACCGCCCCGATCCGCTCGACGACGGCGAGCGCCGCGCGCTGCGCCAGATGGAGGGCCATTCGCTCAGCCACCCCGAGCAGCCCGACTGGGTGCGCCTCAACGTCCAGGAATGGGTGGCGCCGCATCTGCAGGAAGCCTACGGCGACGCCTGGGGCCGCGAGATCGCCGCGCTGGAGAACCCGCCGCCCGTCGACCTGCGCGTCAATCGCCTGAAGGCCACCGTCGCCGAGGCCAAGGCCGCGCTCGCCCGCGAAGGCATCGACACCGAGCCCATGCGCTTTGCCCCCAACGGCCTGCGCCTGAAACGCCGCCTGTCGGTCGTCGCCGGCGAGGCCTTCCAGAGCGGCCTCGTCGAAATCCAGGACGAGGGCTCGCAGCTCGTCGCCGGCCTTGTCGACGCCCAGCCCGGCATGCAGATCGCCGACTACTGCGCCGGCGCGGGCGGCAAGACCTTGGCCATCGCCGCCGGCATGAACAACAAGGGCCGCGTCGTCGCCATGGACGTCTACGAGAGCCGGCTCGACCGCTCGGCGCAGCGCTTGCGCCGCGCCGGCGCGCACAACGTCGAGCGCCGCGCGCTCGACGGCAACAACCGCAAATGGCTGAAGCGCCAGGCCGGCGCCTTCGACCGCGTGCTGGTCGACGCGCCCTGCACCGGCACCGGCACCTGGCGCCGCAATCCCGACGGCCGCTGGACCTTGCGTCCCGAGGACCTCGCCGAACTGGTGCCGAAGCAGGCCGCCATCCTCGACGCCGCGGCGCGCCTGGTGAAGCCGGGCGGCGGGCTTGTCTACGCCACCTGCTCGGTGCTGCCGGCCGAGAACGAGCGGCAGATCGAAGCCTTCCTCGAGCGCAACCCCGGGTTCGCCGCCGTGCCCGTGACCGACGTCTGGCGCGACGCTATGGGCGCCGATCCGCCGCCGGAGATCGCTGGGCCTTACCTGCGCCTGTCGCCGCTGCGTCATGGCACGGACGGCTTCTTCGCGGCGACGCTGGTGAGGAAGGGCGACCCCCTCCGTCAAGTGGAGGGACCTGTTCATGCGGAGGCAGCCCAAGAGGAGGTCCGTGGGCTGCGCCGTCCTGCGGACGGCTCCGCTCGGGATGACGGCGAGGCGGCATGATGCGCATCCGCCGCGCCCACAAGAGCGACTCCGCCGCCATCGGCCGCGTCCATGTGGAGACCTGGCAGGCGACCTATGCCGGGCTGCTGCCCGATTCGATGCTGGCCGGCATGTCCGACGTGCGCCAGTCGGCCTACTGGTCGCGCGTGCTGGCCGACCCGCGGGAATCGCGCGGCGTGTTCGTGGCCGACGACGAGGACATGGGCGTCGTGGGCTTCGGCAGCTGCGGTCCCGTCCGCGATCCACCGGAGGGGCTGAGCGGCCGCGAGATCCGCGTCGGCGAGGTCTATACCCTCTATGTCGAGCCCGACTTCCAGAACCGCGGGCTTGGCCGCCGCCTGCTCGACGCGCTGTTCCGCCAGCTGCGCGCCGACGGCTGCGACACCGCCGTGCTGTGGATGCTGGCCGACAACCCGACGCGCTTCTTCTACGAGGGGCTGGGCGGCGAACGCGTCGGCGAGCGCGTCGACACCATGGCCGGCGTCGACGTCCAGGAGGTGGCCTTCGGCTGGCACGACCTCGCGGCGCCCCTGGTGCGCCGCAAGCTCGCGACGGAGGAGTGAGCCCAAAGAGCCGCATGCAGTGCAGGCATTTTGCCGACTTTCCGGCATTCCCGGTATTTCCGGCCGAGAGCGTGGTGTGAGGGGTTTGGCCGGCCTACCAGATGTCGGGGCTGTCCGGGCGAGATATGAAGTCATTTCCGTATTATAACTATAGTTTTGGTATTTGCAAGCCGGCCAGCGCTTCGCTAAGGCAGACGCCCTGATGCTTTTCCACCCCTGGATCCTCGAGGGCCTCGGCATCCTGCTGCTGGCCGTCGGCGCGGCCGGACTGGGCGCCCTGTTCATCTCCCGGCCGATGCGCTCGGGCATACGGCGCACGGTGGGCGCGGTCTGCGCCGTGATGGCGCTGGGCGGCGTTCTCCTGATGACACGGGCAGAAGCCATGCGCGACGTCGATCGCGATCTCAGCCCGGCGGAGCAGGCCGTCCTGGCCAAGGCGATAAGCCGGTTTCCCAACATCAAGTTCGAGGTATTCACGGCGCACACCGACAACGAGACCGCGGCGCTCGCCGCGAAGGTGGCGGATGCCGTCAAGGCCGCGACCGGCGTCGCGCCGCGCCGCGCCACCATACCGCCGCTGAAGCAGAAGGGCGTGGTGCCGCCGTTGCCGCAAAAGGGCGTGGTCATCGTCGTGCACGACAGGGAGGACGACCTCGGTCGCGCCGTCTCCGCCACGATCGGCCGCGCCCTGATGGCCGCCCGCGTCGCCTGCATCACCGACGATGAGCCGGCGCTGGACGACCGCACGGTGCGGATCGTGGTCGGCGAGAAGCCTTGACCGACTCTTCCTCTCAAATTCCTCTCCCCCGCTAGGGGGAGAGGTTAGGTGAGGGGGCTGCGAAGACTGTCTGTAACCCCCTCACCCAACCTCTCCCCCTAGCGGGGGAGAGGAGCATGAATGAGAGGAGCCAGAGACCTACCGCCCGGCGTCGCTGATCGCCGGGCCGGCCGACCAGCGGCACCGGTCGGCCAGAGGGTGCAGGCCTGGTTCGGCGCCAGCCACGACGAACGTGAACAGCAAGGGCACCGACAGCGGCCGCACGACGGCCAGGCGCAGCTCGGCCTTGCCGTAGAGCTCGCTCGCGAACTGGACGGCGCGCTCGCCCGCCAGCACCAGGCCCGCTCCGTCGCCGCCGGGCGGCCAGGAGCCGTCGA
Organism: Rhodospirillales bacterium URHD0017; assembly: GCA_900110395.1. Classification (GTDB taxonomy): domain Bacteria; phylum Pseudomonadota; class Alphaproteobacteria; order Reyranellales; family Reyranellaceae; genus Reyranella. The sequence goes on from FODP01000001.1 coordinate 172,104, forward strand.
CGAAGCGGCCGCCGTCGAGGCTCAGCCTCACGGCAACGGCCCACGGTCCCAGCCTCAGCCCGTCGGCATCGATGTGGACGGCCGTCACGCCGTCGAAGCACTCGACGCGCAGGCTGGCCGGACGGTAACGCCCGCGCTCGTGGGCGATGCCGAACAGGACCGCCGCCGGGCCACTGGCGCCCGTGACGTGATTGCGCGCCTCAACCGGGATCCAGGTCGCGTCGGCGGCGAGGGAGGGCGGGCCCGGCACGTTCTCCGTCTCGGGGACCAGGTCGGGGGACCAGTCGGGCGGCGTCGCGTTCACGGCGCCGGCCCACAGGACCAGCGCACCGGCGACGGACAGAGTTCTATGACGTTTCATGACAGCACCTGATCTCGTGCGAATAAAAAAGGCGGCCTGCCAGCCGCCCTGCGCGCGAAATCGGCGACGGCTAGCCGGCGTGAATTATGTCCGAGCGGAGGGCAACACAGGGCGGGCCGAAGCGAAGGCTCCCGGCCGCCTGCGCGGTCCACTCTCCAATCGAGGCCATGGTTGCATTCATGAGTGCCACATATACCCATCCGATGCGGAGCGCCAGAGGCGCGAGCAAATTGAATCCAACTGTTGCCGTCCAAACACACCCGCCTTCGCTCGCTGACGCGAGCTACGGCGGGCTTCGCCCGCCTTTCAGGTTGCTGCTGGAGGGTTCGCCCTCCGTAGCGTCTTCGCGAAGGAGGGGGCTCGTGCGACACTGGCGAGCCACGTTCCGAGGCCTGTTGTCAGCGAGGTGTCCGTATGCGTCGCCTGTTCCTTGCAGCCCTCCTCGCCGGCGCCGCCGTCGCGCCGGCCGGGGCCGACAGCTACCGCGACGCCAACATTCCGATCTCCGTCGAGACGACGGACAGCTTCACCATCCGTCTGGGCGTGCGGGAGGGCTACGACCTTGCGCTGCACATCAATCCCGTGGGTGATTTCCCGGCGCGCGTCGAGTCTCATCTATGCGGCATCTACTTCAAGGCGGTGCGCTCCTCAGAGACACAGCAATGGCTCAATTCCCGCTGGAAGGACGAGGCGGTGCTGGTGCAGGTGAGGCGCACCCTCGAGCGCATCATGCAGGTGAAGTCGGAGGAGACGTTCGCCTTGCGCGACGACAAGGCGGGCGATGTCGTCGGCGCCGAATTCGTCGGCCCGTCGCGCGGTGATCCGTCGGTCGTGGTGATGACGTCCCTGGTCAACACGCCGCGCGGTCAGTTGCAGATGAATTGCGTGCTGCGGTCCGACCAGGCCACCAAGGCGTTGTATGCCGTGCGCCCCATCCGTGAGTCGATCAAGCCGCCGAGGTGATGGGCCGCGATCTCCTTCACGTTCTTGTAGACGTCGGCGATGGTGTTGAAGATCGCCGGCCTCCTCGTCTGGACGTCGATCGGCTTCCTCGGATGGGTGCCGTCCCACGGGTCGTCGCTGGGCTTCAGCCCGTCGCCGCGGCGGATCGAGAACATGCCGAAGCCGTCGTTGTCCCAGTACCCGCCGGGAGGCGTGGGCAGGAGGCGGGGAAGGAGCCCGGGCCCCGGTCCGATAATCGTCCGATGATCGTCCGATGATCCACACCAAACCCGGTTGAACCCCGCCGCCCTGTTCCGTATATCCCCCCATGGCCGACCGTTTGCTGATTGTCGATTTTGGTTCCCAGGTCACCCAGCTGATCGCCCGCCGACTGCGCGAAGCCGGGGTCTACTGCGAAATCCACCCCTTCCAGTCGGTCGACCAGGCCAAGCTGAAACAGTTCGACCCCAAGGCCATCGTGCTTTCGGGCGGGCCCGCCTCGGTGATCGAGGGCCAGGCGCCGTCGGCCGATCCCGCCATCTTCGCGGCCAAGGTGCCGGTGCTGGGGATCTGCTACGGCGAGCAGACCATGGCCAAGGAGCTGGGCGGCACCGTCGAATCGGGCCACCACCGCGAGTTCGGCCGCGCCGAGCTCGAGGTCAAGCAGCCCTCGGCCCTGTTCGACGGCGTCTGGAAGCCGGGCGACAGGAAGCAGGTGTGGATGAGCCACGGCGACCGCGTGACCAAGCTGCCGCCGGGCTTCAGCGTCATCGCCACCAGCGAGAACGCGCCGTTCGCCGCCATCTCCGACGAGGCGCGCAAGTTCTACGCCGTGCAGTTCCATCCCGAGGTGATGCACACGCCCGACGGCGCCAAGCTCCTGCGCAACTTCGCCCTCAACATCGCGGGCTTCAAGGGCGACTGGACGATGGCCGCCTTCAAGGACCGCGCCATCGCCCAGGTCCGCGCCCAGGTCGGCAAGGGCCGTGTGATCTGCGGCCTGTCGGGCGGCGTCGACTCCTCGGTGGTGGCGGTGCTGCTGCACGAGGCGCTGGGCGACCAGCTGCAGTGCGTGTTCGTCGATCACGGCCTGCTGCGGCTGAACGAGGCCCAGGAGGTCGTCCGCCTGTTCCGCGACCACTACAACATCCCGCTGGTTCATGCCGACGCCTCGGAGACCTTCCTGAAGGCGCTCGACGGCGTGAGCGACCCTGAGACCAAGCGCAAGACGATCGGCGCGCTGTTCATCGACGTGTTCGAGGCCGCGGCCAAGAAGTTCAGCGGCGCCGAGTTCCTGGCCCAGGGCACGCTCTATCCCGACGTGATCGAATCGGTCTCCTTCACCGGCGGCCCAAGTGTCACGATCAAGAGCCATCACAATGTCGGCGGCCTGCCGGCCCGCATGAACATGAAGCTGGTCGAGCCCCTGCGCGAGCTCTTCAAGGACGAGGTGAGGGCGCTCGGCCGCGAGCTCGGCCTGCCGGCCGACCTGGTGAACCGCCATCCGTTCCCCGGACCGGGCCTCGCCATCCGCATCCCTGGCAACATCACGAAGGAGAAGCTCGACCTCCTGCGCCAGGTCGACGCCGTCTATCTCGACGAGATCCGCAAGGCCGGCCTCTACGACGAGATCTGGCAGGCCTTCGCCGTGCTGCTGCCGGTGCGCACCGTGGGCGTGATGGGTGACGGGCGGACGTACGACCAGGCCTGCGCGCTGCGCGCGGTCACCTCGACCGATGGCATGACGGCCGACTACTACCCGTTCGATCATGCGTTCCTCGGCCGTGTCGCGAATCGCATCATCAACGAGGTGCGGGGGGTCAACCGGGTGACCTACGACATTACATCAAAGCCGCCCGGCACGATCGAGTGGGAGTGAATTGGCGTCGCTGCCCTGCAGGGGTGTTAAACAGCCTTGATGGACTGGCTCACATATCGAGATGAGTAAGTCATGGACGACTGGGAAAAGGACACCGCCATCAAGGTGACGAATGCACGCCGCGCTCTGGAGCGGGGTGAACTTCGCGTTCCGTCGGAAATGGAGGGGGTACAGGACGTGCTTAACGCTCCTTTGACCCCTTTGGGACTCGTCGACATCAGTAAGCTCTCCAAGGCAGGCGTTGCCTTTGGTCGCATGGCAGGCATGGCGGCGTCGGTCGGACCACAGCTGTCCCCTAAGCGTTCAGAGCAAGCTGTGGCCCCGCTGGACCCTCAGGAGGCACAATTTGAACTGTTCCGCCTGTTCGCTTTAATATTTGCTGCGCTCACGGGCGTGGACGTCGGACAAATCGGCGATCTTGACGAGGTGCGCACGAGACTCATCGCTCGCGTTCGCGATGAGCCCTCGGCCCTTGCTGACAGTCTCAACAAGGCTGCCAGCGAATTGGCCGAATTCTATAGTGTTCGTAGCCTTGAAATTTTTAGATACGCCAAAGGTCTCGGCGGGATGAAGGTGGTCGCGGGCGGTCAGCGCCAGTTCACGGAGGCGGGCCTTGATGCAACACGCATCAGTGGCCTCTACATAGATACCCAGCTCATCCCGGACCCAGTCTACCCATTCCTCGCCGATGAGCTTGCCCTAAACGCAAAGCACCTCCAGCTCGCGCACGTTCTCTACTTCATCTTGCAGCTGCAACCGCTCGTGGATGCGCGCCTCCCCGTGCCGGCCATAGTAGTGTTCCCGAGCTTCGAGGAGCCGCTTGAGAAACACGATCCAGTCACGCAAGTCGGAATCGAATCTCTACTACTTCAGGTGGTAGCGCCAATCTGTGACGCTAACATCAGCGCTGTCCGAGATCTTTTCGACTATGCCGTGAGGCAGTCGGACAAGTTTCTGTCGGCAGTCATGAACGCCAACCTTTTCGTTCCCCAAGGGCATGAGCCGGGTGAGTTCAAGGATGGGCGAATTGCGCTCAATGCGCACATTGCCAGCATTGAAGGCCGGCAGGCGAAAGAGCTTGTTGATGTCATCAAGCGCATGCCGCCGGGCGCCGCGGCGCTCTTGGGCATTATGGACCGCTTGCGTCCACAATTTCACCTCTTGGAGAACTCAAACGAACTGCAAGCTCAACCGCTGATGGCGCTGCCAGTGCAATGGCACTACTTCAATCTCTGTGCAACCGCCTCTGCACGCGAGTTGGTGAACAAGAAGGTGTTGTCCGAAGCGAACTTCGTGACCTTGAGAGCGCTGCAGGACGACAGCGTTTCGTGGCTCGCAAACATCCCCATCGAGGGACTGCTTGAGTTGCGGCGAAATGCAGAGGTTGTGACGTTTCGCGAAGAACTGAAGAAGTACACCAGCCAGCTCGCCGCGGCTGGCCCGCTCGAACTCAATGATGTGGTGAAAGAGGTCAACCATGGCCTCGCTTCCCTGGTTCAGCGGCACGCCAAAGCCATGGAAGACGTGAGAACGAAGTACCGGCCCAAGATGGTTGGCATAGCGACTGGGGCTGTCATCGGAGCCGTTAGCATGGCTAGCATGGCCTTCCTTCCCGCACTTGCGTCTGTAGCTGGCGTGGTCGCGCCAGTTGGCGCGATGGTAGGCGTGATTGGGGGAGGATCGATCAGCGCGATCAAGGAAATTGTCGCCTCCAAGGCCGAACAGCGGCAGCTGTCCCGACATTCCCTCCTAGGGATGTTGGCCTCCGCTCGGAAGGCCAAGTAGCATACCGGCGGTACCTCGTCGGACTTAGGCTGGTGGGAGCGATTGTGGGGACAGGGGTTCAACAGGAGGTGACCTCCACCACAAGACGCGTTGACCGATCCTCACTGACTTGGTGGAATTGCGCGCGTATGTGCGCCTCGACCGCATCGCGGACGTCGTTATGTGGGTGGCCGTAGCTGTTTTTGCCGGCAGCCGCATAACCAACCAACAAATGCGGCATCGCATTGAGCACCAGGTCGCTGTGATTGTGCACCGAACCATGATGCGGCAGCATCAGCACGTTCGTTAGCGGCGTATAGCTGCGGTAAAACTTGAGAAAGCGCTGGCGGCGCCGCTGCCCGTCTAGATGCACGTCGCCTGTTAGCATCCAGCCGCCGACCTCCTGGTCCCACCAATCAAGATGATCGGGCTCGAACGACATCTCGAAATGCTCGGGTTTCCATGGCCCTGCGTAGAGCGTCATCGAGATCAGATTATGATCGAGCCACAACGCATCATAGCAGGTGCGCAATCGGTCTCGGACGTCCGCATCCTTTGCCGCCTGTGCGAGTGCCTTCTTGTCGAGCGGCGTGCCAAACTCGTCCTCGAGTGCTTGGTCAAATGCCCGGATCAAGCGCGCAAACGGCGCATGCACATAGGGAATAAACGCCCAGTTGAGCAGCGCGTTGGGCGTTGTTAGCAACATCGCTGCCCCCGGTGCGACCTGGCGCATGGCCGCACGCCGGCCGGTCGCCTGTGCGGTTGCATCGTCAACGGATGTCTTATGCGCATCAATTTTGGACGAGTCAGGCGTCCATTTGGTACGAATCTCGCCCTCACCGTCGCCGCCGGGTTCGCCAGGAAGGATCGGCCCGTCGCCGCCATCATCCTCATCACTGCCATTAACGAATGTGATCGTCTCGACGCCACGACTCCCGAACCATCCGGCAAGGTCGCCAACTGCTTCGATGAAGGTCCCCGTCAACGCGCCGCGAGCGCTGTCGCGCGCGATGGAAGCCAGAAGTACCGTCTCGCTCAAATAGGGCAGCACCACCTCGCGCACGTTGCCCGCGAGAAGGAGCTTATCAATGCCACAAATATGGTCGCTGTCGAGATGTGACAGGAATAGCAAGTCGATATTGCCGCCCGCTGCCACCGCCGTGATTTCGCGCGAAAGTTCGCCGGGCTGATTGGAGCCGCAATCATAGATCCAGCGCAACGGCTTGGCGCCCATCGTCAACTCGCCGCAGAAAAGCCCACCCTGCCCAACCGCGTGCTGGACCATCTTCACCCGCATCAATCAGTCTCGCTTGTTGGTTCGGTATCGACATAGCATGGGGATCGACTGTTGCAGCAATCGGGGTCGCCGAAGATTTCTTTCTGGGCGCTTGCTGGTCGAGCTTCCTGCCGCCGATTGGCGAGGTCGATTTTCGTTTGCGCGGGCACGGCGCACGCCAATGTTACATGAATAAGCGATAGGGGTAGACGTTCCGTGGCAAGTCCGGGACGTTCGCGATCGTGCGGGCCAGTCTCTGCGAGTAGCGAATGGTGACTGGCACCGGATCGTAGAGCGCGTCGTTGTTCCAATCCATCTTGGTCAGCGCCAGCGACTCATGAGCGGTCAGTTCGAGCGGGCCGCTGCCGGCATGACGGATCAGCTGTAGCGGGCGAGGGATACTTTTCTTGCCCTGGTAGTAATCGCCCTTGGTCGAGACCTGGGGCGCATTGCCAGCAACCCAGAGCAGCGCGGAATTGCCGGACCGCACCACCATCGTTCCCCGCGGCACCGGATAGCCTGACGGCTTGGTAGGGAACGTTGGGATACCAGACTCGATCAGCCAGACGCCGCGCCAGCTGGATGCCGAACTGACCTCGACGCATTCGACTTCCGGGACGCCAGCCAGCGCATCGAACGCCCCCTCTATCTCGCTGTCTTTGAAAGCCGTTGTCTTGTGGATGACCATTCGCTTGGGCAGGTTGCCGCCGTTGCGCCCCTGGTAGAGTGCGAGGCTGCGGGCAAGAACGGCGCGCATGTCGTCGCGACTCAGGAACGGATTTCTGCGCGCCTCGGCGACGTCGGCCACGGGGTCTCGAGCTTCGAAGGCCACGAACTGCATGCCGCCGCCATCCATGTCGAACACCTGTGAACAGCATGTCACATAATGTGCATCACGCTGGTCGCCGCGCAGCGCATAGGCCAGCCCGATATAGGCCGTATCGGGCGGCACGCCCTTTAGCGGCGCCAGCTTCCACGGCGTGCCGGCAGCCTTCACATAGAGGGCGGTCGCCAGCCGCCATGCGAGCGACGCCTTGTATGTGAAGGTGAAGGCCCGGTCGTTCAGCACCTGGGTCGGGATATTGAATTTGGCGCCCAGCGCCTTAAGCGCATCATGAGCATCGAAGAATTTGCCACGCGTGGCGGGGTTCCAAGCGTCCGGGAAGTGGACCAGCGCGACGTCGAACTCGTTGCGCACCATCTCCAGACGTCGGAGTGCTGCCTCCATTGCGAGGAAGAGCCGGGCTTGGCCATTGCCCTCGCCAGGCAGCTCCTGCAGATGCTCGGGCCACTTGATGTGGGCGTCGCGTGGTGCCGACTCCAGCGCCACATGGAAGAGCCGCTCGAAGCCCGGATATTGCGGGACATATTCGGTCCTGTCGGAAGGTCGATGCACGTTGCGCAGCAACAGCATCAACTCGCCGCGCCGCCTGAAGGCGCTTTCCGGACCCACGGTCGCGATCCGCACGCGCGACGTAAAGCCGCCGAATGACCCTTTCGAGTAGGGGCCGAAGTTTGCAAGCCCTCTGAGCGGATGGACGTCGATGTGCGTCGCGTCCGATGGCGAGAAGGAGAGGTGCGGCTCGTCCAGCAGCGTGAATGGCGGAAGCTTCGTCATTAGGGCAGGGCTGTTCATCACGTGGTCCTGTCGAAATAGACGTGGTGATGAGCCGGGCGACTCCAACCCGTGACCGGCGACACTTCGAAAACGGCATTGATCCCGACGCCGTCCTCCAGCCTGAAAGCTCGCCTCGTTCCGCCACTTGTGTTGGCCAGAAGCTGCGCCCAGGCATTTATAATGGCTGCCCAGTTCCGATTGTAACGCTGTGCCCAGCGTTCCCGACGCCAGTCGCCCGCCGGATCGCCACCATGGTCAGGGCGCCCACCCATCGGATTCGCATTTGGGGCGTCCAGGTGCTCCGGGGCGCTGCCCTGGGGCACCTCGGGCCGCGGAATTTGCACGAAAGTGTACGGCTCGAAGCCGCACCACCAGCGCCCGTCAACTAACTCTAGCTTCAGGAATACGCCTTCCTGAAATGGAAATCCGAGGCCCGGAACGGTGCCGGTCAGGTCGGTGTTATAGGCTTTACGAAGGTTCGACAGCACCTCCGCGTCTCGGCGAATCCGTCCGGGATCGTGGCCTTCGCGCGGCGCGGCGATAACGAGGGAATGTCCGGCGCGCTTGTAGCGCGGTATAAGCGGAAGGCGCCCTGCCAGGCCCCTGACCAATGCGTCATAGAGGAGGCCCATCGCCCAGCTGTTGGCGACCGGATCCAGTTTGATCTCGCCATCGAGCGTCGCTCCGAGTGGTGCAAGCGCATCGAGGATCTCCTGATCTCTACCGAAGGCTGCCAGTTCTCGCCCGTTTGCCGCGACCGTCGCCCTGACCCCTTTTTCCTTCAGTAGCCCTCGGACGGCGGGAGAGGTTGTGTGCTGCGCAAGCTGCATGCGCCGGGCGGTGCGCGGCATCTCTTTGATTAGAAGCGCGGAATAGCGCAGGACGGGAAAGACTCGGGCCTCGGCACTCGGCAGCCGCACCGGCACCAAGCGTGGTGTCGGGCGCCCCTCCATCACCCAATCGACGAGTGGCTTGGGCAAGTCGGTCGTTTTGATGATGTCGGAGGCCAATTCGTCGAAGGTCGCACACTCGACGACAGCCACATCCACACCGGCAAGCTGCGCCCGATTCAGGAATTCCGTGACAGTGGGCAGCAAGCGCAAGGCCGACGAAGTGAGCCAGTACAGTCCATTAGGGAACGGCGATGACGTGTCGAGGACGGAGGCCAGAGCCTCCATGATCGAGGCGTCACGACCGCTATAGCCGACAAAGACCATTCCGAATCGCTTGCCGGCTTCCACCAGTACATGCCGCATTCGGGCATCCTGCTCCTCCAATTCCGATCCCGTATTCTTGATCGCGATCGACTGATAATCGCCATGAAGCTTCGCGACCAACGGCCAGTCCGCCTCATTGAGGCAGCGCATGGCTCGGTCGGCGGAATCGATCGCCGCCACGGTTGGCCGGTACTGCTCGGCGCCGGGCAGGATCGCGTTTGCCAAAAGCGCCGTCTCCTCAATCAGCGGATCGAAGTTCGTCGTGAATACGCAGTCTACCTTGCGTGCTGCCATCAGGCTGCCGAGCACCCTATGCCCAAAACAGGGCGTGCCCTTGGAGATCGCGTCGTCGATATATTGCCGACGATGCCGGGGCTGCGGGTACACCGCCTCGAAGGCCTCGGCATATTCCGTCGGATCGCCATCGGGTGGCAGCAGCGACGTTTGTCGGAAGAAGGCATCGATCCTATCGATCCAGATTGGATCAGCTGTATCGATCTCCCGTTTCAACAGGTTCGTCTCGCGGCAAAAGATCTGCGTCTTGAAATCCCGGATCATGGCATAGCCGGTCGGAATGCCGGAGGCGGCCGATGCGCCAGCACCGAGGAACCATGCCACCAGCTTCGGCCTGAGATCGAAGGCGGTCGCGAACTGCGCGGCGGACGTCGTCGGGATGAGATTGATGATGTTGTTCCTTCGACCTACTCGAAAGGTAATCATATTTGGAAACGGTGGAATTCCGTAAAGGCATTTTAATCAATCTGACCAGTTATTCTTTAGGATCGGACTTTGCGGTATACTTGCGGCCACGCGTGCTGCCGCTCCTGTCAGAGTTAACGCTGGGCCGAGCGCCGCGCCCAGCCAGAATTTTCTCTATGGCCACCGTGGTTTGTCCGGAAGGTCTCCGCGATGGTGCGCCCGGGTTGCCATTGCGTACACAGCCACGCCGGCAGCGGCAAAGCCCGAGGCCGCCTAGTACGGCGTCACCCACCGGCTCTCGAGCCCTTCCTCGATGCGGCGGTGCCGCGCCTTGATCACGTCGCGCGGCACGGCGCTCACGAAGGCGTAGAAGGTCCTGGTGCGGATCGCTTCGATCACCCGCTCGCCGACCAGCTTCGGGTTGATGCCCGTCCGCGCCAGGCGTTCGGCCATGACCGCCTCTGCGTCCGGACGCAGCTCAGGCCCGCCGAGGTGATCGGGACGGTGGCGTGCGCCCTGGGCCAGGTTGGTGGCGATCGGGCCGGGGCAGAGCGCGGTCACGCCGACATTGGCGCCTTCGAGCTCGTGCTCCAACGCCTCCGTGAGCGACAGCACCGCGTACTTGCTCATCGAATACGGGCCCTGATTGGTGCCGCGGCGGTTCTGCGTGGCGGCGACCGAGGCGGTGTTGACGACGTGCCCGGCCTCGCCGTGCTTCAGGATCGCCGGCACGAAGTGGCGGATGCCGTGGATGACGCCCCAGATGTTGACGCCGATGACGAAGGCCCAGTCGGCCACCGGCACATCCACCAGCTTCGTGCCGTGCATCGGCACGCCGGCATTGTTGCAGGCGATGTGGAGCTTTCCGAAGCGGCGCTCCGCCTCGGCCAGCGCGTCGATCACCGACTGCTCGCGGGTGACGTCGATCCTGACCGGCAGCACCTGCTTGTTGGTGCCGGAGAGCGCGTGCGCGGCCTGCTCGACCGCGTCCTTCTCGATGTCGGCCATCACCACGTTGGCGCCGGCTTCGGCCAGCGCCGTGGCGATGCCGAGGCCGATGCCGGAGGCGGCGCCGGTGACGATGGCTGTCTTGCCGGAAATCTCCATGGCGGATGGCCTCCAGGGGCGTTGTCGCAGGGGTGTCGCGGCGCGGCCGTTGCACCGCCCATGCTAGACGAAGGGCTCTCATGGTCCCGAAACGCCGCGATGGTGCGGCAATCTGGGAATCTTGCCCATGCTCCCGGCATTATATGTCGCACGAGCTCTTTATCGGTGGAACATATCCGGCAAAGAGACAAACGACCGAGGAGACAATCCACATGAAGGCAATCGTGGTAACGGACCAGGCCGCGGGATTGGCCGGGATGAAGCTGACCGAGCGGCCCGAGCCGCCGGCAGCGATAAACGACGTCATCGTTCAGGTTCATGCATCGGGATTCGTCCCGACTGAGATGGAGTGGCCCTCGACCTGGACCGATCGCCGCAACCGTGACCGGACACCGTCCATCCCCGGCCACGAGCTGGCCGGCGTGGTCACCGCTCTCGGCTACGGCACGACCGGCCTGTCGGTAGGACAGCGCGTGTTCGGCCTCGCCGACTGGCATCGCGACGGCACCCTGGCGGAGTATGTGGCCATGGAGGCCCGCAACCTCGCGCCGTTGCCGGGCGACGTCGATTTCACGGTGGGCGCGAGCCTGCCGATCTCGGGCCTCACCGCGTGGCAGGGACTGTTCCAGCACGGCCGTCTTCAGTCGGGGCAGAGCGTCCTGGCGCACGGCGCTGCAGGCGCCGTCGGTTCGATGGTGACGCAACTCGCGCGCGAGGCTGGCGCGTATGTCATCGGCACCGGACGCGCGGCCGACCGTCAGAAGGCGCTCGACTTCGGCGCGAAGGAGTTCGTCGACCTCGACAACGACACGCTGGAAGACGTCGGCGGCGTCGATCTGGTGTTCGATGTCATCGGCGGCGACATCGGCAAGCGGTCCGCCCGTCTGATTCGAGCCGGAGGGACACTGGTGTCCGTCGTCGGGCCGCCCGTGCCGCGGCCCGACGACGGCCTGGCGATCGACTTCGTCGTGGAGACCGATCGTGCCCAACTGGTTGAGATCGTCCAGCGGGTGCGGGACGGACGGCTGCGGACGAACATCGGCAACATCTCGACCCTCGACGATGCCGTCGCCGCCTTGAACCCGACCGAGCGACGCAGGGGGAAGACGATCATCCGCATTCGTCCGTGAGGGCCGCCACCGCATTGTGCAGGTCGGCATCGCCGACCGGCTGGCGAGCGTTTCGCAAGCGCCGGCGCCTCAATTTGTCCGGTGCTTGGCGGCTATCTGACGAAGCTCCGCGATCACCAGCCTGATCGACGGAGACAGGTCGGCGTGCCGGCGGCTGATGATGCCCGCCTCGCGGCGAAACCGCAGCGCCTCGTGATCGACGGCGACCACGCCGTGCGCTTCCCTCTCCGCCAGGATCTGCGTGGTCGTAAGGCCGAGGCAGTCGGTCATCCTGAGCGCCGCGAGGATGAGAGAAAGCGAATCGGCTTCCACGGCCGGCGTTGGTTCCGGGAACCCCGCCTGCATGAAGGCGCGCGCGAGTCGCTGGCGCACCAGCTCCTGCGGGCCGGGGAGCACCCAGCGCTGCGCGGCATAATCGGCCAGGGTGCGGTTCCGCTTGCGCAGGAGCGGATGATCACGGCGGGCGACGACGCGGATGACGTCGCTCGTCAGTCGCAGGAAACGCAGGTCCGGATCGATCCGGTTGTCCGGCAGGGCGCCGACCACGACATCGAGCTCGCCAAGACGCAGGCGGCCGATCAGCTCGTCGGGAAATGCCGTGTCGACCGTGAAGCGGATATTCGGATGCCGGCCCATGATGCGCGACACCGTCGCCGGCAGATGCCGGCTCAGCCAGGAAGGGCCCGCCCCGATGCGCGCGTGACCCCATTTTCCGTCGGCAATCCCGACCACCTCGGCCTGCGCATCGGCAAGCTGCGTCTCGACCAGCCTGGCGTGCCGGGCAAGTACGCGGCCCGCCTCGGTGAGCTCGATGCCGCGTCCCCGCCGATGGTAGAGCCGCACGGCGAGCGTCCGTTGCAGCCGGTGCATGCTCTTGGACAGGCCGGGCTGGGTGATGTTCATCGCCTCGGCGGCCTGGCTGAGGTTGAGCCGATCGGCGACGGCGCGAAAGAGCTGAAGCTGCCGATGGTCCATGATATGTCCTCGCAGTCATATTTAGAGCTACTCTTGGTCAATTGCCGGGCCCGGGCAAGAGCGTCACCATTCTGCGGGGAGTGCGCGCCAACACTGCACCCGCAACAAGAACAGGCAGGCCCCAGCGCTGCCGGGATCGACAGGGAGGGGGACATGCGAATTGGACGTCGCTCGGTTCTCGAAGGTTTCGCCGCCGGTTCCTCGGTCACGATACTCGGAACGGGCACGATTCTCGGATCGGGGCTCGGATCGCGCGCCTTCGCCCAGGCGGCCGGCCCCGCCGAGGCGTCGCAGATCGACGTCGCCAAGGCGAAAGCCGAGGGCAAGGTTGTTCTCTATACCAGCCTCGACACGAAGATCGTCGATGCCGTCATCGCGCCGTTCAAGGAGAAGTACGGCATCAACGTCGAGTATTTCCGCGGCGGCGCCTCGGACGTTGCATCCAAGGTCCTGGCCGAGGCCGACGCCGGCCGCGCCGAGGTCGACATGGTCGACGCCTCGGACCTCGCCGCGCTGCTCTTGATGAAGGATCGCAAGCTGCTGAAGCCCTTCAAGTCGGACGCGAGCGGCGCGATCGCCGCCAACTTGCGCGATCCGGACGGCACCTGGATCACCGATCGCCTGACCCAGGCGGTGATCCAGTACAACACCCGGGAGTTCGGCGCGAACCCGCCGAAAAGCTGGGCGGATCTCGGCGGGTCGCCGTGGAAAGGGCGGCTGGTCTTCTTCTCGAGCGCCACCGGCGACGGCGCGCCGCGCATCTATACCCTGGCGAAGCATCTCGGATGGGACCTGGTGAAGGCGCTGGCGGCAACCAAGCCGCTGCGCGTGCAGAGCCCGCAGGTCCTCACCCAGGTTCTCGAACGCGGCGAGCGCGGCGCGGGTTTTCTGCAGAACGACAACATCGCCTGGCGCTCGAAAGAGCAGGGCAAGCCGACCGACTATCTCTTTCCCGCCGAAGGCGTGCCGACCGAGCTCGGCGCCTGCGGATTGCTGGCCCGTTCTTCGCGGCCGCACGCTGCGGCACTGTTCTTCGAATGGTGGATGAGTCCGCAAGGGCAGGCGATCCTCGTCGAGGGCGGCAAGTACTCGAGCCGCACCGACGTCGCACCGCCGACCGGCAGCCCGCCCTTGTCGAAGCTGAAGCTGCTGACGCTCGATCCCGTGGAATACAAGAAGGACCGGGCCAAAATTCTCGATCAGATGACCGCGATCTTCGGCGGCGAATGGGGCAGCTGAGATTGGCCCGGCGTCAGGAGGAGTGAGATGCGGGGCGCGCTGCCGGCGGGCGGGCCGTTCGGCGTAGTCCCGGCGCCGGAGGCCCGGGTCAGGCGCTTCGGCCTGGAGGGTCTGGTGCTCGGCGTGGCCGTGATCCTGCTGCTGCTGCTCGTCGGCTATCCTCTGCTGTGGCTCATTCTGGCAGCCTTCGGCCTGCCGCCGGAATTCGGCATCGAGTATTTCGTCCGGGTCTTCACCCGTTCGCAGAACTACGACGCGCTGATCAATACCCTGCAGCTCGCGCTGGGCACGGGAGCGGTGAGTGTCGCGATCGGCGTTCCCCTGGCCTGGGCGACGGCACGAACCGACATGAGGCTCCGCAACGTCGTGCATGCGCTCGTGGCGCTGTCCTACATCACGCCGCCGTATCTTACCGCGCTCGCCTATATCATCCTGTTCGGGCCGGACGCGGGACAATTCAATCGCGTCCTGCGGATGTTCATCGAGGTCGATTCGGGGCCGGTCAACATCTTCACCATGGGCGGCATCATCTTCGTGATCGGCATCCATGTCTTTGCGTTCACCTATTTCCTGACCTACAGCGCGCTCCGCTCGGTCGACAGCTCGCTCGAGGAATCGGCGCAGATCCTGGGGACGCGGCGCTGGCGGATCACGCTCAGCGTGACCCTGCCGCTGGTCGCGCCCGCCATCACCGGCGGCGCGCTTCTTGCGGCGATCGACTCGCTTGCCCTGTTCGGACCGCAGGCGATCATCGGGACTCCCGCGCAGATCGTGTTCCTGCCGACGCGCATCTACGCCACGATCGGCAGCTATCCGCCGCGCTGGGCGGAGGCGTCGGCCTTGTCGCTCGTGCTGGTCGTGCTGACGGTGATCGGGCTTGCCGTGCAGCGGGGCTATCTCGAGCGCCGCTCCTATGTGACGGTCGGCGGACGCGGCGGGCGAACGACCCGGATTTCGCTGGGCGCCTGGCGCTGGCCGCTCCTGCTGTTCTGCCTGGCGGTGGTGTTTTTCAGCGCCGTGGCGCCGATCGGGGTGCTTGTGCTGACGGCCTTCTCCAAGAGCTGGGCGGATCCGCCGTCGCTGTCGAACTTCACGCTCGCCCATTTCGCCACGGCACTCTTCCACGACCAGGTATCGGTGCGCAGCATCGTCAACAGCACCAAGCTGGCGACGATGGCCGCCGCCGTCGCGCTCGTCATCGGCGCATCGGTGGCCTATCTCGATCTTCGCACGTCCGTCCGCGGACGTCGGCTGCTCGACTATCTCGCCGTCCTGCCCTTGGGCCTGCCGGGCACGGTGATGGCGGTCGGCATCCTTCTGGCCTTCCTGCGTTCGCCCATCCCGATCTACGGCACGATCTGGATCCTGCTCGTGGCCTATGTGGCGCGCTTCGTGCCGCTCGCGACACGCAGCGCCAACGCGACGTTTCGCCAGGTCGATGCGTCGCTCGAGGAGGCGGGCCGCATCACGGGCGCGTCCTGGTGGGTGGCCGTCCGGCGCATCCTGTTTCCCTTGGCGCGGCCGGGCCTGCTCGTCGCCTTCCTCCTGGTCTTCATCCCGTCGTTCAGTGAGCTCAGCGCAACGATCCTGCTCTATGGGAGCGGCACCGAAACGATCGCCATCGCCATCTATCGGCTGAACGATCTTGGCCAGATCGAAGTCGTGTCGGCGCTCGCCGTCTTCACGATCGCCGTGGTGCTGGTGCTTTCGGCGCTGGTCAACTTGCTTTCGAATGCCACCAGCGAGCCAAGGGCGCAGGTCTGATGGCCTTCATCGAGATTTCGGCGATCAGCAAGCGGTTCGGCGCCTTTCAGGCCCTGCGCGACGTCAGCCTGTCGGTTGCGGAACGCGAGTTCGTGACGTTCCTCGGCCCGTCGGGCTGCGGCAAGACCACGATGCTGCGCACGCTGGCGGGCTTCCACGCCCCTGACCTGGGCACGATCCACGTCGGGGATCGGCTGATGTCGTCGCCACAGGCGATCGTCCGGCCGGAAATGCGCCGCATGGGCATGGTGTTCCAGAACTACGCCGTGTGGCCGCACCTGTCGGTGTTCGACAACGTCGCCTTCGGGCTGCGCGTTGCCCGGGTTCCCCGGGCCGAGATCGGCATGCGTGTCGCGGGCATGCTCGAGGCGGTCGGCCTTGAGGGCCTCGAACGGCGGCATCCGGGGCAGTTGTCCGGCGGCCAGTTGCAGCGTGTGGCGCTGGCCCGCTCGCTCGTGGTCGAGCCGTCGATCCTGCTGCTCGACGAGCCTCTGTCCAACCTCGACGCCAAGCTGCGGGAGCGTATGCGGGCGGAGATCAAGACATTGCAGCGGCGCACCGGGATCACGTTCATCTACGTGACGCACGACCAGGCCGAAGCATTGGCGCTGTCGGATCGCATCGTCGTCTTCAACAAGGGCGTGGTGCAGCAGGTCGGCACGCCGCGCGACGTCTACGAGCGCCCGGCCAATCTCTTCGTCGCCGACTTCATGGGCCTCGTGAACAAGCTGGCGGGCGTCGTCGTCGGCAGGAACGGCGATCGGGCACGGGTGCGCATCGGCCGGCAGGTCATCGAGACGCGGATCAACGACGCACGGATCAACGACGCATTAGGCACGGCCGGCGAGGTGACGGTCGCGATCCGCCCCGAGGCCATCGTCCTCGGACAGGCCGCTTCGCCGGGCGAGATCAATGTCCTCACGGGCACCGTCATCGAAAGCGCGTTTCTCGGCAACATCGTCGAACACCAGGTCGATATCGGCGCCGGTATCCTGCGCGTGCAAGGCAGCCGCCGTCACGACCTCGCCCCGGGAGAAACCGTCGAACTGTCGGTGCCGGTCGCCGAATGCGTGGCCATGCAGGACGACGTTCAATAGACCAGGAGCCGCCGATGAAGCCGAAGAATCTCCTTTTCGTCATGTCGGACGAGCACAACAGGCGGGTGATGGGCTGCCACGGCCATCCCGTGATCCGCACCCCCAACCTCGACCGGCTGGCGGGCGGTGGCGTGCGCTTCACCGATGCCTACTGCAATTCGCCGATCTGCGTGCCCTCGCGCGCCAGCCTTCACACCGGCCGCTACGTCCACGACATCCGTTTCTGGGACAATTGCATCGCTTATGACGGCAGCCTACCGTCGTGGGCGCATCGATTGCGGGATGCCGGCCATCGCGTCGACTCGATCGGCAAGCTCCACTTCCGCAGCGGCGACGACGACAACGGATTCAGCCGGGAACACATGCCGCTGCATATCGTGGATGGCATCGGCGACCCGATCGGCATGCTGCGCGACCCGCCGCCGCGGCGCGTGGCCTCGCTCAAGCTTGCGGCGGAAGCCGGCTGCGGCGACTCGAATTATCAGTCCTACGACGATCGCATCACGGCGGCGGCGGAAGGCTGGCTGCGCGAGCGCGCGGAGACGCCCGACGGAAAGCCGTGGATGCTGTTCGTGTCGTTGGTCTGCCCGCACTTTCCCCTGGTCGCCCGGCCGGAATGGTACGACCTCTATCCCGAAGACAAGGTCCCGTGGCCGTTCGACTATGCCGAGGACGAGCGCGTGCGCCATCCTTTCATCGACGCACTTCGTGCGTGCCAAGTCTATGACGAGGCGTTCGACGCGCAAAAGGTGCGCAAGGCGATCGCCGCCTACTATGGCCTCGTGAGTTTCGTCGATCACAATGTCGGGCGGCTGGTGAAGGCGCTCGAAGACAACGGATTGGCCGGGGAAACGCGCGTCATCTACACCAGCGATCACGGCGACAATCTCGGGGCGCGCGGGCTGTGGGGCAAGTCGAACATGTACGACGATGCGCTCGCCGTGCCGATGATCATCGCGGGCCCCGGGGTGCCTCGGGGCGTCGCCTGCAGCGAGCCGGTCTCGCTCGTGGATTGCTTCCCGACGATCGTCGATTGTGTCGGCCTGGAACCGCATGCGGACGACCTGGATCTGCCGGGTTCGCCGCTCCTGGATATCGTCGGGGGAAGGGCGCGCCAGCGCACGGTGCTGAGCGAGTATCACGCGGCCGGCGCCGCGACCGGCGCTTTCATGATCCGCAGGGGCAAGTTCAAGTACGTCCATTACGTCGGCATGCCCGCGCAATTGTTCGATCTCGAAGCCGATCCTTGCGAACGGCGCGATCTCGCGCGGGACGCGGGTTACCGCGGGCTTGCGGCGGATTGCCAAGCGGCGCTGCGCGAGGTGGTCGATCCCGAGGCGGCGGATGCGCTCGCCCGCAAGGACCAGGCCGCGAAGATCGAGGCGCTGGGCGGCCGCGAAAAGATTCTCGCCATGGGGTCCTTCGGGCATTCGCCGGTTCCGGGGACCAAGGCGGTCTACAACTAGGCCGCAGGGATCGTCCGCCGCCGATCAGGATGCGGTCGCCGTCACTGTCCCGAAACGCGGCGCCCTAAACCCGGCGATGGTGCGCCCGGGTTGCCAGGGCGTACACGGCCACGGCGGCGGCGGCAAAGCCCGACGCCGCCGCCACGCCGAGCGCCCAGCGGGGGCCGAGATTGTTCGCCACCCATCCGACGATCGGCGCTCCGATGGGCGTGCCGCCGAGCGCGATGCCGATCCTGAGCGCCATCACGCGCCCGCGCATGGCGCGCTCGGTCGTGAGCTGCATGAGGCTGTTCGACGTGTTGGTCAGGGTCATGGCGGCCATGCCGGTGACGACGAGGGCCGCCGCGAAGTACCAGTAGCCCGGCGCCAGCGCGGCCGCGGTGCAGCCCACGCCGAAGATCGCGGCGCCGTTCAGCAGCAAGGCGAACCGAGGCTGGGCGCGGCCGGCGTTCCACAGCGCGCCCGCGACGGTGCCGATCGCCATGCACGACGACAGCAGGCCGAATCCTTGCGCATCGGCGTGGAAGACGCCGATCGCCATGGTCGAGATGAAGATCGGGAAATTGAGGCCGAAGGTCCCGACCAGGAACAGCATGACCAGGATCGCCATCAGGTCCGGGCGCCGCCACACATAGCGGAAGCCTTCGGTGAAGCTGCCCCAGCTGAACTGGGCCTTCGCGGTCGGACGAAGTGCTGCGATGCGCAGGCAGGCGAGGGAAACCAGCACCGCGGCGAAGGAGGCGCCATTCAGCAGGAAGGCCCAGCCCGTGCCGACAGCGGCGATGGTCAGGCCGGCGATGGCCGGGCCGATCATGCGGGCGGCGTTGAACGAGGTCGAGTTGAGCGCCACCGCATTGTGCAGGTCTTTCTCGCCGACCAGCTCCGCGACGAAGGTCTGGCGCACCGGCGCATCGAAGGCGGCGGCGCTGCCGAACAGGAAGGCAAAGATGTAGACGTGCCAGAGCTCGACGGCGCCGGTGACGGTCAGGACCCCCAGGATCAGGGCGAGGCCGCCCATCGTCGTCTGGGTGGCGAAGAGGAGCCGGCGCTGGTTGAAATGGTCGGCGGCGTAGCCGGTGAGCGGCAGCAGCAGGAGCTGCGGCCCGAACTGCAGCGCCATGACCAGGCTGACCGCAAACGCGTCGTGATTGGTGAGCTGGGTGAAGACCAGCCAGTCCTGGCCCGTCCGCTGCACCCAGGTGCCGATGTTGGAGACGAAGGCGCCAGCCGCCCAGACCCGATAGTTGAAGCCTCTCAGGGACCGGAAAACGCCGGCAAGGGGAAACCTCATCGGCCGAACCGCGGCGGGTCAGGTGAAGGGGGCATCTGGAAAGGTACCTTTCGTCCTTCTACACCGCGACGTAAAGTGGCCGACGTCGAGTCTCAGCGTTGCGTGTCATCCAGCCTTCCTCCCTGCGCGAAGCGCGGGGAGGTGCCCGCGAAGCGGGCGGAGGGGTCATGAGCCTCAGTCGTGTTGCTCATGACCCCTCCGGCCCTGCGGGCCACCTCCCCAAGCAAAGCTTGGGGAGGCAGAGCGCCACAGAAGGGGGACGCCATGGGACTTCCTCGCCGAGGCATGTTGCACCTCGCGGCCAGTGCCGTGACGGGTGTCTCCACGCTGCCCTTCCTGCCGCGGCCGGCGGCAGCGCAGGCCTGGCCCAGCCGGCCGGTGCGCTGGGTGGTCGGCTTCGCGCCCGCCGGCGGCAACGACATCATCGCGCGCCTGATGGGCCAGTGGCTGTCGGAGCGGACCGGCCAGCAGTTCATCGTCGAGAACAAGCCGGGGGCGGCGACCAACATCGCCACCGAGATCGTCGTCAACGCCGCTCCCGACGGTTACACGATCCTGCTGGTCGGCGTGTCGGCCGCCATCAACGCGACCCTCTACGACAATCTCTCCTTCACCTTCCTGCGCGACATCGCGCCGGCGGCGGGAATCATGGGCATCCCGCTGTACGTGGCGACCAATCCGTCGGTCCCGGCGCGCACGCTGCCCGAGTTCATCGCCTGGGCCAAAGCCAGGCCCGGCAAGATCAACATGGGCTCGGCCGGGATCGGCAGCGCCGGCCATCTCGCCGGCGAGCTGTTCAACATGATGGCCGGCGTCAGCCTGGTCCACGTGCCCTATCGCGGCAACGGGCCGGCTCTCGCCGCCCTGCTGGGCGGCGAGGTGGAAGTCGTGTTCCCGACGCCGCCGTCGTCGATCGAGTTCATCAGGACCGGCAAGCTGCGCGGCCTCGCGACGACCGGCGCGACGCGCTCGGAGGCGCTGCCGGACATGCCGACGGTGGCCGAGTTCGTTCCCGGCTACGAGACCAGCGCGTGGTACGGCGTCGGGGTCCCCAAGGCCACGCCGGCCGAGATCGTCGACCGGATCCACAAGGAAGTCTCGGCGGGCCTGGTCGACGCCAGGATGAAGGCGCGGTTCGCCGATCTCGGCGGCGCGCCGATGCCGATGACGCCGGCCCAATTCACGAAGCTCATCGCCGACGAGACCGACAAGTGGGCCAAGGTGATCCGGCGGGCCAACCTCAAGCCGGTGTGACTCACTTGTGACTCACTGGCCTTTCTTTTTCTTGAACTCGAACAGTTCGATCAGGTTACCCGACGGATCTTCCAGGAGCCTGGCGCGGCCAGCGCCGGCCTCGCTGATCTCGCCCCTGAATTTGGCGCCACCGCTGCCCAACCGCGCT
Source organism: Rhodospirillales bacterium URHD0017 (assembly GCA_900110395.1). Taxonomy (GTDB): domain Bacteria; phylum Pseudomonadota; class Alphaproteobacteria; order Reyranellales; family Reyranellaceae; genus Reyranella. The sequence continues at coordinate 193,331 of FODP01000001.1, forward strand.
ATGAGACCATCGACGTCTTCCGTGACGATCATGAACCGGTTCCACCCACCGGGCTCCGGAGTGCCGCCGGCCGTTCCGCCACTGCCGGCCCCGGGAGCGCTCAAGTAGAGCGTCAGATCATCGCGAACAAGCGCCGCGAACTTGCCGGGATTGTGCATGTCCACCGAGAAGCCGAGCTTATCGCGATAGAATTCGACCGACTTGTCTATGTCCGTCGCAACGTACCGAATGGATGCCATTGTCCGTGCTCCGTTTATTGCCGCCTTGGTCAACGCAGAGCACCGGGTTGCGTTTCAACGGGCAGTGTGCCGCGGCCCAGCAATGAGTTGCTTACTCCGGGCCGGATGACAGCCATGACCAATCCGACGCCCTGAGAGACGGGCGGCCATGGAGCCCGCCCGCGAAATGGCGCAGTCTGCCGGCGATCAACGATGAAACCGAGAGGGCAGGATGAGAGTGCGAGGCAAGGGTACGCTGCCGACTGGCGCGGCCGTGGAACGTCGATCCGTCACGAAGGCCCTTGCGGCCCTTCCCCTGATGCTGGCCGGTGCAGTCGACCGACCCGCCCAGGCTCAGGCCCAAACCCAGACCCGCTGGACGCCCGACAAGCCCGTCCGCATCGTCGTTCCCTTCGCGGCGGGCGGCAGCACCGATGTCACCGCGCGGCTGGTGGCCAGTGCGTTGGCCGAGCGGCTGGGCCAGTCCGTCATCGTCGACAATCGCGCCGGCGCCGGCGGCAACATCGGCGCCGAGACCGTCGCGCGGGCGGAGCCCGACGGCTACACGCTGCTCCTGGCGACGAGCTCGACGAACGCCACCAACGCGGCGCTCTATCGCCGGCTCGCGTTCAATCCGGCGCGCGACTTCACGCCGATCTCCCAGATCGCCTTCATCCCGAACCTGCTGGTCGTCAATCCCGACCTGCCGGTCAACAGTGTCGCCGAGCTGGTGGCCTATGCGAAGGCGAGGCCGGGCCAGTTGAACTACGGCTCGGGCGGCGCCGGCACGTCCCTGCATCTGGCGGCCGCCGTCTTCGCCTACCGGGCCGGCATCGACATGGTGCATGTGCCCTATCGCGGCGGCGCGCCGGTCGCGCTCGACCTCGTCGCCGGCAAGATCCAGGTGAGCTTCAGCCCGCTGATCGAGGTGCTCCAGCAGGTGAGGGCGGGCAAGCTGCGCGCGCTCGGCGTCACCACGGCGCGGCGTTCGGCGCTGCTGCCGGACGTACCGGCCATCTCGGAAGTGATCCCGGGCTACGAGGTGGCGCTGTGGAACGGCATCATGGGCCCGGCGGGACTGCCGGCCCCGGTGGTGGCGCGCCTCGCCTCGGAACTCGTCGCCATCATTGGCAGCCAGGACATGCGGTCGCGTCTTGCCGAGCAGGGCTCGGATCCCGTGGGCAGCACGCCCCAGGAATTCGCCGCTTTCGTCGCCGCCGAGCAGCCGAAATGGGCGGAATTGGTGCGCATCTCGGGCGCGACGGTGGATTGAAAGTGCGTCGCCCTATTTCATGTTCCTCTCCCCCGCTTGGGGGGAGAGGAACATGAGAGGTGAAAACGCCGTCGAATACGCTCCAGAAGAACGAGCCAGGAGCTCAGGGCGCGTCCAAAAATAGCATCGCCATCCGGTTTGGGCTGTGGTTACTGGCGCTCCCTCGCGCCAGCACCGCCAGCACGGACCTCATGATTCGCCTCGACAACATCAGCAAGCAGCACGGCCACCAGATCCTGTTCATCGACGCGTCGATGGGCCTCCAGAAGGGAGAGAAGGCGGGGCTTGTCGGGCCCAATGGCGCCGGCAAGACGACGGTTTTCCGCATGATCGCCGGCGAAGAGCAGCCCGACGACGGCCAGGTGACGGTCGATCCCGGCATGACGATCGGCTATTTCAGCCAGGATGTCGGCGAGATGTCGGGCATGAGCGCGGTCGCGGCGGTGATGGATGGCGTCGGGCCGGTGAGCGCGCTGGCCACCGAGATGGCCGAGCTCGAGGCCGCGATGGTCGATCCCGAGCGAGCCGGCGACATGGACGTCCTCGTCGAGCGCTATGGCGAAGTACAGGCGCGCTTCGAGGAGCTCGACGGCTATGCGCTGGACGCCCGGGCGCGCGAGGTGCTGGCGGGCCTGAGCTTCAGCCAGGAACGGATGGACGGCGACGTCGGCCTGCTCTCCGGCGGCTGGAAGATGCGCGTGGCGCTCGCCCGCATCCTGCTGATGCGGCCCGACGCCATGTTGCTCGACGAGCCCTCCAACCATCTCGACCTCGAAAGCCTGATCTGGCTGGAGGATTTCCTCAAGAAATACGACGGCGCGTTGCTGATGACGTCGCATGACCGCGAGTTCATGAACCGCATCATCGGCAAGGTCGTCGAGATCGACGGCGGGTCGCTCACCACCTATTCGGGCGACTTCGATTTCTACGAGCAGCAGCGGGCGCTGGGCGAGCGCCAGCGCCAGGCGCAATTCGAGCGCCAGCAGGCGATGCTCGCCAAGGAGCTGAAGTTCATCGAGCGCTTCAAGGCGCGGGCCTCGCACGCCGCCCAGGTCCAGAGCCGGGTGAAGAAGCTCGACAAGATCGAGCGGGTGGAACCGCCCCGGCGCCGCCAGTCCGTGCAGTTCGAGTTCCGCAGCCCGCCGCGCTCGGGCGACGACGTGGCGAGCTTCAAGAACGTTCACAAGGGCTATGGCAGCCAGCCGATCTATGCCGGGCTCGATCTCCGGGTGCGTCGCAAGGAACGCTGGTGCGTGCTGGGCGCCAACGGCGCGGGGAAATCCACCCTGCTGAAGCTGGTGGCGGGCGCGACCGAGCCGGACCAGGGCACCGTGATCGTCGGCAGCAGCGTCAGGATGGGCTATTTCGCCCAGCACTCCATGGACCTGCTCGACGGCGACGATACGGTTTTCGAATCGCTGGACGGGTCGTTCCCGCAGGCGGGACAAGCGGCGCTGCGCGCGCTGGCCGGTTGCTTCGGCTTCTCCGGCGACGATATCGAGAAGCCCTGCCGGGTGCTGTCGGGCGGCGAGAAGGCCCGTCTGGTCATGGCCAAGATGCTGTTCGACCCGCCGAACTTCCTGGTCCTCGACGAACCGACGAACCATCTCGACATGGCCACCAAGGAGATGCTGGTCGCCGCCCTGGCGGAATTCGAGGGCACCATGCTGTTCGTCTCGCACGATCGCCATTTCCTGGCCAAGCTCTCGAACAGGGTGCTGGAACTGACGCCCGACGGCGTTCACCAGTACGGGGGCGGCTACACGGAATATGTCGCACGGACGGGCCAGGAGGCGCCGGGTCTTCATCCCGGCGGGTAGAAGCCGCCTGAGGCCGTCTCCTCCCGCGGGCTCGATGCCCGCCAGCGTCGAGATGAGCCCGATATGGCCGTGTGTGGCTGCCCTGCCTCCGGTCTCGCACCTGTGGTCCGAAAACCCGCGAGCAGGTCAACGCCTCTCGGGGAACATTCACGCCCGGGTCGACGAGAAATCAAGCTCCGCTCAAGGTCTCAACGTGCGCTTCCAGCCATATTCCGGCACGGGGCCGCAACCTTCGTCGCGCTCAAAGCGCGACGACATGCGGCCCTGCCTTCGAGGCGAGCCGACATAAAAGGAAGCAAATCATGCACAAGTCGTTGTTGAGTTTCACCATCCTGCTGTTCAGCGGGACGATTGCGGTCGCACAACATATGTCGGCGCCGGCCAATGCCGACGACATGAAATGGGGTGCCGCGCCAAAAGCCTTTCCTCCCGGTGCTCAAATCGCCGTCGTCTCCGGCGATCCATTCAAGGAGGGCTTGTATGTCGTCAGGCTGAAGATGCCCACGGGCTACAAGATCCCGGCGCACAATCATCCGACAACCGAGTACGTCACGGTGATATCCGGTTCGTTCAACATCGGCATGGGCGACAAGCTCGACGCGCAAAAAGGCGTGGCGTTGCGGCCCGGCGGATTTGCCGAGGCGCCAGCCAAGATGAACCATTATGCCTGGGCCTCGGGCGAGACCGTTGTCCAGGTCCACGGTCAAGGACCCTTCGCCATTACCTACGTCAATCCTGCCGACGATCCGAGCAAGCAGTAACGCGCGGGCGGCGTCAGGCAAGAATGGGGCGCGCGCCGGGCCGATCAGTCCGAGAGGCCCGGCGCCACCACCCTTGCGACCGGTCGGCCGGCCGCTTTCACCGGCTACGACGAGCTGGGGCGCGATCCCGAATTCGCCCAACAAAAACGGCTGAACCTGTTCAAGACGCTTCTGCCGGGTTGGCGCCCGCCGCCCTGGTGAAGCGCGGCGACGCCCTGTGCCTTTGCTCGCACTGTCGGCCATCGATCTCTTCAATATCTCGAACAACCCCGGACTGCCTGGGAAGGGAGGTACTTTGCTGCGAGACATCTGAAAAACTCTTCACGTTCACTTGCGAGCTCGATTCGACCCCCCCGACATCGTCTGAAAGATCTTCTCCATGTTTTCACGCAATCCCGAGACCATCGTCCTTCACGCCGGCTATCGAGCGGACCCCGCGACCGGGGCTGTGGCGGTGCCGCTCTATCAGACCACCTCGTACCAGTTCGACAGCGCCGCGCACGCCTCGAACCTGTTCGGGCTGAAGGAGCTGGGCAATATCTACACACGCCTCATGAATCCGACGAACGATGTGCTCGAGAAGCGCGTCGCCGCCCTCGATGGCGGCGTCGCTGCGCTCGCCGTGGCATCGGGCCAGGCGGCCTCGGCATTGGCGGTGCAGAACCTTGCCCAGGTCGGCGACAACATCGTGAGCTCGACGGACCTCTACGGCGGCACCTGGAACCTGTTCGCCAATACGCTACGCCGCCAGGGAATCGAGGTGCGCTTCGTCGATCCCGCCGATCCGGAGAATTTCCGGCGCGCCACCGACGATCGCACCCGCGCCTACTACGCCGAGACCTTGCCCAATCCCAAGCTCGCCGTGTTCCCGATCCGCGAAGTTGCCGACATTGGCCGGCCGTTTGGCATTCCACTGATCATCGACAATACCGCCGCTCCGGTCCTGGCGCGCCCTTTCGATCACGGTGCGGCGGTGATCGTCTATTCGACCACCAAGTATATTGGTGGCCACGGCACGTCGATCGGTGGCCTGATCGTCGACAGCGGCACGTTCGATTGGGCGGCAGCGCCGGAGCGTCAGCCGGCGTTGAACACGCCCGATCCGAGCTATCACGGCGCCGTCTGGGTCGAGGCGGTGCAGCCCCTGGGGCCAATCGCCTACATCATCAAGGCGCGCGTCACGCTGCTGCGCGATGTCGGACCGGCGCAGAGCCCGTTCAATGCCTTCCAGACGATCCAGGGACTGGAGACGTTGCCGCTGCGCATGCGCGAGCACAGCCGCAATGCCGAGGCGGTGGCGCGTCATCTCAGCAAACACCCGGCCGTGGCGAAGGTGATTTATCCGTCGCTGCAGGCAGGCGAGACCAGGCGCCGGGCTGATGCCTATCTCAAGGGCGGCTATGGCGGCCTGCTCGGCTTCGAGCTCAAGGCGGGCCGCGACGCCGGCCGCGCCTTCATCGATGCGCTGAAGCTCTTCTATCATGTCGCCAACATCGGCGACGCACGCAGCCTCGCCATTCACCCGGCGACCACGACCCATTCACAGCTCACGCCCGCCGAGCAGGCGGCGACCGGTGTCACCGATGGTTATGTCCGGCTGTCGGTCGGCATCGAGCATATCGACGACATCCTCGTCGACCTCGACCAGGCCCTCGCCGCGGCGGTCGCCATCTGAGGCTTGAGACTATTCCGCCGGCTTCATGACCAACGCCGCGCTCCGCGGGTGCGCATGGTCGCGACGCCGGCGGCCTCGAGCCGATCGAGCGGTCCAGTGGCTCAAACGGCCTCAGGCGTGTCAGCAGGCGCGAGAGCCCTGGCCGGCAAGCCGTCGGAGCGCTGACGCAAGACAAGGCTCAGGAGGATGACCAGGTTGACGATATTGAAGCCGATGCCGACGGCGAATGCCGGCAGGTAGTAGCCGAACTGATCGTAGAGCACTCCCGCGCCCCAGCCGCCTGCCGCCATTCCCAGGAAACCCGCAAAGTACATTGCCGGCACCCGCCAGTTCGCTTCCTTCACCGGATAGAATTCACGAATCGCGATGACGTAGGCTGGCAACAATCCGGAAAATCCCAAGCCGAAAGCCGCCGAAACGGCGAACAAGGCGGCTTCGTCCCGCATCAGCAGGAAGCCGCTCAACGCCGTCGCCTGGGCCAGCGAACTCCAGAGGAGCGTCTGCAGGCCGCCAACCCGGTCGGCGAGCCAGCCCCAGAACTGGCGCGCCAGGAACGCGCAGCCGAGGAGCACCGACAGCATGGCGGCGCCAATCTGGGGCGCGAATCCGAGGTCGCCGCAGAACGCCACGATATGCTGCGATGGCATGGCCATGGGAATGCAGCAGCAGAAGATCGCCATCATCAGAATGCCCATGGCCAGGTTTGGCGAGAGTCCGAGGACAGGCGCGCCCGCTTGGGGATCGTGCCGGGCGCCGCGTTGCAAGGGCCGTGCCTCGGGCGGCGGGCGCAGGAAGATCGCGGCCAGCACCAGGATCGCACCGCCGACGAACAAGCCGAACACCAGCATGGTCCAGCGCCACCCGAACTCGGTGATACCGGTCTGGAACAAGACCGGCCACAAGGCTCCCGCCAGCGATTGACCCGACGAGATCATGGCCACGGCGGCGCCGCGGCTGCGCTCGAACCAGCGGCTGACATACGTCACGACCGGCGAGAATATGCAGGAGGTGCCGAACAGTCCCATCAGCACGCCGTGTCCCACATAGAGGTGGAGGAGTCCTCCCGACGCGGAGACGACGAGGCCGGTGGCGATCATCGCCGCGCCGAACAGGACGATGCGCCGGATGCCCAGCCATCCGGACAGCCAGCCCGCCGCGATGCCGCCGAAGGCCGCGCCGACGAGGGTGAACGCCCCGGCCGCCGCGGGTGCGGCGCGCTCTGTGCCGAACTCGGCGGCGATCGGCTTCAGGGCCACCGCCGAGAGCAGCGGCGCCCCGTAGGCAATCGTCAGAATGGCGAGGGCGGCGCTGGCAACGACCCAGGCCGTGCGGCTGTCCAATGCCGCAGCGTCGGCTTTCAGTTTTTCCATTTTCGCCTGCTCATGTGGTGATGTTTCGTCGCCGCCGGATCGCGCAGGGCGGAGACCTGCTCACACGCTCTGTGTGGCCATGTATCGGGCAATGGCGCGCGCCACGTCCTCGACATGGGTCGAGATCATGAAATGAGCCGCGCCGGCGATCGTGACCGTCGAGGCCTTGGCCATGTATTGGCCCAGCAGTTCGTTCGCACGCTGCATGGCCGGGTGGCTTGCCCCGCCCAGCAGGACAAGCGCCGGGACCTCGACGTTCGCGAGAGACTCGCGCTCCAGCGGGAAGCCATAGGCCGTTGCCCAGTCGAGGATGTTGACCGCTGTCGATTCGACGGCGTAGCTGCGAACGCGTGGTGGCCAGGACGCAAACGTTCCGGCGCCGCCGTAAAAGTCGATCATGGCCTCGATCGCGGCGCTCTTGCCGGCATGGAACGCCGCGAAATAGGCATCGTTCATCGTCCGGAAGGCGCGATAGTGCTGGAACTCTCCGGCATGGCGGAGGATTTCGACCGCCGGCGCCTCGACGATTGTCAGGCTGAGCAAGGACACCCGGTTCCTGAGGGCGACGGCGAGCGCCGTCAGACCGCCGAACGAATGGCCGACGAGATGCACCGGGCTGCCCGCGCGCCGGATGACCGCTTCGACGATCCCGGCTTCATGGGAGATATCCGTATCCAGGTCGGTGCGGCGTTCGGCCGTTCCGCCGTATCCCAGCAGGCTGGTCGTCACGCAGCGGAAATCGCCAGCCCACCGGGACATGATGGGACGCCAGGCGGCGCCGGTGCTGCAGGATCCCGGCACCAGGACGACGGTCGGGCCATCTCCGCACTCATCGTAGTCGATGCGTCCGCGCTCACACTCGATCATGGTGAGCCCGAAGGTAGAGGCAGTCCGATCGCCTGGCCTCTATGCCGCCCTGATTTTGCGGCTAGGGGGCATTGATATTTGCACCAGCCCGGCCGGCTCGCCTTTGGCGAGCGACCTTCAGGTCAAACCGGCGCGGCGGAAACCTTCCAGGTAGCGCTCGCAGTCGGCGGCCTCCTTGATCGGCATGGAGTTGGCAATCCAGTCCAGGGAGACATTGGGCTGCGTCCGGCGAAGCTCTTGCAGCGCCGCAGCGGCAATTTCCAGCTGGCCGGCCATGCCGGCGGCGGCGGTCAGCACCCTGTGCGCGCCGACGAAATCGGCGCGCTCACGCAGCGCGTCGCGGGCCAGTCGCATGGCCTCCTCGAAATCGCCGCCGAGAAACTGGGCGTAGGCGGCAATTCCGCTATAGACGGCGGAATAGGGATCGCGAGGGCTGAGCCGCAGCGCGCGACGGGCGGCCTTGTCGGCATCGCGCCAACGCCCGCAATAGGCCAGCGACAGGCCATAATAACCTTGCGCCAGTGCGAAATTGGGATTGAGCCGCAGCGCGTTTTCGAATTCGGCAAGCGAGTCGTCGAAGCGCCGGGCGAAGAGATAGACATGCCCGAGCGCATTATGGGCCCACGGATCCTCGCTGTCGGAGCTGATCGCCGACAGCGCGGCGCGCTCCGCGAGGGGCATTGCCGCCGTCATCTCCATCCAGCCCATGTGTGCGGTGAACATGTAGCTCGTCGCGAGCACGCCGAGGGCCTGGCCGTAGTTGTGGTCGATCGCGATTGCCTTCTCGAGGAGCGCCTGGGCGACGACATTGTCCTGTCGTGTCACGCGCCAGTAGTGCGACAACGCGCGCATCACCAGATCCCAGGCATCCATGCTGTCGGGCGCCTTGCGCTGGGCGCGGAAGCTTTCGGCCGCGTAGAGCTTCGGTTCGATGGCGGCGACGAGGTTCTCCGTGATCTCGTCCTGCACGGCGAATACGTCGGCAAGCTCCCGGTCGTACCGCTCCGTCCAGAGATGGCCGCCCGTGGTGACGTCGTTGAGTTGAGCCGTGATTCGAACGCGATCGCCATCCTTGCGTACGCTGCCGCCAACGACGTAGCGGACCCCGAGCTCCTCGGCGACCTGCTTCAGATGAACGGCCTTGCCTTTGTAGATGAAGGACGAGTTGCGGGCGATCACGAAAAACCAGCGCAGCTTGGACAGCGCCATGATGATGTCTTCGCTGATGCCGTCGGAGAAGTACTCCTGCTCCGGTTCACCGCTCAGATTGGTGAACGGGAGCACGGCAATGCCCGGCCGGTCTGGCAGAGGCAATGCCAATGACTTCACGTCGCCCGTTTCCTCGATCGTGGAAGCGGCCGAAGGCACGGTCGCGTTTGGAGCGTCCACGGTCCCGACGAAGCGCAATCCCCGGCGCGCGACCGTGCGGATCAGGCGCTGCTCCTCGCCGCTATCGTTCAAGGCACGACGGGCCGCGGCGATCCGGCTCGTGAGGGTCGATTCGGAAACGATGCGGCCGTTCCAGACAGCATCCAGCAAATTGTCCCGGGTTACGACATGGTCGCGATTGCATATCAAATGGTTGATGAGGTCGAAAACCTGCGGCTCGACCGCGATGGGCGTTCCCGCCCGCGTCAGCTCGCGGCGCTCCGGGTCAAGGACAAAATCCTCGAATTGAAACGGCAAGGTTGGCTCTCCACAGGCGGGCTCGGGCAAACATCAATGCCACCTCGCTGCAAAATCAGCGCGGCGTCAAAGCCAGGCGATCGCACTGTCTCTACTCTGCGGGCAATCGATCAGTCAAAGGAGACGATTATGTCCGCCCCAACCGTTCTCAGGACCGCCGCGGCGGCGCCCCCTGATCTTGCCGTAATCAAGGGCCGCCAGCACGCGGCCTGGAGCTCCGGCGACTACGCCATCGTCGGTACGACGCTGCAGATCGTCGGCGAGGCGCTCTGCGAAGCGCTCGATCTTCGTCCCGGAAGCAAGGTGCTCGATGTCGCCGCCGGCAATGGCAATGCGACGCTCGCCGCAGCACGGCGGTTTACCGACGTCGTCTCGACGGACTATGTCGGAGCGCTGCTCGAGCGCGGGCGCGAGCGTGCTGAGGCCGAGCGACTGCCGGTCACTTTCCAGGAAGCAGATGCCGAAGCGCTGCCCTTCGCCGACGCCAGCTTCGATGTCGTGCTGTCGACCTTCGGCGTCATGTTCACCCCCGACCAGGACAGGGCCGCCTCCGAGCTGCTGCGGGTGTGCCGCAGTGGCGGCAAGATCGGGCTGGCCAACTGGACCCCGGAAGGGTTCATCGGCCAGGTCTTCAAGACGTTGGGCAAGCATCTGCCGCCGCCCGCGGGTGTCAAATCGCCGGCATTGTGGGGCACCCGCGCGCGCCTCGACGAAATGTTCGGCCGGGCTGGCAGCATTGATGTGCAGCCGCGCACCTTCGTCTTTCGCTACCGGTCGCCGGAACATTGGCTCGATGTGTTCAAGACTTACTACGGGCCGATGCACAAGGCGTTCGGCGCGCTCGAGGACGAGAAGCGGGGGGCGCTTGCGTCCGACCTGATCGCGCTCGCCGCTCAATTCAATCGCGCGACCGATGGGGCAATGGCCGTGCCCAGCGAATACCTCGAGGTCGTCGTCACCAAGCGCTGACCTGCTGGTCAGCGTCGGTTTGGACCCTCGCAAGAATGCGGCGTCGTGCCTGGCTTTCGGCTGCTTTCGAAGGGGCACGACGCGGGAGAAAGTTCGGATCATGCCGGCTGAGCATGTAGAGACGTTGATCGTTGGCGGTGGCCAGGCTGGTCTGGCGCTCAGCCACATGCTCAGCCGGCGTGGGTGCGAGCATCTCGTGCTTGAGCGAGGTCGCATCGCCGAACGCTGGCGGACGGAGCGCTGGGATGGCCTGCGCTTCCAATTTCCCAACTGGTCGGTGCAGCTGCCCGATTTTCCCTTTGTGAAAGGCGACCCCGACGCCTTTGCGACGAGCGCGGAGATTGTCGATTTCCTGACCGCTTATGCCGCCTTCGTCGACGCGCCAGTCCGCTGCGGTGTCACCGTGACGGCGCTGCAGGGTCGTGAAGGAGCGTTCGGCTTCCTTGCCCAGACCTCGGAGGGCACGATCGCGGCGGACAATGTCGTTGTTGCCACCGGTCCGTACCAGCGCCCGGTAATCCCGGCGTTGCCGGGCGGTACCGGCCTCTATGAGGTGCATGCCAGTCGGTATCGCGAACCGGGCCAGCTTCCGCGCGGAGCGGTGCTCGTCATCGGCTCGGGGGCCTCCGGCGCCCAGATCGCCGAAGAGCTCTTTCGCGCGGGTCGCCAGGTTTACCTGTCGGTTGGACGCCACCGCCGAATGCCGCGCCGATATCGAGGACGGGATCTCATTTGGTGGCTGACCACCCTGGGGCTGGATCAAACCCCCGTGGAGCGCCGGGGACCCGACAGGTCGCTGCCGCTGATCACTGGCGCCTATGGCGGGCATACCATCGATTTCCGCCAGTTCGCGGCGCAAGGAATGACGCTTCTCGGCCGGGTGAAGACGGCACTCGAAGGAACACTGGAATTTGCGCCCGACCTCGCCGACAGCCTGGAATTCGGGGATGCCGCCTACCGGGCTTTTCTCGACGTCGCCGACGCACACGTGACGCGCCATGGCCTGGATATGCCGGAAGAGCCGGGCGCCCGCCTGGCCCATCCGGATCCGCCTTGTCTGGCCCAACCGGTCCGCCGCCTTGGCCTTCAGGCCTGCGGCATCGCCGCGGTCGTTTGGGCGACCGGCTATCGCTGTGATTTCAGCTGGATCGACTTGCCGGTGCTGGACGCGGGCGGGGAACCGATTCACCGCGCGGGCATCACCGACATACCGGGATTGTATTTCCTCGGCCTGCAATGGCTGTCCAGGATGAACTCCTCGTTCCTGGCCGGCGTCGGTGACGACGCGGCCAGGCTTGCCGACCACATTGCGGCAAGAAGGCAAGCAGGCGTCGAGAGCAGCGCTGCCTTGTCCGGAGGCGCCTCACATCGTTGAGCCCGCTACGCCGCCGCTGCGGACAGGCGATGCTTGCCGGCATCGCCCTGGTGCTGACGCAACAGCCAAGAATCCGTCCCTGGTCTGGAATTGGGAGCGACCTGCTTATGTATGTTGGACGAGAGATGAGTATCCGGCTTTTCCTTTCGAACCAGAATTGGAGACCGCGGATGTTTCGCTTCGTGACCTTGCCAGGCATCGGAGGCTCTTCCGAAGACCACTGGCAAAGTCACTGGGAGCGAATGGACAATCGCTTCGGGCGCTTTTCTCCAAGTGACTGGGACGAGCCGGAACTGGACGATTGGCTGGCGTCCCTCGACAAGGCAGTCAAGGCATTGCCAGGGCCGGTGGTGCTGGTAGCGCACAGCCTCGCTTGCCTCCTTGTCGTGCATGCCGCTGAAAAACTGAAATCGAGGATCGCGGGCGCCTTCCTCGTCGCGGTACCGGACCCCGACAGCGTCGCGTTCCCGGCGGAAGCCGCCTCGTTTCGCGACGTGCCGGCGCTTGAGCTGCCGTTCCCTGCACTGATCGTTGCGAGCACGGACGATCCGTTTGCAACGACCGCTCATGCCCGTCGGCGCGCCGAACGGTGGGGCGCCAGCCTGGTGGTTGCGGGTCAGCTGGGTCATATCAACGCCGCCAGCGGATTGGCTCAGTGGCCGGCGGGGCGGGCGCTTCTCGACGCATTCTGCGGTTTGCTACCGGCATCGCGGGAGGGCGGGGGCCTTCTCCGCACCGGTGAAGCACCATGGCTCGGCGCCGATGTCCGGACGTGACCGGCGGATCCTGATCCTTGGTGGAGGCTACGCCGGCCTGACCGCGATGTCGCGCCTTGCCCGACTCGGGCTCGACGCCGAGATCGTCCTTGTCGACCAGCGCTCTCATTGGTCGGAGCGAATCCGCCTGCACGAACTCGCGGTCGGTGGAAAAGCGCGACAGATCGATCTCGCGGATTTTGCCGCATCGCTCAGCGCGCGCTTCGTCCGGGCGCGGATCACGGCGCTTTCCCCGTCGGGCCGGGTGGTCGGGCTGGAGACGGCCGGCGGCGGCTCGACCTGGCTGCGCTTCGACCATTGCATCCTGGCGCTCGGGAGCAGCGTCGACGATAGGGCCGTGACGGCCGACGCGCTCCCCGATGCGCCGCCTGTCGTGCGACTGGAATCCGCCACCGAGGCCCATCTGATCCATGATGTTCTGGTGCGCCGGCCGACGGCGAAGGTCCTGATCGTGGGGGGCGGCCTCACCGGTGTCGAGGCCGCCTGCGAGATCGCCGAAGCGTTTCCCGCCACGCAGGTGACCTTGGCGTCGGCCTCGGCATGGCGCCAGGACGGCGGCCCCGGCAGCTTCAGCCGGGTTGCCGTTCAGCACCTCGCCAACACGCTGCAACGACTCGGCGTGACCTCGATCGCCGGTCGTGTCCTGGAGTGTCGCAAGGGCGTCGCACGGATGGCCGATGGCGCGGGGCTTCCCTACGACATCTGCGTCTGGACGACGGGGTTTGCGCCGAACGAGCTCGCGCAGGCCTCGGGCGTCGCCGTCACCAGTCATCGGCAGGTCGTCGTCGATCACACCCTGCGCAGTGTTTCCCACCGGCACATCCTGGCCGTCGGCGACCTCGCCTTCACTCGGACGCCGGCGAGCGGGCCCTGCCGCATGGGCTGCGTCACGGCGCTGCCGATGGGAGCTGCAGCCGCGCGGACGGTCGCCGCCCTGTTGTCGGGACGCGAGCTGCCGGGCTTCGAATTCGACTACCTGTTCCGCTGCGTCAGCCTGGGACGGGCCGACGGCCTCATCCAGTTCGTCGATTCGCGCGATCGGCCGCGGCGCCTCGTATGGACGGGCCGCAAGGCGGCGATCTGGAAGGACTACATCTGCCGGACGACGCTCGCGACGATCGGCGTCTCCGCCATGCCCGCGCCGCCCGTGGTTCCTCCGCTGACCATGCTGCTGCCGCTGCTGCGCTCGCGCAGGCAATATGCTTGACGGCGGGATGCTCGAAGCCGGCCCTGCGCGCCCGAGCCTCAGGGCTCGCCTGCTGTCGGCCTACATCAGGTTGGCGATCAAGCCGCATTCCAGAGGTGGATTCGACGTCGCCTGGGCGCGCCGGGTCCTCGAAAAGCCCGTGATCCGCACGCGCATCACGGACCGCATCCTGGTCGAACCCATTCGCATCGGCGCTCTTGCAGCGGAAGCCGTCCAACCGCGCCGGCCCGACGCGGGACGCACCATCCTCTATCTCCATGGCGGGGGATATTACTTTGGCTCCAGCCTCGGCTATCGGGCGATCACCTTCGCCCTGGCAGAGGCCACTCGCGCCCGCGTCGTCACCCCGGACTACCGCCGCGCGCCGGAACATCCCTTTCCGGCGGCTCTCGTGGATGCCGTGGCCGCAGCCCGCGGACTGTACGCGTCCGGTGTCTCTCCCGGTGCCCTCGTGATCTGCGGCGACAGCGCCGGTGGGGGGCTTGCCCTCGGTGTGCTGACGCGCCTGCGTGACGCCGGCGAACCGTTGCCCGCCTGTGCGGCCCTGTTCTCGCCGTGGACGGATCTCGCCGCCACCGGCGACTCCCTGCGCCGCAACGGCCGCTGCGATCCGCTGTTCCATAGCGACTGCATCGCTGCCGACGCGCGCCACTATCTCGGTGGCGAAGACCCGTGCAATCCACAGGTCTCTCCGCTCTATGCCGATCTCGGCGGATTGCCGCCGCTGCTGATCCAGGTCAGCCGGACGGAAGTCTTGCTCGATGACTCGCTTCGGCTGGCGCGAAAGGCGCGTTCGTCGGGTGTCGACGTCCGTTGCGAGGTCTGGACCGATCTTCCGCATGTCTGGCACCTGCAACATGGCCTGCTTCCCGAGGCGGGCGCGGCCATAGGCGAGGCAGCCTGCTTCATGCGATCGCACGGAGTCGCCGAGGTCGGCGCCGCGCGAGCCCAGGGAGCCATCGAAGCCGTAGACCCGGCGGCGGGTCCGATCTCACCGGCAGCGGTCCGCACCTGTCCCGGTATCCAACGGCGGTCGCCGGTTCGACGACCGCCGGGCGCAAAGCCGTCGTCGCTACTTCTTGTGAAAACGGAGTCTTAGGTCGAGCTCGCCTTCGACGGCGCAATCGGCCCAGGGGATGTTGAAGCAGAACAGGTCGCCCGGGTGACCGATGTGATGCGGCTGACCGGGGTGATGGCCGCCGGTGACGGCGGGCGGTTGCGGCTTGTAACCGAAGGCGGAGTCCGGCGCGACGTAGAACGTCATGCCGCCGATCACCCGACCCTCGATCGTGCCGGTGACCGTGAGCGTGTGCGGCGAGGCGAACTGCGTCACCTCGCTGCCTTCGGCCTGGTCGACGACCAGCTCCACCCAGCGCCGCTCGAGCGGGCCGAGACGCAGCTCCTGCGGGTTCACCAGATTGGTCTGGAAGCGCCAGCCTTTGGGCAGAGCGGAGTCGAAGTGCAGCGCAATGGCCTGCACGCGGTCCTCGGGATTGCGGACATGGAAGCCGCGCAGCATCTTTCCCTTGGCCGCGGTCGGCGCCAGGTTGCGCTGTGCGAGGTTGTTGTCGAACGGCACCAGTTTCGAGTGCTCGACATGCGCCGAGACCGGCAGGTCCTGGGTCACCGCCTTGTCATTGGCGCATTCGACGATCGCGAGCACGCACTCGTGGCCGACCTCGTGCGGTGTCCACGTGAAGGGACCGACGATGACGCCATTGGCGGCGCCCGGGAGAATGTTGGCGGGCTGCGTCACCAGGCTCGCGTCCATCTCGGCCCAATCCTCGGGCCAGACCAGGCCGATGCCGGGCGCGCAATGGAAGGCCCGGACGGTCACCGGGCCTGAGCCGCCGGCGCTGGTGCCGCGGTTCTTCACCCGGACGTAGAAGTAGGCGGTGCTGCTCACCGGCGGCTCGACATGGTCCGCGGGACCGCCGGCGGCCTGCGCTGCCGCATCGGCATACGGACTCGTCTTCACCCACACGTCCTGGGTATTCCAGTAGTTCTCGTCCCAAAGCTTCTCGGTGAAGAGGTCGTTGCCGCTGGCGGAGCCGTAGCCGCCCTCGCGTCCGTCGTTGACGTAGACGTCCACCGCCTTGTCGGTGTAGCCGGCGAGGTGGCGACGGCGGAACGTGTCGTAGATGACCTTCTTGTGCAGGCCGTTGGCAAAGCCTGCCCAGCTGCCGAGATTGCCGTCGGCCGCCTCGATCTGCTGGCCCATCTGGGCCGCCGTCGACAGGCTGGCGGGAACATTGAAGTTCGCCATCAGATGCAGGCGAATGGTCAGGTCGCGCGCCAGCTGTTTCACGCCGGCGTACGCCGAATCGCCGCCGAGCTTGCGGTACAGCTCGAACATGGTCGCGCACCACAGCTGCCCGGTGATGTGATTGTCGCCGGAGCCGGTATATTCGGGGCCGTCGAAGAGCCAGGCCATGTCGTAGCGGCGACCAGGCCAGAAATGATCGGTCGGATTGGCGTCCCACGACATCATGATGCCGCGCGTGGCGCCCGGATTGGCGTGCTTGTCGTCGTAGTAGACGGCGGCGAGGAAGTCGCCGAAGCCCTCTCCCGTGCCGGAGACCGGATCGTCGAATCCGGGGTTCGTGTTGTCCTGAATGGCATGACCGTATTCATGCAGGATGACCATCGCGTCCGCTGCATCGGGGATGCCGCCCTCGCCGAAGGTCAGCTGGTTGGAGAAGTAGTGCGAATTGTCCGCGCCGCTGAATCCCTGCGGATCGACCGAGATCGAGTAGTTCGCGACGTTCGACAGGCCCAGCTGGGTCTGGACGTATTGCTGGAACCGATCCAGGTGGAAGTAGGTCATGCCGTCGAGGAACTTGCGGTCATTGACCGCAAATATGAAATCACCCAACCCGCTCACCGGCTCGGCAAAAGCCGGGGATTCAAGCTCCGCCATCTGCACGAAGGAGCCGTCCAGATGCAGGTTTCCCGATCCATCCGCCGCATTGAGGCGGTCCATGACGACGGCGACGGTCTGGCCGTTGAGCGTGGCGACGGCTGTGGCGGAAGACAGGCCGGTGTTTCCGCTGGTGACGATGGGGTTGGGGTCGTAGGCACGACCCGCGCCGCTGTCATACTGGAAGAGATCGATGACCTGGATGACGCGACCAGTCATGGCGTCGATCAGGAAGCGCCACGCACCGCTCGGTGACTGTGTGATGGCGGTGATATCCCAGGCCAGGAAGTACTGCCCTTCCTTCGGACCGGCGCTTGCCGACGCACCCTCCGTCATGTGCGCCCGCACGGCCGCCAGGAAATCGCGACGTTGGCTGGTCGCCCGGCCATTCGGCTTCGGCGGGTGGTTTTCCACCCGGACGTAGCGATAGACCATGAGGGTGCCGTCGCGGATCTCGCTTTGCTTGTAGGTCCTCAGCAGACCTTCGACGACACGCCGGGCCTGCGCGTGATCGATTTTTGCCTTCTTCGGGTCGATCTCCTTCGGGATGTCGTAGTGATAGTCGTTGTAGATCGACTGCACGCGGCCGTCGGCCTGGACGTTCACCACGACTTCACTGGCATCGACAGGAACGCCCTTGAAGTCCTGGATGTAGCGCACCGAATAGGAATTGGGGCCATGGTTCACGCGGTGATCGCGCAGGTCGGCGAGGTCGGCTTTCCAGTGGAACTGCTGGGCGTTCTCACTGAGCACCTCGCGGGCGAGTTGCTTGGGAAAGAACGCGGCCTTGGCGGCGCCGGCGGGGGATTGATCGAACCAGATGCGAAGGGCCTGATTCTGCGAATCATATGTCGCGCGGCTGTCTGCGCTTCCGAGCTGTGCCATTTTCGTCCTCCTGACCGTGCGCAACGTCACGTTGCGGTGTGAATGGTCCATGTGCGCATCACGGCGGATGGCACCCCAGTTGAGGAGGGAAAATATATACAACCAAAAGTAAGAAGAGTCATCGGAAACATCGTGGCATTGTTGTGACAGCCCGAGCGCTTCGACGGTCGAGAAAAGTTTCCGGAACAATGTCGGCGTCGGACACGCTCGTTCGTCGTCCCGATGAGCGGCCAATGGGGCCGGCTCGAGCAAGGAGACAGGCGATGCGGGTGATGGTGTTCGTGAAAGCCACCGGGGACAGTGAAAAGGCGGTGCCGCCGACGACCGAAGCGTTCGCGGCGATCGACCGGTTCACCGAGGAGCTGGTCAAGGCCGGCGTCTTCGTGGCCGGCGCCGGCCTCAAGAACACCGCCGAGGCCAAGCGCATCGCCATCGATGGCGCCGGCCGCACGGTCATCGACGGGCCGTTCGCCGAGGCCCGCGAGCTGGTCGCCGGATTCTCGATCTGGCAGGTCAAGGACGTGGACGAGGCCGTGGCCTGGGCGAAGCGCTGCCCCAATCCCATGCCGGGCCCGAGCGAGATCGAGATCCGGCCGTTCTACGAGGCGGCGGACCTGGCCGAGTTTCTGACGCCCGAGGAGCTTTCTACGCCCCGGGACGGGGAACGCGGGAAGCTCGGCGTCGCTTGACGGGGCTCATCTGCAAATCGGCCCATACGCCCGCATGGTCGGATGGCCAGAGCGATGGATCCATCGGACTTGGTCGATTGAAGCAGACCTGGCTTGCGATCACCCCGATCGTTTCACTGACCCAGATGTAGTCGATGCAGCGGTCCATTCGCGGCCAGTAGGGATGCGAAACCGTCCCATCGGCGTCGGCCAGCGCCGTGAAGGCCGTGGGATGGGTGGTTTGCGACGGCTGAAAGCGGGAAGCCATCAAGGCGGCAGACGGTTTGTCCAGCGTCGCATTGAAGTCGCCACAGACGATTGAAGCGGCAGCGTCCGGCCGACTGTCGATCCAGCCCAGGAGGCGCTGGACCTGGAACAGGCGCAGCGAATCCTCGCCACGCGACATGAAGAGATGCGTCACGTAGACGTCGATCGGCACGCCGTCGACCAGCAAGCGCGATACGAGTGCCACCATGTCCCGTGTCCGATAGTCGAGGTTTCCGGTCTCGATCACGGGATAGCGACTCAGCAGCGCCTCGCCTTCGATCTCGGAAAGTCCGTTGACCTTGGTCTGCTGAACCAGATTGTAGGAGATACCTGTCGCGGCAGTGACGGCGTCGCGCAGTGTTCTCGCCGCCTGAATTGGAACGCAAACCTCGTTCAAGGCGATGATGTCCGGCTTGAGCGCCGCAAGTTCGGAAGTGATGAGGG
The DNA here is from genome assembly GCA_900110395.1 of Rhodospirillales bacterium URHD0017. Taxonomy (GTDB): domain Bacteria; phylum Pseudomonadota; class Alphaproteobacteria; order Reyranellales; family Reyranellaceae; genus Reyranella. Next base: position 212,512 of record FODP01000001.1, read on the forward strand.
GGAGGCGCTCAGCCCAGCGCTTGTGGTTCTGCTCGAGATTGAGCGTCACAATTCTGAACAAGGTCGGCCCTCCGCCTCAGCCTGTCATCCGGCCCGCTCGCAGGCGCTGCTCCTTACCCCCAGAGCCGCTTGCTCGCGATGGCGGCACCGTCGCGCATCGCCGCGAGCTTGGCCCACACCACGTCCTCCGACACCTGGGTGTCGCCGACGATGGTGCCGAAGCCGCAATCGGTCCCGGCCATGACGCGCTCGCGGTCGCCGACGGCGCGCACGGCGCGCTCCAGCCGCTCGGCGATCACCTGCGGGTGTTCGACGTAATTGTGCGTCGATTCGACGACGCCGCAGACCAGGGCCATGTGGTCGGGCAGCTTCTGAGTGCGGAAGGCGTCGACCTCGTGGCTGTGCCGCGGATTGGCGAAGGGCAGGCAGAGCGCGCCGGCCTTGACCTGGTAGCAGACCGGCAGCACGTCGGGCGCCGGCACGTCGTTGACGTGCGGGCTGTCGCGGTTGCCCCAGCAGGCGTGGAAGCGCACCCGGTCGGCCGGGATGTCGGCCAGGGCCTGGTTCAGCGCGGCGACGTGCATTTCCATTGCCGCGATGAATTTCGGCAATGGCTCGTCCTGGAAGTAGCCGGCGCGCTCGATGCCGAGGTCGGGCGAGTCGATCTGCAGCACGTGGCCAGCGTCCACGATGAACTCATATTCGAGCTTGAGCTCGCCGGCGAGGGCGAAGACGTAGGCTTCGTGGCTTTCGTAGTACTGGTTTTGCAGCGAGCAGGCGGCGAAGCCCGGAGACACGGCGGTGACGAAGGTTTCTAGGAACTGCTTGGACTGACGTTCGCGCGCGCGGTGGAAGGCGTAGAGCTCGTCCCTGGCTCCGTCCATGCTTCTGTAGCGCACTGGGCCGATCGCCGCTGGGAAGCCGTAGACGTTGAGCCGGCGCACGCCGCGCGCCTGGTAGTTCTTCCACCACGTGGGAAACTGCTGCATGTCGAGAATCGGCCGGCGCTTCGACTGGCCGCCGAAGCCCGACATGCGGCCGGTGATGTAGCCGAAGAAGGTCGAGCGCGGCATCTCGCCGTCGTTGCCGACATCGATGCCGCAGTCGAGTTGGCGCCGCACGACGTAATCCATCGCCTCGTCGGTCAGCGCCGGGATGCGTGCGGCATCGACCGGCTTGCCCTCGGCCTCGGCGACCAGCAGGTCGGCCAGCATGTCGGGCCGCGGCAGGCTGCCCATGTGGGTGGTCAGGATGCGATCCGTGCTGCGTTTCATGCTCTCGGCCTCCGGTTCTTGCGGAGGCTACGTCGGGCAGTATCGACGATGCAATCCGGCGCAATCGTGCTCCAGGATTGGTGTGCGGACGACAGTTCCGCAGCGCAGGGAAATGGCGATGTGCCAGGCGGAGGCCTTCCACGTCCTCACCAGACGGATGTAGCCTGTTCCCGCAGGGCGTCCAGTTGGTTGCATGTCCGCGCCCTAGCACAAAAAAGAACTGTGGAGGGAGCCTCATGAAATTTCGCCGCCGTGCCTTTATGCACCTGATCGCGGGCGCTGCCGCGTTGCCGGTCGCGCCCCACCTCGCGCGGGCACAAGCCTATCCGTCGAAGCCGGTGCGCATCGTCGTCGGCTTCCCCGCCGGCGGGGCGACCGACATCATGGCGCGCCTGATGGGCGAATGGCTGACGCAGCGCACGGGCCAGCAGTTCATCATCGAGAACAAGCCCGGCGCCAGCGGCAACATCGGCACCGAGACGGTCGCCCGGTCGCCCGCCGACGGCTACACGCTGCTGCAGGCCGTGACCCCGAACGCGATCAATGCCGCGCTCTACAGCCATCTCAGCTTCGATTTCATCAAGGACTTCGCGCCGGTCATCTACCTCGCGCGGCTGGCCTATGTCGTCGTGGTAAATCCGTCGGTCCCGGCCAAGACGCTGCCCGAGTTCATCGCCTACGCCAAGGCCAACCCGGGCAAGATCAACTACGGCTCGGCCGGCCAGGGCACGCCGCAGAACATCGCCTGCGAGCTCTTCAAGATGATGACCGGCGTGAACCTGGTCCACGTCCCGTACCGCGGCGGCGCGCCGGCGGTCGCCGATCTGCTGGCGGGGCAGGTGCAGGTGATCTTCGCGCCGGTGTCGGAATCGATCCAGCAGATCAAGGCCGGCAAGCTGCGCGCCCTCGCGGTGACGCCGACGGCCCGGCTGGATGTGTTGCCGGACGTACCGACGGTGGCGGAGTTCGTGCCGGGTTATGAGGCCTCTGGCTTTGCCGGCATATCCGTGCCCGCGGGCACCCCGGCCGCCATCATCGATCTTTTGAATAAGGAGCTCAACGCGGGCCTCGCCGACAGCAAGATCAAGGACCGGATCGTCGAGCTGGGCGGCACGGTGATGGGCGGCACGCCGGCGGAATTCAGCAAGATCGTCGCGGAGGCCACCGAGAAGTGGGCGAAGGTGATCAAGTTCGCGGGCGTCAAGGCGGAATAGGACCGGTCGCCCATGAAGGACAACAGCATATGGCGGGCCGTGCGCGAGGGGCGGGCGGCGCTCGGCACCCAGCTCAAGGAATTCGCCTCGCGTGGGGTGCCGTGGATCATCGAGGCTTCCGGCTTCGACTATTGTGCGATCGATTGCGAGCACGGTGCCTTCAACATCGAGACGATCGCCGAGCTCGCCGGCTGGTTCCAGGCCACCGATGTCTCGGCGATCGTTCGCATCCACAAATCCTCCACGCATCTGATCGGGGGGATTCTCGACCAGGGGATCATGGGCATCCAGGTCTCGGAGGTCGACACCATCGAGGAGGCGCGGGCGATCGTGCGGGAGGCGAAATTTCCGCCGATCGGCCATCGCGGCATCTCGGGGCAGGGGATGCACACCGGCTACCGCAGCCATGGCGGCCGTCACGCGACCGAGTATGCGCCGTGGGCCAATGCCAACGTCATCGTCTGCGTGTCGATCGAATCGCTCGAGGGTCTGGAAAATGTCGAGGCGATCGCGGCCGTGGAGGGCATCGACATGATCGCCTACGGTCACTCGGACCTCAGCGCGCGCCTCGGCGTCCATCTCCAGCTCGAGCACCCGACCTTCAAAGCCGCCGTGCGGCGCATCGCGGAGGCCTGCAACGCGCACGGCAAGCTGGCCCGCGGCTCCGCTGAAACCGAGGCGCAGATCGAGGAGTACTGGCGGCTCGGCTGCAAGGTGCTGAACCTGCCGGGCAACGACGTGAGCACCTATCTCGACGGCCTGAAGGCGCGCGCGGCTCGCGCCCATGCACGGCTGAAATCGATCGGCGTTCCGGTGCCCTGAGATACATCGTCATGTTCCTCTCCCCCGCTAGGGGGAGAGGCTAGGTGAGGGGGCCACGATGTGCGTCACCCCCTCACCCAACCTCTCCCCCTAGCGGGGGAGAGGAGCCCGATTCAGATAGGAGAGAGAAATGCGACTACGCGGCAAGGTGGCGCTGCTGACGGGCGCGGCGGCGGCGATCAAAGGCGAACTGATGGGCTTCGGCGGCGCGGCGGCGCATCTCTTCGCGCGCGAGGGCGCCAAGGTGGTGCTGACCGACATCCGCGACGAACTGGGCGAGCGCGCGGCCGCGGCGCTGCGCGCCGAGGGGCATGACGCGCGCTACCTGCATCTCGACGTGACATCGGAACGGAACTGGGCCGAGGTCGTGGACGCGGTGATGGCGGCACACGGACGGCTCGACATCCTGTTCAACAATGCCGGCGTCGGCTTTCCCGGCAAGGTCGAGGACATCACGGTCGAGATCTGGGAACACGAGCTCGGCGTCCATGCCAAGGGCGTGTTCCTCGGCACGCGGACGGCGATCCCGGCCATGCGCAAGGGCGGTGGCGGGTCGATCATCAACACGTCCTCGGTCATGGGCCTCGTCGGCAGTCCCACGTCGCCGGCCTATTCGGCGGCCAAAGGCGCCATCACGATCTTCACCAAGTCGGCGGCGCTGCAATATGCCAGGGAGAATATCCGCATCAACTCGGTGCATCCGGGCTATCCCGATACACCGCTGACCGACAAGCGCTTCAGCGATCCGGCCGTGCGCCAGGCGTTGATCGATCGCACGCCGATGGGCCGGCTCGGCACCGCCCTGGACATCGCCAATGGCGTGCTGTTCCTGGCGTCCGACGAATCGTCCTGGGTCACCGGCTCGGAACTGGTGATCGATGGTGGCATGACGGCGCAGTAGGAGGCGCTGATGATGACCGTCTATTCCGCGCCGAACACACGGGCGATCCGCGTGATCTGGGTGCTCGAGGAGATCGGCGCCAAGGCCGAGATCAAGTCGATGCCCTATCCGCCGCGCCAGCGCGCGCCGGACTATTTCGCCGTCAATCCGACCGGAATGGTGCCGCTCCTGATCGACGGCGAGGTGCGGTTGAGCGAATCGATGGCGATCTGCGACTACCTTGCCACCAGGCACGGCTCGCCGCTGGTCGTCTCGCCCGATGACCCGGAACGGCCGCAGTTCCTGCAATGGCTGTGGTACGGCGAGTCGACGCTGATGACGCCGTTGTCGCGCCTGAACATCGTGCGCCAGGTCGAGCGCCAGGGAGGGGCCGAGGTCGAGGTTCTCATCGCCGGCGCGCGCGACCATGTTGCCGCGCGGCTGAGAATGCTCGAGCGGCATCTGGAAGGCCGCGACTTCCTCGCCGCGGGTCGGCTGACCCTGGCCGACATTTCCGTCAGCTATCCGCTTCATCTGGTCGGCATGCTGGGCCTCGACGATCTGCTGGAGCCGCGCGCCGCTGCCTATCGCGAACGGCTGCGCGCGCGGCCGGCCTACCAGCGCGCCCTCGCAGTCAGCTAGAGTGTCGCGATGACCATCACCATCACCGCCTTCGAACGCTCACCCGATGGCGGCAAGGGACTGGCGCGCGATACGCGCGTCCGCTGGGCGCTCGAGGAAGTGGGCCAGCCTTACGAGGTTCGGCTGGTTTCGTTCCGGGCGATGAAGGAGCCCGCGCACCTGGCGCTGCATCCTTTCGGCCAGATCCCGACCTACGAGGAAGGCGGTCTCGCCCTGTTCGAGACGGGAGCGATCGTGTTCCATATCGCCCAGCGCCACGCCGGCCTCCTGCCAGCGGATGCCCATGCCCGGGCGCGGGCGATCACCTGGATGTTTGCCGCGCTCAGCACGGTGGAGCCGCCGATCCTCGAGCTCGGAACCGCCAGGATCCTGGAGGGCGACAAGCCGTGGACCAGGGAGCGCCTGCCCCTGGTCGAGGGGCGCGTGCGCGACCGGTTAAAACAACTTTCCGCTCGCCTGGGCAATGCCGACTGGCTCGACGGCGCGTTCAGCGCGGGCGACCTGATGATGGTGTCGGTGCTGCTCAGGCTGAGATCGTCAGGCATCCTGGACGAATATCCCAACTTGGCTGCCTATGTCGCCCGCGGCGAAGCGCGGGCTGCGTACAAGCGGGCTTTCGCTGACCAAGCGGCGATCAACACCCGACCCTGACGCAGGCGAGCGCCGCGGCGATCGCGCGCGCGGCGATGGCGTTGCCGCGGTCGGTAAAGTGCATCATCGCATAGTAGCTGTCGATGTCGCGGCCGACGTCCTCCTTCTCGAAGGCCGCCAAGGTGTCGAGCGTGAGCAGACCCGCCTTGGTCGCGCAGCCCAGCACCTGCGTCAACGCCTCGTGTTGACCGGCGGCGGCCTTGGCATCGAAGAACACCCCTTGCTCGGGCAAGGCCACCACCAGGGCAGAGGCGCCCTCGCGCTTTACCAGGGCCGCGAAGCGGTCCATCAGGCGGCAGGACACGATGAAGGGATCGACGCCCGTGCCGACCTCGCGGCCATACCAGGATTGCGCCACCCCCAGACGGTTCACGATCCAGTCGACCAGGTGCGAGTAGGCGAGAAGGCGCCGGGCCATCGCCGTCAGCGATGAAGGACCGGTCCCTTCCACCGGCACGTTGCGCAGCGCGAGGCCCTCGCCGTCGGGGGCGAAATAGGGCTTGCCCTTGGCTTCGCGGACCGCAAGTGCGGTGCGCGTGATGTCGTCGGCGATGAAGGCCAGGATGACCGTCGACGGCTTGAGCTCGGGAACGAGGCGCTCGGCCCGCAGCACCATCTGGTCGAGGCCGTAGCCGGGCACGCCGGCATTAAGCACACGGCGGCCGGTGAGGCGCTCGAGATGGGCGGGCCAGGTCTCGTCGTTTCCGACGCCGTACCCTTCGGTCATCGAATCGCCGAACGCGATGATCAACGGGCCCATCGACGGACCAGGCGCCGGCGGCCGATCGCGGTTCTGCTCACGCATGCCCTCCTTGGTGAAGGAGAGGGGCTTGCCCAGCAGCGTTCCCGAGGAACCGGGGATCGCCGTCCACCCGAGCGTGGGGTCGTAGGCGAACCGCGCCTCCCACGGCGAGGGTCTCGACGCCTCGGCGGCGTAGGAGGGCCAGCGCCACAGCGATGCGCCGGGATCCCAGACGCGCGTGACGACCTCGCCGGCGAGCAGGCAGAGGACGATCGTGGCGGCGGACAGGGCCAGCCCAAGCCAAAGCGAGCGGGGCCGACCGGAGGCGCGCGCGCTCATCGTGCTCTAGTAAGCGGAGAAGCCGCCTTCGGCCGGGATCGCGGCGCCGTTCACCATGCGCGATTCGTCGGAGGCGAGGAACAGGGCGACGTTGGCGATGTCCTCCGGCTGGCCGACAGCGAACGGGTATTGGCCGGCGATGTTGTCTATGCCGCCGAAGCGGATCTGGTTGCCCTCGGTGAAGCGGCTCCTGACCCGTTCGGTCAGCACGACACCGGGGCAGATGGCGTTGACGCGGATGCCCTTGGGCGAGTAGGCCCCGGCCAGGGCCTGGGTGAAGGAGATCAGGCCACCCTTGGCCATGACGTAGACATGGGCGATGTGGTTGCCGCGCAAGGCCACCACCGAAGAGAAGTTGACCACGCTGCCCTTGCCCTGCTCGAGCATCACCGGGATGACGTGCCGGCAGCACAGGAACGGGCCCTTCATGTCGAGGTTGATGGTCTTGTCCCAGACCGACGGATCGACTTCGGTGACCGGCCTGTCCTCGCGCAGCGAGCCGCCGGCGCAATTCAGCAGGATGTCGATGTGGCCGAAAGCTTCTCTCGCCTGCTGCACCATCCGCTTGACGCTGTCCTCGTCGGTCACGTCTGTCGCCACGAAGCGGGCGCCGGCGCCGGCCTCGCGCGCGCTCGCCTCGCCCAGGGCCGCGTTGATTTCCGCGACGACGACCTTGGCGCCCTCGGCGACGAACAGCCTGGCCGCCGCCCGACCGATGCCCGAGCCCGCGCCGGTGATCACCGCAACCTTGCCCACAAGACGATTCATCCGTTCTTCTCCTCGTTAACGCCGTCGTCCCGACCGGAGCCGAGCGGAGCGAGCTCCGGTCGGGACGATGGAGGGGTTACCACTTGTAGATTTTCTGCAATGTTCCCCCCATGAGCGCCGCCTTGTCGCTCTCGGACAAGCGCCTGGTGTCGCGGAACGGCGCCACGCCCTGCTCATAGGTCAGCATGCCGATCGTCCGGGTCCAGTCGGTGCCCCACATGCAGCGATCCAGCCCGAACGCATCGATGATCCGCAGCACCGGCGGCCAGATGTCGTCGTAGGGGAACGGCTGGTGCGACATCGTGCAGGCGCCGCTGATCTTCACCCGCACGTTTCGATATTGGGCGAGGTCGAGCAGCTTCGGCAGGTCGGCCCAGACGTCGGCGGGAACCGGCGGGCGAAAGGGTTGCAGCAGGCCGAGATGGTCGATGACGATGACCGTGTCGGGGTGCTGACGGATATGCGGCAGGCCTTTGTCCAAGATGCCCCAGCACAGGAGATTGACCGGCAGGTCATGCCGGGCGGCGGCGGCGAACGCACGGTTAAGACCGGGATGGTCGGCGTCCATCGGCAGGTCCTTGCCCATGCGGATGCGAATGCCGCGTGCGCCCGGCGTCGCCTTCCATCGCGCCACCACGTCGTCGATCGCGGGATCGGTCGCGTCGACCGGCGTCACGACCCGGAACTTGTCCGGCCAGGCGTTGTAGACTTCCAGGGCGTAGCTCGGATCGTATTTATAGGCGTTGAACGACGACACCATGATCGCGCCGTCGACACCGACGTCGGTCATCGCGGCGACCATTTCCTCGCCTGTGGCCGAGTCGAGTCCGTGCGAAGCACTGGCCCATGGACGGCCCGGATGATTTTTATCGAAGGGATGAACCTGGACGTCGATGACGGGCCTGTCGTTGAGGGGCATGGCTACGCGACCGATCCTTTACCTTGTAGCGATTCGACGAGCTTGTTCACGGCAACCGTCGCGCCCTTGCCGGCTTCGTTGCCGAAGATCAGGCGGGCAAGCTGGCCGCCGAGGTAGGGGTGGAGGCCGATGTCGTAGAGCGCCAGGAAGTTCCGCGTCTCGATCGCCCGCCGCTCGTCGGGGCGCAGCGGATAGCGATCGAGCACGGCGGCCTCGTTGGCGGTGAATTCCGCGCGCAACTCGACCGACCATTTCAGGTCCTGGATCAGGTCGTGGACCGCAAGGGCCGGGTCAAATTTCTCGAGTCCCATGAGCGCCTCCCTACGCCGCGCGGCGCTTCGGCAGGTTGGCCTCCATGTCCCACAGCACGGCGCCGACGCCGCACTTGAAGTCGCGGTGGACGGTGTAGCCGAAGCTCTTGCCGGGCCTGGAGCCGATCGCGCCGAGCACGACCACCCACGACAGCAATTCGGAGGTGCCGCCGGAGCCTGCGGCCTCCATCTTCTCCAAGGTCAGCTCCTTCAGGAGCCTCGCATGGTCGCCGGAGGCGACAAGGTCGAGAAACCAGCGGTCGAACGCCTCGTCGATGAAATAGTAGCGCGCGCCGCCGGGCTCGTGGCTGAGGCCGCCGGAGCCGAGAAGCGCCACGCGCATGTCGGCCGGCAGGTCGTTGCGGATGAAGTCGCCCAGCGCCTCGCCGACGGCGTAGCAGCGATGCTGGTCGGGGATCGGTGGAACGGTGCAGTTCTGCAGGACCGGCACCATCGGCAGCCCGAGCTCGGCAAGCCTGGTGAGCTGCACCGGCACCGAGATGTTGTCGTCGAACTTGAGGTTCTCGTTCTGGGCAAACATGCGGATGCCGCGCCGGGTCATGCCGTTGAACAGCGCGGCGGCGATCTCGGGCGAGCCTTTCACGGAGTAGTCCTCGCAGCCGATCCACGGCTTGAACCATTCGAAGGGACCGCGATGCTCGGCCGCCATGCCGATCAGGAAGTCCGGATAGGCGCGGATGCGGCTGTTGGCGAGGTGATCGTTGGCGAACACGATCAGGACGTCGGCGTTGGCCGAGACCATGGCGCTCGCGAGATTGCGGTAGGTGGTGGCGACGATGTCCTTGACGTCGGCAGGCGCGGCTTCGAGCAAGCCGATCAGGCCAGGCGCATGCGGCGCGCCGGCGGCGAACACGATCTCTGCCATTCCCGTTCTCCCGTAGCGGTTCGAAGGCTGGTCTGCCGATCCAGGAGTGTCAATCCGCCGCCCGGCGATCCCCGCTGTAGCGGCTTTTCACAGATCGCAGGCCGAGGTTTTGTCGCAGGGTGCTGCCTTCGTACTCGGTCCGGAACAGCCCGCGGCGCTGCAGTTCGGGAACGACCATCTCGACGAAGTCCATGCCGCCGCCGGGCAGGGTGGCCGGCGTGATGTTGAAGCCATCGCAGGCCGAGGCTTCGAACCACTCCTGCATGGTATCGGCGATGTCGGCGGGCGTGCCGATCCGCGCCGAGCCGGTGAGACCGGTACGCAGGTAGAGTTCGCGGATCGTGGGCTTTTCCCGCTTCATCCGCTCGACGAACTGGGCGCTCAGGCTGCGCAGCTCCTGAGGGCCCAGCGCGCCATCGGGCACCGGAGCGTCCAGCGGATAGCCCGACAGGTCGCCGAACGCGCTGTAGAGGGCGCCGAGGCCGGCCAGCGGATCGAACAAGGCCTGCAGTTCGTCGTACTTCGCCTGCGCTTCGGCGCGCGTACGGCTGACCACCGGACAAAGCGCCGGCATGATCTTCAGGTCGTCGGGCTCACGGCCGTACTTCGCCATACGCCCCTTCACGTCGGCGTAGTAGGCGCGCGCGCCCTCGAGCGAGCCGCTGATCGCGTAGATGACCTCGGCGGTCGCCGCACCCAGCTCGCGGCCTTGTTCCGAGGCGCCGGCCTGCACGATCACCGGATGGCCCTGCGGCATGCCGGCGACATTCAGCGGACCGCGCACCTTGAAGAAGCGCCCCTGATGATCGAGCACATGCATCTTCGCTTCGTCGAAATAGCGGCCGCCCGCCTTGTCGAACACGAGGGCGCCGTCGTCCCAGCTGTCCCACAGTCCCTTGACCACCTCGACGAACTCGGCGGAGCGGGCGTAGCGCGTGTCGTAGTCGAGCGTCGTCTCCAGCCCGAAGTTCTGGGCTTCGAGCTCCGACCACGACGCCACCACGTTCCAGCCGGCGCGGCCCTTGCTGATGAGATCCAAGGTCGCGAACTTGCGCGCGAGATTGTAGGGCTCGTTGTAGGTGGTGGAGGCCGTCGTCACCAGACCGACATGCCTGGTGACCATGGCCAGGGCCGGCAGCAAGGTCATGGGCTCCAGCTCGACCATGTCGCGGCCGGTCCGGGCGAGCGAGCCCGGCGGCGTGTCGGCCTGGCGAATGCCGGCGCCGTCGGCGAAGAAGATCATGTCGAGCTTGCCGCGCTCGGCGGTCTGGGCGCTGCGGACATAGTGCTCGACGTGCAAGGTGCCGTCGGCCGGCACGTCGGGATGGCGCCAGGCGGCCGGGTGATAGCCGTGGCCGCGTATCGACAGGCCGAGCCGCATCTTGCGTGACGTCATCACTGCGTCTCCTCCGCTCAGCGCCCCGCGAACCACAGCTTCGGATCGGCCGCCCGCACCCGCGCTTCCGGTAGCCCGAGCTCGCGGCGGACAATGTTGGTGCCTTCGACCAGGGCCACGCACTTGTAGAAGGCGATGCGCCGCGACAGGCCCTCGCGGCCGAAGCCGCAATCGGTGCTGATGACGAGCTGCTCCTTGGGGATGTATTCCAGCGCCTTGCGGATCAGCGCGGCCACGTGCTCGGCAGGCTCGACCACTGTGTTGCAATGGTTGACCACGCCGATGGCGATCTTCTTGTCGGTCTTGATGTGCTTGAAGAGAGGCAAGTCCTGCCCATCGGAGCTGGCACACTCGATGGTGAGGACATCGCAATTGAGGCGCAGCAGCCAGGGCAGGGCGCGTTCGTAGCTCGGCACCTTCCAGTGCACGCGCTGTTGATTGGGGTTGCCCCAACAGGTGTGCACCCAGATCTCGGCGTCGACGCCGGCGAGCTGGCGATTGAAGGCGTCGGTCTGGAATTCCAGGTCGGCCTCGGTCGTGTCGCCTTGCAGCGCGCGGCTGTGGTGCGGCGGTTCCTCGACCTGGATCAGCGGACAGCCGGCAGCGGCGAGGTCGCGGAACTCGGCGTTCATGATGTCGCAGAGATCCATGATCATCGCCTTGTCGTCTTCATAGAACTCGTTCCACAACATCGACGCCAGGGCGGGGGCGCAGATGGCTCCGAACTTCAGCGGCCGGTCCGTCAGCCGTTGCGCCACCTTCCAGAGCTCGGTGTATTCCAGCGGGCCGCGCGTCAGCTTCTCGCGTACCACGCCGGGCTGATAGGCCTCCTGGACCTCCCACAGGATCTTGCCCGGCCGCAGGCCGTGGCGCGACATCCATCCGCGCGAGGTGTCGCGGTGGCCGCGAATGCCGTCGATCCGTTCGATCGGATAGAAGAACCACGACTTGCCGCCCACGGTGAGATCGAAGCGGCTGTCGCCGTCCGTCACGATATCGAGGCCGGCCGCTTCCTGTTCGGCGATGATGCTGGCGACCGCGTCGAGATACTGTTCGCGGAACAGCGAATCGCCGAGCGCCGACTTGAACGATCGACCGTCGAGGCTGCGATCGAACCACAGGGGGCGCGGATAGGAGCCGGTGACGGTCGTGGGCAGGATCATATCGCGCGTGACCGTGAGCACGGGGACCTCCTGAGTGTGCAAGCGAATGATAACGCGGTCGTCGGCCCGACGAAATGCGTTCGTCCGGCCTTACGTCGGTGTCTTCCGCATCAGGGACGAGCGCTTGCAATGGGCCACCAGCTCGCCGTTCTGGTTGAAGGCGCGGTGGGCGAAGATGACGATGCCCTCGCCGGGCCGCGACCTGCTCTCGCGCATCTCCAGCACTTCCGATTCGACCCGCACGGTGTCGCCATGGAACAGCGGCTTGGGAAAGCGCACCTCGTCCCAGCCGAGGTTGGCGACGGCGGTGCCCAGCACCGTGTCGCCGACCGAGATGCCCACCATCAGGGCCAAGGTGAAGCAGCTGTTGACCAGCCGCTGGCCGAACTCGGTCTCGTTGCGGCAGTACTCTTCGTCGAGATGCAGGTAGGAGGGGTTGTGCGTGACGGCGCTGAACCACACGTTGTCGGCCTCGGTGATGGTGCGGCGGATCGGGTGTCTGAACACCTGACCGACATGGAACTGGTCGTAGTACAGGCCGGGCATGCGTTCCTCCCTCTATGACGTGCCGCGCGATGCCAATTCCTGGGCCAATTCATCGCGCAGACCGGGCTTGTGTATCTTGCCGGTCGGTGTGCGCGGGAATTCGCCCGCCGCGCGAAAGGCGAGCCGTGTCGGCACCTTGTAGCTCGCCAGCCGCTCGCGGCAGAAGGCGGTGATCGCCGCGGCGTCGGGCCGGGCATCGGCGCGGATCTCGACGGCGGCGGCGACGATCTCGCCCTTCAGCCGATCCGGCACGCCGACGACATGGGCCTGCACGATGTCGGGATGCTGCAGCAGGACATGCTCGACCTCGAGCGGCGCGACATTGACGCCACCGGTCTTGATCATCTCCTTCAGCCGGCCGCGGAAGCGCACGCGGCCATCGGGCTCGATCGAGCCGAGATCGCCGGTGAGGAACCAGCCGTTGTCGAACGCCTGGGCATCGAGGTCGGGCGCGCGGAAGTAGCCGGGCGTGGTGTAGCCCAGCACCGCCAGCTCGCCGATCTCGCCCGATGGCAGCGGCGCCCGGGTCGCCGGATCGACGGCGCGGATGGTCATGCCCGGCAGCGGCAGGCCTTGCGTGACGAGGCGCAGCGGCAGCGGGTCGTGCGCATCGGTGACGGCGCAATTGCCGTAGGTCTCGGTCGAGCCGTAGACGGTGCAGAGCTCGGCGGCGCCCAGCGCCTGGATGGTGAGCGTGATGTCCTCGGGCGGACCGATGGTGAGCCCGGTGCGCATGGCGCCCAGCCGGCGCCCGGGATGATCGGGATGCTCCAGCAAGGCGCGCGCCATGTTGGCCATGCCGTAGTACACGCTGCAGCGCTCGCGCTCGATCAAGGCCAGCGCCGCGCCCGGCTCGAACGCCTCCTGCAGCACCATGCAACCGCCATGGGTCATGATCGCGGGCATCGCATTGGCCGAACCGAACGACCAGAACAGCGGCACCGCCAGCCACAGCCGGTCCTCGGCCGTGAGATGCTGCCGCTCGCCGATGTCGAAGCCGTTGGCCAGCAACGGGCCGTGCGCCAGGGTCACGCCCTTGGGCGCGGCGGTGGAGCCCGAGGTGTAGAGGATGAAGCAGATGTCGTCCGGTGTGACGGCAGCCTGCGCCTTCGCCAGTGCATCGACGCCGGCGCCGCGCGCCAGGAACGCCGGCGTGCCGAAGGTGCCGGGTGAATCGCCATCCAGCACGATGACGCTCGCCAAGTCCGGCAGAGCCGCGCTTTGCAAGGCCCCGGGCGGGCAGCGCGCCAGCTCCGGGCAGAGCTCGCCGAGCGCCGGCAGGAAGCGGCGGTCGCGAAACCGGCTCAGCATGACCAGCGCCTTGGCGCTGGAATGCTCCAGCGCATAGGCGAGCTCGCGCGGGGTGCTGAAGGTGCTGATGGCCGCCACCGGTGCGCCGAGCTTGGCGGCGGCGCAAGCGGCCACCACCCATTCGCTGCGGTTCGAGCACAGCAGCGCCACGCGATCGCCGCGGCCAATGCCGAGAGCGAGCAGGGCGCGGGCGAAGCCGTCGGTCCGCGTCTTCAGCGCGGCGAAATCGAGACGTTCGGAGCTGCTGACCAGGGCCGGCGCCTGCGGCGTCGCGGCCGCCAGCTCGTCCACAAGATCGCCGAGGGTGCGGCTCTGCGGCCTGCCCGTCGTCATCAATACCGTGGCTGGCGCTTTTCGCGGAACGCGGCGATGCCCTCGGCGAAATCAGGACCGGCGCGCACGGCATTGCCCAGCTCCTGCTCGAGCGCCTCGCGGCCGAGCGCGTGGTCGGCAATGGTGCCACTGACCTGGAGCTTCACCGCCTGCACCGCCGAGGGGCTGTTGGCTGCGATCATCGCCGCCGTCTCCAGCGCCCAGTCCATCAGCTGCTCCGGCGGCAGCACGCGGTTGACCAGGCCCAGCGTCGCTGCCTGCCCGGCATCGATCAGGCGCGCCGTCAGCAGCAGGTCCATGGCATGGACGTGGCCGATCTGCTGCACCAGCTTGATGGCGGCGCCGCCGAACGGGTAGATCGACCACTTCACCTCGGTCAGGCCGAAGCGCGCCTTCGGCACTGCGGCGCGGATGTCGCTGGCCAGCAGCAGCTCGACGCCGCCGCCGATGCAGTCGCCGTTCACCGCGGCGACGATCGGCTTTCTGTAGGCGTCGGTCTTCAGCAGCGCGTGGCTGACCATGCGCGCCATCTCCGGGCCGGCCGACAGATCGCCGCTGACGTCGGCGCCGACTGAGAAGGCACGCTCGCCCGCGCCGGTGACGACGATGCAGCGGCTGTCGTCCTGCTCCAGCTCGTCCCACAGTCGGCCCAGCTCGGCCAGCATCGGCCGTGTCATGGCGTTCATCTTCGGCGGGTTGTCGATGGTGATCAGCGCGACGTGCCGGGCGGGCCGGCTCAGGTGGATTTGCGTCATGCGGGCTCCAGCTCAACCACGATCTTGCCGTGCGCCTGGCGGTCGGTCAGCAGGCGGATCCCCTCGACTGCGCGTTCCAGCGGCAGGCGGTGGGTGATGCAGGGTTTCAGCTTGCCTTCGCCATGCCAGCGCAGCAGTTCCGCGACCGACTGCGCGAGCTTGTCCGGAGCGTGCCAGCGGAAATAGCGCAGCGACGAGCCCAGCGCGGAGCGATGCTTCACCAGCAGGCGATTGGCCGGGATCTGCGGCACGCCGCCGACGAAGCCGACCAGCAGGATGCGGCCGCCCCAGCCGAGCGACGACAGCGCCGCATCGAACAGGCTGCCGCCGACGGGATCGAAGCAGACGTCGGCACCTTTGTCTCCGGTCAGCGCCATCACCCGCTCGGTCAGCTTCTCGCTCGAGTAGTTCACCGTGGCGTCGGCGCCGTGCGCGGTGGCCACGGCCAACTTCTCCGTCGTGCTGGCCGCGGCGATGACGCGGGCGCCCATGGCCTTGCCGATCTCCACCGCGGTCAGGCCGACGCCGCCCGCGGCGCCCAGCACCAGGAGCGTCTCGCCCGGTTCCAGCCGACCCTGCCAGCGCAGCGCCACATGGCTGGAAATGTAGGCGATCGGGAAGCCGCCGGCCTCGGCGAAGCTCAGGTCCCGGGGGATGACGTAGGTCTCCGCCGCCGGCGCCACGGCATACTCGGCCAGGCCGCCATAGGCCAGGATCGCCATCACCCGATCACCGGGCTGCAGCCCCCGCACGTCCGGCCCGCAGGCCTCGATCACGCCGGCGGTCTCCAGTCCCGGGCTGAACGGCAGCTCCGGCTTGGTCTGGTAGCGCCCGGCGACCATGATGGCGTCGGCGTAGTTGACCGCCGTCGCCTTCACCCGGATCAGCACCTCGCCGCGACCGGGTCGCGGTACCGGTGCCTCGCCGACCTGCAATTGCTCGATGCCGCCCCATTGGCGGCAGATCAACGCGCGCATGCTAGCCGCTCCTCAGCTGGGCTCCTCAGCCGGCCCCGATGATGGCGGCCGGCAGCCAGCCAAGGCAAGGCGATCTCTGCGTCTGCGGAATTTCACCCATATCGGCGGTCCTGGCCCGGGATTCGCGGCTGTATGATCGCCGGCAACGGGGAGGCAAGCATGGAAGATGTGCTGCTGGTCGAGACGCGCGGCGCCATACGGCTACTGACCTTGAACCGCCCGAAGAAGCTGAACGCGCTCAATAGCGATCTCATACAGGCGCTGACCGAGGCGTTGCTCGCCGTTCAGCACGACGACTCCGTTGCCGCCGTGGTCGTCACGGGTGCCGGTCGAGCCTTCTGCCCGGGGATGGACACGTCGTCGCCGCGTCTGCTGACGACGGAGAACCGCAGGCACCTGGTGCAGCATGCCGACAAAAGCATCGACCTGTTCAAGCTTTTGGCGCGCATCGACAAGCCGATCATCGCGGCCGTGCACGGCTATGCCCTGGGCGCGGGCTGCAGCCTGGCCTTCGGCAGCGACCTCGTCGTCGCCGGCGAAAGTGCGCGCTTCGGCTTCCCCGAGCTGCGCGCCGGCCTGACCGCTTCCACGGTCACGGCGCATGCCGTGCACGTGATGGGCCGCAAGATCGCCTTCGAGCTGCTGATGTTGTGCGATAACATCACGCCGCAGCGGGCCTATGAGCTGGGTCTCGTGAATCGCGTGGTGCCGGACGACCAGCTCCTGCCGGCGGCCCTGGCGATGGCCGAGATCATCGCCAAATGGAACCAGGAATTCGTCGGCCAGACCAAGCGCACCTTCCATCGGGCGGCGGCGCTCGACATCGAGCAGGCGCTGGAGATGGCGCGCGATATTTCGGTCATGATGGCGCGCTTGCCTGCGGGTGAGGCTACTTGAGGAGGCGGACATGCGGGAGACACGGGAAGGCGGATGCCATTGCGGTCGCGTGCGGTTTCGCGCCGAGGTCGATCTCGACCATATGTCCAACTGCAGCTGCTCGATCTGCACCAAGAAGGGCATGCTGCACCTCAGCATGGAGCTCAGCGCCTTCCAGCTGCTGCGCGGCAAGAGCGCGCTGAAATCCTACACCTTCGGCACCGGCGTCGCGCAGCATACCTTCTGCTCGCATTGCGGGATGCATCCGTTCTACATCCCTCGCTCGCAGCCGCACCGAATCATCGTCAATGCCCGCTGCCTGGATGATATCGACGGGCCCGGCCTGAAGCCCACCCGGTTCTTCGACGGCCGCCACTGGGAGGAGGCGCAACGCCGCCGGATCGCGGAGTCGGGCGACGTGCTGCCGGCCGATGCGCACGGTGCCAAGACCCTGCAGGCGATCCTCGACCAGGCGCCGGAGTAGGCGCGCATGAGGACGGCTCGCGCGCTGGCGTTTGCGCTGTCGATCGCCGGGAGCAGCTTGGCGCTCGACGCGGCGCGGGCGCAGCAGCCGGGGGTCGCGCGGACCCCGCTGCAGCAGCACGATCTCGGCATCCCGGGCCGCGAGATGGTGCAGGTGCGCGTCGATCTCGCCCCAGGGGTGACGTTCCCGCCGCACAGCCATCCCGGCGAAGAGATTGTCTATGTCATCGAAGGCGTGCTGGAGTACCGCGTCGAGGGCAAGCCGCCCGTCACGCTCAAGGCCGGCGACGTCTTGTTCATTCCGGCCGGTGTGGTGCACGGCGTGACGAATGTGGGCAGCGGCAACGCCGCCGAACTCGCCACCTACATCGTCGAGAAGGGAAGGCCGCTGGTCGTCCTGAAATAACCCGAGGAGCCTGCCATGGACATGAAGCTCGAGGTCGTGGTCATTCCCGTGTCGGATGTCGATCGTTCCAAAAGCTTCTACGGCAAGCTCGGCTGGCGGCTCGATGCCGACTTCGTCGTCAGCGAGGCGTTCCGGGCGGTGCAGTTCACGCCACCGGGCTCGCCGTGCTCGATCCACTTCGGCAAGGGCGTGACGCCGGCCACGCCGGGGTCGGCCCGCGGGCTTTTCCTCGTCGTATCCGACATCGAGGCGGCGCGCGCCGACCTTCTGGCCCACGGCGCCCCCGTGGGCGAGGTGTTCCATCGCTTGCCCGGGCAGGCGCCGACGAAGGGCCCGGATCCGGAGCGGCGCAGCTATGCCTCGTACGCGACGTTCAGCGATCCGGACGGCAACGAGTGGCTGTTGCAGGAGGTCACCACCCGGTTGCCCGGACGGGTAGACGCAGGCCCCACGACCTTCACCTCGCACGCCGAGCTGGTCAGCGCCCTGCGCCGCGCCGAGGCCGCGCATGGCGAGCACGAGAAGGGCGCCGGCGGCCAACGGGATGAGAACTGGCCGGACTGGTACGCCCGCTACATGATCGCCGAGCAGGCCGGCACGCCACTGCCGACGTGAGTCTTTGCTGGCGCGGCTTCGCTGCATCCACACCGTCTGAGCGCCACGCAGTGGCGCGCTCCCGGCAATGAGGCTGTCATGACGACCTACGATGCGATCATCATCGGCACCGGCCAGGCCGGGCCGCCGCTGGCGCGGCGGCTCGCGGGCGCCGGTATGAAGGTGGCGATCATCGAGCGTGGCCGCTTCGGCGGCACCTGCGTCAACACCGGCTGCACGCCGACCAAGACGCTGGTGGCCAGCGCCTATGCCGTGCACATGGCGCGGCGCGGCGCCTTCTATGGTTTTGGCGCCGGCGACATCACGGTCGACATGAAGCGCGTCAAGGCGCGCAAGGACGAGGTCGCCGGCGCTTCCACACGCGGCGTCGAGCAGTCGCTGCGCAGTCTCGAGAACTGCACGGTCTACACGGGCCACGCGCGTCTCAAATCGGAGCGCGAGGTCGAGGTCGGCAACGAGATCCTGCGAGCGGAGAAGATCTTCCTCAATGTCGGCGGCCGCGCCGCGGTGCCCGACATTCCCGGGATCGACCAGATCGACTACCTCACCAACAGCTCGATGATGGAGGTCGATTTCCTGCCGCGTCATCTCGTGGTGCTGGGCGGCAGCTATATCGGGCTGGAATTCGGCCAGATGTATCGCCGCTTCGGCAGTCAGGTCACGATCGTCGAGCTGGGGCCGCGCCTGATCGGGCGCGAGGACGAGGAGGTATCGAGGGAAGTCGCCGCGTTCCTCGGCCGCGAGGGCATCGACATCCGCACCAACGCCAACTGCCTGAAAGTCTCGCGCAAGGACAGTGGTGTGGCCCTGCAGGTGTCTTGCGAGCCGGGCCCGATCGAGGTGCTGGGCTCCCACCTGCTGCTGGCCACGGGGCGGCGGCCCAACACCGGCGATCTCGGGCTGGAGCGCGCCGGCGTCAAGCAGGACAAACGCGGCTACATCGAGGTCGACGACCAGCTCAAGACCAACGTGCCCGGCATCTGGGCGCTGGGCGACTGCAACGGCCGCGGCGCCTTCACCCATACGTCGTGGAACGACTACGAGATCGTGGCCGCCAACCTTCTGGACGGCGACCACCGGCGCGTCAGCGATCGCATTGCCGCCTATGCGCTCTACACCGACCCGCCGCTCGGCCGCGCCGGCATGACGGAGGCGGAGGTGCGCCGGAGCGGCCGCCGCGCGCTGGTCGGCCGCGTCGCCATGGAGGACGTCTCGCGCGCCTTCGAGAAGGGCGAGACCGAGGGTTTCATGAAGGTGCTGGTCGACGCCGAGTCGAAGCAGATCCTCGGCGCCACGTTCCTGGGCGCGAGCGGCGACGAGGCGGTCCATTGCGTGCTCGACGCCATGTACGCCAAGGCGCCCTACACCGTCCTGCAGCGCGCCATGCACATCCATCCGACGGTGGCGGAGTTCATCCCGACGATCCTGGGCGATCTCGCGCCGTTGTCGTGATCCCGGCCCTCAGCTGCAGTAGAAGCCGTATTTCTGAAGCGTCTGCTTCTTGGCAAAAAAGTTCTCTGCCGGATCGACCCACGACGTGGCGTGCTCGCCGATCATCGCCGAGCTGCTGACGACGTGCGTTCCGCCATCCATCGCCACGGCGTCGGTGACGCCGATGATGATGAAGTCGTCGACGACGCGCTCGATGTCGTTGGCTGAGAACGGCAGCGTGCTGGATTCATGACCGGCGCAGACGAGGAGGCCCTTCTGGAGTTCGTCGACCGGCGGAATGAGGCCCCACGCCACGATCGTGGCGGTCTTGATGAAGTTGGTGAACGCCAGGTTGAACCTCGGGGTACCCGGGGTCGTGCCGAACGGGACGCCGTGATAGATCAGCGGATAGAGGCCGATGATCACTTCGGCATATCCCGCAGCCGTTGCGTTGACGCCGCCCGTCTGGGCAGGGAAGACGGCGTAGTCGGTGAACTTGATGCCGCCCGAGGGGGTCTTGCGCCCGAAGGCGTACAGCCACTGGTCGAGATTGTTGGCCCCGGGATCGTTGATCCCGTTGCGGGCGCTGAACACCGGACCGTACGGCGCAGCTCCGGGGATCGTCATCAAAGGGCCGTTGGAGAAGACGACCGCGTCGAGAGCGTGAGCGCTCTCGACATAGTTGGGCGGCGGCGCAAGAAACTTGAGGAGCAGCGCAAAAATGTGGCTCCCCGGGAAGGCGCCCAGGCCAGGGCGCCGTCGCTTCTGCCAGACGTAGAGTGGATGGGCCACCGGATCGACGGCGGCCCAGTAGATGTTGTGGTCGTATCCGTACAGATAGCCGTTCGCCTTGAAGAACGGATCGGCCATCACGTCCTGCACGAAGTTTGGGTTGTTCTCGATCTCGACCTTGGAGAAGGCTGTGCCCATCGGCGCCCCGCTATCGCTCATCCAGGGTTGTACTATCGCACCCGCAGTGCCAGCCTGGGGCCTGGCCGTCGCGCCGCAGGTCAGTCGGCGTCGTCGTGATAGGCTGGGGCATGTCAGCCCTCCGCTACCTGTCGATCGCCTGCGCCTCTGCGCTTCTTCTGTCTCCGTCCCTGTTGTGGGCCCAGGAGATCAAGCCGCCGATCCGCGGGCTGGTCTCGATGGGGGCCTACCGCTTCGTCGGCTACGGCGGCGATCCCGTCAACACGCTGGAGCCGCTCAACGCCAAGCCCGGCATCTTCGGCGGGCTGGTCGTGATCGCGAGCTGGAAGCAGCTGCAGCCCACGCCCGACACGGAGATCGGGCCCGACAACGTCATCGACCGCGCGCTGGCCGAGGTCCGTGCCTACAACGAGCGCAATCCGCAGAAGCCGCTCGCGGTCAAGCTCCGGGTGTGGGGCGGCTTCGAGGCGCCGGACTGGGCGAAGGCGCTGGGCGGCCCGCCGATCGAGACGATCTTCAACGAAAAGCCGCGCACTGTCGGTCGGTTCTGGAGCCCGGCCTATCGCCAGGCGTGGGCCGCGCTGCAGGCGCAGCTCGCGGCGCGCTTTGACCGGCGGCCGCTGATCCGCGAGGTCGCAGTCACCAGCTGCATGTCCTACACGGCCGAGCCGTTCGTCGTGCCCATGCAGGAGGGCGTGCTGAGGCCGCTGCGCGCCGCAGGCTTCACCGACCAGGCCTACAAGGAGTGCCTGACGCACGCGCTCGCCGACTACGCGCCCTGGCAGCAGTCGCGGCTGGTGCTGTCGATCAATCCGTTGCGCACCGCGCCCGGGCAGGGTGACGGCGATCAGGCTTTCACCGAGGGCTTGATGCGCGATTGCCGCCGGACGATCGGGCGGCGCTGCGTGTTCGACAACCACAACCTCGACACCGATCTGCCGCGGCCGCTCTATCGCATCTATGCCACGATAAAGCAGCTCGGGCCGGAGATCGAATTCCAGACTTACAGGATAACGCCGAAGGACTTCGACGGCACGATCAAGCTCGGCGTCTCCTACGGCGCGAGTTCGATCGAGCTCTACCAGGACTATGGCGGGTTCCCGCTGGTGGCGGATGCCAAGCTCAGGCAATGGGCGGCGCTGATCGAGGGGAATGGCGGGCGATAGGTGTAGCAGCGCTGTGACAGCATCCTGCCCATCGACGGCCGTGGACAAGAATCGGGCAACTTCCGGGAGGGCGAGCCGTTGCCGCTGGGAACAATCAAGGAGATTCGCATGTCCCGAACGCCAACTCTTGCGGCCATCGCGTCGGCCATCGCCCTGTTGACCGCAGCCTGCGGCGAAACCCCCGGCCAGCGCGCGGTCACGGGTGGCGCGATCGGCGCCGCCAGCGGCGCGGTGGTGGGCTCGACGGTCGGCGCGCCGGTGCAAGGCGCAGTGATCGGCGGCGCCGGCGGTGCGGTCGTCGGCGCGGCAACGACGCCGCGCAACGACTACTACTACAGCCGGTGATCTAACGAGGACGATGCTCCGTGCCGCGGCCCGCCGTGATGAACAGGGCGGTGGCGCGGCCGGAGACGTCCGCCGTATGCCAGACGCCGCGCGGGTTGACCGCGTAGTCGCCGGCCCGTAGGTCGATCTTCCGCGGGCCGTCCGGCAGCTCCTGGATCAGGGTGATCTCGCCTGAGGCGCAGATCACCGCCTCGTCGCCCAACGGATGCCTCTCGCAGCTCGTCCAGCTTTCGCTGAAGCTGAACTGCTGGGCGATCCATGCGTCATCGCCGTCGCTGGCGTGGCGCTCGAAGTAGGCTGCGTACCACTCCATGCCGGTGAATTCGGGCTGCGGCAGGGCGCGTGAGCGGCGACCGAGATGGAGCGGGAAACGCGCCAGGACAGGGGCGTCGTCATGTCGCCTCCGCTTTGGTGGCGGCATCGCTGGCGTTCAGGAAGTCGGTGATCCGGTCAGGCCACGGCACGATCCCGTTCTTCTGCAGCAGCAGCGCCGCCTGGCCGCGATGGCCGGCGGCGTGCATGGCGACGTGCAGCAGCACCTCGCCGCGCGTCATGCGCGCGGGTTTGCCGTTGGCGAAGGAGAAGGCCAGCGCCTCGTCGACCTCGTCTGGCGAGAGCGCATCGGCATAGTCGGCGTACCAGTCCGCCGTCCCACGGGCGCTGATCGCCAGTGGCTCGAGGGATGGCAGCTCGGTCGAGCGCGGCGCGCGGTAGCCATGCGACCTCGCTTCCAGATTGTGGCGAAAGATCTCGTCGACGACCTGGATATGGTCGAGCAGGCGGCGGATCAGGAGCTGCTCATCTGCCGGCAGGCGGTCGACGTTGTCGGCAATGACCGCGTAGAGGCCGTTGGTCGCCCAACGCTTCTGGTGAATCAAGGTGCGATAGGGAAGGGTGAACATCGCAAGCGCCTTGCCGTTGCCCATCGGGTTGCTGTCGGTATATTTGCGAGCTATCACTCGCATTGTCTACTCGCATTGACGGACGGTGGTTCCATGGCGCGCGCAATCCCGACAAACCCGCGAAAAACGGCGTCCCAGGCGCGATCCCAGGCGACGGTCGAGGCGCTCCTGGATGCGACCGCTCGCGTTTTGACCCGCGTGGGCTACGACCGCGCCAGCACCAACCGCATCGCCGCGACCGCCGGTGTGAGCGTCGGCTCGCTCTACCAGTATTTCCCCAACAAGGAGGCGCTGGTGGCGGCGCTGGTCGCGCGCCACAACCGGGAAATGCTGGCGCTGCTCAGCGATGCCCTGAAGGAGGTGGCGTCCCTCGACCTGGCCACGGCGATCGCCAAGCTGGTGCGGGCCGCCGTCGATGCCCATCTGGTCGATCCTGCCCTGCATCGCGTGTTCGACGAGCAGGTTCCGCGCACGGGCCAGCTCGCCAAGATCGAAGCCCTGGAGGGCGAGACGTTCCGGCTGGTCAAGAGTTACCTGGAGCAGCGCCGAAGCGAGATCTCGGTCCGCGACCTCGATTCGGCGACCTCGATCCTGGTGACGACCGTCGAGGCCCTGACCCATCAGTTCGTCATCCGCCGGCCCGCCGCGCCGGATCGCGAGCGCGACCGGTTCATCGACGAGGTCACGCGGCTGGTCGTGGGATATCTGCAGCCTGGCCGGCGATAGCGCTCGACCGGGTAGCGCCCGAGGCGCATGCTCGCGCGCACTGCTCCTGTCGTCGTTGAGGTTGTCGGTACGCGTAAGCGTCTGAACTGAACAAACAACCAACCGAGCCTGCAGGGAGTCATCACATGAGACGCCGTCATCTGCTTGCCGCCGGTATCGGCGCGCTTGCAGCGCCCGTTGTCGCGCGCGCTGATGCCAAGTTTCCCGATCGCACCATCCGCCTCGTCGTGCCGTTCCCGGCCGGCGGCGCCACCGACGTCATCGGTCGCATGTTCGCCGACAAACTGACCCACCAGCTCGGCCAGACCGTGATCGTCGACAACAAGAGCGGCGCCGCGGGCTCGATCGGCGCCGTCGAGGTGAAGAACGCCAAGCCCGACGGCTATACGCTCCTGATGGCGACGTCGTCGACGCACGCCATCAATCCCACGGCGTTCGTCCATCCGCCGTACGACGCGGTCAGGGACTTCACGCCGATCTCCTCGGTCTGCGTCAACCCGCTGGTGCTCTACGCCAACCCGGCGATGCCGGACACCATGATGGAGCTGGTCGAGCTGATGAAGAAGAACCCCGGCAAGTACTCCTACGGCTCGGCCGGGTTCGGCAGCATCATCCACCTCGCCGTGGAGTACCTGAAGCGCTCGGTCGGCGGGATGGACGTGGTGCACGTGCCTTACAAGGGCGGCGCCCCGGCCATCCAGGACACCATTGCCGGCAACATCGCCTGGTCGATGGAGACGTTCAGCACGACGCTGCCGCTGCACCGGGCGGGCAAGCTCAGGATCCTGGCCTTCTGCCATTCCAAGCGCGCCGCGATCGCACCGGAGATCCCGACCATGATCGAGGCCGGCGTACCGGGCTACGAGGCCTACACCTTCAACCTCATCCTCGGTCCCGCCGGCCTGCCGCAGAGCGTGATCGACCGGCTCGACATGGCCAGCCGTCAGGCGATGGCCGATCCGGCCACGATAAAATTCCTCGAGGGTAATGCCGCCATCCCGACGCCGGACACCACGCCCGAGCGCACGGCGCAGTTCATCAAGGACGAACTCGCCAAGTGGGCGCCCGTCATTCGCGCGGCGGACGTCAAGATCAGCTGATCACCACTTGTGCCAGCCGGTTCCCGCGCCGGAGCTTGTGCCGGGCTTGACGCCGCCAGCCACGCTGCCCTTCGGCTGCGGCACCCACTTGACCTTGTTCAGGTCGGCCATGATCTCGGCATCCTTGGCGTAGTGCTTGGCGATCATGCGTTCGGCCGCGGCATCCACCGCGGCGTCGCCGGCGGCGGCGCCACCCGCCACGCTGACAGTCCCGCGTACGATGCCGGTGACCCCGGTGATCGCGAGGCCAACCTCGGCGACCTGGCCTGCCGTCTTCGCAACCTTGAGCACGGTGACCACCCGGCCGGCGCCGCTCGCCGAATCGTCGGCATATTGCGACAGCAGGTTCGCGTTGTTGCGTGTCAGGATCGCGGCGACCACTAGGTACGGCGGCGACTTGAAGACGTTGCCGCCTTTATTCATCTCCAACGCCTTGATGAGCAGTTTTTGCGGTTGATCCCAGATGGACCGGTCGGGCAAGTCGGCTCCGCCGACGAAATCCGAGATGCCGCTCACGATCGGCGCCTTCACCTTTCGCATGATCAGCCGGTGGTGCTCTGCGATCGCGGAGTCCATTTCCGCGCTCAATATCGCGATCTGCCGATCGAGCGACCGCTGGGTCGGGCCGCGGTGCACGGCGTCGTAGTAGCCCGCGCCGAACAGCACGGTGCCCAAAAGCTCCTCGCGATCGAGCTGTCCGTCGTTGGTGGGGATGGAGTCGCCGTCGTAGCCGACGCTGAGCCAGGCCAGGAAGGTTCGCGGATCGACGATCCAGCGGCTGGGATCTTCCGGATCGTGCACCAGTTGCTTGTCGAAGCGCAGCCAGATGCCCCTGTTCTCGAGCGTGTTGCGCACTCTTCCCAGATACTCCGCCTCGTCCGGGTTGTCGGTGGCGGGCTTCAAGGCGTCCACCGTCAGAAGTCGTTTGTAGTCGAGGCGGATATGGTGGTCGCTTTCGCTCGCCTTGATCTGGCTCGCCATGATGCGGTAGGCGCGGTGCACGGTCCTCTCGTCGCGGACCACGAGGTTTCCGCTCTGGGCGGTCACGGACTTCCGGTAGACCTCGTTCGCCTGCTTGGCGATCTCCGGGTTGACGACCTCGGCGTCGAGCACCCGCTGGACCTGGGCGAGCTGCGCCGGCGCGAGGACGTGCAAGACGTAGGGCAGGTTCTTCTGGAGCAGTGTCCTGGCATCCGCCGCTTTCAAGGCAATCGCGCGCTGTCGATCATCAGCCATGAGAGAGCTCCGTCGGGTTGACGTACGACACGATTTACGATTCGGCCGGGCTGCGCATCGTATCAGGCGACCCCCGCCGCAGGGGTGACAAAGGCCACAGACGGCTTGCTACTCGGTCCGCCGTCCGTCCTTGCCGTGCGCCACGTGGGCGGCGAACGACGCGTAGGCGGCGGCGTTGTGGATTGCGTCCTCGGGCGTCTGCAGGTCATAGCCCGTCTTGCTGAAGGTGGCGCCGGGGCCGGGGCGAGCTTGCCGCTGATCGGCGGGTCGTTGGTCGCCCATTCGGGGATATGCGCGGCATCGGCGCCCGAGGCGCCGTCGACGACGTGGGTCGCCTCGTGGACGACGATCGCGGCCAGGCAGTTCTGCCCGCGCGCCGGGCTGTTGAAGGCGGGCGAGACCTGGATGTTGCCGCCGGTGGCCTTGACGTAGTCCGTGACGCCGGGGGCCTTGTCGGCCACGGCGGTCGCCGCGGCAAGGCCAGGCCGCGAGGAAGCTTACTCCGCGACGGCGCCGGAGTCCTTGACCGCCTTGCCCCATTTGGGCACGTCGCGCTGCAGCACCTCGGTGAGACCGCTTTGCGGCGAGGCCACGACGACCAGTCCGAGCTTGGCGAGTCGCTCCTGCGTCTCGGGCTCGCGCAAGGTGACGGCGATCTCCTGGTTGAGCTTCGCCGCGACGTCGGCCGGGATGCCGGGCGGGCCCATGAGGGCGAGCCAGCTGTCGCCATCGAAGGCGATGCCGCTTTCGGCGAAGGTCGGCACGTCGGGCAGCGCCGGCGAGCGCTTCGACGAGGCGACGCCGAGCGCCCGCACCTTGCCGGCCTGGATCTGCGGCAGCGCGGTGTTGACGCTGACCGCCGTCAGCTGCACCTCGCCGGCCAGCAGCGCCTGCACCGCCGGGGCGCCGCCCTTGTAGGGGACGTGCACCATGTCGAGCCCGCCCGCCGCGGCCCGGAACAATTCCACCGTCAGATGCGAGCCGTTGCCCGTGCCGGCCGACGAGTAGGTGAGCTTGCCCGGCTGGCTCTTGGCCAAGGCCACGAATTCCTGGGCGTTCTGCGCGGGCACAGAGGGGTGGATCATGATCACGGTCGGAAAGCTGGCCGCGAGCATGATGGGCGTGAAATCCTTGAAGACGTCATAAGGCAGCTTGGCGCCGTACAGCGTGGGCGCGATGGCGTGCGTGCCGTTGTCGGCGACCACCAGCGTGTAGCCGTCGGGGGCTGCCTTGGCGACGAGAGCGCTGCCCACCGTGCCGCCGGCGCCTGGCCGGTTCTCGACCACGACCTGCTGGCCGATCCGTTCGCCGAGCTTCTGCGCCAGGATGCGGCCGAACGTGTCGGAGTTGCCGCCGGGCGCGTGTGGCACGACGAGCTTGATCGGCCGCGACGGGAAGGGCGTCTGGGCGGCGGCGGGGAGGGCGGCAAGCGCACCGATGAGGCCAAGAGCGCGGCGGCGGGATGTGCGGACCATCATGTCTCCTGCTCAGCGTCCTTCTTCAGTGAACCGATGCCGAGCGAGCCATCGGTGGTCGCGGCTTGTAGTTGCTCGGCCGCGCTCTCGGCAACGGCTGCCGGCGCCGGCGCGGCCGCGACCTCGTCCAGGAACGTCGCCGACGGCACGAAGAACAGCGTGCCGGTCACGGCGCGGCTGAAGTCGAGCAGGCGGTCGTAGTTGCCGGGCGGCTTGCCGACGAACATGTTCTCGAGCATCAGCTCGACTTTGCGCGGCGAGCTGGTGTAGCCGCAGAAATAGGTGCCGTACTCGCCCTTGCCGACCTCGCCGAACGGCATGTTCGCGCGCACGATCTTGAGCTCCTGGCCGTTCTCCTCGATCACCGTCAGCGTATTGTGGGCGAAAGAGGGCTTTGTGGCGTCGTCGAGCTCGATGTCGGAGAGCTTGGTGCGGCCGACGAAGCCTTCCTGCTGCTCGACGGGGACGGCGTTCCAGCCTTTCAGGTCGTGCAGGTACTTCTGCACGATCACGTAGCTGCCGCCGGCGAACGCGGAGTCCTCTTCGCCGATGACGGTGGCGGCGACCGCATCCTGGTCGACGGGGTTCTCCGTGCCGTCGACGAAGCCCAGAAGGTCGCGGTCGTCGAAGTACTTGAAGCCGTGCACCTCGTCGGCCGTTGCGACGGCGCCGCCCAGCCGCGTCATGATCTGCGTCGCGAGCTCGAAGCACATGTCCATGCGCTGGGCCCGGATGTGGAAGAAGAGATCGCCCGGCGTCGCCGGGGCGTGATGCTGGCCTTGGATCTCGCGAAAGGGATGGAGCTCCTTGGGCCGCGGCGCGCCGAACAGCCGGTCCCAGGCGTCGGAGCCGAAGCCCATGATGCAGGATAACCGACTGTCGGAATCACGGAAGCCGACCGAGCGCAGCAGGCCCGACAGATCGGCGGTGAGGCCCTTTACGGTTTCGTCATGGTCCGTTCCGTCGTTCATCGTCACGACAAGGAACATGGCGGCGCGCGTCAGCGGCGCGGCGACCGGTTGGGGGTTCGTGGACGGCACGCGCTACTCCATACGGCTCTGTTCGGCGGGCCGTCATTTTGCGTTGGCCCGATGCCAAGAGCAATTGCCGGCTAGGGCAGCTCGGCGAGCGCGGCGATGGCCGGGGGCACCCAGTCGTTGTCCCAGTAGGTGATCAGCTGCGGGCTGATGACACGCACGGTGAAGCTCAACGGCGCCTCGCCGCGGGCCCGTATCAAATGCTGGCGCAGCTGCGATATCCAGGGCCGGGCCGCGGTCCCCGAGGCATGGTCTCCCCATCCCATGATATCCTGACGCTGCTGCAGCGTTGTTCCGTAGGCTGCATCGTTGTCGCCGGTTCCGGCGACGTGATGCAGGCCGAGCGTGTGACCGAACTCGTGCAGGATCGTGCTCTGGAGAAAGCTGACACGGTGCTGGGCCGTGCCCATGCGGGTGCGCAGGGTACCCCGCGTGTACGAGAGGTCGCGATGGGTGAACATCCCGCGTCGCGCCTCGCCGTTGGCGAATGAGCGGAAGGTCCTCTCGCGCGGCTTGACGATGAAGTAGCGCTGATGGGCGTGCCCGGCGGTCTCGACCAGCTGCAGCGAGAGGCTGCAGGTGAACCTGGCCGCCACGGCGGCCTCACCATCGCGCCGCTGATACCACGGCCGGCTCGGCGTGAGCTCGAACTTGCCGTCCCAGTAGCGCATGATGATGGGGACGACGTTGCTGCGGAAAGCAGCCCACTCGGCGGGCGTCCACGGGTCGAGATGAAAGTTGCCGAACTCGTCGTGCAGGATGCCGTTGCCGGTGCAGCGGGTGCCCAGCACATCGAAATGTGAGCTGGGCTCGCAGCGCACGAGCTGCGCAGCTGGAGCATGAGGTCGAAGGTTCGCGCGTCCGCCGGTGTCACGAGAGAGTCACGAGTGCCGCCACTGTGAATCATTCGGAGTTGCATGGATCCCGGTCCTGCATCGTGAGCCTGGAGCGTAGCGCAGGACGGCGGCCGGACAAGGGCGTCGCCCGTCGAGCTTTTGCGCATACCTCGCGGGCCCACCTCGGAATCGGGCTACAACCTCTGGTTTTTTGCCGGCCTCGGGTGTAGTCTCTGGTTGCAAGCAAAAAGACAAAAAAGGAGTGCGCGCTCATTTGGCATGGAGGCCCGCATGCCGAACCCGAATGCGCTTGTTGCACGCGTCAGCCGAGTTGGATCCACCGCGATCGCGCCGACGCCGCCCACGGCGGCGGCTGCCGCGCCTGAACGCATAGCCATCGATTTCGAAGGCGACCGGTCGGCCGTGCTGCCGCCCGGCCGCAAGGCGCGGGTGTGGCGCGACATGCTGGAGTTCACGCGCGCCTCCAATCTGCCGGCCTATGTCGAGATCGACGCCGAGACCACCGTCATCACGCGCGTCCTCATCCCGTTCCGGGCGCGGGTGGTCGACCTCGTGACCGTCGGCGAGAACATCGAGGTGACGTTCATCGAAAGCCACGCGCGCCATCATCTGCTGCGCGCCAATCCCGACTTCCACGACATGCTGAACGCGCTCGAGGGCGGACGCATCGACGGCACCGAAATGCTGGTGACGGCAAGCCGCGACGAGCACGAGATCATCGATGTCCGGCCGCCGCCGCCGGCGGGCGCTCCGGTCGACGCCTACGAAGACCCGCCGCCGTCAGTGGTGAGCGAGGCGCAGGCGACGCAGCTCTTCAACGACATGGCGGCGCTGACCTGCGATCCCTTCACGGTGCCGTCGCCCTGCATCCCGTTCCTCTATCCCGACGACGGCTGCTATGCCCGTGCACACGAGATGTGCCGGCTGATGCGGCTGCAGGGGATCGAGGCGGAGAAGATCTGGATCTTCGGCGGGCTCCATCCGGCCACCTCCAACCATCCCGATTGCGCGGTGGGCTGGTGGTATCACGTGGCGCCGACGCTGCTGGTCAACACCATGGCGGGCACCGAGAAGCGCGTCATCGATCCCTCGCTGATGAGCGGCCCGGCGACCGAGAACGACTGGCGCAACCGTCAGGCGGATCCTGCGGCGACCTTCGAGTACACCGACCAGCGGCCGTTCTGGCCGCATAACGGCGGCAACGACGACACCTATACGCTGACCAACCAGTACCTGCAGGAGAAGCGGCTGTACCTGCAGGACCGCGTCAACGACTACGGCGCGCTGCCGTTCGCCTGTCCGATCGTCAAGCAGCTGCAGTTCATCGTCGACCGCAGCACCTTCGGCCAGGACGAGGTCACGGCGATGCTGGCGGGCGCCAATCCGGCCGTGATCCAGGCGGCGGTGTTCGTGACCCTCGACGGCTTCACGCCGCAGGAGCTCGGCATCACCGCGGCGACGCCGACCCATCCGCCGTCGATCAAGCCCACGCTCGCGGTCAATCCGGTGCCGGGCCAGATGGAGGTGCGGGCCGAGCACATGTCGCTGGAAGATCCGGTGCACCTGATCCGCCGCCAGCGCATCACCTGGACCTACGACGTCCGCTTCACCGGGACGGGCGCTTTCGGCTTTGGCGGCGCCACGCAGACGCTGGCGCTCAGCGCGTCGATCAATGGCCAGACGGCCAACGCCTCGCTGCTGCTGATCAAGCAGCCCAACCCGTTCGAGATCGACGGCCAGACGCACTGGCTCTCGACCGACCTGCGCGTCTTCCAGATCAACCAGGGCCAGCCCAAGTTTGGCGCGACCATGGGGGCGACGGCGGCGCAGGCGCCGGCCTTCATCCAGCAGGTGGTGGACAACCTGAACGCCGGCATGACCGGCGGGCAGACCTTCGACAACGACCTGTCGACCAATCAGCAGACCTCCAAGCTCGAGCTTGCCGAGGCGGTGAGCGGCACCAAGGTCTTCAACTTCGCCGTCGCCCGCGTGCGCTACGTCGGCGCGCTGAACGCGCAGGACGTGCGTGTCTTCTTCCGCCTGTTCCCGGTCTCGACGACGTCGCTGTCCTACGACACCGCCACGGCCTACCGGCGCGGCGGCATGGGCGGCGTCACCGTGCCCCTGCTGGGCCTGAGCGGCGGCAACCTCGCCAGCATTCCCTGCTTTGCGGCATCGCGCGTCGATTCGGCGGCGGCCGCGCTCGACAGCCAGACCGATCCGACCAACGTGAAGGCGATCGCGGCGAGCGGCACCGAGCGCCATGTCTATTTCGGCGCCTGGCTCGACATCAACCAGACCGCGCCGCAGTTCCCGCTGAACGCCGCGCCGCCCAACGGCCCGTGGCCGGCGAACCGCAAGAGCGTGCAGGAGCTGGTGCGTGGCCAGCACCAGTGCCTGGTGGCCGAGATCGCCTTCGATCCGGCGCCGATCCCCAACAACGTCAATCCCGGGACCTCCGACAAGCTGGCGCAGCGCAATCTCGCCATCGTCGAATCGTCCAACCCCGGCGTGGTGGGCTCGCGCCGTATCCCGCAGACCTTCGAGATCCGCCCGACCTCCGAGAGGCTGCCGGCCGAGGCCGCGGCCGACGAGCTGATGATCGATTGGGGCCGCATCCCGGTCGGCAGCATCGCCACCCTGCATCTGCCGACGATGGATTGCGAGGAGGTGCTCGAGCTGGCGGCGCGGGCCTATCGCACCGACCACCTGGCGCTGATCGACGAGCACACTCTGCAGATCCGCACTGGCGGCATGAGCTGGATCCCGCTGCCGCGCGGCGGCGACGCCAATGTGCCGGGCATGCTCACCATCGACCTGCCGCCGATCGTGCGGGCCGGGCAGGCCTTCACCGTGGTCGTGCGCCAGGTGACGGGCCAGGTCGCGCGACCTCCGGGCGTCGTCGCGTTGGCAGCCACGACGGTCCGCGCCTGGCGGCATGTCCTCGGCAGCTTCCAGATCACCATCCCGGTGCGTCACAAGGAAGTCCTGCTGGCGCCCGAACAGCGCCTGCTGTCGACCTTGCGCTGGATCGAGCGGTCGATCCCGTCGAATGACCGCTGGTACGCGACGTTCCAGCGATACGTGAAACAGGTTGCCATGCGCGTCGATGGGCTGGGCGGCGATTCCACCGCGGTCACGCCGTCGCCGTCGGGCGATTGGCAGGCGACGACGCCGGGGCCGACGACGCCGGGCAGTGCCGCCTGCCGGTCGTTCGCCATCGCGGTCGCGGCGCTGCTGGCGATGCTCGTCATCCTGCTGGGTGCGACGGCGAGCGCGGTGCAGATCGTGCTCGGGCTGCTCGTCCTGGCGCTGCTGCTGCTCGTCGGGCACGGCTGGGTGACGACCTGTCGACCGGGCATCGGGCGGCTGCTGGTGACCCTCGGTCTGGGACTTATCGCCGGCGTGATCATTCTGCTGCTGTTGCGCTCCGGCGGTCCGTGATGTGAAGTCGCGCCCTCAGCGCGCAGCAGAGGGCCCGGATGGCGAAATCAGTTCAGCGGAAGCGTCTTGCAGTGGAGGACGCCTCACTTGTCGATGTCTTGCGGGCCCTTGGCGAAGGAAGGGTCACGGCGAGCGAGCTCGCCCGGGCCTACCTCGCGCGCATCAAGGCCTATGACAGCGTCGGTCCTCGCCTCAACTCCGTGCGCGAGGTCAATCCCGACGCGTTGGCGATCGCCAAGCGCTTCGACGGCGTAAGACCGTCGGCGCGCCAGCCCCTGGCCGGGGTGCCGATCCTGGTGAAGGACAATATCGCCACCGGCGATCGCCAGCACACGACCGCCGGCTCGCTGGCGCTGGCGAGTGCGCGTGCCCGAGCCGACGCCACGGTCGTGAAGCAGCTGCGCGCGGCGGGGGCGGTGATCCTGGGCAAGGCGAACCTCACGGAGTTCGCCAACCTGTTCGCCGTCGACATGCCCTCGGGCTACAGCTCGCTCGGCGGCCAGGTGAAGAACCCGTACGTGCCCAAGCTGGTCAACGAGCGCGGCATCCCGATCGTGCAGCCGGGCGGGTCGAGTGGCGGCTCCGCTGTCGCCGTCGCGGCGGGCCTGTGCGCCGCCTCGATCGGCACCGAGACCTCGGGTTCGTTGCTCAGCCCCGCGACGCAGAACGGCCTGGTCACCGTGAAGCCCACGGTCGGACTTGTCAGCCGCGCCGGCATCCTGCCGATCTCGCACAGCCAGGACACGGCGGGCCCGCTGACGCGCACCGTGCGCGATTCGGCGATCCTGCTGAATGTCCTGGCGGCGCGCGATCCGCTCGATCCGGCGACGCGGCCGATGAAGCGGCCGAAGGACTACACCGCGGGCCTCGACAAGGATGGCCTGAAAGGCGCGCGCATCGGCGTGCCGAGCGATCCCGACGATCCGCTGAACGACATCTACTTCGGCAAGCTGCCGCCGTCGGCGAAGTCGGTGATGAACAAGGCGCTGAAGGTCCTGGCGGACTGCGGCGCCACCCTGGTGCGGGCCAACATCCCGACCGCGGGCTGGATCGGCGGGCCCGGCACGACCATGAGCGTGCTCAACCGCAATCCGCTCAGCCGGCACAAAGGCACCCTGGCGACGCCCTCGGTCGTGTTCCTTTACGAGATCAAGCGCGATCTCAATCTCTATCTGCGCGATTGGGCCGTTGGCACGAAGAACAAGACCATGGCCGACATCATCGCCTTCAATCAGCGCAACGCCAGGAAGGCGCTGCGCTTCGGCCAGGATCTCTTCCTCGCCAGCGAGGCCACGCGCGGCGACCTGTCGGAGCTGGAGTACCGTTCGGCGCGCGCCATGGACCTGTTGTCCGCCAAGCAACGCGGGCTCGATGCGTACATGAACAGGCACAAGCTCGATGCCGTGGTGTTCCCCGGCGTGGCGGGATGCGCCATCGCAGCCAAGGCGGGCTATCCCAGCGTGCAGGTGCCGGCGGGCTTCCGCAGCGGCGTCGACGACAGGAAGACGCCGGACTATCCGCTCGGCCTCACCTTCACCGGCCGCGCGTGGAGCGAGGCCAAGCTGCTGCGGCTCGCCTACGCCTACGAGCAGGCCTCAATGATGCGCCGGCGGCCGCCGGGGCTGCCGGGGCTCTAGGTGCTGGGGGCGCGCCACTCCAAGTGGCGCGTTCATATATTGATGCCGGCGAAGACGCGCGACTGGAGTCGCGCGCCCCCGCTCAGGTCTTGAGCTGGCGGGCGATGAATTCCTTCGCCACCTCGCGCGCTTTGTCGGTCTGCGGACCGGGCTCGGCGACCCATTCGTGGACGCTGTTCTCGAACAGGCGATAGTCGCAGCTGCCGCCGGCCGCCTTGTAGGTGTTGGCGAATCTCTCCTGCATCTCCGGCAGCACGTTGTCGTCGAGCGCGCCCTGCATGATCAGGAGCGGCGGCAGGCCGACGCTCTCCTTGCGCTCGAGGATCTCCTGCGGATTGCTTTCGTGGATCGTCTCCCACGGCGAGAAGAACACCTTGTTGTTCTTCATCATGCCCTCGTTCTTGCGGCGCTCGGCGTTCTGGTAGCGCGCGAAGGTATTGCTGACGGGCGAGCGCATCGCCACCCAGGCGACGCTGGCGTCGACGTTCGGCGCATTGGCGAGAGGGATCGCGCCGTAGCGCGGATCGTGCGGCCTGAGTGCCAGAAGCTCCGCGACGTGGCCGCCGCTCGACGAGCCATAGATGCCGATCTTCGAGCCGTCGCCATTCCATTTGGCCGCGTTCGCCTTCAGCCAGCGCACCGACCAGTTCGCGTCCAGGATGCATGCCGGATAGGGCGCTTCGGGCGCGATCGTCATGTCGACAGCCACGACCAGCAGGCCGCTCGCCGCCAGCGCGCGGTCCATCGGCTCCTCGGCGAAGCGGTTCTTGCGGTTCCAGGCGCCGCCATGCAGGTCGAGAATGGTGGGGAAGGGGCCGGGCCCCTTGGGCTGGTAGATGCGCGCCATCAGCGTGCGGCCGGCGGTGTTTTTACGCAGCTCGACTTCGCTGACGACGATATCGAACTTGGCGTTGGGATCGTAGGCGGGCGGGCCGGCGGCGTGGGCGCCGGCTGTCAGTCCGACCGCGCCGGCCGCGGCCGTGGCCTTGAGAACGTCACGTCGATCCAGAGTCTTCCTGTCCATGTGCGGCTCCTCCAGCTACGTCACTGGTCACTTCTTCGGCGCAGCGACCCGCTTCAAGTTCTCCGTGAACCAGCGCGCCAGTCCGGTCATGCGCGCATCCTCGTGCTGCTGGCCCATGAGCTGCACGCCGACGGGCATCCCGCCGACGCTCATCAACGGCACCGTCACGACCGGCGCGAACAGCATCGAGGAGGGCGCGTTGAACACGAAGTCGCCAGTCGGCCGCGGCGCCAGCGGCTGGCCGGGCACGTCGCCCGACCAGATCGGTGCGGGGCCAGGACAGCTGAGCGTGATCGCGGCATCGGCCAGCTGGGCCGTCGCCATGTGGGCGAGCTGCGCCTGCTGGCGCGCCAGGAGGCTGGTGCGGTACTGGTCAGGCGTCATTGCTTCGGCCTTCAGGAGCGTCGCCTTGGCGCGCTCGCTCAGTCCATCGGGCGCGGCGTCGAGCATGCCGCGCTGGTACCAGCGGTTCTCCCAGCTCGTGATGGCGCCACACACGGCGCGGCCATTGGCGATCGCCTTCTCCAGGTTCTCGACGAAGGGATGATCGGCGCGACGGATCAGGGCGACGCCTGCCGCCTTCAGTTGGCTGAGCAACTGGTCGAAGGCCGCTTTGGTGCCGTCGTCGACGTCAGGCCAGCCTTCGGTCTCGAGCACGATCAGGCGGTTGGGCTTGATCGCCGCGGGAAGAGTGTCGGGCCCGATCAGGCCGAGCGAGCCGCGGTCGCCGCCGCAGCGCTTGGCCTGCTCGATCGCGGCCTGCCACATGTCTTCGAGGCAGCCGGCGTGCGGGCCGTGCGTGCTCTGGCTCGTGGCCAGCCGCTCGCCGCGATTGATGCCGCCCTGCGTCGGCTTCAGCGCAAAGTTTCCGCAATAGGCGGCCGGCCGGATGATCGAGCCGCCGACCTGCGTGCCGATCGCCACCGGCACCATGTTGGCGCCCACCGCTGCCGCGGAACCCGACGACGAGCCGCCAGGCGTGCGCGTAGGATCGAACGGGTTGGTGGTCGGGCCGGGATGCGAGCCGCCCAACTCCGCCGTCACCGTCTTGGCGAGAATCACGGCGCCGGCCTGGCGCAGCGCCCAGACGCCGGCATTGTCGCGCTTGGGGAAATTGCCCTTCATCGCGGCACAGCCCATCTCGGTGGGCATGTCCCTGGTTTCGAGCAGGTCCTTGATGGCGACGGGCATGCCGTCGATCGCCGACAAGGGCTTGCCCGCTTTCCACCGCGTCGTGCTGGCATCGGCGGCGCTGCGTGCGCCAGACTCGTTGATCGCAGTCAGCGCTTTCACCACAGGTTCCCGCGCGGCGATGGCTTCCAGGCAGCGTTCGAGATAGGCGCGCGGGCTGTCGTTTCCGTCGGTGAAACGGCGGGTTGCATCGTGGAAGGTGAGGGGCTTGTAGTCGGCGTACGTGGTCATGGGTGCAACCTAGCACCAATCGCCGCCCGTGCGGGATGGAACGTTGCCGACGCTTAGTCGTTGGCGCGCACCACTGCACGGAGGTTTTCAGATGTCCCGATGGATCAAACTTTCTGTGATCGCTGCAACCGCAACCCTCACCGTCCTGCCGCTGATCACGCCCGCGGCCGATGCTCAGACCATCTATGTCAATCCGCAGCCGTATCCGCAGCAGGCGCAGCAGCCGCCGCGTGGCGGTGCCTGGGGTGACCGAGACCGCGACGGCATCCCCAATGCCTTCGACCAGCAAAACAACAACCGTCGCCGCGGGGGCATGGGCGACCAGGACCATGACGGCATCCCGAACCGCTACGACCAGGATCGCGACGGTGACGGCCGGCCCAACCAGTGGGACCGCAGCCCCTCCAATCCAAATCGCCGCTAGCGATCTCAAGCTTGCACCAAAAAGGGCGCCCCATTACGGGGCGCCCATTCTTTTTGTCTGGGCATAGGCACTGATTGCGCCGCAGGTGAGAAAAGCCGCGAAGACGACGGATTTCAGCATGTGTCATCGCCGTGGTAGAGGCAGAGGGAATTTCAACGCCCCTTCGCGAAAGGGAGCCGCCGCAAAATGAGCGAAAGTGCGTCGACCGCCCAAGTCCTCGTCCGGCCGCCGCTTGCCTGGGCGCTCGCCGTCATCGCCGGATTCGTGCTCGACTGGCTCGAGCCCCTGGAATTCGTGCCGGAGGACTGGTCCGCCGGCTTGCTGGGCGCCATGGTGGTCGTGCTCGCCCTGGCGCTGGGGGTGTGGGCCCTCGATACGATGACCCGGGCCGGCACCAATGTGCCAACCAACCGGCCGACCACCGCCATTGTCGAAAACGGGCCGTACCGCTTCACGCGCAATCCCATCTACCTCGGCATGTTCGGCGTCCTGATCGGCCTCGGCATCGCCTTCGACAATCTCTGGCTACTGCTGATGCTGGTGCCTTTCGCTCTCGTCATCCGCTACGGCGTCGTGGCACGCGAGGAAGCCTATCTCGAGCGGACGTTCGGCGAGACGTATCGCGGCTATCGCCAGCGCGTCCGGCGCTGGCTGTAGCGGAGATATGCGGGAGCCGCACTGGACGGCGCCGACCGCCGCCTCCTAGACTCGCCCGCGTGTAACCGGGGTAACGGCATGCCCAGTTTTCCGGGAGACACCTTTTCGAGCAGACCATCATCGCCCTGACCGATCGCGCGCGCGCAAAGCACGCGCCGATCGGTTCTTCACGTTGTGCAACAAGACGGAGGAAACCGATGGGTAACTGGCTCAGTGAACGCGAACAGCGCCTCGTCGCAGGCGCCGAGGAAGCTTCGGCGGCGACGCCGATCCCGACCCAGATCGTCTCCAACGGCGAGTATCTGCCGCCCAGGCAAAGCGCGACCCAGAAGAAGGTCGAACGCCGCATCGTCGAGCTTGCCGACGCCAATGCCGCGCGGCTCGGCCTCAACCGCCGCCAGTTCCTGCGCACGAGCTGCGGCATGGCCGCGGCCTTCGTCGCCATGAACGAGATCTATGGCGGCAATGTCTTCCAGGTGACGCCGGCCGAGGCGCGCCAGCCTGAGCTGGCGCAGGCTCGCGCCCAAGAGCTGAACGGGCAGTTCATCTTCGACGTGCAGACCCACTTCGTGCGCGACGACTTTAACCACAAGGAGCTTCTGGGTCTGGCCGAATTCGCGAGCAAGAACTGGAACCCCAAGATGAAGGCAGAGGGCGTGGAATCGCTCGCCCGCTACAAGTTCCAGAACTACGTGAAGGAGGTCTTTTACGACAGCGACACCAGCCTCGCCTTGTTGAGCGGCGCGCCGTTCGACGATCCTACCTGGTGGTTCCTCAGCAACGCGCAGATGGCCGAGGCGCGTGCGCTGATCAACGGCTTCGCGGGCTCGCGGCGGCTTCTCGCGCACGCCCTGATCACGCCCGGCCAGCCGGGCTGGATGGACGAGGTCGACAAGGCGATCACGGTGCACAAGCCCGATTCGTGGAAAGGCTATACGATCGGCGATCCGCTCAATCCGTCGAAGTTCCCGTGGCGGCTCGACGACGAGAAGATGGTTTATCCGTTCTACGAGAAGGCGGTGAAGGCCGGCATCACCACGATCTGCATCCACAAGGGCCTGCTGCCGCCGGACTACGAGAAGTCATATGCCGGCGTCTGGGAGTACGCGACCGCCCAGGACATCGGCAAGGCGGCCAAGGACTGGCCGCAGATGAAGTTCGTGATGTACCACGCCTGCCTGCGCCCGGCCTTCGAGTTGCCCGACCAGGCGTGGACGGAGTTCGAGCAGACCGGCCGCATCCGTTGGGTGAGCGACCTCGCGGACATCCCGCAGAAGTTCGGCGTCAGCAATGTCTATGCCGAGCTCGGCACCGCCTTCGCCAACTCGGCGGTGTCGCATCCCAAGTTCTGCGCCGCCATGATCGGCACGTTGGTCAAGGGCATGGGCGCCGATCACGTCCTGTGGGGCACCGATTCAGTGTGGTACGGCTCGCCGCAATGGCAGATCGAGGCGATGCGCCGCCTCGAAATCCCCGAGGACATACGCAAGAAGTACGGCTTCGCCGCCCTCGGCGATGCCAACAGCATGACCAAGCAGATGATCTTCGCCAACAATGCGCTTGGGATGTACGGCATCAAGCTGAAGGCTGCGTCCAACACCAGCATGCCGGCCTACTCCGAGGACCGCTTCGCCGCGCTCAAGCAGGAGCACGCGCTGGCGGCCCTCGAGCGCTCGAACCTGCGCTACGGCTACGTGCGGGCGGATTAGACTTATTGTTTGAAGCTACGCCCTCTCATGCTCCTCTCCGCCGTTAGCGGGAGAGGCTGGGTGAGGGGGCTGCACACGTCGTTTCCCTCAGCTGACCTCTCCCCCTAGCGGGGGAGAGGAATCTGAGCCGCGGTGTCCCTGGGCTTGACTCACTGTTTGCTTGGTCATATATTTCTGTCATGACAGAAACAACAGTCCGTTCCCAAAAGCTCCCGCCGGCGGTCGAGCAGTTCGTTCTGCGCTGGGGCGACATGGGCGGGCAGTGGGGCGTCAATCGCTCGGTCGCCCAGATCCAGGCGCTGCTCTTTCTTTCCGACCGGCCGCTGACGGCGGAGGACATCGCCGAGACGCTGGGCATGGCGCGCTCGAACGTGTCGAACAGCATCCGCGAGCTTCTGAGCTGGAAACTGATCCGCCGCGTGCCGGTGCTGGGCGACCGGCGCGATCACTACGAGGCCGAGGCCGACCTGTGGCAGATCATGACGCACATCGCGCGCGGCCGGAAAGAACGCGAGATCGATCCTGCCGTGGCGGCGCTCCGTCATGTGCTCGAGACGGCGGACGACGATCCGCAGATCAGCGCTGTGGCCCGCACGCGCCTGAAGGAGATGCAAAGCTTCCTCGGCACGCTCGATACCTGGTTCAGCCAGATGGTCACGGTGCCGCCGGCCACCCTCATGGCGCTGATGAAGCTCGGTACGCGTGTGGTCAACCTGGTGCGGCTCGGTCGCGGGTCGCCGGCGAAGAAAGCGAAGTAGCCGGCAAAAAATTTGATCGCTTATTTCTCTTTCGACAGAAATGTCAGACGTAGCCGTAGAGGGAGTGACATGGCGAGAGTCCGGACCATCATCGTCCCTGAGGAAGCGAGCGAAGAGAGTGCGGGCCTGCACGATCTCCGCTTCTCCGCACTGGTGGGCGCCGCCGCCTGGTCGCGCCTCCCGCCTGCGGTGCGCGCGCGCTTCAGCAAGCGACTCGCGCCCGATGCGGCGGTCACCTATGTCGGCACCATCGTCGACAGCCGGCGCACGCTGCCCGGCCAATGGCTGGCCGAACTCTGCCGGCTGATCGGCAGGCCGCTACCACTCGACGCCGATGTCGGCGTGCCGGCGGTCGTCACGGTGACCGAGGACGGCACGAGCGGCGGGCAGTTCTGGACCCGCATGTATGGTCGGCTGCGCGGCTTCCCGCAGGTCATCCACTCCAGCAAGCGCTTCGCCGGCCCGACCGGACTGGAGGAATATCTCGGCCGCGGCATCGGTATTGCGCTCACGGTGAGCGCGGACGAACGGGCGCTGCACTTCCACAGCGACCACTACTTCCTGATCATGGGCGACCGGCGGCTACGCCTGCCGCGCTGGCTCAGCCCCGGCGCGCTCACCATCAGCCACGTCGATCAGGGCGACGAGCGGTTCGCCTTCGTGCTGTCGCTGGTCCATCCGCTGTTCGGCGAGATCATCCGTCAGACCGGCATCTTCCGCGAACGTCCCGTCGATGCCGGTTGCGCCGTGATCAGGCGCGCTGAGCCGCCTTCGCCCGCACCGGCAGCTTCCAGCCCGGCCGGATGAAGTGGCAGGTGTAGCCGTTGGGAATGCGCTCCAGGTAATCCTGGTGCTCGGGCTCGGCTTCCCAGAAGTCGGAGACCTTGGCGACCTCGGTCACGACCTTGCCGGGCCACAGGCCCGAGGCCTCGACGTCGGCGATGGTGTCCTCGGCGATCCGGCGCTGCTCGTCGGAAGTGTAGAAGATCGCCGAGCGGTAGCTGGTGCCGAGGTCGTTGCCCTGGCGGTTGAGCGTCGTCGGATCGTGGATCTGGAAGAAGAATTCCAGGATCTGGCGGAAGCTCGTCTTGGCCGGATCGAAGATGATCTCGATCGCCTCGGCGTGGCCGCCATGGTTGCGGTAGG
Source organism: Rhodospirillales bacterium URHD0017 (assembly GCA_900110395.1). Classification (GTDB taxonomy): domain Bacteria; phylum Pseudomonadota; class Alphaproteobacteria; order Reyranellales; family Reyranellaceae; genus Reyranella. The sequence continues at coordinate 254,247 of FODP01000001.1, forward strand.
TCGCGTTGGCGACGTGGCCGCCGGTATAGCCGACCCGCGTCGACAGGACTCCGGGTTGCCTGCGGATCAGGTCCTGCATGCCCCAGAAGCAGCCGCCGGCCAGCACTGCGCGTTCTTGGCTCATCGCACGTCCTCCACCTGGTCGAGATAGTCACCATAGCCCGCCGCCTTCATGTCGTCGCGATGGACGAAGCGCAGCGAGGCCGAATTGATGCAGTAGCGCAGCCCGCCGCGATCGCGCGGGCCGTCCGGAAAGACGTGGCCGAGATGGCTGTCACCGTGCTTGGAGCGCACCTCGGTGCGGATCATGCCGTGTGTGCTGTCGTTGAGCTCGGCGACATTGGCGGGCTCGATCGGCTTGGTGAAGGACGGCCAACCGCAGCCCGATTCGTACTTGTCAGATGAGGCGAACAGCGGCTCGCCCGAGACGATGTCGACATAGATGCCCGGCTCCTTGTTGTGCAGCAGCGGGCCGGTGCCGGGCATCTCGGTGGCGCTCTGCTGGGTGACGCGGAACTGCTCGGGCGTCAGCTTCGACAGGGCCTCGGGGGTCTTCTTGTAGGTCGGCATGGTCTGCTCCTGTCTGGCGGCCGGGAGGACAGACCATATAGGCCGAAAACGCCGTCGCGCCAGCCTCCCGCTAGCTGATAAAACCGCAGCATGATCGCTCGCCGGCTGCTGTCCGTTCCCGTGTTCGCTGTCGTCCTTGTCACTATGGCGCCGCCGGCCCGGGCCGACGATGCGGCCTGCCAGGCCGTGCTGCAGGCGGTCCTCAAGCAGACGGCGGCGCCCGTCCATCAGCAGGTCACGATCGAAACCGCCGCCGCGCCGGACAAGCCGATGCATAACGAGATGATCCGTCTCGGCGACACGCTCTACATGCAGGCGCGCGGCCAGTGGATGGCGCGGCCCTACGACGCCGCCAAGGCGGCCGACGATGCCCGGCAGGCCATGACCAAGGGCGAGCACAGCTGCACGCGCCTGCGCAGCGAGGCGGTCGACGGCCAGCCGGCCGATCTCTATCGCGTGCAGGGCAAGACGGCGACCGGTGGCAGCGACACGCAGATCTGGATCTCGACGGCGTCTGGCCTGCCGCTGCGCCAGACCGTCGCCATGCTGGAGCAGGGCACGGTCAAGCTGAAGCACGAGGTGCGTTCCGACTACACCAACGTGCGCGCACCGGCGGGCGTCAGCCGTTGAGGGCGTAGCTGAGGCTGACGCGCCCGTCGGGCAGTTGCTCGCTCTTGCGCAGCGTGAGGCTGCGCCGACGATCCACCGCAGCAAACAACGCCTTGCCGACGCCGACGATCAGCGGATAGACGAGCAGGCGCATCTCATCGACCAGGCCGGCGTCTATCAGGCTCGCCGCCGTCCGCGCGCCACCGACAAGGTAGATGTCCTTGCCGGGCTGCTGCTTGAGATCGGCGATCTCGCTGAGGCCTCGGACGAAGCGCGTGTTCGGCCATTCGGACGATGTCAGCGTGTTCGACAGCACATAGTGCGGCGTGCGCGCCACGAAGCCGGCCCACTCGATCTCGGCCGGTGTCGGTGCGTTGCCCGTGATCCACACGGGCTTGTCTGGCTCGTTCCGGATCGCCGTCCAATACCGCTCGTAGCCCGGGTACATGCCGGCGCCCAGCAGGCAGGCGTCGAGCTGCGGCATCAGGCCGTAATCTTCCGACCACGCCTGTACCCAGTCGGCCATGCCCTCTGCTCCCTCGATCTTGCCGTCGAGGGAGATCTTCATGCCCGTGATCAGCTTGCGCATCTTGCTCTCCTTACGCCGGAAGGCGCTGCGCGTATTCCTTCTGCAGGCGCAGCCAGCCGTCCCAGAACGGGCCCGTCTCGGTACCGGTCACGCGCGCAGACAGGACGTCGAGGTGCATGTGCCAGCCCGGGCCGACCATCAGCATGGTGCGGCGGTCAGGCAGGCGGCGATGGGTGACAGTGAGCAGCACCTTATCGGCCCCAGGACCGGGATGGGGCTCGAGCTCGAAGGTGACGTCGCCGCTGTTCTGCCACGTGAAGGAGATCTTGCGCGGCGGATCGAGCTCGGTGATACGGCTCTGCATGCGATGCTCCTCGCCAAATCCCTCGGGCCGCTGGCCGGGCGGGTCGGTGAGCTCGTTGTTGCGCCACACCAGCTCGAAAGGCGCGCCGACCTTCATCTCCATGAAGCCCGACGCCAGCCACTTGCGGCGCATGTCGCTCTCGGTGAGGTAGACCCAGATGCGCTCGAGCGGGCCGGGCAGGAGACGCTGGATCTTCAAGGTGGCCGGCTCGGTCAGCAGGCCGTAGGGATCGACGGTCGCGGCGTCGGTCATTGGTCGTCTCCTTTGCGGGGCGGGGATTTTTTGGCGTCCTCCTCGAGGAGGAGCTGCTCGAGGCGATCCAGCCGGATGTTCCAGAAGCGCTCGTAGTAGTTCAGCCACTCGTGGGCGCTCTCGAGCGGCCCGGGTTCGAGGCGGCAGAGATGCGTGCGACCGCGCACCTCGCGGCGGATCAGGCCGGCATTCTCCAGAGCCTTGATGTGCTTGGACGCTGCGGCGAGCGACATCGAGAAGGGTTCGGCAAGCTGGCCGACCGTGCGCTCGCCCTCGGCGAGATCGCGCAGCATCTGCCGACGCGTGGCGTCGCCAAGCGCGTGGAAGACCGAATCGAGCTGCGGTGCTTGTAATTCAACCATATGGTTGAATATGGAGGTGAACGCAAAGAATGTCAACCAAATGGTTGAATGAATTTTCTAGGCGTTTCCCGCGGTCATCAGTGGGCGTGCCGATGGGCGTGGCCGTGCCCCGCCTTCGCCTTCAGCTCGGCATGGAAGCGGCCCATCTGGCCGAACAACTCCATGATGTCGAGCTCCTGTCTGGAGCCGAACTCGCGGTAGAGCGAGGCGACGTTGACCACCATACGCTCGGCATCACCCCAGCCGGCGAAGCGGTCGAGGGCGATGTCGCGTGCCGCCTGGAAGACCGGCATGCCGGCATCGTAGCGCCGGCGCGCCTCGGCCTTGATGTAGAGCAGGTAGTCCTTCATCGCCTGCACGCCCTTCTTGTCGGTGATCGGGCCATGGCCCGGCACCACGGTCTCGACGTTCCAGGCGAGGATCTGGTCGCAGGCCGCCACCCAGTTGTCGACCGGGCCGGCCCACAGCACCGGATGGCCCTCGACGAAGAGGATGTCACCGGTGAAGACGGTGCGGTCGACCGGGACATGGACAAGTACGTCGCCCTTGGTGTGCGCCGGCCCGACCGTCTTCAGCAGCACGGCCTTGTCGCCGACCTCGAGCCTGAGCTCGTCGTCGAACACCCGCGTCGGCAGGGTGTTCTTCACGTCGTCCCACTTGAACTTGCTGCCCATCACCTCGTGCAGGAAGGCGCCGGCCTCACCGAGCTGGCGCCAGTTCTGCTCCATGGCGGCGAGCCGCTCGGCGGGCAGTTCGCTCATCTCCTCGGCGCAGGCGCGCGAGGCGATGATCTCGGCGTCCTTCACGAGCTGGTTGCCGAAGGTGTGGTCGCCGTTGGCATGGGTGTTGACCAGGCGGCCGATCGACTCGGCGGCCGGCACCGCAGCGCGCATCTGGCCCAGCATCTCCGCTGTCAGCTTGAGGTCGAACAGCGTATCGACCAGCAGCGTCTGCTCGCGATCGGCGATCAGGCCGGCGTTGCTCCAGCCCCAACTGCCGTCGGGCTGCAGCCAGGCGAAGCATCCGTTGCCGAGGTCGTGCAGACCCTTGGTGTATTGCCACTTCGCCATGGCGTCCTCCTTCCATCCCGAGCGGCGCCGCCCCACGGACGGCGTCGTCGAGGGGCCTTCTCTTGTCGATGCAGCAACAGAATAGTTGCCTCTACTACGCCTCGCTACGCTCGGCTCCGGTGGGGATGACGGACTCGGCCCAAGCGGCGGTCGCCTTAGCCATCGTCTTCAGGTGATCGGCCATCGAAAAACCCGACACGGCCTTGCGCGGCCTGAGGTCGTGGTCGCCGTCCTCCAGCCAGAGGATTTTTATGGCCTTCGAGACCTTGTAGCCCGCCACCTCTTCGCGGGTGCCGAACGGATCGCGCGTCCCTTGCACGATCAGCGTCGGCGTCTTGAGCTGGGCGAGGTGGGCAGTGCGCAGTTGCGTTGGTTTGCCGACCGGATGGAACGGATAGCCGAGGCAGAGCAGCCCGGCGGCGCCGTGCTCGTCGGCGATCATGCTGGCAACGCGCCCGCCCATCGACTTGCCGCCGATGATCAGCGGTCCGCGCACCTTGAGTGCCGCGATGGCGGCTACGTATTCAGGCTTGAGCGTCTCCGCCCGCGGCGGCGGCCTGCGGCCCGACGAGGTACGGCGGCTCGCCATGTACGCGAACTCGAAGCGGGCGACGCGGAAGCCCACCTCGGCCAGGCTCCTGGCGATGGCGGTCATCGCGGGCGAATCCATCGGCGCTCCGGCACCGTGCGCCAGCAGGATCGATGTCTTGGGCTTGTCCGGGCCGTCGATCAGGAAGTTCGGCGCCATTGCCTAAAACGCTCCCGTGAACTCGAACTCGATCGCGTTCTTCACGTTGTCGATCTTCCACCAGTTCAGCCGGCGCAGGAAGCTCTGGCCGAGCAGGGCGCGACTCTTGGGAGCGCCCATGGTGGCCAAAACGTTCTCCATCGTGCGGTCGCCGATCTGCAAGGTGCGCAGCCGGAAGACGCGCTGCTGCATGGTGCGGCCATCGGCCAGGATGAAGCGGTGCTGGCCCATGAAGTCGGCCTCGGTGAGTGTGCCGTTGCGCTTCATCTCCTCGACCGCCTCTTCGGGGATCTGCACCGTCGCGGCGCCGGAATCGACAATGAAGTAGACCTGCGTGCCGCCGTTCAGCCGTGCCGACAGCACGAACACGCCACCCATTCGCTGGAACTGCGCCGTCCCCCGGGTCGCCGCTTGTTGGGCGGCGCAGCGCGTCCAGGCCGGACCGCTGCGGCCCATGGCCGATGCATGGCAGAAGCCCGCCAGCGCCAGGACCTTGGCGAGCGTGTCGCGCTGCTCGCAGGCGCCGACGGCATCGACGGCCGGCACCGCGGGATTGCGGCAGGTCGTGTCGCTCGCCGTCCAGCGCGCGATGAGCTGATCGGAGCTCTCGGCGGTCTGCGCCTCTGCCGCACCGGCCAGAGCGAGCAGCAGCGTGACGGCGGCAGCAAGTCCTTTCATACGCGGCTATTCGGCTGCGAGCGATGCCGGCTCGCTTCGCGGACCGTAGTTGGCCTCGATCTGCCCGCGATAGAGGTTGATCAGGCGATCGATCACCTCCGGCGGAGGTTCCTGTTCGGCACTGTGCTGGTAGGTCTCGCGCCAGGCGAGATGGGCGAGCGCGCTGGCAAAGGTGCCGATGAGCTCGGGCGTCTCGCCGATCAGCCGGGCGAAGGCGCGGCGGTCGAATTCGTAGGCCAGCACGGCGGTCTCGGCCGTCACCGTGGCGTTGTGCGGCTGGCAGGCGAACAGCGGCTTGCGGCCGAAGAATTCGGTGGCGATGAAGCGGTGCAGTTCGACGTTGGCGCCCTCGCGGTCGGAGGCGGTGCGCCGCGCCATGCCCTCGCCGACGATGAACAGCGAATGACGCCGCTCGCCCGCGCGTACGATCTCGGCACCGGCCGGGAAGTGATGCTCGATCAGGAGGTCGCTGATGCGATGGCAGAGCTCCTGCGGCAGGCCGCGGAACAGGCGGACCTGCTGGACCAGGTGGAAGACGTCGAGCGAGCGGTTGGCGATTCGCGTGCGGCCCTCGATGGCGATCGACCCGCTCTTGGGGAAGGCGATGCCGATGTCGGCGTCGCGCATGCATTGCAGGATGCTCTTGATCACCGCGTGCTCGGCCTTCTTGCCGTCGCCGTAGTTGCCGATGGTGAAAGAGACCTCGTAGAGCACGCCGTCGGGCGTGAGCTTGCGGGCGAACACCGTGGGCGGCGACACGTGGGTCACCCCCGCCGCCGCCAGCGTGGCGGCATAGAGGATGCGCTCGGCGCTCTCGACCGAGCTGTCGTAGTCGATGGTGAGCTCGATGGTGCGCTTGGAGCGCATGTCGGGCTGCGCCTGGTTGAGGATGGTGGCGCTGGAGAGCTGCAGGTTGGGCACATAGACGGTCTCGTTGTTGGTGGTCTGCAGCACAGTCGTGCGCCAGGTGATGCGTTCGACCCGGCCCGACAGCCGGTCGTTGATGCGTACCGAATCGCCCACCTGGAAGGGCTTCTCGACGTTGAGCAGGATGCCGGTGAACAGCGCCAGCATGACGTCGCGCAGCGCAATGCCCAGGATCATCAGCGAGGCGCCGCCGGTCGCCACCAGGGCGGTGACGTCGCGGTCGAAGACGAAGGCCAGGATCAGGCAGATGCCGACGAAGACCACCAGCCCCGCGACCAGGCTGCCGATCAGCGGCGGCACCTCCTTGGCCGAGCGCCGCTCGAGCCAGCCGTGGATGATCTCGCGCTTGACGATGCGCGCCAGCATCAGCGTGCTGGCGAGGCTGAGCGCGCCCACGATCCATTGCGTCAGCGTGACCTCGGAAAGGCCCGAGACCAGCGCCAGGGGACCGGTGAACAGCCGGTCGAGGACCACCAGCACGACCAGGGCGGCGATGACCATCGCCAGCCGGCCGTAGACCTTCATCGCGCCGTCCGACATGACGCCCTCCTAGACCGCCGCCGGCAGGCGGACGATGAAACCGGGTTCGCCGGCAGAGGCGGCGAGTGAGCCGCCGTAGAATTCCACGATGACGCGGGCAAGCACGAGACCCACCAGCTCGCCGCCCGACGCGTCGGTGGTGTCGACTGCCGCAAGCCGCGCCATGAACTGGCGGGATTCGTCGAGCATGGCGTCGCTCGGCCGGGCCGCACCCGAGAAGGCCGAGCCGGTGATCGCGAGCACCAGCCACTGATCGGTATCCTGCTTCGCCGAAATCGTCACCGCACCCTGGCCGGAGCGCTGTGCGGCCATTGCGATGATGCTGGCGACGGCCCGGCGCAGCAGGTCGGCGTCGGCGCGTGCCGGGGCGAGGTCCGCGGGCACGGTGGAGGAGACCGAGAATTGCGGCAGGCGGCGATAGGCGACGAGATCGTCCTCGACCACCTGACCGGCCACGGCCGCGAGGCTGACCGGCGCGGTGTCCGCCTTCACGAGCTTCTGGCGGAACAGCTCGACCTGCTGGTAGTCGCCGACCAGGCGGCTCAGCCGGGCGGTCTCGTCAGTCACGAAGGCGAGGCGACCGGCGACGGCGGGATCGGCCTTGGCCACCGCCGGTGCCACCGTCACGAGCTGGCCGCTGACCGCCTGCAATGGCTCGTTGATGGCGGCGACGAGGTTGGTGAAGAAGCCACGCTTGATCAGGTCGACGTCCTTGAGCTTGGCCAGGGCTGCCTGGCCCACTGCGACCTGCCGGGCGAGCTCACGCCGCTGGCTGCCGACCAGCCCGGTCAGGCGCGCGCGGATCTGGCCGAACTTCACGTAGGCGTAGAGGCCGATCGCCGCCAGCACGACGAACAGGATGCCGGCCTTGATCAGCACGGCGCGCAGCACGGCGGCAAAGTCCTCGGTGAGGTCGTCGACGGTGGCGATGATGATGGACGGCGTGCCGGCGAAATCGATCACCGGGAAGGTGCGCACGAAGATCGTGTGGTGGCGCTTGTCGGTGGCGAGCGTATGGCCCTTGGCGGTCGGATCGAAGCTGATCGACCGTACGAACTGAGCGGTCTGCGGGTCGGAGAAAAGATAGAAGACGTCGTCCTTCTGCCACACGTCGGTGCGCGAATCGACGGGACGCTCGACGCGTTCGGATACTTCCTTGCTGATGCCGATCGCCCATTTCACCTCGGCCGTGGCGCTCGCGCGCTCGAGCGGCACGTCGAGATTGCTGGCGAACTCGAGGGAACCTGCGAACTTGCCGTCGACCACGATCGGCATGACCGCGCGGACATCGACGTGGCCGCCGATGCCGGTCTCCACGGCGACCACGGGCTGGCGACGCTCATTGGCTGCCACGACCGTCCGGCGGTACTTCGAGACGTCGGCGCCGGAGTCGTTGGCTTGGCCGGCGCGATAGTAGATCGTGGCCGGCGGCAGCCAGAAATTGAGCTGCTCGACGCTGTGGGTCTTCTTGAGCTGTTCGAAGAACGGCTCCATGCGCGCCACCAGGGTCGGACGATCCCTGCGAGCGAAGGCTTCCATCGTAGTGGTGTCCTGCAGCAGCACGTCGGCCGCCATGCTCATGACGAGGGAGCGCTGCTGCAGGAGATCGCGGAACACCGTCTCGAAGTCCTTGGAATCATCGCTCGATGTCGCGACGGCGGCGTTGGTGCCGGCGGAGTAGGCGTCGATGCCATAGAAGCCCGCCAGCACGGCCGCGCCGGCCAGGATCGCGCTCATGATCCATAGCCGGCCGCCGCTCTTGCCCTCGCTGTCGTCGGCAGCCGTGTCCGCCGCGGCCTTCTGATCGGCGCTGGTCACGCTCATTGCCTTGTCCCCCAAGAGACGCCCCGAGAGCGCAGGCTATTGGAATCGGCTGCGTGCCGACAGCGTCAATCGACTCCCTGGAAATGCAATAAGTCAGCGACGCTTTGCTGCGCGGCGGCGCCGATTGCCGGGCAGGGCGGCGACGAGCTTCTTCGGGCCTGCGCGCGATAGCTTTCGTCGATCCAGTCTTCGAGCAGGTCGAGCGGCGGCGTTTCTTTCGGACCGAAGGTGGCGGTGACCCAGCCGCTCTTGCCCAGCCCGTATCCAGTGGAGCTCACGAAGGGCAGGGTGAGCGCCATCTGGCCGGTCAGAGGCAGCTTGCAGGTGAGGCGCAGCGGCTCTCCCGCGGCGCTGAGAAAGGCGAAGGTCTTGTTGCGTACCGCGATGTCATCGTGACCGGGCCACGGGCTCTTGCTGTGCGCCTCGGGATAGGCGAGGCCGAACTTCTTCAGCTTGCGCTGCACAGCGTCGTGGCTCTTCACGTCGCCTCAGGCCTTGCGGCTGACCAGCGAGAACATCGCCCCCTGCGGATCGATGCCCTGCACGATCCAATCGTCGCCCGGCACTTCCATCGGGCCGTTGACGACCTTCCCACCTTCCTTCTTCAGGCGGTCCAGTGCTGCGCCGATGGCGTCGACACGGAAGTAGTAGTTCCAGAACGGCGCCGGCACCTCGGCGGGCTTGGTCATCATGCCGCCAATGGCGCCTCCACCGGCGGCGAAGAGCTGGTATCGGCCCATCGCGCCCATGTCGAGCGCCTCGTCCTTGGTCCAGCCGAACAGGTCGGCATAGAAGGCGAAAGCCTTTTCGCCGTTGGCTGCCATAAGCTCGTGCCAGCCGATCGTGCCCGGTGTCGCGGGATCGGCCGGCGGAGGCGGCATGTCGGACAATGGCTTGAACAGGTTGAAGGCCGCGCCCTGCGGATCGGCCACCATGGCGAAGCGGCCGATGTTGGGAATGTCGGTCGGCGCCACATGCATCGCGCCGCCGGCCTTGGTGATGCGGCCGGCGTAGGCATCGACATCGCTGACCCCGACATAACCGATCCAGGCTGGCCGGGCGCCGGCTTCGCAGGCGTCCTTCGGCAGGGTCATGAGGCCCGCCATCGGGACATCGCCCGATAGCAGGAGCGTGTAGTCCATGCCGGGCTGGTTCGCCTCCTGCGGCTTCCAGCCGACGACCTTGCTGTAAAAGCCCTGCGCCGCCTTGGCGTCGGTCGTCATGAGCTCGTACCAGACGAAGCTGTTTGCCATGTCAGTCTTCCTTCAGATCTTGGCGACGAGGGCTTCGAGCTGGTCGGTGCAGAGGCTCCAGCCGCCGTGAAAACCCATCTTCTCATGCGCCTCGCGGTCGGCCACCGTCCAGTGGCGCACGCGCGCGGTGTAGCGCGTTTTGCCGCCTTCGTCCTCGAAGGTGAGGATCACCGTCATGAAAGGCTTCTCCGACGGCTCCCAGGCCCTTACATAAGCGTCGGTGAAGACCAGGCGCTCGTTGGGCACGACCTCGAGATAGACGCCGCGATTGGGCATGTCCTTGCCATCTGGGCTGCGCATGACGATCAGGTTGGCGCCGCCCGGCCGCACGTCGAGCTCGGCAACAGGCGTGGTGTAGGGCAGGGGCGCAAACCACTTCTTCAGGATCTCGGGATCGGTCCAGGCGCGGTAGACCTTCTCGCGCGGGGCATTGATCAGGCGGGTGAGGACAAGCTCGCGGTCGGCGGACATCTGTTTTCTCCTTGGGGGCAGTCACGTTGCTAACCCAAGGACGAACGGGCTATCCACCTTCCGACACGACGCGGCAATTTTTTGAGGGACACATGGCGGTCACGATCTACGGCATCAAGAATTGTGACACGATGAAGAAGGCGCGCGCCTGGCTGGACAAGAAGGGTGTCGCCTACGATTTCCACGACTACAAGACAGCCGGCATCGAACGCAGCCGGCTCGCAGGCTGGGCCGGCAAGGTCGGCTGGGAGACCTTGCTCAACCGCGCCGGCACGACCTTCCGCAAGCTGCCCGAAAAGGACAAGGAAGGCCTGAGCGAGAAGAAGGCAATTGCGCTCATGCTCGAGCAGCCGTCGATGATCAAGCGGCCCGTGCTCGATGTTGGCGGCAAGCTCATGGTCGGCTTCAAGCCGGAGCAGTACGAACAACTTTTCTAGGATCAGGCCGCGCGCTTCACTTCGCGGCAGGCGAGCGCAATGCATTCGATATGGAGGTGGTCGGTGCCGCAACAGCCGCCCAGCACGTTGATCTGCGGATGGCGCCGCACCAGCTCGCGGTACTGGCTGCCCAGCTCGACCGGGTTGCCTGAATCGAGGTCGGGTGAGTCGTTCAGCTCCTGACGGCTGCGCCTGGACGCATTGGCGCGCAAGCCGCCGATGCGCCGCGTCCACGGCTCGTCACCCGGCGCCTTGTCGCAGTGCGTGGGATGGGCGCAGTTGATCATGTAGTAGGCGGGCGCCTTGCCGGTCACGACATCGACCTCGCAGATGGCGTCGGCCAGGCTCTGGCCGGTCGGCAGCCGCCCGTCGGTCTCGATGGTGAAGGAGATCACGACGGGCATGCCGACCTCAATCGCCGCCCGCGCGATCCCGATCGCTTCGTTGGCATTCGTCATGGTGATGGCGCTCACCATGTCCGCCTGCGCATCAGCGAAAGCGCCGATCTGCTGTCGGTGATAGTCCTCGGCGTCCAGCGCGGACATGACTTGGCCCGGATCGTAGCCGTCGCCGCGAGGGCCGGCGCAGCCGCTCACCACCATGGGCGACGCCGCCGTTTCGTGAGACGGGCGCGCAGGTCGTGCATGACCTGCAGGGACTGCTGGTAGGCGGCCACGATGTCGTTGGCCGAGTAGCCGAGCTTGGCGCCTCAGTCGGCCCTGGCCCGCCAGGTCGGGCTCTCCAGCACGAAGCCCATGCGGTCGGCCTTGGCGATGGCGATGTAGCGCTCGTAGTAGCGCATCAGCGCCGCGCGGCCCTTGGCGTCGCGCAGCAGGTCGAAGGCGGCGAAGTAGGGCAGGTCGAAGCCGTCCTGGAAGATCAAGGTGGTCTCGATGCCGCCGTCGGTGAGGAAGAGGGCGCCGTCGCGTTGGGACAGGGGCTCGCGGTACTTGGCCTTGGCGAACATTTTTCACTCCTTGTGATAGCCATGTCGGGGCCAAAAATACGAAAATCACCAGATATGCGAATAACCAGCCGACCGGATTTGTTGATCGAAGCTCCGTGGCCAGAAATGGTCACCAATTCAACACATTGGTGAGCTTTCCTAAGACGGTATATGAATTGATAGAGCCGGCCCCAGAACCGGCTGCCACCCCTCTCAAGGTCGAACCATGAAAACCAAGTTCGCTGCTGTCGTGGCCCTGCCGCTCGTCCTGACTTTGTCAGCGTGTGGCGATACTTGGGGAGAACGAGCCGTCACCGGCGGTGGCATAGGTGCCGCCAGCGGCCTCGCAATCGGCGCGGTGGCCGGTTGGCCGCTGCTGGCGCCGGTGATCGTCGGCACAGCCGTGGGCGCGGGCATCGGCGCCGCCACGACCAACAACAAATAGACTAGCCGGTCAGCAGCCTGATTTTTCGCTCGAAGATGGCGAGCACGTCTTCCAGCGAATCGCCGTGCGCCAGTTTGCGCGGGCCGTTGTAGACCATGTAGCCGCCCTGGCTGGTGCCGGGGACCTTGGCGATGGCGAACAGCGGCTGCTCGGCGGTGTGGCGGAAGATCGAGAAGATCGCCATGCCGGGGCGGAAATCGATGGCGTAGTCGCGCCATTCGCCCGAAGCCACGCGCATGCTGTAGAGATTGAGAAGCCGGGAGAGTTCCCGCCGGTCGAATGAGACAATGCGGCGCCGGGCCTTTTGGTCGGCCAAACGGTAGAGGTTGGTCATGCAGCCGGGACTTGAACCATGACGTCTGCCTGAATTGTTGCAGAAGCGCCGGGGTGGGTAAAGCGCCCCCAAATCGCCTTGAGCGTGTGGTTTGCCAAAGGCCGGTCGCGGGTCTATGAACCGCGCCTGAAGCCGTTGATATTTCGCGATAATCCGGGAGCTGTCGTGTCCGATTCCGCCGCCTTTCATGAAGTCGACGAGGCCGTCCGCAAGGACGAACTCAAGGAATGGTGGGGCCGCTGGGGTACCTGGGTCGTGGCCGGGGCCGTGATCCTCGTCGTCGGGGTGACGGCCCTGGTCGGCTGGCGCCAGTACGACGCCTCGCGGCGGGCCGAGGCGAGTGCCGCCTATTCGGCGACACTGGCGCAGATCGCCCAGGACAGGCCGGCTGCGCTGAAGGCTTTCGAGGATCAGGCGAAGAACGCGCCCGAGCCCTATCGCTCGCTGGCGGCGCTGGTCGCCGCGCAGTTGCGCGAGCCGATTGACGCCGAGGTGACGGCGCTGCTGGCCGTGGCGCCGACGCTCAGTTCGGCCGAGCTCGCCGACCTCGCCAACGTGATCGCCGCCTACAAGGGTATCGATACGCCCAAGGCCGAGGAGCTGGTCGCCAAGCTCGAGCCGCTGGCCGGCCCCGACCGGCCGTTCCGCCTCAGCGTGCGTGAGCTGCAGGCGATGCTGGCGGTGCGCAAGGGCGACCTCAAGCGCGCCCGCGAGCTGTGGAGCGAGATCACCAAGGATCCGCAGGCGCCGCAGGCCGCCGCCCAGCGCGCCTCGGCGATGTTGAATTTCTACGGCCCGGCAGAGGCGAAGTAACAGCGATGCGAAACGTGTTGCGTGCCGCGGCCTCGTCCCGCGTCTGTCTCGTCGGTCTTCTGCTCGTCGTGTCGCTGTCCGGCTGCGACACGGTCGGCGACTGGTTCGGCAAGAGCAAGACGCCATTGCCGGGCGAGCGCCTCCCGGTGTTCGCCGAAAGAAGCGAGCTCGAGCCCGACAAGGACCTGGCGAGCGTGCCGGTGGTGCTGCCGGCGCCCGCCGTCAACGATTCGTGGCCGCAGTCCGGCGGGTTCGCCAACTACGCCATGCACAATCTCGCGGTCAGCGCTTCGCCGCAGATCATCTGGACGGCCGATGTCGGGGCGGGCTCGACCTCCTCGCGCATCCTGACCACGCCCCCCGTCGTCGCCGAGGGCAAGGTCTTCGCCAAGGACGCGCAAGGCACGGTGTCGGCCTTCAACGCCGACACCGGCCAGCTTGTCTGGCGGGTGACCTTGAAGCCCGAGAAGGCGCGCGACGGCGATGAGTTCGGCGGCGGGCTCGCCTACTATGGCGGCAAGCTGTTCGTGACCACGGGCTTTGCCGCGGTCTATTCGCTCGATCCCAACGACGGCAAGGAAGTCTGGATGTCGACCGTGAGCGCGCCGGTGCGTGGCGCGCCACTGGTCTTCGCCGATCGGGTGTTCGCCATCAGCATCGACAACAAGCTGCAGGCTCTTGCGGCAGTCGACGGCGCGGAGCAGTGGCAGTTCACCGGCCTGACGGAAAGCGCGGGCTATGTCGGCGGCAACAGCCCGGCCGGCTCGGGCGACTACATCGTGGCGCCGTTCTCTTCGGGCGAGCTGGTGGGCTTGCGCGTCGACAACGGCCGGCCGGTGTGGAACGAGACCATGATCGGCGGGCGCGGCGAAGTGCGCGCCTTCGGCAACCTCACCGACATTCGCGGCCGCCCGGTGATCGATCGCGGCCTGGTGCTGGCGATGGGCACGGCGGGCCAGCTCGCCGCCGTCGAGCTGCGTTCGGGCCAGCGCGTGTGGGAGCGCAACATCGGCGGCAACCAGACGCCGTGGACGGCAGGACGCTTCGTGTTCGTTACCACCAGCAGCGCCGATATTGCCGCGCTGACGCGCGACGGTGGCAAGATCAAATGGGTGACGCCGCTCACGCAGTATCACGACGAAGCGCGCAAGCGGCCGGTCCTGTGGTCGGGCCCGGTGCTGGCCGGCGATCGCCTGCTGATCGGCGGCACGCTGGGCGAGCTTTTGGCCGTCTCGCCCTACACCGGCGAGATTCTGGGCAAGATGGATGTGCGCGACCCGATCCGGCTCGGGCCGGTAATCGCCAACCGCACGATCTACGTCTTGACCGACTCAGGGCGGCTCATTGCCCTCCGCTGAAGCCAAGCCGTCCCTTCCAAGGGTCGCCATCGTCGGCCGACCCAACGTCGGCAAGTCGACCCTGTTCAACCGCCTGGTCGGCAAGCGCCGTGCCATCGTCGACGACACGCCGGGCGTGACCCGGGACGTGCGCGAGGCGCCAGCCCAGCTCGGCGACCTCGCCTTCACGCTGCTCGACACGGCGGGCTGGGAGACGACGGGCGGCGAGGCGCTGGAGGCGCGCATGCGCCGCTTCACCGAGCGGGCGATCGACAGCGCCGACGCCGTGCTGTTCCTGATCGACGCCCGTGCCGGCATCGTGCCGCTCGACGAGAGCTTCGCCGGCTGGCTGCGCAAGCGCGCCGACAAGGTGATCGTGGTCGCCAACAAGTGCGAGGGCCGTGCCGGCCAGCAGGGCCTGGCTGAAGCGCATGCACTGGGCCTGGGCGATCCCATCCCGGTGTCGGCCGAGCACGGCGAGGGCCTGAGCGACCTGCACGAGGCGCTGGCCCGGTACATCGAACCGATGCCCGAGGAAGACGAGGAAGCCGAAGGCAGCGAGGATGACGAGTCGGTCGATCCCAAGCGGCCGGTGCTGCTGGCGATCGTCGGCCGCCCCAATGTCGGCAAGTCGACCTTGCTCAACCGGCTGGTCGGCGAGGAGCGCGTGCTGACCGGACCCGAGGCCGGCATCACGCGCGACGCCATCCGCGTCGAATGGCAATGGAAGGGCCGGCCGGTGCGCCTGGTCGACACCGCGGGCATGCGCCGGCGCAGCCGCATCGAGGCCAAGCTGGAAGCTGCCTCCGTCGCCGACACGCTCGATACCATCCGGCTGGCCGATGTCGTGGTCGTGGTCCTCGACGCCGCCGACATGGCCGACAAGCAGGATCTCACCATCGCCGGCCGGGTCATCGACGAAGGCCGCGCCCTGGTGATCGCCGTCAACAAGACCGATCTTCTGGCCGACGACCAGGCGGGTGCGAGCCGGGCGTGGCGCAAGCTCGCCGATCGGCTGGAGGCGTCGTTCGCCCAGGTCAAGGACGTGCCGATCGTCGGCTTCTCGGCGCTGAGCGGGCGCGGCATCGACCGGCTGATGCCCGCGGTGTTCACGACCTACGACGTCTGGAACAAGCGCGTGCCAACCCCCAAGCTCAATCGCTGGCTGCGCGAGATGGAGACGCTGCATCCGCCGCCGCTGGCCAAGGGCCGGCGCATCCGGCTGCGCTTCATGACCCAGATCAAGCGGCGGCCGCCGACCTTCGTGCTGCAGGTCAGCCAGCCCGAGGAGCTGGGCAACGACTACCTGCGCTACCTGATGAACCGGCTGCGCGACGATTTCGGCCTGCCGGGCGTGCCGATCCGGCTGACCATGCGCAAGCCAAAGAACCCGTTCGCCGGGCGCGCCCCCCGGCGCTAGGCCAGCAATCGCGCACGCAGTGTGCGATCTCTCACAGATCGACTTCCTGCTTTGCCGTAAACCCCCGACATTGCCGCACTCCCCATGGGCGGGCGGCCTTGGCATCACGGGGGATTTGAGATGCCGGACACACCGACGCGATTCGAGCGTGTCGCCAATTGGTTCGACGGCCTGCGCAAGGTCCTGGTCGCCACGGGCGTAGGAGCGATCGTCGTCATCGTGCTGGCCGCGATCGTGCGCGAGCTGGCGATGGGTGGCATCGCCATCGATCCCGTCGTCGTCAAGGCGACGGACGCGCCCGATGTGCCGACGCCCGATCTCGCCGCCCAGCAGATCGCGCGCCAGATCGATCGCATTCAGCGGTCGGGCGTGCAGGAATGGCGACGCCTGCATGTCGACGACGGCGTGCGTCCCGTCGACTTGCAGATCCCGGGCGCGCCGCTCAGCGTGCGCAATGCCGCGCGCGAAGTGGTGGCCCTGTTCGGGCTGGCGCCGGTGACGCTGCGCTCGGCGCTGACGCGACGAGGCGATGGCAAGTACGCGGCGGTGATGAGCCTCGCGGGCGACCACGGATCGATGGCCAATTGTCCGACAGAGGGCGACGACACCCTCGACGCCATCTATGAGTGCATCGCGGTCAGCGCGATCGCCTTCATCGATCCCAAAACCGCAGCGTCCTACATGTTCAAGCGCGAGCAGGCCGACTGCAAGGAGCTCGATGCCGGGCTCGCCGGCATGCCCGACCTCCATCGCGAGCAGCAGCGCATCAGCAATCGCCGGGATCACTGCAGCTTCCGCGAGACCCAGAAACTCATCTCCAAGATGATGGGCAGCAGCAACAAGGCGGATCTGCACTGGGTGCCTTATATCTTCGGCCAGATCCACATGGCGCGCGCCAAGGCGTTGGTCGGTGCCGGCCTGCAGCAGCAGCTCTCCGAAATCGACCAGGCGATCGGCCGCTTCCACGACTCGCAGCGTCAGATGCAGGATTCGCCCACGGCTATCGCCGTCCTGATGAAGGCGTTTCTGTTGAAGGGCATCATCATCCACCAGACAACGCCGACGATGGAATGGGTGGACGATCCCAACTCGCTGCTGCAGAAGCGCTTGGACATCGCGGACAAGACCTTCGCCGAAGCGGCCGAGCAGCTACAGCAGCTCCCGAAGGCGCGCAGTCCCAGCCTCGATGCCCTGGTCAGCCGTCTCGAAGGTCTATTGATCTATCGGCAATGGATGATCGATGCGCATCGCCGGACGAAGTCGGGCAGGATCACGGTCGCGATGGACGACAAAGCCGAGCTCGCCGAGCTCGAGAAGGCCGCAGCCAAGTACGCAGCGGCGGAGGACAAGGTGCCGGCGTCGGCGATCGAACTGCTGGATTGGGGCAACATCCTTCGCGCCAGCGGCAAGTTCGAGGAGGCCAACGTCAAATACCGGCGTGCCGTCGATCTCGATCCGTCGAACGCGGATCCGGCGCTCAACATCGTGATCACCTACATCGATCGCTTCGAACGCAATTCCGGGACTCCCGACGCCGGCCACCTGCTGGTCGCATTGGGCTCGCTCTCGGATTATCTGGCCTGGCTGTCCGACGGCGGTCCATACACGTCGCTGCTTCCCAAGGTGCAGCAGCTGCTGACCGGTGTCGGTCACGGCCCGGCCTTCGAGGAATGCCTGAGCACGATGCGCAAGACGCAGCCATTGTCCGAAGCCAAGATCGGCAAATGGAAGGACGCCGCGCCCTTCAAGTTCTGCGTTGATGGTGCGGTCGACCGCATCATCAAGGAAGGCATCCAGAGCGCCGACGTGACGAAGGCATCAAGATAGGGCTGCGTCGCCCGCGACCCATTGGCCGTTCAAAGTGCACGAGGGTAGCGCCAGCTGGATCAATCCTTCGGCATGCGCTTCGGGCGGGACCTGCTGCTCGGTCGGCTCGCCCGGGAAGGCCTGGGCGCGCATCGCGGTGCGCATCGGGCCGGGATTGTAGAGATTGACCCGCACGGCGGTGTGT
Organism: Rhodospirillales bacterium URHD0017; assembly: GCA_900110395.1. GTDB lineage: Bacteria > Pseudomonadota > Alphaproteobacteria > Reyranellales > Reyranellaceae > Reyranella. Next base: position 272,187 of record FODP01000001.1, read on the forward strand.
GCGACCTCGGCGGCGTAGGTGGTGGCGAGCACGTCGAGTGCAGCCTTGCTCGCGGCATAGGCGCTCCAGTAGGGCACGCCCTTGTTGGCGATGCCCGAGGTCACGAAGATCGCGCGACCGGCGTCGGAGCGGCGCAGCAGCGGATCGAGCGACCGGATCAGCCGCCAGTTGGCCGTCACGTTCACCGCCATCACGCGCTCGAACACCGCGGGATCGATATGGCCGATCGGCGAGAGCACGCCGAGGATGCCGGCATTGCCCAGAAGCACGTCGAGACGGCCGAAGCGCTCGTAGAGGGCGGCGCCCAGACGATCGATGCCGGGGCCGTCGGTGACGTCGAGCGGCACCAGCGTCGCTGAGCCGCCTTCGGCCTTGATCTTGTCGTCGAGCTCTTCCAGGCCGCCCACGGTGCGGGCGACCAGCACGCAGTGCGCGCCTTCGCGGGCGAAGGCGAGGGCGGCCGCGGCACCGAGGCCGCGCGAGGCGCCAGTGACCAGCGCCAGACGGCCGGCCAAGCGACCGGGAGAAGCCGCAGTCACGAGGAAAGCCTCAGGCCGATTCGACGAGCAGCGAGAGCTGGCGGTCTTCGACGCCCATCACGTCGTCGAGCGAGATCGGATAGTCGCCGGTGAAGCAGGCGTCGCAGAAGCCCGGATTGTTCGGATCGCGGCCGGGCAGGCCCATGGCGCGATAGAGCCCGTCGATCGACAGGAAGGCCAGCGAATCGACGCCGATGAACTTCGCCATGCCGGCGACGTCGTAGCGCGAGGCCAGAAGCTTTTCGCGCTCGGGCGTGTCGATGCCGTAGAAGCAGGGATCGGTGGTCGGCGGGGCGGCGATGCGCATGTGCACTTCGCGCGCGCCGGCGTTGCGCACCATCTCGACGATCTTCATCGAGGTGGTGCCGCGCACGATCGAATCGTCGACCAGGATGACGCGCTTGCCCTCGATATGGGCGCGGTTGGCGTTGTGCTTGAGGCGCACGCCGAGATGGCGGATGTGGTCGGCCGGCTCGATGAAGGTGCGGCCGACATAGTGGTTGCGGATGATGCCGAGCTCGAACGGCAGGCCCGACTGATGGGCATAGCCGATCGCCGCCGGCACGCCCGAATCGGGCACCGGAACGACGACGTCGGCGGGCACCGGGCTCTCCGTGGCGAGCTGCATGCCGATGCGCTTGCGGGCATCGTAGACGCCGATGCCCTCGACCTTGGAATCGGGGCGGGCGAAGTAGATGTGCTCGAACACGCAGAAGCGGCGCTTTTCTTTCGTGAACGGCTTGATCGAGCGCAAGCCGTTGCCGTCGACGATGACGATCTCGCCCGGCTCGACATCGCGCACGACGCGCGCGCCGATGATGTCGAGGGCGCAGCTCTCCGACGTCAAGATCCAGGAATCCTCCAGCCGGCCGATGACCATCGGGCGCACGCCCATCGGATCACGCACACCCATCAGGGCTTCGTTGGTGAGCATCAGCAGGGAGTAGGCGCCCTTGACCCGGCCGAGCGCGTCGATCACGCGGTCGACGACCGTCGAGTAGTTGGAGCGGGCGATCAGGTGGTTGATGACCTCGGTGTCGGTGGTCGACTGGAACAGGCAGCCGATGCGGACCAGCTCCTTGCGCAGCAGGTAGGCGTTGGTGAGGTTGCCGTTGTGGGCGAGCGCCAGGCCGCCGAAGTCGAAATCGGCGAAAATGGGCTGGATGTTGCGATCGGAGGAGCCGCCGGTCGTGGCGTAGCGGTTATGGCCGATCGCCGAATAGCCCTTCAGCTTGGCGATGATCGACTGGTCGCCGAAGATGTCGCCGACCAGGCCGGCGGCACGGTGATTATGGAAATGTCGGCCGTCGAAGGTGACGATGCCGGAGGCTTCCTGGCCGCGATGCTGGAGGGCGTGCAGCCCCAGCGCGGTGTGGGCGGCGGCATCGGAAGTGCCGTAGATGCCGAACAACGCACATTCCTCGTGAAACTTATCGAGATCGTGGTCGAGGCGTTTGGGGGCACTGGACACGGCGGGGTTATAACTGGGGACCGCCGCCTGCGCCATCAAGGATAACTCACTGCGGCGGTTTGGTCTCAGCCGGCTTGGAATCGTCCGCGGACGGGGCCGGTGCAGCAGGAGCCGCTGGTGACGGCACGGAAACCGACCCGGCGCTGCTGCCGCGGTCCTGCAGGCGGGTACGGAAGCCCGACGGCAGGTACGGTTCGACGAAATTGGCCATTTCCTTGATCATCGGGAAGGTGGCGCCGCCTTCGACTGCCGGCGGCAGGGCGCGCGGCGCAAGGTAGCCGTAGAACAGGAAGGCAGCGCCGACCGCCACCCAGGCGCACAGCACGCCGAAGCCGGCGCCCAGGATGCGGTCGGGCTTGGCGAGCGGGCTTGCCCGCACCGAGCGCGACAGGGCGTTGGTCAGCATCACCAGCACGATCAGGGCGGCGACGAATACCGCCAGCATAGCCAGGAAATAGGCAAGCTCGGTGCTGCCGACGAGCTGCTCGACCTCGGGCTGGATCAGCTTGGCGTATTTCCACGCCGCCCAGCCGGCCACGATCCACGAGCCGATGAACAGCACGGCATGGGCGAAACCGGCCGAGGCGCCGAGCAGCGCACCGAAACAGGCGACGGCGATGACCGCGACGTCGAAAACAGTGATCCCGAGCTTGTCCATCGCCCCGTCCGTTGCCTTTAAGATCGCCCACGATCCGAGGGGCTGTCACGGCGCGACCGTTTCATGGGTCGGTCGGCCGGCTGAAAACGCGCCACAAGGTCCGATAGATGCTCGATTTCGTCAATGGCGATGCCTTCTGCCGTGCGTGGTGCAGGGCCTGTGCCAGCGCGCCCACGCGGGACCAAGGCACTGCGGAAGCCGAGCTTGGCCGCCTCGCGCAAACGCGCCTCGCGCTGGCTTACCGGGCGCACTTCGCCGCCGAGGCCGATCTCGCCGAATACCACCATGTCGCTCGGTACGGATTCGTCGGCCAGCGACGACACAACGGCTGCAGCGACGGCGAGGTCGGCCGCGGGCTCGCCGATACGCAGCCCGCCCGCGACGTTGAGATAGACGTCGTTGGCGCCGATGGCGACGCCACAGCGCGCTTCCAGCACGGCCAGCACCATGGCAAGCCGGTTGGAATCCCAGCCGACCACGGCATGGCGCGGCGTGGCGAAGGAGGAGGGGGCCACCAGCGCCTGGATCTCGGTCAGCACCGGCCGCGTACCCTCAATGCCTGCGAACACGCAGGTGCCCGATACGTGACCGCGCCGCTCGCCCAGGAACAGCGCCGAGGGATTGGCGACGTCGGACAGGCCGCGGTCGGACATCTCGAACACGCCGATCTCGTCGGTTGGCCCGAAGCGGTTCTTCACCGTGCGCAGGATGCGGAAGTGGTGCCCGCGCTCGCCTTCGAAATAGAGCACGGTGTCGACCATGTGCTCGAGCACGCGGGGACCTGCGATGGCGCCGTCCTTGGTGACGTGGCCGACCAGCAGCACCGCGATACCGCGCCGCTTGGCAAGCTCGACCAAGGCCTGCGCCGAGGCCCGCACCTGGCTTACCGTGCCCGGCGTGCTGTCGATGGTGTCGAGCCACATGGTTTGGATTGAATCGATCACCGCCACCTTGGGTGCGTCCGGCCGCTCGAGGGTCGCCACGATGTCGCGCACCGAGGTCGCGGCCGTGAGCTGCACCGGAGCATCGCCAAGGCCCAGCCGCTCGCCGCGAAGCCGCACCTGGTCGAGCGCTTCCTCGCCCGAGATGTAGGCACAGGCCGTGTGCTGGCGCGCCAGGGCCGCCGCGACCTGCAGCAGCAACGTCGACTTGCCGATGCCGGGATCGCCTCCGATCAGCAGGGCCGAGCCCACCACCAGTCCGCCGCCACACACGCGGTCGAACTCGCTGATGCCGCTGCGATAGCGTTCGGGCTGCGGCGTCGATCCGCGCAGGCCCGCGAACTCGAGGGTGCGGCCCTTGCCGCCGCGCGCCAGGCCGCCGCCGGCCGGGCCGGGCGCGGGCGCCGCTTCCTCAACGATGGTGTTCCACTCGCCGCAGGATTCGCAGCGGCCGCCCCACTTGCTCGTGACTGCACCGCACGACTGGCAGACGAAGCGCTTCAACGGCTTGGCCATCAGTGCAGCTCGTGCTTGGACAGGCACCAGCCGTCGCGATGGAGCCAGCACGACTCATCCTTGTCGTGCGGATCGCGGCGCAGGCTGCGCACCGCCTGTTGGCCTGCGGCATCGGCCAGCGCGGCATCGAGTGCCGCCTCGCCCTCGGGGCTGCGCGCGCCGGCGCAGGGATAGAACCCGACCCAACCGGCCGAGCGCGCGGCAAAGCCACCGCCGCGCCGATCGAGGCGCAGCATGAAGCCGCCGCGGGCCGAGAAGTTGCCGGCCGTCATCGGCAGCAGCAGGCGTCCGCCGTCAGCCAGCCCGTCGAGCCACCAGGCATGCGGCGCCGTCGCGCCGGCAAAGGCCACGATCAGGTCCCAGCGTCCCTCGATGGGTTCGCTGGCGTCGCCCTGCCGGACATGGGCCGACGGCCAGGCCTCGATGTTGCGTTCGGACTTTGCCGCCAGCGACGCATCGATCTCGATGCCTTCGACGTTGCCGGTCGGTCCCACGAGCTCGGCCAGGACGGCGGTGTAGTAGCCTGACCCCGTGCCGATTTGCAGCACGCGGTCGCCTTCCTTCACGCCGATGCGGTCGAAGTGGCGCGCCCACAGAAGCGGCTCGCCGATATTGAGCCGGCGCTCCTCGTCGAGGGCGATCAGCACGTTGTGATAGAGCCGGCGTGGATCGTCGTCGGGCGTCGTCCAGTAGCCGTCGGTGAAATGCAGGATGCGCCACGGCCCGGGGCCGACGAAGCGCTCGCGCGGCACCGCGGCGAAGGCGTCAATCACGCGTTCGTCCAGAAGATGGCCGATGACGCGCAGATCCTCGGCGAACCAGCGGCGGGCCTGCGCGAGGCTGGGCTGGCGGGCCATGCTCAGAGCTTCCGGACCTGCATGCGGATCGGTCCCTCGGCGCGGCCGTGGATGAACTGGTCGACATGGGCGTCGCCCGACCGGTCGATGTCGGCGGTACGGCCCTGCCAGATCAGCTTGCCCTCGTAGAGCATGGCGATGCGATGGCCGATCTTGCGCGCCGACGCCATGTCGTGGGTGATCGACACCGCGGTGGCGCCCAGGTCGCTGACGCATTTCACGATCAGGTCGTTGATCACGTCGGCCATGATCGGGTCGAGGCCGGTCGTCGGCTCGTCGAAGAAGATGATCTCGGGCTCGCGGGCGATGGCGCGGGCGAGCGCCACGCGCTTCTGCATGCCGCCGCTCAGCTCGGAGGGAAAGAGCTCGCCGATCTCGGGTCCCAACCCGACATTGCCGAGCTTGGCGATCGCCACCTCGCGCGCCTCGTCGGGCTTCATGCCGTCGCTCTGGATCGGGCCGAAGGCCACGTTCTCCCAGACGCGCAGCGAATCGAACAGGGCGCCGCCCTGGAACAGCATGCCGAACTTGCGCATGACGTCGGCGCGGCCGCCGTCGGCCAGCGCGACGGTCTCCTGATCGTCGATCTTGATCGAGCCCGCGTCGGGCCGCATCAGGCCCAGGATGCATTTCAGCAGCACCGACTTGCCGGTGCCCGAGCCGCCGATCACCACCATCGATTCGCCCTTGGCGACATCGAGGTCTATGCCCTGCAGGACCTTCTTGGGACCGAAGGATTTCGTGACGCCGCGGAGCGAGATCTTCGGAGACATCAGCGTGCGAAAAAAGCTTCGGTGATGAAGTAGTTAAAGGTCAGGATCAGGGCCGATGCCGATACGACCGCATTCGTCGTCGCCGTGCCGACGCCCTGGGCACCGCCCTTGGACGTGTAGCCGTGGTAGCAACCCATCAGCGAGATCAGGAAGCCGAACACCGCGGCCTTGACCAGGCCGGAGAAGACGTCCTCGAACTGCAGAAAGTCGATCGTGTTGCGGAGATAGGCCTGGTCGTTGAAGTCGAGCTTGTAGACGCCGACCAGAAAGCCGCCCAGCACGCCGATGATGTCGGCGATCAGCACCAGGATCGGCAGGGTGACGATACCCGCGATCAGGCGCGGCACCACCAGGTACTTGAAGGGATTGGTCGAGAGCGTGGTCAGCGCATCGATCTGCTCGGTGACGCGCATGGTGCCGATCTCGGCCGCCATGGCCGCGCCGACGCGGCCCGCCACCATGAGCGAGGCGAGGACGGGCCCGAGCTCGCGGGTCAGCGAGACGACGACCACATTGGGAATGGCCGATTCGGCGGAGAAACGGGCGAAGCCGGTGTAGCTCTGCAGCGCCAGCACCATGCCCGTGAAGACGGCGGTGAGCCCGACGACGGGCAAGGAGTAGTAGCCGATCTCCATAATCTGGCGAAGGATCTGCTGGCGGTACCACGGCGGCGTGAACGCACAGCGAATGGCCTGCAGGGCGAAGGAACTGACCGAGCCGATCGCCTCGAGGAAGGCGAGTGTCATGCGGCCGAGCAGGGTGACCAGTGGAATGCTCACGGGGTGATCTCCGGCCCTTCTTCGGACTCTGGCTCAGGTTCCGGCGGCTCGACATAGACGCGGGCGTAGCGCCGGCCGAGCGCGGTCATGACTTCGTAGGCATTGGTGCGCGCGTGGTCGGCGAGATCGTCGGCCGTCATGTGCGGGCCGAGGATTTCGACCACCGCACCGGTCTCGCACAGGGCTTCGGGAATTTCGGTCACGTCGATCGTCACAAGATCCATGGAAATGCGGCCGATCACGGGCACGCGATACCCGGCGAGATGGACGTGGGTGCGGTTGATGAGGATCCGGAAGTAGCCGTCAGCATAGCCCAGCGCGATCGTGGCCACGCGGGAAGGCCGGGCTGACCGCCAGGCGCCACCGTATCCAACGGTCTGAAAAGCGTCAATTCGCCGAGTCTGCAGGATGCGTGCCTGCAAGGTCACCACCGGCAGCATCGGATTGTCGCGGCCGGGCAGCGGGTTGATGCCGTAGAGCGCCGCACCCGGCCGCAGCAGGTCGAAATGGTAGTCGGGCCCCAGGAAGATACCCGAGGAGTTGGCGAGCGACGTCGGCGCGCCCGGCATGGCGCGCACGAAATTGCGGAAGCGCGAAAGCTGCTCGCCGTTGATGGCGCTGTTGGGCTCCTCGGAAGCCACGAGATGGCTCATCAGCAGGGCAAGACGCAGGCCGCGCAGACGGCCGCGTTCGTTGATCAGCACCTGCGCCTCCTCGGCGCCGAAGCCCAGGCGATGCATGCCGGTGTCGATATGGATGATGGCGTCGAGCGGCCGGCTGAAGCGCTGGGCCGCGGCGCGCCAGGCGTTGAGCTGGCCGAGGTGGTTGAGGACGGGCGTGAGGTCGTGCTCGACGAAGTCGGCGTCGGTGTTGGCCAGAAGGCCGTTGAGCACGTAGATCGGGTGCTCGGGCATCGCCTTGCGCAGCGCAATGCCTTCCTCGAGATGGGCGACGAAGAACTGCCGACAACCTTCGGCCGCGAGCCACGGACCGACGATGGTGGCGCCGCAGCCGTAGGCGTCGGCCTTGAGCACGGCGGCGCAATCAACCGGCCGTCCGGCCGCGCGGCCGGCATCGCGCAGGCCGCGCCAGTTGGCGGCAATGGCACCGAGATCGACGGTCAGGACCGCTCCGGCCCGGCGCGTGGCGTCGTCAGAAGAAGACATGCGCCTACTCTTACCGGACCGCGGGCCTCCAGGCCCGCTCATGTCGTGGCACCAACAAGAAAGATGCGAGCCTGATCGTCATTCGAACACCGGGCCCGGCCCGTCGGGGTCCGCGGCCAAGTTGCCGAACTTGGTGAACTGGCCTTCGAACGACAGGCGCACGATGCCGGTGGGGCCATGGCGCTGCTTGGCCACGATCACCTCAGCCTTGCCGTAGGTCAGCTCGCAGCGCTGGCGCCAGCCTTCGTGGCGCTCGTTGAACTTCTGGTCGCTTTCCTCGGCGCGGCGCGCCGGCTCGGCGCGGGTGAGGTAGTACTCCTCGCGATAGACGAACATGACGACGTCGGCGTCCTGCTCGATCGAGCCCGATTCGCGCAGGTCGGCGAGCTGCGGCCGCTTGTCCTCGCGCTGCTCGACGGCGCGGCTGAGCTGCGACAGGGCGAGCACCGGCACGTCGAGCTCCTTGGCCAGCGTCTTCAGCCCGCGGGTGATCTCCGAGACCTCCTGCACGCGGTTGTCCTGGCGGTTCCTGCCCGAGGGCGAGAGGAGCTGCAGGTAGTCGACGACCAGCAGCCCGAGCCCGTGCGTGCGCTTCAGCCGGCGGGCGCGGGTGCGTAGCGCGGCGATCGACAATGCCGGCGTGTCGTCGATGAAGAAGTTCAGGTGTTCGAGCTCGTGGCTTACCGACAGGACCTTGTCGAAATCGCTGCTTATCAGCTCGCCCTTGCGGATCTTCTCCGACGGCACCTCGGCCTGCTCGGCGAGCATGCGGGTGGCGAGCTGCTCGGACGACATTTCCAGCGAGAAGAAGCCCACGACCGCGCCGTCGACCGCCTTGGGCTTGCCCTCGACGATCTCTTCGCGATAGGCGCGGGCGGCGTTGAAGGCGATGTTGGTGGCGAGCGCGGTCTTTCCCATCGAGGGACGGCCGGCAAGGATGATGAGGTCCGACCGGTGCAGGCCGCCCAGAAGCTGGTCGAGCTGGAAGAGGCCGGAGGCGACCCCGGTCAGCTGGCCGACGCGATGGTAGGCCGCCTCGGCCGCGACCGTGGCCTCGGTCAGGGCGACGCGGAAGGGCTTGAAGCCGCCCTCGGTCTGGCCCGAGCTCGCGAGGTCGTAGAGCTTCTTCTCGGCGACCTCGATCTGGTTCAGCGCGGTTTCGTCGACGTCGCCGCCGAAGGCGCCGTTGACCACGCCCTCGCCGAGGTCGATGAGCTGGCGGCGCAGGTAGAGGTCGTGCACCGCCTGACCGAACGCCGTGGCATCGATAACGTGCACCGACGCCGCCGCCAGGCGGGCGAGGTAGGTGGCACCGCCCGCCGCCTTCATGTCCTCGTCCTGCTCGACGTAGGTCTTGAGCGTGACGGCGCTCACGACCTGGCCGCGCTCGATCAGCCGCGACAGCGAATCGAACAGCTTGCCGTGCAGGGGATCAGCGAAGTGCTCGGGCCGCAAAAACTCCGCGACGCGCTGGTAGGCGGCGTTATTGATGAGGATCGCGCCCAGCAGCGCCTGTTCCGCCTCGAAATTGTGCGGCGGCTCGCGCAGACGGATATCTTCGGCGCCGGGCAAGCGCGTGACGTTGGATGAGTCTTTCAATGGCTCCATGGCAGAGCTTCTTAAGGAGACGAGGGGGGCGTCTACCACCACAAATCGGCGGTGTGGACAGGAATAGCTGAAAGGCGGGGACAAGTCTCCCGGCTGCGGACGGCGACGGTGGACTCAAAGGGGCGATGCACGGACCATGCACGGCAAGGGACGATGTCGTGTTCATGGCTGAACCCACGAGGGTTTCCGCAGTTTGCGCATTTTCCGCTACCCCCCCCTTTACGCCACCGGCGCAGAAACCCGCGAAGGTGCGCCCAGCAGCGAACTATTATACATAACTGAAGTCATTAAAGCAAGGCGATCGTAGCGGCGCTCATCGCCCGCTTCCCGCCTTACCTGGCCTGAACGATGTTGAACGGTATGTCGCCGGCGGTCGCCAGGCCGTCCGCCATCGTCCTGATCTGCCAGTGAAGCGTGTAGGCGCCAGGCGGCAGGGTGGGCGCGCGGGCAAACAGGACCTCCGGCGCCGATTGCAGACGAGGCTGAAGCGTCTGGACGACGTTGCCGTCGCGCTTGATGAGAATGACCGAGTGAACGTGGTCGATCGGTCGATCGAAGCGCACCGAGAACGCGCTGCTGGGGCCGCTGATCGAGGCATTTGCAGCGGGTGTCGACTCGACGACGCGAACGTCCTGCGCCCAGCCGGCCGCGGGCGCGACGAGAAGGCCGATCGCAATCAGGCGCCACAACATCGTGGACGACCTCGCAGCGCGCGGCGACGCTCTCTCGGCTGCCGCGCTGTAACGGACGTCAGTTGCGCGCTGGCAGCGTGGCCTTCTGGTCCTTCAGGGCCTTTTCCAGGGTCGGGATGCCCGCCGCGGTATTGCCCTTGCCGCATTGATCCATCGCCTCTGCCACAGCCTGATTGTTCTGTGTGCCGCCGGTGACATCGCGATACTTCGCGCTCAACGCTTGGCAGTAAGCGGCATCCGACATTTGGGCATACGCGGCCAACGGCGTCAGAGCCATACCCGCGATCAGGCAAGTTCCAACGATCCTCATAGCGCGTTCCTTTCCGGAGCTGGTCGAGGTGCATGTTCGCAAGCACCGCTCCAGCGAGGCCACCTCAACCCACACTGGTGCAGCGGTGGCTTAGCTCTCCATGCGGCTAGCGCCTATGCAAAATCGGCGGCGTCGGTCGCAACGAATCCTGTGCGCCGCAATGTGGCCGACGGCATTTCGCCGAACGCCGCGCGATAGGCCGCCGCGAACCGGCCGAGCTCGGTGAAACCGTACTTCCTGGCGACCATTCCGACATTGTCCGCCCTTGGATCGGCTCGCAGCAGCGTCGAGCGCACAAGGTTGAGGCGCCGCAAGCGGGCGTACTTGACGGGGCCCATGCCCAGCACCTGGGTGCAGCTGGTCCGGAGCGTCCGGTCTGCGACCCCGAGGGCCGCGCAAAGCTCCGGCAACGGCAGCGGCCGGTCGTGCTCGGTGGCAAGGAGCTGCTCGAAGCGGCCGATGATCTCGGCGTGCTGTCGCCCGCCGCTCTCGTGCCCGCGGAGACTGTCTTCGCCACCGCAGCGGATGAGTGCATGGATCAGGCCTTGCTCCAGCGCGCGGGCAACTTCGGGATGCGCCGCCATGGCGGGCTTGGTCTGCACGAGGCGGCAGGCCTGGTTGTGAAGCCGCAGGAAATCGGCGGTGGCGCGCGACGATGGCTGCAGGATGCGCATGGCGGCCGGTGACGCCAACCTGGTCCCCAGAAGCGCGCGACTGTAGGCGGCGAAATCTCCGGCCGTCAGCGATGCCATCCCCCAGCGGCAGACGCCGCACGTTCGCTGATGGAAATGCTCCCCCGGGCTGTGAAACGCCATTTCTCCCCGCTGCAGGGGGCGGGCATTCCAGATCGCCTGGGGATGGCGGCTCAAGGGAAACGACACGAACAGCAGCGCCGGCGCCAGCGAGATGGCGGCGATGCGCGGCACGCTCTCCTCGAGGCGGACGAGGTTCAGGCGGCGCAGGTTGATCCAGGTCACGCGCGCCCGCAAGGGCTCGCTGCCCGTCAGGACCAGATCGATCGCCGCCCCCGGCACGTTCGTGCGGTAGTCGTCCGGTTCGGTGAACGTCGCGGTGCCGCATCCGAGCATTGGCCGTCGCTTTGCCGTGGCGGCAGTATGAAGCGCGGTCCAGGCCCAGCTATGCAGAATCGGAAGTTGCTGCAGCCGCCGGCGCGGCCGGCACGCCGAGCATCATCGCTCTCATGCGACCGGGGCCGAGCTCGCGGCTCACCCGCCTGAAGGCGAAGAAGGGCACGAGCGAAACGAAGAGGATCATTGCGACACAGACCAGGCCCTTGAGTCTGCCGCCGCCGACCACCGGTACGCTCGTCGCGAACGTGTCGCCCTCGATGAGGCCGACGATGACCTTCTCGACGATACAAAAGGCGGTGAACAGGACGCTGAGGATCAGGGCCTCGAGCACGATGGGATAGATCAGCGGCCGCGGCCGCAATCGGTCGCCCAGGTCGAGTTCCTCGGCGACCAGCATGACCTTTGCCAGGATGAGCGCGTTGATCAGGGCAAAGCCATGCGGGGCAAAATCGATGCCGCGCTGGCGCAGGATGACCGTCTCGTTCAACACGAACAGCGCCAGCAGCACCCACAAATACAGGAACATCACCACGAACCGCTTGAACTCGCGGGCGGCCCAGCTTGTCGCCGCGCGCCGGCGGTTGCTGGCGATGGGCTTTTCGTCCGGCATCGACTAGTTGCCCGTGTTCGTCGTAAACTGGCCATCCTTGGCCAGCATCTCGTGGACATGCTGGAATTTGAAGACCAGCGTCTTCTTGCCGAGGCCGAGTGAGCGCACCGCTGCCGCAACGACTCCGGCGAGCATTCCCACTCGGCAAATTGGGTTCATATGCTGCCCCCGCTTTCAGGGGAGGCGAGCGTTGGTCAGGGAGAGCAGGTGCGGCTATGCAATTCCGGCGGGATTGGCGGCTGACGCCTGGATTTCACATAGGAGCTGCCTAGCCTCGGCAAGACCGCCCCTGAAGCTCCGCTCGACTCCGATCACATTTGCGTGGTCGTGATGCCGCGCCGAATCTGCATAGCCTGTCGAACAGACCGAAGCCGATAGTCCGCAAGAGATCGAGTCCGCAGGAGCTGTGATCACGCTGGGCAACGCTGTGGTTTGTCTCGATCGTCACTGCAGGGGATGCCATGAACATCGCTGCAAGGCTCTCAGTCGGTCTGATCGCGTCGATTGCCGCCACGATGGCCGCAGGCTCTGTTGCCGTGGCACAGCAACAAATGCCCAACATTGTTGTCATCATGGGTGACGATATCGGCTGGTTCAACGTTGGCGCCTACCATCAAGGCATCATGGCTGGCCGCACGCCGTCGGCGCGCAACGAGATCTTTTACTTCACCGAAGGCACGCTCTCGGCGGTGCGTCTCGGCGACTACAAATATCGTTTCACCGACCAGCCGCAGGGCTGGCTTGGCGCCACGGTCAAGGTCGACTGGCCGATCCTGACCAACCTCCGGCTCGATCCCTTCGAGCGTACCGGCTTGCCGACCAGCACCAATGGGTCGCTGGCCTACTACAACTGGTTCGCCTACGAGTTCTGGCGCTTCGTGTTCGTGCAGCGGGAAGTGGGCAAGCTCGCGCAGACGGCGATCGACTTCCCGCCGATGCAGCAAGGCGCCAGCTTCAACCTGGCGGCAGTGAAGGCACAGATCGATCAAGCCATAGCCGCCCGTGCGGCTAAATGAGCCGATCCGTCACACCGAGGGCCTGACGTGTCTTCGTTTCGCTCACTCACGCCAGCAATTGGCATCCTGTTCGCCCTGCTCGCCCCAGGACGCCAGCCGGCGCTTGCCGACGACATCGGCGGCCAGCAGGCGGCCGAGCCTGCTGCCGCCAATCCCGCTGCCGCCAATCCAGCTGCCGCCGATCCCGAGGCCTGGCGGTTTCGTGCCGCGCTGTACGGATGGGCTCCAAGCATGTCGGGCAGCCTGACGGCACGCGGCCAGACGGTCGATGTCAACGCGAGCTTCATCCAGATCCTGCAGAAAAGCGATTCGCTGATCGGCTTCATGGGCTACTTCGAGGCCAACAAGGGGCCGGTCGGCCTCTACACGGACCTGGTGTGGGCCAAGCTCGGCTTCGACCATTCGGCCGCCTCCTGGCGCAATCCGGTCGCCGGGCTGAACATCAGCACCCGATCCAACACCGCCGTCACCTACTCGATGACCATCATCGAGGCCGGCGGCCTTTACGAGGTCGCGCACTGGCCGGGCGCCCCGGGTTCGTTCACGGCGCTCGATGGTCTGCTGGGCTTTCGCTATTGGAACAACAGCGTTGACCTCAACTTCGACCTAGACGCCACCGTCGACTTTTCACGGCTCAGCAACCTGTTAGGCCGCGATGTCTCGTTCAGCCACGGCTTCGGGATCGCCCGGTCCGGCAGCCTCGACTGGGTCGATCCCGTGATCGGCCTGCGGCTGCGCCACCAGTTCACACCCAGCCAGGAGATCATGGTGCGCGGCGACGTCGGCGGCTTCGACTTGCAGAGCAACTTCGAATGGCAGGCGCTCGGCGTCTACAGCTACGCTTGGCAGTTCACCGGCTATCAGCTGGCCGCCCTGATCGGCTACCGCGCACTCGGCATCAACCACGGCAATGCCGGCAACAACAACAGCATCAACATCGTGCTGCACGGGCCCATTGTCGGCCTTAGTGTGAGGTTTTGACGGTGCAGGGCAGGGAATGGCGTAGTCAAAGCAGGGCGAGAGCCCGGAAGGCGCTGTGTACGCTGCCGTGCCTCCGTGTTCCAGGACCCCGCGTCTTGACACGATATCTCTGCTCGGTAGGCAGTATCGCGCCCACGGCACAGAGATCAGCAATGGCTGGTTTGCGCCATGGACCTGATGGCGACACCCCAAACCGTCACTTTCGCTGACCTCGGGTGTGCGCTGGGCATTCTCAAATCGTACTTCGGATATGATAATCGGCTCAGGTCGCTGAGGTTCACTTCTGATGCCCAAGCCGCCGATTCTGCATAGTTCGCCATCGCGGATGTTGACACCCTGTCCGGAGCCACAAAAGGCAGTGAAGGGCCGTCATATGAACCTAAACCGCTTACAGACCGGCGTCGCCGCATACAGCGCGGCTTTACTAGGCATGATAACGACTCTCGCGGCGTTTCCAGTCGCTGCGCAGCAGCAGCAACGGCCGAACGTCGTCATTCTGATGACGGATGACACCGGCTGGAACGACTTCGGCGCCTATTCGGGCGGCGGTGCCTCACTCGGCCATCCTACGCCGAACATCGACCGGATCGCCAGCGAAGGTGCAATGTTCACGTCGTGGTACGGCCAGGCGAGCTGTACTGCCGGCCGCGCGTCGTTCATCACCGGCCGAATTCCCATCCGGTCAGCGCTGTCTATCGTCGTCGCTCCCGGCGACGAGAACGCACTCAAGAAGGAGACGCCGACCGTCGCCGAGTTCTTCAAGAAAAACGGTTACTCGACCTACTTCTCGGGTAAGTGGCATCTCGGCGACAAGCCCGATTCCTATCCGATCGAACACGGCTTCGACGAGATGAAGGCGTTTGGCGCGTACTACCCTGGCGTCTACACCTATGCCGACACCTCGAACGCCTTCCATCCTTGGTTCCCCTCGTACAATCCGGAGTTCAAGAAGGAGTACTTCGACGTCGTCAACATGTACGAATGGTCGGGCACCGCCGGCCAACCGGCGGTCAAGGGTCCGGAAATCAACTGGGACTACCTCGCGAACTTCGACGTCCGTCAAGCCGACTACGCCGTCGACTACATCAAGAAGCACGCCAAGGACGGCAAACCCTTCTTCATGGACGTGAACTTCATGAAGATGCACAACCCCAACAACCCGGCGCCCCAGTTCGTGGGCAAATCGCGTCTCGGCCGCTACTCGGACGCCATGCTCGAGCTCGATTCAAATATCGGGCGCATCATGGACACCATTCGAGCTGAAGCACCGAACACGATCGTCGTCGTCACCGCCGACAACGGCGCCTGGCAGGATGCGTGGCCTGACGCCGGTGCATCGCCGTTCCGCGGCGAGAAGGGCTCGGCCTTCGAAGGCGGCTGGCGTGTCCCCGGTCTCATGTGGTGGCCCGGCCAAATTCCCGCTGGCGCCAAGTACGGCGAGATGATGTCGCACATCGACTGCTGGGCTACCTTGGCGAAGATGGTCGGCCTGACGCCGCCTCCGCACGGCGCATGGCAGGACAACAACGGCAAGCCGATCTACTTCGACAGCATCGACAACAGCGAATATATCCTCGGCCGCGCCAAGCACTCGGCGCGCAAGGGGTGGATCTACATCGATGGCGAGAACTTCATGGGCGTTCGTGCCGATGTTTCCGGCGATCCGGCCAACCCTGAACTTAACATCGCCTGGAAATATCTTTGGACCGCCAAGGATACGTGGCTCGGACCGGAGCAAAACCTCGGCGCGATCGGGTCCCTGTACAACCTCACAATGGATCCGTTCGAGAAGTACGACATGATCTTCAACGGTGCCATGTCGTCTCGCATGCAAACCGCGTCACCGGGCAAGTACTCCGGTGAGGACAACGGCTGGGTCCTCGCGCTCGCCTATGCAGTGCTAATGGATTTCAACAAGTCGATCGTTGAATTCCCGAGCATCAAACGCGCCCCCGGTGGCGCCTCGAATGACCTGCGCCCCAATCTCCAGAACCCGGAGAATCCGCTGCCGCTGGTCGATATGAAGAAGCCGCCCAAGGTCAAGGCGGGCGGCGGCTGAGAAGATAGCGTGATTGGAGCGGTCTGCCGTCCGGACCGCTCCGCACGTGCGACCGGCATCCCCTCAGGCGACTCGCTTCCACGATTGCCGATCGCCCGCCCGGGCCGCGGGCCGGTGAAGCGATGCCGATGGCGATTCGCCGAACAGCGCGCGGTACTCCACCGAAAAACGCCCGAGCTCCCAGAAGCCGTATTCCGTCGCGACCTGCGTCACCGTCGCGATGGCAGGATCGGCATGCAGGAGCGCGCGGTGCGCCAGATGCATCCGACGCAGCCACAGAAAGTGGATCGGCCCCATGCCGAGATGCTCATGGCAGCACGTGCGCAAGGTGCGTTCCGAGACGCCGATCGCCGCGCAGATCTCTGCCAGATAGGCAGGTTCGTATCGACGGGCCGCGAGGAAGTCCTCGAAACGCGCGACGATCCTGCTGTGCTGGCGTACTCCCGATCTCCGCTCGGCCAGCGGCTGCGCATCAAGGCATGTGACCATCGCCTGCACCAGCTCCTGCTCCAGGGCTTTCGCCAGTTGCGGGTGCGCCAGCGTGCCGGGTGCGATCCTCGCCAGGTGCATCGTGGCCTCGTGCAGGGACATCACATGCGCCATCCGCCTTGGATCCGGTTTAATGACCTGCGTGGTGGACGGAGGCGTCAGTTCGCGACCGATGATGCCAGCCGACGCTGCCGCGAGGTCCTCGGAGGTGGGCGACATCGCCGCCCAACGGCATGGCCCCTCTGTACGCTGATGGCTGGTCGCTCCCGCGCTGTGGACGATGATCTCACCGGGTGCCACTTCGACACCGTTCTGCTGCACGGACGCCTGCCTGACGTCGGCAAGGAAGACGATCGGCGCGCGTTTCGAGTGGCTGGATATGCGCGCGATCCTGGGAAGGCTATCGGCGCCCCGCTGCATCAACAGCCGGCCGAAGTCGACCTGGATCAACTCGGCGCTGAAGTCTCCGCTGGACGTAACCAGCAGCTCGACATCCGTCGCGCGCACGGCGGCAGCGTACGACTCGGGATTGTCAAAGGTGAGAACTCGACTCTGCAGCATGTCCCAGTTCGCCCGCGGAACCAATGACGGACAGAGCGGCCTGATGGCGGCGAGCGAGCATCGTCACACACAACCATGCCGCGATCCAAGGGGAGTGTGGACGCTGCCCCCCGATGCCGGCAAGTGACACTGTTGGGTCTCGGCGCATACCACACGGTTCCCCGTCGCATGTTGCGAAGCGGTGACGATTGCAGTTCGCCGAATCTGCATAGTCGCTCTCAACCCGGGCTGACTGGGCTGTGCCGTGGCCGGCTGCGCCCATGGCACCGCCGAGGGCGAGCGTTCGCGCTCGTGGGCAATGGAACGCAGAGGAAGGTGGGTAGAAAACGCGCCAAGGCGCCTAAGACCCAGGCCAAACCGCACACGATTGCGGCGCCGCAAACAGCGTCACGACGCGGGAGGTTGGCCGTATTTCTCGGCTGCCTGGTGTTCGCCTTCCTCACTGTTCTTGCTGTCGTCTTGTGGGCGATGCGTGATGGCGTTTCTTCCCGTCTCGTCGCGGACAGAAGCCAACCCGGGTTCGTCGACAATAATACCTGCGTGCAATGCCACCAGGGCGCGGCCAAGGCGTGGTCCCAGTCGCATCATGCCAAGGCCATGGCGAAAGCCACGCCGGCCACCGTGTTGGGCGATTTCGGCGGCACCGACTTCGATCACAAGGGCGTGACCTCGCGCTTCTTCACGAAGGGAGAGAGATATTTCGTCCGCACCCAGGGCGCCGACAGCAAGCCTGCCGATTTCGAGATCGCCTACACTTTCGGGGTCGAGCCGTTGCAGCGACGCCGACCCGGCGGTGCGGCGCGCCGCGGTCGCGGTCCTGGAAGGGGCGCGTCCCGGCACCCGTCTGGGCCAGCTCGCGCCGCTGTTCTTCGATCCGGTCCGTGCGGTGCGCATCGAAGCCGCACGTGCGCTGTCTTCAGTGCCGGCGGCGGAGTTCGATGCGGACAAGCGGGCCAGGTTCGAGGCTGCTCTGGCGGAATTCATCGCCGCGCAACGGGCCTCGCTCGACATGCCGGGGGCGCGGCTCAACCTGGCGGTGGTCGCGGAGAACCAGGGACGGGCGGCCGATGCGGAGGCGGAGTATGTGGCGGCGCTGAAGCTCGATCCCGACTTCACGCCGGGCCGGCTCAATCTTGCGCGCTTCTACAGCATCAGCGGCCGCCCACACGACGCCGAGCGCATCCTGCGCTCTGGCCTGCAGCGCGTCCCCAATCAGGGCGATTTGCACTATTCGCTGGGCCTGCTGGTCGCCGAGCAGAACCGTCTGCCCGAAGCCGCTGCCGAGTTGACCGAAGCCGCCCGCCTGCTGCCGGAGCGGCCGCGCGTCCACTACAATCAGGCACTTGCCTGGCAGCGGCTGGACCGACGCGGGGAGGCCGAAGCGGCGTTGCTGAAGGCGCAGTCGCTTGCGCCGTCCGACCGCGCGTTCGCCCATGCGCTTGCCGTCTTCTATGCCCAGGATCGCCGCTGGTTCCTGGCGCTGCCATGGGCCGAGAAGCTGGTGGCACTCGACCCTGCCGATCGGCAGGCCCAGCAATTCCTCGCGCAGATGCGGCTCAGCGCGGAACGGGACGGAAAACGTTAGTGCGTACACTCACTCCGCCGCCAGAGACCGCGTGACCGTGACGCCCTTTTCCGCATCCAGCATGTAGTCGCGCGTCAGCGGCACGGCGTCCTGCTTCTTGGCGATCTGGAGCTGGAAGACCATCTGGTTCATGTACCGGAAGGAGATCTCGCAGGCTCCGAGGTAGAACTCCCACATGCGGCAGAAGCGGTCGTCGTAGCCCGCGACTTGCTTGATGCGCTCGCGGTTGGCGAGGAAACGCTGGCGCCAGTGGCGCAGGGTCGCGGCGTAGTGCAGCCGCAGGATCTCCATGTCGGTGACCCACAGGCCCACCTTCTCGACCGCCGTCAGCACCTCGGAGAGGGCAGGGGTATAGCCGCCGGGGAAGATGTACTTGCGCAGCCAGGTGTTGGTGCCGCCCGGCGGCTCCATGCGGCCGATCGAATGCAACAGCATGACGCCGTCGTCGGCCAGAAGCTCCTTCACCTTGGTGAAGAATTCGACGTAGTGGGCGGAGCCGACATGCTCGAACATGCCGACCGAGACGATGCGGTCGTAGCGGCCCGGCTCCTTGCGATAGTCGAGCAGCTTGAAGCGCACGCGATCGGCGACGCCGACTTCCAGGGCGCGCCGGCTCGAGACGGCATGCTGTTCCTTGGAGAGAGTGACGCCCGTCACGTCGACACCGAACTGCTGGCTGAGGAACAGGCCCATGCCGCCCCAGCCCGAGCCGATGTCCAAAACCTTCTGGCCGGGCCGCAGCAGCATCTTGGCGGCGATGTGCTGCTTCTTGTCGACCTGCGCCTGCTCGAGCGGCTCCTCGCCGGTCTTGAAGTAGGCGCAGGAATACTGCCGGTCGCGATCGAGGAAGAAGTCGTAGAGCTGGTCCTTGAGATCGTAGTGATGGGCGACATTGCGCTCGGCCCGTCCGATCGGATTGTACTGTTCCAGGACGCGCAGCCAGCGCTGCAGGGCATACGACCACTTCACCGTAGGTGTCGCTTCGAGAGCCGTCATGTTGCGGCCGACCAGATCGAGCAGGTCGTAGATGTCGCCATCTTCGACGGTGAGCTTGCCGTCCATGTAGGCTTCGCCCAGCGCCAGGCGCGGTCGCAACGCCAGTCTCGTTCCGGTCCACCGATCATGTAGTCGCAGGGTGAGGACCGGACCGGGGCGAAGGCCTCCAATACGATGCGGCCTGCCGGCTCCATCGATGATGGTGACCTGACCTTCTTCCACAACACGGGCGAGAACCCGAGCCAACAGCATTGCCGTTCCTTCGGGGCTGATCGATGGACCCGAGCGAAATGTTAGTCCAGATGGCAATTTCAAGGCAAAGGCTGCGCGATAAATCCTACGTGGGACTGTAAAATCACTCCAACGGCAATTGCGTCGCAACATCACGTTTGATAGCACAGAGAGTGAAAATCACTCGCAGTGGAGGCTTCCGTGAAGCGTCGTGCAGCCCTAAAGACCGGTGTGGCCTTCGGTGCAGGCGTCCTCATCCTTCGCCGCGCGGAGGCGCAGGGCACCACACTCAACCTCTACTCGGCGCGCCACTACAACACTGACGAGGCGCTCTACGGCAACTTCGCCGACCTGAGCGGCGTGAAGATCAACCGCATCGACGCCGAGCCCGATCCGCTGGTCGAACGGCTCAAGGCCGAGGACGACAAGAGCCCGTGCGACGTGTTCATCACCACCGACGCCGGGCGCATCGAGCGCGCCCGCCAGATGGGCCTGCTGCAGCCGGTGACGTCCGAGGTGCTGACCAAATCGGTGCCCGCGCATCTGCGCGATCCCGACAACACCTGGTTCGGCTTCTCCAAGCGCGCGCGTGTGATCCTGTACAACAAGGAGAAGGTGTCGGCGGCCGACGCGCCCAATAACTATGAGGACCTCGCCGACCCCAAGTGGAAAGGCAAGCTGCTGATCCGGGCTTCCGGCCACATCTATAACCAGTCACTGGTGGGCTCACTGCTTGCCGCCAACGGGCTGGAGAAGACGGAGGCATGGGCCAAGGGCGTCGCCGCGAACCTGGCGCGGCCGCCGCGTGGCGGCGACACTGACCAGATCAAGGGCGTCGCCGCGGGCGAGGCCGAGATCGCCGTCAGCAACACCTACTATTACGCCAACCTCATGCGCTCCAAGAAGCTGGAGGACCGCGAGATCGCGGCCAAGGTCGGCGTGGTGTTCCCCAACCAGGCCAACCGCGGCACGCACGTCAACATCAGCGGCGGCGCCGTGGCGCGCTACGCGCCCAACAAGGCGGCGGCGGTGAAGTTCTTGGAGTACCTGGTGTCGCCGCCGGCCCAGAAGTATTTCGCCGAGGGCAACTCGGAGTATCCGGCGGTGGCCGGCGTCGAGCTCTCAGCCGAGCTGAAGTCGCTCGGCACTTTCAAGGAAGACCAGCTCAACGCCCGCGTGTTCGCGCAGAACAACGCCGAGGCGCTGAAGATCATGGATCGCGCAGGCTGGAAATAATCTTTGCTGGGGGCGCGCGACTCCAGTCGCGCGTCTTCGTTGATCGCAGAGATGTCGCGCCGCTGGAGTGGCGACCCCCAGCGTCAGCGCCGTCGCACCGCAATCGCTCGACTGAGGACGATGACCGGCGCCAGCGACACCATCACGATCACGATCGAGCCCACCGCCGCCTGGGCCAGGCGCTCGTCCGACGCGAAGCGATAGACGCCGATCGCCAAGGTATCGAGGTTGAACGGGCGGATCAGCAAGGTCGCCGGCAGCTCCTTCACCACCTCGACGAAGGCCACGACGGCCGCCGTCAGCACCGGCGCGCGCAGCAGCGGCAGATGGATGCGTCGCAGCACCTCGCGCGGCCTGGCGCCCAGCACGCGCGCGCTCGCATCCATCGCGGGATCGATGGCGGCGAGGCCGGGCGCGATGTTGGCGAGGCCAACGGCGAGGAAGCGCACCGTGTAGGCGAGCAGGAGCGCGAAGGCGGTGCCGCTCAGCAGCAGCCCGCTTGGCAGGCCAAGGACGGCGCGGCTCAGCCGGTCGATGCCGTGATCGGCCAGCGCCAGCGGCAGCAGGATGCCGACGGCGATGACGGCGCCCGGGATGGCATAGCCCAGGGAGGAGAACTCGATCAGCCGGTTGAGCGCGCGGTGGCGTACCAGGCGGCCGGCGTAGCTCAGGAACAGGGCGAGGGCCACGATGATCGCGGCGGCCGCCGCGGCGAGGCCGAGGCTGTTGGCGGCGTCGCGCAGGAAATGCGATTCGATCGCCACCGCGCCCGATCTCCACGCGAGCTGCGCCAGGTGAACCGTCGGCACGATGAAGCCCAGGATGATGGGGAGCGTGCAGGCCGCAACCGCGCCGACCGCCGGCCAGAACGCAAGTTCGGCGGGATCGCCCGGGTGGCGCAGGTTGGAGGCGATGTGGAAACGGGCGCGGCCGCGCGAACGGCGCTCGACCAGGATCAGGAGGCCGGCGATCGCGATCAGCAGCAGTGCGATCTGCGCGGCGCCCTCGCGATTGCCGAGCCCGTACCAGGTCCGGTAGATCGCCGTCGTCAGCGTCTGCACGCTGTAATACTGGACGGTGCCGAAGTCGGCGAGCGCCTCGAGCAGCGCCAGCATGACACCGGCGGCAATGGCGGGGCGCGCCAGCGGCAGGCCGACTCCGAAGAAGGTGCGCCACGGGCCGTGGCCCAGGATGCGGCTCGCCTCGATGAGCGCATGCGACTGGTTCAGGAAAGCGGTGCGCGCGGCGAGATAGACGTAGGGGTAGAGCACCAGCGTGAAGAGGAGCGCGACGCCGCCCGCTGAGCCGAGATCGGGGAACCAGTAGTCACCACGGCTCCAGCCGGTGGCCTGGCGCAGGGCACCCTGCACGGGGCCGGCGAAGGTGAGAAGGTCGGCGTAGGCATAGCCGATGATGTAGGTCGGCAGGACCAGCGGCAGCAGCAGCGCCCATTGCAGCAGCCGGCTGCCGGGAAAGCTGCACATCGTCACCAGCCACGCCGTGCCGGCGCCGATGATCGTGGTGCCGAGGCCGACGACGACCAGCAGTACCAGCGTGTTGGCGAAGATGTCGGCGAGCTGGGTGTCGGCGAGATGCCGCCACAGGTCGCCCTGCGGCGTGAACAGGCTCGACGCGACGCCGAGCAGCGGCAACGCCACGATGCCCGCGATCACGATGGCGCCGACGCGCCAGATCATGGGCTGGGCGCGCGCCACTCCAGTGGCGCGTCTTCGGAGCGCGGACCTCCAGGTCCGCTCGTGATCATGATGCGGACCTGAAGGCCCGCGGTCCCGGAAGAACATGACGCGCCACCGGAATGGCGCGCGCCCAGCAAAAGAAAACGCATGCCACCGGAGGCCGGTGGCATGCGCCAGGACGAGTGCACGAAGGGACTCGTTACTTCTTTTCGGCCGGCGCTTCCTCGGCCTCGGCCGGCGGCTCGGCAGCAGCTTCGCCTTCGGCGGCGGGCTTGGCCTCGCCGGACTTGGCTTCGAAGAGGGCGGCGGCCTGCTCGGCGGCGCGCTGGGCGGCTTCCGCCGCCTCGAGCGCCGCACGCTCGGTCTCGGCGACCAGCGTGCCGCCCTTGGCGAGGAATTCGGCCTCGTCGGGCGAACGGGCGACCAGCACGCTGATCTCGACCGCGACCTCCGGATGGAGGTGGACCTTGATCTTGTGCGTGCCGAGCGCCTTGATCGGCTTGTCGAGCTCGACCTGGCCGCGCTCGATCTTGACGCCCTGGGCGGCGGCGCCGTCGGCGATGTCGCGCGACGTGACCGAGCCGTAGAGCTGCAGGGCCTCGGAGGCCTGGCGGATCAGCGTGACCTTGAGGTCGGCCATCTTGCCGGCCACCGCCTCGGCGTCCTGGCGGCGCTCGAGGTTCTGCGCTTCCAGCGTCTTACGCTGGGATTCGAAGTAGGTGATGTTGTCCTTGGTGGCGCGCAGGGCCTTCTTCTGCGGCAGCAGGTAGTTGCGGGCGAAGCCGGGCTTCACCTTCACAACATCGCCCATCTGACCGAGCTTGGGCACGCGCTCCAGCAGGATGACGTTCATCGGCATGATTGCGTCCTCCGGCTAGGCGATGAGGTAGGGCAGCAGCGCCAGGAAACGCGCGCGCTTGATCGCCTGGGCGAGCTCGCGCTGCTTCTTGGACGATACCGCCGAGATGCGGCTCGGCACGATCTTGCCGCGCTCAGAGACGAAGCGCTGCAGCAGGCGCACGTCCTTGTAGTCGATCTTCGGCGCGTTGGCGCCGGAGAACGGGCAGCTCTTGCGGCGGCGGGTGAAGGGACGACGTTGGGCGCTCATTCTTCTTCTCCCGGAACGGCAGGTGCACCGCCTTCATCGCCGAAGCGCGGACGCTCGCGGCGCGGCGGGCGATCGCCCCAGCGGTCGCCACGATCACCGCGGTCGCCGCCCGGACGGTCGGCCTTCTCGGCGCTGCGGACCATGATGGCCGAGGGAGCTTCCTCGAGCTCGTCGACGCGGACGGTCAGGAAGCGGATGATATCTTCGTTGATCGACATCGTGCGCTCCAGCTCCTTGATGGCAGCCGGCGGCGCGTCGAGGTTGAGCAGGGTGTAGTGACCCTTGCGGTTCTTCTTGATGCGGTAGGTGAGGGAACGCAGGCCCCAGTACTCCTTCTTGGAGACGGTGCCACCGAGCCCGGTGACCAGTTCGGCGAACTGGGTGGTCAGGGTCTCCACTTGCGTCGTCGGGACGTCCTGACGCGCAATGAAGACATTCTCATAGAGTGCCATGAAACGAACGGCTCCTTATGGCTGTTAGCGACCCGGAGTTCGTCGCGCCCTGGAAGGACCGACCGGCAACCGCCCGGATCTAGCCGGCCCGTTGCGGTATTGCTGGGGTCGGCAAGGAGATCGGGGTCGATTTAGGCCCCGAAGAGCGGCGGTTATACAGGCAAATCCCTGGAAATCAAGGCGTTCCGGGCTTGCCTCAAGTTCCTCTCCCCCGCTAGGGGGAGAGGAGCATGAAGAGAACTGAGTAGTACCGCCAAGAACGCAGGGGAAACGGCTCATGAGTCGCGCTTTTGTCTTTCCGGGACAGGGATCCCAGGCCGTCGGCATGGGGGTCGACCTGGCCGGGGCCTTTGCCACCGCCCGGGACGTCTTCCACGAGATCGACGAGGCGCTGAAGCAGAATCTGTCGAAATTGATGCGGGAAGGGCCCGAATCCGACCTGGTCCTGACCGAGAACGCCCAGCCGGCGCTGATGGCAGTCAGCATCGCCGTTATCCGCGTCCTGGAGAAGGACGGCGGCAAGCCGCTTGCCAGCCTGGCGAGCCATGTCGCCGGTCATTCCCTCGGCGAATACTCCGCCCTCACGGCGGCGGGCGCCCTGCAACTCGCAGATGCCGCGCGGCTTCTGAAGCTGCGCGGCCAATCGATGCAGAAGGCGGTGCCGGTGGGCGAGGGCGCCATGGCCGCCCTGCTCGGCATCGAGCTCGAGGCGGCGCAAGAGGCATGCAAGGAAGCGGCGCAAGGCGAGGTCGTCACGGTCGCCAACGACAATGGCGGCGGCCAGGTCGTGGTGAGCGGCCACAAGGCCGCCGTCGAGCGCTGCATCGAGACGGCCAAGCCGCGCGGCGCCAAGCGCGGCATGCTGCTGCCGGTGAGCGCGCCGTTCCATTGTCCGCTGATGCAGCCCGCCGCCGACGCCATGCAGAGGGCGCTGGAGACGGTGACGCTCACGACGCCGCGTGTGCCGCTGGTCGCCAACGTGCTGGCGACCGAGATCACCGAGCCGGACGCCATCAAGCAGCGGCTGGTGGAACAGGTCACCGGCCTGGTGCGTTGGCGCGAGAGCGTGCAGTACATGAAAGCGCAGGGCGTCGAGGCGCTGGTCGAATGCGGCTCGGGCAAGGTGCTGTCGGGGCTGGTGAAACGCATCGACAAGGAAATGACCGGCCTGGCGCTGAACACGCCAGCCGATATCGAAGCCTTCCTCAAGATCGCCTAGGAATCAGCCAATGTTCGATCTTTCCGGCAAAGCCGCGCTGGTCACCGGCGCCTCGGGCGGCATCGGTGGCGCCATCGCCCGCGCACTGCACAAGCAGGGCGCCACGGTGACGTTGTCGGGCACACGCGCCGACGCCCTCGAGAAGCTCAAGAGCGAACTCGGCGAGCGCGCGCACGTGATCACGGCGCGCATGGACGACGCTGCCGACATCGATCGCCTCGTCAAGGACGCCGAGGCGGCGATGGGCAAGGTCGACATTCTGGTCAACAATGCCGGCATCACGCGCGACAACATTTCCATGCGCATGAAGGACGAGGAATGGGAGAAGGTGCTGCAGGTGAACCTGACCGGCACCTTCCGGCTCACCCGCGCGGCCATGCGGGGCATGATGCGCCGCCGCTTCGGACGGGTGATCAACATCACCTCGATCGTGGGCGTCACCGGCAATGCCGGCCAGGCCAACTACGCCGCCGCAAAGGCGGGGCTGATCGGCCTGTCGAAATCATTGGCCCAGGAACTCGCCTCGCGCTCCATCACGGTGAATTGCGTCGCGCCGGGCTTCATCGCCACGCCGATGACCGACGTGCTGACCGACGAGCAGAAGAAGGCGATCCTGGGTCGCGTGCCGGCCGACCGGCTGGGGACGCCCGATGAGATCGCCGCGGGCGTCGTCTATCTGGCGAGCGACGAGGCCGCCTACGTCACCGGGCAGACCCTCCACATCAACGGCGGGATGGCGATGATCTGAGGGGGAAAGGCTGCAAGTCACTGATTCTGTGAGCTTTCCGGCGCTAGCCAATAGGGGGTCACCTATGTATAAGAGCCGGAAATCGCCGATCCCCTTGGGCGAACCAGCTATTTGAGAACACGGGAAGGACAAGAAAATGAGCGACATTGCCGAGCGCGTTAAGAAGATCGTCGTGGAGCATCTGGGCGTCGAAGCGGCGCAGGTTAAGGAAGATGCCAAGTTCATCGACGACCTGGGCGCCGACAGCCTGGACACGGTCGAGCTGGTGATGGCGTTCGAAGAAGAGTTCGGTATCGAGATTCCCGACGATGCCGCCGAGAAGATCCAGACCGTCGGCGACGCGATCGGCTTCATCAAGAGCAACGCCAAGTCCTGATCGTCTCCTGCAACAGGGAGGACGAGTGATGAGGCGAGTCGTCATTACCGGCATGGGAATGGTGACGCCGCTTGGTGACGGCGTCGACACCAACTGGCGCCGCCTGATGGCGGCCGAGTCTGGCATCCGGTCGATTCAGGCCTTCGACACCAGCGATCTCGCAACCAAGATCGCGGGCGAGGTGCCGCAAGGCGACAAGGCCAACGGTCATTTCAACGTCGACAGCTATCTTGCGCCCAAGGAGCAGCGGAAGCTCGACAAGTTCCTGATCTTCGGCATCGCTGCCGCCGAGCAGGCGGTCGAGGATTCGGGCTGGAAGCCGACCGACGAGGAAAGCCTCAACCGCACCGGCGTGATGATCGGCTCGGGCATTGGCGGCCTGGAGACGATCTATGAGACCTCCCTGGTGCTGAAGGAGCGCGGCCCGCGCCGCGTCAGCCCTTTCTTCATCCCCTCGGCGCTGATCAACCTCGCCTCGGGTCAGGTCTCCATCAAGTACGGCTTCAAGGGCCCCAACCATTCCGTCGTCACGGCCTGCGCCACCGGCGCCCATGCGCTGGGCGATGCGGCGCGCCTGATCCAGCTGGAAGATGCAGACGTCATGGTGGCCGGGGGCGCCGAGGCCGCGATCTGCCGCATCGGCATCGCCGGCTTCAACGCCTGCAAGGCGCTGTCGACCGACTTCAACGACACGCCGACCCAGGCGTCGAGGCCATGGGACAAGCGGCGCGACGGCTTCGTCATGGGCGAGGGCGCGGGCGTGGTCGTGCTGGAAGAGTACGAGCATGCCAAGAAGCGCGGCGCCAACATCTACGCCGAGGTCATTGGCTACGGCCTGTCGGGCGACGCCTACCACATCACCGCGCCGTCGGAAGACGGCGGCGGCGCTCAGCGCGCCATGAAGGCGGCGCTGAAGCGCGCCGGGCTCAACACCGACCAGATCGACTACGTCAATGCGCACGGCACGTCGACCATGGCCGACGTGATCGAGCTCGGTGCGGTGAAGAAGACATTCGGGCAGGATGCCTACAAGCTCTCCATGTCGTCGACCAAGTCGGCGACCGGTCATCTGCTGGGCGCCGCCGGCGCCATCGAAGCCATCTACTCGATCAAGTCGATCATCGAGCAGGCGGTTCCGCCGACACTCAATCTGGACGAGCCTGACGTGGGTTGCGACATCGATCTTGTCGCCAAGCAGGCCAAGCAGCGCAAGGTCCGCTACGCGCTCAGCAACTCGTTCGGCTTCGGCGGCACCAACGCCTCGTTGATCTTCGGCCCCGTCTGATCATCGGAGCTGGGCGTGCTCAGCTATTTCCGTTGGGTCCTGTTCTTCGTCGCACTGTTCGTCACCCTGATGGGTGGCGCGCTGTGGCTCGGCAATCAGCTGCTGGGCGCGTCGGGGCCGCTCGACAAGACCAAGAACATCGTCATCCCACGCGGCGCCGGCCCGCAGACCATGGCCAAGCTGCTGAAGGAAGAAGGCGTGATAGACCACGAGCGCCTGTTCCGGGTGGCGGTGATGATCGATCCGACGCCCAAACCCATCAAGGCGGGCGAGTACGAGGTCCCGGCCCACATCTCCATGCTGGGCCTGCTCGACCTCCTGCAGTCGGGCAAGCAGGTGCAGCGCCGCCTCACCGTGGTCGAGGGCATGACAACGCCCGAGGTGATCGACCTGGTGAAGAACACGCCGGCACTCTCGGGCGAGATCACGCTCGACCTCAAGGAAGGCGACCTCCTGCCCGAAACCTACTTCTATTCGCGCGACGATACGCGCGATGGGCTGCTGATGCGCATGAAGGAAGCGATGGACAAGACGCTGGACGAGGCGTGGCGCAAGCGCGCCGCCGGCCTGCCGCTCGCCAACCGCCGCGAGGCGCTGATCCTGGCCTCGATCGTCGAGAAGGAGACGGCGGTCCCGGCCGAACGCCCCAAGGTGGCCGCCGTGTTCATCAACCGGCTGCGCCGGCGCATGAGGCTCGAGAGCGATCCGACGACGATCTTCGGCATCACCCAGGGCAAGGTGCCGTTCAACCGCGAGCTGACGCGCGCCGACCTGCAATCGAACACGCCGTACAACACCTACGTCATCGCCGGCCTGCCGCCTGGGCCGATCTGCAATCCCGGCCGAGCCTCGATCATGGCCGCGACCAATCCGGCGCGCGACCGCGCGCTCTGGTTCGTGGCCGACGGGCAGGGCGGACATGCCTTTGCCACGACGCTGGCCGAGCACAATCGCAATGTCGAGCGCTGGCGCCAGATCCAGCGCGAGCGCGCCGAGCAGCAGATGCAGTCGCAGACGCCATCGGGTGCGCCCGGTGCGCCATCGCTGCCTCCGCCCGGCCAGCAGCGTCCAGCACCGAGACCGTGAGTCGTGCCGGCCATCGTCCTGGCCCTGGTCATCCTCGCGGTCGGCGCGCTCGGCATCGCCTGGTTCCTGCGCGCCAATCCGTCCTCGGTGGCGCGCGGCATGCGCATGGTCCTCGTCGTGCTGGGCGCCATCGCCGTCGGGGGCATGCTGATCTTCGGCCTGCGCTTCCTGCCGAGCCTGTTGCCCGAGCTGTTCGGGTTGGCGGGTCTGGTGATCACCGGCTTGATCGCCCGCGCGCTGCGCAACCGGCCATCCGGCGGCTTCAGCTCGCCCGGCACGGGACGCCGCACCGAGGTGCACACGGCGGTTTTGAAGGCCTGGATCGATCACGGCACGGGTGACGTCGGCGGCACAGTGCTTACCGGTCGCTTTGCGGGGCGCACGCTCGACCGGCTCTCCGACAGCGAGCTGCTGGATCTGCATGAGGAATGCCGGAGCGACGCCGATTCGCTGCGCGTGATGGAGGCCTATCTCGATCGGCGGCTGAACGTCGACTGGCGCACGGCACGGGAGCCGCCGCCGCGTGGCCCGCGCAGCGACATGACGCGTGAAGAGGCGTTGGCCGTGCTGGGTCTGGCCGAAGGCGCCACCGAGGAGGAGATCAAGGCAGCCCACCGGCGCCTGATCCGCCGCACGCACCCCGACGCCGGCGGCACCGCCGACCTTGCCGCGCGCATCAACCGCGCAAAGGACGTACTGGTCGGTGGCTAATAAGTGGTTGAACTTGCGGGGTGTTCTTGGGCGTGGCAACTACGGGCGCTCCTTTGCCATTGAACGAGGTCGATGAAGCATGCCGCAGCGTGTCCGCAAAGCCGTCTTGCCCGTGGCGGGATTGGGTACCCGTTTCCTGCCCGCCACCAAGGCGATGCCCAAGGAGATGCTGACGGTCGTCGATCGGCCGTTGATTCAGTACGCGGTCGAGGAATGCCTCGCCGCGGGCATCGAGGAATTCGTGTTCGTCACCGGCCGCAACAAGAGCGCCATCGAGGACCACTTCGATGCCGCCTACGAGCTGGAAGCAACTCTCAATGAGCGCGGCAAGAAGCGCGAGCTGAAGCAGACCCAGGACGCTGCCATCAAGCCGGGCAATGCGATCTTCACTCGCCAGCAGCGGCCGCTCGGCCTCGGTCATGCGGTGTGGTGCGCGCGCGACTGGATCGGCCGCGAGCCCTTCGCGGTGCTGCTGCCCGACGAGCTCACGATCGACTCGCCCTCCTGCACGGCGCAGCTCGTGTCGGCATACGACAAGACCGGCGGCAATGTCGTCGCCGTGATGGACGTGCCGCGCGAGCAGACCAGGAGCTACGGTATCGCCGCCGTGAAGGCCGAGAAGGACGGGTTGTCGGAGATCACCGGCCTGGTCGAGAAGCCCAAGCCCGAGGTCGCGCCCTCGACGCTCGCCATCATCGGCCGCTACGTGCTGATGCCCGAGGTCTTCGACCATCTCGACAAGCACGAGACCGGCGCCGGCGGCGAGATCCAGCTCACCGACGCCATGGCCAAGATGATCGGCAATCAGCCGTTCCACGCCCTGACCTACGCCGGGCAGCGCTACGATTGCGGCACCCGGCTGGGCTTCCTCGAGGCCAACATCGCCGTGGCGCTCAACCGCGACGATACGAAGGCCGAGACGCGGACGCTGCTCGGCCGCCTCCTGAAAGGCTGACGCCATGCGCATCGCCATGATCGGCTCGGGCTATGTCGGACTGGTGTCCGGCGCCTGCTTCGCCCAGTTCGGCCATGACGTCGTGTGCATCGACAAGGAGGAGGGCAAGATCGCCCGCCTCCGCAAGGGCGAGATGCCGATCTACGAGCCCGGCCTCGACAAGCTGGTCGCCGACAACGTCAAGGCGGGGCGGCTCGCGTTCACCACCAAGCTCGGCGATGCCGTGGGCGAGGCCGACGCCGTGTTCATCGCCGTCGGTACGCCGACGCGACGAGGCGATGGCCATGCCGACCTGAGCTACGTCTATGCGGCAGCGGCCGAGGTCGCCGACGTGATTCGCGGCTATACCGTGGTGGTCACCAAGTCGACCGTGCCGGTCGGCACCGGCCGCGAGGTCGCGCGCATCATCCGCGAGACAGAGCCGTCGGCCGAGTTCGACGTCTGCTCCAATCCCGAGTTCCTGCGCGAGGGGGCGGCGATCGAGGACTTCATGAAGCCCGACCGCGTCGTCATCGGCGTCGAGAGCCAGCGCGCGCGTGACGTGATGGCCGCGGTCTACCGGCCGCTCAACCTGATCCAGACGCCAATGGTGTTCACCAACATCGAGACGGCCGAGGTCACCAAGTACGCCGGCAATGCCTTCCTCGCCACCAAGATCACCTTCATCAACGAGATCGCCGATCTCTGCGAGAAGGTCGGCGCCGACGTCCACGACGTGGCGCGGGGCATCGGCCTGGATGGCCGCATCGGCCGGAAGTTCCTGCATCCCGGGCCGGGTTTCGGCGGCTCGTGCTTCCCCAAGGATACGCTGGCGCTCGCCTACACCGCGCGCGAGGTCAATGCGCCGCAGACCATCGTCGAGCAGGTCATCGAGGTGAACAACGCGCGCAAGAAGCGCATGGCGGCCAAGGTCGTCGACTTCTGCGGCGGCTCGGTGAAGGGCCTGACCGTGGGCGTGCTGGGGTTGACCTTCAAGGCCAATACCGACGACATGCGCGATGCGCCCTCGCTCGACATCGTGCCGGCGCTGCAGGCGGCCGGGGCCAGGATCGTGGCGTTCGATCCCGAAGGCATGACGGAGGCGGGCAAGGTGCTTAAGGGCATCACCTTCGCCAAGACCGCCTACGAGGCGGCGTTCGAGGCCGATGTCCTGGTCGTGATCACCGAGTGGCATGAGTTCCGCGGCCTCGATCCGCGGCGTATCAAGCAGGTGATGCGCCAGCCGCGCATCGTCGACCTGCGCAACATCTTCAATCCCGAGGAGATGCGCGGACTGGGCTTCACCTATGAGGGGGTAGGCCGTCCCCAGCCGCGCCACTGACGTCCCAGCAACCGGAGCCTTTTCGAATGAGCCAGACGGCACACAAGTTCGACCCCAACATCCTGCGCGAGTACGACATCCGCGGCGTCGTCGGCAAGGAAGTGCACGCCGCCGACGCGTGCGCCATTGGCCGCAGCTTCGGCACGATGGTCCGCCGCAAAGGCGGCAAGCGGGTGGCGCTGGGCTATGACGGCCGGCTGAGCTCGCCCGAGCTGGCGGCGGCCTGCATCGAAGGCCTGACCGCGGCCGGGATCGACGTGACCAGCATCGGCGTGGCGGCGACGCCCATGCTCTATTTCGCCGTCTATCACTTCGACGCCGACGCCGGCATCCAGATCACCGGCTCGCACAATCCGCCCGACTACAACGGCTTCAAGATGATGATGGGCAAGAAGTCGTTCTTCGGGGAGGAGATCCAGAAGCTGGGCGCCATCGCCGGCAAGGGCGACTGGGAGAGCGGGCAGGGCAAGGTCGAGAAGAAGGACATCCTCGATGCCTATGCGACACGCCTGCTCAAGGACGTGAAGCCCGGCAAGAAGCTCAAGGTTGCCTGGGACACCGGCAACGGCGCCGTCGGCGTATCGATCCGCGCCGTCGTCGACAAGCTGCCGGGCGAGCACTTCGTGCTGAACGAGAAGGTCGACGGCACCTTCCCGGCGCACCATCCAGATCCGACGGTGCCGAAGAACCTCGAGCAGCTGATGGCCGAGGTGAAGAAACGCGGCTGCGACCTCGGCATCGCCTTCGATGGCGACGGCGACCGCATCGGGGCGATCGACGGCAAGGGCCGCGTGCTGTGGGGCGACCAGCTCCTGGTGCTGTGGTCGCGCGACGTGCTCAAAAGCCACCCCGGCGCCACCATCATCGCCGACGTCAAGGCGAGCCAGGTGCTGTTCGACGAGATTGCCAAGGCCGGCGGCAAGCCGATGATGTTCAAGACCGGCCATTCGCTGATCAAGAGCAAGATGGCCGACATCAAGGCGCCGTTGGCCGGCGAGATGAGCGGGCACATCTTCTTCGCCGACACCTTCTATGGCTTCGACGACGCGCTCTATTGCGGCC
This sequence comes from Rhodospirillales bacterium URHD0017, assembly GCA_900110395.1. Classification (GTDB taxonomy): domain Bacteria; phylum Pseudomonadota; class Alphaproteobacteria; order Reyranellales; family Reyranellaceae; genus Reyranella. The sequence continues at coordinate 305,372 of FODP01000001.1, forward strand.
TGCGGCTGCTCAACATCGTGGCCAACAGCAAGGAGAGCCTGGCCGAGATGAGGGATGGGCTACCCCAGCCGGTCAACACGCCGGAACTGCGCTTCGACTGCGCCGACGAGCGCAAGTTCGGCGTCGTCGAGGAGGTCAAGGCGCGCCTGAAGACTGCCGGCGCCAAGTTCTCCGACATCGACGGCGTGCGTGTCAGCACCAAGGACGGCTGGTGGCTGCTGCGCGCCTCCAACACGCAGCCTGTGCTGGTCGCGCGCTGCGAGGCGCCCGACCAGGCCGGGTTGGAGCGGCTGATGACGGATCTGAAGGCAGCGCTGTCGGCGAGCGGGGTCACCCTGCCTGACGACGCATCGGGTGGCCATCACTAGCCGGCAAATGACGACCTTCTTCTTCTACGGCACTCTGCTCGATCACGACGTCATGGCGCTGGTGATCGGCCGGCGGCTGCCGCCGTCGGCTTTCGTGCCGGCGGGCCTGAGGGGCCATGTGCGGCGGCGGGCCAAAGGCGTGAGCTATCCGATCCTGCTGCGCGATCCTGGCGGCGAGGTCGAGGGCGTGGTCGTCGGCGGTCTCACCAAACGCGACGTCGAGCGGCTGTCGGCTTACGAAGGGCCGCGCTATCGCATCGCGCCGCTCAAGGTCACGGTCGCCGGCGCGGTGAAGACCGTGTCGGTGTTCGAGCCGAAGGAAGAGAGCTTCCAGCCGGTCGACGGCGCGTGGGATCTCGCCCTCTGGCAGGGCCGCTACAAGCGGGCCTTCGTCGCCCGTATCCGGAAAGCTCTCAGCGCGCTCCCGGCGTATTCCAGGCGGTGACCTGGATGGCCGAGCAGTAGATCTTCTTCTTCTCCAGCCGCTTGCAGCCGTCGACGGCCTGGCCTTGGGAGAGGTTGGTGAGCCGGGCGCGATGGAAGGTCTTGTTGGCCATCTGCACCTCGTCGACGTTCGCCGTGACCGACGACATGTCAGACAGCGTCGAGGCGGCCCGCTCCAGCGCGAGCTGCGCGGCCTGCGGATCGTTGAACGAACCGACCTGGATGATCCAGCTGCCGATCGACGGTCCGCCCTGAGGCGGCGCGCTGGCAGGGGCTGGTGCCGGCGCCGCCAGGCTGGCGACGCGCTGCTCTGCCTGGGGCGCCGGCGCGGGAGGCGGCGACGGGGCAGCGGCGGTGAAACCGGCCAGCGGGTGCGCACTCGCCGTGGCGAGCCGCGGCGTGCTCTCGGGAATGACCAGGCTGGAATCGAAGTTGGCCGAGGTATAGCGGGCCGACGGCGGCTTGCGGATGTTGGTCCAGCCCGACAGGCGCATCGTCGCCGCGGTGGCGAAGCCCTGGTCCATCAGCATCGCCATCATGCGATCGCGCTGGCCGGCGCTGTCGCCGCCCATCACCACGCCGATCAGGCGGCGGTTTTCGCGCATCGCCGACATCACGAGGTTGAAGCCCGAGGCGTTGGTGTATCCGGTCTTCAGGCCGTCGGCGCCTTCGTAGGAGCCGAGCATGCGGTTGTGGTTCTCGAGGTAGCGGCCGCGATAGGGCCAGCTCTGTACCGAGAACACCGGGTAGTAATGCGGGAAGTCACGCATCAGCGCGAAGGCGAGGCGGGCCATGTCGCGCGCCGTCGTCACCTGCTCGCGGTTGGGCAAGCCCGAAGCGTTGCGGAACACCGTCTGCGACATGCCGAGCTGACGCGCCTTGCTGGTCATCATCTGCGCGAAGGAGGCCTCGTCACCACCCAGCGCCTCGGCCAGCACCAGGGCCGCGTCGTTGGCCGAGCGCGTCACCAGCGCCATCGTCGCGTCGCGCACGCTGACCGTGCCGCCCGGCGGCAGGCCCATCTTGGTCGGCGGCGCGTTGAGCGCATTGATCGACACCGGCAGGCCGTCGCCCAGCGACAGGCGGCCCGAGTCGAGCGCCGAGAAGGTGAGGTAGATCGTCATCAGCTTGGTGAGCGACGCCGGATGGCGAAGCCCGTCGGGCTGATCGGACGAGAGCTCGCGCCCACTGGTGGCGTCGAGGATGATGTAGGCGTCGCGGCCATCGACCGCGGGATTGCCGACCCAGCCCGAGGCGGCAGCGGCGGGCCGGACGGCCTTGGCCTTGCCGGTCGGCGCGGCGCGTTTCTGCGGCGGCGACTGCGCGTTGGCGTCGGCCGGCAGGAGCGCGGCAACAAGGAGGAACGCTGCGGCAAGCAGGGAGAGACCGGCCGCGATGCGACGGAGAGGGGATGTCATCGCAATTAAGCCATTACCAAAGTCTATATTTTTGTGCCCAAGCAAAGACTTAGAGGCAGTTCCTCGACAATACTCAAATTTGTGGGGCTATGCAACTTTTTACCCGCCGCCTTGATGCCCAACTTGGCATGGAAATTGGGGCAGGACATTGGCCCGCCGCCTGGACGGAGTGTCGCGATGAAATGGATGTCTGTCGCCGTGTTCGGGCTTGCCCTGTTGGCATCCCCGATGGCCTCGGCCCAGCGGCCCGACCGTTATGTCGATCCGCCGATCGTGCGCAGTTTCAACTGGTTCGCCTTCGTGGGCGGCGACGATATCCGGGCCAATTGCGGCAAGGACGGGCGCAACCGCATGCGCCTGATCTACAACGCGATCTATTCCGAGCAGGTCAGGACCTACGAGCTCTTCCTGCAGCCCGACGGGACGACCGGCTTTGGCATCGGCGTGCTGGCCGACCAGGGCGTGGTGTCGAACCTCCTGATGAACAACGGCGGCGCTGCGCTGAAGCCGTGGAGCATGAGGCGCGGCGAGCGCATCCTGAACGCCGGCGAGACGCGCGATCTGATGGCCCTGTTCCAGGCAAGCGCCGCCTTCGGCCCGCCGCGCGATGGGCTGCGCCTGCCCGACGTCGACTTCTGGTGGACGGTCGCCTCGTGCCGCGACGGTGTGTGGGGCTTCCAGGCCTACCACTATCCGACCGACGGCTTCGCCAACGTGAAGTTCGCCCAGAAGCTCTTCTCGTTCGATACCGTGCCGGTGCCGGTCAACCCGCCGCGCAAACTGGTGCCAGCCGAGCTGCGCCGCGACCCCAACGCGCCGGTCAATCACATGAACGCCAACCAGTGGACGCTGACGGTCGGCAGGGACGGGCTGCGGCCGAGATAAGTCACCCGGCGGTGCCTATTTGCCGGCTGGATGCATGTCCGCGGTCCGGCGCGAAGTTTGCTCAGCGGCTGCTGTGGGCGACCGGGGGCCGGCCGAGGTAGCGGAATCCCCAGACGTCCCTATATAATTCGGGAGGTTCGGCTTTCTTTGGGGACTGTGATCCGGGCGATGGACTCTCTGCGTATCGACTGCGAATGGCGCCTTACCGGCGACCGGCTGGGCGGGCCCAATGAGCCGCCGGGCGGTCCGCCGCAGCAGCCACCGCGTCGCGACGACAAGGAGGGCGATGGCGAGGGCCGTAGCGGGGCGCTGACCTTGACCCGCACCCGGACCAAGAAACCGTCGATGTACAAGGTATTGATGCTGAATGACGATTACACGCCGATGGAGTTCGTCGTCGACGTCCTGGAGCATATTTTCCAGAAGAACCGCGAAGAAGCCACCAAGATCATGCTCCATGTCCATCAGAAGGGCGTGGGGGTGTGCGGCGTGTACACCTACGAGATCGCCGAGACCAAGGTGACCCAGACGGTGGATTATGCGCGCAAGAACCAGCATCCTCTCCAGTGTACGTTGGAGAAGGAGTGAACCTCAGCGAGAGTAGTACGTTGTTCCTTCAGTCGAGGTAGTTCGATGTCCATGCTGTCCAAGAACCTCGAGAGATCCCTCCACCGCGCCTTCGGGCTCGCCGGGGAACGCCGCCACGAATACGCGACACTCGAGCACCTGCTCCTGGCGATGACCGAGGACGACGACGCGGTTCCCGTCCTCAAGGCTTGCGGCGTCGATATCGATCGTCTGCGCCACGATCTGGAAACCTTCATCGACAATCGCCTGAAGGGCATCATCACCCAGAATCCCAGCGAACCGCTGCCGACCGCGGGCTTCCAGCGTGTCGTCCAGCGCGCTGCCGTCCATGTCCAGTCGTCTGGCCGCAAGGAAGTCACGGGCGCCAACGTGCTGGTGGCGCTGTTCTCCGAGCGCGACAGCCACGCCGTCTCGTTCCTCGAGAACCAGGGCATGACCCGGCTCGACGCCGTCGACTACATCAGCCACGGCAAGGCCAAGGTGCCGGGCCGCGCGCGCACCCGCCGGGTCTCGGGCTCGGAGGAAGAGAATGGCGGCGAGGCCGCGGCCAAGCAGGGCAACGAGGCGCTGGCCGCCTATTGCGTCGACCTCAACCAGAAGGCCCGCGAGGGCCGCGTCGACCCGCTGATCGGCCGCGAGCACGAGGTCGAGCGCACCATCCAGGTCCTGTGCCGCCGCACCAAGAACAACCCGCTCTATGTCGGCGAGCCCGGCGTCGGCAAGACGGCGATCGCCGAGGGGCTGGCGCGCAAGATCGTCGAGGGCGAGGTGCCCGAGGTGCTGAAGGAGTCGGTGATCTACGCGCTCGACATGGGCGCGCTGCTGGCCGGCACGCGCTATCGCGGCGACTTCGAGGAGCGGCTCAAGGCCGTGCTGTCGGAACTCAAGAAGAAGCCCAACTCGGTGCTGTTCATCGACGAGATCCACACCATCATCGGCGCCGGCGCCACCTCGGGCGGCTCGATGGATGCGTCGAACCTGCTCAAGCCCTCGCTGCAGTCGGGCGAGCTGCGCTGCATCGGCTCGACCACCTACAAGGAATACCGCAACTACTTCGAGAAGGACCGCGCGCTGGTCCGCCGCTTCCAGAAGATCGACGTGCCCGAGCCCTCGATCGCCGACGCCGTCGAGATCATGAAGGGCCTGAAGCCGGTCTATGAGAAGCACCACCACGTCACCTACACCGACGATGCCATCAAGGCCTCGGTCGAGCTGGCGGCGCGCTACATCCATGACCGCAAGCTGCCCGACAAGTCGATCGACGTGATCGACGAGGTCGGCGCCGCCCAGATGCTGCGCACACCCGACATGCGCAAGTCGACCATCGAGGTGACTGACATCGAGGAGATCGTCGCCAAGATCGCCCGCATCCCGCCCAAGAGCGTGTCCAAGGACGACACCGAGATGCTGCGCAATATCGACCGCGACCTGAAGACCGTCGTGTTCGGCCAGGAGCGCGCCATCGACCAGCTGTCGGCCGCCATCAAGCTCGCGCGCGCCGGCCTGCGCTCGCCGGAGAAGCCGATCGGCTCCTACCTGCTGGCCGGCCCCACGGGCGTCGGCAAGACCGAGGTGACGCGCCAGCTGGCGCGACTGCTCGGGCTGGAGCTGATCCGCTTCGACATGTCGGAGTACATGGAGCGGCACTCGGTCTCGCGCCTTATCGGCGCGCCGCCGGGCTATGTCGGCTTCGACCAGGGTGGTCTCCTGACCGACCAGGTCAACCAGCATCCGCATTGCGTCATCCTGCTCGACGAAATCGAGAAGGCGCATCCCGACGTGTTCAACGTGCTGCTGCAGGTGATGGACTACGGCAAGCTCACCGATCACAACGGCCGGACGGTGGACTTCCGCAACGTCATCCTGTGCATGACCACCAACGCCGGCGCCGCCGACATCGCCAAGCCGGCGCTGGGCTTCGGCCGCGAGGCGCGCCACGACGAGGACGACGAGGCGATCAACCGGCTGTTCGCGCCGGAGTTCCGCAATCGCCTCGACGCCGTGATCAAGTTCGCCAGCCTCGGCCCCGAGAGCATGAACAAGGTGGTCGACAAGTTCGTGGCCGAGCTCGAGGTCCAGCTGGCCGACCGCAAGGTCTTCATCGAGCTTTCGGACAGCGCACGCCGCTGGCTGGCGGAGAAGGGCTACGACCGCCTGTTCGGCGCCCGCCCGCTCGCCCGCGTCATTCAGGAGCACCTGAAAAAGCCGCTCGCCGAGGAAGTGCTGTTCGGCAAGCTGTCCCAGGGTGGCGGCACGGTGCGTGTCGACACCAAGGGTGAGGGCGCGGCTCAGGAGCTCGCCTTCGCCTTCCTCCCGCCCGAACGAGATGCCCTGCCGCCGGCCAGCCAAGAGCCTGTGCTGGCTGAGTGAGGATCTTCCGACCGGTTTGGGTCGCGTTGCGGACCGCGGTGATCGCCACCGCGGTCTTCTGGGTCATGGTATTCATCATCGAGAACAGCGGCTGGGAGGCCCCGATGGGTCTCGTCCAGCCGCTGGTATTCTTCGTGATCTTCTTCTTCGGCGCGCTCCTGGTGCGCAGGCAGTGAGTCATCAGGTCGTAAGCGCCGCTTGCCGCCCGGTCAGGGCACCGTAACCCGCCAGCGACGAGAATTCCTTCACAGGCTTTGGCCTGATGAAGGAGGATTTCCATGAAGATCGCTAACACCGTCGTGGCCGCCTTTGCCGGCCTCGTGCTCGCGCCGGCCATGGCCTCGGCGGCAATCATCGGCGGCACCAACTATGCCGCGCAGTACGACTACAGCGAGTTCTTCGCCGCCGCCGATCATCACGACTTCAAGGTCATCCTGGAGGGCAATCCCTTCCCGGGCAGCGATATGGGCTCTGTAGCGCGCGACCTGCTGCCGGCCATGCAGTCGGCCAAGCCCCGGCCCGCGCTCACCTTCGCCTACGACGTCGCGGCGGCGAAAGACCAGCCCGACTATCGGCTGGTGCTGGTGTTCGATCCCGCCAACGATCTCAGCTCCAAGGAGGTCTGCAACGGCGTGAGCCGCTTCAAGCCCGGCGGGACGGGCGTGTTCAACGCCTATGCCGTCTACTGCCGCAACAACGTGCCAATGTCGGAGACGACGGCGTGGACGCCAGCCAGCAGCTCGTCCGATCCGCGGGTCGCCACGCTGTTCCGCGAGCTGTTCATGGTCGTGTGGCCCGACTCGCATGCGCTGAAGCCTCAGGTCGGCGACGGCGGTCGGCGGTAAGCTGGTCGCAACGAAGAGTGCGGCGCGCTCCGGCGCGCCGCTACTCGTTCTCCTTTCGGAACGGCGAGTATTCCATCAAGCCCTCGATCTCCTGCTCGACCGCCGGGCGCTCCTGCTTGAGGAAGTTGTCGACGGCGCGGCGGAAGCCTGAGTCGACGATCCAATGAGCCGAGAAGGTCGGCACCGGGAGATAGCCGCGTTGAATCTTATGGTCGCCCTGGGCGCCGGCCTCGACGCGCTGCAGGCCGTGGGCGATGGCGTAGTCGATCGCCTGGTAGTAGCAGGCCTCGAAGTGCAGGAAGGCGTGGCTCTCCAGGCAACCCCAGTAGCGGCCGTAGAGTGTGTCGTCGCCCTTGAGATTGAGCGCGCCGCCGACCGGACGGCCGTCGGCCTCGGCCATCACCAGCACGACCTTGTCGGCCATGGTCGAGCCCAGGATGTCGAAGAAGGAGCGCGTCAGGTAGGGCGAGCCCCATTTGCGGCCGCCGGTGTCCATGTAGAAGGCGAAGAAGGCGTCCCAGTGCTCGGGCTTGATCTCCTCGCCGCAAAGCGCCCGCACGCTCAGCCCCTCCCGGCGCACTGACTCGCGCTCCTTGCGGATCGCCTTGCGCTTGCGCGACGCCAGCGCCGCCAGGAAATCGTCGAAGCAGCCGTACCCGTTGTTGTGCCAGTGATACTGCCGGCCGAGCCGCAGGAGCCAGCCATGCTCGCCGAAGCGCTTCCAGTCGGCCTCGGTGCAGTAGGTGGCGTGGACCGAGCTGATGTGATTGTCGCCGGCGATCTTGGCCAGCATGTCGATCATGGCGTCGCACACGCCTGCGGCGTAGGGGCTCGGCCGTACGAACAGGCGCGGTCCCGGCACCGGCGTGAACGGCACGGCGACCTGTAGCTTGGGATAGTAGCGGCCGCCGGCCCGCTCGAGAGCCTGCGCCCAGCCATGGTCGAAGACGTATTCGCCCTGGCTGTGACCTTTCAGGTAGAGCGGGGCGGCGCCGAGCAGCGTTCCGTCCTCGGCCTCGGCCAGCAGGTACTGCGGCTGCCAGCCGGTGCGCCGTCCGACCGACTTGGAATCCTCCAGCGCCTTCAGGAAGCCGTAGCTGAGGAAGGGGTTGCCGGCCGAGCCCGGCGCCAGCGCGCAAGCATCCCACTGGTCGGCATCGACCGCGGAAAGCGACTCGACAACACGCAGGCCGATGGTCGGAGAGGCATCCGGCATGGAACGAGCATAGCTCGAAACGTGCCATGAATTGCGCCGGGATTTTGACACGCTGTTATGTATTATTGGAAGCTCAAGTCCGACGCGTAACTCCATAACAAAAACTGAGCAGGGAGCGGGGAGATGCGTTGTTGAAGGAGCCAGCCGACCTGGTCGGCCGGGAAGTCACCGCCGTTGCCTTCTCGCGCGACGGCGTGGAATTCCATTTTTCCGGTCCGATCCTGCGCAGCCGTACCGCTCCACAGGTGGTCATCGGCGAGGCAACCTATTGCTTTCCCAAGCCCGGTTCGCGCGACGCCCTATGCTGGGTCATCGGCGCGACTGTCCAGTCGCTGAGCCTGGACGAGTCCCGCCATCTCGAGTTCACGACCAGTAACGGCTGTCGGGTCCGCCTGCCCATCGGCGCAGGCGGCGTGCTGCATTTCCGGGCAGACCAGCTGTTGCAGGTCGGCTGAGGAGCGCTATTCGGCCGGCTTGTGCCGGCGCGCGAGCTCGTCGGCCGAGCGGCTGAAGCGCTTCTTTGTCCACAGGCCGACGCGGTCGATATAGACCAGCACCACCGGCACCACGACCAGGGTGAGCAGGGTCGAGCTGATCAAGCCGCCGATCACCGCATGCGCCATGGGCGCGCGCTGGCTCGCCCCTTCGCCCAAGCCCAAGGCCAGCGGCATCATGCCGAACACCATGGCGAGTGTGGTCATCAGGATGGGCCGCAACCGGATCGAGCCCGCCTCGATCAGTGCCTCGTGGACCGGCGTGCCGCGAGCCTGCGCCTGATTGAAGAAGTCGACCAGCAGGATGGCGTTCTTCACCACCAAGCCCATCAGCATGATGAAGCCGATGGCCGAGAAGACGTTGAGGGTGGAGCCGGCGATCAGCAGGCCCAGGAACACACCGATCAGCGACATCGGCAGGGACATCATGATGGCGATGGGCTGCAGGAAGGACCCGAACTGCGAGGCCAGCACCAGGTAGATCAGGATCACCGCCAGCAGCAGCGCTTGGGCGGCATTGGCGCCACTCTCGGCGATGTCCTTGGTCGAGCCGCCGAACACGAAGCGATAGCCCGGCGGCAGCCTGGTCTCGGACAGAAGCTTCTGCAGGTCGCTCGAGACCTCGCCCGTAGAGCGGCCCGACACGTTGCCGGTGACCTGGACCTCGCGGTTGAGGTCGCGTCGGTTGATCTGCGAGGCGCCGACGTCATTGATGACGTCGGCGATCTGGGCGATGTGCACCATGCGCGGCAGGCCGTTGGGTTCGGTACCGGCGGTGAACCAGATGCGCTGCACGTCGGCCACGCCGCTACGGTCGTCGACCGGCAGGCGCACCATGACGGTGTAGTTCTCACCGTCGGGCGCGCGCCACAGGCTGGTCTCGTCGCCGGCGAACAGGGGCCTGAGCGACTGCGCCACTGACGCCGAGCCCAGCCCGAGGTCGGAGGCGGCGTCGCGGCGCAGCCGTATCGACAGGACCGGCTTGGCAGCCTTGAGGTTGCGGTCGAGGTCGACGAGGCCGGGGATCGCCCGGGCGCGGGCCATCACGTCCTGCGAGATCTTGTCGAGCTCGTTGATGTCGGGGCCCTGCAGCGAGAGCTGGATCTGCCTCTGCACGCCGCCGCCTGGGCCGCCCGGTACGTTGATCGAGGTCAGGATGCCCGGAATGCCGGCCAGCCGGTCGCGCAATGGCTGGGCGAGCTCGTTGGGCGAGCGCTTGCGCTGCTGCAGCGGCTTCAGGCGCAGGTACAGGCTCGCCTGGTTCTTGCCCAGGGCATAGCCGGTGTTGATCGTGCCGTAGGTGTAGTCGACTTCGGGGAACTCGTGCACCGCCGCGTCGACCTGGCGCAGCTTGGCCTCGGTGTATTCCAGCGACGAGCCGACCGGCGTCTCGATCGACACGACCTGCTCGCCCAAGTCGGCCACGGGCACGAACTCGAAGCCAATGTACTTGGTCAGGCCGAAGCTGCCGAGGAATGACACCAGGGCGATCAGGAGTGTGAGCTTGGGCCAACGCAGCGCCCAGCCCAGGATGGCGCGATAGGCGCGGTTGGCGTGCTCCTGCGCGCCGTTGACGATGCGGGCGAAGCGGCCGGTGCCGTGGGCCTGCGGGTCGTACCAGACCGACGACAGCATCGGGTCGAGCGTGAAGGACACGAACAGCGAGATCAGCACGGCGGCCGAAACCATGAGGCCGAACTGGAAGAAGAAGCGGCCGATGATGCCGCCCATGAAGGCGACCGGCAGGAACACCGCGACGATGCAGAAGGTGGTGGCGAGCACCGCCAATCCGATCTCGTTGGTGCCGTCGATGGCGGCCTGGCGGTGCGACTTGCCGAAGCCGATGTGGCGCATGATGTTCTCGCGCACTACGATCGCGTCGTCGATCAGGATGCCGATGGCAAGCGATAGCGCCATCAGGGTGAGCACGTTCAGCGTGAAGCCGAAGGCCGCCATCACCATGAAGGCACCGAACACTGAGATCGGCAGCGCCAAGCCGGTGATCACCGTGCTGCGCCAGGAATGCAGGAACAAGAAGACGATGGCAATGGTGAGTAGGCCACCCTCGATCATGGTGCGCTGCACGTTGTCGACCGAGTTCTGGATGCCGCGCGAACTGTCGCGCACGATCTCGAGCTTGACGTCGGGCGGCAGGGTCTTCTGCAGGTCGGCGACGGCCCGACGCACGCCCTGCGCCACCGCTATGGTGTTGGCGCCCTGCGTCTTGACGACGTCGAGGGCGACCGCGCGCTCGCCGTTGAGGGCGGCGATGTTCTCGAGCTCCTGCTGGCCGTCGACCACGGTGGCGACTTGGCGCAGATAGACCGGGGCGAGGCCGCGGCGGGCCACGATCAGGTCGGCGAAGCTGCCCGGCTCGGCAACGCGGCCGGTGACCTCGATCACCCGGTCGTCGTTGCCACGCTGGACGTTGCCGGCCGGGAAGTTCTGGTTCTCGTCGCGGATCGCCCGCATGATGTCGTTGACGCCGACGCGCAGCGAATGCATGCGGCCGGGATCGAGCTCGATGTTGATCTGCCGCTTGAGGCCGCCCACGATCGTGACGCGGCCGACGTCGCGCACGGTCTGCAGTCGCTTGACGATCACCTGGTCGGCCAGGGTCGTGAGATCGCGCACCGAGCGGATGTCCGAGCGCACCGCGATCGAGACGATCGGCTGGTCGTCGGGGTTGAAGCGCTGGATCAACGGCTCCTTGACCTCGGGCTTGAACTGGGCCCGGACCTGCTGGACCTTCTCGCGCACGTCCTGGATGGCGCTGGCGGACGGAACGGCAAGCTCGAACTCGGCGATGACGATCGACTGGCCTTCCAGCGAGCGCGAGGTCAGCGTCTTGATGCCGGCGATGGCGTTGACTGATTCCTCGATCTTGCGGCTGATCTCGGTCTCGACCGTCTCGGGCGAGGCGCCGGGATAATTGGTGGTGACGACGACCACCGGGAAGTCGACGTTGGGGAACTGGTCGATGCCGAGCTGGCGATAGGAGAACAGGCCGCCGACCAGCAGCGCCACCATCATCATGGTGGCGAAGACCGGATTGTCGACGGCGATCTGGGTGAGCTTCATGGGCGCCAGTGCCCTTCGCCACGGCTGTCACCCCGAGCGCAGCAAGGGGCCTTTGAGGCCACAGGAAAGGTCCCTCGCTGCGCTCGGGATGACAGGGGGCGCGTATCCGACATTCGTGATTCCCCGAACTACCGGGCCTCCAGAACCTTGACCGCCTGGCCGGCTTTCAGGCCGGGCAGGGGAGCCGAGACGATGGTCATGCCCGATTCCAGGCCCTTCACCTCGACCAGTTCGCCGCGCGACCAGGTACGCACCGCGCCGACCGGCTTTTTGACCAGTACGCCGTTCTCGACGGCCAGCACATAGTCGCCCTGGTCGTCCTTGCGAATAGCGGAGGTGGGCACGGCGAGCGCATGGCCTTTTTCGGCGACGACGACGGAGCCCATGGCGAACAGGCCGCCGCGCAGGGCGTCGTGGCGGTCGGTGATCTCGACGTAGACCGGGATCGAGCGAGAGCCCGGCTGCGCCGTCGGGCTGATGCGGGTGATGCGCCCCTGGAACTCACGGTCGCCGAAGCCTTCCAGGGTCACCGTCACCGGCTGGTCGACTTTCAGCCGCACGACATCGGCCGCCGGCATCTGCGCCGCGACCTCGACGTGGCTGGTGTCGAGCAGGGCCAGGATCTTGCCGTCGATGGGGAGCGACTCGCCCTGGTTGGCGATGCGCTCGCCGACCACGCCGTCGAACGGCGCCTTCACCTCGGCGTCGCTGAGGTTTCTTTGGGCGATCTCGAGCTGGGCCTCGGAGACCGACACCATCGAAGCCTTGTTCTCGGCGGACGAGCGGGCGGCATCGAGCGCCGACTGCGAGACAATGCTGCGCTTGGCGAGCGTCTCCTTGTCGCCGAGGTCGCGAGCGGTCCAGCGGGCGTCGGCGCGGGCGGCGTCGAGTGCGGATTGCCGCTCGTTGACCCTGGATTGCAGCTCGTTGGTCTCGAAGCGGGCCAGCAGCTGGCCCTTGGTGACGCGGTCGCCCTCGCGCACCAGCACTTCGGCCAGGCGTCCGGGGACGCGCGCTTTCACGATCGTCTGGTCGACCGGCTGGGTGGTGCCTGTGAAGCGCACGACGTCGACCAGGCCACGCGGCTTGATGGTGTGCAGCTCGGCCGCGATCAGCTCGATCGGCCGCTCGCCGGGCTTGGTCGACGTGACGACGGCGGCAGCGTTGCCGGAACCCTTGCTCTTCCAGGCGAAGGCGCCGCCGGCCAGCACGACGGCGGCGGCGATGCAAACGAGCAGCAACTTGCGCTTGGCGGTCATGGCCGCAGTCCTTTCAGGACGAACTCGATGTAGGCGTCGTAGAAGCGGTCGCTGTCGACCGGCTGGGTCTGGTCGTAGGGTGCGATCGAGCGCAGCCACACGGCGTGCATGGCCAGCGGTTGGGCGAAGATGATCGCGGTCATGTCGATGTCGTGGATCGGCCCGAACTCGCCGCGCTCGACGCCTCGGCGCAGCATCTTCGCGAACAGGGCGCGGCCGCGCAGATCGAAATTGGAGCAGTAGAAGCGGGCCACGTCGGGGAAGTTGCCGGCCTCGGCCAGGATCAGCTTGATGACGCCGCCCACCGGGCTCTCGGCGAACTCGCGGAACTTGGCGACCAGGACGCGCAGCAGTTCCTCGGTCGTGCCTTCGAAGGAGTCGACCAGCTCGTTGGCGCGCACCAGCGGCTCGCCGATGCCTTCGACGATCACGGCCTTGAAGAGCTCTTCCTTGTTCTTGAAGTAGAGGTAGGGGAGGCCCTTGCTGACACCTGCCGCCTTGGCCACGTCTTCCAGCTTGGTGGCGGCGAAGCCCTTGGTGACGAACAGTTCCAGTGCCGCGCGGGCAATCTCCGAGGCGCGATCGTCCGGCCGGCGGGTCCGTGACGTCAATTCGTTGGTCTCTGACGAGATATTGACTGACTGGTCAGTATCCATGTTCCGCTATGTAGAGCGGAAAGGGCTCAGGGACAAGGGCGCCTTAAGCAGGGAATTTCTCTATTTGTCCCCGAGGTTGAACCTCAGAGCGGTCTTTGCACGCTCAACGTACTCCTCCATCCTCGAAGGCTTCCTCTCGATGGCCCATCGGAGCTTGTCGAAGCGGATCAACAGAAAGAGACGATCGAGCTCCAGCTTCAGCCTTTCGTGCTCTTCGTCCGACAGGCCATAGCCCTGTCGGAATGCAGCCATCTCTTCGACGGTCGGCGTTCCGTCTCTCAGGTGTTGTCGGAAGACATAGAGCAGGTCGAAGTGAGGGACGATGTGGGCCTCCGCGGAACCCCAGTCGAGCAGGTTGATTTTTCCGGAGGACTCAACAAGCGTGTTCCAGAGCGCGAGGTCGCCGTGGTTCACGCCGAACTGGAACGCCTTGTCGCGCAGTTCTTCAAGGAGACGGCGAGCCGCCGGCAATTGTTCGCGGTCCAAGACGCCAAGGTCGATCAGCGGGTCGCCGGCAGTGAGACTTTCAATGTTGTAGGTCAGATACCTCAGCCAGGACGCCTGTTGACCGCCTGGTCTGTCGTCGAAGAAGTCTTCGCCCCACCCCGTGACCTTGATGGAGTGCGTGAGCCTTGCGTACTCGCCCAGCTTCCGCCAGATCGCGCTCCGGTCTCCCTTGACCTGCTTGCCGTTGATGCCTTCGACAAAGGTCTCGATCATGAAGGCGTTGCCATCGACTTGGCCTACCGCCAAGACCGACGGCCCCGGTACGCCGAGCGCCGAGGATTGCTCGATGCACCAATTTTCTTTTTGGTAGTCCTGCAGGGCCCGGTGCCGTCTGTGCTCGTGACTGAGCTTGACGACGGCGCGACCGTTGGCCGTCTCGACCAGCAAGTTCTTGTTGTTGCTGCCTTGGCCGATCGGACGGACGGATCGGACCCGCTCTCGCAGGAATGCCTCCGCTATTTCCGATGCGACGGCGCTGTCGTTCGGCGTCAGATCCATGGGACCAGCATCGCACATAAAAGAAGTCCGGCAGACCGAAGTCGCCGGACCCGTACAGTTACGCCTTTCCGCCCCCAAAGGCGGGACGTCTTATTAGCTTAAAGACTTGTCGTTAGAAGGTGGCTTCCGGTGGGGCCATGAGGGCACCCACGCGGAAGCCGAAAGGCGTTCGGTTAGAGGGGCCAAAGCTCGAGGCTTTGGCCTACGCCCTTTCCTTTTTACTGCTTCTTCTTCTTAGCAGCCTTCTTCTTCGCAGCCTTCTTCTTAGCAGCCATAACTGTCTCCTATGGTTAGCTTTGAGGCACCCAACCGTGGGAACCCCGGGGTACGCGGGTACGCTTCGTCACGCATGCTCAACTGCATCCAGTGGTGCCGCCGCAGGTCGTGCATTTGAGGCACGTCCCGTTGCGGACCATGGTGAAGTTGCCGCATTCCGGACAGGCATCCCCTTCGAAGCCCTTGAGCTTCGCCTCGAGGGCGAAACCAAGGGCGGAGGAGGATGCCTCTCCGAGCGCGACGCTGACGACGGCCGCCGTGGCGTTTGGCGCCAAAGCGACGGTTGAACCGTCGTGCAGTTCGGTGGGCTGGGGACCGGCATGGATCGCCTGCTCGGCGATCGCAGTGTTGCCGGCCGTCCGGCCGTTCAGGACATAAAGGTTGCTGCGCACGTAGCCGACGCTGGCGATGCGCTTGACTTCAACGGCGGCCGCCTCGGCCGCATCGGTGCCCGGCGAGGGCAGCCCTTCGATCTGGCCGCGGCCGACGCTGTCGGGCCGCAGGTCGGACTGCTCGACATGGGCAAGGTCGGAGCGACCCAGGTAGGAGATCGCGAGCTCGCGGAAGATGTAGTCCAGTACCGAGGTCGACATCTTGATGGCGTCGTTGCCCTCGACCATGCCCGACGGCTCGAAGCGCGTGAAGGTGTAGGCTTCGACGAATTCTTCCAGCGGCACGCCGTACTGCAGGCCGATCGAGATCGCGATGGCGAAGTTGTTCATCACGCTGCGGAAGGCCGCACCTTCCTTGTGCATGTCGATGAAGATTTCGCCGACCCGGCCGTCCTCGTACTCGCCGGTGCGCAGGTAGACCTTGTGGCCGCCGACGATCGCCTTCTGGGTATAGCCCTTGCGGCGCGACGGCATGCTCTCCCGGCCGGCGCGGACCTCGCGCTCGACGATCCGTTCGACGATGCGCTCGGCGATGATCGGTGCGCGCTGAGCCGGCGTCATCTCGGCGAGGTCGTCATTGGCGGCAAGGTCTTCACCCAATGCCATGGCCGACAGCGGTTGCGAGAGTTTCGAACCGTCGCGATAGAGAGCGTTGGCTTTCAGGCCGAGCTTCCACGACATCTCATAAGCCTTGCGGCAATCCTCGACCGTAGCTGCGTTTGGCATGTTGATGGTCTTGGAGATTGCGCCCGATACGAACGGCTGGGCTGCAGCCATCATGCGTATGTGACTCTCTGCAGACAAGTAGCGAGTGCCATCTCGTCCACAGGGATTCGCACAATCGAACACCGCGAGATGATCGCTCTTCAGGTCACGCGCGCCTTCGATGCTCATCGTTCCGCACGCGTGAACGTTCGCAGCGGCGATATCGCTCTTGGAAAATCCGATGCGCATCAGCACGTCGAGCTTGGGATCGGCGAGCGTCTCGTCGTCGAGACCGAGCACGTCGTGGCAGAAAGCGTCACCCAACGTGTAGCGCGAGAAGGCGAAGCGGATATCGAAGGAGGTCGTGATCGACTTTTCCACACGTTCGATCGTGGCGCGGTCGAAACCGCGGGCCGCCAGCGTGTCGTGGTTGATCGCCGGCGCTCCGGCGAGCGTGCCATGGCCGACGGCGTGGCCGACGATGCGCTCGATGGTCGGCGCGTCGTAGCCCAGCGTCCCGAGCGCCAGGGGGACGGTGCGATTGATGATCTTGAAGTAGCCGCCGCCCGCCAGCTTCTTGAACTTCACCAGCGCGAAGTCGGGCTCGATGCCGGTCGTGTCGCAATCCATCACCAGGCCGATCGTGCCGGTAGGGGCGATGACCGAGACCTGGGCGTTGCGGAAGCCGTGCTGCTCGCCCAGCGCTAAAGCCTTGTTCCAGGCTGCTTTTGCCGCCTCGACAAGGGGGGCGTCGGGGCAGTTGGCGGCGTCGAGCGGCTGCGGGCGGATCGACAGGCCTTCGTAGCCGGCCGTCTCGCTGTGGGCGGCGCGACGATGGTTGCGGATGACCCGCAGCATGGCGTCGCGATTGTCGGCGTAGCCGGGGAAGGCGCCCATCCAGCCCGCCATCTCGGCCGAGGTAGCGTAGGCGGTGCCGGTCATGAGCGCCGTCAGCGCGCCGGCTATGGCGCGGCCCCTGGCGCTGTCGTAGCCCAGGCCCGACGACATCAGGAGGGCGCCGAGGTTGGCGTAGCCCAGGCCGAGGGTGCGATAGCGATAGGAGAGCTCGGCGATCGTGCGCGAGGGGTACTGCGCCATCATCACCGAGATCTCGAGCACGACTGTCCACAGGCGCGTGGCATGCTCGAAGGCCGCGACGTCGATCGTGCCGTCGGCCTGGCGGAACCGCATCAGGTTCAGCGAGGCCAGATTGCACGCCGTGTCGTCGAGGAACATGTACTCCGAGCACGGGTTCGAGGCGTTGATGCGTCCCGACTGCGGGCAGGTGTGCCAGTCGTTGATGGTCGTGTCGTACTGCACGCCAGGATCGGCGGAGTGCCAGGCGGCCTCGGCGACGCTGTCCCACAGCGCGCGGGCGCCGACGGTCTTGGCGGTCTTGCCAGTCGTGCGCTCGATCAGCGCCCATTCCCGGTCCTGCTCGACGGCTTTCAGGAAGGCATCGCTGACCCGGACCGAATTGTTGGCGTTCTGGCCCGAGACGCTGAGGTAGGCCTCCGACTCCCAGTCGGTATCGAAGGTCGGGAACTCGATATGGCGGTAGCCCTGACGGGCAAACTGAATGACCCGCTGGATATAGTTCTCGGGCAGCGCCGCCTGCCGGGCGGTAACGATGGCGCGGCGCAAAGTCTGGTTCTTGCGCGGATCGAACGCGGCCTCTCCGTCGCCGTCGAGGCAGGCCTGCATCACCGCGTTGAGGTGCCGGTTGGCGAGCCGCGAGCCGGCGACCAGGGCGGCGACCTTCTGCTCCTCGAGCATCTTCCAGGCGATGAACTGCTCGATGTCGGGATGGTCGATGTCGACCGACACCATCTTGGCCGCCCGTCGCGTCGTGCCGCCCGACTTGATGGCGCCCGCCGCCCGGTCACCGATCTTGAGGAAGGACATCAGGCCGGACGACTTGCCGCCGCCCGACAGCCGCTCGCCCTCGCCGCGCAGGCGGGAGAAGTTGGAGCCGGTGCCCGAGCCGTACTTGAAGAGGCGCGCCTCGCGCACCCAGAGGTCCATGATGCCGCCTTCGCCCACCAGATCGTCGTCGACGCTCTGGATGAAGCAGGCGTGCGGCTGCGGCCGCTCGTAGGCGGAGGAGGAGGGATGGGCCTCGCCGTCGCCATGGTCGACGAACCAATGGCCCTGGCCCGGACCGTCGATGCCATAGGCCCAGTGCAGGCCCGTGTTGAACCATTGCGGCGAGTTGGGCGCGCAGATCTGCCCCGCCAGCATGAAGCAATGCTCGTCGAAGAAGGCGCGCGCGTCGTCTTCGCTGTCGAAGTAGCCGCCCTTCCAGCCCCAGTAGGTCCAGGCGCCGGCCATGCGTTCGAACACCTGGCGGGCGCTGGTCTCGCTGCCGAAGCGCTCGGCTTGCGGGAGATCGGCGAGCGCCGTTTCATCGGGTATGGAGCGCCACAGCCACTGCGGCACGTCGTGCTCGGCAACCTTGGCGAGGCGGGCGGGCACGCCGGCGCGACGGAAATACTTCTGGGCCAGCACGTCGGCGGCGACCTGCGACCACTCGGCCGGCACATCGATGCCCTTCATGCTGAAGACGACCGAACCGTCGGGATTGCGTATTTCGGAATCGCCAGCACGAAACGCCATCCCTTCGAATGGCGATTTTCCTGCTTGCGTATACCGGCGCTCAAAGCGCATCGACGATCCCCCGTGCCCAGTTCCCGTTCGTTCGATGACCCAGTCGGGGTGTGCTCTGTCACTGACGAGCACGCACATATGGACACAGAGAGATACTAAATTACAAAATCTTGTGTGCGCAACTACATTTTGTAGACCTGTGTAAGGGTGGTACTAGATGATGCAAGTGCGCAACAGGTGTCGAAAACGGGTGAATCGCATGTCGGCAAGCGATGTGAATGGCCCACGTGATCGCGTCGCGTTGCGCGTTTTCAGGCGCGCGCGTACAAGCGGCGCGGTCACTCTCGCAACGTGGTTTCATCAATGACGATCGGCACCTGGCTCTTCACGAAGATGCGCGGCGAGCTCGTCGGCACCGACGCCGAAGGCAATCGCTACTTTCAGGACAAGCGCATCATCGCCGGTCGGCGACGCAAGCGCTGGGTGATGTACAACGGTGTCGCCGAAGCCTCGCGCGTTCCGCCGGACTGGCATGGCTGGCTGCACTACACGACCGATGCGCTGCCTCCGGCCGGCGGCCTGCCGCGCAAGGCGTGGCAGAAGGAGCATGTGCCCAACCTCACCGGTACCGACTTCGCCTATCGTCCGCCGGGCCACACGCTTTCCACTGGCGAGAAGCCCAAGCCGCCCTATGAGGCGTGGCGGCCGGGCTAGGGGACTGCTGTGGGCCGCAATATCGTCGAGACGATCGTAGGCGCGCTGGTCCTGGTGGTGGCCGGTGTGTTCGTCTTCTATGCCTTCGCCAAGTCGGACCGCAGCGGTCCGGCGGGCTACGAGATCATCGCCCGCTTCGACCGCATCGACGGGCTGAAGCGCGGCGCCGACGTGACGCTGAGCGGCGTCAAGGTCGGGACGGTCACCGGCTTCGACCTCGATCGCAAGACCTACCAGGCCGTCGTGCGCATGCTCGTGTCGTCCAATGTCAGCCTGCCGGCAGACACCCACGCCAAGATCGTGAGTGAATCGCTGCTCGGCGGCATGGTCGTGGTGCTGGAGCCCGGCGGCGACCCCAAGATGCTGCCGCCAGGCGGCGAGATCCAGATGACCCAAGGCGCCATTCCATTGTCGGAATTGATCGCCAAGTTCATGTTCGGTGGCACGAGCTCGGGATCCAAGTGATGAGCGCACGCACTTCCAAGGACACGCCGACCTGGCGTCAGCCGGACGGCAAGCCGGTGTCCTGCCTCGAAAAGATCAAAGTGCTGAACCAGAACATCCAGGAAATCGAAACCCTCTGCGCCGACGCGCTCGAGGACGGAGTCCTGATGGGATGCGACGCCGACCAGATCAAAGCCGCCCTGCACGAGCTGATCGACGGGCTCAAGGCACCTCACTCTCACAAAAAGTAGGCGTGCGTTTTCCGTTCCTCCTGGCGGCCCTGGTCGCCTTCAGCAGTGCGGCCGCAGCCCAGACGCGGCCGGCGCCACCGCCGCCGCCACAGCCACCGAGCACGGCAAACGTCAACCTGCGGGCGATCCCCGACGGCCCCGGCAAGCGGGTCGCCGAGCTGCAGGGTCTCGACAAGGTGACAGCACGCACCCAGCGCTTCTACGCCCCGGTGGGCGAGTCGACGAGGTTCGGCACGCTCGCCATCACCGTCAGCGATTGCCTGGTCAACGTGCCGGAAGCTCCCCCTGAGTCGGTGGCCTATCTCACCATCGTCGACAACAAGCCGGGGCAGGCGGCCGAGAAGCTGTTCGCCGGCTGGATGTTCGCCTCGACGCCGTCGCTGTCGGCGCTGGACCACGGCGTCTACGATGTGCGGGTGTTGTCCTGCACGATGGCGCAGGGATCCTCGCCGCCCAGCTCGCGCTGAAAGCTCGCCGCGCCGTCGATGGCGTCGGCCAGCAGGCTGCGGAATTCTTCGCGAGGAATTTCGATGGCGCCGAAGCTCCTGAGATGTTCGGTCATGAACTGGCAGTCGAGCAGCCGGAAGCCGCCCTTGATCAGCCGCGCCACGAGATGAACCAGCGCCACCTTCGAGGCGTCGCGCTCGCGGCTGAACATGCTCTCGCCGAAAAACACGGCACCGATCGACACGCCGTAAAGACCGCCAACCAGTCGGCCCTCGACCCGGCACTCGACGCTATGGGCATGGCCGCGCCGGTGCAGCTCGCCATAGAGATCGACGATCGGCTCGTTGATCCAGCTCTCGGGATGGCCGGGCCGTGGCTCGGCGCAGGCGCGCACGGTATCGGCGAACGCGGTGTCGGCTGAGACCTCGAAGCGGCCGGCGCGGATCGTACGCTTCAGCCGTTGTGGCAAGTGAAACCCGTCGAGCGGCAGCACGGCGCGCAGTCGCGGATCGAGCCAGTAGAGTTTTGGATCATCCCGGCGCTCGCCCATGGGAAAGACGCCGATGCGATAAGCCTGCAGCAGGAGCTCGGGCGTGATCTCCATGCTCAGCCGACGACGACCTCACCCGGAGGAGCACCGCGAAGCGGTGCGTCTCGAAGGGTGGGCAACAGACACGGTGCTCGATCCCACCCTTCGAGACGGGTGCTTCGCGCCCTCCTCAGGGTGAGTCCGTATGTGCGACGCCGATCCGCCATGTCGGAACTTACTCTACTTCTTCAGGCCGACCAGCTTCTCCAGCCAGTGGATATCGTAGTCGCCATCGATGAAGGCCTGCTCGCCGATGATGCGCCGGTGGAGTGGAATCGTGGTCTCGATGCCGCCGATCACGAACTCTTCGAGGGAGCGGCGCAGGCGCATCAGGCATTCGTTGCGGGTGGCGCCGTTGACGATCAGCTTGGCGACCATTGAATCGTAGAATGGCGGGATGACGTAGCCGGTGTAGAGGCCTGAATCGACGCGCACGCCCAGGCCGCCCGGCGGGTGGTAGTCGGCGATGCGGCCGGGGCTCGGGACGAAGGTCTCGGGGTTCTCGGCGTTGATGCGGCACTCGATGGCGTGGCCCTGGAACTTGATGTCGTTCTGGGTCATGCCGAGCGGCGCTCCGGCGGCGATGCGGATCTGTTCGCGCACCAGGTCGATGCCGGTGATGGCCTCGGTGATGGGATGCTCGACCTGCAGGCGGGTGTTCATCTCGATGAAGTAGAACTCGCCGTCCTGATACAGGAACTCCATCGTGCCGGCGCCGCGGTACTTCAGCTTGCGCACCGCTGTGGCGGCGAGTTCGCCGATCTTCTTGCGTTGCTCGGCATTGAGCGCGGGCGAGGGGGCCTCCTCGAGCACCTTCTGGTGGCGACGCTGCAGCGAGCAGTCGCGTTCACCCAGGTGGACACCTGCGCCCAGGCCGTCGCCCAGCACCTGGATCTCGATGTGGCGCGGCCGGCCGAGGTACTTCTCGACGTAGACCGCGTCGTTGCTGAACGCGGCCTTGGCCTCGCCGCGGGCGAGCGAAAAGGCCTCGCTCGCCGCTTCGGCGTTCTCGACTACCTTCATGCCGCGGCCGCCGCCGCCCGCCACCGCCTTGATCAGCACGGGAAAGCCGATCTTCTTGCCGAGCGCCACGACCTCGTCGACCGAGCCGACGGGACCGGGTGAGCCCGGCACCAATGGCAGCCCGAGCTCCTGAGCGGTCTGCTTGGCCACGATCTTGTCGCCCATCATGCTGATGTGCTGCGGTGTCGGACCGATGAAGGTGAAGCCGTGCGCCTCGACCGCCTCGGCGAAGCGGGCGTTCTCCGACAGGAAGCCGTAGCCCGGATGGATGGCGTCGACGCCGGCGATGGTCGCGGCCGACAGGATTGCCGGAATGTTGAGATAGCTGTCGCGCGCCGGCGGCGGGCCGATACACACCGATTCGTCGGCCAGCCGGACATGCATGGCGTCGCTGTCGGCGGTCGAGTGCACCGCCACGGTCTGGATGCCCATCTCGCGACAGGCGCGGTGGATGCGAAGTGCGATCTCCCCGCGGTTGGCGATCAGGACCTTGTCGAACATCGTCGTGCCTATTCGACGATCATCAACGGCTCGCCGAACTCCACCGGCCGGGCGTTGTCGATCAGGATCTGGGTCACGGTGCCGGCCTTGGGCGCCTTGATCGGATTGAAGGTCTTCATCGCCTCGATGATCAACAGCGTTTGACCCGCCGTCACCTTGTCGCCGACCACGACGAAGTTGGGCTTGCCGGGTTCGGGCGCGAGATAGGCGGTGCCGACCATCGGCGACTTCACCGCACCCGGATGCTTGCCGAGGTCGCCATTGGCGCTTGCGGCGGCGCCCGGCGCGGCCGCGCCGGCAGATGCGGCGACAGCGACCGGGGCGGCAACCGGCGCGGCGGCCACGGCGACGGCCGGGCGTGCGACGCGAATGCGCTTGTCGCCATCGGCCAGTTCGATCTCGCCGAGACCTGTCTCCTGGAGGAGTTGCGCCAGCTTGCGGACGAACTCGGTATCGATGTCGAATTTTGCCATGAAGGAGCGCTCCGCGGGTAGGGGGTCAGCGCGCCAGCAGGCGGGACAATGCCTGCAACGCCAGAAGATAGCCGTGGCTGCCGAGCCCGGCGATCACGCCGACCGCGGCCGGGCTGATATAGGAGTGATGACGGAAGCTTTCACGCTTGTAGATGTTGCTGAGGTGCACTTCCACCACCGGCAGCTCGGCAGCGTTCAGCGCGTCGAGCAGGGCGACCGAGGTGTGGGTGTAGGCGCCGGCATTGATGACGATACCGGCATTAGCCTCGCGGCCGGCCTGGATGCGATCGACCAGCGCGCCCTCGTGGTTGCTCTGGAAGAACTCGACCTTTATCCCCAGGCGGTCGGCCTCGGCGCGGCAGGCCTTCTCGACGTCGGCGAGCGTCTCGCGTCCGTAGATCTCGGGCTGCCGCTTGCCCAGCATGTTGAGGTTGGGCCCGTTGAGCACCAGCACCGGCTTTCCAGCCGGCGGGCGCCGGGCGGCCTTTGCGGCCAAATGCTGCCTCCCCGTCCTTTAGAAGTGCCGGGCCTTATAGCATGGTGAATCTGAGCCACAAGGCAGGCTCAGTTGGCCTCTCTGAGGTTGCCGGCGTGGGCAAACAGCCGCTCCGTCAGTGCATCGAAGCTGCGTCTTTCTTCGGCGGTCAGCACCTGATAGAGGCGCTCCTCGTAGCCGAGCGCGATCGGCACGATGCGGGCGTGCATGGCGCGGCCGCGGGCGCTGAGGCGCAGCGAGGCGCGGCGGCGGTCGGTACGGTCCGTCGCCCGCTCGACCAGGCCGCGCTTCGTCAGCCCGGCCAATGCCCGGCTCACCGCCACCTTGTCCATGACGATGCGCTGACCCACATCGGAGGCGGTGAGGGGGGCGAAGCGGCCCAGGGCGGCCATCACCCGCCACTGCGTGACCGTGAGGTCGAACGGCCCGGCGTACAGGTCGTGCAACGATTCCGACACGATCTGGGCCAGAATCGACAGCCGATAGGGGAGAAAATTCTCCAGTTCGAGGGCTTGCGAAGGGCTGGGCATAATAGTTACATTTGAAACTAATTCAGGATCCGGGTCAATTCGGGAGGTCGACATGGCCAGCGTGATGGAACCCACGGTTGCGATCGACGAGGTCAATCCCATGGGCACCGACGGCTTCGAGTTCGTCGAGTATGCCGCGCCTGATCCGGCTGCCCTTGGCGCGCTGTTCGAGAGCATGGGCTTCGTGAAGGTCGCCAAGCACCGCTCCAAAGACGTCTCGCTCTACCGCCAGGGCGACGTGAACTTCATCGTCAACGCCGAGAAGGACAGTTTCGCCCAGGGCTTCGCTCGTGTGCACGGCCCCTCGATCTGCGCCATCGCGCTGCGCGTGAAGAATTCTGCCTTCGCCTACAAGCGGGCGCAGTCGCTGGGCGCCTGGGGTGTCGAGGGCAAGGTGGGCCCGATGGAGCTCAACATCCCGGCCATCAAGGGCATCGGCGATTCGCTGATCTACCTGGTCGACCGCTATGGCGAGCGCGGCACGATCTACGATGTCGATTTCGAGTACCTGCCTGGGGTCGAGCGTCATCCCAAAGGCGTTGGTCTCACCTACATCGACCACCTGACGCACAACGTGCATCGCGGCCGCATGGCGGAGTGGGCGGAATTCTATGAGCGCCTCTTCAATTTCCGCGAGATCCGCTACTTCGACATCGAGGGCAAGCTCACTGGTCTCAAGTCCAAGGCGATGACCAGCCCGTGCGGCAAGATCCGCATCCCGATCAACGAGAGCACCGACGACAAGTCGCAGATCCAGGAATATCTCTCGGCCTATCACGGCGAGGGCATCCAGCACATCGCGCTCGGCACCGACGGCATCTACGAGACGGTCGAGGCGCTGAAACTCAAGGGCGTGCCGTTCCAGACCGTGCCCGACACCTACTATGAGCAGGTCGATGCCCGGCTGCCGGGCCATGGCGAGGACCTGAAGCGCCTCGCCACTGACCGCATCCTGATCGACGGCGCGCCGACCAAGGGCGGCGGGCTGCTGCTGCAGATCTTCACCCAGACGGTGATCGGCCCGATCTTCTTCGAGATCATCCAGCGCCGCGGCAACGAGGGCTTCGGCGAGGGCAATTTCCGCGCCCTGTTCGAGTCCATCGAGCTCGACCAGATCCGCCGCGGCGTGCTGAAGGCATAAGGAGGAAACCATGACCAAGAACTGGATTCCGCTGCGCCAGGTCGAGGGCACCGCCTCGCGCCAGGCTCATGTCCGCCTGCCCGAGGGAACCTACGAGCGCGAGATCAGCAAGGAGGGCTTCTTCGGCCCCTCGGCGCAGTTCCATCACCGGCACAAGCCGACCGACTGGATCGAGTTCGACGGCGCCATTCGGCCGCGTGCCTTCGACCTCAACAAGCTGGTCGCCGGCAAGGGCAACCCGTGGGCCGCGCAACCGGTGCTGAACAACGGGCACATCCAGGTGCGCATCTGGAAGCTCGAGCAGCCGATGACCGAGCTGGCGCGCAACAGCGACGGCGACCAGCTCCTGTTCATCCATGAGGGCGAGGGCGCGCTGTTTTGCGACTACGGCCACCTCGACTACCGCGACGGCGACTACATCGTGATCCCGCGCGGCACGATGTGGCGGCTGTCGCCGGCCAAGCCCACCATGACGCTGATGATCGAGGCGACCAACGATCACTTTACCCTGCCGGAGAAGGGCCTGGTCGGCCGCCACGCGATCTTCGATCCGGCGATTCTCGACACGCCCAGGATCGACGACGCCTTCAAGGGGCAGCAGGACGAGCGCACCTGGAAGGTCTTGGTCAAGCGGCGCGGTCAGCTCTCGACGGTGACCTTCCCGTTCAATCCCCTGGATGCGATCGGCTGGCATGGCGATCTCAGTGTCGTGCGCGTCAACTGGCGCGATATAAGGCCGCTAATGAGCCACCGCGCCCATCTGCCGCCGTCGGCGCATACCACCTTCGTCGCCGGCCGTTTCGTGGTCTGCACCTTCGTGCCGCGGCCGTTCGAGAGCGATCCGGAGGCGCTGCGCCTGCCGTTCTTCCACAACAACGATGATTTCGAAGAGATCATCTTTTATCACAAGGGCAGCTTCTTCAGCCGCGACAACATCCATCCCGGCATGATGACGGTGCACCCGTCGGGCTTCACCCACGGGCCGCATCCCAAGGCCTTCAACGCGGCGACCAAGACGCCGGCGAGCGGCGGCCGGACCGAGACCGACGAGGTCGCCGTCATGATCGACACCCGCGACGCCATCGACATCGCCAACATGCCGGCCGGCGTCGAGTTCGAGGGCTACGTGAAGTCGTGGCGGCCGCCCGACGTCAAGCAGGCGGCGGAGTAGCGACGCAACCAAACTGTCATCCCGACCGGAGCCTCGCGTAGCGAGGCGGAGCGGAGGGACCTGTCTTGCATCGACAAGACGAGGTCCCTCGACTACGCCGCCCTTCGGGCGGCTTCGCTCGGGATGACGGTGCAGGAGGAAGCGATGAAGCTGGGCTCATTGAAGGAAGGCGGCCGCGATGGCACGCTGATCGTGGTTGATCGCGCCGTCAAAAAGGCCGTGCGCGCGAGCAGCGTCGCAGCGACCTTGCAGAAGGCGCTCGATGACTGGGCCGCGGCCGCACCCAAGCTCAGCGCCCTCGCCAAGCAGCTCGCCGACGGCAACGCCTCCGGCGCCTTCGATCTCGACACCAGGGCACTCGCGGCCCCGCTGCCGCGTGCCTACCAATGGGCCGATGGCTCGGCCTACGTCGTGCACGTCGAGCTGGTGCGCAAAGCGCGCGGCGTGGAAATGCCGCCGTCGTTCTGGACCGACCCGCTGATGTACCAGGGCGGCTCCGATTCCTTCATCGGCCCCAACGACGATATCGAGGCTGTCGACGAAGCCCACGGCATCGACTTCGAAGGCGAGATCGGCGTGATCGTCGACGACGTGCCGATGGGCGTCACGCCCGAGGCTGCGCGCCGGCACATCAAGCTGGTCACCATCCTGAACGACGTGTCGCTGCGCAATCTCATCGTCACCGAGCTGGCCAAGGGCTTCGGCTTCTTCCACGGCAAGCCCGCGACGGCCTTCGCGCCCGTGGCCGTCACGCCCGACGAGCTGGGCGATGCCTGGGACGGCGGCAAGCTCAACCTGCCGCTGATTTCGACGCTGAACGGCAAGGAGTTCGGCCATCCCAACGCCGCCACCGATCTCACTTTCGATTTCGGCCAGCTGATCTCCCATGCCGCCAAGACGCGTCATCTCGAGGCCGGTACGGTCGTAGGCTCCGGCACCGTCGCTAACCGCGATGCCGGTGTCGGCTGCTCCTGCGTCGCCGAGCGGCGGGTGCGCGAGACCATCGATAGTGGCAAGCCTGTGACGCCCTTCATGTCTTTCGGCGATCGCATCCGCATAGAAATGTTCGATCGCGCCGGCCAGTCGATCTTCGGCGCCATCGACCAGAAGGTCGCGCGCTACACGCCGGCGGCGTAAGCCGTGCTAAGGTGACCGCGGAGGCGGTCATGAAGCTCATCGGTTATTTTCGCTCGTCGGCGGCGTTTCGCGTGCGCATTGCGCTCAACTACAAGGACATCAAGGTCGAGCATGCCTCCCGCCATCTGCGCAAGGGCGAGCAGGCGGCGCCCGACTATGTCGCGCTCAATCCGCAGAAGCTGGTGCCGGCGCTGGTGCTCGATTCCGGGGAGGTGCTGACCCAGTCGCTGGCCATCCTGGAATATCTCGAGGAGACGCATCCCGAGCCGCCGCTGCTGCCCAAGGATCCGGTCGGCCGTGCCCGCGTGCGCGCGCTGTCGCTGATCGTGTCGGCCGACGTCCATCCCATCCAGAACCTGCGGGTCATGGGATACCTGCGCGAAAAATTCGGCCAGACGGAGGAGAGCGCCTTCACCTGGTCGCGCCATTGGATCGAGACCGGCTTCGAGGCCTACGAAGCCACCATCGCCAAGGACCCAAAGACCGGTGCCTTCAGCCACGGCGACACGCCGACCTTCGCCGATCTCTGCCTGGCGCCGCAGGTCTTCAATGCCGCCCGCTTCAAGGTCGACATGGCGCGCTATCCGACCATCCAGCGTATTCATGCCGCCTGCATGCAGCATCCCGCCTTCGACGCCGCCCAACCGTCCAAGCAGCCGGACGCCGAACCGTGAGGAAAAGCGTCATTGCGTTGGTCGCCGTCGTCGTTCTCGCCGGCGCGGCGGTCGCCGCCGTACCGGTGATCGAGCGGCACGCCGCGGCCAGCATCAAGAGCGAGATCGAGCGCAACGGCACGGCCAAGGTCGATGAGGTCAGTGTGGGTCTGTTCGCCCGGCGCGCCACGCTGCTGAACCTGAAGTCCAAGACAGCGGCGGAAGAGCTGAACGTCGGACGCTGGCAGGCGTCGGGACTGGCCTGGCCGATCGGCGAGCTGCTGGCCGGCCGCACACCGTTGGCGGGCTTCCGTTGGGGCGATCCGCTGCAGGCCGACAAGGTCGAGCTCGAGAACGTGGCTATGGCCGACAAGGCGACCGGCGGCCGATGGAGCATGGATGCGCTCTTGATCGAGGGCCTCGATCTCGCGCGCTACGATGCGGCCTATGACGGGATGTTTCGTTTCTCCGTGCTCACCGCTCGCGCCATGGGCGCGCTGACGGTGCGCAGGCTCGAGCAACGCAATACCCGCGTCACCCTGCCGGGCAGCGGCGAGGCCGTCGGCTTGGCGTCGATCGTCCTGGAAGACTACGTTCGTGGCCTCGTCGCCAAGCTGGCGATCGCCGGGATGGACATCGCCGCAGCCGAGGGGCAGCCCGCGCAGCTCAGCGTCACCGAGACCAAGGCGACCAAGATCGACTTCAGCCGCACGATCACGGCCATGTCATCCGACAAGTGGTACCCGGGCGCGCCGTCCGGCCGCATCCATATCGAGACGGCCAAGGCCACGGGTTTTGGCGGCGACCTGTTCAAGCGCTACGGCATCTCGCTCGGCGAGGTGAGCTTTCAGACAGCCCATGTCAGGGACAAGGTCAGTCGCACGCGCACGCATGTCGAAGGCTTCGTGCTGGCCCCGCCGTTGCGTGGCATCGAAGGCCTGTCGATGCGCATGGCCATGCAGTCGATGGGCATCAAGGAAGTGAAGGCCGATTTCGACTGCTACGGCACGGAGGACCAAGGCAAGGGCGAACTGACGCTCGACCGCTGTGCGCTCACAAGCCCGGGGCTGGGCGAGATCGAGCTTTCGGCGCGCATCGTCAATGCCGATGCGACCTTCTGGAACGCGCTGGACGAAGGCGACATCCTGCTGCTGCAGGATTCGACGGCAGCGTTGGGCGCGGGCCGGCTGGTGCTGACCGACAAAAGCCTGCTGGAGCGGAGTCTGCGCGCCGTCGCCACCATGACTCGCCAACCGGTGGCGACACTGCGCGCAGAATGGGCGCGCGACGTGCGCCTCTATCAGCCGGCAGGCGTGCTGATCTCGCAGGCGATGACCCAGCTCCTCGACACCGCAGCGCGCTTCGTCGAGCAGGGTGGCACGCTCGTCGTCGAAGCCAGGCCCGACCCGCCGCTCGGCTTCGATCGGCTCGACTACTTGCTGAACCCCGGCGCGGATCTGGTCAGCGTGCTCGGGCTGAAGGCAACGCTGCTCAAGTAGCGAAGCGCGGACCCCGCCCGCGGTCTCAGCCCTGGCCCTTGCGCGCGTCGGCGATCAGCTGCTTCAGCGCGGCGGCGTCAACGGCGCCGGGCACGAACTGCTTGCCGATCACGAAGGCCGGCGTGCCGCGCACGCCGAGCGCGCTCGCCAGCGCCATGTTGCGGTCGATGATCGCCTTCAGCTTGGGATCTTCCATGTCCTTCTCGAGCTGGGCGCGGTCGATGCCGACGCCGACCGCGATCTCGAGGATCTTGTCGCGGTCGAGCTTGCCGGTAAATTCCATCAGCGCGTTGTGCAGCGGCAGGTGCTTGCCCTGCTTGGCCGAGGCCAAGGCGGCGAGGGCCGCGATCTTCGAGGCCTCGCCCAGAATCGGGATGTCCTTGTAGATGATCTTCACCTTGCCGTCGGCGCCCGCCGCCGACTTCACCGCCTGATAGGCGCGCTTGCAGTACGGGCACTGGTAGTCGTTGAACTCGACGATGACGACATCGCCGTTGGGATTGCCGCCGACCGGACTGTCGGGATCGCGATAGAGCTCGGCCTGGTTCTCGGTCACGCCCTTCTGGGCAACCGCGTCGCGCTGGCTGTCCTGCTTGCGCTCGAGCTCCTGCATGGCATCGACCAGCACTTCGGGATTGGCCATCAGATAGGCGCGGATCGACTTGCCGAGCTCGGCCTGGTCGGCCGTGAGCGGCATGGCCGAGGCGGCCGGCGCGGCGGCGAGACGGCGCGGCGATGTCGCGGTGGCGGCGACGACGGCGCCGGCGAGCACCAGGCCGCCGCAGACAGTGAGAAGGAGCCAACGCATGATGATCTCCGGAACTAGCGGCGGGGCCGCGTGCTGATATAGGCCTTCAGGTCCTGGGCGCGCTGCCAGGCCGGCGTGCCGGCCTGCAGCTGTCGGGTGGCGGCGTCGGCATGGGTCGCCGCCTCGGATTTGTTGCCTCGTATTGCCGCCATCTCGGCGCGCGCCAGCGAGGTCATGCCGGGATTGTTCAGCTTGGAATAGCCTTCGGCCATCATGCGCCACAGGTCGAAGCTGCCGGGCTCCTGCTGCGAGGCAAGCTCGAGGTTGCGCACCGCCTCACGGTCGTTGTCGGTATTGTTGGTGGCAAGCAGGGCGCGGGCGAAGTCGACCTTGATCAGGCCCGAGCTCGGCAGCAGCTGGGCGGCCTTGCGGTACGAGAGCACCGCCTCGGCAGAGCGGCCGTTGTCGTACAGCATCTGGCCGCGCACCTCGTGGAAGTAGGGATCGTTCGGATATTCCTTGATCAGCCCGTCGATGCCGAGCAAGGCCGAACCCAGCGCGCCCTTGCGGTACCAGGCGATGGCGCGGGCATAGCGCGCCGGCACCGAGCGGTCGGCTTCGGCGAAGCGCGCCAATGCGGTCTCGGGCGTGACGAAGCCCATCAGCTTGGCCACCATGCGGTGGTGCATGTTGAGGTTCTGCGTCGTATCCGGCGTGTTGACGTAGGGCGACTGCGCCGCCGCCTGCTCGAAGGCGCTGATGCGCTCCGGCGTCAGCGGATGGGTCGTCAGGTAGGGATCGCGCCGGTTGATCTGCAGGCGCTCTTCCTTCTGCAGGATTTTCAGGAAGTCGATCGTGCCCTTGGGCGATTGGCCAGTGCGCTGCAGGTAGCTCATCGCCGCCTGGTCGGCGGCGCTTTCCTGCGTCTGGGTGTAGTGCAGGAACGACATCAGCGAGCCCGGCGCCTTGGGGCCGCCGCCCACGCCGCCGGTCGAGCCGCCGCCGCGGCCCATGCCGCTGCCCGACACCGCACCGCCCGCCATGGCGCCCGCGCCCAGGATCGCCTCGAGGATCTGCAGGGTCGTGAGGTTACGCAGCTCCTCCTGCATGCGTGCGAGATGGCCGCCGGCAATGTGGCCGCTTTCATGGGCCATGACGCCGATCAGCTGGTTCGGCGTTTCAGTCCGCATGATCAGGCCGGTGTTGATGAAGATGCGCTGGCCACCGGCCACGAAAGCGTTGAGCGAGTTGTCCTGGACGATCATGATCTCGATCGCGTTGGGATCGAGCCCGGCCGCCCGCCAGACCGGCACGGTCAGCGCGCGAATGTTGTTCTCGATCTCGGCGTCGCGGATGAGATTGAGTCGTTGACCTTGCTGCGCGCGCGCGGCACCAAGCGGCGCCAGCGCGAAGAGCGCCAGGGAGAAGAGGGTGATGATGCGTTTGAACACGGGCGGCACGGTCTCTGGGCAGGCTATGAACGCAAAGCGGCCGCGTCAATCGCGCACCTCCCCGGTGCGGCACGCCGTGGCGCTGGCCGGCCTGTTTTTGCTGGCAGCTTGTGGCAGAAGTGAGACGGACCGCGAGGGCGAGGCGGCCGCCCAGGCCGCCAATCCGGCCGGCCTGTCACCGGGCAAGGGTGGTCTATCCCGCGTCATCGCCGACAGCGTCAGTTCGCCTTTTTCCGCTGTCGCCGCCGACGAAAGCCGTGCCGCCGAGGTCGGCCGCGACATCCTGCTGGCCGGCGGAAATGCCGCCGATGCGGCCGTCGCCATGTACTTCGCCATGGCTGTCACCCTGCCGTCGGCTGCGAGCCTCGGCGCCTCGGGTGCCTGTATTGTCCACAACGACAAGACCAAGGCCGCCGAAGCCTTCGTCTTTCCGCCGATCACCGCCCCGGGCACCATCGGCGGCCAGCCCTTCACCGTGCCATCGGGCGTGCGCGCCATCACCCTGATGCATGTCCGTCATGGCTCGCTGCGCTGGGAGGCGACCGTGTCGCCGGCCGAACGGCTGGCGCGTTTCGGCGTCCCGGTCTCGCGCGCCCTGTCGCGCGACCTGCAGACCAGCGGCGCGATGCTGGGCGGTCGCGCCTTTGGCGGCGGTGCGCTGACCGAAGGCAGTACGCTGACCCAGCCTGAGCTTGCCGGCACCCTGGGCGCGATCCGCCAACGCGGTGGCGCTGATTTCTTCCAGGGCCAGCTCGCTCGCACGATGTCAGAGCAGATGGGCGGTAGCCTGACGGTCGAGGCATTGCGCGCCGCGGTGCCGCAGGCAAGCGCGCCGATGATGGAGAGCTATGGCATGCGACGCCGGGTCTACGTCGCGCCGGCGCCGGCCGCCGGTGCCTCGGCACTGGCTGGTTTCAAAGGGCAGGCGCCGAGTGGGCCGACGCCCGCGGATTCCGGCGGCTTTGCCGGCCTCGCTGCCGTCGACGGCAAGGCGGGTGCTGCAGCCTGCGCCCTGTCGATGGGCCAGACCTTCGGTGCCCGCGCGGTCGTGCCCGGCTTCGGCGTGCTGCTGGGGGCGCCATCGCCGCAAGCCGGTTCGGTCAGTCCGGTGATCATCGCCAATCCCGGCAACGGCGAGTTTTCCTTCGTCGGCGCCGGCGGTGGCGCGGCGACGGCGGCGCAGGCGACCGGCTATGTGGCGTACGCCACCATCGAGAGGGACCAGCCGCTTGCCAATGTCTTGGCGTCACGCGGCGGGCAGGGCGGCTGGGTCAACGCCATCGCCTGCCCCTCGGGCCTGCGCGGCAGTGGCGCGAGCTGCCGCGCCGTCATGGATCCGGCCGGCGCTGGATTGGCGCTGACTGCCCGCTGACGAACCATGTCGGGCAAGCTCTCGCGCCGCGGCGGTGCGGTCGATCCGTTCATCGTCATGGATGTCATGGCGGCTGCTGCCGAGAAGGAAGCGGCGGGCGATACCGTCATCCATCTGGAAGTCGGTCAGCCCAGCACGCCGGCGCCCAAGGGGGCGCTTGCCGCGGCCCACGCCGCCCTCGACAGCGATCGCATCGGCTATGTCGCGGCCCTGGGCATTCCAGCACTGCGCGAGCGCATCGCGCGGCACTATCGCGAGGCCTACAAGACGGAGGTGTCGCCCGAGCGCGTGATCGTGACGACCGGCTCGTCGGGCGGCTTCCCGCTCGCCTTTCTCGCGAGCTTCGACGCCGGCGACCGCGTCGCGCTCGCCGCCCCCGGCTATCCCGCCT
Source organism: Rhodospirillales bacterium URHD0017 (assembly GCA_900110395.1). Taxonomy (GTDB): domain Bacteria; phylum Pseudomonadota; class Alphaproteobacteria; order Reyranellales; family Reyranellaceae; genus Reyranella. Next base: position 339,012 of record FODP01000001.1, read on the forward strand.
ATCGCAACATCCTGACGGCCCTCAATCTCGAGGCGGTCGACCTGCCGACGTCGGCCGCCGACCTCTTTCAGCCCACGGTCGAGGCGCTGAAGAAGGCGGGACGCATCGACGGCCTGATCGTGGCGAGCCCGTCCAATCCAACCGGCACGATGGTCGGGCATGCCGAGATGAAGGCTCTGGCGAACTGGTGCGCCGAGTACGGCGTGCGACTGATCTCCGACGAGATCTACCACGGCATCGTCTACGAGGGCGACACGGTGTCGGCGGTCGAGGTCTCGGACCAGGCCATCGTCGTCAACAGCTTCTCGAAATACTTTTCAATGACAGGCTGGCGCGTCGGTTGGCTGGTGGTGCCGCAGGAGCTGGTGCGGCCGATCGAGCGGCTGGCCCAGAACTTCTTCATCTCAGTGCCCACCCTCAGCCAGCACGCGGCGCTCGCCGCCTTCGAGTGCCGCGACGAGCTCGACGGCCACGTGCGCCGCTACCGCCGCAACCGCGACCTCCTACTGGCCGGCCTGCCCGAGGCAGGCTTCGACCGTTTCGCCCCGGCCGAGGGTGCGTTCTACCTCTACTGTGACGTCGCCCATCTCACCAACGACAGCCGCGACTTTTGCAAGCGCATGCTCGCCGAGACGGGCGTCGCGACCACGCCCGGCGTCGACTTCGACCGCGCCCGCGGCGCCGGCACGCTGCGCATCTCCTTCGCGGGCTCGACCGCCGAGATGGACGAGGCGGTGCGACGGCTGAAAGCCTGGCGGCGCGCATGAGGCTGGTGGCTGCCGTCCTCTCGTTGCTGGTGGTCTCTCCGGCGTTCGCGCAGAGCGGTCCGAGCTTCGACTGTGCCAAGGCCGACAACGCCATCGACCGCACGATCTGCAAGGAGCCTGAGCTCGCCAAGGCCGACCGGGAGATGGCTGCGGTCTACGGGGCCCTCCTGGGCAAGTTGAATGCCGTTGCCAAAGACGAACTGGTAAAGGACCAGGCGGGCTGGATCGCCGGTCGCAATCAGGGCTGCAAGATCGATCCCCAGGGCCCGGTGTCCTGCCTGAAGAGCCGTTACGCGCTGCGCATAGCCACGCTCCGCGCCTACGGAGACGGGAGCTATCCCTTCATCAGCGAACACTCGCTGATAAAGGCTGGTAAGTTGGGCGCGATCGCCTGGTCCTACGACATCAGCTACCCGCGCTTCGACGGCACGACTGCCGACTTCTCCGCCCTCAATGCGCGATTTTCAGATGAGGCAAAGAAGGCCGCCAGCAATGCCACACCCAACGCCGATGCCGGACCCGAGCGTAAGCAAGAATGGACCTACAGCCAGAGCTTCGGGGTTAAGAGGGCACCCGGCAGGAATACCGCAACAGTAGCTATGACATTTTGGGGTTACAGCGGCGGCGCCCACGGTTACGGCGCCACGCACTGCACTCTGGTCGACCTGCGCACGGGAAAGGCGGTCGGGCCACAAGGTGTGTTTGCGCCGGGAGAGCAGTGGCTGCGAGCGATGAGCCAGCTCGTCAGCGCCGACCTCAAGAAGCAGTTCGTCGACAAGCCCGGCTTCGACGAGGCGCTCGAGCCCGCCAAGCTTGCCAAGCTGTTGAGCGACGCCGGCCGCTATTGCTGGACCGCCGACGGACTCGACGTCATCTTCAATGCTTACGATGTCGGACCCTATTCGTCGGGTCCGTACGATGTCGAAATCGCCTACGACAGGCTGAAGCCGCTCCTGCGCCCCGATGGACCGATTGCCCGTTAACCGTTGCGCTCTCGCCGGCGTATTTCTCTTCGGACTGGCCGCCACGGCGCTGGCGCAGGGGCCATCGCGCCTGGATTGCGCCAAGGCGGCGACGCCGATCGAGCGCGCGATCTGCGCCAAGCCCGAGCTTGCCGCCATCGATCGCAAGATGGCCGCAGCCTATGCCGCGCTCGCTGGCAAGCTCACCGGCGCGGCGAGGGAGCATCTGCTGGCCGACCAGATTCGCTGGCTCGCCAACAGGGCTGCGGCCTGCGTCGTCGAGCCGGCGGAGACGGAGGAGTGCCTGGAATCACGGGACCGGGATCGCACCGCGCAGCTCGAATGGCTGGGCGAGAGCGCCTATCCCTTCATCAGCGAACAGGCGTTGGTGAAAGCCGGCAAGGTGCGCGGCATCCCCTACATCATCGACGCGAGCTATCCGCAGTTCGACGGCGGCTCGGTCGATTTCATTGCCGTGAACCGCCAGCTTGCGTCGGCGGCCAGCGACGCCGCCGACCGGGTCGTGCCCGGCCCGGATGCAGACAATGACGGCGGCAACTACAACGGTCCTGCCTGGCGCTATGAGCAGGCTTTTACCCTCTACAAGCCGGGCCCCAACGCCGTTTCCGTCAAGATCAGCTACAACGCCTACGAAGGCGGCGCACACGGCATCGTTGGCGTCAGCGGCATGCTGGTCGATCTGCGCACCGGCAAGGCGGTCGGGCCAGACGGCGTGTTCCTGCCGAATTCCAACTGGCTCCGGGAGTTGACGCGCATCGCGAGCGCCGACATCAACACCCCCAACCTCGCCGACATCCTGAAGCAGCCGAATCGCTACGTCTTCCTCGAGGATCGCCTGGAACTTTCGTTCAATCAGTATGAAGGCGGTCCGTACACCGTCGAAATCCCCTACGACAGGATTCGGTCGATGCTGCGCGTCGATGGGCCAGTGCCGCGATGAAAAGCCGATCCCTGGTCGTTCCCCCCGGGTTATTCGACAGCCGGCACTACGGCTTTGCGCAGGTGGCTGTGGTGTCGACGCCGCTCGGCCGCGCCGTCCACGTATCCGGTCAGGTCGCCTGGGATGTCGACCAGAACATCGTCGGGCCGGGCGATATCGGCCGTCAGCTCGAGCACAGCCTCGACAATCTCGCGGTGGCGCTGGCGTCGGTCGGCGCTTCGCTCGATCAGGTCGGCGCGCTCAGCCTCTATATCAAGCAAAGCCACATGGCTGAGGGCAAGGCGATCAGCGCCGCCCTCAGGGCGAAGTTTGGCGACAATCCGCCATGCTCGACCTGGATCGGCGTGACGAGCCTCGCTGACGAGCGGTTTCTGATCGAGGTCGAGCCTTCGGTCGTGTTTCTTCCCTAGTGCAGCTTGCGGCGGTCGCGTGGAGCGGCGGTAGATGCCGTCGCCGCCGTCTGCCCCGTCTCGATCGGCGGCACGGGGCCGGAGTGATGGCCGATCATGCGCCAGCCGTCGCTCTGGCGGGCGAAGGTGTTTGTCGCCATGAGCTGGCCCTCGGGCAGGATCTCGCGGCAGACGACGATGGCCAGCCCCGGCCGGCCGATCACCGATTCGCCAACACAGCGCACCTTGGGCGATTCGGGATGGCGCAGGATGCCGCGCCAGCTCGCCATGATCTCGGCTCGGCCGTGCAGCGGTGCCTGGCCGGGATGCAGGCAGACCATGGCGCCGGTCTGCGCCCAGATCTGGTCCATGCCGGCGACGTCGCGCTCGGCGAAAGCGCGGTAAAAGGCGCGGTTGGCGGCCAGCACGGCCTCGCGTTCCTCATCGTCGAATTCCGCCAGGAGTGGCGGCAGTCGCGGCCGTCGCGGCATTCGTCCCTCGAAACTCCCCGGTTGCCTGCTCTAGGATTAGCCGACAGAGAGGAAGCATCCAACCATCGAGATGACGATGTCCATTCCCAAGCTCGAATTCCCGCCGTTCCATCTGCCCGCCGAGGCCGAGGCGCTGCGCGCCGAGGTCCGCAGCTTCCTCAAGGAGACGCTGCCAAAGGTGAAGTCGGAGGATCGCTTCGCCAGCTGGAACACCTTCTCGCCGGAGTTCAGCAAGGCGCTGGGCAAGAAGGGCTGGATCGGCATCACCTGGCCCAAGCAATACGGCGGCAGCGAGCGCAGCTTCCTGGACCGCTATGTCATCACCGAGGAGCTTTTGGGTAACAGCGCGCCGGCCGGCGCACACTGGGTAGCAGACCGCCAGTCCGGGCCGCTGCTGCTCCGCTTCGGCAATGAAGAGCAGCGCCAGGCCATCCTGCCGCGCATCACCAAGGGCGAGTGCTACTTCTCCATCGGCATGAGCGAGCCCGATTCGGGCTCCGACCTCGCCTCAGTGCGCACGCGCGCCGAGGCGGTGCCGGGCGGCTTCCGCGTCAACGGCACCAAGGTCTGGACCTCGGGCGCCCATCGCAACAACTACTGCATCGCCCTGGTGCGCACCTCGGGCCAGCATGGCGACCGCCACAAGGGGCTGAGCCAGCTCCTGGTCGATCTCAAGACGCCCGGCGTCACCATCCGGCCGATCATCAACCTCGCCGGTCGCCACGACTGGAACGAGGTGACCTTCACCGACGCCTTCATCCCAGAGAGCTGCCTCATCGGCAACGAAGGCGACGGCTGGCTGCAGGTGACGAGCGAGCTCGCCTTCGAGCGCTCCGGGCCCGAGCGCTTCATGCAGAACTTCTACATCCTGCGTGAGCTGGTGCGCGTGCTGGGCCGGCAGCCGGCCAAGCGCGCCTCGTCGATCCTCGGCCGCCTGGTCGCGCGGCTGTGGACGCTGCGCCAGATGTCGGTCGCCGTCGCCGGCATGATGCAGGGCGGCAAGTCGCCCGCCATCGAGGCGGCGCTGGTGAAGGACCTCGGCACCATCTACCAGCAGGACCTGCCGGAGATCGCCCGGGCGATCGCCGAATCCGACGCCACGACCGAAGAGGATCTCGCCGATTTCCTCGATGTGGCCCAGTACGCCACCATGATGGCGCCCAGCTACACCATCCAGGGCGGCACGACCCAGGTTCTGCGCGGCATCGTCGCGCGCGGTCTCGGCCTGCGCTGAAGGAGACGCACGATGGACCGCGAAACCCGCGACATGCTGCTCGAGACCGCCGACCGCTTCTTCACCGAGCGCTGCGGCCGCGCCGTCGTCAACGAAGTGGAGAAGGGCGTGTGGCCCGCCGATCTCTGGAAGGAGATCGAGGAGATGGGTCTGCCGCTGATCGCGGTGCCCGAGGACAAGAACGGCGTTGGCGGCACTCTGGCCGACATGCTGGCGCTGTTGCGACTCGCGGGCTCGCATGCCGTGCCGGTGCCGCTCGCCGAGACCGCGCTTGGCAATCTGTTGATCGCCGCGGCCGGCAGCGAGCCCAAGCCCGGTCCCGCAACACTGGCCTTGGGCAACCTAACGGTGAGCGGCGGAAGACTGAACGGCAAGATCGACCGCGTGCCCTTCGCCTCTGTGGCCGAGCGCTTCGTCACCGTCGTCGGCAACACGCTGGCCGTCGTCTCCGCAGCCAGCGCCAAGGTCGACGGCCAGCCGAGCCATGCCGGCGAACCGTACGGCACGGTGACCTTCGACAACGCCGCGGCTGAGTTCAGCGGCGCTTCGCCGGTCAGCGCCGATCGCGCCTTCGAGCTGGCGGCGGTGATGCGCGCCATGCAGATGGCTGGCGCTGCCGACAAGGTCCTGGCCACCGCCGTCGAATACTCCAAGCAGCGCGTGCAGTTCGGCCGGCCGATCTCGACCTTCCAGGCGATCCAGCACATGCTGGCCGAGCTTGCGAGCTACGTGGCGGCTACCATCGCCTCGGCCGAAGCGGCCGCACGCGATGCCGACGAAGGTGGCCTGGTCGACGGGGGTCGATTCTCCATTGCCGCCGCCAAGAGCCAAGCGTCGGATTTCGCCCAACGAATCGCCGGCATCTCGCACCAGTCGATGGGCGCCATGGGCTTCACCCACGAGCACATCCTGCATCACTACACGCGAAGGCTCTGGGTGTGGCGTCGCGACTACGGTAGCGAGACCTTCTGGGGCGACAAGATCGGCGCGGCCTACGCCAAGGCCGGACCGGAGGCGCTATGGGCCTCCCTCAGCGCCAGCAAGTACGCGGCCTAGCTTAGGGCGGTAGCGCGCGCAGACGACGATCGAAGCTTGACGCCATTCTGCTTGCCGGAAAGCCACCGCCGAAAAAGTCACAGCGAAGATCACCAGGTGTGCAGCCGTAGCGATTGCTACGAGCCGACGAGCGGCGCAGCATGACGACGCTACAGTACCTATAGTCGGAGTATCTACGCGTAAACCTCATAACAAAACATGGGAGGTTTAGCAGATGTCCGCGTCCGCCACGCCCACATCCTCATCAAGCATCCCCTGGTGGAAGGAACCCACCAAGGACCAATGGTATGCCTACACCGCCGCCTGGCTCGGTTGGACGCTCGATGCGTTCGACTTCACCATCTTCCTGCTGATCATGGTGCCGATCGCCAAGGAGTTCGATGTTCCGATCACCGCGGTCACCTTCGTCTTCACGCTGACCTTGTGGCTGCGGCTGGTCGGGGCCACCGCCGCCGGCTGGATGGCCGATCGTATGGGGCGCAAGACGCCGCTGATGATCTCCATCCTGTGGTACTCGATCTGCAACTTCATCGCGGGCTTCTCGCCAACCTTCTACTTCCTGTTCTTCTTCCGCGCGCTGCTCGGCATCGGCATGGGCGCGGAATGGCCGGCCGGTGCGGCGCTGGCGATGGAATCCTGGCCGGCGCGCTCGCGCGGCTTCATGAGCGGCGTGCTGCAGGGCTCGTGGGGACTGGGCTTCGCGCTATCGGCGCTGGCCTACGGCTTCCTCTATGAGGACATCGGCTGGCGCGGCCTGTTGTGGATCGGCATCCTGCCGGCGCTGGTGGTCGTGTGGATCCGCTTCTTCGTCAAGGAGCCGGAAGTGTGGGCCGAGAACAAGCGGCTGCAGACCGAGAAAAAGGCCGAGGTCCGCGCGCCGCTGTTCACCATCTTCAGGCGCCAGCACATCTTCAACACGCTGACCGGCTGCCTGTGGATGGGCGCGGCGTTCTGCGTCTACTACTCGATCTGGGCGCTGTTCTCGACCTATCTGCAGAAGGAACTCAGCTGGACGCCCGGCATGGTGGCGACGCCCTTGTTCTGGGCCAACATCGTGGTCTTCGCAGGGTCTGCCCTGTGGGGCGCTGTCGCGGACAAGTGGGGCAGGCGACCTGCCATCATCGTGCCCTGCGCCATCGCCGTCTTCGTCACGCCGCTCTATCTGTGGACCGCTGATCCTCTCTGGATCGTGTTCGGCTTCATCCTGCAGGGCGTGTTCGGCGGCTCGATCTACGGCCAGAACCCGAGCTATCTCAGCGAGCGCTTCCCGACCGAGGTACGCGCCACGGCATCGGGCTTCGTCTATCACCAGGGCGCAATCTGGGGCGGCTTGGTGGCGCCGGTCATCAGCTACTTCGCGATCGAGCAGAAGATGGGCTTCGCCATGCCGATGATGGTGAGCACCATCGTGTTCCTGCTGATCGTGATCATCGCGGTGGCGCTTGGGCCCGAAACCAAGGGCAAGATCCTCACCGCCGATCTCGAGACCATGAAGGCGGCCGAGGCGCCTTGACGCGATAAGGCAGAATGATTCTCCCCCGTCTTACGGGGGAGGGCAGGGTGGGGGAGAGCCTCAGTCGTGCTCTCGACCTTTTCAGATCATGATCTGCAAGGCCCACGCGTGGGCCTTGTGGCCTTCCCCCTCCCGGCTTCCCCGTAAGACGGGGGAGGTGACGAAGGCATCAGCCCTTGATCTCCACACCGGCCCATTCTTCCAGGACCTTGGCGATATGCGTGAAGTCGGAACCCGCGCCGAACCGCGCGCGGGTCACGGCCAGCATCTCGCGCACCGCGCCGCCCACCACCATGGGCACACCCATGGCCTCGGCTTCCTCCACGCACAGCCGCACGTCCTTGTAGGAGAGGCCGGTCGCGAAGCCGAAATCGAAGGTGCGCGGCAGGATCGCGCGCGGGAACTTGTCCTGGCTGGCGCTGTTGCGCCCGCTCGAGGCGTTGATGATGTCGATGAGCACCTTGGCGTCCAACCCAGCCTTGACACCCATCGCCATCGCTTCCGATGTCGCCACCATTGCCGTCGCGGCCAAAAGGTTGTTGGCGAGTTTGGCAGTCTGCGCCAGCCCCGGCTTTTCGCCGGCATGGAAGAGCTTGCCGAACACCTTCAGCACCGGCTCCAGCTTCTGATAGGCAGGCTTGGGGCACGACACCATGACAGCGAGCGTGCCCGCGTTGGCGCCGGTCACGCCGCCGCTCACCGGTGAATCGACCCAGGCGATCTTGCGCTCGGCGAGCTTGGCCGCGACTTCGGTCGCCACGCCGGGACCCGTCGTCGACAGGTCGATCACCGTGCGCACTTTAGGGCCGTTTATGAGGCCGCCATTGCCGCCCAGCGTCACCTCGCGCACGATGTCCGGTGTCGGCAGGCTCATGAACACGGTGTCGGCGATCGAGGCGACCTCGGCGGGGGAGGCCGCGAGCTCGGCGCCGCGCGCCACCAAGGGCGCGGTCGCCTCGTCCGAGACGTCGTAGACGCACAGCCGATAGCCGGCATCGAGCAGGCGGTTGGCCATGGGACCACCCATGCGTCCGACGCCGACGAAGCCCAAGAGATCAGCCATTGTCGTTCCTCCGCGCGTTATGTGGTATCGCTACCAACCTATAGGGAGGGCAGGGATGGCCGGCAAGGCCAACGGCCGCAAGGCGCGAAACGGTGGCGGCGAGATCACCATGAGCGACATCGCACGCCATGCCGGCGTCTCGCCGATGACGGTGTCGCGCGCGCTCTCCGATCCCGCGAGCGTGTCGGACAAGATGCGCCGCAAGGTCGACGCCGCGGTGCGCCAGTTCGGCTATCTGCCCAACCGCATCGCCGGCAGCCTGTCGTCCAAGCGCTCCAACGTGATCGGCCTGGTCGTGCCCTCGATCCGCAACTCGCTCTACGCCGCCATGATCCACGCCATCTCCGACGTGGCGCGCGCCAACGGCCTGCATCTGATGATCGCCAACTCCGGCCATCGGCTGGAGGACGAGGAGGCGCTCGTGTCCGCCCTTCTGGCCCAGCGAGTCTGCGGCCTGGTGCTGCACAACAGCACCCATTCCAAGCGCCTGCGCGAGCTTCTGGCCCGCGCCGACATTCCGGTGATCGAGACCGGCAACCTGCCGGCCAAGCCGATCGACATGGCGGTGAGCTATTCCAACTTCGACGCCGCGCGCGCCATGACCGGCCATCTCGGTCGGCTGGGCTACAAACGCATCGGCTTCGTCACCTTGCCGCTGCGTGACAACGACCGCTCGCGCGAGCGCCGGCGCGGCTACTTCGCGGCGCTGACGGAGCTCGGCCTGCCGGCCGATCCCGGCCTGGTGCTGGAGGCGCCGGGCGGCTTCGCCGAAGGCGCAGACGCGCTGGTCCGCCTGGTGCAGACTCATCCCGACATCGACGCCTGTTTCTTCGCCGGCGACGTTTTGGCCGTCGGCGCCCTGTTCGAATGCCAGCGCCGCGGCTGGGCCGTGCCCGGCCGCATCGCCATCGCGAGCTTCGACGACCTCGACCTCTTGCGCCACACCGTGCCGACGGTGACGACGCTGCGCATTCCGCGCCAGGATATCGGCCGGCGCAGCGCCGAGCTTCTGGTCAACCGGCTGCACGGCGCCTCGCCGCAAAAGGTCAGGATCGATGTCGGCTTCGAGATCGTCCAACGCGAGAGCACCTGAGGAGAAGACATGCTGAAAGGCCGATGTGCGTTGATCACGGGCTCCACTCAGGGGCTGGGCTACGCGCTGGCCGAGCGTTTGGCGGCCGAGGGCTGCAACATCGTGATGAACGGCTTCGGGGAGAAGGACGAGATCGAGAGCCGGCGCCGCAAACTCGAAAGTGCGCATGGCGTGCGTGCGATCCATCACGGCGCCGATGTGGCGGAGCCCCGGCAGATCGCCGATCTGGTGGCGGCGGCGCAAAGCACGTTCGGCGGCGTCGACGTGCTGATCAACAACGCCGTGGTGCGCTACTTCTCGCCAATTGAGGCGTTCAAGCCCGAGGACTGGGACCGCGCGTTGGCGGTCAATCTTTCATCGGCTTTCCACACGGTCCGCCGGGCAATGCCCGGCATGCGCGAGCGCGACTTCGGCCGAATCGTCAACGTCGCCTCGGTGTACGGCCTGTTCGCCACGGCGAACCGCGTCGACTACGTCACCACCAAGACCGCGCTGATCGGCTTCACCCGCGCCATCGCACTCGAGACGGCGCGCACCAACATCACCTGCAACGCCATCTGCCCGGGCACGATTCCCACTCCCAACATCGAAGGCCGGCTCGAGGCGGAGCGGGCAAAGTCGGGCCAGTCGCGCGCGGAGGCCGAGCGCGCCTTCCTCGCGACGCGGCAACCATCGGGAAAATTCGTGGCGCCGGATCGTGTCGCGGCTCTCGTCGCTTTGCTGTGCGGACCTTCCGGCGCCGACATCACCGGTTCGGCCATCCCGATCGACGGCGGCTGGAGCGCCGCCTGAATTTGGTAGCGATACCATGGGTGCCGGCCTAGTATTTCCGGCAACGAAGAGGAGGAAAACGTCATGACCATCACCCGCCGACAATTCGCTCCCGCCGCGGCGCTCGCCACGCTTGCCGCATCGCCCGCCTTTGCCCAGCAGACCAACGAGAACGTGAAGTGGCGCTTCACCACGAGCTTCCCCAAGAGTCTCGACACGCTGTTCGGCGCCGCCCAAACGGTCGCCCGCATCGTCGGCGAGCTGACCGACGGCAAGTTCCAGCTCCAGACCTTCGCCGCCGGCGAGATCGTGCCGGCCCTGCAGGTGCTCGATGCGGTGTCCAACGGCACCGTCGAATGCGGCCACACCTACACCGGCTACTACATCGGCAAGAACCCCAGCTTCATCTTCGACGGTTCGCTGCCCTTCGGCTTCACGCCGCGCCAGCACAATGCCTGGATGATGTTCGGCGACGGCCGCAAGCTGATGGACGAGGTCTACGACGGCTTCAACGTCGTCGCTTTCCCGGCCGGCCAGACCGGCGGCCAGATGTTCGGCTGGTTCCGCAAGGAGATCAAAAGCCCGAAGGACTTCGAGGGCCTGAAGATGCGCACCGCCGGCTTCGGCGGCAAGGTCATGCAGAAGCTCGGCGCGGTGCCGCAGCAGATCGCTGGCGGGGAGATCTATCCGGCGATGGAGCGTGGCACGATCGACGCGTGCGAATGGGTCGGTCCGTACGACGACGAGAAGCTCGGCTTCAACAAGGTCGCCAAGTACTACTACACGCCCGGCGTCATGGAGCTCGAGGCCGTCAACCAGATCATGGTCGGCAAGCAGCCGTGGGCCAGCTTGCCGCCGCGTTACCAGGCGGCGCTGCGCTATGCCGGCAACTACGCCATGACCGAAATGATGGCGTCGTACGACGCCAAGAACGCCCAGGCGATCGCCCGCCTGGTTGCCTCGGGCACGCAGCTCTCCGTGCTGCCGGAGGACGTCATCAAGGCGCTGCGCGGCGCACTCGAAGCGGTGCTCGACGAGGAGGCGGCGGGCAACGAGCAGTTCAAGAAGATCCTGGCCAACTGGCGGCAGTTCCGCGCCGACCAGCATCGCTGGTTCTCGATCGCCGATACCCGCGCCGAGCTCGCGGTCTACCGCACGGATCCTCAGCGCTAGGCCGAGGCAACCCGGGCAGCGCCCCGTCGTTCCTTCGCAGGACGCCTCGGAGGAACGACGCATGGCCCGTTACGACGATCGCGATGACAACGAGCGGCGCGGTAGGCGCCGCGCCCATGGCCGCCACGGTAGCGACTGGCAACCGGGCCGCGACACCGATCGCGACTACGGCATGGGTCGCGGCGACTACTACGACCCCGACCATGAATATCGCAGCCGCCGCTACCAGCGCGACAGCGACCGCGCGGAGCCGTACGCCGAGCGGCCGATGCCGGGTGAACATGCCGACCGGGGGCGAGACCGGCGGCTCCCGAGGCATCAGGCCGACGAGGAACATGCCTGGGCAAGGCCGAGCGCGTGGTTCGGCGGCGAAGGGCGCCACCGCGGCGTCGGGCCCAAGGGCTATGTGCGCTCGGACGAGCGCATCCGCGAACTCGTCTGCGACGACCTGATGGACGATCCCTGGCTCGACGCTTCGCACATCGAGGTCGCGGTCAAGGACGGCGAGGTGACGCTGTCAGGCACGGTCGGAGACCGCGATGCCAAGCGCTGGGCCGAGGACGTGGCCGAGCACACCGGCGGCGTGAAGCACGTGCAGAACAACCTGCGTGTGGGGGCCGCTTCATAATCTGACGGCGCGCGGGCCTCCAGGTCCGTATCATGAGCATGAGCGGACCTGGAGGTCCGCGCTCCGATGAAGACGCGCCACCTACGACGGAGCTTCGCTCCGTCTCTAGTGGCGCGCCCCCGGCATTACTCCGGCTCGATGCCGGCGATCTTCATCATCTCGCGGTAGAGCCCGATCTCCGCCACCTGGATGCGCCGCATCTCCTCAGGCGTGCAGGGTGCAATCTCTGCGCCGCCCTGAGCCTGCCGTTCGACATAGGCGGGCTCGGTGATGGTCTTCATGATCGCCTCGCGCAGCGTCGTCATGACCGCGGGCGGCACGCCCGCAGGCATCAGCACGCCGGTCCAGGTCATCAGTTCGAAATCGGGGATGCCCTGCTCGATCAGGGTCGGAATGTCGTGCGTGAGCGTGTAGCGCCCGCGGCTGCCGACGCCGAGGCACCGCACCGTGCCGGCCTTGACCTGAGGCAGCGAGGTCACGGGATCGGCGAAGCACATCTGCACGTGGCCGGCCATCGTGTCCTGCAGGGCGGCAGGGGTGCTCTTGTAGGGCACGTGCACCATGTCGATGTGCGTCTTGGCCTTCAAAAGCTCGCCCGAGATGCGCGTCGAGGCGCTGCCCGAGCCGAAATTGATCTTGCCGGGCTGCTTCCTGCACAGCGCCACGAACTCCTGCGCCGTCGTCACCCCGACCTTGGGATTGACGATCAGGAACACCGGTGCGCGGCCGATCAAGGTCACCGGCTCGAAATCCTTCAGCGGGTCGTAGGGCAGGGAGTTCATCATCGCGACGTTCGACGCCGCCGCGGTGTTGGAGCAGACGAAGATCGTCTGGCCGTCCGGCCTGGCCTTGGCCACGACCTCGGCGGCGATGGCGCCGTTGGCGCCTGGCTTGTTCTCGACAACGGCGGGAACGCCGAAGATGCGGTTCAGCCCCTCGCCGACGTTGCGTGCCGCCTGGTCGGTCGCCGAACCGGCGCCGAACGGCACGACGATGCGGAACGGGCCGTTGGGGAAGCTGTTGGCGCGGGCTGAAGGGGTGACGGCCGCAGCGGCTGCTGCGCCGAGCATGAGACGACGACGGAGCATTTTCGCGCGCTCTATTCCGGCAGGAAGTCGAGCGCGGACTTTTGCACGGCAGCGACGAACAGGCCACGGCCCGTCTGCACCATGCGAAAGTGCAGATCGGGAAAATCGCGTTGCCATTGCTGTGCGATCGCGCGCTCGCCAGGGCGCGCCGCATCGTCGAGCACCAGCAGGCCATTGCTCGAAAGGTGCTGGTGCAAGACGTAGAGCGCCGGCAGGCGGGCCATGCTATCGCCTTGCCAGGCTGGCGGCCCGTCGACGATGACGAGGTCGAAACGCGCCGCCTTGTCGAGTGCCGCGAGGTCGTACCACTTGGCGCGCCGACCGGCCGCATCGACATCGATCAGCGCCGCCGTCCGCACCTCGGCGAAGCCATCGAGCTTCTCGTGCCGAAGCTTGGCCATCGTCTGCTCGGCCCAGCGCTGATCGTCGTCGAACGACAGGATACGGCCGGCGCCGCGGCGGCGGAAATCGTTGGCGAGCAACAGCGTGGAAATGCCAGAACCGAGCTCGAGGACGGAGCGCAACCCCAGCGAATCGACGAGATGCTGGATGAGTTTCAGCGTCTCCGGTGTGATGGCATGGCCCGACCAGTAGACCGGGATATCCGCCGTCGCGGCGATGCCTATTGCGCTCTGGAGGTGCACGGTCTGGGCGTCGATGCGGGCGACGACTTGCCGGTACCAGCGCCGGCCGAGGGCCAGGATCGCGACGACGGCGATGGCAAGGCTTGCCAGCAGCGTCGGCACGGGTGGCGCACCCGCGAGCCACAGCACGATACCGGGAACGAGCGTGACAGCTGCCGCCCCGACGGCAAGCTGCAGGTCGCGTTTCACCTGCAGTCCGGCAGGCTCAGCGCCGCCACCAGCCGCGCTTGGGCTTCTCCGGCGGCGCTTCGATGACGGGCACCGGCGGTGGCTCAGGCTGCGGCGCCGAAGCGACGATGGGCGGCTCGGGCGGCGTCAGCGGCGGCGGTGCCGCCTCGACGTTCACCGGCGGAGCGACCGGAGCAGGAGGCGGCGCCGCGTCATAGGGCGCGTGCTCGACCGGCATGCGGCCTTCCGGCATGTGCTCGACGGGATTGCCTTCGATCGGCATCGGCGCGGAGGCGACTGGTGCCTCGCCATGAGGCGTCTCGCCATGCGGCGTCTCGCCGTGATCGGCGAAATCGCCTTCGCCGTTCTCGCGCCGGCGACGGCGTCCGCCGCGACGGCCACGACGACGACGGCGATCGCCGCGGTCGCCATCGCCGCCGTCAGCGCGGTCATCGGCCCGTTCCTCGCCGGGTTCGCCCTCGGCGTGCGCTTCGCCCGTCGGTTCTTCGTCGCGCTCTTCGCGCTCCTCGTTCGGTTCGTCGGCAGCGCCGTTGGCGCCGTGTCCGGCGCGATCCTCGGGTTGATCCTGCGAGCCCATGGCCTGCGGACGATCGCTGTCGCCATCCTCGTCGCGTCGGCTGCCACGCCGGCGCCGGCGACGACGGCGGCGACGGCCGTCGCCGTCCTCGCGCTCACCGCGCTCGTCGGTGCGGTCGCCGGCCTCGCGGTCCTCTGGGCCCTCGGCCTCGTCGGCCGGCGCCTCATCGGAGACTTCCTCGTAGGAGGCGCGCGCCAGCTCCGGTCCCGGCCGCTCGCGGTCGTCGCGCCGGCTGCGCACGCGCTCGATCTCGCAATCGGCGGCATGCAGCTCGTCGTCGGCCTCGATGGTTACCGAGAAGCCATAGCGCTTCTCGATCTCCGACAGGGTGTGACGCTTCTGGTTCAGCAGATAGAGCGCGACGTTGGGCGGGATGCTGACGATGATCTCGCCGGCCCGCCGCCGCACGCCTTCCTCCTCGATGGTGCGCAGCGCATGCAGCGCCGCCGATTCGATCGAGCGGATGCGGCCGGTGCCGGCGCAGTGCGGGCAGGTCTCCGTCGAGTGCTCGAGCAGGGAGGGCCGCAGCCGCTGGCGCGACATCTCGAGCAGGCCGAAGGCTGAAATGCGGCCGATCTGGATGCGCGCACGGTCGTGGCGCATCGCGTCCTTGACCTTGTGCTCGACTTGGCGCTGGTGGCGCGTCTCCTCCATGTCGATGAAGTCGATCACGATCAGGCCGGCGAGGTCGCGCAGGCGCACCTGGCGGGCGATCTCCTCGGCCGCCTCGATGTTGGTGCGCAGCGCCGTCTCCTCGATGTTGCGCTCCTTTGTCGAGCGGCCCGAGTTGACGTCTATGGCGACCAGCGCCTCGGTCGGGTTGATGACGATGTAGCCGCCGGAGCGCAGCTGGACGACCGGCGAATGCATGGCGTCGAACTGGTTCTCCACCTGATAGCGGTGGAAGAGGGGGATCGGCTCCTTGTAGAGCTCGACCTTGCTCGCCTGATGCGGCACCAGCTGGCGCATGAACGCGGCCGCGGCGTCGAAGCCGGCCTCGCCTTCGACCAGAACCTGGGCGATGTCGGTGTCGTAGACGTCGCGCAGCGAGCGCTTGATGAGGTCGCCTTCCTCGTAGATCAGCGCCGGCGCCGTCGAGCGCATGGTGATCTCGCGGATCGAATCCCACAGCCGCGACAGGTATTCGTGGTCGCGCTTGATGTCGATGGTGCTGCGCTCCAGCCCGGCGGTGCGCAGGATCACGCCCATGCCCTGCGGCACGTTGAGCTCGCTCAGCACTTCCTTCATGCGCTTGCGGTCGGCCGGGTTGGAGATCTTGCGCGAGATTCCGCCGCCACGGCCGGCGTTGGGCATCAGCACGCAGTAGCGGCCGGCGAGCGACAGGTAGGTGGTGAGGGCAGCACCCTTGTTGCCGCGCTCCTCCTTGACGACCTGCACCAGCAGGATCTGCCGGCGCTTGATGACTTCCTGGATCTTGTACTGGCGGATCGGGTTGCGGCGGCGGCGCTCGCGCGTCTCGCGCTGCTCGATCACGTCGTCGCCGCCCAGCGTCTCCACGGTCACTTCCGGCTGCGGTGCGTCGGCCAGGTCCGCGGGGTGCAGGTCCGCGGGCGTCTCGCTGCTGCCATCTACTGGCGCCTCGACCGGTGTCTCGGCGGCGGCATAGACGGAAGCCGGTGGTGCGTCCGGCGTCTCGCCGGGCGTGGCGATCGGCTGCGCCTCGGTGCTTGCGATGGTCTCAACCGGACCTTCGATGCGCTCGCTGACGATGGCGGCGGGCTGGGCCTGCGGCTCGGGCTCGGCGATGATCGCGGGCGGCAGCGATTCGGCCAGCACCTGGTCGGTGACCGGGCGGTCGCCTGCATCCTCGGCATTGGCGATGGCTTCGACCGCCACTTCCGCTGCCGGCTCGCTGCTGGCCGGCTCGACCGATATTTCGGCGGCGCGGTTTTCCTCGCGCACGTCCTCGATGTCGGTGCGATCGATCCTGTCGCGGCGACGCGGCTCGTCGTCCTCGGCTTCGGCGTGCAGGCGCTGCTGCTCGGCGATCAGCCTTTCGCGGTCGGCGACGGGGATCTGATAGTAGTCGGGATGGATCTCCGAGAAAGCCAGGAAACCGTGTCGGTTGCCGCCATACTCCACGAACGCCGCCTGCAGCGACGGCTCGATGCGGATGACCTTGGCGAGATAGATGTTGCCCTTGAGAGGCTTGCGGGTCGCCGTCTCGAAATCGAATTCTTCCAGTCGTGTTCCATCAACGACGACCACCCGGGTCTCTTCGGGGTGGCTCGCATCGATGAGCATGCGCCGTGCCATGGCTCGCTCCGAGGCGTTCTGGTCCAACCGGCGCGAGCGACCGGCGGCTGAGCCGCCTCCTTGGGGCGAGGGGGACGGAGCGCCATCAACCCGCCGAACGGCCAACTTTTAGGCCAAGACGGGGAAGCATCGCGCCGCCGGACCACAACAGGGTCCTGCCGACCTCGGGTTTCCTATAGCCACCGCCTGCCTGACAGTCCCTCCGCAGGCCCGCCGCTCCCGTAAAACGTGGGGCGCCAGCCCGGCTTAGAAGACTGCCGTCGGAGCGCACCATCCCTAGGGAGGGCGCCTCGAACGACGGCGACTGCTCGCGGAACGCAACATACGGGGTTCGCTTGGCGCTCACAATCAAAACGTTGAGGCAGATGAGTTTTAGCGGTTAAATAGTTGAATTATCTTGAAATTATTTCGATTCTTCTGTATTTGGTTGAACATAATCAAACCAATAATTGGCCCCCCTTCTTAAAGCTGGCTGTCTCATGGCCGCTCCCTATCGTCGAAATGTCATTGCTGGTCTGGTGGGCCTGGCCGCCTGTGGCTTTGGCGCGCCCGCGGTGTGGGCCAATCAGCCGGTCAAGAAGTCCATTGCCAAGCCGACGCCGCTGCCCAAGTCCAAGCTGGTCTTCCTCGACCCCGGCCATGGCGGCAGGGATCCCGGCGCGCTGGGTGTTCGTGGCACCCAGGAGAAGGTCGTGGTGATGGCGATCGCCCGCGAATTGCAGCGCGATCTGCAGGTTGGCGGTCGCTATCGAGTGCTGCTGACGCGGGCTTCCGACAGCTTCGTTGCCCTGCGCGAGCGCGTGGCGCGTGCGCAGGCGGCCAAGGCCGATCTCTTCCTGTCGCTCCATGCCGACTCCCACCCCGATTCCGACGTGCGCGGCGCCTCGGTCTATACGCTGTCGGAGGATGCGAGCGATCGTGAGGCGGCGGCACTTGCGGCGCGCGAGAACCGCGCCGATGCAGTGGTCTCGGGCGTGCGGCTGGCCGACCAGCCGGACAATGTAGCGCGCACCCTGGTGGCCATGAGCCAGCGCGGCACCGTGAACGACTCCCGGCGCCTGGCCGATACCATCGTGCGCACCTTCGGCAGCAGCGGCGTCCGCCTGCTGCCCCGCACCCATCGCCAAGCGGGTTTTGCCGTCCTGACCTCGCCTGACATCCCGGCTGCCCTGGTCGAGCTTGGCTACCTCTCCAATCCGCAGGACGAGAAGCTTTTGACGGTGCGGCAGCACCAGATCGCCTTGGCCCGGGCGCTGCGGGCATCGGTCGATGCGCACTTCGGTGCCGGAATTGCCACAAGAAAGGCGTAACTTTCTTTCAATCTCGGCGTTGCTGCCCCCAGGGCTGGCCGCGTACAAGAAATGAAAGTGCTGAACCTTTTCAAAATCCTGCTGGCCTTTGCAACGGCCGCTCTGATCGTTGGCACTGGCACAGTGGCCGGCCTGTTCTGGCACTTCAGCCACGGTTTGCCCGACCACAAGCAGCTCGCCGACTACCAGCCGGCGATCTCCTCACGCCTGTATGCCGCCGACGGGCGTCTCCTGGCCGAGTATGCGCGCGAAAAACGCGTGTTCGTGCCGGTGGCCGCCATGCCCAAGCGCGTCGTCGAAGCCTTCGTCGCCGCCGAGGACCAGCGCTTCTTCTCCCATCCCGGCGTCGACTTCATCGGCGTGGTGCGTGCGGTGATCGCCAACGTGGCCAACCCCGGCAAGCGGCCGGAGGGCGCGTCGGGGCTGACGCAGCAGGTTGCCAAGAACTTCCTGCTGTCGAACCAGGCGACCCTGGCGCGCAAGATCCGCGAGGCCATCCTCGCCTTCCGCATCGAGGAGACCTACTCCAAGGATCGCATCCTCGAGCTCTATCTCAACGAGATCTATCTCGGCTCGGGCAACTACGGCGTGGCCCAGGCGGCCATCAACTACTTCGACCGGTCGCTGAACGAGCTGACCCTGTCGGAGATCGCCTATCTCGCCGCCCTGCCCAAGGCGCCCAACCGCTACAACATCGCGCGCAACGAAAAGGAAGCCTACATCCGGCGCGACTATGTGCTCAGCCGCATGCGCGACGACGGCTACATCACCCAGACCGAGTTGGAGCAGGCCAGGGCCGAGAAGCTGCAATACCGCCGCCGCGGCAACACCGAGGTCGTGCAGGCCGACTTCTTCGCCGAGGAGGTTCGCCGCAACCTGATGGCGGCCTATGGCGAGAAGGGCCTCTATGAAGGCGGCCTGACCGTCAGCACGACGCTCGATCCCGCCATCCAGGCGGTCGCCGACAACGCCCTGCGCGACGGCCTGATCGTCTACGACCGCCGCCATGGTTGGCGCGGGCCTTACGCCAAGATCCCCGACATGAGCGTGTGGGAGGAGGAATTCGCCCGCATCGCCCAGCGCCGGCCGTTGACCGGACCGCCGGGCTGGCAGCTTGCCGTGGTCAGCAAGATCGAGCCGCAGGGCGTTCAGCTGGTCGGCTTGCCCTCCAGCGAAGGAGGGGGCGGCGAGGGCACGCTGCCGTTCGCCGAGATGACCTGGGCCGCGCCGACCTTAGCCGAACAGCGCACCGGCGCGCCGCCGCGCAGCCCGAAGGACGTCGTCAGTGTCGGCGACGTGATCGTGGTCGAGAAGATCGAGAAGCCCGCCGGCCAGAACACCAAGCCCTATCCGCCCAAGACCTATGCGCTGCGCCAGGTGCCCAACGTCGAGGGTGGCGTGGTGGTGATGGACACCCAGACCGGCCGCGTGCTCGCCATGTCGGGCGGCTGGTCCTATGGCCGCAGCCAGTTCAACCGCGCCGTCCAGGCGGCGCGCCAGCCGGGCTCGTCCTTCAAGCCCTTCGTCTATCTCGCGGCCATGGATTCGGGTTTCACGCCGGCCTCGATCGTGCTCGACGCGCCGTTCTCCTACGATCCGGGTTATGGCCAGCCGATCTGGACACCCAAGAATTACGGCGGCGACTTCCTCGGGCCGGCCACGGTGCGGCGCGGGCTGGAACTGTCGCGCAACCTCATGACCGTGCGCATGGCGCAGCAGGTCGGCATGAAGAAGGTGGTCGAGGTCGCCAAGGAATTCGGCGTCGTCGACCAGATGGGCGCCTACCTGCCGATGGCGCTGGGCGCGGGTGAGACCACCTTGCTGCGCATGACCATGGCCTACGCCATGCTGGCCAACGGCGCGCTCGAGATCACGCCCTCACTGGTCGACCGCGTGCAGGACCGCAACGGCAAGACCGTCTACCGCCATGAGCCGCGCGCCTGCAAAGGGTGCGGCGAACAGGCCGCCTCGGGCAAGCCCGTCGCGCCGGAGATCGTCGATTCGCGCAAGCCGTTCCACGATCCCGCGTCGGTCTATCAGGTCGTGCACATGATGCTGGGCGTGACGACGCGCGGCACTGCCGCCCGCCTGGCGGGGCTCGGCCGGCCGATCGCCGGCAAGACCGGCACGACCAACGACGCGCGCGACAACTGGTTCCTGGGCTCGACGCCCGACATCACCATCGGCATCTTCATCGGCTTCGACGAGCCGCGCACGCTCGGCCACGGCAACCTCGAGACCGGCGGCGGCAATGCCGCGCCGATCTACGAGGCGATGGCCAAGCAGATCTTCAAGGACAAGGCGCCGACGCCGTTCCGCATCCCGCCGGGCCTGCGCATGGTCAAGTTCTCCTACGAGGGCGGCACGATCGACGAGGTCTTCAAGCCCGGCACCGAGCCCGGCTCGGAGGGTTTCGGCCAGCAGCCCGCGCTTGACGGCTCGACCCCCTATTCCGGTATAGACCCCGGCGGCCCCCAGCAGGCGGGCGGCCCCCGGCGCCCGGGTCTCTCGGGAACGGGCGAAACCTATTGATCTTGGAGCGCGGACCTCCAGGTCCGCATTCATGAGCGGACCTGGAGGTCCGCGCTCCGATGAGGTGCTGTGCGATGCGTGCCGAAGCTCAAGCCATGGTTAACGAGATCGAGGAGTCGCTGGCGCTCCTGAGGAGGCGTCTTTGACTACGACAGGGCTGTCGTACGTCTGGATGAGCTGAACGCGCGCGCCGAGGATCCGGCGCTGTGGAACGACCAGAAGCAGGCCCAGGCCGTGATGAAGGAGCGCACCAAGCTCGAAGGTGCGATCGCCACCATCAAGCGCTTGCGCGCCGCCATCGACGACAATGTCGGCCTGATCGAGATGGCCGAGGCGGAGAAGGACGAGGCCATGATCGCCGACGCCGAGCGGGCGCTCGGCGAGGCGCGCGCCGAGGCGGCGAAGGCGCGGCTGGAAACGCTGCTGTCGGGCGAGGCCGATCCCAACAACGCCTATGTCGAGCTCAATGCCGGCGCCGGCGGCACCGAGGCGCAGGACTGGGCCGAGATGCTGGGACGCATGTACACGCGCTGGGCCGAGCGCCGCGGCTTCAAGGTGAGCTGGCTGGAGGAGAGCGCGGGCGAAGAAGCCGGCATCAAGTCGTGCGCCTTCAAGGTCGAAGGCCCCAACGCCTATGGCTGGCTGAAGACGGAATCGGGCGTGCACCGGCTGGTGCGCATCTCGCCGTTCGACGGCAATGCACGGCGCCAGACCTCGTTCGCCTCGGTCTGGGTCTATCCCGAGGTCGACGACGACATCGAGATCGAGCTTTTGGATAAGGATTTGCGCGTCGATACCTATCGCGCCTCCGGCGCGGGCGGCCAGCACGTCAACAAGACGGACTCGGCGGTGCGCATCACCCACATCCCGACCGGCATCGCCGTCGCCGTTCAGCAGGAGCGCTCGCAGCACCAGAACCGCGCCAAGGCCATGCAGATGCTGAAGGCGCGCCTCTACGAGGTCGAGCTGCAGAAGCGCGAAGCCGAGCGCCTGGAGGCCGAGGCCAGCAAGACCGACATCGGCTGGGGCCACCAGATCCGCTCCTACGTCCTGCAGCCCTACCAGATGGTGAAAGACCTGCGCACCGGCGTCGAACGCAGCGACCCACAGAAGGTGCTGGACGGCGACCTCGACGAGTTCATGGCGGCGTCTCTGGCGGCGCGCGTCGGCGAGGGCAAGGACACGGAAGCGGCGTAGCGTCGTCTCGCTCAGCCCGACTTGAAAATTTGCCACCGGTCGGCCGTTACGCCGTACTTCGAAGCGGATACTGCGGTCGGGCCGGTGGCTAGGCCGTGGGAGGAAACGCTTCTTGTTAGCCTGGGAAGGGGAGGCCGGCTTTGTCCTGGCGGGTCCGATGCGGTGGCAATCCGGTCCGCATTGGGGCTAAGGGGCTGGCGCTGACGTCGCTGTCATAGCACCCTATAGTCGGACGATGGCCACACCGTCGCCCAGCCCTGCACAGTTCCTTTCTTCTCTGCTGTCCGCCGTGCATGAGCTGACCGGACGTCGCCCGCCGCCCACATGGACGCACGTCGACAAGCTGCAAACCAAGCTCGGGACCGCGAACAGGGACGCGGTCGACGCCGCAATCCGCATTGCGGTCGCCAAGGGCTGGCTCCGGGCCGATGGCGATCCGCCTTCATCGATCACGTTGACGGTCGACGGCATCAAGCTGATCACACCCGGCACAGCAGCAGCAGCCAAGCCGAAGTAGCGCCAACGTGAGTTCGGCGCGACAATGCCCGGCATGGTCGGAAGAACGCGTCGTACGATCCTCAAGACAGCCGCGGCGGCACTTGCAGCCCCCACAGCCTTTCCTGCCATTGGTCGCGCCCAGGGAAGCTGGCCTGCCAAGCCCATCCGCTGCATCGTGCCGCTGCCGCCGGGCGGCGGCACCGACACGATCGGTCGGCGCGCCATGCAGCGCCTGTCGGAGGCGCTGGGCGTGCCCGTCGTCGTCGAGAACCGCGCCGGCGCGGGCGGCACGATCGGCAGCGACGTCGTCGCCAAGGCCGAGCCGGACGGCTACACGATCGGCATCGCCACTGCGTCGAGCCATTCCGCCGCGCCGGTGTTCCGCAAGGACCTGCCCTACGATCCGGTGAAATCCTTCACCGCCATCACCATGCTGGGCACCACGCCCTACATCCTGATCGGCGGTCCGGCAGCGGGCGCGACCGATCTTCCGGGCTTCATCGCCGCCGCCAAGGCCAAGCGGGGCAAGGTGAACTGCGCCTCGGTCGGCGTGTCGACGCTGGGCTATCTGCTCACCAAGCAGTTCGAGCTTCTGGCCGGCATCGAAATGGTCGACGTGCCCTACAAGGGCTCGGCGCTGGCCTATCCCGACCTGATGAGCGGCACTGTCGCGGTGATGCTCGACAATCCATCCGGCTCGGCCGGCCTGGTGCGCGAGGGACGGCTGACGGGCTTTGCCGTCACGCGGCCGTCGCCCGTGCTGCCCAACGTGCCGACCTTCGAGAGTCTCGGCGTGAAGGGTTTCGATGCCGTCTTCTGGTACGGTGTCGTGGGACCTGCCGGCCTGCCGGCCGAGATCGCCGACCGCATCCAGAAGGCGCTGGCCGACGGTTTCCTGACCGATCGAGGTCGCGAAACGCTGCGCGTCATGGACGTCGAGCCTGTGATGTCGACGCCGACGGTGTTCGCCGCTGCCATGGCCAAGCAGACCCAGGAATTGCGCGCGCTGGCCGATCGTCTCGGCATCAAGCCCACGGAGTAGAGGAGAGCATCATGGATGGAGCCACGTCGGTCGCCTACAAGGTCAACGAGCTCACCCCCGATCCTTCGGTCCAATTCGATCCGAAGGTGACCAAGAGCTACGTAACCTACGCCCATCGCCTGGCGGCGCGCGGGCTGGTCAATTCGAGCGTCGGCGGCATGGTGATCCGCGTCGCTCACCCCGGCCACGAGCATGGCGTATGCTACGCCAAGCCGCAGGGCATCAGCCTCGAGGAGGTCGAGGCGGAGGACCTGGTGATCACCGACATCCCGTGCGGCCGCATCCTGCGTGGCGAGCGGGCGACCACGGTTGGCCACCAGATGAACCGCGAGATCCTGCGTCTGCGGTCCGACGTCAACTGCGTGATCCACCTGCACCATGACGAGATGATCGCCTTCATGGCGGCGGGCTACGACACCATCCGCTCCTACAGCCTGACCTACGGCTACTTGATGCAGAAGCCGGCGCACTACCTGCCGGCCAACGTCAACGTCGAGGAGGACGTGGCGCCGATCAAGACGTTCATCCAGGACACCAACTGCATCATCATGAAGCGCCACGGCTTCACCGTGCTCGGGCGTTCGGTGTCGGAGGCCTACCACCGCACCTGCGTGCTGGTGAGCGAGATCAAGCGCAATATCATCGTCGAGATGCTGTGCGCGCAGAACGGCAAGACGCCTGAATACATTTCCGACGAGGAACTCGCCTACATGGCGGCCCACGGCGACGCCGTGATGTATCCGGCACTGGTCAAGAAGACGGGCTAGGGACCAGGCGACTGGTCTGACGTCAGTGGCCGATTTCGGTGTGCGGCGAGCGCACGGCGCGACGCATCAGGGACCAGGCCCGTCCGGCGAGATAGCCCGCGAAGAAAGCACTGGCTGCGGCCAGGTGGGCATGGCGGGGCAAGGTGCCGGGGTTGAACAGGCCGGAAAGCGCGTCCGCAGAGGCGATCGTGAAGATGCAGAACGCCGCGATCACGGTGTCATAGACCACCGGCATGCGCACGGTGCCCCACACCTGGTCGGTCTGGACGGTGATCTGCCGGCCGCGCAGTGACCCGATGACCGCGCCGGCCAGTGCCGTTGCCATCCACGTCGCATCATGCTCGAAACTCACGACGGCGCCGGCCAGGATCAGCAGCGACACGCCGATGCCGAGCAGCGGCGGCAAGCCAAGTCGCCACATCTTGCGCGGCGCCGCCTGGAGGTCGGGCACGGTGCTCCTGACGCAGACCGCGGCCATGATGATGCCGGCGACGTCGACAAGAGTGATCGGATACTGCATCGCGTTGATGGAGGCCTTGCGCTCTACTCAAGTCTTGCAGGGATCACCACCCCGCGACACACATGAATCGTGCCGATCACGATCCGCTGGCGGTTTCTGTAGACGCAGCGGCTTACGGCGTGCTTACGGCCTGACACGTTCATTCGCAATATTCGTGTTGCCGGAGATATGCCCACGCGCCCTTAGCGCGCGTGTGCGATCAGCTGCTCGGCCTTGCGCAGCCCGTCCAGGCACTCCGTTTCCATGCCGCGTTCGCCCTGTGCGCGGGCGGCGACCAGCACGGCCTGCAGGGTGGACATGTCGGCCGGCCCGAGCTTTTGCGCGGTCGCGCCCTTCGTCTTCGGCTCGCCTTTCGGCTCCGGCCGCACGACGTCGGGCAACGTCGGCATGCCGGAATGAGCCGGGGGCGGCGTGATCACCGAACGGTCCGTCGTCGTCGGCGGCTCGACGACGCCGCCCGATCGCGCCAGGTCGTCGGGGCTCACGGGCTTCTTCATCTCGCCGGGCGGGATGGTGGGCGGATCCGTCGACGTGCCATAGGCCGCCGCCATCTGCGCGACACGGTCGAGGCAGTTGTCGCCCAATGCCTGCTCGGACAGGATCACCAGGCTCGCCAGCAATGCCGCCGCGGCGGCCAGCATATTGAGCCGGCCGTGATGGGAGGCATCTCGGTGTCGGGACTTCAAGCGATCCATCGCTCTCCTCGCGACTATGCAAGGAGTAAAACGACCCGGCCGGGGAGGAGGTTGCCTCGGCTGGCGTCAGACCAGCGCGTTGCGCTCGATGACCTTTTTGTAGAACGAGGTGCTCAGCTTGGGCGTGCGCTTCAGTGTCCTGTAGTCGACATAGTGCAGCCCGAACCGGGTCCCATAGCCGTCCGCCCATTCGAAATTGTCCAAAAGACTCCAGACGAAATAACCGCGCACCGGCACGCCCTCGCTGGTGGCGCGCCGCAGCTGGGCCAGGTACTGGCGCAGGAACTCGATGCGGTCGAGATCGTCGATCCGGCCGTCGGGCTCGGGCTTGTCGGTCGACGAGGTGCCGTTCTCGGTGATGTAGATCTCCTTCACGTTCCACAGCATCTGGACCTGGCGCGGCGCCCAGTAGAGCGTCTCGGGCGCAAAATCCAGCCACGATGACTTCATGTGTGGGTAGGAGGCGGGGATCGGCAGCTGAGCGTATCCCGGCACCTTGTCGCGTGCCCGTACGAAAGCGCCCGGGCCGTAGACATTGATGCCGACGAAGTCGACCGGGGTCGAGATCGTCTTGAGATCGGCCTCGGTGAAGCGCGGCGCGTCGGCGCCGGCGTCCTTCAGGTATTGGTCGGTATAGCGGCCCTCCAGGATGACGGTGAGATAGGGCGCGTTCAGCTCGCGCGTCGCGTCGAGAGCGGCGCGGACGTTGCGCTTGGTCTCGACGTCGGGCAGGGCGGTCGTCATGTTCTCCGCCGGTCCGACTTTAAGGCCGGCGCGGCCGTTGGCGCGCACGGCCTGGACGCCGAGGCCATGTCCAAGCACCGCGTGGTGCCGCACCTGGTACAACTGCGCCCTGGGCACGTTGAGGCCGGGCGCAAACACGCCGTTGCCATAGCCCAGCTCGACGAAGGTGCGCATCTCGTTCAGCGTGAAGAAGTGCCCGACGCGATCGCCGATCTGCCGCGCGACGTAGCCGGCATAGTCGGCGAACGCCTGCGCCGTGTCGCGCGATTCCCAGCCGCCGCGATCCTGCAGGGCCTGCGGGAGGTCCCAGTGGTAGAGCGTGGCGTAGGGCTCGATGCCGTTGGCCAGAAGCTCGTCGATCAGCCGCTGGTAGAAGGCGAGTCCCTTGAGGTTGGGCGTGCCGCGTCCCTCGGGGAAGATGCGCGGCCAGGCGATCGAGAAGCGATAGGTCTTCGCGCCCAGCGCCTTCATCAGCGCCACGTCCTCCTTGTAGAGGTGATAGTGGTCGTCGGCGATGTCGGCGGTGGCGCCGTTGCGGATCTTGCCGGGCAGCTTGGTGAAGGTGTCCCAGATCGACGGGCCGCGGCCGTCGACGTCGGTGGCGCCTTCGATCTGGTAGGCCGAGGTCGCCGTTCCCCAGCGGAAGCCCTCGGGGAACCGGGTTTTCAGGAACGGATCGTCCGGCTCCTTCAGCAGCCTCCAACCGGTGAGGCCGAGCGCTCCGAGAACGAGAGCCGACGCGGCGAGACTGCGTCGGCCAAGGCGAAAGGAAGTCATCGTAATGTTCAGTAGCGCGCGATCACCTTGTCGGCAAAGTCTTTCAGGTTTTGCCGCGCCGTGGCCATCGCCGGCAGCAGGGAAACCTCGTTGAGACCCATCGCCTCGCGCTCGCGCAGCATGGCGATGATCTCGTCGGGCGTGCCGACCAGCCCGCCGGTGGAGCGGATCAGGTCCTCGGTGATGAAGCGGCGTTCCTCCGGCGGCAGGAAGGCGCAATGGCCGAGGTGGATCTGCTGGTAGCGCCTGGCCGGCGGCGTCTCCATCTTCTCGGTGAAGGCGAGGTATTCCTCCCACAGATCGCGGCAGCGGCCGGCCACCGTGCTGGTGTCGCCGTCCATCTGATAGAGTTCCCACCAGTAATGCAACGTGGCCGCGGCCATCGGCCCGATCTCGGCGATGACGCGGTCCGAGGTCATGCTCTCGCCGGGCCGCAGCACGCAGGCGTAGGAGAGGGCCGTCGTGTGGAACGTGTCGGGCAGGGTGCGGCCGACCGCGCTGGCGCCTTCGCGCATCGCCTCGAGGCTCTTCTGCAGGCGGGCCTTGGTCTGGTTGTGCGAGCAGACGCGGCCGTCGCCATAGGCGCCGGCCGTCTTGAGCGCCAGCGGGCCGTCGGCCGCGACATAGATTGGCACCGGATGCTCGACGTCGATGAAGCCTTCCTTGGGGTGGAGGAAGCGGATGTCGGTCTTGCTGCCGTCGCCCAGCGCGTAGTCGACCTCCCGCCCGTGCAGCAGGGCGCGCAGCACGCGCAGGTAGTCGCGGAACTCTCGCGCCTTCACCGGATCCTTGCCCATGACGCGCATGGCGGTGTGGCCGGTGCCGATGCCGAGGAAGGTGCGTCCGGGCGCCAGCTTGTTGATGGTGGCGATCGAATGGGCGGTGACAGGCGCCAACCGGACGCCTGCGACCGACACGCCGGTGCCGAGGCGGATGCGCGAGGTGTTGACCGCCGCCAGCGCCAGCGTCGCGTAGGCGTCGGAATAGAGCATCTGCGAATCGGCGGCCCAGGCCGCGTCATAGCCCATCGCCTCGAGGTCGACGAACAGCTTCCAGTCCGATATGCGCGGTACGACAGTGACTCCGAACTTCATGGTACTTCCTTTTCGTTTCTATCGCGCCGTCCCGCCGAGCGACACCAGTCGCGCCAGCAGGGTGGCGGGATAGACCTGGCCGATGATGGCTTCGATGTTGCTGAGGCTGCGGGCGAAGGGATGGACCGGCATGATGTCGCCGTAGCCCAGCGTGGTGAGGGTGGTGAAGCTGAAATAGATGAGGTCGCTCGGCAACGACACGCGTTCGGTGATGGTCGTGCCGGTGAAGGCATTTGGCGAGTAGGCGCCGACCATCGTGTACAGCGCCACGAACACCAGGCCGATGGTGAGATAGAGCAGGATGGCGCCGACGATGCGGTGGTAGGTGATGCGGCCGGGCCCGAACACCGCGCGTGCCACGTTCCAGATGATGACCAGGGCGATCAGCAGCCAGGCCGTCGCCTGCAGGGAGACATCGAGGGCGATGGAGCCACCGCGGATGCGCAGCACCACGGCGACGGCGAGCAGGCCGACGACGGCGAGGATGGCCACGACCGGCACCAGGCTGCGCGACAGGATCAGCAATCCGACCGACAGCAGCACCACGAAGACGGCACCGATCGGCTGGAGGTGAAGCGCCTGGCTTTCGACCGGCGCGAAGATGAACAGGTGCACCACCATGAGCAGCGTGAGGGCCGTCAGGATGCGATCGCGCCACTCGTCGTGGAGCCGGTCGAGCAGGGGCGCCCATCTCTTGGGAATCATTGTCGTGGCTCCCGTTGTCTCACTGCCGGCGGTAGCGGTCCGATCCCTTGATCAGGCCGGTCCGCCCCCCTTCGGTCGCCACTGCGAGATACTCGACGAGGAGCTGGCCGTCGCGCACGAAGCCGGTCCAGGCCTGGATGGCCGTGCAGTTTGCGGGTTCCCTGCGATGGACGGTGAAGGAGACCATGTCGCCGTCGATCCAGCCGGTGACTGGGAACGCCTTGCCGGCGCAGCCGAAGCCCGCGCCGTAGTTGGTGTAGGTGCCGGCAAGCTGGCCCTGGGCGTCGACCGACTGGATGGCGAATTGCGCATGGTCGTTGGCCCACGTCGTCTGCGGCGCCAGCGATTGGGCCGACGCCGCCGTCGACACGGCGAGCAGTGCTAGTGTTAACGCCAAACGTCGTGCCGTCATCGACGCGTTTCCCCCGCGGTGATCGTGCCGCAAGCTAGCACGACTGCAGGCAGGGGAGACGCCTTCGTTGTTCGTCGCCCGCCCTTCAGGCGCCGGCGCGGCGATCGGCCGGGCGCGGCTCGCCGGCGTGATGGAACGGCCAGATCGGCCACGCCACGCTGGCGCACGACCGGAAGGTGAGCGTGCCGGTGGTCGGATCGTAATGTCCGCCGAGGCCGTCGGCGAGCTCGAGGGCATGGTCGGCACGGCAGACCTGGATCGTCACTTCGCTCGCGCCCAGAGTCTCGGCGGCAAACAGAGCCGAACGGACGAGAGCCAGTCGCAGGCTGCTGTCCTCGGCAAGCCTGCCACCGCACAGGGCGAGTTCCGCAAGGGACCAGTCCGTCGCCTGGCCGAACAGCTCGACCACGGCGATGAGCTTGCCGTTGCGTTCGCGGCCGACGGCGCAATAGCGGCTCGCGGTGAGCCCGGCCCGCCAGTCGCGGATGAAGTCGTCGGTGACGACGCGGCCGAAGCGGTCACGGCGCTCGTCCGCGGTGAAGGCAAGAAAGAAGGACAGCAGCTGGGCCTCCTTCTGGACGTCGATTTCAC
Source organism: Rhodospirillales bacterium URHD0017 (assembly GCA_900110395.1). GTDB lineage: Bacteria > Pseudomonadota > Alphaproteobacteria > Reyranellales > Reyranellaceae > Reyranella. The sequence goes on from FODP01000001.1 coordinate 368,772, forward strand.
TGACGCGATCGGCGATGCGCGGGCTCGTGGCGCGAAGGAACAGGCGCTCGCCGGTGGTAACGGCTGTCATGGCTGCCTCCTATGCTCGATGGGAGCACCGCAGGTGGGCTCTCCTCCCGTCGATCATGAGGGAGGTGCGTCAGGCCAGCGTCATCCGTTCGTATGAGAAGCGTTGGCTCTAGTCGGCGCGCAACGGCGGCGTCGATCGGGCCAGCAGCTGCACGAGCTCGGTCTGGCGGCCGGTCCCGGTCTTGGCGAACAGCTTCTGGAGATGCGTCTTGACCGTGGTCAGGCCGACGCCCAGCACGTCCGCCGCCTCCTGCGGGGTGCGGCCCCGTGCGAGATGGTCAAGGACCCTGGTTTCGGTCGCCGTCAGCCCGTAGAGCTCGGCGAAGGCACCGAGCGGCAGTGCGGCCGGGACTGCCGGATCCTGCACGATGACAGCCGTGCCGCCGCGCAGCGCCGCCAGTGGATTGCGGCCGTCCCGCCAGCTGAGCGGCAGCACGTTGGCGACCAGACCGCCGCCCTCCGGGCTGGCCAGGGCAACGGCATGCCGGCCGCTCTGCGCCGGCGCCGTGCCCGAGGCGCTCGCCGTCAGGGCGCGCGCCAGCGCCACGCGGGCACCGGCGGAGGCCGCCGTCAATCGTCCGTTGCGGCTGGCAAGGGCGCCGCCGGCGAGAAGCTGCTCGGCCGAGCTGTTCATGTAGGTGATGCGGCCGTGCTCGCCTTCGGTCAGGAAGATTCCCGTCGACAGGCCGTCGACCGTCTCCTCCAATCGCGCGCTGGCGATGGTCTGCAGCTCGAGCGCATCGGAGATCAGCAACGCGCGGCAGACATGGGGGAACAGCAATCCCAGCGCGCGCAGGTCGCGGTCGTCATAGCGCGACTGCACGTCGGAACGGGCCAGCGAGAACCAGCCGACACGTCGGCCCGACTTCAGCACGAACACGCCGATGACGTCGCGAAAGCCCAACGGCTTCACCCATTTGACGTAGAAGTCGCTGTTCTGCGTCTCCCGCTCGCCGGCGATCATGGTCATGGTGGCGACGTCGCCGACACGGTCGAAGGCGAGGGGCCTGGCCGTCGCCACCTGCGATGTGGCGAGCTTCTCGAAATAGAGCCTGAGGAAGGACTGGTCGGCGCCGTGCTCGAACACGCAGCCGCCGCCGCCGCGATCCTGCACCACGATCGAGCTCGCCGTGCTTTCGCCGGCTGCCGAAATCAGGGGGAGGGTGTCGTTCCAGCGCTGCGGCTCGAGCACGCAGTCGTACAGGGTCCCGATGATCTCGCTGAGATTTTCGACGCGCATCTCACGTCCACCCCTTGGGCGGCACGAAGCCCTGGAATTCACGTTCGAGTTGGCGCGCGACCTCGATGCACTGCAGGTCGCCGTATTCCGGGCCGACGATCTGCACGCCGATCGGCAGGCCCTTCGAAAAGCCGGCGGGGGCGACCGTGGAGGGCAACGACGCGACCGTGAAGTAGGCGCCCCAGAAAGTCGGGTCGGCCGGTGACGTCTTCCGCCCCTTCACCACCATCTTGCGCTCATGCCAGGCGTGATTGGGATCGTGTGGCACCGCCACGGTCGGCGCCGCCGGACAGATCAGCACGTCCCAATCCTGGAAGAACGCCTTCCAGGCGCGGCGCAACAGGTTGCGGGCCTTGTCGAGCTCGAGCCAGTCGGCATAGGTGAAGACCCTTTCTGCCGCTTTCTCGGCGCCTTCTGCCGTCATGAAGCGCTGGCGCAGGTGCGCCAGTCTCGCCCAGAATTTCTCGTCGTTCTGGCGATTGGCGAGCCCGGCCATCAGCAGGCCGCCGAAGACGCGGAAGGCTGCCGCCGTATCGATCGCCGGACGGGCGCGGTCGCTGACCTTCGCACCGTTCTTGGCGAGGAAATCGGCAACGGCCTGGATGCGGTCCTGGACCTCGGTGTCGACGTCGAAGTTCGCATCGTCGCGCATCACGGCGACCCTGAGATCGGCGATCCGCTGCTTGCGCGGCAGCGGCAGCTCCAGGCGCCAGGCCACGGAGTCGTCGGGAACAGGCCCGACGATCAGCGACAGCGCAAGCTTGAGGTCGTCGGCGCTGCGCGCCAGCGGGCCGGCGACGGCGAGATCGGGCCGTTCGCCAAGTCCCGGCATGACATGGCCGACGAAGTTGGTGATGCCGAACGTCGGCTTGTGGCCGTAGATGCCGCAGTAATGCGCGACATTGCGCACGCCGCCGCCGAAATCGACGCCGATCTCGAGCCCGGTCAGACCGGCGGCAAGCGCCGACGCAGCACCTCCCGACGAGCCGCCGGGCGAGCGGTCGAGGTCCCAGGGGTTGCTGGTGGTGCCATAGATCTCGTTGCGCGTCGCCCAGCCGATCAGGTAGGCGGGCACGTTGGTCTTGCCGAACGTGACGGCGCCGGCGTCGATGTAGCGCTGCACCGCGAGCGCATTGGTCGCCGGACGATGGTCCTTGAGCTCGGGGACGCCCCAGGTCGCCGGCAGTCCGGCGAGGTCGAAGCTGTCCTTGATGGTGACCGGCAGGCCGTGCAGCGGTCCGAGCTTCCTGCCCTTGGCGATGGCGTCGTCGGCCTGGCGCGCCTTCTTGCGCGCGCCCACGATGTCCATGGCGATGACGGCGTTGAGCTTGGCATTGTACTTGTCGATGCGGGCCAGATAGAGATCGAGCAACTCTTCCGATCCGATTTTCCGGGCGGCCAACAGGGCCGTCAGTTCGCTGGCCGAGCGGAACGGTAAGCTGGTCAAGATGCGCAAACTCCGGTTTTCGTGGCTTTGGGACGGGCGATCGGCATGTCCATGTTGGGCGAAGACCAGGCCATGATCTGGTCCATCATATCCTCGCGGGACGCGAAACGATCCTCATCGTAGCAGCCCAGGGGGAAAACCGCCGTCTGTGCGCAGCAAAGCGAGCAGAAGGTGCACGGATTGGTGGGCCGCTCCGCGCCGGCCTCGAGCTGGCGGAACAGGTCGGGATTGGCGAGCAGCGGGCGGGCGATCGCGACCATGTCGCATTTGTCGGCCTCGAGGGCGCCGTTGATGACCGCGCGATCCTGGAAGCCGCCGTTGGCGATGACGGGGATCTTGACGGCTTTCTTGATGGCGTCGGCGAAATCCGCGTTGGCCGCCGGCACGAAGCGGTAACCGAAACCGTAGACGTTCCTTCTGATGAAGGCCGGCGTGAGATTGTAGGCCACGGCGCGCACCAGCGCCTTGGTGCTGAGATGACGCGTGGCGTTGGCGAAGGTGTGGTAGCCCTGGTCGGGAAACTTGCCCGGGCTGCCATGGGGGTTGGGGAAGCCGAAGCCGCTGTCGATGTGGAGATAGTTGACGCCGAGCTCCTTCAGCCTGCGGGCGTACTCGGTGGTCTGGGGCAGGTCGTTGCCGCCGAAATAGTCGCGCAGCGGGGAAAGCGGCCAGCGGATATTGAGCGGCAGGTAGTTGAAGTCCTTGGCGGACAGGCGCACGCCGAACAGGAACTCGCGCCCGACCGCCTTGCGCACCGCCTTCACGATCTCCTCGAGGAAAGTGAAGCGCGCTTCGGGCGAGCCGCCGTAGCGATCCGTGCGCCGATTGGTGAAGGGATTGAGGAACTGGTGGATCAGGTAGCCCTTGGACGCCGTGATCTCCACGCCGTCGCACTTGGCGTCGTGGACCCGCCGGGCGGCGCTCGCGAAGCTGGCGACGGCGGCCGTGATCTGGTCGGGCGTCATTTCCCGCGACCGGTTGTGATAGCCGTAGAACAGGTCGAAGAACGACGAGGCCGACAGGCGATCCTCGTCCTGCGGCAGCAGGCTGGTGTGGGTATGTGCGCCGGTGTCGCCGAGCTGGACGATATATTTGCAGTCGTTGCCCTCCTTGATCTGGCGCACGGCTTCCTTGAGCGGTTCGACGAACCGGTCGTCGTGCAGCGACGGATATTCGAGCGGCGACATGCGCTTCTTGTTGACGGCGATGGTGGCCGAGATGATGCCGGCGATGCCGCTTTGGGCGAAGCGGCGCTCGAAATGGACGAAGGCCGGTGAGACCGTGCCGTCGTAGAAGGAATTCCTGCCGCCCATCGAGGAGCGCAGGACGCGATTGGCAAAGGTGATGTCGCCGATCTTGAACGGCTCGCGAAACATGGTGCCCCCCGGCTTCTCCGAGCGGAAATGTACCATCCCCGGCCGACCTGCGGCAGGGCACCAATTCAGCGACTATGCCCCGGCGACTACTGGGCGGCCTGGCGCACCATGTCGGCGCACTTCTCGCCGATCATGATCGAGGGCGCGTTGGTATTGCCGGCGACGATGCTCGGCATGATCGATGCGTCGGCCACCCTGAGCGCTGCTATGCCATGGACCCGGAGCTGCGGGTCGACCACGTCCTCGACGGCGCGGCCCATGCGGCAGGTTCCGACGGGATGCAGGTTGGACACGCCGTTGGCGCGGATATGGGCGCGCAGGCCGGGTTCGTCGGTGACGCCGGCGCCCGGCAGGATCTCCTCGACCACGAACGGCTTCAGCGCCGCCTGCTTGCCGATGTCGCGGCAGATGCGCAGGCCCTGGATCATGGCGTTCCAGTCGTTGCTGCTCTTCAGGAAGTTGAAGCGGATCTCGGGCGCCGCCAGCGGGTCGGCCGACTTCAGCCGTACCGTGCCGCGGCCGTCCGGCCTGAGATGCACCGGCGACAGGCCAAAGGCGGAGAAGGGCTGCGGCACCACGCCGTGCCGGTTCCGTTCCTTGATCGCCCAGGCGAACATGTTGATCTGCAGGTCCGGCCGCTCCAGCCGCTTGTCGCTGCGCACCAGCGCGCCGACATAGAGCCCCATGCTGGCGAGCGGCCCGGTGCGGCCCAGGGCGTACTGCATGCCGGCCAGGATGCGCCGCGGGAAGCTGTTGATCAGGTCGTTCATGGTGACGGGCTGGGCGCACTTGTAGGCGACGTAGGTGTTGAAATGGTCGTGCAGGTTGCTGCCGACGCCTGGCATGTCCTTGATCACCGCAATGCCGTGCTTCCTGAGATGTTCCGCCGGACCGACGCCTGACAGCATCAGGAGCTGCGGCGAGCCGTAGACGCCGCCCGAGACGATGACCTCGCGGTTGGCGCGCGCCGTCTTGAGACCGTCGGGCGTGCGGTATTCGACGCCGACCGCGCGCCCGTTCTCGATCAGCACGCGTGTGGCGTGGGCCGAGGTGGCGATGGTGAGGTTCTTGCGCGTCTTGGCCTCGCGCAGATAGGCCCGCGCGCTCGACCAGCGCCGCGCCCGGTTGATGGTCGTCTGGTAGTAGCCGACGCCTTCCTGGGTCCGGCCGTTGAAGTCGGGATTGTCCGGGATGCCAGCCTGCAGGGCCGCCTCGTGCATCGCCTTGGCGAGTGTCGGCTGCCAGCGATGGTCGGAGACTTTCAGCGGCCCGCCGACGCCATGGAATTCGTCGGGTCCGCGTTCCTGGTCCTCGGCGCGCTTGAAGTAGGGCAGGACCGAATCGTAGTCCCAGCCCTCGCAGCCGCGCTGGCGCCATTCGTCGTAATCGGCGGCATTGCCGCGCATATAGACCATGCCGTTGATCGAGCTGGTGCCGCCCAGGACCTTGCCGCGCGGCTGGTACATGATGCGGTTGTTGAGCTCGGGCTCGGGCTCGCTGTCGAACATCCAGTTGACGCGCGGATTGTTGAACGTCTTGTGGTAGCCGAGCGGGATGTGGATCCAGGGATAGCTGTCCTTGGGGCCCGCCTCGAGCAGCAGCACGCGAAAACGGCCGTCCTCGCTGAGACGGCCGGCCACGGCACAGCCGGCCGAGCCGGCTCCGGTCACGATGAAATCGTACGCTTCGCCTTGCACCACGCTCCTCCCGCTTTCTTGGGGAAGAGCGTAGCACAATCATTCGATCGCGGGGTCCGCCCAGCGGATCGAACGACTGATCGTCCATCGTCTACTCAAGCTCCTCTCCCCGCCAGGGGGAGAGGAATATGAAAAGATGAAGACGCGAAGATCCAGCCAGTTACCGCATCTGCATCGGCGCCGGGCGGCCGCGGCCGATCCTGTCGCCTCGGCTGTTGTACTGGTTGCCGTATTCGTCGGTGATGGCGACGCCGCGCGGCTTGTCGGGGCCGCCCATCATGCCCTGGGCCTGCTGGGTCTGCGTGCCGTACTGCAGCTGGGCACCCGAGCTGTAGTCACTGCGCGACATGCCGGCGGCACTCTGGTTCTTGTTGGTCTGCGACAAAACGGTGGTCGAGCGCGTGCCGCCGCCCAGCGTGTCCTGAACGTTGGCGCTCGGGCTGCCGATGGTGTTCGGCGGGGCCGAACCGCCGGCGCCGCCCGGCGCGGCATTGGGGCCTGGTGGCATGACGGTCTGGGCCAGCGCCACGCCGCCCGAAAGAGCCAAGGCGCAGGCGGCGATCGATGAGATCCTAAGCATGTCGGTTCCTCCTTTGCAGGTCAGGATGCCGACGGAACGTCACCTGCGAGCGCGTCGTTGCATGAACGAGCCGGTGACACATGCGCATGGCATGTCCCTTGCGATGCGCCGGGGTGCGGGGCAAGAACGGATGACCCCGCCGCCGACCGTGGAGCCGTCACATCTTCAATCTCTATCTCGCGCTCGGCGCGATGACGGTGCAGCAGACCTTCGCGACGCTGGGCCGCTCGACGGTGCCCCTGATCGCCGCCGCCATCATCGCCGATCTCCATCTCGATCCGGCATTGGTCGGTGTCTATGTCGCGATCGGGGCGGTCGCCGGCTTCCTGACGACGATGACCTGCGGCGGATTGATCGTGCGCTATGGCGCGATGCGCATGACCCAGGTCGGCATGCTGGCCCTGGCCGTCGGCCTGTCGCTGCCGGCCAGTGGCTGGCTGCCGCTGTTCGCGCTCGGCGCCTTCGTCGGCGGGCTGGGACAGGCGCTCTCCACACCGTCGAGCTCACACCTGCTTGGCCGCCTGTCGCCGCCGCGCCTGGCGCCGCTGGTCTTCTCGCTCAAGCAGACCGGCGTGCCGGCGGGCCTGATGGTCGCGGGCGTGGTGGCGCCGATGCTGGCGACCGAAGCGGGCTGGCGCACGGCACTGCTGGTGATCGCGGGCCTGTCGGCGCTGACGGCCGTGGCGCTGCAGCCCCTGCGCGCGCGCTTCGACGTCGACCGCGTGCCGGGCACGCCGTTGTCGCCGGCCGACATCCGCGCCAACGTCGCCTCGGTGCTGCGCGAGCCCGCGCTCAGGGCGATGTGCCTGGCCATGTTCAGCTTCGTCGGCCTGCAATCGCTGTTCACCGGCTTCTTCGTGCTCTACCTGGTGCGCGGCCTGGGCTACGACCTCGAGCGCGCCGGCTTGGTGTTCGCCATCGCCGTTGCCGTCGCCGTGCCGGCCCGCATCGGCTGGGGCTGGCTCGCCGCGCGCCTGGTACGGCCGGCGACGCTCTTGTCGCTGCTCGGCATCGGCATGGCCCTCTCGGCCGTGCTCGCCGCCATCATCCATCCCGCCTGGCCAACCTGGCTCGCCACGCTCGTCGCCATCCTGTTCAGTGCCACGGCCGTGAGCTGGCACGGCGTGCTGCTGGCCGAAGTGGCGCGCCTGTCGCCGGCCGGGCGGATCGGCGCCACGACCGGCGCGGTGCTGGCCTTCGGCGACGCCGGGGCGCTGGTCCTGCCGCTGCTGTTCAGCGGCGCGCTGACGCTGACGGGCAGCTACGCGCCAGGGTTCCTGATCGGCGGCGTGTTCACGCTGGCGGTCGGGCTGTGGGGCGTGTGGCGTCACGCGAACCCGATTCAGAATCCTCCCCCGTCACACGGGGGAGGGTAGGGAGGGGGAGGGCCACACAGCAGGCTTATGAATCTATTGATCTGAAATTTGCTCGCACTTTGCTGGGGCCTCCCCCTCCGGCCTCCCCCGTATGACGGGGGAGGTAGGCGGAGCGCGGTGCCCTACGTTCTCGCCAGCACCTCGTCTGCGCGGCGCAGGTCGAGCGTGTCGAAGCCCTCGGTGTACGCATCCCGCGTCGCCTTGAGCTGCATCCACCAGTCGGGCGACCGCTTCGCCAGCGTCGTCAGCGTCCGTAGCTCGAGGCTGCGCGCGCCTTGGCTGCGCGCCACGTTCAGCGCATGCAGGAGCCGCAGCTCGCCTTCCTCGGCCCGGTTGGTGCCGATCAGCAGCTCGCCCTGCACGCGGTGCGTATCGGCGGCGTGGTAGCGGTTGCCAGTCTTGGCGCAGCTCGCGCGCGCCTCCTTGATGGTGGCGAGGCCGAGGCCGTAGTCGCCCGCCGCCAGCGCCGTCTCGGCCAGCTCGGTCATGAAATGCACCAGGCCGATCGTGGCGCCGGTTGCGCGATAGCCGATCACCGATTGCTGCATGCGCGCCAAGCCTGCGTGGTAGTCGCCGCGCTTGCTCTGGATCAGGCCCTTCACGCAGGAGCTCCAGGTGATCCAGAACGGCAGACCATACTCCGAGGACAGCTCGAACCCCTCGTCGACCAACGCCTCGGCCTCGGCGAGCTCGCCGCGGAAGGAATGCATCCAGCCGGCGAAGCCGAGGGCAAACACGAGTCCATAGTGGCCCTTGAGCACGCGGGCCATCCGCAGCGACTCGTGGCTCATGCGGCAGGCGGCATCGGGGAAGCCGAGATACCACAGGACCCAGGCATGGTAGCCGGCGACGCGCGCCCGTTCCTCGTCCGGCAAGTCGGCCGAGATCGCCAACGCATTCTCGAAGTACGCACGCGCCATGGCGAACTCGCCGAGATGGAAGCTGGTCTGGCCGAGCTTGGCGTGCGCCTGCAATAGCGCCGTCTTGTCGGATGTGAGCTCGGCTTGGTCGGAGATCTCGATGGCGGTCGACCGCGCCTTGTGGAGTTGCCCTTGCGCCAAGTACGTCGTCCAGATGCTGTGCAGCACGCGCACCACGGCCGGCTGGTCGCCGCGGTCGCGGGCGAGCTGCAACGCGCGCTAATGGATCTTGTCGATCTCGTCGGCCGCATAGCCTTGCGTGACGATGACGGCGACGCTGCGCGGCAACAGCATGCGCAGTTCGACCTTGGCGGGGTCGTCGAGGTGGGCGAGCGGCAGCATGTCGATCGCCTTGCCGTACAGGCGGTCCGCCTCGATGTAGGCGTTGCCAGCCAGCGCATTGCGCGCCGCCAGCTCGAGGTATTTCACGCCGCGGTCGTAGCGGCGCGCGGCCTCGAAGCGGACCGCGAGCTGGGCGGCGATGCCGCGCACGTTGGCGCCGTAGGCCTGCTCCTCGCGCTCGGCGATGCTGCCCTGCCATTCCACGCGTCGTGCCTCGGAGACGCGGCTGCCAAGGCCCTCCTGGTACATGGCGTGCACGAACGCATAGCGGTTGGCGACGGTACCGTCCGGCCAGTCCTCGCTGCCGCGACCGACGATGAACTGTTGGCGCTGAACCAGACGGTCGCAGATCTCCTCGACCGCCTGAATGTCGAGGCCCGGCGTTGCGGCGATACCTGCGGCGGAGAACTCGGCGCCACTCACCGCCGCGACCTGCAGCACGCGCCGCTCCTCGGCGGCAAGGTTCTCGATCTGCTGGCCGATCAGGATCTGCACGGTGTCGGGAATGGTGAGGCCGATTCGGGAGACCGGCTCGGCCAGACGCCAGCCGTCATCGTCGCGGAGTGCGCCACTGCGCTCCAGGTCGTCGGTCAGGGCCACGACGAACAGCGGGTTGCCGTCGGTGCGTCCGTGAATGAACTGCGAAAGCTCGCCAAGCGCCGCCGGCTCGAGCGCGAAGCGGCGCTGCAGGTAGGCCGCGACGTCCTTCAGCCCGAGGAAGCCAAGCGCCAGCTCGGTGCACGCGCCGTGGAGGGCGACGGCGTCCTTGACGGCTTGCACGGGATGGCGGCGCGCGCGGGCCTCGGCCGGGCGATAGGAGCCGATCACCATCAGCCGTGCAGCCTCCGAACGGCGCGCCAGGAACGAGATCGCGTCGAGCGTCGAACGATCGCTCCAGTGCAAGTCCTCCAGCCACAAGACGGTCGGCCGCGCGGCCGACATCGCTTCGAGGGCCTGCGCAAGCTCGCGCAGCATGCGTTGCGGGGTGGCGCCGGCGACATCGGCGGTTGGCTGGGCGCCGTCGCTGAGCCATGGCATCTGCGCCAGCCACGTCGGCGCGAAGGACTTCAGGTAGATGGCGAGCTTGTCGACGCCGATCTGGGCGCCCAGGCGCTGCATGGCCTCGAAGATCGGCAGGTAGGGTTCGCTGGTGCCGTAGAGTTCGATGCACTGCGCATGGCCGATCGATGCCCGGGACGATGTGGCGGGCGACGACACGAAGGTGCTGACGAGGCACGTCTTGCCGATGCCGGCCTCGCCGGTCACGAACACGACCTGCCGGCGGCCGCTGCAGGCCTTTGTGAGCAGGGTGCCGAGCAAACTCAGCTCCTCCTCGCGGCCGACGAATTCCGGTTGCTCCGGCACCGGTGCGGCGGCCTCGGTGGCGCCCAGCGCCTCGACGGGCGCGACCAGGCGGAAGCCGCGACGGCGCACGGTGCGAATGCAGCCCTGCTCGGTCCCGTCATCGCCCAGCGCCTGGCGCAGTGTCTTGATGCGGCTCGAGAGGGCGGCATCCGAGACGATGCGGTTCTTCCAGATGCGCTGGAAGATCTCTTCCTTGGTGACGAGGCGGTGGCGGTTCTCCAGCAGCAGGAGCAGCAGGTCGAAAACCTGCGGTTGAACCGCAATAATTTCGTCGTCCCGCCGCAGCTCGAAGGCGGTGGTGTCGACGATGCAGCGGTTGATCCGGAAAAGCATGGCCCGGAACCCATTTTTCATGTGTCGGCCGGGAAGGGCAACACGCTAGTCCACCGCGGAGGGTGGCCGGGCACCAGAATCCAGGTTTTCTCCAGATAGAATCCACGCAACCGCCAATCGACGTTGCCGCCAACGGTCCATCGTGTGGTTCCGCACCTCACCGATGGAGACACCGTTGCTCAGCATTGGCAGCCAGGCACCAGACTTCGAGGCCGACACCACCGAAGGCCGCATCCGGTTCCACGAGTGGATCGGCAACAACTGGGCGGTCCTGTTCTCGCATCCCAAGGACTTCACCCCGGTCTGCACCACCGAGCTGGGGTACCTGGCCAAGATCAAGCCGGAGTTCGACTGGCGTGGGGTCAAGATCCTGAGCCTCTCGGTCGATCCGGTGCAGAGCCACACCGGCTGGGTCCGCGACATCAAGGAGACGCAGGGTTTCGCCCCCAACTATCCCCTGATCAGCGACACCGACCTCAAGGTTGCCAAGCTCTACGGCATGCTGCCGGCGGCCGGGCCCGACAGCTCGGCGGGCCGGCCATTGTCGGACTTCCAGACGGTGCGCAACGTCTTCGTCATCGGGCCGGACAAGCTCATCAAGCTGATCATGGTCTATCCCATGTCGACCGGCCGTAACTTCGACGAGGTGCTGCGGATCATCGATTCCCTGCAGCTCACGGCCAAGCATCAGGTCGCGACGCCGGCCAACTGGCGACAGGGCGAGGACGTCATCATCGCCGGCACGGTGTCAGACGAGGATGCGCGCAAGAAGTACCCGGCCGGCTGGCACGCGCCGAAACCCTACCTGCGCATCGTGCCGCAGCCGCAATGACCATGCGCACGCTCTCCTTCATCGCGCTGCTGCTTGTTTTCGGCGGCGGTGCCTGGGCCCAGACACCCAGGCCCGAGCTCGCGGCGCTGGCGACCGAACTGCAGCGCGGAGGACATGTCATCGTCGTGCGCCATGGGGCCACACATGCCAACCAGGCCGATCTCGCGCCACTGAACCCCGAGGGCCCGGCGGCACAGCGGCAGCTGAACGACAAGGGCCGCGACGCCGCCCGGGCGTTCGGCGCCGCGCTCAAGACCATCGGCGTGCCGGTGGGCAAGACCTACACCAGCCGCTTCAACCGTGCTTTCGAGACGGCAGTGCTGGCAGGCCGCGTCGATGCCGAGAAGTCGATCGATATCACCGAGGGCGGGCTGGTGGTCTCGCCGATCGAGAATGCCCGGCGGGCTGCGGCACTGAAGAAGCTGGCCGAGACGCCGCCGGCGGCGGGCACCACGATCATCGTGGTCACGCACAAGCCCAACATCATGGACGCGTTCGGCAAGGACTGGTTCGAGGTGCGCGAAGGCGAGGCCTCGATCTTCCGGCCACAGCCAGGCGGCACCGTCCTCGTAGCGCGCGTCCTCATCGAGGAGTGGCCTGCGATCGCCACGGCGGCAGTGCGGCGATGAGAGCGCTCGCTGCCTTCGCCGCGACGCTCCTCACCGCCGGCGTCGCCGCGGCGCAGGACGGGCCATCAGGCCAGGCAATGGTCCAGACCTGCTACGTCTGCCACGGACCCGAGGGCCGCAGCGCCGAGGCCGTGCCGGCGCTGCTGCGCGGTCAGAAGGAATTCGTCGTGCGCCAGATGATCGAGTTCAAGGCGGATCGCCGGCCGGCCACGATCATGAATCGCATCGCCAAGAGCTATAGCGACGAGCAGATCGCGGCCATTGCCGACTATCTCGCCGGACTGAAGTGAGGACGCCATGACCGCTACACGTCGTGCCGTCATCGCCGGATCGGTTGCCGTGACGCTCGCTGCCCCCAGGCTGGCGCGCGCGGCCGCCGGCGCCGTCGTGGTGATCGGCGCTGGTTTCGGCGGCGCCACGGCGGCGCGCTATCTGAAGCGCCTCGATCCTGCCGTCGACGTCACGCTGGTCGAGCGCGAAGCGAGCATCGTCACCTGTCCGTTTTCGAACGCCGTGCTGGGCGGCTACGAGACGCTGCAGGGCATCACGCGCAGTCTCGGCGGGCTCAAGGCGGCAGGCGTCAAGGTCGTGCGCGGCGAGGCGAGCGCGATCGACCTGCAGGCGCGCAGAGTGCGCCTGGCCGACGGCAGCCGAATTGCCTATGACCGCCTCGTGGTGTCGCCGGGCATCGATCTCAACTTCGCGGGCGTCGCGGGCTACAGCGAGGCGGCCGCCGCGCAGATGCCCCATGCCTGGAAGGCCGGCGCGCAGACCATGCTGCTGCGTCAGCAGCTCGAGGCCATGCCGGACGGCGGAACGTTCATCGTCGTACCGCCCGCCAACCCGTTCCGCTGCCCGCCGGGTCCCTACGAGCGCGTCAGCCTTGTTGCCAGTTACTTCAAGGCCAAGAAGCCCAAGTCGAAGATCCTTGTGTTGGATGCCAAGGACAACTTCTCCAAGCAGGGGCTGTTCCAGGCGGCATGGGAAGCGGAATTCCCCGGCATGATCGACTGGATTGCCGGCAAGGACGGCGGCAAGGTCGAGAGCGTCGACCCCGCCGCGATGACCGTGAAATGCGGCTTCGGCAGCCAGAAGGGCGATGTCGTCAACATCATTCCGCCGCAGCGTGCTGGCGCCATTGCGCAATCGGCGGCACTCGCCGGCGACAACGGCTGGTGCCCCGTCGATCCCATGACTTTCGCGTCGACCAAGGCGACGAACGTCCATGTCATCGGCGACGCTTCGATCGCGGGCGCGATGCCGAAGTCGGGCTCGTCGGCCAACGCGCAGGGCAAGGTCGCCGCGGGTGCGATCCTGGCGAGCCTCGCCGGCAAACCTGCGCCGACGCCCGCGCTGAACAACATCTGCTACAGCCTGGTCACACCCGACTACGGCATCTCCGTCACCGACGTTTATCAGGTGACCAAGGACAAGGGCATCACGACGACGCCCAACGCCGGTGGCCTCAGCGTGCGCACGCCGACCGACCTCGGCGAGCGCAAGCTCGAAGCGGCCTTCGCCCGCGGCTGGTACAGGAACATCAGCGCCGACAGCTGGGGCTGATATTTCTCTCGCCGAACCGGCCGGCTTGAACGATGTCACGCCGAACCCTAGCCTCGCCGCAGTTCCAGGGAGGTGGGTTCATGCCGACGATCGACGTCCAGGTCCATTGCTACGAGCGCAACCACCCCGGCCGCCCGTGGGTGTCGGTTCTCGCCGGACCGCCGGAAGTGACCGGCGCCGACATGATCAAGGCGATGGATGAGGTCGGCGTCGACGGCGCGCTGCTGATCTCGGTATTCGCCATGTATCGCTGGGACGCCAGTTACGTGGTCGGCGTGCACAAGCAGTTCCCCAACCGCTTCGCGTTGATCAAGCCGGTCAATCCAAACGATCCCAAGGTCGGCGAGACGATCGAGGAATGGGCCAAGATGGATGGCACGGTCGCCGTGCGCATCATGATGAATCCCGACGTCTCGACCGATCCGGCCGATCCCGGCATCAACAAGGTGCTGTCGACGGCGGGCAAGAACGACCTGCCGGTCAACCTGATGGCGCGCGGCCGGTTGGAGCAGGTGGCCGAGCTCGCCAAGCGCAATCCCAACACGACGCTGGTGATCGACCATCTCGGGCTCGAGCAGCCGATGAAGCCGCCGGCGCCCAAGGAGCCATGGGTCGAGCTGCCCAAGCTGCTCGCTCTGGCGCCGCACAAGAACATCGTGGTCAAGATCAGCGGCGCCTGCACGCTCAGCCACGAGCCGTTCCCCTACCAGGACATCCGCAAGCCGGTCGATCAGATTCTCAATACGTTCGGCCTCGATCGCTGCATGTGGGGCACCGACTGGACGCGCGCGGTGAACCTGTTGACCTTCAAGCAGGGCGTCGATGCGTTCCGCGCCAAGGACTGGCTGTCCGACAGCGACCGCGCCACGCTGATGGGCGGCAGCTTGAGCAAGATTTATGGCTGGGCCCCGAAGAAGGGCTGAACGAAAAATGCCCAAACGGCAAATAATCGGGAGGAGATCGATATGCGCAGAAGGAGTTTCATCGGGGGCCTTGTAGCGGCCCCGGCGATCGCGTCGGCGCAGAGTGACTGGCCGAACAAGCAGATCCGCATCGTCGTTCCCTATCCGCCGGGTGGGCCGTCCGACATCACGACCCGCCTGGTGCTGGAGAAGGCGGGTGCGCTGCTGGGCCAAAGCGTGCTGTTCGACAACAAGGCCGGCGCCAGCGGTGCGATCGGCGCCGAGCATGTCAAGAATTCACCGGCCGACGGCTACACCTTCCTGACCACGACCACAGCGATGGTCTGTATCACCCAGCACCTGCAGCCGCTGCCCTACGACCCGGGGAAGGATTTCGTGCCCGTCGCGCGCACGGCCACCTCGTGGATCGGCATGGGCATCAACCCCGAGGTGCCGGCCAACAACCTCCAGGAGTTCATCGCCTACGCCAAGGCCAATCCCGGCAAGATCAACTTCGGCTCGGCCGGGCTCGCCACGATCACCCAGCTCTACGGCGAGATGTTCAATATCGAGGCCGGCGTGAAGATGGTGCATGTGCCCTACAAGGGCAGTGCGCCTGCGACCCAGGACCTGCTCTCCGGCCAGATCCAGGTGCAGTTCGATCCGACGACGCTGCCGCACATCGCCGCCGGCCGGCTGAAATGCTTCGCCATCCTGGGCGAGAAGCGCTGGCCCGGAAAGCCCGACATCCCGACTCTGAAGGAGCAGGGGCTGGGCAAGATCGGCGGCGACGCGTGGTACGGTATCCTGGCGGCCAAGGGCACGCCGCAGGTCGCCATCGACAAGCTCGCCAAGGCGATCGGCGAGACGCTGAAGGACCCGGCGCTGAACGAGAAGCTGGTGACCAGCGGCAACTACGCGAGCTACCAGGATCCTGCAGCCTTCGGCGCCACCATCGAACGCGAGCGGGCATCATTCGGCGAGATCATCAAGAAGGCCGACATCAAGGTCTGAACTGGGAGCGCGGCCCCTGCCGTCAGCAGCAGCTGACGATTTTGGCGATTCTTATCAAATGATATCAGAGGATTAACCTAGAAACCTAAAGTAAAAGGAGAACTCGACTTTTCCCCACTCATTGCCCGTCGGCAGCGCTAGCGGGCCCGCCGGCGTTACGCGCTTATGCCGTCTTCGGTCATAAGGTCCTACCGCTACGATGCCGCGCGCCGCGAGCTCGGCGTCGTCTTCCGGTCGGAACGCCGCTACACCTACATCGACGTGCCGGCCGAAACCTACGCCGCGATGAAGGCTGCCTTCTCGAAGGGCGAATTCTTCAACCGGCATATTCGCGACAAGTTCACCTTCCGGCGCGACGATGACGGACCGCCGCCTACGCCGCGATCGTTCGCAGATACGCCTCCGCCTCGGCGCGATCGGATGCCGCTCCGGCAAAGCCGACATAGCCATCGGGACGGACCAGGGTGAGGTCGCGCGCATCGGCGCGCTTGGCGCCGTTTGCGGGCTCGACGAGATTGGGGAACTTCGCCACGAGATCGGCGACGGCGTCGGCCGGACCGATCGCCATGAAGCGCGACTTGCCGGTGTCCGCCGCGATGGGCTCGGGCCAGCGGTGCCCGGGCATGGGACCGTGCGCGTGTTGGGCGCCCGCGACGGAGAGCGGGCTCTTCGGATAGGCGATGTTCAGCTCCGACAGCGTGTCGGCCATGACATGACCGATCTGCGGGAAGGAGAGCGCGAACTTGACCATGGCGTTGCGCAGGCTCTGGATCACCGGATTGCGCGCGATCGCCGCCTCGGTCATGCGCCCGGCATTGCTCAGCACCATCTCGCCGACGGCACTACGCTCGGTCGAGTAGCTGTCGAGCAGGGACGGCTTGGCGACGCCCTTGATCACCAGGTTCAGCTTCCAGGCGAGATTGAAGGCGTCCTGCATGCCGGTGTTCATGCCCTGGCCGCCGGCCGGGCTGTGGATGTGGGCAGCGTCGCCAGCGAGGAAGACGCGGCCGCGGCAGTAGTCCTTTACCTTGCGCTCGTTGATGCGGAAGGCAGCCAACCACACGGGCTCCTTGAGTTTGATCCCCGGGTTGCCGCGATGAGCGACCATGGCCTGGATCTCCTCCAGCGTCGGATCGGCGTGATGGGCGGTGCCGGTCGCGGGACCGAGGTCGGCGATGACGCGCCAGCGTCCCGCCGTGATCGGGAAGAAGGCGAGGATGCCGTCGCGGTGCCAGAAGATGTGCAGTATGTCCGTCGGCTCGAGGCCGGTGACGTGGACGTCGGCCAGATACCAGTCGCTGTCCTGGGTCGAGCCCTCGAAGGTGAAGCCGAGCGCGTGGCGCGTCGTCGAATGGGCGCCGTCGCAGCCCAGCAGCCAGTCTGCCTGGACGGTCTCGCTCTTGCCGTCGGCCTTGCGCAGCACCGCCTCGATACCGCCCGTGCTCTTCTCGGAGAAGCTTTCCATCGACACGCTGCGCTCGACCTTCACGCCGCGACTGGCGAGGGTTTCCTCGAGCACGCGTTCGGTCTCGCTCTGGGCGATCATCAGGGCGTAAGGGTAGGCCGTGTCGATGCCGTCCATCGTGACGCGCGCCACGATGTTCTTGCCGTCCGAGAGCTGCGCGCCGTGCGCGACGGTGCCGGCCTTGAGGAACGGCTCGACGTAGCCGCCGTGCCGCAGAAGCTCGAGCGTGCGCGGCCACAGCACCAGCGCCTTGGATTTGTCGGTCCGTGCGGCGGCCTTGTCGACAATGCGCACCGAGACGCCGTAGCGCGCGAGTTCGTTGGCCATGGTCAGGCCGATCGGGCCCGCGCCCGAGATGAGTACGCTTGCCATTTGCCTTGCCCCTGTGTTTGCGGTTACAGCGCCTTCAGCGCCGCCAGCACCTCGTCGACATGGCCCGGCACCTTCACCTTGTGCCAGACCTTGGCCACCGTGCCGGTCTTGTCGATCAGGAAGGTGGCGCGCTCGATGCCCATGTACTTGCGGCCATACAGGCTCTTCTCGACCCAGGTGCCGTACTTCTCGCAGATCTTGCCGTCCTCGTCGGAGACCAGCGGGAAGTTGAGCGCGTACTTCTTCTTGAACTTGTCGTGCCGGTCGACGCTGTCCTTGCTGACGCCGATCACCTGCGTCTTGAGCTTGCCGAAGTCGGGCAGGGAGTCGCGGAAGCCGCACGCCTCGGCAGTGCAGCCCGACGTGTCGTCCTTGGGATAGAAGTAGAGCACCACCGGCTTGCCGCGCAGCTCCGACAGCTTCAGCTTCTTGCCGCCATCGGTCGCCGCGGTGAAATCGGGCGCCTTCTTGCCTTCCTCGACACTCATGCCTCGCTCCTCCTGTCGTCCGTGCGCGCCTGCCAGCCGGCATCGCGCGCCGGCTGCTCGACGACGCGGCGGTATATAGCACGCGCCGCGGCAGTTTCTGTCGCAATCCGTGCCCGCAGCTCGGCGAGATCTTCGGCGTCTTCGGCGACGGCGATGAGACGGCGCTGGCCCTCGGGGGCGTTCGCCTCGTCGAACGCGGCCTCGTCACCGTTCAAGGTGAGCCGCAGCAGGCCCTGCACGTCGGACAAGAGCGTGCGGGCGCCGCGCAGGCGCTCGGCGTCGGTCCGGTCGATGAAGCCCGCATCGGCGGCGCGGCGCAGCATCTCGGCGGGATGCGGATCGAGCAGGTCGGGCCGCTCTGCCGCGTGGCGCAGGGCGAGGTACTGGGCCACGAAATCGATATCGAACAGGCCGCCGGGCAGATGCTTGAAGTCCCACGGACTCTTGGGCGGCGCATGGCGGGCAATGCGATCGCGCATGTCGGCGACGTCGCGCACCAGCGCCAGCGGGTCGCGCGGTCGGCACAGCGTGCGCTTGACGATGTCGGTCAGCCGATCGACCAGCGCGGCCGGTCCGTGGATCACGCGCGCGCGGGTCAACGCCATGTGCTCCCACGTCCAGGCGGATTGCGCATGGTAGCTCTCGAAGCCTGCCAGCGAGTTGGCGAGCGGCCCGGCCCGGCCGGACGGGCGCAGACGCATGTCGACTTCGTACAGCGCGCCTTCGTTGGTGTGGGCGGTGAGCGCCGTCACGATCTTGGCGCTGAGCCTGGTGTAGTACTGGATCGGTGCCAGCGGCTGGCGGCCGTCCGACGCTTCGAGGTCGGGCGGAATGTCGTAGACGAAGATCAGGTCGAGGTCGGAGGTGGCCGACATCTCGCGGCTGCCGAGCTTGCCCATACCCAGGACGGCCAGCCGCTGGCCGCGAAAGCCGCCGTGTTGTTCGGCGAAGCTCTGCTCGACACGGTCGCACAGCGCCGAGATGGTGGCGGCGGCAATGTCGGAATAGGCGAGGCCCGCCTGGGCCGGTCTGACGATCGCCTTGAGCTGCTGGACGCCGACCTGGAAGCGCCGGTCGTTGGCCCAGCGCCGCGCCAGGTCGAGGATGTCTTGCTCGTGCTCGACGCCGGCAAGCTGCCTGGCGAGATCGGCCTGCATCTCTTCGACCGGCGGCAGTGGCAGATAGAAGGCAGGCGACAGCACCGAATCGAGCAGGAGGGTGCGGCGTGCCAGAAGCGCGGCAAGGCCGGGCGCGCTGCCCATGATCGCCGCCACCAGCTCGAGCAGCGCGGGGTTGGACTTGAACAGCGAGAAGAGCTGGATGCCCGCCGGCAGGTTGCCGAGGAAGAGGTCGAAATTCAGCAGCGCCTGATCGGGCGCGGCTGTCGAACCCAGCGCCTTCAGGATGCCGGGCATCAGCTCGGTGAGAAGCTCGCGGGCGCGTGCGGTCGCGGTCGAGCGGTAGCGCCCGTGATGCCAGCGTCGCACGATGCCCGCTGCCGCCGAGGGATCGCGGAAGCCCAGCGTCTGCAGCGTCGCCAAGGTGCCCGGATCGTCGTCGGTGCCGGTGAACACCAGGTTGCCGCCCGGTCCGGCGAGACTGGGCTCCTCCTCGAACAAGTGTGCGTAGTGGCTCTCGACGCAATGCAGGCGGTCGAGCAGCTCCTTCTGGAAAGACTGCGAGTCAGGATAGCCGAGGAACGTGGCGATCGCCGCCACGCCCGTCTCGTCATTGGGCAGGCTGTGGGTCTGGCGGTCGTCGACCATCTGCAGGCGATGCTCGACCTTGCGCAGGAAGCCGTAGGCCTCGATCAGCTCGTCGGCGGTGTTGGGCGTGACGTGGCCCGCAGCGGCGAGCGCGCGCAGGGTCTCGCAGGTCGCGCGCCGGCGCAGCGTGGGATTGCGTCCGCCGAAGATGAGCTGCTGGGTCTGGGCGAAGAACTCGATCTCGCGGATGCCGCCGCGCCCCAGCTTGACGTTGTGGCCGAGCACCTTGACGGCGCTGCCGCCGCGATAGGCGTCGATCTGGCGCTTGATCGAGTGGATGTCGTGGATCGCCGCGAAGTCGAGATGCTTGCGCCAGATATAGGGCGTGAGGTCGCCCAGGAACGCCTCGCCGACGGCGCGGTTGCCGGCTACCGGATGCGCCTTGATCATGGCGGCACGCTCCCAGTTCTGGCCGACGCTCTCGTAGTAGAGCTCGGCTGCCTGCACCGACATGGCGAGCGGCGTCGAGCCGGGGTCGGGGCGCAGCCGGAGGTCGGTGCGGAAGATGTAGCCGTCGGCCGAGGTCTCCGACATGAGCTGGACCAGCATGCGAGCGGCCCGCACGAAATGCCGCGACAGCTGGTCGTTGCCGGCAAGGGCCGCGGCGTCGCGGTCGTAGAGCAGGATCAGGTCGATGTCGCTCGAGTAGTTGAGCTCGCCGGCGCCGAGCTTGCCCATGCCGAGCACGGTGAGGGCGGCCGCCTCAGGATCGGTGCCGATGCCGAGCTGGCCGTCGCGGGCGAGCTGCAGGAGGATCGAATCGGTCAGCGCATCGAGGCAACCCGAGGCGAAGGCCGAGAGCTCGCCCGTCACCTGCTCGAGCGACCAGGCCTCGGCAATGTCGGCGACGGCCACGGCGAGCGCCACCTGGCGCTTGAGGCGGCGCAGCGCCGTTGCCACGGCGGCCGGCGGGGCGCCGTCGCGTGCGGTCGATCGCACGGCGGCGAGCTCGGCTGCAAGGTCGGCGCGCACGGCGTCGGGACCGCGACGCCACAGATCGGTCATAAAAGTCGGGTTTTGTATGGCTGTTTCGGTCAGATACGGGCTGTTGCCGAACAGGGCATCGAGCAGGGCCACCTGGGCGGGATCGTCGGGCCGCGCCGTAATCTCGTTCCATCGCGTCCACGCAACGTCGCGACGCTCCGTGTCGTGCGGTCGCGGCAGGCGGTCGGTCGAAAGCCAAGACATGCGGTGTGCGGGTCGGTAAGTTGTTGAGAAGCCGGCGGCACGCTCGCCCAAGCGCGTCGTCATCGTCAAGAAGCGGGAAGTACTAGCCTTTGGTCAGACGAACGTATCGGGTGTGCATGCGGGTGGTGGGCGGCATCGTCTTTGCCGTCGCCGCGCTCGTCCTGGTGGCCGCCCTTCGCCTGATGGAAGGTCCCGTCGACCTCGACTTCCTGAAGGACCGCATCGCCCGGGCGGCCGACGTGCCGGGCAACGACATCAAGCCCGAGATCGAGCGCATCTCGCTGGAATGGGGCGGCATCAGCCAGCCCATGCGCCTGGTGTTCCACGGGCTGCGCTTCATTAACGGCGAGCACCAGGTTGTCGCCACCGTGCCCACGACGTCGCTCACCTTCGACGCCAGCAGCGTCCTGCAGGGCATGTTCCTTCCGACCTCGCTCACGATCGAGGGCCCGACCATCGAGGCCGACATCGCCCGCGAGGGCGGCATGCTGCGCCGCGTCTTCACCACCTCCGACGCCAACTCCCAGGGCGAGGGGCTGGTCCTGCTGATCGAGCAGCTCATGGCCGAGCCCAACTACAATTCGCTGATCGGCCAACTCGACATGATCCTGATCGAGCACGCCAAGGTGACGATCCGGGACGTCAAGACCGGCCTCACCTGGACCGCCCCCGGCGCGCGGGCCCGCCTCAGGCGCAATGCCGAGGGCGTCAGCATTGCGGCCTCGGCCAAGTTCACGGGCGATGCCGGCAACTGGGTCGACGTCTCGCTGTCGGGCGTCTATACGCGTGACCGCAGCCGCGTCTCGCTGTCCGCCGCCATCGACGGCTTCAAGCCGTCGATGCTGGCCGACCTGTCGCCCGACATCGCGCTGCTGCGCGGCGTCGACATCGTCCTGGCCGGCCGGGTGCAGATCGAGGCCGACGGCCATGGCGACGTGCGCAGCATCGAAATCGACGTCGCCGGCGGCGCCGGCACGGTGACGCTGCCGGGTGTCCTGCAGGCAACGCATCGGGTGAAATCGGTGAGCGCCCGGGCCACCGTCGACGCGGCGACGCACATCGCCAAGATCGATCGGGTCGACGTCGATTTCGGCGCCACCAAGGTGCTGATCACGGGCGCCGGCGAAAGGAAGCCGGAAGGCCAGGTCTTCGCCGGCCGGGCCGAAGTGAGTCATATCCCGGTCGATCGCCTGGGCGACTATTGGCCCTTGGAATTCGCGGTTGGCGGCCGGCAATGGGCATTGGCCAATCTCAGCAAAGGCGAGATCGACATCGCCGCCGAGTTTGCGCTGAGCGCCCCCGGCAACGACATGGCCGAGATCAAGGTGGATCAGCTCGTCGGCCTGCTCGACTACCGCGGCATGATGGTGCGCTACATGCCGCACATGCCGGAGCTGCAGGGCGTGTCGGGCAGGGGGCGCTACGAAGGCGGCACGCTGCACTTCGACGTGGCGAGCGGCACCACGGTGAACCTCAAGACCGCCGGCGCCACCATCGACCTCACCGGGCTCGACGGGCCGGCGCCACAGCACGCCGCGATCCGCATGCCGATCACCGGCTCGGCGCAGGACGTCATCCGCTTCCTGGCGCGGCCCAAACTCGGCCTGCCCAGGGACGTGCTCTACGATTACCGCCGGCTGGGCGGCGAGGTGGCGGTCGACCTGTCGCTCGGCTTTCCGCTCCTGAATACGCTCGCTGTCGCCGATCTCGACCTCAAGGCCGAGGCATCGCTGACCCATTTCTCGCTGCAGGACGCGATCGGCGACGTCGACCTCACCGAGGCCACGGCGCGCGTGAAGTACGGCAGCTCGGAGCTTGCCGTCAGCGGCACGGGCAAGCTCGATGGCCACGTCGCCGAGATCGGCTGGCGCGAGCTGTTCGGCGCCAAGGCGCCGTTCCGTCGCCGCTATGAGCTCAAGGGCACGATACCGGCGGCGCTGGTTGCCAAGGCGGGCTTCCCGTCGCTCGATGCCTATCTCAGCGGGCCGATCGGCACGACGCTCTCCTATCAGGTGGCGACCAACGGCACCGGCGAGGTTTTAGGCCGCTTCGACATAAAGGGGGCCAAGGCCGACGTGGTGCCGCTCGACTGGGTCAAGCAGCCCGGAGTCGAGGGCGAGATCAAGACGACCTTGAAACTCGCCACCGGCGGCAAGCTCACGACCATCGACGTCGACGGTCGGGCCAATGGGCTGAATGCCAAGGGCCAGGTGCGCTTCACCGGCGACAACGCCCTGCAGCAGATCACCGTGCAGCAGCTCAAGCTCGGCCAGTCCGAGGTTTCAGGCGACTGGAAGCGCGTCCCGGGCGGCGTCGAGGTGTCGTTGCGCGGGCCTGTGCTCGAGCTGCCGCGCGTGCACGCCATGATCAAGGCGCGCGACGACCTGGCGGCCAAGGATCCGGCGGGCGCCGTCAGCGTGGCGCGTTCGAACACGAAGTTGACCCTGCAGATCCAGCAGCTCCTGACCAAGCGCGGCAGGCTGGGCTACGTCAACGGCACGCTGGCGCTGGCCGGCGAGCGCATCGCCGCCGCCGACCTGTCGATCGGCGCCGGCAAGGGCTCGACCTTCCGCGTCACGCCGGAAGGGAGGGGCCGCAAGCTCTTCCTCTATGTCGCGAACTTCGGGCAGATGCTGAAGGATGCCGGTTGGCTCGATGGGCTGGTCGACGGCTATCTGCACATCGAAGGGAAGTACGACGATACCGTCGCCGGCTCGCCGCTCGACGGCTTCCTCAAGCTCGGTCCCTACCGGCTGGAGAGGGTGACGCCGCGCGCCAATATCGGCACGCTGAACACGACCATCGACGGGCTGAACCGCGCTGGCAACGCCCTGCAGCAGTTCGATAACCTCGAGGCCAAGGTGGTCAGGATCGGCGATCGCATCCACATCAAGAACGGCCGGACCAGCGGCCAGTCGATCGGCCTCACCGCGCAGGGCTATGTCGATCTCGGCAACGACACGGCCAAGCTCGCCGGCATCGTCGTGCCGGGGTTTGCGCTGAACAACCTGCTGTCGAACGTGCCGCTGCTCGGCCCGTTGTTGACCGGGGGCAAGGATGGCGGCCTGTTCGCCGTCTCCTACCAGCTCTCGGGCCCGCTCGACGACCTCAAGACCGACGTCAACATGATGTCGGCAATGACCCCGGGCGCGCTGCGCGACCTCTTCACGGCCAACCCGGACACCGCCCAGCCGCCGCCGTCGCCGGAGATGCAGCGCGCGCCCTGACGGTGACGGCACTGCCTGCACTCGTCCGCTGATGAGCCACGGGGGCCACCAGGCCTTGGGGGTGGGGGTACTTCCATGGTGCGAAAGAATTACCTTTGATTTGAACTAAACTACAGTTATTGACTAGCACTGTAGTTTGTGCCAGCATTCGACCGTCTGTCGCTCTATGCATCGTTTATCCGGCCACAACGTCCTCCCCAGCAAAGCTGGGGAGGTGGCGCCGTCATACGGCGACGGAGGAGTCATGGGCCTCGTCATCGATGACGCTCATGCCCGCGACGCGGGCACCTCCCCACGCAAAGCGTGACGAGGAAAGATGATCAGACGGCGCGCACCAGCACGTGACGCTTGCGGCCGGCCGAGAGTTTCAGCGTGCCCGACGAATCCAGGTCCGCTTCGCCCACCGTCGCGGTGTCGCCGGCGATCGGCTTGTCGTTAAGTCGCCCACCGCCGCCCTTGATCAGCTTGCGCGCCTCGTTGCGGCTCTCCGCCAAGCCGGCTTCGTGCAGTAGCTCGAACGCGGCGATCCCTTCAGCGAGCCGTGCGCGTGGCACGCTGACGGTCGGCAGCGTGGCGGCGCGAGCCCC
This sequence comes from Rhodospirillales bacterium URHD0017, assembly GCA_900110395.1. Classification (GTDB taxonomy): domain Bacteria; phylum Pseudomonadota; class Alphaproteobacteria; order Reyranellales; family Reyranellaceae; genus Reyranella. Next base: position 393,550 of record FODP01000001.1, read on the forward strand.
TTCCTCGAAGGTGCGGCGAGCGGTTTCGGCGGCTTCCTCGGCCGCCTTCCGGCCGTGTGCCAGCGCGGTGACCTCGGTGGCCAGGGTCTTCTTGGCCTCGTTGATCTCCTGCCCCTTCAGTGCCTCGAGGCGCGCGACTTCGTCGAGCGGCATCTCGGTGAAGAGCTTCAGGAAGCGGCCGACATCCGCGTCCTCGGTGTTGCGCCAGTACTGCCAGAAGTCATAGGCCGAGATGCGCTCGGCGTTCAGCCACACCGCGCCGGTCATGGACTTACCCATCTTCGCGCCCGACGAGGTGGCGATCAGCGGCGTCGTCACGGCGAACAAGTCGGCTCCGGCCATTCGCCGGCCGAGGTCGACACCCATGACGATGTTGCCCCACTGGTCCGAGCCGCCCATCTGCAGGATGCAGTTCTGCCGCTTGTGCAACTCGACGAAGTCGTAGGACTGCAGGATCATGTAGTTGAACTCGAGGAAGCTGAACGGCTGGTCGCGCTCGAGTCGGAGCTTCACCGAATCCATGCTGAGCATGCGGTTGACCGAGAAGTGCCGGCCGACCTCGCGCAGCATCGGGATGTAGAGCAGCGTGTCGAGCCAGTCGGCGTTGTTCAGCATGACCGCGTCGGTCGGTCCGTTGCCGAATTTCAAGTACTTCGAGAAGACCTGCTTGATGCCGAGCATGTTGGCGCCGATCTGCTCGTCGGTGAGCAGCGGCCGCGCCTCGTCGCGGAAGGAGGGATCGCCGACCTTGGTGGTGCCGCCGCCCATCAGGGTGATCGGCCGATGGCCGGTCTTCTGCCACCAGCGCAGCATCATGATCTGCAGCAGCGAGCCGACGTGCAGCGAGTCGGCGGTGCAGTCGAAGCCGATATAGGCCGTGCGGACGCCGCTCGCGAGCAGCTCGTCGAGCCGCGTTGCGTCGCTGCATTGATGGACCATGCCGCGCTCGTGCACGATCCGCATGAAGTCCGACTTGAAGGCCGTCATCTCTTCGCCTGTTGTCCCTAAAGGGCCGCGGGTTTAACACGAGGCCGACCGGGCCTCAACGGAGCGTGAGTTGGCCAACCTGATCGAACAGAGGGTCGAAATGGCCCGGAACGGGCAGAATCCGTTCGTCATCTGCAAAATGAAGTCGGGCTGGCTGGTGATCGGCGATGTGCAGCCACTGCCGGGCTATTGCGTGTTCCTGGCCGATCCGTTGGTCGAGAGCGTCAACGCCCTCGATGCCGCCGCTCGCACGCAGTATTCGCTGGACGTGATCGCGGCCGGCGATGCCGTCCTGGCGTCGACCGACGCCTATCGCATCAATTACGAGACGCTGGGCAACGCCGAGCCCGCGCTGCACACTCACATCCTGCCGCGCTACCGCGACGAGCCCGCCGAGAAGCGGCGCCGGCCGGCGTGGGTGGGCTACGACTGGCCGACCTCGCGCAAGTTCGATCCGGCTCACGACGGCCCCTTCATCGAACGCATGCGGCGACACCTGAATGGGGCTTCGGCTTGATGCGTGCACTCGGTCTCATGAGCGGCACCTCCGTCGACGGCGTCGACGTGGCCTTGATCGAAACCGACGGCGAGCAGGTGAGCTCCTTCGGCGGCTTCCTGACCGTGCCCTATGCCGACGATGTGCGGCGGCAGATCCGCACGGCCTTTGGTGCGGAGCAGCCCAACGACGCGACAGCCGCCGCCGAGCGCGCAGTGACCGAGGCTCACGTGGAGGCCATGAAGCGCTGGTCGCGGGCGAGCGGTACGGCGCTCTCGACGCTCGACGTCGTCGGCTTCCACGGCCAGACCATCACGCATCGGCCCGAACGGCACTTCACCTGGCAGATCGGCGATGGTGCGGCGCTCGCGCGCGCCACCGGCGTGAAGGTGGTGAGCGACCTGCGTGTCGCCGACGTGAAAGCAGGCGGGCAGGGCGCGCCGCTGGTGCCGGTCTATCACGCAGCCCTAGCACACGATCTGCCGAGGCCGCTCGCCGTGGTGAATATTGGCGGCGTCGGCAACGTGACCTGGATCGGCGCTGACGGTTCGCTGCTGGCGTTCGACACGGGACCGGGCAACGGGCCGATCGACGACTGGTGCATGCGGCGCGCCGGCCTGCGCTTCGACCGCGACGGCGCGCTCGCGGCGCCGGGCAAGGTCGATCGCGCGCGCGTGGAGCGTTTCAGCGAGCATCGCTATTTTTCGGTGAAGCCGCCGAAGTCGCTCGATCGCGGCGACTTCAACGATTCATGGGCGGACGGCCTCAGCGTCGCCGACGGTGCCGCCACGCTGACCCGCGGCACGGCGCGCGCGATTGCGCTGGCGGCGCACCACTTTCCGATGCCGGTCGCGCAATGGGTGATATCCGGTGGCGGCGCGCGCAATCCGAGCTTGCTGAAAGCCATCGCCGAGGAAACGCGCGGCAAGGTCGTGACCGCCGACAGTCTCGGCTGGAACGGCGACGCGCTCGAGGCCCAGGCCTTCGCCTTCCTGGCCGTGCGCTCCCTGCGTGGTCTGCCGATTACCTTTCCCGGAACCACCGGCGCGCCGCGTCCGCTGACGGGCGGGAAGGTCGATCTGCCTTAAGTCATACGCGGACCGCGGGCCTCTGGCCCGCTCATGGTTCATGAGGCGGGCGAGACGCCCGCGGTCCGGACATGAGGAGCTTACGGTTCCTTGTTGGAGGTCGCGCGGCCCGGTGGATTGACCAGGCACTTGGCGACGTACTTGTCGACGTCGACCGCGAGCTTGTCGAGCGAGTCGTGGTAGAAGTGGTTGGCGCCCTTGATGGTGCGCGATTCCACCGTGATGCCTTTCTGCAGCGACAACCGCGCCACCAGCTTCTGGATGTCGGCGATCGGCACGACCTCGTCCTTCTCGGCGCCCACGATCAGCCCTGACGACGGGCAGGGGGCAAGGAAGGCGAAGTCGTAGGAGTTGGCCGGCGGCGACACCGAGACGAAGCAGTCGATCTCCGGTCGCCGCATCAGCAGCTGCATGCCGATCCAGGCGCCGAACGAGTAGCCCGCGATCCAGCACGACTTGGCATCGGCGTTCATGCTCTGCAGCCAGTCGAGCGCGGCGGCGGCGTCCGACAGCTCGCCCATGCCGTTGTCGAAGCGGCCTTGGCTGCGGCCGACGCCGCGGGTGTTGAAGCGCAGCACCGAGAAGCCGCGATTGACGAACACATGGAACAGCGAGAACACGACCTTGTGGTTCATCGTCCCGCCATATTGCGGGTGCGGATGCAGGATCAGCGCAATCGGCGCGTGCTCTTCCTTGCTCTGGTGATAGCGGCCTTCGAGGCGACCCTCCGGGCCGGTGAACATCACGTCAGGCATCTAGACACCGGTCTTTCCTCATTATTGGCCGCCGGACGCGGGCCGGAGCAGCATTTTTTGGGAGGATTCTTGATACTTGACCAACCCACTCGGGTTTACTAAACCCGAGCTACGTAGTCGGTTTTTCCCCAGATCCCTGTCTGGAGGACCGCAATATCGTAGTAACGCCTTGGTTTTCAAGACCTTTAGGCGTTCGGTCAGACGGCCGGCCGAGAGCCGGCGCGAGGAGGATGCTGTGAAGCTCAGCACCAAGGGTCGTTACGCCGTGATGGCGATGGTCGATCTGGCGCGTCATGCGCAGGCCAAACCGGTGTCGTTGTCCGATATCGCGACGCGCCAGGAAATCTCTTTGTCATATCTGGAGCAGCTTTTTGCCCGCCTGCGTCGCGCCGGTCTGGTGAAGAGCGTACGCGGTCCGGGCGGCGGGTATCGCCTGGCGCGCGGCTCGGCCGAGACGCGCGTCTCGGAAATCATTCTGGCGGTCGACGAGCCGATCAAGGCGACTCGCTGCACCGAAATGGGCGCCACAGGCTGCCGCGCCGACCGCAGCAAGTGCCTGACGCACGATCTGTGGGAGGAGCTGGGTAACCAGATCCACACCTTCCTGAGCTCGGTGAGCTTGCTCGACGTGCTCGAGCGCCGTCTGGCGTCGCGCATCGCCGAGGCGCCCGCTGCCGCTGCCAACAACGATTCCTCGATGGCCGCCGCCAGCTAAAGGCCAGCTCGATGCCCGCCGCGTCCGTGTATCTCGACCACAACGCCACCAGCCCGCTCCGGCCGGAGGCATTCGACGCCATGGTCGAGGCGTTGCGGACGGGTGGCAATCCGTCGGCTGTGCACGGCGTGGGCCGCAAGGCGCGCGGCCTCGTAGACAAGGCGCGCCGCCAGGTTGCGGCGCGGGTTGGCGCTTTGCCGGCCGAGGTGATCTTCACCTCCGGCGGCACCGAAGCCAACAACATGGCGCTGGCCGGCTGCGGCCGCCGGCGCGTGCTGATCTCCTCCATCGAGCATGAGAGCGTGCAGCGGGCCGTGCCCGATGCCGAGGTCGTGCCGGTCGACGGCGACGGCGTGCTCGATCTCTCTGCGCTCGAGCGCAAGCTCGCGGCCTCGGACGAGCCCGCGCTGGTGTCGGTGATGTTCGCCAACAACGAGACCGGCGTGCTGCAGCCCATGGCCGATGTCGTGCGCATCGCCCGCAAGGCGGGCGCGCTGGTGCATTGCGACGCGGTGCAGGCTGCCGGCAAAGTGCCGGTCGATCTGCATGGCATCGGCATCGACTATCTCAGCCTCGCCGCCCACAAGCTGGGCGGGCCGACTGGCGTCGGCGCGTTGAGCGTGCGCGCCGATGCGCCGTTCGCCTCGAATCGCTTCGGCGGCGGACAGGAAACCAATCGCCGCGCCGGCACGGAGAACCTGTCGGGGATTGTCGGCTTTGGTGCGGCCGCCGAGGCCGCACGTGGCCTTGATGCCACGTTACGCAACCAGGGCGAGGCGGCCTTCCTGGCCATCGCCCCCCACGCACGCGTATTCGGCGCGGGCGCCAGGCGGCTGCCCAATACGACCTACATCTCGATGCCGGGGGTTCCGGCCGAGACCCAGGTCATGGCGCTCGATCTTGCCAGTGTCTGCGTCAGCGCCGGCTCGGCCTGTTCGTCGGGCAAGGTGCACCGCTCGGCGGTGCTCGCAGCCATGGGCGTAGAAGATGCTGAGGCAGGCTCGGCGATCAGAATTAGTTGCGGTTGGAACTCACAATCCGGCGATATCGATCGCTTGATTGTGGCCTGGCGGGACCTATATATCCGAGTAGGGAAGTCGGATATTTCAAATGCCCGTGCGGCCTAGTCATTTCAAGGGGTTAGCATGAACGTCCAGACCCAGATCCGGCGCAACGACCAGCCGATCTACCTCGACTACCAGGCCACGACGCCGATGGATCCGCGCGTGCTGGAAGCGATGATGCCGTACTTCACCCACCAGTTCGGGAACCCGCATTCGCGCAGCCATTCCTACGGCTGGGAGGCCGAGGAGGGCGTCGAGAAGGCGCGCGGCCAGGTCGCCAAGCTGATCGGCGCCGACGAGAAGGAAGTGATCTTCACCTCGGGCGCCACCGAGTCGAACAACCTCGCCATCCGCGGCGTCGCGGAGTTCTACAAGGACCGCAAGAACCACATCGTCACCACCGTGACCGAGCACAAGTGCGTGCTCGACACCTGCCGCCATCTGCAGGAGCAGGGCTTCGAGGTGACCTACCTGCCGGTCCAGAAGAACGGCCTGATCGATCTCGACGAACTGCGCGCGGCGATCACCGACAAGACCGTGGTGGTCTCGGTGATGGCGGTGAACAACGAGATCGGCGTCATCCAGCCGCTGGCCGAGATCGGCAAGATCTGCCGCGAGAAGAAGACCTTCTTCCACACCGATGCGGCGCAGGCCGCCGGCAAGATCGCGCTCGACGTCGAGGCGATGAACATCGATCTGATGAGCATCTCCGGTCACAAGATCTACGGGCCCAAGGGCATCGGCGCGCTCTACGTCCGCCGCAAGCCGCGCGTTCGCCTGGTGCCGCTGATCGTGGGTGGCGGCCAGGAGCGTGGTTTCCGCTCGGGCACCCTGCCGACGCCGCTTTGCGTCGGCCTGGGCGCGGCGGCCGAGATCTGCATGAAGGAGATGGGCGACGAGGCCGAGCGCCTGGCCAAGCTGCAGGCGCGTATGCTGAAGGGCCTGCAGTCGAAGCTTACCGACATCGTGGTCAACGGAGACCTCGAGCACCGCATCCCGGGCAACCTCAACATCAGCTTTGCCTATGTCGAGGGTGAGTCGCTGATGATGGGCATCAAGAACCTGGCGGTGTCGTCCGGATCGGCCTGCACCTCGGCTTCGCTGGAGCCGAGCTACGTGCTGCGCGCGCTCGGGGTCGAAGAGGATATGGCGCATACCTCGCTGCGCATCGGGCTTGGCCGTTTCACGACCGAGCACGAAGTCGATACCGCCGTCGAGGAGCTGGTCCGCCACGTCAAGAAGCTGCGCGAGATGAGCCCGCTCTGGGAGATGGCCCAGGAAGGCATCGACATCAAGTCCATCGAATGGGCGGCTCACTGAGCCAGCCCATCGGAAGTTGAGGAGACAGTCATGGCTTACAGCGACAAGCTGATCGATCACTACGAGAACCCGCGCAACATCGGGTCGCTCGACAAGAATTCGGAAGACGTCGGTACCGGCCTGGTCGGCGCGCCGGCTTGCGGCGACGTCATGAAGCTGCAGATCAAGGTCGGCGCCGACGGGCTGATCGAGGACGCCAAGTTCAAGACCTTCGGCTGCGGCTCGGCGATCGCCTCGAGCTCGCTCGTCACCGAGTGGGTCAAGGGCAAGACGGTCGACGAGGCCGAGACCATCAAGAACACCGATATCGCCAAGCACCTGGCGCTGCCGCCGGTGAAGATCCACTGCTCGGTTCTGGCCGAGGATGCGATCAAGGCGGCGATCGCCGACTATCGCGCCAAGACGAAGAAGGCCGAGTAGCTTTAGAGAGAGTGTCATGAGCACGCCGACCACGACGACCGACGCCCCCAAGCCGGCCGCGCCCGCGCGTCCCCGCCGACCGCGCCCGCAGGTCATGGCGGTGACGCCGGCCGCCGCCCAGCGCGTGAAGGCGCTGATCGACAAGCGCGACAAGCCGACGGTCGGCATTCGCATCGGTGTGCGCAGCAAGGGCTGCTCGGGCATGTCGTACACGCTGGAGTATGCCGAGAAGCAGGAGCCGATGGACGAGGTCGTCGACACCGAGGGCGTGAAGCTCCTGATCGATCCCAAGGCCTCGCTGTTCCTGATCGGCACGGTGATGGACTACGAGGAAGACAAGCTGAAGTCGGGTTTCGTCTTCAGGAACCCCAACGAGAAGGGCCGCTGCGGCTGCGGCGAATCCTTCCACGTCTGATCGGGTCATGGATCACTTCGCGCGGCTGGGATTGCCGGCGGCGCTCGATCTGGAGCCCGCGTCGCTCGACCGGGCCTATTTTGCGCTCCAGCGCCAGTGGCATCCCGACCGGTTCGTCGCCAAGCCGGCCGCGGAGCGCGCCAAGGCCTCGGCTGAAGCGGCGGCGCTGAACGATGCCTATCGGACGCTGAAGGATCCGCTGAGCCGCGCCGTCTACTTCGCCGAACTGAAGGGCGTCGAATTGCCCGGCGACGGCAAGACGATCGACGATCCGGAACTCCTGATGGAAGCCATGGACGCGCGCGAGGAACTGCACGACGCCGCCTCTCCCGAGGCCATCGATGCCCTGGCGGCCAAGGCGCGCACGGACATGAACGCATCCCTCGAGGGCCTCGGCGGTTTGTTCCTGGCAGGCGACAAGCCAGCCATCAGAAAGGCGCTCCTTCGCCTGCGCTACCTTGACAAGTTCGCCGAGGAGGCGCGTGCGCGGCGCATGAATATAGAACGGTCGAACGCATGACGTTGATGGAGATCCACGAGCCGGGCGAAACCCCATTGCCGCATGCCGGCGAGGGCTCGCTGGCGGTCGGCATTGATCTCGGCACGACCAACTCGGTGGTGGCGATCGCCCGCGAGGGCAAGCCAGCCGCGCTGCACGACGAGACCGGCAAGGCTATGGTGCCGTCGATCGTGGCCTATCCCTCGTCCGGCGGCGTGCTGATCGGCGACGAGGCCCGCCTGCTGCTGACGCACGAGCCCAAGAACGTCGTCGCTTCGGTGAAGCGGCTGATGGGCCGCGGCGCCGCCGATCTTCATGCCGTGGCGGGCGTGCTGCCGTACGAGATCGAGCCCGGCAGCGGCGAGACCGACATGGTGAAGCTGCGCATCGCCGGCAAGGCGCGCTCGCCGGTCGAGATTTCGGCTGAGATCCTGAAGGCGCTGCGCAAGCGTGCCGAGGAGGCCCTGGACAAGCCGGTCGAACGCGCGGTCATCACCGTGCCGGCCTATTTCGACGATGCCGCGCGCACGGCGACCCGTGATGCCGCGCGCGTCGCCGGTCTGGAAGTTCTGCGCCTCGTCAACGAACCGACGGCGGCCGCGCTGGCCTACGGTTTGGACAAGGGTTCGGAAGGCCTCTACGCGGTCTACGATCTGGGCGGCGGCACCTTCGACTTCTCCCTGCTGCGCCTGGAGAAGGGCGTGTTCCAGGTGCTGGCGACTGGCGGCGATACCGCGCTCGGCGGCGACGACTTCGATCGCACCATCGCCGAGCGCATGCTGGCCGAACGCAAGAACGACGGCCTGGACGATCAGGTCGACGAGGCAGTGGTCAAGGCCGCCCTGGCGCTCGCCCGCCACATGAAGGAGCAGCTGTCCGACCGCGACCAGACGTCGGGCAGGTTTGAGCTGGGCGGTGTGCCGTCCTTTCATGCCCTTACGCGTGCCGAATTCGAGGCGATGATCGCGAGCTACATCAAGCGCACCGTCGACATCGCCCGCCACGTGCTGGGCGACGCCGGCATGACAGCCGCTGAAGTGCAGGGCGTGGTGCTGGTCGGCGGCTCGACGCGCGTGCCGCTGGTGCGCGCCGAGGTCGCCAAAATGCTCGGCAAGCCGCCGCTCACCGACATCGATCCCGACGAGGTGGTGGCGCTGGGCGCGGCCCTGCAGGCCGAGGCGCTGACCGGCGGTGGGGACACGCTGCTGCTCGACGTCACGCCGCTGTCGCTGGGGCTCGAAACCATGGGCGGCATTGTCGAGAAGGTCGTGCCGCGCAACACGCCGATCCCGGTCCTGCTCGCGCAGGACTTCACCACCTACCAGGACGGCCAGACGGCGATGGCCATCCAGGTCGTGCAGGGCGAGCGCGAGATGGTTGCCGACTGCCGCAGCCTCGCTCGCTTCGAGCTTTTGGGCATCCCGCCGATGACCGCTGGCGCAGCGCGCATCCGGGTCAGCTTCGCCGTCGATGCCGACGGCCTGCTCACCGTCTCGGCCGAGGAGCGCACCACCGGCGTGCAGCAGCGCATTGAGGTCAAGCCGTCCTATGGCCTCAGCCACGACGACATGGCCGACATGCTCTACGACAGCCTGGAGAACGCCGAGGCCGACATGACGGCGCGCCTGCTGACCGAAGCCAAGGTAGAAGCCCGCCGCAATCTGCTGGCGCTCGATGCCGCGCTCGCCAAGGACGGTGCGCTGCTCAACGCCGGAGAACGTGCCGAGCTCGACCGGGGCAGGGCGCGTCTGGAGGCGGCGATCGCCGACCAGGATCGCGACGAGATCAATGCGGCGGCCGAAGCGCTGGAGACGCTCAGCAAGCCGTTCGCCGAACGGCGCATGGACCGCGGCATCCGCGAGGCGCTGTCGGGCAAGTCCGTGAACGAACTGGAGAGCCGGGTAGGCGAGTGACGATGCCAAAAATGACATTCATCCTGAAGGACGGCTCGCGCAAGGAGGTGGAGGCGCCGCTCGGTCTCAGCGTGCTCGAAATCGCCCATCGCAACCACATCGAGGTCGAGGGCGCCTGCGAGGGCTCGCTCGCCTGCTCGACCTGCCACGTCGTGGTCGAGAAGGACTGGTTCGACAAGCTCGCCCCGGCGAGCGAGGACGAGGAGGACATGCTCGACCTTGCCTTCGGCCTCACCCACACCTCGCGGCTCGGCTGCCAGATCCGCATGAGCGAGGCGCTGGACGGGCTGGTCGTCAAGCTGCCGGCGGCCACCCGCAACATGATGGTCGACAAGTAGCAGGGGGCGGAGATGGCGAAGAAGCTGCGCTGGACCGACGTCCAGGACATCGCGATCGAGCTCGAGGAGCGCCACCCCGATGTGGACAACGTCAACTTGCGGTTCACGGACCTTCACCGCTGGGTGATGGAACTGCCCGAGTTCGAGGACGATCCCAGCCGCTCGAACGAGAAGATCCTGGAGGCCATCCAGGCCGCCTGGATCGAGGAACGTGACTAGAGAACGTGAATAGACGGGCGCCCCAATTCGGCCGAAAATCGATGCGTATACAGCATATGGCCGGGAGGGTGTTCATGAGGGGCAAAAGGATCCGCTCACTGCTACCGCCGCTGCTGTTGGCAGCGGGACTAGCCGCTTGCGCGTCGAACGGCGTGCAACCTGGCATCGTCTATTCATCCGGTGCGCCCTCGGGCGCCTATGGCGGCGGACCGTATGGTTCCGGCCCCTATGGGCCTGGGCCCTCTCAGCAGGCGGGCACCTACAACAGCGGTGGGCCCTACGGCGCCCAGCGGGTCAGTTCCACATATCCGAGCCAGGGCGGCTACCCGAACCAGGGTGCCTACCCCAGCCAAGGCGCCTACCCTAACCAGGGCGCCTACCCCAACCAGGGCGCCTATCCCAACCAGGCGGCCTATCCGAACCAGGGCTACCCCGCGCAGGGCAGCAACTACGGCGACAGCGGCCGCGTCGTCTCCGTCCGCGAAGTGTCGCTTGCCGGTTCCGGCGGCGGTGGCGGCGGTAACGGCCCGCTGATTGGCGGCCTTTTGGGCGCCGGCGCCGGCGCTACCATCGGCGCCATTACCAGCCAAAGCCTCGGCGGCGGCATTGTTGGCGCCGTTCTGGGCATAGTTGGCGGCGCCATCGCCGGTTCCATTGCCGACGGCCATCGCGGTTCGGGCCGTGGCATCGAGGTTACCGTCCAGAAGGACGATGGACAGCAGGTGACGGTGGCCCAGCCCGACGACGGAGATATCCAGTTGGGCGACCGCGTGCAGGTCGTGCAAAATCGCCAGGGCGTTGCGCAGGTCGTGCGCCAGAGTGCCCGGAGCGCCGATACGTCGGGCGGCGGTTTCCAACCGATGCAGTGAGAAACAGAAGGACTTGGTATGTACGGCAAGTGGTTGCTTAGCCTCCTGGTTCCGCTCGCGCTCGCGGGTGCTCTCAGCGCCTGCAACGGCAGCAGCGGCGCCGTGCAGCCTGGTGTCGTCAACACCTCGGCGGCCGGCACTTATCGCGGCGAGACCGGCCGGGTCATCGCCATCCGCGAAGTGGCGGTCAGGAGCGGCAATACCGGCGTGAGCGACGGCACGCTGATTGGCGGCGGCCTCGGCGCCGTGGGCGGTGCCGCGATCGGCGGCGCCACCACCAACTCGGTGGGCGGCGCGGTGGTCGGCGGCCTTCTGGGCGCCGTGGCAGGCGGCATCGCCGGCACGGCGGTCGACCAGAACTCGACCCGCCGGGGCATCGAGGTCACGGTGCAGAGGGATGACGGACAGCGCGTCACCATCGCCCAGCGCGACGATGGTGACGTCCAGATGGGCGACCGGGTCGCCATCGTCTACGACCGCAACGGCGTGGCCAAGGCCGTGCGCGACACCGGCCGCCAGGACTAGCGATCTGGCGGGCCCGCGGCACGGCGCCTATATAGGCCCCGTCATGGCTGGAAACTCCCTCGGTATCGACAAGGCGCCGGGCGACACCCGTGTGGTGGTCGCGATGTCGGGCGGCGTCGATTCGTCGGTCACGGCGGGGCTGCTCAAGGAGCAGGGCTACGACGTCGTGGGTATCACCCTGCAGCTCTATGACCACGGCGTCGCGGTCGGCAGGACGGGCGCCTGTTGCGCCGGCACCGACATCCAGGACGCCCGCCAGGTTGCCGAGCGGCTCGCCATCCCGCACTACGTGCTGGACTACGAAAGCCGCTTCCGCGCCGAGGTCATGGACTCCTTCGCCGACTCCTACGTGCGCGGCGAGACGCCGGTGCCCTGCATCGCCTGCAACCGCACGGTGAAGTTCCGCGACCTGCTCAAGACGGCGCGCGAGCTCGGCGCCGAGGCGTTGGCGACCGGCCACTATGTGCAGCGCCTGATGGGTGGGGCGGGGCCCGAGCTTCATCGCGGCGCCGACCCGTCGCGCGACCAGAGCTACTTCCTGTTCGGCACGACGGCCGAGCAACTCGATTTCCTGCGCTTTCCGCTCGGCCACATGCCCAAGAGCGAAACGCGCGCGCTCGCCGAACGCTACGAACTCGCCGTCGCCGACAAGCCCGACAGCCAGGACATCTGTTTCGTGCCCAACGGCGATTATGCCTCGGTGGTGCAGAAGCTCCGGCCCGAAGCGAACGAGCCGGGCGAGATCGTCGACATGGCGGGTCGTGTCGTCGGCCGGCACGACGGCATTGTGCGCTTCACGGTGGGCCAGCGCCGCGGCCTGGCGCTGGGCGGCCGAGAGGGCACCGACAACGATCCGCTCTACGTCGTGCGGCTCGAGCCCGAGACCCGTCGCGTCGTCGTCGGTCCGCGCTCGGCCCTGGGGCGGAGCGAAATCGCGCTCTACGACGTGAACTGGCTGGGCCACAGGATCGACGGCGCCCTGCCGGTGAAGGTGCGCGTACGCTCCTCGCAGGCGCTGCGGCCGGCGGAGATCAGCCTCGCCGCGGACGGCGCGATCGTGCGCTTCGCCGAGCCCGAGATCGGCGTCTCGCCCGGCCAGGCCTGCGTGGTCTACGACGCCGACAACGGCAGCCGCGTCCTGGGCGGCGGCTTCATCCGGCGCTTCACGTCATGATGAAGCTCGACCATCTCGCCCTGCCGGTCAGCAATCTCGACCGTTCGCGCGGTTGGTACATCGCCACGCTCGGCCTCAAAGTCGAGTTCGAGATTCCCGCTCGCCATGCGGTGGCCCTGCAGGACGGTGAGGGCTTTGCGATCTTCCTGGAGGAGAGGGCGGGCGTGGCGCCGAACGGCATCGCGCTGTGGTTCCAGGTCGATGACGTCGACAAAGTCTTTGGCGAATGGACGGCGCGCGGAGTCGGCTTCGCCCATCCGCCGCAGAAGAATTTCTGGGGATACGGTCCCGAGCTCGTCGATCCCGACGGCTACATCGTGCGCCTGTGGGACGAGCGCTCGATGAAGGAGAAGTAGGGCGCTGTAATCGAAGCGTCACTCGCCGTCCGCATAACGTCGGGATGGTAAGCAGTAGTCCCTTGTCGCGCCGCGAGTCGCTTCTTCGCACAGCATTCCTTCTCGCCTTCGTGGCTGCGCCGGCGTCGGCGCAACGGGCCGCGTATCCGGTAAAACCGGTCAAGCTGGTCATTCCCTACCCGCCGGGCGGCGGAACGGACATCACCGGACGCGCCACGGCGCAGAAGCTGGCGGAGTTCCTGGGGCAGTCCGTCGTCATCGAGAACAAGCCAGGGGCGACGGGCATGATCGGGGCGGCGAGCGTGGCGAAAAGTCCGCCGGACGGCTACACGGTCCTCTTCGGCGCGGCGAGCGAGATGGCCATCAATGCCAGCCTGTTCAAGAACATGACCTATGATCCCCGCACCGACTTCGAGCCGGTGACTCTGGTCGCAACCTTTCCGCTGGTGTTCATCGCGCCGGCGACCACGAGCCAGTCGCTGAAAGAACTGATCGACGCTGCGCGCGTAAAACCCGATTCGGTCAGCTACGGCTCGATCGGCAGCGGCAGCCCGCAGCATCTCGCCGCCGAGCTGCTGTCGAGCATGGCCGAGGCCCGGTTCCTGCACATTCCCTACAAGGGCTCGGGCCCGCTGGTTCAGGATGCGGTCGGCGGCCATGTCGACATGGCCGTAAGCAGCGTGCCGCCCGCGGTGCCGCTGGTCAGGGCGGGCAAACTGCGCGCGCTCGCGGTGACATCCTCGGCAAGGTCGGAGGCGCTGCCCGACGTGCCGACGATGGCGGAGCTGGGCTTCTCCGGTTACGAGTTCAACACCTGGGGCGGCGTTGCCGTGCCGAAGGGCACGCCGAAGGACGTCGTCGACCGGCTGCGCGATGGCATGGTCGCCGCCCTCGGCGCCAGCGAGGTGCGGGCGACGTTGCGCGACCAGGGAGCCGTTCCGGCCGGCACGACTGCCGAGCAGTTCCGTCAGTTCGTGCACGATGAGGTCGCCAAGAGCGACCGCATAGTGTCGCAGGCCGGCATCCAACCGGATTGACACCCCGGCGTCCGGCCGCATACAAGCCCCCACCCATGGCTGGGTAGCTCAGCTGGTTAGAGCACGGCACTCATAATGCCGGGGTCGGCGGTTCAAGTCCGCCCCCAGCTACCAATTTTCCGAGACTTGGCTGCCGGATGGTCCCGACAAGGGATCATCTGGCGTGCCGAGGCAGCTTCGGCGCTGGCGGCGCCCGTCCACGCTTGGACGCGACCCGGCGTGCCGCCGCCAGCGCGAGCCGCGCCCAGGCGACGAGCTCGTCGGGCTCGTCGAACAGCCGCTCCGGCGCCCGCCAGAAGGAGAGGTCGATGAGGCTGCCCCCCTTCGCGTAGTTGAGGGGCGGCGAGGAGCGGGCTTCCTCGAAGGCGTCGCGGTTGTCGTCGTCGACCCGCAGGTAGAGCATGTTGTCGGTCACCATGCCGAGCATCACGCCGTCGCAGAACACGCCAGTCTTGCCGAACATCCGCCGCAGGCTGATGCGGCCGAGCGGCGCGAGCTGCTCGCGGAGGAATTCGGCGAAGCTGTCGCTGGCCACCATCCGCCAAGGATAGCGCCATTTCCATCGATGCGCGCCCGCGCACGTTGCCGGCCCGCAGGGGCCATGGGACACTGCTCCACGGATTGGCAGATCCGAGACAGGGGGGGCCGATGCTGAACGGTGACGTGTTCGTGTTCGACAATGTCGTGCACATGTACGACCTGTCGGACGACAACCTGAAGCGTCCCCAAAGCGACGCCGACCGCCATTGGCATCTCACCATCGGCAAGCAGAAGCGGCCCAAGGGCCAGGACAAGGCCGCCGGCATCACCGATCCCTATGGCGCCTTCGCCAAGCGCTGGACCTCGCCCGAGCTCGGCAAGATGCTGTTCGAGCAGAGCTCGACCGACATGGCGATGGCGCAGGCCGTGGTCCTGTACGACGTCTACAAGGACGGCTTCGCGCCGGTGCGCGCCCAGTACGACTTCTGCAAGGCCTTCCCCGGCCGCACGCTGTTCTGCGGCGGCGTCGATCCCGGCTATCCCAGCGTCGCCGCGGCCTGCGAGGAGATGGAGCGCCAGGTCAAGGAATGGGGCGCCGTCTCTTTCAAGTTCTATACCGGCCATCTCGAGGGCAAGTCGTGGCGGGCAGACGATCCCAAGATTGCCTATCCGCTGTGGGAGAAGGCGCGCTCGCTCGGCATCAAGGTGCTGCAGTTCCACAAGGGCTTCCCGATCACGCGCTGCAAGCTCGAGGACCTGAGCCCTCTCGACCTGCAGCAGGCGGCGATGGATTTCCCCGACATGATCTTCGGCCTGCACCACCTCGCACTGCCGTACTTCGAGGAGACGGTGTTCATCGCCGAGCGCTTCCCCAACGTGCATTTGGTGCTGTCGGGAACCATGAACCTGCCCGTCGTGGCGCCCTGGGAGTTCAAGATGTATGTCGGCCGCATCCTGCGCGATGTCGGCTCCGAGCGTATCCTGTGGGGTTCGGAATGCCCGTTGCTCGGCAATCCGCAGCCGGTGATCGAGTGGTTCTGGAACATGCAGATCGACGAGGAGCTGCAGGAGCGCTACGGCTTCCCGGAGATCACCGAGACCGATAAGCGCCGCATCCTGGGCGAGAACCAGGCGAAGCTGTTCGGCATCGACATTGCGAAGAAGAAGCGCGAGCTGGCGGCGGCATGACCGACCTCACCACGACCGTCCTAGAGGTGCTCGACACGCAGATCCGGCCGCTGCTCGCCGTGCATGGCGGCGGCGTCGAGCTCATTGAAGTGACGCCGGCCGGTGAGGTGAGGCTTGAGTACCAGGGCGCCTGCCGGGGCTGTGCGCTCAAGTCCACGACGTACGTGTTGGGAATCCGCCAGAAACTGATGCCGATTCCCGGTGTCTCCGAGGTCACGGTGGAAGGCGTTCGCCTGTCGCGCGCCGCGCTGGAGCGTGCGGACCGCATGTATGCCGGCTATTCACCCTGGGTAGGCGCGCCGCCGACCTGACGTCTGCCAATCAGGGCCCTTTATTTTGTGGTCTTCCTTCGCCACGTTAGGTCCATGGCCAGCGGACATACGCATCAGACCGACGTCGTCATTGTTGGAGCCGGACCCGTCGGCCTGTTCGCCGTGTTCGAATGCGGCATGGTGCGGCTGCGTTGCCACGTCATCGACGTACTGGACGATGCTGGCGGCCAATGCACGGCGCTCTATCCCGAAAAGCCGATCTACGACATCCCGGGCTTCCCGCGCATCGAAGCGGCCGAGCTGGTCGTGCGGCTGAAGGCGCAGGCCGCAGCCTTCCGGCCGGTCTATCACCTCGGCGAGCAGGTACAGGGGCTGGAGAAGTCGAGCGGCGGGTTCTGGAAGGTCACGACCTCGAAGGGCACCGTGGTGCAGGCGCGGGCCGTGATCATCGCGGCCGGCGTCGGCGCCTTCGGTCCCAACCGGCCGCCGTTGCCCGGCATCGACGCCTACGAAGGCAAGAGCGTCTTCTATTATGTGACGCAGCGCGAGGCCTTTCGCGGCAAGCGCGTGGTGATCGCGGGCGGCGGCGACACCGCCGTCGACTGGGCGCTGTCGCTCGCCGAGGTCGCGGGTCGCGTCGCGGTGATCCATCGCCGCGACAAGTTCCGTGCCGCGCCCGAGAGCGAGGCGCAGCTCAAGGCCTTCGCCAAGTCAGGCAAGCTCGATCTCGTGGTGCCCTATCAACTCCACGGCCTGGAAGGAGCGGCAGGCCAGCTCACAGCGGTAACCGTCGCCACGCTCGAGGGCGCGACCAAACGGATCGAGGCCGATACCCTGCTGCCGTTCTTCGGCCTGTCGATGTCGCTGGGACCGATCGCTGACTGGCAGCTTGCGCAGGAGCACAATCAGATCGCGATCGACGCTGCGACGGCTGCGACCAGCAAGCCCGGCATCTTCGCCATCGGCGACGTCGTCACCTATCCCGGCAAGCTGAAGCTGATCCTGACCGGCTTTGCGGAAGCGGCCATCGCCGCGCGCTCGGCCTACGCGCTGGTCCATCCCGAAACGCCGCTGCACTTCGAGTACTCGACGACGTCGGGCCTGCCGACGGCCTAGCTAGCGCAGCTTCCTGAAGAAGGTGCGCACGTCCTCGACGAACAGCGCCGGCTGCTCGAAAGCGGCGAAGTGGCCGCCCTTGGCCATCTCACTCCAGTGCTGGATGTTGCTGAAGTTCGTTTCCATCCAGCGCCGCACCGGTGTCACGATCTCGCGCGGAAACGCCGCGACGCCGGTCGGCACGCCGACCTTATGGACGGTGCGGCGCTCGGCGCCGAAGCTTTCCCAATAGAGGCGGGCCGACGAGGCGGCGGTCGCCGTTACCCAGTACAGCATCACGTTGTCCAGGAGCTCGTCGCGACCGAGGATATTCTCGGGATGGCCGTCGCAGTCGGTCCACGCCCAGAACTTTTCCAGGATCCATGCCGCCTGGCCGGACGGCGAATCGGTCAGGCCATAGCCCAGCGTCTGCGGCCGGGTCGCCTGCTGCTTGGAGTAGCCTGAGTCCCAGTCGGCGTAATACTTGATGCCCTTGAGTGCGCGTGCTTCCTCGGGACTCGGATCGCCGACCACGTTGGGCCGTGTCGACATGGCGAGCGTGATGTGGATGCCGGTGCAGTGTGCGGGATCGAGAGCGCCGATCGCCGTCGTCACCGCCGAACCCCAGTCGCCGCCCTGTGCGCCGTACCGCGCATAGCCCAGGCGATCCATCAGCTTCGCCCAGGAGCCGGCGATGCGGTCGATGCCCCAGCCGGTGCCCGTCGGCTTGCCCGAGAAGCCGAAGCCCGGCAGGGACGGGCAGATCACGTGGAAGGCGTCGGCGGCATTGCCGCCATGGCCGACCGGATCGACCAGCGGCTCGATCACCTTGTGGAACTCGACGATGGAGCCTGGCCAGCCGTGGGTAATGATGAGCGGCATCGCGCCGGGATACGGCGAGCGGGCATGGACGAAGTGGATGTCGAGCCCGTCGATCGCCGTGGTGAACTGCGGGAAGCGATTGAGCAGCGCCTCGCGCTTGCGCCAATCATAGCCATCGGCCCAGTAGCGGCAGACGTCCTCGAGCCATTTCTTCGGTACCCCCTGGCTCCAGTCGTCGACCAACTCCGCTTCCGGCCAGCGTGTCCGGCGCAGCCTCGACTGCAGGTCGTCGAGCACGCCGTCGCCGACGGCGATGCGGAACGGGCTGATGGCGCTCATGGTCCGGCTTTCCTATTGATCGGGTTGGCGCATGTGAGCGCTGGCTTCTTCCTCGGTGCGCAGCCACAGTTCGTTGGCGATCGGCCGCTCGGCCTCCTCCATGATGTGGCCGACCAGCCCGACTGCGCGCGCCATCACGCCGAAGCCGCGCACGACCTTCCAGGGGAAGCCGAGCTCGCAGCATAGCGCGCCGATGGCGCCGGTGGCGTTGACCGGCAGGGACTTGCCCGACTGGCGCTCCGCTTCGGCTGCGATCAGCTTCATCAGGGCGACGTAGTCGCCGGACAGGCCGCATTCCTCGGCGATCTGGAACAGCCGCGGCGCCCGCGGGTCGACCGGCTTGTGGATCGGATGGCCCATGCCGGGAAGGATGCGTTTGGCGGCCCGCCAGGTCTCGACCACTTCGCGCGCCTTGGCCTGGAGGTCGACGCCCGACGAACCCGGCGGCAACGTCTCGTAGAGAAGCTTCGCGGCGTTCTCCATGCTGCCGACGAACACGGTGCCGAGACCACACAGGCCGGCGGCGACCGCCGCCTGCATCGATTCGGGGGCGCCGGCATAGGTCATACGCGCGGCGATGGCGCTCGGCGTCAGGCCGTGCTCGACCAGGGTGACCAGGATCGCGTTGTAGGCGCGAGACTGCTGCGGCGTCGGCATGCGACCGGTGAGCTGCAGGTAGGAGAAGTCGCCTAGGTTCAGCGTGCCTATGACCTCGCTGGGCAGGTCCTTGCCGCGGACGACGATGCGCTTGCGGTTGCTCCAGGCGATGTCCGAGCGGATCGGTTGGGGCTTGCGGGCCATGATGTCCTCAGCGGTTTGAGCGATGTCGGGTGCCGGCCGGCGGCGGAGTCTCGGGCGGTCCCGCGAAGCACTGGACGATGGTCATCCAGTGCCGTGCGCCTTCACCCTGAACGGACAGAGTCGTGTCGGCGACATTGCGGGTCTGCGTCACGACCTGGCAGAAGGCGATGGCATTGCCCGTCACCGCGTCGTCGGGCGACGCGCTCCATTCCCACGTCTCGCCGAACGGCGCGTCGAGGCGCACGGTGGGCATGACCGGCGGCACCGGTAGACCGCGATTGCGATAGGCCCAGCCGAAGGTGCGCACGCCGATCTCGGCGATGTTGCGCAGCCGCGGCGAGGCGGCCGGCCGCTCGATGCCCAAAAGGTCGTAGATCGCCTGGGCGTGCGACCAGGTCTCCATCTGGCGCGCCGTGGCGAACATGCGCAGGCCCATATCGGGCCCGGCCCACGGCAGGCGGGCGTCGGCCGGCTTGTCGGCCAGCGCATCGCATAGCTTTTCGAGCGTCGCGTGCCAGCGTTCCAGCAAGGCGCGGCCGCCGAGGCCGTTCAGCCGCTGGCGCGTTTCCTCGACCCGGCTGAGGCCCGTCTCGCGCCTGGCCTGGATGTCGGCCCTCAGCGTGGCGAAGGCCTCGGGGCTGGATGCCGAGGCCAGCGCCATGGTGTCGCCCATGTGCAGATGGCGGACGATGTCGTCGATTGTCCAGGCCTTGAACTGGGTGGCGCGGGTCCAGTCGTCGTCGGGCAGGGACGCCAGGAGGCGGTGCAGTTCCGCGCCCTCGGCGCGGAAATCGGCAACCTGCTGGATCATTCGGCGGCTTGCTGCGCCGCCGCCTGTTGCTGCATGCGCAGCACCTGCTCCCAGCCGCGATAACCGGTGAAGTTGTCCTTGTCGAAGAACAGCACCGGTCCGTCGCAGAAGAACAGATACTCAGTGTCTTCCAGCGCCGTCGTGGCCCCGTGAACCATGCCGTTGACCTCGTGCAGGAAGTCGCCGGCGTTGTAGACGGTGTTGCGGACCTGCAGCTTGCCGGAAAGGATGAAGGCGAAAGCCGCTGACAGGTGCTTGTGCGGCGGTGCGACGTAGCCCTTCTTCCATTTCAGCAGCACGGCCCAGCGGCCGGATTCCGGGCCGACCCACAGGACCTTGGTCCAGGCCTCACTGGGCTTGGTCTCGATCCAGGGGATTTCCGACGAGCGCGTGATCGAATCGGCGAGCTCGTTGTTCACCGGGCGAATGTCCTGAGGCAGCGCCATCCATCCCTCCATGTGTTCTTGTTGGAGTCGACTCTGGACAGCGGTGAGCGGTGAGTCCAGCGATGGAGCCGCCAGGCAGGTGTCATGTCACCGGCCTCGACTGCGGCAGGCGATCCTTCGTGCCGTAGACCGGCGGCGCGAGCTGTTCGGCGGTGCGGCCTGCCCAATCGCGCTGCGGTACGGTCTTGAGCCGCTTGCGCTGTCCCTCGACTAGGCCTGCGGTCGCGGCCTCGACGTCGACCGTCAGCGCCTTGCCATCCTTCACGACCTGCACGCCGTCGACATAGACGTGACGGATGGCGCGCTCGCTCGCCGAGTAGATCAGGCTCCTGACCGGCTCGTGCGCCGGCTGCATGTAGGGATGGCTCATGTCGACCAGGGAGAAGTCGGCCTTGGCTCCCGGCGCCAGGCGGCCGAGGTCGGGCCGGCGCAGGATCTTGGCACCGCCCACGGTGGCCGCCTCGAAGGCGTGCCGTGTCGTGCCCATCTTGTAGTTGCTGGTGAAGACGCGCGCGACATAGCAGGCGAGCCTGATCTCGTCGACCATGTTGTGCGGGAAGGTGTCGGTGCCGATGCCGACGGTGATGCCGGCGTTCATGTAGCGGCCGATCGAGTTGAGCACCATGCCGCGCCGGGCGAACACCGTCGGGCAGTGCGCCACCGCCGCGCCCGAGTCCCGCAACATCTCGAAGTCGTTGGCATGCGGATAATGGATCTGCGGATGGTCGCTCAGGAAGATGCCGTGGCCGATCACCAGGTCGGGCCCCAGCACGCCGATCGACTCGAGCCATTCGATCGGCGTCTTGCCGTGGCGATGCACCATCTCATAGAACTCGACGACCGCCTGGCAGGCGTGGGTCTGCATCGGGATGTTGCGCCGCTTGGCTTCCTGGTGCGCTTCCTTGAAGTAGCCCTCCTTGCAGGTGTCGATCTGCGAGGGGCCGACCATCGCCGAGATTCGGCCGCTCGGATGCTTCATCGCCGTGTCGATGGTCTTCATCGCCACGTCGAACGCCTTCTCGCCGGCCTTCTCGTCCCAGGCGTATTCAACCGTGTGGCCGTTCTTGGTGTACCAGTAGCCCTGGCGCATCATCGGGCAGACGACGGCGCGGATGCCGGTCGCGGCCAGATCATCGATCCAGCCCTCGCGGCTCATCGACAGGTCGGAGATGGTGGTGACGCCGCT
Source organism: Rhodospirillales bacterium URHD0017 (assembly GCA_900110395.1). Classification (GTDB taxonomy): domain Bacteria; phylum Pseudomonadota; class Alphaproteobacteria; order Reyranellales; family Reyranellaceae; genus Reyranella. Next base: position 415,180 of record FODP01000001.1, read on the forward strand.
CTTCAGCAGCTCCGACATCGCCACCTTGGTCGAGGGGCCGGCATCCTCCGGGTCGAGGCCAAACACCGGCAGGTATTCGTAGAGCGAGCTCTGGCCCAGCTTGTCGCTGCCGTATTCCTCGGTCAGGCCCTTGTTGGCGGGTTCCGAGAAGGGATGGCTGTGCACGTTGACGAAGCCGGGGATCGCCATGAACCCCTTGCCGTCGATCGTGGTATCGGCCGCGCCGGCATAGCCCGGGCCGACATGGATCACCTCGTTGCCCTTGAACACGAGGTCGCCGCCGTCGAGATAGACGTGGCGGCGCTCGGATTCGTCCCACGCCACGACATGGTCGAGGCCGGCGATCTTCGTGGTCTTGGTCATGGGAATTGTTCCGTTAGTCGGTGTCTTGGTTTTGAGTCGGCCGCTTGAGCAGGCTAGAACACTGACCGACGCGGCAGCGCTCGACAAGCACCGCGCCGATGGCATGATCGCTGCCAGAAAGGTGTCGAGGAGCGTAAGACATGTCTGCTGGGAAACTGACCGAACAGGCGAAAGGCGTCTTCATCATCGCGGCCACGCCGTTCACCGACGAGGGCGCGCTCGATCTCAACAGCGTCGATTCGCTGACCGATTTTTATTTGGGCTGTGGTGTAACCGGATTCACCCTTTTGGGGATCATGGGCGAAGCGCCCAAGCTCACCGGCGAGGAGTCGCTTTCGGTCGTCGAGCGCGTCGTGCGCCGCTCGCAAGGCCGGCAGATCATTGTCGGGGTCAGCCATGCCGGTCTCGAGAATGTGCGTCGGCTGAGCCACGAGGTCATGATCGCGGGCGCATCGGGCGTCATGGTGGCGCCGCCACCAGGCCTGAAGGGCGACGAGGGCGTCTACAACTACTTCGCGCAGGTCTTCAAGGAGCTCGGTCCCGACATTCCGGTCGTCTATCAGGATTATCCGCAGAGCACAGGCGTCTATCTCGCGCCATCGGTGTTCGAGCGGCTGGTCGACGACTTCAAGCAGCTCGTCATGCTGAAGCATGAGGACTGGCCGGGCCTCGCCAAGCTCACGCGCGTGCGCGAAAGCGAAAAGAAGCCGAGGCGCCGGCGCGTGTCGATCCTGGTCGGCAATGGCGGACTCTACCTGCCGCAGGAGCTGCGCCGCGGCGCCGACGGCGCCATGACCGGCTTCGCCTGGCCGGAGATGCTGGTGCAGGTCTGCGACCTTGCCGCGAAGGGCAAGATGGAGGAGGCCGAGGACTTGTTCGACATCTACCTGCCGCTGGTTCGCCACGAGCAGCAACTCGGTATCGGGCTGGCGCTGCGCAAGGAAGTGCTGTTCCGCCGTGGCGCCATAAAGAGCCCGAAGCAGCGCGCGCCGGGCAGCTCGCTCACGCCGACCGATCGCGCCGAACTCGACAACCTGATCGCACGACTGGAGCGGCGGCTTGCCGCCACCGGTCGCGGCGCCAAGGTCGCGGCGGAGTAGGAGAATGACCGACTGCGACCTGATCGTCCGCAACGCCAAGATCGTCACCGCCGAACGTCAGAGTGAGGGCGACATCGCCGTCAAGGACGGCAAGGTTGCAGCCCTCGGTGCCGACGTGAAGGGCACGGCGACGCGCGAGATCGATGCGGCGGGCAAGTTCGTGCTGCCGGGCGGCATCGACAGCCACTGCCATATCGAGCAGCGCTCGGGCTTTGGCATCATGTGCGCCGACGATTTCTACAGCGGCACAGTCTCGGCGGCGTTCGGCGGGACCACGACGGTGATCCCGTTCGCCGCCCAGCATCGCGGCATGTCGCTGCGCCAGGTGGTGAAGGACTATCACGAAGCGGCGACACCCAAGGCGGTGATCGACTACGCCTTCCATCTCATCGTCACCGATCCCACCAAGCAGGTCCTGGGGCAGGAGCTGCCGGCGCTGATCAGGGACGGTTATACGTCGTTCAAGATCTACATGACCTACGATGCCATGAAGGTCAGCGACTATCAGATCCTCGACATCCTTGCCCTGGCTCGGCGCGACGGTGCGCTGGTCATGGTGCATGCCGAGAACCACGACATGATCCAGTGGCTGGCCCATCACCTGGTCGAGCAGGGCCATGTCGCGCCCAAGTTCCACGCCATCGCCCATGCCCGCGTCGCCGAGGCCGAGGCGACCAACCGCGCGATCTCGCTGGCGCGGCTGGTCGACGCACCGCTGCTGCTGGTGCACATGTCGGAGATCGAGGCCATCGAGACGCTGCGCCAGGCGCAGAAGAAGGGCTTGAAGATCTTTGGCGAGACCTGTCCGCAATACATCGCCCTCACCGCCGACGACATGGACAAGCCCGGCGTCGAGGGCGCCATGTGGTGCTGCAGCCCGCCGCCGCGCGATTCGGAAGCGCAGGAGGCGGTGTGGGCCGCGCTGAAGGACGGCACCTTCCAGACTTTCTCGTCGGACCATGCGCCCTACCAGTTCAACGAGAAGGGCAAGATCCCCAAGGGCGACAAAACCACCTTCAAGGAGATGGCTAATGGCGTGCCGGGTCTGGAAATCCGCCTGCCAATCCTGTTCTCCGAGGGCGTCCAGAAGGGCCGCATCACCCTGCAGCAGTTCGTGGCGCTGACCTCGGCCAACCACGCCAAGCTCTATGGCCTCTATCCGAAGAAAGGCACGATCGCCGTCGGCTCCGATGCCGACTTCGCGATCTGGGACGCCGACAAGGACGTCACCATCCGCTGGCAGGACCTGCACGACAATGTCGGCTACAGCCCCTACGAGGGCCGTCAGATCAAGGGTTGGCCGATCACCGTGGTGAGCCGCGGCCGCGTCGTGGTAGAAAACGGCAAGCTTAATGCGGCGCGAGGCTCGGGCCAGTTCCTGCCCTGCGCCTCGCCGGATTCCGCCAAGCCGCAGGGCCAGACCGCGCCCGAGTTGCAGGCGATGTCACGCTTCGGCGCCAAGCCGCTGTTCTGATGATCGGTGTCGACTTTGTACGGCGCATGGCCCGCTACAATCGTTGGCAGAACGAGAATCTTTATGGCGCCGCCGACGGGCTCAGTGACGAGGAGTGTCATCGCGAGCGTGGCGCCTTCTTCGGCTCGATTCACCGGACGATGTACCATCTCCTCTGGGCCGATCAGACGTGGATGAGCCGCTTTCGCAGCACGCCGCCGCCCGCGCCCTTCGCGGACCTGGTGGGCCTGCATGGCGAATGGGTCGCGTTGAAGGACGCGCGGCGGGATTTCGACGGCGAAATCATCGGCTGGGCTGACGGTCTTGCTTCGGAGTGGTTGGCCGGCACGCACACTCACGTCTCGCCGAGCATGGGCCGGGAGGTGACGACGCCTCGCCGGTTGCTGGTGTCGCACTTCTTCAATCACCAGACCCATCATCGCGGCCAGATTCATTGCCTTTTGACCCAGGCGGGTAGAAAACCGGCAGATACGGACCTGCCGATGATGCCCGGCTGACAGCATGAAGTTTGCTATGCTCGACCGAACCGCAAGGAGCCCGTGATCGTGTCCCGTCGCCTGAAAGTCTCTGCCGCACAGCTTGGACCCATCAACCGCGCCGACAGCCGCAAGAGCGTCGTCAACCGGTTGGTCGAGATGCTCAAGGAAGCCGATTCGCGCGGCTCGAAGTTCGTGGTGTTCCCCGAGCTTGCGCTCACCACGTTCTTTCCGCGCTGGTGGATGGAGGACCAGGCCGAGATCGACAAGTACTTCGAGGCACAGATGCCGAGCCCTGAGACGCTGCCGCTGTTCGAGCTGGCGCGCTCAAAGGGCATCGGGTTCTACCTGGGCTATGCCGAGCTGACGGAGGAGGAGGGCAAGACCCACCGGTTCAACACGTCGATCCTGGTCGGGCCGGACGGCCGCACCGTCGGCAAGTACCGCAAGGTCCATCTGCCGGGTCACGCCGAGCATCGGCCGGCGGCGCCCTACCAGCATCTCGAGAAGAAATACTTCGAGGTTGGCGATCTCGGCTTCAACGTCTGGAAGATGTTCAAGGACGACATCATCGTCGGCCAATGCATCTGCAACGACCGGCGCTGGCCCGAGACGTTCCGCGTCATGGGGCTCAAGGGCGCCGAGATGGTGGTGCTGGGCTACAACACGCCGACCGACAACGTCTATGCGCCCAAGGAGCCGCCTTACCTGCGCGTGTTCCACCACAATCTCTCGATCCAGGCCGCGGCCTATCAGAACGGCATCTGGGTCGTGGCCACCGCCAAGGCAGGCAAGGAAGACGGCTTCTGGCTGCACGGCGGCACGGCCATCGTGGCGCCGACCGGCGAGATCGTCGCCAAGTCGAACACCGAGGAGGACGAGGTCGTCTCCTACGACTGCGACATGGAGCTCGGCGAATACATCCGCAACACGACCTTCAATTTCGCCAAGCATCGCCGGCCCGAACACTACAAGCTGATCGTCGAGCGCACCGGCGTTAAGGTCGAGCCGAGCAACTAGCTGGGGGCGCGCGACTCCAGTCGCGCGTTTTCGGTGCAAACAGGAATGATCGCGCCACTGGAGTGGCGCCCCCAGCGAAGAGGAACCAATGCAATACGCCGTCTCCGACGTGAGCGATCACGAACGTTACAAGCTGCTGATCTCGTTCGTGCTGCCGCGGCCGATCGCCTGGGTGACGACGATCGGGGCGACGGGGACGGTCAATGCCGCGCCGTTCAGCTTCTTCAACGTCTTCGCTGAAGATCCGCCGCTCGTGATGTTCGCCATCAACAAGCGGCCGGACGGACGCCTCAAGGACACCTGGAACAACATCGAGCGCACCGGCCAGTTCGTCGTCAACCTGACCGACGAGCCGATGGCGCGCGCCATGCACGATTCGAGCGGCGACTTCCCGCCCGACATCGGCGAGCCGGACTATCTCGGCTTGGGGTTAGCGCCCTCGGTCGACATCAAGCCGCCGCGTCTTGCCGACGCGCCGTGGGCGCTGGAGTGCAAGACCTGGCAGGTGATCAACGTCAAGGATGACCGCCAGCTCATCATCGGCGAGGGCCTGCGCTTCCACATCCGCGATGAGCTGTGGGATCCCAAGGCCATGCGCGTGTACATGGACAAGTACCATCCGATCGGCCGCATGTTCGCCGACCGCTACTGCCGCACAGACGATCGCGTCATCTTTCCGGCAGCCGAAGGACCAAAGAAGGCCAACGCTGCAGATTGATCACTGCCGCTGGCGCGAGCGGACGGTGTAAGCTCGGCGGCCGCAAACCGCCTCCGAGCAATGACCCCGCGTTCCCTGGACGGTTGGCCACGTTGGATGGCCTCGCTGCTGATGGGCCTGCTGTTGATCCTGGCCCTGCTGATCGTCTCGTGGTTCCTGCGCGCCTGCGCTCCGGTCGGGCCGTCGACAAACCTGTCGATGCTCGAGACGCCGGCGCCTCCGGCGCCGGAGGCGCCGCCTGATCCCACGCCCATCCTGAAGGCTTCGCTCGACAGCAGCGAGGCCGACGGCAAGAAGCTGTCGGCCGAACTCGCGGCTCTCGAGGCTGATATCAAGAAGAAGGTGGACCAATGCGTGCGCGTCGAGCCACCGAAGCCGGTCGAACCGCCAAAGCCGCCGCCGGTCGCCAAGGCGCCACCACCGCCAGCACCGCCGCCGCTGCCGGCTGACCGGTGGGCGCAGAAGGACCTCGGCATGCTGCAGGGCTGCTGGCGGCTCGGGCATGACACGCGTGGCAGCATCGGTGTCGGTGGCCGATCGGAACTGTGCGCCGTCAAGGCGGGCCGCATCTGCTTCGGCGCCAACGGCGGCGGCGAGCGGCGTTCGACCGCCGTGTGCCCAGCCACCGGCACCATCACCTGCGCCGCACCGATCACCGCCCGCTTCGGCAACGACAACACGCTCGGCACGTCACAGCCCGCGGTGCAATGCAATCCGGGGCAGGCGAACTGGACCGGTCCGCCCAACAGCCTGACCTGCCGACGAGTCAGCGACACGTTGGCGCTCTGCCGCGACCGGCTGAACTTCGAGTACGAGTTCCGGCGCGAATAGTTTTAGCGGTTGGCACCGAGCTCGTCGTCGGAACCGATGATGCCGAGCTGTGGCAGGAAATCGAAGCGGTCGGCGACGCCCCAGCTTTCGACCAGACGGCCATCGGCAATGCGCCAGATGAAGAAGGCACGCATGCTCGCCTGACGATGGGTGGCGCCGCCGCGGCGGTAGGCGCCGGTGTTGGTGCCGCTGAGGCGCAGGAACGCCGCGACGCGGTCGTCTTCGGCGATCAGGTCGAGCACCTCGACGTCGAGATCGGGGAAGGCGCGACGGATCATCTCGACGCTACCGCGCACCGAGCTGGGCGCGTCGAGGATGAGCGTGTTATGCATCACGGCGTCGGGAGCGACGAGCTCATCGACCAGATCGAGATTGCCGCGGCCCAGCCCTTCCTCGAAGAACCGCCGCACCAGCGCCTTGTTGGCCGTCAGGTCAGGTCGACCAGCCAAGGCGCGACCGGCCGATCGCCATCGATACCGCGGCCTGGCTGGGCTCGACCACGGGCAGGCCGACATGGCGCTGCAGGCGGTCGCGGTAGCGCGCCATGCCGGCGCAGCCCATCACCAGCACGTCGGCGCCGTCCTCGTCGCGCAGTTCGGCCGCGACTTCGGCCATGCGCGCGAAGGTGCGCGCCTCGTCGGTAAGCTGGGTGACACCGAGTCCGATGGCACGATCGCCCGCCATGCGGTCGTTCAGTCCCATCTGGCCGACATAGCGCAGATGGCGTGGAATCGATTTCCGCAGGATGGAGATGACGCCGAAACGCTGGCCGAGCGTCAGCGCCGTCAGGATTCCGCACTCCGCAATGCCGAGCACCGGTTTGGTCGTGATCTCGCGCGCGGCGTGCAGGCCGGGATCGGAATAGCAGGCGATGACAAAGGCCGAGCAGTCGTTGTCGCGCTTGCGCACCATGTCGCCGATCGGCGCCACGACCTGCTCGACATGGGCCTGATTCTCGATGCCGGGCGGGCCTTCCTTGAGCGTCACGCATTCGATGGCGGGGCCGCCCTTCATGCGCAGCGGCTCCATCGCGGCATCGATGCCCTGGGTCACGGCCTCGGTGGAATTGGGATTGATGACGAGGATGCGATCGGCGTCGGACATGGCCGCACCATGGCCCTTAAATTGCTATTCAACAATGCCTGATCTAACGTTGCCGCCTGGGGATTTCTTCAAGGGAGACTATGAAATGATGACACGGCGCCTGGCTGCGATCGCGGTCGCGGCCCTTCTCTGCGCGGGTCCCGTCGCAGCCCAGGAAAAGCAGCCGCCGCTGCGCACCGGCGTCGACGGCACCTTCGCGCCGCACGCCATGCCCAAGCTGGGCGGCGGCACCGAAGGTTTCCAGATCGACGTCTTCACCGAGGCCGCCAAGCGCATGAAGCGCGACATCACCATCGATTCGGTGAGCTTCTCGACGCTCATCCCCGGCATGCAGGCCGGCCGCTACGACTTCATCGCCGCGCCGACCACGGTGACCAAGGAGCGGGCGGAGAACATGCTGTTCACGGCGGGCTATCTGTGGACCGCCTACCAGTTCGGCATCAAGAAGGGCACGCCGCCGATCAAGGGCTGGGAGGACCTCAAGGGCAAGGCCTTGTCGGTCAACAAGGGCACGCCCTACGAGACGCTCGCCAAGCAGATGGCCGAGAAGCACGGCTTCACGGTGCAGGTCTACGACACCCAGCCGGACGCCACGCAGGCCGTGCTGTCGGGCCGCGCCTACGCCACGCTCGGCGGCAACACGACGATCGTCTACGCGGCGACCAAGAACCCGCAGTTCATCGCCGACCTCGAGCTCAAGGACACGCGCGCCCACTGGGCGGCGCCGGTGCCCAAGGACAAGCCCAAGCTTCGTGCCGAGCTGCAGGACGCGCTCGATTGCATGAAGAAGGACGGCACCATGGCCAAGCTCTACGAGAAGTGGTTCAACAAGAAGCCCGACGCGGACGATCTCGCCGTGGTGATCACGCCGGGCTACGGCGTGCCGGGCATGCCGGGCTACGATCCGACACCGCACGAGCTAAAGTGTGGTTGACGGCCGCGCCGTCATCCCGAGCGAGCGAAGCGAAGTCGAGGGACCTCTTCTTGTCGTCGCATCGTCAAGAGGAGGCCCCTCCACTCCGGCCCTTCGGGCCTCCCGTCGGGGTGACGGCTAGATGTCAAAACCCATCGTTGAAGCCCGCGAAATCCACAAGCATTTCGGCCATCTCCATGTCCTGAAGGGGGTCGATCTGGAAGTGGCCGAGCGCGAGCTGGTGTTCGTGATCGGCCCGTCGGGCTCGGGCAAGTCGACCCTGCTGCGCTGCCTCAACCGGCTGGAGGAACCGTCCTCCGGCTCGGTCGTGGTCGACGGCATCGACATGCTCGATCCCAGGACCGACATCAACCATGCCCGCCAGCGCATCGGCATGGTGTTCCAGTCGTTCAACCTCTATCCGCACATGACGGCGCTGGGCAACGTGACGCTGGCGCTGCGCAAGGTGGCGGGCAAGTCGCGCGCCGAGGCCGATGCGCTGGGCCTGGCCGCGCTGCAGCGCGTCGGCCTGGCCGACCGCGCCGGCCATACGCCGGGCCAGCTCTCGGGCGGCCAGCAGCAGCGCGTCGCCATCGCCCGGGCGATCGCGCTCGAGCCACGGGTGATGCTGTTCGACGAGCCGACCTCGGCGCTCGATCCCGAGCTGGTCGGCTCGGTGCTCGAAGTCATGCGCGACCTGCGCCAGAGCGGCATGACCATGATCGTGGTCAGCCACGAAATGGGCTTCGCCCGCAACGCCGCCGACCGCGTGATGTTCATGGACGACGGCCTGATCGTCGAGCAGGGGCCGCCGGCGGCGATCTTCGAGAACCCGACCCAGGAGCGCACGCGCGCCTTCATCGGGCAGATCCAGAGACATTGATGAACGGGATTACGTCCTCTTCGCTGGGGGCGCGCCACTCCAGTGGCGCGATCTTCGTTGGCCCAACCGAAAGACGCGCCACTGGAGTGGCGCGCCCCCAGCCATGAGCACCTGGGATCGGTTCGTCGAAACCTTCTTCAACGCGAAGGTGATGGTGAAGTACCTGCCGGACATCCTGTCCGGCATGGTCGTCACGATCGAGCTTGCCGTACTGATCGTGCTGAGCGGCCTTTTGGCCGGGCTGGTGCTGGCGCTGCTGCGGGCGCTGGCGATCCGGCCGCTCAACTGGCTGATCATCTTCGTGGTCGACCTGTTTCGCTCGCTGCCGCCCCTGGTCATCATCGTGCTGATCTACTTTGGCCTGCCGGCGGCCGGCGTCTCGCCCTCGGGGTTCGTGTCGACCTGGCTGTCGCTCGCCTTCGTGCTGATGGCCTTCTCCGAAGAGATCTTCTGGGCCGGCATCACCTCCATCCCGAAAGGGCAGTGGGAGGCCTCGCGCTCGACCGGCCTGTCGTTCGGCCAGACCCTGATCAACGTCGTGTTGCCACAGGCCTTGCGGCTCACCATTCCGCCGCTCACCAACCGCACCATCGCCATCACCAAGGGCACCGCGCTCGGCACCGTCGTGGCCGTCACCGAGATCCTCGGACAGGCGAGCTCGGCGGTGTCCAACTCCTACAATCCCTCTCCGCTGATGATGGGCGCGGCGGCCTACCTCGTGCTGTTCCTGCCGGTCGTCGTTGCCGCGCGCTGGGTCGAGACCAAGTTCGCGTGGAAGCGATGATCGAGACCTTCTTCAATCCCGAGATCATCGCCGCGATCTGGCCGATCGTGCTGGCCGGCCTTTTGAACACCGTCCTGCTTTCGCTGATCGTGGTGCCGCTCGGGCTGCTGGGCGGCCTGATCCTGGCGCTGCTTGCTACCGTGCATCATCCGCTGGTGCGCTGGCCTTTGATGGCCTGGGTCGACTTCTTCCGCGCCTTCCCGCCCCTGGTGCTGCTGGTGCTGCTGTTCGCTGGCCTGCCCTTCGCCGGCCTCGAGTTGGGCGGCTTCGCCTGCGTGGCCATCGCCTTCTTCCTCAACACCGGCGCCTACTACGGCGAGATCTTGCGCGCCGGCATCGAGTCCGTTCCGGCCGGCCAGGTCGAGGCAGGCCGCTCGACTGGCCTCAGCCGCCTGCAGGCGATGACCTACATCGTCCTGCCTCAAGCCGTGCGCAATGTGCTGCCCGACCTGATGTCCAACACCCTGGAAGTCGTGAAGCTCACTTCGCTGGGCAGCGTGGTCGCCGTGCCGGAACTCCTGTTCCAGGCCCGCCAGGCGCAGAGCCTGACCTACAACGCCACTCCCATCGTGCTGGCGGCGATCATCTATTTCCTGCTGCTGTGGCCGATGGTCCGCCTGCTGAGCCGGCTGGAGAACCGCGCCCTGGCGAGCCGGCGATGAGCCGATAGAGCCCATAGCAAAAGGCGCCCGTCGCGACGGCCGACAGCGCACCCGTCAGCAGTGCGAAGCGAGGACCGGGAGAGAAGGGTATCGCACCGGAGAACCCGTAGAACAGCACAAGGTTGATGTTGGCGAACAGGGCGATGCCGATCGCGGGCCATGACATCGATGGATTGCGCGCCCACAGCGCGAACGCCAGCACCATGGCCGTGAACAGGTGGTTCTCGTGCACGCTCGGCGCCAGCATGACGTAGGCCGCGAAGCCCGCCAGCGCACAAGGCAGCACGTCCTCGGCCGAACCACGTCGGAACAACGCGCGCACGACAAGCGGCAGGTAGATGGCGGCAAACAGGAGTCGCAGGGCCAGGATGGCCTGGTCCGGCACCTCCATCACTTGAGGCGACAGCCCGACCGCCACCTGCAGCAGCCACGGCAGGTTGAGAGCGTTCGCGCTCCAGATCCCGTGTCGGGTGGCTTGGTCGAAGGCCAGCCAGATTTCAGGCCAGAACCACCAGGCGATTGCAGCGCAGATCGCGAGGGACGGGCCTGCCGCCAGGGTGACCCGGCCGATCGAGACTTTCCGCGCCTGCTCGAACCAGACCGGGAGAAGAAACGGCAGCAGGATGAGCGGCTGCCATTTGATGAGGCAGGCGATGGTCAATGCCGTCGCGGAAAGTGCCGGCCGTTTGTCCAAGGCGGCAAACAAGGCGACGACGAGCGGCGCGGTGAACAGCATGTCGAGATAGCCCAGGCGCGACGCCGACAGCGCCACGGCGGCGACGAAGCAGAGGCTGGGAACTGTACGCCGGCAGAAGGCGGCGAAGAGCAGCGTCGAGACGAGCTGGGCCGTGGCGAGCAGAGCCTTCACGACCGTCAAATCGGAGGCGGCCGGCAGCAGCCGGCGCGCTGCGAGCAACAAGGCCGCCGCGCCCGGCGGATAGTCGCCGCCGATCTCGGCGTAGCCCTTGATCAGCCCGTGGCGCGCCACGGCATCCATCCATGGCAACCAGATGTCGGCGACGTCCTCGGTACCTGGCGCCGACCATCCGAGGGCAGAGAGGGCGATCGAACTCGCTGCCACCGCGCCGTATCGGGCGGCGGAAAGGACCGCAGGTCGCATTGAGAGACAAGCTACACAAAGTGCCCGCCCATCGGCAGGCGATTCTTCGGCCATCGCCTCTGGCGGCATGCCGGGAGTTGCCATAGCCTCGGGCGAAAGGGAGGAAATCAATGCTTCGCATCGTTCGCGCCCTCGCCATTCTGCTCGCTCTGACGGCGGCGCCGGCCATGGCCCAGACCAACTGGCCGGAGAAGCCGGTCAAGCTGGTGGTGGGCTTCACCGCCGGCAGCGCCACCGACGTCACCGCGCGCATGTTCGCCGAGAAGTTCCAGAAGGCGTGGGGGCAACCGGTGGTCGTTGAGAACATCGCCGGCAATTCGGGCGCCATCGGCACCGACCGCGTCGCCAAGGCCGCTCCCGACGGCTACACGCTGATGTGGGCGGGCAACGCCGCCATCACCATCCTGCCCAGCCTGCAGGCTCTGCCGTTCGATCCGCTGAAGGACCTGACGCCGATCTCGACCTCGCTGCGCATGCCCTCGATCATGATGGTGAACAACGACCTGCCGGTGAAGTCGATCGCGGAGCTCATAGCCTACGCCAAGGCCAATCCCGGCAAACTCTCCTACGGGACGCCCGGGGTCGGCACGCCACAGCACGTGGCGGGCGAGCTGTTCTGCCATCTTGCCGGCATCAAGATGGAGCACATCCCCTATCGTGGCGCCAACCTGGCCGACGTCATGAGCGGCGTCGTGCAGGTCGGCATCCAGAATGCCGGCGCCAGCCTGCCGTTGGTGCGCGACGGCCGTGTGCGCGGCATCGGCATCACTTCCCTGCAGCGCTCGCCCAACGCGCCCGACCTGTCGACCTTCAACGAATCGGGCTTCCCGGAGTTCGAGGCAACGTCATGGTTTGCCCTGATGGGGCCGGCCGGTCTGCCTAAGCCGATCGTCGACAAGGTGCGCGTCGAATCGCTGAAGGTGCTGGCCGATCCGGAGATGAAGCAGAAGTTCGCGGCGCTCGGCCTCGACACCGTCGGTAGCACGCCCGAGGAGACGCACGCCGCCATCGCCGCGGACATTCCGAAGTGGGCCAAGGTCATCAAGGACGCCAACATCAAGCCGGCCAACTGAGACATGGATTTCTCAGCGCTTACCGCGGCTCTCGACGAAAATGCGGCGCTGCAACGGCGCGCGCGGCTGGCCGCCTTTTCCTTCGCGGTGCTGGGTGGCGCGGAGCCGGTTACGGTGCGCGTCGGTGAACGCATCATTGTCGAGACGGGCGCTGCCGCGAACGCCGCCTTCGGTCTCACGGCCTCGCCCGCGAGTTGGGTCGAGTTCGCTAAGCCGGTGCCGGCCGTCGGTTTCCAGAGCCTCGTCGCCATGCAACGCGTCGGCCATCTCAGGGTCGAGGGAGACATCCTGGTTTGGGGTCGCCACATGCTGTTCCTGGAGCAGGTCTTTGCCGCCCTGCGCCCGCCGGCGCCCGGCCAGCCTCCGGCCGCCATCGGTGCGGCGGTCATCGAGCCCGTGGTCGGCCGCTATCTGCGACTGGACTTCAATGGCCGACCGCATCGCATCTACTTCGAGGAGGCAGGGCAGGGCATTCCCCTGCTTTGCCTGCACACCGCTGGCGCCGATGGGCGGCAATATCGCGAATTGCTGAACGATCCGGCGATCACTGCGCGCTTTCGCGTCATCGCCTTCGATTTGCCGTGGCATGGCAAGTCCTCGCCGCCCGCCGGCTTCGAAACGGTGGCTTATCAGCTCACCACCCAGCTCTATGTCGACACCGTAATGGCGGTATCGCGCGCGCTGGGCCTGGCACGGCCCGCGGTCATGGGTTGCTCGATCGGCGGCCGGGCGGTGCTGCATCTGGCGCTGCAGCACGGCGGGCAGTTCAGGGCCGCCATCGGCCTGCAGTCGGCGACGCACGCCGAGTCTGGCGCCGACACGCGGCTACGCGACCTCGGCGTGCTGTACCGGCCCGACATCCATGGCCAGGAGGCGGCAGCCGGAACAGTTGCCTGCCTGATCGCGCCGACGTCCCCTCGCGCCGACAAATGGGAGACGCTGTGGCACTACATGCAGGGCGGCCCGTCGGTCTTCCTGGGCGACCTGCACTACTATTTCAGCGACGGCGATCTCAGGAATGCCAATCTCGTCGGCCTCGATAGCAAGTGCCCGCTGTATCTGCTGACCGGCGAGTACGATCTTTCGGCGACGCCGGAGCTCACCGCCGAGCTTGCGCGCATGACTGGCGCGCGGCACTTCGAGGTCATGAAAGGCATGGGCCACTTTCCGATGTCGGAAAGCCCCGGCGAATTCCGGCGCTACCTGAAGCCGGTCCTGGATCGCATAGCCGCCGAGAGTTAACGCTCCTCGACGATGCGGCCGTCGGGATAGATCGTGACCTTGCTCGGCACACCCTTGGGCCTCGTCGGCACCGGATCGCGCGTCACGTCTGCTTTCCATGAACCGTCGTTCTGGCGGTCGATGCGCTTCACGCGATAGCCTTCGGACTGGATCCGGTCGCGCGACAGCGATTCGGTGTTGGGATAGCGGCCACCGTAGGAGGCGGAAGGCTGTGGCGCGGGCGTCGCGGGCGCGACGACGGTCGGCGGCGGCGGCAGGGCGCCCGGCGACATCGTCTCCGGCATGCGGCCGCCATTGCCAATCGAGCCGGGGGCGTATTGCGCCACGGCTGGCGTTGCAAGGGCGACGACCAGGAGGGTAGCCACGAGGAGCAAGCGCATCCGGATATGGTCGGTCCGGAGGCGCCGCAAGTCCATACACTAGTATGAGAGCGGCAGCGCTGGCGGGACGCAAACGAGGAGTAAACCGTCCCGCCAGGCCGGGTCGCAGAGCCCTTGAGGGCCTACTGCTCCCTGATCGTGCCGTTCGGCTCGAGAATCACGGCGATCTCGACGTTGTTCTTCATCGCCTTGGCCGCCCAATTGCCGGCCGGGTCGCGCGTCAGGCTCTTCACCCCGGAGTAACCCCTCTTTTCCAGCTCGGCCTTGGCTGCTGCTTCGGCCGCCGACGGGTTCATCGGGCTCTTGGGCTGGGCGGTATTGGGGTTGCTGGTGGCGCCGGGCATCGACCGCTGGTCGCGGCCTTCCGGCGTGCTCGGGGCCTGCATCTGGGCGTGCGCCACGCCGGCCGCGGCGATCAGGGCGAGGGTCGCCAGGGTCGTGCGGATCATGTCTTCCTCCTTGGCTGGGTTGCGGGACGCCGATTGAACGTGATGTGGCGCGAGGTGTTGCATGACAAATGACGTGCAACCCGATGGGCATCGGCCGCATGTCCGCCACAATCGAGATGGCACGGCGGCCGCAATCCGGCGAAGATAAACGCGGGGAGAAGGGATGGATCACAAAGGCGTCTTCGCGCGCAAGCCGGTTGCCGACATCATCGCGACCGAAGGCAGCGCCTTCAAATCCGTGCCCAAAGTGCTGGGGGCATTCAGCATCACCGCCATGGGTGTCGGCGCCATCATCGGCGCCGGCATCTTCGTGCTCACCGGGACCGCGGCGGCGCTCTATGCCGGCCCCGCGCTCACGATCTCCTTCGTGCTCGCGGCCATTGCCTGCGGCCTGGTCGGCCTCTGCTATGCCGAGCTGTCGACGCTGCTGCCGGTGCAGGGCTCGACCTACACCTACACCTACGCGACCTTGGGCGAGCTGGCTGCGTGGATGATCGGCTGGGACCTGATCCTGGAATATTCCATGGGCGTGGGCGCCGTCGCCTGCGGCTGGTCGGCCTATTTCAACAGCCTGCTCGTGCAGATGGGCATGGGGTTGCCGCCGGAGCTCCTGTCGGCGACGGGCGAGCGCATCGTGCGGGCCGACGGATCGCCCGGCACGGCCATCGCCCACGTGCCGGCCGCGATCATCGTGATGATCATCACCGGTCTCCTGATCGGCGGTACGCGCGAATCTGTGAAGCTCAACAACGTCATGGTCGTGGTGAAGCTGATCGTCGTGGTGACCTTCGTCGTGGTCGGCGTGGCCTACGTCAACACGGCCAACTGGCATCCCTACATCCCGCCCAACACCGGCGAGTTCGGCCAGTTCGGCATCAGCGGCATCCTGCGTGGCGCCTCGATCGTGTTCTTCGCCTATATCGGCTTCGACGCCGTCTCGAACTGCGCCCAGGAGGCACGCCAGCCGCAGCGCGACATGCCGATCGGCATCCTGGGCTCGCTGGCGCTGTCGACCGTGCTCTATATCGCCGTCGTCGCCGTGCTGACGGGACTGGTACCCTATCCAAAGCTCAACGTCGCCGATCCCGTCGTCGAGGGCGCACGCGCCACCGGCTTGGCGTGGCTGGCACTGCTGATCGAGGTGGGTGCGCTGCTCGGCCTCACCACCGTGATCCTGGTGCTGCTCTACGGCCAGAGCCGCATCTTCGCCACCATGGCCAACGTCGGGCTGCTGCCGCCGGTGTTCGCCCGCATCCATCCGCGGCTCGGCACGCCGTGGATCAGCCAGCTCATCATCGGTGTCGGCGTGGCCATCGTAGCGGCGACGACGCCGATCGATACGCTGAGCAAGCTGGTGGGGGCGGGCACCTTGTTCGCCTTCATCCTGGTCTGCGTCGCCGTCATCTATCTGCGGCGCGCCGAGCCCGGCACGCCGCGGCCGTTCCGCACGCCCGGGGTGCCGTGGCTGCCCCTGCTGGGCATCTTGTCGTGCCTTGGCCTGCTGGCCGGCCTCGGCGTCTATATCTGGATCCGGCTCGGCATCTGGATCGCGATCGGGCTGGTGATCTACTTCGCCTACGGACGTTTCCGGTCGCGCTTGCGCGCGAAGTGAGGAAGGCTCACCATCAGCGGTGGCATCGCGCATAGGAGCCGTTCATGCCCGGCAAGGCCTTCGTCATGGCGTTCGTGTGGAGCGGCTGGCTGATCGCTTCGCTGATCGCCTTCATGATCGTTGCCTATGCAAGCTTCTTCGGCGTCGCGGTGATCGGCCTGATGATCTGGTTCGTCACTTCCCGTGTCGACATGGAACAGGATGGCGTGGTCGGCGCCGGCATCTCGCCGGGCTTCCTTGCCCAGCAGATCAAGACCAGGACCGAGATGTCGCGCGCCGAGCGCGCCGCGCTGCATGGCCGGCAGCTGCTCGAGACGCAGTCGACGCGCTTCTTCCGCTATCTCGGCATCGTGCTCACGCTCGGCGGCCTGGGCGGTTTCCTGCTCTTCCAGATCTGACCGCTACTTCTTGCGCCCGACGCAGTCCTTGTAGGTCACGGTCTGGTTGGCGCCTTCCTCGACGAAGGCCGTATCGCCCTTGCTCCAGAACACGAAGGTTTCGCCCTCATTGGCGTAGCGGATGCCCGAGCCCGACAGGGTCTGCGGCAGGGTGAGCTTCTTGCCATCCGGCAGGGTGAGGATGACCCGGCCACCCGGGATCGGCCGGCCATCGGGCGCGGTGCGCGTCGGCCCGTCGAAGTACTCGGCGGAAAGAGACTTACCCTGTGCGCAACTGTACTGGACCGTGGCGACGGGCGAGGGCGTCTGGGCCACGGCGGCACCTGCAGTCAGCAACGGGAGGACGACGACGAACCTGCGCAGCATGACGGTCTCCTTCGATCGTCACGCTGCCCCGGCCACCACCCTTTGTCCATTGCAGGACGCTAGCGTTCCTTGACGCGGCCCGAAGCGTCGATTTCGATATTGACCTCGGGGTTGCCAGCCGGCCGCCGCGCGCCGAGAGGAGGGTCCTGCCGGGTGCCCCTGGCGGAAAAAGTGCCATCGCCGTTGGGCGTGACGTTGCGCAGGTCGCGGTAGCCCTGCTCCTCGAGCTTGCGGCGGGCCGAGACCTCGTCATTGCCTGGATTGGGCGTCGTCGATGTCGAAGGACTGGGCAGCTCGGCCTGGTTCGGGAGCCTGTTGGTCGGGCTTTGCGCCTGCGCAATACCGGCGGCGGCGGTGAGCGCGGCGGCAAGAAGCATGGTTCGCATGGTGGTTCCTCCGGCGCGGGGTTCGTTCGCTCGTTGAACGTGCGATCGCGGCGCGGCGTTGCTATCAAGAGGCATGAGTATCGAAACAGTCCGCGCGTTCCTTGCCGTTCGTGCCCCCGACATCGCCATCGTCGAACTGGACGGCAGCACCGCCACGGTGGCGCTGGCCGCGGCGGGCCATGGCGTGCAGCCGGCTCAGATCGCCAAGACCCTGTCGCTGCGCGTGCGCGAGCGCAACCTGCTGGTCGTCACCAGCGGCGAGGCGCGGCTCGACAACAAGAAGGCCAAGGCCGTGTTCGGCGGCAAGCCGCGCATGCTGACGGCGGAGGAGGTGGTGGCGATCACTGGCCATCCGGTGGGCGGCGTCTGTCCCTTCGGGCTGGCGACGCCGCTGCCGGTCTATTGCGACGTCTCGCTGAAAGTCTTCGACGAGGTCGTGCCGGCCGCCGGCTCGACGCGTTCGGCCTTGCGCATCAACCCGCTGCGCATGGCCCAACTGGTCGAGGCCGAGTGGGTCGACGTCTGCGGCTAGCCTGTGTTGCGCTTTCCCCAGCGCTCCAGATAGTCGATGCAGAAGGCGAGGTCGGTAACGTCGACATAACGCCGGCCAATGTCGCGCAGGTTGTCGCGGTGAGGGCCTTCCTCGATGTCGCCGACGCAGTCCTCGGGCACCAGGGTGCGGAAGCGGTGGCTGAAGGAATCCAGCGCACTGCCGCGGATACAGCCGGAGGTGTTGCAACCGGTCACGATCACCGTGTCGACGCGTTCCTTCATGAAGTAGTTGGCGACACCGGTCTCGAAGAAGATCGACGGGCCCTTCTTGGTCACCTTGAGGTCGTAGCCGGGCTCGTAGATGCGGGGATCGAGCGCCGTACTGGGATGGTCGTGCAGGAAGGTCTGCTTGACCGCGGTGATCTTCCAGTAGGGCATCTCGCGCTCGTTCATGTAGGCGGTGTTGCACACTGCCACCGGCGCGCCGACGCGCCGTGCGACCTTGAGCAGCTGGGCCGTGTTCTCGACCGCGCGCATGACCAGTGGCGCGCCGCCCAGGGGATATTGCCGGTCGGTGAAGCCGAGCTGGAAGTCGACCACGACAATGCCCGGTTTCTCGCCGGTGCCCACGGAGATCTCGCCATAGCTGCGGCGCTGGTAGTCGTCGGTCATGGCCAAATGATAGACCGCGCACACGCCAGCAAAAAGCCCACCCCGTCGGAACGGGGTGGGCCGGTTTGCGGCGAGATCGCCTGAACCTACTTGGTCGGCGTGACCTTGCCCTGGTTGTCCAGGCTCACGGCCACCGGGGCGTTGCGCTGGTCGCGCGCCACGGCGCGCCAGGTGCCGTCGGCGGTGCGCTGCAGGCCGCGGACGCCGGTGTAGCCGCTCTTCTCGATCTGCGTGCGGGCCACGGCTTCTGCGACCGTCGGGGTCGGGTCGCTGCGCGGGCCGAGCGCGTCGCTCTGCACCTGCTCGCGCGGCATGGTGGCGCCGCCGATCGGCGAACGTGCCTCGGCCTGCGTGACCGCAGCGGCGAGGACCAGGATGGAGGCGATGAGGGGACGATTCATTGAAGCTTACTCCTTACACAGGCTGATGAACGCGCCCGATACTGCGCAGGAATGAGGCAACTTCGTGATGCAAACGCGCAGCGTTCGTGCGGCTAGGAGATCAGACGGCCGCGACGCCGATGATCGAATCGTGCAGCCAAAGGATTGCAGCGTAAGCCACTGTGCCGATCACCACGACGATCACATCATTGCGACCGAAGGAGCTCACCACGGGTGCGCCTTGATCGCCGCGTCGTTTGACGGCGATGCGATCGTAGATCGCCCACACCAGCAGGCTGCCGAACAACAGCATCGAGCCGAGATCGCCGTTCACCAGCAGATGCGACAGCGCCCACACCTTGACCGCTACCAGCATGGGATGGCGCAGGATCGATTTGATCCGGCTGGGCGGCGCATAAGTTGCGGTGAGTGCCACCAGGGCGATCCACAGCAGTACCAATGCAATGGGATGGAGGAGCGAGAAGGGCGGATTCCAGATCTGGATGTAGCCCGCGCTGCGGTAACGGCTGAATCCCCAGACGATCAGCACGAGACCGAGCGCCGCTACGAGCGAATACAGCCCCTTGTAAGGTCCTTCTCCGAGACGACCGATTACTGCGGCACGTGGGACGCGAAGCGTCGTGAAGATGTGAATCCCGAGAAACAGGACCAGACCAAGGATCAGCAGGCTCATGCTTCAGGATACCACGAAAAGCTCTGGAGACGATGGAGCGCCGTACGAATGCCGCTATTGCGACGTGGCGACGGCGTTATTTCAGCGCCTTGTTCCCGCAACCATTGCGCTAGTCGTCGCGTTCCTCAGACGCGACCAGGAGTGGTCGGTCGGGGGCATAAGATGCGATTGTTTCCTCTGTTCTGCTCCTTCGTCCTGCTCGCAGGCCCGGCCTGCGCCCAGCAGCTCGCACTCACCCCGGCAACCAAACCCGAGTGCCCGCCGGCCGAGCCCGACTCGCTGCAGATCAGCTGGACCGCGCCGTGCGACAATGGCGATTGGCTATTCGACACCCAGACCGGCTGCCGCATGTGGGACTGGCATCCCGAGCCGGAGGACAAGCCAGTGTGGAACGGCGCCTGCCGTGCCGGCCAGCCCAACGGTCCGGGCGAGGCGCAGTGGACCGAGCACGGCCGGCCGATCGATCGTTTCGTCGGCACCTATCGCGACGGTAAGCGCGAGGGCCCTGGCTCCTACAGGTGGAACGACACGGTCAATTTCGAGGGCAGCTACGCCAACGACGTGCCGCAGGGCCGGGGCACTCTGCGCATTGATGACGTCGTGCTGAGCGGCGAGTGGAACAAGGGCTGTCTCACCACGGCGGGCAAGATCGTGGCCATCGGCGTGCCACGCGCGTCCTGCGGTCCCGTGGGCAAGCCGACACCCAAGGTGGCGGACCGCTAAAGCAGCCAGTGCGCCAGGACGCCGACCAGGCCCGAGGCCACGATCGGATAGGCAGGATTGATCTTGGTCTTGAGCAGCAGGACGAACACCACGATCGCTATCGCCGCCCAGAGCACGCCGGTGACGGCTCCGCGCCCCATGATGATGGCGCCGGCCAAGACCAGCCCGACCGAGACGGACCCGAGCCCGGTCTGGATCGCCGGCCGCCAACGCCAGGTCGCGAGGCGGGTCCAGATCCGACCGATCGCCCAGGTGAGGATGCCGGTGGGCAGGAAGAATGCGATCAGGGCGACGGCTGCCCCTGGCAGACCGGCGACCACGGCGCCGATCGAGACCACCATCATCATGTTGGGCCCGGGCGCCAGCTGCCCCAAGCTGTAGAAGTGCAGCATCTCGGGGAAAGTCACCCAGTGATAGGTATCAACCGTTAGCGTCTTGAGCTCCGGGAAGGCCGCCATGCCGCCACCGACGGTGAGCAGCGAGAGATAGGCGAAGACGCCCGCGATATCGCCGAGCTGCTTCATTCGTGGTGTCTCTCGCCGACTTGTGCGGTGTGCGGCGTCTTGGTGTCGACCTTTCCTTCGCGCGGGCGGTGCCACCAGATGGCGACGATGCCCGCCGCGATCAGGGCATAGGGCACCTGCACATGGAAGAAGGCCACGGCGGCCGCCGTAGCCAGGACGATCACATAGTCGGCGAAGCCCTTCAGCACGCGCGAGCCGAGCTGCACCATGACCACCACGATCAGGCCGAGGGCACCAGCGGCGATGCCGTGCAAAAAGGCCTTCGACCAGGGATCGTCGCCGCCGATGTCGTAGGCGTAGGCGGCCGCGGTCATCAGCATGGCGCCGGGCAGGCACATGCCCAGGGTGGCGAGAAGGGCGCCCCAGGCGCCGCGCAGCCGGTCGCCGACCAGGATCGACATGTTGGTGGCGTTCAGGCCGGGCAGGGTCTGGCTGATCGACAGCAGCTCGACGAAGGTGACGTCGTCCAGCCAGTTGTTGCGCACCACCAGGCCGGTGCGCAGGTAGCCGACGACGCCGCCGCCCAGGCTGGTGGCACCCATGACCAGGAAGACCCAGAAGATCCTGCCCAGGGATGGCCGGGGCCCGGAAACAGGATCGGCCGATGACGACGTTTCGCTCATTCGTACGCCTGCGGCGGGTTGCCCTTCAATCGATAGACCGCGCCGGTCTTGGTGGTGGTGAGCGCCAGCCAGTCGCCGGCCGTCTGCTGCAATTCGATGAAAAAGCGTTCGCAGGCATGCAGCGCCTTGGGATTGATGTCGTCGGGACCGTTGAAGCGCAGCTGGTAGGCGAATTCGCCGACGAAGGCGCGATGGTCGCCACGCGAGCGCCACAGGGCGAGGTTGGCCACGGCGCGGGTGTGATGGCCGAAATCGAGCTCGCAGATATCCTGCATCAGCTCCTCGACGATGCACTGGTTGACCAGCGCCACGTCGGACGGACCATCGCACGAGATGATCTCGAGGGGCGGGAAGAGATGCTGCAGCTCGGGCAGCGACATGTTGTCGAGCGACGACATCGCCAGCCGATCGGCCTCGGGCGCCTGGCTCAGGCCGAACTCGACATTGTGCGCCAGCAGCCGTCGCACGCCGCCGATGCGCTCCTTGAGCGGCAGCAGCTCGATCTTGAACTTGATCTTGTAGTTGCCGGAGATGCGTGGCCGAACGTCGGTCGACTGCGCGATCATCATGTCCTGACTGCGGTACTTGAAGACGATCTCCGGGTCACCGACTGGGAAGCCGTCCTCGTAGCTGATGCGCCGGCGCAGGATGAAGGCGTTGTTGTAGAGGTGGAAGTCGCCGGTATCGAGGAACAGCACCTCGCGCACCTCGGGCCGCTGGTCGAGCTTCGGCGTGTGGTGGTAAGTGACGCCCGTGGCGTCGGCGGCGCGGTGGACGAGCTGGGCGAACTCCTTGAAGACGTGGCGCGACGTGAAGCGCTCGGGCTTTACGATCAGCTTGCACTGCAGGAACTGCAGGTCATCGAAGCGTCTGCCGTCGAGGTAGGTGCCCTCATACCGCTCGGCAAGCCACACCGGCAGCATCAGTCCATGCTTGTCGCCTGCCATTCGCTCTCCCCGGACGCAAGGTATCGCGCACTCGGTGCGCTGTCATCCTGACGGTGCCGCATCGACCTTGCCGAACGATGCGACCTTGCCTTCGTCGAAGCAGACGTAGTAGCGATCGGAGACCGACCACGGCACGCGGCTCCAGAAGTCCTTGAGCAACGAGTAGTAGGCGCACTCGTTGCCCGGCGCATGCGAGACGGTGTCGGGTTGGCCCATGATCGTACGGACCTGGTTACGGTCCATGCCGGCCTGAACACGGTCGATGTTCCGGGCGGGCACGGTCGCGCAGCCGGCCAGCATCACGACGATCGACAGGACAAGAGCTCGGTGCTTCATCGGTCGACTCCGGATCGTATTCTGCCTGTTCGACAGCGATAAGTCAGGCTTGGTCTCGCCGCCAACAATTGTCGGGCAGGCCACCGGCTGGCGAAAGGGCCGGCGATGCGGTACGTCGGAGGCCATGTCCGACAGTTCCCGTCTAAAGCTTTCCGGTCTTGGCGCATCGCTCAGCGGCCCCATCGGTGGCCTTTCCGATACCCCCATCACCGAAGTGGCGATGACGGTGTTCGGCGATCGCGACGTCGTGCCGCTGTGGTTCGGCGAAGGCGACCTGGTAACGCCCGACTTCGTGCGCGCCGCGGCAGCCAAGGGCCTGGAGGCCGGTGAGACCTTTTACACGTGGCAGCGCGGCATTCCCGAACTGCGAGCGGCGCTGTCAGCCTATACCGAGCGGGTCTACGGCATCAAATGCCCGGCCGACCGCATCTCGGTGACGACCGGCGGGATGCAGGCGATCCTGCTGTGCTGCCAGCTTCTGCTCGATCCCGGCGACAACATCGTGATCGTCTCGCCGATCTGGCCGAACATCACCTCGGCGGCGAAGCTGGTCCGTGGCGTCCCGAAGTACGTCGCGCTCGACCGCAAGCCAGACGGCAGCTTCGAGCTCGATCTCCAGAAGGTGTTCGACGCGGTCGACGAGCGCACCCGCGCGATCTTCGTCAATTCGCCCGGCAATCCGACGGGCTGGACGATGACGTCGGACGAGCAGAAGGCGCTGCTCGACTTTGCCCGCAAGCGCGGCGTCTGGATCATGGCCGACGAGGTCTACGCCCGGCTGATCTACACGCGCCCGGTTGCGCCCTCGTTCCTCGAGCTGGCGGGGCCGGACGATGCGCTGCTCGTCCTCAACTCCTTCTCCAAGCCATGGGCGATGACGGGCTGGCGGCTAGGCTGGCTGACCCATCCGCCGGCGCTCGGCGAGCAGTTCGCCAAGCTGGTGCAGATCAACACCTCGGGCGTGCCGCATTTCCTGCAGCGCGGCGGGATCGCCGCCCTCGAGAAGGGTGACGGCTTCCTTGCCGAGATGGTCGAGCGATGCCGCGCCGGCGGCGAGCAAGTGTTCCAGCGCCTGTCGGCCCAGCCGCGCATCAGGATCGCGCGGCCGGAAGCGGCTTTTTACAACTTCTTCTCTATCGATGGCGTCACCGACACCATGGCCTTCTGCAAGCAGCTGGCGAAAGAGTACAAGGTCGGCCTGGCGCCGGGCGAGGCGTTCGGCCCGGGCGGGCAGGGCAATGTGCGGCTGTGCTTTGCGTCCGGTGCAGAGCGGCTGAGCAAAGGCCTCGACCGCATCGAAGCCGCCATCAAGGCGCTATAGATTACGCACATGAGGGGATGACAGAGTTGCTGTCATCCCGAGGCCGAAGGCCGAGGGACCTTTCCTTTGGCCTCAAAGGTCCCTCGCTACGCTCGGGATGACACCAGTGTCGGCAACTCCATCCATCGAAGTGAAGCACCTGCGCAAGGTGTACGGCGAGATCGTCGCAGTCGACGATCTGACATTCACCGTGCCGCGCGGCGCGGTGCTCGGGCTGCTGGGCGGCAACGGCGCGGGCAAGACCACGACCATCGCCATGCTGCTCGGTCTGCTCGAGCCGACGGCGGGCGACATCCACGTGCTGGGCATCGACATGAAGCGGCGACGCTACGCCGCCCTGCCGCGCATGAACTTCTCATCGCCCTATGTCGACCTACCGCATCGCCTGACGGTGCGCCAGAACCTGCTGTTCTACGGCCGCCTCTATGGCGTGAAGAACGTCACCAAGCGCATCGACGAGATCGCCGAGCACATGCAGGTGGCGCCGTTCCTCGACCGTCAGGCCGGCAAGCTGTCGGCCGGGCAGAAGACGCGCGTAGCCCTGGCCAAGGCACTCATAAACAAGCCGGACGTGCTGCTGCTCGACGAGCCCACGGCCTCGCTCGATCCCGACACCGCCGACTGGGTCAGAAGTTACCTCAAGGACTACCAGCACGAGACCCACGCCACGATCATGCTCGCCTCGCACAACATGGGCGAGGTCGAGCGGCTGTGCGACGACGTCGTCCTGCTGCAGGCCGGCCGTGTCTTCGACCGCGGCAGCCCGCGCGAGCTGATCGAGCGCTTCGGCCGCGAGGACATGGAGGAGGTGTTCCTGGACATGGCGCGCGGCCGCGGCCGCGGGCTCGATGGCCTGCACAAGAAGGAGACGGCGTCGTGAGTGGCTCGGTCCAGCGGATCTGGGCGCTGGTGATGCGCCATATCTACATCTGGCGCAGCTCCATCATGCGCCTGGTCGATTCGATCTATTGGCCGGCGGTGCAGATGGTGATGTGGGGTTTCATGACCCAGTACCTGCTGCCGCAGGCCTCGTTCGTCGCCCAGGCGGCGGGCGTGCTGCTGTCGGGCCTGCTGCTGTGGGAGGTCGTGGTGCGCGGCAACCTCTCCCTCTCCATCGCCTTCCTCGAAGAGATGTGGTCGCGCAATCTCGGCCATCTCTTCGTGAGCCCGATCCGTTCCTGGGAGATGGCGACCGGCATTATCATCGCGGCCCTGCTGCGCACGCTGCTCGGGCTGGTCCCGGTGTCGCTGATGGCCTGGGCCTTCTTCGGCTACTCGATCTATGCGCTTGGCCTGCCGCTGATCGCCTTCTTTGCCATCCTGCAGATGTTCTCCTGGTCGATCGGGCTTGCCATGTCCGGCATGATCATGCGTGTCGGCCAGAGCGCCGAGAGCTTTGCCTGGGCCGCCGTGTTCATCCTGCTGCCGGTGAGCGGCGTCTACTACCCTGTGTCGGTGCTGCCGCACTGGATGCAGGTGATCTCCTACGGCTTGCCGCCGGCCTATGTCTTCGAGGGTATGCGCGCCATCCTGGCCGAGAAGACGGTGCATTGGGACATGCTCGGCATCGCCTTCGGTCTGTCGGCCGTCTATCTCGTCATCGGCTTCCAGGTCTTCCAATGGTTCTTCCGCTTGTCGCGTCGCGCCGGGTCGCTGCTCGGCCAAGGCGAATGAGCATGGTTTGACCTTCGCCAAAGTATCGACCCTCGCCGGGATGGCATGCTCGGCGCATGAAAGCCAGCAGCTACCACCCGAACGATCTCAACGACGGCTTCGTCGTCGCCATCACCATCGAGGCCAAGCCGGGCGAGGAGGACGCTGTCGCCGACATCCTCGACGTCATGGCCGAGCCGACCATGGCCGAGCCCGGCGTCAAACTCTTCCTGCCGTACCGCTCGCCGACCAATCCCGCGTTGTTCTTTGTCTACGAACTTTATTTGAATGCCGCGGGCTGGGCAGCGCATGAGACGACCGATCACTTCAAGAAGGCGGTCGCCGAGCTGCTGCCGCGCGTCACCCGGCGTGAGCGCGTGCCGTTCGTGCCCTTCATGCCGCTGAGTACCAGCGCACGAAGTTCTGCTCGCCGCGCGGACTGAAGTGCAGCACGCGGCTGCGTCCTTCGCGTACCGCCCAACGGCGGGTCAGGACCTGCTCAAGGACGGCGGCGCCGAGGCAACCGCCGAGATGGCGCCGCCGCTCGCTCCAGTCGATGCAGGTCCGGCAAAGCGGGCGCCGGACACGCTCCAGGGCGGCGATGTCGATGCCCAGGCGCCGCAGATGCCGGCGCCCGGCCGGCGCCAGCTGCAGGCCATCGACGGTCTCGCGCAGAACCTTGTGGGCTAGCCAGTGCTCAAGCAGGGCAACGGCCAGTCGGCCGGCAAGATGGTCGTAGCACGAGCGCGCCTGGCGCATCGCCTGATCGCGCGGACCGGGACGGCTGCGCAGATGGCCAACTCGCGTGGCGATCGGAATCAATCCCTCGACGGCAGCGGCAACATCGGGATCGGCCAAGCGGAAGTACCGGGTCCGACCCTGCTTGCTCGCTGCGAGCAGGCCGGCCCTTTCGAGCTTGGCGAGGTGGGTGCTCGCCGTTGACAGCGTGACACCGGCTTCGGCGGCGAGCTCCGTGCCGCTGAGCGCAAGGCCCGACATCAGCGCCATCAGCATATTGGCGCGGGCAGGATCTCCAATCAGCGCGGCAACGATGGAGACGTCGGGACCTTCCTTCATGGTTTGATGTTTGCCAAAGTATGCAACCCCGTCAACCGTCGGCTAGACTTGGCGAGCCATGAGGATCGTTTCTTGGAACTGCAATATGGCGCTCGATCGCAAGGTCGACGTGCTGCTCGATCTGGCTCCGGACATCGCCGTGGTCTGCGAATGTGCCGAGCCGGAACGGCTGCGGCTGCGTTCGAAGGCGTCATGGATGCAGGGCGAGCCGGTGTGGATCGGCCGAAATCCGCACAAGGGCCTGGCGGTGTTCGCCTTCAATGGTTATGCGGTGAAGTTGGCGGAGTCCTATCACCCCTCCCTGCGTTACATCGCGCCGGTCCACGTCGATGGCCCGACCCCGTGCAACCTGCTGGCGGTGTGGGCGCAGAACGCCAGCGCCGGCAGCATCCGCAAGCACCAGCTCGGGCCGCTGCGGCGCGGGCTCACGCGCTACAGGAGCTTTTTGGGCGAACGGCCGGCGGTGATCGCAGGCGATCTCAACAGCAACACGATCTGGGACAAGCCCGGCTGGCGCATCAACCATTCGACCAAGGTCCGCATCCTCGAGAAGAGCTTCGGGCTGGTCAGCGCCTATCACGCGATCCGCGGCGAGGCGCACGGCCAGGAGAGCGAGCCCACACTGTACTGGCGCGACCGCACCAAGGACGGGCCGACCTATCACATCGATTATGTCTTCCTGCCGAGCGCCTGGATCGGCAAAGTGAGCCATCTCAGCGTCGGCGCCTTCGAGACCTGGTGCGGGGCAGGGTTAAGCGACCATGTGCCGGTGGTGGTCGATGTCGAGGTCTGAGTTTGGGGGTTAAGTGATGGTGAAGAAGGTCTTCGTGTCTGCCGTGATCGCATTGGCTGCCGCCGCCTGCCAAACCCAGCAGAATCAACCGCAGCCCGACGTCTGGACGGCCAACTACAACGTGCCGTTCGACGTCATGGTGGCCTGCCTCGCCGCGCCGCCACCGCCGGCGTACCAGGTCTACGCGCCGGGCTATCCGGAGGCGGGAAAGGCAAGAATCGTGTTCATTCCCGCCAACACGCCGCAGGCGAGGTCGGAGTACATCGTGCTGCAGATGGTGGGCAACGTCAGCATGGTGAGCTGGAAGCGCTTCGGCAGCATCCGCGGCCTCGACTGGCTCGACGGTGAGGCTCGCAAGCGCGCCGACGCCTGCGCGGGGATGTGAAAAGTCTTGAGGGGGCGTGCAGCACCGCCTGGCACGCCGCCGGCAGCTTCGGCCGGTATGGCGGCTGCGGCGTGCCCGGCGGCGGCAGACGCACCGGCGGCCTGGTGAACCAGATGTCGAGCTGCTCGCCGCAGCCGTCGTCGGCGTAGTAGCCCGCCTGGGCCTGGCACTGCGGATTGCCGGGCGGGCAGTACAGGCGGACATGGAAGTGCTCGTCATGGCCGGCCCAGACAACGATCTTGTTCAGCCACGCGCGGTTGCCGGTCACGGTCTGGCAGAGCCGCTGCTTGATCCACTTGTTGGCGAAGATGCGATCGACTCCCGGCGAGGTCGCGGCCAGTCGCAGCAGCGCCACGTGCTGGTCGGTGAACACCGTGTCGTCGATGCCGTCGTCGGCGGCGCGCACCAGCGAGCGCAGCCGCGGGTTCTCGCGGTCGGCCGGCGCGCGACGAGCGCCGGGCTGGCGCTCGAACCAGATGTCGACGTCGAGGCCCGTCTGATGGCTGGCATGTCCGCTCGGCGCCGGCCCGCCGCGCGGCTGGCCGATATCGCCGATATAGAGTGGCGCCTGCCCGGCGGCGCGCACCTGCTCGCTGAGGCGCTTGACGAAGTCGAGGGTGGCGGGCTGGCCCCAGTAGCGGTTGCGGCTGATGCGGATGGCCTCGTAGCCCGGCCCGTCGAGTGGCAGCGCCTGCGCGCCCTGCAGGCAACCGGCGGTGTAAAAGCCGATGGATTGCGTTGGCCCAGGGGCAGGGGTTGTCACCTGGCCCCATTCCTGCGCCATGGCGGCGAAGGTCGAGAGCATCGCCGCGAGCAGCGAAACCACGAAACGCGTCATCTTGTTGGCACGATACCCGCCCGCTAAGACTTTGCCCATGGCCGACTACGCCAACATCAAGCTCGAACGCGACGGCGCCGTTGCGCGCCTGATGCTGAACCGGCCGGAGCGGCGCAACGCGCTCACCCACGCCATGATGCTGGAGCTCGAGGACGCCTTTGCCCGATTGCGCCAGGACAATCGCTGCCGAGCCTTGGTGATCCGCGGCGCCGGCGGGCATTTCTGTGCTGGCGGCGATCTTGATGCCATGGCCGACATGCCGCCAAAGCCCACGAACGGCGCTGCCGATCCGCTGCTCGCGGCCTATCGCCAGTTCGGCGATGCCCTGCTGGCGCTGAACGAGCTGCCGCAGGTCACGATCTCGATCGTCGAAGGCTCCGCAGTGGGCGGCGGCTTCGGCATGGCGTGCTGCTCGGACGTCGTCATCCTGCATGAGACCGCGGGCTTCGGCATGCCCGAGCCCAAGGTCGGATTCATCCCCTCGCAGATCATTCCCTTCGTGGTGCGCCGCGTCGGCGAGGGGGCGGCGCGCGACCTCGCCGTCACCGGCCGCGTGATCGACGCAAGGGAAGCGCAGCGTCTGGGCATCGGTCGCCACTTCTGCGCCAACACCGCCGAGATCAACCGGACGCTGAAGGCCGTGCTCGACGACGTGCTGCGGCTGGAGCCCGAGGCGGTCGCTGCCGTCAAGCGTCTGGTGCAGAGCTGCGCTACAAGAGATGATCGCGCCGTGCTCGATGCTGCGGCCGAAAGCCTGGTCGGTCTGCTGCGCCGCCCGCAGGCGGCGGAGGGCATCCGGCATTTCATGGCCAAGACATTGCCGCCGTGGGCCAAGGAATAGGGTAGGAACGACGATGCGTAACTATCGCCACATCGAGGTCAGGCCGATTGCCGGCGCCCTTGGCGCCGAGCTGTACGGTGTCGACATGTCGCGCGATCTCGAGGACGACGTGGTTGCCGAGGTGCGACAAGCCTTCCTCGACCATCTCGTGATCTTCCTGCGCGACCAGAAGGTGACGCCGCAGCAGAACGTGGCCTTCGCCCGCAAGTTCGGCGAGCTGATCAAGTACCCA
Organism: Rhodospirillales bacterium URHD0017; assembly: GCA_900110395.1. GTDB lineage: Bacteria > Pseudomonadota > Alphaproteobacteria > Reyranellales > Reyranellaceae > Reyranella. Next base: position 445,065 of record FODP01000001.1, read on the forward strand.
CAGCTCGACGGCCTGCCCGAGGCGCCGTTCATCACGCCGGTGGTCAAGCTCGAGAACGAGCGCCACAACTTCGGCGGCCTCTGGCACTCCGACACCACCTACCTCGAGATTCCGCCGATGGGCAGCATGCTGCTGGCGCGCGAGGTTCCGCCGTATGGCGGTGACACCGTGTTCGCCAATCAGTACATGGCCTACGAGGCGCTGTCGGACGGGCTGAAGGCGACGCTCGACGGGCTGATCGGGGTCAGCAGCTCGACCAAGGCCGAGGTCAGCAAGACGCGCGAGGACCGCCTGAAGGCGGCCGGCAAGGAGACCAAGCCGCTGGCGGCCGAGCATCCCGTCGTGCGCACGCATCCCGAGACCGGCCGCAAGGCGCTCTACACTTCGAGCGCGCACACGTCCCACATCAAGGGATGGACCGAGCGAGAGAGCCTGGCGCTGCTGGAGTTCCTGTGGGAGCACCAGGTCCGGCCCGAATTCACCTGCCGCTTCCGCTGGGAGACCGGCTCGCTCGCCTTCTGGGACAACCGCTGCGCGATGCACAACGCCATCAACGACTATCACGGTCATCGGCGGGTCATGCATCGGATCACGCTGGCGGGGGACAAGCCGAAATAGCTACGTCTCTTTCCTCCCCGTCTTATGGGGAGGAATGGCGCGTGGAGCGTCGGTTCTTCGGAGAAAAGACCATGTCCGACTTCGGCGGCCTGCTGGCCGTTTTCGTTCTCGTCATCGCCAACGGCTTCTTTGTCGCCGCCGAGTTCTCGCTCGTCGCCGTGCGCCGCAGCCGGGTGATGGAGCTGGTCGCCGCCAAGCGGATGAATGCCAAGGCTTTGGAACACGCGCTCGACAACCTCGATGCCAACCTCGCGGCCACCCAGCTCGGCATCACCATCTCGTCGCTCGCGCTCGGCTGGGTCGGCGAACCCGCGATCGCCCATCTGCTCGAGGCCCCTCTGGGTCGCGTCGCTGGATCATTTGCTGGCATCAGCGCTTATGCCATCGCCGTCGCACTCTCGTTCATCATCATCACCGCCCTGCACATCGTGCTGGGCGAGCTCGCGCCCAAAAGCCTCGCCCTGCAGCGCAGCGAAGGCACGGCGCTTTGGATCGTCCGGCCGCTCGGCCTGTTCCGCTGGCTGCTGAGCCCGGCGATCACCGTGCTGAACGGTCTCGGCAATCTCGTCCTGCGCCTCTTTGGCCTCAGGCCGGGCTCCGGGGAAGAGTCGCTGCACTCGGCCAGCGAGCTGAAGCTGATCGTCGCCGAAAGCCAGGACGCCGGACTGCTGCAGCAGGCGCAGGAGGAGATCGTCGTGCGGACGCTCGACATCGGCAATCGGGCGATCGGCGAGATCATGACGCCGCGAACCGAGGTCGACTGGATCGACATCGACGACGATCGCGACGCCGTGCGCCGGATGGTGCTCGAAAGCAGGCACGGCGAATTGCTGGTGGCACGCGGCAGCATCGACGAGGTCGTGGGCGTGGTCGCCAAGAAGGATCTTTTGGGCCAGGTCCTCGCGGGCCAGGAGCTCGACCCGGCCGCGGCCGTGGGCGTGCCGCTGCTGATCCACGAGGGCGTGCCGATCTTCAAGGTGCTGGAACTCTTCAAGAAGACACCAGTGCGGCTGGCCGTCGTGGTCGACGAGTATGGCGGCCTCGAAGGCATCGTCACCTCAGCCGACCTGCTGGAGGCCCTGGCAGGCGACCTGGCCGACGACGAGGGCGAGGCGCCCGACATCGTCGAGCGCGCCGACGGTTCGCTGCTGATCGACGGCATGGCGCCGGTCCACGGCGTTCTAGGCCGTCTCGGCCTCAGCCTTCGGCCGCATCACTCGGGCTTCCACACCATCGCCGGCTTCGTGCTGGCCGAGCTCGGCCGGTTGCCCGCGACCGGCGATTCGTTCAACTACGACGGCTGGCGCTTCGAAGTCGTCGACATGGACGGCCGGCGCATCGACAAGCTGCTGGTCAAGCGTGAAGCGCCGGATGCTCAGATGGGGTGATCTTGGGGAACAGCAGGGGCGGGACGGCGATGCGCCGGCCGGCAGGAATCGCCGAAAGCGCATCCTGTGGCCAGGGCACGCTGCCGACCTCCTCGCCCAGGCTGCACAGGACCTTTTCGGCACTCGACGGAATGAAAGGCCAGGCGGCGAGGGCCGATACGCGCACGAGGTTGATGCCCGCGTTGATGATCGTCGCCGCCCGTGCGCTGTCGTCCCTGATGGCGGACCACGGTGCCGCTTCCGCGAGATAGGCGTTCGCCAGCCGCCAGATCGCGCGGACTTCGTCGGCGGCCTTGCGCAGCGCCAGGCTTTCATGATGGCGGCGCAGCTGCGCCAGATGCTCGTCGAGTGCGCCGGCAAGCCGATGCTCGAGCGGACCGAGCCGGCCGGCCTCGGGCACGACGCCGCCAAAGCGCGCGTCTGCGAAGGCCAGGCAGCGGTTGACGAGATTGCCGAAAACGTCGGCCAGATCCTTGTTCACGCCGTCGACGAAGCGGGCGAGGGTGAAGTCGCTATCGGCGGTCTCGGGCGCGTTTGCCGCCAGCCACCACCGCCAGGTATCGGCTGGCAGCAGGGCGAGCGCGGTGTCGGTGAAGATGCCGTGGCCGGCGCTGGTCGAGAACTTGCCGCCTTCGAAGGTCAGCCAGTTGAAGCCCTTGATGGTATCCACGAGCTTGAATGGCAGGCCCGACCCCAGCAGCGTCGCCGGGAAGCTGACGGCATGGAAGGGCACGTTGTCCTTGGCAAGGAACTGCACGTAAGTCACGTCCTCGCCGCTCTGCCACCAGTCGCGCCAGTCCCGCCCCGGCGCCGCCTCGCTCCACTCGACGGCGGCGGCGATGTAGCCGATGGGGGCATCAAACCACACATAGAAGACCTTGTCCTCGAAGCCTGCCTTGGGCACCGGCACGCCCCAGTCCAGGTCTCGGGTGATGCACGGTCGCGCAGGCCTTCGTCGAGCCACTTCTGGGCGATCGAACGCACGAGCGGGGGCCAGTCACGCCGGGTCGCCAGCCAGTCGCGCAATCGGCCGTTGAACGCCGAGAGCTTCAGGAACAGATGGCGGCTTGCGCGGAACTCGACGTCGGTCGCGCCGGATATCGCCGACCGCGGCGAGTGAAGGTCCTCGGGGTCGAGGAGCGTGGTGCAACTCTCGCATTGGTCGCCGCGCGCGTTGGCATGGCCGCAGTGCGGGCAGGTGCCGGCGACGTAGCGGTCGGGCAGGAAACGCCTGTCGGTGGGTGAGTAGGCCTGCAGGATCGTGCGGTCCTCGATGAAGCCCGCCTTGTCCAGTTGCCGGAAGATGTTTTGGGTCAGTTGCCGGTTGGCAACGTTGGACGTGCGAGAGAAGTGGTCGAACGAGAGACCGAACCGGCGATAGATGTCGGCCTGCACCGCATGCTGGCGCGCGCAATAGTCGGCTACTGGGACGCCGGCGGCATGGGCTGCCAGCTCGACGGGCGTGCCATGCTCGTCGGTGCCGCACAGGAACAGGACGTCATGGCCGGTCTGCCGACGAAAGCGCGCATGGATGTCGGCCGGCAGAAGCGAGCCGGCGAGATTGCCGAGATGCTTCACGCCGTTGACGTAAGGCAGCGCGCTGGTGACTAAAAACTTGCTCATGGGACTCTCCGTCGTGTCGTATCTGGACATGAAAAAGCCCTTCGCGAGGAAGGGCCGGAGAGACCGATCGGGCGTCTAATGCCCGCGCGTCAGCGTTCCGCCCCGTCCTGTTGAAGGGGCCGGCGCATTCGCGCGAAGGCGGTGCCACGTTGGTTGGTCATGTCTCGAATATGGTGTCGCACTGGCGGCGCGTCAACGCACTCGAGGGACGGCCGCCAATCGGCCAATTACATGACAAGCGCGACCGGTCGCACCGGCGAGGCCGTGCCGCCGCGCATCTTGAGCGGCAGGCACACGAACAGGAACTCCTTGCCCGCGAGCTTGTCGAGATTGCAGAGCTGCTGGACCATGCAGATGCCCTTCTTCAGCCAGATCTCGTGGGTCGGCCACCACCACTGGTGCGGGTCGTCCATGCCGATGAGGTCGGTGGCGAAGATCGTGATGTCGCGGTCGACCAGCCATTGTGCCGTATCGGTCGGCACGAACGGTCGCTCCATGATGAAGCCGGGCTTCTGCCAGTCCTTGTCGACCCCGGTCCAGCAGATGGTCGCGGTGCCACTGCCGATCTTCTGGCCGGATTTCTTCTCTGCGGCCTCGAGGTCGGCGATGGTGATCGCCTCGCCATTCTTGCGGTGGGTGAGGTCCAGCAGATGTCCGGGCAGGATCATCTGGTCGAGAGGAACCTCGTCGACGGTCTTGCCGTGCTCGTCGAAGTGGCGCGGCGCATCGATATGCGTGCCGCAATGCTCGGGCATCAGGATCATCTTGCCTTCGGTGGCGAGCTTGCCGCCGGTGATCTTGCGGGTGTGCTCGAAGGTCTCCAGAGGCCAGAAGGCGCAGCAATTGGCGCCGAGATTCGGCATGTTGTTGTAGTACTCGTGGCCGAGATCGATGATCTCCTTGTAATATGTCTTCATCGCCTGACGCCTCCCTGTTGCCGCCACGGGCTCACACGTCGTGTTGTGCAGACTGCGCAAATAATACGCACAACGCGCTGGTCTCCCGGGCTTCCGAACCGACGGCTATGTGACTGTCGTGCAACTCGTGCACTTGCATGCAATCCACGGATTGCGGTGCAACCGGCGTGCCAGACAAGGCGGTGCGCCGGCGCGCTCCAGCGGCTGCTTGGCCTGCAACTTGCTTCATCGAACGTACGGGATGTTTCGGCGACGCGACCAGCGAGCCGTCAGTTCAAGGGATGGAAAACAACACAGAAATCAGAGGAGAAGGCGATGGCTCGATCGAGGATGCTTTTTGCCGTTGCAGTGGCGCTGAGCAGTTCGGCCCTGATGCTGGGGGCGGTTCCGACAGCGCACGCCGCCGACCCGCCAAAATGCGAGCCGGACAAGCTCGCGGCCAAGTATCCCGGCCTCGTCGGCAAGAAGCTGATCATCGGCCAGGACGGTGAGAGTCCGCCCTACAGCTTCCGCGACCCCAAGGACTTCAACACCATCATCGGCGCCGATGCCGACATGGCGCGCGCCGCCTTCAAGTGCATCGGCGTCCCATTCGAGTTCAAGCTGGGCGGCTGGTCCGGCCTGCTGCCGGCAGTCATCGCCGGGCAGGCCGACATCATGTGGGACAACCTCTACTACACGGCCGAGCGCGCCAAGCAGGTCGACTACGTCGTCTACATGATCGCCGGCACCGGCTCCCTGGTGAAGAAGGGCAATCCCAAGAAGATCACCGGCATGGAAAGCACCTGCGGCCTCACCGCGACGGCCGGGCTGGGGACGGTCGAGGAGGCGGCGTTTCGTGACCAGAGCGAGAAGTGCAAGGCCGCCGGCAAGGCGGCGATCAACATCATGACCTATCCCGACATTCCGGCCGGCACCCGCCTCATCCAGAACGACCGGGCCGACATCCTGCTGAGCGACCTCGCCATGGTCGACCAGCTCGCGGCGAGCAACCCGACGGTCTTCGAGCGCGGCTTCAAGGTGATCAGCGATTTCAAGATCGGGGTCGCCATGAAGAAGGGCAACGAGGACCTTCTCAAGGCACTGGCCGACGCGCTCACCGTGCTGCAGGCCGAGGGCACCCAGAAGAAGATCTACGAGCAGTACAAGCTCGATCCCGCGCTCATGCTGCCGATCGCGATCCAGCGCTGAAGACGGCCTGAGGGGGAGCAATTCGTTGGCGGTCCGGCAGGGCGGCGCGTCGTGAAAGGCCGGCTCGTACATTCCGTCGTGCCGCTCTGTCTTGTCGTGCTGTTCATCCTGGGCTGCGACAGCCGCAGCGGCGGGCAGGGCACCGGCGGCGCGACGTTGTCCCAGCTCGCCGGCGGTGCGGCCGCCGACGAGAGCCAGGCCGGCTGGCTGGGCGAGCTTCTGGGCTACGTCGTGCTTCCCTTCCTCTGGGAAGGCGCCCTGCTGGCCGTGCAGATCTCCGCGCTGGCCATGGTCGGCGGTGTCTTCCTCGGCCTCGGCCTGGCGTTGATGCGCCTGTCGGCGCACGCGCCGATCCGGGCCTTCGCCTGGGTCTACATCTGGTTCGTGCGCGGCACGCCCCAGCTCCTGCAGCTGGTCTTCCTCTACGATGCCCTGCCCGGGATCGGCATCAAGCTCGATACCTTCACGACAGCGGTCATCGGTTTTGCCCTGAACGAGGCGGCATTCAGCGCCGAGATCATTCGCGGCGGCATCCTGTCGGTCAACCGCAACCAGACGGTCGCGGCGGCCTCGCTCGGCATGGGGCCGCTGCTGGCGCTGCGCCGCATCATCCTGCCGCAAGCCATGCGCGCCATCTTGCCCGGCATGGCCAACGACACGATCGGCATGATCAAGGGCACCTCCATTGCCTCGGTGATCTTCGTCAACGAGCTGACCTTCCGCAGCCAGCAGATCGTCGGCCAGAACTTCAAGTTCTTCACCGTCTTCGCCGCGGCCGGCATCATCTACCTGATGTTGACCAGCGCCATCTCGCTGGCCCAGACCGCGCTGGAGCGGCGCTTCAACCACGAGCTCGAGCCATCGGCCGGCAGTGCATCGAGTTGGAAGCGATTCCTGGGTTGGGGATCGTCCTGGCTGCCGGGACGAATCGCCACCAAGGCCGCTCAGCCCGCTGCCGTCGACGCTACGCCGGCTCCCGCGGCGCCGCGGCCCGAGACGGCAGCCGAACGGTCGGCGCACGGGCTCCTCTGGCGCGAGCACCTGCTGGCAGCGAATGCCCCGCAGGACGGCGACGAGGGCCGGCCCTTCGTCGTCTGCTACAACGTCTGCAAGTCCTATGGCGGCCGCGAGGTTCTGCGGAACCTCGATCTCACGGTGAAGCGCGGCGAGGTGGTGACGATCATCGGTCCCAGCGGCTCGGGCAAGAGCACGCTGCTTCGCCTCATCAATCACCTCGAGCATGTCGACTGGGGCGACATCCAGGTCGACGGCCGCTATGTCGGCTACGAGAAGTCCGGCGGCTCGATGCGTCCGATCCGCGATCTCGCCAGGGCGCGAGCCGATGCGCGCATCGGCATGGTGTTCCAGCACTTCAACCTGTTCAACCACCTCACTGCGGCCCAGAACATCAGCGAGGCGCCGATCCAGGTCTATCGCCAGGACCCAGGGAAGGCGCACGATCTCGCGCTCAGCCTGCTGGCCAGCGTAGGCCTCGGCCGCCATGCCGATCATCTGCCGCACCGGCTTTCCGGCGGCCAGCAGCAGCGCGTCGCCATCGCCCGGGCGCTCGCCATCTCGCCGCGCCTGATGCTGTTCGACGAGCCGACCTCGGCGCTCGACCCGGAGCTGGTCGGCGAGGTGCTGGCGGTGATCCGCCGGCTGGCCGAGGCGGGCATGACGATGATCGTCGTTACTCACGAGATCCGCTTTGCGCGCGAGGTCGCCGACCGCGTGGTGTTCATGGACGAGGGGACGATCGTCGAGCAGGGCACGCCGGCCGAGGTGCTCGACAATCCGAAGGAGGAGCGCACCCAGCGCTTCCTGCGCATGGTCGAGCGCGAGGAGACGGCCGCCGATGCCTGAGGCCGGGGGTGTCCTAGAAGGTCGGCGGTGTGTTGACCCAGATCACGCGACAGCTTCGCCGTCCGCTGGCGCCGTAGGAATGGGGCAGGTCGGAGCGGAAGAAGAAGCTGCCGCCCTCGGCAATGACGTAGGTCTTGCCGCCGACGACCAGCTTCAGCTCGCCCTCGAGGACGTAGCCGACCTCCTCGCCGTCATGCTCGAAGGGGCCGCACATCTTGCGGTTGGCGGCGAGGGTGATGACGAAGCCCTCGAGCAACCTCGTGTTGGCGAAGGGCACCAGATTCTCGGCGATACTGCCGTCGCCCTCGACGATGCCGCTGCCTGCCTGGCTTGGCCGTTCGCCGGGCTTGTAGACCACGCAGGGTTGCTCGTCGGCCTCCGCCAGCAGGGCGGCGACGCTGATGTCGAGCGCGCGGCACAGCCGGTGAAGCGTGGTGAGCGAAGGGTTCGCGCGGTCGTTCTCGATCCGCGAGAGCAGGCTGGCCGAGCATGCCGCGCCCCTGGCGAGATCGTGCAGGGTGAGCTGCTTGATGCGACGGAAGTAGCGCAGGCGGCGGCCGATGGCAGGAAGATCGTCCGCCGGACGAGCCGCCGTGTCGGGAGGCGCACGGCGCGTCGAAGCCCTCGGTGGCACGGCCCGAGGCTTCACGACAAGGGCGGATCGGCTCGACGCCATTCTAAAGGATTCTCCTGTGGCCACTTTTGCCGCGTCCATACCCACTCTTGGAAGCAAACTCAATCGACTCCTTCCCCGTAACCGAGGTTGAGCGATATGCAACTGATGCCCGATGACGCAGAGCGTGACTTCGTCGGCTACGGCGCCACGCCGCCCGATCCGCGCTGGCCCGGCGGCGCCCGGGTGGCGATCAACATCAACCTCAACTACGAGGCCGGCGGCGAGCACAGCCTGCTCGAGGGCGATTCCGCTTCCGAGGGCATGCTGACCGATATCGGCTTTCCCGCCTACGAGGGCGTGCGCAGCCCGATGGTGGAATCGGTGTTCGAGTACGGCAGCCGCTGCGGCGTCTGGCGGCTGCTCCGCATCTTTGCCCGCTTCGGCGTTCCGATGAGCATCCTCGCCGTCGTGCGGGCTCTGGAACGCAATCCGGAAGTGGCGCGTGCCATGGTCGAGGCCGGCCACGAGATTGTCAGCCACGGCTATCGCTGGATCGACTATCACCACGTTCCCGAGGCGGTCGAGCGAGAGCACATCGCCAAGGCGGTGACAGGGCTGACGCAGCTGACCGGCAGCCGTCCGCTGGGGTGGATGACCGGGCGCCCTGGCCCCAACACGCGACGCCTGCTGGCCGAGCATGGCGGCTTCCTTTACGACCGCGATTCACTTGGCGACGAACTGCCCTACTGGGTGGCCGTCGCCGGGCAGCCCCATCTCATCGTGCCCTATTCGTTCGAGACGAACGACAATCGCTTCGACCAGAACCATGGATTCAGCAAGGCCGACGATTTCTTCGCCTACCTGAAGGACGGCTTCGACTTGCTCTACGAGGAGGGTGCCGATCAGCCGAAGCTGATGTCGATCGCCATCCACGACCGGCTGGTCGGCCGGCCGGCGCGCGCCGTCGGCCTCATCCGCTTCCTCGAGTATGTGCGCAGCCGCGACAAGGTCTGGTTCTGCCGGGGCATCGACGTCGCGCGCCACTGGCGCCAGTACTTTCCGCCGCCGGCCGCCTTGCGGGTGTGACCGCGCCGCCCGCAGTCAGGCTACCAGCTTGTGGTCCTGGTACTTGCGCAGCGGCAGGACGTGATCGATGACCTTTTGCAGGTCGTTCTCGTAGTCGGGGAAGATGAAGCAGACGCCGGCGATGCCGCTTTCGACCAGGCCGTCGAGATAGGCCGCCACGGTGGCGTAGGAGCCGGCGACATAAGGGATCGCCATGAAGGTCTGGACCGCGAGATCCTTGTAGGTGGCGCGCGAGAAATCCTGCCCGGCGTTGCCCGACCACTCGTTCAGGGCGGCGCGATCGCTTGTCTCGATGAAGTGGTCGCGCAACGCAAAGGCCGCTTCGTCGGTCTCTTCTGCGATCACCGTCAGCAGCACATAGGCGCCGACAGTCTTGCCGTGGGGCCGGGCCGCCGCTTCCAGCTTCTGGTTCAGGCGGGCGAGGTCGGCCAGGCTGTCGTCCTGGCCGCCCAGGAAGCTGTAGTCGGCATGCTCGGCCGTGAACTGGATGCCGCGGTCGGACTGGCCGGCGCAGACGATCGGGATGGTGCGCGACGGCTGCGGCAGCGACTTGCAGTCCTCGAGCTTGAAGAAACGGCCGTCGTGCGACGTGCGGCCTGTGCCCCACAGCTTGCGCAGCACCTCGAGGTATTCCGCCGCATAGTCGTAGCGGTAGCTGAAATACTCGTCTCCGCGCCACAGGCCCATCTGCAGGTATTCGAACTTGTTCCAGCCCGAGACGATGTTGACGCCGAACCGGCCGTTGCTGATGTCGTCGATCGTCGTGGTCATCTTGGCGATGACCGCCGGGTGAATGGTGGGGATGGCGACCGAGGCGTAGAGCTCGATCCGCGACGTCACCGCCGCGACCGCCGACATCAGCGAGAAGGATTCGAGGGAATAGTCCCAGTGGTTGGTGACGCCCCCGAAGCCGCGCCATTTTACCATGGAGAGCAGGAAGTCGAACCCCGCAGCCTCGGCGATCAGGGAGTTCTTCTTGTTGAGTTCCCAGGTCGGGAAATACTGGGGCGGCGCCTCGGTCGACATGATGCCGCCACCTTTGGCATTGGGGAGGAAGATTCCGAGCTCGAGGGCACGCATGATCGGGCAACAATCTTTCGCAAGTTGAGCGGCAATCGCCGGAAGCTGTGCAAGGACCTTGCCAATGTGCAAACGAGTTGCATGAAGATCAAAAAGTAGGCGTTCGGCCACGACGCGTGCAGACGCGCGCGTCCTGGAAGCGCGGCCGCCCCGGGTGGGCTTGGATCAGAACGCCAGCAGGTTGTCGCGGAAGAGCTTGTGCGGATAGCCGTCGCGGATCAGGCCGCGGCGCTTCAGGGCGGGAGCAAGGCCATCGGTAATCTCGCTGATGGTGCGGCGAGTCACGCCGTCGGTGATCATGAAGCCGTCGCCGCCCATTTCCTGCGCCGCCTCGCCCATTTCGGCGGCGACGCTGTCGGGCGTGCCGACGAAATCGATGCCGCCGCTCGCCGGATCGGTCACCATCTCGCGCAGCGTTTCCTTGCCGGTGCCACTCGTCAGCAGCGTGGTGAGGCCGCGCGAGGCGTTGGTCTGGACGGCGCCCAGCGGCTCGTCGAGGGGAAATCGGGAGAAATCCACGCCGCTCAGGAAGGAGAGCCGCGCCAGACCGGCCTGCAGGTCGCCGGCGCGCGCCGCATCGGCGCGCTCCTTCCTGGCCTTGGCGTCTCCCATGGTCTCGCCAAGCACGACGCTCATCGAAAACATCACCTTGCAATCGTCGGGATTGCGACCGTGCCCTGCCATGCGGATGCGCACGTCATCCCGGTAGCGCTTCGCCTCCGCCGGGCCGCGGGCCACGGCGACGATGGTGTCGGCATGCTTCGAGGCGAAGGCACGCCCGGCGGGCGACAGGCCGGCCTGGCAGATCACCGGCCGGCGTTGCGGGCCGGGCGGCATGTTGAGCGGGCCGCGCGACTTGAAATACTTGCCGACGAAGTCGATGGGATGGACCTTGCGGTAATCGGCATACATGCCGCTTTCCGGGTCGGCCACGACGGCGCCCGGCTCCCACGACTGCCAGAGCTTGTCGACGACCTGGATCCACTCGTCGGCGATCTCGTAGCGCAGGTCATGTTCATGATGGCGCTCGAGACCGAAATTCTGCGCCGTCCGGTCGTTGTGCGCTGTCACGAGATTGAGCCCGACCCGGCCCTTGGTCAGGTGATCCAGGGTCGCGCCCAGACGCGCCGCCAGGTAGGGCGGGTAGAAGCCCGTGGTCATGGTGGCGACGATGCCGAGATAGCTCGAGCCCTGTGCCAGCAAGGGCACCAGCGGCATCGGATCGTGCTTGGGAACTGTCGAGGCGTTGTGCAGGTACCATTCCGGCGAGCCCTGGTAGGCATCAGGCACGAACGAGCCGTCTTCGATCATCACATAGTCGAAGCAGGCGCGTTCCATCGCCCGCACGAGGTCGATGTAGATGTCGGGCTGCATGTAGTCGGTGCCGATCGTCCCCGACCATGGCTGGTTCCACGCATGTACCGAATAGCCCCGGCCGATGAACCAGCCCATGTGAAACATTGATCAACCTCGATCGGAAAGCCGCCCGGCTTGCGGTTTCCATGCGGTAGCATGGAGCATGCCATCGCCGAAGCGATGCGCCTTGCTATCGAGTGGGCGGCGCCAACGTTATCGTGCCCACGGCGCTGCGGCCGAGCTCGGCGCGGCTGCCGGCGATCTCGATGTAGCTCAGGCTCTGCCAGCGCTGGACGAAGTTGCGGGCCCACGGCGACAGCATGTTGCCCGACTGGCCGAGCGGCATGGCGAAGCGGCTGTTGTCGAGGTCGCTGAAGTCGTAGACGCCGCGATAGCCTGCGCCATGGATGGCCTCGAACGGCCGGCTGCCGCGGTAGGAGGGCTGGGCCCGGTTCAGTGTCTGCGCCCCGCCGTCGGAGGGGAAGCGCACGGAGGCGATGTCGCGCAGGAGCGGCACGGCGTCGAACAGTGGATGGCGATGAGCGGCGTCGTGCTCGATGCCCCATTGCCAGCTCTCGATGTCCGGCCCCTGCCGGCGGCTGATCCAGGCGAGCGCGCGATCGAGCGCCAACGCAATGGCGTCGTCGCAAGTCTCGGTCTGGCGCGTGCCGCCGTCGTCGCACCAGCCCGGCTTCTCCGCGATGATGCGCAGCATCAGCGGCACGTCCGGCGTCGCCATCGACTGGAAGAGCTCTTCGCCCAGCTCGTCGGCCAGGATGCCGCGCTGCAGTTCCCAGATCCACGCCGTGTAGATCAAGGGCTCGGGACGGCTCGCCAGCATGAAGCGATTCCAGCTCTTCAGCATGGCGTGCGCCCTGGCGGCGCGCGCATTGCGCGGCGCCCCCTTCAGCAGCACCGGCAGCATGTCGTCGGCGTCGAGCGTGCGGTTGTCGGCCTGCATGACGATCATGCCGTAGACCGGGTGGCGCTCGACCTCGCGCAGGAGCTGGTTGGCGCGGCGCTGGCGATAGGGATCGCCCCAGTCGCGGCTGATGAAGTGCCGATAGTCGTCAGGCACCAGGCGGGCGTTGGCGTTGACGATGATACCGCTCGGCGGATTGTAGAGCCGCGGCAACTCGTCGAACGGCACGAAACCCGCCCAGTCGAACTCCGACGTCCAGCCCGGCACCGGCATCGAGCCGTCGCCCTTGCGCCGGATCGGCACGCGGGCGGGCGCTATCAGCCCGACGTTACCCGCGGTGTCGGCATAGACCATGTTCTGCATCGGCGAGACGATGCGCCGGGCGGCGGCCTGGAACTCTTCCCAGTTCTGCGCCAACCCGAGGCGGCCGAAGCCCTCGGCCGAGGTGTCGGCGCCGTCCAGCGCCGTCGCCTGCAGGGCGAGCACGTGGCCTTGGGGGGTGAGGTCTTCGTTGCCGGCGCGCCGGATGAAGTCGTCGATCACCGGGCCGTGCCGCGTCTCGCGCACGCGCATGGTGATCGGCTCGCCCCAGCGCACGTTGATCGTCTCCTCGCGTACGGTGAACGGGCGCGGGCCGTCGGGCGTGATGTAGCGGTTGGGATCGGTCGGATCGACGCGCTCGATGAAGAGGTCCTGGCTGTCGAGATTGGTGGTGGTGAAGCCCCAGCCGATCGTGCCGTTGTGACCCAACACGACGGCCGGCGAGCCGGGCGAGGTTGCGCCGCGGATGTCGAAGCCCGGCCCCACCAGCCGCGCCAGGTACCAGGTGCCGGGAAAACCCAGCGCGAGGTGTGGATCGTTGGCGAGCAGGGGCTTGTCGGAAACCGAATGGGCGCCCGACAGCACCCATTCGTTGGAGGCCTCGCGCTTGCGCGTGGCGATGTTGTCGGTTTCGCGATAGAGCCGGTCGAGGTCGGTGCGCTTCAGCGCCTCGGTGGCCATCGAGAGCGTGGCGTCTTGGCTGTCGCCGACCGGTTCGATCAGGAACTTCACCGTGTCCGTGCCGATCTTGCGCGCCAGCCGGAGCCGCAGCAGCTCGGCGCGCCAGTTGCCGTCGAGGCCGAGCGCCATCAGCTTGGCCCACACCAGCGAATCGGCCGCCCGCCACGGCTCGGGCTTGTAGGAGCCGCCCGACAGCAGCTTGATCAACGTGAGCTCGAGGCCGAACTGCTGATCGTCGTCGTTGATCCAGGCATTAACGCCGGCGGCATAGGCGTCGATGATGCCGCGCATGCCGGGCGACAGCGCGTTCAGGCTCTCGGTCGCGCGACGATAGAGGCCAAGCCCGCGCATGGTGCGGTCGGTGTCGATCAGGCCAGAGCCGATTAGGCGCGGCGGCAACAGCTCCGACAGCCGGCCCTGGCCCAGCCGGCGCAAAAGCTCCATCTGCCAGAAGCGGTCCTGGGCGTGGACGTAGCCGAGGCCGAAGGCGGCATCCTCGAGCGAGCCCGCGATGATGTGCGGCACCGCGTTCTTGTCGCGCAGGATCTCGACCGGTGCCTTGAGGCCCGCGGCTTCGATATGGCCGCTGTACGACGGCAGCGCCCCGCGCACCTGGAAGAAGGCGCCGGTCAGGAACACCAGGATCGCAAGCGCAGTGCCGGCCACGACCTTCGCGAGGCCAGCGGCGAGCCGGGCAAGCCGCCGCACTGACTAGCCGCCGAGGAAGGAGAGGATGGCGTCGCGGTCGCTGTCGAGGTCGGGCGCCGGGCGCCGCGTCTTGGGATCGACGAAGGCCGACATCTTCAGCGGGTTGCCGGCGAGCTTCAGCGTGCCGCCGCTGCCGTCGGGCGCCTCGACCAGCATGTTGCGCGCCGCCACCTGCGGATGCTCCAGCGCCTGCTTGATGTTGTTGATCGGCCCGCACGGTATGCCGGCCTTGCCGATGACGGCCAGCCAATACGCCGTGGTGTGGCCCTTCAGCACCGATTCGATCTCGCGCTCGAGCTTGCCGTGATGCTTCTGCCGCAACGCGTTGGTCTTGTAGTTGGGGTCGGTCGCCATGTCGGAGCGGCCCAGCGCTTCGCAGGTCTTGACGAACAGGCCGTCGTTGCCGGCGGCAATGATGATGGAGCCATCCGATGTGGCGAACGCCTGGAACGGCGTGATGGTCGGATGGCGCGCCCCGAGCGGGCCGGGGACTTCGCCTTCGACCGTGTAGCGCATGACGGCGTTCTCGAGCAGCGCGATCTGGCAGTCGAACATGGCGATGTCGACCTTGGTCGATTCGCCGGTCTTGAGGCGATGCACCAGCGCGGCGTTGACCGCGACCGCGGTGAACAGGCCGGCGCCGACATCGCCGATCGACATGCCGACGCGTGCCGGCGGCTGGCCCTCGTTGCCGGTGATGCTCATGATGCCGCCCATGCCCTGGACCACCATGTCGTAGGCGGGATCCTTGGAGTTGGGGCCGGTGTGGCCGAAGCCCGAGGCCGAAGCGTAGATCAGCTTGGGATACTTCTTGTGCAGCGTATCCCAGCCGTAGCCCAGCTTCTCCATCGTGCCGGGGCGGAAGTTCTCGACGATCACGTCCGCCTTCTCGAGCAGTTTCTCGAAGGTCTTGCGGTCGGCCTCGGCCTTGAGGTCGAGGGCGATGCTTTCCTTGCCGCGGTTGACCGAGGCGAAGTAGGTCGACTTGCCGTTGACGAACGGGCCGTAGGCCCGCGCATCGTCACCGCCCTTGGGCGGCTCGACCTTGATCACCCGCGCACCCATCTCGGCCATCAGCAGGGTGCAGTAGGGGCCGGCCAGGATGCGCGACAGATCGACGACGACGACGCCCGACAACGGGCCCTTGGTAGCTTGGGTCATGCAGGGTTCTTAGCCAGTGGCCCGCCGCGAATCCAGCCGGCCATTTCACCGCACCGGACGCCGGGCATTCCGCGGCGTTCCGCTCGGCAGCGATTCTTGCCAGACCGCGGGCCTCCAGGCCCGCGGTCCGGCGAGACTTAGCGTGCCGCTCTTCGTGAATCGAGCCATACGTTCGCCGCTGCGGCGCCGATCACGATGACGCCGCCAAGCAGCGTCAGGTCATCCGGCTTTTCGCCATCGAACAGCCATACCCAGACGGGCCCCAGGACCAGCTCGAGCAGGCCGAGCAGGGCGGCCTGTCCGGCCGGGATGCGCTTCAGGCTCGCCATGTAAAGCAGCAGGCCGCCGGCGAGCTGGCCGGGGCTGAGCGCCAGGAGCCAGGGTATCTGCTGCCAGGTGACATTGGCCGGCTCCGCGAAGGGCAGGGCGACCACGGCCGAGATCACGCCCGCCAGCCAGATCGCCGGCGCCATGCCGACGTCGCGGCGATGGCGCACCACGACATAGTTGCCGCTCATGCACAGCACGACGATGAACGCCACGGCCATGCCGGCGAGGGCACCGCCCCGCATGGAACCGGCCACGCTGATGGCCAGCCCGCATACTGCGGCAGCCATGGTGAGGACCGTGTGACCGTGTATCGGTTCGCCGAGAAAAAGGCGGGCCAGCAGCGCGGTGATGAACGGGGTGGCGCCGAACACAAGCAGCACGTTGGCGACGGGCGCCAGGCCGAGCGCAAGGATGAAGCTGACGAAACTTCCGGCAAGCAAGACGGCGCTCGCGAGCAACGCCAGGCCGGCGTTGCGGATATCGACCAGCACGCCACGGCGCTGCAGCAAAAGTAGTGGCAACATTGAGGCAACCAGGAACGCCGATCGCCAGAACGACACGTCCCATGCGGGCAGTTCGATGTGGCGCACGATGACGCCAGCCGTACTGAAGATCGTTGCGGCGCCAACGGCACAGGCGATGCCGACCGCAGCGGTGGAACTCCGGGAAGTGGCGCGCGTTTTCATGGCAAGAAATGGTGAATACGGACCAGACGTGCCCCCGTCCATCGATTCCCTAGACCTGCCGCCGTTTCGGCCGCGCTTCCCCTGGTGGAGCGCGGACCTCCAGACGATCGCCGTGCTGCTCGGGACCTATCAGTCCGACCTGTCGCCGCACACCAGCGAACGCATGTGCTTTTGCCTGGCAGATCGCAGCGGCGACATCCTGGTGGCCATGCTCGATCGTCCCGCCGTGCCGAAAGCGGAGTGCCCCCTGGTGGTCCTCGTGCACGGTCTTACCGGTTGCGAGAACAGCTCTCACGTCCTGAACGCGGCGCGCCATCTTCTCGATCGCGGCTATCGTGTGCTGCGCTTGAACCTGCGCGGCTGCGGCGCCTCGCGTCCGCATTGTCGTGAGCACTATCACATCGGGCGGACCGCCGACTTCCGGAGCGTGCTGTCGCAACTGCCCGACGAGCTGACCGGCAACGGCGTGGTCGCGGTCGGCTATTCGATGGGCGGCGCCATGCTGCTGAAATATCTCGGGGAGGAGGGCGCATTCTCGCCCCTGCGCGCTGCCGCCACGATCTGCGCGCCACTCGATCTGGTGCAGACCTGCGAGCACATGCAACGGCCGCGCAACTGGCTCTATCACAGCTACATACTGGCCGATCTCAAGAAGGAGACGCTGGGCCAAGGCGGCAGGCTGTCGGACGAGGAGCGCGAGATCGTGCGGGCGGCACGCACCGTCCGCGAATACGACGATCGTTTCATCTCGCCGCGCTACGGTTTCCGCGGCGCCGACGACTATTATGAACTGTGCACGCCGCTCTCCTACATGCCGGAGATCCGTGTGCCCACCCTGGTGCTGGCGGCAAGCGACGATCCGTGGATCCCGGCCGGCTACTATCGGGACTTCAAGTGGTCCGACAATCCCTCACTCCTGTCGGTGATGGCCGAGGGTGGCGGGCATCTCGGCTTCCATTCGGCAGACAGCGACCGGCCGTGGTGCGATACGGTATTGGAGAAATTCCTGGAGCGGGTCTGATAAGCTCCCGGGCGTGAGCCGACCCGACCTGCCGCCGTTCCAGCCGCGCTTCCCCTGGTGGAGCAGCGACCTGCAGACGATAGCGAACCGCCTGCGCCGCCCCGATACGCTCGCGCCACACACCAGCGAACGGCTGAAGTTTCCTTTGCCCGACGGTACGGGCGACACGCTGCTGGCGAGCCTCGATCGGCCGGCAACGCCGCGTGCCGGCGCACCGCTGGCCATTCTCATCCACGGCCTGACCGGAGCGGAGGACAGCCGGTACATCTTCAGCATGGCCCGTCTGTTGCTCGATGGAGGCAGCCGTGTGCTGCGACTGAACCTGCGCGGCGCGGGGCCGTCGCGCGCCGTCTGCGGCCAACACTACTATGCCGGCCGTAGTGAGGATTTTCGTGCCCTCCTGTCGGTGTTGCCGACGGAGCTGACGGCCGATGGCCTGGTCGCTGTCGGCTACTCGCTGGGCGGTGCCATGCTGCTGAAATACCTCGGCGAGGAGGGCAAGGCGGCACCCCTGCTTGCGGCCGCCAGCGTGTCGGCACCGATCGACCTTGCCGTCACCTGCCGCTACATGATGCGGCCGCGCAACCGGCTCTATCACCGCTACATCCTCGATACGATGAAAGTCGAAGCGACGGGCGAAGGTGCCGTCGTCTCCACGGCCGAACGCGCCGCCATCATGGGCGCGCGCACGGTCTGGGACTACGACGACGTTTTCATCGCGCCACGCTACGGCTTCGCCAGCGCCGCGGACTACTACGAGCGTTGCCGGCCCACACGCTTCATGGGCGGCATCGGCATCCCGACCCTGGTGCTGGCAGCTTTCGACGATCCCTGGATACCGGGAACGCTCTATCGGGCGTATGATTGGTCCGCGAACTCGTCGCTCACGCCGGTGCTGACCGACCGTGGTGGCCATGTCGGCTTCCATGGCATCGGCGACCGCCAGCCGTGGAGCGACCTCGTGGTAGCGAGGTTCTTCGACCATGGGTGACCAGATGGCAATGATCGTCGGCGTGGCCTGCTCGCTGGTCGCGCTCGTGCTCGCGTGGCGCGCTTATCGCGGTGCCGCAACCGAGGATGAGGAGCGCAAACGGGAGAAGCGGGAGCGCGACGGCCGCTAACGGCAAACGTTAGCGGACGGTGACCGGCTCGGCCGGCGGGCCATCCTTCAGCAACGCTTGCAATTGCGCGGCAAGGTCGAGCGGTTCGAACCGCTCCCTGGACGCCGCAATCTGGTCGGCGCTCCACCAGCGATGGCCGAGTGTCCAGCTGCGTTCGCGCTCGTCGAGGCCGGAGGTGTCGACCTCGGTGCGGTCGGTACGGCCGAGGAAGAAGCGCTCGCGGTGCAGCACGTCCCTGCCGCGCCAGCTCATGTGCCGTTCGCGCTTCCACACCCAGCGCACCGGCCCATCGACCACGATCGCGGTCTCCTCGCGCGCTTCGCGCACGGCGGCATCGGCGAAGTCCTCGCCGGGATCGACGAAGCCGCCGATCATCACCCAGAACGGATCGGAGTGCGGATGGGCCGGGTCGAAGACGCCGGGATCGTGCACGTTGAACAGAAAGAGGCGGTCGGCGGGATCGAGCAGGATCAGCCGCGCCGAGGGACGTTCGATCATTTACCCTTCAGCAGCCTCGCGGCATCGACCGCGCCGTAGGTCAGGATGCCGTCGCAGCCGGCGCGCTTGAAGCCGGTCAGGGTCTCGATCAGCACCTTGTCCCAGTCGAGCCAGCCGCGGTCGGCGGCGCCGCGCAGCATCGAGTACTCGCCGCTCACCTGGTAGGCGTAGGTCGGCACGCCGAAGCTGTCCTTCACGCGGCGCACGATATCGAGGTAGGGCAGGCCAGGCTTGACCATCACCATGTCGGCGCCTTCCTCGATGTCCAATCCGACCTCGCGCAAGGCCTCGTCGGAGTTGGCGTAATCCATCTGGTAGGTCTTCTTGTCGCCCTTGAGTGCTCCCGAGCTGCCGATGGCGTCGCGGAAGGGATTGTAGAAGGCAGAGGCGTACTTGGCCGCGTAGCTCATGATCTGGGCGTGGATGAACCCCTTCGCGTCGAGCGCCTTGCGGATGGCGCCGATGCGGCCATCCATCATGTCCGACGGCGCCTGGATGTCGGCGCCGGCTTCGGTCTGGACGATCGCCTGCTTGACCAGGGCTTCCAGCGATTCGTCGTTCTGCACGTAGCCGTCGCGCACGATGCCGTCGTGGCCGTCGCTGTTGAAGGGATCGAGCGCCACGTCGCAGACGACGCCGATGCCCGGCACGTGCTTCTTCGCCGCGGTGATGGCGCGGCAGACCAGGCCGTCGGGATTGTAGGCTTCGCGCGCGTCGGGCGTCTTCTTGGCGGGGTCGGTCTCCGGGAAGATCGCGATCGCCGGTATGCCGAGATCGCGCGCCTGCTTGGCGGCCTCGACGAAGAGGTCGACCGTCAGTCGGTCGACGCCGGGCATCGACTCGACGGGCGTGCGGGCATTCGTCCCTTCCTGGACGAACACCGGCCAGATCAGGTCATCGACCGAAAGCTTGGTCTCGGCCACCAGGCGGCGCGACCAGTCCTCGCGGCGGTTGCGGCGCAGCCGCGTCGTCGGATAGCGGCCCAAGGTCGTAAAGCGTTTCCCCATGGCGCCTGTTTATAGCGGCTCAGGCCGCCGGAAGGCGACGGCGATAATAGGCATTGGGTCGCACCCCGTCGGCCATGTAGCCGCAGAAGCCTGCCGCCAGCACGGCCTCGGCCCACAGGTCCACGGCCAGCGGCCAGCCCGCCTGGCTCCACAGCGCGACGGCGAGGCGATAGGCGATCCAGGCGATGAAGCCTGCGCTTGCGACCAGCGGCGTCGCCGGCAGGCGCAGCAGGGTCATGATCACGAAAATGGCGGACCAGATGCCGGCGAAGGCGACGGCGATCATGTACCGGACGCCGATCAGGCGGAGGTGGTCGAAGTCGAGGAGCGCGCCGCCTATGGCCACGACACAGACCACGGCAGCCGCGAGCACGACCCAGAGCAAGGCGCCGCCCAGCCGCGCCTCGGGCCGCATCGTCAGTTCCTGCTCGGTCATGTCCCGCCAGGCCATGGTGACAGCATACCCGTTTCATTGACTGGCTAGGACCCCCCGATATGATCCGCCGCGCATGGATTTCACCCTCACCGACGACCAGCGGGCCTTCCGCGACACGGCACGGCAATTCGCGACCGAGCGCATGCTGCCCGAGGCGGCGCGCTGGGATTCCGAGAAGATCTTTCCCGAGGACGTCCTGCGCGAGGCGGCCGCCCTGGGCTTCGGCGGCATCTATGTGCGCGACGACGTCGGCGGCAGCGGGCTGTCGCGGCTCGACGCGGCGCTGATCATGGAGGAGCTGGCGGCCGCTTGTCCCAGCACGGCGGCCTACATCTCGATCCACAACATGGCCGCCTGGATGATCGACGGCTTCGCTGACGACGAGCAGCGCCGGCGCTTCCTGCCCAAGCTCTGCTCGATGGAGCATTTCGCCAGCTACTGCCTGACCGAGCCCGGCGCCGGCTCGGATGCCGCGGGTCTCTCGACGCGGGCCGAGCTGGCCGGCGACCACTACGTCGTGAACGGCACCAAAGCCTTCATCTCGGGCGGCGGACGCAGCGACGTCTACGTGGTCATGCTGCGCACGGGCGGGAAGGGCGCGGGCGGCATCTCGACCCTTGTGGTCGAGAACGGCACGCCGGGCATGTCCTTCGGCAAACAGGAGCAGAAGCTCGGCTGGAACAGCCAGCCCACCGCCGCGGTGATCTTCGAGAACTGCAAGGTGCCGGTCGCCAACCGACTGGGCCCGGAGGGTCACGGCTTCAAGATCGCCATGGCAGGGCTGGACGGCGGGCGCATCAATATCGGCGCCTGTTCGCTGGGCGGCGCGCGCGCCTGCCTGGAGACGGCGTCGCGCTATGTCGTCGAGCGCAAGCAGTTCGGCAAGCCGATCGCCGACTTCCAGGCGACGCAGTTCAAGCTCGCCGATATGGCCACCGAGCTCGACGCAGCACGTCTCCTGATCTGGCGGGCCGCCGCATTTCTCGACGCCAAGTCGCCGGAAGCGACGCAGGCCGCCGCCATGGGCAAGCGCTTCGCCACCGACGTGGGCTTCAGGGTCGTCAACGAGGCGCTGCAACTGCATGGCGGATACGGCTACTTGAAGGACTTTCCCATCGAGCGCTATCTCCGCGACCTGCGCGTGCATCAGATCCTGGAAGGAACCAACGAGATCATGCGCGTGATCATTTCGCGCAGGCTGCTGATGGGGTAGGCACATTGGTAGTCTCATGGCCTTAAAGGTCCCTCGCTTCGCTCGGGATGACAGTCTTGGGAGTATCGATGTCAGAGTCTGAAATCCTGTTCGAAATCAAAGACGGCCTTGGCGTGATCACGCTCAATCGGCCCAAGGCGCTGAACGCGCTGTCGTATGGCATGATCCTGGAGATAGAGAAGGTCATCCCGCAGTGGG
Source organism: Rhodospirillales bacterium URHD0017 (assembly GCA_900110395.1). Classification (GTDB taxonomy): domain Bacteria; phylum Pseudomonadota; class Alphaproteobacteria; order Reyranellales; family Reyranellaceae; genus Reyranella. The sequence continues at coordinate 467,106 of FODP01000001.1, forward strand.
AGAAGGACCCGGCGGTCAAGGCCGTGATCGTGCGCGGCGCCGGCGACCGCGCTTTCTGCGCCGGCGGCGATGTCATCGGCCTCTACCGCGAGATGAAGGACAATCCCAAGGGGACGCTGCGCCGCGACTTCTTCTACGACGAATACGTCGTCAATCGCCGCATCTACCGCTACGCCAAGCCGTGGATCTCGCTGATCGACGGCTTCGATATGGGGGGCGGCGTCGGTCTCTCGGCACACGGTTCACATTCGGTGGCGAGCGAGAAGTTTCTGTTCGCCATGCCGGAGACCACCATAGGTCTCTTTCCCGACGTCGGTGGCGGCTATTTCCTGACGCGCCTGCAAGGCGCACTGGGCACCTTCCTGGCGCTCACCAGCCATCGCCTGAAGGCGGCCGACGCGTTGTGGGCGGGCATCGTCGATGCCCATGTGCCGAGCGCCAGGATGGGCGAGCTTCAGGCCGCTCTTGCCGCGGCCGATCTCTCGGGGCCTGACGCTAACCGCAAGGTCGATGCCGTGATCGCACGCTTCGCGGCGGACGCCGGCATGCCCACGCTGCCGGCCCTGATGCCCGACATCGATCGCTGTTTCTCGGCGGACTCCGTTGGCGAGATCGTGGCCAAGCTCAGGAAGCAGCCCGGCGAATGGGCGCAGAAGCAGCTCGCGGCACTTCTCAAGCTGTCGCCGCTGTCGATGGCGATCACGCTGGAGCAGCTCAAGCGCTGCGCCAACCGGTCGTTCGAGGACACGATGACCATCGAGTACCGCATGGCCCAGGCGTGCATGCGGCCCGACCACGATTTCTTCGAGGGCGTGCGCGCCCTCCTGGTCGACAAGGACGAGAAGCCGAAATGGAACCCGCCGACCATCGAAGGCGTGACGCGCGAGATGGTCGAGGCGCACTTCAAGCCGGTCGCGAACGATCTGTTCTTCGATTGAAAGGGAGGATGACATGGCGAAGATCGCCTTCATCGGTCTTGGCAACATGGGCGGCCCGATGGCCGCCAACCTGGTCAAGGGCCAGCATCAGGTAACGGCGTTCGACCTGTCGGCAGCGGCCCTCGGCGGCGCCGTCGAGAAGGGCGCCAGGAAGGCGGCCTCGGCCGCCGAAGCCGTGAAGGGCGCCGAGATCGTGGTCACCATGCTGCCGGCTGGTCGCCACGTGCGCGGCGTCTACGAGAACGACGTGTTGCCCAACGTTGCCAAGGGCACGCTGCTGATCGACTGCTCGACCATCGACGTCGACAGCGCCCGCCATGTCGGCGAGCTGGCGGCCAAGGCCGGGCTGGAGATGGTCGATGCGCCGGTTTCGGGCGGCGTCGGTGGCGCCACGGCCGGCACGCTCACCTTCATGGTCGGCGGCAGCGACGGCGGTTTCGCCAAGGCGCGGCCGATCCTCGAGAAGATGGGCAAGAACATCGTGCACACCGGCCCGATGGGCGCGGGGCAGGCGGCCAAGATCTGCAACAACATGATCCTCGGCATCACCATGATCGGCGTCGCCGAAGGCTTCCTGCTGGGCAAGCGCCTGGGACTGGACGTGCAGAAGCTGTTCGACATCGTGTCGACGTCGTCCGGCAGCTGCTGGGCGGTGAACAACTACCTGCCGCTGCCCGGTCCGGTCCCGACATCGCCGGCGAACCGCGACTACCAGGCGGGCTTCACGGCCGACAACATGCTGAAGGACCTGAAGCTTGCCCAGCAGGCGGCGCAGACCTCGGGCGCCAGCACGCCGATGGGCGCGGAGGCCGCTCAGCTCTTCAACATGTTCGTCAACGCCGGCGGCGGCGCCAAGGACTTCTCGGGTATCATCAAGATGCTTGAAGGAAAGTAATCCATGATCACGCTCTACGACCTGGTGTTCCAGGACGACCGCCGCCCCAGCCCGTTCTGCTGGCGCGCCAAGTTTGCCCTGAAGCACAAGGGCCTGGGCTGGCGTGACGAGCCGGTCGGCTTCACCGAGAAGCAGAAGATCGCCTTCGCCCAGTCGCAGACCCTGCCGGTCATCCATGACGGGCCCAATGTGGTGAAGGACAGCTGGGCGATCGCGCAGCATCTCGATGGCGCCTATCCGGAGAAGCCGCTGTTCGGCCCGGCGCGCGATCATGCGCATTTCGTCGCCTCGTGGGTCGACACTGCCGTGCACCCGGCGCTGTTCCCGCTCTTGGTCGGCGATCTCTACGCGCGCGTGCGGCCGGTCGATCAGCCCTATTTCCTCGACTCGCGCGGCAAGCGGCTGGGCACCAGCGACTTTGCAGGCTTCCAGGCCAAGGCGCGCGAGCAGGGCATGGCCGCTTTCCGCGCCGTCCTGGAGCCGGCGCGACGCGTGCTGAAGGAGCAGCCTTTCCTGAGCGGCGAGCAGCCCGCCTATCCTGATTACGCGCTGGCCGGCGCCTTCCTGTGGGCGCGCGTCGCCACACCGCTGGTGCTGCTCGAAGCCGACGACCCGGTCCACGCCTGGCGCGACCGCATGCTCGACCTGTTCGACGGCATGGGCCGCAAGGCCAAGACTGCATGAAGTATGACGCCGTCATCTTCGACCTGCTGACGGCGCTGATCGATTCCTGGACCTTGTGGAACGACGTCGCGGGCTCGCCCGACGACGGCATGAAATGGCGCCGGCGCTATCTCGAGATCACATACGGCTGCGGCCCTTACAGACCCTATGAAGCGCTCGTACGCGAGGCGGCGCGCGATGTCGGCCTGCCGGAGAGCCTTGGCGGCGCACTGGAGCGCCGTTGGAGCGAGCTGACACCTTGGCCCGAAGCGCATGGCATTCTGACCGCGATCCCGGTGCCGCTCGCCGTCGCCACCAACTGCTCGGTGCGCCTGGGCCGGCAGGCGGCCGATCGTGTCGGCGTAGCGTTCAAGGTTGTGGTCACGGCCGAGAGCGCGGGCTTCTACAAGCCGCGGCCCGAACCTTATCGCGCCGTGCTCGCGGCACTCGGTACTGCGCCCGAGCGCACGCTGTTCGTCGCAGGCTCGGCATCCGACGTGCCAGGCGCCAAGGGCGTCGGCATGCCGGTGTTCTGGCATAACCGTATCGGCCTTCCGCCACGCGACGATGCCAGGCCCGATCACCTCGAACCCACCCTCGACAAGCTGGCCGACCTGTTTGCCCGGAACTAAGGTGCCGGCGAAAACAGGAGGGCGCACGTGGCCGAAGTCACCCCATTCAGGCCCGAGGAGCACCGTTTTGGACCGACGCACTGGTTCGAGGACCTCAAGGTCGGGCAGAAATTCTATATAAACTCGCGGACCCAGACCGAATCGATGTTCGCCGCCTTCCAGCTGGCGAGCGGCGACAACCATCCGATTCACTACGACCGCGAGTACTGCCGGGCGCGTGGTCATCGCGACATGCTGGCCCATGGCCTGCAGGTCGCGATCCAGGGCGCCGCTGGGGCGGGCATCTTCCCGCATGTGATCGGCGATTCGCTGATCGGTTTCCTGGAGCAGTCGTCACGCTTCCTGAAACCGGTCTATTGCGGCGACACGCTCTATCCCATGCTCGAAGTGAGCGAGCTCAAGGCCGGCCGGACCACGGGCGTGGTGACCATGAAGCTCACCATCCACAATCAGTCCGGCACGCTGGTATGCGACGGCGAACACAAGTACCTTGTGAAGAAGCGGCCGCAGTAGGCCAGAGGAGCGCACATGCTCGGCGTCATCGCAAAGCTCACCATCAAGCCCGGCACCAACGCCGACTTCGAGGCGACGATGAAGGCCTTGCAGGCCAAGGTCCGGTCCGACGAGCCCGGCAACAAGCTCTACGCGCTGCACAAGACGGCCGACGTTAACGTCTACGTCATGTTGGAGCGTTACGACGACCAGGGGGCGCTGGAAGCCCATCGGGCTGCGCCGCACTTCAAGGAACTGGGCCGCAAGCTCGGCGACTATCTCGCCGGCCGGCCCGATATCCAAGTGATGCAGGAGCTCTGACGCCGGTCACGGTGTCGTTGGGGAACATGGACGGCGTCATCCATCGCCATACCAAGCCCGGCACGGCCCCCGGCACGCTCGCCGGGCGCGCGCCCGTGCCGGACGAGGCGCTCGACTTCACCCTGGTCGAGTACACCTCCGAGGACGTGCAGGTGCTGCATGGCGTCGAGGTCGACGAGTGCCGCTTCCATCTCGGCACGCCTGGCCACACCTGGATCGACGTCGCAGGCCGGCCCAGCTCCGACATGCTGCGCGACCTCGGCATGGCCTTCAACCTGCATCCGCTGGCGCTCGAGGACGTGTTCCACGCCCACCAGAGAAGCAAGCTCGACCTCTACGAGGGGCAGGGCTTCATCGTGCTGAACGATCCGGTGTACGAGGATGGCGTGCTGAACGTGCGCCAGGTCAGCATCTTCTTCGGCGACAACTACGTGATCTCCTTCCACGATCACAAGATCGATATCTTCAAGCCGGTGCGCGATCGCGTGCAGACCGCCGGCTCGAGGCTGCGCACCTTCGGCATCGACTACCTGGTCTATGCCCTGGTCGACCTCGTGGTCGACCGCAAGTTTCCCCTCATCGAGGCGGTGTCGACGCACCTGGAAGAGCTCGAGGACGAGGCGCTGGAGCGCCCGACCAACGACACGCTCTATCACATCCACCAGGCGCGGCGCGCGCTGGTGACCTTTCACAGGCTGCAATGGGCGGAACGCGAGACGGTGCTGGCGCTGATGCGGCCGGAAGTGCCGTTCATCATGCCCGAAACGCGTACCTATCTGCGCGACTGCTTCGACCATGCCGTGGCGGTGCTTGACCTCGTCGAGAGCTACCGCGAAATGACCAATGGCCTGATGGAAGTATACCTCATGCATGCGTCCAACCGCATGGCCGAGGTGATGAAGACGATGGCCATCATCACCGTCTTCTTTATGCCCTTGTCGTTTCTGGCGGGCATCTACGGCATGAACTTCGACCGCGACGCCGGCAACATGCCCGAGCTCGGCTGGAGGTACGGTTATCCCTTCTTCTGGGTCATGGTCGTCGTGATCGTGGTCGGATTGTTCATCTGGCTGAAGCGCAAGCGCTGGATATGACCTATCGGATCTTCGGCTCCGAGCTCTCGCCCTATTCGGTGAAGGTGCGCTCGTACTTCCGCTTCAAGGACCTGCCGCACGACTGGATCCCGCGTTCGCCGGCTGTCCAGGCCGAGTTCCAGAAATACGCCAAGCTGCCGCTGGTGCCGCTGGTCGTGACGCCGGACGGCGAGGGCATCCAGGATTCGACGCCCATCATCGAGCGCTTCGAAGCGGCCCAGCCGTCGCTGGTGCCCGAAGATCCTGCGCTCGCCTTCCTCTCCGCGCTGCTCGAGGAGTATGGCGACGAGTGGGGCAACAAGTGGATGTTCCATTATCGCTGGCGCTACCAGGCCGACGTCTGGTCGACCGCCGAACGCATCGCCCGGCAGATGATGGAAGGGCAGGGCGCGCTCGCCGTGGCCCAGGCCCGCGCTGCCGTCGCCGAGCGCATGACCGGGCGGATCGGCTTCGTCGGCTCCAATCCGACGACCGAGCCCACGATCGAGGGCTCGTTCAAGCACGCGCTGGCCCTCATCGAGGCGCATCTGCAGACGCGGCCCTACATGCTGGGCGGCCGGCCGGCGATGGCCGACTTCGGCCTGTGGGGCCAGTTCTACGAGTTGGCGACCGATCCCACGCCCGGCGCCATCATGCGGGGCGCCGCGCCAAAGGTGATGGCCTGGGTACAGCGCATGCTGACGCCGAAGAACGAAGGGCCGTTCGAAGCCTGGCCGGCACTGGCGCCGACCTTGATGCCGCTCCTGAAGGAAGAAGTCGCGGGCCTGTTCCTGCCCTGGTCAACGGCGAACGCGGCGGCCATTGCGGCAGGTCAGAAGAGCTTCGAGATGACGCTGGGCGGCGCGTCGTGGGTGCAGGAGCCGCAGAAGTACCATGCGCGCTCCCTCGCGGAGATTCGTCGCAAATATGCGACGCCAAAGGGGGTGCCCGGCCTCGACGCGATCCTGACGGAAAGCGGCTGCCTGAAATTCCTGAGCTAGCGCAGCGACGTGACGATCAGCGTCAATCCCGAAAGACCGAGCAGCACCAGCACGAGCTGGCGGAAGACCGCGTCATTGACCCGACCGTAGAGCATCAGGCCGAGCCGTGCCCCGACCAGGCTGGTCGGCACGGTAAGGATCGCCCATACGAGGAACATGCGGTCAAGCAGGCCAGCGACCGCTGCCGCGAGCAGGGCGGTGGCCAGCACGGCCATGTTGAACGGTTGGTTGACGCCGCGCTGCTCGTTCTTGTTCCACCCGCGCAGCTGCACCCAGATGGTGAGTGCAGGTCCGCTGACACTGGCCAGACCGCCCGTGACGCCGCCGACGAAGCCCACCGCCGCATCGGCCGGGCGGCCGCCGCCCGTGATGACGGGCGGACGGCGCACGAAGCCCATCCAGGCGCTGTAGAAGATCAGCAGGATGCCGACCCCAAGCTTCAGCGGCTGAACCTGCACCTGTTCCAATAGTGACGTCCCGATGGGCACGCCCAAAAGCCCGGCGGCGAGGAAGGGCCAGAGGCGCGGCCAGCGCACGCCGCTCCAGATCGAGCGCAGCGCCTGCAGATGGCCCGCGACGGAGCAGATGGCAACCAGCGGTGCCGCGGTCACCGGCGACATGGCCTGCAGCCAGAAGCCCAGCGCCATCAGGGCATAGCCGGTGCCGGTGAGGCCATTGACGAATCCCGCCACCAGGGCGCCGGCGACAACGAGTGCGATGTCGCCGGCCGGCGGGAAAGGCACATCAGGCTCCGGTGAAGGCCTGGATGCCGGTCATGGCGCGGCCGAGGATCAGCGCGTGCACGTCGTGCGTGCCCTCGTAGGTATTGACCGCCTCGAGGTTCATGACGTGGCGGATCACATGGTACTCGTCCGACACGCCGTTGCCGCCATGCATGTCGCGGGCGACACGGGCGATGTCGAGCGCCTTGCCGCAGTTGTTGCGCTTGATCAGGGAGATCATCTCCGGCTGGGCGTGGCCGGCATCCTTGAGGCGGCCGACGCGCAGGCAGGCCTGCAGGCCGAGCGCGATCTCGGTCTGCATGTCGGCGAGCTTCTTCTGGATCAGCTGGTTGGCGGCGAGCGGCCGGCCGAACTGCTTGCGGTCGAGCGTGTAGTTGCGCGCCTGCTTCCAGCAGAACTCGGCGGCGCCCATGGCGCCCCAGGCGATGCCGTAGCGCGCGTTGTTGAGGCAGCCGAAGGGACCACCGAGGCCCGAGACGTTGGGCATCATGTTCTCGACCGGCACGAACACCTCGTCGAGCATGATGGCGCCGGTCACCGAGGCGCGGAGCGAGAACTTGCCCTCGATCTTGGGCGTCTCGAGGCCCTTCCAGCCGCGCTCCAGGATGAAGCCGCGGATGGCGCCGCCGTCGAGCTTGGCCCAGATCACCAGCACGTCGGCGATCGGCGAGTTGGTGATCCACATCTTGGAGCCCGACAGGCTGTAGCCGCCGGGCACGGTCACGGCGCGGGTCTTCATGCCGCCGGGATCGGAGCCGTGGTCGGGCTCGGTGAGGCCGAAGCAGCCGACCCACTCGCCGGTGGCGAGCTTGGGCAGGTACTTCAGACGCTGCTCCTCGCTGCCGTAGGCGTAGATCGGATGCATGACCAGCGAGGACTGCACGCTCATCGCCGAGCGGTAACCCGAATCGACGCGCTCGACCTCGCGCGCTACCAGCCCGTAGCTCGTGTAGTTGGCGGCCGCACAGCCGTACTTCTCGGGCAGGGTCGAGCCGAGCAGCCCGAGCGCGCCGAACTCGTTCATGATCTCGCGGTGGAACTTCTCGTGGCGGTTGGCCTCGAGCACGCGGCTCATCAGCTTGTCCTGGCAGTAGTCGCGCGCGACATCGCGGATCGCGACCTCCTCCTCGGTGAGCTGGTCGTCGAGGAAGAACGGGTCCTCCCAGTCGAACGGCTTGGCGTCGGCGCTGATGCCCTTGGCGGCGCTTTTCATCGGTGTGGCGGCGGTGGCCATGTCTGCTCCTGGCGTTGTCCGCCGGGTCTTATCAGGCAGTGCCGGCCGCGCCAACAAGCGCGGGCGAGAAATAGCGCGCCCTCTAAGGTCAGGCAGACGTGCCCGCGCCGCTGCGGCCCGTGAGAGCCCTGAAAATCTCCAGACTAAGGCGGCCAAAGGTCTCGGAGGCCCGCAATTCCACGGTCCGCGGCCGCGGCAGGTCGACCTTGAGATCTGCCGCGATGCGGCCGGGGCGCGGCGACATGATCACCACGCGATCGGACAGGAAGATCGCCTCGGGGATCGAATGGGTGACGAACAGCACGGTCTTGCGCGCCTCGCGGGCAAGGTCGCGCTCGCCCCAGATTCGTAAAAGCTCGAGCGCCATGTCGTCGCGGGTCATGGCGTCGAGCGCGCCGAACGGTTCGTCCATCAGGAGAAGGGGAGGGTCGAGCAGCAGGGCCCGGCACAGCGCGGCGCGCTGCTGCATGCCGCCCGACAGCTCGCGCGGCAGCTTGTCGCCGAAGCCGCTCAGGCCGGCCATGTCCAGAAGCTGCTGCGCGCGGCCCTGCAAGGCGCCGGCGTCCTGGCCGGCAAGCTCGGCCGGCAGCAGCACGTTCTGCAGGATCGAGCGCCATTTCAGCAGGATCGGCGCCTGGAAGACCATGCCGATGTCGGGAATGGGCTCGCGCACGGCGCGGCCGGCGACCGTCACCGTGCCGACAGCGGCGGGCCTCAGGCCCGCCACGATGCGCAGCAGCGTGGACTTGCCGCAACCGCTCGGCCCCACCAGCGAGACGAATTCGCCGGCGCCAACGGACAGCGAGATGCCGGCGAGCGCCTCGACCGGGCCGCTCGCCGCCTCGTATGTCATGCCGACCCGGTCGAGGCCGATCAGTTCCTTGTTCACAACGATCACTGTCACCCCGAGCGAAGCGAGGGGCCTTTAAGGCAACAGGAAAGGTCCCTCGCTGCGCTCGGGATGACAGCGAGGGCTGTATCAGACATCAGGACGCCAGGGGCTACTTGGGCATCTCGACCTTGGGCAGGAACTCGGCCGTGAACACGTCCTTGCACTCGACCTTCTTCGGCAGGCCCATGTAGGTGTTCACGAGGTCGACCGAGTCGCACATCTTCTTCTCGTCGATCCAGCCGATGCCGTTCTTGGCGTAGCGCTCGGTCTTCATCAGGTCGAGCCCGATCAGCATGTTGGGCGTCATGACCTCGACATCGACCTCGGGCACGCGCTTCTTCAGGATATCCATCCCAGCCTTGGGATCGGCCATGACGTCGCGCCAGCCCATGTAGGAGGCTTCGAGGAAGGCCTTCAGCACGGCGGGACGTTCTTTCATCGTCTTGGCGCTGGCGATGATCGACATCGAGTACATGTCGAAGCCGAAATCGGCCCACGGCATCATGACGACGTTGCCCTTGCCGGCAGCCTTCTCGTAGAGCGGCAGGCCGGTCGAGTAGTCGCCGACGCCGTCCATGCGCTTCTCGGCGACAGCGGCCGGCTTGGCGGCCGGCTCGATATTGACCCAGGTGACCTTGGAGGCATCGATGCCGTTGACCTTGGCGAAGGCCGGGAACATCTGGCGCTGGCTGTCGCCCGGCGGGGCGCCCAGCGTCGCACCTTCGAGATCCTTGGGTTTGGTGAGCGGCTTGCTCTTGAGGCTGAAGACGTTGAGCGGCGTCTTGTCGAACACCATGCCGACCGTCTTGATCGTGGTGCCGCGGCCGACCGAGGCGATCACGACGGCCGCGTCGGCCAGTCCGGCATCGGCGCGGCCGGTGTCGACCTTGGCGATAGCATCGCCCGAGCCCTTGGAGTTCTCCAGCGTCACGTCGAGGCCCTTGGCCTTGTAGTAGCCCTTGTCGAGCGCCACCCAGTAGGCGGCGTGGTCGCCGACCGCGAACCAGTTCAATGCGAAGGTGAACTTCTCCTGCGCCGCAGCGCTGCCGCCTCCGGCCAGCAGGGCCGCAAGCGCCAATGACAATGTCCTCTTCATGATCTGCTCCCTGTTACCCTTCCCCGATTCAGTCGATACCCTCGGCCCACGGCGCCCACAACTGCGCCGCCAGCACGACGAGGCCGTACAGCACCAGCCCCACGACGGAAATCCAGATCAGCGCGGCGAACGCCACCGAGGTGTTCATACTGCTCTGGGTGGTGACGATGACGTAGCCCAGGCCCTTCTGCGAGGCGACGAACTCGCCGACGATGGCGCCGACAACGGCGGCCGTGGCCGTGATCTTGAGCGCGCTCAGGATGTAGGGCAGGGCGTTGGGAATGCGGATCTTGGCGAAGATCTTCCATTTCGGCGCGTTGAACACGCGCCCGAGATCGAGCATGTCGGCCTCGACCTGGCTCAGGCCCACCGCCGTGTTGATCACCACCGGGAAGAAGCCGATCAACGCGCCCATCAGCATGTTGGGGAAGATGCCGTAGCCCATCCAGATCAGGAACAGCGGCGCGATCGCCACCTTGGGCAGGGTGTTCACGAATACCAGGAAAGGAACCAGCGCATTGGCGATCAGCGGCGACCAGGCGATCGCCACGCCCAGCGCAACGCCGACGCCGGCCGCCAGGAAGAACGCGCCGATGATCTCCAGCGTCGTGACCCAGATGTGCTGCGTCCAGGCCGTGTCGCCGTGCCACAGCGCGTTCCACACCGCGAGTGGAGAGGGCAGAAGATACTCACGGATACCGCCCGCACTGACGGCGAGCTGCCAGCTCGCGAGCAGGAACGCGAACAGCGCGACGGTCGGCCAGTATTGGCGAAGCAAAGGCTGGAATTTGATCATGCGCAGCCGCACATTCGGGCACACTGGCGAAGCACCTGAAAACCGTCAAGCCGAGGATCAACGTTAGAGTTGAAGGAACACTAGTGAAGCTGTCTCTCTGCAACGAGGTGATCCGCGAGCTTTCCTTCGAGCGTCAGTGTGCGTTGGCGGCGCGCCTCGGCTATCGCGGACTCGAGCTGGCGCCGTTCACCTTCGGCGACGATGCCTGGCGCATGCCGGCCGCCAAACGCGCCGAGATCCGCAAGGTCTGCGCCGACAATGATCTCGAGGTGAGCGGTCTGCACTGGCTGCTCGCCGCGCCGGCCGGCCTGTCTATCACCAGCGCCGATCGCGCGGTGTGGCAGAAGAGTGTCGACGTCCTGCGCGCCTCGGTCGACCTGTGCGCCGAGCTGGGCGGCGCGTACCTGGTGCACGGCTCGCCGGCGCACCGGCGCGTGGCGACATCGGACGATGCGTCGCGCGCGGAGGAGGCATGGACGTTGGCCGGCGAGCAGGCTGCCTTGGCCAAGGTCGCCTACTGCATCGAGCCGCTGGCCCGGCCCGATTGCAATTTCGTCAATACGCTGGCGGAAGGGGCCGAGATCGTGCGCCGGATCGGCAATCCGGCGCTGCGCATCATGGTCGATACGCTGGCCGCGAGCCTGATGGAGCCCGAACCGGTAGCCGACGCCATCCGGCGCTGGATGACGAGCGGGCTGGTCGCCCATGTCCAGTTCAACGATCGCAACCGGCGCGGTCCGGGGCAGGGTGACGACAGGTTCGGACCCGTCGTGAAGGCCTTGCGCGAAACCGGCTATCGCGGCTGGATCGCCATGGAGCCCTTCGTCTATGAACCCGACGGGCCAACTTGCGCCGCGCGCATGATCGGCTACGTCGCTGGCCTGCTGGAGTCATGTGCATGAAGGTGAAGCTGGAGGATGTCGAGCGCTTCGAGCGGCACGTGAAGATGCGGCTCGCCTTCCGCTTCGGCGTGATCACCGTCACCGACGCCACGCAAGCCGTGATCAGGGTGCGCATTTCGCTGCCCGACGGGCGGACGAGCCAAGGCGTCGCGGCGGAAGCGCTGGCCGCCAAGTGGTTCGAGAAGAGCCCGGCCTTCACCGACGAGCAGAATCTCGATCAGCTCCGCCAGGCTCTGGATCTCGCGATCGAGCTCTATCGCGCACAAGGCTTCGACAGGCCGTTCGATCTGTTCGCCGGCACCTACGTCGAGCAGCACAAGCGCGGCGCCGCCCTTGGACTCAACCCGCTGGTGGCGTCGTTTGGGCCGGCATTGCTCGACCGGGCCATCCTCGACGCGCTGGGCCGGACGACCGGCCAGTCCTTCGCCACCATGATCGCGCGCAACGTCCCCGGCATCCGCACGACCTTGCTGACCCCGGACATCGCCGACGCCGATCTCGGCCCGTTCCTGTCCGGCCTCGTGCCGGCGCCTGGCATCGAGGTGCGCCATACGGTTGGCCTGGTCGACCCGCTGACCGCCGCCGACCGGCCGGCGGCGGAGCGCGTGAACGACGGACTGCCGGAAACCCTCGAGGAGGTCGTGTCCTACTATCGCGGCCGCTACTACAAGCTGAAGGTCGGCGGCGACATCAAGGCCGATCTGGAGCGGCTCGGCCGCATCGCCGCCGTGCTCGACGCCGGGGCCGGCGACTATCGCACGACCCTCGACGGCAACGAGCAGTACGACGACGTCGAGGGCATCGTCGAGCTGTGGCGCAAGGTCGAGGAGACGCCGGCCTTGGCCAGGCTCGCCAAGTCGACCCTGTTCATCGAGCAGCCGATCAAGCGGGCGGTCGCCCTGTCGCGGTCGGTCGAACCGCTGGCCCGACATCGCGCCGTCATCATCGACGAATCGGACGGCGAGCTGTCGGCTTTCCCGAGGGCGCTGGAGCTCGGCTATGCCGGTGTCTCGAGCAAGAACTGCAAAGGCTTCTACAAGTCGATCCTGAACGCCGCGCGCGTCGCCAGGCTCGGCGCCGGCCATTTCATGTCGGCCGAGGATCTCACGACCTGGCCGGGCGTCAGTGTGCAGCAGGATCTGGCGCTGGTCTCGCTGCTGGGGTTGGGCCACGTCGAGCGCAACGCCCATCACTTCATCGACGGCATGGGTTTCGCGCCCGAGCGCGAGCAGCATGCGTTCGTGGCGGCCCATCCTGATCTTTACGAGAAGAAGGACGGCGCGCCCGCCCGCCTCAAGGCGATCGGCGGCAAGCTGGCACTGAGGTCCCTGAACGTCCCGGGTTTCGCGGTCGGTGCCGAGATGGACTTCAAGTCGATGAGGGCGATGACCGAGGGAGCTTCGACATGACACTGCCCGCCCGTTTCGACGACGTCGAAGCCGTCGAGGATTTCATGACGACACCCTCCGACGCGCTGATCGCCGATCTTGCCCGCATCCCCGGTGACATCTTGGTGCTGGGTGTCGGCGGCAAGATGGGTCCGACGCTGGCGCGCCTCGCCAAGCGCGCGGCGCCCGGCAAACGGGTGATGGGCGTGGCGCGCTTCAGCGAGCCCGGTGTCCGCGAGGCGCTGGTCAAGGCCGGCGTGGAACCGGTGGTCGCTGATCTGCTCGATCGGGCTCAGCTCGAGAAGCTGCCGAAGGCCCCCAACATTGTCTTCATGGCCGGCCGCAAGTTCGGCGCCGCCGGGGATGTGCCGCTCACCTGGGCGATGAACGTGCAGGTGCCGGCGATGGTCGCCGAGGTATTCAAGGAGTCGCGCATCGTCGCGTTCTCGACGGGCTGCGTCTATCCGTTCGTGCCGGTGGAGAGCGGCGGCGCCAGCGAGGACACGGCCCCGGTGCCGCCGCCCGGCGACTATGCCGTCACCTGCGCCGGCCGCGAACGCATGTTCGAGTATTTTTCGGCAAAGTACGGCACGCCGGGTCGTTTGTTCCGCCTCAACTACGCCATCGACATGCGTTACGGCGTCTTGCACGACATCGGCCGCAAGGTGCGCGATGGCGAGACGATCGATCTGTCGACGGGCCACGTCAACGTGATCTGGCAGGGCGACGCGAATACGGTGGCGCTGCGCTGCCTCGCCCACGCCACGACGCCCACCACGCCGATCAACGTCACGGGACCCGAGACCATCGAGGTCCGGTGGGCAGCCGGCGAGTTCGGCAAGCTTTTGGGTAAATCGCCCAGGTTCACCGGCACACCGGCAGCGACGGGCTGGCTGAACGATTCGCGACGCATGGTGAAGGAGTTCGGCCCGCCCTCCGTGCCGCTGGCCACAATGATCGACTGGACGGCAGACTGGCTCGCCCGCGACATGGCCACGATCAACAAGCCCACGCACTACGAGGTGCGCGATGGCAAGTATTGAGTCGTTGGACGTCCGGCCGATCGATGCTGCACACAGCGATGCGGTCTGGCCTTTGTCCATCGAGGCGGGCTGGAACCAGAACGTCGCCGACTGGCGCTTCATGCTGGGTGCGGGCCGCGGCTTCGGTTGCGTCGGGCCGGACGGTAGCTGGCAGGCAAGCTCGCTGGTCCTGCCGCTCGGCCAGAAGCTCGCGTGGATCAGCATGGTGCTGGTCACCCGGGATCGGCGGCGGGGCGGCGTCGGCACGGGCCTGCTGAAGCATTGCATCGAGGAGGTGCGGTCGGCCGGCGCGGTCGCCGGCCTCGATGCGACGGAGCTGGGTCGCCCGATCTATCTGCCTCTGGGTTTCCGCGACCTCTACGCGATCGCGCGCTGGCACTTCGATGACACCAGGGGCGCGGCCATTTCGCCTCCCCCCGGCGTCTCCCTGCGGCCGCTCACGGCGGCCGACCTGCCCAGGCTTGCTCTTTACGATCGACCGCTGACAGGCATGGAGCGGCCGGCGATCCTGGCCCATCTGGCTTTGCGCCAGCCCAGCCGTGCCTGGATCGCCGAGGACGTTGGCAAGAAGATCGTCGGCTTCGTCCTGGGCCGCGAGGGCAGGATGGCGACGTCGCTCGGTCCGGCAGTGGCCGACGACGAGGCCATCGCCTTGGCTCTGATCGCCAAGGCGGCGGAATCGGCGCCGGGCCCGTTCATCATCGACGTGCCGGTGGCGCATCGCGCCGTACGCGCCTGGCTCAAGGGTCAGGGAGCGACGACGCCGCGCGGCTACATGCGTATGACCCTGGGCGAGGCGAAGGGCCTCGGCGACCCCTCTCACGTGTTTGCTCTCGCCGGCCCCGAACTTGGGTAGGATGGTGACATGACCCCAGACAAGACTCTCCATTGGCGCGATCTGCCGCCGCCGGTCCTCGCCCTGCTGCGGCAGGGCTCGGTCATCCCCGCCCATCCGCTGGCGCTCGGACCCGACCGCAAGTTCGACAAGCAGTCGCAGCGGGCGATCAGCCGCTACTATGTCGATGCTGGTTCGGGCGGCCTCGCGGTCGGTGTTCATTCGACGCAGTTTGCGATCCGCGACGTCGGGCTCTATCGCCCGGTTCTCGAGCTCGCCATCGAGACGGCGCGCGAGTGGACCGACCGTCCGCTGGTGATGATCGCGGGCGCCGTCGGCAAGACGGCCCAGGCCGTCGAGGAGGCGCGTACGGCGCGGTCGCTCGGCTACCACGCCGTCCTGCTGTCCCTGGCGGCGCTGAAAGGCGCCAGCGAAGACGAGTTGATCGAGCATTGCACGGCCATCGCCAAGGAGATGCCGCTGATCGGCTTCTACCTGCAGACGGCAGTGGGTGGCATCCCCTTGTCGCGTGCCTTCTGGGCGCGCTTCGCGGCCATCGACAATGTCGTGGCGATCAAGGTGGCGCCGTTCAACCGCTATCGCACGCTCGACGTCGCGGTCGGCATCGCCCAGGCCCACGCCGAGGATCGCATCACGCTCTACACCGGCAACGACGACCACATCGTCGCTGATCTCGTGACGCCGATGGTGGTGCGCACCGGCAACCGCGAAGTGACCCTGCGCTTCCACGGCGGGCTGCTCGGCCATTGGAGCGTGTGGACGCGCGGAGCGGTCGAGATGCTGGAACGGCTGAAGGTCTCGGTATCGGCTGGCGCCATCCCACCGCAGGTGCTGGCGCTCGATTCCTTCGTCACCGACTGCAACTCTGTCGTGTTCGACGTCGACCACGACTTCGCGGGCTGCATCCCGGGCTGTCACGAGATCCTGCGGCGCCAAGGGCTGATGACCTCGATCGAGTGCCTCGATCCGCACGAGACACTGAGCCCGGGCCAGAGCGCGGGTATCGATCGCCTCTACGCTACTTATCCCGAGCTGAACGACGACGCCTTCGTTGCGGCAAACCTCGAGCGCTGGCGGAACTGAGGTGGACGATCTCTTTGCCAGCCACGACGCGCTCGCGGTCGGGCAACTCGTCAAGACAGGCAAGATCGGCGTCCGCGAGCTGCTCGACGGCACGCTGACAAGGCTTCGTGCCCTGAACCGATCGCTGAACGCGATCACCGATTTCCATGACGGCCCTCTGCTCGAGAAATCGGCTGCGATGGCGGGGAAGGGGCCGTTCGAAGGCGTGCCCTTCGTGGTCAAGCAGCTCATGGCCGATTGCGCCGGCACGCCGACCACCCTGGGTTCGCGCTTCTTCGCAAAGCAACCGGTCGCTGCCGCCGATAGCGCCGCCGTGACGCGCGCGCGGCGGGCCGGGCTGGTGATCGTTGGCCGCACCAATACCAGCGAATTCGGCCTGGCGCCGACGACCGAGCCGGAATTCGGCGGTGCCACGCTCAATCCCTGGCGCAAGGGTCTGTCGCCGGGCGGGTCGTCGGGCGGTTCGGCGGCGGTCGTGGCGGCCCGTGGCCTGCCGATGGCGCATGCCACGGACGGTGGCGGCTCGATTCGGATTCCGGCCGCGCTGTGCGGTCTGTTCGGGCTGAAACCCTCGCGTGGTCGGGTCAGCCTGGCGCCGATCGGCGAGACGCTGGCCGGCGCCGGGGCGCAGCATTGCGTGTCGATCTCGGTGCGCGACAGTGCGGCTTTGCTCGATGCTCTTGCCGGCAGCGAGCCTGGCGATCCCTATACCGCGCCGGCCGCCGGTTCGTTCCTGGCGGCGACGCAGCGCACGCCGGGCAGACTGCGCGTAGCGTTCATGCGCAAGCCGGTCGGCGGCCCGCCCCTCGATCCCGTGCTGGTGGCCGCCGTCGAGCGGACGGCGACGCTGCTCGAAGGGCTGGGCCATCAGGTCGAGGAAGCTGCGCCCGACTATGACTCCGCGGCGACCGGCGAGGCGCTGGGCACGAAGAAGGCGCCGAGCTGGCGCCCCGTGCGGTGGAACGTCTGGACGGCACGGATGTAATCATGAGCGCCGATCTCGCGGCCATGTTCGGCGGCTTGCCGGGTCACCGGCTCCAGTTCGTCCGGCCCGGGCACGCGGCCGTTGGCGCGGATCTGAATGTTGGTCCAGGTGTTGGCCGCCATGATCGTGGTCGCCTTTACTTCTGTCTGCAATGCCGCCGGCGTGCCGGCGATGTCGATGCCTCTGGCCTGGACGGAGGATGGCCTGCCGATCGGCCTGCAGTTCATCGGCCGCTTCGGGGCCGAGGAGATGCTATTCTCCCTGGCGGCGGAACTCGAACGCGCCCAGCCGTGGCGTGACCGCAAACCAGCCGGGGGAGCACTCGCATGAGCAACTGGATGCGCACGATCCTTATCGGATTCATCGCCGGCGCCGTAGGCGTCCTGATCTTCCACCAGTTCGGTTTCTGGCTCGCCACCGAACTGGGCTGGGCCAGGTCGCGGATCTACAACATGCAGCCGGTGCCGCCGTGGGGTGTGCCGACCATCGTTTCGGCCGCCTTCTGGGGCGGCCTGTGGGGCATCCTGGCTGCGTTCGTCGTGCCACGCCTGCCGGGTGCGCTCGGCGGCGTGCTGGGCTGGGTGCTGTTCGCCGCCATCATCGTCACGCTGGTCAACTGGTTCGTCGTGCTGCCGATCAAGGGCGCGCCCATGGGCGGGGGCTTCCGCATGCCTGGCGTCGTGGTGGTGCCGATCGTCTACGGGTTTTGGGGGCTCGGCATGTGGCTGATCGCGCGCGGGACGCGAACCGCGTTGAGTTGGCGCTGAAGGAGGAAACATGAAGATCGTCGACGCCCAGGTGCACATCTGGGCGGCCAGCACGCCTGAGCGTCCGTGGCCGGCGCGCGCCGAGCCGCATCGCGCGCCGCTCGGCAAGGAAGAGCTATTGGCCGAGATGGACAACGCCGGCGTCGATGGCGTCGTCATCGTGCCGCCGTCGTGGGAAGGCGATCGCAATGACGTCGCGCTCGACGCCACGGCGAGCCATCCCGACCGCTTCTGCATCATGGGCCGTCTCGATCCCGACGCGCCGGGCGCGCGGGACCAGATCGCCGGCTGGAGGAAGCAGAGGGGCATGATGGGCATGCGCTTCACCTTCCACACCGAGGTTCTGCGCAAGCCGCTGCTTGATGGCCGCTTCGACTGGGTATGGGGCGAGATGGAGAAGGCGGGCATTCCCGCCATGGTCCTGTTCCACCACGAATACA
Source organism: Rhodospirillales bacterium URHD0017 (assembly GCA_900110395.1). Taxonomy (GTDB): domain Bacteria; phylum Pseudomonadota; class Alphaproteobacteria; order Reyranellales; family Reyranellaceae; genus Reyranella. The sequence goes on from FODP01000001.1 coordinate 485,346, forward strand.
TGCACCTCGCCGACAAGGTTGCCGAGCGCTACCCCGGCCTGCGCCTGGTGCTCGACCATCTCGGACTGAAGAGCGCGAAGGACGTCAGCGAAGAAACCAACTTCGCCACTCTCGACAAGGTGCTGGCGCTCGCCAAGCGGCCCAATGTGGCAGCCAAGGTCTCGGCGATGCCGTGCTACGCCGCCGACAAGAACTACCCGTTCCGCTCCGTGCATCCCTACATCCGCCGCGTCTTCGACGCCTATGGTCCCAAGCGCACGTTCTGGGGGACCGACTGGTCCCGTTTGCCCTGCAGCTATCGCCAGGGCGTCACCATGTTCACCGAAGAGATGCCATGGCTCAGGGGTGACGACCTCGAATGGCTCATGGGCCGCGGCATCTGCGAATGGATCGGATGGAGGAATTGATGCGTCGGCGTAGTGTCCTGCTTGGTGCCGCGGCGGCAGGTCTTGCCGCGCCGGCTCTGGCGCAACAGTTCCCCTCGAAACCAGTGCGTATCGTCGTGCCCTACACGGCGGGTGGCGGCGCCGACACGACGGCACGCCTGATCGGCCCCAAGCTGCAGGAAGCGCTCGGCCAGACGGTGGTGATCGACAACAAGCCGGGGGCCGGCGGCACGATCGGCGACGACGCCGTTGCCAAGGCGGCACCGGATGGTCACACGCTGCTGATCGGCGCCTTCGCGCACGCCGTCAATCCGTCGCTGATGGCCAAGATGCCGTTCCGCACGCCCGACGACTTCGCGCCGGTCTCGCTTCTGGTCACGGTGCCGGAGCTGCTCGTGGTGACGCCGACTTTTCCTGCCAAGACGGTCGCGGAGCTGGTGGCGATGGCCAAGGCTGAGCCGGGGAAGCTGTCCTACGCCTCGTCGGGCAACGGCAGCGCCCAGCACCTAGCCGCCGAACTCTTCAAGCTGCGCACCGGCACCGACATCCAGCACGTGCCCTACAAGGGTGGCAGCCTGGCCGTGGCCGACGTCGCGGCCGGCCACGTGCCGTTCTATTTCGGCAACATGAGCGCGGCGCTGCCGCAGGCGCGCGCCGGGCGGGTGAGGGCGCTTGCCGTCACCAGCCCTCAGCGCTCGCCCGCGGCGCCGGAGGTTCCAACCCTGGCCGAGGCCGGCGTCAGCGGCTGCGAGATCTCGGAATGGAACGCCCTGCTTGCGCCTGCGGGTACGCCGCCGGCGACCATCGAGCGCCTTCATGCCGAAGTCGCGAAGATCCTGGCCACCGACGAGATCAAGGCCAAGTTCGCCGATCTCGGCGCCCAGCCGATCGGCTCGACGCCCCCCGAGCTCACCGCCTTCCTGCGCGGCGAAATGGCGAAATGGGCAGAGGTCGTGAAGGTTGCCAACGTCAAGATCGAGTAGCGCCTTGAAACAGCCGGCGGTCCGTCACCATGTTCCTGCAGCGTTCGGATCGCATGGAGGCTGTAATGCTTGGAACCAAGCGGACGATTCCATTCTGGCGGGCCAAGCGTCCGCTGCTGGTGCTGGAGAGGGCGCTCGCACAGTTGCGGCGGCTCGCCGAACCCCCGGTGATGAGCGAACCTGCGCTGGCCCATGCGCGCGTGCGCGGCCGCCTTGCGGCGGAAGCCAAGAAGAAGGGGCGCTTCTCGGAGGGCTGAAAGCCTCGGCGCTGCCCAACGTGCAACCGATAATTGTCAGAGGGCGCGCGTCACCGTCTCCGAGCCGCCGCCCCAGATCGGCAGGTAGGTCATCTTGTAGCCGGCGCCGCCCGTGAGAATGGGGTGAATGGCGTCGGCCGAGCGCGCGATGCCTTGTCCCTGGTCGAACATGTAGCGCTGCACGCGCGAAAGATTCCAGCCGTCGTGGCGTGCGATCTTTTCGGCCATTTCCAGCGGCAGCAGGAAGACCTGCTCGCCACGCTCGTTCTTGCGATGCACGCTCGACATGACGACGCCGGCGCGCATGCCTTCGACGATCGGCGAGAGGATGGCTTCGGGCGTGGCGCCTTCGCCGTCGCCCGGCAGCACTTCAGCCGTGCCGGAGATGCCCATCACCGTGATGGCGCTGGCATCGGTGCCAAGACCGCGGCGCGCGGTGAGCGTGGGGAAGGGGCCGTCGTTGCGCTCGGCGAAGCAGAACGTGTACTTGCCGGGCTGGCCCATGGTCGCCATGTCGCCGGTCTCGGCGCGGGCGCCGCCAATGTTGCGGATGCAGAGTTGCAGCGCACGGCCGATGCTGGCGTTGGCGCGGTTGCCCGGGCCCAGGCAGTTGGTGCCGGCGTTGATGCCGAGCTTGCGCGCGATCGGGCCGTGCACGCAGAGCGCCACACAGGCCGTCCCAGTAGTGGTGGCGATGCCCAGAAGGTTGAAGTCGGGTTCGAGGATCGCCTTTGCCGCGGCGAGGACCACCGGCAGTTCGGGTGGCTGGCAGCCGGCAATGACGCACTGATAGGCAACGGCGTCGGGTGTGATGTCGCCGAACATGGGCGGCATCATGCCGTGTGACTTGGCGCGGCTGACGACGCCGGCCACCATCGCCTCGAGTCGCCGCCGCGTCGGGGGCACCAGCGGCAGGCCATCCGACAACTCGGCGTCGGTCAGGATCTGCTGCGCTTTCTCCCAGCTCGTCGCGTCATCGACGACAGGCCAGCCGCACCAGTCGGTCATCCGGCGATGCGGACGCAGGCGACCGTCGTGCCGCCGAACGACGGGATGAAGGCCGAGTGCTTGCCCGGGCCGCCGGCCACGGTGATGTGGATGTCGGCGGCCGAGCGGCCGATGGTGAACCAGTCGCCATCCGGCTTGTGGCCGGTGCTGCTGTAGGTGTCCTGGTTTTCCTTGGAGATGCGCGAGACATGGATGCGCGAGCGCTTGAACAGCTCCTCGCGGATGCTCTCTATGGTGTAGCCGTCGCGCTTCAGGGTCTGGGCATGCTCAGGTCCGATGATCATCAGCATCGGACCCTTGCCGTAGACGGTGTTGGCGCCCGGCGTCGACATGGAGCCGGCGAAGGTGGTCAACAAGCCGTCACCGGTCGTGCTGCCGTGGTCGTTGAGATTGTGCGGACCTTCGCCCGACATCACCGTCACCACGCTGTCGGTCGCAGCGAAACCGCGCTGCACGTGGTAGGGCGTCCAAGGGTTCTCTTCCTCGTTCTCGCCGAAGCAGAAGGTGAACTTGGCGGGATTGCCCTGGGTCGAGCGGTCCATCTCGCCGGGCTTGGCGCCGGCGATGTTGAGCAGCATCAGGCCGAGCGCGCGGCCGATGGTGGCGTTGGCCTGCCAGCCCTGGCCGAAGCAGTTCGAGCCGCAATTGATGTTGAGCTGCTTGCGGATCGGGCCGCTCACCATGACAACGGGTGCGCACGAGTGCGTCGTCGCCAGCGAGCCGTGCAGATTGTACTCGGGGTCGAGCACGCCGCGCAGCGCCGCGGTCACCACAGGGAAGTACTCCGGCTTGCAGCCTGCCATCACCGCGTTGGCCGCCATGCTTTGCAAGGTCGGCACGACTTGGCGCGGCGGCACTGGCGGGATCGGCCGGTTGTCGCCGCGCACGGTCGCGACGAACCTCGCCACCTTCTCCTCGGTCGGGACGTAGAGCGGCATGCCGTCGCTCCAGCCCTGCTCGGTGGCAAAGTCGTTGAAGGCCTCGACATCCATGTCGCCGATGTCGATCACTTCCTGCTCGGCGATGTCCTTCATTTGCCCGTTGCCTCGGTCAGTCCCTTGGTTGCCGCTTCGATGCGCTCGCGCAGTTCGTCGGCGTTCAGGCCGCCGATGGGATGCTTCACGACGATCAGCCGGGGTTCGACCTTACGGGCCTTGGCTTGCGCCAGAACCAGCGGCTTGAACGTCTCAGTGGCGATCACGTAGGCCGTGATGCCGCGCTTCTCGAGTTCGATGCTGTCGTGGAAACTCCACGATGAACAGCTTCCTCAATCCGCTATGGCTAGCAGCGCCCCTCGGTAGTTGGCGGCGACCTTCTCGAGCACGTCGGCCGGCGCCGGCTGGCTGGCGCTGTTCTTCGACAGGAAATCGATATTGTCGATCTGGCGCGTGGCGCCGAGCTTCTCGCGGATGCCGGCCAGCAGCTCGCGGGCGTTGGGCTTGGAGTTCGACACGAGCGCGATGGCATCGGTCGCCCAGTTGACGGGCTTGAGGGTGACTTTCTCGGCCGAGGTAGCGGAAATGCCGAAGCTCGGATTGACGATACGCATAGCGGGTACTCCTCAGTTCGTCTTCAGGGCCGTCACGATGGCTTGGCCGGCGCGTCTGCCGTCGGCGATGGCGTCGGCGAGATAGTGCCGCGCGCCAGCCCGCACGTCACCCGCGGCGAACACCGTGGCTGCCGACGTGCGGCCCCCTTCGTCGACCACGATATTCCCGGTGGCGTCGCGTGCAAGCGTTTCCGGCAGAAATTCCGCTGCGGGAGACTGGCCGACATAGACGAACACCGCGCTGGCCGGAATGCTCTTCCGCGCGCAGCTGGTCTCGACGACGACGAACTGCAGGCCGTCGCTGCCTTCGAGCGCGACGATGCGACCGTCAAGGTGATGCACGCCGTCGGGCAGCGATGCCGCCGGCTTGCCGATCATGGTGACGTCGCCGGCCACGACCTGTAGTTCGGCGGCTTCGCGCGGCGCCCAGCCCTCGGTGCCGGCGACGACGACCGGCCGGCCGGCATAGAGCGGACCATCGCACGACGCGCAATGGGAGAGACCTCGGCCGTCATACTCGGCTTCCTCGGCCAGACCGAGCGTGCCCTTGCTGAGGCCGGTGGCGATCACCACGGCGCGGCCGGTGTGTTGCTCGCCCTCGGCGGTCTCGACCGTCCACGGGCCCACGTCGGCGCCAGGGCCGGTGAGCTTCACGACTTCGCCGAAGCCCAGCTCGACGCCGGCCTCCGTCGCCTCGTCGGTCAGCTGCGAGGCGATCTGCGGACCGTCGGCGTGACCCCCATCGGCGCTGGCGACCTCATGCAACTCGGCGAGATTGATGAGGGCGCCACCTGGCGCGAGCTTGTCGAGGCAGAGTACCTTCAGCCCGGCCCGCGCGGCGCCGGTGGCTGCGGTGAGACCAGCCGGGCCCGCGCCAATCACGATGACATCGAAGGAAGTGCTCATGGCGGCACTAATCGCGGTTTGGGGCGGGAGTGCAAGGGGCCGGGAATGTGAGTTTCGCCACAGTTTCCTGTTGCCCTTGTCGCTATTGGGGTAACAGCGGCTATTGCGACCAGTGCTGACACTCTAACTTGAGAGAGAAGGAGGCGGCGGTGTCCGACGCTATGGTCCGCTGCACAAACCATCCGCTTCCGCCTGCCCACAAGCTGCGGAGCAGCTCGCACGCAGGGAACACCGCAATGCGCCCGCGAATTGGGCGCCGGCGAATTGTCGTTCTCATGGAAGGAAGTGGCAGTTCGTTCGACTCCGCCCCATCGAACGTCACTCGAACGCTTGAGTCGATCGCGCTCGGCCCAACGTCCAAAGACGACTTCGAGCAGTGGGCGATCTGGGACCATGGTGTTGGGACACGACTGCGTAACATTGACGACAAGGAAATCGAACGTGCATTCAAAGGGATCGATCGACGCTATCTGAAGGTCCTGCCGCCGCCTCAACGCCCCCCGCTGGTGCTCGCTTCGTTGGCAAAGGTCGCCGGTCTGGCATTCGGCGCCGGGCTGGCCGCCAATGTTACCGAAGCTGTGGAGGCGCTGGTTTGCCTCTACGAGCCGCTGGACGAACTGTTTCTGTTGGGCTTCAGTCGCGGCGCCTTCACCGTGCGGGTGCTGGCGGCTCTGCTCTGGCGCTTTGGACTGCCCCAGCCGGGGACAGACGTACGCCGTTGGGTTCACGAGCGACTGGCAGAGATGCAGTGCGAACCGACGTTCGATCCGAGCCGACGTTTCCCGGTACAAACGCACTTCCTCGGACTATGGGATACGGTGAAGTCTTACGGCTTCATCCGCCCTGTTCGCTTCTTCCACCTTCGTCACAACCCTGGCGTCTTCAACGTTCGGCATGCCTTGGCGCTGGATGAGAAGCGATCCTCGTTTCAATGCACGACGTGGGGCGGCCTTGATCGCGACCTGAACCAGCGCGACGGACGCCGGCCCTGCAGCCCGCGTGCATGGAAGCCCGAACCGAATGCCCAACAGACGGTCAAGGAAGTGTGGTTCCGCGGTTGCCATTCCGACATCGGCGGTGGCAGTCGCGAACGCCAAAATGCAGAAATCACTCTGCGCTGGATGCTGCGCGAGGCCCGGGATTGCGGGCTGGTTCTCAAGATGGAGGGTGATGCCCTTGTGGCCAGCCCCGATCCCTGTCGGCCAATCACGCCGACCGAGTCCTGGAACTGGTGGTGGCGTCGGGCCGACCGCGTCCCCCGCTGGGAAATCAGCAACGACTTTTCTCCGGCGCGTTTGCACTTCGCATGGCATCACACCGGCTCACGTCAACCCGGCGAAATGCTCCGGGGAGGAACCGTGGCTTTTCATGAAACCACCGGCGTCAGAATTGATGGGAGCGCCGGCACCCTGACGTCGAAGATCACTGCCCCTGAGTAGGTGCGGACCAACCTTGCGCTCACCAACCTGTGTTCGACGACGAAGTGCAAGCGGCTTGACGCCAACGAGCCGCATACCTAGTTATGCTAGGTATGGAAGCGGAAATGCTCAAAGGGCACCTCGATGCCATTGTGCTGGCCGCGCTGGAGGCGGGACCGGCGCACGGCTACGCCATCATCGAGACCATCAAGCAGCGCAGCGCCGGTACGTTCGATCTGCCGGAGGGCACGGTCTATCCGGCGCTGCATCGGCTCGAGCAGGCGGGGCTGCTGTCCAGTGCCTGGATGACGCCGCCCAACGGGCGTCGCCGCCGCGTCTACTCGCTCACCAAGGCTGGGGCTTCGGCGCTCGGTGAGCGCCGCAAGGCCTGGGGCCGCTTCTCTCAGGCGGTCGACACGGCGTTGGGAGGAGGGCGCGCATGACCAGTGTGATCGATGACTACGTCTCTGCTCTGCGCCGTGAACTCGATTTCGATCCCGCGTTGGCCCGGCGCCTGGCGAGCGAAGTCGAGGATCATCTGCGTAATGCCGCGGAAGCCGATCCGGCTTGGCCGTCGCCCGATGCCGAACGTCGCGCCGTCGAACGCTTCGGTCTTGGCCGCGAGATCGCCGCGCAATTCGCTGTAGACGCCGTCGATCGCCAGGCGCGCCGCGCCTGGATCACGCTTGCCGTCACGGTCGTCGTTACCTTCGTCGCCATGCGCCTGCGCGTGATCTGGTTGGACGACGATGTTCTCGCCCTGGCGCCGCTGATCGACCGCTATGCCTTCATCGCCGCGCTCACAGTCGGTGTCGTCGCCTGGTTCGCGTTTCGCCGGTCACTTGCCGCACTCGCGATCTGCCTGAGTGGCCTCGTGGCCTCCATTTGCGCGGGCATCGTGCGCGCCGACCTGTTTACCAGCGGCGCGCCAGTCCACGTGCTGCTGTCGGCGGCCAGCGAGATCGCCCTGGTCGGGGTGCTGTCGTTCCATGTCATCGGATTGGGCCGGCGGCTCAGGCGCACGGCAGTGCTGCGGAGGGCGGGTCAATGAACGGATGGCGCCTGGTTGGCACCTTGTCGCTGCTTCTCGGCGTGATGACGCTGTACTTCGTGGCGAGCCACGGCTGGGACATGGAAGGCGTGCGGCTGGCGATTCGTGCCACGGCGCGCACCTCCTTGGTTCTGTTTGCGCTCGCCTTCACCGCCAGCGCCTTGGTCGAGCTGGCGCCGTCTGGGGCGACGTGCTGGCAACGCCGCAACCGGCGCTACCTCGGCGTCTCCTTCGCGGTCTCGCACTTCATCCATCTCGGCGTGATCCTCGCGTTGGCCGCCCTCGACCGCGAGCTGTTCTGGAGGCTCACCAACGTCACGACCATCGTGCTGGCCGGCGCCGCCTACCTGTTCATCGCCGCAATGACGGCGACCTCCTTCGACCGCACGGCCGCCTGGCTCGGCCCGCGCAAGTGGCGGCTGCTGCACCTGATCGGCGGCTGGTACATCTGGATCAGCTTCGCTGTCGCCGTCGGCAAGCGCGTGCCGCTCGACAGTTTCTATTGGCCGATGGCCGTCCTCGTCCTGGCGATCGCCGTCGTGCGATTGGTCGCCATCTTCCGGCGCAGTCGTCGCCTGGAACGAATGGCGCACTGAAGCGCCCAAGCAAGGCTGTCTCCCGAGCCCTGCATTCCTGCTGATCATGGTCCGCAACTTGCACGCAGGTTCCCTGCGGCCGTCCACGCATTTCCTGCCGCGGCTGGTGGATAGTTCGCTTGCATGGGCAAGCGGAAGCGTCGTAGGTCGAAGGGCAGGGAAAAAACAACAGACATGGCGTATTTCACGCAACAATTGATCAACGCCATCACGTTGGGGGCAATCTACGGGCTGATCGCCATCGGTTACACGATGGTCTACGGCATCATCGGCATGATCAACTTCGCGCACGGTGAAGTCTTCATGATCGGTGCCTTCATCTCGCTGATCGGCTTCATGATCTGCAGCCTTTTGGGCATCGGCTCGGCGCCAGTGGCGATCGTGCTGGTGTTGCTGATCTCCATGGCCTTCTCCTCGGTCTACGGTTGGGCGATCGAACGAACGGCCTATCGCCCGTTGCGCGGCTCGTTCCGACTCGCACCGCTGATCTCCGCCATCGGTGTGTCGATAGCCCTGCAGAATTACGTGCAGCTCGTGCAGGGTGCCCGGCCCAAGCCCGGCGGCCAGATCGTCTCCGGCGGCTTCAATTTGTTCAGCCTCGACGGCTTCGACGTACGCATCTCGTGGCTGCAGATCATCATCGTGCTGGTGACGGTCGTGCTGATGGGCGGGTTCACGTGGCTGATTGCTAAAACCCCGCTCGGCCGCCGACAGCGTGCCTGCGAACAGGACATGAAGATGGCCGCCCTGCTGGGTGTCGACGTCGACCGCACCATCTCGCTCACCTTCGTATTGGGTGCAGCGCTCGCCGCCGTCGCCGGCATGCTGTTCCTGATGTATTACGGCCTGATCGATTTCTTCATCGGCTTCCTCGCCGGCATCAAAGCTTTCACCGCCGCCGTGCTGGGCGGCATCGGCTCGCTGCCGGGCGCCATGCTGGGCGGCCTGCTGATCGGGCTGATCGAGGTCTTCTGGGCGGCGTATTTCTCGAGCGAGTACAAGGACGTCGCGGCGTTCGCCATCCTCGTCCTCGTGCTGATCTTCCGACCGACCGGATTGCTCGGCAAGCCGGAGATCGAGAAGGTCTGAAACCATGGCATCGCGTCTGCCCAACATGTTGAAGGACGCGGCCCTCACCGCCCTGGTCGCCGCCGCTCTCGGCTTCTTCATCGTGGGCTTCCGCACCCTCGACGTCGGCTCGCGCACCGGGCTCGGCTTCGAATACGAGTTCGTCGATCTCGCCGTCGCCGTCGTCGTCATCTTCTTCGGGCGCGTTGGCCTCTCGCTCGCCTCCAGCGGACTGCGTTGGCCGGCCATCGCCCTCGGGGTCGTGATGATCGGGGCCGGCGTATCGCCCATGAAGTTGCCGTCGGGCTTCCTGCACTGGTTCGTGGCGCTGGGCGGCGTCTTGCTGGTGATCCGCGCCGTCTGGCCCTGGGCCGACCAGGCAATCCATGCGGCGGCGCGAACCCCGACCGGCCGCGTGGTCGACAAGATCGGCAGCGAGTGGCTGGGCTGGCTCCTGCTGGGGCTCGCCATCGTCATGCCGTTCACGCCTTTCGCCGACCAGAAGACCATGGATCTCGGGGTGCTGATCCTGACCTACGTGATGCTGGGCTGGGGGCTCAACATCGTGGTTGGCCTGGCAGGCCTGCTCGACCTCGGCTACGTCGCCTTCTACGCCGTCGGCGCCTATGCCTATGCGCTGCTCGCCACCGAGCATGGCCTGGGCTTCTGGGTGGTGCTGCCGCTCGCCGGCATGTTCTCCGCGAGCTTCGGCATCCTGCTCGGCTTTCCCGTGCTGCGCCTGCGCGGCGACTACCTCGCCATCGTCACCCTGGGCTTCGGCGAGATCATCCGCCTGGTGCTGCTGAACTGGTTCGACCTCACCAACGGCCCGGCCGGCATCGGCTCGATCCCGGGACCGACCTTGTTCGGCGCCGTCTTCGCCGAGACGGCGCCGCCCGGCGGCACGACCGTGTCGGAAATGCTGGGCATTCCCTTCAGCGGCATCCATCGCCTGATCTTCCTCTACTACCTGATCCTCTTCCTGGCGCTGATCACCAATCTCTTCACCCAGCGGATGCGCCGCCTGCCGGTGGGGCGCGCCTGGGAAGCGCTGCGCGAGGACGAGACCGCCTGCAAGGCGCTCGGCATCAATCCGACCAACACCAAGCTCACAGCCTTTGCCGTCGGCGCCATGTTTGCGGGCTTCGCCGGCTCCTTCTTCGCCGCCAAGCAGCGCTTCATCAGCCCCGAAAGCTTCACCTTCATCGAATCGGCGATCATCCTCGCCATCGTCGTGCTGGGCGGCATGGGCAGCCAAATTGGCGTCGTGTTGGCGGCCGTCCTGCTGATCGGCCTGCCGGAGTGGTTTCGCGAGCTCGGCAACTACCGCATGCTGGCCTTCGGGCTCGCCATGGTCCTGATCATGGTGTTCAGGCCGCGCGGCCTGATCGGCCACCGCGAGCCGTCGATCCGCCTGCATCCCGTCGCCTCGGCCGGTAGCGGATGAACGGAGCCGCCCCCCTGATCGAGGTCGAGCACCTCACGATGCGTTTCGGCGGCCTTATAGCCATCGACGACGTCTCCTTCGCCGGCCGGCCACGCGAGATCACCGCCATCATCGGGCCCAACGGCGCGGGCAAGACCACGGTCTTCAACTGCATCACTGGCTTCTACAAGCCGACGGTCGGCCGGCTGACCTTGCGCGGCGAGCGCGAGTATCTGCTGGAGCGCATGCTTGGCCACGAGATCGGCCAGCGCGCCCGCGTGGCGCGCACGTTCCAGAACATCCGCCTGTTCCCGGCCATGACGGTGCTGGAGAACCTGCTGGTGGCGCAGCACAACAAGCTGATGTTGGCTTCGGGCTACAGCGTCTTCGGCCTGTTCGGGCTCCGTCGCTATCGCGCTGCCGAGGAGGCGGCGATCGGCCTGGCGCGCACCTGGCTCGAACGCATCGGCCTGGTGCCCGACGCCGACCGCCCGGCGGGCGAGCTGCCGTACGGCGCGCAGCGGCGACTGGAGATCGCCCGCGCCATGTGCACCGAGCCGCGGCTGCTCTGCCTCGACGAGCCGGCGGCCGGCCTCAATCCCCGCGAGTCGGCAGAACTCAACCAGCTCCTCGTGTCGATCCGCGATCGCGACGGCATCGGCGTGTTGCTGATCGAGCATGACATGAGCGTCGTCATGAACATTTCCGACCACGTCGTCGTGCTCGACTACGGCCGCAAGATCGCCGAGGGAGCGCCCGCCGACGTGCAGCGCGATCCCGCCGTGATCCGCGCCTATCTCGGCACTGACGAGGAGGCGATCGGTGACTGACGCCATGCTCGCCGTTCGAGGCGTGGCGACCTTCTACGGCGCCATCCAGGCCCTGCATGGCGTCGATCTCGACGTGGCCAAGGGCGAGATCGTGACCCTGATCGGCGCCAATGGCGCGGGCAAGTCGACGCTACTGATGACGATCTGTGGCAACCCACGCGCACGTGCCGGCACGATCACCCTCGACGGCGATGACATTACCGGCCTGCCGACCCACGAGATCGTGCGGCGCGGCGTGGCGCAGGTCCCCGAGGGCCGGCGCATCTTTCCGCGCATGAGTGTGTTCGAGAACCTGCAGATGGGCGCGACGCTCGCCGATCCGGCGCACTTCACACATGACCTCGAGCGCGTCTTCGCCATGTTTCCGCGGCTCGGCGAGCGGCGCGACCAGCGTGGCGGTACGTTGTCGGGTGGCGAACAGCAGATGCTGGCGATCGGGCGCGCCCTGATGAGCCGGCCGCGCCTGCTGCTGCTCGACGAGCCTTCGCTTGGCCTCGCACCGCTGATCGTGCGGCAGATCTTCGAGGCGATCGGGCGTATCGCGCGCGAAGAGGGGGTGACGATCTTCCTGGTCGAGCAGAACGCCTTCCATGCGTTGCGGCTCGCCGATCGCGGCTATGTCCTGGCCAACGGCCGCGTGCGGCTGAGCGGCACGGGTCGGGAACTGCTGGCCAACGCCGAGGTCCGGGCGGCCTATCTCGAGGGTGGGCACGCATGAGCCCGCTCGACACCTTCCTGATCGCCTGGTTCGGCGATTCGCTGGGCATCATCCTGCTGTTCAACCTGGTCATCGTGGCGCCCGGCGCCTTCGCCGCCGGGCACGCGGTCGCCATCACCTGGCGGCCGTGGGGCCTGATCGTCTTCTACAGCGCGCTGCTGTCCCTGCTGGCGCGGTTTCTGGAATATGCGCTGGCCGGTGGCGAGATGTGGTCGGTGGGCGGCTTCCTGCTGGGCTGGGCGGTGCAACTGGCGGCGGCCGCCTTCGCCTGGCGTCTGACCTATTCGCGGCAGATGGTCCGCCAGTATCCCTGGCTCTACCGGCGCAAAGGCTTGCTGGGGTGGGAGGAGCGGCACTAATCTGCAACCCATGCTCCACGCCCGTGGAGACCAGGGGTGACCTTTCGGGGTGAACAAGGAGGCTTGATATGAAGAAAATCTACGGCGCGTTGGCCGTTGCAGCGATTGCCATGATGGCGACGCCGGCATTCGCGCAGATCAAGATCGGCTCGGCCGGGCCAATGACCGGAGCAAACGCCGCTTTCGGCGAGCAGCTCCGCCGCGGCGCCATGATGGCGGTCGAGGACATCAACGCCGCAGGCGGCGTCACCGGCAAGAAGCTCGAGCTGATCATCGGCGACGATGCCTGCGATCCCAAGCAGGCGACGGCGGTCGCCAACAAGATGGTGTCGGACAAGGTCGTGTTCGTGGCCGGGCATTTCTGCTCCGGCTCGTCGATCCCGGCGTCGGACATCTACAAGGAAGGCAAGATCCTGCAGATCACGCCGGCCTCGACCAACATCAAGCTGACCGACGATGCCTTCACCAAGGGCAACAAGACCGTGTTCCGCACCTGCGGGCGCGACGACGTGCAGGGCGCCACGGTCGGCGCCTACATCCTGAAGAACATGAAGGACGCCAAGGTCGCGATCCTCCACGACAAGTCGCCCTACGGCAAAGGCGTCGCCGACGAGACCAAGAAGGCGCTGAACAAGGGCGGTCTCAAGGAGGCCATGTACGAGGCCTACAACGACACCGACAAGGACTTCACTGCGCTCATCAACAAGATGAAGCAGGGCAAGATCGACATCATCGTGCTCGGCGGCTACCACACCGCCGGCGCGCTGATCATCAAGCAGTCGCGCGAGCAGGGACTGGGCGCCAAGATGGTCGGCTTCGATTCGCTCGAGACGGCGGAGTTCGCCCAGCTCGGCGGTGCGGCCACCGACGGCGTGCTGATGTCGTTCCCGCCCAAGGTCGAGGATGACCCGAAGAATGCCGCGCTGGTGAAGAAGTTCCGCGACGCCAAGTACAACCCGGAAGGCTACACGCTGTTCAGCTACGCCGCCGTCAAGGCGTGGGCCGACGCCGCCAACAAGGCGAAGTCGACCGACGCGGCCGCGGTCGCCGCGGCTCTGCGCGGCGGCAAGTACGACAGCGCCGTCGGCGTGCTCGAGTTCGACCAGAAGGGCGACATCAAGAACCCGGTCTACGACATCTACGTCTGGAAGGACGGCAAGTCGACGCCGATCAAGAAGTAGAACGGACATCTCGCTTGCAGGGAGAGGGCCCGGTTCGCCGGGCCCTTTTTCGTTGCCGTCACACCGGCTTGAAGCGCAGCCGCCGGACGTCGCTCGGCGTGCGCCTGTAGACCTCGACGAAAACGGCGTTGAAGCGGCGCAGGCTGGCGAAGCCCGCGCGCGCCGCCACCTCCGACATCGGCAGCCGGGTTTGATCGAGCAGTCGCTTGGCGCGTTGCACGCGCGTCGTGCGCGCGACCTGCAGCGGGCTGGCGCCGACGTGGCGCTGGAACAGGCGATCGAGATGGCGCGCGCCAATGCCCACCCGCGCAGCGAGATCCTCGACGCCGGCACGATCGAGCGCGCCGCCGCGGATCAGCCGGATGGCGCGCTGCACGGTCGTGCGCGAGCCTTGCCAGGCCGGAGAGAATGGCGCTGTCTCCGGCCGGCAGCGCAGGCAGGGCCGGAAACCCGCGGCCTCGGCGGCAGCAGCCGTCGGATAGAAGGTCACGTTCTTGCCCTGCGCCGGCCGCACGGGACAGACCGGTCGGCAATAGACTCGGGTGGTACGCACGCCCGAGAAGAAGCGCCCGTCGTAGCGGCGATCACGGCGAACGCGCGCGCGTTCGCATTCCTTTGGATCGAGCATGGCGATGGAGTCTGAATCCGGCGAGCCGTCTTTCATCCTCCATGTTACGCCGCGTCGCATGACGATCAACGTCCTGGACAACCCGGTCTGACATGCGGTCTCGCGCGCCGATCATTGATCGGCTGACCGGTTGACAAGCGCGACACGGTTACTTAACTATATAACCGGTTAATTAGTTAAGTATAGGAAGGAACGATGTTCGACCATAGCGGCGACCGCGCCGCAGGCGCGCCTGTTCGCGTTCCTCGGCTGCGCCGCGCCCCATGACGGCCAACGTCCTCGACAATCCGGTCTGGCATGCGCTCGAGGGACCGCATCGCCAGCACGCGCTGGGCCGCGGCCTGGCACGGCACTATCCGCGCGACATCGCGCCGTTCTCCGCCATCGCCGAGCCCAGCGCTGCCGCCTACGCCGATCTCGCGGCCGACCTTCCTGTGGGAACGGAGGCACGCCTGTTCCGGCCGCAGGCCGAGCCGCTGCCGGACGGCTGGGAGGAGACCAACCGTTTCGCCCTGCTGCAGATGGTGGCATCGCGGCAGCCGGAGCAGGGCGGGCCTCCGCTGACGGTGCTGTCGCATGCCGACGCGGCGGCCATGCTGGATCTGGTCGCGGCGACCGAGCCGGGGCCGTTCGGCAAGCGCACCGCATTGCTCGGCCGCTATGTCGGCATCCGCCACGGCGATCGGCTGGTGGCGATGGCCGGCGAACGGCTGCGCGTTCCGGGCCATGTCGAGCTCAGCGCCATCTGCGTGCACCCCGAGGCACGCGGGAAGGGCTATGGCGTGGCGCTCACGCGAGAGCTGATGCGACACGCCTTCGCCCAGGGCGAACGGCCGTTCCTGCATGTCCGGCCAGACAATGCGGCGGCCGTGACGTTGTACCGGGGCCTGGGGTTCGAGACGCGTCGCGAATTGGTGGTGCTGTGGCGCCGGCCGATCTAGACGGCAGTCACGGCCGGCGCGTTGTCTGGGCAGCGTTCGTCATCGCCGTGTTCGGTTGGGGTGTCGGCTTCTACGGACCGGGAGTCTACCTGGCGGCGTTGAATCGCTCCCACGGCTGGCCGATCGGCACGATCTCGCTGGCGATCACTGCGCATTTCCTGATGGGCGCGGTCCTCATCACCGTCGTGCCCGACGCCTATCGCCGTTTCGGCGCGGCCTCGATCACCGGTGTCGGCGCCGTCTGTACGGCGGCCGGCGCCGTTGCGTGGACCAACGCACAGGAGACCTGGCAGCTCGTGCCGGCCTTGCTGCTGAGCGGCGCGGGCTGGTCGGCGATGAGCGGGGCGGCGCTCAACCTCATCGTCGCGCCCTGGTTCGAGCGCGACCGGGCGAAAGCCATCAGCACGGCATTCAATGGTGCCAGCATCGGCGGCCTGCTGTTCGCACCGCTATGGACGGCGCTGATCTCGCACGCGGGACTTGCAGCTGCCGGCCTGCTGGTTGCGCTCGCGACAGTCAGCGTGATCTGTCCGGTGGCCTGGGCCGTGCTGAGACGCGCGCCTCCCGGCACGGTGTCGAAGGCCACGCCGCCGACGCCGCGTCGCGCCTTGCTCGGCCAGCCACGTTTCCTGACGATGTCGGTGGCCTTTGCCCTCGGCCTGTTCGTCCAGATCGGCCTGTTCGCGCATTTGCTCGCAAGGCTCGAACCGGCCTTCGGCGCGACGATCGCGGCGCTGGCCATCAGCCTCGCCACGCTCTGCGCCGTGCTGGGGCGCACTCTGATGGGATGGCTGCTGGGCGAGCATGACCGTCGGCTTGCCGCGGCCGCGAATCTCCTGGTGCAGGCCGCCGGCACGCTGCTGCTGGCATTCAGCGATCGCACGGCGCCGTTGGCTCTGGGTTGCATGCTGTTCGGCCTGGGGGCGGGCAATCTCACGTCGCTGCCACCGCTGATCGCCCAGCGCGAATTCCGGCCGGCCGACGCAGGCACCGTTGTGGCCCTCGTCACGGCGATCAACCAGGCGATATTCGCTTTCGCTCCCGCCATCTTCGGCGGATTGCGCGAGGTCACGGGCGCCTATATCGAGGTATTCATGGCAGGTGCGGTGCTTCAGGGTGCCGCCGCGGGCATCGTCGTCCTGGGCCGCCGCTTTTCCTGAGCCGATTCAACGTCTTGTAGGTGGCTTCCCACGATTTTGGGGGACCGTGACATCGCGGCCCCGGATATGGTATCCGGGGGCTCAACTGCTAGAGGGGATCGATCGTCGACATGCCGGGGGGCGCCATCGCGGTCGCGTCGGATCATGCCGGCTTCGACCTGAAAGAGATTCTCAAGCACGACCTGCAGCAGGCGGGTCTCGAGGTATTGGACCTCGGCACCAACTCCACCCAGTCGGTCGATTATCCGGACTTCGGGATGGCCATGGCCGAGGCCGTCGCCTCGGGCAAGGCCGCGCGCGGTGTCTTGGTCTGCGGCACCGGCATCGGTATCTCGATGGCTGCCAATCGCAACCCCAAGGTCCGCGCGGCCCTCGTCCACGACGTCACCTCGGCCCGGCTGTCGCGTTTGCACAACGACGCCAACGTCGTGGCGTTCGGCCAGCGCCTGATCGGAACCGAAACCGCCCGCGAGGCGCTGAAAGTCTTTCTGGGCACGGAATTTGAAGGCGGCCGGCATGCCAACCGCGTCGCCAAGCTCTCAAAGGGTTGCACGAAATGAGTCAAGCCGCTGCCAAGACGACCGACACGCCGCTGCCGATGTTCACGCGCAGCCTGGCGGAGGCCGATCCGGCAATCGATGCGGCCGTCAAGGGCGAGCTGCATCGCCAGCGCGAGCAGATCGAATTGATCGCGTCGGAGAACATCGTCTCGCGCGCCGTGCTCGAGGCGGCGGGCTCGGTGCTGACCAACAAGTATGCCGAGGGCTATCCCGGCCGGCGCTACTACGGCGGCTGCGAGGAGGTCGACAAGGCCGAGCAGCTCGCCATCGACCGCGCCTGCAAGCTGTTCAACTGCAGCTTCGCCAACGTCCAGCCGCACTCCGGAGCGCAGGCCAACCAGGCCGTGTTCATGGCTCTGCTGCAGCCGGGCGACAAGTTCATGGGCATGGCGCTCGACCAGGGGGGCCATCTCACGCACGGCTCGCCCGCCAACCAGTCCGGCAAGTGGTTCAAGGTCGTGTCCTACGGCGTGAAGCCCGACACGCACCTGCTCGACTACGAGCAGATGGAAGAAATCGCGCGCCGCGAGAAGCCCCGGCTGATCGTCGCCGGCGCGTCGGCCTATTCGCGCCACATAGATTGGGCGCGCTTCCGTAAGGTGGCGGACGAGATCGGCGCCTTCTTCATGGTCGACATGGCGCACTATGCGGGCCTGGTCGCGGCCGGCGTCTATCCAAGTCCGCTGCCGCACGCCCATGTGGTGACGACGACCACGCACAAGACCCTGCGCGGTCCGCGCGGCGGCATGGTGCTGTCGACCGATCCGGAGATCGGCAAGAAGATCAACTCGGCGGTGTTCCCCGGCCTGCAGGGCGGACCGCTGATGCACATCATCGCCGCCAAGGCCGTGGCCTTCGGCGAGGCGCTGCGACCCGACTTCAAGGTCTACGCCCAGAACGTCGTCGACAATGCGCGCTCGCTCGCCTCGGCGCTGACCGAGCGCGGCCTGAAGATCGTCTCGGGCGGCACCGACAGCCACGTCATGCTGGTCGACCTGCGCCCGAAGAAGGCGACCGGCGTGTCGGCCGAAAAGGTGCTCGACCGCGCCGGCATCACCGTCAACAAGAACAGCATCCCGGGCGATCCGGAGAAGTTCACCGTCACCTCAGGCGTGCGATTGGGGTCGCCCGCCGGCACGACGCGCGGCTTCGGCGTCGCGGAGTTCCGCCAGGTCGGCCATCTGATCGCCGACGTGCTCGACGGTATCGCCAGGAACGGCCCGGACGGCGACGCCCAGGTCGAGGCGCAGGTGCGCGCCAAGGTTCACGCGCTTTGTTCGCGCTTTCCGATTTACCGAAACTAACGCGAGCGCAAAGGACAACAGGGGGAGAGAATGCGCTGTCCATTTTGCGGTCACGAGGACACCCAAGTTAAGGACTCGCGACCGACTGACGACAATTCCGCGATCCGCCGGCGGCGCTATTGCCCGTCGTGCGGATCGCGCTTCACCACCTTCGAACGCGTGCAGCTGCGCGAGCTCACGGTGGTCAAGAAGAACGGCCAGCGTGTGCAGTTCGATCGCGACAAGCTCGCCCGCTCGATCTCGGTCGCCTGCCGCAAGCGCCCGGTCGATCCCGAGCGCGTCGAGCGCGTGGTCAACGGCATCGTGCGGCGCCTCGAAAGCTCCGGCGAGAGCGAGATCCCCTCGACGCAGATCGGCGAGCTGGTGATGGACGCGTTGCGCGCGCTCGATCCGGTGGCCTATGTGCGGTTCGCCTCGGTCTATCGCAACTTCCGCGAGGCCCGCGACTTCGAGGAGTTCATCTCCGATCTCGCCGAGACCAACCTCAAGGACTGACGCCATGATGCGCGCCGCGCTCGCGCTGGCGCGCCGGTCGCTCGGGCGGACCTGGCCGAACCCGGCCGTGGGCTGCGTCATCGTCAAGGACGGCCGCGTCGTCGCGCGCGGCCGCACGCAGGACGGTGGACGCCCGCATGCCGAAGTCGACGCGCTCGACAAGGCAGGCGAGGCGGCGCGAGGTGCCACGGTCTACGTGACGCTCGAGCCTTGCTCGCACTTCGGCAAGTCGCCGCCTTGCGCCGATGCGCTGGTGCGAGCAGGCGTGGCGCACGTCGTGTCGGCGATGGAGGATCCGAATCCTGCAGTGAACGGCCAAGGCCACGCGCGACTGCGCGAAGCGGGCATCACCGTCGACGTGGGCGAGGGTGCGAGCGAAGCGGCCGAGATCAATGCGGGCTTTCTGCTGCGCGTCAGCGCCGGGCGGCCGTTGTTCAACCTCAAGCTTGCATCGTCGCTCGACGGGCGCATCGCGACGGCATCGGGTGAGAGCAAATGGATCACCGGCCAAGGTGCGCGCGCAGATGGGCATCGTTTGCGCGCCATTCATGATGCCATCCTGGTCGGCGCTGGCACCGTCGCGGCCGACGATCCCGAGCTCACTTGCCGCCTGCCGGGGCTCGGTGCCTATTCGCCGGTGCGCATCGTCCTCGATTCGAAGGCGGGCCTGGCCGAGACGTCAAAGCTCGCCAAGACGGCGCGGCAGGTGCCGGTGTGGCTCCTGTGCACGAGTGCCGCAGAGGCGAGCAGGCGGGAAGCCTTGCGCAAGGCGGGCGTTGAGGTCATTGAGGTGGCCGCCGCCGGCGATGGCCGCGTCGATGTCGCCGCCGCGGCGCAGGCATTTGGCCAGCGTGGTTTGACCCGCGTGTTGGTCGAAGGTGGCGGCCAGGTCGCCGCGGCCTTCCTGAAGGCCGGCCTGATCGACCGCATCACCAGCTATCGGGCAGGGTTGGTGCTGGGCGCCGATGGCCGCTCTGCGGTCGGCGAACTGGGCTTCAATCGGCTGGATTTCGCGCCCCGGTTCCGGCTGGTTTCGGCCCGCCCGTTGCATGGCGACACGGTGGAAAGCTGGACGAGAGAGGCATAGTTAAAAAGTCATGTTCACCGGCATCGTCAGCGACATCGGCGAGATCACCTCGCTCACCCCCGGCGGCAACAGCGGCGACCGGCGCTTCGTGGTGCGCACCCGGCATGACATGGCGCCGATCGCCATCGGCGCCTCGATCGCCTGTTCAGGCTGCTGCCTCACGGTTGTGGAAAAGGGTGACGACTGGTTCGCCGTCGAGGTCTCGGGCGAGAGCCTGGCCAAGACCCACCTCGGCGACTGGAAGCTCGGAAGCCGCATCAACCTCGAACTGTCCCTCAAGCTCGGCGACGAGCTGGGTGGCCATCTGGTCTACGGCCATGTCGACGGCGTGGGCACGATCGTGTCGATGACGCCGGAAGGCGGCAGCATGCGCTTCGTCTTCGAGGCGCCGGGCGAGCTGGCGCGCTTCGTCGCCTCCAAGGGCTCGGTCGCCATCGATGGCATTTCCCTTACGGTGAATGAAGTCGAGGGAAACCGCTTCGGCGTGAACATTATCCCGCATACTCAAGCGGTTACGACCCTGGGGCAGGCCAAGCCGGGCCAGCGCGTCAACCTTGAGGTCGATATGCTTGCGCGTTACGTTCAGAGACTGTTGGAGCACGGAAGATCATGAGCGCGCTCGAAAAGGACGCTTGGCGCATCACCTTCTCGGAGGTGAAGGCCGCGGCCGAGGACATCATCGAGGAAGCCCGTCGCGGCCGGATGTTCATCCTGGTCGACGATGAGGACCGGGAGAACGAGGGCGACCTCGTCATCCCCGCCCAATGGGCGACACCCGACGCCATCAATTTCATGGCAAAGCATGCGCGTGGCCTGATCTGCCTGGCGCTGACCCGCGAGCGCGTCGAGCAACTCGGCCTGCCGCTGATGGCGCAGAACAACGGCACCCGCCACCAGACCGCCTTCACCGTCTCGATCGAGGCGCGCGAGGGCGTGACCACCGGCATCTCGGCTGCCGATCGCGCGCGCACCGTCGCGGTCGCGATCGATCCGTCGTGCGGGCCGCCGGATATCGTCACGCCGGGCCACGTCTTCCCGCTGGTGGCGCGCGACGGCGGCACGCTGGAGCGCACCGGCCACACCGAGGCCGCGGTCGACCTGGCGCGGCTGGCCGGGCTCACGCCGGCGGGCGTCGTTTGCGAGATCATGAACGACGACGGAACGATGGCCCGTCGCAACGACCTCATCACCTTCGCCCAGCGCCACGGGCTCAAGATCGGCACCATCTCCGATCTGATCGCCTATCGCCGGCGCTACGATTCGATCGTCAAACGGCTGAGCGAGACCAGCTTCACCAGCATCTATGGCGGCGACTTCCGCTGCGTCATCTATGTGAACAAGGTGACGATGGCCCAGCACATCGCTCTGGTGAAGGGTGATCCCGCCGCGGGGGGGCCGGTCACGGTCCGCATGCATGCGGTCAACATCTTCACCGACGCGCTCGGCCAGAGGAACACCGGACGCGGCGGCGAGATCGAAGCCTCCATGCAGGAGATCGCCAAGGAGGGCAGGGGCGTCATCGTGCTGATCCGCGAGCCGCTCACGGTGATGCTGTCCGAGCAGCGGCGCCGCGCCGGCGAGCCGATCGAGCCCGCGGGCGGCGAGTTGCGCGACTATGGCGTCGGCGCCCAGATCCTGATCGATCTCGGCGTGCGCGAGATGGTGCTGCTCAGCAACAGCAAGCGGAGCGTCGTCGGTCTGGAAGGCTTCGGGCTCAAGATCGTCGGCCAGAAACCGGTTCCCGGCCGTCCCTCCAGCCGCTAATAGCCTCCCCATGTCGACTCGTACGGAAACCCCGACGGCCCGACCGGCTGTCGCCGGCGTCAAGGGCGCGCGCATTCTGATCGTGGAATCGCGCTACTACGCCGATATCGCCGATGCCTTGATCGAGGGCGCCGAGCGCGAGATCGGCAAGAACGGCGCGACGAGCGAGCGCATCGTCGTGCCGGGTGCCTTCGAGATCCCGGGCGCCATTGCGCTGGCGGCCGATCACTACGATGGCTTCGTGGCATTGGGCTGCGTCATCCGCGGCGAGACCACGCACTATGACTATGTCTGTGGCGAGAGCGCGCGTGGCCTGATGGATCTTTCCGTCCGCGAGAGGCTGGCGATCGGCTACGGCATCGTGACCGTCGACAGCATGGAGCAGGCGAAGGCGCGCGCCTTCACCGACCGGGGCGACAAGGGCGGCGATGCTGCCCATGCCTGCCTTGCCATGGTGGCGCTTGGCCGCCGCTGGCGGAACGCGTGAGCGCCCAGCCGACATCGGGTTTCGGATCAAGTCGCCGCCAGGCCGCGCGGATGGCGGCCGTTCAGGCGATCTTTCAATGGCAGGAGGGCGCGCACGCCCCGGCCGAAATCATCGACCAGTTCCTGAAGGTGCGGACCGGTGAACAGGGCGAGGGCGGGATGCGCCGTGACGCCGACCGGCCGCTGTTCAAGGACGTCGTCGAAGGCGCCGTCGCGCACAAGGCTGAGCTCGAGCAGACCCTGACCGGCGCGCTGGCGCAGGATTGGACCTGGGAGCGTATCGATCGGCTGGTGCGTGCCATCCTGCTCGCTGGCGCCTATGAGCTGATCCATCGCAAGGACGTGCCATCCAAGGTAGCGATCAACGAGTATGTCGAGATCGCCCATGCCTTCTATGACCAGGGCGAGCAGAATTTCGTCAATTCGGTGCTCGATCGCGTGGCGCGCCAGTCGCGTTCAACCGAGTTCGCGGGGTAGCGCATGCGCCAGCGGCGCATTGGCGAATTCGAGCTCATAGCCCGCTACTTCGCACCGCTGGCCAAGGGCTTTCCTGGCGCGGGTGGCCTCCTGAGCGACAACGCTTTCCTGCCATCCGATGCGCGTCGCGATTTCGTCGTCAAGACCGACACTGTCGTCGCGGGCGTGCACTTCCTGGCCGACGAGAAGCCCGAGCTGGTCGCGGCCAAGGCTCTGCGCGTCTGCCTGTCCGATCTCGCGGCAGGCGGCGGCGAGCCCTTCACCTACCAGCTCTCGCTCGCGCTGCCGAAATCGTGGAGTGAGCGCTGGATCGCGGGCTTTGCCCGCGGCCTTGCCGCGGATCAGCGTCGCTACGGCATCGTGCTGAGCGGCGGCGACACCGTGACCACGCCGGGCCCGCTCACCGTCACCGTCACCGCCTTCGGCCGCGTGCGGCATGGTCGCGGCCTGACGCGCGCCGGTGCGCGGGCAGGTGATCGACTCTTTGTCAGCGGCACGATCGGCGACGGTGCGCTCGGCCTGCTTGCGGCTCGTGGTCGGATCACTTCGGCGGCGCTCGAGAAGCGTTATCGCCTGCCGCAACCGCGCTCGGCCTTGGGGACGCGGCTGGTCGGCATCGCGAGTGCTGTTGCCGATGTCTCCGACGGTTTGCTGGCTGATGCAGGTCATATCGCCGACGCATCGCGGCTTGCCGTCGCCATCGAGCGCGAGCGCGTGCCGTTGTCTGCTGATGCCCGACGCGTGATCGCATCTGAGCCCGCGTTGTGGGCCAACGTGCTGGGCGGTGGCGACGATTACGAACTCGTGATTGCCGTATCGCCACGCAAGGAAGCAGCACTGCTCGCCGCGGCGCGGTTGGCAAAGACCAAGGTGACGGCGATCGGCGTCTTTGCGCGCGGCAGCGGTGTCGAGCTGATGGTGTCCGGCCGGCCGGTCCGCGCGCCGCGCAAGGGCTACGTTCACTTCTAGTGTCTTCGTTTCGACGTAGACGGCCATAAGCAAACGTAAGTCATAGCTGCACTGCACGGGCGCCTATTCGCTTGGGGCAGGGGAGCCGGCCGACTAGGGTGCGCGGCCAATGGATGGATCGATAAAGGTCGAGCAAACGCAGGCGGTGTCGGGCGGCCGTATGCCGCGCCGTTCGCTACGCAACATCGGGCTGCTGGCGACGTGCCAGGCGCTGACGCAGAGCAGCAACACGCTGATGTTCGCCTCCTCGGCGCTCGCGGTCCTGACCATCGTCTCTCCCGACATGCGCATGTGGGCGAACCTGCCGGTCACCATGCAGCATCTCGGCGTCATGCTGTCGGTGTTTCCCGCCTCGATGCTGATGATGCGCCGCGGCCGCAAGTTCGGCTTCCGCACCGGTTCGCTCATGGGAATGGTCGGCGCCACGTGCGCCGCGATCGGGCTTGGCATGGGCAGCTTCCTG
Source organism: Rhodospirillales bacterium URHD0017 (assembly GCA_900110395.1). Classification (GTDB taxonomy): domain Bacteria; phylum Pseudomonadota; class Alphaproteobacteria; order Reyranellales; family Reyranellaceae; genus Reyranella. Next base: position 509,416 of record FODP01000001.1, read on the forward strand.
GTGATGTGCCTGGGCGGCCTGTGCCTCGGCTATGCCGTGGCCAACATGCAGCTCTATCGCTTCGCCGCGGTCGAGCTGGCGCCCGGCCACTTCCGCGCCCAGGCGATCTCCTACGTGACGGCGGGCGGCGTCATCGCCGGCATTGTCGGTCCTGGCCTGGCGCGCTTCACGCCCGATCTCTGGTTGCCGCTGTTCCAGGCGAGCTTCTGCGCCGTCATCGTCATCCACGCCATCGTTTTCACCGTGCTGGGTTTCATCGAGTTCCCGCCGGTGAAGCCGGAGGACCATGCGGGACCGCAGCGCCCCCTGTTCGAGATCGTGACACAGCCGGCCTATATGGTTGCCTGTGCCGGTGCGGTGATCGCCTTTGGCGTGATGTCCTTCGTCATGGCCGCCTCGCCGCTGGCCATCGTGATGTGCGGCCTCAAGGCCACCGAGGCGCCGGTCACCATCTTCGTCCACGTCATGGGCATGTTTCTGCCCGCGTTCTTCACCGGCAACCTGATCGCCCGCTTCGGCGTGTTCAACATGATGATGGTCGGCATCGCGCTCCTGGTGCTGGGCGTCGTCGTCGCCCTGACCGGCGTCACCGAGTGGCACTTCCGTGCCGCGCTCGGCCTGAACGGCGTCGGCTGGAACTTCATGTTCGTCGGCGCCACGACCTTGCTCACCACCACCTATCGCCAGGCCGAGCGCGGCAAGTCGCAGGCCTTCAACGACTTCATGGTGTTCGGCACGACGGCGACGGCGAGCCTGATGGCCTCGGTCGTGCTGGAAGTGCAGGGCTGGGCGGTCCTCAACTATTTCGCCCTGGCCCTGGTGCTGATCGCCTTCCTGGTCATCGGCATTTTCCGCCTGCGCCATCCCGCGCGGGTCTGAAGCCAAGCCCTTGAGGCAGCGGGGCTTTTCCCCGCTACGGGTTGCGCGGATTGTGGCGTTCTGCCATTTTCCGCCCGCCTCGCGCCGGGGGAGATCCTGAAACTTCGGCACGCGCCAGGCTGGAAATGCCGTCAAAAACAATAGGTTAGCCAACTATGTCTACCGTTATCTGGGCCGTCGTCGCCTGCGGTATCATCGCCGTGCTCTACGGCGTGGTGACCGCATCGCGGGTCATGGCCGCCGACTCCGGCACTGCGCGCATGCAAGAGATCGCGCAAGCGATCCAAGAGGGCGCCAGCGCCTACCTGCGCCGCCAGTACACGACCATCGCCATCGTCGGCGTCGTCGTCCTGGTGATCCTCTTCATTCTGCTCGGCAAGCATGCCGCCGTCGGCTTCCTGATCGGCGCGGTGCTGTCGGGTGCGACCGGCTTCATCGGCATGAATGTGTCGGTGCGCGCCAACGTACGGACCGCCGTGGCGGCGCAGAAGAGCCTGGGGCAGGGCCTCGACCTCGCCTTCAAGGCGGGCGCGGTCACCGGCATGCTGGTGGCGGGTCTCGCCCTGCTGGGCGTCGTCGGCTACTTCGCCGTCCTCATGAGGATGGGCGTGGCCCCCGGCAGCCGCGAGATGATCGATGCGCTGGTGGCCCTGGGCTTCGGCGCCTCGCTGATCTCGATCTTCGCCCGTCTCGGCGGCGGCATCTTCACCAAGGGTGCGGACGTCGGCGGTGACATGGTCGGCAAGGTCGAAGCCGGCATCCCGGAAGATGACCCTCGCAACCCGGCCACCATCGCCGACAACGTCGGCGATAATGTCGGCGACTGCGCCGGCATGGCCGCCGACCTGTTCGAGACCTATGCGGTGACCACCGTCGCCACGATGGTGCTGGCCTCGATCTTCTTCGCGGCCGATCCGGCGCTGGTCTACAAGCTGATGGTTTATCCGCTGGCCATCGGCGGCGCCTGCATCATCACCTCGATCATCGGCACCTTCTTCGTCCGCCTCGGCTCCGACGGCGGCATCATGTGGGCGATGTACAAGGGCGTGATCGCAGCCGCCGTGCTGTCGATCCCGGCCATCTGGTTCGTCACTGACTGGGTGGTCGGCAACGCCACCGTGCTCAAGGTCGGCGACCGCCAGTTCACCGGCATGACGCTGTTCTGGTGCTCGCTGGTCGGCCTCGCCATCACCGGCCTGATCGTGTGGATCACCGAGTACTACACCGGCACCGACTACCGTCCGGTCAAGGCGGTGGCCCAGGCCTCGGTCACCGGCCACGGCACCAACGTCATCGCGGGCCTCGCGATGTCGATGGAAGCCACGGCCCTGCCGGCGCTGCTGATCTGCGCCGGCATCGTGATCTGCTACGTGCTGGCCGGCCTGTTCGGCATCGCCATCGCCACGACCGCCATGCTGGCGCTCGCCGGCATGGTGGTGGCGCTCGACGCCTACGGTCCCGTCACCGACAACGCCGGCGGCATCGCCGAAATGGCGGGCCTGCCCAAGGAAGTGCGCAAGAACACCGACGCGCTCGACGCCGTCGGCAACACCACCAAGGCCGTCACCAAGGGCTATGCCATCGCTTCGGCCGGCCTCGGCGCTCTCGTGCTGTTCGCAGCTTACACGTCGGACCTCGCGTACTTCATCGCCCAAGGCAAGCTCGGCGTGAAGGCGATCAGCTTCTCGCTCGAGAACCCGTACGTCGTCGTCGGCCTGCTGATCGGCGGCGGCTTGCCGTACCTGTTCGGCGGCATGTCGATGCTGGCCGTCGGCCGTGCCGCGCAGGCGGTGGTCGAGGAGGTTCGCCGCCAGTTCAAGGAGAAGCCCGGCATCATGGCGGGGACGGAGAAGCCGGACTACGCCCGCGCCGTCGACATGCTGACCAAGGCGGCGATCAAGGAGATGATGATCCCCTCGCTGCTGCCGGTACTGTCGCCGATCGTGCTCTACTTCGTCATCGCGGCGATCGCCGGCAAGGCCGACGCCTTCGCCGCGGTCGGCGCCATGCTGCTCGGCGTCATCGTCACTGGCATCTTCGTCGCCATCTCGATGACGGCGGGCGGCGGTGCCTGGGACAACGCCAAGAAGTACATCGAAGAGGGTCACTTCGGCGGCAAGGGCTCTGACGCCCACAAGGCCGCCGTCACCGGCGACACCGTCGGCGATCCGTACAAGGACACGGCAGGCCCCGCCGTGAACCCGATGATCAAGATCACCAACATCGTGGCCCTGCTGCTGCTCGCTGTGCTCGCGCACTGAGCCGACATCAGGTTCTAAAAAGAAAGCCCCGGTCGCAGGACCGGGGCTTTTTCTTTTGTCTCTGCCTCGTCGATCCGATCAGGGGCCGCCGCCGGTCGGCGCGCCAGGATTGCCGGTCTGCCGCGGGCCGCTGAACTTGCCGACGTTGCCCAAGATCTGCTCCAGCACCGTCAGCTCCTTGCCCGAGGTCGGCGTGATGCGCGAGACCATGGTGATGTTCTGCGCGTCCTTGAGGTCGTAGTACTTGATGTTGGCGACGCGGCCCTGCTCGTTGAAGGTGATCTGGATCACGTCCTGTTCGGCGATCCACGGCCGCGACGGCCCCCAGTTCTCCTGCTTCTGGGTGATGTAGTACCAGACGTTGGGATTGAAGGTTCCGACGGACGACGGCGAGCCGACCAGGCGCACCACGTCCTCGCGGCTCTGGCTGCCGACCTCGAGCTTGTCGACGGTACCGGGCGCCGGTGCGAAGCCCCTGATGTCGCCGTATGGATCACAGGCGGCCGTCAGCAGGGCAGCGGCGAGGACGAGCGGGACGGTGCGACGCATGGACGGCTTCTTGGGTTCGTCGGAAAGAGGGACCGCAAGATGTCGTGATGGCCGCGTCGGGTCAACCGACGGTACGGGAGCAACTCGGTGTTCAAGCGAAAGAACCCCCATGAGGCGTTTGCCGCCGCCCTCTATGCGCGCACGGCCGAGCAGGCGCGTGAGCCCGTGCTGTTCGAAGCCTGCGGCATTCCCGACACGCTGGACGGTCGCTTCGACGCGCTGGCGCTGCACGCCGCCCTGATGATCGACCGCCTGCGCCGCGAGCCGGACGGCGAGGCCTTGGCACAGGCCTTTTTCGACGCCATGTTCCGCCACCTCGACCTCACCCTGCGCGAGATCGGCGTGCAGGACCTGGGCGTGGGACGGCGCATCAAGATCATGGCCGAGGGACTGCACGGCCGGGCCCTGGCTTACCGGGAGGCCCTGGCCGGCGGCCCGGCGCCGCTCAGCGACGTCTTGCGCCGCAACGCCTACGGCGGTAGGTCGCCCGAGGGCGCCGAGGTCGAGCGTCTGGAGGCCCATATCCGCGACTATGCGGCGCGGCTGGCCAGGACAATGCACCTTGAGTTAACAAAGTAGATCAGGAAAATGTCACAAGCTGCTGTTAATAAATCAGAAATAGAACGAATGGTCGACCTGGATCGCATGGGGCCGGCTGGAGCAGCTCTTGAGATCACGCCCAGCGACAGCGAACGGGCAGCCCTGGCCAAGCGCTTTGGCTTCCTGGGCTTGCCGGCGTTTTCCGCCCGGGTCACCGTGGACCGCCGGGTCGGCGGCCAGATAGTGGTCCAAGGCCGGCTGCGCGGCCGTATCGTGCAGGCCTGCGTGCTCACCCTCGATCCGGTGACCCAGGACCTAGACGACACGTTCCGCATCGTCTTCAAACCGGACATGGCCGATGACCGCGATCCCGAGAGCGGCGAAGCGGTTTTGGCTGCCCAGGCCGATGCTCCCGAGCCGATTGCCGGGAATATGCTCGATGTCGGTGAAATCGTTGCCGAACAGCTTTCCCTGGCGGCCGACCCCTACCCGCGGCGGCCCGGCGCCAAGCTGGAAGACGTGCTGCCAAAGCCCCGCCACGGCGGCCGAAAAGGGCAGTCCGAGCAGCGCCGGCATCCTTTTGCCGGCCTGGCCGCGCTCAGAGACAAACCGCGCCGCGGCCGCTAAATTGTTGCGGCGGTGAGACGTTTTGGCTAGAGAGTGCCGCCTGCCGCGCCGATCGAGCGCGGCCGCAGCTTTTTTGGGGCCAGGCCGGTCGGCCGCCTCGTGTTGGAGATTGTCATGGCCGTTCCCAAGAAGAAGGTTTCGAAGTCTCGCCGCAACATGCGCCGGGCCCATCATGGCCTGCCGTCGATGGCCTATCTCGAGTGCAAGAATTGCGGTGAGCTGAAGCGCCCGCATACGGTGTGCTCGCACTGCGGCTACTATCGCGAGGACATGCCGGTCCTGGCGGACAGCGCAGCGGCCGAGAAGTAGGCTGCACGCTGCCGGCGATGGGCTGGCGCCCGACTAGCGGAGCATTGCGGTGAGCGCGGACAAGATCGTTCTGGCGCTCGACGGCATGGGCGGCGATCACGCCCCCGAGGTCGTCGTGAACGGTGCCGACATCGCGCGCGAGCGCTATCCCGGTTCGTCGTTCCTGTTGTTCGGTGACCCGGCCCGCTTGAAGCCGCTGGTCGACAGGCGCAAGGGTCTCGCCAAGGTACTCGAGATCGTGCCGGCCGAGGATGCCGTGCTGGCCGAGGACAAGCCTTCCTTCGCGCTGCGCCGGCGCCGCAAGTCGAGCATGTGGCTGGCCGTCGAGGCCGCCGCCCAAGGGCGCGCCGACACGGTCGTGTCGGCTGGCAATACCGGCGCACTGCTGGCGATCTCGATGTTTGCCATGCGCATGGTGGAGGGGGCTCATCGGCCTGCGCTCGCCTCGTTCCTACCGACGGCGCGCGGCGAGACGGTGATGCTCGATCTCGGCGCCAACCTCGAATGCGACGCTGAGAACCTCGCCGAGTTCGCGGTCATGGGCAGCGTCTTCGCCCAGGTCCTGCTCGGCCTCGACAAGCCCAAGGTCGGGCTGCTGAACGTCGGCTCGGAGGAGCTCAAGGGCCATGAGGAACTGCGCCAGGCGGCGGGCTGGCTGCGCCACCAAGGTGCACCAATCGATTTCCACGGCTTCGTCGAGGGCAACGACATCGGCACCGGCAACATCGACGTGGTCGTGGCCGACGGTTTCACGGGAAACGTCGCCCTGAAGGCGATCGAGGGCACGGCCAAGCTCTATACCCAATTCGTGCGTGACGCCTTCCGGACCTCGACCTTCGCCAAGATCGGCTACCTGTTCGCCTCGGGCGCCTGGGTGAAGCTGCGCAAGCGCGTCGATCCGCGGCGCTACAATGGCGGCGTGTTCCTGGGGCTGGACGGCGTGTGCGTGAAGAGCCATGGCGGCACCGACGCGCTGGGCTTCGCCTATGCCATTGGCGTGGCGGTCGATCTCGTCCGTTACGAATACAAGAACAAGCTGGTCGAGGGCCTGGGCAAGCTGCATCAGGTGATCTCGACCGCCGAGTCGCCAACGACGCCGGCGCTGCAGGCAAGCGGAGGGGGCGAGTGATACGATCCGTCGTTCAGGGTTGCGGCGCCTACCTGCCGGAAAGGGTCGTCACCAACGACGAGCTGGCGAAGAAAGTCGAAACGTCCGACGAGTGGATCCAGCAACGTACCGGCATCAAGCAGCGTCATATCGCGGCGGACGGCGAGTTCACCTCGCACCTTGCCATCAAGGCTTCCCAGCGCGCCCTCGACCATGCCGGCGTGAAGGCCTCCGACCTCGACCTGATCGTGCTGGCGACCGCCACCCCCGACGAGACCTTTCCCGCCACTGCGACGCGCGTGCAGGCCGCCCTCGGCATGACCAAGGGGGCCGCGTTCGACGTTCAGGCGGTGTGCGCGGGCTTCGTCTACGGCGTTTCGGTGGCCGACAGCCTGATCAAGAACGGCATGGCCTCGAACGCGCTGGTGATCGGCGCCGAGACCTTCTCGCGCATCCTCGACTGGAACGATCGCGGGACCTGCGTGCTGTTCGGCGACGGGGCCGGCGCCATCGTGCTCAAGGCCGAGCAGGGCAAGGGCACCTCGGCCGATCGCGGCATCCTCGCCAATGCGCTGCATTCCGACGGCCGCCAGCACGACATCCTTTACGTCGATGGCGGTCCGTCCTCGACCAAGTCGACCGGCTTCCTGCGCATGGAGGGCAAGGAAGTTTTCAAGCACGCCGTGGTCAACATGGCGGCCGTGGTGGGCGAGGTCCTCGAAAAGGCGGGGCTGCAGACCAAGGACATCGACTGGCTGGTGCCGCACCAGGCCAACAAGCGCATCATCGACGGCACCGGCCGCAAGCTTGGCCTGCCGCCCGAACGCGTTGTGGTGACTGTGGATAAACATGCCAACACGTCGGCCGCCTCGATCCCCCTGGCGCTCGATACGGCGGTGAAGGATGGCCGCATCAAGAAAGGGGATTTGCTGTTGCTGGAAGGCATTGGCGGCGGCCTCGCTTGGGGCGCCTCGCTCGTCCGCTGGTAGCAGCCAACAATTGAAACAAACCCGTTGCTGGCGGCCTTGCAACGGAACGGGAACATATGGCGTTACAAGGCCATGCTCTATCCTACTGATATTGACCGGTTTCCAACCTTAGAGTATGGATTAACTGGGGGAAGGAAGGGTACCGGATGGAAGGCCGGACTATCACGCGTGCCGATCTGAGCGAGTCGGTGTTCCAGGAAGTGGGACTCTCTCGCAATGAATCGAGCGATCTTGTCGAGACGATACTCGCTGAGGTCGTTGAGGCATTGGCGCGTGGCGAATCGGTGAAGATCTCGTCTTTCGGGAGCTTCACGGTCCGCGACAAGGGCCAGCGCGTGGGTCGCAATCCGAAGACGGGGCAGGAGGTTCCAATCCTGCCGCGGCGGGTACTCGTCTTTCGAGCGTCGAACGTCCTGAAATCTCTGATCAATGGGGCGCCAGACGAGTCCAAGGGGTAGTTGGGGCAATGTGGGGGTCTAGACATGGCCGTATCGCTACAGACCGCAGACCGAAGGGTTGAAAAGTCTGCGCAGGCGTTTCGCACTATCAGCGAAGTCGCGACCGAACTCGACGTGCCGCAGCACGTGCTGCGGTTCTGGGAAAGCAAGTTCAGCCAGGTCCGTCCGCTCAAGCGCGGCGGCGGGCGGCGGTATTACCGGCCGGAGGACGTCGACCTCCTGCGCCGCATCCGCACGCTGCTCTATGAAGACGGCTACACCATCAAGGGCGTTCAGCGCCTCTTGAAGGAAGGGCGTGGCCGCTTGCCGGCGCAACGCCTCGACATCGCTGCGGAGAGCGCGCTCGAGAGCCTGCGTATCGTGTCGGCCCGCGCCGAGGCGATGGCTGCCGGCTCGAACCGCCAGCCGTTGCCCAGGACCGGCCCGCAGCCGTCGACGACGACGCCGCGCGCAGCCGTGCTCGACCTGCACAAGCGCCGCGAGATCGAATCGGTGCTGGAGGACCTCGAACAGGCCCTCACGCAGCTGCGCACCACCTTGAAGGCCAGCAACTAGCCACTGTCAGGATCGTCGCCGGGGGGCGACGGTCAAGACTTTGCGACCGGCCTTCGAGTAACTACCAGATCGGGTGGACGTGCCAAGAAACGGCGACAACCACCTGATTTAGCTTTGGTTTTTATCGAACACGCGTATCCTGTTCGATGAGGGGCCTATCAACCGGCATCGTCAAAGGGGGACGCCGCCGTGTTTGCTGATTGCACGATTACCCGCCATGAAGCGGGGTCATTTGACGTCTTTGCGTTGAATGACAACGAACTGGAAGCCGATCTTCCGACGCTTCCGGAGTTGCTCTACCTGCGCCGGGGCCTCGCCCAGGCGGGTGGCAAGCTGCCGCTGTTCGACCTCGACGGTCAGGCTGTCGCGACGGCCATTGTCCGCCGTTGCCTCGACCGCGGCTGGGCCGAGCCGTGGTTCAGCAATCCGCTGAAGCCGGATTGGCTCGTCTGCAAGCTGACCGACATCGGCCGCCGGCTCGCCACGTCCTGATCTACCTCGTTCGTCACGGCGAGACGGTCTGGAACCAGGCCGGCCGCCAGCAGGGCCAGCTCGATTCGCCGCTGACGGCTAAAGGCGTTGAACAAGCGCGTGCAGCCGGCCGCTTCCTGCAGAGGATCCTGCCCGAAGAGCTCGACGTCGTTCTCGAGACCAGCCCGCTCGGGCGGGCGCGGGCAACCGCCGAGCTTGTTGCCGTTGAACTGCACATCGGCGACCGCGACATCCGCTCCTCGCCGCTGCTGATGGAGCACGCCCTGGGAGCCTGGGAAGGCCTGACCTACACCGAGATCGATGATCGCTTCCCCGGCGCCCGCCAGGCCCGCGAGGCGGACAAGTGGCACTATGTGGTCGACGGCGGAGAGAGCTATGCGCTTGCCAGCGAACGTGCCCGGCGCTGGCTCGCCGGCTGCACGGCGCCGCTGACCGTGGCCGTCACGCACGAAATGATGAGCCGTGCCATCCAGGGCGCCTACGCGTCGCTGTCGCCGGCGGAGACCCTCGCCCGTTCGCATCCGCAGGATCGCCTGTATCGGCTCGATGGTGGCAAAATTGCCGAGATGGTCATTGCCCAACGATGATCACGCCGCGCGGCGCGAGCGTGAGGGCGACGGCCGTGCCCGCGCTGAGCGGCCGCTCGACCCGGGGGCAGGTGGCGAACAGGGTGCCGGCCGCGGTGTCGATGGAATACTCCATGTGAGTGCCGAGATAGCTCGCCTTGGCGATCTTGCCTGAGAGGGCACCGCTCGGCCCGGGCGCCGGCTCGACCGTGATTGCCTCCGGACGCACCGCGACCGTGGCCTCGCCGTCGGCGGCGTGGGTGTCGGCGATCTCGATCTCGGCCTCGCCCAGCCGCACGCTCACCTTGCCGGGAGCCAGCCGGCGGACGTCGCCGCGCGCGGGGTTCGATTCGCCCATGAAGCGGGCCAGGAAGGGCGTGGCCGGCCGCTCGTAGAGGTCGCGCGGCCCGCCCTGCTGCTCGATGCGGCCGGCATTCATGACGATGATGCGGTCCGACACCGCCATCGCCTCCTGCTGGTCGTGGGTAACGTAGACCACGGTGAGCCCCAGCCTCTGCTGCAGCTCGCGGATCTCCTCGCGCATCTGCCGGCGCAGGCGGGCGTCGAGGTTGCTGAGCGGCTCGTCGAACAGCAGCACCGAGGGTTTCAGCACAAGGGCGCGCGCCACGGCGACGCGCTGTTGCTGGCCGCCCGAAAGCTCCGAAGGCTGGCGCTCCTCGAAACCTGCCAGCCCGACCTGCTTCAGGCCCTCGCGGGCGCGGGCGTCCGCCGCGGCCTTGGCCATCCCCGAGCGGCGCAGGCCGTAGCAGACGTTCTCCAGCACGCTCATGTGCGGGAAGAGGGCGTAGGACTGGAAAACCATGCTGACGTCGCGCTGGGTGGCGCTCAAGTTGGTGACGTCGCGGCCGGCGATCAGGATGCGGCCTTCGCTCGGCAGTTCGAGGCCCGCGATCATGCGGAGTGTCGTGGTCTTGCCACAGCCAGAAGGACCGAGAAGAGTAACCAGCGTGCCGGCCTCGACGGTGAAGCTGATGCCCGCGACGGCCGTCGCCGTGCCGTAGCGTTTCACGACGTCGCGGAACTCGACGCTCATGCGCGGCCTCCCTGGATCTGCGGCGCGCGCCGGCCCAACCGACGTTCGCCGACCAGGAACTGGATCAGCAGGATCACCGCCAGCATCAGCACGATCAGGGCGCAGCTGTAGGCGATGGCGAGCCCGTAATCGCCGTTGATGACGCGCAGGATGATGTAGGTCGTGGCGAGCTCGTACTCGGCGGTGACCAGAAAGACCACCGCGCTCACCGTGGTCACGGCGCGCACGAAGCCGTAGACCAGGGCGCCGACGATGGCGGGCCTCAGCAGCGGCAGCACCACATAGATCAGGGTCTGCGGGGCGCGGCCGCGCAGGGTGAGCGAGGCCTCGTCCAGGCTGCGGTCGATCTGGCTCATCGCCGCCATGCCGGCGCGCACGCCGACCGGCATGTTCCGGAAGATGAAGCAGAGCACGATGATCATCGCCGTGCCCGTGATCTCGATCGGCGGCACGTTGAAGGCGAAAACGTAGGCCACGCCGATCACCGTACCCGGCACGGCGAAGGAGAGCATGGTGGCGAATTCCAGCGTGGCGCGTCCGGCGAAGCGCTGGCGCACCAGCAGCCAGGCCGCCAGCAGGCCGAGGGCGGCGGTCAAAGGTGCTGCGATGGCGGCGAGCTTCACCGTCGTCCAGAACGAGTTCCACGCCGCGCCCGACCAGATCAGCCCGTCGGCCGATCGTTCGATGGCGAAGGCCTTGGCGTAGTGATCGAGCGTCGGCGTGTAGTCGCGGCCCCACACCTTCACCAGGCCGCCAACGAAGGCGAAGCCGTAAAGCAGGAGGGTGATGCCGGCCCATGGGAGCGCGATCCATTGCGCCGCCCGTCGCGCCCGATCGGGCAGGGGCGTCGGCAGACCGGAATCGCCCTTGCCCGAGATGGTGGCGTAGGAGCGGGTGCCGACCACGTGGCGCTGCAGGAAGAAGGCGCCAAGCGCAAAAACCAGCAGCAGCAGCGCCAGGGCAGCGGCGCGACCATAGTCGAGCTGCGCGCCGACCACGGCGAAGTAGATCTCGGTCGACAGCACGCCGTAATCGCCGCCCAGCACAATGGGGTTTCCGAAATCGGCGATGCTCTCGATGAAGCCCACCAGGAAGGCGTTGGCGAGGCCCGGCCGCATCAGCGGCAGCGACACGGTCGAGAAGGTGGCCCAGCGGTCGGCGCGCAAGGTCTGCGAGGCTTCCTCGAGGGTGGGGCTTACGCCTTCGACGACGCCGATCAGCACCAGGAAGGCGACCGGCGTGAAGGCGAGGAGCTGGGCCAGGAACACGCCCTGGAAGCCGTAGATCCAGCGCGTCGACGGCACGCCCATCGACCATTCGAGGAACTGGTTGACCAGGCCGGACCGGCCGAACACGAGAATGAGCGCCAGGCCGATGACGAAGGGCGGCGTGATGATCGGCAGCACGGTGAGCACGCGCAGCGTCTTCTTGTAGGCGAACGAGGTGCGCGTGACGATCAGCGCGAAGGCGAGCCCCAGCGCCGTCGTGCCCGCACCGCAGCCCAGCGCCAGGAACAGCGTGTTCCACGCGACGCCGCAGCGGCCGCCGCCGGTGAGACAGCGCAGGCTCCAGATCTTCTCGGCCGCCAACCGGTCGATCACCAGGGCCGGCATGAAGGCGCCGTCGCCGTCCTGGAAGGCTTGCAGCAGGATGCGCAGGATCGGCCAGGCGGTGAACAGCACGATCGAGGCGCCGACCGTCGTGACGGCGCCGGCGACGAAGGCATCGCCGCCGAAGCTGCCGCGCAGCGCCAGCCCGATCGACAGCAATGACAGCAAAGCGATGAACACCAGCGCACCGCCGGCGCCGATGCCGACCTGGCGTGCCTCCAGCTCGCCCAACAGGACGTTGAGCCAGTCCGCCGTCCAGCCACGCAGGCCGATACCGAGCGCCTGGGCGACGAACAGCACGAGGCCGATGCCGCTCGCCAGCAGGAGGAGGGAGCCCCGCCGCTCGCGCTCAAGCGGCAGCAGCGAGACCACGAGGCTGGCGGCGAGCGCCAGCAGCACGGGCGCCAGCCACCACCTGCCGTGCGCGATGAGCTGACCGAGGCCCGAAGCGTAGTCTTCCGATGCCCACAGTCCGGTCAGCCAGACGCCGGAATCCAGGCCTTCCTGCAGTGCGTACCAAGGCAGCGCTACGGCCGCGAGCAGGCCCGCGGCCGACCACGCCAGGGGAACTCGCGGCATCCTCATCCGCGCTCCGGCAAGATAGGCATCCTACGGCTTCGGCAGCGCGCCCACTTCGTTGTCCCATCGCGCGATCAGGCGCTTGCGCTCGGCCGATTTGCCGTATTTGGCCTGGTCGTAATCGATCAGCTTCATGTCGGCGAACTTGGGCGCCTCGGGCGGCAGCGGTGTCGCCTTGTTGGACGGCACCTGGAACTGCTTGGCCTGCGCCTCGAGATTCTGCGCCTCGGGCGTCAGCGCCCAGTCGTAGAATTTCTTGGCATTGGCCATGTTGCGCGCGCCTTTGACGATGCTCATCGAGCCGATCTCGTAGCCCGTGCCCTCGCAGGGGGTCGCGGTCTTCACCGGGAAGCCGGCCAGCGCCTCGGTGACGCCGTCATGCACGAAGCTGATCGATACCATGGTCTCGCCACGCGCCACCGCCTTCATCGGCGCCGTGCCCGAGCGGGTGTAGGCATTGATGTTGGCGTGCATCTTCTTCAGGTACTCGAACGCCTTTTCCTCGCCCATAAGCTGCACCAGCGTGGCGATCGCTACGTAGGCCGTGCCCGATGAGTTGGGGTTGGCCATCTGGATCTCGCCCTTGAACTCGGGCTTCAGCAGATCGGCCCAGCAGGCCGGCGCCTTCGCGTTCTTCTTGGCCAGAAGCTCGGTGTTGAAGCCGAAGCCCAGCGCACCGGCATAGATGCCGACGGTCTTGCCGCCGGAATCGGTGTTCTGCTTGACGGCCCACGGGTGCAGCTCGCCCATCTTGGGCGACTTGTAGACCTCGGTCAGGCCTTCTTCGGCCGCCTGCAGGTGCGGATCGCCGGTGCCGCCGAACCAGACGTCACCCTTGGGGTTCTGCGCCTCCGCCTTGAGCTGGGCGATGGTCTCGCCGGAGCCTTTCTGGGTCATCGACACCTTGATGCCGCTGGCCTTCTGGAATTCGTTGGCGATCAGCGTGCACCATTCGACCTGGACCGAGCAGTAGACGTTCAGCACGCCCTGTGCCGAGGCAGGTGTCGCGAATGCCAGTGCCCCGAGGGCCAGAAATGATGCAATGCCCGCCGTCGCCGTCCTCATGCGTCCTCCTTTATTACGCTTTTGTGACAGGATGGCATGTGCCGGTCCTGCGCGTCTATGGAACTCGCTCCGGCGGCGGTATGACGAGCCAGGCGACTGTCGCTGCGATGAGCAGCAGCAAGGAGGCAGCAAAGAAAGGTGCGGCCGGCAAGGGCTCGACGAACCAGGCGAACAGCCCGCCGAAGATGGCGGGCCCCACCATGACCGAGAGGCTGCGCAGGGAGTTGTTGGCACCCTGCAGCTGGCCCTGCTCGGAGGCGCTGACCCGGCCGGTCATCAGGTGCTGCAGGGACGGGCTCGACAGGCTCCATAGCGCCGCCGCCGGCACGCCCAGCCAGAACCAGGGGCCGCTCGGCGCGAGCGCGTAGATCGCCATGCCGGCGCTGCCCGACAGCAGCCCGAAGATCAACGCGCGGCGCGGTCCGAGCCAGCGCACGATGGGACCGACGAGCAGGCCCTGCACCGCCGCGCTGCACAGGCCCAGGGCCACGAGCGTGATGCCGATCATCTTCTCGTTCCAGCCGTAGCGATGGGCGGTGTAGAGCACGAAGGCCGCCGGCAGCACCTGCTGGACCAGGGTGATGAAGACATGGATCGTCGCCGGCCGCGGCAGCTCGCGATGCGACAGCAGGAGGACGAGGGACCCCAGGGGGTTGGCACGCTTCCAGGTGAAGGGCATGCGCTTGGCTGGCGGCAGTGATTCGGGGAGCACGAACCAGCCGAAGAGCGCGTTCGCGAGCGAGGCTGCGGCCGACGCCCAGAACGGCAGGCGAGGATCGATCTCAGCCAGGAAGCCGCCGATCGCCGGGCCCAGGACGAAGCCGATGCCGAAACTCATGCCGATGACGCCGAACGCCTGGGCGCGCTGCTCAGGGGACGAGACGTCGGCGACGTAGGCGCGGGCGGTGGCGACGGTTGCCGACGTGATGCCCGAGATCATGCGGCCGACGAGCAGCAGTTCGATGGTCGGCGCGACTGCCATGAGCACATGGTCCAACGATAGCCCCAGGCAGGAAATGAGGATCACCGGCCGCCGGCCGAAGCGGTCCGACAACGCTCCAAGGAGAGGCGAGCAGAGGAACTGCATCGAGCCCCAGAGGAAGGCGAACAGCGCCAGCATTTCTGCCGCGCTGGCCGCGTCACCCGACGCGAACCCCAGCAGCAGCAGCGGCAGAACCTGGACAACGATTGCCAATGCCAGGATGTCGAGAGTCGCGGTGCAGAAGATGAAGGCGAGTGTGCGCTTGTTGCTCATCGGGCGGGCTCGCCCGCCATTGCGGCGGCGCTTGATGGGGCGACGAACCAGGTGATGGCGGCCGCCAGGAGCAACAGCAGCGCGGCGAGCAGGAAGGGCGCACCGGGAAGCCAGCCCAGCAACCAGGCGAAGGTCGTGGTGAAGATCGCCGGTCCGATCAGGCCGGTGATGCTGCGCGCGGAACTGTTGGCGCCTTGCAGCTGCCCCTGTTCGGATTCGCTCACCCGCCGGCTCATCAGGTCGAGGATCGCCGGGCCGACCAGGCCCCACAGCGACAACACCGGGACGCCGACCCAGAACCATGGGCCGGTCGGCGCCAGGCCATAGATCACCATGCCGAGACAACCGAACGACAGACCGACCAGCAGGGCGCGCCTCGTTCCCAACAATTTGACGGTGGGGCCGACGACAAATCCGGAGACGATGCCGGTGGTGACCCCGACGAAGGCAAGCGTGAGACCGACCGTCGTCTCGTTCCAGCCATAGCGATAGCCGGCATAGAGCACGAAGATCGACGGCAGCACCTGATGGGCGACGTTGACGATGAAGTCGATGGCCGCGAGCCCGATGAGCTGGCGATGCGACATCAGGAGTTTCAGCGAGCCCACGGGATTGGCGCGCTTCCAGGCGAACGCCATGCGGCGCTCCGGCGGCAGCGATTCGGGCAGCACGAACCAGCCGAAAGCGGCGTTGATCAGGCAGGCCGCGGCCGACACCCAGAACGGCAGGCGCGGATCGAAGCCGCCCAAAAGGCCGCCGATCGCCGGTCCCAGGACGAAGCCGAGGCCAAAGGCCATGCCGACGATGCCGAACGACTTGGCGCGCTCGTCGGGCTTGGTGACGTCAGCGATATAGGCAAAGGACGTGGCGATCGTAGCAGCGGTGATGCCGGAGATGATGCGGCCCACCAGCAGGAGCGTGAGCGAGGGCGCAATCGCCATGAAGACGTAGTCGAGTCCCATGCCCAGGCAGGAGATCAGGATGACGGGCCGGCGGCCGTAGCGATCCGACAGCGCGCCCAGGAGAGGCGAGCAGACGAACTGCATCAGCCCCCAGGTCGTGGCGAAAACGCCGAACACCTCGGCTGCCCCGGCGGTGTTGCCGTGCATGAAGCCGAGCACGATGGTCGGCAGGACGGGGAGCATGATCCCCAGCGCCAGGCAGTCGAGCGTCACCGTGCAGAAGATGAAAGCCAGCGCACGCCGGGTGTTCATGGCGACGTCATCGAAGGGTGGGGAGGAAATTGGTCGGGGCGACAGGATTTGAACCTGCGACCCCCAGTCCCCCAGACTGATGCGCTACCAGGCTGCGCTACGCCCCGACCGGTGCCGCAGGGCTCCCGCGGCAAGGGGGCTTTAGCGCGAATGGCAGCGATGCCGCAAGCCGGCTTGCACGGGGCCTCTGCGGGCCCGATACAGGCGCCATGAAAGTTACGTCCGAACAGCCGGTTGCCCCGTTGGTGAACATGGGCAGGCGGGTGCTGGTCTTTTCCTCGATCGGCCACGCCCTGATGCACATGATGACGGCCTTTTATGCCGTCATCGTGCTGACCCTGGCCGTCTCCTGGGACCTGCCGGCCGAGCGCCTGCTCGAGCTCTATGCGCCGTCCGCCATCCTGCTCGGCGTGATGTCCCTGCCGGCAGGCTGGGCATCGGATCGCTTCGGCGCGCCGCTGATGAGTGGTGATGTTCTTCGGCATGGGCCTGTCGTCGATCGGCTGCGGCCTGGTCGCCAAGGGCGATACCTTCGCCCTGATGCTGGCGCTGTGCGGTCTCGGCATGTTCGGCGCGATCTACCACTCAGTCGGCATCGGCTGGATCATCCGCACGGCCAAGGAGCAGGGCCACGCCATGGGTGTGAACGGGCTGTGGGGCAGCGCCGGGTTGGCGCTCTACGGCATCGTCCCGGGCGTGCTGATCACGTTTGCCTCGTGGCGCGCAGCCTTCATCGTGCCGGGCATCGTCTGCGTCGCGGTCGGCGCCGTGCTCGTCTGGCAGATCCGGCGGGGCAAGGTCGGCGACCGGCCGATGCCCGCAACGGCCGGCGTGCAGACCGGCAAGCGCGAGTTCTGGCGCGTCTTCTCCGTGCTCTCCGTCACCATGGCGCTCGAGGGCGTCGTCTGGGCGGCCGTGATGTTCGGCGCCGCCCTGGTCTTCGAGACGCGGCTCGCCGACGAGATCGCGAGCCTGCGCGCGCTCCTGGCATCGTGGGGCATGGCGACACAGGTCGTGCTGTGGGTCGGGCTCGCGACCTCGATGATCTATGTCGTCTCCGGCATCGCCCAGTACGCCATGGGCCGCACCATCATCGATCGCTATCCGCTGAAGACGACCTACGTCATCGCCTCGGTGCTGCAGGTGCCGGCAATGCTGGCGCTGGCCATGGGCAACGGCTACGTGGCACTGCTCGGCGCCATCGCCTCGGCGGTGCTGAGCTCGGCCTCGGGGCCGATCGAGAACATCCTGATCGCACGCTACACGCCCAGCCGTTACCATGGGCTGGGCTTCGGCGCGAAGTTCGTGGTCGCCCTGGGGGCCAGCCCGATCGCCATCATGCTGATCGCCTGGGTGCGCGAGACCACCGGCAGCCTGGAGCTGCTGTTCCTCGGCCTCACGGGCGTCGCTGCCGCGATCACGCTTGTGGCGCTGCTGCTGCCATCCGGCGAACGCGCCCACGCCGCGGGCGCCGTGGCGCCTCAGCCGGCGCCCGCCGAGTAGACTCATTGGAGCGTGGACCTCCAGGTCCGCGCTCCGCATGAGCTACTTCGCCGAGCGCGCGGCCTTGTAGGCGGGGCGCGACAGGCAGCGGTCGAGCCAGGCGCCGGCCTTGGGGAAGGGACCGAAATCGAACTTGATCGGCTTGGCCCAGCTGCAGATCGACGCCAGGTTCAGGTCGGCGACGGTGAACTTCGAACCCAGGAGATATTCGCGGTCCTGCAGCGCGCCGTTCAGGACGTTGAACGGCTTGGGCAGCGCCTTCTGCGCCTCGGCGACGGCCTCGGGCTTGCGCTTGTCGGGCGCCGTCATGAACATGTCGATCAGGATGGTGAGCAACGGCTTCTCGACCTCGGTCATGCCCCAGAAGCTCCATTGATGGCAGACCGCCTGGTCCTCGAGGCTGGCCGGGAAGAAGCCATCCTTGCCGTGCTTGGCGGCGAGGTAGAGGTTGATCGCCATCGATTCGAACAGCTTGAAATCGCCGTCGACCAGGGCCGGCACCTTGCCGTTGGGATTGATCTTCAGGTAGTCGGCGTTCTTGAGATCCTTCATCTCCATCGCGACGTGCTCGAACGGGATACCGAGCTCGTGCACGATCCACAGCGCGCGCGCCGCGCGGGAAGCTGTGGGTCCATAGATTTTGACGGTCACTGTGAAGTCTCCCAGGGTCTCGAATTTTCGCGGGAACGATAGAGCAGAGGGTGCAGCCGGTCTAACTATTCTCCCAGCCCGTACTCGTTTCCGACATAGCCGTGCCGATGACCGAAACGCTCGGTCATGACTGCAATGAGATCCTTGCCCGGATCGGCGATCCAGCCTCCGGAGCGGACGGCATATTTCTTCGCGGCCTGTGTCGATTTCGGCTCACCGCCCTGCTGCAGGGCGCGCGCAGCGCCCATCACGAGCTTGCGGAACTCGACGATGCCGATGTCGGTCGGTCCAAGATGCTCCCGGGTGCGGTCCTGGATCGGACCCTGGCTGTCCTGGATGGCGGCATCCTGCTCGCTCACGCCCACGATGCCGGTGAAGCTCTCCGTCTTCTGCTTCGCGCGGTCGAGCATGTAGTCATTGCGAATGTTGCGCACGGGCACGTAGTTCGAATCGACCTCGGCGTGCAGGCTCAGCCCCTGGGCGTACTTCTCGCGCTCAGAATTGGTGAACGGCCGGTCAGGCAGCCAGCTGTAGGTGTAGATCCAGCAGTGGACGTCGTCGACCGGTACCCAGCACTGGCCGTGATAGACGTCGCCCGGGAAGGCGACCGGGACCAGCGCATGGTTGGGCATCAGGAACTGGGAGATGCGCCAGTACTTGTCGGCCGAGTCGGTCTTGCGCGCCGCGCCGATGACCAGCCCGGTGTCGTGGCCCGCGATCGCGAACTTCGGCCTCGGGTCGTCCATTACCCAGCGGATGCGATCCGCCAGTTCCTGGCCGGCGCCGATTGCCGAGGTGCTGCGGAAGATCTCGAGCTTGGTCCTCTCGTCCTGCGCCGGCACCTTGTGCAGGAAGGAGAAATGGGCGGTGTCGATCGCGCCCTCGAGGCTTTGCACCCAATTGCAATCCTGCCACTTCTTGGAGACGTAGCGGCTGCCCGCCGGCACCAGGCCCAGTTCGAGTTGCGGCAGCTCGGGCACGTGCTCGCGCGGGCCCATGTAGACCCACACCATGTCGGCCCATTCGCGCGTCGGATACGACAGCAGCTTGATGGAGTCCTTGTAAGACGATTCCGGTGGCGAGGTCGGCAGGTCGACGCAGTTGCCGTCGACGTCGAACTTCCAGCCATGGAAGGCGCAACGAATGCCGCATTCCTCGTTGCGGCCGTAATAGAGGTTGGCGCCGCGGTGCGGGCAGTGAGGCTCGACGATGCCGACGCGGCCGTCGGTGGCGCGGAAGGCCAGCAGATCCTCGCCCAGGATTTTGATCTTCTTGGGCGGCCCATCGCGCTCGGGCAGTTCCTCGGAGAGGAGGGCGGGCATCCAGAAGCGGCGCAACAGGTCGCCCATCGGCGTGCCTGGGCCGCTCCGGGTCAGGAATTCGTTGTCGGTCTTGCTCAGCATCAGTCGCCCAACCCGTATTGCTGGCCGATGTAACCGCGCGCGTGGCCGAAGCGCTCGGTCATGACGGTTTCGAGGTTCTTTGCCGGTGCCGCGACCGCGCCGCCAGCCCGTACGGCATAGCGGGCGGCAGAGGCGGCTGCCCTGGGCTCGATTCCCGCCTGGAGCGACCGGGCGCCGCCCATCAGCAGCTTGCGGAACTCGACGACGCCGACGTCGGTCGGGCCGAGATGCTCCCGGGTGCGGTCCTGGATGGGCCCCATGCTGTCCTGGATGGCGGCGTCCTGCTCGCTCACGCCCTCGATGCCGGTGAAGGTCGTGTGCTTCTGCACTTTGCGGTCGATCAGGTAGTCGTTGCGCAGGTTGCGCAGCGGCATGTAGTCGCCGTCGACTTCGGCGTGCACGTTGAAGCCGCCGTCGAACTTGGCGCGCTCGGCGTTGCTGAACGGCCGATCGGGTTGCCAGCAGTAGGTGTAGATCCAGCACGACCGATCGTCGACCGGCACCCAGCATTGGCCATAGTAGATCTCGCCCGGAAAGGCGGTCGGCGTGTAGGCGTGGTTGGGCATCAGGAACTGCGAGATGCGCCAGTAGAGGTCCGCGCCGTCGGTCTTGCGGGCAGCTCCGATCAGCAGGCCGGCGTCGTGACCGAGGATGGTGAACCTCGGGCGCGGATCGTTGTGGATCCAGCGGATGCGATCGTCAGGCGTCGACTGGTCGGCGATCGCCGCCTTGGCCAGCGCGGCGCGCGCCGTGGCGTCATCCTTGGCGAGCACGGCGTGCAGGAAGGAGAAGTGTGCGGTATCGAGCGCACCCTCGACGCTCTGTATCCAGTTGCAGTCCTGCCACTTCTTGGTGACGTAGCGGCTGGAGGCCGGCAGCAACCCCATCTCGAGCTGCGGCAGGTCGGGCACGTGCTCGCGCGGGCCCATGTAGACCCACACCATGTCGGCCCATTCGCGCGTCGGATACGACAGCAGCTTGATGGAGTCCTTGTAAGACGATTCCGGTGGCGAGGTCGGCAGGTCGACGCAGTTGCCGTCGACGTCGAACTTCCAGCCATGGAAGGCGCAACGAATGCCGCATTCCTCGTTGCGGCCGTAATAGAGGTTGGCGCCGCGGTGCGGGCAGTGAGGCTCGACGATGCCGACACGGCCGTCCGTCGCCCTGAATGCCAGCAGGTCCTCACCGAGGATCTTGATCTTCAGGGGCGGCCCATCGCGCTCGGGCAGCTCTTCGCTCAGCAGCGCCGGCATCCAGAAGCGGCGCAGCAGGTCGCCCGTCGGCGTGCCGGGACCGCTATGCGTCAGGAGCTCATTGTCGGCTTTGCTCAGCATCAGGACGTCGCTTTCTTCAGAGCTTGCTCCAGATCGGCGATGATGTCGTCGACCGTTTCGATGCCTATCGACAGGCGAAGCACGTCGGGGCCGGCGCCGGCGGCAACCCGCTGCTCGTCGGAGAGCTGGCGGTGGGTGGTCGAGGCGGGATGGATGATCAGGCTCTTGGCATCGCCGATGTTGGCGAGGTGGGAGAACAGCTCGACGCTGTCGACGACCTTGATGCCGACGTCGTAGCCGCCCTTGACGCCGAAGGTGAAGATCGAGCCTGCGCCCTTGGGCAGGTACTTCCTGGCGAGCTGGTGATACTTGTTGTCCGGCAGTCCGGCGTAGTTGACCCAGGCAACCGCCGGATGCCTGGCGAGATATTCCGCGACCTTCTGGGCGTTGGCGCAGTGGCGCTCCATGCGCAGCCCCAGGGTTTCGATGCCCAGCATGGTGAGCCAGGCGTTGAACGGCGCCTGGCTGGGACCGAGGTCGCGCAGGCCGACGGCGTGGCTGTGGAAGGTGTAGGCCATGTCGCCAAAGCTCTCGAAGAAATTGAGCCCGTGGTAGGCGGGCTCAGGACCGGCGAGGCTGGGGAACTTGCCGCTCTTGGCCCAGTCGAACTGTCCTGAGTCGACGACCGCGCCGCCCATCGAGGTGCCGGTGCCGCTCAGGAACTTGGTCGTCGAATGGACGATCAGGGTGGCGCCGTACTCGATCGGCTTGCAGAGCCAGGGCGTCGCCAGCGTGTTGTCGACCAGCAGCGGCACGCCTGCCGCCTCGGCAATGCGGGCGATGGCTTCGATGTCGCTGATGACGCCGCCGGGGTTGGCCAGGCTCTCGATGAAGAAGGCCTTCGTGTTTGGCGTGACGGCACGCTTGAAATTCTCCGGATCGTCGGCATCGACGATCTTCGCCGTCCAGCCGAACTTCGGATAGGTGTTGCGCATCTGCTGCAGCGAGCCGCCATAGAGGCGCGAGGAGGCGACGATCTCAGCGCCGGGCGCCATCAGCGGGAACAGCGCCAGCACCTGCGCGGCGTGGCCCGACGAGGCGACGGTGCAGCCGCGGCCGCCTTCCAGCGTTGCCAGCCGCGCTTCCAGCGCGGCGTTGGTTGGATTGGTCAGCCGGGAATAGATGAAGCCCACGGTCTGCAGGTTGAACAGGGCGGCGGCTTGATCGGCATCCTCGAACACATACGCCGTCGTCTGATAGATCGGCAGCGCGCGTGCGCCCGTCGCCGGATCGGGGGCGGCGCCGGCGTGCACGGACAGGGTCTCGAAGCCGTAGGTCTTGTCGGTCACTTGACGCTCCCTGCTGGACGTCCGGCATTCCGACCACAGCTCGCAGAGGGCGTCAAACGAGGTGCTGATTCACCTCCCCCGTCATACGGGGGAAGCAGGGAGGGAGAAGGCTCCAGTCGGGATCTCACCTGGAAGACGATCATGATCTTCTTCTTCCGCAGGGACTTCGTTGCGACTCTCCCCCTCCCGGCCTCCCCCGTGTGACGGGGGAGGTGATCCTTCACCTTCGATCGCTACTCCTCGCCTTCCTGCAGCCGCTTGATGTCGATGATCCGCAATTGCCGGCGCCGGACCTCGACGATGCCGTCCGCTTCCAGGCGATTGAACTCGCGGGTCACGGCTTCTCGGTGCGAGCCGATGCGGGCGGCGATCTCGTAGTGCGTCGGCGCCGGCCTGATCACGATGCCGTTGCGGAAGGCCTCGCCATCCTTGGCCAGCCGCAGCAGCTCGCGGCGCACCCGCTCGCGCACAGCGAGCGCGCTCACCTCGAACACGCGCTCCGACATCGACCGGTTCTTCGACACCAGGAGCCCGATCAGCCGGACGGCGATCTTGCCGTTGCCCTCGAGCATGTGCAGGAACTTCTCCCGGGTCATGCGGGCGACCCGGCAGTCGGACATGGCGACGACCGACGAGGAGCGGGGTAGCGCATCCACCGCGGAGAACTCGCCGAAAATATCGCCCGCATCGAACTCGTTGAAGATCACCTCGCGGCCGGCCGATGTGTAGCTGGTCGAGCGGACGGTCCCCGACAGGATGAAGAACACATCCGTCGTCTGTTCCTGCTCACCCAGTATCTGAGCTTGTTTCTCGAACGTCCGGATAGCACACGATGCTGCGACTGCCGACAGCTCGGCGTCGGACAGGCCCTCGAAGAGGGAGATGGAGCGGAGCGGGGTCTCGTCACTCATGTCGCGCTGCAGCATGACACGCCGGCCAGCCGGTTCAACTGCTCGTAGACTAGGCAATTTCGCAAATCGTCTGACGCAACGTGAGAAATACCACAGAGCTTGACAACCGTTTGGGCAGAATCACTTCATGTGTGTGGCAACAAGCAATGGGGGAATCGACGTGCCGCCTGTCTCGAAGGAGCGTGTCGATCCCATCCTGGAAAACTACCTGCTGGCGCTCGCCGGCGTCGATCAATGCTCCGCGAATGCGCCGGATAACGTCAGGAGCCGCTTGGCGGTGAACCTGGAGAGGGCCGAACGGGCCTATGCCGACGCGGCAGCCGACGGCCTGATCGAGGTATCCGACGACATGGAAGCCGAGCTGGGCGATCTCGAGCAAGGCAACGGGCAATCGCGGCGCCGGCTCCATGGCGGCGCGCCGATCACCGATCTGCTGCTCGAGCTGGAGCAGGGCACGGACCGGGCGAACCGCATCGTCCGGGCGGCAATCCTGCGGCAGGAGAGGAGATGAACATCATCGCCCTGCGCCCTTTTTCCGGACATCAGCCCGGCGAGAAGACGATACAGGCCGGGCTCCCAACCTTTACCCGGATGCGGGTCGGCGCCAGCCGGCCGTCGCGACCGACGCGATAGCCGACGATCGAGCGGCTGTCCTGGTTGGCGACGTAGAGGAAGCGCTGATCGGGAACGAAGGCGAAGAAGCGTGGCGTGCGGCCATGGGTCGGCATCCACTGGCGCGGGACCAGAGTCCCCTTTGCGCGATCGATTGCGAACACGCCGATACTGTCATGGCCGCGGTTGGAGACGTAGACGTTGCGGCCGGCGCGATCGACCCAGATCTCGGCGCCCGTGCTGTAACCGGTGAATTCCGACGGCGTGGCTGGGATCGTCTGCAGCGGCGTCAGCGCGCCGCTTCGCCGGTCCTGGCGATAGGTCGTGATCGTCGAATCGAGTTCGTTGATGACGTAGGCCAGCGCCTTGGCCGGATGGAAATCGATATGGCGCGGCGCGGCGCCCGGCCTCGCGGTCACGCGCGCAGCCTCGACCAGTATCTTCCGTTTGGCGTCGAGGCGATAGGCGATGACGACGTCGGAGCCCTTGCACGGCACGTAGAAGAAGCGGCCTTGGGCATCGAGCGGGATGTGGTGCACGCACATGGTGCGCTGCTGGCTGCGATGGGGCCCGAGCGTGCCGGTCACGGTGGTGAGCGTGCGGTAGGGCAGCAGGCTGCCGTCGTCCGCCAGCGGGAAGACAGCGAGCGAATCGGTGCCGTAATTGCACACCGCGAGGAAACGGCCGGTCGCGTCGAAGTCGAGATGGACGGGATTGTAGCCGCCGGTTGGCTGACGATTGAGCGGCGCCAGGCGGCCTGTGCCGGGATCGATGATGAAGGAATTGATCTCGCTGCGGTCGCCGTGGACCGAATAGAGGCGAGTGCCCTGGTCATTGATGGCGAGGAACGACGGGTTCTCGAGGCCGCCCAGGTGCTGCAAGTGAGCGAAGGCACCGGTGCGACGGTCGACACGATAGACGTTGATGCCGTTCCCCTCGCCGTGCCGTTCGGGTGTTGTGTAGCTGCCGACATAGGCGAGCAAGGGATGAGTGCGTGAGGGTTTTTTCATCGGACCGGTCGTGAATGTGAAGTGGGTTCGCAGTGTCGCCTTGGCGGAGGGCCGGGGCAATCCGTCCAAACAGCGGGGGATGACATGACCGACAACAAGGCTGACAGCACGGCAAACAAGAATGTCTACGACATCGGCCTCGCGATGGCAGGCGCCATCTCGGCGGGCGCATACTCCGCCGGCGTCATCGACTTCCTGTTCCAGGCGCTGCACGAGTGGCAACTGGTAAAGGACGACGATCGCGAGAAGAAAAGCGTCCCGAACCACTCCGTCTGCATCCGCGCTGCCGCCGGCGCCTCGGCCGGATCCATAACGGCAGCACTGGCCGCGGTCGCCGTGTCGGGAGGGCTGCGGCCCGAGAAAGTCGAAAAGCTGGAGAAGGGCCAGCAGCCCTACCGCTACGTCCTCCCGGCGCTCCATCGTGCCTGGGTGACCCTGCCGGACATGGCGCGCGGGCCCGGGACCGACGATCTACTCACGAACGATGACATGGAGAACGGGGCGTCGCCGCAGTCGATCCTCAACGCGGCGATCCTCGATACCCTGACCGAGGAGGCGCTTAAGTTGCCGGCGGTGCCTGAAGGTGCGCTCGCTGGTCCAGCGCAAGGCGGCGACCCGCTGCCCTATGTCGCCAAGCGCCTGCACCTGTACCTCACGCTCTCGAACATGCGTGGCGTGCCCTATTTCGTCGGCTTCGAGGGCAGCGGCAATGAGCGCGGGCACCACATGATGTGCCATGGCGATCGTGTGCACTACGTCCTCGACGGCATCGGCACGCATGACGGAGAGAACAGATGGCTGGCCGATGACGACCACGACGTCCTCAAGATCAAGACCGTGCCTGGCGGCAAGGCGGCAGACGAGCGTTCCGCCAAGTGCTGGAAAGCGTACGGCCAGACGGCACTGGCCTCGGCGGCGTTTCCGGTGGGTCTCGCTGCGCGTCATGTCCAGAGCAACGTCAGCAAGTACGTGAAGCGCAAGTGGCCGCACCTTTCCGCCGCGGACGATCACGAGCCGCCGAACTGGCCGGAGACATGGGACAAGGCCGACCAGGCGTACAATTTCATGAGCATCGACGGCGGTCTGATCGACAACGAGCCGTTCGAGTATGCCCGCCGGGCGATCATGCGCGACAACGACGCCAACAAGTCCGGCGAAAGCAGCGTCAAAGGCGCTGTCCTGATGATCGACCCATTCCCTGAAGCTCCTGCCTTTTCGCTAAAGGAAGTCACGGAGGCATCGGTCTTCGACGTCGCGCGCGCGATGTTCCCGATGTTGAAGAATCAGGCCCGCTTCAAGCCGGAAACCCTGGCGACGGCATTCGACAACAGCAACTACAGCCGATGGATGATCGCGCCATCGCGGCCGGTCGAAGGCTCCCCGACCAAGAAGAACGAGCGCTACAGCATCGCGACCGGTGTGCTGGGCGGCTTCGGCGGCTTCCTCGACGAGGCGTTCCGGGCCCACGACTACCAGCTCGGCCGACGCAACTGCCAGAAGTTCCTGCGAGACATCTTTTCCGTCGGCGAAGGCCATCCCTTCGTCGAGGCCTGGCCGCACGGCGTCGCCAGGGACTATTGCTACCTCGACGAAGCCACGTGGAAGGTCTACTTCCCGGTGATCCCGCTCGTGGGCACCGCGGCGCTCGAGGTGCCGGCCCCCAAGTGGCCACGCATCTGCGAGGAGCGTCTGGCCGAGATCGAGCGGCGCATCCGGGAGCGGGCGAACTACGTCGTGGCGGGGCTCGTGCGGGGCTGGACGAAAAGCCCGACTCTCAATGTGCTGGCGCGCAAGCTGTGGCGGTGGAATGCCGAGCAGCCTCTCATGATGTTCGTGCACCGGACGATCGAAACGGACCTCAGCCGCCGCGATCAGCTCGAAACGGGAAGCTCCTACAGCGCCGACGCGCGCGAGGTGCTGGCGGAGATGAAGTCTCGCGGGCGCTGCTATCGCACGCTCGACGGTCTCGACGAGGCGCTCGATCTGAACAAGAGCCAGATCCTCAGGGCCCTCGAGGAGCTGGAGGAGAAGACTCCGACTCTTCTGTGGTCGGGGCTGGTGGACAACAAGCAATGCTGGATGTTGTCGGTCCGTCGTCCCGCCTGGTGGATGCGCAACGGTCCGTTCAAGCACCCGCCGCGCATCGGATGACGGCGATCAGCCGGCCGCCCTCGTCACGACGACGCCGAGGCCGGGCTTGCGGTCGACCAGCTCGATTGTGAGGCCGTGCAGGCCGGCGATCGCCTTGACCAGCGCGAGGCCGAGGCCGCTACCGGCCGTGGAGCGGCTGCGGTCGAGGCGGTAGAAGCGGTCGAACACCTTGCCGCGCTCGGCCTCGGGAATGCCAGGGCCATTGTCGGCGACCTCGATCTCGAAACCGCTGCCGGCCCGGCGCAGCGCCAGGTCGACGGTCGATCCCTCCGGCGTGTGCCGCAACGCATTCTCGACCAGGTTGGAGATCATCTGGGCCAGGAGCTGGCGATCGCCGGTGAAGCCGATGCCGTCCTCGATGTGGATGTCGAGCCTGTCGCCGGAATCCTCGGCGGCAGGCTGATAGGCCTCGCCGATACTGCGGGCGAGGGCGGAGAGATCGAGCTCGGCGAAGGCGCTCTTCTGCGCGCCGGCCTCGACCTGGGCGATGCGCAGCAGGGCCGAGAAGGTTTCCAGAAGCTCATCGGCTTCGGCAATGGCCGCGTCGGTCGCAATGTCGTAGTCCGTCGTCGTCTTGGCCCGCTCGCGCGCATCTTCCAGATGCTGGCGCAGCCGGCCGAGCGGCGTGCGCAGGTCGTGGGCGATGTCGCTCGACACCTGGCGCAGCCCGTCCATGAGCTGCTGGATGCGGCCCAGCATGGCGTTGAGGCTGGCAATCAGCTGGTCGATCTCGTCCTGCGTGCCGCGCACGGGAATGCGCGCCGAGAGGTCGCCCTCCATGATGGCGCGGTTGGTGCGCGTGATGGCGTCGATGCGGCGCAGGAAGGAATTGGCGAGTACCGCGCCGCCGGCGATGGCGAGCAGCAAGGTGAGGCCGCCCGCCCAGGCAAAGGCGCGCACGATGGCGTGCTGCATGTCGGTGAGCCGCGCGGCGTCCTGGGCGACCAGCAGGAACGAGCCGTCGGACAGGGTGAGGCCAAAGCCGGTGAGCTTGGCGCGCTCGCCGTCGGCGTCCGGCGCCGGCGTGTCGGGCTGCGGCACGAAGTCGACGACGCCGTTGACCGGCGGCATGCCAGGCAGGTTGCCGACCACGACCCGGCCGTTAGGCGCCTGCAGAAGATAGAAGATCGGTCCGCGCGTACGGAAATTGATGCGCCGCGTGATCTGCTGGGCAAGGCCGGTCAGTCCGGTGCGGCTATGCACCTCGGCAAGCTGATAGGCCTCCGAGCGCAGTACCGCCGCCATGTCGGTCTGCATCGCAGCCGTCGCCGTGACGTACACGGTGGCGAACAGCGCACCCGCCGAGGCGATGAACAGCGCGGCATAGAACAGCGTCAGCCGGAAGCTCGCCGACCGCAGGATGCGGCCGAGCGTGCTACTCGGGGGCGCGTATGACATAGCCAGCCCCCCGGACGGTCTGCAGGAGCGGCCGGCCGAATCCCTTGTCGATCTTGGACCGCAGGCGGCTGATGTGGGTCTCGACGATGTTGGTCTTGGGATCGAAATGGAAATCCCAGACCTTCTCGAGCAGCATGGTCCGCGTCACCACCTCGCCGGCGTGGCGCAGCAGGTACTCCAGGATCTTGAATTCCTGCGCCAGCAATTCGATGCGCTTGCCGGCGCGTGTCACGGTGCGCGCCAGGAGATCCATCTCGAGATCGCCGACTGACAGCGACGTCGTCGCCACGATCGGCGGCCGCCGCGCCAGCGCCCCGACGCGCGCCAGAAGCTCGGCGAAGGCGAACGGCTTCACGAGATAGTCGTCGCCGCCGGCGTCGAAGCCCGCCACGCGATCGTCGATGCCGCCCATGGTGGTGAGAAACAGCACCGGCGTGCGCACATTGGAGGTGCGCGCCGCCTTGACCAGCGACAGGCCGTCCATGCTGGGCAGCATGCGGTCGACGACCATGACGTCGTACTTCTCGCCGGTGGCGAGATAGAGCCCGTCGCGGCCGTTGTCGGCCTGGTCGACGACATGGCCGTGCTCGCGCAGGCCCTTGGCGATGTAGTCGGAGGTCTGCTTGTCGTCTTCGACGAGGAGGATCTTCACGGCTGGCTCGTTCGTAAGGGTGTCATCCCGAGCGCAGCGCGGGACCTTTGGGCCGCACGCTGCAGGAAACAATCGGTTGGAGCCAGCATCTGCCTGCAATTCCCCGGAAAAACAACGTTCCACAACTATACAAACATTCAATTTAGCAGCCATCCGGTCGCCATGGGTGGACGCCCATATTCCTCCTGCCAAAGCCCGGACCCTCAAGGAGGTAGCTTTAAATGACCAAGACCAAGTCCCGCATTCTCGCCGCGCTCGCGCTGACCACAGCGCTGACGGCGCCGGTGTTGATTGCCCCCATGTTCACGGCGCCTGCGGCCGTGGCTGCCGCGCCGACTGTTTCGGGCGTGCAGGACTTCTCCGATCTCGCCGCCAAGGTGACCCCGGCGGTGGTGAACGTTGCCGTGACCATGAAGGCCGGCGGCGGCGAGGACGGCGACGAGCCTCGCATGTCGTCCGACCAGCAGAAGCAGATGGAAGAGTTCATGCAAAAGTTCGCCGAGCGTTTCGGCATGCCGATGCAGCCGGGTCAGCCCGGCCAGCCGGGCAAGCCCGGTGCCAAGCCGCAGCGTCCGGCCCAGAAGGGCCAAGCTGTCGGTACCGGCTTCATCATCGATGAGAAGGGCTGGATCGTCACCAACTATCACGTCGCCGGCAAGGCCGACGAGATCGTCGTGTCCATGGCGGACGGCCGCAAGCTGCCGGCCAAGCTGATGGGCGGCGACGAGAAGACCGACCTCGCCCTGCTCAAGGTCGAGAGCAGCAAGCCGCTGCCGTTCGTGTCGTTCGGCGACGCCACCAAGGTGCGCGTCGGCCAGCCGGTGATGGCGGTCGGCAACCCGTTCGGCCTCGGCGGAACCGTAACGACGGGCATCGTGTCGGCGCGCGGCCGTGACATCCAGTCCGGTCCGTTCGACGACTACATCCAGACCGACGCCGCCATCAACCGCGGCAACTCGGGCGGCCCGCTGTTCGACATGGACGGCAAGGTGATCGGCATCAACACCGCCATCTTCTCGCCGTCGGGCGGCAGCGTGGGCCTCGGCTTCGCCATCCCGTCCAGCCTGGCCGAAGGTGTCGTGGCCCAGCTCAAGGTCAACGGCAAGGTCGAGCGCGGCCTGCTCGGCGTGCAGATCCAGCCGCTGAACGAAGAGCTCGCCAAGAGCATGTCGTTCGACGGCGACAAGGGCGCCCTGGTGGCCCAGGTCTCGCCGGACAGCGCAGCGATGACGGCCGGCATCAAGTCGGGTGACGTGATCAAGAGCGTCGACGGCAAGAACGTCGAGACGATCAAGGACCTGACGCGGATGATCTCGTCCATGAAGCCCGGCACCTCGGCCAAGATCGGCCTGTGGCGCGACGGCAAGGACGTGACGGTCATCGCCAAGATCGGCGGCGACCAGAAGGAGGCGAAGGTCATCAAGGCCAGCGCCGACCAGGTCGACGGCAAGCAGGCCGACAAGAAGGCCGAGCCGCTGTCCTACGGCGTGTCGCTGGCGCCGCTCTCCAAGGAGGCGCGCGAGGGCATGAAGCTGGACGACTCGGTCAAGGGCGCGCTGATCGCCTCGGTCGAGGCGGGCAGCCCGGCCGACGACATGGGCCTGAAGGCGGGTGACATCCTGCAGCAGGTTGGCAAGGAGGCGATCGACAGCCCGCAGATGGCTGCCGACAAGCTCAAGGAAGCGAAGAACACCGGCAGGCCGGTGCTGATGAAAGTGTATCGGGAGGGGATGACCAGGTTCGTCGCTATCTCTCCCCGGGCGGCGTAGCTGATCCTCTCGAGAAAGCCGGCGGTGGCCCCACCATCGCCGGCTTTTTCTCACCTCGGTCTTTCTTCTTAGCAGCAGTTCTTCAGGAGGGGGGCGCATCCGACCTGCGGTGAACGCGGCGGGTGCCTCGCGGAGGGGGACGGGGTCCGCGGCTCACGCGTACGTGGGGCTGCGGGCCTCGACTTATTTTTGGGCGCCTAGTTTTCTACGAAGTGCGATGATGACGAAGGAACTGTCATCCCGAGCGTAGCGAGGGACCTTTCCTGCGGCCTCAAAGGTCCCTCGCTACGCTCGGGATGACAGCGGATGCGCCTGGAGACCTCGATTAAAGCGCCGGCATCACCTCTTTGGCCAGCAGCTCGACTGAGCGCGATGATTCCTCGAACGACAGATCGCCGAAGGCCAGCCGGCACAGGCAGTAGTTGATGCCGGCGATCTCGTTGTCCTTCTTCAGCCGGTCGCGCACCGTCGAGGGTGAGCCCGCGATGATGTAGCCGCCTTCCAGCGCCGGCTCGAACTCGGCCGGGATCATCTGGCGCGGCAGGCCGACGCCGTGGGCGCGCCAGAGATGGATCAGCGCGTCGTACCACAAGGCGAAGGCACGCTTGGCGGCACTCTGCGCCTCGCGGTCGGTGTCGCCGACCACGACATGGCGGCTGAGCCCGATCAGCGGCAGGTCCTTCTCGTCGCGGCCCAGCGCCTTCCAGGCGGCACGATAGCGGGCGGAGAACTGGCCGACGCCGTCGGCCCGCATGCCGACCACGGTATTGCAGGCCTGCTTGGCCAGCCGATCGGCGCTCTCCAGGGAGTTGGCGCCGTACCACAGTGGCGGATGCGGCTGCTGCACCGGGTGCATCTCCATCGGCACGTCCTTGAAGGTGAAGTACTGGCCCTCGTGGCTCAGCCGCTTCTCGGTCAGGCCCTTCATGATCACTTCCATCGCCTCGGCGAAGCGCTCCGGGCCGGTGGCGGGATCGACGCCATAATAGCCGACCTCGTAAGGCGAGATGCCGCGGCCGATGCCGAGCTCCAGCCGCCCGCCGCTCATCTGGTCGAGCATGCAGATCTCGTCGATCAACCGGAGCGGATGATAGAGGTTGACGGTGTAGACCAGCGGCCCGAAGCGCAGCCGCTTGGTGCGCTGGGCCACGGCGGCCAGGAAGACACTGGGCGAGGGCGCCATGCCGAGCGGCGTCGCGTGATGCTCCGCCAGGTGATAACCGTGGAAGCCGGCACGCTCGTAGAGCTCGATCAGCTTCAGCCGTTCGTCGAATTGCCGGCCGAGATTGGCGCCGGCGCGGTCCATATGGTCGAAGACGCCGAACTTCATGCGTTCTCCTTAAAGCCTCCGGATGGCGATCCGGGCGAACAGGTGCCACTTGGAGTTTCCGACGAAGACCCGCAGGTAGATCTGATCGGGCTTCGAGCCGGATTGATGTTCCAGCAGGAGCTGCGCCGGCTTGTCGGTTTCGTAGAAGGCTTCGAACAGGCTGGGCACGAGGTTGGCAGTGCCCGGGCTGCCGATGCAGATGACGGTGGGGTGGCTGTTGGGCAGCTCGCGCATGTTCGCCGGATCGACGGCGACATCGGGATCGAGGCGGCGAAGCCGGCAATATCCCGCCGACGCCGGCGAGCGCGGCACGACCGTCTCCGGCGGGTCGTTCTCGGTGAAGTAGGCGACCGAGGAAAGACCAGACACATGGTAGGCGCCGGGCGCCAACGTCACGATGCCGGTCGTGAAGTCGCACTGGATGGCGCTGCCCTTGTGGACGTCGGTGTCGGTGAAGATGCGCCGGTTCCAGCCGGGTCTGGCGGGCTTGGACGTCGGCGAGAGCTCGGTGAAGACTGCGTAGTCGGCCGGCAAGGACATCGCTAGAGCGCCCGTTTCCTGCTGGAGATGACGCCGCTTGCGATGCCGTGCCATTCGATGGTGCCGCTCAGCCGCGAGTGCTCGATCTTGGGGCAGCGGTTCATGACGACCTTCAGTCCGGCCTTCTCGGCCCGCCCGGCGGCCTCGTCGTTGCGCACGCCGAGCTGCATCCAAACCACCTTGGCGCCGTGCTTGATGGCCTCGTCGGTGATCGGGCCGGCCGCCTGCGAATTGCGGAAGATGTCGACCATGTCGACCTTCACCGGCAACTCGTCGAGCGAGCCAAAGACCTTCTGGCCCATGATCTCCTGGCCGGCCGCGGCCGGGTTGACCGGCAGGATCTTGTAGCCACGGTCCAGCAGATACTTCATTGCAAAATAGCTCGGACGATTCCAGTTGGCCGACGCGCCGACCATTGCGATGGTCTTGGTCTCGCGCAGGATGCGGCGCAGGTAGGTGTCGTCGTAGCGGTCGTGATTTACGGCGGACATGAGGGGAGTATACATGGCGCAGCCGATGCTGTTCGAACCGATTTCCATCCGCGACGTGACCTTGAAGAACCGCGTCGTGGTGGCGCCGATGCACCAGTATTCGGCCGTCAAGGGCTTCGCCCAGGACTGGCACCTGATGAATGCCGGCCGCTATGCCGCCGGTGGTGCGGGCCTGGTGATCATGGAATCGACCAAGGTCGAGCGCCGCGGCTGCGGCACCGTGGGCGACCTCGGCATCTGGGACGACGCGTTCATTCCCGGTTTGAAACGCTGCGTGGAGTTCATCCGCAAGCACAATTCGGTGCCCGGCATCCAGCTCGGCCATTCTGGGCGCAAGGCGCGGCGTTTCCGGCCGTGGGAGGGTGGGGCGCCGCTGACACCGGACGGCATCGACGATTGGGACCAATGGGAACTGGTTTCGTCGAGCGCAAAGAATTCTCCGGAGACCGATCCGACGCCGCGTGCGCTGACGCGGGACGAGATCCCGCAGATGATCGAGCGCTGGGGCCAGGCAGCGCGGCGCGCGCACGAGGCGGGCTTCGACGTGCTCGATATCCACGCCGCGCACGGCTACCTGATCCACCAGTTCCTCTCGCCGTTCTCCAACCTGCGCAACGACGACTACGGTGGCAGCGAGCTCAACCGCATGCGCTTCTGCATCGAAGTCGTGGAATGCGTGCGCACCTACTGGCCGGCCAGCAAGCCGCTGTTCGTGCGCTTCTCGGTGGAGGACGACGCCGGCTGGGGTCCCGACCAGAGCGTGGCCCTGGCGAAGATCCTGAAGCCCAAGGGCGTCGATGTGATCGACTGCAGCTCGGGCGGCATGCGCGGGTCACCGGTGGTGAGTGCCGGGCCCGTGACCTACGGCTATCAGGTGCCGTATGCCGAGCGGCTGCGCCGCGACGCCGACATCATGAGCATGGCGGTCGGCCTGATCGTGCACGCCGACCAGGCCGAGCAGATCCTGCAAGAGGGCAGGGCCGACCTGATCGCGCTCGCCCGCGAGCTTTTGTACAATCCCAACTGGCCGATGGATGCGGCGCAGAAGCTGGGCGTCGACCGACAGTTCGGCTCGGTGCCGCCGGCGCAGGCCTACTGGCTCGCCAAGCGCGCGCAGTCGGTGAAGAGCGTTGTGCCTTCGACCTTCATGAAGGGCATGAACGTCGATTGATCCGATGTAGCGCCGTGGCGCGCCACTAAAGACGGAACGAAGCTCTGTCGTAAGTGGCGCGCGCCCCGCACTTACGCCTCCTTCGTGACCTGGCGCTCGGCGCGCTTCCTGAGGAGATGGGCGCCCCACATCAGCGCCACGGTCAGCACGATGGTGAGCGTCGAGACCGCGGCGATCGTGGGATCGATCTGGAAGCGCAGGTCATCCCACATGCGTCGCGGCAGGGTGACGGCGCCGGAGCCCGAGATGAACAGGGCGACGATCAGCTCGTCGAACGAGGTGATGAAGGCGAACAGCGCGCCGACCAGCACGCCCGGACGGATCAGAGGCAGCGTCACCTGGAAGAAAGTGCCGCGCGGCGTCGCCCCCAGGCTGAGCGCCGCCTGCTCGAGCCGCGGATCGATGCCGGCGAGACTGGCGCTCACGCTGGTGACGACGAAGGGCACGGCGAGGCAGGTATGGGCGATGATCAGTCCGACCGGGGAACCCACCAGGCCATAGCGCGCGAAGGCGTAGTAGATGCCGATCGCCACGACGATGCCGGGCACGATCAGCGGCGACAGCACCAGGCCCGCTGCCACGACCCGGGCGGCGCGCGGCAGGCGGGCGATGCCGAGGGCTGCCAGGGTGCCGAGCAGAGTCGCCATCACGACGACGGCGCCGGCGACCCACAGGCTGAGCCAGGTCGGCCGGAGCCAGTCGGCGCTGCTGAAGTAGGCGTCGTACCATTTCAGGCCGAAGGCCGGCGGTGGGAAGGTGAGGTAGGTGGCCGAGGAGAACGACACCACGATCACCACCAGGATCGGGAAGGCGAGGAACAGCAGGATCAGCCCGACGACGGTCGCCGGCAGGATGCGTGTGCCAATCATCGGGCGTTCATCCGGAAGGCGTTGCCGACGCCCGGCAGGCGGTAGAAGGCGCCGATGATGGCGAGCGCGGTGGCCAGCAGCACCGCCGAGAGCGTTGCCGCATAGGCCCAGTCGAGCTGGTCGACGCGCTGGGCGATCAGCATGGAGATGGTGATCTCACGCGGGCCGCCCACCATGGCCGGCGTGATGTAGAAGCCGAGCGCCAGCACGAACACCAGCAGCACGCCCGCCGCCACGCCGGGCATGGACAGCGGCAGCGTCACCTGCAGGAAGGTCCGCCACGGCGGCGAGCCCAGCCCCGATGCCGCACGCAGCAGCGAGGGATCGATCTGGCGCAGCGCATTGGCGATCGGCAGGATCATGTAGGGCAGCAGGATGTGGCTCATCGCGATCTGCGTGGCGAGCGGCGTGTTGAGGATGCGCAATGGCCGGTCGATCATGCCGGCGGCGATGAGGGCCTCGTTGAACAGGCCGTGGCGGCCCAGCAGCACCATCCAGGCGTAGCTGCGCACCAGCACGCTGGTCCAGAAGGGCAGCATGATCAGCACCAGGATGACCAGCGCCCAGCGCGGCGCCCTCACCAAGGCGAGCGCCACCGGATAGCCCAGCAGCAGGCTCGCCAGGGTGACGATCAGCGAGGTGTAGAAGGTGTTGGCGAAGGTCTTCAGGAACACCACGTCGTCGGGCAGGGCGGCGTAGTGCTGCAGCGTCCAGCTCGGATCGGAAACGCTGCGCATCAGCATCGCAACCACCGGAAGGACGTAGAAGGCGATCATGAACGCGATCAGCGGGGCCGCCAGCAGGTAAGGCGTCATGGCTGGGGGCGCGCGACTCCAGTCGCGCGTCTTTGTTGAGGCGAGAGATGATCGCGCCACTGGAGTGGCGCGCCCCCAGCGATTGACCGCCTCAGACAAGGATCGTATCCGCCACGGACCAGGCGATCTCGGCCTGCTCGCCGACCTGGCGCCGGCGGATCGCGGCACTCGACGGCTCCTTGAGCACGATCGAGGCGCCGTCGGCGGCACGCAGCAGGTAGCGGCAGCGTTCGCCGGCAAACACCGCCTCGGTGACCGTGACGCTCATGCGGTTCTGTGGCGCGTGGCCGTTCAACGTGTCGGCAAAGCGCAGGCGCTCGGGGCGCGTCGTCAACGTCACCTTGGTGCCGTTCGCCGGACGGGCCGGGCAGAGGGCGCGGACCAGCACCCCCTCGCACTCGGCCACGACGATGTCGTCCTCGAGGTCGCGCACCACGGCCGGCAGGAAATTGGATTCGCCGATGAAGCCCGCCACGAAGCGGTTGCAGGGACGGTCGTAGAGATCTTCGGGCCGGCCGACCTGCGCCACCTTGCCGTCGTTCATGACGGCGATGCGGTCGGACATGGTCAGTGCTTCTTCCTGGTCGTGCGTGACGTAGATGAAGGTGATGCCGAGGTCGGCATGCAGGCGGCGCATCTCGAGCTGCAGGTTCTCGCGCAGCTGCTTGTCGAGGGCGCCCAGCGGCTCGTCCATCAGCAGCAGCCTGGGCTTGAAGACGATGGCCCGAGCCAGCGCCACGCGCTGCTGTTGGCCGCCCGAGAGCTGGCGCGGATAGCGGCCGCCGTAGCCTGGCAGCTGGACCAGCTCGAGCGCCTCGCCGACGAGCTTCGTCCGCTCGGTCTTCGGCACCCCGCGCTGCTTCAGCGGGAAGCCGATGTTGTCCTCGACCGTCAGATGGGGGAAGAGCGCGTAGTTCTGGAATACCATGCCGATGTTGCGCCGGTAGGGCGGCATGGCGACCACCGACATGCCGTCGATGGCGATGTCGCCCGCCGTTGGCGTCTCGAAGCCCGCGATCATCATCAGGGTCGTGGTCTTGCCCGAGCCGCTCGGCCCCAGCAGGGTCAGGAACTCGCCCGAGCGGATGTCGAGCGAGACCCCGTCGACCGCGTTGGTGCGATCGAACCGTTTCTCGAGATCGGTCAGCAGCACCGAGGCGCCGCGGCCGGACCCGTTCACGGCGTTCAGCTCAGCAGCCATTTGTTGAAGCGGCTGACCGCCGCCTCGCGGTTGTCGATCCACCAATCGTAGTTGTAGTTGATGAGCTGCTTCTTGATGTCGGGCGCGCTCGGCAGCACGGCCAGCCGGTCGGGCGGGATGTACTCGTTCGACGCGTTGTTGACCGAGCCGTAGGGGATGGCGAAGGCGATGCGCGCCTGCGGGATCGCCATGGTCGAGTAGGCCACGAACTTCATGGCATTGGCCTTGTTCTTGGCGCCCTTGGGGATGCCCCAGGCGTCGCGCTTGGAAAGGCCCTGGCTCCACGAGATCTCCGCCGGCACGCCGGCCGCCTGCAGCGCCGCCATGCGGCCGTTCCATACCGTGGTCATGGCGACCTCGCGGTCGGTCAGGAGCTGGATGGGCACCGCGCCGGTGTCCCACCATTTGATGACGTCCTTCTTGATCTTTTCGTAGCTCGCCAGGGCCTTGTCGATGTCGATCGGATAGACCTTGTCCGGCGGCACGCCGGCTGCCATCAGCGCGAATTCCATCTCGGGAAATCCGCCGGAGGTCGTGCCGTACATGGCGCGTTCGCCGGGGAACTTCTTGGTGTCCCAGAAATCCGCCCAGCCCTTGGGCTCGCCCTTGACGAGATCCTTGCGGTAGGCGAGCACCTGCGCCCACACCAGCATCTCCAGCCCGTACTCGAAGCGGTAGGCGGGATCGACGCCGGAATCGATGATGTCGTAGTCGATCTTCTCGAAATAGTCGCCGCGCTTCTGCAGGTTCATGATCGAGCCGCGGCTGAGCTGAGCGAGATCCCATTCGACGTTGCCGGTCTCGACCATGGCCTTGATCTTGGTCGGATCGGAACCGGGGAAGGCGCGCACCTTGATGCCGGAGATCTTCTCGAACGGCTCGTAATAGGCCTTGATCTGCGCCTCGTTCATGGTGCCGCCGAAGCCCGCGATGCGCACTTCGCCCGAACCCTTGAGGATGTCGGGAATGGTCGTCTGCTCGGGCCACGCCGCTTGCGCGGCGGCGGGGCGGATGAAGGGTGCGGCGAGACCCGCGCCCAGAAGGCCGAGGGTCGCGCGGCGACCGAAGCGGATCGAATGATGCTTGCTCATGATGCCTGCCTGCCTTTTCTTTGGTTGATCAGTACGCCAGGAGATTGTCGCGGAAGTGCTTGTGCTCGTACGCCTTGCGCATCAGGCCGCGGTCCTGCAGGGCGGGGATCAGCCCGTCCTCGATCTCGGCCAGGGTGCGGCGGTTCACGTTGGGCATCGAGAACAGCCAGCCGTCGCCGCCGACCTCATCCATGACCTCGCCCATGCGCGCGGCGACAGAGTCGGGCGTGCCGACAAGCTCGATCGAGAGGTCGACGGCGTTGAAGCTCGCCATGGTCTCGCGGATCGACCGGCCGTTCGCCATCTTGCGGAACTGTTCCAGGTTGGCCTGATGGCCGTTGGTCGTGACGTGCTCGGGCAGGGGCTTGTCGAGATCGAACTTGCCGAAGTCGATGTTGGTCACCTTGCCGAAATGCGCCAGCCGCTCGTCTATCTTCTCGAAGGCGATGGCCTCGCGCTTCTTCTTGCGGTCCTTTGCCTCTTCCATGGTTTCGCCGACGATCGGATTGATCAGGAACAGCACCTTGCAGTCCGCCGGCTTGCGGCCCTGCGCGACCATGTGCTTGTGCACGTCCTCGCGATAGGCCTTCATCGCCTCGATGCCCTTGGCGTGCACGACGATGGTGTCGGCGTGAGCGGCGGCGAACTTGCGGCCGCGCGGCGAGCCGCCGGCCTGGGCGATCACCGGCTGGCCCTGTGGCGCCGGCCCCGAGTTGAGCGGCCCGCGCGTGCTGAAATACTTGCCTTGATAATTGACGGCATGGACCTTGGTCGGATCGACCAGCACGCCCGACTTGCGATCGGCGATCAGCGCGCCCGGGTCCCACGAGCCCCACAGGCCGCGACAGACTTCCATGTATTCGTCGGCCATGTCGTAGCGCAGGTCGTGATCGGGCATGCCTTGCATGCCGAAATTCATAGCCGCAAAATCCGAGCTGCCGGTGACCGCGTTCCAGCCGATGCGCCCGCCCGAGACCTGGTCGAGCGTCGCCACCAGGCGGGCCAAGAGGTAGGGGTGATAGGCGTATGTTCCGAAAGTCGGAACGATGCCGATGCGTGAGGTCACCTGGGTCATCAGCGCGGCCACCACCGAGGGATCCTGGCGCGGCACGGCGATGGCGTTCTTGAGGTAGATGTCGCTCGAACCGCCGAAGCTTTCACCGACATAGGACGAATCTTCGAGCAGGATGTAGTCGAAGCAGGCGCGTTCCAGCGTGCGCGCCATGTTGAGGAACAGCTCGGGCTCCATCCAGTTCTGGCCGATATGGCCGGTCCAGGCTTCGCCCCAGGCCTGCGCGCTCGAGCCTTGGAGGAACCACGCGAGATGAAACGGTTTGCCGGCCACGGTTCAAGCTCCACGAAAAGAGTGAAATGCGGATGCGACGAGACAGGCAAATAGTGTGCCGAGGGGCGGAAGAGCCGTCCACTCGCGCTGGCGCGCGAGTTGCTTTAAAATCAGGTCAACAGTCCGAACCCGAGTACGGAGAATCGCGATGAATGCGCCGAGCCAAGTCGACCGTCCCAACATGACCGACGCCGAATGGCAGGCGCGCTGCGACCTCGCCGCGCTCTATCGCGTCACCGACTTCTACGGCTGGACCGACACCATCGACACCCACATGACGGTGCGCATCCCGGGCGAGCCCAAGTGCTTCCTGATCAACAACTACGGCGACCTGTTCCACGAGATCACCGCGTCGAGCCTGGTGAAGATGGACATCGACGGCAACGTCTACTCCGACGAAGGCAAGTTCAACGCCGCGGGCTTCACCATCCATAGCGGCGTCTACAAGGCCAAGCCCGACGCCAACTGCGTCATGCACACCCACACGCGCGCCGGCGCCGGCGTCTCGGTGCTGAAGCAGGGGCTGCGACCGATCACCCAGGACGCGCTCTCGGTCTACGACGACCTCGTCTATCACGAGTACGGCATGCCGACCTCGCAGGAGGAATGCGACGCGCTGGGCGTGACCTGCCAGCACGGCAACTCGGTCGTGCTGCGCAACCACGGCCTGCTCACCGTCGGCGCCAGCATCCCGGGTGCGCTGCGCCGCATGTACATGCTGGAGCGCGCCTGCGAGGTCGAGGTCATCGCCCGCGGTCTCGACGAGGAGCCCGCGCCGATCGATCCCGACGTCATCCGCCAGTACGGCGAGCGCGCCAAGCAGCAGCGTGCCAATCCGGAATACGGCATGACCTACTGGAAGGCCGCCCTGCGCCAGATCGAGGGCAAGGGCATCGACTGGCGGCAGTAGCCGCAGCGCTGGTGCCCGACGTGCACAGCCTGATCGTCGCCCGCCTGCTGCAGGCGCTGGGCGGCTGCGCCGGGCTGGTGATCGGCCGCGCCATCGTGCGCGACACCGCGCAGCCGCAGGAAGCCGCGCGCCGGATGCCGGTCATGAACCTGATGGTCGCGGTCGGCCCGGGCGCGGCGCCGCTGATCGGCGGCGCGCTGGCCTCGAGCCTGGGTTGGCGGTCGATCTTCTTCGCCCTCGCCCTGCTCGGCATCGTGAACCTGCTGTTCAGCTGGCGGCTGCTGCCCGAAAGCAGGGCGCCGGCCAAGCCCGCGCAGGGCAACAGCCTCGCCCGCAACTACGGCCGGCTGCTGGTGTCGCCGTCGTTCCTGGGATTCGCGGTCGGCGGCGGCTGCGCCACGACCTCGATGTACGCCTTCATCGGCGCTTCGCCCTTCATCTTCGCCCATCAGCTGCACCGGCCCGACTACGAAGTCGGCATCTACCCCGCCATCGTGCTGGCCGGCGTCTGGCTCGGTAGCGTCGCGGCCACGCGCCTGATCCCGATCCTGCCGATCGACCGGCTCGCGGTGTGGGCCAATCTCCTGAGCGTCGCGGCCTCGTTCGCCCTGTTGGGCGGCCTATTGGCCGGCCACCTCAGCGTGCTGATGATCATGGTGCCGATGTTC
Organism: Rhodospirillales bacterium URHD0017; assembly: GCA_900110395.1. Classification (GTDB taxonomy): domain Bacteria; phylum Pseudomonadota; class Alphaproteobacteria; order Reyranellales; family Reyranellaceae; genus Reyranella. Next base: position 550,640 of record FODP01000001.1, read on the forward strand.
GTGTTCGGCATGGGCGCGGGCGTGGCCTCGCCTGCCGCCATGACCCAGGCGATCAGCGTCAATCCGCAGGTGATCGGCTCGGCCTCGGGCCTCTACGGCTTCGCGCAGATGGGCGTAGGCGCGATCTGCACCGCGCTGGTCGGCATGGGCAGCAACCCGGCGCTGACGGCTGCCCTCATCCTGGTGAGCGCCGGCGTGATCGGCCAGACGGCCTTCTGGCTGGCGCTGCGCTACCGCACGCGAACGAGTTGAACGGCCGCAAGGCCGGCGCCGGCGTAGAGCACGAGGCCCGCCATCAGCACCGGCCGGCGGCCGAAGCGGTCGGACAGCGGCCCGTACGCGAGCTGCCCGAAGGCGAGGCCCATGATGTAGACGCTCATTGTGAGCTGCATGCTGCCCATGCTGGCGTTCAACGCATGGGCGGCTTCGGGCAGGGCGGGCACGAAGATGTGCATGGCGAGAGTGCCGCTGAAGGTGATCAGGGTCAGCAGCCAGAGGGGAGCGGCGGTCATGCCGGGGACTCGTCGTCGAGCACGCGGCTGACATGTTGCAAGACCCGGACCGTCGTCTCGATGTCCTTGTCGGAAAGGCCGACGAGGGCATCGCTGCGGATGCGGCGTGCGACGGTCTCGACCTTGTCGGCGATGGCGCGGCCGCGCGGCGTCAGCGTGATGATCTTGGCGCGGCGGTCGTGCTCGCCTTCCTTGCGCTGGATGAGACCGGCGGCTTCGAGATTGTCCAGCAGGCGCACCACCGAGGACGCGTCGAGCGACAGCGAGGCTGCCAGATCCTTCTGCCGTGGCGGCGCAGGTGCGCGGGCGATATGGACCAGCGGCAGCCAGGTCGCCTCGGTGAGGTCGAACGGACGCAGGCCGAGATCGGCGGCGCGGCGCCACTGGCGGGCGGCGCGCGACACCACTGAACCGAAGGCATCGCGATGGGCAGGGCGGCGGGCGGGCACGTCCTTCAATTAGATGGCCTAGATGACAAGTCATCTAATTGGATCCAGCCATGCGCGACTGTCATGTCATAGGATCGCGGGCCTCCGGGCCCGCTGTCCCGATGAGGTCCTAGCGGCCCTTCCAGTCGGGCTTGGGCTTCTTGTTGGCGAAGGCGTCGATGCCGGCCTGGGCGTCCTCGCGCTGCATGGCGCCGGCCATGAAATCCGTGGCGTAGGCGTAGGCCTGCTCCAGGTTCATTTCCATGTGCTTGTGGAACATCGCCTTGCCCTCGGCGATCTGTTGCGGCGGTTGGGCGGCAATGTGCCTGGCGAACGCCATCGTCTCGGCGTCGAGCTTGTCGGGCGGGGCGAGCCGGCTCACCAGGCCGTCGCGCAACGCCGTCGCCGCATCGATCGGCTGGCCGGTGAACAGCATGTCGAGGGCGCGCTTGGAGCCGACGTTGCGGCCGACCGCTACCGAGGGCGTGCCGCAGAACAGGCCGTTGTTGATGCCCGAGGTGGCGAAGGTGGCGTCCGTCGAGGCGACGGCGAGGTCGCAGGCCGCCACCAGCTGACAGCCCGCCGCCGTTGCGATGGCCTGGACCTTGGCGATCACCGGCTGCGGCAGGCGCTTGATCGACATCATCATGGCCGAGCAGCGCGTCAGCAGGTCGTGGTGAAAAGCGTAGTCCCTGGTCGAGGTCACTTCCTTGAGGTCGTGGCCGGTCGAGAAGGCGCGGCCGGTCGCCTCGAGGACGACGCAGCGGATCGCCTTGTCCTTGGCCAGCCTGTCGAATTCCGCCTGCAGCGCGTCTATAAGCTCGCCCGAGAGCGCATTCATGGCGTGCGGGCGGTTCAGCGTCAGGATGGCGACCGGGCCCTCGTCGCGGCGCAGCAGGACCGGCTCGTTGGAGGCTTTGCTCATGGTCGCATTCTACGGCAAGCGGGGAGGGGCGTCATGCCGGCGATGACGCCCGAGGACCTGCACAAGTTCCTCGCAGAGCACTTCCCGCAGGCCGCCCATGTCGATCTCCGGATCGAGCATCTCGACGACACCACCATCCGAGTGCGCCTGCCGACCAAGGAGCAGCATCTCAGGCCGGGGGGCACCATCTCCTGCGCAAGCCCGAGCCCGCCGACCTCTTGGGCGAGGGCCGGCTGATGAAGCTCGGCCGCGCCCTGGCGGTCGGCGACTTCACGATCTGGAGCGAGGGCGAGAAGGAGCCGGTGGCGCACGCCACCCTGACCTACTCGCTGCCGCGTCGTTAGTTCGAAGCGCGGATCTCCGATGACTAGCCGCGCCGCGTCGGCACCACGGCGATGTCGACCGACGGCCTGAGCTCGGCGCACACCTTCAACACCTCGTGGATGTTGTTCGACAGGAACTTGTCGAACGGCGTCTGGCCCTTGGCGGCGCTCTCGTCGATCGCCGGGAAGGCCTGCTGCTTCAGGATGTAGTCGAAGCGCGCCGCCCACTTGCGCGCGCCGAGCCGCGCCGTGGTCGAGCAGTTGTCGACCATGTACGACACGCCCTTGAAGTCCATGTAGGGATTGAGCGAGTCGACGGCCTCGATGATCGATTCGTTGGCGATCTCCGAGTAGGGGTGGCCGTGGTCCTTGAGAAGGTCGACCTGGGCCATCATGCAGGCCATGTAGACGCCGGCCGTCTCCGGGTTGAGCGGCGCATAGTTGCGCTCGGTGTTGGCGCGCACCTTCTCGCCCACCACCCACATGTCGGTGCTGTCGATCTTGCCCATCGGATAGTGGCCGTGGCGGCGCGTCGCCTGGATGACCGAGCGAACCTCGTTGCCCGAGGCGACGTCGTCGTAGATCTCTTCCAGGATCTCGCGGCAGGGATGGTAGGCGGCGTTGTAGGCCTTGCGGAACGCCGCCTTCTCCTTGTCGTCGAGCTCGTCGTAGACGGCCTTCAGGCCCGAACGCGAGATGGTCTTGCTGATCGGCCCGGTGATCGACTCCGACGTATTGAGATAGGCGTCGTCCTTGCCCATGCCATTGCCGACGTAGCGGGCGTAGAGGCTCTCGGCGATGCCGTGCACCGCGCCCAAAAGGATGCCGCGCTCGCCGAAGATGTCCGAGCGGTACTCGGACTCCAGCGTGGTCTCGAAGGTGTAGGGCGAGCCCAGCGCCACCGACCAGCCCAGCGCATAGTCGGTCGCCTTGCCGTTCACGTCCTGGTGCACCGCGAAGCTCGCATTGATGCCGGCGCCGTTGACCTCGCGGCCCTGCTCGTAGAGCCGGCGGACCGAGGGGCCCATGCCCTTGGGGCAGACGGCGATGACGTTGATGTTCTTCGGGAAGTCCTCGCCCTGCGCCTGCAGATGCGACAGCAGGAAGCCGTGGCTGACGCCGAGCGTCGTGCCGGGGCGGAAGGCGGCGAAGATCTTCTTGTAGTTCTCGGCAAAGGCAGCGTCGGAGATCAGCAGCAGCGACATGTCGCTCTCGCGGATCACGTCGTACATCTCGCCCAGCGTGCCGTCCTTCTTGCTGAAGCCCACGGCCTCGGCCTCCTTCATGGAGGAGGATCCCTCGCGCAGGCCGACCTTGACCTTGATGCCGGTGCCCTCGAGCGATTCACGCAGGTTCTGCGCCTGGGCCGGGCCCTGCGAGGACCAGCCGATGACGCCGATCTGCTTGATGCCGTCGAACGCCTTGGGCAGCAGCTTGAAGAGGTCGCGGCCGCCCTTGACGATGGTCTCTTCGCGGTCGGCCATCTTGACGGTGCGGGTCTGGAAAACCTTGGAAGAGAAGCTCATGAGTGTCCTCGCTGAATTCGCGGCGGCTTCTATGGCGTGCAAAAGGCCCGATGCCAAGGGCTATTCTTTGGAGGTAAAATAATACCGCGTCCCTAAGATATTGAAAAACAAAGACTATCACGTTCGATTTGACAGTCTGCGGCTTTCTCTCCATAAGCGCCGCCTCAACGCAGAAAGACCCATGAAAACCTTCAATCTCAAGACTGCCGACGTGCAGAAGAAGTGGGTGCTGATCGACGCTGACGGGCTGGTCCTCGGCCGCCTCGCCTCGATCATCGCCATGCGGCTGCGCGGCAAGCACAAGCCGACTTTCACCCCGCACATCGATTGCGGCGACAACATCGTCGTCATCAACGCCGAGAAGGTGCGCCTGACCGGCCGCAAGGCCGAGCGCGAAGTCTTCTACTGGCATACCGGCCATCCCGGCGGCATCAAGGGCGAGACCCTCGGCAAGCGCCTCGAAGGCCGCTTCCCCGAGCGCGTCATCGTCAAGGCTGTCGAGCGCATGATCACCCGCGGACCGCTCGGCCGCGCGCAGATGAAGAACCTGCGCGTCTACAAGGGCCCCAATCACGAGCAGGAGGCCCAGCAGCCCGAGAAGCTCGACGTCGCCGCACTGAACCGCAAGAATTCGAGGATCGGCTGATATGGCTACCGAACTTTCATCGTTTGCCGAACTGAAGAAGGCGCCGATGGCGCCGGTTCAGACGCCCGCCGCCATTCGCGAGAAGGAAGTCGACGCGCAGGGTCGCGCCTACGCCACCGGCCGGCGCAAGAACGCCGTCGCCCGCGTGTGGGTGAAGCCCGGCACCGGAAAGATCACGGTCAACGGCCGTGACCAGACGGTCTATTTCGCCCGCCCGACCCAGCAGATGGTCATCCAGCAGCCGTTCGACGTGACGCAGCGCCGCGAGCAGTTCGACGTCGTCGCCACCGTCTCGGGCGGCGGCCTGTCGGGCCAGGCCGGCGCGGTGCGCCACGGCATTTCCCAGGCGCTCGCCAAGTTCGAGCCCGGCCTGCGCGGCGCCATGAAGGCCGCCGGCTTCCTCACCCGCGACAGCCGCGTGGTCGAGCGCAAGAAGTACGGCCGCGCCGGCGCGCGCCGCCGCTTCCAGTTCTCCAAGCGCTGAACGCAAACGGAGCAGCGAAGAAGGGCGCCGCTAGGCGCCCTTCTTTTATGCTGGGGTTACTGCCGCGGTGTCTGCGCGACGCCCGTTGGCGGAGGAGGCGCCTCGAACTTCTTGTCCTTCAAGAGCTCTTCCAGGGCCGTGATACCTTCGGCGGCATGGCCATTGGCGCAGTCGATGCCGGCGCCGATGCGCGTGTGATTGCGCGCGCCGTCGGAATTCTCGCTGCGGCTGGCACCGTAGCGGTCGTACATCGAGATGAGCTGGTCGCAGCGCGCCTTGAGGTCGGCATTGTTCGGCGCGGTGGCGGAATTCTGCGCGATGGCAGAGGGACTCATCACAACAATGGCAAGAGCGATGGTCGAACGAAAGAACACTGAACGCATTTCGTTGCTCGCAGATGGTCATGATCTCGTAACGCCGGATCATGGTCGGCTCTGCGAGGAAGTGGGCACGCGGTCGCGCGATGCCGATGCTGTCTTTGAAATTTCATCTTCTTCTTTGTGGAGCTCGACAACATGTCCGGTCTGATCGTTCCTCACGGAGGCTTCGTCCCGAAGGTCGCGCGTTCGGCTTTCATCGCGCCCAACGCAACATTGGTGGGCGACGTCGAGATCGGCGAGAACGCCAGCATCTGGTTCGGCGTGATCCTGCGCGGCGACGGGCCGGGCATCCGCATCGGCGAGAATTCGAACCTGCAGGACGGCACCGTCGTCCACATCGCCGCGCGCGGCCTGATGACGGTGGTCGGCCGCAACGTCACGGTTGGTCACAAGGCTTTGCTTCATGCGTGTGAGGTGCAGGATGGCGCCTTCATCGGCATGAACTCGACAGTGCTCGACGGCGCCGTCGTCGAGAGCGAGGCCATGGTCGCAGCCGGCGCCCTGGTCGCGCCGGGCAAGGTCGTGCGCCGCGGCGAGTTGTGGGCCGGCAACCCGGCCCGCAGGCTGCGCGACCTGACCGAGAAGGACTTTGCCGAGTTCAAGCGCGTCGTAGAGGGCTACATCGCGCTGTCGCGCAGCTACATGCCGGATGAGACCGCTAAGGCTGCTGACTAGCTTGCACGAAGGTCGCCAGCTCGTCGTTGAAGCGCGCCGCGTCCTCGACGAACGGTGAATGCCCGCAATCGTCGAACCATGACAGCCGCGCGTGGCTGATGGTGTCGGCCGTGATCTCCGCAGCGCCCGGCAACACGACAGTGTCCAGGCGGCCATGGCTGATCAGGACCGGCACGCTCACGCGGCGAAGGGCGTCGATCGTCAGCGGCGCCGCGGTCGACCAGCCGGCGATCGCCCGACGCACGGCAGCGGGCACACGGACGTTGTAGCCAAGCGCGCGACGGAAGGCGGCTTCGCTCGGCTTCTTGCCGAAGCAGGCGTCCAAGAAGGCGATCGCGGCATCGATCTCCTCCTCGAGCGTTATCCGGTCGGGCGGCGCCTTGGGCGCGCCTGGCCCGCGGAAGCGCGGCTCCTCGATCACCTGTGAGGCAACGAAGTTGACGCCGGCGATCTCGGCGTCGCCATGGTTGATCAGGTACTGCCGGATCACGCGTCCGCCCATCGACCAGCCGACCAGAACAGGTCGCTTCAACCCCTTGGCCGCATCACCGTGGTGAGATCGTCGGCCCACACGCGAGGGCCCTGGTAGGCCGCCGGATCAGCCGGCTGCTCGGAGGCGCCGTGGCCGCGAAAGTCGAAGGCCACGACTCGGCAGTGCCCGGCCAGCGCCGGGATTTGCGGCGCGAAGCAGAGGTGGCATTGCGCGAAGCCGTGCACCAGCAGGACTTCTGGTCCCTCGGGCTTTCCCCATTCGTAGACGGCGAGGCGGGTGCCGTCAGGGGCGCGAACATCGCTCCGCGCCCCTTCGGTCGGGCTTTGACCCGTCACTTCTTCTCGATGTTCCAGTGCACCACCACCGGCGCCTTGAGCCAGCCGACGACGTTGCTGCGCGACGCGCCCGGCCCGTACCAGATGCCGAGCCAGCCGTACTGCGCCGTCTCGATCATGCGGTTCTGCACCGCCACCGCCAGCGCCTTGTTCTTGGCGGGGTCGGTCTCGCGGGCGTAGGCGTCGCGCAGCTTCTCCAGCTCCGGATCGTTGGGCCAGCCGAACCAGGCTTTGTCAGGCTGGGCGACCATCCATTGCGCCGAGATCGGGTTCAGGATGTCGGCGGCGATGGCATAGGTGTGGAAGGCGCTCCAGCCGCCCTGGGTGGCCGGATCCTTCTTGGTGCGACGGGTGACCACCGTCTGCCAGTCCATCGACTGCATGTCGACCTTGAAGCCGGCCTGCTCGAGCAGCGCCTTGGTGACGGGCGCCATGTTGGTGAGCACGGGGAGCGTGGTCGACTGCATCAGCACCACCGGCGAGCCGTCGTAGCCGGCTTCCTTGAGAAGCGCCTTGGCCTTCTCGAAGTTGGGTTTGACCAGAAGGTCGCCCTGGAGCTCGACGCCGTTGGGCGTGCCGCAGGGAAAGGCGGCGGTGCAGACCTTGTAGTACTGCGGCTCGCCCACCGTCGCCTTGAGGTAGTCCTCCTGCCGCATCGCGAGCAGCGCGGCCTGGCGGATCTTCGGATTGTCGAACGGCTTGGTCAGGTGGTTGAAGCGGATGATGAACTGCTGGCCGAGCGGGTTCCAATTGACGGTCTGCACGTTCTTGTCGGCCTTCAGCAACGGCAGGAGGTCGTGCGGCACGTTCTCGATCATGTCGATCTCGCCCGCGATCAGCGCGTTCACCTGCTGCGTCGGGTCGGGCATGTCGACGAACTCGACGCGGTCGACCTTCACGACCTTGCCGCCGGCCAGGCCCGAGGCGGGTTCTGGCCGCGCCTTGTACTTCGGGTTCTTGAGATAGACGTGCCGCTCGCCCGGCTTGGACTGGTCCTTCTGGTAGATGAACGGGCCGGAGCCGACCTGGCTGTCGATCTGCTTGAACGGATCGGTGGCGGCGACCGCCTTGGGCATCATGAACGGCACGTTGGACGACTGCTTGCCGAGCGAATCGAGCACCAGGCCGTACGGCTCCTTGAGTTTTATGGTGAAGGTCCTGGCGTCGACCGGCTTCACCTCGGTGACGAACTCCATCAGCTTCTGGCCCATCGAATCGCGCGCCGCCCAGCGCTTGATCGAGACGACGCAGTCCTCCGCCGTGACCGGCTGGCGGTCATGCCATTCCAGTCCGTCGCGCAGGGTGAAGGTCCACAGCGTCTTGTCCGGCGACACCTCGTATTTGTCGACCATCTGCGGCTTCACTTCGTTCTTCTCGTCGGTCGAGAACAACGTGTCGTAGACCATGTAGCCGTGGTCGCGGGTGACGTAGGCCGTCGTCCAGATCGGGTCAAGGATCGTCAGGTTGCCGTTCTGCACGAACTTCAGCGTCTTGCCCTGACCCAAGGCGGGCACGGCGGCCACCAGGGCGAGCGTAGCGACACCAGCCGCAAGAGTGCGGCGACAGATCTTGAGCATGTATGCCTCCCAGGCACGTTTATTGACGACTTTTTTGACGTCGTTTCCAACGACCTTGCCACTCAAAGCATTGTCACGCCAGCCATAAGTAGATTACGAACCCGGTGTCCCGATCTGCTTTTCACTGACAGGCGGCCCAAATGAAGACGTACACCATCGCTGCGATCCCGGGAGACGGCATCGGGACCGAGGTCGTGTCGGCCGGTGTCGAGGTGCTGCAAGCCCTGGCGAAGCGCGAGGGAAACTTCGCTTTCAAGGTCGATCACTTCGACTGGGGCGGCGAGTATTACAAGAAGCATGGCCGCATGATGCCGGCCAACGGCCGCGACCTGATCAGGAAGCACGACGCCATCCTGTTCGGTTCGGCGGGCCATCCCGACATTCCCGACCACATCACGCTGTGGGGCCTGCGGCTCGCCATTTGCCAGCCGTTCGACCAGTACGCCAACGTCCGGCCGACGCGCGTTCTGCCCGGCATCACCTCGCCCTTGCGTCATGTGAACGACAAGGAGCTCGACTGGGTGATCGTGCGCGAGAACTCGGAAGGCGAGTACGCCGGCGTCGGCGGCCGCGTCCATCAAGGCTCGCCGCTCGAGGCGGCGACTGACGTCGCGATGTTCACCCGCCCCGGCGTCGAGCGCATCATGCGCTTCGCCTTCAGGCTGGCGCAGTCCCGCCCGCGCAAGCTCTTGACCGTCGTCACCAAGTCCAACGCTCAGCGCCACGCCATGGTGATGTGGGACGAGATCGCCGTCGAGATCGCGCGAGAATTCCCCGACGTCACCTGGGACAAGATGCTGGTCGATGCCATGACCATGCGCATGGTGATCAAGCCGCAGTCGATCGACACGGTGGTGGCGACCAACCTGCACGCCGACATCCTGTCCGATCTGGCCGCCGCGCTGGCGGGCTCGCTCGGCATCGCGCCCACGGCAAACCTCAATCCCGAGCGCACTTTCCCCTCGATGTTCGAGCCGATCCACGGCTCGGCGTTCGACATCATGGGCAAGGGCATCGCCAATCCCGTCGGCACCTTCTGGTCGGCCGTCATGCTGCTCGACCATCTCGGCGAGCCGGCGGCCGGGGCCCGCCTGATGCGGGCGATCGAGCGCGTCACCGCCGACAAGCGCTATCACACGCCCGATCTCGGCGGCACGGCGCGGACGGCCGACGTCACTGCCGCCGTCATCGGGGCGGTCGAGGGCGCCAACGAATGAACGCGCTCAGTCATATCCGGCAGCTCGACTACACGGTCATCTACGCGCGCGACTTCGCGGCGATGCGCCACTTCTACGAGACGGTGATGGAGTTTCCCGTCATCAACGTGCTGAGCGAGAAGTGGATCGAGTTCGGCATCGGCTCGACCCGGCTGGCGCTCACGGTTCACGGCAGGTTCAAGGACCAACCGCCGCCGACCGGCGCCCTTTCCCTGCAACTCGCCTTTCGCGTGCCGCCCGCCGAGGTCGCGAAGTGCGCGGACCTCCTGGCGAGCAGGGGCGTCGAGATGATGTTGCCGGTGACCGACCAGCCGTTCGGCCACCGCACGGTGTTCTTCCGCGATCCTGACGGCAACGTCCTGGAAATCTACGCCGAGATCTAGAGGGAACGATCATGCCCACCATCGAGACCGCGCTAACCCGCAAACTCGGCATCACCCATCCGATCCTGCTGGCGCCGATGGGCTCGGCGGCCGGCGGCAAGCTCGCCGCGGCCGTCACCAACGCGGGCGGCCTCGGCCTGATCGGCTCGGGCTACGCCGACGCCGCCACCGTCTCGCGCGAGCTTTTGGCCGCCGGCAACGCGCGGGTGGGCGTGGGCTTCATCACCTGGGCGCTCGATGCCAAGCCGGAGGCCCTGCGCGCCGCACTCGACGCCAAGCCGGCGGCGGTCATGCTCTCGTTCGGTAATCCCGAACCTTATGCGGCGCAGATTCGCGACGCGGGTAGCAAAATCATCTGCCAGGTGCAGACGCTGACAGAGGCCGAGCAGGCCGTGCGTCTCGGCGCCGACGTGATCATCGCCCAGGGCCGCGACGCCGGCGGCCATTCGGGCACGACGCGCGGCACGATGGGATTTGTGCCGGCGGTCGTCGACATTGCCGACAAGATTCCCGTGGTCGCCGCCGGCGGCATCGCCGATGGCCGCGGTCTGGCGGCAGTGCTGAGCCTGGGCGGCTCGGGCGTGTCGATGGGCACCCGCTTCACGGCGACCCGCGAATCGCTGTGGGACGACGCCATGAAGTCCCGCGTGATCGGCTCCGGCGGCGATCAGACGGCGCAGACACGGGTATTCGACATCGTCCGCGGCGCGCCGTGGCCGGCGCAATATCCAGGCCGGGCGTTGAGGAACGATTTCTACCAGCGCTGGCACGGCAACGAGGAGCAGCTTCAGGCGCAACGCGCCGACGCGGAGAAGGGCTATCTCGCCACCAGGCCCGACGACTTCTCGGCGCGTGTCATATGGGCCGGCGAGGGCGTCGATCTGGTGAGGGACGTGCCGGGCGCCGCGGAGCTGATCGAACGGATCGTCGCTGAGGCGGCATCGGTGCTGATGCGCGGTGCGGAGCTGGTTCGATAAGTGCTGACGAGATTGCCGATGTTGACCGCCTCCGTCTAAAGCGACTCGCGAAGCTCGATCGACTTGATGCGATACTCGCAATTGCCGATCGCTGTCGCGCACCGGGTCAGCAACCTTACGTCGGTCGCGTAGGCCTCGGTCGTGAGATAGATCCGCTGATTGCCGGTTCGCGCCTCGACAATGGCTTCGCGCGATATGAATCGATTTTCAGTCGGGTGCAAAAGCACGAAGCCAACAGAACCTCGCTCGACCACGCATTCAAGCTCTACGGTGACGGCGGCACCGGCCGGCGACCGACCGAGCGGCATTTGCCAGGCATAGCTCCAAATCGGGCCTGCCGCATAGAGCGGTACGGCGGGCTCCTCGGCGCGCCGGCGCGTGATCGCACGGTCATCGCCACGGCCGAGCATGCGGCAATCCATCCAGACGTAGGTATCGGATTCGAACCGACGCTCCATGATCGGCTCGATCCGCCAAGGATGCAGCCGCTCCTTCAGCTTCTCGATGTCGTACCACTCCACCCAGGGCGTGCGTTCGCCATCGGTCAGGCGCCCCCATTCCCGAAACGGCGGCGAGCCTTCGCGCACCCAACGTTCGCGCGGATAGCAAAGCTCGATCCATCGACCGCCCGGCTTCAGTCGCTCGAGGGCGGCAGCGCTCTCTTCGCGCGCCTCGGCGAAGGGCATGTGGTGGATCGATCCGATGGCCCACACCGCGTCCACCGGCGGCCCGCGCTCAAGAGCCGCCAGGCCGTCGATGTGAAGCGTTTGGATGTTGAGACCGCGGACTTCTGCGATGCGGCGCACGATCTCGAGGTTCGATGGTGCGATATCGCAGCAGGTGATTGCCGCTCCCCGCGAAGCCAACTGCACGGCGTCGAAGCCGAGCCCGGACCCGATCTCCAGCACGCGCTTGTCGCGCAGGATTTCTCCATAAAGCTCCCAGTACCAGCCGCGGAAGCTTCGGGCGGCCTCGAATTGCCGCTCCCACCACGCCGAGAGATCGGCCGTAGATGCCTGGAGAAGTTCGTCCGAGAACCGGCGCGGTTGCTGATCGGTACCGCCCGGCACCTCACGCCACTTCTCAGCCATCTCACCCACGAGCCGGTCAAACGAGATGATCGCCTCCGATCAAGGACCTCTGTCGCATGCTCTGCCTAAAACACCATCTCGCCTGCGAAATGGCAACGACTGAAGTGACCCGGCGCGATCTCGCGCAGCGCCGGCGCTTCGACCTTGCAGCGCGCCTGGGCGTGGCGGCAGCGCGGGTGGAAGTAACAGCCTGAAGGCGGCGCGGCGGGGCTAGGCACCTCGCCGGCCAGAATGCCATCGGCGGACTTCACGCGCGGATCGGCGGCAGGAACCGCGCGCATCAGCGCCGCCGTGTAGGGATGCAGCGGCTGGCGGAAGATGGCGTCCGTTGGAGCCAGCTCGACGAGTTGGCCGACATACATCACGGCGATGCGGTCGGAGATGTGGCGCACCACCGATAGATCGTGGGCGACGAACAGGAAGGTGAGCCTGAGCCGCGACTGCAGCTCGAGCAGCAGGTTCAGCACCTGCGCCTGGATCGAGACGTCGAGTGCCGAGACGGGCTCGTCGGCCACCACCAGGCGCGGGTTGGTGGCGAGCGCGCGGGCGATGCCGATGCGCTGGCGCTGGCCGCCCGAGAAGGCGTGCGGGAAGCGGTGCATGAACTCCGGGCGCAGGCCGACCAGCTTCAAAAGCTCGGCGACGCGGTCGGTGCGCTCGCGGCGGTTCCTCATGCCGTTGACCAGCAGGGGCTCGCCGACATTGTCCAACAAGGTCATGCGCGGGTTGAGCGAGCCGAACGGGTCCTGGAAGATCATCTGGATCTCGGCGCGCAGCGGCAGCAGCTCGGCCGGCGGCAGGCTCGCGAGGTCGACGACCTGGCCTGAGCGCCTGCGATAGAGGATCTGGCCGCCGGTCGGATCGATGGCGCGCAGGATGCAGCGCGATGCCGTGGTCTTGCCGCAGCCGCTCTCGCCCACCAGGCCCAGCGTCTCGCCCTCGTTGACGGTGAAGTCGACGCCGTCGACGGCGCGCACGTTGCCCACGGTGCGTTGCAGGAAGCCGCGCGTGATCGGGAAGAACTTCTGCAGGCCGCGGACGTCGAGCAGCGGCTCGGCAGTGGTCGTTGTGCTGGTGTCGCTCATGCCTGCTCGGCCTCTTCATGATGCAGGAAGCAGCTCGCGAGCTGGCTGGTGCCGACCGGCATCAGGCGCGGCACGGCGGTCGGGCAGCGCGCCATGACGTCGGGACAGCGCGGATGGAACGGGCAACCGGGCGGCCGGTTGAAGGGATGGGGCAGGGCGCCGCTGATCACCGGCAGCGCCACGCGCGTCTGGCCGTAGAGGCTCGGGATCGAGCGCAGCAGGGCCCGCGTGTAGGGATGCTTGGGCGCATGGAAGATGTCGTCGACCGGCCCTTCCTCCATGACGCGGCCGAGATACATGACCACGACGTAGCTCGCCATCTGGGCGATCACGCCGAGATCGTGGGTGATGAAGATGATGGCCGTGTTGTAGCGCGCCTGCAGGTCGCGCAGCAGCGCCAGCACCTGCGCCTGGGTGGTGACGTCGATCGCCGTCGTCGGCTCGTCGGCGATCAGGAGCCTGGGCTTGCAGGAAAGCGCCATGGCGATCATGGCGCGCTGGCGCAGGCCGCCCGAGAGCTGCCACGAATAGGTGTCGATGCGCTGCTCGGGCATCGAGATGCCGACGTCGCGGAACAAACCGACCGTGATGTCGCGCGCCTCGCTGCGGCTCATCTTCTTGCCGGCCTGCCAGCGATGGCTGTGCAGCAGGATCGCCTCGACGATCTGGTCGCCCACCGTGTGGACGGGACTGAAGGCCGCCATCGGCTCCTGCGGGATCAGAGCGATCTCGCCGCCGCGGATGTCGCGCATCTCCGCCCCACGCGGCGGCAGCCGCGCGAGATCGACGACGCCATTGTCGCGGCGGAAGTGGATCTCGCCCTTGGTGATGCGGCCCGGCCGCTCGATCAGCTGCAGGATCGCCCGCATGGTGACGCTCTTGCCGCAGCCCGATTCGCCGACCACGCCCAGCACCTGGCCCGGCATGACGTCGAAGCTGGTGCCGTCGACCGCGCGCACCAGGCCCTCGTCGAGGGCGAAGGAAACGCGGAGGTCGCGCACGGAGAGGAGAGGCTGGTTGGCGTTCACGGGCGTACTCAATGACTGTACGGATCGGCGGCATCGCGCAGGCCGTCGCCGACGAGGTTGAAGGCGAGCACGGCCACGATCACGACCAGGCCCGGGATCAGCAGCCAGGGCGCCAGCGCCAGGGTCTGGATGTTCTGCGCCTCCTGCAGCAGCACGCCCCAGCTGATCGCCGGGGGCCGGATGCCGAGGCCGAGGAAGGAGAGCGAGGTCTCGTTGATGATCATCACCGGGATGGCGAGCGAGCTTGTCGCGATGATGTGGCTCAGGAACGTCGGCACCATGTGGCGCAGGATGATGCGCATGCGCGAGCAGCCGGCGAGGCGGGCGGCCAGGACGAAATCCTCCTCGCGCAGGGCGAGGAAGCGGCCGCGCACCTCGCGGCCCAGGGTCGTCCAGCCGACCAGCGACAGGATCACGGTGATGGCGAAGAAGATCTGGGTCGGCGTCCAGTCGCGCGGCAGGGCGGCGCTGAGAGCCAGCCAGATCGGGATGGTGGGGACGGACTGCAAGAGCTCGATCAGGCGCTGGATCACCGAATCGGTCTTGCCGCCGACATAGCCCGAGATGCCGCCCAGGACGACGCCCAGGATGACGCTGAGCGCCACGGCGACCAGGCCAACGGTCATGGATGTCTGCGTGCCATGCATGATGCGCGACCACTGATCGCGGCCCAGCCGATCGGAGCCCAGCAGGAAGATGCGCTGGTTGGGATCGACCGGCACGATCAGGTGGCGGGTGGTCTCGAACAGGCCGAAGACCTTCCATTTGTAGCCGGTGCCGAAGAAGGTGACCGGCACCTTCTTCTTGGCATCGGTCGTCCATTCCATGCGCAAGGTTGTGGGATTGCGCTTGCCGACGATGGCGGGCACCCAGGGCGCCCAGCCGCCGTCGTCGAACAAGTGCACCGTCTGCACCGGGATGAAGGCCTGCCGCGCATCGGTGCGCTCAGGGTCCTGCGTCGAGAAGAAATCCGGGACCAGGACGATGGTGTACATGAAGATCAGCAGCACCGCGCTCGCCATGGCGAGGTGATGGCGCCGGAAGCGCCACCACACGAGCTTCCAGTTGGAGGCGACGGCGATCCGGTCCTCGGCCTCCTTGCCGACGGTGATGTCTGCCGTTGTCATTGGACCGCGGGCCTCCAGGCCCGCTCATTTTCATGCCTTTCATGTTCCTCTCCCCCGCCAGGGGGAGAGGTTAGGAGAGGGGGAATCGACGGATGTAACCCCCTCTCCCAGCCTCTCCCCCTAGCGGAGGAGAGGAGCATGAGGGTGGAGATGGAGATCGAAGTGATGGACGAGGCGAACACCGCCATCGCTAACCTCCCACCCGGATGCGCGGGTCGACCAGCGCGAGGAGGATGTCGGAGAGCAGCGTGCCGACGATGGTGAGGAAGGAGTAGATCAGCAGGATGCCGCCGGCGAGGTACATGTCCTGGTTGACCAGCGCGCGCAGCAGCAGCGGGCCGATGTTGGGCAGGTTCATCACCGTGGCCACGATCAGGCTGCCCGAGAACAGCATCGGCAGGTACCAGCCGATGGTGCTGATCAGCGGGTTGAAGGCCAGCCGCACGGGATAGCGCAGCACCAGCCGCCATTCCCGCATGCCCTTGGCGCGCGCCGTCACGACGTAGGGCTTGTTGAGCTCGTCCAGGAGGTTGGCGCGCATGATGCGGCTCAAGCGGGCGGTGCCGGCGATGCCCAGCACCAGAGCCGGCAGCCACAGATGGGCGAGCAAGTCCCACAACTTGCCCCAGCTCCACGGCGCGTCGGCGTACTCGGGCGAGTAGAGGCCGGTGACGCTGAGGTCGAAATAGGCGAAGGCGACCCACATCAGGATCAGCGCCAGCATGAAGTTGGGCGTGGCGACGCCGACATAGTTGACGACGGTGAGGATGTGATCGCCGATCGAGCGCGGATGGGTCGCCGAATAGATGCCGGCCGGAATGGCGATCGCCCAGGTCAGCACGAAGGAGAACAGGGCGAGCGCCAGGGTGA
Source organism: Rhodospirillales bacterium URHD0017 (assembly GCA_900110395.1). Taxonomy (GTDB): domain Bacteria; phylum Pseudomonadota; class Alphaproteobacteria; order Reyranellales; family Reyranellaceae; genus Reyranella. The sequence continues at coordinate 566,722 of FODP01000001.1, forward strand.
GGCCGATCTGCTCGCCGATGAGATCGGCGTTGGGCCGCTGATACTCCAGCGACAGGCCGAAGTTGCCGTGCACCAGGTGCTTCACCCACAGCCAGTACTGCACGATCATCGGCTGATCGAGCCCGTACTGCGCGCGCCATGCCTCGATCTGCTCCTGCGAGATCGACGAGCCCGACGAGGCCAGCGTGGCGACGTACGCCGTCAGGAAGTCGCCCGGCGGCGCCTGGATGATGACGAAGATGACGAAGGAGTAGATCACCATCAGCAGCGGCAGGAGCGCCAGCCGCTGCAGGATGTAACGGGTCATGGGTACGCCACGCTCAAATAGCCGTCATCGCGACCGGAGCCGAGCGTAGCGAGGCGTAGCGGAGGGACCTCTTTTGTCGATGCATCGTCAAAAAAGGTCCCTCGACTGCGCCGCCCTTCGGGCGGCTTCGCTCGGGATGACGGGTGTGCTCACTTGGTGAAATAGAACTGCTCAGTCCGTGCATTGCCCGGGCTGCGCAGCGGCCAGTCGTTGCCGAGCGTGGCCGGCACGTTGCGGAACTTGGTGTTGGTTACCACCACGCCCTGCACCATCGGCGTGAGCCCGATCGTGCCGATCTCGTAGAGGTTCTCCGCCCAGATGCGATAGAGCTCCTGGCTGAGCTTGACCTGCTCCTCGGGCCCGACGGTGCGCGCCTTGTCGACGATCTCGACGATGCGCTTCATCTCCGGTGGCGGCTCAGCCCCTTCCTTGCCACCGGTGGCGTACCAGCGGCGCCACAATGGCCCCATGGTCAGGATCGGCGCGTTGCGCGGATCGGCCTTGGCGTTGCCGGTGTAGGGAAAGGCGCTGGTATCCTCGTTCCAGATCTCGGCCATCAGCTCGTTGTTCTCGTTCATCTTGAAGTGCAGGGCGCGCTCGCGGATCTGCACGATGGTCTTCACGCCAACTGCCTCCCAGTCCTTCGAGACGAGCAGCGCCACGTCGGGCCAGGCGCCGAACGCCGGCACGACGCTGATCTCGATGGTCGCCGGCTTGCCCGAGGGCAGCAGGCGCATGCCGTTGGCGTCCTTCTTGTTGAGGCCAATGCCGTCGAGCATCTTGTTGGCCTGGTCGCGGTTGAACTCGGTGTACTTCTGCGCCCATTCGGGACCAGGGAAGTAGGGATGCCACGGTGCCGGCACACCCTGGCGGGCCTCGCCCAAACCGAGGAACACGCTCTCCTTGATCTGGTCGCGGTTGATGGCCAGCGACAGCGCCTGTCGGAAGTCCTTCTGCGCCATCACCTTGCCCATCTCGGGATCGGCCGTGTAGGTCGAGTTGATGGCGACCACGGCGTCGGCGCCGCCGAAGGTCGGCCAGGCGATGACGCGATACTTCCCGGTCTTCTCCTGCTCCTTGAGCACCGGGTAGTTGGTCATGTTGATGTGGCGCTCCTGCATGTCGAAGTTGCCGGCGATGGCGGCAAGGTTGAGCGCCTGGGCGTCGGCGAAGTAGGTGAAGCGCACCTCGTCGAGATAGGGCAGCTGATTGCCGGCCGAATCGACGCCAATGTAGTAGGGGTTGCGCTTCAGCGTGAAAACCGGATCGCTGGCGCGGCTGGTCGGCGCCCACGCTGCCATGGTCGGCCGCTCGGGATTCTCCGGCGGCGCGTTCTTGTTGGCGAACAGCTCGGTCCAGGTCTTGAAGCCCGCCGCCTGGACGGCCTTGTCGACGTCGGCCTTGGGCGTGTGGCTGGGATGGAACTTCTTGAGATAGTGCGCCGGCAGGAACATCGCGAAGGTGCGGTCCGCGCCGTCCTGGTTGGCGACGGCGGTCAGGAACAGCGTCGCCGGCGCCGCATAGGTGAATTTCACCGTGTTGTCGTCGACCTTCTCGACCTTGGCGGCCGTGCCGTCGGGATTCCTGATCCAGCCGGGCAGTGTCGGTGTCAGCTCCTTGTTGAGGAGCACGTCGTTGTACCAGAACAGGATGTCGTCGGCGCCGAACGGCTGGCCGTCGGACCACTTCGAGCCCTTGCGCAGCTTGATGGTCCATGTCTTGAAGTCGGCCGACGGCTCGGCGCTCTCGGCGATCTTGGGCTCGATCTTGGCGCCGTCCGGCGAGAAGCGGAACAGCGCGTCGTAGACCACGCGCACGTAGTTGTTGGCATCGGCCGGCCCCAGGAAGGCGCGGCGCCAGGTGCCGCCATACTCGCCGACCTTGTCGACGGTCGGCACGACCAGCGGCTTCTCGGGCAGCCTTGTGTCGACCGCCGGCAGCTTGCCGGCCTTCACCTGCTCGGCGAGTGCGGGCGCTTCCTTGTACTTGCCCTGGGCCAGGGCGGCTTCGCTGATCGCAAACAGGCTGGCGCCGGCCGCCAAGGCGGCGAGCGTGCGCCGATGGAATGTGCGGATCATGGGCGTTCCTCGAATTTGTGGTTTGTCTTGATTTCCCCGTGCCGGGAGCCTCATTCGCCGGCCCCGACGAGTCAAGACATTGACGCCTTCGACCTTCGACTGCCACGACTGTCATCCCGAGCGAAGCGAAGGACCTTTCCCGTGGCCTTAAAGGTCCCTCGCTTCGCTCGGGATGACAGCGGGACGGTATCGCATGAAAGTCTTCGTCTTCGACCTGCTCGCCTATGGCGAGAACCTCGACCACCTCAAGAACGGCGGCACCGAGCTGCCCTATCCGCTGAGCAAGCAGCATTTCAGGCCCGAGGTCGCCGTGCGCACCTACGCCGAGCATCTCGAGGCGTGGGAGGAACTCGACCGGCTGAGATACGACGGGGTCGGCTTCAACGAGCATCACTGCTCGCCCTACGGCCTGATGAACTCGCCCAACCTGATGGCCTCGGCAGCGGCGCAGCGCACCAAACGGCTGAAGCTCCTGATCTACGGCAACCTCCTGCCGCTGCACGAGCCGCTGCGCCTGGCCGAAGAGCTGGCGATGCTCGACTGCCTGTCCAACGGCCGCATCATCTCGGGCTTCGCTCGCGGCATCCCGCGCGAGTACCAGGTGCACAACGTGCCGCTCGACGAATCGCGCGCCCGCTTCGAGGAGGCCTACGATATCGTCACCCGCGCCTGGACCGAGGACGTGTTCTCCTATTCGGGCAAGTTCTGGTCGTACAAGGACGTGGCGATCTGGCCGCGGCCGGTGCAGCGACCGCATCCGCCGGTCTGGATCCCGATCGTCGGCAGCAAGGAATCGATCGAGTTCGCCGGCCGCCACGATATCCCGATCACGCCCGGCCTGGCGGGCGGCGGCCTGCGCAACGACATCATCCGCTTCTATGCCAAGTGCCTGGCCGATGCCGGCCATCGCATCACGCCCGACCACATGTCGCTGGCGCTCAACGCCTATGTCGCCGATTCCAAGGCGCAGGCGGTGAAGGAGGTGGCGCCCTATCACCTCTATTTCAATCGCACCCTGTTCAGCCACGGCAGCTTCACCGAGACCGCGGCCCAGCGGAAGGTGGGCTACGTCAGTCAGGCGTCGACCGACTATGTGCGGCCCGAGAACCAGCGGGCGGCGGCGCTGCTGCGCGAAGACTTCCGCAGCATGACCATGGCCGACGTTGAGCGCATGGCGGAGAACATGCCGTGGGGCGCCGCATCCGAAGTGGCCGAACGCATCATTGCCCAGGCCGAGGCCGCCGGCGCCAACACCGTTCAGATCGGCTTCAACCGCGGCGCCATGCCCCACGACATGTTCATGAATCAGATCCGCCGTTTCGCCGCCGAGGTCCTGCCCAGGCTGCAGGCGCACGAGGTGAGAACGGTCCCGCTTGCGGCGGAGGCCGCCTAGGTGAGCGAGCTGAGGCACGGCCACGTCGAGCTCGGCGAGGTGCGCCTTGTCTCCCCGCCCGAAACCGGGCATCGGTAGCCGGCGCATGCCGATCTCCAGTCGTTTCGTAATCCAGTCCACGATCGTCCTGCTTGCCGTCGGCCTGTTCACGCTGCTGGCGATCGTCGGCATGACGATCTGGCTGAACGAGCGCTCACAGACCCACTTCCAGGAGGTCATCGAGGCGCGCGACATCAGGAGCTCGGCGGTCGCGCTGCGCTCGGCTCTGCAGGCGGCCGAATCGAGCCAGCGCGGGTTCCTGCTCTCGGGCAACGAGATCTATCTTGCGCCCTACGACAGCGCCAAGGCGATGGCCCAGCGACAGCTCGACGCCCTGCGGCGGATGCTCGCGACCAACGGCGAGGCCCGGCCGATGCTGGAGCGGCTGGCCGCCGTGGTCGGCGACAAACTGGGCGAGCTGGACCAGACGATCGCCCTTGCCGCCGACCGGCGCGACGCCGAAGCACAGGCCATCCTGCGCACCAACCGTGGCAAGGCGCTGATGGACCAGGCCAACGTCTTCCTGTCGGGCATCGAGCGCGCCGCCGACGAGCGGCTGACCGAGGGCGTCGCCGAGCAGCGCGCCAACGCTGCCCTGCTGCGCGTGGCGTCGATCATGGGAGCCGTCGTAATCGTGCTGGTGGTGGGCGGCGTCACTCTCACCGTGGCGCGTTATGCCCGCGAGATCGCCCAGGCACGCGACGAGGTACGTGCGCTCAACGCCGGCCTCGAGGAGCGCGTGGCGCGGCGCACTGCCGATCTCCTCCAGGAGCGAGACCGCGCCGAAGTGCTGCTGGCCGAGGTCAACCACCGCGTCGCCAACAGCCTGACCCTGGTGGCGTCGCTGGTGCGCCTGCAGGCCAATGCGCTCAGCGACCAGGCGGCCAAGGATGCGCTGGAGGAGACGCAGGGACGCATCCTTGCCATCTCGCTGGTCCACAAGCGACTCTACAGCTCGGGCGACGTGCGCTTCGTCGAGCTCGACGGCTATGTGGCAAGCCTGCTCGAGCACCTCGAGACCTCGATGCGGGCTGAGGGCCATGGCGGCGCCTCGCTCCGCCACGAGCTCGAGCCGCTGAAGCTCACCACCGACGCCAGCGTCAATCTCGGCGTTGTGGTGACGGAGTGGGTCACCAATGCGTTCAAGTATGCCTATCCCGACCGCACGGGCGACGTGCGCGTGCGGCTGCGGCGCCTGGACGACGGGCGCGCCGAGCTGGTGGTCGAGGATGACGGCATCGGCCGCGAGGACGGTGCCCCGGTCCGGGGCACGGGACTGGGTACGCGGATCGTCAAGGGCATCGCCGCCGCCATGCGGGCCGATGTCGAGTACCTGCGACGCCAGCCCGGAACGGTTGCCCGCCTGACTTTTCCTCTGCCTGCCGATTGAGCGGTCGACTTCGCGCCGCTGACCGGGTGTAATAAAGCGATCATCGGACAGCCCGCCGATGTCGGCACCTTGGGGAGACTACGCGACATGAGGCTGGCGACGATCGGACACGCGCTCGTGCTGCCGTTCGCTTGCCTGCTGATGGCTGGCGGGCCGTCGTCGGCGCAGCAGGGTCCGCCCGGACTTACCGTCCCGAGAGTGTTGCCGCCGTTCGCTGCCAACGCAGCGGCATGTGCGCCGCCGTCCGGACTGGCGAAGGTTCTGGGCTTCGCTCAGGACAACGAGCGTGAGTTCATGAACGGCGTCGCCCGCGGCCTCGCCGCCGCGGCCCGTGACCGGCGGCTCGAGTTCCGCCTCGCCCAGGCACGCAACGATGTCGCCCGCCAGATCGAGCAGGTCCAGCAGTTCCGGGCCAACCGCGTCGGCGCGGTGGTATCGGCGCCGGTCGACGGCATCGCGCTGGCGCCGCACCTCCAGCCGATCATCTGGTCGGGAAGCTATGTCGGTAGCGTCGTGCCGCCGCCGGCGACCGAGATTCTCAATGCACCGCAATACCTCACCGGCAAGGCGCTGGGCGACGCTGCGGCGGCCTATATCAGCGACCGACTGGCCGGCCGAGCCCGCGTCGTGCTGCTGACTCACGACAGCCTGCAGTTCCTGGCACCGCGCTTCGTTGCCATGCGCGATTCACTGAAGGCCGTGCCGGGAGCGACGATCGTGGCCGATCTCTCGCCGGCGACCGTCAACAAGGAGGGCGGCGAGGCCGCCATGCGCACCATTCTGCTGGCTCATCCCAATATCGACGTCGTGTTGGGCGCCGACACGGTGGTACTGGGCGCGCTGGCCGCTCTGCGCGCCGCCGGCAAGGCGCGGCCCGACCAGTTCCTGGGCGGCATCGACGGTGAGCCCGAGGCGGTGGCCGAGATCCGGCGCGGCGGGCCCTACAAGGCCAGCATCAGCCTGAACTCTCCGGTTTTCGCCTATGCTCTGGGCCAACATGCCGCCGACTGGCTGGACGGCCGCAGCATCCCGCAGGCCATGGATATCCTGCCCAGCGCGCTCTCGGCGTCCAACCTCGCGCAATATGAAGCCGACCTCGCCGATCCCGCGGCGGTGTGGCGCGATGCCAGCCGCCGTAACATTTACCTCAGGATGTACGGCAACATCTGCCACGACACGCGCGACCAATACCTGAACTTTCCCTGGTCGTCTGAAAGGCGCCCGACCGCCCCGGTACGCTAGGAGGTGCCCGCCATCGCAAGCGAGCGTGGACCGCGTCGATGACTGCCTCGCCGTATCAGTCGATCGTGCGCACCTTCACGTAGCTGCCCGGTGCATCCTCGATCGCGGGTAGGCCGCCCTGTCCCGGCACCCGCGCCGGCACCTTCTGGCCCGACTTGGCCGACAGCCACTTGTCCCAGTCGTGCCACCACGAGCCGGGGAATTCCTGGGCGCCGGCGCGCCATTCGTCGAGGGTCGGCGGGTTCGTCGCCGTCTCGTTCAGCCAGTGCTGGTACTTCTTGTTGCGCGGCGGGTTGACGACGCCCGCGATGTGGCCCGAGCCCGCCAGCATGAAGCGCACCGGGCCGCTGAAGATCTGCGTCGCCTTGTAGACCGACCTGGCGGGCGCGATGTGGTCTTCCTTGCCGGCCTGCAGGTAGACCGGGATCGAGATTTTTCTGATGTCGATCGGCACGTTGTCGACGGTGAGGCCGCCCGGCTGCACCAGCAGGTTCTTCTGATACATGTTGCGCAGGTAGTAGCTGTGCATGGCCGCCGGCATGCGCGTGGCGTCGGCGTTCCAGAACAGCAGGTCGAAGGGGAAGGGGTCCTTGCCCATCAGGTAGTTGTTGACCACGAACGACCAGATGAGGTCGTTGGCGCGCAGCATGTTGAAGGTCGTGGCCATCTCCGAGCCCTCGAGATAGCCCTTCTTGCTCATCATCTCCTCGACGCTTGCGAGCTGGTCCTCGTCGATGAAGACGCCGAGCTCGCCCGGCTCGGTGAAGTCGACCTGGGCGGTGAAGAAGGTGCAGGCCGCGATCCGGTCATCGCCGCGCGCCGCCATGTAGGCGAGCGTCGTCGCCATCAGCGTGCCGCCGATGCAGTAGCCGATCGCCGAGACCTTCTTCTCTCTCGTCGCCTGCTCGATGGCGTCGAGCGCCGCAAGCGGCCCGAGCTTCATGTAGTCGTCGAACACCAGGCTGGTCAGGTGCTCGTCGGGATTGACCCACGAGATCACGAACACCGTATAGCCCTGCTCGGTCGCCCACTTGATGAACGAGTTCTCCGGCTTGAGGTCGAGGATGTAGAACTTGTTGATCCACGGCGGCACGATCAGCAGCGGCGTCGCATAGACCTGCTCGGTCGCCGGCGCGTACTGCAGGAGCTGCATCACCTTGTTCTGGTAGACGACCTTGCCGGGCGAGGTCGCGACGTTGCCGCCGACCTTGAAGGCCTTCATATCGGTCTGGCGGATGGCGAGCGTGCCCTTGCCGCGCTCGAGGTCGGTCAGCAGGTTCTGCAGGCCCTTCAGCAGGTTCTCGCCCTTCGATTCGACCGTCGCCTTCACGACCTGCGGGTTGGTCATGGCGAAGTTGGAGGGCGACATCGCGTCGATGAACTGGCGCGTATAGAAGTCGACCTTCTTCGCGGTCTTGTCGTCGACGCCCTCGACTTCCTTCACGGTGTGCTGCAGCCAGCGCGCCGTCAGCAGGTAGGACTGCTTGAGATAGTCGAAGACGACCTCGTCCTTCCACGCCGGGTCGTTGAAGCGCTTGTCGCCCTTGGCGGGCTCGACAACGGGCTCGACCTTCTGGCCCATCATGCGCTGGGCGGTGACCTGCCACAGGTTCATGTACTGCTGCCACAGCTCCATCTGCGCCTGCAGCAGCCGGTTGGGATCGGCCAGCATCTTGGCGGTGAAGTCCATGAAGGTCTGGGTGAGACGCAGCGGATCGGCGGGCTGGGGGCCGTCAGCCTTGTACTTCACCGCAAAGTCCTGCAGCAGCTTCTGGCTGCGCTCGGCGATGTCCTTGAAGGCCTCCTTCATGCGCTCGGACTCTTCGGCGGACAGGCCAGGCACGGCGCCCGTCGCGGCATTGGGGGCGGACTGCTCCGACATGGCGTTTCCCCTTCTAGATCATTGGCTTTGCAGCGTTTCTTGCGATACTTTCAGCGTCCCGGTACCATACCTAGTGTCGATCGTCCCAGGCTGCCAGCACCTTTATTAGGTAGGCTGCGACAACAGACGGGTCAATTTTACTCTCGGCGTCGGGTAGACAGCATCGACGGCTGGGTTTCGAGCAAGGATAGGCGGCAATGCGTAGAGAGCAGGACAGGACGGGCAGGAGCTGGCTGAGCTTGCTTGGCGTGTCCAGCTTTGCGCTGCTCACTGGCTGCGGCTGGTTCGGCGGCGGCGGCCCGCCGGCCGGCAGCGCCAAGCTGCGTCCCGGCGCCGACCGTCAGGTTCAGGCGAGCGGCGCGTTGCCGTCGGCCAATCCGAACCAGCAGTACGAGCAGGGCCTGTCCGCTGCCGACGAAACGCGCGGACAGCTGCCGCAGATCGGCTCCATCGTCAAAGGAACCGGCGGACAGAAGGCGCAACGCGAAAAGGCGGACAAGGAATCGGCCGAGCGCGACGCCAAGGCGCGCGAGGCGCGTATCGAGCGCGACGCCGCCGAGAAGGAAGCGCGGGCCAAAGAGAAGGAGGCCGCCAAGCCCGAGCGCACCGGTCCTGCCACTGGCATGCCCGGCAAGCCGGCTGCCGCCGAGCCCGGCAACCCGGATGGCGCGACGAAGGTGACTCCGGCGCCGCCAGCTGGACCTCAGTCCGACTCGGCATCGCCGCAGACTGCCAAGCCGTTCGCTGCGACGCCCGCCGTCGCCACAGCCGATTCCGTGCCCCAGGTTACGCGCGCCGCGATGACAAGCGCGCCACCCGCGGCGCCGCCTCCGCCGCCAGCACCTGAACCGCCGCCGGTCGCCGCAGCACCAGCGCCACAACTGGCACCGGCGCCACCGCCGCCTCCGCCCGTCGCTGCTGCGCCGACGCGTTCTGCTGATCCGAGCAAGGCGTTCGTGCCGCCGCCAGGCTGGACGCCGCCTGGGCAGTCCGAGCCCGTCGTCACGACCGCGGCTGCGACACCACCGCAGCCGGCGCCGGTGGCTACACCTGCACCTCCGCCTCCGCCTGCACCAATCGCTGCTCCAGCGCCGCCGCCGCCTCCACCGGCTCCGGCCGTCGTCGCCGCTCCGGCGCGACCTGCCGATCCGAACAAGGCCTTCGTGCCGCCGCCGGGCTGGACGCCGCCGGGGCAGGCTGAACCCATTGTCGCGACAGCTGCTGTTGCGCCACCGCCTGCACCTGTCGCTGCTGCGCCACCGCCTGCACCTGTCGCTGCTGCAGCACCGCCAGCACCTGCGCCGATCGCCGCTCCCGCACCGTCGCCTGCGCCAGCTCCGGCCACGCCGGCGCGGCGGGCCGATCCCAACAGAGCCTTTGTGCCGCCGCCGGGCTGGACGCCACCAGGGCAGGCCGAAGCGCCCGTCACGACGGCGGCCGCGGCACCGCCGCCGCCCGCGCCCACGCCTGCACCGGTCGCGGCGACGGCGCCACCTGCGCCGCCAGCACCACCGCCCGCTCCGCCGGTGACGACGATGGTGTCGCCGCCACCGCCGCCTGCCGCGCCGACTCGGGCCGCCGATCCCAACAAGGCCTTCGTGCCGCCGCCCGATTGGACGCCGCCCGGCACGGCAATGGCTGCCGCTGCACTTGCGCCAACGCCGCCTCCGCCTGCTCCGCCGCCGGCACCGGCCGTGGCGGCAGTGGCCCCAGCGCTGCCGCCCGCAGCGACGCCGGCGCGTACGGCCGATCCCAACAAGGCCTTCGTGCCACCGCCGGGCTGGACTCCGCCTGGAGCGGCGGTCCCGCCGCCGGCGCCCGCGCCCTCTGCTCCGCCGGCAGGCACGTCGGCCGATCTCGCTGCCGCCCAGATGGCGGCGATGGCCGCGCCGCAGGCACCTGTCGTGCAGCAACCCGTCGCGCCGCCGCCGGCGACATATTCACGGGGCAACCAGCAGGTCGCCGTGATCCAGTTCGGCACGGGCTCTGCCGGCCTCACCGGCAACGACTTCGCCATCCTGCAGAGAGTGGCGGAGATGCAGAGGAACAACCGCGCTACGGTACGCATCGTCGCCCACGCGCAGCAGGACGGCTCCGGCTCGTCGGCCGATCAGGTCGCGCGCGCCAACTATGAGATCTCGCGCCAGCGCGCGCTCGCCGTCGCCAACCAGCTGGTGCGGCTGGGCGTGCCGGCCAACCGCATCGTCGCCGAAGCGGCGTCGGATGCCGAGCCTGCCTTCGAAACCACCTCCGCCCGCGGCATCGCCGCCAACCGTCGCGCCGAAATCTTCGTCGATTTCTAGCGACCAAGGAAAAGCCAAATGGACGATTCGGAATTCCATCGGCTGAAGCGCCTGCCGCCCTACGTGTTCGCGGAAGTGAACGCCATGAAGGCGCGCGCCCGCGGCGCCGGCCAGGACGTGATCGACCTCGGCATGGGCAATCCCGACCTGCCAACCGCACCGCACATCGTCGCCAAGCTCGCCGAGGCCGCCGGCAACCCGCGCGCCCACGGCTACTCCGCCTCGCGCGGCATCCCCGGCCTGCGCAAGGCGCAGGCGGCGTACTACGCGCGCCGCTTCGGCGTGGAGCTCGATCCCGAGAGCGAGATCATCGTCACGCTTGGTTCGAAGGAGGGCCTCGCCAATCTCGCGCAGGCGATCACTTCGCCGGGCGACATCGTGCTGGTGCCCAACCCCAGCTATCCGATCCATCCCTACGGCTTCATCATCGCCGGCGGCTCGGTGCGTCACATCCCGGTACCGGGCAGCACGTCGCTGGAAGAGTTCCTGCCGGCCCTCGAGCGCGCGGTGCGCCACACGGTGCCGAAGCCAATCGCGTTGGTGCTGAACTATCCATCGAACCCGACGGCGCAGGTCGTCGACCTCGACTTCTATGCCGCGATCGTCGACTTCTGCAAACGCCAGGGCATCTGGATCCTGAGCGATCTCGCCTATGCCGAAATCTATTTCGACGGTGTGCCGCCGCCGTCGGTGCTGCAGGTGCCGGGCGCGCGCGACATCGCTGTCGAGTTCACCTCGATGAGCAAGACCTACTCGATGGCGGGCTGGCGCATCGGCTTCGCCGCCGGCAACAAGACGCTGATCCATTCGCTGACGCGCATAAAATCGTACCTCGACTACGGTGCCTTCACGCCGATCCAGGTGGCGGCGACGGCGGCACTGAACGGCCCGCAGGACTGCATCGTCGAGGCGCGCAATACCTACAAGGAGCGCCGCGACGTGTTGATCGAAGGACTGAGCGCCGCCGGCTGGAACCTGCCAGCACCGTCGGCCAGCATGTTCGCCTGGGCGCCGATCCCCAAGGAATTCGCCGAGCTGGGCTCTCTCGCTTTCTCCAAGCTGCTGCTGACTCAGGCCAATGTCGCGGTGTCACCCGGCATCGGCTTCGGCGAGCATGGCGACGCCCATGTCCGCATCGCCCTGGTCGAGAACAAGCACCGGATCCGCCAGGCCATCCGCAACATCCGCCAGGTAATGGCCGACCCGGGTCGCGCCATCGATCTCTATCTGCGCGGCGTCGGTGACAACATCACGCCATTGAAGGCTCGCGCCTGAGCGAAACCTGGCGTATCAGGCGGCCCATGAAAGCTCCTCTCAGAATCGGCATCGCCGGCCTCGGCACCGTTGGCGCGGGCGTCGTCAAACTCCTGGCCGAGCACGGCCGGCTGCTGTCGCTGCGTGGCGGGCGGCCGCTCAAGGTGGTCGCCGTCAGCGCGCGGCGCAAAGCCCGCAAGCGTGACATCGATATCTCGCGCGTTCGTTGGGAGAGCGATCCCATGGCGCTCGCCACCGCGCCCGACATCGACGTCGTCGTCGAGCTCATCGGGGGCTCGGGCGGTGTGGCGCGCCGTCTCGTCCAGACAGCGCTGCGTTCGGGCAAGCACGTCGTCACCGCCAACAAGGCGCTGCTCGCCATGCACGGCACCGAGCTTGCGACGCTCGCCGAGAAGAGGGGCCGTATCCTGTCGTTCGAGGCCGCGGTTGCAGGCGGTATCCCGATCATCAAAGCCCTGCGTGAAGGCCTGGTCGGCAACCGCGTGCGGCGCCTGTACGGCATCCTCAACGGCACTTGCAACTACATCCTGACGACGATGCGCGAGACCGGCCGCGACTTCGGCGCCGTGCTCGCCGAGGCGCAGGCGGCGGGCTATGCCGAGGCCGATCCCAGCTTCGACGTCGACGGCATCGACGCTGCGCACAAGCTCAGCGTCCTGACCGGTGCTGCGTTCGGCGCCAAGGTCAACTTCGCCGGCGTGCACATCGAAGGCATCCGCCACGTCAGTGCCATGGACATCCAGTTCGCCGAGGAGCTGGGCTTCCGCATCAAGCTTTTAGGCCTGGCGCGCGAGACGCGTTACGGCATCGAGCAGCGCGTGCATCCCTGCATGGTGCCGCTGGCCGCGCCGATCGCGCACATCGAGGGCGTGTTCAACGCCGTCGTGGTCGAGGGCGACTACGTCGGCACGACCATGTTCCAGGGCCGCGGCGCGGGGCAGGGGCCGACCGCCTCGGCGGTCGTCGCCGACCTTGTCGACGTGGCGCGCGGCCGCCAAATGCCGGCTTTCGTCGTCCCGGCGGAGCGGCTCGCCGACAAGAAGGTCTCGCCGATGGATAGGCATCAGGGCGCCTATTACATTCGCCTGATGGTCCAGGACCGGCCGGGCGTGATTTCGGCGGTTTCGGGCGCGCTCGCCAAGGAGCGCATCTCGCTCGAATCGATGCTGCAGCGCGGCCGCTCGCAATCCGGCGAAGTGCCGGTCGTGTTGACGACTCACGAGACGGAAGAGGCGGCGATGCGGCGTGCCCTGGCACGCATCGCCAAGCTGGGCGCGGTGGCCGAGGAGCCCTGCGTCATCAGGATCGAATCATTCTAGATAGTTGGACGGCACTGAGATGCCGATGGAGGAAACGATGGCCGACGACGTTAAACTGGACCGCAATCTTGCGTTGGAAGTGGTGCGCGTCACCGAAGCCGCGGCCCTCGCGGCTTCCAAGCTGATGGGCCGCGGCGACGAGAAGAAGGCCGACCAGGCCGCGGTCGACGCCATGCGCACCTCGCTGAACTCGCTCGCCATCGACGGTACCGTCGTCATCGGCGAAGGCGAGCGCGACGAGGCGCCCATGCTCTACATCGGCGAGAAGGTCGGGCTCGCCCAAGCCGGCGCGCCCAAGATCGACATCGCGCTCGATCCGCTCGAGGGCACGACCATCACCGCCAAGGGCCTGCCCAATGCGCTGGCGGTCATCGCCATGGCCGAGCATGGCGGCTTCCTCAATGCGCCCGACGTCTACATGGACAAGATCGCCGTCGGCGGTGGCCTGCCCGAGGGCATTGTCGATCTCGACAAGACGCCGTCCCAGAACCTCAGCGACCTCGCCAAGGCCAAGAAGATCGACGTCGCCGACCTCGTCGTCTGCATCCTCGACCGGCCGCGCCATGCCGAGCTGATCGCCAAGGTGCGCGACGCGGGCGCGCGCATCATGCTGATCGGCGACGGCGACGTGTCGGGCGTAATCGCCACCTCGACCGGCGATTCGGGCATCGACATCTACATGGGCTCGGGCGGTGCACCGGAAGGCGTGCTGGCGGCAGCGGCGCTGCGCGCCATCGGCGGCCAGATTCAGGGGCGGCTGCTGTTCCGCAACGACGACGAGAAGGCGCGGGCCCGCAAGTGGGGCATCACCGACCTCAACCGCAAATACTCGATGCTCGACATGGCCAAGGGCGACGTCATGTTCGCCGCCACCGGCGTCACCTCGGGCTCGATGCTGAAGGGCGTGCGCCGCTTCGGGAACGGGGCGGAGACGCATTCCATCGTCATGCGGTCGAAGACCGGCACGGTGCGCTGGGTCTCGGCCCATCACAATTTCACGATCAAGACTGGCCTGCCGAGCTGGGCTTGATCATCATGTCGGGATGCGGGCTCGGTTCATAGCCTGTGTCCTGACATTCCTGACCGCGGCGCCTTTTGCCGCGGCCGAGGACGGCTGCGCCCGCTTCGACTGGCGCGTCGACCGCGAGCTCGAGCTCTTCAACGAAGGCTTCTTCGCCGACGTCGAAAGCCAGTCGGCGCTGCCCAAGGACGGCGCCTTCTCCATGCTGTTGCAGCCGATCGCGCAGGTGATCTACACCGTGCCGCCCGAGCGCGGCCGCGACGACGGTTATGGCGGCATCGTCACGCTCGAATGGATCGCCGCCGGCCGCTACCAGATCACGCTGTCGGGCGATGCCTGGATCGACGCCGTACAGAACGACAAGCGGCTGCCGATGCTGGTCTCGACGAGCCGCGACGACTGCCCCGGCATCCGCATGAGCGTGCAGTTCGACATCCAGAGCGTGCCGCTCACGCTTCAGTTCGGCGGCGCCATGGTGCGGCGACTCAACATCTCGATCCTGCGTGTGCGCGAGAAGTATGGCATCGACAGCTGGCGGCCGTAGCCGGTCAGTTGTAGCGAGCAGTACTTGATAAACACAAGAACTTCAGTTATATTCACGTTCTCGCCTCAAGGCCGTGTCGCTCTATGCATCGTTCATCCGACTTCCATCAGGTCCGGCAGGTCCCGGCGCCGGCGCTTTTCCGCGCTTCCGAAGTGCCGGCAGCTCAACGAATAGTGTGTCGCCTTCCGGGACAGCGCTACGACGTCCGTCGGAAATGCCGGGAATGCCGGAAATTGCCCGCGATGATGGCCTTGCAAGCATCTGGTCGTCAGACCCGGAGATGACGTCGGAGGGGGTAGCGGAAACTGCGGAAACTGCGGAAACTCCCCTCGGCGGATCGCGTCGTCGAGCTGGTCGTCAGCCGCGGAGATTACGGAACGTCACCGAGTAGCGCAGCGTACAGAGCGGCGGGATGCTGTGCTCCCATTCGCTGCGTGCGGCGCCGCGCAGCACGTAGGCCGACCTCGGCATCACCTCGAGCGAGCGTCGATCCCAGCCATCGCGCAGTCGCCGGCGGAAGCGCAGCAGGCAGGGCGCCAGGAAGGAGATCGCGACCACGTCCTGGAACTCCGGCTTGTCACGGTGCCAGCCGATCGGTGCACCCGCCGCATATTCGGTGACCAGGACCTGCTGCAGGCCTTCCGCGGCGAGCCCGGTGACCTCCGCCGCGCGCTCGCGTAACGGCAGAAGGAACTCGGGCAGCTCTGCCGACGGGCGGATCTGCCGTCCCGCATAGTCGTAGCGCCAACCGAATGACACGACCCGTCGCCGCCCCTGGAAGCCATGGAATTCGAAAGGCGCGAAGGGCAGCAGGGCGAAGTGCCTGGTGAAGTGCTGCTCTTCGTCGCTTGAGATCACCCCGTCGCGATAGACGAAGCCCTCAGGCATCGCCTGCTCGTCGGCAAACAGCTCGGCTTGTCGTCGTGCGTTGGCCACGACGGTCAACAAGCGGATGCGCTCAGGGTTGCTTCTCGGCGGCAGCCATCACGGAGTCGGTGTCGGTCAGCCAGACCAAAGGCTGCTCCTTCAACGCCTCGAGCACGCGGCGGAAGGCGGCGGCGCCGGCCGGCGTACCCATGACGAAGGGATGCACGCCGATGGCGACCACGGTGGCGGGCCGGGCGGGATCGCGGTCGGCCTCGCGCGTCAGCTCGCTCACGTAGTCGATCCACAGGGGCTCGAGGTCGACCGCTTCCTTCTGGCGCGACAGGTACTGGCCCATGTCGACGATCTGCGTCGGGTAGGGGATCATGACCAGCGGCCCGCCCGAGGTCATGAGCCGGCTCAGCACGTCGGAGTCCATGCCGTCGAGCGAGTACTTGATGCCCTCGGCAGCGGTCGCCGCGAAGGTATCGACGTTGGGGAACACGCTGGGGCTCGACCAGCCGCGCGCGCGCACGCCGGTGCTCTTCTCGATCCTGTCGAGCACGCGCTTGATGTAGGCCTTCTGCGCGTCCATGCCCTTGTCGAGCGGCAGCATCTCGGTCGAATTGTTGACGCCGTGGGCGACGATCGACGCCTTGGGCACCGAGGCCCGGAACTGCTTCCAGGTCTCGGGATGCTCCTCGGGGAACTGGGCGTTGAGCGCGATGCTGAGCGGCACGCCCTGCTCGTTGAACAGGCGGCCGACGCGCGGCACGCCCGATTCGATGGCGTATTGGCGGAACGCCTCGTCGACCACGTCGGGATTGCGCGCCGTCATGTCGGGGCGGAAGTTCGGCCCCTGGCCTTTGCCCCAGTACTCGACATAGAGCACGAAGCAGACGGCGACCTTCTTGCCGTCTGGCCAGGCCTTGATCGGCATCGCCTCACGCGGGGCGCCGGTGATCCAATCCCTGGTGGTCTGGCTGTGTGAAGGGGACGCCCAGGCGATCAGGCCGAGCAGGGAGAGCAGCAGAGTGGTGGCGCGCATGGCACCACCTCATAGCATGTTATCGCAGCTTGCGCGCAAGCTCTGCCTGGCGGCCGGTCCAGCGGCGCTGCTTGCCGATGCTGGGCAGGCCCACCGACCCGCATTGTTCGCAGCGGAAGCGGGCGCCGGCGATGCGCCGGTTGCGCAGCCGGGGCTCATTGCCGTCGATCGTCCGGCTGTGCCCGCAGTTGGCGCAGGTGACCTCGATGGCGAGCTCGTCGCGGGCGAGCTCGCCGAAGGTCGTGCGGGAGGTGGCCAAGGCCGCCATTTGCAGTCCAGGTAGGATCGGGTTGTCGCTGATGCGCCACTAGCGGCTGTCAGGCTTCGTTCGATTGGTCAGCAGGCGGCTGACATCCTCGGCAGCGGTATCGCTGTTCCATTTGGTCGGCCGTTCCAGGCCGGCATAGCGCTGCAGGCCAAGCTCGGTGAGGCGAAAGGCGCCGTCGGCTTCCTCAATGAGGGAAAGCTGCTCCAGCCGCTGGACATGCTGTGACGGCAGCTGGTCGCGCACGCCAAAGCCCAGCGCCACGCGGCGAAGCGTGATCTCTTCGTGGGGGCTGAGCGGTGCGAGGATACCACGCATACCTGTCCTGCCGCGGTCTGGGGCCGGGCACACCCGGGATCGCCCGCTCCGCACGGCATGAACGCTGCAGGCCGGCCACACGTTCCTAAGCCAAAAGCTCGATCCAGTTTCGTGCCTGCCGCGGGTTCTCGAACACCTTGATCGGCCGCTTGGCGGACGCCAGCGCACCCAGCAGGCGGGCGAAAACCACGGTCTGCTCGGGCGTGGCGATGAGCGCCAAGGCGCCCATCATGCCCTGATCATGGTACGAGCGGATCCTGGCGCAAAGCGACAGCAGCTCGTCGGGGCTCATGCTCGTAGTTGCGGCGCGGCCATCGAACAGCTTGCGATAGGTCATCGCCTTCGCGCCCGCCATCGCGTCCAGGAGGTCGATGGCATCGTTCAAGGACACGTTACCTTCGGCCAATCCGGTGAACAGTCGCGCCTTGGAGTCGATCGTCCAGTACAGGGGCATCAGGCCGGCGGTCTCTAAATGGTCGTCGGATGGGCGCGCATTGTCTTCGGCATATTATCGGCGAGGCTCGGGACGTCTACATCGGTTGGAACGACAGTCGCTGCAATAAGTGAGGGAGAACGTCTCTCACGCCCCGTGCGAGGTTGCCGCCCGATGTCCACAGCGAAGTAGGCTAAGGTGACCCATGTCTCCGGAGTTTCGCCCCGCGCGCGCAGCCTTCCTCGGCATCGAGCGCTCGTTGACTGGCCGGCGGTGGGCGGCTCGGCTGGCTGACGAGCGGACGGCGCTGGCCATGGCGCAGCGCCATGGGCTGCCCGACGCGATCTGCCGATTGCTGGCCGCGCGCGAGGTCGATCTCGAAGGCGTGCCGGACTTCCTCGAGCCGACCCTGCGCAAGTTCCTGCCTGATCCCTCGCATCTCAAGGACATGGACGCCGCCAGCGCGCGCGTCGTGCGCGCGATCCGCGAGGGCGAGAGGATCGTGATTTTCGGCGATTACGACGTCGACGGCGCGACCTCGTCGGCCCTGCTGGCGCGCTTCTTCCGGGCCGTCGGCGGCAACGTCGCCGTCTACATTCCCGATCGGCGCAAGGAAGGCTACGGCCCCAACACGCCGGCGCTGCTCAGCATCAAGGAACAGGGCGCCGCGGTTGTCATCACCGTCGATTGCGGCATCACCGCCTTCGAGCCGCTGGCCGAGGCAAGCCGCGCCGGCCTCGACCTGATCGTCATCGACCATCACATGGCCGAGATCGCGCTGCCGCAGGCGGTGGCCGTGGTCGATCCCAATCGCCTGGATGACAGCAGCCCGCACAAGCAGATGGCGGCGGTGGGCGTGGCTTTCCTGCTGGCCGTCGGCGTCAATCGGGCGCTGCGCGAGGCGGGCTGGTACGGCAGCGCACGCAGCGAGCCCGACCTGCGCCAGTGGCTCGACCTCGTTGCGCTGGGCACCGTGTGCGATGTCGTACCGCTGACCGGCGTCAACCGGGCGCTGGTGCGCCAGGGGCTGCGCGTGATGGCCGATCGCAGCAACATCGGCTTGGCGGCGCTGGCCGACGTGGCGCGCCTGCGCGAGCCGCCGGGCGCCTACCATCTCGGCTTCATGCTGGGCCCGCGCGTCAACGCCGGCGGCCGTGTCGGCCAGGCCGATCTCGGCGCGCGGCTGCTCAGCAGCGACGATCCGCAGGAGGTCGGCGCGCTGGCGCTCCGGCTCGACGAGTTCAACGCCGAGCGTCGCGCCATCGAGCGCGAGGTGCTGGACCAGGCGATCGCGCGCATCGAGGGCCTCTACGGCCCCGACCGCAAGGGACTGCCGTCGGCGCTCGTGGTCGAGAGCGAAGGCTGGCATGTCGGCGTGATCGGCATCGTGGCGAGCCGTCTCGTCGAACGCTACGGCCGGCCGGCCTTCGTCATCGGCATGGATGGTGGGCTGGGCAAGGGCTCGGGCCGCTCGGTGAAAGGCGTCGATCTCGGCGCAGCGGTGATCGCGGCGCGGCAGGCGGGGCTGCTCGTGAACGGCGGCGGGCACGCGATGGCCGCAGGGCTGACCGTGACCAGGGATGCGCTGGGCGATCTCGGGAAGTTCCTGGATGAAAGACTCGCGCCGCAGCTCGGCACGGCGCCGGCCATGCGTGAGCTCGGCATCGACGCCGCACTGGCCCCCGGTGCCGCAACGCAGGAGCTGGTCGCCATGATCGAGCGGGCAGGGCCGTTCGGCGCCGGCAACGCCCTGCCGCGTTTCGCGGTCACCTCGGTGCGCGTCAACCACGCCCAGCCGGTGGGCGAGGGCCACGTGCGCTGCTCGCTGGTCGGCGCCGAGCGCGGCCGCATCGAGGCCATCGCCTTCCGCGCCGGCCAGACGGCGCTCGGCCCCGCGCTGCTCGACCCGGCACGACCGGTGCTGCATGTCGCAGGCGCGCTGCGCATCGACCGCTATGGCGGCCGCGACAGTGTGCGCCTGCAGATCGACGATGCCGCCCCGGCGGCGGGCTCAGTGCTGGCTTGATTTGCCGGCTCCGAGCCGCTACATGCTGCCGCTCTTTGGCCTTTTGTCCCCTTCGTCTAGAGGCCTAGGACACCGCCCTTTCACGGCGGCGACACGGGTTCGAATCCCGTAGGGGACGCCATCCTGCTTCGCGCTGCGCGCTACGCAGGACAAGTCCTGCGAACCCTCCGAAGCCTTGGCGTACGAGGGTCTCAGGCCGGCACACCGAAGACTGTGATGGCCATGACCAGGTAGACGGCGAGGAGCTGCACTCCGGTGAACCAGGTCGACTTGCCGTCGACCAGCAGGATCGAGGCGACGAAGGTCGCCATCAGCACCAGGAACACCTCGACCGGCGCGAAGGCGAAGCTGAGCGGCGCCGGCGCCATGACGAGGCTCAGCAGCACCAGCAACGGCGCCACGAACAGCGCGATCTGCGTCGTGCTGCCGACGGCCACACTGAGGGCGATCTCCATGCGGTTGCGCATGGCCATCAGCACGGCCGTGCTGTGCTCCGCGGCGTTGCCGACGACCGCCACGACGACGACGCCGACGAACAGGTTGGTGAGGCCGAGCGCCTGCGAGGCATGCTCGACGGTGGCCACCAGGATCTCGCTCATCCAGATGATCAGCAAGGTCACGGCAACCATGACGCCGACGGCGAGCGACATCGACCAGGATGCGCCGTGCGCTTCTTCCGCGTCGCCGGCGGATCCGCCGCTGAACAGGTGGGCGTGCGTGCGCAGCGAGAACACCAGGCTCAGCAGATAGACTCCCAACAGGACGACCGACACGACAATGCTGAAGTTCACCGACTGGGCGACGAACTTGCCGCCGCCGACGGTGGCGACGATCGACGGGACCAGGATGGCCATCGCCGCCAATGCCATCATGCCGACCTGGGCGCGGGCGCCGATCGTGGCGAAGGTCTGCACCGGATAGCGCAGCCCGCCGGCCAGGAAGGCGGCTCCCATCACCAGCAGCAGGTTGCCGATGATCGAGCCGGTGATCGACGCCTTGACGATGTCGAGCATGCCGGCGCGCAGCGCCACCAGGGCGATGATCAGCTCGGCGGCGTTGCCCAGCGTGGCGTTGAGGAAGCCGCCGATCGCATCGCCGACCCGGGCGGCGAGCTTCTCCGTGGCAAGGCCGAGCAGGCCGGCCAGCGGAATGATGGCGACGCAGGCGAGCACGAAGCCGAGCAGCGCGGCGTTGGGCAGGACGTGGTGCACCACCGCGGTCACTGGAACGGCGATCAGCAGCCACACCAGCGGCGCCTCGGCCAGCACGCTTCGCAAAGTCTTCATCACAAGCTCCCCGCAGGTGCGGCCATGATACGCCAACCGGGGTGGTTGTCTGCCTGCTGGTTCGTCAGGTGCGGAAATGCGTGAGCTGCAGGAACTGTCGCATCCCGACCGACGCGGCCAGCCGAATGAAGGCTCGGTGAGGGCCGCATACGACTCATGAGGCGAAACGCCTATCGCGGTCTTGCGTGCTCTGCTTCCCAGGCGCGGGCCGCGTCGATCAGATCCTCGAAGACGCCGCCATAGTCCAGAAGCGCGGCGCGCGTGTCGGGATCGATGTCGTGGTAGAGCAGCGAGTCGTCGACGGGCATTTCGTTGTCGCGCACCGATCGCATTATCCGCTTGATTTCCGCTGCGGCATGGGCCGGTGTCTGCAGCAGCACGAGGCGGCTCATTCGACTGGGATTGTTCGGCACGTGGCACCCGTTGCAGTGTCCCGTGCGCATGGCGTTCGCAAGCTCCCGGTAAGCGGGCTCCAGCTCCCTGACATAAGGGTTCTCCTCCGAGAACAGCCCGCGAAACAATGTGGGCGCCGGCTGGCTGGCGCCCGTGGCATCGGTCCACATCCATTGTCCGTCGAAGGCCGGCCGCGCCACCGGGACACTCTTCGGGCTGGGGTCCCGCTGGCCATCGTTGGTGAACTGGCCGACCACGATATTGCCGGACTGCGGCGCGATCCAAAGGATCACGCTGTTGGCACTCTGATAGTCGTTCCACTTCTTGGCATCGTGCCAGAAGGGATAGGGATACTGGCCGGGGTCGAGGGCGTTGCGGAACAGGGCGCCGAGGCGCACGCGGTAGATCCGTTCGCCCTCGTCATAGTCGAGGCTCCACGTGCCGTCGAACATGAACAACGGAGCATAGAGGCCCGTCCAGGCTTCGGGCGCGAACTGGGTGAGCGTCGTATTCTTCAGGCTCTCGCCCGGGTTCGGGTGCGGCCGTCCCCACAGCAGGATGTTGCCAAGGCTTCGGCGCAGCAGTGAGCCGGCGAACAGCGCGCGGCGGCAATCCTCGAGCGCTGTCTGGTCGGCGGGGTCGGCCAGCGGGCAGACCGTCGAAAGCTCCTGGGCGAGCTGCAGCACGGTGGCCTCGATGCCCGCCCGTGCCTCATCGTGGCCTTGCGCGCTCGCCCCGAGGGCGAGCGCCAGGCAACAGCCGGCGACGGCGGCGAACCGCGTCGGCATGGGTCAGTTCATCGGCTTGATCGAATTCTCGACCAGGAAGACGGCGATCTTCCGGCCCATCTGGTAGCCGACCTCGAGCGAGTTTCGGAAGTGAATGCCGCCCCAGATCCGCACGCTCTGCACTTCGTCCGCCATCTCCTTCACGTTGCCGAAGCGACGCTGCACCTTCGGATCGATCAGGTCGCTGGCGACCACCGGCGTCGATGGATTGGCACCGAACACCGCTTCGAAGACGCCCATCGAGACGCCGGCGATGATCGCGGCCTGCGAGGGATACTCGGGATGCATGGGTGTGGCATTGAGCGGCGTCCAGGCGGCATCTCGCTCAGTGGCGTCGTTGCCGTCCTGGTCGCCATTGCGGATCGCCGTCACGGGCCGCCAGAAATTGTAGGTGAACTTGGCATCCCAATCGGTGATGAAGGTATTGGCCGTGCCCATGTTGAGCAGCGCGAACAGCCGAGCGTTCTCTGCAAGGGACAGGTTCTTCGCAGCCGACAGTTGACGCGCCACCTCCTGCCACGCCGGCCCGAAATTGAGCTGGGTCCAGAACTTGACCGCCGCGACCTGCTCGGCGGTGCGCTTGGTGCTCTTGGCGCCGCCCATCTCCTTGGTCTCGTTGTAGTCGCGCGCGTAGGCCTCGCTCTTGAGGTCGGGCGGCGGCGTGGGCCGCACTTGGTCGGCGCTCTTCATGACCCACGGGGTGGCCCGGGCATACTCCGCTGAGAGGGGAGGCGTCGTCGGGATCCAGACGCCGGGGCTCGTCAGCGGCCGATAGGTATCGGGAACGCTGGTTCCGTCGGACGCCCGATCGGCGAAGATGGCCGCTCCGCACTTCTCGCCGATCGCGATGCCATCCTTCTTGGCAGCACCGTCGGGAATATCCCTGGTTGAGGCCTCGAACGCCTGCTCGATCAGGACCTTCTGCGCGGGAACCTGCTGGAGGAGGACGGTCCGGGCGGCCGCCGCGGCAGCGGCTTCGGCCGAAGCTGATGGCGCCGGAGCACCACCGGCTGCGTAGATGGCGTACTTGTTCTGGACCGAGTTCACCGCGTCGGACATCGCAACATGCACCATGGCCATGTTGCGGCTCCACGGATTGCCGCCGACGTTTGCCGCCTTCATCGCCGCAATGGCGGTCTGGTTCCAGTCCGTGATGACATCGGCTTTTGCAGGAGATGACAGCGCCACAACGAGGCACACACTGGCCGCTGTCACTCCCTTGACGATCGCACGTGGCATGATTCTCATGGTCGCCTCCTGGTTGTCTTGATATTGTCGGCTATGTCCGCGCTGTCATTGGGCCTCTTCCCGCTTGAGAATCGGGAGCGTCGCGCGGTGGAGTGCGCCGGACGCCCATTCCAGCTCACGCTGCACAGAAGCAGCCGCACACATTAGGCGCTGCGAGGAGCGCTCTCTGTGCGGTTTGTCACACTACGCGTGTATAGGTGCGGATCTCGGCCAAGAGCCTCTGCTTGGCTCTCGAATGCCGCGCTCGGCGGCACAACTTAGTTGCGCATCGCTTCTTGGTCGACGTTTCGATCCCCCTTTCAGGGGGCAGCTTATGGCCGCCGACCACTCGTCCAAAAGTTGGAACGCTGTGACCAATTTGCGGCACGAAGCGGCCGGACCACGTGCTCGCGATTCATGCACCGGAAGACTACCACGTGCGGAAATGCGTGAGCTGCAGGAACTGCCGCAGACCGACCGACGCGGCCAGCCGGATGGACGGCAGATTGTCCTCATTGACCTGATATCGTGCGATCAGCTTCCGGCGTTGCAGTTCCGCCAGCGTCGTTCGCACCACGCGGGCGGCGAAGCCTCGGCCACGATGTGGCGCCGGCGTCACGACACCGCCGACCTCCCAGATCTGTCGATGGTTCTCGAAGGCGATGCAAACCGAGAGAGGCCCTGCGTCATGCTCCAGAACGCAGACGAAGGCACGGTCCGGCGCCAGCAAGGGAAGCAGCCAGTCTCTTGGATGTCCCTGGCTTTCCAACAGGCGAAGCACCTCGTCGGATGTCGACCTTGCGATCGAGACCTGTTCGTAGGCAACAAAGGTCGCATGCTCATTGCCGGTGAAGGAGAGGAAGCTCGTGGCCCGGCTGATCTGAAAGCGTTCGGCTACGACGTCCCGATCGCCGTCGCTGGCGAGCTTGAACACGCCATGCCCGCGAGCCGGCACGGAATCGAGCAGCCGGCGCGTGAGGCGAGGATGGTCGCTCGAGATGAGCGCGGCGAAAGTGGCCTGCGGATAAGTCTGTCGGTCGTAAAGGCTTCCCGCCGTGTCCAGGAGAACCAGCGTCGCCGTATCGGGTCCATCGCAAACCTGCGCGAACGTCCTCGCGAAACGCTTCGATGTGCTTCAGAAGGACGATATTGCGCAATGGCTGACGTTCGAGCCGATCTACGATGTCGAACAGATTATCGGCCGAACTCGCCATTGGTTTTGTTACTTGGGTTCGATCTTGGTGAACTGTACCGAGAAGTACGGCGTCCGGAATTTCGCCTTCTCGGCCTCGTTGGCCTGAAAGGTGGTCTTGGACGATTCGAAGAGCGGTCCGCCGTCTTCGCCCGGGAAGAAACGGCCGGAGACGATCACCTGCATGCCCGGTCTCATGCCCTTCAGGATATCGTGCAGCTCTGTATTGGGAAGGATCGCCGTCTCCCGGCCAATCTTGCCCGGTCCGCCATTCCAGTAGGTCGGGCGGACAGCCCGCAGATCGGCCATCGTGGGATCGATGAAGCGCACGAAGTAGCCGCCGCGCGGTGTCGGTTCGATGCCCTTGAGCTCGAGCCGCCAGCCCTCGAACGACAGGTCCTCACCAAGGGCCTGCACGAACGCCGCGGCCCGCGCCCGCTGCAACTCGCCGAAGCGCGCCGGGTCGGTCTCCGTCTGGCACATTTCGTAGTATTTCCTGAGCTCAGCGCGAAACGCCGCCTGCGATGGCGGCACGTCGGGTTCGCGCGCCGAGACAGGCCCGGCCAGGGCCGCAAGCAGCGCCACAAGAAGAACGACTGGTTTCGCCACACCCACTCCCGTTTCCCCGAGGGAGCGCCCTGGAGCTAGCGGGTTTTGGATTTGCCGTCCACATCGTTGGCAGGTGCATCTCTGGCGCAGCAGAGTGCCTCTTGGTCGCGATCCCTTTCGCTGGGGGCGGAGGGTAACACCTGTGCTAGTGTCCGTGCGACGGGGAGCACGCCATGAGAGCATGGGATGTGATGTCCATCGACGTGGTCACGGTGTGGGAGGGCGCGCCGCTCATTGACGCGGTCAAGCTTATGATCAACTCGGGCGCAAGCGCCCTGCCAGTCGTCAATGACAAGGACGACGTTGTCGGCATGCTGAGTGAGTATGATGTCATCCAGCACGTCCTCGAGGGAGAGGGCGCCTTCCCGAGGTCTATGCGCGGGCGTTGGCCGGACCGGTGTCGAGTCTGATGAGCAAGCCCGCGATCTCGGCCAGCGAGGATACTCGGTTGAAGGACATCGCCGACCTGATGGTGAAGCACCGGATTCACAACGTACCTGTCGTTCGCGGCGCGAGGGTAGAGGGGATGGTGAACCGCGTTGCGCTGGTGAAGGCGCTGCTGTCGCGCCCGGCCGCCGACGGAGCGACGGCGCCGCCGGCCGCCGCGACCGAGGTCGATGACGAACAACTGCGACGCGATGTCGTCGTCGCCCGACGTGGCTCCATCCATCTCTGGGGTAATGCCTTCAACGAGGAAGATCATCGCAACTACCGCGCCGCGGCGACGAGAGTGCCCGGGGTCAGGGACGTGCACAGCCACATGCAGGTGCGGCCGCCGCGCGCCGCCGGCTTGCTGCGCTAGAGGAAGCCGCCGATCGCATCGCCGCCGGAGAGCGATATGAAGCGCAAGGCACTCACAGCCACGCCGTTGATAGTCGGCCTCTGCGCTGCGCTGCAGCCCACGCCTCTCCTCGCCGACGAAGGCGGCGCCAGCGTGTGGCTTCCCGGCCAGTTCGCGAGCTTCGCGGCCGTGCCGGACGATCCGGGCTTCTCGCTCGAGACCATCTTCTATTTCCGCAAGGCCAGTGCAACCGCAAGCACGAGCTTTTCGCGCGGCGGCGGACTGCTGCTGGGCTACGATACGACCGAGCAGTACGTCTACCTGACGCCGGGTTACACCTTCGCCGAGCCGGTGCTGAACGGGCAGCTTTGGCTGGGCGTGACGCTCTCGGCCGGCCGGGCCGACACCTCGGTCTCGGGTGTGCTCACCGGGCCGAGAGGCAACGCCTTCGCCGCCGGCGCCAGCGACACCGCGACGGGCATCAGCGACCTCTATCCCATGGCGACGCTCAAGTGGCAGGCCGGCAGCAACAACGTCATGACCTACCTCATGGCGAGCGCCCCGGTCGGCGCCTACGATCCCAACCGCTGGGCCGGAGTTGGCATCGGTCATTGGGCACTCGACTGGGGCGTGGGCTACACCTACATGCCGGCCTCGGGCTTCGAGTTCTCGGTCGTTGCCGGCATGACCTACAACTTCGTCAATCCGACCACGCTCTATCAGAGCGGCATGGACGCCCACATCGACGTCGGCACGTCATGGTCGTTCAACGATTCGCTCTATGTCGGCGCCGCAGGATACTTCTTCCGGCAAGTGAGTCCCGATACCGGCGGTTCGGCGCTGCTCGGCGATTTCCGCTCGCAGGTCGCGGGGGCGGGACCGCAGATCGGCTGGTCCCTGCAGCTCGGCGGCATCGCGACCGATTTCAACGTCCGGGGCTACAAGGAGTTCGCCGCCCAGAGCCGGCCGGAGGGCTGGAACGTGTGGCTGACCGTGTCGCTGTCGCGGGTCAAGCGCGCGGTTGGCAAGCCATGATCGTGCGGCTGTTCCGGCGCTACCTCGATCCCTCTGAGACGCTCCTGGAGGTGTTGTTCGGCCTGATCATGGCGCTCACCATAACCGTCGGCGCGCGGCTCCTGTCGGAGCGCGCCGATATCGTCGGTCTCGAGCTCGCGGTGGCGCTGCTGGGCTGCAACCTGGCCTGGGGCGTGATCGATGGCGCGTTCTATCTGCTGGAGACCCGTTTCAACCGGAACCGTCGTGTCCTGTTCACAAGGCGGCTGCAGGCGGCGGCGAACCAGGAGGAGGCGCTCGCAGCAATCCGCGACGAGTTCGACCTGACCGACGAGCCGCCGATGCGTGCCGAGGACAAGGCGCGGCTGTACGGCTCGCTGCTCGAGATGTTCAGGCACGCCGCCGCGACGCGCGGGCGCCTGCGGTCGGACGACTGGATCGCCGCGATCCTGGTCGCTGTGCTGGTCACCGCCACGGCGATCCCGGGCCTGCTCCCGCTGCTGATCTTCAAGGACGGCTTCGTGGCCCTGCGCGTGGCGAATGTTCTGCAGATCGGTCTGCTGTTCCTCGCTGGCTATTGGTGGTCGCACTATTCGGGCAGCAATCCATGGCGCACTGGCCTGGCGATTGCCGCACTTGGAACGGCATTGGTCCTGCTGGCGGTACCATTGGGTGGCTAGGCAGCATCATTGAAATGCAACGTGCAACGGCGCCGTGCTAGTGCTTCACTACGATCTTGGGGGAACGACAAGCAACCGATTGAAACGAGGGCTTGCCATGCCTGCCGCTAATCCGAATTTCGTCCAGGAATACTGGTTCGATGTCTGGCAGCGCTCAATCCTGACGCTGGATGTGCTGCGCGAGCGCGGCAACACCTATATGGAGCGGCGCGACAGCGCGACGCCGCATGTCCTCAGCTTCAAGTTCGACCTGGTGAGCGACGGACGCGAGCTACCCAAGCCAGTCAACTACGTGCTGGTGCAGATCGTGCCGCCCGCTGGCGTCGTGACCGATGACACCAAACCGCCCTTCGTCGTGGTCGACCCGCGCGCCGGCCATGGCCCGGGCATCGGCGGCATGAAGCAGGACAGCGAGATCGGCGTGGCGCTTGCGGCGGGCCATCCTTGCTACTTCATCGGCTTCCTGCCGCAGCCCATGCCTGAGCAGACGATCGAGGACGTATGCTCGGCCGAGGCGACCTTCATCGAGCAGGTCGCGGCGCGCCATCCCAGGGCGGAGGGCAAGCCGGTCATTGTCGCCAACTGCCAGGCCGGCTGGCAGATCATGATGACGGCGGCGGTCCGGCCCGAGATCTTCGGCCCGATCCTGCTGGCAGGGTCGCCGCTGTCCTACTGGCAGGGTGTGCATGGCCGCAATCCGATGCGCTATCTCGGCGGCACCCTGGGCGGCACCTGGCTGACCGCGCTGTCGGGTGATTTGGGCAAGGGGATCTTCGACGGCGCCAACCTGGTCTCCAATTTCGAATCGTTGAACCCGGCCAACACCTATTGGGAGAAGGCCTATCATCTCTATTCGAACGTCGACACCGAAGCACATCGGTTTCTCGACTTCGAAACCTGGTGGGGCAACCCGGTGCTGCTCAATGCAAAGGAGATGCAGTGGATCGCCGACAATCTCTTCGTCGGCAACAAGCTGACCTCGGGCGAGATCCAGACGTCCGCCGGGGTGCGCGTCGACCTGCGCAACATCAAGACGCCGATCATCGTGCTATGCTCGTGGGGCGACAACATCACCCCGCCGCAGCAGGCGCTGGGCTGGGTGACGGACCTGTATGCGACCGACGACGAGATCGTCGCCAACGGGCAGACCATCGTCTACACGCTGCACCAGACGATCGGTCATCTCGGCATCTTCGTGTCGGGCAAGGTCGCCACCAAGGAGCATGCCGAGTTCGCCGCCTGCATGGAGATGATCGACCTGATGCCGCCGGGTCTCTATGAGGCGGTGATCACCGAGGTCGCGGAGGATGCAGCCAATCCCGAGCTGATCCATGGCAAGTACCTGTTCCGCCTCGAGGCGCGCACGCTCGACCATATCCGCGCGCTGGGCGCCAACAGCGATGAGGACAACAAGCGCTTCGCCGCCGTGGCTCGGCTGTCGGAGATCAATCACGGCCTCTACAAGACGCTCGCCCAGCCGATGGTGCAGGCCATGACCACCGAGCAGTCGGCGGAAGCGATGCGGCAGATGCATCCGAGCCGGCTCCGCTTCGCCGCGTTCTCCGACAAGAACCCGCTGATGCAGCCGGTCAAGGGACTGGCCGAGTCGGTGCGGGCCGACCGTAAGCCCGTGTCGGCGGACAATCCGCTGCTGTCGCTGGAGAAGGTCACCTCGACCTGGATCACCACCTGCTGGGAGAATTATCGGGTGGCGCGTGACGCGATGACCGAGGCGATGTTCATGGGCCTCTATGGCGCGCCGCTGGTGCAGGCGATGGTCGGCATGGCCAATGGGAGCCTTGCCCAGCGCCACATCGAGCGCGACCTGCAGCATGAGGCTAGCGAGGCCCGCATGCGCGCCGACCTCGAGAAGAGCTTCGAGGTCGGCGGCCTGCCGGAAGCGGCCATCCGCAGCCTGATCTACATCCGGCTGCCGTATCAGGCGGTTGACGAGCGCGGCTACGCCATGCTCATGGCGGTGCGGGCGATGCAGCCGATGAACCGTCGAATGACCAAGGTCGAGCTCAAGGCCGCCCTGCGCGAGCAGTACATGCTGCTGCGGCTGGACGAGGAGCGGGCGGTTGGGGCCATCCCGCGGCTGCTGCCGGACAGCGAGCAGGCCCGACAGACCGGCCTCGATGCCATCCGGCGGGTGGTTGCGGCGCCGGGTGCGCTGTCGCCCGAGAGCGCGCGCCGCCTCAGTCGCATCGAGAAGCTGTTTGGAGAGGCGCCCCATGCCTGATACCGCCGGCCAGGCCCCAACCGCACCGCACGCCAAGTATCACCACCTCATCGAGATGGCGCGCAAACATCCGCCGATGCCTACCGCGGTGGCGCACCCCTGCGATCGGGTGTCGCTCGAAAGCGCAATCGAAGCTGCGCGGCTCGGCCTCATGGTGCCGCTTCTCGTCGGGCCGCCGTCGCGCATTCTCGATGTCGCGAGCCGCGAGGCGCTCGACATCTCGGCTTTCGAGATCATCGAGGCCGATCATAGTCATGACTCGGCGGTCAAGGCTGTCGAGTGTGTGCGGGCAGGGCGGGCCGAGGCCTTGATGAAGGGCAGCCTCCACACCGATGAGCTGATGGGCGCGGCGGTGGCGCGGGATGCAGGCATCCGTACCGCACGGCGCGTCAGCCATTGCTTCGTCATGGATGTGCCGATGCATCCGGATGCGCTGATCATCACCGACGCGGCGGTGAACATCGCGCCGACGCTGGCCGACAAGGCCGACATCGTCCAGAACGCCATCGACCTTGCCCATGCCCTCGGCGCGCCAGAGGTGAGAGTCGCCATCCTGAGCGCCATGGAGACCGTCAATCCGAAGGTGCCGTCGACGATCGAGGCGGCGGCCCTGTGCAAGATGGCCGACCGCGGCCAGATCACTGGCGCCATCCTTGACGGCCCGCTGGCTCTCGACAATGCCATCAGTCCGGAGGCGGCTGCCTTAAAGCATATCGTCTCGCCGGTGGCCGGGCGGGCCAACGTGCTGGTGGTGCCAGATCTCGAGGCCGGCAACATGCTGGCCAAGAGTCTGTCGTTCCTGGCCGGCGCCGATGCCGCTGGCATCGTCTTGGGGACGCGCGTTCCCATCATTCTCACCAGCCGCGCCGATTCGCTGACGACCCGGCTCGCGTCGTGCGCGGTTGCCGTTCTGGTGGCGGCGGCGCGACGAGCCAGCGCCGCCAACGTCATTCGCTGAGCAGGGGGACATGACCGATACGATCCGACCCATTCTCACCGGCCAGAAGGCTCTTGTCGTCGGCATCGCCAACGATCATTCGATCGCCTATGGCTGCGCCAAGGCCTTCCGCACCGCCGGCGCCGATATCGCCGTCACCTGGCTCAACGAGAAGGCGCGCCCCTATGTCGAGCCGCTGGCTCGCGAGCTCGAGGCGCCGATCACCGCCGAGCTGAACGTCACCACGCCCGGCCAGCTCGAGGCGGTGTTCGACACCATCACGCAGCAATGGGGCCGGCTCGACATCCTGGTCCATTCGATCGCCTTCGCGCCGATGGAGGACCTGCGCGGCGGTCTGCTGGACTGTTCGGCCGAAGGCTTTGCCAAGGCGATGGACGTCTCCTGCCATTCCTTCATCCGCATGGCCAAGCTCGCCGCGCCGCTGATGAAGGGCGGGGGCACCATGTTCGCCATGAGCTACTACGGGGCGGCCCGCGTGGTGCCGAACTACAATGTCATGGGACCGGTCAAGGCGGCCCTGGAAGCCTCCTGCCGCTATCTCGCCTACGAGCTCGGTGGCCAGGGCATCCGTGTCCACGCGATCTCGCCGGGGCCGCTCAAGACCCGGGCGGCGTCCGGCCTGAAGGATTTCGAGCTGCTGCTCAACGAGGCTGCCGAGAAGGCGCCGCTGGGCGAGCTCGTCGACATCATGGATGTCGGTTATGCCTGCGCCTACCTCGCCACGCCGTTTGCGCGCCGCATCACCGGCGGCACGGTGTATGTCGACGGCGGCGCCAACATCAGGGCCTGACATGGCGGAGCCGGGCTGCATTGCCGTCCTCAATGCGGGATCTTCGAGCATCAAGTTCGCGCTCTACGAATCCGGGCGTGACGAAGCGCTGCTGTTTCGCGGGCAGATCGAGGGGATCGGGGTCGCGCCACATCTCAAGGCCCTGGACGGTGCTGGCACGGTCGTGGCGGAGGAGAATTGGGACAAAGGCAGCCTGGATCACCACGCGGCGACAGCCGCGATCATCGCGCTTGGCCGCAAGCTCCTCGCTGGCCGGCCGGTGCTGGGCTTCGGCCATCGGGTCGTCCATGGCGGCACGGCCTACGCAGCGCCGACCCGCATCGATGCCGGCGTACTGGCAAACCTCGCCGAATTGGTGCCGCTGGCGCCGCTGCACCAGCCGCACAATCTCGCGCCGATCGTGGCCATCGCGCAGGTGGTGCCCCACATTCCGCAGGTCGCCTGTTTCGACACCGCCTTTCACCGCAGTCAGCCGGCCCTGGCGCAGGAATTCGGCCTGCCGCGGAAACTTACCGCCGAGGGTGTCCGCCGCTACGGCTTCCATGGGCTGTCCTACGACTACATCCTGACGCGCCTGCGGGATACGATGCCGGCATTGGCGCGAGACCGCCTGATCGTGGCCCATCTCGGCAACGGTGCCAGCCTGTGCGCGGTGCGTGATGGGCGAAGCGTTGCCAGCACGATGGGCTTCACGGCGGTCGACGGCTTGATGATGGGAACCCGAACCGGCGCGCTCGATCCCGGCGTGCTGCTCTACCTGATGCAGCGGTACGGCATGGACGCTGGCGCCCTCGAGGATCTGCTGTACAGGCGCTCGGGGCTACTGGGAGTGTCGGGTCTGTCGTCAGACATGCGGGCGCTGCGCCAGTCGCGGGCGCCGGAGGCAGCCGAGGCCATCGCCTTGTTCGTCTACCGGATCGTACGCGAGATCGGGTCCCTGGCCGCAGCCCTTGGTGGTGTCGACGGGATCGTCTTCTCCGCCGGGATCGGCGAGCATGATGCAAGAACTCGGGCGGAAGTGGGGGCCGGCTGCCAATGGTTAGGCCTCGAACTCGACGACGCGCGCAATCGGTCTGGAGAGACCCGGATCAGCACCGACCGCTCGACGCTATCCGCCTGGATTATTCCGACTGACGAAGAGCGGATGATAGCGCGCTACACCCGCCAAGTGATCGCCGACTGACGTCTGGCGAACCCGTTATCATTTTCTTGCAGCCACGGTCTGGCTCGATGCCAGTCAGGAGGACCAAGGGCCCCACGTTTCGCCGATCCGCTGTGCAATTGCATGTGGGCGACAAACGTCTTGGATGCGGAACCGCATTTGCCAGAGGATGCTAGTGGCTGGAACTTGCTTCACACATCGGTGATGCTGGGGTTTGGCAAGCAGAGGGAATCACATGTTCCAGGTCAGCGAGCAGAGCTTCTCTCGACGGATGAGATTCCGCACGATGGGTACCCGGGTGTCGGGGGGAACTCCGACGGTCTGCGTCAACGCCCAATGGGCGGCGTCGGCGCAGCAGCCAGCGGACCTGATCTATGCCATTACAGCGGCGCTCTGGAATCCAAGTACCGGGGCGAGCTGAGATTCGAAGCTCATCGGAGGAGGCTTAGAATGGTCAAGCTGCTTAGCGTGAAGGACCTGCAGGCCAAGATTGCACTCGCGGAAGGCGAGAAGGCAGCGGCGGCGATGCGTCAGCACAACGCCGCTGAGGAAGAGAAGAAGGCGTTGCTGGCGCGGCTTACCAAGCCGTCGGGCCTAAGCGACGATGAGGTTGCGGAGAAGGCCTCGATCATTATCAACCGCGCGGTGGAGAACGGCTTGATGTCGGTTCAAGTCTTCCGCTTCCCCCCCAGCCTCTGCACCGACAATGGCCGGGCCATCAACCAAGCCGAGCCGGGTTGGGAGAACACGCTGACCGGCATCCCCAAGGAAATCTACGGGTTCTGGAGGCGACGTCTCCAGCCCGAAGGCTATCAGATCCGCTACGAGGTCATCGACTATCCGGGCGGCATGCCGGGTGACATCGGCATCACGCTGAGTTGGCATTGAGGTGGGTGGCGAGCATTCTGGTGACGGGCGAACTGCCGCGCCCGCACTGCGTCGACAATCGGCTTTGGCATTGACAAGCCAATCTTGAAATAGGGTCACATTGTCCGGTCTATCCACTTGTGATCCAATGGTTCGACTCGCTTTGGCGGCCGTGGGCAGGTGATGATCGCGCTATTGAGGTCACCAACGCAGGCAAGGCCCCATGGGCGGTGGTCATCGCCTGCTAGGCGCTCCGGGACTTCGGCCTGCTGACCTTGCCGATCTCACAGAGCCTCTCGTCGTCGAGTACGACAATCTCGTCAACGTTGCTGCGGACGACATTGCGTTTTCGCAATTGGCTGAGCGAACGGCTCAGGGTCTCCACGGTGATTCCGAGATAGTCGGCAATCTCCCGGCGCCTAATCTGCAGCGCCAGCGACGACTCGGGCATAGAGCGTTCACTGTCCGCGGCGTCGAACTCGGCCAGGAAGTGGGCGACACGTTCGCGGCCGTCATCGAGGCCGAGCGACACCGCGGCAATCCCCCGCCTGATCTTGAAGAACGACCCTATCGGATCGCCGGCGCGGAACATGATCTCGCGCTGCTTCCAGCGGCGGATGCCTCCCAGTCCAAGCATGAGCAGCAGGCGGGTGGGATCGAGCGGCCTGCAGATGTTGGCGGCTCTGCCAGCGCAGCTATCGCATGGCAGACCTTGCGAAGCCTGTCTGCGCGGTTTCCAAAGCGACGCTACAGCAACGCTCACAGGATCATGCTAGCATGAGCAGGACTCGCCACCAACGGGGCCGAGTGGCAACTGGTCCATCGCTTCGCGATCAATCTGTGGCACAGTGCTTGGCACAGAGCGTTCGCCGCCAGTCCAAAAGACCGCGGGCGCCCGCCAACTCCAAGAAAAATACAAAGGAGGAGGGCATGCAGGACTCGACTAAAGCACCGATCGGCAACCGTCAGGCGCACGCTTGGCGCACCTTCAATGCGGGACGCTGGGAAACCGCCATCGACGTTCGCGACTTCATCGTCCGCAATGCGACATCGTACGAGGGCGATGAAAGCTTCCTCGTCGGACCGTCGGTTCGGACGCGAGCCGTATGGGACAAGCTGCAACCTTATTTCCAGCAGGAGCGAAAGAAGGGCGTGCTGGATGTCGATGCCGCCACGCCGTCGACGATGCTGGCGCACGCCGCCGGCTGGATCGACCGTGACAACGAGGTGATCGTCGGCCTGCAGACGGACAAGCCGTTCCGCCGCGCGATCTTTCCCAATGGCGGCCTTCGCATGGTCGAGTCCGGCCTCAAGGCCGCGGGGTTCGCTGCCGACCCGGCGGTCCATCAAGCCTTCACGCATTATCGCAAGACGCACAACGACGGCGTGTTCGACGCCTACACGCCGGAGATCATGAAATGCCGGCGGTCGGGCATCATCACCGGATTGCCCGATGCGTACGGCCGAGGTCGCATCATCGGCGACTACCGGCGCGTCGCGCTCTATGGCGTCGACAAGCTTCTCTCGGCCAAGCGGGAGGAGCGGGCGCAGGTCGACGGCATGTGGCCGACCGACGAGGTCATTCGCGTGCGCGAGGAACTGGCCGAGCAGATTCGCGCCCTGGGCGACTTCGTGAAGATGGGGGAGCGCTACAGCTGCGACCTCGCGCGGCCCGCGGAGTCGGCGCGCGAAGCCGTGCAGTGGACCTATCTCGCCTATCTCGGCGCCATCAAGGAAGCCAATGGCGCGGCCATGTCGATCGGCCGGATCTCGACCTTCCTCGACATCTTTATCGAGCGCGACCTGCGCGAGGGTGCGCTGCAGGAGGAGGGCGCGCAGGAGCTGATCGACCAGCTCGTGCAGAAGCTGCGTATCGTGCGCTTCCTGCGCACGCCGGAATATGACGCGCTGTTCAGCGGCGATCCCTACTGGGCGACGGAGTGCATCGGCGGCATGGATCTCGATGGCAGGCCGCTGGTCACGCGGACGAGCTACCGCATGCTGCACACCCTGACCAATCTCGGCCCGGCGCCCGAGCCCAACATAACGGTGCTGTGGTCGCGTCATCTGCCGGAGCCGTTCAAGCGCTACTGCATCAAGACCAGCCGCGAGACTTCTTCGCTGCAGTACGAGAACGACGATCTCATGCGGCCCCATTGGGGCGACGACTACGGTATCGCCTGCTGCGTATCGGCCATGCGGCTCGGCAAGCAGATGCAGTTTTTTGGCGCCCGCGTGAACCTCGCCAAGGCGCTGCTCTACGCCATCAACGGCGGCCGCGACGAGATGAGCGGCGATCAGATCGCCCCGCCGACCGCCCCGGTGACGGCCGATGTCCTGGACTACGATGAGGTGTTCGCGAAGTTCGACGCAACCATGGAATGGCTCGCGCGGACCTACGTGCATGCCATGAACTGCATCCACTACATGCACGACAAGTACTTCTACGAGCGCCTCGAGATGGCATTGCACGACCGAGATATCCTGCGGACCATGGCCTTCGGCATCGCCGGCCTCTCGGTCGCGACCGACAGCCTGTCGGCCATCCGGCATGCCAAGGTGCATGTCATCCGTGACGACACGGGGCTGGCGGTCGACTATCGCATCGAGGGCACGTTCCCGACCTACGGCAACGCCGATCCCGACGTGGACGATATCGCGGCGGACCTGGTATCGCGGTTCATGGCCAAGCTGCGCAAGCACCAGACCTACCGAAACGCTACCCACACCCAGTCCGTTCTCACGATCACGTCGAACGTCGTCTACGGCGCCCACACCGGCAACACGCCCGACGGGCGCCGTAAGGGTGAACCCTTTGCGCCCGGCGCCAACCCCATGCACGGCCGCGACAACCATGGCTGGCTGGCCTCCTGTCTGTCGGTCGCGAGGTTGCCCTATGCCGACGCCCAGGACGGCATCAGCTACACCGTCACCATCTCGCCCAATCTTGCTCAGCGCGACGGGGAGGGCGGAATTGGCAATGCCGTGAAGGCATTCGACACCTACTTCGGGCAGGGCGGCTTCCACATGAACCTGAACGTGCTGTCGCCCGAGACCCTCAAGGACGCCATGGAGCACCCGGAGAAGTATCCGCAGCTCACGATCAGGGTGTCGGGTTACGCCGTGAACTTCGTCCGCCTCACGCGCGAGCAGCAGCTCGACGTCATCCGCCGTACCTTCCACCGCAACTACTAGCGGGGCCGTCGCCGTGTCCGGACAAGGAATGGGAGAGGTCGGCAGCCGCTACGACCTGCGCGGCGATCGTTCGCCAGATGCGCCCGACACCGGGAGCTTCGCGGGCACCGAAAGCCAGGTTGGTTGGATCCACTCCTACGAGACCGGGTCGACCGTCGACGGCCCGGGTGTCCGCGTCGTGTTGTTCATGGCCGGATGCCTGCTGCGCTGCCTCTATTGCCACAACCCAGATACTTGGCATCTCAAGGACGGCACGCGGATCGAGCTGGGGCGCGCCGTGCGACGGCTCGCGAACTTCGCGCCGGCCCTGCGATCGATGGGCGGCGGCCTCACCATCTCGGGCGGCGAGCCGCTGGTGCAGACCGCCTTCACCCACGGCTTGTTCGCCGCCGCCAAGCGCATGGGCCTGCATACGGCGCTCGACACGTCGGGTTTCCTCGGCGCCCGTGCGTCGGACGATTATCTGACAAATGTCGATCTCGTGCTGCTCGACATCAAGAGCGGCGATCCCGAGACCTATCGCCGGGCGACCGGCGCGGAGCTCGAGCCGACCCTGCACTTCGCCAGGCGTCTGGCGGCTCTGGGCAAGCCCGTCTGGGTGCGGTTTGTCCTGGTGCCCGGGCTGACGGACGATCCCGCAAACATCGAAGCCGTCGCGAAGTTCGTCGGCCCCATGCCCAACGTCGAATGGGTCGAGGTGCTGCCCTTCCACCAGATGGGAGAGTTCAAGTGGAAGGCGCTCGGTCTCGACTATCGGCTGGCAACGACGCCCACGCCAACCGATGCTCAGGTCGAGAGCGCCTTGGCCATTTTCCGTCGAGCCGGCTGTCGCGCGCGATGAGTATGTCGAGGGGAGGCATGAGGGCATGCTGACTGACGTCGCGAATCTGGTCGGCGCCCAGCCCATCCTGGCGTTGTTCCTGGCGATCGGCCTCGGCTACGCAGTGGGCCAGATCAATATCTTTGGCTTTTCGCTCGGTATCGGCGCCGTGCTGTTCGTCGGCCTGGCGATCGGAGCGTTAGTGCCCAAGGCCCAGATCGCAGGTCCGATCGGCCTGATCGGCCTTGTGATGTTCCTCTACGGCATCGGCATCCTGTACGGGCGTCAGTTTTTCGAAGGGCTGTCGGGGGCGGGCCGCCGCTACAATCTTCTCGCCGTCGTGGCGGTGATTGCGGCGCTGGCCGTCGCCCTGGGGCTCGGCAAGCTGTTCGGCCTGGAGATCGGCCATACGCTCGGCCTGTTCGCGGGATCGATGACCAGCACCGCGACACTGCAGGCCGCTCTCGACGTCATCGGCAGCAAGGCGCCGTCGATTGGCTATTCGGTGGCCTATCCGTTCGGCGTCATCGGACCGATCCTCTGCTTCTACTTCCTGACGCGGGCGTTGAAGCCAACGTTTCCGCCCAAGCCCGCTCGTTTTCACATGGCCGAGGTCACGATCGACCGGTTGCCGGCCGAGGGCAGCACGCTGGGCGACGTCATGGGCTTGCTGCCGGCCGGCGTGCAGGTGGCGAGCGTGCGGCAGGAGCATCACAATCGTCTGCCCGATGAAGCGATCGTGCTGCATCCCGGCGACGGCCTGCTGATCGCCGCCGAACGCCAATCCGCCGTGGCCGAGGTGGTCGCTGCGCTGGGTCGGCTGGAGCCGGGACGCCTTGGCAAGGATCGCAGCGACCTCTCCTACCAGCGCTACTTCGTGTCCAAGGACAGCCTGACGGGCGTGCCGTTGGGGCGCTTGAACATGCCGGCCGGTATTCCCATCCAGGTCCTGCATGTCCGGCGCTACGACGTCGATATCGTGCCGGCGCCCGATCTGATGCTCGAGACCGGCGACCGCATCGGCGTGCTCGTGCCGCCTGAGCATATCGTCGCCACCCGCGCCTTCTTCGGCGACACGGTGAAGTCGGCGGCGGAATTCAGCTATGTCTCCGTCGGCTTCGGCATGGTGCTGGGCGTGCTGCTTGGCTTGATCCCGATTCCCATCCCTGGTGTCGGCACGGTCACGCTCGGCATCGGCGGCGGTCCCCTGATCGTGGCCTTGATCGTCGGACGATTGCGGCGCACCGGACCGATCAGCTGGGTCATGCCGTTGCCGGCCAACATCGTGCTGCGCAACTTCGGCCTGACCTTGTTCCTGGCAACGGTCGGCATCAACTCGGGGCAGGCCTTCGTCACGACCGTGGCGCAGACCGGCCCGCTGATGCTCCTGATCGGTGCGGCCGTTCTGCTCACCGCCGTGGCG
Organism: Rhodospirillales bacterium URHD0017; assembly: GCA_900110395.1. Lineage (GTDB taxonomy): Bacteria > Pseudomonadota > Alphaproteobacteria > Reyranellales > Reyranellaceae > Reyranella. The sequence goes on from FODP01000001.1 coordinate 605,896, forward strand.
ATCGTGCTCGTAATCGGCCACTGGGTGATGCGTATCCCCTTCGACGATCTTTTGGGGATCGCGTCCGGCGCCACCGGCAACCCGGCCATCCTCGTCTACGCCGCCCGCATGGCGTCGACCGACCGGCCCGACATCGCCTATGCCATGATCTTTCCGTCGGCAACGATCGTTAAGGTCATCGCCGTGCAGGTCGTCGGGCTCGCTGCATCGGGCACCTGATCGCGGCCCGGCGCGTCGCTCATTGTCGTGGCGGCACCGGCACCAGTTCGAAGCCCCGCTGGCGCATGCATGCCTTCGTCAGGTCGCCGGCGAGATAGGACCGCTCGTTGTCGATCGCCATCGTCCACTGCAGCATGCTGACCTCGCTGGTGAAGCCGTAGAGGGGCGGGCCGTTGCCGTAGGGAAGCGCGTCGATCGCCTGTTGGCGTGCCGCGGCCCCGCACTCGGCCTCGTCTCTCGCCGCATCGGCGGTACCGGCCCTTTGCCATTGCATGGGCGTTGTTATGCACGCCGCGAGGGCGAGCAGCAGAGCAGCCGACAGATGGCGCAACATGGTGACTATCTTGTCCGAGACCGCCGCTGCTGGCACCAGGCTCGCGGCTTGACGAGGCAGAAAAATAGCCAGGAAAATGCTCACGAAGGCGCAGCAGGGAGTTCCAGGACATGAACGAGCCAAATCCGACGCAAGCACCGCCCTTCTTCAACTTCAACGCCTACAGCCCGGCCGAGATGCAGGATGCCATCGAGAAGGTCGGGGTATCGAAAGCCATCATGCCGCTGCTCCCGTCTTTCATGCTGGCGGTTGTCGCCGGCGGCAGCATCGGCCTCGGGGCGCTCTACTACACCGTCGTCGCCAGCGACCCGTCGCTAGGCTTCGCCGCCACGCGCGTTGTCGGCGGCCTGGTGTTTTCGCTCGGCCTTGCCCTCGTTCTGGTCGGCGGGGCGGAGCTGTTCACGGGCAACAACCTGATCGTCATGGCGTGGGCAAGCCGCAGGATCTCGACGGGCAAGATGCTGCGCAACTGGCTGGTCGTCTACGCCGGTAACTTCTTCGGCGCCGCCGGCCTGGTTGTCCTGGTGCTGCTGGCGCGACATCTCGACACGAACGGCGGCCATATCCGGCTCTCGATCCTTAGTACTGCCGTGGCGAAGATCAGCCCCGACGCGGCAACACTGTTCTTCAAGGGCGTTCTCTGCAATCTGCTCGTCTGCCTCGCCGTGTGGCTGGCCTATGCCGGCCGTTCGGTGACCGACAAGATCGTCGGGCTGATCCTGCCGATCTCCGCCTTCGTGGCGGCCGGCTTCGAGCACTGCATTGCCAACATGTATTTCCTGCCGCTGGCCTGGTTGACGGTGGAGCTTGGCGGCGTGCCGCAGGGATTTGATGCTGCGGCGATCACGCTCGGCGGAATCGCGAAGAACCTCGCTGCTGTGACACTCGGCAATATCCTCGGCGGCGCCGGCCTTGTGGGCTTCGTGTACTGGGTGATCTACCGCAAGGGCTTCGGTATCGTCAGTAAAGCTTGACGTTGTAGTTCAGGATCAGCCGCACCTCGTCGATATTGGTGCGGCTACCGCTCTGGTAGACCGACGAGGTGCCGTATCTGGCACGCAGCCACAGGCCCTGCAGCGGCTTCCAGTTCGGCCGCCATTCAAGATTGAAGTCCCACTCTGTCTCGACCAGCGGCGCGCCGGCGGCGGGGGCCCCCGTCGACCCGTTGAAGTAGAACACTGACGCAGCCACACCAGGCAAGCCGATCGGCGTCAAGACATAGGACAGTCCGACCATCACCGCCTGCTCGCCGGCCCGATTGAAGGATTGGATCTGTGCGTCGGTGTAGAACGGGTTGGCGCTCCACGGCGTCTGGATGGCGAAGGTCGGATTAACGACGGAATAGCCGACGGTGAGGATGCCGGTCTGGTAACCCAAGTCGACCTTGGCACCGAACTGGTTCGTGGCGAAGTAGTTGCCGCTATTCAAGAGGTTATGACCGGCGCTCCGCTGGTCGACGAATTGCGCCGCGCCGAGCACATTGAGGCCGAAGTTGAAGCTGTGCCCGTACGATCCCTCGGTATAGACGATGTTGAGCGTATCTTCGGTATAGTAATCAATCGCGCCGATCGAGGCTGGCCCCCACGTCAACCTGCCCCCCAGCAGACCCGTACCGTAGTCGGCGTTGACGCCCGCCTTGCGCGACATCGACTGGAAGTCGATAGCATCCCGCGGCTTGATGGCACCGATCCAGCCGGCGCCGTAGTTGAATTGCGGACCGCCGTTCTCGCCGCTGCCGAACTGGCCGGTCAACGTGTAGCCAAAGAAGGTGTTCGGCGTCATGCGGTTGTCATGCGGGCCGAGGAACGGCGTGTCGTAAAGGTAGCGGCCGGCGGTGGCGTGGTGCGTCTCGAACAGGCGGGCGCGGGCATAGAGCTGACCGAACACGGCGTATCCCTGCTGGTTGGGCAGCAGCAGGCCCGTATCGCCGCGATCCGGCGGCGCGTAGATCGGGAAGGAGGTGTAGAGCACAGCGCCCAGCGAGACGACGTCGAACAAACGCCCGGTTTCGGCGGCGACCGAACCGCCGGCCGCCCAGGCCTCCCTGATCCCGACGCTGTTCGGCGCGTTCGTCACCTCGTCGCGGTAGTAGCTGCGGAAGTTGATGTCGAACTTGGAATCGCGGAGGAAGGCGGGCGTATCTTTCCACCGCTCGCGCAGTTCCGGAAACATCGTGAGCGGCGGCGGTGTCGGCTGGCTGAACGTGCGCTGGATGGCCGTAAGATCTTGCGACGGCGTGGCCGGGATCGGGTCTTCCTGCTTGGCACTTTGCGCGCCGGCCTCGCCGCCGGCGGCGAGCAAGGTGGCAACCAGCAGACCCGCCGCGACACGGCGATGCCCTTCCATCAAACGCATGACTGTCTCCCCGAGCAGTCGGTACTAGACTCCGGCTCCGATCAGCAGAGCACGAGATTGGCGGCGAGGCCGCCCTCGCTGGTCTCCTTGTATTTGGCCGACATGTCGCGCCCGGTTTCGGCGAGGGTCTTGATCGTCGTGTCGAGGTCGACGCGGTGGCGCGAGGCGATCTCGTTGGTGGCGATCATGACGGCGATCCACGCCTTCACCGCGCCGAACGCGCAACGCTCGATGCAGGGAACCTGGACATAGCCTGCGACGGGATCGCAGGTCATGCCGAGGTGATGCTCGAGTGCCGATTCGGCGGCGTTCTCGATGACCTGCGGGGGACTGTCGAGGATCTGCGCGATCAAGGCTGCCGACATCGCCGACGCCACGCCGATCTCCGACTGGCAACCGCCCTCGGCGCCGGACAGCGTGGCGTTGTGCTTGCAGAGATAGCCTATCGCAGCGCCAGCCAGCAGACCTTCGCGGATCTTGGCCATTGGCACCTTGCGTTTGCTTTCTACCAGGGCGTAGACGACGGCGGGCATGACGCCGGCCGAGCCGCCGGTCGGTGCGGTGATGACGAGATGACCGCGCGCGTTCTCCTCCGAAGCAGCGAGCGCGAAGGCCGAGACCAGGGCGATGGCGCGATCGGCCTCGTACTTGTCGTCCTGGGCGCGGGCGAAGACGGTCGCGGCCTTGGTGTGAAGCTTGATCGGGCCGGGCAGGACATCGTCCTTGATCGACAGTCCGGTACGGACGGTGGCGAGCATGGCGTTGGCGATCTTGTCGAGGAAGGCGTTGATCTCCGCCTCGCTCTTGCCGGACACCGCCAGCTCGTTGGTCATCACCACCTGGGCGATCGACAGGTTGTTCTTCTCCGCGTGCGCGCGAAGTTCCTTCATCGTGGCATAGGGATACTTGGGCTGGCCTTTCTTGGGAGGCTCGTAGCCCTTCCATTCGATGAAGCCGCCGCCCACCGAATAGTACTCCAGCTCATAGGCGATCTTGTCTCCGGCCATCAGTCGGCAGGTCATCGTGTTGGGATGAGGGAAGTCGCCCTTGGGCGAATCGTAGACGATGTCGGCCAGCGACAGGTTGAAGGCCTTGTCGCCGAGCTTCACCGGATAGGTCGCCGTCGGCTTGGCGACCATGTCGTCGAGGAAGCGCGGATCGACCGTCGCCGGTTCCTTGCCGACGAGGCCGGCCAGCGAAGCGCGTTCGGTGCCGTGGCCCTTGCCGGTGGCGCTCAGGCTGCCGAAAAGATGGACCTTGAGTCCGGTGGCCTGGGCGATCTGGTCGGCCGGCAATTTCGTACAGCGCTGGTAGAAGTCGTAGGTGATGCGCATCGGTCCGATCGTGTGCGAGCTCGAGGGGCCAGGGCCGACCTTGTAGAACTCCTCGAGCACGGTCATGATCGGGCCCTTTTCCGCCTTCACGATGTTGAGATCAGGCGACAGGGTGGCGCCGAGCTTGGGCGCCCCCGCCTCCTTGGCCGCCTGCTGGGCCCGCGCCTCTGGCGTCCAGCTGGTGCCGGTCATGACGGCCGCTGCGCCGATGACGGCGGTGCGCATCAGGAACGCACGGCGATCGATGTCCGTTGGCAAAGCCGAGAATTCTGGTGATGCCGGAACTGGCTCACCCAACTTCGTTGATGTGCCCATCCGTGTAGCCTCCTGTTGGGGTCTTCGTTCTTTTTCCGCAGAGAGATCAGGTAGGCAGTCCGCATCGAAGTTGTCAACTCGGAGCAATGGTCGACAAGACAAACGTCATCAATCATGGCGCATTGGCGCGAACGCGAATCGTTGAAAACGCCAGATATGCGTCGCGACCTCTAGGCTTGAGGAAGCAGGAGGACTAAGCTGAAGGGTCATCGGGGAGGTCGGCCATGAAGCGGCGTTCTCTACTAGCAATGTCTGCTTTGCTTCTGGCGCTGGCAGGCGTGCGTCCGGCACGCGCACAACAGGACAAGCCGGCGTTCTCGCCGCAGCAACTCGATCAGATCCTCGCGCCGATCGCACTCTATTCCGATGCGTTGCTGTCGCAGATGCTGATGGCGGCCAGCTATCCGATCGAGATCGTCGAGGCGGCGCGCTGGTCGAAGGCCAATCCCAATCTCAAGGGCGATGCCGCCGTCCAGGCGGTGCAGAACCAGACCTGGGATGTCAGCGTGAAGTCGCTGGTCGCCTTCCCGTCGGCCCTGATGCAGCTCAACGATCACCTCGACTGGACGCAGAAGCTCGGCGACGCGATGGTCTCGCAGCAGCAGGATGTCGCCGACTCGATCCAGCGTCTGCGCGCCAAGGCGGCGGATGCCGGCAACCTGAAGAGCGGCCAGCAGCAGACCGTGACCACGCAGGGCTCGGGCGCCGACCGCACCATCGTCATCGAGCCGACCAATCCCGACGTCGTCTACGTGCCGTCGTACAATCCGAACTGGGCCTATGGCGCCTGGTCCGAGCCCGCCTATCCGCCGGCCTACTATCCGCCGCCGGCCGGCTACGGATACGGCGCCGCGCTGGCGAGCGGCCTGCTCTGGGGCGCCGCCATCGCCGGCGCCGGCGCGGCGCTCTACGGCGGCTGGAACTGGGCGCGCGGCGCGGGCTACGTCAACATCAACTCCAACCGCGCGGTGAATGTCGACCGCAACTTCGACCGCAGCCGTTACAGCAACAACAATCGCTGGCAGCACGATGCCGGCCATCGCCGCGGCGTTGCCTACCGTGACGCGGCGACGCGCCAGCAGTTCGGCCAGAGCCGGGCCGGCGCCGAGCAGCGGCAGCAGTTCCGCGGACAGGTCGCCAATCGACCCCAGGGTGGCGCGGGTCAGGGACAGCGGCCGAACGTCGGTCAAGGCGGCCAGCGGCCGAATGTCGGGCAGGGCGGCCAGCGGCCAAACGTCGGGCAGGGCGGACAACGCCCGGGTGGCGGCCAAGGCGGGCAACGCGTCCAGAATCGCGGCGCCAACGCGGGCGGCGCGCGCGGTTCGGCACTGAGCGGCGTCAACCGTGGCCAACAGGTCAACCGCGAGGCGGCGCGCGGCCGCGCGCAGCAAAATCGGGCGGCGGGTCATCCGCGCGGCGGCGGCGGAGCGCGCGCGGGCGGCGGGCGGCCAAGCGGCGGCGGTGGCCGTCCAGGAGGCAGGCGATGATCAAGCCGATGAAGTCAGGTGGCCTCGCTCTGCTGCTGGCGACGGGGCTGTTCGTCGCGGCCCAGGCGCAAGGCCCTGCGCCGGCGCCAGCTCCGACACCAGCTCCGACCCCGGCCGCGAACCAGCCCAAGGCTCAGCCCCAGGTCGACAAGCAGAAGCGCTTCGCGACCGCCGAGGAAGCCGCCAATGCGCTCACCGAGGCGATCCGCAAGGACGACGATGCCGCCGTCCAGGCGATCATCGGCACCGGCTGGCGCGACCTCATCCCCGGCAACACGGAGCATGAGGACGACGTGCGCAAGCGGTTCCTCGAGGCATGGGACCAGGCGCACAAGGTCGTCCCGGAAGGTGACGACAAGGCCTTCATCGAAGCCGGCACCACGGGCTGGATCAGCCCGATGCCGCTCGCGAAGGACGCCAGGGGCTGGTACTACGACGTCGAAGCCGGCAAGAAGGAGATCATCGCCCGCGAGATCGGCCGCGACGAATACACGGTGATCCAGACCCTGTTGGCGATCGTCGACGCACAGCGCGACTACGTTTCGATGGATCCGATGAAGACCGACGTGCCGACCTACGCGCGCCGCCTGCTGAGCGCGCCGGGCAAGAAGGATGGCCTTTACTGGGAAGCGAGGCCAGGCGAGCCGCAGAGCCCGGTCGGCGAGCTGGTGGCCAAGGCCCAGGCGGGCGATGTGCCGGGCGAGGGCTATTTCGGCTATCGCTTCCGCATGCTCTACGGGCAGGGCCCCGATGCGCCCGGCGGCGCCTACAGCTACCTGATCGACAACCGGATGATCGGCGGCTTCGGCGTGATCGCCTGGCCGGTGACCTACGGTGAGACCGGCGTCTCGACCTTCATGGTCAGCCAGAGCGGCGACGTCTACGAGAAGGACCTCGGGCCCGACACTTCGGCCGAGGCGGCGAAGATCTTGCTGTTCAATCCTGACAAGAGTTGGGAGAAGACGGACATGACGCCGCCACCGCCGGAGAAGTGACAATGCCATCACGGAGAGGTTTCACCGCGGGCCTGTTGGCTCTCGTGCCTCTGCAGGCGATCGCGCAGGGAGCGGGCTTCGTCGGGCGCTGGCAGGGCGATGTGCCCGGCATCAGCGCCGCGCGGCTGATCATCACCGCCGTGCGCCCCGACGGCCTGGTCGAAGGCCGGATGGAGTTCGACCTGCAGTCGTTCGTCTCGACCTTCGGCGACAAGCCCGACTCGGTGAAGAACACCAATCGTGGCATCGTGTCCGGCTCGGCGCTCGTCATCGATTCCGCGCTCGGCGGCAAGTACGAGTTGAACCTGGAAGGCGGCCGCCTGAGCGGCGTCTATACGCGCGGCACGACGCTCAAGGTGCCGATCACCTTCACCAGATCCTGACGACGCCATCCGGGACCACGAGGATTGAGTCCCATGAGCAACCAGGTTCCTTCTCTTGAGCGTCCGACGACTGGCAGCGATGCCGGGCAGGCGATCGCCCGCTGGATGCCTGGTCTTGCGACGTTACGTGAATACAAATTGGCCTGGCTACGCCACGATATCGTCGCCGGCATCGTGCTCACGACCATGCTCGTGCCGGTCGGCATCGCCTATGCCGTGGCCTCCGGGGTGCCCGGGGTCTACGGGCTCTATGCCACCATTATCCCGCTGCTCGCCTATGCGATGTTCGGCCCCAGCCGCATCCTGGTGCTCGGTCCGGATTCGTCGCTGGCGCCCCTCATCCTCGCCGTGGTGGTGGCCCAGTCGGCCGGCGATCCGGCGCGCGCCGTGGCGGTGGCCGGCGGGATGGCGATCGTGTCGGGCGCAATCTGCATCCTGGCCGGACTCCTGAAGCTCGGCTTCATCACGGAGCTGCTGTCCAAGCCGATCCGCTATGGCTACATGAACGGCATCGCGCTGACGGTGCTCATCAGCCAGCTGCCCAAGTTGTTCGGCTTTTCCATCGACGCCGACGGCCCGTTGAGGAGCGGCTGGGCGATCCTCGTGGCGATCGCCGCCGGCGAGATCAACTGGACGGCCTTCGCTGTCGGAGCGGGCGTGCTCGCCACCATCCTGGCGCTCAAGGGCAGCAAGCTCCTGCCCGGCGTGCTGATCGCGGTGATTGGCGCCACGCTGGTGGTCAGCCTGCTCGACCTCTCGCGCCAGGGCGTGAAGGTGCTGGGCTCGCTGCCCGAAGGCTTGCCGGCGTTCACGATCCCCTGGATCGGGATCGCCGACCTGGGGCCGGTGCTGATCGGCGGCGCGGCGGTCGCCCTGGTGTCGTTCGCCGACACCAGCGTGTTGTCGCGCGCCTACGCAGCGCGCCTCGGCCATCCGGCAAATTCCAACCAGGAAATGGTCGGTCTGGGCGCGGCCAATCTTGCGGCCGGCCTGTTCCAGGGCTTTCCCATCAGCAGCAGCTCCTCGCGCACGCCGGTGGCCGAGGCCGCCGGTGCGAAGACGCAGGCGACCGGCGTCGTCGGCGCGCTCGGCGTGGCGGCGCTCCTGGTGGCGGCGCCCGACCTGTTGAAGCATCTGCCGACGCCGGCGCTCGCGGCGGTGGTCATCGCCTCGGCGATCGGCCTGATCGAGGTTGCGGATCTGCGGCGCATCTGGCGCATCCAGCGCTGGGAGTTCTGGCTCTCGATCCTTTGCCTGGTCGGCGTCGCGGTGCTGGGCGCGGTGCCCGGCATCGGCGTCGCCATCGTCGTCGCCGTCATCGAGTTCCTCTGGGACGGCTGGCGGCCGCACTCGGCCATCCTTGGCCGCCCGGCGGGCGTGCGAGGCTGGCACGACATCACCCGTTATCCCGACGCCGAACTCGTCCCGGGCCTGGTGTTGTTCCGTTGGGACGCACCACTTTTCTTCGCCAATGCCGAGCTGTTCCAGGACCGGGTGCTGGCGGCTGTCGAAAGCTCGCCGACCAAGGTTCGCCGGGTGGTGGTGACGGCCGAGCCGGTCACGAGCGTCGACGTCACGGCGGCCGATGCGCTGGCGGAACTGGACGACAAGCTGGAAAAGGCCGAGGTCGAACTGGTCTTCGCCGAATTGAAGGATCCGGTGAAGGACAAGCTCAGGCGCTTCGGACTCTACGAGCGCTTCGGCGACGACGGGTTCTTTCCGACCATCGGCGCGGCGGTCGACGCCTATTGTGCGGCCAACGGCATCGAGCCGCCGCCATGACCTGGCTGCTTCTCTTCGTGCCGGTGGCGATCGGCCTGGAGCATTGGATGCCGCAGCAGCATCTCGCGATCTTCGCCGCCTCCGGCCTCGGCATCCTCCCGCTGGCGGCGTGGATGGGCCGCGCTACCGAGCGGCTCGCGGAGCACATGGGCGAGGGCGTGGGCGGCCTGCTCAATGCGACCTTCGGCAATGCCGCCGAACTCATCATCGCGATCGCCGCCCTGCGCAGCGGCCTCTACGATGTCGTAAAGGCGTCGATCGCGGGGTCGATCGTCGGCAACATGCTGCTGGTGCTGGGGGCGGCGATGGTGGCGGGCGGCCTGCGCCATCGCCAGCAGGAGTTCAATCCGCAGGGCGCACGCGCCCAGGCGACCATGCTGATGCTGGCCGCGATCACCCTGATCCTTCCGGCCGCTTACCGGGTGGCGCTGGGCGAGGCCGCGGAACCGGGCCTGGTGCCGCTCAGCGTCTCGATCTCGGTCGTGTTGCTGCTGGTCTACGGACTATTCCTGACTTTCAGCCTGGGTACGCACGCGGCTCTGTTCCGCGGATCGCACGGCGATGACGACGACCACGCTACGTCGTGGTCCGTCGGCCGCGCCGCCCTGGTGCTGGCGGCCAGCACGGCAGCGATCGCCTGGATGAGCGAGCTGCTGGTCGGTTCGATCCAGCCCGCAGCCAAGGACCTCGGACTGGGCAGCGCCTTCGTGGCGGTCTTCGTCGTGGCCATCCTCGGCAACGCCGCCGAGCACGCCACCGCCATCACCGTCGCGATGAAGAACCGGATGGATCTCGCCCTGTCGATCGCCATCGGCTCGAGCGTGCAGGTCGCGCTGTTCGTGGCACCGTTGCTCGTGCTGCTCAGCCTGGCGGTCGGTCCGCGGCCCATGGACCTCGCGTTCCCGGCTGGGCTGGTGTTGATCGTGCTGCTCTCGGTGCTGATCACGGGCCAGGTCGCGGCGGATGGGCGCGCTGACTGGCTGAAGGGCGTCCAGCTTCTGGCGGCCTATATCGTGCTCCGCCTCACCTTCTTCTTCATCCCCGGCGCGTTGAACCCATGAGCCAGGGTGGGGTTTCGATGAAAGCCGCTGCTTACAGCGCTACAGAACGTACGCGCAACGGTGCGCCATTGGATATCCGGGCCCTCCGGACGGCCGACCGGGCCGAAATGCTGGCGGCCGTCGGGCGGTTCAGCAAGGAGACGCTGTATCGACGGTTCTTCGCTCCCAAGCGACACTTCAGTGAGCGTGAGATCGATTTCTTTCTCAATGTGGACTTCAAGGACCACGTGGCTTTGGTCGCCGTCCTGTCAGAGGCCGGCGGTGCGATGATCGTCGGCGGTGCAAGATACGTTGTCTGCGGTTCCGGGCGCGCTGAAGTAGCGTTCGCAGTCGACGACCTGCATCAGAAGTTGGGCATCGCCACTCACCTGATCGTTCATCTCATCAGAATTGCGCGCGCGGCCGAGCTCAAGGAACTCATCGCGGAAGTGCTGCCCGAGAATGCGCCGATGCTGAAAGTGTTCGAGCGCTGCGGGCTGGCGATGACGACGCGCCGCGACCGGGGCGTCCTGCACGTTACGCTCGCTCTCTGATGCCTTTGGAGGATCTAGCGCTGTTGCGCGACCTTTCGTTCGTCGATGCGGCGCTTGGCGTCGGCGATCTGTTCCGCCGAGAGTTTCGGGGCCACCTGGTCCTGTGCAAAGGCCGCGGTCGCCCGCAGTTGGCGCTGGTCCGCGCCGTTCGCCGTCGCGGCCAGACCGAGCCAGTAGTAGGCCTCGGCATAGTTGATGGGTGTCGCTTCGCCCATGAAGTGCATCAGCCCAAGACTGTACTGGGCTCCCGGAACACCTTGGTCTGCGGCCTTGAGGAAGAATGACAGGGCCTTCCGGCCATCGCGCTCCGCCCCTTTGCCGTCGCGGTACATGGAGGCCAGCATGTATTGGGCGTTGGCGTCGCCTTGGTCCGCCGCCTTCTCGCACCACGCCAGGGCGAACTCATAGCTCAGCGCAACGCCGAAGCCGCCATAATAAAGGGTGGCGATACGAGACTGCGCGCGGGCGTTGCCGGCTTCAGCCAGCGGCTGCCAAAGACGCATGGCCGCGGCGTAGTCCTTGCGCTGAAAGGCCGCCTCGCCGTCCTCATAGGGGCCGGCCAGCGATGAGAAGGTCGTTCCAAGCACGAGCAGGGATAGGCAAAGCGCAAGACCCGAATTTCTGAAGAGCATTCGAAAAGCGTCCTGATTGCGCTACCGGTGCGTGGCGATGCTACCTCTTTTGCCGGCGGATGAGAACGTCCGTTGGTTTGGGCGCCATGCTCGGCCGCTTTCAAGGAACTCATCGCGGAAGTGCCGTCGGGCACGCCGGGGGCATCGCTCGGCTGCGCCTTGGCGACCAGCGCCCGAGCGGGCCTTCCGCATACAGGATGACCGACAAGACCCTGTGCAACCGTAAGGGCGTGGCGGCTTTTGTTCGGTGTCGGTTCTCAGACCGGCACCCTCCGCCTGGGTCGCATGGCCCGTAGTAACAGCATGCGAGTGCCTGGGTGGAGGGACGCTGGCAACTGTCCCGATCATCGTGCCGGCGGCATTCCCGGCGGGACCTTGTGCCAAGCCTGTCCGTTCTTGGCCTGTCGGTAGCCGTAGTCGTAAAGCGCGCGCATGTAGGGCTGTTCGAATTTCTTCTTTCTTCTGCACGTCAAAATCCGGACCGATGAAAGCGAGGTTGTAGTCGACGCCATCCCGCTGGGCGATGAAGTAAACCCGCAACACGTCGTTCTTGCCGCTCATGGCGAGCATCGTATTGATGGCGCGACCTGCCAGGGAAATGGTCTGCCGCTCCGCCATGGCGTAATCAGGGTCGAGGCGGGCATTCCGGTTGATGTAAGCGTGCCGCTCGCGGCGGACACCCGATTGGCTGATATCCACGGTCGGCGGGTAGAGGAACAGCTGGGCAATGGCGCCGCCGTCGACGTGCGGTTCCTGGTATTCTTGCCGTCCAGCTCGACGTCGATGAGGACCGGTTGGAACAAGCCGGGGATTGCAGCCGATGCCCGCAGGATTCCGCACCAGATCGAGGGCGCCCGGCCGCCGACTGGTCGCAATCGCCCCGACGTTCCAGATCACCGACCGTTGCGAATCCAGATCAGTCGTGCCGGTCATAAGCAGCCGGCCTTTTTAATATTCGACTGCGATGGCATCCAGCAGTTGCTGGTCATCCTACTCTGCCGGCATGTCGCCAGACACTTCGACTGGCCGGGGCTCCTGGCCGCCGATCCAGCGATAGACGGCACCCCCCAGCAGGGCACCAATGAGCGGCGCGAGCCAAAACAGCCAAAGCTGACCCAGCGCCCAGCCGCCGGCAAATAGCGCCGGTCCGGTGCTGCGCGCAGGATTTACAGAGGTGTTGGTAACAGGGATGCTGATCAGATGGATCAGCGTCAGACCAAGCCCTATGGCGATGGGCGCGAAACCGCGCGGCGCGCTGCCGTGAGTCGAGCCCATGATGACGAAGACGAAGGCGAAGGTCATCACGATCTCGCATGACAATGCAGCGGCCAAGCCATAGCCGCCCGGCGAGTGCTCGCCATAGCCGTTGCTTGCAAAGCCGGCGCGCACATCGAAACCGGCTTTGCCGCTTGCAATGACGTAAAGACAGGCAGCCCCTGCGACGGCGCCCAGGACTTGGGCGACGATATAGGGAGCGAGTTCGCTGGCCTTGAAACGACCGCCTGCCCACAGTCCGACCGATACCGCCGGATTGAGATGGCAGCCGGACACGTGGCCGATGGCATAGGCCATCGTCAGCACTGTGAGGCCGAATGCCAAGGAGACGCCGGTGAACCCTATGCCAAGTTGGGGAAATGCCGCCGCGAGCACTGCCGAACCGCATCCGCCGAGCACCAGCCAAGCGGTGCCGATAAACTCTGCCGTGAGCCTGCGTAACATTGCCTTGCCCTCGCCACTTGGTCGGTCGCATCCTACTGCAGCAAGAGAGCACAAGTCGACGTGGGGGCGGGGATGGCCATTGGACGGCGTGCAGCAACGCTTGGGGGATTGGGTGCAGCGTTCGTTTCCTGCACTGCGGCGGCCCAGGAAGAGATCGTCTTCTTTCGGGTTGGCACCGGAGGCCGGATCGGCACATATTTTCCCGTTGGTGGCTTGATTGCCAACGCCATCTCTAACCCGCCCGGCTCACGGCCTTGCGACGATGGTGGGTCATGCGGTGTGCCCGGCCTTATTGCAACCGCTGTCGCAACGGGGGGCTCCGAGGCAAACGTTCTTGCGCTGGCGTCAGGCCGCATGCAGTCGGCCTTCATCCAGTCCGACATCGCCCACTGGGCTCAGACCGGTACGGGCCTGTATCAGGGCAATGCGAGAGTGGAAGAGCTCCGTGCCATCGCCAATCTGTATCCGGAAAGCATCCACGTGGTGACGCGAAAGGGTTCGGGCGTCACGACCATTGCGGATCTCAAAGGAAAGCGTGTGTCTCTCGATGAGAGAGGTTCGGGCACTCTCATCGCAGCACGTTTAATTCTGGCTGCATACGGCCTTTCGGAAAGTGACGTGCAGCCGGACTATCTGAAGTCTCGTCCGGCAGGAGAAAAGTTGCAGGCCGGCCAGCTCGATGCATTCTTCAGTGTCTCGGGCTGGCCAGAAGGAGCAATCGCCGAACTCGCCGCGGTAGCCGACGTTACGCTAGTTCCGATCGAGGGACCGGAAGCGCAGGCGCTTGTTAATCGATACAATTACTTCTCTCCGGACGTGGTTCCCTCCAACACGTACCGCGATATCGAACAAACAAGGACTCTGAGTGTCAACGCGGTGTGGGCCACGACAAGCAAGCAGCAGGACAAGCTGATCTACGATGTCACGGCGGCGCTGTGGCATCCCAGCACCCGAAAGCTGCTCGATGCGGGCCATGCCAAGGGCCGCATGATCAGACTCGACTCGGCCCTGCGGGGTCTCGGCATTCCGCTGCATCGAGGCGCAGAGAGGTTCTACGCTGAGAAGGGGCTGATCAAATAGGGAGGGGTATGGGCGCGACGTATCCCCGGCGCCGGCGACCTGCCGGGCAGCATGCCGGGCAATGATTCATCGCCAGTCCCAGGCCCGGGCTTTGGAAACGGCTATTGGCGCTTCGGCAGCTTGCTCTGTTCGGACATCACGGCGCGATCGACGACAGTCAGCAGGTAGCTGTCGGGGTACAGGGTGCAGCCGCCGCGCACCAGCAGCCCAAGTTGCGTGCCTCGTTCGTCGCTCGGAATGGTGACACCACGGCGCCGTGCCGCGTGCTCGATGAGGAAAGTCGCGACCGCCGTGCGCGCTTCTGGCGCCATGGCCTGCGCCTCGCGACAGGTGACGTAGGCTGCATTGTCGAACGTCAACGCGGGCGCTTGCGCCTGAGCGACCGCACCGGCGAGCAGCACTGAGGCGAGACTTGCTGCAGAAAGCGCATTCATTGTTTTCATGGTTTTTCACTTCTGCTTGTCGTCGAGGATCGAGCCGCCGATGTACCCGGCGGCACCGCCAATAAGGCCGGCGCCGACGACCTGTCCGAAGCTGCCGCCGGCGACCATACCGATTCCGCTGCCGAGAGCCGCGCCGGTCACCGCTCCCTTCTGCGGCATCGTCATGTTCTCACACCCGCCGACGAGGACGCCGGCAAGCAGCAACAGCGATAGTGTCCGCATCTTCTGCTCCTCTTGTTGCCTACGAGCGGCAGCAACGTGGGTGTCCGCGAGCGATGGTATACTTGGTTGCGAGGACTGGCCAAGGGGCAAGGGGGCGCGCGGCGAACCCTCATTCTGTGAGTTGCCATGTCGGGCGACAGTCGTTGCGGCCAGGGGGTCGCCAGGAATAGTCTCGCTCAATACAATGAGGCGGCAATGAACGACGCCGCGCTAGCGCGCCCGCGATCGACCGCCGACCAGCAGAATGAGCGGGATCGCCATCGCCGAGGCAAGCGTATAGAGGCCGAAGGCGTTGATGTAGCCCAGCATCGCCGCCTGCCGGCCGATTTCCTTGGAAAGCTTGGCGAGGCCCGTGACCGTCTCGGTGTCCCAGGCGCCCGTCACCCAGGGCAGCAGCAGCGAGCGGTTGAAGGGGTTCACCATTTCGACCAGGCGGCTGTAGTTGGCGCTACTGGCCCGCACCACCTCGGCGACGCAGATCGAGATGAAGAAGCTCGAACCGATGTTGCGCAGCAGGTGATAGACCGCGGTGCCTTCGGCCAGGTTGGCGGAGCTGGTGGTGGCGAAGGTGGCCAGGGTCAGCGGCACCCAGATGACGCCGATGGCGATGCCCTGGACCAGGCTGTTGGCCATCAAGGTGGCGGCGTCGACATTGAGATCGAGCGCCATCAGCCACAGGCCCGAGATGACCTGCAGGCTGAAGCCGCCGATGAGGCCGATGCGCGGATCCATGCGGCCGATAAAGATTGCGAGGAAGAAGCCGATGGTGGCGCCGACGCCGCGCGCGGCGATGATCTCGCCGATCAGCATGTCGGGAAATCCGGCATGCTGCTGCAGCAGCGGCGGCAGCAGCACCATGGGCGTGAAGTTCAGCATGCCATAGATCATCACCAGGACCAGCCCGAGCGCGTAGTTGCGGTCGCGCAGCAGGCCGAGATTGAGGAACGGCCGCTTGGCCGTGAGGCTGTGGGTGACGAAGATCCAGAAGGCGAGGATGGCGACGAAGGTCTCGATCAGGATCTCGCCCGAGTCGAACCAGTCGAGCCGCTGGCCGCGCGACAGCACGAGCTGCACGCAGGCGATGGCGACGGAGAGCGAGAGGAAGCCCGTCCAGTCGAGCGCCACGCGGCCGGTGGGACGGTCGGCTGGCAGGGTGAGGCGCAGCCCGATGAAGGAGATCAGGCCGACCGGCACGATCATGTAGAACGCCCAGCGCCAGCTGTAGAGCTCCGACAGCAGGCCGCCCAAGGTCGGGCCGATCACCGGGCCGATGACCACGGCCATGCCGAAGATCGACGTCACCAGGCCCTGCTGTCGCTTGGGGAAGGCGTCGAGCAGGATGGTCTGCGACAGCGGGATCACCGGCGCGCCGAGCGCGCCCTGCAGCACGCGCCACAGGATCAGCGTCTCGAGCGAATTCGACGCGCCGCACATGAAAGTCGTCGCGGTGAACAGCAACACCGACCAGGTCATGGTCTCGCGCCGGCCGAAGCGCGCGGCCAACCATCCCGTCATCGGCGTCATCACCGCGGTGGCCAGGATGTTGAAGGTCATCGCCCAGGCGATCTCGTCCTGGGTGGCCGACATGGTGCCCTGCATCTGCGGCAGCAGCGTCGAGGCGATCAGCAGGGTGGTCGCGTAGAGCGTCGAGCCCATCACCACCATGATCAGGATCAGGACCCGGCGGCCGACCGAGAAGGTCTCGGCCGGCCTGGGGATGGCGGTTTCAGCCGTTGTGCTGTTGGCGCTTGAATTCATAGCCAAGTCTATTGTAGCCTATGCAACAATCATGAGCCAACCCGACTCCGGGCCCGAAGACGACGGCTATATCGGCTACATGCTGTCGGACGTGGCGCGCCTGATCCGCACCGTGTTCGACCGGCGCGTGCGCGACATGGGGCTGACGCGTGCCCAGTGGCTGGTGCTGACCAGGGTGTACCGCCGGCCGGGTGTCAGCCAGACAGCGCTCGCCGACATGCTGGAGATCGACCGCGCCAGCGCCGGCCGCATGATCGACCGCATGGAGAAGAACGGCTGGGTCGAGCGCCGGCCGGACAACGGCGACCGGCGTGTCAACCGCCTGCACCTGACGGCCGATGCGCGCAAGGTGCACGCCGCCATGTGGGCGATCGCCGAATCGACGGTCGACGATGCGCTGTCGCCTCTGTCGGCCGATGAGCGCGCGCAATATGCCGTGCTCACCGCCAAGGTGAAGGGCCAGCTCCAGGCACTGGCCGGAGCCACGCCATGAGGCGGGGACAGGCCGGGCTGCGGCTCATCCTGCTGGTCGCCGTCCCACTGGTGGCGGTGGCGGGCGGGGTGTTCTGGTGGCTGTCGGGCGGCCGCTACGTCAGCACCGACAACGCCTATGTGAAGGCGCACATCGTCCAGATCGCCCCGGAGATCTCGGGCCAGGTGCGCCGCGTGCTGGTGCGCGACCATCAGGAGGTCCACGCCGGCGAGCCGCTGATGACCATCGAAACGCGGCCCTTCAAGCTCGCGTTGGACAGCGCCGAGGCCGAACTCGATGCCGCGCGCACCCAGGTCGAGACGCTGCGCGGCACCTGGCGCGAGGTCGTGGCCGAGCTGGCCGACGCCGAGGCACGCGCCGACTACTTCAAGCGACAGTGGCAGCGTCAGGAAGAACTCGCGACCAAGGGCATAACGTCGGCTTCCAAGCGCGAGGAATCCCAGAACGACGCACGTGCTGCCGCCGACCGGGTCACCTCGGTGCGCGAAAAGCTGCAGCGCGTGCTGGTGGCGCTGAACGGCGATCCGCAGATGTCGGCCGAGGAGCACCATCTGGTGCGCGACAAGACCGCGGCACGCGAGCGCGCCGCGCTCGATCTTTCGCGCACCACCATCCGCGCACCGATCGACGGCGTGGTGGTCAACATGCGCGTGCAGCAGGGCGAGCAGGTCAAGGCGGCGACGCCCTTGTTCGTGCTGGTGGTGGTGAGCCGGCCGTGGGTCGAGGCCAACTTCAAGGAGACCGAGCTCACGCACGTGCGGGTCGGCCAGAAGGCCACGGTGGTGCTCGACACCTATCCCGACACGACCTGGGAGGCCGTCGTCGAGAGCCTCAGCCCGGCGACGGGTGCGGAGTTCGCCGTGCTGCCGCCGCAGAACGCGTCGGGCAACTGGGTCAAGGTCGTGCAGCGCCTGCCGGTGAAGCTCAGGCTGTCTCCGCAGGCCGGCGAGCCGCCGTTGCGTGCCGGTATGACGGCGACGGTCAAGATCGACACCGGCCGCGAGCGCACAGTTTCGTCATCCGTCGGCCAAATGCTGGGCGGCCGCAATGCCGACGCAGCGACGGTGGAGAAGTAGTCTCTGCTGGGAGCGCGCCCGGCAATGAGTGGACCTGGAGGCCCGCGCTCCCTTAAAGATTGATTCCGGCCGCCGTGTCCCAGTCGATGAAATCCTTGAACGGCAGGAAGCTGCCGTCGTCGACGCCGATCTCGGCGGCGATCAGGCCATTGAGCTTGGTGTTCATCGACGCGATCAGGTCGCGGTTGGCATCGAAATTGTAGGCGAGGTTCATGACCTCGTCGGGATCGTTGCGCAGGTCGTAGAGCTCGAGGTCGTTCTTGGCGCGCAGGTCGTCGAGCGTCGTCGGTGTGTTGAAGGCGCGGAACGGGAAATAGCGCGTGAAGCGATAGCGCTCGTCGGTGATCGAGCGGATGGCGACGCGCAGCGACCAGTCGATGGGAAAGAGCTCGACTGCCCTGAGATGGTCGGACTTGGCGACCTGCTTGTTGTGCAGCGTCTGGTAGAGCCATTTCGTGAAGCCCGGGTCGTGGACCATGAGCTGGCTGTAGCAGAACAGCACGCCGCCGCGGGCCTGGGTGAAGGCGGGATTGACCGGCTGACGCAGCAGTGGCGTCAGGTCCTTGCCCTTCATGCGCGCCATGGTGTCGGCGACGGGCGTCGTCGACTTGGCCGTCATGGCGACGACGGTCGGCACGATGTCGAGATGCGAGGTCGTCTCGCGGCAGCGCTGGCCGCCCGGGAAGTCGGGATGCACGACCAGCATCGGCACGTGATTCTGCTGGCTGTAGGCCGTCGTGCCCTTGCCGGTGAGGCCGCCGTGCGAGCCCAAAAGCTCGCCGTGGTCCGACGTGAAGATGACGATGGTCTTGTCGGTGAGGCCGAGCCGGTCGAGCTGGTCGAGGATCTGCACGACCTGCTGGTCGGCGTCGCGGATGGCGTTGAAGTAGTAGTTCTGCCGCTTGCGCACGCGCCATTCGTCGTTGGGGATGAGTCCGGTCAGGTAGCCGTTGGCCTCGTGGTAGATGCGATGCGCGGCGACCCGGCCCGGCGCGTCGAGCGCCTGCTGCCAGGTGCTCTGCAGGGGAAGGTTGTTCCATTCCTGCTGGTAGAACGTGTCGTTCGGGGCCGCCGCGATGGTCAGCTGCGCGTCCTTGGCCTGCACCGGCTGGCCGGGCAGGTCGGTGTTGAGCCACATGATGTCGTGCGGATTGACGAGATTGACCGCGAGGTACCAGGGCTGTTTGCGGTCGGTCATCGGCCGGCCCTTGGCTTTCAGCCACTGCATGGCCTGGGCCGAGGTGATGGCGTCGTACTGGTAGCCGCCCAGCGCGCCCTCGATGTAGTCGCCGGTGCCGGTGTAGTCGAAGAAGCCGTAATCCTTGTCCATGGTCGATTCGAACAGCGCCTTGATGTGGTCCGGCCTGTTCTCCATGGCCATGGCGCCGTTGAGATGCCACTTGCCCTTGTAGGCGGGGTAGTAGCCGAGCTTGCGCAGGATCTTGCCGACGGTCGGCAGCTTGGCATCCAGGCTCTTCTGGTAGGGCACGCCGGCGTTGTCGAAGACACCGTTCAGCGGCATGTGCAGCCCGGTATAGATCACCGCGCGCGACGCCGAGCACATGTCGGCGGCGATGTGATGGTTCTCGAAGAACGTGCCGGTGCGGCGCAGGCGCTCGTGGCCGGGCAGGGGAATGGGCCACAGATAGCCCATGTACTGTTCCTGGTCGGTCAGGATGAACAGGATGTTGTAGCCGCCGTCGTTCGAGCCCGGCGCATCGGCCGACGGGAAGCGCGATTCGCTGCCGCCGGTGATGGCGGGCGCCTGGGCCTGGGCCTGTTCGGCGCCAATGACTGCCGCGCCGGCGAGGGCGGCTCCGGCCTTCAGGAACGTCCGGCGAGAGGAAGTGGCATCGGTCATACGTACACTCCGCGCAACTCGTGTCGGCTCTGCGCATAGCGCGGAGGCATCCGCGCGGCCAGCGCTAAGCTGCGTGCCCCACTTCCCATCCCTTGCAGGCCAGAAGGATGGATTTAGGGATCGCCTTCTCGCCGTTGGAGTAGTAGGCGACCATCCGACGCGACAGGCCGAGCGCGTCGGCGGTCTTCGCCAGCGACAGTCCGTGCCTCAGCCGCCATTCCAGGAAGGTGCGGGCATCTTCGCGGCCCGTTGCAGACAGCGTTTCCAGCCACAGCGAATCGGCGCCCAGTTCGACGCCGGACGGCCATTCCAGCGAATGACCCCACTCGCCAATACGCACGCGCGCAAATTCGGAAGGTTCGCGCAGGGCGCGCAACCGCTTGTCTCGCAGCATTTCGCCGAGATCCAGGTCGGCCCGTGTTCCATCCGACCATCTCAAGGCAAGCGTCGCGACCGCTTTGGCCTTGGCCGCCACGATCGCGCGCATCGTGTCGCCCGAGCTCACCCGTTCAACTCCCGCCATTTGGCCCAAAGTGCCTGTCGATGCTCCTGTGCCCATGCACGCGCCGCTCTGAGAGTCGCCGCAGGAATCCCGCCAACAATCAATTCCAGGGTCTCGATGCTCACTGCGCCTCGAAAACCAGGTCCTTCGACATGGAAGTGCGGTATCCCGTGGTCACGCCCATAGACGGCAATTCGCCAAGCCGCTTCTCGGTGCAGCGTTACCTTTAATGCTGCGCTAGTGCAATAGTTGCACTAGCGGCGACGTGAGTCCTTGGTTCAGCCGCACGCCACCGAGTAGATGTGCTGGACCTCGCCCGGCAGCGGCATCGCCTGCCAGGTCTTGCCGGCATCCTGGGTGCCGAACACCTCGCCGTCGTAGCGGGCGCCGATATAGACCTGCTTGGGATCGCTGGCGTGCAGGCCGATCGACATGATCGTGCCGTGCACCTGGACCTTGTCGAAGCGCTGCCAGCTCTCGCCGCCGTCGGCGCTGCGGTAGAGGCCGCCGTCGTGGCTGGCGGCGGCGACGGAGAGCGCCGCGTAGAGCGTGTTGGGCTCGGTCGGCGACGCCTTGACGTCGCGGCCGTAGGTTGTGGGCGAGAAGCGGCGGACGTCCATGTCCTGCCAGCTCTTGCCGCCGTCGCGCGTGCGGAACAGGCCCATGCGCAGCGCCAGGATCGGCGAATCGGGGTCGGCCGCGTTGATGGTCACGGCATGGCCGTCGAGCATGCCCTCGGCCGTGGTATCGCTCACGATCTTGCTCTTGAGATGCGGCTGCTCGGAAAGCTTGATCAGCCCCTCGCTGCAATCCTGCCAGGTCTCGCCGCCGTCGGTGCTGCGCATCACGCCGTTGATTTCCAGCGCCGCGTAGATCTCGTCGGGCTTCTTGGGGTTCTGCGCAAGGCGCATCACCCGCGAGGCGAAAGGTCCCTTGCAGTGCGTGCCGATCACCGGCGTCGCGAGCTTCTTCCAGTTGGCGCCGCCGTCGTCGCTGCGATAGACGTCGATCGGCGAGGCGCCGGCGAAGATTCGCTTGGGATCGCGGCTGTCGACCATGAAGCACCAGACTTGCTTCTTGGCGTCGGGGAAGCCGGTGCGCCGGAAGGTGGCGCCGCGGTCGGTGCTGCGCCACACGCCGTCGTTGGTGCCGGCGAACACGGTCTGCGGATCCTTCGGATGCACGAAGACCGTGTAGGCTTCCACGGTGCCCAGCACGTGCTGCCAGTCGCCACCCGACGCGGCGCGGCGGAAGACGCCGACCTTGCCGGGATGGTCCGGTTTGCCGAAATAGCCTGCGACACCGACGTAGACTTGGCTCTGGTCAGCCATGGCTGTCTCCTTGCTTCAGTTCTTCTTGATCATCGGGCATTCGCCCTGGTCGAGTGGGCGGAACGCCTCCTCGGCCGACATCTTCGAGACCAGCTTGTAGTAGTCGTAGGGGCCCTTGGACTCCGACGGCTTCTTGACCTCGAACAGGTACATGTCGTGCATCTTACGGCCGTCGGCACGGATGTAGCTCAGGCCGAAGACGGGATCGTCCCACTTGAGCTCCTTGAGCTTGGCCATCACCGCGTCGCTGTTGTCGGTGCCGGCGGCTTTGACGGCGTTGAGGTACTGCAGCGCCGCGGAATAGAAGCCGGCCTGGATGCTGGTCGGCATCTTGTTGTTGTTCTTCGCGGCAAAGCGCTTGGCGAAGGCGCGGGTCTTGTCGTTGAGGTCCCAGTAGAACGCTTCCGTCAGGTTCAGTCCCTGGGCGCGCTCCAGCCCGAGCGAATGGACGTCAGAAACGAAGACCAGCAGGCCGGCAAGCTTCTGGCCGCCCTTGACGATGCCGAACTCCGAGGCCTGCTTGATCGAGTTGATGGTGTCGCCACCGGCATTGGCGAGACCGATGACTTGGGCCTTGGAGGCCTGGGCCTGCAGGAGGAACGACGAGAAGTCGTTGGTGTTGATCGGATGGCGGACCTCGCCCAGGACCTTGCCGCCAGCCGCGTTCACCACATTGGCGACATCGCGCTGCAGGGCATAGCCGAAGGCGTAGTCGGCGGTAAGGAAGAACCAGCTCTTGCCGCCGGCCTTGACGACTGCCGAGCCGGTGCCCTTGGCCAATGCGAAGGTGTCGTAGACCCAGTGCACCGTGTAGGGGTTGCAGAGCTTGCCCGTGATGTCCGACGAGGCCGGATCGGTGGCCAGGTAGACCTTCTTCTTGTCATTGGCCACGCGCGAGGTGGCGATCGACGAGGACGAGGCGCCCGAGCCCAGGATCGCGTCGACCCCCTCGGTATCGTACCAGCGGCCAGAGATGGTGGCGGCCACGTCGGCCTTGTTCTGGACGTCGGCCTGGACCATCTCGATCTTCTTGCCGCCGATCGAGCCGCCGAAATCCTCGATCGCCATCTGCACGGCGATCACCGCACCGGGGCCGTTGATGTCGGAGTAGAGGCTCGACATGTCGGTGAGCACACCCAGCTTCACCGTGCCGTCGGTCAGTTGTTGTGCCGACGCCGGTGCGGCCAATGCCGCCGCGGCCAGAGCTGCCACGCAAAACGCACGCTTCATAATGGTCCCCTCCCAGGGCTTTGTTGTTGAGCGAAGCCTAGCAAGGTGCTGGCATGGCCAACAAGGCATCGCGGAGGGAACGAAGGACATGATCGAGAAGATTCTGGATATCCCGACCAAGGATGGGGCGATCGAAACCTTCGTTTGCTGTCCGGAACGGGGAGGGCCGTATCCGCCCGTGCTGTTCCTGATGGATGCCCCGGGCATCCGCGAGGAGCTCTACGAGATGGCGCGGCGGTTGGCGACGGTGGGCTACTACGTGCTGTTGCCCAACCTTTATTACCGCGCCGGCAAGGACACCAAGTACGGCCCCGACGTCCTGGAAAAGGGCAGCGCCGAGCAGGCCCGCATGCGGGCGGTGCGCACCAAGATGACGATTCCGCCGGTGATGGACGACATCGCCGCCCTCATCGCCTTCGCCGATTCCCGGAAGGAGTCGAAGAAGGGACCGGTCGGCACCCACGGCTATTGCATGAGCGGGCCTTATTCGCTGGCGGCGGCCGCGCGCTTTCCCGACCGCATCGCCGCGGCCGCCTCGTTCTACGGCACCTGGCTGGTGAGCGACGCCGTCGAGAGTCCGCATCTCACGCTCGGCAAGGCAAAGGGCGAGCTCTATATCTCCTGCGCCGAGCACGACGAGCTGGCGCCGCCGGACATGGTGAAGGAGCTGAAGAAGCTGTTCGATGCATCAGGTGCGGCTGGCGAACTCGAAGTCCACCCCGGCGTCCACCACGGCTTCGCCTTCCCGGAACGCTGGTGCTACGACAAGCCGGCTGCCGAGCGGCACTGGGAGCGCCTCATTGCGCTCTATCGGCGTCGGCTGGGGTGACTCATTGCTGGGAGCGCGCCACTTCTGCAACGGGCCCTGAGAAATCATCCCTCTTGAGGTCTGGTCCTCGCCGGGCACTTGCTTCTGTCCGTGGTCGGCGCTGGGCCGCCACATGATGAGATTCGTAGGAACCAGGTCGGTCCATCTCTGTGGCGCAGTCACCATGTTCCGGGTGCTGCTGCGCGCTTCTCGGCCTGACCTGATCATCGTCCCGGCGACGAGACCTCGCCTCGAGCGGTTGATGGTGGGCCCGCCCGATCTGTAGAACGCCTCCTTGGTGTCAGGCTGCGGCGGGGCCAACAGCTCTGGTTGCGTCGAACGGCTTCCAGTCCATCCACCTGCGATGCAGGATGACGGCCAGCTTGCGCGGCCAAGGCGACCTTGGACTTCTTGTTCCCGGCCCGCTTGGCGATGGCGAGCGCCCAGCCGCCACCCAATCAACCCCTCAGGCTCGCGGGCAACCTTGTCCTTGCGCACGATCAGACGCTGCTCATCAACCACGCAGATGGTGGCGCTTTCCAAAGACACGTCGATTCCGGCATAGTACTTCACGGTCGTCCCTTCTCTGATGCTTGGAGCAGGCGAAAGCCCGACTCCGTTCACACAATCACTGTGAGGGACGACCACTCCTTACGCCATCGGCGCCCGGCCCGTTACACCATCTCCGTAGCGCGTCATGAGCGGCACGGAGTGCCGCGCTCCCAGCAAAGACTACGGCGCCCGGTTCGGCTTGAACTTCTGCACGCGCTTTCCGTTGTCGACTTCGCCCGTGTAGATGTTGCCCCTGGAATCGACGGCGATGCTGTGGACCCAGTGGAAGTTGCCGGCGTTGCGGCCCGAGCGGCCGAAGCCGCCGACCACCTTGCCGTCGCTGCGCTGCAGGATGCGCAGAAGGTTGTTCTCGCCGTCGATGTTGAACAGCCAGGTCTGGTTGGCGTCGGGCCAGAAGTTCAGGTCCCACACCGCGCCGGCGCCGAGCGTGCTCTTGTCGTAAAACCACTCGGTGACGAAGGTGCCGTCCTTCTTGAAGACCTGGATGCGGTTGTTGGTGCGGTCGCAGACATAGACATGGCCGTCCTTCGACGGCTTGGCGCAGTGCACCGGGTTGGCGAACTGCTGCGACGGTGCTGCGGCCGGATCGTAGGCTGCCTGCTTGTCGTCGTTGGGCTTGTTGCCGTAGGCGCCCCAGTAGCGCTTGAAGGCGCCGGTCTCCGAATCGAACACGATGACGCGGCGGTTGCCGTAGCCGTCGGCCACGAACACCTCCTTGGCGTCGTTGTCGACCTGGATGTCGGCCGGCCGGCCGAGCAGGGTGGTGTCGTTGCTGCCGCCGGTGGGCCCGAGCTTGCCGATGGTCAGCACCGGCTTGCCGTCCTTGGTGTACTTGAACATGGCGCTGTCGTTGGCGTTGTTGCCGGCGATCCAGACGAAACCGGCCTTGTCGACATGGATGCCGTGCTCGTTGGCCACCCACGGCGTGGTCTGCGGGAATCCCCAGCCCTGGATGAAGGTGCCGTCGGCGTCGAACTCCATGACCGACGGGGCCGGAGCGCAGCACTTGTTGCGCGGCGGCGTCAAGGTTGCGCCTTTCTCGTCGTCGGTGAGAGAGCGCGGCCGCTGCAGCAGCCAGACGTGATCGTCAGGTCCGACGGCGACGCTTGCCACCTGCCCAAGCAACCAGTTGTTGGGCAGCGGCTTGGGCCAGAACGGATCGACCTGGAACTGCGGCGGATCGGCGGCGATGGAGGGCGAGGAGAACGCGACAGCACTCATCAGGGCGGCCAATGCGCCCCATACGCCACGCTTCATCGTTTCCTCCGTCTTATCTGTCGTTACGCGGCCTTTGCCGTGCCCTTGCCCGCCTGCCAGCCGTTCAGGATGTCGCGCGCATGGTTCTGCTTGGGATCCATGTCGCGTTCCATGCCCGGCACCTTGGCCGTCAGCTCGATGACATAGCCGTTGGGATCGCGAAAGTAGATCGACCGGATGAACTTGTGGTCGCTCACGCCGCGTACTTCGCGGTTCTCCGCCTTACCCTTGGCGAACATCTTGTCCAGCGCATCGGGCTCGACCTCGAGCGCGATGTGCAGGTCGAAGTCGTGCTGCTCCTTGAACTCGAACGGCATGTCGGGCGCCTCGAAGAAGGCGAGGCACGAGCCGTCGTCGAGCTGGAAGAAGGAGTGCAGCACGCCGGCGCCGGTCTTGCGGCCGGTCTGGGTGGTCTCGATCTTGAAGGCGTTGACCAGCGGCAGGCCGAGGAAGTCCTCGTAGAACTTCCTCGTCTCCTCCGAATCGCGGCAGCGATAGGCGTTGTGGTGCAGACCCTTGATCATCGCGTACTCCTCAATCAGGTGATGGCCTGCCAGGGCTGCCCCTTGGTCGAGGCGCAGAAGCCGTTGAAGGTTTCGTAGACCTTGGCGTAGTTCGGCCCGGCCTTGAAGGTGTCGAGCCAGCGCTTGATGTTGGGATAGGCCGAGAAATCGCAATGGACAAGCTCGCCCGCCGTGGTGATGGCGGCGCCGAAATAGTCGGCGACCGTGAGCTGGTTACCACATAGGTACTTGTTCGATCCGATGTAGTGATCGTTCAGGATCTGCAGCCAGATCTTCGACTTCTCCTTGCCGTAGGCGACCACGGCCTCCTGCACCTTGGCGTCCTCGCGCTTGAGGTGCGGGAAGAGCTGCGGATAGATCAGGCCGTAGCCCCAGTCGCGATAGAAGTTGGAGTTGAACCAATCCATCACCTCGTTCACGCGGGCGCGCTGCTTGAGGTCTTTCGGGAAAGTCGGCGAATCGATCTTCTCCGCGAGGTAGCGCAGGATCGCCGCACTCTCGGTCAGGCGGAAGTCGCCGTCCTCGAGCATCGGAATCAGGTGGTTGGGATTGATCTTGCTGTAGGCCGGCTCGTAGTGCGCGCCTTTCAGGATATCGACCACTTCCATGTCGCACTTGATGTTGTTGTCGGCGATGAACTGCATCACCGGCCGGCTGGTCGTGGAAACGGGGTGCATGTAGAGCTTCATGAAACCCTCCCTTGGCTGTCACAGTTGCGAGGCTCCGGTTAGTCTAGTCCGCTTCGGTTACCAAATCACTTTGCACGGAGGTTCCCATGATCATCGTAACCACTGAGAACATTGCCGGGCACCGAACGGTAACCACCCTGGGCCAGGTCTTCGGCGTGGTCGTGCGAAGCCGCGGCCTCGGCGGCAACATCATGGCCGGCCTGCGCTCGATCGTCGGCGGCGAGATCAACGAGTACACCCAGATGCTGGAGGAGGCGCGCCGCCACGCCATCGATCGCATGGTGGCCAATGCGACGGCCATGGGCGCCAATGCCATCCTGATGATGCGCTTCGATTCTTCGGAGATCGGCCAGACCATGAGCGAGATCGTGGCCTACGGCACCGCCGCGGTCATCGAGCCAGCGAAGAGCTGAGCGTGCTGCGTACCGCCGTCCTGGCCGTGGGCATGCTGATGCTGGCGGCGGGGATCATCGTCGCCGGCCTCAGCCTGCCGGGCGCGCTGTGGCTCTTGATCGCGGGCGGTGTGATCACCGCCGGCACGCTGCTCGAGCGGGCGGTCTACAAGCCATTGCTGCGCGAAAAGCCGGGCGCGGGCTGGGTCAAAACTGCAGAGCGCTTCATCGATCCCGACACTGGTCAGCCAGTCGACGTCTTCTACAATCCCGCCACCGGCGAGCGGCAGTACGTGTCGCAGGAGCCGCAGAAAAAGGCGTAGGGAGGACAGGATGAGACTGCTCGGCTGGCTGGCCGCGATCGCGGCGGCAGGCGCATTGCCGGCATCGGCGCAGGACTACCCTTCCAAGCCCATCCGCATCATCGCCCCGTTCGGGCCAGGCACCGCCACCGACACCGTGGCGCGCGTGATCGGCAACGAGATCGGCAAGCTCACCGGCCAGGCCGTGGTGATCGACAACAAGCCCGGCGCCGAAGGCCAGATCGGCGCCCAGGCCGCCGCGACCGCCGCACCCGACGGCCACACCGTGTTCATCACCACCCAGACGACGCAGGCCATCAACCCGCACGTCTACAAGTCGCTGACCTACGACCCGGTGAAGAATTTCACGCCGGTCTGCGGCATCACGTTGGGCGCGCAGATCGTCATGGTGAAGAACGAGCTGCCGGTGAAGACGGTGGCCGAGTTCATCGCGCTGGCGAAGAAGGAGCCGGGCAAGCTCTCCTTCGGGAGCGGCAACGGTTCCAGCCGCGGCGGCGCCGAGCTGTTCCGCGTCATGGCCAAGATCGATCTTCTGGGCGTACCCTACAAATCGCAGCCCCAGGCCGTCAGCGACCTTCTGGGTAGCCGCCTCGACATCATCTTCTCGGACTTCACCGCAGGCCTGCCGGCCGTGCTCGACGGCCGCGCACGCGGCATCGCCGTCACCAGCAAGAAGCCGATCCCGGGGCTGGAGCAGTTCCCGACGGTCGATTCGACGGTGCCCGGCTTCGAGATGTGGGCGTGGACGGCCGCTTACGTGCCGGCCGGCACGCCGCGGCCCATCGTCGACAAGCTCAACGCGCTGGTCCGCGAGGCGATGAAGTCGGAAGGTTATCTGACGCTCACACGGACGACTTACGGCATCCCGTTCCCCGGCACGCCCGAGGAGCTCGCGGCCTTCCAGGCCAGCGAGACCAAGAAGTGGGGCGAGATTGTCACTGTCGCGGGAATGAAGGAGCCGTAGCTGGGGCCGCGCCACTCCAGTGGCGCGTCTTTGCTGGCACCACTACTGACGCGCGACTGGAGTCGCGCGCCCCCGGCGAGCCGCGGCGAGTTGCCAGGCGGCCGATACCAGCACGCAGGCCGCGACGCCCCAGAACGCCGCGCGATAGCTGACGACCGAGGCGATCAGCGCAAACAGCGGTGGCCCGAATACGGCACCTGAGAAGGCGAGGGCGGTCTGGACCGCCGCCACGGCGGCCGTCTCGCCGGGCGGCGAGAGATGGGCGAACTGGGCCTGCGACGTGCCGTTCCAGCTGATGACGACCGAGCCGTAGCCGACGACGACCAGGGCGATCAGCCAGAACGGCGTGTCGGCCTCCAAAAGGCCGATGGCGACGCAGCCCAGGGTCATCGCTATGCCGGTCCAGCCCAGCACCACCATGCGCGGGATGCGGTCGCCGATCGCACCGCTCACCAGCCGCATGCCCGTCCCGGCGAGCTGCGAGATCGACAGCAGGAGGCCAGCGCGGGCGATGCTGAGATCGCAATGCTCGTAGAGATAGGTGACCAGATAGAAAGTGAAGGTGTGCTGGGCGATGACATAGACGAAGGCTGACCAGCCGAGCACGCGCAGCTGGGCGTGGCCCAGCACGAAGCGGATCGAGCGCCAGATGCCGATCGACGGCGCGCTGGAGGCAACCGCGACATCGATGCGCGAGCGCAACAATTCGACGAACAGGATCGCGGCAAGGGCCATCGCGGCGGCAACCAGACTGGCGCCGCGCCAGCCGAAATGCGTCAGCAGGAAAGGGAAGACGACGCCGGCGAGGGCGAAGCCGATGGGCACACCGGTCTGCTTGATCGAGAATACGATGCCGAACCATTGGCGCGGCACGCGCTGGGCCAGCACATGTGCCGAGGCGGGATTGATCGGCCCTTGCGCGGCGCCGATGAACATCACGGCGATCACGGTCGCCGCGACCAAGGCCAGGGCATTGAAGGCAAGCCCGATGGCTGCCATCAGCAACGCCATCTGGCAGATCCGCACCGCGCCCAGCCGCACGATCGGCCCGGCCGCGAACAGGGCCAGGACGGCGGCGACGGCGTAGATGATGGCCGTGAAGATGCCGACCAGCTTGGGGTCGATCGCGAGATCCTTCGCGACCGCCGGCATCATGACGCCGAGCGCCAGCACGCAGAGCGAGATCATCGCCTGGATGGCCAGCATGGTGGCCACCGGGACGATGGCGCTCCTCACAGCGCGCACACCGAGACGCTCGCCTGCGGCGTGCTCCTCAGGATGAGGCTTTGCACTGGCCTACATGCCGAACAGGTCGGCCTTGTTCAGCACCGTATTGCGCAGGATGCGGATCGAGGCGACGTCGACCATGATGCCGTCGACGTTGATGGCCCCCAGGCCCTTGGCCTCGGCCTCGGCATAGGCCTTCTCGAGCTTGCGGGCGCGGGCAATGTCCTCGGGCTTGGGCGAGTAGATCTCCAGCGCATGGTCGATCTGCGACGGATGGATCGCCCATTTGCCGACGCAGCCCAGGATCATCGAGCGACGGCACTCCTCGCGGTAGGCCTCGGGGTTCTTGAAGTCAGCGAACGGGCCATCGACCGGGTCGATGCCGGCCGCGCGGCAGGCCATGACCAGGCGGAAGCGCGCATAGTGCCAGATGTCGCCGGGATAGCCGTCGGATTCGCCGACGTTCTTGTTGGTGACGCCCATCGAGGCCGAGAAGTCGCCCATGCCGAACACCAGGCATTCGAGCCGCGGCGTCGACCTGGCGATGGCGTCGACGTTCTGCATGCCCTCGACCTCTTCGATGAGGGCTTCGAGGCCGATGCGGCGCTTGAGCTTCAACTTCTTCTCGAGCTGGTGCAGCAGCTTGTCGGCAAACAGGATGTCGGCTGGCGTCAGCACCTTGGTCATCATGATGGTGTCGAGATGCTCGCCCGCGCCCTCGACCACCTCGATGATGTCCTCGAAGGCATACTCGGTGGTGAGGTCGTTGATGCGCACGCAGCGCGTCTTGCCCTTCCAGTTGAGCGTCTTCAGCGCCTCGACGATCTTCTTGCGCGCGTCGCGCTTCTGGCTGGGGGCGACGGCGTCCTCGAGGTCGAGGAAGACATGGTCGGCCTTCGACTCCGACGCCTTCTGCATCATCTTCTCGCTCGAACCGGGCGTGGAAAGCTGCACGCGGCGGGCGCGGCGCGGACGGTCGGTCATGTCATGTCTCCTCAGGCAACGATCTTTTCGGCCCGCAGGCGCGCAATATCCGCGCCAGCAAGGCCGAGACGGGTCAGATACTCATCGGTGTGCTCGCCCAGCAAGGGGGCGCGATGGCGCACGCGGCCGGGCGTCTCGCTCATCTTGATGGCGACGCCGGCCACCTTCATGTCGCCGTCGAGGCCCGGGTGGGGCACGGACACCACCATGTCACGGGCGGCGAAGTGCGGGTTGGCGAAGACGTCGCGCACGTCGTTGACCGGCGCGAACGGCACCTGGCCGCCGAGATGGGCCAATAGCTCCTGCTTGGTGCGCTGGCTGGTGAAGGCCGACACGGCGGCGATGATCTCGTCCTGGTGCGCGCGGCGGTCCTGGACGGTGGAGAGGCGCGGGTCGCTGCCCATTTCCGGCCGGCCGATCAGGCGGCAGAGGATGGGAAAGTGCGTGTCGGCGTGGGCGGCGATGGTGACGTGGCCGTCCTTGGCCGGGAACATGCCGAACGGGCAGAGCAGGGGGTGATGGTTGCCCTCCGGCACCGGCACGCCGCCGGTGAAGGCGTGCTGGTGCACGATGCGCTCGCACATTGACAGGATGGCGTCGACCATGCCGACATCGACGAATTGGCCCTTGCCGGTCTTGTGGGCACGCAGGATGGCGCTGACGATGCCGACCGCGCACATGGTGGCGGGCATCAGGTCGCCGACGCCGGGGCCGACCTTCATCGGCGTATCCTTGTCCGGTCCGGTGATCGCCATGACGCCGCCGAACGCCTGGGCCACCACGTCGTAGGCCGGCCAGTCGGTGTAGGGGCTTTTACCGGTGCGCCAGTCGCCGAAGCCGCGGATGGTCGCGTAGACCAGCTTGGGGAAGCGCTCGTGCAGGGTTTCGTAGCCGAGGCCGAGGCGGTCCATGACGCCGCCGCGATAGTTCTCGACCACCGCATCGGCGCCTTCGCACAGCCGCATCACCAGCTCGCGGCCTTCGGGCTGCTTCAGGTCGATGGCGATCGACTTCTTGTTGCGATTCACCGACGCGAAGTAGCCGCCGAAGGCTCTCAGCTTGTCGTCGGCATGGTAGGGCCCGACGATGCGCGTGTGGTCGCCGTCGAGCGGCTCGACCTTGATGATCTCGGCGCCCTGGTCGGCCAGCAGCATGGTGCAGAACGGCCCGGCCAGCATCTGTGTGAGATCGACGATGCGGACCCCATCGAGCGCTCCAAGGACGTCGCTCATGCGGACCGCGGGCCTCCAGGCCCGCTCATGATCATGATGCGGGCCTGGAGGCCCGCGGTCCGATGAGTGCTCACTTCTCTCCCCAATGGCTGCGCCGCTTGATCAGGACGGTGCGCTCGCCCTCGAAGATGTGCTTGTCGTCCTGGTTCACGCCGTAGTGCTTGAAGCGCACGATGCCGGCGTCGGCTTGCTTGGCGTCGCTGGTCTCCAGCACCTCGCTGTAACAATAGAGCGTGTCGCCGTGATAGAGGGGACCCTTGAGCCGGATCTTGTCCATGCCGAGCTCCATCAGCGCGTTCTCGGCCGTGTCCTCGGCGGCGAGCCCGATGCACATGGAGATGGTGACGCCGCCGAAGCCCAGGCGCTGGCCGTAGTTGGTACCCTTGGTCAGGTGCTCGTTGAAGTGCGCTTCGGCGGTGTTCATGGTCACGTTGGTGATCCAGACCTGCTCCATGGGCTCGACGGTCTTGCCGCGCGCGTGTTTCAACACGTCGCCGACCTTGAAGTCCTCGAAGTAGTTGTTCTTGCCGGTGAGGGAAGAGACCTTCATCAATTCCTCCCGCGGCCGAGCAGACGGTCGGAGATGATGCGCTTCTGGATCTCCGACGTGCCCTCGAAGATCTTTGTCAGCCGCGCATCGCGCCAGTGGCGCTCGACGGCATGCAGGGTGGTGTAGCCCGCGCCGCCATGGATCTGGATGCCCTCGCTGCACACGCGCTCGGCCATCTCCGAAGCGAACAGCTTCACCATCGAGGCTTCCTTGTCGCAGCGCTGGCCGCTGTCGATCTGCTCGCAGACGAAGTAGTTGAGCTGGCGTGCCGCCTCGATCTGGGTCGCCATCTCGGCGATCTTGAAGCGGATCGCCTGGAACTCGGCGATCGACCGGCCGAACTGCTTGCGGTCGTTGGCGTACTTGATCGAATCGTCGAGCGCCCCCTGGGCCAGTCCGATGGCGCGAGCCGCGGTGTGTGCGCGCGCCGTCTCCAGGCCCGAGGTGGCGTAGTAGAAGGCATGGCCTTCCTCGCCGATCATGTTGTCGGCTTCGACGCGGAAATTGTCGAAGGCCAGCTCGTAGGTCTTCCAGCCGAAGTAGCCGATCTTGGGGATCGGCGCGCCGCTGCAGCCTTTGGGCAGCGTGCCGCGCTTCTTCTCGACGAAGAACATGGAGAGGCCCATGTGGCGCTTGCCCGGCGGCGCATCCGAGGTGCGGGCAATGATGATCAGGAAATCGGCGCCGTCGGCGAAGGTGCACCAGTATTTGTTGCCGCTGATCAGGTAGCCGGTGCCGTCCTTCTTGGCGCGGCAGGAGATGTTGGAGATGTCGGAGCCCGCATTGGGCTCGGACATGGAGAAGGCGCCCAAGAACTCGCCCTTGGCCATGCGCGGCAGATAGCGGGCGCGCTGCTCCTCGCTCATCATCTGCGCGCCGATCAAAAGGTTGCCGCGGGCGATCAGCGAGGCGACGCTCATCCAGCCGCGCGACAGCTCTTCGGTGACCAGGCAGTACTCGAAGCAGCCGAGACCCAGGCCGCCATACTGCTCCGGTATCAGGATGCCGAAGTAGCCGAGCTCGGCCATCTTGTCGCGAAGGTCCATCGGGATGTCGCCCTTCTCGGGATCGAGCTTGTTGGCGACGGGCAGGACCTCGTTGAGGGTGAATTCGCGCGCCTGCTCCTGGATCATGCGGCGCTCTTCGGTGATGTACGGCATTTAGGCGTTCCTGAGACGGACGAGGTTGGTGCGCTTGAAGTCGATGGCGAGCTCTTCGCGCTGATTGAAGCCCTGGGTGTGCCAGGTGACGATGCCGAACCCCTTGTGGGAGTCCGAGACGCGCCGGTCGAGCACGACGGATTCGGCCCTGAGCGAATCGCCGGGATAGACGGCCTGATGATAGGTGAGCTCGTTGACGCCGAGGAACGGTCCGCCGCCTTCGCTCAGGTCCTCGACGGTGAGGCCGAACACGGTGGTGAAGACCAGCAGCGGATTGACGACGATGCCGGGATGGCCGTGCGCGCGGGCGTAGGCGGCGTTGTAGTAGTGCGGGTTGAAATGCAGCGTCAGGGTCGAGAAGAGCGTGCTCTCCGACTCGGTGACGGTGCGGCCCCAATGGTGCTTGAACACACGGCCGGGCTCGAAGTCCTCATAGCGGTTCCCTTTCGGGACCAGTCGGGCCCGCGTCCTGAAATCCTCTGCCATTGCTACTCCGTCAGCTTTTCGTCGAAGCGCGCGCCAGCTCACCCACGTCACCGAGGCTGTCGATGCGCTCGATGGCGTCGGCCAGCCGTCGCGTGCCGGCGGCGCCCAGCACCGGGCTCACCAGGCTCTCGAATTTGGTCTCGATCGCCGCGCGCTGCTTTTTGACGTCGGCCCAGGGGATGCCGGAATCGTGGCTCGCCTCGATGGTCGAGCCGTCATCGAGCTGGATCGCCATCTCGGCCAGGGAGTGCTCCCAGTTGGGCTTGAACTCGATCGACACCTTGTCGCGCAGCGCCTTCATGCGCGGCTCCTGGGTGACGGCGTCGCTGTAGGAATCGAGCGCGGCCGTGTCGACGCCGTTCAGCGCCATCGCCACGGTCTGGCGCAACGAGAACTTGGCTTCGAGCCCGGTCGTCGGGTTGGGGATGTTGCAGACCTTGTCGGCACCGGCGTCGATCCTGAGCAGGATCTTCTTCACCCGCTCGGGCGGGAAGTTGCTCTTCAGCCGGATCTCCTTGGCGCATTCGATGGGCGCATGCGTGAGGTAGCAGGCGGCATGGTACTTGAAGAGGTTGTTGCGCAGGTGCCAGCCCTGCGGCGGTTCGCCCAGTGCTGCTTCGGCATTGAGATGGTCGCTCTGCGAGCAGGCGAAGCCCTGGTCGCACTCCAGCGAATCGCCGCGCGCCGTGAAGCCCTTGGCCGCCAGCCGCGCCGCGCGCAGGCCGTGCTCGGAGGCGGTACCGGCATGCAATGGCTTGCACATCGTGCCGAAGTTCGACTTCAGGCCGGCTGCCTGGGTGGCGGCAATGCCGAAGGCAACGGCGAGCTGCTTGTCGCTGAGGCCGAGCATGCGGCCGGCCGCGGCGGTGGCCGAGAACGAGCCGACGGTGCCGGTGACATGGAAGCCCTTCTGATAGTGGCTGGGCGAGACCAGGCGGCCGACGCGGCCCGAGGTCTCGTAGCCGGCGACAAAGCTCTCGATGAACAGCCGGCCCGACGCCTTGATCTGCTCGCCCAGCGCCAGCAGGGCGGGGACCACGGTGACCGTCGGATGGCCGCCCATTGAGAAGTTGACGTCGTCGTAGTCGAGCGCGTGGCTCGCCGCCCCATTGATCAGGGTCGCGGCCGAGGGCAGGACCTTCTCGGCCCGGCCGACCAGCGAGGCCTGGCCCTTGGCGCCGTCCTCCAGCGCCTCGCGCACCAGGATGTCGGTCAGCTCCTCCTGCGCGCCGGGCACGGTGACGGCGAACCAGTCGAGCAGGCATTGCTTCGTGCGCTCGACAAGATCGGCCGGCAGGTCGTTCCAGGCCAGGACGGCGGCGCGACGGGCGATTTCGGCGGTGACGGGGACAGCGGCCATGGTGCCTCCTGCAACTTCGTGTGGCCGAAGTGTCGGACACCGGGCGCGGCGTTGTCTACAGGTGCAACGCGCGCCTCGAAATTGGCTAGGGGCTCTTTGTGAAGGTCCTGGGCATGAGCGTCGTCGGCGTCGTTGCACTGCGGAGGCACTCGGCGCCGCTGCCGTCGTCGATCGTGAGCTTGCCGTCGTCTATGGAATACCGGCAGGTCTTGTAGTGCGAGCCGTCGTCCTGGCGGATGTCGACCTCGCCCTTGGTGCTGAGCGACCATTTGACCCGCAGAACGGTGCGCGGCGGACCTGCGTCGTAGACGAGGTCGAACACCCCGTTGTCCTTGAATTCGATCGTATGGCGGGAGCCGTCATCGGGCGTCCACAGCCCGACCAGGGCCTTGCGGTCCTCCTCCGTCGCCGGTCGGCAAGCCAGCAGGCTGGTGCATAAAGACGCCAGCAGGATCGTGCGGCTGATTTTCATGCACGCTGCCTCCGCGCAACGGCGCTACAGCGGGGAAAGAAGACCGCTTCTGCCGGCTTTCTTCTCGAACCAGGCGCCGACAAAATCGCCGATGGTGCGAATGCGATAGGCTTGGCCGCTGCTCGAGAGGAAGTCGTGCGTGGCCCGCGCGCAACCATCCCAGAAATAGTAGTCATCGAGAATGACCCGGGCGTCGTCGGTGGTGTGCGGCAGGAGCGTGTCGAGCACGAAGCGGACCGGCTCGTACCAGTCGGCATCGACCCGGAGGAGGGCGATGCCTTCACGCCCCAGGGTCGTCGTCTTGGACGGCAGCGTATCGGAAAACCAGCCGGGCACGACGCGACACTCTTCGTCTGAGAACCCGAAGAGCTTGATCGCGATCCGCACGTCCTCGAGAGCAGCGGTGCAGTTGTCGTAGTAGTACGCACTGTCGACATCGCGTTGGTAAGCCTTTGCCAAGGGGCCGTCCCGTTCGTCGGCTGGCGGCAATCCCTGGAAGCTGTCGAACATCCAGACCGGCTTGACGATCTTGCCGTATTTGTAGCGCTGCACCAGCAGCATGCCGAAGCTGCAACCGCCTTTCCAGGTGCCGCATTCGACGATGCTCCCCTTCATATCCAGTTCGATGCAGTGAAGGGCGCTCTCGAGCGTGAAGAGCAGGGCTGCTTGCGGGACCATGGTGTACGGGGCGACTTCCCGGCAGACCCTGTGGAGGATCTCTTGGTCTTGCGCACTTTCCACGAACTACTCCCAAAACGAATGGCCGGCGCCGATCATGATGCACGCGGTGCATGATCGATAGCTCGATCTCGACACCCCTAAGGCTTGCGCGCAACGATGTGGAAGATGTGCCAGTGCTTGGCGTTGCCGCGCGGCGTGACGCCGTCATCTTCCTCTTCCTCGAACATCTCCAGCTCGAGGCCGCCGAGCAGCGCAAGGGCCTGGTCGCGGCTCACGAAGGTCATGCCGGGCCGGCCCACCCAGGAGTCGCGCGGGCCGTACCACTGGCCGCTGAATCGGCCGCCGGACGGCAGCGCCTCGCGGATGCGTTCCCACAGGCGATCGAAGGATTCGGGCTCGCAAAGCGGCATGGCGAAGCTGGAATTGACCAGGCTGAGGCCAAGCGGCAGCGGCACGTCTTCAAAGCGCGCGTGGATGGGCGTGAGATCGTGACCGGTCGGCAGGGGGCGGGCCTGCAGTTGGCGCAACGCCTCGGGTTCTGCGTCGACCGCGACGACGCGCCAGCCGCGCCGCAGCATCTCGACCACGTCGCGGCCGTCGCCGCAGCCGAGATCGACGGCGAGCGAACCCGCCGCGTCCGGGCCGAACCGGTCGAGCGCTGTGATCAATGTGCGACGCGGCGGCCGCTCGCGCAGCTTCTCGTAGTAGGTCGCCCAGCCGGCGGATTTATCTTCCGTCATGCGCTCGTTCGCGGTGAGTCACGCTTGTCGCCCGTTTCATCGTGTGATCGTATGCCCTCCAAACAATAATGAAGTCACGCTCAGGGAGGAACTGATGAAGGGCTTGGCAGGCCTCGCTATCGCCGCAGTGCTCGCTTTTGCGCCGGTGGCGCATGCGGATATCAAGGCTCTGGAGGAGGGCGCCAAGAAGGAAGGCGAGCTCACCTGGTATGTCGCGCACTACACGTCGGAGGGAGCGGAGGACCTGGGCCGCGGCTTCACCGAGATGTACGGCGTCAAGGTCAACGTCGTGCGGACGACCGCGCAGGTCGCCTATCAGCGCCTGCTGCAGGACCTCAAGAACAACCAGACGATCTGTGACGTCTTCTCCTCGACCGACGTCGGCCACTATGTCCGCCTGGCGACCGAGGGTCGCTTCGAGAAGTACGTGCCGGAGACGGAAAACAAGATCCTCCCGACCTTCCGCAACTTCGATCCCGCGGGCTTCTATCACACCACGTCGGCCGGCCTGGTCGTGCTGACCTACAACTCGACCAAGGTGAAGGCCGAGGAAGCGCCCAAGAAGTGGCAGGACCTTTTGGACATCAAATGGAAAGGCAAGGTCTCGACCGGCCATCCCGGCTTTTCGGGTTATGTCGGCACCTGGGTGCTGACCATGAAGAACCTCTACGGCTGGAGCTACTTCGACAATCTCGAGAAGAACAAGCCGCAGATCGGCCGTTCGATCAACGACACGGTGACGGCGCTCAATGCGGGCGAGCGGCAGGTCGCAGCCGGCGCCGACGGCTCGACCCTGTTCAGCGCCTCGCGCGGCAATCCCCTGGCGGTGTCCTATCCGACGGACGGCTCGGTGCTGATCATCGCCCCGTCGGCGATCATGAAGGGCACCAAGCATTCCAATGCGGCCAGGCTCTTCATGGAGTACCTCTATTCGATCGAGGCGGCGAAGATCAACGCCAAGCACTTCGCCATTCCGCTTCGGCCAGAAGTGCCGTCACCGCCGGGGGCCAAGCCGATCAGCGAGATCAAGACCATCCGTCCGACCGTCGCGGACATCGACAAAGGCATCCCCGAGGTCATCGAGCAGTGGCGCGACACGTTCGGGAATTGATGCTGGGGGCGCGCCACTCCAGTGGCGCGTCTTCTCATGGTCTTCCGGACCGCGCGCGTCTCATGAGCGAGCCGGAGGCTCGCGGTCCAGAAGAGCATGATCGCGCCACTGGAGCGGCGCGCCCCCAGCGATGACGGTCGCCGCACCAGCGCTTGCCACGCCGGAGACGCGCCGCGCAATCTCCTTCGATTCGACGTGGCTGATCTGGATCGCGATCATCGCGGTCCTGTTGTTCCTGGTGGTGAGCCCGTTCATCTACCTGGTGGTCACGAGCTTCACCGCGGAGAAGACCGGCGGTTTCACCTTCGCCAACTATCTCGCCGCCTACGGCCGGGCGCGCTACGTCGATGCGCTGCTCAACTCGCTCAAGCTCGGTGCTGCCGCCGCGGCACTGGCCGGTGTGTTTGCCATCCCGCTCGCCTGGGCGGTGGCGCGCACCGACATGCCGGGACGCGGGCTGACGCGCATGCTCGTGCTGATGACATTCATCACGCCGCCCTACACCGGCGCCGTCGCCTGGATCCTGCTGGCCGGACCCAACGCCGGCTGGCTCAACCGCTTCTTCATGCTGGTGACGGGCGCGGAGGCGGGGCCGTTCAACATCTACAGCTTCTCCGGGCTTGCCCTGGTCATCGCGCTCTATTCCTTCCCGTACATCTTCATCTTCACCACGGCGGCGTTGGAGCTGGTGTCGTCGGAGATGGAAGATGCCGCCAACATCCTTGGGGCAGGGGCCTGGCGGACCATGCGGCGGGTCACCCTGCCGCTGGCGTTGCCGGCGATCCTGGGCGGCCTGATCATCTGCTTCCTGGAGGCGATCGCGTTGTTCGGCTCGCCCGCCATGATCGCCATCCCGGCGCGCTTCAACGTCGTCACCACGCAGCTCTTCCAGTTCTTCGGCAATCCCGTGCGCGTCGAGGTCGCCGCCGCCTATGCCATGCCGTTGCTCGGCGTCACCATTCTGCTGATCCTGATCCAGCGCCTGATGACCCGCCGCAAGGGCTTCGTGGCGCTGACGGGCAAAGGTGGCGACCGGCGCGCGATCCGGCTCGGCCCGTGGCGTTGGGCGATGTTCGGCTACGCCATGCTGGTGGCGGCACTCGCGGTGTTCCTGCCGTACTTGTTCCTGATCCAGGCTGCCTTCGCCAAGGCGTGGGGGCGAGGCTTCGGGCTGGAGAATATCTCGCTCAGGAACTTCCACTTCGTTCTGTTCGAACACGCCACTGCGGCCAAGTCGGTGCTGAACAGCTTCCTCTATGCCGGCGTCAGCGCCACGGCGGTCGTGATCCTGACTTTGGGTGTGGCCTACATCGTCACCCGCCGCCTGGTCCCGTTCGGCGGCATCTTGGGCTTTCTCTGCATCGCGCCCTTCGTGATCCCGGGCGTCGTGCTGGCGATCGGCTTCTATGCCGCCTACGCGCCGCCGCCGCTTGCGCTCTACGGCACGGCATTGATCCTGATCCTGGCCTTCACCACGCGCTTCCTGCCGATCGGCTACGTCAACGCCAGTGCCGCCATCCGCAGCCTCAATCCCGAGATGGAGGAGGCGGTGCGCGTGCTGGGCGGCAGCCGCCTGACGGCGCTGCGCCGCGTCGTGGCGCCCTTGCTGAAGCGCAGCCTTCTAGGCGCCTGGCTGCTGATCTTCATTCCAGCCACCCGCGAGTTGTCGGCCGCGATCTTCCTCTACGGCCCCAACACCAAGGTCGCCTCGGTCATGATCTTCGACATGAGTGAAGAGGGGAATTTCGAGTACCTTGCGGCGCTGGCCCTGATCCTGCAGGTGCTGACCCTGCCGCTGCTCTGGATCGGCCAGAAGGCGCTGGGACGTGATTTCATGCTGAGACGCAACGCGACATGAGCAAGCTTGTCCTGAAGAACGTCGCCCGCCGCTACGGCACGGTCGAAGCCGTCGCCGACTTCTCCCTGGAGCTGGTGCCGGGCGAGTTCGTGTCGCTGCTGGGACCATCGGGCTGCGGCAAGACCACGACCTTGCGCATGATCGCGGGCTTCGTGCCGCCGTCGACCGGCACCATCGCGATGGACGGCCAGCAGATCTCCTCGCCATCATCCGTCTTGCCGCCCGAGAAGCGGCGCATGTCGATGATCTTCCAGAGCTACGCCATCTGGCCGAACATGACGGTAGGCGAGAATGTCGGCTTCGGCCTGCAGGTGCGCCGGCTGAGCCGCGGCGAGATCGACCGCAAGGTCGACGCCATCCTCGACGTCGTGCAGATGCGCAACCTCAAGGGCCGCTACCCCGCCGAGCTGTCGGGCGGCCAGCAGCAGCGCGTGGCACTCGCCCGCGCCATCGTCGTCGAGCCCGAGGTGCTGCTGCTCGACGAGCCGCTCAGCAACCTCGACGCCAATCTGCGCGAGGAGATGAGGTTCGAAATCCGTCGCCTGCACGACGAGTTCAAGATCACCACGGTCTATGTCACCCACGACCAGTCCGAAGCCATGGTGACCTCCGACCGCATCGTGGTGATGAACAAGGGCCGCATCGAGCAGATCGACGCGCCGCACATACTCTACGCCCGGCCCAAGAGCCGCTTCGTCGCGGGCTTCATCGGCCGCACCAACTTCCTGGAAGGCAGTCGGCAGGGCAGCGAGGTCCGTTTCGACGGCTTCTCGGCTGCCGCTTCGGGCCTCGAAGGCGCCAACGGCACGGGCGGTCTGCTCTATTCGCTGCGCCCGCAGGCCATCGGCCTCGCCACGCAAAAGCCGAACGGCGGCCACCTCGCTGTGGAAGCAGAAATCGCAGGGCGGTCCTACCTTGGCGAATATTGGGACTATCAGGTGAAACCGCTCGGCGCCGCCAAGCCGCTGCGCGTTTCGACCGGTCCCAACGCGGTTTTCGAGATCGGCAGCCGTGTCTGGCTGGAGATCGATCCCTCGGCCATGGTACGGGTAGAATAGTCGCCCAACACCAGAGTGAGATCATGACCGCAGGACCGCTTGCCCGCTTCACCGTGCTCGACCTGACGCGCGTGCGCGCCGGCCCGACGGCGGTGCGCTATCTCGCCGACTGGGGCGCCAACTGCATCAAGGTCGAGATGCCGCCCGGCGCCGGCGACATGGACATGGGCGGGCCGCGCCACGGGCCCGACTTCCAGAACCTGCATCGCAACAAGAAGTCGATCACGCTCAACCTGAAAGAGCCGGACGGCCTCGCCGTCTTCAAGAAGCTGGTCGAGAAGGCCGACGTGGTGGTCGAGAACTACCGCGCCGACGTGAAGTTCCGGCTCGGCATCGACTATGAGAGCCTGAAGAAGGTGAACCCGAAGATCATCCTGGGCTCGATCTCGGGCTTCGGTCAGGACGGGCCCTATGCCGAGCGCGCGGGCTTCGACCAGATCGCCCAGGGCATGGGCGGCCTGATGTGGGTCACCGGCATGGAAGGGCAGGGCCCGGTGCGTGCCGGCATCGCCGTGGCCGACGTGGGTGCTGGCTTGCACTGCGCCATCGGCATCCTGATCGCGCTTTTGGAGCGCGATACGTCGGGGCAGGGCCAGTGGGTGTCGAGCTCGCTCCTGCAGGCCATGATCTCGATGTGCGACTTCCAGGCCGCGCGCTGGACCATCGCCAAGGACGTGCCGGGCCAGGCCGGCAACAACCATCCGACCTCGATCCCGACCGGCGTGTTCAAGACCAAGGACGGCTACATCAACATCGCAGCGTCGGGCGGCCACATCTACAAGCGCTTCTGCGAGAGCATCAATGCGCCGGAGCTGATGACCGACGAGAAGTTCTCGACCGACAAGG
Organism: Rhodospirillales bacterium URHD0017; assembly: GCA_900110395.1. GTDB lineage: Bacteria > Pseudomonadota > Alphaproteobacteria > Reyranellales > Reyranellaceae > Reyranella. The sequence continues at coordinate 648,336 of FODP01000001.1, forward strand.
CACGGCGCAGCAACCGCGATCTGCTGAACGCCGAGATCGAGAAGCGGGTGGGCGCCTACGGCAGCGCCGAGCTGGTCGAGAAGCTGAACAAGGCGGGCGTGCCGGCGGGACCCATCTACAAGATGGACGAGATGTTCGACGATCCCCAGGTCAAGCACCTCAAGATGGCGCATCCCGTGAACTCGCCCAAGCTCGGCCCGATCGAGCTGATCGGCCAGGCGATCAACATGAGCCGCACGCCTTTCGAGATGCGCACGGCCACGCCCGAGCAGGGCGAGCATACCGAGGCGGTGCTGAAGGAGGCGGGCTACGACGCCGCCGCGATCGCGAGCTTCAAGCAGCGCGGCGTGATCTAGGAGGTATTCATGCTCAGTCCCACGCCGAACATGATCGCGGAGAAGCATGGGCCGGTCGGCAAGCTCATCTTCAACAAACCCGCCAAGCACAACGCCACCTCGACCGACATGTGGGAGGCGATCCCGGTCATCCTCGACGACTTCGAGAAGGATCCTGCGATCCGCGTCGTCGTGGTGACGGGGGCCGGCGACAAGGCCTTCGTGTCGGGCGCCGACATCTCGGAGTTCGAGAAGGCGCGCTCGACGCCCGAGCAGGTCGCCTACTACGACAAGATCGGCGAGGTCGCCAATGCGCGTCTCGTCAAGTGCTCCAAGCCGACGATCGCCCGCATCCGCGGCTATTGCATCGGCGGCGGGCTGGCGGTGTCGCTGACCTGCGATATCCGCATCGCCTCGGACAAGTCGAAGTTCGGCGTGCCGGCGGCCCGCCTCGGCCTCGGCTACCGCGCCGCCGGACTGAAGAACCTGATGGACCTGGTCGGGCCGGCTTATGCCAAGGAGATCTTCTTCACCGCCCGCCATTTCAGCGCCGAGGAGGCGCTGGGCATGGGGTTGCTCAACCGCGTCGTGCCGGACGCCGAGCTCGACGCCTACGTCGACAACTACTGCAAGCTGATCGGCGAGAACGCGCCGCTCACCATGCACGCCGCCAAGCGGACGGTCGAGGAACTGGCCCGCCTCGACGGCAAGCCCGACTTCGGCCGCCTGACGGGGCTGGTGAAGGAATGCTTCGCCTCCGAGGACTACATCGAAGGCCGTACGGCCTTCATGGAAAAGCGCAAGCCGCAGTTCAAGGGACGTTAAGTCAGACGGAGCGCAGACCTCCAGGTCCGCATTCATGAGCGGACCTGGAGGTCTGCGCTCCAAGAAGGAGAGCACCATGGCCGTTCTCAGCCGCGAGCAGACCGATGCCTTCTGGCGCGACGGTTATCTCATGGTCGACGATGCGGTGACGCCCAGGCAGCTCGCCGCGCTCAAGGCCGAGATCGCGAAGTGGGTGGAGGAGAGCCGGGCCCACAGCAGCCCATTCGGGCCGCCGACGATCGACGGCCGTCCGCGCTTCGACATGGGCGGCGAGCACACCGCCCAGAATCCGGCGCTGCGCCGCGTCAACAACCCGTCCGACGTTTCCGACGCCTATCGCGAGGTCATGCTCGACGCGCGCACGGTCGACATGGTCGCCGACCTGATCGGGCCGGACGTCAAGTTCCATCACTGCAAGATCAACCTGAAGCTCTCGGGCGCCAAGACCGAGGTCGCTTATCACCAGGACTTCGCCTACACGCCGCACACCAACTCAGACATCGTGACGGCGCTCCTGTTCCTCGACGACATCGACGAGAGCAACGGCTGTCTGACCGTCGTGCCGGGCTCGCACAAGGGTCCGATGCTGTCGCTGTTCGCTGGCGAGCGTTTCACCGGCGGAGTCGCCGCCGATGAGGAAAAGACGGCATTGGCCAAGTCGGTGCCCTGCCTCGGCAAGGCGGGCAGCGTCTGCCTGATGCACACCAAGCTGCTGCACGGCTCGGCAGCCAATGGCGCCGACACGGCGCGTGGCCTCTATATCTGCGTCTATACCGCGGCCGACGCCGTGCCGATCGCGCGCAATCCGATGCCGAGCCCGAACGAGGGCCGCATCGTGCGCGGCAAGGAGGCCCGCTTCGCCCGCCTGACCGAAGGCTTGGTCGAGCTGCCCAGGCAGCCCAAGTCGGCCTCGTTCTTCACCGTGCTCGGACAGGAGTCCAAGCAGGCCGCCGAGTGAGGGAGCCGTTTCCGGCCATTGCCGAAGCCTCGGCGGCCGGAGAAACCGCCGAACTTTTCGCCGACATCCGCGCCACAATCGGCGTGCGCGTCGTCAACCTGGTGTGGCGCCATCTCGCTACCTTTGACGGCGCGCTGCCTTGGGCGTGGCAGGCGGTGAAGCCACTGTATCTTCAGGGCATGGCCGACCGGGCCGTCGTCGATTTTCGCCGCGACATGGCCGTGCCGCAACTCGGGTCGCTGGCGGGTCGCGAACCCGCCAGCGTCGACGCGGTGCTGGCGAGCTACGATCATTCCAACACCGTCAATCTCTTCGCACTCGCGGCTCTGGTGGCCCGGCTGCGCGGCGACGTGGCGGACGAAGGTACGGCGGAGCAGGGCGCGCGTCTGCCGGCACCCGACGTCGAGTTGCCGCTGCTCGCTTCCGAAACCGACGTGTCGCCGGAGACGTGGCAGCGCGTGCTGCGGCTCAACCATTTTGGCGACCGGCCCGAGCCTCTGATCCTGGCCAGCATGTACCGCCATCTTGCCCATGCACCGGCCTTCCTGCAGCGGCTGGAGGCGGCGTTGGCGCCGGCGCAGGCCGACGGCTCGCTCGACCGCGCCATTCTCGGCAATCGTCGCGCGGCTCACCAGCGGGCGCGAATTCTCGCCCGTGCGATCGCGGCCGATCGGCCGCAACTCGCCGAAGAGATCGAGGCTTCGGTATCGGCTTTCGTCGAGCACGCCATCGCCAAGATGGTTACGATCTGTCGGGCAATCCGGGTGGCACGAGGCAACCTGTCATCCTGAGCGAGGCAAAGGAGGAAACATGCTGCTCGGCCTCGACCCTGTGCTGGGCCCCGACCTGCTGCACGCCTTGGCCGCGATGGGCCATGGTGATCGCATCGCGCTGGTTGATGCCAACTATCCCGCGACGCGCGGACGCCGGCTGATCCATTTGCCCGGTCTTTCCACGCCGCGCGTGCTCCAGGCCGTGCTGTCGGTGTTCCCGATCGACACGTTCATCGCCGATCCCTGCGCAGTTATGCAGGTCGTGGGCGACCCCGGCGCCGTGCCGCCAGTGGTGGCGGAAATGAATGCGGTGTTGGCCAAACGCAGCGCCAAGTCGGCCGTCGGCCTCGAGCGCAGCGCCTTCTATGCCGCCGCAGAGGACGCCTACGCCATCGTGCAGACCGGCGAGCGCCGCTTCTACGGCAACATTTTGCTCACCAAGGGCGTCGTCGCACCGGAGGAACAGACATGACTGGTTACAGCCCTCCAGGTCCCCTCGGCGCCGGCAGCGCCCCCTTGGGAAATCTTGGCACGGTCGTGCCCGAAGAGGACGCCGTCGCCTGCCGGCTGCAGCCTGGGATGTCGGCATCCGGCACTACGACACCGCGCCTCACTACGGTGCGGGATTGGCCGAACACCGGCTGGGCAATGCGCTGCGCAGCCGTCCGCGCGACGCCTATACGCTCTCGACCAAAGTCGGCCGATTGCTCCACGCGGCCGCGGACGTAAGGGAGATGAACCAGGGGTTCGCCCACGCCTTGCCGTTCCGCCGGACGTTCGACTACACCGCGGCCGGCACGATCCGCTCCCTCGAGGACAGCCACCAGCGGCTTGGCCTCAATCGCTTCGACATCGTCTACATCCATGACTGCGCCGAGGACTGGCACGGCGCCGCCTACAAGGACCGTTTCGCTGAGGCCATGGCCGGTGCCGCCAAGGTTCTCGCTGCCATGCGCGACCGAGGCGAGATCCGCGGCTGGGGCATGGGACTCAATCTCGTCGAACCCGCGCTCTCCTGCCTGGAGATGGAGCGGCCGGACGTCTTCTTGATCGCCGGACGCTATACGCTGCTCGACCACACCGCGCTCGCGCGGCTGTTTCCGGCCTGCGCAGCCAAGGGCGTGAAGGTCGTGCTGGGCGGACCCTATAATTCCGGGCTGCTGGCCGGCGGTACCACCTTCAACTACGTGCCCGCAAAACCCGAGATGGTGGCCCGCGCCGAGGCCATCCGCTCCATCTGCGAGCGCCACGGCACCGACATCAAGGCCGCGGCACTGCAATTCTGCGCGGCCCATCCGGTCGTGGCTGCCGTCATCCCCGGCCCGCGCACCGCCGCCGAAGTGCAGCAGAATGCCGGCCTCATGCGGGCCGAGATTCCCGGCGCGCTCTGGCACGACCTGCGCGGCGCCGGCTTGTTGCCGGAGAACGCCCCTACACCGGAAAAATAGACGCCGGGAAGATGACCCGGGTCGACGCCCACCATCACGTCTGGACCATCGCGCGCGGCGACTATCGCTGGCTGTCGGCGGATCTGCCGATAGCGCGAGACCACGGCCTGGACGACCTACGCCCATTGTTAGGTGACATCAGCGCGACCGTATTGGTGCAGGCCGCCGACAGCGAGGCTGAAACGGCTTTCATGCTCGACGTCGCTCGCCGCTCGGCAGGCCTCGTGCGCGGCGTGGTCGGCTGGACGAACCTCGCTTTGCCCGGCGCACCGGCCCGCATCGCCGGGCTCGCCGCCGATTCGTTGCTGAAGGGCCTCCGCCCCATGCTGCAGGACATCGAGGATACCGCCTGGATCCTGCTTCCCGGGGTAAAGTCGGCGCTCGCTGCCATGGCGCGCCATGGTCTGCGCTTCGATGCGCTCATCAAGCCGCGCCACCTTTCTGTCATCGGCGAGCTTGCCCAGCACCATCCCGATCTGCCGGTCGTCATCGATCATGCCGCCAAGCCGGACATCGCCAACGGTACCTTCAGGCCTTGGGCTGACCATATGGCGCGGCTGGCGCGCGAGACGCCGTGGTGCTGCAAGGTCTCCGGCCTGGTCACCGAAGCGCGGGCGGACTGGCGGATCGACGATCTGCGCCGCTATGTCGATCATCTCCTCGCGACCTTCGGGCCGGATCGCCTGATGTGGGGCAGCGACTGGCCGGTCGTCACCCTGGCGAGCAACTACCAGCGCTGGCGCGATGCGGCGGCGACGCTCCTGCCGGTAGACACGCATGACTCCGTGTTCGGCGGTACCGCCGTCCGCTTCTACGGTCTGTCGGCCTGAAGACCTACTCTGCCGCCGCCTTGCGCGTCGCCCGGCGACCCAGCCATTCGTGCATGGCGGACTCCATGGTCATGAACACCGCGCCGCCTTCCATCAGCTTCTGGATCAGGCGCTCCAGCATCATCATGCGATGGCCGCGGCCGATGACGTGGGGATGGAACGTGTAGGTGAGGATGCCGAAATCGGGCTGCACCCGCGTCATGTAGGTGAAGTCGTCGACAAAGTTCTCCAGCACGTTCGTCGCGTTCATCAGCCCGGGCATCACCGAGCCGTTGGGCAGGCGCATGTATTCGAAGTGCGGGTAGTCGTCGAGCGACCAGCTGATCGGCATCTCGACCAGCGTCGTCTCGCGGCCGCGCACGAACGGCGTCTTGAGCTCGGCGACGTCGCCTTGGCGGGCGAAGTAGCAGTCGTAGTCGTGACCCATCAGCGAGCTGTCGTACAGGATGCCGTGCTTCTGCAGCAGCTCGATCGAATGCGGGGAGAGATCCCAGGCCGGCGAGCGATAGCCGCGCGCGAGCCTGCCGCTGATGCGCTTGATCGATTCGTTGCCGCGGACAATTTCCTCCTCTTCCTCCTCGCGCGACAGGGAGACGGGCAGGCGATGCGTCCAGCCATGATGGGCAAGCTCATGTCCCGCCTCGACATAGGGCGTGACGGCCTGCGGCGTGCTGTCGATCGTGTGGCCGGGCGTGAAGAAGGTCGCCTTGATGGTGTAGCGGTCCAGCAGCGAGACCAGCCGCGGGATGACCACCACGTCATACTCGCCACGCGATATGGCGGTGGGCGTCGTCAGCCCGCGTGCAATGAAACCGGAGAGATGATCATGGTCGAAAGTAAGGCAGACGATGTGGCGTGCCATGGCGAACTCCCGAGCGGCGGCCCTTCAAGTCTAGGCCAGATTTGTTGCGTTCGCCCATCGGAGCCTGCATGATGACGCCAATTATAAGCAAAGGTGAGGCTGAGTATTAGGGAGGGTTCATGGCGGGGTCGTCTGCCCGGCGCTTGGCGCCAGAGGGCGGCAATCAGCTTGTGGTCGAGGGCGTATCCAAGCGTTTCGGCGGTGTCGTCGCCGTGCAGGATGTGTCGCTCGACGTGCCACGGGGCGCGATCGTTTCCATCATCGGTCCCAACGGTGCCGGCAAGACCTCTCTCCTGAACATGATCTCGGGCTTCTACAAGCCCGACACCGGCCGGGTCGTGCTCGAAGGCCAGGACATCACCCAGAAGAAGCCGAGCGACATCGCAGCCCTTGGCATCGCCCGCACCTTCCAGAATATCGCGCTGTTCAGCGGGCTCACCGTGCTCGACAACCTGATGCTCGGCCGCCATGTGCGCATGAAGGCGGGCGTCATCGCTTCGGTCGTCTACTGGGGCATGGCCCAGAAGGAAGACATCGCCCATCGCGAGGCTTGCGAGGAGATCATCGACTTCCTGAAGCTCCAGGATCTGCGCAAGCAGCCGACCGCCGCCTTGGCTTACGGCCTGCGCAAGCGCGTCGAGCTCGGCCGCGCCCTTGCCCTCGAGCCCAGCCTGCTGCTGCTCGACGAGCCGATGGGCGGCATGAACCAGGACGAAAAGGAAGACATGGCGCGCTACATCCTGGACGTGAATCAGGAGCGCGGCGTCACCGTCGTGCTGATCGAGCACGACATGGGCGTGGTCATGGACATCTCCGATCATGTCGTCGTGCTCGACCGCGGCCGGCGCATCGCTGCCGGCACGCCGGATGAGGTCCAGCGCGACCCCGCCGTCATCCAGGCCTATCTCGGCTCCAGCAGGAGTGAACGCGCATGAGTCTGGTCGATCAGGCCGCGACATCGACGCTGCCCAAGCTCCTGCAACGCAATGCCGGGCAGGATCCCAAGGGCCCAGGCATCCGCGAGAAGAGCCGCGGCGTCTGGCAGACGCTGACCTGGACGGGCTACCGCGACCAGATGCGCGATCTCGCGCTCGGGCTGGCTGCGATCGGCTTCAAGCGCGGCGACAAGCTTTCCGTCGTCGGCGACAACCGGCCTCAGCTCTACATCGCCCAGCTCGCGGCGCAGGTGCTGGGCGGCATTTCGGTTCCGGTCTACCAGGATTCGATCGCCTCGGAGCTGGTCTACGTGCTGAACCACGCCGAGACCTCGATCATCGTCGCCGAGGACCAGGAGCAGGTCGACAAGGCGCTGTCGCTCAAGGACAAGCTGCCCAAGCTGCGCTGCGTCATCTACGACGATCCCCGCGGGCTGTCGTTCTACGACGATCCGCTGCTGCGTTCCTACGACAGCGTGCTGGAGCAGGGCCGCAAGTTCGCCGCAGCGAACCCCGGCTTCTACGATGCCGAGCTCGCCAAGGGCCAGCCCGACGACATCGCGATGATCGCCTACACCTCGGGCACAACCGGCAGCCCCAAGGGCGTGATGCTGAGCCATCGCAACATGATCGCCACGGCCGAGGCGTTCGTTGAGGTGAACGACCTGAAGGCAGGCGACAACTGGCTGTCCTACCTGCCGATGGCGTGGGTCGGCGATGCCGCCTTCTCGCTCGGCATGGCGCTGCTCGGCCGCGTCACGGCGAACTGCCCGGAAAGCCCGGAGACGGTCCAGCGCGACCTGCGCGAGCTTGGGCCCGACGCCATGCTGGCGCCGCCGCGCATCTGGGAGAACATGCTGACCCTTATGCAGATCAAGGGCACCGACGCCTCGCCGATGAAGCGCCGTGTGTTCGAACACTTCCGCGCGCTCGCCGAGCGCTGCGAGCTGAAGCGCAGCGACGGCAAGGGCCTATCACTCACTGATCGCGTGGGGCTCGCCCTGGGCGAGTTCTTCGTCTACGGCCCGGTGCGCGATCAGCTCGGCCTGCGCAAGGCGCGCTGGTGCTACACCGGCGGCGCGCCGCTCGGGCCCGACACCTATCGTTTCTTCCGCTCGTTCGGCATCAACCTCAAACAGGTCTACGGCGCCACCGAAGCGTCGGCGCTGATCGCCTGCCAGGCCGACGCCGAAGCCAATCCCAACACGGTCGGCCGGCCGATCCCGCGCATCGAGGTCAAGATCGACGATCGCGGCGAGGTGCTGCTGAAGGGACCGAACGTCTTCAAGGGCTACTTCAAGCAGGACGACATCACGCGCGACACCGTGACGTCCGACGGCTGGCTGAAGACCGGCGACGCCGGCTTCTTCGACAAGCAGGGCCACCTCGTCATCATCGACCGCGCCAAGGACGTCGGAAAGCTCAACGACGGCTCGGCCTTCGCGCCGCAGTTCATCGAGAACAAGCTGAAGTTCAGCCCGTTCATCCGCGAGGCCGTGGCGTTCGGCGACCAGCGGCCGTTCGTCGTTGCCATGATCGCCATCGACATGCAGACCGTCGGCACCTGGGCCGAGAAGCAGGGGCTCGCCTACACGAGCTTCATGGATCTCAGCAGCAAGCCCGAGGTCGCCGCCATGATCGGCGAAGCGATCGCCAAGGCCAACGCCACCTTGCCCGACGTGCAACAGGTCAAGCGCTACCTGCTCCTGAACAAGGAGCTCGACGCCGACGACGCCGAGATGACGCGCACCCGCAAGGTGCGCCGCCGCTTCGTTGCGGAGAAATACGCCAACGTCATCGAGGCCTTCTATAGCGGCGCCAACTCGGCCGACGTCACCATGGAGATCACCTTCGAGGACGGCCGCAAGTCGACGCTGAACTCGACCATCGCCATCCACGGCAACGCGGCGGCCGAGCCGGCGCGGAAGGCGGCCTAGATGGGCGAGGATCTGGAGTTCTTTTTCGCACTGATGCTGAGCGGGGCCTCGATCGGGTTGATGTACTCGCTGATCGCGCTGGGCTTCGTGCTGGTCTACAAGGCGACGGACGCCATCAACTTCGCCCAGGGCGAGTTCGTCATGCTGGCCGGCATGGTCGTCGTGACGGTGCTGGGTGCCGAAGCGCCCCTGATTGCCGGCGTCGTCGTCGTGCTGCTGGTGATGGTCGGCTTTGGCTTCGGACTGGAGCGGGTGGTGCTGCGGCCGCTGCTCGGCCGGCCGGTGGTGGCGGTCATCATGGCGACCATCGGTGTCGCCGCGGTGCTGCGCGGCTGGGGGCCGCTGGTGCTGGGCATCGAAACCCGAGCGCTGCCGCTCCCGATCGGCGACGAGCCGATCAACATCGGTCCCGCCACCCTGCCACCGATCCAGGTGCTGGGCGCGGTGGTGGCCGTCCTGTTCTTCCTGGTCTTTAGCTGGTTCTTCAAGAAGAGCCGCATGGGCGTGGCCATGCGCGCCGTCGCCGACAACCAGCAGGTGGCCCAGGCCATGGGCATCAACGTCGAGCGCTATTTCGCGCTCGCCTGGGCGATGGCCGGCATCGTCTCGGCGCTGGGCGGCATCGTGTGGGGCGCCATGCTGGGCGTCGACGTGCAGCTGGCCCTGGTCGGCCTGAAGGTGTTCCCGGTCGTGATCCTGGGTGGCCTCGATTCGATCGGCGGCGCGCTGATCGGCGGCCTGATCATCGGCATCGTCGAAAGCCTGGCGGCGGGTTACCTCGATCCGTATGTCGGCGGCGGCACCAAGGACTTCGCGCCCTACGTGCTGATGATCCTGGTCCTGATGATCAGGCCGTACGGCATCTTCGGCCGCCGCCAGATCGAGCGCGTATAAGCCATGTTCCATCGCGAATCCGGGGTGTTCAAGACCACCTACGCCGCCGACATGGCGCTCTATCCGCTGCCGATCGCCAAATGGACGATGATCGCGCTCGCCGTGATCTTCGTGCTGATCGTGCCGATGATGGTGCACGAGTATTACCTGTCGATCCTGAACCTGATCTTCATCGCCATCGTGGGGGCGCTGGGGCTCAACATCCTGGTGGGCTACACCGGCCAGATCTCGATCGGCCATGGCGCCTTCATGTCGGTCGGCGCCTACACCGCGGCGAACCTTGCGGTGAAGCTTGGCCTGCCGTTCTGGCTGACCCTGCCGGCCGGCGGCCTGATGGCGGCGCTGATCGGCGTCGTGGTCGGCATGCCGAGCCTGCGCATCAAGGGGCTTTATCTCGCGATCGCCACGCTGGCCGGCCAGCTCATCATCGAGTGGACGATCAACCGCGTGCCGGCGATATCGGGCGGCGCCCAGGCCTCGATCGAGGTCGACCGGCCGAGCCTGTTCGGCTTCGCCTTCAACACCCAGGGGCGACTCTACTTCTTTCTCCTGTTCTTCGCGGTGATCGCCATCGTGGCGACGCTCAACCTGGTGCGCAGCCGCATCGGGCGCGCCTTCGTGGCGGTGCGCGACCAGGACATCGCGGCCGAGATCATCGGCATCAACATCTATCGCTACAAGCTCTTGGCCTTCGCGATCTCGTCGTTCTACGCCGGCGTCTGCGGCGTGCTCTACACCTACTATTTCGGCATCGCCAACTACGAGCAGTTCCAGCTCATCGTGTCGATCGACTACCTGGCCATGATCATCATCGGCGGGCTGGGCTCGGTGCTGGGTTCGATCCTGGGCGCCACCTTCGTCACATTGCTGCCCATCGTGATCCGTATCTTCATGGAGAATGTCGGGGGGCTGTTCTTCACCGCGGCGGAGATGGCGAACGTCATCTCGGGGCTGCGGCTGGGGGTGTTTGGCGGGCTTATCATCTTCTTTCTGATCGTCGAGCCCGAGGGGCTCAATCGACTGTGGAGGAATATCCGGAGCTACTTCCGGGTTTGGCCCTTCTCCTACTAGGGGGCGGGGTGTTGTTAAAAAGGGAGGAACCCATGACGAGGTTCGTTAGGAGTGTGCTGGGAGTGGCGGCAACGACCGCGACCCTGGCGTTGGGCGCGGGCCAGGCCTTCGCCCAGAAAGAGGTTGTGTTCGGCTTGCAGTGCGACCGGACCGGGCCGACGGCAAACGTCGGCACGGTGCTGTGCCCCGGCTACCAGGACTACATCGCCCTGGTGAACAGCAAGGGCGGCGTCGAGGGCTACAAGATCAAGGTCCTCGAGATCGACAACGAGTACAAGGTGCCGCCGGCCATCGAGGCGCACGAGCGCTTCAAGAAGGAAGGCGCGGTGCTGGAAGGCCTCTATGGCACGCCGCAGACCGCGGCGCTGAACAAGAAGCTCGAGGAGGACAAGATCCTCGGCACGTCGCCGGGCTTCGGCACCTCGCCGGCCGCCGACGGCAAGCGCTTCCCGTACACCTTCCCGATCGCGGCCAGCTACTGGTCGCAGGGCGGTGCGGCGGTGGCCTTCGCCAAGGAGAAGCTGGGCACGCTCAAGGGCAAGAAGATCGCCTATCTCTTCTATGACAACCCGGCAGGCAAGGAGCCGCTGCCGATCCTCGAGGACCTCGCCAAGGCCGAGGGCTTCGAGCTGCGCACCTTCGCGGTGCCAGCTCCCGGCCTCGAGATGGGGGCGCAGATCCTCGACATCACGGGCCGCTACAAGCCCGACTTCATCATCACCCACCTGTTCGGACGGGCGCCGTCGGTCTCCATCAAAGAGCTGAAGGGCAAGGGCTTCCCGCTCAGCAAGGTGGTCGCCTTCGTCTGGGGCAGCTCGGAAGCGGACATCATCGCCGCCGGCGGCATGGGCACCGCCGAAGGCTACAACACCATCCAGTTCGCCGGTGTCGGCAAGGACTTCCCGGTGATCAAGGATATCGAGGCCATGTACAAGGCCCAGGGCAAGCAGCCGCCCAAGGAGATGGATTCCACGGTGCTCTACAACCGCGGCGTCCTCGTTGCGGCGCTGCATGTCGAGGCCCTGCGCAACGCCATCAAGGCCAAGAATGGCGCCATGCCGACTTCGGAAGAGGTCAAGAAGGGCATGGAAGCGGTCAAGGGCTTCACGCTGGGCGGCCTGGTGCCGCCGATGGCGATCACGCCGACCGACCACGAAGGCGGCGGCTGGGTCGAGGTATGGACCGTCAAGGGCGGCAAGCTTGAGCGGACCAAGGCGTGGTTCCAGGGCAATCGCCCGGTGATCGAGAAGCACCTCGCGGCCGACGCCTCGAAGTCGTAACGGTTGAACGGGACGGGCGGCGATGACTTCGCTGCCCGTTCCACCCGCACGCTGTCATCTCGAGCGTAGCGAGGGACCTTTTGCTGTAGCTCTAAAGGCCCCTCGCTGTGCTTGGGGTGACAGTTTCCGGTGTCAGGCAGGACTGCGAATGCTGGCCATCAACAACATCGAAGTCGTCTACGACCGCGTCATCCTCGTCCTCAAGGGCGTGTCGATCGACGTCGGTGAGGGCAAGATCACGACGCTGCTCGGCGCCAACGGCGCCGGCAAGACGACGACGCTGAAGGCGATCTCGGGCGTGCTGCGCTCCGAGCGCGGCGAGGTCACCAAGGGCACGGTGCAGCTCGGCGTCAGGCGCATCGACGGCATGCGGGCGCACGACGTCACCAAGCTCGGCCTGGTCCAGGTGTTCGAGGGCCGCCGCGTGTTCGAGAACCTGACCACCGAGGAGAACCTGATCGCCGGCGGCCACGTCCAGACGGCGGCGGCGGTGAAGCAGGGCATCGACCTCGTCTTTTCGTATTTCCCGCGGCTCAAGGAGCGGCGCGGCCAGATCTCGGGCTACCTGTCGGGCGGGGAGCAGCAGATGCTGGCGATCGGCCGGGCGCTGATGAGCCGGCCCAAGGTCGTGCTGCTCGACGAGCCGTCGCTCGGCCTCGCACCCATGCTGGTCGAGGAGATCTTCGGTATCGTGGGCCGCCTGGTGAAGCAGGAGAAGCTCTCGGTCCTGCTGGTCGAGCAGAACGCCACCATGGCGCTCGGCATCGCCGACCACGGCTATGTCATGGAGAACGGCCGCATCGTGCTCGAGGGCCCCGCCGCCAAGCTGCGCGACAATTCCGACATCAAGGAATTCTACCTCGGTCTGAACGAAGGCGGGGCGCGCAAGTCCTACCGCGACACCAAACATTACAAGCGGCGCAAGCGCTGGCTGTCTTAGCGCTTATAATTCGGACCGCGGGCCAGGTCGCGTCAGACGCGACCCGGCCCGCGGTCCGAACATGACATGACGCGCCACTAAGACGGAGCGGAGCTCCGTCGCTAGTGGCGCGCCCCCAGCGATGAGCGCTAGGCTCGGGTCATGCGTTCCGCCTTGGCGTTCCTGTTTGCAATCCTGATCGCCCTGCCAGCGGGGGCCCAGACGCAGCTCGCCCAGCAGTGCGCGGCGTTCGGCGAGGCGCAGTACCGCAAGCTCAGCCCCTCGATCGATCGTGTCACGGCGCTGGAATTCCCGCCGCCGGCGATGGAGCGGGTCGAGACCAAGGCGGGATCGCAGACCGTCAGCGCGGCGCTGACGCTGCGCGGCAAGCTCACCTTCCGCAACGGCCCGCCCTTCGAGACCCATTTCGTCTGCCTGCTCGATGCCCAGCGCCGGCCGCTCTTCTTCTACGCCCTGCCGGCACTGGCGACGCGCGGCGCACCCACGCCGGTGACCCGCGGCGGAGCGCCGGCGCCCACAGCGCCGCCGCTCGACATACCGACCCTGCCGCTCGGCGCGGCGTCGGCCGTTGCCGAACCGACGAGGCCCGCCCTGCCGGCAAGCGCGGTTCGGCTGCGCGGGCTGGTGCGCGACACCGGCGGGCGCCTGCAGCTTCTGCCGTGCGACGGCGCGCCGCTCACCTTGGAAGATCGCACGCCGGACCAGGAGCTCACGCGCGCCCTGCGCGAGCTGACGACGGGCAAGGAAGGTCGGCCGATGTTCGTCGAACTCTACGGCAGCCGCGAGGTCGGGCTGGGCGCGGGTATCGCCGCGCTGGAACTGCGCCGCGCATCGGTCGAGACGGCCGGCTGCCGCGAACGGTTCGACCACCGCGAATGGATCGGCACGGGCAACGATCCGTCCTGGCGAGCGGAAGTGACGGCCCGCGACATCGTCATCGGCCTGCTGGGCGGTGCGCCGACGCTGCGCGTGGCCCATGGCGGCCCCCAAAGGCAGGATGGCGCGATCATGTACCAGTCGGCCGAGGGTCCGGAGCCGGTGGTTCTGATCAATGAACAGCGCTGCATTGATTCGCAATCGGGCTCATTGTTCGCCTACTCCATCCAGGTCCGGACCGAGGGCCGCACCCTGGTCGGCTGCGCGGCGCACAATCCCAGCATGCCGGCACCCTGAAGAGGACGAGGAGGAGGGGACATGGACGACATCGAACGCCTGCAGGACGCGATCGGCTCGGCCAAGCGCATCGTCGCCTTCACCGGCGCCGGCATCTCGACCGAATCGGGCATCCCCGACTTCCGCTCGCCGGGCGGCATCTGGACGAAATACAAACCGATCTACTTCGACGACTTCATGGCGTCGGAGGAGATGCGCCGCGAGTCCTGGCGGCGCAAGTTCGCCACCGACGAGACCATGCTCAAGGCCGAGCCCAATGCCGGCCATCGTGCGCTCGCCAAGCTGGTCGAGCAGGGGCGCATGACCGCCATCATCACACAGAACGTCGACGGCCTTCACCAGCGCTCGGGCGTGCCCGATTCGAAGATCATCGAGCTGCACGGCAACACGACCTACGCGAGCTGCCTCGATTGCGGCCATCGTCACGCGCTGGAGCCGATCAGGAAGGCCTTCCTCGGCTCGGGCAAGCTGCCCCTGTGCGAGAAGTGCGACGGCATCGTCAAGACGGCGACGATCTCCTTCGGGCAGGCGATGCCGGAGATCCAGATGGCGCGCGCCCAGGACGAGACCATGAACTGCGACCTCTTCATCGTGCTGGGGAGCTCCCTGGTGGTCTATCCGGCGGCGGGCTTCCCACGCATCGCCAAGCGCAAGGGCGCCAAGCTGGTGATCGTCAATCGCGACGCCACCGACCAGGACGACGACGCCGATCTGGTGGTCCGCGCCGAGATAGGCCCCACCATGAGCAAAGCTGTTGGCGTCAACTGAACGGTCTTCGTTGCGGCGCGTGGGAGGACGCGGTTAAATCGCTTCCTGTCGAGGAGGCGAGGATGAGGATCAATCGCAGGAGCATGCTGCTCGGCGGTCTGGGTACGGCACTGGCAGCCTCACCGACGCTCGCCCAGGACATCACTTTCTTCCGTATCGCCACGGGCGGCACGGCCGGGACCTATTTTCCGATCGGCGGCCTGATCGCGAACGCCATCTCCAATCCGCCGGGCTCGCGCACCTGTGCCGACGGCGGCTCGTGCGGCGTGCCGGGCGTGGTCGCCACGGCCGTGGCTTCCAACGGCTCGGTCGCCAACGTCAGTGCCATCGCCACCGGTTCGGCGCAGTCCGGCTTCACCCAGTCGGACGTCGCCTACTGGGCGTTCAATGCCAGCGGCATCTACGAGGGCCGGCCCAAGGTCGACGTGCTGCGCGCCATCGCCAACCTCTATCCCGAGAGCTTCCACCTGGTTGCCCGCAAGGGCGCCGGCATCAAGACGATCAAGGACCTCAAGGGCAAGCGCGTCTCGCTCGACGAGCCGGGCTCGGGCACCCTGGTCGACGCCCGCCTGATCCTGGCGGCCTACGGGCTGACCGAGAAGGACCTGAAGGCCGAGTACCTCAAGTCGCAGCAGGCCGCCGACAAGCTGAAGGACAATGCCCTCGATGCCTTTTTCAGCGTTTCCGGCTGGCCGCTCGCCGCCATCGCCGAACTGGCCGCGACCACCGGCATCGACCTGGTGCCGATCGACGGTCCGGAAGCCGAGAGCCTGATCAAGACGTACAGCTTCTTCGCCGCCGACGAGATCCCCGACGGCGCCTACAAGGGGGCGAGCGGCGTGAAGACGGTGAGCGTCAACGCCATCTGGGCGACCTCGAGCAAGCAGCCGGATCAGCTGATCTACGGCATCACCGCGGCGCTCTGGAACCCCAGCACGCGCAAGCTGCTCGATTCCGGTCACGCCAAGGGCAGGGTGATCAAGTTCGAGACGGCGACGCAGGGCCTCGGCATCCCGCTGCATGCCGGGGCGGAGAAGTTCTACAAGGAGAAGGGGCTGATCAAGTAGCCCGTACCGGCAGCGCCAGCGGAGAAACGTTCATGCGGTTGAAGGGTAAGGTCTGCGTCGTCACGGCGGCGGGGCAGGGGATCGGCGCTGCGACGGCGCGTGCGTTCGCCCGCGAGGGCGCGACGGTCTGGGCAACCGACGTCGATACCGGCAAGCTTTCAGCAGTGGACGGCGTCGACGGGATCCGCGCCCACAAGCTCGACGTCCTCGACAAGGTCGCCATTGGCGCGTTGGCCAAGAAGACGGGCGCCGTCGACGTGCTGTTCAACTGCGCGGGCTTCGTCCACCACGGCGCCGTGCTCGATGCCACCGACGATCAATGGGCCTTCGCCTTCAATCTCAACGTCCGCAGCATGTTCTGGACCATCCAGGCCTTCCTGCCGGGCATGGTCGAGAAGGGCGGCGGCTCGATCGTCAACATGTCTTCGGCCGCCTCGTCGGTGAAGGGGGCCGCGCTGCGCTGCATCTACGGCACCACCAAGGCCGCCGTCATCGGCCTCACCAAGTCGGTGGCGGTCGACTATGTCGCCAAGGGCGTGCGCTGCAACGCGATCTGCCCCGGCACCGTCCAGACCCCTTCGCTCGACGAGCGCATCGCCTCGCTGGGCGGCGGGTCGGATGCCCGAAAATTCTTCCTGCAGCGCCAGCCGACCGGCCGCTTCGGCTCGGCCGACGAGATCGCCGCCCTGGCCGTCTACCTAGCCAGCGACGAAGCCTCCTTCACCACGGGCACGATCAACGTGATCGACGGCGGCTGGAGCGTCTGACGGTGGATATTTTGGCCATCGCGGCCGTGGCCCCGGTCATCCCGGTGCTGACCATCGAAAGGCTGGCCGATGCCGTGCCGCTGGCCCGGGCCCTGGTGAAGGGTGGTCTGCCGGTCCTCGAGATCACTCTTCGCACTGCGACAGCCATGGCGGCCTTGGAGGCCATCGCCAGGGAGGTCCCGGAGGCGGTGGTGGGGGTCGGGACGGTCCTGGAAGCTGCCCACGTCGAGCAAATTCAGCGACTGGGAGCAAAGTTCGCCGTCAGCCCGGGCTGCACGCCGGCCCTTGTCGCTGCAACCAGGGTGGCCGCCCTGCCGTTTCTGCCCGGTGTGCAAACCGTTTCGGAGGCGATGGTCTTGGCCGAGCAGGGATACCGGGTCCTGAAGTTCTTCCCTGCCGACACCGCGGGCGGGGTGGCTTGGCTGAAGGCCGTCGGCGCGCCGCTGGCCGGCCTGCGCTTCTGCCCGACCGGCGGCATCGGCGCCGACACCGCCCAGGCCTACCTGTCCCTGCCCAACCGTCGCCTGCATCGGCGGGTCCTGGGTGGCGCCGCGAGCCGCAGTAGATGCCCGGGATTGGCCACAGATCGAGCGTCTGGCTGCCGCAGCCTCGAAACATAAACGGACCTAGCGTCACGCGTGGAAAGGTGCTTCAAAGGTGCGGCAAGGACGGGCTGTTTTCATGAAGAGATTGGCGATTGCGGCGACCACGTTGCTGGCCGTTGTTGGCAGCGCAAAAGCCGATTCGGTCCTGGTCCTGAATTCCGAGGACGCCTCCTACAGCATCCTGAGCCGCACCACCCGCTCCGAGCTGCAGCGCCTGCCGGTCGGCCGCGAACCGCATCATCTGATCCCGACGCCCGACGGCAAGGAAGTGCTGATCGGCTCGACCGCGACCAACGAGCTGCTGTCGCTCGATTCCAAGACCGGCGAACGGCGCCGCGTCCTCAGCAACATCATCGATCCCTATCAGTTGGCCTTCAGCGGTGACGGCAAGTGGTTCGTCACCGTCGCCTACCGGCTGGATCACGTCGACATCTTCCATGCCGACGGCCTCAAGCTTGCCGGCCGCATCTTCATCGACGGCCTGCCGAGCCACATGGCGTTCGACGCCGAGTCCAAGACGGTCTTCGTGTCGCTGCAGCAGAGCGGCCGGCTCGCCGCCTTCGACCTCGCGACCCAGACGCTGAAGTGGAACGTTCCCGTCGGCAACACGCCGGCCGGTGTCATCATGCTGCCCGACAACAAGCGCATCCTGGTGGCGCTGACCGGCGAGGATGGTGTCGCGGTCGTCGATCCCAGCGACGGCAAGGTCACCGGCCGCCTGCAGACCGGCAAGGGCGCGCACAATTTCTGGCCCAAGGGCGACGGTCGTCACTGGTTCCTGAGCAATCGCGTCGAGGGCACCGTCTCGTTGGTCGACACGCAGGAGATGAAGGTCGCAGGCAGCATCAAAGTGCCGGGCGGCCCCGACTGCATGGACGTTACGTCCGACGGCAAGGAGCTGTGGGTGACGCAGCGCTTCCTGCGCCGCGTCGCCGTCGTCGACCTCGAGCAGATGAAAGTGGTCGCCAGCATTCCCGTGGGCAAGTCGCCGCACGGCGTGTTCATGTTGAAGTCGGGACCGGCCGCACCGGCGTCGCCTCTGAGTCCGGCAGGCGGACCGTTGCGCGCCGTGTCGACGGGCTCCGGCACGACGCGATAGGCCGGCTCGGCCGATGGGCGAGCTCACCGATCTCTGGGTTGGCACCCAGAACTGGATTTTCGAGACATTCGTCGGACCGGTGATCTTCTGGCTCGGCCAGATGGCCTGGTACGAGCCGGCCTACAACGCCGTCGAATTCGTCATGCTGGGCGTCCTGCAGATCGCGGTGATCGCCCTCGGCATGCGCTTCTTCGAGCGCCGCTGGCCGCTCGAGAGGGCGGGTGACGACCGCCTGATCGGCGTCGACCGCGTCTACACCGTGCTGAACAAGCTCGGCATCATCCCGTTCGGCATCTTCGTCATCACCTATCCGATCTCGCAGGAGATCGAGCTGCTGATGCGCAGCTGGGGCATGGCGCCACCGCGGCTGGAACGGCTGGTGCCGTGGCTGGGCGACAACGTGCTTGCCTCCTTCCTGGTCTACTTCGTGCTCTACGATTTCGCAGCCTATTGGCTGCACCGCGCCCAGCACGCCATCCCGTGGTGGTGGGCCCTGCACAGCCTGCATCACAGCCAGCGTCGCATGACGGTGTGGTCGGACGACCGCAACCATGTGCTCGACGATTTCCTGATCACGCTTGCCCTGGTCCTGTTCTCGCAGATGGTCGGCGTGCAGCCCGGCGAGTACGTGTCGATCCTCATGGTCGGCCGCCTGGTCGAGAGCTGGAGCCACGCCAACGTCGACATGAGCTTCGGCAGGATCGGCGAGCGGCTGGTCGTGGGGCCGCGATTCCACCGCCTGCATCATGCGCTCGCCAATCCCGACGAGCGCCACATCCACGATCACAACTTCGCGCCGGTGTTCCCGATCTGGGACATCCTGTTCGGCACCGCGATCTACGACGGCAAGCACCGCCCGACGGGGGTCGACGATCCCGTCGTCGATGCCGACAACGGCCGCGGCTGGGCTGTCCAGCAGGTGACGGTGTTCGGCCGCTTTCTGAAAGCGATCACCCCGCGCTTCCTGCGCGCGCCATTTCAGCCTGGACTTCGGCCGCCCGCGGAATAGGCGTCACCGCGCCGTAGCCCTTGGTCGACAGCGCCGCGGCAACATTGGCGTAGCGCGCCGCCGTCTTGAAATCTTCGCCCGCCAAAAGGCGCGCCAGGAACGAGCCGTCGAACGTGTCGCCGGCGCCGGTCGCGTCGACCACCTGCACACGATGGCCGGACACGCGAAAGCGCTCCTTCGGTGTGGCAAGCACGCAGCCCTCGGCCGACATCTTCAGCGCAACCACGGGCGCGCCGAGCTTGAGATAGTAATCGACGATCGCATCGGGCTCCTTAAGGCCCGTGAGTTCCTGCGAATCGTCGAGGCTGGGGAGCAGGATATCGCAACGCGCTACCGTGGCGTCGATTGTCGCCCGCGCCGTGGCGAGGTCCCACAGCCGCAGGCGCAGGTTGGTGTCGTAGGAGATCTTCACGCCGGCAGCACGCGCTGCCGCTATTCCGGCGTCGCAGGTCCGCCGCGCGCTCTCGCTGATCGCCTGGCCGATGGCCGATAGATGGAAATAGCGGGCGCCGGCGATGTAGTGGGCTGGCAACGCCTCGGGCGTCATCAGCGAGGCCGCAGAATTCTTGCGCAGATAGTCGAACTTGTGACCGGCCGGGCCGTGGGTGACGAAGCTGACGCCGGTCGGCGCGGTCGGATGGCGGCTCACGCACGATGCATCGAGCCCCTCGGACTTCCAGAGCTCGAGGAAGGCATCGCCCATCCAGTCCTCGCCGAGGCTGGTGATGTAGCCGGCCGTGGCGCCCTGGCGGGCGGCGGCGATGGCGACGTTCTGCGAATCGCCGCCGAACCCCTGTAGCCAGGTGCGGCCATCGCCTTCCTTGGGGCGGTTGAATTCGATCAGCGGCTCGCCGATGGAAACGAGAGCGGGGGAGGTGGACATGACGCTCCAGGTTTCCCATGGTGCGTTCTCGCGCTCAACTCTGATCACCCAACCCTGATGAGGGGAGTTTGCAATGGCTGAGCAGGACGCCAAGCCCAGTGGGCCCGATCTGAGCCAGGGTGTTGCCTTCACCGACCTCGCCGACGGCGCCATGCTTTTAGGTCATGTCGGCGACGAGCAGGTGCTGGTGGCGCGGCAAGGCGCCGAGCTGTTCGGTGTCGGTGCATCCTGCAGCCACTATCACGGTCCGCTCGCCGAAGGACTGCTGGTCGGCGACACCGTGCGCTGCCCCTGGCATCACGCCTGCTTCAGCCTGCGCACCGGCGAGGCGTTGGCGGCCCCGGCCTTCAGCGCCATCGACTGCTGGTCGGTCGAGCAGCGCGACGGCAAGGTCTTCGTCAAGGAGAAGCGTCCGGCTGCGGCGAAACCAGCCCCCAAGGTGAGCGGCAAGGCGCCGGACAAGGTCGTGATCGTGGGCGGCGGCGCCGCCGGCTTCGCGGCTGCGGAGATGCTGCGGCGCGAGCATTACAAAGGCAGCATCGTCATGCTGAGCAACGACGATGCCGCGCCCGTCGATCGGCCGAACCTGTCCAAGGACTACCTTGCGGGCAACGCGCCCGAAGAATGGGTGCCGTTGCGCGGCGACGACTTCTACTCGGACAACGGTATCGACCTGCGCCTGAAAGCCAATGTCGCGGGGATCGATGCCCGGGCGCACGAGGTGGTGCTGTCGGACGGCAGCAAGGTCGCCTACGACCGGCTGCTCCTGGCGACCGGTGCGGAGCCGGTGCGCCTGCCGATCCCGGGCGCGGCTCCGTTCCAGCTCCACACGCTGCGCAGCCTGGCCGACAGCCGCGCGATCATCGAGCAGGCCAAGTCGGCCAAGCGCGCTCTGGTGATCGGCGCGAGCTTCATCGGGCTGGAGGTCGCGGCATCGCTGCGCCACCGCGGCATCGAAGTCCACGTCGTGGCGCCGGAGAACCGTCCGATGGAACGCATCCTGGGCGCAGGGATGGGCGACTTCGTGCGCGCCCTGCACGAGGAACACGGCGTCATCTTCCATCTCGAGGACACTGTGGCCGGCCTTGCCGGCAACAAGGCCACGCTGAAGAGCGGCGGCACGCTGGAGGCGGATCTCGTGGTCGTGGGCGTCGGCGTGCGGCCGCGCCTGGAGCTGGTGGAGAAGGCCGGGCTCAAGGTCGATCGAGGCCTGGCCGTCGACGCCTTCCTGGCAGCCAGCGCGCCGGATATATACGCCGCGGGCGACATCGCGCGCTGGCCCGACCCGCACAGCGGGCAGGCGATCCGTGTGGAACATTGGGTGGTCGCCGAGCGCCAGGGGCAGGTGGCGGCTCTGAATATGCTCGGCCTGCGCCAGAAGTTCGACGCTGTGCCGTTCTTCTGGAGCCAGCACTACGACGTGCCGATCAACTATGTCGGCCACGCCGAGAAATGGGACGAACTTTCAGTCGACGGCGACATCGCCGGCCGGGACTGCCTGGTGCGCTACAGGCTCGGCGGGAAGACGATCGCCGCAGCGTCGATCTATCGGGACGTCGCGAGCCTGCAGGAAGAGGTCGCGATGGAACGTGCGACGGCCTAGCTCGGGGTGACAGCGTGCGCGGCGCGGCGCTAGTCTCCTGCCAACCAAATCTGGAGGAAAGAGGATGGCCGACAAGAAGGGCGCCAACGGCAAGGAACGCCGCCTGCGCAGCCGGGACTGGTTCGATGCGCCGGGCGATCCGACGATGGCGGCGCTCTATCTCGAGCGCTACCTGAACTTCGGACTGACGCTGGCCGAGCTGCACAGCAATCGGCCGATCATCGGCATCGCCCAGACCGGCAGCGATCTCTCGCCCTGCAACCGCCATCACCTGCAGCTGGCCGAGCGCGTGCGCGACGGCATCCGCGATGCCGGCGGCATCCCGATCGAGTTCCCGGTCCATCCCATCCAGGAGACGGGCAAGCGGCCGACGGCGGCGCTCGACCGCAACCTTGCCTATCTCAGCCTGGTCGAGAGCCTGTACGGCTATTTCTTCGACGGCGTCGTGCTGACCACGGGCTGCGACAAGACCACGCCTGCCATGATCATGGGCGCCTGCACGGTCAACCTCCCCTCCATCGTGCTCTCGGGGGGGCCGATGCTCGATGGCCATTACGCCGGCGGCCTGGCGGGCTCGGGCACCGTTGTCTGGTATGCGCGTCAGGAGCTGGCGGCGGGCCGCATCGACCTGAAGCAGTTCCTCGAGATGGTGGCGTCGAGCGCGCCGAGCGTCGGGCACTGCAACACCATGGGCACGGCGCTGTCGATGAACAGCATGGCCGAGGCGCTCGGCCTGTCGCTGACCGGCTGCGCCGCCATCCCCGGGCCGTATCGCGAGCGCGGCCAGATGGCCTACGAGACCGGCAAGCGCATCGTCGACATGGTGTGGGAGGACCTGAAGCCGTCCGACATCCTGACACGCAAGGCCTTCGAGAACGCCATCGTGGCGGCGAGCGCGCTCGGCGCGTCGACCAACTGCCCGCCGCACGTCAACGCCATCGCCCGCCATATCGGCGTGAAGCTCGACAACGCCGACTGGGACAAGGTCGGCTACGACGTTCCGCTGTTGGTGAACTGCATGCCGGCCGGCCAGTATCTCGGCGAGGCATTCCATCGTGCCGGCGGCGTGCCGACGGTGATGGCCGAGCTCCTCAAGAAGAAGAAAGGCCACGGCGATGCGCTCACCGTGACCGGCAAGACCATAGCGGAGAACGTCGCCACGGCGAAGCCGGCCGACGGCGACGTCATCAAGAGCTACGACAAGCCGATGCTGGGGCAGGCGGGCTTCGCCGTACTGTCGGGCAACCTGTTCGACTCGGCGATCATGAAGACCTCGGTGATCACCGACGAGTTCCGCAAGAAGTACCTCGAGCGCAAAGGCGATCCCAACGCCTTCGAAGGCACGGCGATCGTGTTCGAAGGGCCCGAGGACTATCACCATCGTATCAACGATCCGGCCCTGCCGATCGACGAGAACAGCATCCTGTTCATCCGCAACGTCGGCCCCGTGGGCTATCCCGGCGCCGCCGAGGTGGTGAACATGCTGCCGCCCGACCGGCTGGTGAAGGGCGGCGTGCTGCTGCTGCCCTGCGTCGGCGACGGCCGGCAGAGCGGCACGTCGGCCAGCCCGTCGATCCTCAACGCCTCGCCGGAAGCCGCTGTCGGCGGCGGCCTGGCGCTGCTCAAGACGGGAGACAAGGTGCGCGTCGACATCGGCAAGCGGCGCGCCGACATCCTGATCCCGGAGAAGGAGCTCGCCGAGCGCAAGGCGGCGTGGAAGCCGCACGTCAAGGAGAGCCAGACGCCGTGGCAGGAGCTGCAGCGCAAGTTCGTCGGCCAGCTCGCCAGCGGCGCCTGCCTCGACTTCGCGGTCAACTATCAGAGGATCGTCGAGACCAAGGGCGTACCCCGGCACTCGCATTGATTGGAGCGCGGACCTCCAGGTCCGCTCATATCCGGACCGCGGGCGTCCCGCCCGCCCATGAATCATGAGCGGGCGGGACGCCCGCGGTCCTAATCATGATGATGAGCGGGCCGGAGGCCCACGCTCCCAGTTACCGAAACAGCCGCTGCTCGACGGAGATCGGCAGGTCGGCGCGCGGGATCAGGATGATCGCCCAAGGCGAGGTCGGTTGCGCGACCGGACGGGTGGCGGGCGGCGGGGGAGACGCGAGATTGGCGCCCGTGCCGGACGGCGCGAAGCCTGCGCCGGCGCCACCGGCGAAGCTGTTGGCGCTGGGGCTGGGCGCTTGGGCGACCGGCCGCGGCGCGGCGGGGGCGGGCATGCGCTGGGCCATCATGAACTCGGCCGGCATGCGCTCTTCGAAGACGACGACGATGCGGTCGCGCCGGCGGCTGGTCGACAGGACGTTGACCGAGTAGCCCTCGCCGTTGCGGCGGCCGAGGAAGATGCCGACGGCATTCATGCGGCCGGGCTCGAACACGTCGGGTGCGGGGCTGCCGACGCGTCCCCACAGGCTGCGCCATTCGGCGACCGTGCCGGCGACGACGTGCTCGGGCTGGCGGGTGATCGCCGTCGCGCCTTGCCAATGACGTCCCTCGATGGTCTGGGCGGAGATGTTGCTGGCCGGCAGCAGCAGGGCGCTGGCGCCAACGACGCCATACGACAAGAACCGCCGGCGCGGCAGATGATCGACGGTAAAAGGAACTGTCTTAGCGGCTAATCGCACAACAGATCTCGGGAACCCGGGCTGAACCAAGTGAGTGTCCGAAATGACCACTACACTTTGGCTCAATTGCGGCTGGCGCTGGCCATGTTCGCCAGGCCTTCGTATCAATCGTGCCCGCGTGTGTCTTTCGTGCAACACACGCGGCGATCGTGGCCGCTATACGGGTTTTCCATGGCGGCCGACGTCGGCCGCGAAGCGCCGCGCCCCGGCTTCGGTCTCGCCGGTTTCGACGGTGGCGATACCCGACCGGAATTCATTCAGGGTCGCCTCGTTCCAGTCGAGGGGACCACTGCTCGATCGCCGAGCGCCGATCGTTGCGCAGGGCGGCTTGCGGCAGGCGTGCAAGTTCGTGCGCAAGGCGCAGCGATTCGGCGAGCGTCTGGCCGGGCTCGGCGAGCGGTTGGCGAGACCGATCCGCTCGGCTTCCTCGCCCGACACGCCGCGGCCTGTGAGGATCATGTCCATCGCCCGGCTCTGGCCGATCAGGCGGGGCAGGCGGATGGTGCCGAGATCCATGAGCGGCGCGCCGAAGCGCCGGCAGTACACGCCGAACGTCGCATCGCGTGCCGCCACCCGCAGGTCGCACCACAGCGCCAGCTCCAGTCCGCCCGCGACCGCATGGCCTTCGACCGCGGCGATCACCGGCTTGCCGAGCATGAGCCGCGTCGGTCCCATCAGACCGTCGCCGCTTTCCAGGCGATGGCCGCGATGGCCGGCCGCCGTCTGCTTGAGGTCGTAGCCGGCGCAGAACGTGCCGCCGGCGCCGGTCAGGATCGCGACGTGCTGCGAGGCATCGGCATCGAAGCGGGGCGGTCGATCGTGACGATCATCACCGGGCCATCGACGTCGCAACGGACTGTCGGAAGATCGGGCATGGCACGATGATCGTGTCGCGCGCCCGCAGACGACAAATGAATTGGACGGGCCGATCGTTGAACGGCCTTCATCGATCGGCGTCGTTGCCGTGACAGGCCATGCGGCGGCGGGCACAATCCGGCCATGGCTGCTCGCTCCGCTGCCGTCTCGCCGCCCCGGCTCCTGCGGGCGGCCGAGCCGATGCCCGCCGCGACAAGAATGAGACCGGCGTTGTTGCTCTCGCTTCAGGCATTCGATGCGGCGGTGCGGCTGGGCAGCTTCAAGGATGCCGCTGAAGCGCTGCACATCACGCCGTCGGCCATCAGCCATCGCATCCGCAATCTCGAGAAGGCGATGGGCGACACGTTGTTCAGCCGGGCGCATCGCACGGTCGAGGTGACGCCGACAGGCCGTCGACTGGCGATTGCGACGGGGCGCGCGTTCGGCGAGCTGATGCGGGCCACGACGCCGCTCGCCGGCAGCGAGGCCAGTCGCCGGCTGCGGCTCAGCATCTCCTCGACCTTCGTCACGGCCTGGCTGATCCCGCGCATCGCCGGCTTCATGGCGAACCATCCCGAGATCGAGCTGTCGATCGAGAACTCCAACCGGCTGCTCGACCTCGAGAACGAACCGTTCGATGCCGGCATACGCGCCGGCGACGGCAACTGGCCGGGCCTGGTTGCGCAGCATCTCATGGACCTGCATGTGACGCCGGTGGCGACACCGGCGCTGGTCCGGCAGCTTAGGCTGCGGCAGCCGTCGGACATCGCGCGGGCACCGATGATCCATGTCGTGTCCTTTCCGCTCGCCTGGCCGATGTGGCTGCGCCAGGCCGGGGTGAGCGCGGCCAAGGTGAAGCAGGCGATCTGGGTCGACAGCTTCGAATCGGCGCTGCAACTCGCCGAGAGCGGCGCCGGCGTGGCGCTCGGGCTGGCGCCGCTGTTCGCCGAGCGTGAACGTCTCGGCACGGTCTGCCGTCCCGTCCCGATGAGCCATCCCACGGGCGGCTACTGGCTGGTGCATCGTACGCAGGAGACCGGCAATCCCGCGCTGCGTGTCTTCAAGCGCTGGCTGCGCAGCGAGCTTTCAAAAGACGGTTGAACGCGATTCATCCCAGGGCGGCGCGGTTTCTTCCGTCACCCGGCCGGGCAGGCGTATGCTTCAGGGATGAAAACAGCCATGGATGACCAGTCGGTGGCGCAGCGCGTCCTCGACCATATCGCCAACGGCACGACCGACGTCGGCGAGGAGGTCTGGCGCGAGCCGGTCGCCAACTACCAGTCGAAGGAACGGCTGGCTGCCGAGATCGAGCGCGTGCTGCGGCGTTCGCCGACGCCGTTCTGCCCGGCGGCGGCACTGCCCGAGATCGGCTCCTACATCGCGCGCGACGCGGCGGGCACGCCGACCGTCGTGGTGCGTGGCGCCGACGGCAAGGTGCGCGCCTTCCGCAACGCCTGCCGTCATCGCGGCATGCAGGTGGCGAGCGATTCGGGCTGCACGCGCGCCTTCGTCTGCCGCTACCACGGCTGGACCTACAATCTGGAAGGCCATCTGCGCCACATCCCGCACGAGGCGGGCTTCCCCGGCTTCGACAAGGAGGCACATCCGCTGGTGCCGATGACGGCGAGCGAGCGCTTCGGCCTGGTGTTCGTCACCCAGGACGAGCCGGCGCTGGCCGACGATTCACTGGGCGGTCTGGACAGGCTGATCTCACCCGAGCAGCGCCTGTTCGCGACCGCCGAGCGCGAGTTCGAGGTCAACTGGAAGATTTTGCTGGAAGGCTTCATCGAGGGCTATCACATCAAGTCGACGCATCCCGAGAGCTTCCTGCCCTACGGCTTCGACAATCTGAACGTGATCGATTTGTTCGGCCGCCACAGCCGCGTCACCTATCCGTTCCAGCGCATCAAGAAGCTTGCCAAGGTGCCGCCGGCCGAACGCCGGGTCGAGGGGCTGCTGACCTACGTCTATCACCTGTTCCCCAATGTGCTGATCACGGTGCTGTCGCGCCACACCAACGTGGTGATCCTGGAGCCGCTTGGCGTCGATCGCACGCGGCAGATCACCTACACGCTGACCAACGACGGCGGCGACGACCCCGCCGCTCTGACCGAGGCCAGGCGCGACGCCGACTTCGTCGGCAACACCGGCCTGCAGGAGGACCGCGCCGTGGTGCAGGCGATCCAGCGCGGCCTCGGCAGCCGCGCCAACGACGCCTTCACCTTCGGCCACTACGAGAGCGCCATCGTCCACTTCCACAAGACGCTGACAGCGGCGCTTTCTTAGCTGGGCGCGCGCCACTCCAGTGGCGCGATCATCGCCCGCCTCGACAAAGACGCGCGACTGGAGTCGCGCGCCCCCAGCCTAACTCCGCTTCGCGCGATCGGCGGCGTTGGCCGACTGGATCTGCTCGCGGATGCGGCGCCAGTCATCGTCGCTGTAGGCCATCATGTTGGAGAACGTGCCGTTGCCCATGATGCCCATGGCGCCGTCGATGGCGATGACCTCGCCGTTGATGTACTCGACCTCGTCGCTCATCAGGAACGCTGCCATGTTGGCAAGCTCGGCCGGACGGCCGACGCGGCCCAGCGGATTGCGCGCCTTGTAGCGGTCGTCGTCGCCTTCCTTCGTCGGGTTGAGCCGCGCCCATGCGCCTTCAGTCGGGAAAGGGCCGGGGGCGATGGCGTTCAAGCGGATGCCGTGGCGACCCCATTCGACGGCGAGGCCCTGGGTCATCACGGCGACGCCCGCCTTGGACATGGCCGAGGGCACGACGAACGGGCTGCCGGTCCACACCCAGGTCGTCAGGATGCTGAGCACGCTCGCCTTGCGCTTCTCGGCGATCCATCGCTTGCCGCAGGCATTGGTGGTGTAGAACGTACCGTGCAGCACGATGTTGGCGATGGCGTCGAAGGCCCGGGGGCTGAGATCCTTGGTCTGGGAAATGAAGTTTCCGGCAGCATTATTGACCAATCCGTCCAGCGGGCCGGCCGCCCCGATGCGGTCGACCATCTCCTCGACCGCCGTAGCCACCCGGATATCCACTGCATGGGTCTCAACCCGCCGGCCGGGGTACTTGGCCATGACCTCCTTCGCGGTCTCCTCCAGCACGCCGCCGCGACGGCCGCAGATCACGCAGTCAGCACCCAGCTCGACGAACTTCTCCATCATGATGCGGCCCAGCCCGGTGCCGCCGCCGGTGACGAGGAAGCGCTTTCCCTTGAACAAGTCTGCCCGAAACATCAAACGCTCCCCTGATTGCAGTGCCAATGTCGTCTAACCAATCCGGACAGTTCGTTACAAGAACTGTTGCACAGCCGGCTTTGGGTGATAGGATTTCTGAATAACAACATGGGATCGTTGAAATGACGACCCAACAGGGAGAGACGGGCGGGGACGTCGGTACGGTTGAGCTGCGTGGTAAGGTCAAGTGGTTCAACGCCGTCAAGGGATATGGGTTCTTAGCCCTCGACGCCGATAACAGCGACGCGTTCCTGCATGTAACAACACTGCGCCAAGCCGGGCATGAAGATCTCAAGCCGGGGGCGACTGTGACTTGCGCTGGCGTGCGCGGCCCCAAAGGCTGGCAGGTCATGAAGGTGCTCGACGTCGATTCGTCGACGGCGGTGGCGACGGCACCGAAACCGCCGCCGATACCCGATGGCATCGCCATGGGCGATTACATCGCCGCGCTGGTGAAATGGTACAACAACGAACGCGGCTACGGCTTCGTCACGCGCGAAGCCGCCGAAGGCGACATCTTCGTGCACGCGGCAGTGCTGCGCCGCCACGGGATGGAGTCGCTCGCGCCCGGCCAGAAGGTGATGATCCGCATCGCCGAGGGCCAGAAGGGCCTGCAGGTCGTCGAGATCCGGTCGGCTTGATCAACTCATGATTTTCCGGACCGCGCGCGTCCTCGCGCGCTCATGATCATTGGCGCGCGAGGACGCGTGCGGTCCGGAAGACGAAGAGGCTACTTGATCTCCCGTAAATAGCTGTCGAGCGGCGGCGCCTGCTTGATCAGCCCGCGCTTCACCAGGAAGTCGGCGAACGCCGTGTAACGCGCGCGATCGAGCGCGGTTGGGTCAGCGGCCAGCAGGGGCAGCGTGTCATTCCAGGCGAGCTTGTTCAGCTCGCTGTCGAGCTCCTTGCCCGACTTCGAGAAGATACCCCACGCCTCGTCCGGGTTGGCCCTGAGCCAGGTCGTCGCCTCGGCGATGGCGGCCAAAAGCTTCTTGGTGCGGGCGACGTCGACCGTCTCGCGCTTGGCGACCAGGATCAGTTCGTCATAGGTCGGCACGCCATTTTTCTCGACCTCCCACAAGCGGCCCTTGGCCTTGTGCAGGGCGAGGTCGTTCAGCTCGAAATTGCGGAAGGCTCCGATCACGCCGTCGACCTGCTTGCTCATCAGCGCCGTGGTCAGCGCGAAGTTGACGTTGATCAGGGTGACGTCCTTCAGGGTCAGCCCGGCCTTCTCGAGGATGGCGCCCAGCAGCGCCTCCTCGAAGCCCGCGATCGAGTAGCCGATCTTGCGGCCCTTGAAGTCGGCGATCGACTTCACCGGCCCGTCCTCGAGCGCCACCAGGGAGTTGAGCGGCTGCGCGACCAGCACGCCGACACGCACCAGCGGCAGTCCTTCGGCCGCCAGCATCTGCAGCGTCGGCTGGTAGGACAGGGCGTACTCGGCCTGTCCCGCCGCCACCAGCTTGGGCGGCGCATTGGGATCGGCCGGCGCGATCAGCTCGACGTCGAGGCCGTGTTTGGTGAAGATGCCGCGCTGCTTGGCGATCACCAGCGCGGCGTGATCGGGATTGACGAACCAGTCGAGCAGCAGGCGGACCTTGCCCTGTGCCGCCGCGGGCAGCGCCCCACCCGCCATCAGGCTCACCAGCGCGGCTGCGGCGATCAGCCGAATAAGAAGTCGCATCGTCATTCTCCTTGCGATTGCCAGGGTACCAACACGCGCGCCGCCCAGTCGGTCGCGTAGTAGAGTGCGAGGCCGAGCAGGCAGAGCACGACAAGAGCGGCAAAGGCGAGCGGGGTCTGGCCGCGCGCCAGTGAAACCGTCATCAGGTAGCCGAGGCCGGCGCTAGCGCCGACCCATTCGCCGATCACCGCGCCGATCGGCGCCACGGCGGCGGCGATGCGTGCGCCCGAGGCGAAGGCGGGCAGGGCGGCCGGCAGCCGGATCTGCAGCAGGACGGCACGAGGGCTCGCATCCATGGTGCGGGCGAGGTCGAGCCAGCCCTCATTGGTGCGCCGCAATCCGTCATAGAGGGCGCTGACGACCGGGAAGAAGATCACAAGCGCCGCCATCACGACCTTGGAGGCCATGCCGTAGCCCAGCCAGAGCACCAGCAGCGGCGCAATGGCGATCACCGGGATTGCCTGAGAGACGATGACCAGCGGCAGCGCCCAGCGCCGCCAGCCGGCGGAGGCGGCGAAGATGATGGCGAGGGCGCCGCCAAGGATCAGGCCGAGCAGCAGCCCGAAGATCATCTCGGTGGCGGTCCAGGCAGCCTCGGCGATCAAGAGATCGGACCGTTCGACCAGCACCGCGAGCACGCGCGAGGGCGGCGGCAGGATGTAGGACGGCACGCCGGTCGCCCAAACCAGGACTTCCCAGCCCAGCAGCAGGCCGATGGCGGTGATCAACGGCCTCATGGCGCGAGGCCTCGCAACTCGGCGACGAGGCGCGCGTGCAGGCCGAGCAGATTGGGATCGGCCGGATCGCGCGGCACCGTTCCCGTGGGTTCGATTGGCGGAGCGACGATGAACGGCGTGCCGGACAGGACGCGGATCTGATGGCCGACACGCAGTGCTTCGAGCGGATCGTGGGTGACCAGCACGGCGGTGCGGCCGGCGAGCAGGCGCGCCGCGAGGTCCTGCAACTCCAGCCGCGTCACGGCATCGAGATGGGCGAACGGTTCGTCCATCAGCACGACCGGTCGGTCCTCGCACAGCGTGCGGGCGAGCGCCGCGCGCTGGCGCATGCCGCCGGACAACCGATCCGGACGATCGTCGACCCGGTCGGCAAGGCCGACTTCTCCGAGCAGGGCGCGGGCGCGTCCTTCGGCGGCGGCCAAAGCTGTGCGATCGCCACGCAGGCGATAACCCAGCAAGACATTGTCGAGGACCGAAAGCCAGGGCAGCAGCAGGTCGGACTGCGCCATGTAGGCGACGGACGGCGATCGTGGGGCGTCCGGCAGCAGGCCGGCCAGCCAGCGCAGCAGGGAGGTCTTGCCGACTCCGGAGCGGCCGAGCAGGCAGGTCGTGCGGCCGGCCGGGAATTCCAGCGTGAGATCGCGCGCAACCAGTCGTTCGCCGAAGGCGATACGCGCATCACGCACGAGAAGGGGAGGAGCAGCCGACAAGTGCGTCACCAGTCCCTACGCCGGTACTAACCGGATCAGGTTGCCGGGGTCGTCCTTGCGAACCTCTCAGCCCAGAGTGGGCTCCCCCCGGTGAACCCGTGCACTATGGAAAGGCGTGGACTGTCACGCAAGTGTCTTGAGTTTGACGAAATCGCCGTGCACCCGTTATTCCATGGCCATGGCATCCCTTCATTCCGGAACGCGGCTCGCCCAGCTCTCCCTGGGGCGCCGTCTCCTGCTCGCGGCGCCCGCTGTCCTGATGGCGGGCCGTGCGCTGGCGCAAAGCGCCGAGATCACCTTCAAGAAGTCATCGCTGGTGGTGGTGACTGCGGCGCGCGAGATCAAGTTCGACGTCGAGCTGGCGCTGAACGAAGCCGAACGTGGACGCGGACTGATGTATCGCGAGAAGCTTGGCCCCTACGACGGCATGCTGTTCGACTTCTACCAGGACGCGCCGGTCAGCTTCTGGATGAAGAACACGTTGATCCCGCTCGACATGGTGTTCATCGCCGGTGACGGCACGATCAAGCACATCCACGCCAACGCCACGCCCTTGTCGACCGACGCCATCCCCAGCCAGTTCCCGGTGCGCGCCGTGCTCGAGATCAACGGCGGCAGCGCGCGTCTCCTCGGCATCAAGCCGGGCGACAAGGTCAAGCACGCGATCTTCGGCAACGCTTAACGCTTCAACGCGCACGTCATGCCGTCACCCACGGCAAACAACGTCAGGTCGACGCGCTCGTCCTTCCGGAGCTTGGCGTTGAGCGCACGGATCGCCTCGGTGTCGGCGTTCTTGTCGGCGAGGTTGGCGACCGAGCCGCCCCAGATCACGTTGTCGATCAGCAGCAGCCCGCCACGGCGCACCAGTTTCAGGCAGCGCTCGTAGTAAGCGTCGTAGTTCGTCTTGTCGGCGTCGATGAAGGCGAGGTCGATCTGGCCGGCGAGACCCTGGGCCAGCAGCCAGTCGAGCGTCTTGAGGGCAGGGGCGACGGTGAGCTCGATGCGGCTCGCCAGCCCGGCCTCCTTCCAATAGCGTTTGCCGACCCTGGTCCATTGTTCGCTGACGTCGCAGCACCAGAGCTTGCCGTCGTCGGGCAAGGCCTCGGCGATGCAGAGCGCGGAGTATCCGGTGAAGGTGCCGACCTCGACCGCACGGCGCGCTCCGACGGCGCGGGCCAGCAGGCCGACCTGCTGGCCCTGGTGCGCCGAAATCTGCATGCCGGCGCCCGGCATCTTCGCGGTTTCCTCGCGCAGCCGGCACTTGAGCGGGCTGTCGCGCAGCCAATTGCCGTCGACATAGTCGGCGAGCGCGCCGTCGATCTTTGGCCAACTCTTCATCGCTACACCTCGATTACCTTGCACGTCATCGACCACGCCCGGGCATCACGCCATGTTCCGTCCATGAGCGACATCCAAGCCTTCGTCCAGGACTACATCGCCGTGTGGAACGAGCCCGACGTCGGCAAACGTCGGCAGCTCATCCGCACACTGTGGCAGGAAGACGCCCATCATCTTGCGCGCACGCTCGAGGCCGTGGGTCATGGCGGCATCGAAAAGCGCGTGACCGACGCCTACGACAAGTGGGTGAAGGAGAAGGGCAATGTCTTTCGCCTGCAGGGCAGCGTCGACGGCCATCACGACACCGTCAAGCTGCGCTGGGAGATGCTGCCGGCGGGCGGCGGCGCGGTGATCTCGGTCGGCTTCGATTTCCTGGTGCTGGGCGGCGATGGCCGCATCCGCACCGGCTACCAGTTCATTGAAGCCTGACGGCGTACTTCTTGAGGTCGTCGAGCGATACGACGTGCAGGGTCACGGCATGCGTCGCCTCGAGCACGACCTGCGGGGCGGCGCCGGCATCCATCGCCTCCTTCCAGCGGCTGGCGCACAGGCACCAGCGGTCGCCCGGCTTCAGCCCGGCGAAGCCGTATTGCGGCATGGGCGTCGACAGATCGTTGCCCTGGGCCTTGGAGAAGGCCAGGAACTCCGCTGTCAGCATCACACAGACCGTGTGCAGGCCGAGGTCCTCGCGGCCGGTGTTGCAGCAGCCGTCGCGATAAAACCCGGTGACGGGATCGAGCGAGCAGGGCTGCAGGGCGCCGCCCAGGACGTTGATCGAGGGCGCACGGCCGGGCCGGCCCTGTTCGGGTGTCTGGTCGAACATGACCCCACAGTACCACCCGGAAATTGCGCTTTCGAGCGGTCCCGGTCGCTGGTAGAAAGCCCGCGCCTGAGGATCATTGCGGCGGGGCGTAGCGCAGTCTGGTAGCGCGTCTGCCTTGGGCGCAGAAGGTCGTCGGTTCAAATCCGGCCGCCCCGACCACGCCGCTGCCGTGCCCAGGTTTCTTTGGGGGGAGTCTCGACGTTCATGCAGGTTCGCATCTACAAGCCGGCCAAGACGGCGATGCAATCAGGCCAGCGCAACACCCTGGAATGGCTGCTCGAGAGCGAGCCGGCACCCAAGGAGATCGACCCGCTGATGGGCTGGACCAGCTCGCGCGACACCATGCAGCAGGTGAAGCTCTACTTCGCTACCTTGGAGGAGGCGACGGCCTACGCCAAGAAGGAAGGGTGGCGCTACAGCGTCGAGGTGCCGCATGCCCGGCACGTCCGGCCCAAGGCCTACGCCGACAACTTCGCCTACAACCGCATCGGCCGCTGGACGCACTGAGCGTCGGCCACGTGCTAGCGTTTGCCCGCCATGGCGCGTTGGTAGGCGTCGTCGAAGGCGCGCACGATCTCCGCGTCGAGATCGGCGAGCTTGAGGTACTGCTGGCGCGCTGCCTCGCGTAGCTCTTTCCACATCTCCAGAGGGATGGGGAGGCGGCCCGTGCTCCAGTCCTCGATGGTGCGCGGCTGCTGCTTCAGGGCAGCGGCCATCGGGGCTTGCCAGCTCGCGCCCCAGATCGTCTGGCCAACCTTGGCCAGCGTTGCTTGGTCGGTCATTTGATCCTCACAGCCCGGCGAGCGGCCGGGGTACTTCGGCCAGGGACAGCGGCGGCGCTCCCGGATCGGCCTGCCAGGAGACGTCGATCTCGAAGGTGAATTTGTCCGGCTCCGCCACTTCGGGCCGCGAGGGCTGCTCGAAGCGGTGCTCCGCCACCGACGCATCGCCGCGCAGATCGAGACGCACGCTGCCGCGGGTCTTGCCCTCGGCGATGTCGTTGGAGTGCACCGAGAAGCTTCGGAAGGTCACCAGGTAGTGGAGCGTTCCGCTGGTGACCTGCGCGGGCAGGTCGAGCGCGAAACCGGCCAATGAGGGTCCGGTCGCCGCCGCCTGGCCCCACGACATCGGCGCCTCCGAGATCGACAGGAAGGGCGGCGATCGAAGCATGAGAAAGGTCGTTCTGGCGGCCGAGGAACGCTCCGGCTCGAAGGGCCTGGATGGATCGTACGAGGCGATGCCGTTGCCCATTTCGATCCAGCCAGGATGCTTGGCGAGGAAATCGCGTGCCGCGTGGAAGGGGCCGGACTGGTCGACATTGTCGAGGAGGACGATGCCGCCGGGCCGCAGGCGCCGTGCTGTCATCAAGAGGTCGAACAGCGCGAATTCGTAGTCGTGGTTGCCGTCGACCAGGGCGAGGTCGATCAGGAGCCCACGGCGCTCCAGCTCGAGGAAGAAATCCATCGACATCAGCGGGTGGAACTGGACGACCTTCTGGAGCTCGGCCGGCCACGCGGCGAAAATAGCCGGACAGCGGTCGCCGCCGAATGGGTCGGTGGTATGGACCACGCCGCTGCCATTGCGCCATACCGCGCGGGCCAGGACCTCGGTCGTGCCGCCGAACAGGGTGCCGACCTCGACCACGACCTCGGGCCGCAGGGTCCGGATCAGCGAGTACAGGATCGCCCGCGATTCGTCGCTGATGAAGGAGCGGGCAGGGTAATCCTTGAAGTATCTGAGGACGTGCTTCGGGAAGGCCGTATCGCCCCGCATCTTGGCAAGCAGCGAGAGAGGCTTGTCGCCCGGTTCTTCTCCGGGGATGGGCTGCAGAGGTCTAAAATTCGAAGCGAGCATCAAACCTACCTGAAAAGACGCGACGATCTGCTATGGCCGGGCGCACGCGCGCGGTCAAATAGCCGGCTGTAATCCGTGTTATTGTCGCCGCGACCCATTGGGTTTGCGCCCGTAGCTCAGGGGATTAGAGCAACCGCCTTCTAAGCGGTAGGTCGCTGGTTCGAATCCAGCCGGGCGCGCCACATCTTGGTGGTTTTAGGGGAGCGAGTCTCAAAAAAGGCGCGACGGGGAACCACAGGGGAACCACTGCGGGGGAGGATTTCCAATGGCAAGTGCGACGGTCGTCGATGAGTTGAAAGCAGCTTGTAGACAGGGCCTCGACATAAACATCAGCCGTCTGATTGCGAGACCCGAGGAATGGGGCCGCATCAACTTTGAGGGGGCGAAGGCCAGCCTTCAGACGGCGACATTTTTGTTCGAAGCATTCTCGACGCTGCCGGTTGATATCCTTCCGGACCAGGACGTCACTAGCCTGCGGGACAACGCTCGGGCGGTCGTGCAGCAGATGCAGGCGATCGACAAGTTTGGCATCGCGACCGAAAACCCGTCGAACCAGGCCGCCAGTCTCGTTGACGGTCTTAAGGGTGCCGTCGACGGGTTTCAGCGAGTGTCGTTCAATTTGCTGCCGTACCTCGCGTATCACCGCGGCGATATCCAGGCAAAATTGGCGCTGATCGAGAGTGCGGTGGGCAAGGCCGAGGCACTCTACGATGACGGCAAAGCGTCGATCGACGCCAAGGCGAAGCTGCTGGATGACGCTCTTGCCGCGGCGAGGACAGCCGCAGCCAAGGCGGGGGCTGCGGTATTCACGCAGGATTTCTTCGGCGAGGCGGATACACTGGGCAATTCAGCGGGAAAATGGCTGATAGCGGGGACCGCGCTCGCTGGCGCCGGCATGATAGCTGCGGTGGCGGCACTGTTGTGGTTGCAGCCACCTATTGAAGCATCAACGCCGTACCTAATCCAATACACGGTAACGAAGTTGGTGGTGGTGGTTTGATTAGGGGGCTTTCTGGTGCGGGGGCATCTACCGGGCACTGCGGCATCAGGTGGTCGTCAACCGGCACCGTGGCAATGCGCTCAAGACATTCCAGGCTTTTACCGAAGCGGCCGGTGACAATCAGGACGTGAGAAGCGCCGTTCTTTTGGAGACAACGAGGTCGATTTTTGCAGTTGTGCCATCCGGCTTCCTCAATGCGACCGAGACAAACGCCGATGGCGGCCTGAAAGCCGCCGACGCGATGAAAGTGCTCGGCAAGGGCGGCTGACCGATGAGCAGTTCGCCTTGGCTTATCGTGTTGGCTTTTTGCCAAGTTCTTACGGCCCTGGTCGTTGGCGGCGTGGGTCTCTACTTCGCCGATCAACAGCGCAAGAATGCCGCGGCAAAGCTTCGGCTCGACCTATTCGAGCATCGTTACAAGGTTCTAGACGCGGTCCGACGGCTCCTTTCTGCAATTGTCGAGAAGGGTAATGTTTCCCTTGAAGAGCTTGGCAATTTTTCATTGGGCACGGTGAATGCCGACTTCCTTTTCGATGATGGGATCGCAAAATATTTGGCGGAGTTGCGCAATCATGCGGCTACGTTGATGACCCACACGGCCATGCTCAACTCGCCGAATCAAGTGGAGCGCACCGAGGCAGCAAAGAGGAAGGGCGAAGAAATTGGTTGGTTCCTGGCCCAAATCGAGACATTGAACAGCAAGTTCGGCGCCTTCTTGAAGCTCGGCGAGCAATAGAATGCATCCCCGCTTTTAGCTCCTGTCGCCTACCCCTTGCTTGTCAGGAGGCCGGGGTCGTCGGCCCGCTGCTCGACGAGGCCAGCGTCGACAACGTCGGCGACAATTTGCTCGAGCTCGTCGCCCTGGATGCCGGTGCCCGCGCCGATCGCCGTGACGCGCCGCCACGACGACGGATTGCGGCGGCTAGCGTCCACGAGCGCTGCGACGAATTTCGTCGCAAGCGCGAGACGGTCGGGCGCTAGCATCACCGTGCCTTCCCCCGCTACATTGCCGGCGCTACTATGGCGCGCTTTCTATCATCGGGACACATGAACGATAGCCTCGCCATCCTGATCGTTGCGGCCGTGTTCTATATGCTGCCGTGGATGCTGGCCGCTGCTCGCGGCCGTCGTAACAGCGGCGCGATTTTTGCTCTCAACCTGTTCCTGGGCTGGAGTGTGGTCGGATGGGTCGTCGCGCTGGTATGGACACTCTCAAGCGAGGACCGTGCGCCGGCACCGGTCGCCGCGAAACCGAAAACTGACTGGCTTGGCCGTCCTATGACGAAGCCTTGCCCCATGTGCGCCGAGACCATCCAAAAGGCCGCGATCAAGTGCCGCTACTGCGGCCACATACTCGATAACGGCGTCGCTAAGGCTTGATCCATTTGGTTTGCCAGCTTTTAACGCCGGGTCGGCCGTCCTGGCGTGCTGCCCGCACCTCTGGCAGGTGACCTCAAGCTCGAGGCCGGCCGGCTCCAGGTCGGCAAAGAGACGTGGTGGTGCCGACGTTGGCATTGCCGCCGGTGTGCGTTCTCGGTTGACGGCGCGTCGGGCTGAGTGCGGTCGGCCGCGAAGGGCCGGCGCTCGACGTGGCTTAGCTGATGGCGAAGAACCGGCATGGGGCAAGTCCGGGACCTCGCCGCCGCAGGCCGAGCACTTCCAAGTCCTCTGCTTGCGCATAATCCTTGGCGATGACAACTCCCGCTTTCCACAGGGTGTCGACAAGTCGGTTTTACTCGGAGCTACAACAACTTACTGAGGGAAGTTCAGGCTTCGGGTTTGGAGCGGCGATCTGGACACTGCCAGGGCAGCTCGGCTAGAAGCCGTCATGCCCCTTAAGGACGATGGCCTTGCCTCCGCCGCATCCTTCGTGGCCGGGCTATTCCAGGTCAGCCGCCACAGCCCGCGGGCCTGGCGCCGGGCCGATGGCATCGGCCGGGCAGCCGGCATCGTGGGCCAGCGGCTCGAGAAGGCCGTCACCGATGCCGAGTAGGCCGGCCTAGTCGACCGACGGGTGGACGACGGCGCCCTGGTGCTGCTCACCGGCCGTGGCCGAGCGCTGGCGGAGGGGAAGGTCTAGCCCCAAATAACCCGGGCACCGTGCGAAATTGCACATCGCCCCAGGCGCCCTTGATGTATGCGTGCGTGATGGCTTCGGAAGGCACTCTTGGCAAATGGTCTCTCTGGGCGACGCACCCAGAGCGTCTGGGCTGCGTTGCCGAGCTGTACGCCACGACTGCAGCTGCTGCCGTAAGGGCCGCTGACCTCAGGGAAGCCGGCTACAAAGTCGAAATCTTCCTCTCGCGCCCGACCCGTCCGCCGGCTTCGGGGCTTGCTAGGGCCTGAGATCCAGAGAGAGCGTGCGCCTACGCCCTGGCCCTGCGCTTGCCGAGGGAAACATAACGTCCGCAAATAACCGGCGCCTTTGTCTGGTTTCAGATTATCAATAGCGGAGGCAACTACCCTTGCACGTCCGGAGTTCGGTGGACTGGAGCAGGCATCCCCCGCCATGCTCTGATCTGCACTGGAAGCGCAGGTCAAAGCCCGCCGGCCATGCCGCCCTGTGTCGGCCGGTCGGGCCTTTTCCTGTCCATCGGCGATACTGTGCAAACGAAGACTGACGCCCGTTCCGTGCAGCCCTAAAGCCCATCACCAATGGCAAAAAAAATCGTCCTTGCTGACACCGAGCTTGCAGCTCTATCGACGGTTGATGGGACCGACGCGCACTCTTGAATACCGCTTGAGATCAAAGCCTGCTTAACGAGTTGAGACTGGTCGAGGGCCGGGCTTGGCCGAGCGGGCCGCTTTGGCGAAGCCACCAGCGATCGGCTCGTGCGGCGCGGGAAGTAACGCGCCGGTCGACGGGGCTTCTTCCTCGAATGGCAGGGCCTCCCTCCCGCAGGTCGCCCGCTGGAGTCAAAATCAGACTCACTGGAGCGTTTTGGCCAGTCAGGAGCGTGGGCGCGGACCGCCCAAGGCGAAAACGACTCCACGAGGCTGAAAAAGGCCCTAGCGACGACCGGGCTGCACTGGGCCAGGCGTGGCGGGCTGTCCGCCGCCCGGCGTCAGCGTGGGGCGCTGGGTAGGGGCCACCCCGGGCGCATTTACTGGGCGGGGGTTGCCGGTGAGGTTCTGCCACCACGGCGGCAGCGCCGGGTTCTGGGCGCCCGCCACAACCTTCTTCTTGGGAACCGTGAGCGCCGCGCCGGCTCGAGCAGAGCCGGAATGTTGGGCAACTCGATGTCGGCAAAATTTGGGATCCTCGGTATCGCTGCCACCTTTGCCGCCCATCGGTATTGGGGGGGAAGCGTCGATGCCCAGAAGGAACGGTGCCGCCTGCGGCTGGTAGCGGTCTGCCTCCGGTCTCCTACTTGCGTCGCCAGTTGCAGGGTCGGGCCATTCTGTCGACCATCGTTTTGATGGAAGACAGGTCGTATCGTGCTTCGAGTGTAGGGCCCCGGCGGTCAGTAACGCGGAAGGTGATAACGCCCTCAGCCGGCCGCGCAAGCAGAAAGCCCGCAGCATCACCTTTCAATGCG
Organism: Rhodospirillales bacterium URHD0017; assembly: GCA_900110395.1. Taxonomy (GTDB): domain Bacteria; phylum Pseudomonadota; class Alphaproteobacteria; order Reyranellales; family Reyranellaceae; genus Reyranella. The sequence goes on from FODP01000001.1 coordinate 688,811, forward strand.
ATGCCGCTGCCCGACGACGAAGTTCCGATCGTCACCATCGCTTGCGGCGCATCGTTGATCCTGTAAATCACAGTATGGTCCTCGATCATGCGCAGCGCGGTTGCACGGCGGATCACCATCTCGGTACGGCCGCCGCGGCACTCAATGGACAGCCGCACGACGCCATTCGTTCCGGTATCGAACGTAGCGGTTGCAATTGTTACCGCAGAATAGTCCAAGGGCGACCGAGTTTCGCTGACTATCCATTCGCTGGCCGCAGTAGGCGCGGGCGGCGCAGCAGGTGCAGGTGGAGCAGGTGCAGGTCGAACGGGGAGAGAAGGTGCCGTATCTGGCGAGGGCGCCGGCACCGGCTTGGCCGCCGCGCCAGGCAACGCTGGCGCGGAAGGCAGATTACACGCCCGCAGCGCTTCGCTGTCGCTTTGGGCCATTGCAGTGGCGCTTATGAGCAAGAAGCCCGCACCACAAAGCGCCGGCGCCTTCATCGCGGTTTAGCCTTCTTGCGCGCCTGTCGCGCGAGCAAATATGCCACCGAAAGCAAACGGCCAGCACAAGAGGCGCTTGCCGGACATCATCGTCATTCTCTCGTCCTTGTCCCTGGTCGATCCGTCGCTGACGCGACGCTGCTAGCTGTCGCACTGGCATAAAGCTCGTTGGTCGACGCCGGGTTGCCTTGGACGATGTGATTCTCAGCGCGTTCCGACTTCGCTATGCATAAGCAGCCTGCGAGGATCATGTCGACGGTCAGTGTGCCGGCGCCAGAGCGATTACCAAGCCCTCGTTGTCGCGCAAGGCAATCGCATTCCTTGTCGTTTCACCTATGCGGTCCCCCCGGGTCGACAGCACGATCTCGCCCAGTACCTCGTCTTTGGGAAAGTTCGCCTCGATGGGATCGGCGCCGAAGTTGAGAGCGACGAGAAAACGTTCGTTGCGCAGCACGCGCTGATACAGCAGCAGGTCGCCAGTGGCCGCCATGGGCCGATAGTCACCGATCGCCAGCGCGGGATGGGCTCGCCGCAGGTGGAGCAGGCGACGGTGCAGAGCCAGGAGTGAGGTGCCGTCGGCCTCCTGGTTCTCGACGGTGACATGGCGCTGTTCGGCGGCGAGGGGCAGCCACAGCTCGCCCTCCGTGAAGCCGGCCTTGCCCGACGCGTCCCACTGCATCGGCGTGCGGCAGCCGTCCCGGCCCACTCCCAAGCCAGGCACGTTCAGCTCGAACGGATCGCGTATCCGGTGCGGCGGGATCTTAGCCTGCAACATGCCGATCTCGTCGCCGTAATAGATCGTCGGTGTGCCCCGCAGGGTAAGCAGCAGCATGGCAGCGACGGGGGCTTGCCGCGCTCCGACGCGAGAGGCGATGCGCGGCCGGTCGTGGTTGCCGAGCACCCAGTTCGGCCAGCCATCGCGCGGCAGGTGCGCTTCGTAGGTCTCGATAAGCGTGGCTAGGTGCCGGGCGTTCCACGGCGCGGCAAGCAGGGCGAAGTTGAACGGCAGATGCAGCCCCCGCAGGTCGCGGCCATAGTAGGAGACCAGCCGTTCGAGCGGCAGGTAAATCTCGCCGATCAGCAGGCGGTCGGGGAACTCGTCGACGACACTGCGCAGTTCGGTGATGACGTCATGGATCTCGGGACGATCGGTCGTATAGAGCGGCACCAGCGCGCGATGCGGCGGCTGCCCAGGGCGATAATCGGGATTGGATGGATTGTCGCGGAACTCGGCATCCTTGATCAGGTGCCAGATGACATCGACGCGAAAGCCGTCGACACCACGCTCCAGCCAGAAGCGCATCACATCGTGCATGGCGGCGCGCACCTCGGGATTGCGCCAGTTAAGGTCGGGCTGCGAGGCGAGGAAGGCGTGATAGTAGTACTGGCCGGTCGCCGCGTCATACTCCCAGGCGCCGCCTCCGAATTCGCTCAGCCAGTTGTTGGGAGGCCCGCCCCCCGGCTGTGCGTCCCGCCAGATGTACCAATCGCGCTTGGGTGAGGTTCGCGACGAACGGCTTTCGCGGAACCAGGGATGCTGGTCGGATGTGTGGTTTGGCACCAGGTCGATGATCACCTTCAGACCCCGGCTGTGGGCGTCGGTAAGCAAGGCATCGAAATCGGCCAGCGAGCCGAACAGCGGATCGACGTCGCAATAGTCCGCAATGTCGTAGCCGAAGTCGGCCATGGGAGAGGGGAAGAACGGCGAAAGCCAGAGCGCATCGACCCCGAGGTCGGAGAGGTAGTCCAGTCGGCGGCGGATGCCGGGAAGGTCGCCGACCCCATCGCCGTCGCTGTCCTGGAACGACCGGGGATAGATTTCGTAGAGCACGCCGCGGCGCCACCAACTGGGATCGCTCATCGGTCAGCGTCCGCTCTTGATGATCAGTCCTTCCTGCCCCCGCAAGAGGAGCGGAGGGTCTACAGGCAAGCCGGTCTTGCGATCGAGATGGCTTGATAGCAGCACCTTGCCAGACTCCATCGCCAGCCACCGCCTCGGCTCGCGCGAAAGATTGAGCAGCACAACGATCGACTCGCCACCGTGGCGTCGGCGAAAGGCGAGAATATCGTTGCGGGCACGAAGGGGCTCCTGATCCCCCTGCGTCAGGGCCGGCTCCTGTTTACGCAGTGCGATCAAGCTGCAACAAAGGTGCAGGATCGAGCGGTCGTCGCCCTTCAGACTGGCGACATTGCGCGTCCGGTCGTCCTGCGGAAGCCAGGGTTCGGCAATGCTGAAGCTGCCATGTGGACCCTCATCCCAGCGAATCGGCGCGCGCTCTGGGTCTCGATTCAGTCCATAGCCCGGCACCAGCTTTTCGAAAGGGTCGTCGATACGGCCGGCCACAACCGGTGCCTGTTCCATCCCCAGCTCGTCCCCGGCAAACAGGAACGGCGTGCCGCGCAAGGTGAGAGCCAGCATGGCCATCAGCCGCGCACCGGTCTGCCCGATCTTGCTCGCAATCCGGTGCTTGTCGTGGCCGCCGATCACCCAGCATGGCCATGCATTCTCCGGAATGGAGTTTAGGTAGGCGTCGATGTTGGCCTGCAGTGAGAGCGCATCCCACGGCGTGTCGAGCAATGCGAAGTTGAGGGGCAGGTGGAAGCGCGGCCGCTTCCCCTCGTAGAAATGCCCGATGCGGTCGACCTTGCCCTGCACCTCTCCGGCCAGCATGCGGTCGTCGAACTCCTCGACGACCGCCCGCAGCTCCTCCAGGCATTCCAGCGACTCTCGCCGATCGTCGGTGAAGATCCTTCTCAGCCGCTGCGGCGGCGGCAGTGTCTCGTCAGCATCCGGATCTGGCGGATCGTCCCGCAGCAGATCGTCCTCGATCAGCACGGCACTGGCATCGACGCGGAAGCCGTCGACGCCGCGCCGCAGCCAGAACCGCAGCACGTCGGCCATTGCCTCGCGCACCGCCGGATTGCGCCAATTGAGATCAGGCTGTTCCTCGAGAAAGGAGTGGTAATAATACTGGCCAGTCGTGTCGTCCCATGCCCAGGCGCTGCCGCCGAAGCGGCTTAGCCAGTTGTTGGGCGGGCCACCATCTTCACCAGGGTCGGCCCACACGTACCAGTTGCGCCGGGTGCTGGCGCGCGAGGCACGGCTCTCGACAAACCACGGATGCTCGGCCGCCGTGTGATTGGGTACGAAATCCAGAATCAGATGCATATCGCGGCGATGCAACTCGGTCACGAGCTGGTCGAACTGTTCTATCGTCCCGAGAGATGGGTCGATGGCGCAGAAGTCGCTGATGTCGTAGCCGAAATCGCGAAACGGTGACGGCTGCACCGGCGTCAGCCAAAGCGCGTCGACGCCAAGCCAGGCAAGATGATCCAGCCGCTGCAACAACCCGGACAGATCGCCGCGACCGTCGCCGTCGCTGTCCTGAAAGGAAGCCGCGGCGATCTCGTAGATCACGGCCTGCTGCCACCACTTCGGCGCCGTCATGGCATGGCGTCGTCGGCGGCCCGCGAGCCGTTGATCGGGCGCGGCCACCAATTATCTGCCAGCAGGCGGCGATAGATCGCGATGTAGTCGCGCGCCATGCGGTGGGCGGTGAAGCGTCGCTCGAACACGGCCCGGATTCTGCGGCGGTCCAGGCCAGGAAGGCGGCGCACTGCCGCCACGGCGTCGTTGATGCTGCCGACAATGAACCCGGTGACCTCGTCGTCGACAACTTCGGGAACCGATGCGATGTCCCAGGCGATAACGGGGGTGCCGCACGCCATGGCCTCGATCATGGTCAGTCCGAACGGTTCGGCCCAGTCGATCGGAAACAAGAGGGCCGCAGCAGTTCCAAGGAAGTCGGCCTTGTCGGCCTCGCCGATCTCACCGACATAGCGCACGTTGGGATGGCGCTTAACCAGGGGCTCGATCTCATTGCGCCAGTAGTTGCGGTCGACCTTGTCGATCTTGGCGGCGATGCGCAGCTCCCTGCCTGTCCGCACCGCGATCTCGATGGCTCGGTCTGCTCGCTTCTCAGGTGAGATGCGGCCGAGGAAGGCGAGATAGCCGTCGCTATGCCCGTACCCGGAAGACTCGCGGTTTGGATTGCGGCGGCGGGGTGTGAGCAGCTCGCGGGGCAGCCCATGATGCACGCAACCGGCCCAGTTGACCGGCGGCATGGCCCGCCGCTGGCTGTTAGAGATCGACACGAGCGGGACATGGTCGAATGCTGCATACAGCGCGTGGAGATCGGGCAGGTCGAGACGACCGTGCAACGTTGTCACCGTGCGCCTTGCGAACCGGCTGATCACTGGGTAGTGCAGCGCATCGATGTGGAAGTGCAGGATGTCGAACCCGTCGGCTGATCGGGCAACCCGGTCGAGCATGATCAGGTGATAGGGGACTGTGTCGTCCACACCACAGAGCCTGAGAGCACGCTTGGTGCAAGGGATCAGGCGCGCTTCGGTAATTGAATCGCCGGAAGCGAACAGAGTGACCTCATGCCCTTGCCGGACCAGTTCCTCGGTGAGGTAAGACACGACGCGCTCGGTGCCGCCGTACAGGCGGGGCGGAACGCTCTCCATCAGCGGTGATATCTGGGCAATTCTCATGGAATCTGCGTTGGGCACGCGGCGGCAGTGAGGTGCAGGGCACACTCGGCGCAACGACAGGCGTGAACCGGAGTTGCGCCGCGGCAACAAAATTCGACTTGGGGCTCCATAGACAGACCGGCTTCCTGCCGATTGCAGCGGGCGCCCCGATGGAGGGAGCCGCCCGTGCGCGACGCTGCTTCATGGAGGTAGCAGGGTCGGGGGCACAGGCCTCCAACACGGGTGAGCGAAAGCACGATGTTCTTCCTTGCAGCCAACGCGGTGCAGGGTCTGTTGTTTGCGGAGGTCAGCACATGGATGGAAGAAGTATGGACATACGTCTACTATCGCGCTCGGAATTGCCGATGCCGGCCGCGGAACTGGCACGTTGGCTCGTCGGCAAGACCCTCGTGCGAAAGCATAGGCGCGGGCTGATGAGCGGACGCATCGTCGAAACCGAAGCCTACGTCGTGGGCGATGCCAGTAGCCATGCCTACAAGGGCAAGACCGCCCGCAATGCGTCGTTGTTCCTCGGGCGGGGGCATGCCTACGTTTATTTCATCTACGGCTGCTGGTTCTCCCTCAACGTCACGGCTGGCCGTACCGGCACCGGCACCGGCGTGCTGTTGCGGGCTCTCGAGCAGCTTGAAGGCGTGGCCCTGATGGCCCGGCATCGTCCCGGCGTACGGGTTCAGGACCTCGCCCGCGGGCCCGGTCGTCTTGCGACAGCGTTGGACATCACCCGGGCACTCGACGGCCATGATCTTTGCGCAGGCGGGCTGCTATGGCTGGGCGATGCCGCGAGGCCACGCGGCCGCATAGGAACCGCCACCCGCATCGGCATCAGCCGTGAAACGGACCGGATGCCTCGTTTGCGTCCGTATGGGGATGCTTGTGAGTCAGTCAGCGATGCTGTTGGTAGCGCTGGTTCCGCGTCTTGTGCTCGACGTTCCCCGCATCCCCCTGCTCGCGCAGGATCTGTGCTGCCTTTGCCGGCTTGAGGTGGTTCTCTTTCCCAGGATGGCCGGACTTTACGGTACGGAACTCCGGCCCCCGGTTTGGCACAACAGGGGGGGGGGAAGAGGGCGGGGACCGGAGGCTGGCAGGGGGCCAGCGTCGATCAACGCGGCCGCGGGTGCGGTGTTACAGCGGAGAATGGAAATGGCGCGACATCGCCGGGCGATCAGCCCACGGCCTCGTCCGTAACGGCAGGCAACTGCAGTTTCAGATGCGTCAGGGTCTGGCACAGCAGGGCGGTCCTGGCGCTGACATGCAGGCAGTCGTAGCCCGGGCCCTCCAGCCGGAAGGCCAGGCTGTCGGCGTGGGCCTGCACCTCCGCGACGAGGCCACGCACGAAGGCGGTGTCGCCCGGCGCTGGCGCCAGCTCCAGGGCTGCGATTGTCCGCGCCATGCTTTTGCGGACAAGCGTGTCTTCGGGGTGGAGCAGCAGATGCTGGCACGCGGCTTCCAGCATCTTCACCTGTTGTCCAAGATCTATCGTCATGCATCCCTCGACAGCTGGTCCAAACTCCCGGACGCCGGTCGCGGTTGCAGTTGGCGAGCGAAATCGTCCGGTCACTTGGTGCAGCGGTTCAGCTCGTCGAGCAGGGGGCCGCGGTCGGCGACGTGCGTGGCTTGGACGTCGTCAAGCTAGTCCAACAGCATTCTGGCGATACGGGTCGAATGGCCGTGCGTCTCGGGCGTCGCGACGAGGTCCCGCCGGTTGCCGACCAGCCGCTCTACGACTTGCTGCAAGGCCCCTCGCGCAGATGCCTCTCGAGCGTGCGGCGGTCCAGGATCCGGCGCCCTAACATCGCAATTCAACCAGCAGTCGCTGCCGTCGTTCCCTGGTGGAATGCGGGTGATGGAAATCGTCCGCGCAGGCAACTCGTGAGCGACAGCCCACGTTGGCCACACAAGATCGCCCCGAAATGCCAAGGAGAATCGGATGTTCATTCATAACAAGCGGCTGCAATACACGGTGCGCGTCGGCGAGAGCAACCCGGCGTTGGGCTCGCTGTTGCTCGAGCAGTTCGGCGGACCGGACGGGGAACTCGCGGCCGCCATGCGTTATTTCACTCAAGCCCTGGGCGAGGACGATCCCGGTCGCAAGGACATGCTGCTCGACATCGCCACCGAGGAACTGAGCCACCTCGAGGTGATCGGCTCGATCGTCGCCATGCTGAACAAAGGCGCGAAGGCCCAGCTTTCCGAGGCGGCGATGACGGAAGCCGAACTCTACCGCTCGCTGACCGCGGGCGGCGACAGCCACACCCAGGGCATCCTGTTCGGCGGCGGGCCCGCGCTGACCAACTCGTCGGGCGTGCCGTGGACGGCGGCCTACGTCGATTCGCGCGGCGACCCCAGCTGCGACTTGCGCTCCAACATCGCCGCCGAAAGCCGCGCCAAGATCATCTACGAACGCCTGATCAACATCACCGACGATCCCGGCATCAAGGATGCCCTGGGCTTCCTGATGACCCGCGAGATCGCCCATCAAAAGTCGTTCGAGAAGGCGCTGTACGCCATCACCGATAACTTCCCGCCCGGCAAGCTCTTGGGTGTCGCGCCTTTCGCCGACATGTACGTCAACACCTCGCAGGGCGATGGCGACATGTCGGGCCCGTGGAACACCGGCGAGCAGTGGCAGCGCGTCGACGATCTCGAGCAGGTCATGCCGGCCGGCGAAGGCGACGGCATGGCGACGGTGAAGCTCAGCAGGGCCGAGCAGGGAACGGCGAAGAAGCTGGCCGAACGCACCATGTCGAATCCGACGACCAACCCGACCACCGGCGTCGATCTCGGAGCCGGACCGGGCGCCGGGCGCGTCACCGACGAGGACATGGGCCAGGCACCCGACATCCAGCACGCCGACAAGACCAAAGTGAAGTAGCCAGGCAGCATCGGACGGCATGACGCCCCCACCGCCGCCACCAGCTTCTGCTGTCACAACCGACGTCCTGCCAAGCCCGGCTATCTCCGGCTCGGCGGGACGTCGCAGCGTGCCGGTGCCGCACGCCTCGTTCTGGCGCAAGCTGCTCGCCTTCTCCGGACCCGGCTACCTTGTCGCGGTCGGCTACATGGACCCCGGCAACTGGGCGACGGGGCTGGGCGGCGGCTCGGCCTTCGGCTACCAGCTCCTGTGCGTCATCGTGCTGGCCAACCTGATGGCGATGTTCCTGCAGAGCCTCGCCCTCAAGCTCGGCATCGTGACCGGCCTCGACCTTGCCCAGGCCTGCCGCGCCCGCTACGGCAAGGCCACGCGGCTGTTTCTCTGGATCCTGTGCGAGATCGCCATCATTGCCTGCGATCTTGCCGAGCTCATAGGCGCAGCCATCGCGCTCAAGCTGCTGTTCGAGATTCCGCTGTTGGTCGGTGTGGCCCTCACCGGCTTCGAGGTGCTGCTGGTGCTGGCGCTGCACGAACGCGGTGTGCGCAAGCTCGAGGCGCTGATCATCGCCCTGATGGTGGTGATCGCGATCTGCTTCGCCGTCGAGCTGGCGCTGGCCAAACCCGCCATCGCCGACATCGCCCGCGGCCTGGTGCCGTCAGCGGAGATCGTCGAGAACCCGCTGATGCTCTACATCGCCATCGGCATCCTCGGGGCGACGGTGATGCCGCACAATCTCTATCTCCACTCGTCGATCGTGCAGACACGCCGCTACAGCCGTACCGAAGCAGGGCTGCGCGAGGCGATCCGCTTCTCGATCGTCGATATCGTCATCGCCCTCGGCTTCGCCATCTTAATCAATGCCAGCATCCTGATCCTGGCTGCCGCCAGCTTCCACGGCCGCGGCCTTGCCGAGGTGGTGGGCATCGAGGAAGCCTATCAGCTTCTGACGCCGGCGCTGGGCGTCGGGGCTGCCAGCACGCTGTTTGCCGTGGCACTGTTGGCCTCGGGCCAGAATTCCTCGATCACCGGAACGCTGGCCGGGCAGATCGTGATGGAAGGTTTCACCGACTTCCGCTGGCCGCCGTGGCGGCGCCGGGTGGCGGCACGTCTGCTGGCCATGGTTCCCGCCATGATCGCCATTGGCCTTTATGGCGAGCATAGCGCCACCAGCCTGCTGATCTTCAGCCAGGTCATGCTGAGCTTACAGTTGCCTTTCGCGGTCTATCCGCTGGTCCGGCTCACCAACAGCCGCACCCTGATGGGCTCCTTCGCCAATCGGCCGCTTACGGTGGTCGTGGCATGGAGCCTTACGGCCATTCTCATCGTTCTCAATGCGGTGCTGCTGCTGCAGTCGATCTAGGTCCACTCCGGCAGTACTGGTTCACGAGTGCCAACTACCGAAGATGAATCATTGCCCGGCGGGATAATCGATGGTTTGATCAAAGGGAGAGCGGAGACCTCATGACTAGCGGTTTGCTTGCCCCTCTCAGCCCCCCGCAAGAGATCGCGCTGCGTCGCATCGCGAACGGCTCGTTTGTCGTCGACCCCCAGGCGGCGGCGAGCCTGGTCGCTCTTGCCCTGGTCGAGCGAACGAACAACGGCCTGCGTCTCACGCCACTGGGCCGGTTGCGCTACAACGCTCTGCCCAAGGCGCCACTGCTCGGGCAACAACGATCGATCCACGCAGCGACCGGGTACGTTCAAGGTCTGATCGAGAAGGCGCAGAGCCGCGCCTCAAATCGCGACATGCTCGCCAATACTGCGCCGCAACCTCCGCCGGCGCAGACGCCGGCTCCGGCAGGCCTGCTCCTGGAAGCACAAGACGCTGGAGACGACCCGGGCGAGCTTGCGGTTCACCGACCGATCTATTTCTTCTTCGACTGCGAGCTTTGGAAGTCACGCGCGGAACGTAATCTGACGCGGACGCGGCAGGCCATCATGGAGCATCGCCAACGGCAGATCAGGCTGTGCGATGCCAGCAGTCGCTGCATCGAATCCTCGCGATTGCTGCTGAGGGCAAGCGTGCCGGTGACGCCACATTGGCTCCGCGCGACGTCGTGATCTAGTTCGCTTCCGTACCCCAGATATTCAGTTCGCTTCTGCAACCCGCTGGCCGGTGCGGCAATTGGTCGGACATGCCCTACTCATTTCCCGTCAACGACCAGAGACTGGCCATTGAACTCGGCACGCTAAGAAAGCTCGGCAAGGCGCGACGCCTCGCGTCGGCGAACAACGTCGCTCGTACCGCTCGGCGGGCGGAACCGAGTGGCGAGGCGCAGGCAGAACCTCCGCCGACGCAGTCGTCGACAACGAAGCCACGGCGAGGCCGCAACTAGGCAGCAGTGTTGACGCCCGCTCGAGCGAGCTTATACGCGAAGCATGCACGCCACGGAGAATCTGAAACCGCATGCAACTGGCTCACCGTCGCTTCATTGCTCCCTCGTCGACAATCCGGGAGGAGCACATGGCGAAGAGCAAACAGGCAGCGGGCAACAAGCAAGGCGGCTCGAACAAGAGCGCCGGCGGCGCTGGCAAGAGCACAAATCCTGCAAGCAACACGGCGGGAACCGGCAACGCCCAGGCCGCGAAGTCCCAATCGGAGTCGACACAATCGGAGTCGACGACGAGCGCCGCGGTGGCCGGTCTGCCGCAACTGGAGACACCGGAGGCGGCTGGCCAGAGCGCGGTCGACGCGCTCAAGCAGGACCATCGTCGCGTCGAAGGACTGTTTGCCGAGTTCGAGACTGCCACCGAGCGGCAGCGCAAGCAGGAGCTGGT
>FODP01000037.1 GCA_900110395.1 Rhodospirillales bacterium URHD0017
CTGTGGCGGCGTCGGCTGGCGCAGCCGCCTGGGCCGCGAGCTGCGATCCTGCAGCCCGGCCAGGCCTTCCTGCTCGAAGCGATCGCGCCATTTGCGGCCGGTGCGAGGGCAAACGCCTGCGGCTTCACTGGCGGACTGCGGCGTTTGCCCACCAAGAATCATTTTGGCCAACCGCTCTCGACCGTGCGGCGTCAGGCGGGCATTCTTATGGATGTCCATTCGGCTCTCCCAAGGATCAGTTGACGTCTCGACAACATCAGCTTCCTCGGCCTGAGCCGGATGGACAACCTATTGAAAGCTCACACCTAGAGCAACATTTCGCAACGAACGATCACTCTAGTGGGCGAGAGTCCTGTGCGGGTCCCGACCGTGCGTCATGTCGAGGTGGATCGATTTCGGTGCCTTGTAGAAGCGCACGACGATGAAGCGGGCGGCGATGTACGCCGCGAGAAACGTCGCCCCGGCAGCGAGCACGCCGAAGCCGCTCGACTGGCGGCCCATCAGGCTGGAGGTCACGAACCGCAGCAGCGCCAGCAGCAGCAGCAGCGCCGTTGCGCCGACGCCGTCCCAGGCCGGCGGGACGCGGATCAGCTGGCGGCCATGGTCCTGGTTCACCTTCTTGAGCGCCCCCGCGACCGCGCCCGCCACAAGGCCGACGACGATGACAGCGGCCCACAGCTCGAAGCGCTTGCCCGTCGACACGGCCAGCAGCACCGCCGCCGCCAGCACCGCAAAGGCCGCCGGAGCCGCCCACTGGAGCCGGGTGGCGGCCTTGCCGCCGAATTCGAAGCGGATCGTCCACAGGGCGAGGCCGGCCAGCAGCACGGCCACCAGGTAAGAGACGGAGAGGACGCTCGTCGTCGTCATGCGGCGGTCAACCGCTCGCGCCGGCGGCCCTCGACGGCGCCGCGATGCCACCCCTTCATGTCCCCTCGTCCCCTGTTCATTGCTTGAATATCAGCATACGCGCTGCAAAGGTCTGCGCCTAGCCGTCCCGTTCAGCCGGGCACCTTCGTCACAGCGTGGTCATAGGCGCTGACCGAGGCCAGCACCCGCTGGCGTCATGTCGCTCCCCAGATCTTGCCGGCCGCCTTGGCGAGGCCAAGCCGCGATGCCTGCTCGGCATCGACCGTCGTCACGTCGAGCCCCTCGGCGCCGAGCGCCGCTTCATAAAGCCGGCCGAGCGCGCCGGCTGCGATCAGCCGCACCGATCGCAGCGCTCCGTGCTGGCGTTGCGCATCGGCGATCTCGCTGCCGATCAGCAGGCCCGACAGCCGCGCCGCACCGTCGGCGCGTTGCTCGAAGCCCAGAAGCTGCGCCGCGCGCAGCCGGAACAGCGACGCGGGGAGCGCCGTCGGCGCCGCCAGCGCCGTCGCCAGGCCGTCACGGAAGGACGGGCTGTCGGCGGGAGCGGCGCCCGGCTCGACGGCGTGAGCGAGGATGCTGTGCTGCGCGATCACCGAGAACAGCTCGCCGGTCATGTAGGTCGAGAACGCGACGAGGTGGCCGTCTTCGATGCGGACCCATTTGCTGTGGGTGCCGGGAATGCAGGCGAGGCCGGTGAAGCCGGCTTCGGTCACGCCCAGCAGCTGCGTCTCCTCCCCGCGCATGACGTCGGGCTGCTCGGCGCGCGCCTGGGCGATGCCGGGCAGGATGATGACATCGCCCGGTGCATCGACCCGGATGGCGCCCTCGTGCAGGGCATCGAGCCGCGTCGGCGTCTTGAGGTGCCTCGACCCAGCCCTGCCGCGCGCCTGCCATGCCGCAGATCAGGACCGGCGCTCCCTCGGGCGCGCCAAGCCGCGCGAGGTGATCGCGCAGGACGGCCGCGAAGCCTGCACCGGCCGCCCCGGTCCCTGAACAGTGCAGCATGCCCTCGCCGCTGCGGCTTTCCGCCAGTGCCTTGCCATCGGCCGACATCAGCCAGCCGCGAAAGCTGCTGGTGCCCCAGTCGACGACGACGAAACGTTCAGCAGGCATCGAGCCGGCACTCCTCGGGCCACAGGTGGCAGATCACGTGATAGCATGGCCCATGCATCCCTTCCGCTTCGGCATCCAGGTCTCCGAATTGCCGTTCGACGGCTGGCGCGAGCGGGTGCGCTGGTACGAGGAGCTCGGCTTCACGACGATCTCCACGCCCGACCACTACATCATGCGGCAGTGGGATCCGGTCTCGCTGATGGCGGCCGTGGCCGGCGTGACGCGCTCGGCCGCCGTCGGCGCCACGGTGCTGAATGTCGGGCTGCGCCAGCCCATCGACCTCGCGCGCATGGCAGCGACGATCGCCGCGATCTCGGCCGGCGGCTGCGAGCTCGGGCTGGGCGCCGGCTGGAGCCCCGACGACTTCACGATCGCCGGGGCGGATTTTGGCACTCCCGGTGCGCGGCTGGAGCGGCTCGAGGAGACCGTTCAGGCGATCAGGCTGCTGTGGACTGAGGAGCGCACCAGCTTCACCGGCAAGCATGTCCGGCTGGCGGCGGCGCCGTCGGTGCTGGCGTTGCCGCTGCCGCGGATGCCGAAGCTGCTGCTCGGCGGCACGATGCGCCGCGCGCTGGGCATCGTCGGGCATCACGCCGACATCGCCAGCGTCTTTCCGTCGGTGGCCAGCGGCAGGATCGGCTGGCCGGGCTGGGCGGAAGGATCGACGGTCGAGCAGACGGCGCAGCAGGCGGCCTGGGTGCGTGCCGGCGCCGAACGGGCCGGCCGCGATCCGGCGGCGATCGAGCTCAGCACGCAGATCTGCTTCACGGCGGTCGCGCCCGATCCGCGATGGTGGCGGAATGGACGGGCGTGACGGCGGCGGCGCAGAAGCTGTCGACGATCTTCCTGGGCGGCACGCCGGCCGAGGCCCGCGAGTGCCTGCAGCGGCGGCGCCAGGCGACCGGTCTCAGCTACTTCGTCGTGTTCGATCTCGCCAACAACTATGCCAACGCCGGGAACTGGACGCCGTCGCTGCCCGGCGACGGCGGGCCGGGCGCGGCCGATCGCTACCTCGAAGCCTTCGCCCAGTCCGTGGTGCGGCCGCTCACCGGGCAGTGAGGGCCCGCGTCAGTCGTAACGGACGACGAGCTCGATATCGCCCAGCTTGAGCATCGATCCCGGCTCCAGGGGCCGGGTCAGGCCGGGCGCGATCGGCGTGCCGTTGATCGCCGTGCCGTTGGTCGATCCGACATCCTCGATCTGCAGGGTGTTGTTCAGGCCCATGCTCAATCGCGCATGGCGCCGGGACACCGATTCGTTCAACAGCACGAGATCGCATTGCGTCGAATCGCGGCCGATCAGCAGGCCTGCTTCGCGCTTCACCAGGTCGTCCACTTCCACGCCGAAGCCGAACTTGCGTCCGCCGGGGTCGACACCGTGGAAATGGAAGATCTTGCGCAAGGCCGTCGGCTGGATCTGCACGGTGGCGGCGGTCATCCGCGTCCGCACCCGGTAGATGTGCAGGGGGCGGCTGACGTGCTTGGCGCGATGCTCGCCGCCGTCGACATAGGCATAGTCGTCGTGCAGCTTGGCGACGTCGCGGACGGCGCGCGACACCGCGATGCCGCCCGGCTCGGCCAGCACCTGGATGCGCTCGGCCAGGTTCACGCCGTCGCCGAAGATGTCGTGATCGACCTCATCGACGATGATCTCGCCGAGATGGACGCCGACGCGGAACATCAGGCGCCGTTCCTCGTCGAACCCTTCGTTGAACCGCGCCATGCGCTCCTGGATGTCGATCGCCACCTGGACGGCCGCCGCCGCCGAGCTGAACTCGGCGAGCATCGAATCGCCCGTGCTGTGGATCAGCTTGCCGCCGGCCGTTTCGATGGCCGGCCGCCAGATCAGGTCGCGCGCCGAGCGGAGGTGCTCGAAGGTGAGGTCCTCCTCGCTCTCGACCAGGCGCACGAAGCCCGCGAGATCGGCATGCAGGATCGCAGACAATCGCCGTTCGGAACGTGCCATGACCACCGATCAGGACCCAGCCAGAGAGGGAGTACGAAAGCCTCAGAGCGCCGGGGCGTTCGCGGCCCGCAGCGTGATGCGGAATTTTCACGCCGCGGGTGCCTGCCTGTCAATTCGCGCCTGCACAGCGGAAGAAAAAGAGGGGCGATCTGCGCACGGCCTGTGCCATTTGACAGCTACGGCGCCTGCTGCGCCTCGGCCACCCGCAGGATCTCGACCGCCGGCGGGCACACGAGGATTTCGCTGAACGCCCGCATCCAGTTGCCGGTCTCCTCGCCCGTGCCGACGCCGCGCTCGCGGAACTGGTCGAGCTGGTCGAGACGGGAGAGCTCGAGCTCGAACTGGAGCGCGGCGCTGTCGTGGTGGCGCGTCAACGGCACCAGCAGGCGGGCATTGAGGCCGTCGCTGCGGGCGGCCTTGACCTCGCGCAGGATGAACTCGATCGCGCGCTGGCGGTTCACCGGCAGCACGTCGTACGAAAAGCGGGCCAGGTACATCGCGTCCCTCCAGGGTGTGATCGCGGTGAATGACGGGGCCGGCGACACGTTGCGAGGGAAAGCGAAAATCGGCGCAGCCTGCGCTATGCTAGGAGCATTGCCTCATTCCTCCCCAGCTTCGCTGGGGAGGTGTCGGCGTCGTATGCCGACGGAGGGGTCATGAGCATCGTCGCTGGTGCTCATGACCCCTCCGCCCGCTACGCGGGCACCTCCCCATCGTTGGACGATGGGAGGAAGTGATTCAGGCAGAATTGTCCGGCGCGACCATGAGAATTGGCATCATTTCGGATACCCATGGTCTGTTGCGTCCCGAGGCCGTCGAACGGCTCGCGGGCGTCCAGCACATCATCCATGCCGGCGATATCGGCCGCCCTGACGTGATCTCGGAGCTGCGCAGGATCGCGCCGGTCACGGCCGTGAGAGGCAATATCGACAGGGACGAGTGGGCGGCCGGCTACCCGCAGACGGAGCTCGTGAAGCTGGGGGACCGGTTCTTCTACGTGCTGCACAACATCGCGGAGCTCGACCTCGATCCCGTCGCCGCCGGCATCGATGTCGTCGTCTCGGGCCATTCGCATCAGCCCAAGATCGAGACCGTCGACGGTGTGGTCTACCTCAATCCCGGAAGTGCGGGGCCGCGCCGTTTCAGCCTGCCCATTGCCCTCGCGACACTCGATCTCGGCGGCAAGGCGTTGCGACCGTGCATCGTGAGTCTCGACTCGCGATCATTGTGATGCGTCCCACGAATATCCAAGCCCGGTGATGCTCGTGATGGCCTGAAAACCGGGATCGATCGCCTCGAACTTGCGGCGCATGCGCTTGATCATGGTGCGCACGTTGCGCTCAAAGCCGCGCTCGCCGCCGCCGGCGACGAAGTCCGCATAGTGCACCTGGTCGTAGATCGCCCGGTAGGTCACCGGCTGGCCGGCGTGCGCCACCAGCAGGCCCACGATCCTCTGCTCGGCGACAGTGAGCCCGATGTCGTGGCCGCGCCATTGGGCCGGCCGCCGCTGCGGCAGCAGCAGGGGCCCGGAGGTGACCGGGCTCCGGTTCCGGCCCCAGTTCCGGCCTCGCTGGGACGCTGTCGGTCGGCACGAGCAGGCGCATGCGCGGCACCAGCACGTCGACGCCGCGCGCCTTGTTGACGAAGTCGATGGCGCCGCCCTGCAGCGCCGCGAGCTCGCGATGCACCGGGGAGCGGCCGGTCAGGATGATCACGGGCCGGTTGCGGTCCTTCTCGAGCAGCAGCCGCAGGACTTCGAAGCCCTGCAGCTGGGGCAGCGTCCAGTCGAGCAGCACCAGCTCGGCCGCGAGACCCTGCGCCAGGGCGGCGAGGCAGGATTCGCCGTCGGCGAAGGCGTGCACCTTGAAGCCGTGATCGCCGAGCTCTGCCGCCAGCGTCTCGCGATAGAGGTCGTCGTCATCGACCAGCGCGACCGGCGTCGCCGCGCCGGCCAATGGGCCCGCCGCCGACCCCGCATTCAGAACCAGACTCATGTGCCCCCGTCTTCGCCCCGCTTGCGCAAGGCGCTTCGAAAAATGGGCACAAGGCGCGCGAAAAATGAGGCTGTCGTGCTGCCGTTCGTCGAGGATTCCGGCCGATTGGGCGAGCGGGCCGCGGTAACGCTTTGTCACGCAGCTTCGTCTTCCCGGCAGGTGGCAGCGGTCAGGTACTCGAACGTCCAGACCGGCCTATCGTTCAGCCTCCCATCGATCTGCTTCTCGCCTGGCGTCGTGTGCACGGCGCCGGCGGAGGAAGAGGAGTGGGAACATGACAAGGGGATGGTCGAAGGCGGAGATAGACAAGGAGATCGACCGCGCCCTCGCGCGCGGCCGGCGGCTCATGCGCGATGAACCGCGGGCAGCGAGCGCGCGTTATGACCGTCGCACGCGGCGCATGGTCGTGGAGCTGACCAATGGCTGCAGCTTCGTCTTTCCGCCGCGCGCTCTGCAGGGCATGGCGCAGGCCAGGGAGGCCGCGCTGGCCGACGTCGAGATCGCGGGTGCGGGCCATGCGCTGCATTGGCCGCAGCTCGATGTCGACTTCACCGTACCCGGGCTGCTGATGGGCGTGTTCGGCACGCGTGCCTGGATGGCGTCCGAGCTCGCACGCCGGGCAGGGCAATCGAAGTCGCCCGCCAAGGCGGCGGCCGCTCGCGCCAACGGCCGCAAGGGCGGACGGCCCCGACGCAAGGCCGCCTGAGTTTCGCCCCAACCAAAAAACCGTGAGTCCGCTGCTAGGTCTCGGGCTGAGCGGCGAGCCACTTGCGGGCAGCGTCGATCGACAGGAAAGCCTTGGCCGGCCGGCCGTCCTTGCCCAGGTTCAGGAGCCGGTCCGCCAGTTCCAGGGACGTGTCGGGCGCGGGCACGAGCGCCAAGGCGCCGCGGTTGCCGATCTCCGCATAGGCGGCCATGCGCGCGCCCAAGGCCATGACGTCGTCGTTCGTGTAGGTGCCGTGCGCGGTACGGCCGTCGATCAGCTTGCGATACGGCAGCGCCCCCGCCCCGACCACGGCGTCGGCGAAGTCCTCGATGTCCTTCAGGACGAGGTGGCCGTCGAACGTCGCTTCGACATGGCGGGCCTTGTGGTCGATCGTGTATTGGATGGGCATGCGGTTCTGCTCTTATGGGCGGACAGCCGAAACGTCAACGGCCAGGCGCGACGGACACGCGCAACCCCTGCAAGCGGCGCCTTCACATTGGCGAGAGCAGTGGTTGAAGGGCAATATGCCGGCCGTTCTCTTCGTTCCCGGAAAAAGCTCGCAGGTAAAGCCAGATGCCTCGGTCCACCAGACGTTCAGCGCTTCCAAGGGCGGCGCTCACCCGGCGCACCATGATGGCGCTCGCGGGCACGACCCCGGCCGTCGTCGCCACGCTCTTCGCGACAAGGGCGGCGCGGTCGGCCGACAAGGTGCTGAAGGTCGTTCTCGTCAGCGACCTCAAGGGCATCGACCCGGTGTTCAACACCGCGACCTACGCGGCCTATCACGGCTACCTCGTCTACGATCAGCTCTTCGCGCTCGATTCCAAAGGCAAGCCGCAGCCCCAGATGGTCGACACGTGGGAGGTCTCCGCCGACCGCAAGACCTGGAAGTTCCGCCTGCGCGGCGGCCTGAAATTCCATGACAGCAGCCCGGTGCGCGCCGCCGACGCCACGGCCTCGATCCTGCGCTGGAAGGACCGCGACGTCGTTGGCAAGGCCCTGTTCTCGGCCGGCGCCAAGCTCGAGGCGGTGGACGATCTCACCTTCACCTTGGCGCTCAGCGATCCGTTCGGCCTGGTGCTCGACGCCCTCGCCAAGCCGCTCTCGAACGCGCTGTTCGTCATGCCCGAGGCGGTGGCGAAGACGCCGGCGACGGCGCAGATTTCCAGCGCCGTCGGCTCCGGGCCCTTCATCTTCGTGAAGGAGGAATGGCGGCCCGGCGCGAAGGCGGTCTACGTCCGCAATCCGCACTACGTGCCGCGCCAGGAGAAGCCCGACGGCCTCGCCGGGGCCAAGGTGGCGAAGGTCGACCGGGTCGAGTGGCTCTCGATACCCGATGCCAACACCGCCATCTCGGCGCTGACCGCGGGCGAGATCGACTACCTGCAGAACCCGGCGATGGACACCTATCCCGTGCTGAAGGCGGACAAGAAGGTCCGCTTCGTCACGGTCGATCCCACCGGCAGCATGGTCTGGATCCGGCCCAATCACCTGCAGCCGCCCTTCGACAACCCGAAGGCGCGCCAGGCGCTGCTGCACGTGATCGACCAGACGGCGATCCTGCAGGCGCTCGGCGCGCCGGCCGAGACCGCGCGGCCGTTCTGCGGCTCCTTCTTCATGTGCGGCACGCCGCTCGAGACCTCGGCCGGCACGGCGGGCCTCGACAAGCCGGACCTCGAGAAGGCCCGGGCCCTCCTGAAGGAGTCGGGCTACGACGGCCGGCCGGTCGTGTTCATGCAGCCGAGCGATCTTGCCGCGAACTTCAACGCCACGGTCGTGGTCGCCGAGGCGATGCGCAAGGCGGGCTTCAAGGTCGACATCCAGCCGCTCGACTGGGGGACGCTGTCGACGCGCCGCAACAACAAGGGCCCCGTGGACAAGGGTGGGTGGAACCTGTTCATCACCGTCGCCACGGCGCTCGATGCCAGCACACCGCTCACCAATCCCTACCTCGCGACGCCGTGCCCCAACGACGTCGCCGGCTTCCCCTGCGACGAGGAGCTGCAGCGCCTGCGCCGCAGCTGGTGGGAGAGCACCGACGAAGCCGAACGGGCAAAGCTCGCCGACCAGATCCAGGTGCGGGCGTACCAGGTCGTGCCGTACATCAACGGCGGGCAGTGGAAGCAGTACACGGCCGTGCGGACGAACGTCTCGGGGCTGGGGGAGACGACAGTGCCGGTGTTCTGGGAGGTGGCGAAGGAGGGGTGAGCGTCAGCCTACCGCCGGCGCCGGCCGCACGCCCGACCGAGTCCCGGAGGGACCGCCGAACACGATCTGGACGATGCCCGCGACGATGCCGAGGGAGACGCCGAACCGCCAAGCGAGGTCGTAGTTGCCGAACATGTCGAAGACCATGCCGCCGCCCCAGGCGCCGACGACCGAGCCCATCTGGTGGATGACGAACGAGACACCCAGCAAGGTCGCCATGTTCCTCGTGCCGAACAGATCCGCGACATAGCCCGACACCAGCGGAATGACGCCCAGCCACATCATGCCCATCGCCGCGGCGAAGACGATCGTCGTGGCGGGGGGCGGGGGGAACATGAAATAGATCATCAGCACGGCGGACCGGCCGAGATAGGTCAGGCCCAGCAGGACGTTCTTGAGGTAGCGCTGTCCCAGGTAGCCGGCCATCAGGCAGCCTATGATGTTGATGCCGCCGATGATGCTGAGCGCCGTCGCGCCGAGCATCGGGTCCTGGCCGCACAGCGCCAGGTAGTTCGGCAGGTGCGTGTTGATGAAGATCAATTGCAGCCCGCAGACGAAATGCGTGGCGCACAGCACGACGAAGCGGCGGTTGCGCAGCGCCTCGCCGATCGCCGCGGCCGCCGATGCACGCTGCAGCGACGGCTGGGGCACGCGGTCGACCCGGCCGGTGATCATCGCCGCCGGCACCATCGCCGCCGCGAGGATCACGAACAGCCCCGCGCCCCAGCGCCAGTCCCACACGCCAAGCAGCCCCTGCAGGAGGGGCGCGATCGCCATCGTGCCGACCGAGGAGAAGGCGCCGACGATGCCCAGGACCACGCTGCGCCGCGCGGGTGACGCGGCGCGCGCGGTCGCGGTCATCGCCAGTGACGATCCCGTGCAGGCGATGCCGATGCCGACGAACGTCTGCGCCAACACGAACATCCAGACGCCGGTGGCGGCGGTCATGATCGCCATCGCGGCGACATAGGCCATCGCTCCCAGCACCATGACCGGACGCAGCCCCCAGCGATCGGCCACCGCCCCCAGCGGCGCCTGCGCCAGGCCCCAGACGATGTTCTGAACCGCGATCGCGAAGGTGAAATCCGACGCCGACATGGCAAGCGCCTGCGTCATCGGCGGCAGGAAAAGCCCCAGGCACTGACGCATGCCCATCGCCAGACTCATCATCACCGAGGCGGCGATCAGGATGGGCAGGGCGTTCGCCCGAGCAGCGGTCGTCGTCGCGGCGGTCATGGTTGGCACGTTTCCTCTTGTGCGCCAGCCTGCCCGCATTGGGCGCCGGGTCAAGAGTCGCCCACCGCAATCGTCCATGCCCGTGTCGCTGGGCGGTCGCCGCAGCCGCTAGTGCCTCCTGTCCGCTCCTCGGGGTAATGTTGGTCCGTTTCGAAACGGGGGCGCTGCGCTTCCATGACAAAGCCAAGTCGAGATGCGGCAGACAGGCCCGCACAGGGCGACGCGCGACTCCTGGAAGACCTGGTCCGGAGTTTTCTCCCGCCCGGTGGCTCACCTGAGCCGACGCCATCGACTGTCGAGGCAGCCGACAGGACGGCGCGGCATTGGACGAGCGTCGAGGCCAGCCCCCTCGCGGCGGGCTCCGCCGCCCACAAGCGCGCGGTCTGTGCCATGTTCGCGGAGACGTTCAACCCCTATCGACCGTCGGTGATCGCCTGGCCGTCGCTCGCTCCCGACGAGCTTCACCGTCTGCGGTCGCTGCCCATCTGGGACATCGCCGTGCAGACGGAGGGCAGGGCGCGCTTGAGCTTTGCCGCCTATGCCACCTCGCTCGACGATGCCGAGATGCGATCGACCATCATGCTGAATGCCTGGGAGGAGCACCGCCACAAGGACGTCCTCTCGCACATGGTGCGCGCCTACGGCATCGAGCTGGCTGAGGAGCCGCCCTATCGGCTGCCGCGCGATCGCGAATTCGCCTTCCTGGTCACCGGCTATTCGGAATCGATCGACAGCTTCTTTGCCTTCGGGCTTTTCGACCTGGCCAAGCGATCGGGCTTCTTTCCCGCCGCGCTGGTCGACACCTTCGAGCCGGTGATCCAGGAGGAATGCCGCCACATCCTGTTGTTTGCCAACTGGCTGGCGTTGCGTCGCGCCAGCATCGGCCGGTGGCGTCGCCTGCGCTTTGAGCTGAAGGTCGCGGCGGCCTGGGTCTACATCGCCGGACTGCGCGTCGGCCTTGCACGCAGCATCGGCACCGACAAGACGGCCTCGCAGCAGGAAACCAACTTCACGGTGACCGGTGCGCAGGCGGTGACGCCGGTCAAGATCGGGGTTCGCGACCTGCTTCAGGTTTGCCTGCAGGAAAACGACCGGCGGCTCGCAGGCTATGATCCCAGGCTTTGCCGTCCCACCCGAATCCCGGGGCTGGCGCGGTTTGTGCTCGCCGTCGGCAAACTCTGGCCGGGCGGACGGCGCTGAACGCAAAGCTGCCGCCGAATTGCGAAATCGCCGGATATCGTCATACTCCAGCCGACTTCGCGGTGCGAAGGTTTCGACAATGAATGCAACTCTCCGTCCGGGCGATCTGACCCTCGTCACCGGCGGATCCGGCTTTCTGGGTTCGGCCGTTGTGCGGGCACTTGTGGAGCGCGGGGCGCGCGTGCGCGCGCTCGTCCGCGCCACGAGTCCGCGCGGCAATCTCGACGGTCTGGCGTGCGAGGTGATGGTCGGCGATCTCACAGATCGCCCGTCGCTCAAGGCTGCGCTCAGCGGCGTGCGCAACCTGTTTCATGTCGCGGCCGACTATCGCCTGTGGGCGCGCGACCCTTCCGAGATCCTGCGCGCCAATGTCGAAGGCACCTTGAACCTAAAACGCGAGGCGCTGGCCGCTGGCGTCGAACGCATCGTCTATACTAGCAGCGTCGCCGCCCTGCGGGTGGCCGGCGCCACGGCGCCGGTCGACGAAACGGCGGCGCTTTCGCCCGCCGAGGCGATCGGCGCCTACAAGCGCAGCAAGACCCTGGCCGAACGGGCGGTCGAGGAGATGATCCTGCGCGAGGGCCTGCCCGCCATCATCGTCAGTCCCACCACGCCGATCGGGCCGCGCGACATCCGGCCGACGCCCACCGGCCGCATCCTGCTCGATGCTGCGCGTGGCCGCATCCCGGCCTTCGTCGATACGGGGTTGAACTTCGTCCATGTCGACGACGTCGCGGCCGGCCACTTGCTGGCCTTCGAGAAAGGTCGCATCGGCGAGCGCTACATCCTGGGCGGCGAAAACCTCACCTTGCAACAGCTGCTGGCGACCATCGCCGAGCTGGCTGGCCGCCGGGCGCCGCGGCTCAGGTTGCCGCGTGCGCCGTTGATACCGCTGGCCTACGCCGCCGAGCGCGTCGCGCACCTGACAGGCCGCGAGCCGCTGCTGACGCTCGATGGCCTGCGCATGTCGCGCCACCACATGTTCTTCACGTCGGCCAAGGCCGAGCGTGAGCTCGGCTATCGCAGCCGGCCGTACCGCGACGGTGTCGTCGATGCGCTCGCCTGGTTCCGTAGCGCCGGTTACCTGACATGAGCCCGTGGGCCGTCGTCGCGCTCGTTTCCCTCGCGGTGTGGCTCTATCTGATGCTCGCGCGGGGCGGCTATTGGCTGGCGCGGCCGCGCGATGACGGCATGATTTCCGCCCCGCCGCGCTGGCCCGCCGTCGTGGCGGTCGTGCCCGCCCGCAACGAAGCCGACGTGATCGCCCAATCCATTGCCAGCCTGCTCGGCCAGGATTATGGCGGGCCGTTTCGCGTCGTGCTGGTCGACGATGGCAGCACCGACGGCACGTCCGTCGTCGCCAAGTCCGTCGCCAAATCCGGCACAGGCCAGCGGCGCCTCGATGTCCTTGCCGGGACGGAATTGCCCGGCGGCTGGACCGGCAAGCTGTGGGCCCTGCATCAGGGCGTGCACCACGCCGCGGCCGCTGGCGAGACGATCGACTTTGTCCTGCTGACCGACGCCGACATCGGCCATGCGCCTGACAACCTCGGCCGCCTGGTCGCGCGCGCCGAGCGCGACGGCCTGGCGCAGGTCTCGCTGATGGCCGAGCTCTCCTGCGCCAGCATGGCCGAGCGTTTCCTCATCCCAGCCTTCGTCTACTTCTTCCAGATGCTCTATCCCTTCGCCTGGGTCGCCGACAGCGATCGCCGCACGGCCGCGGCGGCGGGCGGCTGCACCCTGGTGCGTCGCGGTGCGCTGCAACGCGCCGGCGGCATCGCCGCCGTCAGGTCGGAGATCATCGACGACTGCGCGCTGGCGCGTCGCCTGAAGGAGCAGGGACCGATCTGGCTCGGCCTCACCCGCCGCGCGACGAGCTTGCGGCCTTATGGCGGCTTCTCGAAGATCGGCCGCATGATCTCGCGTTCGGCCTATGCCCAGCTCGGCTACTCGCCGCTGGCGCTTGTCGGCACCGTCGCCGCCATGCTGCTGGTCTACATCGCGCCGCCGCTGCTCGCTCTGTTGGCCGACGGACCGGCGCGCTGGCTGGGCCTGTCCGCGTGGCTGGTGATGGCGATCACTTTCCAGCCGATGCTGCGCTTCTATCGCCGGTCGCCGTTCTGGGGCCTGGCGCTGCCCGCCATCGGCGCGGTCTACGCATTCTTCACCGTGCAGTCGGCGATCGAGTTCTGGCGCGGCCGCGGTGGCCTGTGGAAGGGCCGCGTCCAGGCCATGGCAGGCGACACGTGACCGGCGCTGCCGACTTCGCCTCCGGCAAGGGTCACCGCGACGAAAATTTCCCGGTGGCCTCGCGTCTGGTGCGCGCCGAGCTGCGCCCGACGATCCTCGCCTTCTACCGCTTTGCGCGCGCGGCCGACGATATCGCCGACCACGCAACGGCGCCCGCCGACCGCAAGCTCGCCGCGCTCGATCGGCTGGAGGCCGGGTTGCGCGGCGAGGCCGGCGCCTCGGCCGAAGCCGAGACGCTCAGCGCGGCCGTGCAGGCAAGGAACCTCACCGACCGCCATGCGCTCGACCTCCTCGAAGCATTCCGGCGCGACGTCACCAAGCGGCGCTACGCCGACTGGGCCGAGCTCATGGACTACTGTCGCTATTCGGCGGCGCCGGTCGGCCGCTTCGTGCTCGACCTGCACGGCGAATCGCAGGCGTTGTGGCCGCTGAACGACGCGCTGTGCGCGGCGCTGCAGGTCATCAACCATCTTCAGGATTGCGCCAAGGACTACCGCGAGCTCGACCGGGTCTACCTGCCGCTCGATGTCCTGGCCGCGCACGGCCTCGATGTCGAAGCGCTTGCCGATCTGCAAGCCGCGCCGCCGCTGCGCCGGGCGCTCGCGGGGCTGGCCGGACGCTGCGGCGCGCTGCTCGACCAGTCGCGGGCCTTCGCCGATCGCATCGCCGACCGGCGGCTGGCGCTCGAGGTCGGAGTCATCCAGGCGCTTGCCGAAAGTCTGGTGCATCGTCTCGAGCGGCGCGATCCCTTGTCCGAGCGCGTTCACCATCGCCCGGCCGAAGCCGCCGGCATCGCCCTGCGCGGCGGTCTCGGCGTCGCCGCGAGAAGGCTCGGCCGCGTTTTCGGCTCGCGCGAACCCGGCCTGCACGGCAATCGATGAAGACCGCGGCTTCGTCCGATATCGGCAACGACCGGGCGCGCGTTTCGGGCAGCTCGTTCTATACCGCCATGCGCCTGATGCCGAAGGTCGAGCGCGAGGCCATGTTCGCGATCTACCTGTTCTGCCGCCTGGTCGACGATATCGCCGACGACGGCACGCGGCCGCGGCCGGCGCGAGCGGCGGCGCTGGCTGAATGGCGCAGCGATCTCGATGCGCTCTATGCCGGACAGCCGGCCGGCCAGGCGGAATTCCTGCGCGACCCGGTGCGCGCCTTCGGCCTGAAGCAAGCCGACTTCATCGACGTCATCGACGGCATGGACATGGATGTCGCCGCCGACATCCGCGGCCCCGATGCCGCGACGTTCGGCCGTTACTGCGATCGCGTCGCCGTTGCCGTGGGCCGCCTCTCGACCCGTGTCTTCGGCATGCAGGAGGCGCCCGGCGCCGAATTGGCGCACCATCTCGGCCGCGCGCTGCAGCTCACCAACATCCTGCGTGACCTCGACGAGGATGCCGCGATGGGCCGGCTCTACCTGCCGCGCGAGCTTCTGGTCGGCGCGGGGATCGAGAGCACCGAACCGGACGCCGTCATCGGCGACGGGCGCGTCGATGCCGCCTGCCGGGCCCTCGCCACGCAGGCGCTCGATCATTTCGCGGCAGCCGATTGCCTGATGCGATCCCGGCCCCAGGGCAATCTGCTGGCGCCGCGGCTGATGGGCGCCGTCTATCGCGCCGTGCTGGATCGCATGCTGGCGGCAGGCTGGAAACCGCCGCGCCGGCGGGCGCGCATCGGCAAGCTGCATCTCCTCTATCTCGTCATGCGCTGCAGCGTGTTGCGATGACCGTTCACGTCATCGGCGGCGGGCTGGCTGGCCTGTCGGCGGCGATCGCCGTGGCGGCGCGCGGCGAACGCGTCATCCTCTCGGAAGCGGCCCGGCACGCCGGCGGCAGATGCCGCTCCTATCACGACGGCCTGCTCGACATGACGATCGACAACGGCAATCACCTCGTCCTGTCCGGCAACAGGGCGGTCGATCGCTACCTGCGCGACATCGACGCCCACGGGCAGGTGACCGGGCCTGACCGGGCGGAGTTCCACTTCCTCGATCTTCAGCTTGGCAATCGCTGGACGCTGCGGCCCGACGATGGACGGGTGCCATGGTGGATTCTCCATGCCGACCGCCGCGTGCCCGGGACACGCCTCAGCGACTACCTGGCGTTGCTCGTCCTGCTGCAGCGCCATCCCGGGCGGCGCATCGACGAAGTCGTCCGCCGCGATACCGTGCTTTGGGAGAAGTTTCTGCGGCCGGTCTTGCTGTCGGCCCTGAACACGGCCCCCGAGAGCGCCTCTGCCGATCTTGCCGGCGCCATCGTGCGCGAAACCTTCGCTCGCGGCGGGCGCTACATGCGGCCGCTCGTCAGCTCGCCCAATCTCGCTGCGGCGTTCGTCGACCCTGCCCTCGAGCGCCTGCGCCGCGACGGTGCCGACATCCGGCTCGGCCGCGCGCTGCGCGCCGTCCGGTTTGCCGATGGTCGGGCGGCGGCGCTGGCTTTCGATGGCGACGAGGAGACGGTGCAGCCGGGCGATCGCGTCATCGTCGCGGTGCCGCCCTGGGTCGCCGAGAAGCTGTTGCCGGGACTGATCGCGCCCCAGGCCTTCAACGCCATTCTGAACGCGCACTTCCAGCTCGTCCCGCCGGCCGGGTCGCCGGCCATGGTCGGCCTGATCGGCGGTACCGCCGAATGGGTCTTCGCCTTCGAGGACAGGCTCTCCGTCACCGTCAGCGCCGCCTCCGATCACCTCATGGACATGGACACGGAGTCGCTCATCCTGCTGTTGTGGCGCGACGTCGCGGTGGTCCACGACCTGAGGGGACCCGTTCCGCCCTGTCGCATCGTCAAGGAAAAGCGCGCGACCTTCGCCGCCACGCCAGCCGAGGAGGCGCGCCGGCCGGCAGCCAAGACCGCGTGGGCCAACCTGTTCCTCGCCGGCGACTGGACCGACACCGGCCTGCCCGCGACCATCGAGGGCGCGCTGCGCTCGGGCAATCGGGCGGCTGCTCTCGCGCTTGGTGGCGTCTGAGACATGCCGCAGCTTCTGGATGGGCTGGAGCAGGACATCGATCGCGCCGTGCAGGCGTTGATCCGCCGCCAGCGTGACGATGGCCACTGGGTCTTCGAGCTGGAGGCCGACGCCACCATCCCGTCGGAGTACATCCTGCTGCGCCACTATCTCGGCGAGCCCGAGGACCTGACGCTCGAACGCAAGATCGCCGCGTATCTCCGCCGCATCCAGGGCGGGCATGGCGGCTGGTCGCTGTTCCACGGCGGCGCCTTCGACATCAGCGCGTCCGTGAAGGCCTATTTCTGCCTGAAGATGATCGGCGACAGCCCCGACGCGCCGCACATGGCGCGCGCGCGCGACGCCATACTGCGGCATGGCGGTGCCGAGCGGGCCAACGTCTTCACGCGCATCCTGCTGGCGCAGTTCGGCCAGCTTTCCTGGGCGCACGTGCCGACCATGCCGGTCGAGATCATCCTGCTGCCGCGCTGGTTCCCGATCCATCTCTCGCGCATGTCCTATTGGGCGCGCACCGTCATCGTGCCGCTGCTCGTGCTGGCGGCGCTGCGCAAGCGCGCGCGCAATCCGCGGGGTGTCGGCATCGAGGAGCTCTTTGCCACGGCGAGCCGCGCCGCGCCCGGGCGGGCCGCGCATGCGCACCGCGGCTGGGCGCTGTTCTTCAATGCGCTCGACAAGGTGCTGAAGGCGGTCGAGCCGCTGTGGCCCGCGAAGACGCGCCAACGCGCCATCGAGCGCTGCGTCGGCTTCGTCACCGAGCGCCTGAACGGCAAGGATGGCCTTGGCGCCATCTATCCCGCGATGGCGAACGCGGTGATGATGTACGACGCGCTGGGTTACCCGCCGGATCATGCGGACTACAGCACGGCCCGTCGCTCGATCGACAAGCTGCTCGTGGTTGGCGACGAGGAAGCCTACTGCCAGCCGTGCGTCTCCCCGGTCTGGGACACTGCCCTGGCGAGCCAGGCGCTGCTCGAGGTGCAGGAGGGCAAGGCGGACGCGGCTGCGTTGCGCGGGCTCGCCTGGCTGAAGCCGTTGCAGGAGCTCGACGTGAAGGGCGACTGGAGCGAGCGGCGGCCCGATGTGCGTCCCGGCGGCTGGGCGTTCCAGTACCGCAACGCCCACTATCCCGATCTCGACGATACCGCCGTCGTCGTCATGGCGATGGACCGCGCCGGCCGCCAATGCGCGGCGCCGAGCTATGACGAGGCGATGACGCGCGGCGTCGAATGGATCGCCGGCCTGCAGAGCGGCAACGGCGGCTGGGCCGCCTTCGATGCCGACAATGTCGATCACTACCTCAACAACATCCCGTTCGCCGACCACGGCGCGCTGCTCGATCCGCCGACCGCCGATGTGAGCGCCCGCTGCATCGGCATGCTGGCCCAGCTCGGTGGGACGACGGCCGATCCCGTCATGCGCGCCGGTCTCGACTACCTCGAGCGCGAGCAGATGCCCGACGGCAGCTGGTTCGGCCGCTGGGGCGTCAACTACATCTACGGCACCTGGTCGGCGCTGTGCGCGCTCGGCGCCGCGGGCTTCGACCGCACGCGGCCCAGCGTCGCCCGGGCCGCGGACTGGCTGGTCGCGATCCAGAATGCCGACGGCGGCTGGGGCGAGGACTGCGCCAGCTACCGGCTCGACTACCGCGGCCACGAACCCGCGCCCTCGACCGCGTCGCAGACCGCGTGGGCCCTCCTCGGGCTGATGGCCGCGGGCGAGGTCGGCCATTCCGCCGTCGAGCGCGGCGTCGCCTGGCTGCGCAGGCACCAGGACGCGGGCGGACTGTGGCCGCAGGACGCCTACACCGGCGGCGGATTCCCGCGCGTCTTCTACCTGCGCTATCACGGCTACCCGGCCTACTTCCCGCTGTGGGCGCTCGCCCGCTATCGCAACCTCAAGCGCACCAACAGCCGGCGCGTGGCCTGGGGCATGTGAGGGGGCATGTGATGGGGGACATGTGACGATCCTCGCCGTCACCGGGCTGCAGCGCGAACGCCGCATCCTCGCCGGCGGCGGCGTCGAGGTCGTGCTGGGCGGCGATGACATCGATGCCCGCGCCGCGGGCAAGCACGGCGTCATCAGCATCGGCATCGCCGGCGCGTTGGCGACCGGCTTGAAGCCTGGCGACTGGGTCGTTGCCGACGCGGTTCGCGACGGCGACGATATCCTGCCGGTCGATGGCGACTGGACGGCGCGCCTGCTCGCCCGTCTGCCCGGTGCGAAGCAGGGCACCCTGCTGGGCGTCGACACGGTGGCAGCGACGGCGGCCGAGAAGGGCGCCCTGCGGCGCATCAGCGGGGCCATCGCGGTCGATATGGAATCGCACCGCGCCGCTCGCGTCGCCCGACGGCACGGTCTTCCTTTCACGGCCGCCCGCGTGATCTCCGACGCCGCGCACCGCACGCTGCCGCCCGCCGCGCGCGTCGGCATGCGCGCCGACGGCGGCGTCGATCTGCCCGCCGTGCTTCGTTCGCTCTTGCTGTCGCCTTGGCAACTGCCGGCGCTGATGCGCACCGGCCTGGAGGCCGAGACGGCCTTCCGGTCCTTACTCCGCGGCCTCCGGCTGCTGGGTCACGGCCTTGCCGCTCCCCCCGGCGCGAATCTCTGAGAGCATCCGCCCGACATGGTCCGAGAAGACGAACTCGGCCGGCCGCTGGCCCTCGAGCGGGATGTCGCGCGCCATCGCGCCGTCGGTGCGCACGCCGCGCAGCGCCACGGCCGCCGCCCGCAGCGGACGGCGCACCATGTCCTTCACCGCCGAGGCCTCGAAGCCGCAATGGACCATGCAGTCGGCGCACTTCTCGTACTTGCCGACGCCGTATTTGTCCCACTCGGTTGTTTCCATCAGCTCGCGGAACGTCTTGGCGTAGCCTTCGCCCAGCAGGTAGCAGGGCTTCTGCCAGCCGAACACCGTGCGCGTCGGGTTGCCCCACGGCGTGCACTGATAGCTTTCGTTGCCGGCGAGGAAGTTGAGGAAGTTGATCGACTGGCTGAACGGCCAGGCCTTGCCGCCGCGGCCGCGCGCCAGGATGTCGCGAAACAGCTCCTTGGTCTTGTTGCGGTTCAGGAAGTGCTTCTGGTCGGGCGCCCGCTCGTAGGCATAGCCCGGCGACACGGTGATGCCGTCGAGCCTGAGCGCCGTCATCTCGTCGAGGAAGCTTGCGACCTCCGCCGGATCGGCGTCGTTGAACAGCGTGCAGTTGATGCTGACGCGGAAGCCCTTCGATTTGGCCAGCCTGATCGCCTCGACCGCCTTGTCGTAGGTGCCGTGCTGGCACACCGACTTGTCGTGCATCGCACGGTTGCCGTCGAGATGGATCGACCAGGTGAACGACGGGTGCGGCTGGTAGTCGTCGATCTTCTTGGCCAGCAGCAGCGCATTGGTGCACAGGATCACGAATTTCTTGCGCGCCAGGAAGCCCTGCACGATCTTCGGCATCTCGCGATGCAGCAGCGGCTCGCCCCCGGCGATCGACACGACCGGCGCGCCGCATTCGTCGATCGCGCCCATGCACGCGTCGTACGACAGGCGCTGGTCGAGGATCTCGGCGGGATAGTCGATCTTGCCGCAGCCGGCGCAGGCCAGGTTGCAGCGGAACAGCGGCTCGAGCATCAGCACCAGCGGATAGCGCTCGCGGCCCACGAGATGCTGGCGCAGCAGATAGGCGCCGATGCGGGCGGCCTGGTGCAAGGGGATTCCCATTTGTCCTACCGAACCGTCGTTGCGACCTTGCGCGGAGCCACGGTCACGTCCGACCTGAGCTCGGGCGGCAGGCGGAACTCGATGGTCTCCTGCACGCCGTCCAGCTGCTCGACCTCGACATCGCCATGCCGGCGCAGCGTTTCGATGACGTCGAGCACCAGCTCTTCCGGGGCCGAGGCGCCGGCGGTGAGGCCCACGGTCCGTACCCCCTTCAACCATGCCGGATCGAGTTCGCTGCCGTCGGCGATCAGGTGGCTCGGCAAGCCCTGTTCGACGCCGATTTCGCGCAGCCGGTTGGAGTTCGAGCTGTTGCGGCTGCCCACCACCAGCAGCAGGTCCGCCGCGGCGCAGAGATCGCGGACGGCCGACTGGCGGTGCTGCGTGGCGTAGCAGATGTCGGACACGTTGGGCCCTTCGAGATCGCTGAAGCGGGCCTGCAGGGCCGCGATCACGCCGCGCGTGTCGTCGACGCTGAGCGTGGTCTGGGTGACGTAGGCGACGGGCGCATCGTCCGGCAGCTCGAGCCGCGCGACGTCCTCGACGGTCGAGACGAGGTGAACCGGCGCGCCGACCTGCCCCGTCGTGCCTTCGACCTCGGGATGGCCGGCATGGCCGATCAGGATCAGCGCCCGGCCGCGCGCGACGTAGCGCTTGCCCTGGTGATGGACCTTCGACACCAGCGGACAGGTGGCGTCCAGCACCGGCAGGCCGCGCGTGCGCGCCTCGTCGATGATCGATTGGGCGACGCCGTGGGCGCTGAAGATCGTCACCGCGCCGTCCGGTATCTCGTCCAGCTGGTCGACAAACACTGCGCCCATGCGCTGGAGCCGCTCGACGACATGGCGGTTGTGAACGATCTCGTGCCGCACATAGACCGGGGCGCCGAACTTCTCGAGCGACCGCTCGACGATCTCGATCGCCCGCACCACGCCGGCACAGAAGCCTCGAGGTTGAGCCAAGATAACCCGCATTCCAGATCTACTCCTCGAAGCGCTGCAGATGGCGACACCGGCCGCATTGCCACGGCGGCAACACAACCTGCCCAGGCAGATAGAGTGTCATCGGGCTGATCTGCCGTGTCCGATGTTGATCACGTTTGCAGACGCATTCGATTGTCCGATACTGTCGCGGCGGGCGCAAGCCTTGCCGGTTGCATGCAAGGATCGTGCGTTTGGCGAAGCGGTCTCTCGCGATCGAACCCGCAGCAGTGGGCAGTGGCGTCAAGATGTCGCGCGGTTGCCGCTTCAAATGCGCGCCTGGCACGCCCAAGCACATGAGTGCAGTGAAGGATCGTCCATGAGCGTACCGTCAAAGACCCCACTCCTCGACCGGGTGCGGCATCCGGCCGATCTGCGCAACCTCTCCGTCGACCAGCTGAAGCAGCTCGCCGACGAGCTGCGCTTCGAGACCATCGACGCGGTTTCCGTCACCGGCGGCCACCTCGGCGCGTCGCTTGGGGTGGTCGAGCTGACGGTTGCGCTGCACGCGGTGTTCGACACGCCGCGCGACCGCCTGATCTGGGACGTCGGCCATCAGGCTTATCCGCACAAGATCCTCACCGGCCGGCGCGACCGCATTCGCACCATTCGCCAGGGCGGCGGACTGTCCGGCTTCACGCGTCGTGCCGAAAGCGAGTACGACCCGTTCGGCGCCGCTCATTCCTCGACCTCGATTTCGGCCGGGCTCGGCATGGCGGTGGCGGGCAGCCTCAAGGGCGAGGAGCGCAAGGTCGTCGCCGTGATCGGCGATGGCGCGCTCAGCGCCGGCATGGCCTACGAGGCCATGAACAACGCCGGGGCGAGCCGCGCCGGCATGATCGTGGTGCTGAACGACAACGACATGTCGATCGCGCCGCCCGTCGGCGCCATGAGCGCCTACCTGTCGCGGCTGATTTCCTCGCGCCCCTTCCTGTCCCTGCGCGAGCTGATGGCCAGGATGGCGCGCCGCTTCCCGCGGCCGCTCGAGCAGGCGGTGCGGCGCGCCGACGAGTTCACGCGCGGCCTGCTGACCGGCGGCACCTTGTTCGAGGAGCTGGGCTTCTACTATGTCGGCCCGATCGACGGCCACGACCTCGACCATCTCATGCCGGTGCTGCGCAACCTGCGGGACACGGATCATCGCGGGCCGATGCTGCTGCATGTCGTGACCCGCAAGGGCAAGGGCTACCCGCCGGCCGAGCGCAGCACCGACAAGTACCACGGCGTCGTGAAGTTCAATGTCGTGACCGGCGAGCAATCCAAGGGGCCGGCCGGCCCGCCGTCCTACACCAAGGTCTTCGCCGAGGCGCTGGCCGCCGAGGCTGCCGCCGATCCCCGGATCGTTGCCGTGACGGCGGCGATGCCCTCCGGCACCGGCCTCGATCTTTTCGCCAAGCGCTTCCCGGACCGGACCTTCGATGTCGGCATCGCCGAGCAGCACGCCGTCACCTTCGCCGCCGGCATGGCGACCGAGGGCATGAAGCCGTTCTGCGCGATCTATTCGACGTTCCTCCAGCGCGCCTACGACCAGGTCGTGCACGACGTGGCGCTGCAGGGACTGCCGGTTCGCTTTGCCCTGGATCGTGCCGGCCTGGTGGGCGCCGACGGCGCCACGCACGCCGGCGCCTTCGACATCGCCTATCTCGGCTGCCTGCCCAACATGGTCCTGATGGCCGCGGCCGATGAGCTGGAATTGATGCATATGGTCGCCACCGCGGCGGCGATCGACGATCGGCCGTCGGCCTTTCGCTATCCGCGCGGCGAGGGGCGCGGCCTCGCGCTGCCGGCGCGCGGCACGCCGCTCGAGATCGGCCGCGGGCGGGTCCTGCGCCAGGGGGTGGGGCCTGCCATCCTGTCCTACGGGACGCGCCTCGCAGAATGCCTGGCGGCGGCCGAGGACCTCGCCGCCCTCGGCGTCCTGTGCACGGTGGCGGATGCCCGCTTTGCCAAGCCGCTCGATACCGGGCTGGTCGACCGCCTGGCCCGCGAGCACGCCGTGCTGGTGACGGTGGAGGAGGGCGCCGCGGGCGGCTTCGGATCGATGGTGATGCAGCATCTCGCCTGGCGCGGCCTGCTCGATGGCCGGCTCAAGGTCCGCCCCATGACCCTGCCCGATCGTCTGATCGATCATGACAGCCAGCCCAGGCAATACGGGGCGGCGGGGCTCAACGCGCCCCAGATCGTCGCCACGGTCCTGGGCGTGCTCGACAGGCCCACGATGCTGCGCACGTCGACGCTCGCGGGCTGACGATGACTTCCTGGATTGGCCGCGTCGTCGCGGCCGCTGCGCGACAGCCATTCCTCGTGTTGCTTGTCTCGCTCGGCCTGACGGCGGCGGCGCTGGTCTATGCCGCCGGCCATTTCGCCATGACCGCCGACACTGCCGAGCTGATCTCGACCAGGCACGAGTGGCGCCAGCGCGAGCTTGCCTACGAGCGCGCGTTCCCGTCGCTGCAGAGGCTGACGATCGTGGTGATCGACGGCGCGACGCCGGAGCTGGCCGAGGACGCGGCGAGCCGCCTGTCGGCCGCCCTGGCGCGCGAGCCCGCGCGGTTCCAGTCCGTGCGGCGTCCCGACGGCGGCCCGTTCTTCGATCGCAACGGCTTGCTGTTCCTGCCGCTGGCGCAGGTCCAGGCGACCGTCGAAGGCCTGTCGCGCTCGCAAGGGCTGATGGCGTCGCTGGCGGCGGATCCCTCGCTGCGCGGCGTGCTCGCCACCGTGTCGCGCCTGCTGCAGGGCGTCCAGCACGGCCAGGCCACGCTCGATGCGTACCAGCCGCTGCTGACGGCGCTCGCCGATACGTTCGACAAGGCGGCGGCGGGCCAGCCCGCCTTCTTCTCCTGGCAGGACCTCATGGCGTCGTCGGATGCCCGCCGCCAGACTCGGGGCCAGATCCGCGGCCAGACGCGGCGCGTCCTCATCGTCCAGCCGGTCATGGACTTCAGTGCCTTGCAGCCGGGCGAGGCGGCGAGCCAGGCGATCCGCGCCGCGGCCCGCGCGCTTGCGCTCGACGACGCCCACGGTGTCCGCATCCGCCTCACCGGCCCGGTGCCGCTCGCCGACGAGGAGTTCGCGTCCCTGGCGCAGGACGGCGACCTGGTCGCCGCGGCCATGGTGATCGCCCTGCTCGGGATCCTGTGGTGGGCGGTGCATTCGGGCCGCGTGGTGGCGGCGATCCTGCTCGCGACCTTCATGGGCCTGATCATGACGGCGGCGCTCGGCCTGCTGGTGACCGGCCGCTTCAACCTGATCTCGGTCGCCTTCATCCCGCTGTTCGTCGGCCTCGGCATCGACTTCAGCATCCAGTTCAGCGTGCGGTTCCTGGCCGAGCGGCACTTCCATCCCGGCCTGCGCGAGGCGCTGGTCGCCGCCGGGCGCGGCGTCGGCCTGCCGCTCGCGGTGGCCGCCGCCGCGATCGGCGTGGGCTTCTTCGCCTTCCTGCCGACCGACTATATCGGCGTCGCCGAGCTCGGCCTGATCGCCGGCCTCGGCATGGCCGTCGCCTTCGCGCTCGCCGTCACCCTGCTGCCGGCCTTGCTGGCGCTGCTGCGGCCGCCGGCCGGCCGGATGGAAGTGGGCTTCGCCCGGCTGGCGCCGGTCGAGCGCTTCCTGGGCCGCCATCGTCGCGGCGTGCTCACCCTCGGCCTCGTGGTCGCGCTCGCGGCGGCAGCGGCGCTGCCCTTCGTGCGCTTCGACTTCAACCCGCTGCACCTCAAGAGCCCCAAGGTCGAATCGATGGCGACCTTGGCGGACATCGCCACCGATCCCGACTGGACGCCCAACACCATCAACGTCATCGCCCCCTCTCTGGCCGCCGCCGGGCCGATTAGGCAGCGCCTTGCGGCCCTGCCGGAAGTCTCGCGCGTCCTCACCCTGGCGAGCTTCGTGCCGGAGGGACAGGACGAGAAGCTCGCGCTGATCCGCGCCGCCGCGCAGCGGCTGGGGCCTGCGCTCGGCGTGCCGGCGGCCCCCTCATCGCCGAACAAGCCGCCCTCGGATGAAGACAATCGCCAGGCGCTGACGGCGACGGCATCGCTGTTGCGCCAGGCCGCACCGTCTTCATCGCCGGCGGCGTCGGCGGCGGCGCTCCGCCTCGCCGGCGCGCTCGACCGCCTGGAGCAGGCCGCACCCGACGGGCGCGCCGCCGCGGCGACCGCGGTCGTGCTGCCGCTCGGCGTGATGCTCGAGCGGGTGCGGGCGCTGCTTCAGGCCGGTCCGGTCACGCTGGAGCAGCTTCCGGCCGACATCGTCGCCGATTGGATCGCGCGCGACGGTCGCGCCCGCATCCAGGCCTTCCCGCGGCGCGAGCTCGAGACCGACGACGGCCTGTGGCGCTTCGCCCGCGCCGTCCAGGCCGTCGCCCCCGATGCGACGGGCGTGCCGATCTCGATCCGTGCCGCCGGCGACAGCGTGGTGGCGGCCTTCCTGCAGGCCGGTGCCTGGTCGTTCGTCGCCATCGTCGCGATCCTGGCGGCGGCGTTGCGGCGCGTGCGCGATGTCGTGCTCACCATGGTGCCGGTGCTGCTGAGCGGGCTTCTCACCTTCGCGACCTCGGCCGTGCTCGACCTGCCGCTGAACTTCGCCAACATCATCGCGCTTCCGCTGCTGTTCGGCGTCGGCGTCGCCTTCAACATCTACTTCGTCATGGCGTGGCGGGCCGGCGAGACGGCGCCGCTGCAGTCGAGCCTGATGCGCGCCGTCGTCTTCAGCGCGCTCACCACCGCGACGGCGTTCGGCGCGCTCTGGCTCTCGAGCCATCCCGGCACCGCCAGCATGGGCCGCCTGCTGATGATCTCGCTGGGCTGGGAGCTGCTGGTCACCCTGCTGTTCCGTCCGGCGCTGCTCGCCGTTCCGCCGCGACAGGCGGGACGATGAAGCAGCGCGGCGGGCTGGCGTTCCTGTTGGCTGCCGCCGCGGCGTTGCTGACGGCGAGCCCTGCCGCTGCGCAGCTGCAGTCCCATCGGGCGGAATACACGCTGCGCCTCGGCACCGCGCTGAACGCGACGCGCATCGGCGCCATCGTCCAGGACATCGAGCGCACCTGCGACGGCTGGCGTCTGCGGCGCGAGCTTGTCGTCGACGCCTCGCTGACCCCCTCGTTCAAGGTGAGCTTCACCTCGCGCCTGGAGGGCGATGAGCCGCCCGGCAAGGCCTTCACGTGGCGCGCCGTGCAGATCCTCAACGGCGCCGAACGCGAGGTGCGGGGGTCGGTGGAGAAGAGGGACGGCGCCTGGCAGGTCGACAGGACGACGCCGGATGGCCCGCTTCCGTCGGTCCTGCCGTCGTTCACCCACATGCCCGTCGCGGCGGTGGACTGGCTGCTGCGCCGGCTGGCGGCGGGAAGCGACTCGTTCCCGCTGCTCATGTTCGTCCCCGAGGCCGAAGGCGGCGCCTTCCTGCTCGACGTGAAGCGCGCCGCCAGCGGCGGCGCCGACACGACCCCGCCGTCGCAGCGCCGCGTGGAAGTGCCGGCCAGGCAATCGTGGCCGTTCACCATCGCCGTCACGCGGGCGGGCCGGACGGACGGCAAGCCGATCGTCATCCTGCGGGGCCGTCTCTATGAGTCGGGCGTCATGGACGGCGTGGTCGCCGACGCCGGCGTGATCACGGTAGCAGCCCATCTGCGCGCGCTGCAGATGCGCGAGCCGCCGGCCTGTCCGGCATCCAGATAGGCAGGCGTCTTGTCCGGCATCGGCGCCGACACCACCTGAGACGGCATGGCGCCAGAACCGGTCTACGTGAAGGTGAGCGACGGCAAGCGCCCGTTGCGAGTGACGGCCCGTGCGAAATCGGGCCGGCGCCAGCTCGTGCGCATCTCCGCCGCCGAAGTCCCCAGCAAGATGTCGAAGGTCTGGTGGTTCGACGATCGCGAGTTGCGGCCCGGCCGCGACGAGACGCTGGCGCTCGACCTCCCGGCCGTGGGCCTCGGCAGCTTCTGGCTGGTGCTGCACGTGTTCAGCGCGGCGGGCGACGGCTGGCGTCGGTCGACGGTGAAGCCGGGGGCATCGTTGCAGGTGCCCGGGAACGAGCTGGTCTTCGACGATGATGCCGGCCACGACGGCGAGGCGCCGCAAGCCGCCGCGCGCGGCGTCGTGCTGAGCCTCGCCTATGGCGGAACCGAAGACGGTTAGCCCTGGACCGCACGCGTGAAATTGTTTGTCGCCGCGCCGGACGCCTTCAGGCAGAGTGGCTGCCGGTCACCCCCGGGAATGTCTTGATCCTGTGAGCTTGGAGACGAACAGCTGGCGTGTCGCCGACGCTACGCGGGCTTCGCTGATCATCGACGCCGATGATTATTTCCAGGCCGGCCGACTCGCGATGCTGGCGGCACGCCGCCGCATCATGCTCATCGGATGGGACTTCGACGCCCGCATCCGGCTCGGCGGCCCGCCCGGGCTGGAAGGGCCGGAGAAGCTTGGCGACCTCATCCTCTGGCTGGTCGAGCGCCGGCCCGAGCTGGAAGTCTACCTCCTGCGCTGGGACATCGGCGCCATCCGGACCCTGTTCCGCGGCACCACGATCTTCACCTTGATGCGATGGATGTGGCACGACCGGATCCACACGCGCCTCGATGCCGCCCATCCGACCGGCGCTTCCCATCACCAGAAGATCGTCGTCATCGACGATTGCTTCGCCTTCTGCGGCGGCATCGACATGACGAGCAACCGCTGGGACACGCGCGATCATCGCGACCGCGAGCCACGGCGCCGCTCGCCGGGCGGCAAGCCTTACGCACCCTGGCACGACACCACGACGGCATTGCAGGGCCCGGTCGCCGCCGCACTGGGCGAGCTGGCGCGCGACCGCTGGCTGGCGGCCGGCGGCAAAGGCCTGGAGCCGGTGCCGGTCGCGGGCGAATGCTGGCCCGCCAGCCTGACGCCCGATTTCGACAAGGTGCGCGTCGCGATCTCGCGATCGATGCCGGCCTGGCGCGACAGCCGGCCCGTGCTCGAGATCGAGCGCCTCTATCTCGACCTGATCGCCCGGGCGCGGCGGTTCATCTACGCCGAGAGCCAGTACTTCAGCTCGCGCCGCATCGCCGAAGCCATCGCCGGCCGCCTGGAAGAGGCCGACGGTCCGGAGTTCGTGCTGGTGAATCCGGCCGCCTCGCATGGCTGGCTGGAGCCGATCGCCATGGACACCGCCCGCGCGCGCCTGGTCGAGGGGCTGCGCCGGCTCGACCGCCACGGGCGCCTGCGCCTGTATCATCCGGTGACCGAGGGCGGCGGGCCGATCTATGTCCACGCCAAGTTGATGGTCGTCGATGACGAGGTCCTGCATGTCGGCTCGTCCAACATGAACAACCGGTCGATGCGCCTGGACACCGAATGCGACGTGACGATCGATGCCACCCTCGCGGGCAATGCCCACGCGACGGCCGGCATTGCGCGCATCCGCGCCGGCCTTCTCGCCGAGCATCTCGACGTATCTCCCACTCGGATCGACGATGTCTTTGCGGCGACCGGATCGCTCATCCGTACCATCGACTCCCTGCGATCGGTGGGCCGCTCCCTGGTGCCCTACCAGGTGCCGCATCTGCACGACGTCGAGAAGTGGCTGGCCGACAACGAAGTGCTGGATCCCGACGGTCCCTCGGAGATGTTCGAGAACATGACGCAGGGCAAGCTGTTGCGCGGTCTGCGCCAAGGGCTTGCGCGTGTTCGGTCGCGCGGTGTGGGGAAACCCGGCTAGAGCGGAATGCGATGAGATGGAACCGCGCGCGGTTCCGGATCGGGTCTCGGGTCAACGGCAAGCCTCTGGTCACCCTGCGCGCGCCCCGGGCCGCGCCAGCAGGCGGGTTGGATCGCAACCCGCACTTTCGACAGCTCGATGCGCGTAGGGGATGGAAGCAACGCGCGAGCAGGTTCCGCGGAATTACGGCCCGGAAAATCGGTACGGCTGATCCGCGCGTATGATGTCCCCGATTGTCGATGCCATGCCGGCCCCCAAGGTCGTTCCGGTGTCGATCGCCAGCGATTCGACGTTATCGATGCCGCGCGGCGTCTCCATCGTGATCCAATTCACGGAGTGGCTGGCGACGCCAGCCGTCGTGAAGCGTGCCCATCGCCCAAATTGCCAGCAGGACATCGGCTTTTCAGTCGTGAAGGCTGTCCACGGTCCGTGAGTCGTCGCCGACACCTTCGGCGTGAAGGTGAGCCCAGCGCCGAGACCGATTCCGATGTAGACGTAGAGGCACGCAATGTTGTTATCGGTGTCCCAGATCAGGAATATGAGGCCATCGAAGGCCACTCCTCCTCCGATCTTCACCTTGAACAGCTTGCCGACATTGAGGGCCTGGTTCACCGATAGACCCGAGACCATCGAGATCTTGAAATTCCGCGTGGTCAACGGCTTCGGCACCTTGGGCGGCGGCGGCGGCGCATCTTCGGGGACAGGATGCACCCACAACAAAACCGACCGGTCGCGGGGATCGTCTTCCGAATGAGTGGCGGCCAACTCTTCACCGACGGCCTTCGACTGCATCTGAGTGTCACGCACCCCTTGCGCCATCAGGAAATTGAAGACCCTCGCCACGCGGTTCTCGGACAGTTCCATGTTCCATTTCGCATCGCCGATGCGGCTTGCCGACCCTTGCATCCAGATCTGGCCCTTGCCGTCCGTCAGCAAAGGCGCGACGCGGTCCGCCAGAAATTTCGTGAACTCGGGTTTCAATTCGTTGTGTTTGATGACGTCGGAGTCGTCGAAGTCGAAGTTGTAGAGGAGTGCTTTCAGAACTCCTGCACCCGTGTAGGCCGAATCGACTTCAATCAGCCCAGGACCCGTCTTGCGGAACATTGGTGGTCCTTCCTTAGGTGAAGCGCGCTTCTCCTATAGTCCTTTGCGACTTTTGCTCGCTGTGACTTTCGTCACACACCACGCCCGCCAGGGTCAAACCGACTCAGTCGTGCGATGTGGCGAGCCGATTACAATGCGCTGCAGACGCTGACATCCACTCGATGGCCAGCGCCGGTTCTGCGGTTCGCCACCCTTGAGCAAGGTCCTTGTCTCCGGCCGCCTTGTCCGATTCAATGTTCGACAGGTGCGGCCTCGCCGCACTCCCGGCACTGCTCACCAGTACGGCCGAGGTTCGAATGAGGAACAGGCGTTTGCGATGTCAGCGCGCAAGGCCGCCGCGGTGACGACGACGTGATTGACCGCGATCCTCCTCCAGGGGAACGCGACGGGTTGGCCGGCGAGCCTCGCCTTGGCGCCCGGCTTGGCGAGACGGAGCGGGCCTCTCCTGCGGTAGGCGAGGCCAGTCCGGCGGCAAGACCGACGCTGAGTGACGCCGAGGAGAGGGAGGAACGGGGGCGAGAGCTGCGCGCCGCCCAGGCGCTGGCGCGAAGGCGCCGTCGCCAGACCATCCTGGCCAGCGCGGCGGCCGTCATCATCCTGGCGCTCGGCGGCGCATCGACGTGGGTGTTCCGCGAGCTGGCGGCGACGCGCGAAAGCCAGGTCGTGCAGCTCGAGTACGAGAACGCCGTCCTCTCCCGGTTGCTCCGCCAGGAGTACCAGCAGCGCTTCGACGCCGCGAAAGTGCTGCCGGCCCGCCAGGACACGGTCGCGCACAGCGTCCGGAAGATCCTGGCCAATCGCGCCCGCTATGAGCGCATCACGAAGTCGATGACGATGCCCTGGTATTTCCTGGCGATCATCCATGGCATGGAAGCCGACTTCAGGTTCGACGCCCATCTGCACAACGGCGATCCGTTGATCGGCCGCACGGTCCGCGTGCCGGCCGGACGCCCGGCCCGCGGCACGCCGC
This sequence comes from Rhodospirillales bacterium URHD0017, assembly GCA_900110395.1. Taxonomy (GTDB): domain Bacteria; phylum Pseudomonadota; class Alphaproteobacteria; order Reyranellales; family Reyranellaceae; genus Reyranella. The sequence continues at coordinate 30,950 of FODP01000037.1, forward strand.
CGTTCAGCTGGGAAGAGAGCGCGCTGGATGCCATCGCGGCCAATCGTTACGACAAGTGGAACGACTGGAGCATTGCCGGGATGCTGGTTGCCTGGGAGCGCTACAACGGATTTGGATATCGGCAACATGGCATCCATTCGCCGTATGTCTGGTCGTGCACCGACCTTTATGCAAAGGGCCGCTATGTCGCCGACGGCCGGTTCGAAGCGAATGCCGAATCCAGGCAATGCGGCGCTGTGGCCATGCTCAAGGGACTGATCGCAACCGGCCTGGTGTCGCCGCCGGCTGGTCCGAAATAGGCTGCTGCGGCTGTTGCAGGCTCCGCAGCGTTCGCCGGTGGCTCGTCAGCCAGTCGCTGGAGGTGCGGGCTCAGCGTTCCTGCAGGTGGCGCGCCGGTGAAAGTCCCGGTGGAAGTCCCGGTGAAAGCCCCGGTGAAAGCATGGGCGGTGCGTGGACGACGCTGAGCTCGTTGGGAGCCTGCTCCACTTCGGTCATGCGCCAGGCATCGAACTGGCGGCCATCCATCAGAAGGGAATAGGTCCTGCGCACCGTCGCCTCGCCCGTCGGCGCCATGACGACGCGTGTGACGATCAGGAAACCGGCTTTGTTGAAGACGGGCGTGACCGTGGGTTGGCGGCAATCGTCGGCAAAGGTGACCGGCGACGGCCAGCTCAGCCGCAGCAGCGCGTCGCCCGCATCCCTGCACGCCGCTTCGAAGGCCCCGCGCCGCTGATAGAGCGGTACGTCGGCCTTCGACGTGAAAGACAAGGCGAAGCCCGCGGCGACGGCGCTCAGAGCGGCAACGACGCCGCAAATCAAGAGGGTCGACGTCTCCAGCGACGCCGGCAATAGTCTTTGATGCACCCCACACCCTTTCTCGAGCACAGCACGATAGATCCTTGGCGCCGCCGATTGGTGTAACCAAGTGATGGCCGGATGCGAACGTGCAAGGAGCGACGAGGTGGCGGCAGGCGGACGAAATTGCCGACCTATGTGCCGCCGGACTGCAATGAAACTGGCGAAACGCGGCCAGGGTTCGGATACTTGCATGAGCGTTGGCGCGACGCGCGTGATGCGCACGAAGTGCACGGCGGTCGCAAGCAGCACCCGTGCAAATCGCCGCGCTTGAAGGGATCGTATGCTTCGGGACTGTGACGGATGCAGGCGCCAGCCCATGCGCATGCTGGCGGACGGAGGACATGGACAGGGACCGTGAAGCGCCGGACACTTTGCGCCGGCTCGCGTTTCGCATCGCGCTGTTGTTGCAGGCATGGGAGCGCCACCGCCGCGATCCCAACCGTCGCGAGGCGTTCCATGTCATGGAAGCGCTGAGCGCCCTGCGGTCGGGTCGCTATGAGGACGGCGAGGCCGCCGTGCAGCGGGCAGAATTGGTGAGGCCCATTCCGCAGGAAGCGGCGGGCCGGGGGCCTCATGACGAGGTCCGCACCGCGGACCTGCGCGCGGCGCTGGAGGTCCTGCTGCCGCCGCGCTGAAGCCGGTGCGGATGAATCGCCCGCCGTGCTCGACTGAACGTCTGCCCGCGGCGTTGGCTCGGCCTGCACGTCGTTTGCCCGATCTTTTGTTCGAGCTTGCCCGGCGATGCCGGCAGGTGTGCCCGCTTCAGCCTGCCTGCGTCGCGAGGTACCTGCCCGTAACGCTGCCCGTCGCCCCCGCGACCGCGGCCGGCACGCCCGCCGCCACCACCTTGCCGCCGTCCTCGCCGGCCCCAGGTCCGATGTCGATCACCCAGTCGCTCCCGGCCACCACGCCCATGTCATGCTCGACCACGACCACGCTGTTGCCCGCCACGACCAGCGACTGCAGCTGCAGGACCAGCCGCTCGACGTCGACCGGGTGCAGGCCGGTCGTCGGCTCGTCGAGGATGTAGAGCGTGCGGCCGCGCTGCGCGCGCTGCAGCTCGGTGGCGAGCTTGATGCGCTGCGCCTCGCCGCCCGACAGCTCGGTGGCGGGCTGTCCCAGCCGCAGATAGCCCAGCCCGACGTTGCGCAGCGTCTCCAGCGAATGGGCAAGCGCGGCCTCCTTCTGGAAGAAGGCGTGCGCGGCATCGACCGTCATGGCGAGCACGTCGGCGATCGACTTGCCGCCCACCCTGATCTCCAGCGTCCTGTCGTTGTAGCGCGCGCCGTGGCAGGCCGGGCAGGGCGCGTAGACGCTGGGCAGGAACAGCAGCTCGACGAACACGAAGCCCTCGCCCTCGCAGCGCGGGCAGCGGCCCTTGGCGACGTTGAACGAGAAGCGCCCGGCGTCGTAGCGCCGCGCCTTGGCCTGCGGCGATGCCGCGAACAGCCGGCGCACATGGTCGAACAGGCCGGTATAGGTCGCGAGGTTGGAGCGCGGCGTGCGCCCGATCGGCTTCTGGTCGACCACGACCAGGCGGTCGATCTTGTCGAGGCCGCCGCCAGGCTCGTCGAGGATCTCGCCCGCCACCGTGGCGACCGGCGCCTCCGCCAGCGTGTCCTGCAGCTTGTCGCTTTCCTCCGCGGCCGGCAGCGCATGGCCCAGCCGCCCGGCCACCGCCTCGACCAGGAACTGGCTGACCAGGGTCGATTTCCCCGAGCCGGAAACGCCCGTGACGCAGGCGAGCACGCCGAGCGGAATGTCGACGTCGAGGCCGTGGAGGTTGTTGCGGGTGACCCCGCGCAGCTTCAGCCAGCCGGCGGGCGGGCGCGGCGGCTGGCGCTCGGCCGGCGCGTCGGGAAAGAGATGCTGGCCGGTGCGCGATATCGCCACCCGGCGCAGGCCCTCGGGCGGACCGCTGTAGAGGATCAGCCCGCCCTGGTCGCCCGGGCCCGGGCCGACATCGACGATCCAGTCGGCGGCGCGCACCACGTCGAGCTCGTGCTCGACCACGAACAGCGAGTTGCCGCTGTCCTTCAGGCGCCTGAGCGCCCGCAGCAGCGCCTCGGTGTCGGCGGGATGCAGCCCGGCCGACGGCTCGTCGAGCACATAGACGACGCCGAACAGGTTGGAATGGACCTGCGTCGCCAGCCGCAGGCGCTGCAGTTCGCCGGGCGAGAGGGTGGGCGTGCTGCGCTCGAGCGAGAGGTAGCCCAGCCCGAGATCGAGCAGGACGTCGAGGCGGGCCGCGAGGTCGCGGGTGATGCGCTGGATGACGATATCCTTCTCGGGCGACCTGGCCGTCGCCTTCGCAGAAGCCGTCGCCGCGCCGGCGAACGGCGCCACCAGCGTCGCCAGGCGCTTCAGCGGCAGCCGCGACAGCTCGGCGATGTCGAGGCCCGCGAATTTGACCGAGAGCGCCTCGCGGCGCAGCCGCTTGCCGTGGCAGTCCGGGCAGTCGGCGCCCAGCATGTAGCGCGCGACGCGCTTCTTCATCAGCGGGCTCTGGGTGTTGGCGAAGGTCTGCAGCACGTAGCGCCGCGCGCCGGTGAAGGTGCCCTGGTACGACGGCTCCTCCTTCTTCTTCAGTGCCCGCCGGGTCTCGGCCGGGGTGTAGCCGGCATAGACCGGCACGCTGGGCGTCTCCTCGGTGAACAGGATCCAGTCGCGGTCCTTCTTGGGCAGGTCGCGCCACGGCGTGTCGACGTCGAAGCCCAGCGACACCAGGATGTCGCGCAGGTTCTGGCCGTGCCAGGCCGGCGGCCACGCCGCGATGGCGCGGTCCCGGATGGTGCGGGAAGGATCGGGCACCATCGTCTGCTCGGTGACCTCGTAGACCCGGCCGAGCCCATGGCAGGTCGGGCAGGCGCCCTCGGCGGTGTTGGGCGAGAACGACTCGGCGTAGAGCAGCTTCTGCCGGGGCGGATAGTCGCCGGCGCGCGAATAGAGCATGCGCAAGAGGTTGGACAATGTCGTGACGCTGCCCACCGAGGAGCGCGTGGTCGGCGTGCCGCGCTGCTGCTGCAGGGCCACGGCCGGCGGCAGGCCGTCGATCGCATCGACCTCGGGCACCGCCATCTGGTGGAACAGCCGGCGGGCATAGGGCGACACCGATTCGAGGTAGCGCCGCTGCGCCTCGGCGTAGAGCGTGCCGAAGGCCAGCGACGACTTGCCCGAGCCCGAGACGCCGGTGAACACCACCAGCCGGTCGCGCGGCAGCTCGAGGTCGACGTTCTTGAGATTGTGCACCCGCGCGCCGCGGACGCGCACGAAGCCCGCGCGGGTGCGGTCCAGGGTGGCGCCGTCCATCGCGGAAGAACGTCGCCCCCGGGGGGTGGTTGCTCGACGCCCTCGCCAAGCCGCTCTCGAACGCGCTGTTCGTCATGCCCGAGGCGGTGGCGAAGACGTCGGCGACGGCGGAGATCGCGAGCGCCGTCGGCTCCGGGCCCTTCATCTTCGATGCGGATATTGTCGAAGATATAGCCGCTGCCGGCACGCGCCGCGAACTCGGCGACGCGGGCCGCGACCCACACTTGTCAGCCTCGGCAAGAGAGACGATGCTGGCTGGCAACGGTATCAACGGCCCTACCCAGGATCTTCGGAGACGACGGGCGGATGATGGCGCGGCCGCCGCACTGACGGGATCGACTGAAAGCGGCAGGGTCGCGATCCGGCTCCATGACTTCCAGCCGTCCGTCGACAACGCCGGGGGCGGACCTGGCATTGCCGGCGGCCGGCCGAATCGGCTTCCCGGTCAAGCCTGCCGGCACGCCGGGCAATGACAGCTGCCGGCTCCCGGGTGAGGATGCGCCGCGGCTGCACCCGACCCCAGGGGGCACCGACGCAACCCGTCAACGATCCGCGCAAGAAGTGGCAGGAGCACGCACATGACGACGCCGACACTGAAGGATCGGAAGGGCTCGCCGATCGCCCCGGAAGCCATCGACAGCCTTGCATCGACCATAGCCGGAAAGACCATCCGGCCCGGCGATGCGGACTATGAGCAGGCGCGTCGCATCTGGAACGCCCACGTCCGGAAGAATCCCGGCCTGATCGTCCGGTGCGCCGGCACGGCCGACGTCGTGCAGGCGGTGAAGTTCGCGCGGGCGAACGACGTCCTGGTCGCCATCCGCGGCGGCGGCCACAACGTCGCCGGCCGCGCGCTCTGTGACGACGGCATCGTGATCGATCTGTCGGGCATGAAGGCGGTGTTCGTCGATCCGGCGAAGGCCACGGCGCGCGTCCAGGGTGGCGCGACCCTGGGCAAGGTCGACCGCGAGACCCATGCCTTTGGCCGGGCTGTTCCGGTGGGCGTGGTTTCCCGGACCGGCATTGCCGGCCTGACCTTGGGTGGCGGCGTGGGCTGGCTGGTCCGCAAGTATGGCCTGACCTGCGACAACCTCTTGTCCTGCGAGGTGGTGACGGCCGACGGCGAGATCCTGACAGCGAGCGCCGATGAGAATGCCGACCTGTTCTGGGCCCTGCGCGGCGGCGGCGGCAATTTCGGGATCGTGACGTCGTTCCTTTACCGCACGCATCCCGTATCGACCGTGCTGGGCGGACTGATCGTCTACCCGCGCGATCGGGCCGGCGATGTCATTCGCCACTATCGCGACTTCATGGCGTCCGCGCCCGAGGAACTGACCGCCTATGTCGGGCTGATCACGGGTCCCGACGGCCAGCCCGTCGTCGGCGTGATCGTCTGCTGGTGCGGCGAGCTTGCCGAGGGCGAACGGGTGCTGAAGCCGCTGCGCGGCTTCGGCGCGCCGGTGATGGACGCCGTCCAGCCGATGCCGTTCCCGGCGATGCAGAAGATCCTCGACGATGCCTTTCCCGACGGCACGCAGAACTACTGGAAATCCACGTTCCTCAAGGCGCTGAGCGACGAGGCGATCGACGTCATCGTCGACCACGCCAACCGGATGCAATCGCCGCTGTCCGCCGTGGTCATCGAGTACTACGCCGGCGCGGCCGGCCGTACCGGCGATGGCGACAGCGCCTTCGCCGCCCGCAAGGCCGAGTACGACGTGGGCTTCATGGCGCAATGGACCGACCCCGCCGAGAGCGCCAGGCACATGGCCTGGGCGCGCGACATGGCGGCGGCGATGAAGCCCCATTCCAGCGGTGCCTACCTCCTGAATTTCCTGAGCGAGGAGGACCCCGACACGATCAAGGCGGCGTTCGGCGCCAACTACCCGCGGCTGGCGCAGGTGAAGAAGAAGTACGATCCGACGAACTTCTTCAGCATCAACCAGAACATCCAGCCGGCGGCTTAGTCGTAACGGACGACGAGTTCGATCTCCCCCAGCTTGAGCGTCGACCCTGCCGCCAGGGGTGCGGGAAGCCGGCTGCGATGCGCTCGCCGTTGATCGAGGTGCCGTTGGTCGATCCGATGTCCTCGATCTGCAGGGTGTTGTCCCGGCCGATGCTCAGTCGCGCATGAGCCCGGGAAACCGATGGGTTCAGCAGCACGACGTCGCACTGAGTGGAATCCCGGCCGATCAAGACGCTTTGCTTGCGCTTCGCCAGCTCGTCCATTTCCAGATCGAAGCCGAACTTGCGCCCGGTTTCGTCGGCGCCGTGAAAATGGAAGATCCCGCGCACGGTCGCCCGCCGGGTGGGCACGGTGGCGGCGTGTTCGCGGGCTCGCACCCGGTAAATGTGGAGCGGCAGGCTGACGTGCTTGGCGCGATGCTCGCCGGCGTCGACATAGGCATAGTCGTCGCGCAGCCTGGCCACGTCGCGCACCGCGCGCGAGACGGCGATGCCGCCCGGCTCGGCCAACACCTGGATGCGTTCGGCAAGGTTCACGCCATCGCCAAAGATGTCGTGACCCGCCTCGTCGATGATGATCTCGCCGAGATGGACGCCGATGCGGAACATCAGCCGCTGGTCCTCGTCGATCGTCTCGTTGAAGTGCGCCATGCGCTCCTGGATCTCGATCGCCGCCTGGACGGCGGCGGCGGCCGAGCCGAACTCGGCCAGCATGGCATCGCCCGCGCTGTGGACCAGGGACCCGCCGCCATCCTCGATGGCCGGCTGCCAGATCTTGTCGCGCGCCGCCCGAAGATGCTCGAACGTCTGCTCTTCCTGGTTCTCCACCAGCCGCACGAAGCCGGCCAGGTCGGCATGCAGGATGGCAGACAGTCGCCGTTCGGTACGTGGCATGGTTTCCGACGAAGAGGAGTGAAACCCTTCTTGTTCAACGCCCTAGCTGATGGAACAAAGCCCGCACCGTGCCGCGGCGTTTGCTGCCTCGAGGGCACGGCCTGCAACGGCCCGCGGACCATCCCGGTGGAGCTTGTCCCACCGCTGCGGCGACGAGCGTGGCAAAAGTGAGTCATCGTCCGGCTTGCCGATCGATCGGGTGATCCCAGCCTGGCGTGGGATGCGCATCCGAAGGCCCGCTTTGTCACGGTGGACCCCACCGGCAGCGGGCAGACGCCCTCTTCGGCGATAGTCGTAAGGGTCCTTGTCTGCGGCCGCCGTGTCCGATTCAATGTTCGAACAGGTGCGGCCTGACCGCACTCCCGGCACTGCTCCCCCCGGTACGGCCGAGGTGATCGAATGAGGAACAGGCATTTGCGATGTAGGCGTGCAACGCCGGCGCAGTGCCGACGACTTGGTTGACCGCGATCCTCATCCAGTGGAACGCGACGGCTTGATCGCCGAGCCTCGCCTGGGCGCACCGCTCGGCGAGACGGAGCGGGCCTCTCCTGCGGCAGGCGAGGCAAGACCGACGCCGAGTGACGCCGAGGAGAGGGAGGAACGGGGGCGAGAGCTGCGCGCCGCACAGGCGCTCGCCCGCAGACGCCGTCGCCAGACCATCCTGGCAAGCGCGGCGGCCGTCATCATCCTGGCGCTCGGTGGCGCATCGACGTGGGTGTTCCGCGAGCTGGCGGCGACGCGCGGAAGCGAGGTCGCGCAGCTCGAGTACGAGAACGCGGTCCTCTCACGCTTGCTCCGCCAAGAGTACCAGCAGCGCTTCGATGCCGCGAAAGTGCTCCCGGCACGCCAGGAAACGGTCGCGCAGAGCGTCAGGAAGATCCTGGGCAATCGCGCCCGCTATGAGCGCATCACGAAGTCGATGACGATGCCGTGGTACTTCCTGGCGATCATCCATGGCATGGAAGCGGACTTCAGGTTCGACGCTCATCTGCATAACGGGGATCCGTTGACCGGTCGCACGGTGCGCGTGCCGGCTGGACGACCGACTCGGGGCACGCCGCCGTTCAGCTGGGAAGAGAGTGCGATGGATGCCATCGCCGCCAATCGTTACGACAAGTGGAACGACTGGAGCATTGCCGGGATGCTCGTTGCCTGGGAACGCTATAACGGCTTTGGATATCGGCAACATGGCATCCATTCGCCGTATGTCTGGTCGTGCACCGACCTTTATGCAAAGGGTCGCTATGTCGCCGACAGCCGGTTCGAAGCGAATGCCGAATCCAGGCAATGTGGCGCCGTGGCAATGCTCAAGGGACTGATCGCGGCTGGCGTGGTGTCGCCGCCGGCAGGTCCGAAATAGGCTCCGGCGGTCGAGCCGGCCGATCTTCTCTGACGAATCTCTCAGAGGAAGGCTGCCGAGGTGGCGCATTACCGCTGCCCGCACCAAGCCCTACCTGCGCCACGCCCCACGTCGAGCGCGGCGCCAGCCGCTGGACTGGGGGACGCTCTCGCAGCGCCGCAACAACAAGGGCCCGATCGATAAGGGCGGCTGGAACCTGTTCATCACCATCGCCACGGCGCTCGATGCCTCGACGCCGCTCACCAATCCCTACCTCGCGACCCCGTGCCCCAACGGCGTCGCCGGCTTCCCCTGCGACGAGGACCTGCAGCGCCTGCGCCGCAGCTGGTGGGAGAGCACCGACGAAGCCGAACGGGCAAAGCTTGCCGACCAGATCCAGGAGCGGGCGTACCAGGTCGTGCCGTACGTCAACGGCGGGCAGTGGAAGCAGTTCACGGCGGTACGGATGAATGTCTCGGGGCTGGGGGAGACGACGGTGCCGGTGTTCTGGGAGGTGGCGAAGGAGGGGTGAGCATTGACGGAGCAACCGCCGATAGCATTCTTAGCCTCGTAGTGAGACGCCATTTCCTCTCAAGGCTTGCAATATGATGGAATTTCTGACCGGCGCGGCGCTTCACAAAGCTGTTGCGACTATTGCCAAATCCAAGCGCCTTCGTTGCGCTGTCGCATTCTGGGGTGCTGGCGCCGAGAAACTAGTCGGCGAATTTAAGCATCGCGACATCAAGATAATCTGCAACTTGAACCATTTGGGTACTAATCCCCGTGTCGTCGCGGCATTCCCGCGTGCGTGCGTTAAGAGACATGATGACTTGCACGCGAAAGTCTACATTGGCAGCAAGTACACGATTGTTACGTCGGCCAACGCTTCAGCGGATGGACTAGGCTTCGAAGGAGTAGAAGCCGACGGATGGATTGAAGCAGGAATTAGGTTCAGAACATCGCAAGAAATAGTCGCCTGGTTTAATCGGCTGTGGACCATAAGCGAGAGGATCACCGACGCGGACATCGATACCGCCATTAGGGCGTGGCTTGCTCGTCCGAAAATCCCACGGCGGCCATTGGAAATTGTCAGCTCGCAAGTAAACGGGCGCAAGTGGACGCGCCAAGCATGCTTTCAGCATTTCGACGCTCTATGCAGAAATCCTCGATGGAGTTGGTCAGCCAGGAGCGCTGACGGCAAGACAGTCGTTATGACCATGTGGGAAGATGAAATTGTCTGGAAAGGTCGAACCGCAACATACCAATCGCTGTCCAGAAACGTTACGCGCAAGAGGAAGAGACCAGGCGAGACAGAGCGCCTGGAAAATTTGAAATGGGCGCGTGATCATTGTGGCGGCCTTGTTCGCGTCGTCATGATGACCGCAACGAACAAAGATCCTTATTCGAGAAAGATCGCGACTTGCTACCCCGCTGACCACCTGATCATGCGCATCGGACAGCTGGACGAAGGTAATGGCACCTTTCGAGCAGAGAGTGTCACTAGCTAAGGCAGCTGGAGGAAGGTGTCAGGGGACGCACACGCATCTGGATCTGCTCGCTTCCGACGATCTGCCGCGCGATGTGCCTCGCTGGGGTGATGTCGATGGAATGCGAGAGACAGGATTTAGTCAGCCGGACATAATCTTTACGAAAGGTTGTCTCCTCGCTGTAGACGCAACCCACTCGCCCCCTTTATGGTAGTGGTTTGGGGGGAATCGAACATGGCAGAGACAGCAAAGGTTGCCGCTCCTATTGCGGGCGACAAACTCTATCAGCAGCGCGCGCGTCAGGCGCTTCCACTGCTTGTTCGGCAGGCTCATGCGGGTGAGCAAATCATCTACAGCGAGCTCGCTGAAGAGATGGGGATGCCGAACGAACGAAATCTGAATTACGTTCTTGGCAGTGTTGGTCAGTCAATGGAGCTTCTCTCCAAAGCGTGGAAGGAGAAGGTACCGCCTATCCAATGCCTGGTCGTGAACAAGAACACGGGTCTTCCAGGAGAAGGTGTTGGCTGGTTTATCGCCAAAGAGGATGAATTTGCGAAACTGCCTCGATCGAAGCAGCGTGAGATCGTTAAGGCCGAATTGGCGAAGATCTTCGCCTATACGAAGTGGCCGAAAGTCCTCGAGGCGCTGTCGCTTCGGTATACGGTTCCCGACCTCAGACCGCTGATTAGACAAGCCAGCGGATATTTGGGTGGTGAAGGGGAAGAGCACAAACGCCTGAAGGCCTATCTCTCAAAGCACCCGGAGGTCATTGGTCTTGCGCTCAATACGCCACATGGAAGTATTGAAGAGCCGCTTCCATCCGGAGACTCACTCGACGTCTCCTTCCGGCAAGCACACGAATGGGTAGCTGCGGAGGTTAAGCCTGCCGCCTCGCCCGTCGCCGACATTCTGCGCGGCCTCTACCAGTGCGTTAAGTACAAGGCGGTCATGGAAGCGGTGCAAGCCACGGAGGGTAAGCCCAGAGCGGCAACGGCGGTGCTGGTGCTTCAAGGGCTGTGACCTGCTCCCCTGAAACTCCCTCGTAGTAAGGTTGAGTCCGTTCTGAGGAGAACGGACATGAAGCGGAAGCGGTTTAGCGAGGAACAGATCATCGAGATCCTGCGGCTGCACCAGGCGGGAGCAAAGCCTGCCGACCTGTGCCGTCAGCACGGGATCAGCGAGGCGACGCTGTACAACTGGCGAAGCCGGTATGGCGGGATGCAGGTGTCGGACGCCAAACGGTTGCGATCGCTTGAAGACGAGAACCGCAAGCTGAAGAAGCTGCTGGCCGAGGCGATGCTGGACAATGCCGCCTTGAAGGATATCGCCTCGGGAAAGTTCTGAGGCCCGC
>FODP01000062.1 GCA_900110395.1 Rhodospirillales bacterium URHD0017
ACCTCTGCACCGTAGCGGAATGCCGGGCTCGGCGAATTAACACACGTTAAGTTGGCGCATGGATTCTTGCCTGCCCCGCTCGCCCTGCAGTGTGAGATACCCAAATGCGCTAGCGCAGAATTGCTCTGTCGCTGCGCTGCCACGACCACCTCTGGCCGAATCCAATGCATACGCGACCGCTTCGATGGCGAGCCAAATTGGCTAGGTACTCCGGTTTAGCCATGGGAAGTGCGTGCACACTTGTGGTGTCTGCTTCGGCAACCAATGTGGACGCGACATTGCACCGACTGCCGATAGAGACGCCGATCCCCATGCTTTGGAAAGCAGCCTTCATTGGCTGCGCCATCGTTCTTGCAGCTCTTGCCTGGCTGCCGGCGAACGCCATGACGCGAACATCACTCGGCGGGCACGCAGAACACCTGATCGCGTACCTTGGTGCCGCGACGATGACGGGATTTGCCACGCGTACAACGCTGCGGCTTGTTGTGCAGTGCCTTCTCTTGATTGGCTATGCTGCGATTTTGGAGGCGGGCCAGCTGTATGCAGTGGGCCGTCAGGCCTCCCTCCAGGATTTTGCGTTCAGTTCCAGCGGTGTTTTGATCGGGGCCATGTTGGTGTGGATCGCGCGCACTTGTTGCGTAAGGGTGAGAATCCTCAAACTCACTTTCGTCGAATAGGAGCGGTATGGGTTCGCCGTGCCTTTGATGCGGCGGCCTCTCCTTCGCGCTCTGAGGTAACTCTTTAGACCCGTGTACCAAACCGGCACGACCAACTATGACGGCTTCGATCTTTGGGAGCCAAAATGTTCGTCGAATGGAGTTCGGACGGCCAGATCTCGGCCGCATACGTGGAACAGCAGTATCCCGCTCAGAAGTGGGTACCGCCGTCCAACGAAGCCTTGCAAGCCTTTCTGGGCGACGCGCCAAAGCTGGGCAAGGACGCCAGGGGCAGGACCTGTTTGCGCCCGGCTCCCATTCGGCCTTTGCCCAAGCCGCGCCCTCCTAAGAGTCCGCAAGCACAGATGAAGCGAGCTAGCCGCGTATGCGAACAATTCTCGCCGGCAAAGGTGGACTATAGCATGGCCATGCGGTTCACCGCCGCTCTCTACGAGGACACCCAGCACGAACCGATGCCATGGAGATGGCTCGGCGA
>FODP01000036.1:0-2583 GCA_900110395.1 Rhodospirillales bacterium URHD0017
ACGATGGCCACGCGGCTGGTGGCGATGGGATGGGCGTTGCGCTCGGAGGGCTTGCCGTGGGTCGCCCAGCGCGTGTGGCCGATGCCGATCGTGCCCGGCAACGGCTCGCTGCCGAGCCGCGCCTCGAGGTTAAAAAGCTTGCCCTCGGCGCGGCGGCGCTCGATGTGGCCGTTCACCAGGGTGGCGACGCCGGCCGAATCGTAGCCGCGATATTCCAGGCGCTTCAGCGCCTCGACCAGCAAGGGGGTGACGGGAGCCTTGCCGATGATTCCGATGATGCCGCACATTTTTAGGGTTTCCCGTCGAGCGGGAAACCTAGCAATCGGCGCCAACTGGATGCCATATCGCGAAGGGAGTAGCCAAGGTTGGCAGACTGGGGTTTCTAATGCAGAGAGGTGACTGGAGGGATCAAAGACCGGCATCATTGGTATGAAGGCTCCCGAACATCGGTGGCACTTTTGTCCCTGACTTCCGTATCGGCTGCGCTTCATCGTTCACCCACGGTGCCCTGCACCGATCGCGTGTACGTCGTTTGGGCTACCCCTTTTTGTCCAGCGAGGTTTAAATCGCAGGGGTTTGCCCTTCTGTCAGCTGTCTCGCCTCTTGTCGGCGCGAACACCTCGCGTCTGGTTGATCGGCAAACAGCTGCCGCCCACCTCGCGCGATGAGCGCCAGCGCGAGCAGGACGCAGCCAAGAGTGACCTCAGAGCCAGCTTTCTGCTCGCGGGATCGCGTTGGCTGCCGATGGCCTCTAGGGCCTTTGGACCCAACAACATTCCAGCGAATCAGTTTGACTCCATAGCGGGGTATCCGGCTCCGCGAGCCTTATAACACTGATGCGCCATTGCCCAGGAGAAGACGACACCGAACGATGAAGCGGCAAAGATCGCGCGTGAGGTGTCGACTTGTTGGAGCATTCCAAAAAACATTCATGAGCCGCCCACAGGTGATCCCGGCCCTGATATCCATCCGCGGCATCGCGGCATGGTGGGTCGTCCTCTATCATTTTCGCCAGTACCTGCCGGCGCGCAGCCCGGAATGGTTGCTGGCACTGACTGCCCATGGCTATCTGGCGGTGGACCTCTTTTTCATCCTCAGTGGCTTCGTCCTCGCGCTGAACTACGCGGAGAGCTTCCGGGGCGGCCTTGCCGGCGCCACCAGTTTCTACCGGCTGCGGTTCGCCCGGATCTATCCCCTGCACTTCGTCATGCTGATGCTGTTCTTGCTCAATCCACTGGCAATCGCGCTGTTCTCCACCAATGGCGATACCTCGGCCTATGGTTGGGGTTACTTCGTGCTGAGCCTGTTCCTGGTGCAGAACTGGGGTTTCTCGAGCGAGCTGGCCTGGAATGACCCCGCCTGGTCGATCAGCACCGAGGTCTTCGCTTACCTACTCTTCCCCTTCGCCGCCATGCTGGTGGGGCGGGTCATCGTGACGGTGCGCGCGGCCCTGCTCGTCATGGTGGCCTTGCTGATCGTACTCGCGATTGGCGCGCAAGCGGCCGGCGGCTCGCTCGGGGACGACATTCCGGGCTTCGGCCTCACCCGCTGTTGTCTGCAATTCCTGATCGGCATGCTGGTCTGGCGGCTGCGCGACCGGATCGGCTTCACCACGCCACGGGTCAGCCGCGCCGCCATCCTGCTCGCCGCCAGCCTCATCCTCGCTTACGCGCTGGTGCCCATTGGCGACGCCCTCGTGATGCCTGCCGCCTTCGCCCTCTTGGTCTTCGGCCTGGCCGACCCGCTAGCGCGTCCCGGAATCTGGCTGAACGTAAGCTGGCTCGAGAAGTTGGGGCTGATCTCCTACTCCACTTACCTCTCCCACGTTTTCATCAAAATCTGGGTAAAGTTCGCGCTAGTACGGCCGGGCATCCCTGAATGGGTGCCGCTCCTGGTCTATCTCCTTGTCGTCGCCCTCGCCTCGATCGTGCTCTACCGGATGGTGGAAGTGCCGGGCCGTCGCTGGCTCCGCAGCCCGGCAGTCAGCGCGGCCAGCAGATCCGCTGGGCGCTCGACGAACGAGCGATTGGTTTCTTGACGCCTCGAACCTAATGGATGCTGGCGTCGAGAATCCGGCCTTCGATCAGCCCTTTGCCTCTTGTCTTACCCTCCACATTCTGGCCGGCATGCCTGAGGGTGAGGCCCGGCGAACCAGCGCGCGGACAAAGCGACCCTGCAGGTTGCCAATGCGCGCGGTTGAAAGCTCGGCAGCCCGAGTAGCGGCGTCGGCACGCTTGCGGGAGTCGCGCCGGCCCTGAACGACCGGCAGCGGTACCGGTTTCACGGCTTCTGCCAGTCTAACCGATGATAGTGTCGTGATTCAGGTCCTGATGGAGAATGGACTCCATTGCCTTCAAGGCGGGATTGGAACCTGAGACCGGGTCGGACTGGCTCTTCCAGGTGCCGTTGCTGTCGGTATTCCAGATGACGTACTGGTCGGCGCCGCCGTTCTCCCAGACAACCTGGTAGCCGGTCCCAACCTTCTCTGCCCCGAGCGGCGTCCAGGCCCCGAACTGGCCGGCGAAAACGTCTGAACCGGCGTACTTGAGGGACGGCCCGCTACCCGCGGCGTCACGCAGGAAG
>FODP01000036.1:3413-57394 GCA_900110395.1 Rhodospirillales bacterium URHD0017
AGCGACTGCAACGCATACGAGGAACCTGAGCCCACGTCGGTCTGGCTCTTCCAGGTGCCGTTGCTGTCGGTGTTCCAGACGAGGTACTGGTCGGCGCCGCCGTTCTGCCAGACCATCTGGTAGCCGGTCCCAACCTTCTCCGCCCCGAGCGGCGTCCAGGCCCCGAACTGGCCGGCGGTCACGACGCCGCCTTGGTACTTCACCGTCGGACCGCTGTTGCTCGCGTCCAGCAGCTGGAACTGGTTGCCTACCTTGACCAGCCGCGTCGCCCCGAACGCTTCAATGGTTGTTGTCGTCACGTCGTCATTGCGGATCGTGCCACTGGCGGTGGCCGTGCCGATGGTCGTGCTGGCGGCCGGGTTCGACAGCGTGACCGTGAAGCCTTCGTCAGGCTCCACGACCGTGTCACCAGCGACGTTGACGGTGATCGTCTTGCTGGTCTCTCCCGCCGTAAAGCTTACTGTGCCCGAAGGAAGGACCGAACCGGCGAAGTCCGACGCAGCCGCGGCATTGGCCCCGCTACCCGTCACCGCCCAGCCGGCGCTGCTCGCGATGCTGGTGTTGCCGCCGCGGGTGACCGTGAAGGTGAACGCCGTACTCCCCGATTGACCTTCCACCTTGTCCGCACTCAGCGCCGCAATCGACAGGCTCGCCTGGCTCGTCTCATCGTTGCGGATCGTGCCACTGGCGGTGGCCGTGCCGATGGTCGTGCTGGCGGCCGGGTTCGACAGCGTGACCGTGAAGCCTTCGTCAGGCTCCACGACCGTGTCGCCAGCGACGTTGACGGTGATCGTCTTGCTGGTCTCTCCCGCCGCAAAGCTTACTGTGCCCGAAGGAAGGACCGAACCGGCGAAGTCCGACGCAGCCGCGGCATTGGCCCCGCTACCCGTCACCGCCCAGCCGGCGCTGCTCGCGATGCTGGTGTTGCCGCCGCGAGTGATTGTGAAAGTGAATGGCGTGGTGGCGCCGGTCGTCCCCTCGGATTGCGTGCTGTTCACGGCCACGATCGACAGCGTCGCATTGCCCGTATTTACCGGTTGATCCGGGACGACATCAAACTGGGGATCAACGAAGTAGGGCGTGATCTGCGGCGCCCCACTGGACATCAGCCAGTTATAAGCCTGCGTGGCGGCAGCCGATCCGGTCAACGTGATGATGCCAGCGAGAGTTTGCGCCGCAAGCTCGGCGAAGTTACCGTCGGCCCAGCCACTTCCATTACTGTTCCCGGCCGCGACCGTCGCTTGCCCAATCTGCGCCCACGTCTGGTAGTTGACCCCATTCCCATTTGCGACGGTAAGGTTATAGGCAGCACCGTCGTGCGGGTTGAAGCCGCTTGCGCTATTTAGGAAGCGTCCGACCAGGAAATTCGCTTCCCAGTTCAAGAAGGTCAGCGCATCCGCGTTGCCCATTTGGGCGGCCTCAATCGCCACGCTGGCAAAATAATCCTGCTGCCATGGCGCCATTGCGCTGTTGTTTCCGTATGTACCAGGCACGTAGCCGTAAGCCTGTCCCTCCTGCTGCGTCCAAATCGGGATCTGGCTTACCAGCCAGGACCAATTGTTATCAGCGAGCTTCGCGAAGTATGTCTGCTCGACCGATCCCGCCGGATTGGCCCACGCGGCCTCGTCAATGACCCTCAGACTCCAGGCCTGTGCCCGCACCTCATCGGATCCGTTGGCAACCAAGCCCAGCCCATTTTGGCGCAGAACATTCCAATCGGAAAATACGGCGAATGTCGCCTGTGCATTCAGCTGGTCGAGGTAGTAGCGGTCGCCCGTCATCAAATATGCGAGGTAACTGAGATCGGGCTGATGCGCTGCGTCGGGCGTCCAACCGGACGAACTGGAAGGTTGCTGGGTCAGCGTGGGAGTGCCGCGAGGGTCGGCCCAGAGCGTGGGGTAGTCTGTAACGCTGAGATAGGTCCCCGTTTTCGGATCGAAGTAGTGCCATGGCACGCTGCCGGCCACGTCGGCCTGCGCCAGCGCATATTTCGCCGCCTGCTCATCCTGAGTTATGAGCCAGATGGCGTTCCAGCCCGGCATCAGGCCAATATCAGCTCGCCCGCCAGCCGTAGGCATGTATTGCGTGACACTGCCGGGACCGAGAATCTGGTTGCCGGTTATCCTCTCCGCAGACAGGTCCGAGGGATCCACGCCGGCCGCGAGATCAAGGTTCGGTATGGCGCCAGTGTCCTGGAGATGGTCGATGTCCTGAACGACATTGGCCTGCGCTGTTCCGGTGGTGCTGACGACGGTGTGCCAGGTCTGATACTGGTACTCGGTGATATTGCTTTGCTGCAGTACGGTGCTGCCATTCTGTTGAATGGTGACATTGTAAACAGCGGTGCCGCCAACGGATTGCATGGCGTAGTCGTTGTTGAACTGGACGTCCGTCGATGTGCTCCCGTCGGCATACCTGGTTATGTCGAGGGTGACGTGCAGCGAGCCCGCGATGGGAACGTCAACGCGTCCCTGCGTTGCCAATGGTCCGCTTTGCCAGTAGGAAACCGTGCCCGCGTTCAAGGCCTGCTGCAGTAGCGTCGCCGCATCGAGGACAACCGTACTGCCACCTTGCAACGCAATGGAAATCTTGAGGTCGAAGTTGCTGCCGTTGAGATTGGCGAGCGAAAGCGCGCCCGTTGTGAAGTCGGTACCCGTGGTGGACAGCATAAAGGAAAGAGAGGAATGGGCTGCTATTGAGGGCTGCTGGAATGTCAGTAGGGCGGAGCGGACCGACCCGTCGTCGTTGAACGTTTTGACATCCATTTGCACGGGAATCTTTTGCCCGTTGACGATCGCAACGAGGTCAGTGCCTGTCGCGACTTCCCCGGGCAGAAAAGTCTCCTGAAAAGTAATGTACTGCTGGCCGAGCGTACTTGCCTGGTTGTTCTCCAGATTGAACCCGACAACATCCGTCGACAGCTGCGGCTGCAGAACAGCCGGCGCCACCACGCGCCCGTTGGCGTTCGTGTTAGCCAATGGCGATGGCCTTGGAAATTGTCGTGAAGTTATTCACATAGGTGATGGCCGGCGCGGCGATGACATCGCCGTCACGCGAGGCGGCGACCGCCGCCGGCAGCGTCACATAGGCCTGCCCGGCCCCAACATTGAGAGTTGCCATGAGATTTATATCCCCGCTTGGATTCGGCCACGCCATATCGCGCTGTCTGCCACTCTTTGGCAGACCTTTGCGAAGCCGGCTCTACTGTCGCGGTGGCTTCGGCGTTGCCGCCTTCAGCCGTAGCGTCAGATGACCCTCGATGTTGCGACACTCACGGGCAGTCATCTCCCGCGTCGCTGCTTTAGCCCTACCAATCACCGGCCGCCATGAGAAGTGTTTGAAAATGATATAAGTGTGGCATCAATCCAAACATCAAAGCGCTGTTAGGCGCGCCATAGATGTCTGATGCAGATTTCCCCAAAGCTTCACTTCGTCAACGAAAGCGGCGCCGGAATTCGGTGGCAAGCGCTGATGCAGGGCTGCCGATCACTGCAGTGCCACTACCGCTGCCGCTCGACAGCAACGTCGCGGGGTACGAAGCCGAGCGCGCGAAGTGTGCCGCAAGCCCCAGGTATTGAGCAACTGCATGACGCTCTTGGTCTTCGTGATCGTCGCGGTCCCAGCCTTCAATCCGGTGCGCGATTCGTCGTCGACGGGCTAATCGTGCTGGCAGCCAGTCCTGTTGGTAACATCGTATTTCGGATGCGCGGCCGCCCTGGCGTTGCGCTTTACTATTTTGACCGCCGCGCGAACTGGCGAGGTGGTTGGCCCAAAATGGGACGAGATCGACTTCGACAGGGGCGTGTGGACCGCGCCTGCCGAGCGGATGAAGGCGGTCGCGAGCACCGCGTGCCTTTGAGCAAGGCCGCGCTGGCGATCCTACGCGCCGCGCTGCGTGAGGACGGCAATCCGTTCGTGTTCATCGGCGGCAACAAGGGCAGCGCTCAGCAACATGGCGATGCTCGTGCTGCTGCAGCGGCGCATGGGGCATTTCTATTCCAAATAGGCTCCGGACCCCGGCGCTTACGAGCTACCACTTGCGCATCAATTGTGATCGGCGTCTGCGGCTCTCATTGTCATGCCGGCCCTGGCATTTGGGACAGTCCTGTCGGCCTTGGCATTTTGGGACGCAACGAATGGCTTTTACCCCGCAATCCTTGCCGCGCTCAGGCGGTGGCGATCGGCGCCATTCCTTGAAGCTCCTCAGCGTCGAGGCAGCGCGTGGCGCTGCAGCCGTGCTTGTTGTCCTGTTCCACACTTCTAACATGCTAGCCGCGCCCAAGTACTTTGGCGAAATGGCCTTCCATGGACTGTTTAAGTTTGCCGGTGCCGGCGTCGATTTTTTCTTCGTGCTGAGCGGTTTTATCATTTTCCATGTTCACCGCACCGATCTTGGCAATCCGGCGCGATTCAGCAAATATGTGGCCCGACGTTTTGTCCGCATATACCCGACATATTGGGTAGTTCTGTTCATTCTGGGACTGATTCTTGTCGTCAGTCCATCCCGCGATCTTTACGAGCGGGACGTTGTGGCAGTGGTGACTAACTTGCTTCTGCTACCGGCGCCGGACCACGAGCCAATTCTTGGCGTCGCGTGGACGCTGCAGCACGAAGTACTGTTTTATGCCCTGTTTTCTGTCTTGTTCTTCAGGATATCGCTGGGAGTAGCGGTTTTAACCGTTTGGGCAGCGCTGATCACATGGCAGATGTTGACTGGAGACTTCCGAACGTTTCCTGCAAGCTTCCTGTTCAGCACGTTCAATATCCAGTTCTTCTTCGGCATCGCTGTTGCTGCTGCACTGTGGCGGTTGCCACCCTTCCGACCGGGCCTGATGCTGAGTGCCGGTACGATGCTGTTCTTTGCCACGGGCTTGGCCGAATCGTTCATTGCGAATTTCCCGAGCCAGTCGTCAGGCCCGCATCTGCTTTATGCGTCAGGTGCAGCCTTGGCGTTGTATGGCATGGCGGCAGGTGAACGGACCGGCAGGCTCAACACTGTTCCGGGCTGGGCAGTCTCCCTCGGGACGGCGTCATATTCGATATACCTACTGCACACGATCGTTATCATGATCCTGCAGCAGGTGATCCTTTTCGCACGGCGCTTTGTGCCAATGCCATTGGAACTAACCTTCATAGGCGTCGTGGCTATCACGATCCTGATCTGCGTGTACTTTTCGTTCTTCGTAGAACAGCCGCTGCTTGCTTGGTCGCGGCGTGCCATGACCCGTAAGTATGCGGTGAGCACCGCGGGATAGCGGCACGGGACGCCGGGGCATCGGCGAGCTCTCTCGAATCGAACGCGACATTCGCGGGCGCACCGCCGACGATCGGCGTAGCGCGGCCGGCCCGCTCATGGACGCACCCAAGCCGGGCGCGATAAACTCAAGTTCATCAGCCAAAAAACCAATTTCGCCGAGGCGATCCGATACACCCCGCCTTGCTGGCGGGGCTTCAGTTCCTACGGCGGACGCATCGCGATCGACTACAACATCGTTGAGTACGCCATCCGGCTTCGCAGGATCCGCCATAAGTGGCCGCCGCCTCTAGGCCGGGTTTCGCCCTCGGCAGTGCGCGGCCCCTGCTGGTGGCCAACAACCTGCCTGACAGAAATGCGCGAACGCGCAGGAGGCGCTGCAGGAGCTGCGCAGAGTATCCGGATGCGGCGATGGTTGAGCTGCGTCTTCTCGACCGAGCTAAGTTGGAATGTCCCGACCTGGTCGATCAGCACCATTCGTAATAGCGCCGCATCGCCGACCGTCGATACCCCCAGCGTTTAGGCCTTGGAGGAGGTTATGGTCGGGGCGAGTTACTTTCAACGATCCGACAAGGATGGGGCTGCAGCCCAGATTTTGCGGTACGCGTTCAGCTTCATTGCCGCCGTGCCCACGTCAATCCGGACGAAGCTAGTTGGGGAGCGTTCGGCGAAGGACGTTGAACGACTGATCGATCGTTCAAACGTCGCGATCATCAACGATGACGAGCCGGTCGTGGACTGCGCCTGCTTGCGTCAGCCTTACCTCTAAGGCCCGAGCCGATCCGTACTGGTCCGCCCAAGCTTGCGCCACTGGCTTCAAGCCGTGGCCGCGCTCGTCAAGCGTCTCCTCAGTGAGACCCGATAGCATCGCCGGTTGCTGACACGCGGCCTCGAGGAATGCTCGGTTCGACATGATGGTGCTGACGCGCTCGCCCTCTCTCGACGATGGTCGGCGCCGACGACGTCTGCTTTATCGAACTCGACGGCAAGGAGCCTTGCGCGCTGCTTTGCGATGGCATTGACGGCACGTTCGGCTTGCCAAGCCGCGCGGCGTAGGGTCCGGGACAACTGCAGTCGCGAAGTGATCGCGCGCCGCTTCATCGAGGGCTTTTCGACTTAAGTTGCCAAATTACCTGCTGATATCAAGAGGATTTGGTGGAGAGGGTGGCCGCATCACCTACACCGATGTCGCCGTCGCCCGAGATGTCCATTGCATCTGCGATGCGCATG
Source organism: Rhodospirillales bacterium URHD0017 (assembly GCA_900110395.1). Lineage (GTDB taxonomy): Bacteria > Pseudomonadota > Alphaproteobacteria > Reyranellales > Reyranellaceae > Reyranella. The sequence goes on from FODP01000036.1 coordinate 9,898, forward strand.
ACCCCTTTCTCGATGCCAGCTTCGATTCCGTGTTTGCAGAGCCTTTGCTGGAGCCATGTCTGTACCCCGGAGCGTTGCGTCGAGGAGATCCGCCGCGTGCTGGACCCGTCTGGGCCGACAGGCCGCGACAGCGCTCGGCCTGTGCTTCTTACTTCCTTGGTCGCAAAAGGGAGTCAGCCATTCCGGATCGCGAGATCATCAACATGTTTCGCGGGATGTGATAAGAAATCGAATCGCCAATCTCTCCGGGCGTCGTCGTTTCGCTTCGTCGTCGCCGCTTTCGCCCCTGATCGCGCCGGGCCACGCCCAGCTCCTCGTTGGCAAAGAGAGGCCTCACCGCGCCATGCCGCCTCTGCATTGCGGCGATTACTGCCTGGGAGTCCGCTCCGGGCAGGGTGGGCTATTGCGCGGGCTTCACCTGAGCGGCCCGCTGGCGCCAGCCGCCGGGCATGACCGACGCGACGTAGGATTCGGCCGGCGCGGGCGCCGGTACCGCGGCCGCCCGGTGCAACGCGGCCGAGGCGCTGACCGCTAGCGCAAAGAGGTAGTATTGCAGCGGTTGGAAGGCAACGCCGATGAAGGCCCCGCCGGCCATGAAGATCAGCATGCAATGACTTAACGTGCGGGCGAGGTCGCCGAGCCATTCGAGATCCGGCCTGCCCCGCACTTGGCGGCGGATGCGCCGCATGTCGAGGAAGAACACGGCGAAGATGGCAAGGAAGATGGCGAGACCGATCCAGCCATGCTCGCCCAGCACTTCGAAATAGATGCTGTGGAAGGCGCGGGCTTCCTCGACTGTCTCCTGCCCGTTTAGGTCGCGCTCCACAAAACGGTTCCCGAGATAGGCGGTGAAGCCCGCGCCGGCCGGGTGACTGTTGGCGAGGTCGATAGTCCAGGCCCAGACCAGCAGCCGGGTGTTGGCGCTCGATTCCTGGCGTGGTTCGAGAGTTGTCGAGATGCGCGCCAGCCAGGCATCGCCCATCAAGGGCACCACGGCCACGGCCGCAACTACCATCGTGATCCCCACCCTCAGCTTGCGGCGGGACTGCCACCAGGCGACCGCCGCCCAGACGAAGCAAGCGATCAGCGCCGCCCGCGCGAAGGTGCCGAAGGCGCCGATGACCGCGATGCCTGGCGCAGCCAGATAGATCCATCGCAACCAGCCCCGCGCCGGCGCCAACAGGGAATGGCGCTGCAGATAGGCGACCAGCGGCAGACAGACGAAGGCATAGGTGCCGAGGGTGCTGCCCTCTCCGCCCCAGACACCATTGTTGTCGATCAGGCCGAGCGCGCGGCCATAGCCGCCGCCGGAGAGTGCTGACTTGATGGCGAAGGGCAGCACGTTCGAGGCGATGCAGCACAGGATGACGAGCAACGCCGCTTCCATCTGGATGCGGGAGCGGAACAGGAACGGCAGCAGCGTGGTAAACAGAATGGTCTTGAAGGCCCAATCCCATTTCGACCAAGCGGAGGCGGGGAACAGCGCCCAGCTCGTCGTCAGCGTGATCCATCCGGCCCAGACGATCAGCAGTGCAGTCAGCAGGCCGAGCCGCGGCGGGTCCCGTCGGTCGAGCACCAGATAGGCACCGATCGTCAGAACCGCAGTGGTCAGGGAAAAGGGGAGAAGCTGGCCGAGCGCTGGATAGACGTCATGTGGGCGAAACAGGTCTACCCATATATAGGCGAGGCCCATGACGAACGGCGCCGCGCAGCCGAGGACTATGAGCGACAGCCAGCAGCCGACAAGGAAGATGGCCTGCATCGGTGCGACCCCTTCAGCGGCGCGTGCGAGGCGGGCGCGCCGCGGTACCCTGGCCTGACTCCCGGCGTTCCATCAGGATGGCGCGGATCGCCACGGCGAAAATGCCGCCGCAGGTTGCCAGGATGACAAGGTTGTCGATCATGCCTTCGTTCCGATGCGGGGGGGCCGGAGGCAAGGGGACGGCCCCGCTCCGGGTTCTGGCGATCGTTTTGCCCTTTATTCTAACCTGAATGCTGCTCTATTTCGGATTACCTCAACCGGGCCAGGGACGATGCACGAGTTCATCGCTTACCCTCGGCGCGAGCTCGAAGCCGCTTTGAGCCGGCGGTCCGCCTAGTTCTTCAACGACCCGCGCGTTCACTCATCCGCGACGTGCTCGCCTGCATAAGCTTCCCGGCACAGCTTCACACGCTCCATGATCCCGGTCTACGAGAGGGGCCCATGAATCTGAAGACAGTTTTGGCAGCCCTGATGGTTGCAATGAACGGAGCGGCCAATGACTGCTGGGCGTGGGGTGCCACGGGCCACGAGTCGATAAGCGGTATCGAGATTGAGAAGCTGCTGGAATCCATTCCTGACTTCGTCCGAACGCCAGAGGCTAGTGCGGAGATTGCCGTGTTGAGCCGCGAGTTGGGCCGCTCGAAGGGAGCCGGCAAAACCCAGGGCGCCGAGCCCGACCCGGGCCTTTACATCGACCTGGACGACAATGGATCGGTCATGGGCGCACTTACCTTCGACAACCTCCCGCCAACCCGAGAGGATTACGACTCGCTGCTTCCTGGAAAGGTTAAGTCCCGCGTTGCCGAGGCCGGAAAACTCCACGGCGTTCCGGAACGGGCCATCACTTCTGTGGGCTTCGTCAATCAATTGAGCAGCGCTGTCAGCAATCGTTATGTGACTTTCGGTCATGCCTTTGCCTACGGCGATGTTCCTGCTGGCAACCAGCTCGTCGCCAAAGTGGGCTCCCAAGAGATCCTTCTGCAAGTGGATAAAAAAACCACCCATCGGGACGGAAGCTTGAAGTTCGCCGTGGTCACGGCGAAGCTCGACAGTCTGGGCGGAGGACAGTCCATTCAATCTGGTCTTTTCGCCGTGAGCAGCGCTCCCGTAAAAGCAGCCCTGACTCCAAGCGACGTTCTTCGAGTTTCCAGCTACGATTTTGTGGTGAGTATCACCATGGGCGGACAAACGTATTCCGCCAGCGCCAGAGCCGCCCTCCAGGCAGCCGTTACGAGCGGCAACGTGGAAACATACCTCTCCGGTCCTTTCGTGAGCGAATTCAACGTGCGTTCGAATCTCACGGCGAACCTCGGCGCCGAGTTCGACATCAGGATCTATGCTAACAACGAAATCCGCACGGAAGTGACCGTGACCAACAGTTACGGTTTCGTCGGCGGCATGGCGGATCGCACTTACGACGTGACTCTGACCCAAGCGGGCCAAGTGGTCTACTCGCGCGCCGGTCTCCAACACGTGCCCTATTCCAACTGGCACAAGAACTTCGTGCTTGGCGGCTCCGCGATGAACGTCTTCATCAAGCACAACCGCGCGTACTATGCCCAGACCCGCCTTGTTCCGAACTTCAATCCTGACGGCGCGCCCACCGAGACCTTCATCCGCTCCCACCGCGTGGATTTGAACTCGGACTCCTGCGGTCCGATGGGCACGGGAACCATCCACCCATACATGCCTGCAGCGGGCTTACGCGATGACATTGGATTCCTGCCGGTGTGGGACGCCGTCTACTTCACGTCCATGGACATGCGCGCCCGCGATTGGGTTCTCTGTAATGCCAATGCCGCGGCCAGCATTCCTTACCACGTCGCGGAAACGAGCGGGCTCCCATTCCGGGTCACCGATCATCCTAGCTTGTGGCTGGATGAGCGTGGTCAAGCCAACGCCAATAAACTGGCTTCCACATTCGCCACGGGTTCGAGCCCATTCACTCCAGAAACGGCCCACATGCCGAGCCTAGGATACTCTGCGTACCTGATCACCGGAGACCGAGTTTATCTGCAAGAATTGCTCTTCCAGGCGGGCGCCGTGATCGGCATGACCTGGAACTCGTCTCGTCAGGACGGCAAAGGCATCATCGTGAGCGACGGCGAGGAGGTCAGGGCAGCAGCGTGGAACCTCCGCACCCTGGCTAATGCTGCGGAAGTCACTCCGGACAGTCATTCCCACAAGGCTTACCTGATGACCTTGTTGGACAACAACCTGACTTACCTGAGCGATCACTTCACGGGCGCTCCCGCTGAGGCCCAAGGGGAAATCCACGGGTACCTTTACGGATCCTACCGTGGTGGAGTCGCTCCGTGGCAGCAGGACTTTCTGGCTACATCGCTGGGCCAGATCGCCAACCGCGGTTACGCCAAAGCCACCAGCGCCATCAAGGGCCAGGCCAACTTCATCGCCGGTCGCTACCTTCAAGCGAAGGACGTGTTTTGTCCAACCTTGGCCGACGCGTTCTCGCTGACCGTGACCCACTCGAATGAATCCTTCGCCCAAACCTGGGCCGAGGTTGGCGCTCTGAACTTCGGTTCGTCTTGTCCGGAATCGATCGATACGGCAGGAGGAGACATCGCCCTTCACTCCACTCCGGCCCTGGCAGCAATGGTGGATCAAGGCGTGGCGATCGCCCAGCAGGCGCTGAACTTTCTGAAACAGAAGGATCCCAACTGGAACCCTTCACAGCCGAACGGAGCTTACTGGTACCCTCGGCAAATGACGGAAAATATCAGTTGGTCCATCGTGCCTTTCAAGAAATAGAGGTCAGCCTCACGTGCTACCCCCACTGAATGCTGGCCCTTCCCTAAATTCCATTCATCATCTTCCTCTTCGCGTAATCAGGACGACGTTCTCGTACGGCTTTGCGAGCCACTCGGGCTGGTGATCGGTCGCAGGGAGCGATTTGCATGGGCGGCTTTTTTTTGATGCGAGATGGCCGGGGAGAGCGGCAGGAGGCGCTCAGAGCGGCTCGGGACCAGTTCACGCGTCATGGCTTTTCCGCCCTCGTCGAACGGCATGTACCCGGCTGGACAATCATGCATGCTCCCTACATCACGGGTGGTCCCGAACTTGTCACCGAGAGCGGCGACGGCTTCGCCATAGCAGCAGGGACACTCGCCTATGATGGGCAGATGGGGCCGGCAGCTCTCAAAGGATGGCTCGCGGAATCGAAGCTGCCGCACTTCGATCAATCGAAGCTCGCCGGTCAATTTGGAGCCGTGCTGCATCAGCGCGGTCGGACATTCATTCTCGGCGATTATCTTGCGTGTTTTCCGCTCTATCACGACAGCGAGCTGAGCCTGTTTTCGACATCGCTTATCGCAGCGGCTACTGCCTTGCCTCGCGTCACACTCGATCGCCAGGGCCTTTACGAATTTGCTTTTCAGTCGTGCGTGCTTGGGGACGATACCGTGCTTAGCGAGATCAAACGGCTTGGTCCGACGCAGATCGTGGAATTGACAGCGGATGGGGCGCAAATCCATCGAGTGTCCAATCCGCTACCCCACAAGCCGAGCAAGGCGTCACTAGCCGATCAACTTTCATTCCACAGCCGGCTTCTACACGAAGTGGTCGAGGAACAGGTTCGCCACTTTGGCGACAACATCCAATGCCCTCTGTCCGGCGGCCTGGACTCTCGGCTGGTCCTTGCCGTCCTGAGGTCTATCGGTTGCAAGCCGAATGTCTATGTCTATGGGCCTGCGAGCAGCCTCGACGTCGCGATCGCCAAGCAGATTGGCAAGGCGGAGGGATTCGATGTCGAGTGGATCGAGAAGGATCGATACCGGGATATCATGCCGGACGAGTTCCCAGAACAGGTTGCACGCAATTTTCACGAGAATGACGGAACGCCGAATTTTGGTGGCATTTTCGACAACGGGGGCAACTCTCATGCTCGTTACAAACGCCATCGCGGCGGCAGTCTGGCCGTTTCGGGTGGCTGCGGCGAAATCTACCGCAATTTCTTTTTCCTGCCCGACCGACCCCTGACAGCATCCGCCGTGGCGGACAGCTTTTTCTCTCGGTTCGATCGAAGGGATGCGACCTCGACGATGTTCGACCCATGCAGCTATACGATGCGTATTCGCGACAAGATCCTGGAAGCCATCGAGCAACCCGGCAATCACCGACCCTTGCAACGTCCGATCATCGAACAGATTTATCCCCGCGTGCGCGGCCGCAGCCTTTTTGGCCGGGAGATCGGCATTGAAGCGCGCTACAGCCCCTATCTCCTACCCTTTCTCGACCGCCGCGTGGTAGCGGAGGCGATGACCGTGCCACAGCCATTGAGACCTGCTGGGCGTTTCGAAGCGCAATTGCTCAACAGTATCGACTCCTCTCTCGCGCGCAGGCCGTCGGCCTACGGGCACGACTTTGCGACGCCACCCACTCTCCGGCACCGGCTTGAAGAGTGGTCTACCCGTATGCGCCCAACCTGGTTGCGCAAGAAGAGCTATGCCATCCAACGTCGGCTGCGACCAATGTCTGACGAACATGGCGGGCTGTTCAGTCCGGAATATATGGGCCGTGTGATCGATCTCGAATTTCCGATCATGCGCCGATATTTCCATCCCAAGAAGATTAATGACTCTGGCCTGTGGCGGCGAATTGCGTGTCTCGAATATTTTGCTGCCTTTCTCGGCTCGCGGTTGAGTGCACCCTGAGGAACTGCCGGAAACCTGGCTCCCGGCACGAAATGTCCAGCATCGGGACAGAACCAATGGCGAGACCATTTTGTCCATTGATTAATGGCCGACCTGAGTTTCCACAGTAGAGATCGGGAGAGGAACCCTTGCACAAACTTTTCCGCCTATCAGCCTCCATGTCTCTGGCTATCTTGCTAGCCGCGCCCGCTTCGGTGATTGGACAACCAGCGAGGCCGTTCATGGTGGCTGAGACAAAACAGGGCTTCGACAGGCTTGCGGATGCCGTAGCGTCGATCGGGGATTCCGATGGAACGATCCAGATCGCTCCCGGCCGCTATGCCGATTGCGCCGTGCAAAGCGCGGGCCGCGTCACGTTCATCGCTCGCGAGCCAGGGACGGTCACATTCGACGGCGGCGTCTGCGAAGGCAAGGCAACGCTCGTGCTCAGGGGGCGAGGAGCGATTGTTCAGGGGCTCCGCTTTACTCGCGCGACGGTGCCCGAAGGCAACGGAGCCGGTATCCGGTTGGAACGCTCTGATTTAAGCGTCAGTAACACCGAGTTCATCGACGCGCAAAGCGGCATCCTGACCGCAAATGATCCGTCGAGTTCGATCACGATCGATCGTTCAACTTTCGCTGGCCTGGGCAAGGACCCAACGGGACACGGCGCTCATTCCCTCTATGTAGGTCAATATCGGCAACTGAAGATCACTTACTCTCGTTTCGAACGCGGTACGGGCGGTCACTACGTCAAATCACGTGCATCCGCAGTTGAGCTTTCAGATAGTAGCTTTGACGACACCTACGGCCAGCATACCAATTACATGATCGATCTGCCCAACGGCGCTGCCGGTCGAATAGCGCGCAATACATTCCTGAACGGCCTCGGCAAGGACAATCATAGTTTCTTGATTGCGGTCGCTGCCGAGGGAAGCCTGAATTCCTCTTCGGGTCTTCTAATCGATCATAATCATGTCATGTTGGTGCCCGACTATCCTTGGACGACCACCTTCGTGGGCAACTGGAGCGGTGACACGCTGACGATCCGGGAGAACCAATTGCCCCGCAACATGACAATCGGTCAGGAGCAAATTCAAATGCGCCCTCGATCCAAGGATCGGTAGCCGGTCGTCAAGAAGCTGGGTCAAGGATGAGCTGGCGACTAAAGCAGCCAACTGAGCGCGGAAGATTGAGCACAAGTTGTTTTCGGCCAGGCGAAGGATGCGTTGGAAGTTGTAGCCGACAGCGCAGAGGACGGCCTTGGCGGCATCTCCGGCCAAGCATGAGATAGCAACGGCCAGGGTGGCCCTCTTCCAGACGGAAGCGCCGTTCGCGATGATGGCAGTTTGGCAGGGACGTAGCGGGCCGCCGTCATCGCCGCCCGCTTAGCCAGCCGCAGGTAGGATTGCCGCAGTGAGGCGCTGTGGCGGCGCGCCAAGCTGTTGAACCCTCGATCGCAGCGATATTCTTGCACCGTGGTATCGGCGGTGACCTGCGCCACGTCCAGCGCCCCACTCTGCCCGGTGGTGATCGCACGCGCCCCAGTATCGCTGCATCAACTTCGTCGCCCGGCCACGAGATCGGCGAACAGGCCGCGCCAGACGGCGACCATGTCCGCCTCCGCAAATACGCTCTCGGCACGCGCCCTGTTGGCGGCACCGAGGGCAGCTCGCAGGTCGCCCCGATCCGCGAGGTGAGCTAGGGCGTCGGCTAGAGCGCCCTCCTCCCGTGCCACTACATAGGGACGGTTTGTCGTATCGAGCATGTCGGCGACGTCGCCGACATCGGTCGCCGCCACGGGCAACCCCGATGCCATCGCCTCCAGCACGGAGAGCGGCATCTGCTCGGTATCGGAGGAGAGTGCGAAAATGTCGAAGCCGGCATAAAGGGGGGCCGGATCTGCGCGGTGACCAGCGAACTCCACCTGCCCGCCGACGCCCTCCGCTATGGCCAAGGCTTCCAGCGCCACTCGCTCGGGGCCATCGCCGACGATCACCAGCCGCGCCGGCAGCCCAGCGGGCAGGCGGGCCAAGGCGCGGATCAGCCGCGCGATATTCTTCTCTGCCCGCAGCGCGGCGACAGTGCCGATAACCACTGGTCCGTCACGGGCCGCACGCACCGTGGTGAAGCGCGAAAGGTCCACCCCGTTCGGGATTCGACGCAGATGCGCGGAAGGCAGCCGCCACACCTCACGCGCCAAATGTTCCAGCAAGACCGATGGCACCACCACCGTGGCACGGCGCAGCAGCAACCGGCGCGCTAACACGCGGCGCGGTAGCTGGCGTGTGCGCTCCTCCGGGCCGAAGCCATCTTCCATGTGCAGATGCGGCACGCCCGTGCCGATCCGCGCCAACGCCCATTCGATGCTGCCCCAGTTGCTCGTCACCAGCAGGTCCGGCCGCAGGTCGCGCAGCGCGGCACGGAAACGACCCAGATTGCCGCGCATGTCTCCCTTGACCACGTCGACCGGCGGAAAGCGGACGTCGAGCGCAGAGTCGAGCAGCGTGCGCGCCTCGTAGCGCCCGTCCATGGCGAAGATGGCATGGCGAAAGGTGCCCCCCAGGCGATTGGCGATGGTCGTGAAGCGCACCTGCGCCCCGCCGGTAGAGAAGGAAGGAAAAACATGTAGCAACAGAGGCGTGGCGGCCCGCATCACGCCACCCTCGCGAAGGCGGTCCGTCGGCAGCGCACAGGATCCACTGCTAGCATCCGGCTGAGCACTCGGCATGGATGCGGGCGCTACCCCGGCCCCGATTAGGCAGATGGGTCTCATATGCACGCTCCGCTTCTCGACAGTATCACAACCCCAGCTTCATCGCCGCGAGGCCGCCCCATTCCCGCAATGCCAGCCAACTCATGGCGAGGCAATCGGCGCGTGGCAGCCAGTCGGTCAGCCGGCCATCCGGGCGGCGCGGCCGCGGCACCGCCGCCGGCACCACCGGCAGGCCGGCGCGCACCGCCTCGAGCTGCGCCCGCGGCATGTGCCAGCCATGGGTGACGAGATACGCCGCGCCGATGCCTGCTTGGCCCAGCATGGCGGCGGCGAGGCGAAGATTGTCCCCGGTGTTGCGCGAGGCGGGCTCCTCCCACCGCACGGGAACGGCGAAATCCTTCAGGAGGGCGGCTCGCATGGCGGCGGCGAGCGGCGGGGCTTCTGGGCCGGGCGGCCCGCCAGTGACGAGCAGCGGTAGGCCCGTCTCGCGCTGCAGGGCGGCGCCGCGGCGCAGCCGTTCCAGTGTCAGCGGACCGACGTCCGGCCCGTCCGGACCGTTCCTGGCCTCCGCACTGAGGATGATAATGGCCGCCGGCGAGCCCGCTAGCACCGCCGGCGCGGCCCCTTCGAGCGAGGCGAGCAGCAGGCCGGAGGCCATCGGCGTTGCAAGCAGCAGGGTCACGGCGAGGCAGAGCACCGCCACCGCACCGCCGACACGTCGGCCGCGCCAAGCCAGCCAGGCACCAACCAGGGCGGCCAGCAGCAGTAAAATCGGTGGCAGGGCGAGCACGCCGAGGATGCCCCGCACGACAGCGAATGCCGACCCTGTCGCACTCACCTCCATCGCCGCACCTGAATCCACACACGGTGCAGTTCGCCGATCAGCTGGCGATCCCCGAGCCACAGCGCCCAGCCGAGCTTGGAAAGCGTGCGTTCGATGCTCTGGATCTTGTCGTCCGTGTTCAACAGCGGCCTCCAGTTTTCCACGCAGAGGCGCCATGTGTGTGTGGTCCCGCCCTTCGCCCGTCCAGCGCACCTTCAGCCAGGGCGACGACGCGGCGCGCATTGGCGGCCCAGGTAAAATCCCGCCGCAGCACCTCCTCACGGGCCGCGGCGCCGAGGCGCGCGCGCAGTGCTGCATCCCGCGCCAGGGCCTCGATACCCTGCCACATCGCCTCGGGGCTGGCCGGGTCGAACAGCAGCGCGGTGCGGCCCTGCTCCAGCACCTCGCGGATGTTGCTCTGGTCGGGGGCGATGATGGCGCGCCCTGCCGCCATGTATTCGAACAGCTTCAGCGGCGAGGCATAGGGCACAGAGGCAGGCTGCAGCGCGATGTCGAAGCCGGCCACCAGGCGAGGGATCTCCTCCCGCGTTGCCAGACCGGTGAAGCGCACGCGGTCGGCGAGTCCGAGTTCCGCCGCGAGGGATTCGAGATCGGTGCGCGCCGGCCCGTCTCCCACCACGATGAGGTCGAGGCGCGGCGCTCCCTGCCAGGCCGCAAGGCCGCGCAGCACCCGGTCGAGCCCATGCCAGTGTCGCACGAAGCCAACGAAGCCGAGCTGCACTGCCTCGCTCGACGCCCTGGTGGGAAGCCCGGCGAAATCCTCGAGATCGATGCCGTTCGGCACCACCGAGATACGCGCGCGCGGCACGCCCGCCGCGGTCACATAGCCAGCCAACACCTCGGTGACCGGCAGGACGACGTCCGCGCGGCGCCAGACAAATCGCTCCGCTGCATGGGCCAGTCGCTTCAGCCGCAGCCCGCTGAAGCGGATGCGTTCCTGAGCGAGCGGCGCATTCACTTCCAGCAGCAGCGGCACGCCGTGGCGCCAGGCCGTCCAGCTTCCCGCGACATGGAAGAGGTTGGCGCGCTCATAGACAATATCTGGGCGGAAGGCCCGCGCCGCGCGTGCCAGCCGCGCAGCGGAGACCAGCCCATAGGCCATCTCCGCCAACTCGCGTAGCACCCCGGGCAGCAGGCGGCGGATGCGCGCGAGGGCCGGGCTCTCACCGCCCAGCGCCACTGCGTCATAGGCCGGTGGGCCGACGACGCAGACCTCGTGCCCAGCAGCGCGCAACGCGGCGATCAGCGCCTCGATGTGCACGCCCTGCCCGTCATGGGACTGGATACGATGGCTATAGAGAATGCGCACGCTAGAACCCCATCCGTTGCGCCAACAGCGCCGCCCATTCGCGCAGGACGAACCAACTCGTCGCCAGATGGCCAAGGCGCGGTACAAGCCACCGGCTCTGAGCTTCGAGCGCACGCGCTACCAGCTGCAGAAAATTCGCGGCCGCCTCGCCCTCGCCCGCTTTAATCGAACGCTCTACCGCTGCGAGGAGCAAGTCGGGCACCGCGCGCAACTACTCGGGGCCCGTCCTGCCCGCCAGGAATCGAACGAGGAGGTGCATTAGAGAATCCCGCGCGGCAGTCGCGGTCCGGAACCGACGTAGCCGTCTGAACTCGTCGTCATCGCCATGTCAAGGTGTGCGGCTGGCCAGGGCGGCCCTGGCCCGTCGCCGCAGATCGAGCACGGGCCGGGGCGTGCAGGCCACGGCGAGAGCCCAGAGTTGCGTAGCCGAGACACGGTGCTGCAAAGAAGCAAGGGCAAGGCGCCGGGCGACGGGCAAGTTCCGTGAGTGAACCGCGCCGCGCGCGTGACGTTGGTAGCATTGCGCCAATCGCTCGTTCATCCGCGCGGCTGACATCCGGGTCCGTTCCGCGATGTCGCGAACGCAGGCGAGTTCGGCTGCCGCGAAGCTTTCAACCTGTCGCGAAAGGCTCTGCGCCGTCGGCATGTAGACCACGAGGTCCTCTGGCACATTGGCCATGTCCCAGCCGTCCGCGGTCAACCGGAGCCACAGATGGTAATCCTCGCACGCGCGCAGCGTCCAGAAGCCGCCGGCTTGCTCAAAGGCGCTGCGCCGCACCAGCGAGGACGAGACAATCGCGTCATTTCGCGTCCAGAGGTCATCGAATGCGAGGCGGCGGCCAAGAAGTTGTCCCTCCTCGCTGTACTTGCGACAGACCACTACCGCGATCCGAGGGTCTGCCGTTTCCGGCAATTGCCGTTCCAGCTTGGTCGGAAGCCAGAGGTCGTCGGCATCGAGGAATGCGAGCCACGTGCCGCGCGCCTCGCGGGCGCCGGTGTTTCGCGCCTGCCCGCAGCCCGCGTTCGCCTGCCGCAGCAGCCTTACGATGGGACCAAAGCGCTCGACGACCGCCGACGTGTCGTCCTTCGAGCCGTCGTCGACTACGACGATCTCATCAGGCGGGCGCGTCTGCGCCAATGCGCTTTCGATCGCTGCCGCTATGGTGGCGGTCGCGTTGTATGCCGGAATGACCACAGAAACGGTCAAGGGCTCGCCTTCGCTGATCCGCTTGGTCGACTCCGCAGGGGTGATCATACCGTCGTTCATACCGCCTCCGGCGCCAGCTTCTGCCCGCATGATAAGGACGGTGTTGGGCGGCTCCAGGCCGGCAACACCTGGCCCGCCATCTCGCGGTGCTTCAGGGTGGCGTAAAGCATCCGCACTCAAGCGACGCGACGCCTCGCCATCGAACCGGTGTCCGACAGCCTTGCTTCAGTCGCGAGAAACCCTTCGACAACGAGCAGGTTCCAAAGGACTTGTGTATTGTCCGAGTTGTAATTGGCGTGCTGATCCACCAGCCGCCCCAGCGCCTGCGGGTCGAACAGTCCGCTCTCGGCCATCGGCCCGCCCGTCAGTCGCGTTCGGATCTCCGGCGCCGCGGCGCGCAACTGCCCGCTGAGATCCGCCGCGAAACCGCGCTTGCGCCGCTGCAGAAGGGCGGGAGGCAGCAGCGGCGCGGCGGCCTCTCGCAGCACTCGCTTGCCCACTCCGCCGCGCAGCTTCGCCGCCGCCGGCAACGCCAGGCCCCAGCTCACGAGCTCCGGGTCCAGCAGCGGTGGGCGCACCTCCAGCGAAACAGCCATGCTGGTTCGATCCACCTTGGCCAGGATGTCTCCAGGCAGATAGGTCTGCAGATCGGCGTATTGCGCCTGTAGGAGCGAATCTTCCGGGTCGCATTCTGCCATCAGCGCCGCGAATCGCGCCGAGGGATCATGCCCTGCCACTGCCGCGCGCTGCACTGGCGAGAACAGCGCCCGGCGCCTTCCCTCGGCCAGCTTGCAGACCGTGCCATAGTAGCCAAGCGCGCTATCCAAGCTTATCTCGGTCAGAGTCGTCTTGGCGCGCAGCCAGCGTGGCGCCCGGTCGAGCTTCGGATAGGCCCGGGCCAGCGCGGCCACCGCGCCCCGGCGTAGCCGGGTCGGCAGCACCCGTCGCGCCGCCTCGGCTATCATGTGGAAGCGGTAGCGGCGATACCCGGCGAACACCTCGTCGCCGCCATCGCCAGACAGCGCCACCGTTACATCGCGCCGTGCCAAGCTCGCCACTGCCAGGGTCGGCACCGCGGAATGGTCGCCGAAGGGTTCGCCGAACAGGCGCGGGATCTCGCGTGCCATGGCGAGGTAATCCGCCGCCATGCCATCCTCGGAGACATGGCGCGTGCCGTAGCGCGCGGCCACCAGCGCGGCATCCGGCCTCTCGTCCGCCGCACCCGCGAATCCGATGGTGAAGGTGGCAAGCGGCTGGCTTGCCGCCATTGCGGCGAGACTGGTCACCGCGCCGGAGTCGATGCCGCCCGAAAGGAACGCGCCGAGGGGCACATCGGCCATCATCCTTGCCCGTACCGCAGCATCGAGGCGCGACCGCAATGCCTCGGCTGCATCGACGCCCCCGGCGACGGCCTGGCGTGGCGGCGCCCAGTAGCGCTGCTGGGCCGCTTGCGCCTCCCCAAGGCCGAGCAGCATGAGATGCCCCGGCGGCAAGCGGCGAATGGCAGCATGGATGGTCGCCGGCTCCGGCACGTAGCCGAGCGCCAGGAAGTCATCCAGCGCCACCGGATCGAGACCGCGCGGCAGCTCAGACAGTGCCTTCAGCCCGCCGATCTCCGAGGCGAAGGCGAAGCCACCATCCGGCAGCCAAGCGTAATGCAGCGGTTTCTCGCCCAGCGGGTCGCGCGCCAGCAGCAGCCGCCCCGCCTTGCGGTCCCACAGCGCGAAGGCGAACATGCCGACCAGGCGGGCCGGCATCTGCGCCCCCCATTCCCGCCAGCCATGCAACAGCACCTCGGTATCGGAGCGACTGTGGAAGACATGGCCACGCGCCTCGAGCAGGCGGCGCAGCACCTCATGATTATAGATCTCGCCATTGAAGGTGACGACCGTCGTCCCGTCTTCGGTCGCCATGGGCTGCGCCCCACCGGCCAAGTCCACGATGGCCAGCCGCCGGTGGCCGAAGCCGAGATGCGACTCAGCGTGAAAACCTTCTCCATCCGGCCCGCGATGGCGCTGCGCTTCGGTCATTGCCCTCAGGCTACGCATCGTCGGTACCGCGGGGCGGAAAGGATGGAATAGGCCCGCTATGCCGCACATGTAGGAACCTTTTCCACCGTAGCGTGTTTAGTAAGCACCGCGTTGCAACGTTCGCCGACAGAAGAATTTCCGACTTGCCCTTTGCCGTCTCCCGCTAGTCGGCTATTGAATCGGTACTGTGACCGTTCATTCGCGTGAGGGTGTCGCGTGGTCGCTGCCAAGAAGTTCGACAAAGCCCATGCCGGGTTCGTCCATCCACTGCCATCGCGTGCTGGGGTTAGAACGCGTTGGCCGTGGGCGGCCGCCGCGCTGGTGATTATTCTCCTGTCGCTGCTCCTCTGGGGCAGTATCGCGGTCATTGCGTTACTCGCCTGGAACTAGCTTGGACGCCGCCAGCAGCGGCCGGCCGGCGCGCATCCAGCCCACTACCTCCCGCAACCCATCCAGCAGCGGCAACGGCTCGCTCAGACCAAGTGTGGCGCGTGCGGCCTCCGGCGCGCCGAGCGAATGGCGCACTTCCCCGGAGCGGCCGAGCGCATGATCGATGACGGGCTCTCTGTCGCAGGCTTCAGCCAGAGTCCGTGCCAGTCCCAGCACCGTGGTGCTGCGCCCGGCGCAGACATTGAATACCGGCGCTGCCGTATCCGCCCGGCCCATGCCGGCACGCAGCGCCGCCACAACCTCGGAGACATGCACGAAATCGCGGCTCTGCAGCCCGTCGCCGAACACGGTCAGCGCCTCGCCGCGCAACAGCCGGTCGGCGAAGATGGAAATTACCCCGGAATAGGGTGAGGCCGGGTCCTGCCGCACGCCATAGACATTGAAAAAACGCAACCCGAGTGTCGATATGCCGTGCACCGCCCCGGCAACCCGCGCCTGCAGCTCGCAGCCCAATTTGTCGGCGCCATAGGCGGAAAGCGGCCGTGTGTCCGCGGTCTCGGCGAGGGGCAGCGAGTCGTTACTGCCATAAACCGCGGCGGAGGAGGCATAGACCACCGGCACGCCGCCCGCCGCCCGCGCCGCGTCCAGCAGCGCAACGAAAGCAGAGAGATTCACTCGGTGCGTTTCCCGCCATTCGCGCACGCCGCGCTCCACTGAGGCGATGGCGGCGAGGTGGAAGCAGCCGGCAACGCCTTCCATAGCGCGCGCCAGCAGCTCCGGGTCCCCCACATCTCCCACCAGCAACTCGGCGCCGGGGGCGAGGTTCTCCCGCCGGCCCGTGGACAGGTTGTCCAATACCCGCACGCGCTGCCCCGCCGCGACAAGGGCGGCGCAGAGATGCGAACCGATGAAGCCGCAACCACCGGTGACCAGCCAAAGCGTCATGCCGCGCTCCTCCGCACCGCCAGCACCTGGGCGAATAACTCGGCTTGGCCGCGCGTCGTCGCATCCCAGCCAAACCGTTCGGCATGGGCGCGCGTGGCGCCGCGGGCCGGCGGGTTGGCCAGCAGCCGTCGGAGCGCCGCGGCGATCGGGCCCGGGCCGACCTCGTCGAGCACGAATCCGGCCTCGGGGGCCGAAATGGCCTCGCGGCTGCCCCAAGCCGGGCCGGCGACCACCGGCGTGCCGCAGGCCATCGCTTCCAGCATCACATTCGCCCAGCCCTCGCGGGTGGAGGCGAGCACCAGCGCATCGGCCGCACCGTATAGCTTCGCCAGCTCTGCATGCGGCCGGGCGCCCAGCATGTGGACGCGCGCCGCCACGCCGAGCCGCTCGGCCAGCGCCGCCAGGGCCCGGCGCTCCGGCCCTTCGCCGGCGATCAACAGGCTGGCGCCGGGAAGCTCGGCCAGGGCGCCGATCGCGTGATGGTGCGCCTTTCTCTCGATCAGATGCCCAACCGAGAGGATAACCGATCCCGACAGGCCGAGTTCTGCCCGCAGGGTCGCGCGATCAGTCGGCGGCACGAAGGCACCAAGATCGACGCCGTTGCGCAGCACCGTGACTTTCCCAGGTGCAGCACCCAGAGCGTTCAGCCCCGCAGCGAGACCCGCGCTGACCGCGATCAGCGCATCCGCCTCGCGCAGTGCAGCGCCGATCAGCCTGCGCGGAAGCGCGAAGCGCGGCAGCTGGCTGGCGTCTGAACCGCGCGCGGTGATCACCACCGGCAGCCCGGCCTCGCGCGCAAGCCACATCGCGGCTACGCCGTCCGGGTAGAGATAATGCGCATCGATGGCATCGAAACGCGCGCCCTCGGCGAGCAACTGGGCGAGCGCGGCGCGGCCGGCCCGGAGCAGCGCCCAAGGGCCGGTATACATGCCGAGGCGCGGCGGCGCGGCGTATCGCGGATGCAGAACGCGCAGCCCGTGCCGCATCTCCTCGACCGGCGCCGCAGCGCAGCGCGCCCATTCACCGAACCGCGCATCGCGCGAGGGGAACCAGGGCACCGGCGCGACCACCGTGCTGGTTGCCGCGCCGCTCGCCACCAAGTGGCGCAGCCGGTTCTCGACGAAGATGCCGTGATTGGGCTGCGCCGCGTTGGGGTACAGCGTGCTGAAGGTCAGCAAGCGGACCGGTGCGAGGCCCCTGCGCCTAGTTTCAACAGGAAAGGGCAGAATTTCCGCCGACGGGGCGGCCAGGGGGGACGGGCGCGCCATGCCTCACCGTGCTCCCGCCTGACGCAGCACCACCTGGACCGTGGCGAGGATAATGCGCAGATCCAACCATAGGCTGCGCTCCCGGACGTACCACAGGTCGTAGGACAACTTCTCCCGCGCCTCCTCAATCGAGGCGCCGTAGGGGTATTTCACCTGCGCCCAGCCGGTCAGGCCCGGGCGCACTGCGGCGCGGTCCGCGTAATGCGGGATGGCGGCGATCAGCTGCTCGACGAAGACGGGCCGCTCAGGCCGCGGGCCGACGAAGGCCATGTCGCCACGCAGGATGTTGATGGCCTGCGGAATTTCGTCGATGCGGGTAAGGCGGATGAAGTGGCCCACCCGTGTCACCCGGCTGTCGCCCACCGTGGCCCAAACCGCCGCGCCGGGCTTCTCGGCATCGACCGTCATGGAGCGGAACTTCAGGATATGGAAGCGGCGATGGTGCTGCCCCACGCGTTCCTGGCGGTAAAAGAGCGGCCCGTGCGAATCGAGCTTGATGGCCAGCGCAACCACCAGCAGCAGCGGCAGGGTCAGCAGCAGCAGGGTGAGGCTTGCGCAGATGTCCAGGCCGCGATGCAGGATATGCTCCAGCGCGCCCTGACGCAGGGCGCGGGTCCCGCGCAGCCAGTTCTGCGGGAGGAATTCCGGCACCACCTGCCCATCGGCGCTCACCATGACGGCCTGGCCGTCCGCATAGTCTGAAGCCACGATCACGCTCCCGTCACTGCAGCCGCGATCGTCGGATACGTCCCGGGAACGTTCAAAACGCACATGGATTCTCCTTGCCTTAGCGGCAGCCGTCCCACCGGCCACCCACACCCTGACGAACTCTTGGCGCGAGCAAACCTATCCGCTTCGACTGCACCTTGGCATTGAAGCCGAATAGGTACCTCGGATGTGCCTGGCTAAAGCATCCCTTGGAGGGAAATGGCCCCTGCAACCGGAGCCGACCAGCGGCGCGGCGAGCCTAAAGTGTCGTTGCCGCCGCCGATCCGCGTGTTAGTGCCGGCAAAACCCGGACAGGATGCTTTCGATGCCAATGTCGGTAATCACGTTGGCCTTGGCATTACCGATGTCGTCGGTCGCGGCCGCGCCGGTCAAAGACAGGTTCTCTATGTTGGCCGACGGAGTGAAGGTACCGAGGCGCGTACCGCGTCGGTGCCGCCGCCAGCTCGGCCGCAACATCGCCGGCAGACGATATGGGGGTCCTCATAGAGGTTACCGGCCAGGCCGCCGTCCATGGCGGCCGCACCCGCGCCGCCGTCGAGCGTGTGGTACCATCGCCGCTCAGCAGTGTGCCGCTGCCGACGGCGCCGTTGCAGGTGACGATGTGCCTGTGGTGTGGCCGGTGACGTCGATCGCCGCCATCTCGGCGCGAGGCAGCACGGCGGAAAACAGGACCGGCAACGTCGAGAGCAAGCTGGCGAAGGCCCAGCCAGATGCTTCGACTCGCTCGCCCAAGAAGGGTTGTCTTGTCCGACAACCCATTGAAATTTTTGATTTGTCCAAAAGTTCTAGTCCAAAAGAACCTATCGTGTTTGGCTCTCGCTGCGTTGCGTTGCGCATACGACCTTGCGTAGGTTCACCCCAACATTTGTTTGGGGGGTCAATGCGTTCACCGAACGTCTTGCACTATGCCGTGACGGTTCTTGCTCTCGCGGCGATGGGTTGCACAAGCGCTACGGCGCCGCCGCCCGACAGCATCGCCGTGTCCACCGGGGTGGCCGCGCCCGAGTATGTGATCGGCCCCGGTGATGGACTTGACGTCTTCGTCTACCTATCGCCGGAGTTGAGCACGACCGCCCTACCGGTGCGTCCGGACGGGCGCATCTCGCTGCCTTTGGTACCCGACATCGTCGCGGCCGGGCGCTCGCCCACCCAGCTCGCCACCGACATCAAGGCGCGGCTGCGCCCCTATGTGATCGACCCCAATGTCACAGTTATGGTGCGCAACTTCATCGGCTCCCCGGCGCAGCAGGTGCGCATCATCGGCGAGGCCACTCAACCGCGCGTCATGCCTTATCGCGAGGGCATGACCGTAGTTGACGCCGTCATCGAGGCGCGCGGCCTGACGCGTTATGCCGCCGGCAACCGTACCGAGATCATCCGCCGCGACACCCCCGGCGCGGCGCCGCGCAACCTCCGCATCCGCCTCGACGACCTGATGCGCGGTGGCGACCTCGCCCAAGACGTGCCACTTCGCCCGGGAGATACCATCGTGATTCCGCAGGGCTGGTTCTGAACAATGGCCATCGACCTCGTCCGCCGCTACTCCGCCGCGGCCTGGCGGCACCGCTGGAAGGCCGTGGCGCTGATCTGGCTGGTGGCGCTGCTTGGCTGGACCGGCGTGCGCACGCTGCCGGACCGCTACGTCTCCACCGCGCGCATTTATGCCGACGCCGACGCTGTGCTCGGCATGCTGCTGCGCGGCATCGCCATGGACAATTCCCCCGCCGCGCAGGTCGAGGTGCTTCAGCGCACCTTGGTTAGCCGCCCCAACCTCGAAAGGCTGGTGGACCGCTCGGCGCTGTCCCAACGCGTTGCCGCTGGCGCGGATCGCGAGAAGACCATCGATGCGCTGGCCCGCGACCTCCGCTTCGGCATCCAAGCGCGCAACCTGTTCACCGTTGAGTATGTCGACACCGATCCGCTCGTCGCGCATGGCGTGGTTCAGCAAGTTGTGGACCTGTTCCTCGAACTGGCCAGCGGCTCCGACCGCCGCCAAATGGGCAATGCCCGCGCCTTCCTGGTGCAGCAGCTCGCCGTGTATGAACAGCAGCTGCGCGAGGCAGAGCGGCGCCGCGCGGAATTCACCACGCGCTATCAGGATTTGCTCGCGTTGAACGGCAGCGTCTCGCGGCTCGATGCCGTGCGCGCGCGCATCGAGACGATGCGGGGCGAATTGGCAGATAAGATCAGCCTTCGCACCCTGCTGCTGCAGCAAATCGACGCTTTACCCGAGATACCCGCCGGTGGTGCAGCCGCTGTTGCCTCCGCACCCGCGGCCGAGGCAGAGCAGCGCTTGATAATCCTGCGCCAGCGTTACACCGAGCAGCACCCGGACGTAGCCGCGGCGCGCGCCGCCGTTGCGGCTGCCCGTGCAGTGAGCGGCACCAATCGCACCGCCGCCGGCACGACGAGCGCTAACCCGGCGCGCGAGCAGCTGCTCGTGCGCCTCGTCGATACCGCCTCCCAGATCGCCTCGCTGGAACGCCAGCTGCGCGACCTGGAGGCGCAAAGTAGCCGGCTGGAGGAGATGGCGCGCAACGCGCCCGAGGTACAGGCGCAATTCGCCAATCTCGATCGCGACTACAACATCATCCGCCGCAACTACGAGGAATTGCTGGCCCGCCGAGAGTCGGTGAATATCGCGGAGGCCGCGCGCACCGGCGGCGACCGCGTGACGCTCGAAGTGGTTGATCCGCCGACCATGCCGACCGTCCCAACCAGTCCCAAGCGCCTGCTGCTGGCGGCTGGGGTATTGCTGGCGGCGCTCGGTGCCGGCGGCGCGCTGCTCTTCCTCCATATCCAGTTCGACACCAGCATCTATACGCTGCGCGAGCTGCGCGGCATCGGCCTGCCGGTGCTCGGCGCCCTCTCCGCCCCACCGCGCAGCCGGCTGCGCAGGGCAGATCTCGTGCTCCTCTTCCTCTGCCTGCTGCCACTTCCTCTCGGGCTCGTCGTTGTGGCCCTGGGACCTCTCAACCTCCTAGCGAGGTTCGCCGTATGAGCGCTTCCATCCCTCGGCGTTCCCACCTGGTCGAGCGTGCCGCGGACGCAGCCCGCATCGCGATCGCGGACGACGGGCGTCGCCACTTGGTCGAGCGGGCCGCCGATGCAGCCCGCGTCGCCATGGCGAACGATACGTCCCTCGCCCGCGCGCCGCGGCCGCCTCTGGCGCCGGTGGAGGCGATCCCTGCGGTGGAGGCGATCCCTGCGGTGGTTGAGGAGGCGATCCCTGCGGTGGTTGAGGAGGCGGTCCCTGCGGTGGTTGAGACGGTGGTGGTGCCGCCTCTCCACAGCCAGTTCGCTGGCTTGCTCGGCCACAACGAGCCAGCGCCGGTCACACGCGCCCTGCTGCGGCGCGCCGGCCTGGTCGACGAGGCTTGCCATACGCGGGAGGAGATTGCGCTGGTTCGCGAGCAGGTGCTGCGCAACGTCGATGCCACTCCTTCGGCCGAGGGGCGGCAGGCGCGGCTGGTGGTGATCACCAGCTCCCGCAGCGGCGAGGGCAAGTCTTTCGCCGCGCTGAATCTCGCCGCGAGCATCGCCGAAGGGGCGCATCGCCCCGTCATCCTGGTGGATGCCCAGCAGGGTGCTGGCTCGCTCTCCACTCTTCTCGGTCTGCGCGCCGCGCCGGGCCTCGCGCAGTTGCGCGGCACGGACGGCCCCGACCCCGTCGGGTTGCTGCGGCGCACCGAAGTCCCCGGCCTGTTTGTCCTGCCGTATGGCATGGCCGGACCATCCGGCGCACAGGGCAGTGCCATGGCGGCGGCGCTGCTTAATCTCGCCGGGCGGTTGTCGGACCACATCGTCGTCCTTGATACGCCGGCCTGCATGGAATCCAGTATCGCGGGTTTAGTTGCTGCGGTGGCCGGCCAGATTGTGCTAATGGTGGAGGCGGAACGCACCAAGCGACCGGAGATGGAAGCAGCCCTCGACATCCTTGATGCCTGCCCGACGCTACAACTCCTGCTGAACCGTTTGGCGCTGAGAGTCAGCGATCGGTTCAGAGGGCCCGCCGCGCGCGCGGAGGATGTGGCGGTCGGTGCCCACTAAGCCTGACGTCGCCCTTCCCGTCAGCCTGTTGGCGGCGTTGCTGGTCGCCTCGCCCGTTGCCGCGCAGATCGTCCCACCAGCGCGGGGCACGACACCCGTTGTCACAGGCGACACCGCGCCGGTGACGCCGGCTGTTACTGGAGACCCCACCGTCACGCCGCGTGCCACGCCTGCCCTGGAATCTCCCGCCCTCGGCCCGCTGAGCGCCCCCGACGTCCCGATCAACCGTCCCCTCCCAGGCGGTGTCCTGCCAGGCTTTGCGAACACAGCGCCGGGCCTCGGAGTCGCCG
Source organism: Rhodospirillales bacterium URHD0017 (assembly GCA_900110395.1). Taxonomy (GTDB): domain Bacteria; phylum Pseudomonadota; class Alphaproteobacteria; order Reyranellales; family Reyranellaceae; genus Reyranella. Next base: position 32,087 of record FODP01000036.1, read on the forward strand.
GCGTCGGCACACCCTTCGACCTTGGCAACCGGCCTTACGCAATCCGGCCCTCGATCAGCGTCGAGGTCCTGGGCACCAACAATGTGTTCCAGACGCCCGTCCCCGCCAGTGACATTGTCACCACCATCGCGCCGACCCTCGAAGCAGCGATCGATACGACGCGCCTGAACGGCACTCTCCGCTATACGCCGGCAGTGAACCTTTACGCCACCTATTCCGCCAACGACGGCGTGAGTCAGGTCGGCGACGGGCGGCTCCTCGCCGCCGTTGTACCCGGGCTCTTCTATGTCGACTTGCGCGGGGCGGCGAGCATGGTGCCAACGCTCGCCGGTTACATCCCGGGCAGCGGGCAGCTCGTCGCCGGGAGCGACATCATGCAAACCTACACCGCGCAGGTCACGCCTTTCCTGGTGCACCGGCTCGGAAGCGCGGCGACAGTGGAGGCCGGCTATTCTTTCCAGTATGCCGCGCAGAACTCCGGCAGTTTCACCCAAAGCAACTCGCTCAGCGCGCCCGAAAACTACGTGGCCAATCGCGGCTTTGCGGTAGTGCGCAGCGGCGAGGATTTCGGTCGGCTGGCGCTGCAGGCGCGTGCCGACGGCACCAAGTACGCCGGCAATGGCATCTATGACGACGCGCACCGCTTCATCACCGCACTCGAGACACGCTACGCCATTCTTCACAGCGTCGCCCTCCTCGGCGAGATCGGCTATGAAAACCAGGAATATTCCGGTACCAACCCGTTCAGCATAAGCGATGCGGTCTGGTCCGTTGGGCTGCGATTGACGCCGCGGCCCGATTCAATCGTGGTTGTCAAATATGGCCACCAAAACGGCTTCAATTCCTTCTACCTGAATGCGGGCGTGGCTCTCGGCGGGCGGACCGATCTCTTCGCCACCTACAGGGAAACGCTCGCCACGACGCTCACTCAGGCCCAGGATCTACTCGCCACCACCACCGTGGATGCGCTTGGTAATCCGGTGGACAGCCAGTCTGGCGCTCCGGTCGTGCTGATCAATTCCTTTCTCGGCTTGTCCGACACGCTCTATCGCATGCGCGTCGGCACGGTGTCGCTGCGTTACCAATGGCCGCGCGATGTCCTCACGCTTTCCGGCACTTGGCAAAGCCAGGAGCCCATCACCTCTGCCATTAACACCGGTCCCCTCTCCACCACGGTCGGGGCCTTTGCGACTTTAAGCTGGGCGCACGACCTCACGCCGCGCACCACCGCGGTGGCGACGGCGCAGTATGGGCACCTCTACGGGCTATCCGGCCTCGGGCAATCCGGCTTCGCGCAACCCGGCTTCGCGCAACCCAACTTCTCGCAACCCAGCGGGGACTCGGATACCTATGCTTTGGCGGCAACCCTAATGCACCAGCTGACCGAAAAGGTCAGCGGCAGCATACAGGTCGCCTGGACCAACCTCACCTATCCGGGAGCGGCGAACCAGGGCTATTCGCAGGGTGTCATCCGCGCCAGCTTGCGCCGAACCTTCTGAGGCAACGCAATGGATCTCGACGTGTACGGCTTCCGCGAGCCGCCCTTCCGGATGACGCCCGATGTGCGGCTGTTCTTTCCAAGCACGGCGCACAGTCGGGCCTATTCGCATCTGCTCTACGGCCTGTCGCAGCGCGAGGGCTTCGTTGTTGTCACCGGCGAGGTGGGCGCTGGCAAGACCACCCTGATCGAACGGCTCTGCGCCGAATTCGCCACCCAGGGCCATGCCATGGCTCGGGTGATGACGACACAGGTCGAGCCCGCGGAGCTGCTGCGCCTCGTCGCCATCGCCTTCGGCGCCCCGGCCGAGGGCGGCAAGGCTGAGTTGCTGCAGGGCATTATCGCGGCGCTGCGCCGCGGCGTTGCTGAAAGGGGCCGGCGGCAGATCCTGATCGTGGACGAGGCGCAGGCTCTGCCGATCGCCTCGCTCGAGGAGCTGCGCATGCTTTCCAACGTGACCGAGGGCGCGCATGCGTTGCTGCAGGTGCTGCTGCTGGGTCAGCCGCAATTGCGCCATACCCTGGCCCGGCCGGATCTCGACCAGCTCCGCCAGCGCATCCTCGCCGCCTATCACCTCGCCGCCCTGACGCGGGAGGAGACGCATCTATACGTCCGACACCGCATGACCTCGGTAGGCTGGACCGGCCATCCCGCCTGGGACAAGACGGCGCTTGACTTGGTGCACGAGCATTCCGGAGGCATCCCGCGCCGGATCAACCGGCTCTGCACGCGGGTGCTGCTGGCCGGGGCACTCGAACATGCCACGGTGCTGACCGCCGAACTGGTCGACTTCACCGCCGAGGAGCTGACGCAAGATCTCGGAACGATCTGCGCCGAGGCTCCGGCGCCCCAACGCGCGGAAAACGGCGCCGTGTTGCGTGCGCTTACCGAGCGCGTGGGCGAGCTCGAACGCGGAGTGGTGCCGCGCCAACGCATGGGGCGCCTGCAGAAGTTGTGGACTCAGTTCGCCACTCTGAGTAGCCGCGCATGAGTTCGCTTTGCAATGCGATGTCTGTCGACGTGGAGGACTGGTTCCAGGTGCAGGCTTTCGCCGGCGTCATCTCGCGCGAAAGCTGGGACGCGTGCGAGCGACGCGTGGAGGCAAACACCCATCGCGTGCTTGACCTCTTTGCCGCCGCCGATGTGTGCGCCACCTTCTTCACCCTGGGCTGGGTGGCCGAACGGTACCCGGCGCTGATCCGCCGCATCGTCGCGGAGGGTCACGAGTTGGCAAGCCACGGCCATGGCCACGAACAGGTAAATACCATCGGCGAGGCCGCTTTCCGTGCCGACATCCGACGCGCTCGAGCCATCCTGCAGGATGCCGGCGGCGTGCCGGTGATCGGCTATCGCGCCCCGACCTTCTCGATCAGCGCGAGGCACACCCCCTGGGCGCATGCGGTGCTGGCCGAGGAGGGCTACCGCTACTCCTCGTCGATTTTCCCAGTACGCCACGACCTCTATGGCGACCCTGATGCACCGCGCCGGCCGCACCGGCCGCGCCCGGACGGCGTCGCGGAGATCCCCATGACGACGGTCCGCGCCTTCGGGCGCAGCCTGCCCTGCGCTGGAGGCGGCTGGTTCCGCCTGCTGCCCTATAGGCTGACGCGCAGCGGGCTGCGCCGCGTCAACGCCACCGAAGGCCAACCCGGTGTCTTCTACTTCCATCCCTGGGAGATCGACCCCGACCAGCCGCGCGCCGAAGGAGCCGGGCGGCTCTCGCGCTTCCGCCACTATGTCGGGCTGCGCGAGACGGAAGGGCGGTTGGTGCGGCTCTTGCGCGACTTTCGCTGGGGCCGAATGGACGAGGTATTCCGCGCCGCAATTGGCGCGCCGCATCTCGAGGCGGCCTGACATGCCGGTCCGCATCCGCCCCCTCGACGAGACCAACGCTGCCGCTTGGGATGCCTTTGCGCGCGCCCAACCGGAGGGCAGCTTCTTCCACCTTTCAGCCTGGGCGCGGGTGATTGCGCAGAGCTTCGGCCACGCGACCCATTACGCGCTGGCTGAACAGGATGGCGCGGTGGTCGGCGTGCTGCCGCTGGTGCGCATGAAGACTCTGCTGTTCGGCGACCTGCTCGCTTCCACGCCCTACTGCGTCTACGGCGGCGCGTTAGCCGCCACGCCAGAGGGCGCCGCCGCCCTCGATGAGTATGCCTTTCAGCTGCAGGCGAAGCTCCGTACGCCCTGCCTGGAATATCGCCGCTTCGGCGCCGCCGATCCGGGCTGGGTGGAACGGCCGGCGCTTTACTACACCTTCCGCAAGCCGATCGCCGCCATAACCGGCGACGACGCCAAGGACATGGCCGCCAACATTCCGCGCAAGCAGCGCGCCGAGGTTCGCAAGGCTTCGAAGCGCGGCCTCGAGATCCACACCCACCGCGATGTCGATGCGCTTTTCCGCGTCTATGCGGAAAGCGTGCGCAACCTCGGCAGCCCGGTCTTCCCTAAGCGGTATTTCCGCGCGCTGCTCGAGGCCTTCCCCGAGGAATCCGATATTACCACGGTGCTGCATAACGGCCGGGCGGTTGCCTCGGTCCTCTCCTTCCATTTCAAGCAGGAGGTACTGCCCTATTACGGCGGCGGCACGCGGGAAGCGCGAGGCCTCGCCGCCGCCGATGTGATGTATTGGGAAGTGATGCGCCGCGCTGCGCAGGACCGTGGCGCCACGATGTTCGATTTCGGTCGCAGCAAGGCCGATACCGGCGCCTTCGCCTTCAAGAAGAATTGGGGCTTCGAGCCGGAGCAGCTTCACTACTGCTATCGGCTCGCACCGGGCGCGCAGGTGCCGGACAACAACCCAAACAACCCAAAGTACCGCTACTTCATCTCGGCCTGGAAGCGCCTGCCTTTGGCGGTGGCCAACGTGATCGGCCCGCGTCTGGTGCGCGGCCTTGGCTGAGCACATGGGCAGGCCGCGGCTTTTGTTCCTTGCGCATCGCATCCCCTACCCCCCCGACAAGGGGGAGAAGATCCGCGCTTGGCACATGCTGGAGCATCTGGCACGGGACTGGGCGGTGGATCTCGGCTGCCTGGTGGACGATCCGGCAGACGCCCAGCATTTGTCCGTGCTGCGGGGCTGCTGCGCGGAGGTCCATGCCGCACCGGTGACGCGCAGTGGGCGCATCGCGCGCACCCTGTTCGGCACGCGGCCCGGAGAGCCGTTGAGCCTCGCCTGGTTCCACGAACCCGGCCTCGCGCGCTGGGTGCGCGCCGGCCTCGGCGCGCGGCGCTACGAGGCGGTGCTGGTCTATTCCTCGGCCATGGCGACCTATGTACCGCCGGGGCCCGGCGGGCCGCTGCGTATCCTCGACATGGTGGACGTGGATTCCGAGAAATGGCGCGCCTACGCCGCCTCGGCCGGCGGGCCGAAGCGGCTGGTCTGGGCGCGGGAGGCGCGCACCCTGCTGGCCTTCGAGCGGCGCGCCGCGGCGCAATTCGATCGCACCTTGCTGGTCTCGGCGCAGGAGGCGCAGACCTTCGCCACGCTCGCGCCCGAGGTGGCGTCGCGCATTGACTGGGTGGAGAACGGCGTCGATGTCGCGCGCTTCGACCCGGAATGCAATTGGCCTGATCCCTATGCGGCCGAATCGCCCGCCATCGTCTTCACCGGCACCATGGACTACCGCCCGAATGTCGAGGCGGTGAGCTTTTTCGCCACCGAGGTGATGCCGCGCTTGGCGTCGCTCTCACCGGCGCCGCATTTCCACATCGTTGGGGCCAATCCATCGACTGCCGTGCGGGCCCTGGCCGAATTGCCGCGCGTGCACGTCACGGGCAGCGTGCCGGATATGCGGCCCTACCTGGCCCATGCGGCGGTGGCAGTGGCACCGCTGCGCATCGCGCGCGGCATCCAGAACAAGGTACTGGAGGCGATGGCCATGGCGCGCCCCGTGGTCGCCTCGCCGGAAGCGCATGAGGGCGTGCGGGCCGTTGCTGGGCGCGACCTGCTGGTGGCGGACGGCGCGGAAGCGATGGCAGCGGCGGTGACGCAAGTGCTGGCCGGCGGGATGCCCGGTCTGGGCACCAGAGCGCGCACCGCCGTGCTGGCGGGGTATGACTGGAAGGCCACGCTGGCGCGGCTGGACGACATCCTGAAGGCGGCATCGCAAATGAAGGCGGCCTGAAGCCGGAATTGAGATGAAGGGTTCTCGGCCACCCTGGTGCGCCTTGAGTGCCGCTTGGCCTTGATTCGCGTTCGACCCGCCGGTCGCCCCCAGGCCTCTGTAATGCGATCGTCCCCCCGCTCGGACTGTCGAGCGGAAGTGCAGGCACTCCGGGCTTGGACTTTGGTCTTACCCCTATTGCCCGATTGCGACAGAGCCAGCAAGAACAGATGTTCTGGGCAATGGCGCTCTGGAATGTTCAACTTGGTACCGAGACGGTCCTCACCCACCCCGATCTCGTGAATCTGTACGGGTGTTCGATCGGTGACGGAACGAAGGTCGGCCCCTTCGTCGAGATCCAGAAGAACAGCCATGTCGGCGTTCGCTGCAAGATCTCCTCCCACACCTTCATCTGCGAAGGCGTGACGATCGAGGACGAGGTCTTCGTCGGTCATGGCGTGATGTTTACCAACGAGCTCTTCCCACGCGCCTGCACGCCCGAAGGAGGACTCAAGACCGAGGCCGACTGGTCGGTGGTGCCGACGCGCATTCGCCACGGCGCCTCGGTCGGTTCGAATGCCACCATCATCTGCGGCACCACTGTCGGACGCTTCGCGCTGGTCGGCGCAGGGGCGGTGGTGACGCGCGATGTGCCCGACTACGCGATTGTCGCCGGCGTACCAGCCAAGGTGGTCGGCGATGTCCGCGATCGCGAAGACCTTCCCACCCCAGCAACAGGAATGGCGGCGCCATGATCGGTATCGGTGTCATCGGCTACGGCTATTGGGGGCCGAACCTCGCGCGCTCTGTCGCCGAGACGGAGGGCTGCCGCCTTGCCGGCATCGCCGATTTCTCGGCTGCGGCGCTGGCGCGCGCTGGCAAGCGCTATCCGGGCCTTGCGCTACATCAGGACCCTCGCACGCTGATTGACGACCCCGCCGTCGATGCCGTGCTGATCGCCACTCCGGTCGCGACGCATTACGACCTGGCCGCTGCCGCTCTACGCGCCGGCAAGCATGTTATCGTCGAGAAGCCGATCACTGCCTCGTCGGACGATGCGCGCCGGCTGATCGAGGAGGCGGCGCGGCGCAACCTCACCCTGATGGTGGACCACACCTTCGTCTATACCGGCGCCGTGCAGAAAATCGGCGAGATCATCCGCTCGGGCGACCTCGGCGACGTCTACTACTATGACAGCACGCGGGTGAATCTCGGCCTGTTCCAGCACGATGTGAACGTGATCTGGGACCTCGCGGTACACGACCTCTCGGTGCTCGACTACCTGCTGCAGGAGAAGCCTACTGCAGTCTCGGCCAGCGGCGCGGGGCACATCCGCGGGCGGCAGGAGAACATGGCCCATCTCAGCCTGTTCTATCCCTCGGGCACCGTCGCCTATCTCAACGTCAACTGGCTCGCTCCAGTGAAGGTACGCCAGACGCTGGTCGGCGGCAGTCGTAAGATGATTGTCTGGAACGACCTCGAGCCTAGCGAGAAGATCAAGGTCTATGACCGCGGCGTGACTCTCCCCGAGGGCCCCGAGCAATTCGTAGCGCGCATCTCCTACCGTAGTGGCGACATGTGGGCGCCGCAGCTCTCGGTGAAGGAGGCGCTGCTTACTGAAATGGAGCATTTCGTCGACTGCGTGACCAACGGACGGGAGCCGATCACTTCCGGGCGCTGCGGCCTGGCCGTCGTCGAGACGCTCGAAGCCGCGATGCTGTCGCTGCGCCAGCGAGGCCAGCCCATCGACATTTCTCCCAAAAGGATGGCCTCATGATTCCGCTCCTAGATCTTCGCGCGCAGTATGCCGGCATAAAAGTGGAACTCGACGCCGCGGTGCTCGAGACCTTGGCGAGTGGCGCCTATGTTTCCGGCCCAAAGGTCGATGCCTTCGAGAAATCCTTCGCCGCCTACACCGGTGCCAAGGAAGCCGTGGCGCTGAATTCCGGCACCTCCGCACTGCATCTCGCGCTGCTTGCCCTCGGCATCGGCCCGGGCGACGAGGTGATCGCGCCTGCCATGACCTTCGTCGCCACGGTCGCGGCCATCCGCTATGCCGGAGCGACACCAGTGCTGGTCGATGCCGATCCGCTCACCTGGAACATCGACCCCGCGGGCATCGCACGCGCGATCACACCGCGCACCAAAGCCATTATCCCCGTCCACCTGCACGGCCGGATGGCTGACATGGACGCCATCATGGGGCTCGCCGCACAGCATGGCCTGCCGGTCATCGAAGACGCCGCCCAGGCGCATGGCGCGACCTGGAAGGGCAGAGGCGCGGGCACAATTGGCCAGATCGGCTGCTTCAGCTTCTACCCGGGCAAGAACCTTGGCGCCTGCGGCGAAGGCGGCGGTGCCGTCACCAACGATCCCGCCCTCGCGGCTCGGATGCGCAAGCTGCGCGACTGGGGCCAGGACGGCCGCTACAACCATGTCGAGCACGCTTTCAACTACCGCATGGACGGCATCCAGGGCGCAATTTTGTCGGTGAAGCTCGCGCATCTGCCGCGCTGGACGGAACGCCGGCGCGAGGTCGCAGCCCTTTACGATACCCTGCTCGCCGCGCTTCCGGTGCAGTTGCCGTTGAAGCCCAAGGCTTTGGAACACGTTTACCACGTCTATGCGCTGCGCCATCCGGACCGTGACAGGCTCGCGAGCGGCCTCGCGGAAGCCGGCGTTGCGACGGGCCTCCACTATCCACGCCCCGTGCATCTGCAGCCAGCCTATGCCGACCTCGGCAGCGGCCCCGGCAGCTTCCCCGTGGCCGAGGCCCTCGCCGCTGAATTCCTCTCCTTGCCCATCTTCCCCGAACTCACCCCCGAGCAGCAGCGCCACATCGCCGGCGTGCTGCGCGGCCTCCTCGCTCCTGCTTCGGTGACCAGTCATGCCGCGTGAAACCCTCGACCCTCAGGGTATGCTTGCAGGCACCACCTGCCTCGTCACCGGTGGCGCAGGCTTCGTCGGCTCGCATATCGTCGAGCTGCTGTTGGACGCCGGTGCGGCGGAGGTGCGCGTCATCGATAACATGGTGCGTGGGCGGCGCGACAACCTCGCCCGCGCGCTCGCCAGCAACCGAGTGCGCCTGATAGAGGGCGACATCCGCGACACGGCGACGATGAAGTCGCTCGTCGCTGGCTGCGATACAGTCTTCCATCAGGCCGCGCTGCGCATCACGCAATGCGCACAGGAACCGCGCGCCGCCTTCGAGGTGATGGTCGCGGCGACCTATGACCTCGTGGAGCTGTGCCTGGCCGCGAACATCCGAAAGTTGGTCGCCGCCTCCACCGCCTCGGTCTATGGCATGGCGGACCAATTCCCCACGCCCGAGGCGCAGCACCCTTACAACAACCGCACCCTCTACGGTGCGGCCAAGGCCTTCAACGAGGGCCTCTACCGCTCGTTCAACGACATGCACGGGCTGGACTACGTCGCGCTGCGCTACTTCAACGTCTATGGCCCGCGCATGGACATCCACGGCCGCTACACCGAAGTGCTGGTGCGTTGGATGGAACGCCTCGCGCGTGGCGAGCCGCCAATCATCTTCGGCGACGGCCTCCAGACCATGGATATGATCCATGTGCGCGATGTGGCGCGCGCCAACATTCTCTCGGCCGTCGCGCCGGCGAGCGACGTCGCGCTGAATATCGGCAGCGGGACGGAGACCTCTCTGCTCGACCTCGCTCGCCTGCTTTGCCGCGTCATGGGCCAGCCTCAGCTCGTACCGCTGCACCAGGAGGCACGCGCGGTGAACCCTGTGCCAAAGCGCCTCGCCGATGTCTCGAAGGCCCGCGAGCTGATCGGCTTCCAGGCAACGCAGCCCGTCGAGGAAGGCATCGCCGAGCTGGTCGCCTGGTGGCGTTCCGAAAGCGTGCTCACCGGAGCCGCCGCGTGATCCCCATCACCAAGCCCCTTATCGGTGAGGAGGAAGCCCTTGCTGCGGCCGAGGTCGTACGTTCCGGCTGGCTGACGCAAGGCCCGCGCGTCACGCGCTTCGAGGAAGAGTTCGCCGCCATCACCGGCGCGTCCCACGCCTGCGCCGTGTCCAACTGCACCACGGCGCTGCATCTCGCTCTGCTTGCCGTCGGCGTGGGCGCGGGTGACGAGGTCATCACCGTCAGCCACACCTTCATTGCCTGCGCCAACGCCATCCACCAGTGCGGCGCTACACCGGTCTTCATCGACATCGAGCCGGTCGGCTACGGCATGGATGCCGCGCTGATCGCCGCGGCCGTCACCCTGAGGACGCGCGCCATTCTCTGCGTGCACCAGATCGGCATGCCCTGCGACATGGATGCGATCATGGCCGTCGCCCGCGCCCATGGGCTGCGCGTGGTCGAGGACGCGGCCTGCGCCCTGGGATCCGAGATGCAGTTCGATGGATCCTGGCGGCGGGTCGGCGATCCGGCCGGCGACGTCGCATGCTTCTCGCTGCACCCGCGGAAGGTCGTCACCGTCGGCGATGGCGGCGTGCTGACCACGCAGGATGCCGCGCTCGATGCACGCTTCCGCCTGCTGCGCCAGCACGGCATGACGGTGCCGGACACGGTGCGCCACGGCAGCCCACAGGTGATCTTCGAATCCTACGAGGACAGGGCTTTCAATTACCGCCTGACCGACATCCAGGCGGCGGTCGGCATCGAGCAGCTCAAGCGCTTGCCGGAGATCGTCTCGCGCCGGCGGGCCCTGGCCGAACGCTACCGCGAACGCATCGCGGCCGAGACACCGGAGGCCTTCGCACCCGTGGAGCCCAACCGTGTCCACACCAACTGGCAATCCTACGCAGTGCGCCTGCCCGATGGGGTGGACCAGCGTGAGGCGATGCAATCCATGCTCGACCGCGGTGTCGCCACGCGCCGAGGCATCATGTGCATCCATCGCGAGAAGCCCTATGCCGAAACGGTGCGCTTTCCCCTGCCGATCTCGGAAGACGCGCAGGACCGCACAATCCTGCTGCCGCTCTATCCGCAGATGACGGAGGCCGAGCAGGATCAGGTGATCGGCGCACTGCAAGAGGCGCTGCGGCACCGAACCGCGGGCGGGTCGTCGTCCTCGGCGCGTCGCCCACATGCCCACAAACAGTCAGAAGAGAGGGGCGGCTCAGCTTCCAACTAGCAACCGTGACTAGAGCAGTCCTAACGACGGGGTCCACTTCACTACATCCAGATGACGGACGTAGAGCAGGAAACGGTCGTGGCCTCGCCGCGAAAGTCCTGCGCACCGGCCTAGTGGATGTCCGGCAACTCGCCGCGCGCGTCCAGGCACGACGCCTAGAGGGAGTTCGCGAATGAATTCGGTCGATGTCGTCATACCCTGCTACAACTACGCTCGCTTCCTGCGCAGGTGCGTGACCTCTGTCCTGGACCAGGCCGGCGTGAATGTTCGCGTGCTGGTCATCGACGACGGGTCGCCCGACAACACGCCCGAAATCTGCCGAGCGCTCGCGATCGAGGATTCTCGGGTCAGCTACAGGCGCCACGAGCCCAACCAGGGTTTCTTCCCTACCATCAACGAAGGTCTGTTCGGCTGGGCGAGCGCGGAATACTGCCTGCTCCTGTCCGCCGACGACGCGCTGGCGCCCGGCGCGCTGGCGCGGGCCACGGCCCTGATGAACGCGCACCCCGACGTCGGCATGGTTTATGGCCCGACGATACTGCTGAAAGGCGAGGCTGAACCTCACGGCGCGCCGCAGGCCTCTAGCGACTATGAGACCGACATCCTTCCCGGCGCCCGTTTTCTGGAATTCTGTTGCAAGGTCGGCAATCCGGTCCCGACGCCGGCGGCGGTGCTGCGGACCGCCCTGCAGCACAAGATCGGCCCCTATGCGCCGGAACTGCCGCACACCAGCGACTACGAGATGTGGATGCGCTGCGCGCTGCACTCGAATATCGACTTCATTCGCGCGGTCCAAGGCTACTATCGCTTGCACGGCTCCAACATGAGCACCGCTTACCACGCCGATCCCATGCGCGATTGGCGCGAAGCCATGCATGCGGTCGAAAAATTCGTGGCCGACGCCGGAGATCGGCTCGCCACACCGGATCAGCTGCTGGGCCTCTCACGGCGCCGCTGCGTCGAAGGCGCGTTGGTGGCAGCCCACAGGTGCTTCGACGTGGGCAACAAAGATGGGGCGAAAGCCTATCTCGATTTCGTCGCCGACCAGGGTTGCTCGCTGTCGAATTTCCCGGCCGGCAAGACGCTTCGCCTGAAGCAGCAACTCGGTCTCCGCAGCTACCGGCTGCTGAAGCCGGTGGTCGATTTCGCGCGCGGCTCCGGCGTCTCGCGGCCGAACGTCCCACGCGACCCCAAGCTATTTGGCGGGTGGCCGACGGCGTCGAACTCTCCAACAGCCGGAAGCGCGCGGGTGGACGGAACCCGCCCGGCGAGGATCGACCACGAGGGGCAGAGCCGCGGCCGAAGACACGACACCTTGGAGTGTTCGGGATGATTCTCGAGCGGGCCATCAAGCAGACCTTGCGCGGAAGCATTCCCGCGCCGCTCCGGCGGGCCGTTCGCAACAACCTGCCTCGCCGCGAACAGCTCGCCGAGGCGCGGTTGTTCTGGGAACGGCAGAGCTTGGCTTTGGTCGGTCAGCGCCGTCCCCGAGCCCGTGGCCGCATCCTCTGCTACCACTCGACCGGACAACTCGAGTTCGGCGTGAACGACGTCCATCCCGCCCGATTCCGGCGTCACATCGAACTGTCGCTGAAAGCCGGCTATCGCTTCGTCCGCGCATCGGAGATCGCGCAAACCGGCGGCGGGCCGAAGGATCTGGCGATCAGCTTCGATGACGGCCTGAAGAGCGTGTCGACCGTCGCGGCCCCGATCTTGCGGGAGTACGGCATCCCCTATGCGATCTTCGCCGTCTCCGACTGGAGCGATATGAAGCACCCTTGGTACATCGACCGCGCCCTCGACTGGCGCGAGATGGAGCTTCTGCTCGAGGACGGCGCGGAGGTGGGCAGCCATTCGGTAAGCCACCCTGACTTCAGCAGGATCGATTACCAGCGTGCAGTCGACGAGCTCTGCATCTCCCGCGAGGTCATCAGGCAGCGGCTTGGCTTCGCGCCCGACGCGTTCGCGATCCCGTTCGGGCAATCGAGGAACTGGCCGGCGGCGTGCGCGCAAAGCGCTCGCGAGGCGGGCTACCGGATCGTCTATGCGCAAGCCGAGGATACCCGCCCCGAGGACACGGTCGCACGCACCTTCGTGACCAAGCACGACAACGACCACATCTTCAAGGCGCTCCTCGCTGGCCACTATGACCGCTGGGAAGAATGGTTCTAAAGCGCAAAATCTCTGTCGTCGTCCCTACCTTCGATCGCTTGGCGACGTTGCGCGAGGCCCTCGCCAGCATCCGAGACGTCGAGGGCTCGGGCGTCCAGGCCGAGTTCGAAATCGTGGTCGGCGACAATGGCCTGAAGGAAGAGACGCAGCGCCTCTGCCTGGAATACGGCGCGATCTACGTCCCAGCTCACGGCCGGGGCGCGTCCTACGCGCGCAACGCCGCAATGGGCGCGGCGAGCGGCGACTTCATCACCTTCCTCGACGACGACGACGTCTGGCTGCGCGGGCACATCGAGCCGCATCTCGCGTATCTGGACGCGCATCCCGACTACGACGCCGTCTTCGGCCAGGCCATCTACACCGATCCCGAGCTCAACCCGGCCAGCGCCCCTTGGCCGGAGGACCCGGGCAGCGGGGACGACCTGACGCGCCGCATGCTCAGCGGCCTTTTCCCGCAGATCGGCACCGTCGTCGCGCGCCGGTCCGTGATCGACAGCATCGGCCATTTCGATACTCGGCTCATCGGCGGCCAGGACCTGGATTGGCTGCTGCGCCTCGCCACGAAGAACAAGCTCGGCTTCGTGCCGACGCCCTGCATCCTGTTCCGCGGCCGGGCGCCGGAGACCTACGACGCTCTCAATCGCATGCGCGTCCGCTTCGACCGCCAAATCTTCCTGAGGCATGGCATGCCCAACGCATTGCGGCTCTGGAAGTCGCCACTCGACATGATTCGTGCCTATCACAAGACGCTTTTTCACTTTTATCGGTACTTTACGAATAGGGCGATCTGGTGCGCGGAGAACGGGTCGGCGGGCGACGTCATCCGGGAGCTCAAAGTTCCAGCGCTTTACCTGCCGCTGCTTCTCGCCACCGAGATCCTCCAGCAGTCGCCGCTCCGTACGGCGTTGCTCGCCGCCGGCCGTCGCTGGCTCAAGGGCGGTGCCGGCTTACCCAGTAGGCCGCCCGTTGGCGAAGCGATCGATGAAACGGCCGGGCCAGGTCCGAAGGCTGTCGGGGGCCCGCTCGCCGCTTCCGAGGTGTCGCAAACGCCGGAAGCAAAGGCGCGTGCATTGTGGTCAGATGTACTGACCAATGGATCAATGATGACGCCGACCGAAGCTGTTCTCGACGAGCTTCACCGCTATAGCGGGATACCGCTGGCCGAGGTCGATGAACTGGTCAAGACCGCCGCTTCGAAGACCGGACTGAAATGGGACGCTCGCGATCGATCCACAGCGCAGGGCCTACAGGAATTCTACGACCGCGTGGACCATTGGGTTTACGGAACCCTCGGCTATCATGCACGCCAAGCAGAGGGGAAGAACGTTCCCTTGCCGGTGCAGGTCGCGGCAATGCTTCATGCTCGCCGACCTGGAACCTTTCTCGACTTTGGCGCAGGTGTTGCAACGGCCGGTTTGCTGTTTGATCGCTTGGGTTGGCAGGTCACGTGCGCCGACGTTTCGGCTCCCTTGCTGCAGTTCGCAAAATGGAGAGTCAAGGATCGAGGTTTGCCCATTCGAGTGATCGACCTTCACAATGAAAGGTTACCCGAAGACGCCTTCGACATCATTTGTGCCTTCAACACGATGGCGCACGTGCGGGACACGCTCCAAACGTTCAAGGACCTTCGCCGAGCCCTTCGACCGGGTGGTCTCCTGATTTTCGATGTCGATACTCGGGCAAAAGATGCGGAGATGCCGTGGCACGCCTCGAAGGCCTCACTCGTCTTGCGTGTAGTGCGGCGCCTCGGCTTCGCGGCGGAGCCGCAGCTGGGGGAACTCCATATTTTCAAGAAGATCGAATCGAATCTTCTTGCGCGCGGGATCGTGGGTGCGCAGGACTTTCTCAAGAATACAGATGCCGCCATTTGGCTTCGCTCTCAGTACTGGCGTCGTTCGAGGCGGACTTGAACGGACTTGAACGTCTTAGCTTGGCCGTGGATCGAGTACGGTCCGCTTTTAGCTCGGATTTCTCTCGTGACAAGATCCCCTGAAATTCCGTCTCGGGCGAGCTTGTCGTAGCGGGTTGCGATACGGCGGAGGTCCCTGAGCCGAGCGAAGGCATCCTCGATGCGGTGTTGCAGCTTGTGGGATTTCTTGTCGAAGCTGAAAGACTGTTTTCGGTTCGACCGTTGGGAATGACAGGCTCGGTGCCGCGATCCTTCGCCCATTGCCGTAGGTCAGCGCTGTCGTAGGCCTTGTCGCCGAGGAGCTTTCTGGCCGCCTTGATGCGACGGATCAGACGCAGGGCCGGCGGACAATCATGCGCCTCGCCGCCGCTCAGGAGGATGTGATGTGCTCTCCAGTATAACCTCGCTTAGAGGGAGAATCCGTTCTGGTTATGTCCCTGGCTGGGGCGTGCTGCAAACGCCGTCGGCGTGAGCCCGCCAGGGCTCGAGTGTGGTCGTGCGGTGCAATATTCGACACCCCAGGGTTCGATGATTCGGCGAGCCTCGGCGAGATTGGCTAACGGGCGCTCGTTGGTCCCGTTGTCGCTGGTCACCAGGCAGGGCGGGCCACGCCTTTCGACGATGCGGTCGAGCTCGCGAGCAACGCGGATGCCCGAGAGCGAGTTGTCGACGATCAGAGCAAGGCATTCGCGAGTGAAGTCGTCGACCACAGCCAGCACCCGAAACATCCGGCGCAGGCCACGGCGTCAGACACGAAGTCCAACCCAGCGCTGGTCAGGCCCCTGTGGCAACGCCATCGGCGCCGACGTGCCGATCGCCCGCTTACGCCCGCCGCGCTTGCCAACCATCATCCGTTCCTCGCGATAGAGCCGGTAGAGTCGGGTCAGCATGACGCCCTCGCGCCGCAGCAGCAGGTGCAGGCGTCGATGCCCGAATCGCCGGCGCTGCTGGGCGAATTCCAGCGGCCTGTGGCGGATCGGCGCGTCGTCCGATCGCCTGGAAGTATAGCGATAGGTTTTGGCTGGCAGGCCAACCAGCGCGCACCCACGGCGTGCGAGTAGCTCTTGTCCTTGATGGCCCAGGTCACAGTCAGCCGTCGCGATCTGGGCATCAGAAGTTTTTTCTCAGCATCTCTTTGAGCGTCGCCGCATCGAGCATCGACTCGGCAAGAAGATTCTTCAGCCGTTGGTTCTCGTCTTCCAGGGTCTTCAGCTTGCGCGCATCCGTCAGATGCCTGCCGCCATACTTCGAGCGCCACTTGTAGCATGTCGCGTCGCTCGCACCGTACTTCCGACACAACTCCTGTGCCGACAGACTTGCCTGATGTTGCTTCAGGATTCCGATGATCTGCTCATCCCTGAACCTGCTCCGCCTCATGGTCCGCCTCCCTCTCTGGAACGGACTCTAAGCTCTAACCGGCGACAATTTCAGGGAGCACGTCACTCGACACTTTTTATGGGTTCTGACCTTAGGTCCACTTCAGGGCTTGCGGAGAACAAACACCGGAAAGGCTCCCCACCGACCGCTTGCCTCGGACATGACACACTGACCCGAAAACAGTAGCGTCAGAAACAACTGACCAATCCAGCCGTCCGGCACATACTTCTTCATGAACTCGTTATCAACCAGCCGAAAACAATCGTATGTGTACTTGAATGGCCATTCCTGCTTTTCAAACCACTCTCTCGGCTGCGGCTCGTCAGAATCGCGGCTTGGCACCCCGGCAGACACCAATGGCATTGCCGCTTCCGGCCCTTTCAGCCGAAGCTCTTGCGCCAATCGACCGAGCCGGGCCTGTATCGCGGACGACGGCCATCTATAAACCACGATAGCAATTCCGCCCGGCTTGAGCACACGCCAGATTTCCAGCGTGGCGGCCCTCTGAAACTTCGCCGGGATTTGATAAAGGACGTGATTGCAAGTAACAGCATCAAAAACGCCGTCCTTGAAAGGCAGGTTCGTTGCATCTGCAACGACATACTCTCCTCGATCATCAAGCTTTTCCCGAGCCTGCTTCAGCGCCGTAATGGAAAGGTCGACACAGACGCGCTTTTTGAAGTTGGTATGATACGAAAGCAGCTCTTCATGCGGAATGGCACCGCTTCCAAGATCCAGCAGATAATCGCCGCCATTGCTAAAATACTTGGCGAGTCTCGAGATGCATCTCCGGGTGTAGCGATAGGACGTTTCGCGCTTGTCGAGCGCGTGAACTGACTCCTTCGATTTGCCATCCGACGCAGCCTCCCACCCGAAATTGTCATAGTATTCGATGATGCTTGAACTGGTGCTGACCTTTTCAGGAAGCAACACCGGTATCCCATCAACAAGCGGATATGAGTTTTCGCCGTTCGCTCCGCTGACGAGCGATGCACCATCGAGATGAAGGTTTCCCGTGGTGACGGGACAGCGCAGGATATCAATAATACTGGTCATGCATCCTCCTGCATCTCTTTGCCGGCAATGTCGGCGCACACGATGGTATCGAGTACACCAGGCAACGCCCTGTCATAGCTGAAACGGTGTGGAGCGATCTCGTCGCCGGATAGACCGGGGCTCGAACGACAGGCGACAGGAGATGATTTCTCTGAATCGTCGCTGTTTCTTCTCATACTGTGCCGGGTACTTTGCGCTTTTCCGGGTCTGCGCGCGGGTCGGGTGGGGGTCCGCCATGGCTCCACTGCGCCCGCTCATGGAAGACGCCGAAAACCTCGGCGTTGAACAGTTCGTGCCGCACGTGGAAGCTCGGGCCGGTCTGCGCGGCGACGATGGATTCGAATCCTTGCTGTCTGATCACGATCTCCACTCTGTATTGATCCGATACCAGGCGCAGTCCTTGGGTCAGAATCTCGACCGAGCCTTCGCCTTCGATGCTTTCGATCAGCGCGCCGTCGGCCGCAGAGCTGAAATTGCAGCAGAAAACGTCGTCCAAGCGCCGGATCGTGCACAGGAAATTGGGTGCCGCCACGGCCTTGGGGGCCCGGTACGAGATGCGTATGCGCAGCCGCTCGCCGAAATCGAACACGGTCTTGGGCCGGCCGTCCTCGGAGAACAGTTCCACGTTCGTGATCTCCGCGGTGGACATCTCGGTCGGCTGGAACCAGCGCAAAGTCGAGAGCTTGCTGTCGCGCTCATAGAGGCCGAGGCCTTCGTCGGTTGGCCCGTCGAACACGACCTCGCCCTTGCGCAGATAGATCACGCGCGGGCACATGGTCTTGATCGAGAACATGTTGTGCGAGACGAACAGGATCGTCGATCCGCGCTGTTCCAACGACCTGGCAAAGTCGAGGCACTTCTTCTGGAACAAGAAGTCGCCGACGGCGAGCACCTCGTCGAGCAACAGGATATCGGGATCGAGGTGGGCCGCGACCGCGAAGGCGAGGCGCACGTACATGCCGGAGGAATAGTGCTTCACCGGCGTGTCGAGGAACTTTTCGATCTCGGAGAACTCGGCGATGCGCTCGAATTTGGCGGCCACCTCCCCGCGCTCCATCCCGAGGATGGAGCCGTAGAGGAAGATGTTTTCCCGGCCGGTCAGTTCGCGGTGAAAGCCGGTGCCGACTTCCAGAAGCGCGCCGAGCCGGCCTTTGATCGTCGCTTCGCCCTCGGTCGGCGTCACGATCCGCGAAAGAGTCTTCAGCAAAGTCGACTTGCCGGCGCCGTTGAGGCCGATGATGCCGACATTCTCACCGCGTTTGATCTCGAAGCTGGCGTTGCGGAGCGCCCAAAATTCGCCCTTGGGCTTCTGCGCGCGCAATGTCACCCCGCTCACGGCCGATGCCAGCGCGTCGCGCAGTGAGTTGTGTCGCTTGCCCTGGGCGCCCAGCCTGTATCGCTTGCCGAGGCTTTCGGCACGGATCACAACATCGTCGGTCATCAGATCAGGTCCGCAAAGGAGTGTTCATTTTTTCTGAAGAAGACGAGTCCGCCCAACAGCAGCACGACGATGAGGACTAAGCCGACGCCCATCGCCGTGAGGTCGGGCACGCCCTGGCCGGTGACGGCCCAGCGGAAGCCCTCGATGACGCCGACCATGGGATTGAGCGCATAGAGCCATCGCCATTGCTCGGGCACGATCTCGAGCGGATAGACCACGGGCGAGGCGTACATCCAAATCTGGATGATAAAGGGCACGGTGTGCTTCACGTCACGATAACGGACATTGATCGGACCGAGCCACAAGGAAACGGCCAGCGCCAGCAAGCCGGCGACCAGCGCCAGTGGAATGACGGCGACGATATGCCAGCTCGGCGCCAAGCCGTAGGCGAGCATCAGGATCAAGAGAACGCCAAGCCCGATGGCGAAATCGAGCAGGGGCGCGATGGCGCCAGACAGCGGGATCAGCATTCGCGGGAAAAAGACTTTGCGGACGATATCGCCTTCGTTGACGAGGCCGTTGGCGCCGCGACGCAGCCCTTCTGCAAAATAATCCCACGGCAGCACCGCCGCAAAAGCGAAGATCGGATAGGGAATGCTGCCCGGCGTCGGGACTTTCATCAATACGCCGAACACGACCGTGAAGATGATGACGGCGAGAACCGGTTGAATGATCGCCCAGGCGGCGCCCAGGAAGGCTTGCTTGTAGAGCACCTGGATGTCGCGCTGGACCAGCGTCGCCAGGAGGCCGCGATAGCGCCAGGCCTCGTCGAGCTGGAGGTCGAACCAGCCGCGGCTGGGACGGATGTGCGTCACCCGCTCGCTGGTGCGTCGGGGCGATGCGGCCGCCGTCTGGGGCCTAAAGGTGGTCGTCATTGCCTCTCCGAGTTTCGCGTCCAGCCGCCAAGATCTTGCACCCGCCGGCGGCGAGGCTGTTCGAGGCTTCGATACGTATCAGCCGCGCTCTTCCGCTTTCCACAATTCGATCACGGCGGCGGCGACCTCGGCGTGTATGTCCGCGGTCAGTTCCGGATATATCGGCAGCGAAAGCTGTTCGGCTGCTGCCTGCTTCACATACGGAACTTCGCCGGCCTTGCAGCCGCGCTGACAAGCGCGCCCTGGTCGACCATGATCTCCCCGTAGTGGTTGCGTTCGATCCGACCGACACGGGCTTCTTAACTAAATTAACCAAAGTCATGACTTGCCCTTTGTAGTCTAGCGTTGTGTCGCCCCCAAAGCTGTCTTGAGGGGGCCGCCCTGTTCGTTGGGAGTACCCCTGTCACAGTGTTGCGACAGACTCCGCGATCATAGACATTCCGGCCGATGCCGCTCCGGAACGCCCGACCATCAACCGACCGGCGCTCCGGGCCAGATGCGTCATGGTTGAGCTCGCGCCGCCGCGCCGGCGCCCTACCGCAAGAGTAGATTAGAGGTTCCCGTGATGCCTGCGGCTCCGATACTCGTCACCGGCGCGGCCGGATTCATCGGCTACCATGTCGCCCGCCGGCTGCTGCGCGACGGGCGTACGGTCGTCGGCCTGGACAACCTCAACGCCTACTACGACCCAGCGCTTAAAGAAGCGCGCCTGGCGGAGCTGGTAGTGCACCCCGCCTTTCGGTTTACCCGGCTGGATCTGGCGGATCGCCAGGGCATGGCGGCGCTCTTCGCCGAGAACCGGTTCCCTTATGTCGTCCATCTCGGGGCTCAACCAGGCGTGCGGTATTCACTCGTTAACCCCCATGCCTATGTAGAATCCAACTTGGTTGGGTTCGCCAACGTACTGGAAGGATGCAGGCACAACGGCTGCCGGCACCTGCTGTACGCCTCATCCTCGTCGGTTTTCGGTGCCAACACGCACCAGCCGTTTTCAATTCACGACAACGTCGATCATCCCCTGAACCTCTATGGTGCCACCAAAAAGTGCAACGAGTTGATGGCGCATTCGTACGCGCATCTGTTTGGCCTGCCGACGACGGGACTGCGTTTCTTCACCGTCTACGGCCCCTGGAACAGGCCGGACATGGCGATGTGGTTGTTTGCCGATGCCATAATCGCCGGACGACCGATCCAGCTCTTCAACCACGGACGCATGCGGCGCGACTTCACCTATGTTGACGACGTCGTAGAATCGATTATCCGGCTGATCGACCATACGCCACGTCCCAATCCGAATTGGACCGGCGACAAGCCCGATCCTGCTTCGAGCACGGCCCCCTGGCGCGTCTACAACATCGGGAACCACAGTCCGGTCGAGTTGCTCGAGGTTGTCCGGTTGCTTGAAGAGGCCATCGGCACCAAGGCCAAGTGCGAGCTCTTGCCGATGCAGCCGGGCGATGTCCCGGCAACCTATGCCGATGTCGAGGACTTGGCGCGCGAGGTCGATTTCAAGCCGGCGACCTCGATCGCTGATGGCATCGGCCGGTTCGTCCACTGGTTCCAGGCCTATCATCGCCCGTCGTGACATGTCGACCGCCGGCCCTCGTTTAAAGTTTCTGGCCAACCTGTCGTACCGGGTGAAGATTCGGCGAAAGTCGATGAGGCGAAAGGCGATTACCGCGCCAGTGGCCGGGCTGGATTGCCGACACCGACCACACCTGCCGGCACCCCGCGCAACACCACCCGGCGTCGGCCACGAATTTTTCGACCGCATGCATGGCTTCGCGCCAATCGCGCATGGGATCGGCGTGGTAAGCGGTGCTCATGTTGGAGCCGTGCAAGCGATAGGAGCCTTGGACCGCGCGAATGAAGTCGATATTCGAGTGCAGCGCGCAGCGCATCCACATCTCGTAGTCGCTGGTGTGCGGCAGTTCCGGCGCATAGGGGCCGATCTTGTGCTGCAGGGCGGTCCGCAGCACCGCCGCCGGCGTCGGGACCGGATTGCCGCCCTTGCAACAGAATTCCAGAAAGCGGGCGCCGGGCAGGATGTCGGTCTCATAGTGCTTGTGCTGCTGGCGGCCCCGGGTCGTTCAGGGGGCATCTACCCAAGGACATCGGAGGTACCCGTTTCAGTTGATCTACCAACGTGCAGTTGAGCGGATAACGCTTGCCGCGCAAAAAGTGTGGCGGGGCCATGGGGCGGCGATCGCTAATGGAAGGAAAATCTATGCCTGTGTCGAACGTTCCTGGCACGCATCTCGTCAGCGCGACTGCCGTCGCGGCCGCACCGGTGGCGACGACATGAGCATGATGACGCCGGATTATGCAGGCGGCGAGCAGGTCGCCGTCACGGTGAGCAAGGGGCGAGTGGAGCCGGAATTCCTGCCGCAGAACTGGCTGCGTAGCAGGGCCGGGCGCCAATACGTTGCAGCCGCTTCCGCCTTGGCCAGCGCGCGGTGACATGATGCAACATGATCCAAAAGGACGCGCTGTGACGGCCCTTCGCGAAAGCCCGCCGGAGGGGACGGCGACTGCCTCGGGCCAGGCGGAGCGGCAGCCCATCCGCGTGATGTTCTGCTGCAATCCTGGCTACTATCAGCACCTGGCGGTAGCGCTTGCCTCGCTGCTCGAGAACAACCAGCGGCATGCCCTGGACATCACCATCGTTACGAGCGGCCGGGATGCCGAGGCGGAGCGCAGACTGCTCGGCACGCTGCCCTCGCATCCCGACGTGGAGGTGTACATCAAGCACTTCGAGCTGGATGGGCTCCGCGGCCTGCCGACTTCGCACCACATCACCGCTGAGACGTATCTCAGGATCCTGGCCCTCGATATGCTGCCGCCCGACTGCGACAGGATCATTTACCTCGATTGCGACCTCGTGGTCCTGGCGGCCCTAAAGGGGCTCTGGGAGACCGACATCGGCGGCTACGCGCTGGCGGCCGTGCCGGACCCCTATGGCGCCGAGCGGCCGGATGCGCTCGGCATGCCGGAAGGCGCGGACTATGTGAATGCGGGTGTGCTGTTCATCAACGTCGCGCGCTGGCGCGCCCAGGGTCTTGCCGCGCGCGTCATCGACTACGCCAGCCGCGCAGGAAACCGGCTGGAGTACCATGACCAGGACGCCATCAACGCCGTTCTGCATGGGCAGATCCTCACGCTGCCCTTCTGCTGGAATTGCCAGGCGAGGATGTTCCGGGCAAACGGATCGCTCACCAGGCTGGATCGGGCGGCCATCCGCGCGGCGACCGGCGATCCCGCCATCATCCACTATACCACCGCGCAAAAGCCCTGGATGTTCACGGCGTTCATGCCGAAGCGGGCGCTGTACCACCGTTACCTCGCTTTGACCGCCTGGCGCGACGCTCCGCTGACGCGGCGATCGCTCGGTTACCTCCCGGAAGCGCTGTTCAATGGCGCCGCCTATGCGCTGGGATCCTCCTTCACCTTCGACCTGTTTCTCCGCACCACGAATGCAGGGCGTGTCCTGGTCCGAGGCGGGCGGCTGATCCGGTGGCTCGGCTCGTTCCTGCGGCCTGGCGCCCTGCCGGCTGCGCGCGGGGGCGGCCGGTAATGGGCAGCGGCATCCGCCGTTCCATCGCCTTCTCGGTCGCGGATCGTTACGCTTCCATCGCCATCGGCTTCGTGACGACGATCATCCTGTCGCGACTTCTCACGCCGAAGGATTTCGGGATTTTCACCATTGCGATGTCGTTCGTCATCTTTGCCGATATCTTCCGCGACTTCGGCACCGGCAATTACCTCGTCCAGGCCAGGCAGGTCACCGACCAGCAGCTTCGGACGGCCTTCACCTCTTTCCTCGCCACCTCGGCGCTGTGCGGGCTCGTGCTGCTCCTGGCAACGCCGGCCATCGTCACGCTCTACGGCGATGCGCTGTTCTGGCAACTCATGCCCGTCTTCGCCTTCAATCTGATGCTTGGCCCTTTCTCCGTCCCCGGCATGAGCCTCCTGCGGCGGAACCTCGCCTTCGATACGCTGGCGGGCATCAACCTGCTGGGAATTGCGGTGAACTTCGTCGTCGTCGTGGTGCTGGCCTCGCTCGGACATGGGGTGATGAGCCTGGCCTGGGCGACGCTCGCAGCAAGCGTGGTTCGTGTCGCCACGGTCTGGATCGTGCACCCCTGCTTCACGGTCTTCCGCATCTCCCTGCGCGGATGGAAGGCTCCGTTCGAATTCGGTATCGTCAATACGGCCACGGCGATCCTCAACGTCGCCTGCGAATACCTGCCGCAGCTCATCATAGGGAGGGAGTTCGGCCTGGCCGCCGTCGGCCTTTTCGGGCGTGCCACCTCGCTCTGCCAGCTACCGGACCGGCTGGTGATCAGCGCGCTCAGCCCCGTTCTCCTCCCTGCGCTATCGCGGCAGACCCGGGCCGGCGTCCATCTGAAGCCGTCCTACCTTCTCGCCCTCTCCCACATGTCGGCCTTGCAATGGCCTATCCTGCTGTGCCTCGCTCTGCTCGCGGAGCCCGCGGTGCTCATCCTGTATGGGGAGCAGTGGAAGGAGGTCGCGCCCCTGGTCCGCATCATGGCGCTCGCCGCGCTCGTGATGTTTCCCGCCTTCATGACCTACCCGACCGTCGTCGCACTCGGCGGTGTCCGCGACACGCTCTGGATGAGCCTGCTATCGCTGCCGCTATCCGTGTTTCTGATTTTTCTGGCATCGCCCTTCGGCCTGGAAGCGATGGCCGCGACACAGTTCATCACTGCGCCGGTTCAGGTCTTCATCGCTATCAGATTCATCGGGCGGCGGATCGGCGTCTCCTGGGCCGAGATCGCGCGGGCGGTCGGGCGCAGCGCCGTCGTCGCACTTTGCTCCGCTGCGGTGCCGGCGCTGGTCGTGGCCCTGGAGGGCGGCTTCGGCTTTAGCATCTCGCACCCGACGCTGGCCTGCGTCCTTGCTGGCGCTGCTGCAGGGTGGCTGATGGGCCTCATCCTGTCGGGGCACCCGCTGCTGGACGAGTTGGCGAACGGGATGAAACTCGTCGGCCGCCGCCTCCGCCAGTACGCCTTGTGAGGTACCTCCTCCAGACGTCACCGTGTCGGTGTGATCCGATCGCACCCGCCGGCAGCGACGCGCCAAATGCTTGTATGGTCCGGACGCGAGGACACGCATCCCTTGTGCTGCCCATGAAAGCGTCGCGTCCAACTCGCCGCCTGCACGGCGCCTTCGTCCTGATCCTCGTCCGGGGCCGCATGAAGCCCTCTCGATCTGACGCTCAAAACGTTGGGCGAAACATTAGACGTCCCGGTGTCTAGTGTTTTCGGCGGGTGCCACGAGCAACAAGGTTGTGTTCAAATCAGCAGCCCCAGGGGCGATCGGATCCTGCGCTTGGCTGGCGTCGGGGTGCTCTCGATCTTGACCTGCCAGTGTGACAGCAGCTGCGGCATATTGAGATAGTTGCCGTCGAAACTAGCCAACCCGGCGAGCCGTTCTCTGTCGACCACTTTGATGGCGCGGCCCTCTTTCGACAGGATATTCAGCCTGCGCAGCTCCTGGAAGGTGCGATTGATGTGGACGATCGAAAGTCCCGCCGCATCTGCCAGGTCCATCTGGGTAAGCGGAATGGTTGGGCTGTTGAGGCCGACCGCTTCGCGCCGAGCGAGCTGCTCGCACAGGAGATGGGCGACGCGCTGAAGCGCCGGCTGTCGGCCAACGTTGAGCAACCTTTTGCGGAATATGCTCGCCTCGAGCATGCTGGCGCGCCACAGGGCCAAGCCCAATGATGGATATTGCGC
>FODP01000038.1 GCA_900110395.1 Rhodospirillales bacterium URHD0017
CCGCGGCCGCCACGATCGTCGTCGTCGTCGTCACGGCTGCGCGCCGCCCGCGAATGGCCTTCGGAATCGCCGAACCAGCCACCGCGGCCGCGGCCGCCGCCGCCGCCGCCGCGATCGCTGGTGAAGCGGCCGCGATCGTCGCGATCGCGGTCATTGTCGGAATTTCTCGCCATAGACTCCTCCATTAGGTTCCTAAGATCGAGGTTGAACGAAACGGCGCGAGTGGGTCTCAAGCGTGCAGCGCGCCTCTGCAGTTCCTGCTTGCGCTCCGCCAGCTCGCTGGCGAGCGAGGGATTGTCGACGTCGTGTTCCTCGGCCTTGGCCAAGATCCCCTCGCCGGGTTGCTCCTCCTCGGCAACGTGGTGCTTGATCATCTCGGATAGCAACTTCACCTTGGCGTCGTAGAAGGGATCGTCGCTTGACGCCTCGGTCAGGTCGGCGATCAGCAGCTTTGCCGCGTCGTGCTCGACCTGGGCCTCGTCCATGAGGTGCTCGTCGTCGATCGCCTCGCGGCAGGCCGGATAGAAAATCTCCTCCTCCAGGCGGGTGTGGATGTTGAGCTCGGCGCAGATCATCGCGACCAGCTCCTGCTTGCGCTGCCGCTCGGTGGCAGTCTCGAACTCGGCAAACAGTCCTTCGACGCGACGATGGTCCTGCTTGAGCGCGTCGATCGCGGTCTGCCCGGCCGCCTCCGGTGTCTCCGGTTGCGGCAGACCGGCTACCGCGGCGTTCGTCGTCGACTCCGATTGGGGCTTCACGGCTTGGGCGTTGCCGGTTCCCGTCGTCTTGCTTGCAGGATTTGTCGTCTTGCCGGCGCCGCCGGCGCTCTTGTTCGAGCTACCTTGCTTGTTGCCCGCTGCCTGTTTGCTCTTCGCCATGTGCTCCTCCCGAATTGTGAGGGAGCAATGAAGCGACCATGAGCCAGTTGCATGCGGTTTCAGATTCTCCGCGGCGTGCACGCTTCGCGCATGATTTCTCGAGCGATCATCAACACCACTGTCTGGTTCCGGCCTCGACCTGCTTCGTTGTCGACGACTGAGTCGACAGGGTTCCACCTGTGCCTCGGCACTCGGCTCCGTCGTCGGGCTGCACGCGACGCTGTTCGCCGATGCGAGCCGTCGCGCCATGCCGAGCTTTCTCAGCGGGCCGAGTTCACTGGCAAGTCTGTGGCTGCGGGCGGGAAACTAGAGAGTCACGACGCCGCGTTGCGCCAGCTCGGCCTCACCGGCACGCTGGCCCTCAGCAGCGATCGCGAGGATTCGATGCAGCGACTGCTGGCATCGCACAGCCTGATCTGCCGTTGGCGATGCTCCATGATGGCCTGCCGCGTCCGCGCCAGATTACGTTCCGCGCGTGACCTCCAATGCTCGCTGTCGAAGAAGACATAGATCGGTTGGTGGCCCGGCAGGTCCCCTGCGTCGGTTCCACCGTCTTGCGCTTCCAACAGCAGGCCTGCCGGAGCCGGCGTCCGCGCCGGCCGAGGTTGCGGCGCAGTCTTCGCGAGCATGTCGCGATTTGGAATGCGGCCCTGCGCCTTCTCGATCAGACCTTCAACGTATCCGGTCGCCGCCTGAATCGACCGTTGATGTCCGAGCAGCGGCGCCTTGGGCAGCGCGTTGTAGCGCAACCGGCCGAGTGGCGTCAGGCGCAGGCCGCCGCTCGTTCGCTCGACCAGGGCAAGAGCGACCAGGCTCGCCGCCGCCCGGGCGTCGACGACAAACGACCCGTGCGCGATGCGACGCAGCGCGATCTCTTGCGGGGGGCTGAGAGGAGCAAGCAAACCACTAGTCATGAAGCCTCTGCTCTCCCTTTGATCAAACCATCGATTACCCCGCCGGGCAATGATCATCTGCCGGTAGTCGGCAGTCGTGAACCAGTGCTCCCCGGAGTGGACTTGGATCGACTGCAGCAGCAGCACCGCAGGTCGCAGCTCGGATCGCCGCGCGAATCGACGTCGGCCGGCGTCCACGGCACGCAGGAGGAGTTGGTCAGCGCAGGCCCGCCGCCGAACAGGATGCCCTGGGTGTGGCTGTCGCCGCCAGCGGTCAGCGAGCGGTAGAGTTCGGCATCCGTCATCGCCGCTTCGGAAAGCCTGGCCTTCGCGCCCTTGTTCAGCATGGCGACGATCGAGCCGATCACCTCGAGGTGGCTCAGCTCTTCGGTGGCGATGTCGAGCAGCATATCCTTGCGACCGGGATCGTCCTCGCCCAGGGCTTGGGTGAAATAACGCATGGCGGCCGCGAGCTCACCGTCCGGGCCGCCGAACTGCTCGAGCCCAATGCCGGGTTGGTCTCGCCGACTCGCACCATGTATTGGAGCCGCTTGTTGTGAATGAACATTCGATTCTTCTTGGCGATGGGGGGATGTTGCGTGGCCAACGTGGCCTATCGCTCGGGAGTTGCCTTCGGAGACGATTTGCTCGCCCGCATCGGGCAGCGGAACGTCAGCGGAGACTGCGGGTTGAGTTGCAATGCCACCGAGTCGAACTCTGAGCCGCCCGACGGTCGAGAGGCACCTGCGGATTGCCCTTCAGCACGTCGCCGTTGGCGAGCGCCTGATCGACAGGCAACGCGCCCTGGTGATGACGCTCGAAGAGCACGGCCACCCGACCCGGATTGCAAGAAAGCTGCTGACGCAGTTCGAAGACGTGCAAGCCATGCACGTCGCCGACCGCGACCGCTTGGTCGACGAGTTGGCCCGACGTGCGGACTGATCGACGATTTCGTCATCCAATCGCAACCGTGGCCGAGCACCGGGAGTTCTCGACGGTTGGCGAGGAACGGGATGACTGTCGAAACTGGACAAGAACTTGGACAACAGGTGCGGTTGCTGGAAGCGGCGTGCCAGCATCTGCTGCTTCGGCCCGACGACGTCGTCCTCCGCGAACGCCTGATGCGGATGATCGCAACGTCCCGATTGGCGACGATGCCGGATGCCAACGCCTTCGTGCGCGGCCTGGTCGCCGAGGCGCGGGCCCATGCCGACAGCCTGGCCTTCCGCCTGGAGGCGACCGGCCACGATTGCCTGCACATCAGCGCCAGGACCGCCCTGCTTTGCCAGACTCTGGCGCATCTGAAACTGCAGCTGCCTGCCGTCGCCGGCCCGGCGAGGGCCAGATGACCGTCGTCCTGCCGCGCGATTTCAGCTTGTCCTTGTAACGGCGCAACCGGCGACCGCGTTCATCGATACTGGCTATCGGACGCCTCCCCTTCTTTCCCCTTGTGACGGGCCAGTGGGGGCCGGCGTTCTTTAGCGTACGATTGGGATGCTCATGCGTTGCACCATCCACCCTGCCACCGCCCAGGACGTCGCACGCGTGGTGATTGGCCACGATTCATGGTCTCGAGACGCCGGCGAGGGCGGCCTCAACGGCCTGGATGCGTTACTCGAGGCCTGTGCGATGAGCCGTCAGGTCTGGACGGCGTCGAATGCCGCAGGTGACCCGCTGGCTTTCATCGGGGCGGCACCGTGGGCCGACGACGCCGGCCGCGGCCGGCTCTGGTTCATCATCCTTGCCGCCTACGACGGCAACGATGCCGACCTGAAATCGGTCATGCGGCTCACGGTCGGCGAGATGCTGCAGGAGTTTGGCCAGCTCGAGAACCATGTCAGCAGCGAGAAGGCCTGGGCGCTCGAGCTGATGCGCGAGGCAGGATTCACCGTCGCGCCCGCCCACCCTGCTGCCGACGGTGTTTGCCGCCACCGCGTTTGGATCGATGCCGACGCTCAGGGCAGCGCTTTCTCCGCCGCCTAGACGGGCTCCAACACTGCCAGCCTTTTGCATCGCGACCCATCGGAACCGGGATGTGGGTCATCGTGGCGGTGCTGTTGCTGGGGCTGGCAGTCTATGTGCTCGTCGCGGGCTGGTTTTCCGCCAGGGACATCAGCGTTGCGGGCTATGTCGCCATGGCTTTCGGCATCCTGGCCACACTTGCCCTCAGGATCGGGCTCCTGGCGCTGATCTTCTACAGCAACCGCCGACAGACGGGGCACGTACGAATTCGTACCGCTGTGGCAACGCGATGGATCAGTCCCGCGTTGGCTGTCATTGGAGGCGGAGGCACCCGGAGCATGGTCACGGCGACATCCGCCACCCGCGATATCATCGTCATCGGCGGCTCGGGCGGCGCCCTCGAAGCCTTGCGGACGCTGGCGCACGATTTCCCGTCCGACCTCGCGGCAGCGGTGTTCGTCGTGCTCCATATGGGGGCCACTAGCCACTTGGCGGATATCCTCACGCGCAGCGGCCCGCTTCCGACCGTTCCAGCCGCCTCCGGCGAGCGCGTACAACACGGCAGAATCTACGTCGCGGTGCCCGGCTCCCACCTCCTCCTGCATGATGACCATGTGCTCCTGCGCCGCGGGCCGCGCGAGAACCTGTCGCGGCCCGCCATCGATCCGCTCTTCCGCTCGGCCGCGGCGTCGTTTGGCGGGCGGGTGATCGGCGTGGTGCTATCGGGTGCACTGGCTGACGGCACCGCCGGCCTGCGGGCGATCAAACGATGCGGCGGCCTGACCGTGGTCCAGGACCCGGCCGATGCCCTGGTTTCCAGCATGCCGCGCAGCGCCTTGCGCCATGTCGAGGTCGACCATGTCTGCCGGATGGACGACATGGCGCGGCTGCTGGCACGGCTGGCCGGCCAGCCGGCCGGGGCAACCCCTGACATCCCACTCGACATACGGGTTGAAGCGGCGATCGCCGCCCAGGAGCTGGCGGACATGGAAGCCAACGACATGCTCGGAACCCCTTCCCGCTTCACCTGCCCTGAATGCCATGGGGCCTTGTGGGAGGTCGCGGATGGAAGCATGCTTCGCTACCGATGCCATGTCGGGCACGCTTTCGCGGCCGATGCGGTCCTGAGCTCTCAAGGCGACGAGATCGACAGGCTGCTGGGGACCCTGCTGCGTTCGCACCAGGAACGTGCTGCGCTGGCGCACCGCATGGCAAAGCACGAACGCGCGAACGATCGCCAGACGCTGGCTGAGCATCTGGAACATCGGGCACGCGACTACGAGCACGACGTCGAGATCATGAAGAAGCTGCTGCGCAGCGGCGAAGTAGCGTCCCGGGAAGCGCCGGACAGGGGACAGGGGAATGGCGCGGCCTATCAGGAGCAAGAGAAAGGTTAGCCAGGTGGAACCCGAGCCGCCGCGCAATGGCGCGGGCATACCCGTGGTGGGCATCGGTGCCTCGGCGGGAGGCATCGGCGCTCTCGAGACGTTGGTGCCGTTGTTTGCACCAGACGCCGGCTTGGCCTATGTCGTGGTCCAGCATCTCGATCCCACGCATGAAAGCGTATTGACGGCGCTGCTCGCCAGGGCAGCGAAAATTCCGGTCGTCGAGATCAAGGACCAGACGTCCATCCAGGCCGACCACGTCTACGTCATTCCACCCAACACCGCGGTCACGGTGGCCGACGGCCGCCTGCGGCTCACCCCGCCGGTCGAACCACGTGGACAGCGCACGCCGATCGACGGCTTCTTCGTGTCACTCGCCGAGGCCAGGGGCGAAAGTGCCGCCGCCATCGTCCTGTCCGGCACCGGAAGCGACGGCACGATCGGGCTGCGCGCAGTCAAGGAACATGGCGGGTTGACGGTGGCCCAGGACGACGCCGAATACGACGGCATGATGCGCAGCGCCGTACGCAGCGGCATGGTCGATTTCGTGCTGCCGATCGAAAAAATCCCTGCCAAGCTCTACGATTATTTCCGCCACCTGATCGAAGTCGACGGTCGCAAGGGGCCGGACGGCGTGCGCCAGGAGGCGACCGCTAATCTGGCGCATATCAGCACCCTGCTGCGCGCGCGTACCGGCCACGATTTCAGCGGCTACAAGGACAAGACCGTGGCGCGCCGCGTGCAGCGCCGCATGCAGGTACTGCAGATCGACGAGGTGCCGGACTTCATCGAGCGCCTCCGCAAGGAGCCGCAGCAGCTCGACGCACTGCTGCAGGACCTGCTGATCGGCGTCACCAATTTCTTCCGCGATCCGCAGGCTTTCGAGGCGCTGGAGCGCGAGGTCATCCCGCAGCTCTTCGAAGGCAAGGGCCCCGAAGATGCGCTGCGTGTCTGGGTGCCGGGTTGCTCGACGGGCGAGGAAGCCTATTCGATCGCCATCCTGCTGCGCGAACACATGCCCAAGGCGCAGAGCGCGCCCAAGCTGCAGATCTTCGCCAGCGACATCGACGAGCATTCGCTGCAGATCGCCCGCATCGGCCGCTTTCCCGCGACCATCGCCAAGGACGTGCCGCCGGCCCGACTGGAGCGCTACTTCGTGCGCGAGGACGGCACCTATCGCATCGCCAGCGACCTGCGCGAGATCTGCCTGTTCTCGGCGCACAACCTCTTGCGCGATGCGCCGTTCTCCAAACTCGACCTGATCGCCTGCCGCAACCTCTTGATCTACCTCACGCCGGAGCTGCAGAACCGGGTGATCCCGCTGTTCCACTATGCCCTGAACGACGGCGGCTTCCTGTTCCTCGGCACGTCGGAGAACGTCACCCGTCACCCCCGCCTCTTCAGTACAGTCGACAAGGGGTACCGCATCTTCCGGCGCCGCCCGCTGATCGAGCGGCGGTTGCCGGAGTTCCCACTGACGTCGCCCGAGGAGGGCCGACGCCAGGGGGCGTCGGCGCCGCGCATGGGGATCCCGCAGGAACCGTTGCAGACCTTGGCCGAGCGCCAGCTCCTCGACCGCTACAGCCCGGCCTATGTCGTGGTCAACAGCGACGGCGAGCTGCTGCATGGCTCGGCCCGCACCGGCAAATACCTCGAGCTGGCGCCCGGTGCGCCGCGCAACGACATCTACGGCATGGCACGGCCCGGGCTCAAGCCCGACTTGCGCGCCGGGGTGCACAAGGCGGTCAGCACCGGCCAAGTGGCGATCCAGAGAGGTGTCACGATCGGCACCAACGGCGGCCGCCAGAGCATCGACCTCATCATCCATCCCATCCGCAATTCGGCGATGCCGGATTCGCTCTACATGGTGGTGTTCCAGGACGTCGGCGGCATCAAGCAGGCGGGGGCAGCGGAGGGCGGCGAAAGCGTGGAGGAGCTGGAGAACGCCAACCTGCGCCAGCTCGAGATGGACCTCCGGGCAACCCGCGAACGCCTGCAGACGACGACCGAGGAACTCGAATCGTCGAACGAGGAGCTGAAGTCCGGCAACGAAGAGCTCTCCTCGATGAACGAGGAGCTGCAGTCAGCCAACGAGGAGCTCGAGACTTCCAAGGAGGAGCTGCAGTCGATCAACGAAGAGCTGCAGACCGTCAATGCCGAGCTCAATTCCCGGGTCGAGGAGCTGAGCCGCGCCAATTCCGACATCGCCAACCTGCTGGAGAGCACCCAGATCGCCACGGTGTTCCTCGACCGCAACCTTTCGATCAAGAGCTTCACGCCGGCCGCCAAGGACGTGTTCCGCCTGGTCGAGAGCGACACCGGCCGGCCGCTCACCCACGTGCGGGCCCGCTTTAATTCCGATACGGTGCAGGAGGATGCCGAGCGCGTGCTGCGCACACTGTCGACCATCGAGCGCCAGGTCGAGAGCAACCACAGCGACGCGCGCTATGTCATGCGCATGATGCCCTACCGCACCGTCGACAACGTGATCGGCGGCGTCGTCATCACCTTCGTCGACATCACGCGGATCACGGCCGCTGAGGCGCGCATTGACGAGTTGACGGTCGACCTGCGCAACCGCGTCCAGAGCCTCGAGACCCTTCTCAGCCTCCTGCCAGTCGGCATCCTGATCATCGAGGACGACCGGTCGGACCGGGTCCGCATCAACCGTTACGGCGCCCAGCTTCTGGGCGAGAGCGCCGACGGCGGAGACGGCGCGGGCCTGCGGCCGGCGCCAGCGGCGCTGCGCGTCTTCCAAGGCGAACGCGAGCTGCGGCCGGAACAGCAGCCGCTGTACCGTGCGGCGCATTCCGGCGAGGCCGTGCCCGCCTTCGCGGCCCACATCCTGCGGACGAACGGCGCCAAGGTCGAGGTCATGATGTCGGCGACGCCGATGCTCGACGCGCAGGGCAAGGTGCGCGGCGGCATCGTGGCCATCCTCGACATCACCGAGCGGCGCGCCGCCGAGGCCCACCAGCAGATCCTGCTCCACGAGCTGCAGCACCGGGTGAAGAACATCATCACCACCATCGCCGCACTGGCGAGCCGCATGATGAAGGACAGCGCGTCGCTCGACGACTTCTCCCCGGCCTTCCTCGGCCGGCTGCGCGCCATGGCGGCGACGCACGAGCTGCTGTCGCACGGCAACTGGACCGGCGCTCGCCTGCGCGCGCTGATCGAGGGGGCCCTGCAGTCGCATCTCGGCAAGGAAAGCACGGCGGTGACGCTTGTCGGTCCCGACCTGATCCTGACACCGGGTGCGGCTTCGACGCTCGGCCTGGTGTTCTATGAGCTTGCCACCAACGCCACCAAGTACGGCAGCCTGTCAGGGGACGGGCGCGTCGCGATAGCCTGGCGGGTCGACCCGGCAACCTCGGGAGACACCGTCGTTATCGACTGGGACGAGAGCGGCGGACCGCCGGTGAATGGCCCAATCGAAGAGGGCTTCGGCACCGGCTTCGTCAAGCGCAGCATTGAATACGAGATGAGCGGGACAGCCACCCTGCAACTCAACGGCGCCGGTCTGCGTTGGACCATGGCGTTCCCCCTGCAGCGCAATGTGCAGCAGAAGGGGCAATGATCCCGGGGAGAAGCTCGACATGGCGTCGCCGGCCAAGGCGTTGAACGGGCTTCGGATTCTGGTCGTCGAGGATAATTTCCTGGCAGCCGAAGTCATTCGCGTCGTGCTCGAGGACAACGGCTACACCGTGGTTGGGCCGGTCGGCCGGGTCGATGACGGCGTGCGACTCGCCGAGGCCGAAGCCCTGGATGGCGCCGTCCTCGACGTCAACCTGAACGGCGACCGCTGCTTTCCCATCGCTGAAACGCTGCGCGGGCGAGGCGTTCCCTTCATGTTCCTCACGGGCTACGACAGTTCGTCGATCCCTGCCGAGCTGCGCGATACGCAGCGGCTGGGCAAGCCCATCCTCGAGCAGCAGCTCATCGACGCAATTGGCGACCTGTTGGCCGGGTAGGCCACCTCCTCGCTTGCGAAGCATCGGGACGCGCGCGGTAGAGCGAGGCCATGAGCCTCACCACGACGCGTCTCGCCTCCTTCGCGCTCGTCCGACGAGGGCCCACCCTGCTGGGTGCCAAGCGTGAGGACATTCGCGGTCAAGCAGACCTGTTCGCTGCGCAGTGCTGAGCTGTCACGAAGCACGCGGCCAGTTGCCATCAACGGCTGGCGCATCGCCAGCAGGTCGCGCCGGCTTTTCCAGCGTACGGCAGCGGACGGCAACATCGCCCCGCGTCCCTCGTTGTCAGGGTCGGAGCGTCGGGATGAGCAAGGAGCGTGGGATCTACTGTATCGAGACTGCGCACTGGACGGCCGGTCGGCTATCACAACCATCCGTCGAACCGCTGCTCAGGCTCATCCAAAGCACGCAAGGCACGCCATATATCCATCGGCCTTTCTCCACGTGGGAGGAGCTTCACGGCCTGCTCGGCGATGCGATGCATGGACGCTATCGCCGCTATCCCATCCTCTACGTCGCTTGCCATGGGGAGACACGACGGCTGGCGTTGCGCCGCAAGCGCAGCAACGGCCATCGAAACGGCGCGATCAACCTTGAGGAGCTCGCCATCCCGCTGCGCCAGCGCGGCGATGGAAAGCTGATTCTCTTCTCGGCCTGCAGCCTGATGAAGGCGAGCGAGGCGACGCTCCGGCGATTCGTAGCCGACACCGGCGTCAGCGCGATCATGGGCTACAAGCGCGATGTCGGCTGGATCGAATCGGCCCAGCTCGAGCTTGGCCTGCTTGCCTGGCTGGCATGCCGGCCGGTCGCCAACGGCAAGCCGCTCGGCCGCGCACTTGCCGAGCTCCGTTCGGCCCGAGACCTCATACGCGAACTTCAGTTCCGTATCGTGCCGAAAAAAGGCCGTTAAGCGGTTTCTGGTAGCCAGCTTCCAAATCCGACGGCGAGCCTATCTGCCGCCACGGATTCGGCCAGGTTCCCTGGCGCCGACGCCAAAGTCGCCCGACTTCAGCTCGCCGTCCGCGGTGCTGAATCCCTCGGCTGTAAGGCCGCGCTTCAAAAGCTCGCGGATGGCCGCAGCGCGACTCGGCATGCGCGCCGCGAAGCGCCAAGTGTCGAGGGCTTCCAGCTCCTTGCGCGTCAGCATGATCTGAAGGCGCTCGCCCCGCGTCAGAACAGTCATCGGTGTTCCCCTTACCGCCGATCACGTTACTTACTCATTTTACTCAACATGGATCTTCAGTGCCAACTGATCCAGTGCCTCCTTGGTTCCCCAAACCTGCTCTTGCTGCGAATTAGCCCATAACACCTTGAAATAAAAGGATTTTTGGCGCCGAATGGATCGTGGCCACCCAGCCCGGCCACGCCGGAGCGCAATGCCCAACACCGTCACGCCACCAGCCCGCACCATCGAAGCGAATCACCGCATCGCGAACGAGCTGGCCCAGCTCGCCGCCCTGCTCAAAAGACAGATCGATGCGGCGGCACGCGGGCCCGAATCGCTGTCCCGCGAATCGGTCGTCAACACCTTGCGTCTGCACCACGGCCGACTTCTCGGAATTTCCCGGCTGCATCATGCGATCAGCCGCGAGCCCGATGCGGATGATGTTGACCTGACAGAGGTGCTGGCGAGCCTGTTGCGTGAATTCGAGGCCTCCGGGGTGTTCGAGCGGCGCCTCAGCCTGAATTCGACGTTGGCGCCGCAGTGCCGCGTCGATGCCGCCCAAGCGTCGGCGGTCACGCTGGCCTTCTCAGAAATCGTGACCAACGCCATGAAGTACGCCCACCCAACCGGGCTGCCCGTCGAGATGACAGTGATCGCGACCGCTGCCGCCGATGGGACTGTCGCCCTGATCATTGCCGACGACGGCGTCGGGTTCCCCGAAAATTTCGTCGAAGCACGCGATGCCGGCGTCGGTCTGAAGCTGGTGCGCGCGCTAATGGAAAACGTTGGCGGACGTCTCGCCATGTCGTCGAGCGAACTCGGCCTCAGGTTCGACATCGAGCTTCGCCGGTCGCGTGACCGACGGCGCAATGACGACGCTCGCCCGGTCGGGTTCCAGGTGAGCCACGCTCAAAGCCCGGGGAGCGCCGCGTGAAGACACGGGCGGAATGCTTGCAGTACGCGATCATGTGCGAATACATGGCTGCGGATACCAATAATGAGGACAGCCGGATCGCCCTTCTCGCCACCGCCGCGCACTGGCGCACGCTGGCCGAGCAAGCCCCGGCTTGCAATCGCGCGCCGTCAACCGGTGGAGCCGCGATGTCGAAGGGGCCGCCAGTCCTGCCGGCCAGCCGCAGCCCGAAGCGGACCGGCTCTAAGCCCTCGGGGAAAGAGAACCACATCAAGCCGGCAAAGGCAGCGCAGACCCTACGCGAGCAGGGGGATGCGGGGGACGTCGAGCTCAAGACGCGGAACCACGGCTACCAACAGCATCGCTGACTGCCTCACAAGCATCCCCTGCGGACGCAAACGAGGTTCAGAGAACCAAGCCCCGTGGGCCGCTCACACAGGGATTCCCCCTCTCGAAGAACCGCAGCATCCGGTCCGTTTCACGGCTGATGCCGATGCGGGTGGCGGTTCCTATGCGGCCGCGTGGCCTAGCGGCATCGCCCAGCCATAGCGGCCCGCCTGCGCAAAGATCATGGCCATCGAGCGCACGGGTGATGTCCAACGCCGTCGCAAGGCGACCGGGTCCGCGCGCCAAGTGCGGCACCGGCACGCCGGGACGGCGGCGGGACATGAGCGTGATGCCTTCGAGCGGCTCGAGCGCCCGCAGCAGCACGCCGGTGCCGATCCCGGCACGGCCGGCGCTGACATTGAGCGAGTGCCAGCAGCCGTAGATGAAATAGACGTAGGCATGGCCGCGTTCGAGGAACAACGAGGCATTGCGGGCGGTCTTGCCCTTATAGGCATGGCCGCTGGCATCGCCAACGACATAGGCCTCGGTCTCCACGATGCGTCCGCTGATTCGCCCCCGCCTGTGCTCGCGCACCAAGGTCTTGCCGACCAGCCAGCGCGCCAAGAGGGCGGCCGGCACGGGCAGCTCGGACCGCAAAAGCGGACGTATGTCCATTCTTCCCCCGTTTCGTGCCGGGCTCTCGCCAACGGCGGACAATGCGCAGCCTTGGTCGGCAACGAAGGCGCAGAGATGGGATTAGTGATCGCGACTTTCAACGTGACCGGCGGCACCGGCCGGCTGCCGTGGGCTGGGTTCATCTGCCGCCTCAACACAGACACAGCAAGCGTGCCAAGTGCTCCTTGCAATCCAAGGCCAAGAGGTTCGTAGTGCCTGTATCGCCGACTCGTCATCCTGAGCGTCGGTGCCTGAGAGTCAGCGGCACACCTCAAGTGTCGCGCGCTCCCGCTCTCAGGTGTGAGGGAGAGCCCGAAGATGTCGCGGGACGAATGCCTTTCGAAGGCCGATCATTGCGAGCGCATGTTACGAGCCTGTCACGACCGTATCGGTCGGCGCATGTTGCTGGTGACGGCAGAGCACTGGCGTATATTGGCGAGGGAAGCCAGGCTCCCGGAGCACGCGACGGCGATGCCGAACGCGCCATCCGGTGGCCACCCGTCACTCAGGAGCTCGTAAACCGAGCGCCGGCAATGGTTCGTTCGGCAACAAGCACACATCCGGAGCGCCGGTACTGCATGCACCAGCTTTGGACGTTCCTCGTCACCGCGCTTTGGCGACGTCCTCGCAGTGACATCTGTGGCGGTAGTCATCGGTGTCGGGGTGCTGGTGTGGTGGAGCAGGAAGATCGACTGAGCTCCACTCGTCCCAGCCTGGCAACCTCCATGCCGGGGCAGCCATTCGACTGACGAAGGACCAAGTGAGAAGGACAGGACATGGCAAAGCTTCCTAGACCACCTAATGAAGCGCCGCGCGAACCGCCGCCCGGCTCCGAGCCGAGTCCACTTCCGCCCATGCCGCCGCCTCGCGAACCGCCCCCGGGACCGCCGCCACCGGGATAAGGCACCAGTGCCACCGCGTCCCGACACCCCGAAGATGTCACGCCGTCCTTCATCGCCGACTCGCCGCCGCAAGCATTGAAGCAACATGGAAAATCGCGCGTATAGATTGGAGCTGCTCCAGTCGGCGGCCCTGAAGACCGAGCAAGCTCTGGCCCGCCAGCGCCAACTCATCGACGATCTGCGCTCCGACGGCCAACGGACGACGGAGGCGGAGGCCGTGCTTCAGAGGTTTGAAGCAACGCGACGAGGGCTGTTGGCAAAGCTGGCGTCTCTACGGGAAGTTCGAGCTGCCAGCTGACAGTTCTCCAGCCGTCAGCTCGCCCCACGGAGCAAAATACGGCAGGCGCCACGACGGGCGTCGCGGTTGACGACTTGCGGCCTGGTCACAGCAGAAAATCGGGTTCGCCAACCAACCGGACGCGCGGCGGCGCCGTTGCTGCCAGGTGAGCTACGCCCTCTCGCCGTTCATCAACGTCGCAAACCGGTGCCTCGTGGAACCTGCCTCGCGAGCGCTCGACGCCGCGATCCATTGCGCCGTACTCGGGGTCACCGACGCCAACCCCCTGAGCAGCGCAGCGCTTATCGAAGCCCGCGCCCGGGGTTTGATCCTGATCGATCGGGCCGCCATCCGAGGCTGGGCCGATGCGCCTCCGTATACCGCAGACCTCGGCTGCGCGCAGTTGCTGGTGCCGGAAGGCCTGTCGACCATCGCCCGCGAGCCGCGGATCGTTTGCGCGACGGCATTGATAGCCAGAGCCATGCTGGATGCGCCGCCTGTTCCGCTTGACGGGCGGAGAAAGCATTGGTCTGGCTGACAGCAAGGTTCGGAAGTCACTGACGTGCGTAACCTCGCCGCGACCCGGGTCGTTTGAAGACCATGGATGATGATGCTGATCCGGTGCGAGACGACCCGTGCTTCCTGCTTGGCCTTGTTGCCGGCGAGCTCGACCAGCGCGGAATGTCGGCGCGGAATCTGGTGGCAATAACCTTTACCGACCAGCGCCGGCAGGTCGCCATAAGCACCCGGCTGCACCCGCTTCCGGAGCGCTATCCGGAACTCTCGGAGATCCTCGACGACATCGGCCGCACTTGCCGTGACGAAGGCATCGCGGTCGAGCAGCTGCAGCGCATCACTTTCTTCGCGGACGAGGTGAACCTGGAAACCGACGACAGGCGCGGCGGCACCGATATCTTCACCTGGCCGATCCTGCCCGCCTCGCTGCACTCGTGACGCGCCCGTACTGGCCGTCTGCACCGCGCGTCTTGGGCGGAAGACCGGCTCATACAAACAGCGCCGCCCGGTTGGGCCGGGCGGCGCTGTGCTTCTGACGCGGCAGTTGCCGGCTCGGGGGAGAGAGTAGAAGCAACCAACTAACGACGCGCGGGGACCTGGAGTTTCAGCGGAGTCGTGATCGGTTCGTGACCGACAGATGTCGACTCGTATGATGTGGGCCATCAGCTTGCCGGCCTTATGTCGGGGTTGGTCGGCACCGTGCTGCCGCTGCGTTAGCCCGCCTTGTGAGCTGTCCAAACCGCGAGCATCAAGGCCATTGCGAAAGCCGCCAGCACCGCCTGTGACAGGGTATCGAGAAAGTCCGTGTCGAATGCCAGGTCGATCAGTGCGCCAGGAAGCAGCAGCGCGGCGGCGACGATCCCGGCCACCTGGCATGCTGCTGCCAGCGTCTCCCGCGTATCCTGCACAGTTCCCTCGCCCTATCACGACCGATCTCGCGGAAACCGGGTGAACAGCTCACCCGGCCGCTCCCGGACGCAACGCATTCGCACACCAACCTAGTAACCGCGGCGGGACCGTCAGGGTTTCATATTTGAACTTTTCTAGATTCACGGAGAGCCGAAAAAAACCGAGCACTTGGGTGAATACCCTTGGCCGACTATCGCGCTATGCATCGTTCATCAAACTGCATACGGGTGAGAATCCCGCAGGGACACCCCGTGGCGGCTCCCAGGCGGGCCGCCGGGACGGTGCTCGCGCGGATGCGGCTATCTCGCCCCAAGGCTCGGGTTCGGTCGTTGATGTAACCATCACGGTTTCTGTCGGACATACCGGAAATGCCGGAAAGTCCGATTTCTGCTGGCACTGCATGCACGCGGAGGTCGCCGCTCTCGGCGACCCCCACTCTCACTTCAGCTTGCTGACCTGGTCGAGATGCGCCTTAAGCGTCGGCAGCATGTCGTTGGCGAATTGCTTCATGCGGGCGTTGTCGCCGCCCTTGGCATAGGCCTCGAACATCGCCACCGTCTCGACGTGGCCGTCAGACTGCGCCTTCACGTAGGCCGCATCGACGGCCGTGCCGTCCTTCTTCCGCAGATCGTCGAGCAGCGCCTGGTGCTTGGCGTCGAACTTCTCGGCCGGCGGCGTCAGCTTGGCCTCCGTCACGGCCTGCTTGAACTTGGTGCCGGCGCCGGTGTGGTCGGTCACCATCTGGTTGGCGAAGGCCTTGATCTTG
The DNA here is from genome assembly GCA_900110395.1 of Rhodospirillales bacterium URHD0017. GTDB lineage: Bacteria > Pseudomonadota > Alphaproteobacteria > Reyranellales > Reyranellaceae > Reyranella. The sequence goes on from FODP01000038.1 coordinate 15,543, forward strand.
TCGTTCTTGGTTTTGGTCAGGGCGACCTTGCTGCTCTCGATCTCGAACAGGTTGGCCACGGCGGTGTTGGTGAGGAAGGTCGAGGTGGACGGTGTCGCCATGGAAGGCGCGGCCGCCTGCTTGGCCGGGGGATCGGTGGCCATGGCCGGGGCGACGGTCGCTGCACCAAGCGCCAGCGGCAGCGCCGAAGCGGCAAGAAGTCGGAAGACAGTGCGAGTCATGGTCGTTCCTCCAGGATCAAGGGGTTACTTCTTCAGGCCCGAGCCGGGCTCGGCCAGCCTGCGATGCTGCTCGGCGAGCAGCGCCGCCGGCGTGATGTTCGATATCGCCGCGCGCAGCTTGTTCTGCCAGCCGGTCACGACGTCGCCGTCGCCATCCATCATCGCCTTGACACCAATCTCGGCGACATCGGCGGGGTCGTCCTTCTTGGACTGGCCGACCTTGGTGTCCATCATGTCGGCGCGCTCGAAGAAGTCGGTCTCGGTGGCGCCGGGCATCAGGCAGGTCACGCTGACGCCCGTACCCTTGAGCTCGGCGCGGATGGCGAAGGAGAAGGAATCGAGGAAAGCCTTGGTGCCGTTGTAGACGGCCTGGTAGGTGCCCGGCATGAAACCCGCGATCGAGCCGGTGATCAGGATGCGGCCGTGGCCCAGCGCGCGCATCTGCCGGGCAATCTTGTGGATCAGGTAGACCGTACCGGTGACGTTGGTGTCGATCACGTAGCGGATGTCGTCGAAGCTCTGGTCGACGAAGGCATGTCCGAGGCCGCGCCCGGCGTTGGCGAGCAGCGCATCGATCGGCCGCGACCCGACAGCCGCGAGCAACCTGTCGACGCCTTCGGTGGTAGCGAGGTTTGCCTGGATGGCCTGCACGGAGGCGCCCCCCGCCCTCAACTCCGCCGCCGCCTCATCGATCGCCGCCTCGTCGGCGGCGATCAGAAGATCGAAGCCCCTCCTGGCGCACTGCCTGGCCAGTTCGAACCCGATGCCGGTCGAAGCGCCGGTCACCACCGCCAGCGGATTGGATGCGTTCATGGTTTCATCACCACCTTGATGCAGCCGTCCTTCTTGTCGCGGAAGGTCTTGTAGAGCTCGGGCCCGTCCTCAAGCGTGGCGCGATGGGTGATCACGAAGGACGGATCGATCTCACCCTTTTCGATGCGCTCGAGCAGCATCGGCAGGTAGCGCTGCACCGGGGTCTGGGCCATGCGGATGGTCACGCCGCGATTGATGGCCGAACCCATCGGGATCTTGTCGAGAAAGCCGCCATAGACGCCGACGACCGACACGGTGCCGAAGTTGCGGCAGCAATGGATGGCTTGCCGCAGCACGTGCGGCCGGTCGGTGCCCATGAAGGTCGCCACCTTCATCCGGTCGATGACCGAATCTAAGCTGCCCCGCGTCTCGGGTTCGGTGCCGACAGCGTCGATGCAGGCGTCGGCGCCGCGGCCGTGCGTCAGCTCCTGGATGCGGTCGTAGACATCCTCGGCCATGAAATCGATGGTCTGGGCGCCGGCCTGGCGCGCGAGCTGCAGGCGTTCGGGCACGGTGTCGATCGCCAGCACACGCGCGGCGCCCAGCATGAAGGCGCTGCGGATGGCGAACTGGCCGACCGGCCCGCAGCCCCACACGGCGATCGTGTCGTCCGGCTGGATGTTGCAGAACTCGGCGGCCATGTAGCCGGTCGGGAAGATGTCGGAGAGGAAAAGGACCTGCTCGTCACTCAGTCCGTTCTCGATCTTGATCGGCCCGGCGTCGGCGAAGGGTACGCGCAGGTATTCGGCTTGGCCGCCAGGATAGCCGCCCAGCAGATGGGAATAGCCGAACAGTCCGGCCGGCGAGTGACCCCACAGCTTCTCGGCCTTGGCGCGATCGGGGTTGGTGCGCTCGCAGCCGGAGAAAAAACCGCGCTGGCAGAAGAAGCATTCGCCGCAGGCGATGGTGAAGGGTACGACGACGCGGTCGCCGACCTTCAGCTTGTTGTTGTCCGCTCCGACCTCGACCACCTCGCCCATGGTCTCGTGGCCGAGAATGTCGCCACTCTGCATTCCCGGAATGATGCCGTCGAAGATATGCAGGTCCGAGCCGCAGATCGCACAGGCCGTCACCTTGATGATGGCGTCGCGCGGATGCTCGATCCCGGGATCAGCTACGCTCTCACAACGCAAGTCGTACTTGCCGTGCCAGGTCAGCGCCTTCATGACCTCTCTTCCGAGGCCAGGGCAGGGCTCTTCCCATGACGAGGCGGCAAGGCCAAGGCGTCGGGCTGCGCCAAGGGCGCCGCCGGCAGGGACAACGGCGGGCGTCGGAGTCTGCGAGAACGGTAACTGGACGTGCGCAGGCTGGCGCCCAGCGCTCGCAGCAGGGAAAGTTCGCGCAACACGATCGGTCGCGCCTGATGATTCTTGGGTCCCATGGCGTGCTAATGCCGTGATCAAAGCGGCAGTTGCATCCGCCGGGCGATTCGTACGCTAGGGCACTGTGTGCGCTGAGGGTCAGCGCCTCGCCAGCTCGGCCAAGCCTGCAGGATCGAGCACCACGATGGCCCGCCGAGTCGAGCGGATGAGATGCCGTCCTTCCAGCGCTTGCAGGCCCGTGGTGATGCTGGGACGGCGCACGCCCAGGATGTCCGCCAGCACGTCGTGCGTGAGACCGAGCCGACGGTTGCCCAGGCGATAGGTCGCCTGCAACAGCCAGCGCGCCAGGCGTTCGACGATAGTGGCCCGGCCACTATAAGACGCGGTGTCGGCGAGCTGGCGCAGCGCCACGCTGACCTGATGCAGAAAATGCCGGCGCAGGCTCGCGTCGCCTTCCGCCAGCCGTTGCAAGGTGCGGGTCCGGATGCGCCACGCGCTGCCCGACACCTGCACCATCGTATGGCCGGGCGAGACCGTGTCGCCGAGCAGGACGCCGGGCGCGGTCATACCGTCGCAACCGATGCTCGCGACCTCGATGCGTGTCGCCGCCGTGCCGGCAAACATCGAGATCAAGCCCTCGATCGGGAAGTAGATGTGGTCGACCGCGCGGCCGGGCACGTCCAGGACGTCGCCATGGCGCAGTTGGACGCGCTCGAGGGACGCCGCGAGAGCGACCTTCGCCACAGAATTCAGCGAATCCAGGACGGCATTGGCGAAGGTTGGCTCAACTGGCTTCTCGCCGCTGGCGGGCGCCCAGCCGACAAGGTTTCGCAGCGCCGATTCCAGAGCCGCGGGGGCGAGTGGCTTGCTGAGATGGATCGTCTTGCGGAACTCCTCGGGCACGACCGTGTTCGGGCTGTAGCCGCTCAGGAACAGGAACGGAACGCCCCTGGCACTGAGCGCCCGGCACATCGGGAAGCTCGGTGTGCCGGCGAGGTCGATGTCGAGGACGGCGCCATCGACCGCGTCCTTGGCGATCAGTGCCATCCCGCTTTCGAGCGAGGGCGCGGCCCCGGCCACCGCGTAACCGCAACCGCGGACCAGCTCTCCGACCTCCTCGGCAATGAGATAGTTGTCCTCAGCGATGAGAATACGCGGTCGCTGCAAGTCGATGACCAATGGCATCCGAGGGCCCCCTGCTGACAACGGCGCCGTGCGCGTCCGGTTCCAGACCGAGGACCCTTCCCGGTTAGTGACCTCAGGCGCCATATGGTGACGGATCGGCCTCGCTGTGGCGAGCTTACGCCAAATCCTCGCAGCGGGCGGCGTTCAAATAGCGATTGCAGCGCCACCGGGCGCGATGCCTCAGGCGCGGCGGTACCGTTGCGTACGGTAACTCCGGTTGGCTTGCGCGTTGCCTTCTCCGTCCCGGACGCGCGGCCGTCCGGCTTCTCGGCGAGCTTGCCTTGGCAAGCAGACTTCCCCCATCGCCGGGTCGTAAATGGCCCACCCGATGTCCCCATCGGGTGGGTCTTTTCGTTGCGAAAGGCGCGTGCGAGGCGCGCTCAGTGCTCGAGGTCGAGCTGGTCGCGCCGCGGCACCTGCTTGAGGTTCATCCGCCCGTCGTAGATCGGTCGCGCGCCGGTGGTCGGCCCGGGGTATTGCACGAACAGCACCGTCCCGCCGGTCTCGGTGCGCATCTCGTTCTCGTAGTGCGGGTCTTCCATGTAGACCAGGGTGCCGGGACCGTACGTCGTGTCTCCCATCCGGAACTCGCCCTCGATGATGTACCAGACCTGGGCGAAGTCATGCTTGTGCAGCGGGAAGCCCGCACCCGGCTCGTAGCGCAGGAAACCGGCATTGGGCACGGTCGGCCGCTCGGGCGTCGGATGGAACAGGAACTTGGTGACATTCCTGAAGCGGCCCATCGCCCAGTCCATCTCGTCGGGATGGCGGAATTCGGGGGCGTTGTGGATCATCACTTTCCTCCAAGGACTTCGCTGAGACCGCCCAGCGCGTTCAGTGCGGGCGCAAAGCCGGTGAGCGGCGCGGTCTGGATCACCGCCTCGATCACCTCGGTGCGGCTCAGCCCCATGTTGAGCGCCGACTGGCCGAACTTCTTCACCTGTCCGTCGAGCCTGAGCGCCGTGAAGGCGGCGACGGCGACCAGCGCGCGCTGGCGCAAATCGAGGCCGGGACGGAACCAGATCTCGCCGTAACCGTACTGGATGGCCAGTGGATAAAGCGCGCCGGTGACGGCGTTGTCGGGCGCCGCATAGCCTTGCGCCGCGCGGTCGCCGTGCAGTTGCCGCATCAGCTGGCGACCGCGCTCGCTCAGAGCCTCCAGGGAATCCTCGCGCGCCGTCTCCTCCGGCATCGCGACGCCGCGTTCGGCGAACGTCGCGGCCGCCGCCTCGACCGCCTCCTCCGAGGCCGCGAAGCCGGCATAGATGCCGACCTGGATCAGGATCTCGACGATCGCCCGCGCCGACAGGCCGAGGTCGAGCGCCGCCGCGACATGACGGCGAAGCCTCTTCAGGCGCTGCACGGCGCCGAGCGCTGCGAGCGCGCAGACCATGCGATCCTCGATGGCGAGGCCCGGCCGGCTCCAGATCGCGCCATAGACGGCCTCGGTATTCAACGTGCGCATGATCGCCGGGGCGCCGTCGTCGTCGCCGAACAGGCGGCGGCGCATGGCTTCACCGGCAGCTCGCAAGGATGTGCGCGTCGTCATGTCCTACTCCGCCTGGATGCCCGCCTTCTCGATGATCGGCCCCCACAGGGCGATCTGCGCGGCGAGCATGGCGCGATGCGCCTCGGGCGTCACCTTGTCGACCGGGAACAGCACGGTCTCGATCTTCTCGAGCTGCCCGGCCACCGCCTTGTCGGCCACGACCTCGCGCAATGCCTTGTTGAGCGTCTCGAGCACCGGCCTGGGCGTGCCGAGCGGCGCGTAGAGGCCGAACCAGGTGCTCATGTGAAGGCTGGGCATGCCGACCTCATCGGCGGTCGGCACGTCGGCGAGCGAGGCCATGCGCTTGGACGCGGTGAGCACGAAGGCGCGCAGTTCGCCGGAGCGGATGGCACTCGAGGTGGTGGTCGGCAGATCGCACAGCAGGTCGACCTGGCCGCTCCTGATGTCGAGCATCGCGGGTGCGGCACCCTTGTACTGCACCATGGTGACGGGCGTGCCGATCGCTTCCTGGAACAACATGGCGCAGAGATGGGTGGCGCTGCCCATGCCCGACGAGGCGAAGGTGACCTTCTCCTTGTTGGCCTTGGCGTAGGCCACGAGTTCGCCGAACGTCTTGGGCGCGAACTCCCTGCGCGACAGGATCACCATGGGCCCTTCGGCGAACAGCCCGATCAGCTCGAAGGACGCCAGCGGGTCGAACGCGAGCTTCTTGTAGAGCGCGGGCATGGTCGACAAGCCGATATGGTTCAGCAGCAGCGTGTAGCCGTCGGGCCTGGCCTTGGCCGCCTGCAGCGTGCCGACGGTGCCGCCCGCTCCAGGCGCGTTCTGCACCAGCACCTGCTGGCCGAGCCGCGCCTTCAGCGCCTCGGCGAGCGTGCGCGCGAGGAAGTCGCTCGCCCCGCCCGGCGCATAGGGCGAGATCAGGGTGATCGGCCGGCTGGGCCATGCCTCCTGCGCCGCCGCCGGCAGGGCGAGCAGAACAGCGAAAACGACAGCCACGATGTGACGCACGACTTATTCCACGACGATTCGCGGGAAGTACATCGAGACGACCCAGTTCGGCACGTCGACGATGGAGCTGATGCGCAGGTCGGCGCAGACGCTGCACAGCATATAGGCGTCGATCGGCGAATAGCCGAAGCGCCGGCTCAACAGGTCGATCATCTCCGTGACCGCCATGCGCGCGCCTTCCATCAGGTCGGGGCCGATGCCGGTGGTCACCTCGTAGCCTTTCTTGTCGAAATGGCTGGTGACCGGACCAGGCGTGACGTAGCGCGGCATCCTGAGGTTGGCGCCCTTCACCAGGTCGAACTTCAGCGCGACATCGATCGGGCTTTCGATCGCCGTGCCGCAGACCTCGCCGTCGCCTTGCGCGGCATGGGTGTCGCCGACCGAGAACAGCGCGCCCGCTACCTCGACCGGCAGCCAGAGTTCCGTGCCCTCGGCGATGTCGCGCACGTCCATGTTGCCGCCGACATTGCGCGGCGGGATGATGCTGTGCAGGCCGGCCGCGGCCGGCGCCACGCCGATCGTGCCGGTGAAGGGTTTTAGCGGCACGCGCCCGCCCGGCCCGTACATCGCGGGCGCCATGCTCGCGTCATAGTGCCAGTGATGCAGCCGGGCATCGGGGAACTGGTCGGCCAGCAGGCCGAACCCCGGGATGTTGCCGGTCCAGCCCCAGCCTGACGGCTTGAACGACAGCAGCGTCACCTTGAGCGCATCGCCCGGCTGGGCGCCGTCGATGAAGACCGGGCCGGTGACCGGATTGACGCGGCCGAGATCGAGCTTCGCCAGATCGGCCGCGGTCGATGTCTTGGAGAGCTGGCCCGACGAGGCGTCCAGCGTCTCGAACTCGACGGTCTCGCCGGGTTTGATGGTGATGCGTGGCTTGAAGGAATTGTCCCAGCCGTGGTGGATGCAATCGCGATGGATCGTGTGCTTGCCATGTCCGCTCATGAGCCGCTCCCTAGACTGCCACCGTGAGCGCGCCGTCGATCACCAGGTTGGTCCCGGAGATCCGGCTGGCCATCGGGCTCGAGATGAAGACCACGCCGTTCGCCACTTCCTGGGGGCTGCCGAACTTGCCTGTCGGGTTGACCTTGAGCGTCGAGGCGAAGAGATCGGGCATATTCTTCTCGATGTTCTGCCAGATGCCGCCGTCGAAGTAGGTGTTGCCGGGCGACACGCAGTTGACGCGGATGCCCTTGCCGACGAGCTGGCGGCTCAGGCCCTTGGCATAGTGGATCAGCGCCGCCTTGATGGCGCCGTAGGAGCCGGCGGCGAAATCGACCTCGAAGCCCGAGACGCTGGAGATCAGCACGATCGAGCCCGAGCTCGACCTCTCGAGGAACGGCACGGCCGCCTGGACGGCGTTGACGGTGTGCATCATGTCGACCGAGAAGGACTTCTGCCAGCTCTCGGCCGAATCGCCGACCGCGAGCGCGCTCACGTTGCAGACCAGGGCGTCGAGGCCGCCCAGCGCGTTCGCGCCGGCGGCGACCCAGGCCGCGAGCGCCGGTCCGTCGGCGACATCGAGGGCCTGGCCGAACGCCTTCACGCCCCTGGCCTTCAGCGACGCCACGGTCGCCTCGACCTCGGCGGCGTTGCGGGCGCAAATCGACACGCTGGCGCCCTCGGCGGCGAAACCCTCGGCGATGGCGCGGCCGATGCCCTTGCTGCCGCCAGTCACGGCGACCTTTTTGCCCTTCAATCCGAGATCCATGACCGGTCTCCTTCTTCGCCCAGCGGAGCTGGGGGCAGGCAACCATACTACGTCGTGGACGCCGCTGCCGGGCTTGCGAAAACCAGAGCCGCGATGCAACGCGCGTTGCTTCCGCCCGAGGCTTTACCAGCGTCTCGGCGGGCGTAGACTTCGCCCATGCAGATCGAACGGCCTCATCCCAAGATCGGCGCCCTGGTCACCGGCGTCGACGTGCGTTCGCTGAACGACGATCAGTGGAACACGCTCTACCGGACCTGGCTCGACAGCGTCGTGATGGTGGTGCGCGACCAGACGCTCACCAAGGAAGAATTTCTGGCCTACTCGCGCCGCTTCGGCCGGCTGAAGCCGCATCGCGTGCGCAAGACGCGCGACCCCGAGCATGCCGAGCTCACCGTCATGGGCATCGGCACCCGGAAGGCGGACGGCCAGGTCAACCAGGCGATCTACAATCGCGGCGGCCATTGGCACACCGATTCGCCGTGGGACACCGAGGTCTGCAAGGGCACGCAGCTCTATGGCATCGCCATTCCCTCGACCGGCGGCGACACGGCGTTCGCCAGCATGTACGAGGCCTACGAGGCGCTGCCCGACAGCCTGAAACAACGCATCGCCGGGCTCAGTGCCGAATACATCTATGGCGGCAAGAAGCGCGAGGGACACGAGCTCCTGGAGCCGGAGGACCGGCAGAAGCCGCCGGCCGTCTATCCCGTTGTGCGCGTGCATGAGGAGACCGGCCGTACCTCGCTCTATGCCAATCCTCATCACATCGTGCGCATCCAGGGTCTCGACGAGGCCGACAGCGAGGCGCTGGTCAAGGAGCTCACGCCCTACATGATCGCGACCCCGGCGCAGTACCAGCACAAGTGGCGGGTCGGCGACATCGTGATCTGGGACAATCGCTGCGGCCTGCACAAGGCTTGCGGCGGCCATCCGCCCGATGAGCCGCGCATCCACTGGCGCACCACCATCATGCAGGACGAGATCCAGCGGCGGCTCGCCGCATAACCATGGTGGCATTGAGCGAGACCACGACGATTGCGCTGCCGGCCGACGAGGTCTGGCCGCTGCTGAGCGACCCCGCGCTGGTCGCCTCGTGCATTCCCGGCGCCACGCTGTCGCCCGATCAGGGTGATGGCCTGTGGCGCGGCTCGGTGCGCGTGAAGTTCGGCCCGACGGTCGCGGTGTTCCGCGGCGAGGCCAGTCTTGCCTTCGACCAAACGGCGCGGACCTGCACCATCGAGGGCCGCGGCATCGACGGCCGCGGCGCCTCGCGGGCGCTCGCCTCTGGGGTCGTCAAGGTCGCGGGCAAGGAGACGACCGAGCTCGCCATCGACGGCACCTTCAGCGTCAGCGGGCCGCTGGAAACCTTCGCCAACGCCGGCGGCGTGCATGTCGCGCGCGCCCTGCTCGGCGAATTCTCGACCAATCTGGCCAAACTGGTGGCCGAGCGGCGGCCGGCGGCGACTGCCGCATCGGCGCCGTTGGCGGAGGCACCGCCAGCGCCGCCCGCCACCGAGCTGCGGGCCGGCCACATCATGTGGCGCGCATTCCTGTCGTGGGTGCGCAGCCTCTTCGGAAAAAGGGAGACTCCAGGATGAGCAAGCTGCAGGTGACCGACATGCTGGCCCGCGCCTTCGCGGCCGAGGGCGTGGACACGCTGTTCACGCTGATGGGCGACGCCAACATGTACTGGTCGGTGGCGATGTCGAAGCTGCCCGGCATGAAGGTGGTGCATGCCCGCCACGAGCACTGCGCCGTCGCCATGGCCGACGGCTATGCCCGCGCCACCGGCAAGGTCGGCGTCGCCTCGACGACCTGCGGGCCCGGCTTCACCCAGATCATGACGGCGCTCACCATCTCGGCGCGCAGCAACACGCCGCTGGTGGTGTTCGCGGGCGACGCGCCGCTCACCGCCTCGTGGTACATCCAGCAGATCGACATGGCGCCGCTCGCGCTCGCCTGCGGCGCGCATTTTGTCGGCATCAAGCATGTCGACCGCGTGCTCGATAACGTGCGCGAGGCCTTCCAGATCGCCCAGGCCGAGCGCAAGCCGGTGGTGCTCTCCGTGCCGATGGACCTGCAGAAGCAGGCGTGGCCGCATCTCACCGACTACACGCCCTCCTCCGAGCTGGTGCCGATGGCGCAGCGGCCGATCCCCGATCCCGCCATGGTCGACCGCGTCGTCGACATGATTGCCGAGGCCGAGAAGCCGATCATCGTGGCTGGCCGCGGCGTGATCCGGTCCGGCGCACGCCAGGCGCTCGAAGCGCTGGCCGAGCAGTCGGGCGCCCTGATGGCGACGTCGCTGCTGGGCAAGGGCCTGTTCGATGGCAATCCATATGCGCTGGACATCGCCGGCTCCTTCGCCAGCGACTTTTCGCGCGAGCGTTTCGCCGAGGCCGACCTGGTGATCGGTGTCGGCGCGGGACTCGGCCACTACACGACCGAGGGCGGCTATCTCTATCCCGGCGCCCGCACCGTGCAGATCGACACCAACCCGCGCGGCCTGTGGCAGGGCCTGCGCACCGCCGACCTGCACGTGCGGGCCGACGCCAAGGCCGCGGCCGAGGCGATCACCGCCCGCCTGAAGGCGCGCGGCCTCTCGCGCAGCGGCTTTCGCAGCGCCGACATGGCCCAGCAGATCGCCAAGGATTCGCCCGACTCCAAGGAGTTCCAGGTCCAGCCCAACACCGTCGATCCGCGCAAAGCGATCCTCGAGCTCGACCAGGCGATCCCCAAGGACTGGGACGTCGTCGTCGGCGGTGGCCATTACTTCAGCATCGCCATGACCCACATGAAGGGCCGGCCGGCCGACAAGTATCACGTGGTCAACGAGTTCGGCGCCATCGGCTCGGGCCTGCCGGCCGCCATCGGCATCGCCGCGGCGCGCGGCGACGGCAAGGTCATGCTGATCGAGGGCGACGGCAGCATGCTGATGCACATCCAGGAGCTCGAGACGATCCGCCGCCAGGGCATCCGCATGCTGATCTCGGTGATGAATGATGGCGGCTACGGCGCGGAGTTCCACAAGTTCCGCGCCAACGGCATCGATCCCGCCGAGGCCATGCACGGCCGCGGCGACCTCGCCGGCGTGGCGACGGGCTTCGGCCTGCGCAGCGCCGCGGTCACCGAGATGGGCCGCTTCGCGCCGCTGTTCAGCGAGCACCAGGCCGCCAACATCGGCACGCTATGGGACATCCACACCGACGATCTCATCCCGTCACGCGCCTACCGGCGCGTGCACTACGGCGAGGCTTAGGTCTTCGGGCCGCGCGTATAACCGCGGCCTTCCATGCAGTCGTTGAAGAACTGGATCTCGACGCTGCTGCGATCGGTGTTGGCCTGCTGTTGCGACGCGATCATCCCCGCGCCGCCCAAGGTCGGATTGCTGGAGCCAAGAGGATAGAGGCGCGCGGCGGTCTGCTGGGCGGTCGTTCGGCACTGCGCCGTGTCGGCGGCGATACTCGCGTCGGTCGCGCCAGCCTTCTGCCACGCGCCCGGCCCGCCTGCCGAACCGGTGCAGGCGGCCAGGAAAAGCAGTGTTCCGATCAACGTGGTCTTCGACATCGCGCCCAGTCTACTCCGAAAATAAATACCGCGATCCTGTATCTTTTCGCTGTGGTCGTTCGTCTTCCAGGGGTGGACGGAAGGGTTGCGATCACTTAACCTGTGAGTTAAGTATTTGTCCGAACCCGTGCGAGGAGCGACGGATGAAGCTGTTTTACGGTTGGGTCGTGGTCGCCGCCGGCGGCGTTCTAGGATGCATGGCGATCGGCGCGGTGTTCTCGCTCGCGGTGTTCCTGCAGCCGATGGCGGACGCGACCGGCTGGTCGCGCACCGGCGTGTCGAGCGCCATGACGATCGTCTTCCTGACGATGGGCATCGCCTCGTTCGGCTGGGGCGCGCTGACCGACCGGTTCGGGCCGTTGCCCGTCGTGCTGAGCGGCGGCGTCCTGTTGGGGCTGGGCCTCTTTCTCGCCAGCCGCGCCACCAGCCTGCTCGAGTTCCAGCTGATCTACGGCCTGCTGGTCGGCGGCGCCACCGGCGCGGTGTTCGTGCCGACGATGACGACGGTGACCGGCTGGTTCGAGAAGCGTCGCAGCCTTGCCGTATCGCTGGTGTCGGCCGGCATGGGCATGGCGCCGATGACGATCTCGCCCTTCGCGAGCTGGCTGATCACCAACTACGACTGGCGCACCGCCCAGCTCGTGATCGCCATCATGGCGTGGGTGATCCTCATCCCGACGGCCTTTTTTGTGCGCAAGGCGCCTGCCGTGATCGATGCGCGCGAGCGCATGGCGGCGGCACCCGGCGTGACGATGGGCGTCGCCGATCCCGACATGACGGCGGGCCAGGCGCTGCGCTCGCCGCAGTTCTGGGTGCTGTCGCTCACCTATTTCTGTTGCTGCGCCACGCATTCCGGGCCGATCTTCCATACCGTGAGCTACGCCATCGCCTGCGGCCTGCCGGTGATGGCCGCAGTCACCATCTACAGCGTCGAGGGGCTGGCGGGGCTGGGCGGCCGCATCGTGTTCGGCCTGGCCGGCGACCGCTTCGGCGCCAAGCGCGTGCTGGTGATCGGCCTGTTCGCCCAGGCGCTGGGCGCCGGCGCTTACTTCTTCGTGCGCCAGCTCGGCGAGTTCTATGCCGTGGCGGCGGTGTTCGGCCTGATCTATGGCGGGATCATGCCGCTCTACGCCGTGATCGCCCGCGAGTACTTCCCGATGCGCATCATGGGCACGGTGATCGGCGCCTCCACGGTGTTCTCGGCCGGTGGCATGGCGCTGGGACCGGCCGTCGGCGGCTGGATCTACGACACCACCGGCGGCTACGGCTGGCTCTACATAGCCTCGTTCGGCATCGGTCTTGGCGCCATGGCGATCGCGCTGCTGTTCCCGCCCTTCCCCTCGCAGCGGCCGGTAGCGCAGCCCGCTTAGGCCGGGTCCAACCGCCGCAGGAAAAGACCAGCGGCGGCCAAAGGCCAAGCCGCCTGCCCGGTACTATTGGGCAGGAGACTGACATGGATCTCGAGACCCTGGTCCGCCGGGCCGCCCAGCGCGACGTCGGCGCCTTCGTCGAGCTGACGCGACGGTTCCAGCAATTCGCCTTCGGCTCGGCGCTGGCGATGGTGGGCGACTTCCATCGCGCCGAGGACGTCGTCCAGGAAGCCTTCGTCGCCGCCTGGGCCGCCCTGCCGACCCTGGAGGAGCCAAAAGCCTTCCCGAGCTGGCTGCGCGCCATCGTGCGCCATCGCGCGTCGCGGTTGCTGCGGCGCGGCCATCTCGAGACGCTGCCGCTGTCGGCTGCCGAGGAACTGCCGGCAGACCAGGTTGCGGCTGACGAGGAGCTCGACCGCCACGACGAGGCGCGCCGGGCGATGGCTGCCATTGCCGGTCTGCCAACCGAGCTGCGCGAGGTCGCCACCCTCTTCTACCTGCACGACTGCTCGCACCAGGACATAGCGGTGTTCCTCGGCATCGCGACGACGACCGTGAACAATCGCCTGCACACCGCCCGCACCAAGCTCAAGGAAAGGATGCTCGCCATGCTCTCCGACGCGCTTCACGGCAACGCCTTGCCCGACGACTTCGCCCACCGCATCGGTCGCCTGGTCGAAAGCCGGGGCAACGTGATCGAGGTGTTGTTCGACCAGAACTCGCTCCCCGATCTCCTCGCCGAGCTCGCCGTCAGCGACGAGGCCAACAAGCGGGCGATCGCCGTGCAGGTCGTGCAGCGCCCGGGCGGCGGGCTGGTGCGCGCGGTGACGCTGTCGCCCGACACCACGTTGCCGCGCGGCGCCACGGTGCTGAACGAACAGCGCCACAGCCTGACGCCGATCGACCCGGCGGGCTTCGAGAACGTGGTCAGCGCCCTCACCTCGCCGCCGCTGAAGCCGCAGCTGCTCGAGACCGGCATCAAGGCGATCGATGTGCTCTGTCCGCTCACCGCCGGCGGGACCGCCGCAATCGCGGGCGAAGCCGGCGCCGGCTCGACGGTGGTCGTGGAGGAACTCGTTCGCCGCCTGAGCGGCGGCAGCGACCGTGTCTCGCTGTTTGCCGTGCTGCAGACCTGGAAGGAGGCGCCGGCCGGCTACTCCTACGCCAAGGCGCTGGAACGGGACGGCTTCAGCGAAGGCACCAAGGGGGCCGTGCAGACCTTCTTCCTGCGTGGCGACGACGGTCCCTGGACAGAAGGCCGGCTGGCCGGCCTCGCTCCAGCCAGCACGGTGATCCATCTTTCGCGGGAGATGGCGGTTGCGAAGATCTACCCCTGCCTCGATCCGCGCACATCGTATTCGCACCTGCTCGAGAGCCATGCGGTAGACGCGCGGCACCGCGAGATCGCCCGCCGGGCGCGCGAGGTCCTGTCGTCGCTATGGGCGGGGAGCGACGACGAGCGCGCGCGCAGGCTCGCCAACTACTTCACCCAGCCGTTCTTCTGCGCCGAGCCCTGGACGCGGCAGCCGGGCCTCCATGTCGGCCTCGGGGAGGCGCTCGACGACTGCGCCCACATCCTCGACGGCCGGCGTGACGATCTTCCGGCCGAGGCCTTCTACTTCGGCGGCAGCGTGTATTCGCTCAGGGCGCGCCGAACATCGCCCTGAGACGCGGCGCCACCTCGCGCGCGAAGCGCTCCAGGCTGGCATTGGTGTCGTCGGGCGTGAGGCCCGGTGGCACCGCCCAGGTGACGATGTCGGTGAGCCCGTACTCGCGGATGAAGGCAGCGAGTTCCTTCACGCAGTGCTCCACGTCGCCCACCACCCAGGTCTGCGGGATGCGATCGGCTTCGGCGATGCCCTGGACACCGCCGTGTCCGCCGGCTTCCTCGCGGAAGCGATGGTAGATGTCCATGCGCCGGCGCTCGGCCACCCGCACCTTGCCCCAGTCGCGCTCGCGATCGTCGGTCACCAGGCATGACTTGATGATGCCGATGCGATGGCCGGATGGATCGCGGCCCTGCGCCTCGAGCTTCGCCAACCACGGATCGAGTGACTGGCGGCGCGGTCCCTGCGGCAGCAGGTTGGCGCCGACGCGCGCGGCGCGCAGCGCGCCGGCCTCCGACATCGCCGCCACCCAGAGCGGCGGCCCGCCCGGCTGCACATAGCCCGGCGTGATCTTCACGTCGGTGAAATTGTAGCGCTTGCCGGCATAGCTGAACGTCTCGCCGGTGAAGGCGCGCTTCAGCACGTCGAGCCCCTCGTCGGTCAGCGACACGCGGCGCGACACCGGCAGGCCGAAGCCTTTGAACTCGTGCGGCGCATAACCCATGCCGACGCCGATCTCCACCCGTCCGCCGCTGATGTTGTCGAGCACGGCAAGATCCTCGGCGAGCCGCAGGGGATGGTTGAAGGGCAGCAGGCAGACGTCGCACGAGAACCGCACGCGCTTGGTCCGCGCCGCCATCGCCGCCGCGACCGGAATCCACGATGGCAGGTAGCCGTCGTCGACGAAGTGATGCTCGGTGAACCAGACGAGGTCGAGCCCCAGCCCGTCGAGCCACGCCACCTGATCCATGATCGCGGCATAGAGCGCCTGGTGGCTCAGCCCCGATTCCGACGGATTGCGGAAATCATAGGCGACGCCCAGGCGCAGAGGCTTGGCCATCGGCGCTTTCTCCCTCTCTCGCCTTGAATATCGCGGCCAGCGAGCCTACGTTCCCGGCCGTTCCAAGCCAACAGCAAAGCCAACGGGATGTGCAGCGATGGATTTCCAGCCGACAGCAAACCAACACCTTGCTCTCGGGGAAATCCGTCTTCATGCCTGCTCCAATCACTGTCTCTCGTCTTGGCTGGTCGACGCCTGACGGCCGGCCTGTCCTTTCCAATCTCGATCTGAGCTTCGGCGGCGAGCGCACCGGCCTCGTCGGACGCAACGGCGTCGGCAAGAGCACGCTGCTGAAGCTGATCGCCGGCGATCTGGCGCCACAATCCGGCGAGCTGTCGATCGGCGGCACGCTCGGCATGCTGCGCCAGGCCGTGCAGTCCGATCCGCGCGAAACCGTGGCCGACCTGTTCGGCGCGACCGCGGCGCTCGCCTTGCTTCAGCGCGCTGAACGCGGCGATGCGGATGCCGATGAGCTCACGCATGCCGACTGGACGCTGGAGGCGCGCATGGCCGCCGCGCTCGGCCGGCTCGGCTTGCAGGCGGGTCCGCAAACGCCGTTGTCGACGTTGTCGGGCGGTCAGCGCACGCGAACAGGCCTCGCCGCCCTCGTCTTCAACGAGCCCGACTTCATCCTGCTCGACGAGCCGACCAACAACCTCGACCGCGACGGACGCCGGGCCGTGATCGACCTCCTGGCGGGCTGCCGCAGCGGCGCCATCGTCGTCAGCCACGACCGCGAGCTGCTCGAGACGCTCGACGCGATCGTCGAGCTGACCAGCCTCGGCGCCACGCGGTACGGCGCCAATTTCAGCCACTACCGGGAGCGCAAGGCGCTCGAGCTGGCGGCGGCGCAACACGAGCTCGCAGACGCCGACAAGCGCGTGGCCGACCTCGCCGAGCGCACGCAGGTCGTGGCCGAACGCAAGGCGCGCAAGGACCGCGCCGGCCACAAGA
This sequence comes from Rhodospirillales bacterium URHD0017, assembly GCA_900110395.1. GTDB lineage: Bacteria > Pseudomonadota > Alphaproteobacteria > Reyranellales > Reyranellaceae > Reyranella. The sequence goes on from FODP01000038.1 coordinate 31,874, forward strand.
GGCGCGCGAAAGGCGACATCCCGCGCATCCAGCTGAATACGCTCAGGAACCGCAGCGAGGCCACCAGCGCCAGCAATGCCCGGCTGGCCGAGCGCCGGCGCGCGCAAGCCATCGAGAATGCCGCGTCCGCCCGCGAGCGCATCGAGGTGCTGCAGCCGCTGACGGTGGCCGTGCCGTCGACGGGACTGCCGCCCGGCAAGACGGTTCTGAGGATCGATGCAGCAGGCGTGGGCTACGACGATCGGCCGGTGATCCGCGATCTCTCCTTCGCCATGACCGGGCCCGAGCGCATCGCCGTCACCGGACCGAACGGCTCGGGCAAGACGACGCTGCTCGCGCTCGTCACCGGGCAGCTACTGCCGTGGACGGGAACGGTGCGCCTGATGACCGACGTGGCCACGCTCGACCAGCAGGTCAGCTTGCTCGATCCCTCGGCGTCGATCCGCGACAACTTTCGCCGACTGAACCCTGACGCCGACGAGAACGCCTGCCGCGCCAGCCTCGCCCGCTTCATGTTCCGGGCCGATGCCGCGCTGCAGCTCGTGGCCAGCCTGAGCGGCGGGCAATTGTTGCGCGCTGGCCTCGCCTGCGTCCTGGGTGCCTCGCCGCCGCAGCTCCTGATCCTTGACGAGCCGACCAACAATCTCGATCTCGAGTCGATCGCGGCCATCGAAGCAGGACTGCGCGCCTACGACGGTGCCCTGCTCGTCGTCAGCCATGACGAGGCCTTCCTGCAGGCCATCGGCATCACACGCCGCCTCGACCTCTGATTACCTGACGGGCATCACCGAATTGCCGACGTTCATCAGCTCATAGGGCGGCACGAAACCCGGCAGCGCGGCAAGCCGCTGGCGCCAGGCATGAACGGCCGGGAATTGCGCCTCGATATCGAAGCCGGTCTCGGCTGGCGGATAGAAGACGTATCCGGCCAGCGAGAAGTCGACGATGGTCAGCTGGTCGCCGAGCATGAAAGGACGACCGGCGAGGTGCTTGTCGACGATGCCGAACGCGTTTTCGACCCGCGCCTTGAAATAGGCCATCAGCGAGGCATGGCTCGGCTCGGGCGTCATCACACCCAGGAAGCGGTGCGGCGCGTAGCTACCAGTGAACTTGTGGTTATCGAACAGCATCCAGCGCAAGGCTTCGAAGCGCTGGTCGTGGTCGGGAGCAAACTTGCCGGTGGTCTCGGCGAGCCACGCCAATATGGCGCCTGATTGCGACATTTGGCTGCCGTCGACCTCGAGCACCGGCACCTCGCCCATGATGTTGCTCGAGGCACGCCATGCCTCGTCGCGCATCTGGCCGCCGGCGAAGTCGACACCCACCGGTTCCCAGTCGAGGCCGGCGCAGTTCAGGTACAGCGCGACCTTGTAGGCATTACCCGATGCGCCGATGCAGTAGAGCTTGTAGTGCGCCATATCCCGTCCCTTCCAAGGGCGGGAAGCCTCGCATCAGAGGCTGCCAGCTTCTGTCAGCACTGCTATTGCGCGGTGCCGGGCGTGGCGACACGGACGCGATAGAGCGACGTCGAGGCCGTCACGTAGAGGCTCTGCAGGTCGTCGTCGCCGAAACAGAAGTTGGCGGCCGTCTCGGGCATGCGGATGACGCCGAGGCAGGCGGCGTCCGGGGCGAAGACATGGATGCCGCCGGGACCGCAGCAATAGATGTTGCCCGCGCTGTCGATCTTCATGCCGTCGGGTGCGCCCTTGCCCGGGCCTGTGGTCTCCGCCCAGACGCGGCCGTTGGCGAGCGATCCGTCGGCCATGACGTCGAAGCGGCGGATGTGCTTGCGTTCGGTGTCGTTGACGAACAGGTGCCGCTCGTCGAGCGAAAAGCACAGCCCATTGGGCTGCCCGAAATCGTCGGCCAACAGCACCGGCGCCCGCGGATCGGCGCCGACCCGCCAGACGCCGCGGAAGTCGAGCTGCAGCGGCCGCGGATTGCCGTAGTATTCGAGGCGACCGTAGGTCGGATCGGTGAAGTAGATGGCGCCGTTCGACTTCGCGACGACGTCGTTGGGGCTGTTCAGCTCCTTGCCCTGGTGGTGACTGGCGAGAACGACGCTCGTGCCGTCGGGCTCGGTGCGGCTGAGCGTGCTGGTCGCGTGCTGGCACACGACCAGCCGGCCCTGGCGATCCCAGGTGAGGCCATTGGACTGCGCGCAGGGCTTGCGGAAGGTCGAGATGCCCCCGCCGGCCGTCCATTTGCGCATATGGTCGCCCGGCATGTCGCTGAACAGCAGGTAGCGCTCGCGGGCGTGCCACAGCGGGCCTTCGGTGAACAGGAAGCCGCCTGCGAGCTTCTCCACCACCGCGGCCGTGCCGACGACCGAACCGAACCTCGGATCGCGAACCTCGATAGTGTCGCCTGCCGTCATGTCGTTGTGTCTCCCGCGCGACTTTCAGATCGGGGCCAGCGCCTCGCGCAGGCTGTCATTGGATACCTGCATCAGGCCGCCGAACGGCAGGCCGAGCTCGAGGATGAGATAGAGCGCTCCCGATGCCGACAGGATACAGACGCACAACACCACGGTCAGCGTCACGTTCGGCTTGGACGACATGGCGAAGGTCGTGAAGATGAACGTCAGCCACAGCACCAGCACGACGATGAACGGCGTCGACACCGAATCCGGCGGCTGGGACAAAAGCGCAAGCCGCGTCTGGGAGATGTCCTGGGTGATTTGCAGCGCCTTCGCCTGCAGCGATGCCTGGCCTGGATTGGCCGGCTGCAATTCGCGGATCATCGTCGCGGCGCTGGTGGCGTGCGAACGTCGGTTGACGCGCGGCCGGCCGGCCGCCTCGGCATCGTCCTGCCAGATCGAATCGATCAGGGGCTGCAGGTCGGCGCGGATCTGCCGGCGGATCGGCAGGGCGGCCGGTCCGTAATCCTCCAGGATCTCGTCGAGCTCGGTGAAGCTCACCGCCAGGCGGCTGACCGAAGCGCTGGTGTGCTCGAAGGAGGTCCGGGTGGCGGCGAACATCAGCGCCAGGACCAGGCCGGTCAGGGTCGCCACCAGGGCGGTCGCCAGCCGGATCACCTCCTTGGAATCGCCCGTCAAATGGTGCTCGGGCATCCGCGACCGCACCAGGGTACCGGTGACGGTGCCGGTGACGATGAGGGCGAAGGCAATACCGGCCGCGGCAATGGGGTTCAAGAGACGTCTCACAGCTGCTGAAGGCCGCCAACTTCTAACCCGATTGAGTATTGCCGCCAACGACGCGCGGCAAATGCAGTCGAAACCGCTGGGCGAGGCATTTGGCGGGGCGTTGTCAGGCTGGCGTAAGGAACGGCGACTAGGGTCCAGATTGGGAGGCCCTCGGCGTCACTTCACTTGGTGTGAAGGATCGCCTTCGGGCACGGTGGACACATGGACCTGCTGCACAATCTGGCGCTCGGGCTGAGCGTCGCCGTCTCCTTCCAGAATCTTCTCTACGCCCTGCTCGGCTGCATGGTCGGCACCCTGATCGGCGTGTTGCCCGGCATCGGGCCGGTGGCGACCATCGCCATGCTGCTGCCGATCACCTTCCACCTCCCGCCGACCGCCTCGCTGATCATGCTGGCCGGCATCTACTACGGCGCGCAGTACGGTGGCTCGACGACCTCGATCCTGGTCAACCTGCCCGGTGAAGCTTCCTCGGTCGTGACCTGTCTCGACGGCTACCAGATGGCGCGCAAGGGCCGCGCCGGCGCCGCGCTGTCGATCTCAGCCCTCGGCTCGTTCTTCGCCGGCACCGTCGGCACCATCATCATCGTGATCTTCGCCGAGCCATTGACACGCATGGCCCAGAAATTCGGGCCGGCCGACTATTGCTCGCTGATGGCGCTCGGCCTCGTCGCCGCCGTCGTGCTGGCCAGCGGCTCGGTCATCAAGGCGATCGCCATGGTGTTCCTCGGCCTGCTGTTCGGCCTGGTCGGCACCGACGTCAACACCGGCGCCCAGCGCTTCACCTTCGACGTGCCCGAACTTTCGGACGGCATCGACTTCGCACCGATCGCCATGGGCCTGTTCGGCATCGCCGAAATCGTGGTCAACCTCGAGAAACACCTCGAACGACGAGGTGGCGCCATCAAGGTGGGCTCGTTGTGGCCGACGCGTGAGGAGTTCAGGCGGGCCTGGCCAGCCGTTGTGCGCGGCACC
>FODP01000041.1 GCA_900110395.1 Rhodospirillales bacterium URHD0017
TCGGCATCACCGTCCTGCGCGTCATGACCGACAACGGCTCCTGCTACAGATCCCGGGCCTTCGCCACAGCCTGCCGTCGCCTCAAGCTCAAGCACATCCGCACAAAGCCCTATACCCCGCGCACCAACGGCAAGGCCGAACGCTTCATCCAGACATCGCTACGAGAATGGGCCTACGCTCGAGCCTATCTGAACTCCAGACAGCGTGCCCACCAGCTGCCCTTCTTCATGCACCGCTACAACTGGCATCGACCTCATGCCAGCATCGGACGACTGCCGCCCATCATCAGACTCGGCCTGACCAAGGACAACCTGTTGAGACTCCACATCTAGACTTCGGCCTTGCTCACGGCTTGGAGTCCAGGACGCTCCTGGTTTGCGGTTCCATCACCGGGTTCTTGCCGCCGCCCGAGACCTTGTTGAGTTCGGCCTCCGCCAGCACCATCACCGGCTTCCTGCCGCCGCCCGAAACCGCGTCGAGCTGGGCGTCGGACAGCGCCTTGGCGTCGTCGGCCGAAAAGCGATAGCCATGACGCTCGGCCACGGCGACGATGTCGGCCAGCAAGGCGGGCTTGGTCTTCAGATCCTTGGCGAAGCGTTCGACTTCGGACTTGCTCATGGCGGAGCCTCCGGGCTGAGGGAGACGAAGGCCAACAGCCTGCCGCACCGGCCGCCGCTGCACCAGTGCCATAATCAGTGCGGCGGCATCGGGATGAAGACCGGCGGCGTGCCCGACATCTTGCCGCGCGCCTTGATGTCGGCGTCGTTGGCGCCGTGCGGCTTCAAATAGACGTAGAACGGCGTGCGCCGCTCGACGATGTCGTTGCCGGGCTGGGCGCTGCGGCTGATTAGCATGTCGGACTGGATGCGGACATGCATGTAGCCCGGGATCAGCTCGGCCCAGCCCGTGACCTCGGGCGTGAACAGCACGTCGTAGGTGTAGGCGTCTGAAAGCTTGATCACGCCGCTCGCCGCCTCACCGACGGGACGCGACGGTACCTGCTGCCAGGTCATGCCGGTCTGCACGTAGACGCCGACAGCATTCAGCATGATGTAGAGCGGCCGGGCGGTATCGATGTTCTGCAGCGACAGGGTCATGCGGTAGGACTTGCCGTCGGGCTCGAGCGTAATGCGCGTCAGCTCGACATAGAGCGAGTTGCGGGCGTCGTGCTCGAGCACGAGGCGCGCCTGGCGTTGCTGCTGCAGCGCGCGCTGCTGCCAGATGCCGATGCCGCCGTCGATGGCGAAAGCGGCGCACAGGATCGCCACCGTGCCCATCACCACGGGCGACTGCCACAGCCTGAGACCACGCCCAAGCTTCACGGCAATCCCGGCCGGCGCTTCGACCGGCCGGCGAGGTGCCGCCTCGCGCAGACGCTCGAGCAGAGCGCTCGCGCCCTTCTCGCTCGCCTCTTCGGCAAGGCCGAGCCGGCGGCGCAGCACGCGTGCCTCGGACTGGCCGGCCGCGACCTGCCGCCACAGGTCGCGGATCAGCGCGTCCTTCTCCGTGGGCGCGAGCTTGGCGAGATCGGGCCGCTTGGCGTTCATGACGCGATCGTGCCGCCGGCGATGTGCACGATCTGCCCGGCCTGCTCGGCCAGGGCGAGGTTGTGCGTGACCAGCACCAGGGTCGTGCCGAGCTCCCGGTTGACGGCCAGAAGCTCGTCCATGATCTCGATCTCGGTCTGCTCGTCCAGATCGGAGGTCGGCTCGTCGGCCAGCAGCAGCACGGGATCGTTGATCAGGGCGCGCGCGATCGCCGCACGGCGCTGCTCGCCGGCCGAGCATTCCGAGGGATAGGCATCGAGATGATCGCCGAGCCCCATGCGGGCCAGCAGGGTCGCCGCCTTGCCGTAGATGTCGGCGTCGCCGCGTTTGCCGAGCAGGGCCGGCAGGGCGACGTTGTCGACCAGGCGCAAGGTCGGCAGCAGGCTCGCGAACTGGAAGACGAAGCCCAGGCGGCGGTTGCGGAAAGCCGCCAGCTTGTCGTCCGACAGGCCCCAGATGTCGGTGCCGTCGATCACGACGCTGCCGTCCGACGGCCGGCTCAAGCCGCCGACCATGGCCATCAGCGAGGACTTGCCCGAGCCCGAGCGGCCGATGATGGCGGCGTAGCGGCCGGCCTCGACGTCGAGGTCGATGCCGTCGACGGCCAAAACCTCGCCGCGTTCGCTGACGTAGCTCTTGCGCAAGGAGCGGCACGACAGCATGTCAGGCCCCGCTGCGCACGAGGTCGTAGGCGTCGCGCCGGCTCGCGGCCCACGCCGGATAAAGCACGCCCAAGACGCCGATGACGGAGGCGAGCACGATCGCGCCCGCGGCGAAGGCCACCATGCGCGGCAGGTCGACCCACAGGAACGGCACGCCGACATTTTCCAGATAATAGACCAGCGAGCGCTCGAACAGGCGCATCACCAGCACGCCCAGCACGACGCCCACAATGCCGCCGATGCCGGTCGCCAGAACGGCCTCGGTGACCATGACGCCCAGCACCTGGCCGCGGCGTGCGCCGATCGCCTTCAGGAGGCCGAGCTCAGCGCGCCGCTCGGTGACGATGGCGGAGAACAGCACGCTCACCATCAGCGCCATGCTGGCGAACATCAGCACCATCAGCGCGAGGATGCCGTCGAGCAGCGCCGCCAGCCCTTGCCGGATGCCCGACAGGGTGGTGTCGCCGGCCACGACCTTCACGCCCTTAACGTTGGACAGGATGGCGAAGCGCGCCTGCAAGGGCGTGGCGCCGGGCGACAGCTCGGCTAAAAAGCCGCTGACCTTGCCGGGCGCCAGCACCGCGGGCTTGGCACCGTGGCCACCGATCGCTTCGCCGAGGGCATCGAGCGTGGCGAAGGACATGAACACGCCGCGCTCGTGGGTGCCGACGCCGGTGCGGCCGAGCCGGCCGTAGACGACGTGCGGTTTGCCGAAGATCAGGAGCTGGCTGCCGAGCACGCCATCGCGCACCGCGCCCAGGATGACGTCTCCCGCCTGCAAGGGCCGATTGATCTTCTCGACGAGCCAGGGCTGGACCGTGAAGTCGCGCTCCGGCTCGAAGCCTATGAGGTCGGCCGACTCATGATGGCTGCCGATGCCCGAATGCTCGACCCGCACGATCTTCTGGGCGGCGATGCGGCCCAGGCTCGTGAGCCGCGCCTTGGCGAGCACGTCGGCATCGAGCACCAGCTCGCCGGGCTCGACCACGAGCAGCGAGGCGGTGATGTTGGTGAGCGACCCCTCGGGCACCACCATCATGTCGGCGCCGAGCCGGGTGAAGCCCACCGCCATGCTGCGGTCGATGCTCTGCATCAGCACGGCGCCGGTGAAGACGACGCCGCTGCCGAGGGCCACCGCCGCGATCAGCAGGAGGCTGCGCGCCTTGCGGCGCCCGAGGTTCTGGAGGGCGAGGCTCAGCAGCAGCCAGCGCATCAAAGCGTGCAGGACCGCGTGTTCTTCATGTGCTCCAGCTTGGTCGGGATGATGACGCAGTCATGATGCCCGCCGTTGCTCGGCAGGATGCCGATCAAGGTGTCGGTCGATGTGTCGATGACGGAGATGCCGCTCTGCTGGCGTTGGAAGCCCGAGAACGGCGTGATCAGGAACTTGCCGTCGTAGGTCAGCGCCGGCGTCTGCAGGTCGGGTCCGATGCCCTGGATCTCCTTGATGATGGTCCAGGTCTTGGTGTCGACCACCATGATGCCGCTGAAGGCCGGCGAGGGATGCAGGATCGTCAGGTAGAGCTTGGAGCTGTCGATCGAGAACACCATGTGGAACGGGTTGGGATACTTGCCGCGCCACAGCGGATCCTCGACATGGGCGACCTTGCGCCAGTTGCGCGGATCGGGATCGGACGAGCTGAAGATCGAGCAGTTGTTCTCCCGGAGATTGTTCATCATCACCAGGAACTTGCCGTCGGGCGAGAAACCGATCTCGTGGCCCGGCGAATTGATCTTGTCGAACACCACCTTCCAGGTGTCCTTGTCCAGCTTCTGCACCGGATAGTAGCCCTGCGAATCCTTGTTGAACTGCAGGAACGACACCGGCTCGAAGTTCTTCTCGGGGTCGAGGATGGCGATGCCACCGCACAGCCGCACCACCGTCGCCGCCCAGCGGCCTTCGGGATGCCAGATCGTGCCGTCGGCGCCGGTCAGCGACAAGGGATCGTCGCCGGGCAGCGAGCCTTCCTCGACGAACAGCTCGCCCATCGGCACCATTTCCCAGTCGATCTTGTTGCCCTTGGTGCCCCTGTAGTCGTACTTGCCGGTCTTCTGATCGGGATAGATGCGCTTGATGGTGAGTGTGCCGCCCTTGATCCAGGCCTCGCGCAGGTTGGCGACGTTGGGCGTCCAGTCGAAGCGCAGTGCGGCCTTGACCTGCGAGGTCGTGCGGTCGAAGCAGGCGGCAATGTCCTTCTGGCCGTCGGTCACGAAATAGGACTGGGCGTCCCCGGGGTTCACCGTGACGTGCACACCGAGCCCGAGCCCGGTGGTCTCCGAGACGTTCTCGATCAGCTCCATCTGCGTGCCGTTATAGCGCACGCGGTAGATGTTGGTGCCCTCGGGCGCGGTCTCCGCCGTGACGGCGGTGTTCATGCCGTAGATCAGCGAGTTCTGGCCGCCCTGCGTCGAATTGACGAACTCGAAGCCGTGTATCGGATCGGCGCTGGGGAAGGCGCAGAGATGGTGGCTGATCGGATTGTAGTCGCCGTAGTTCCAGTACCAGATCGAGCCCAGCACGCGATTCGAATTGAGGTCGATGGCATAGGTGCCGCCGCCCATCTTGGTCGGCAGCAGGGCGACCCAGTTGCCGAGGCTCTGGCCGCGGATATCGGCCCGGCTGTCGACGACTTCGCGCACGATGTTGTGGCGCTGGGCCTCGGTGTAGTTGGCGCCGGCATGGCGGATGCCGTGGTCGGAGACCGAACCGCCGGTGGGGCCGAGCGCGTTGTAGCCAAGCACCGCCGCTTCGGCGGCGACCGCCGTGCCGACCGCGACGTTGAACATGGTGCGCCGGCTGACGCCGCGGCTCTTGGTCGGAGCGGCCACCGCCTTCTTGCGGGCATCGGCTGCCTTCTTGTCCGCCAGATAGCCCTGGAATTCCTTGTGATCCTCGGCATCGACCTCGGCGCGGCGGCGCGCATAGTCGGCGGCCGTGGCTCGCGCGGGAAGCTTGCCTCCTTCTGAAACGATCTTGGCGCCGGGTCCGCCCCGCTGAGGCGTCTTGGTGGTCGTCCGCTTGCTGCGCTTCGCCATTTTGTTGGCCCCCTGCTCTTTGGTGATGTTGGCGCGATACTAGACAGACCTGCGCGAAAAAATAAATGTTTTGATGCCTGCACGAACGCAGAGCACGATTATCTAGGTCTAGTGCTAGGGCTAGGGGTGGTCGTCGCGCTGGTCTTGGCGCAAACTCCGGCCGGCCGCCGGGAGTACGTCGATGGACTACATGGTCGTGATCAGTGCCGTCGTGCTCGGGCTCTCCGTGCTCGCGACCGTGGCGAAATTCCTTGACTGGTTCATGCACTCAGATCCGCGCACCATGATCCGCACGACGCGCTGGATGCTGTTGCTGCTGCTGCTCGCCTGCATCCCGCTGCTGGTCGTGATGGTCATCAACCAGCAATGGGCGGCGGCGATGCTGATCGGCGCCGGCATGCTGGTCATCCCCACGCTCTTGAAATGGCGCACGCTGTTCGCGCCCCTGCGCGCGGCCTTCGACTATTTCCGTCCGAAACCCCGGCCCTTCGACATGGAGATCTGGCAGGATCCGCCCGACGATCCCGAAACCGTGCGCCGGGCGGCGGCAATCCTCGAAGCCTATGTCAGCAAGGCCTCGCTGATGGCGCTGCGCGACGAACGGGTGCGTGATGAGGAACCCGAAGCCGAACGCATGTCGCGGGGCGAAGCGCTGGAAGTGCTGGGCCTGGAGCCGGGCGCCGACGAGGATGACATCCGGGCCGCGCACAAGCGACTGCTGCGGCTGGTCCATCCCGATCGCGGCGGCTCGGCCTACCTCACGAGACGGGTCTACCAGGCCCGCGACACGCTGCTCGAGCCGCCGCGCAAGACCAGGACGAGGACCAGGACGGCTGACGATGAGTGACGCCAAGGCCGATATCGGCGTCTGGCAGCCGATGAGCACCGCGCCCAAGGACAACGTGCCGGTGCTGCTCTACTGCCCTGGTCTCAAGGGCAATGTCGCGCACGAGATGGTGGTCGGCGTCTGGCGCTTCGACGCCAACCGCCGCAGCTTCGGCTACTGGGTGAGCGACGTCGGCCAGCTCGACCCGGGCTTCGCCGAGACCGGGCCGTGGATCGAGTACAGCGAGCTGCACCCCGAGATGTGGATGCCGCTGCCCACCCGTCCGGTGGCGAAGGAATAGCTCGGACCACGCGCGACACACGCGATACGATTCACCCCGTCGGCGACATCGCCACGAGACAGACCCCGGGTACACCCTCGGCAGCCACGAAACCCGCCTGCCGAAGGACCTGCCATGACCCCCCACCAGATCAAGCTGGTACAGACGAGCTTCGCCCAGGTCGCCCCGATCGCGGCGACCGCTGCCGATCTGTTCTACGGCCGCCTGTTCGAGATCGCCCCGCACGTCCGCGCGATGTTTCCCGACGATCTGCGTGAGCAGAAGAAGAAGCTGATGGCGATGCTAGGCACCGCCGTTGCCGGCCTCAGCCATCTCGAAACCCTGGTGCCCGTCGTGCAGGCGCTGGGCCGCCGCCACGCCGGCTACGGCGTGAAGGCTCCGCACTACGCCTCGGTCGGCTCGGCCCTGCTGTGGACCCTCGAGAAGGGCCTCGGCGAGGCCTTCACGCCCGAGGTCAGGGATGCCTGGGCAACCACTTATATCGTCCTCTCCACGACGATGATGAATGCGGCCAACGAAAAGCCTATGGCGGCGTGACCCCACCCCGCGCCGCCTCTTCAAACGCTTTTCGCGCCGTAGCCGCCGCCTCGACTGCCTCATCCACCCTGGTCGAGGCGGCGGTATCGATCACGTACAGCACTCCGCCACCGAGAATGATCAGCGCGCCCCAGACGTAGTAGGTCCACGCCGCCATCTCGAGGCGCAGCAGGACGACGACGAACGGGATCGGGAAGAACACGCCGACGAACCTGATCCAGGTCGCGCGCTGGTAGGCCTGCGTGCGGGCTTCGGCGTGCGTCTCGAGCGCGATCGCCCGCTGCTGCAGGCCCGACAGAGCCAGATCCTGGGCTGAAATGTTTGCGGCCATGTGGCGACTCGACGTCTTCGGATCAGCCTGCCACCATTGCCTTTGCAACACAAACTTTGGGGCAATCACGTGAAACTGAGCGACAACGACGTCATGGTCGCCGCCACCCTGGCGGCCGCGGTGGGCGAGACCATGACCAGCAAGACCGCCGGCGACCTGGTGACGGTGCTGGAAGAGATCATCGACGAACTCACCAAGCGCGGCGGCACGGGCGCGATGTGCGCGACGGCATTCAAGAAGCACTTCCCCGACCAGGTGCACGAGAACCATCAGCACTTCCCCGACAGGTAACCGCACGCCCTCTAGCGCGCGCCTCTGGCGAGCGCCCTCTGGCGAGCGCCCTCTAGCGAGCGGAGGTCAGCGCGCCATAAAGGGTGAGGCTGCCGGCCGGCCCGCGGATCTGCAAAGACCAGTCCGTGAAATGCGTCGCCTCGGTGCAGCCACGGCCGCGTCCGTGGAAGATCAGCGTCACGTTCGGCCCGCTCTCGACCAGGCGCCGGAGCGCGCCGGTGGCACGGGCATCGGCGGTGAGTTGCCACTCCTTGTAGAGAACAGGGCCCAACCCCTCATCCTTTTCGTCGCCGAAGGGATCGACTTCGAAGATTGAAATCGTGTCCGGGATCGCAAGGGCCAGTCTGGTCGTGCGATCCGCCTGGTCGTGGAAGGCGAACACCATCTCCTTGCTGGTCTGGGTGACGACGAGATCCAGCCTCGTGCCGAGATCCTGCAAGTTGTCGGCCGCGCCTTCGGCCAGAAATGCTTCCTCGGCGAAGGCCATCCGCTCGATCTGGACCCTGCGGAAGTCATCGAGCGTCTCGACGGCGACGTAGCGCGCCCCTCTGTTCGAGCAGCACGCGCAGGCAAGGGCTGCGTCCGTCGAGGACCACAGCGCGACCAATGCCGACGCCATCGCAGCCAGGTGACGGATCATGCGCCTCCTCTCCCCAGCGTTCTTGACGCGATACGGGTCCCGCCGCAAACGGGAGGCCGCCAGCCCTAGTTTAGGTAAGTGGTGCCCCGAGACGGAATCGAACCGCCGACCCCATCATTACGAATGATAAGGACAGCGATTTGCGCCGGTTGGCGCGAGCATTCTAGAGATTGCTCCGGGCTGGTTATTTCCACCAAACAGGCACTTTCTCGCTTTGTTGGACATTGCTAGAATGCGCCCGAGTTTGCGTTCTGGTGTTACCCCGGTGTTACCCTGGGCCAACAGGGCTTTGCCGGTCGGCTGATGCGGAGCCTTTCATGCCTCGGATCACAAAGCGGTTTGTCGACGCGCTGAAGTCTACAAAGGCCGATCTAGTCCATTGGGACGACAGCCTTCCCGGCTTTGGCGTGCGTGTGCGTCCTTCAGGCGGCAGGAGCTACGTCTTCGCCTATCGGGCTGGTGGTGGGCGGCGAGGCCGGCTGCGCAAGATGACGATAGCCAAGGTCGGGCAGATCACGCCGGAGGAGGCGCGCAGAGCAGCTCAAGAAGTGAGTGCGAGCGCGAAGAAGGGCCAAGACCCTGCGGCCGACAAACAAGCACAGCGGGCAGATTTGACGCTTAGGGAGCTAGTCGATCGCTACCTTGAGGAAGGTCCCGCTTCACGGCCTGGCAAGAAGGCCTCGAGCTGGTCATCAGATGCCAGTAACCTGAAGCACCACGCGGTTCCCCTGCTCGGTCGTCGACACCTTCGGACGCTGACCAAGGCCGACGTTGAGAAGTTCCAAGCTGATGTAACAGCAGGCAAGACAAAGGCCCCTCCCACGGCGAAAGGCGCGAAGAAGCGCGGACGGGTGAACGTCAGCGGAGGATCTGCTGTCGCCGCGCGAGCCACGGCAGCCTTACGAGCGATGCTGAATTGGGCGACCGATCGGAAGCTTCTCGCAGAGAACCCCGCAACCAAGGTGAAATTGAACAAGGGAAATGCGCGGGAACGCTTCCTAGACGATGTCGAACTGGCCAGGCTCGGGAAGGCGGTGACCGAAATGGAGGCAGAGGGCGTCAACGCCGCCTCGCTGACCATTGCACGGCTGCTTGCACTGACGGGAGCCAGGAAGAACGAGATAGCCAGCCTTCGATGGCGGTACGTCGACTTTCAACGGAGTGCCCTGATCTTGCCGGACAGCAAGGTGGGTGCCCGTGTCATACCGCTTGGCGCCCCTGCCCTGGCCGTCCTGATGGCTTGGGGTGAGCGGTTCGACCAGCTCGGGGGCAATCAATACGTGTTCCCGGCTGAGCGCGGTAACAGCTTCCACGTCGGCATTCCAAAGGTCTGGCGCCGCCTACGTGAGAAGGCAGGATTGAGTGGCGTTCGCCTTCATGATCTGCGGCATACACATGCCTCAACCGGCGTCGCCCTGAATCAATCCCTGCACATCGTCGGAAAGATATTGGGCCACAAGAAGCCGGAGACGACTGCTCGATATAGCCACCTTGCAATGGACCGCGTTCGCGCTGCTGCCGATCAAACAGCAGAGCGCGTGGCCGCGGCCATGAAGGGTGCAGGCGACAATTCCAAGGTCGTGCGCCTTGCACGACCAAAGTAGGATCCGAACGGCGGGGGCTAGCCTTGGCCGGCGAACAGCGAGACCGCACTCGCCCGCCCCCGTCATCCTCTCTGCGGAGCACCCGATGCGGAGGTGCCTTGTGAAGATGAAAAAGAAAAGGGTTCAGATAACCGTACCAGAGCACCTCATTCCGGCGCTGTTCACTCCGCTTTCAACCGATCCGCCACGCTTCGAGGAGATGCTTCGTCTTTGGGAAGCGCTGATGGAATGGGCGGAGATTGACCGTGACGCTTTCAACTCCCAGGTTGCCCAAGCGCCGGAGGTGCTCAAATTGTCTGCCTTCCTGATGGGCCATTTCCTGCCAGCCTTCGTATCGACGCGGAAAATATCTACTGCTGGAAGGAGGCGGCGCGAGGACGCTCTTCCCGGACTGCCATTCGCGCAGGGGGATGAAGAATGGTTGCTTACCAACGTCGATCGCCTGCGGCCGAAGATGGGAGTAGTAGAGGCTTGCAAACGTCTGAAGGCTGACAAGTCCTGCCCGAGTACTTTCCGAGAGATAAAGCCGGCGACAATGAAGAAGCACTATCACGCCGTGCAAAAGATCCGATGCGTTTTCACACTGTCCGCGGCCGTTGCTGTACCGCAATCGTGACACCAATTCCGTAGCGGTCATTTCTTCGCGACAGTATTAGCGAACATCAAAGGCCATCACATTCGCGCACATCCGGTTCACGCCGGACAAATGCGCGAGGTGGCAATGGTTATTGAGAACGACCGCGTCGACACCCCAGTCAACACGCCAGGGGCGTGCGCGTTATTGGCCTCACTGGGCTTTCCCTATGCCGAAGCGTCGCTTGATCGCATGCGATGTGTCGGCGGCGGCCCTCGCTTCCTGAAACACGGAGCCCGAGTGTTCTACCGCCCATCCGCCCTACGCGAATGGGTCGCCAGCAGAACGCGCGAACTTGCCAACACCTCAGAGGCGGCCTGATGGCCGTCGACATCTCCCCCCAAAGCGAAACGGCGACGCATGCCCGCGCCGCCGTCCCGAATGAACTGCCCAAATCTCCCGACCAAAGGAAACCGAGCACATGCACAACTTACAGCCCCCATCCGAACACCGCAAGCGGCGCCCGGCCGTGCGGCCACCCATCATGCCGGCCGTCCGGCATGTCTCCCGCCGCTTTCATCTGCCGATGTCCACCGCCGCCGTTGTCGCCCAGGCAGCCGGCTTGAACGTTGGGGCCGACCGATGACGCGCCCCGGCATGCGCACCGCCCGCGCCGGCAACGTGATCCCGCTTCGCCCCGGCATCGAGGCGCCCTCGACGCCTTTCGATCAGCTCACCGCCCGGCTGGTACTCGCCCGCCATCGTGAGGGCACCTTGCCTGAGGGCATCGTGGCGGCCCTTCTCGCTGGCGTTGGGGTGCGGCCATGAGCGCGACCAAAATCAATCCGCTCCTGTGGGAGCTGGTAGCTGCGCACCGCAACGCCCGCCGCGAGGATCTTGCCCAAGCACTCGCCGCCTGCGGCTTGCGCCATCCGGGCGCCCCGATATTCGGCGTGGAGTTTGTGACGATCGACGCCAACAACTACGCGCCGGAACCGGGAGGGCGGGCGGCCTTGATCGTCCCCCATTTCGACAACGGCGAGTTGCTCGACCTTGTGGCGACAGGCTTCGCCACCCGGACAAGCCACACGCGGGAGGGCCTTTGCGTCGCGCTGGGCACCGATCACATCGACCGCGCCCGCGAAAGCGAAGGGCAATTACAGCTCTATGCCGACCCCCTGGAATGGCTGCAGCACGGCCGGCAGGGGGCTTGCATAATCGACTGGCGCGCTGCCCGGCATGTGTTGGCGGACCTGCCACCCATCGCTTGCAGCAGCGACGCGCTGGCGGCCCGTGTCACGAAGGCGTTTAGCGAGCCCGTGCGTATGCCGACGCTGTTTGTGCCGGAGGTGGCCCATGCAGCCTAAAGCACCCGCAGGCTTGAAGGTCTACGACGGCACCAGCCCCACCACCACGAACGGCAACAACGGCGCTGGCGCGTCGCTCTGGCTGGCACCTGAGCCCTTGGTCGCTCAAAGCGAGACAGCGGCATACCCCATCGACTCACTACCGACCGCCATTCGACACGCCGTCGAGGAAGTGCAAGCCTTTGTGCAGGCGCCTATAGAGATGGTCGCGGCATCTGCCTTGACCGCTCTTAGCATTGCCGGGCAGCAGACCGCCGACATTCGACGCGCGCCGACCCTGTGTGGGCCGCTCGGACTGTTTTTCTTGACCCTGGCCGAGAGCGGCGAACGCAAGTCGACAATTGACGGCTATTTCGTCAAGGCGATTCGGGACTACGAGCAGGGACAGCGGGAAGCATCAAAGGCCGACGCAGCCAACTACGCCGCAGAGATGGCGGCATGGGAGGCCAAGCGCGAGGCTGCAGGCGGCAAGTTGAAGAAGGCCGCGAGCGAGGGGATTGAACTCGAGCCCACGACCGCCGACCTCGCCAATATCGAGGCGGCAAAGCCCGGACCGCCGAGAATCGCGCGGCTGATTTATGGCGACGTGACCAGCGAGAAATTGACGCGGAATCTCGCGACCAATTGGCCCGCCGCCGGCATCGTGACCTCTGAGGGCGGTATCGTCTTTGGTGGTCACGCCCTGGGGCGAGACAGCGCGTCGCGAACCATGAGCGCATTCAACGAGCTGTGGAGCGGCGCAACACTGACCGTTGATCGGGCGACCTCAGATAGCTACGCAGTGCGCAATGCGCGGCTGAGTGTCGGCATACAGGTTCAGCCGAGCGTCCTGGCCGCATTCATGGAACGCGAGCGCAACTCGCGCGGTTCGGGATTTCTCGCGCGGTTCCTGTTTTCCGCGCCGACCTCGACGCAGGGGCAGCGGAAATTCCGCGACGCTCCTACCGACTGGCCGGCGCTGGGGCCGTTCAATAGGCGGATCTCGGAGTTGCTGGCCGCCACGCCGACCATTGATCCTGAGGGTGGCCTGGTGCTGCCGCTTCTCGACTTCACGCCCGAGGCCAAGGCGGCGTGTGCCGCGTGGCATGACCTGATCGAATCGCAGTTAGGCCCCACGGGAGAGATGGCGAACGTGCGCGACCTCGCCAGTAAAGCGGCCGACAACCTGGCCCGTCTGGCTGGACTCTTTCACGTATTCGACCATGGCCCATCCGGGCTGGTGGATGTGGAGGCCGTGAATGCAGCGGCCCCGATCATTCTGTGGCATCTCGATCAGGGCCGCAGTTACTTGGGGGCGTTCAATATGCCCCCCGCCGTGGCGAACGCCTCTCTACTCGATCGCTGGCTTATCGAGACATGCCGACGCGATGGGGTCGATCGATTGCCACGCCACAAGGTTCAGCAGTTCGGGCCGGGACCTGTCCGAAACAAAAGGGAACTGAACGCCGCCCTGGAGGATCTGGCCGAGTGCCACCGGGCGCGCGAGGTGGCCGAGGGCCGGCGTAAAACCATCGTGGTCAATCCCGTTCTACTGGGGGCAGGCCATGTCTCTTAGAGACTACATCCGCACTGGCGCACTCCCCCCGTCTGCTACTGCTATTTCTGCTGCGCCTGCTGCGCCTGAGGCTTCGCCAATAGCAAACGCAGCAACGTTAGCAGTAGCAGCCCCGGAATGCTGGGCCGACATGATGCGCGGCCGGACCATTGAAGGCGTGCGGCTCGACCTGGCCGCCAATGTCTTGGATAGCCTCTTGGACGCCGGCACGATCGAGCGGGCGCTTATGCTGGGGTGGGACGTGCGCGAGCTGGTGGGCCTGCAGCGTGCCAAGCCGCACGACCATCCGATGAGGGCGGGCTTAGTCTACAGCCTGCGCCCAAGCGACAGCGTGCCGAGCATTCATGATGCGGGATGCGCCATCGCCATCGCTGGCGGCAACGTGCGCCACATCTGGCGGCGCGCGCCGCTGCCGTCCGACGGCTCGATATGCCTGCCTTGGGAGGTCAGGACGTGAGCAATTACCTTCCACCCAAAAACACGACGAGTTGCTCGACGCCAACGCGTCGCCTACGGCACGGCGGGAAATTCGCTCATTCTCACGGTGCCGACTGGCGTTCAAGTGAAGGAGCTTCGTCAGCAGCCTGTCAATCGAACGACGAATGGAACGCCAGTCGCCAAAACTTGCGTGGTGACTAGCGCGGCAGGATGACGACGAACTCCGTGCCAGGATTGTGGTGACGAATCTCGATCGTACCGTTCAACTGCGTCACGAACGAGGTGACGATCCGCATGCCGAGCCCCTTCGGCTGGGCGAGGTCGAAGCCCTGAGGCACCCCCGTGCCCTCGTCGCGCACGGAAATTGACAGCTTGTCCTCTCCAACACCGGCAATTCTAACCTGCACCCTTCCGCCCTGCTTGCCCCGGTAGGCGTGCTTGGCCGCGTTTGCGATCAGCTCGTTGACGACCAGTGCCGCCGAGATGGCGCGATCGGCAGAAAACTCCATCCCGTGCTGAGCCTCGGTGTGAATTATGCAGTGGGCCACGCTCGCGTCGAGGTCCTTGCAGACGCCTTCGACGTATTTGCCGAGATCCATCCGCTCGATGTCGGCGCCCTGGAACAGCTGATCGTGGGCCCTGGCCACGGCCGACACGCGCTGCGCCGCCTCTTCCAGATGGACCGTGAGAGTCGGATCGCCAATGTCGCGCGCTTGAAGCTTCAGCATGCTCGTGACGATCATCAGGCTGTTCTTCACCCGGTGGCCCATCTCCTTCAACAGCACCTGATGGCGTTCCAGCGCCGCCTCGAGGTTGCGCGCGTGGTGCTCGCGCTCGATCGCCATGCCGAGGATGTTGGCGGCGCCCTGCAAGAAAGCGAGATCCTGCTCGATGAACTCGTCCTCCGAGCGGCTGTCGACCTCGAGCACCCCGAACGGCCGGCCGTCGCCCTGCAGGATGACGTTCATGGCGCGGTGGATGCCGTGTTGCGCCAGCATCTCGGGCGTGCGGAAGCGCTCCTCGTTCTCGAGATGGTTGGAGATCACCGGCTTGCCGGTGCGGAGCGCAAAGCCTGCCGGCGAGGCGAGGTCGGCGCCGATGCTGGCCTTGCCGACAATGCCTTCGTCCCAGCCGACCCCGGCCCGGACCAGCAGCCGGTTCTCGGACGGGATGTATTCAAGCACCTTGCAGAACTCGGCCCGGAGCGCCTCGGCGGTGAGCCGGGCCGTGTCGGCCAGGAGCTTGTCGAAGTCGGCGCCCTGCAGCGCGGTCACGCCCAGCTCAGCGAGAATCTCCTGCTGGCGGATACGCTGTTGTAGCGCACGCAAGGTGAGGTCCGGGGCATCGCCTGCTGGGCTAGACTCCACAACGGGCGCGCCACCTTCATCGTGGGGGCACATGCAGAAGGCCTAGCGGCTCGACGCGGTCACGACAACCCTTGATTAAATCGTGGCCGTGAAAGCTGATCGCATTTTCGCGGGCCAAACGTATCTCTCTTCCTGTTCAGTCCAGACGACGACCATTAGCGCCATAGCAACACTGCCAGTACTGCCTGGATCAGGCACGCCGTCAGCATTGAGGGCGCAAAGCTCACCGTCGAGATAGGCCGACTTCGCCGGCAGTCCATGCAGAGATTGGATCGTTCGCTGATACCGGTGCGACCAGTCCAAGCCGGTTCGGGTGAGCAGCTTGATGTCGCCGCCGTCGATCCGGGCGTGCATGCGGTAGCCGTCGTACTTGATCTCGTGCAGCCAGCCGCTGCCAGCCGGCGCCTCGTCCACCAGGCGCGTGAGCTGCGGCTTGATCCATTTTGGCGGCCGAGATGTCGTTCCCACACAGAGTGTGGAGCATAACCGAACCGCGCCCTGGCGAATTGTCTAGCTGCGTCCACCGTGTCACCGCCTTGCCACTGCGCGCTTTGGAGCCGGCGCCCCGCGTGTGCGTTACGCCAGATCGGCGCAGGGAGGTATCAATGAAGAAAATGCTCGTGCTGTTTTGCCTTGGCTTGACCGCATGTGACGGCAGCCTTCACGGCGATCGGCGTTTGCAACGTGGGATGACCGAGCAGGAAGTGACGCAGCTAGAGGGGAAGCAGGTGCCGGACCGCATCATTATGCGGACCTGCGGCACCGAAACGCGCCAACCGTTTCCTTGCAAGGTGCACGTTTACCGCAAGGGACTGTGGGTGGGCAGGTTTGGCTCGGAGGTTGCCGTCGTCTTCGAGGATGTCCGAGGACAGTGGGTGGTGAGCCAGTGGCTGTGAGTTGACGCTGAGGGCAGTCAAAGAAAACGGAGGCGGCAGGGGTGCTACCTCCGTTCCCGCTATTAGCCTTGCAAGAGCATCCGCCAACGGGAGCCAGCTCTTCAGGAGCTGAGCGATTTAAGGGGCATCGTCTATCACAATGGACCCGCATCCCCAAAAGGTCACACTGAACCGGTCAACGCTGCTCGCCAAGTGAAGACGCCGCGACCTTGGTTAGCGATGAGTTGATTGTTTGCGCCCTTCGCCAAGGGCGAGGTTTGGCCATAACACCCGCGTAGCCGACTCGAACCTTTTCGGCGCCTCTAATCGATCTGTGGCCCTCAAAGCCAGGTCTTCGAGGAGCTGGCGCGGATGAAGCCGGCCAAACTATCTCTCCTTTTTGAGCACTTGCTGTGAAGCTTTTGCCGCGTTCGCGCCGCCAGAGATGCCTCTCCTTCAGCACCGCAACAGAAACCTACCAAGCCGGTAACAAAATCGACTCTGTAACCCAACCCGCATAAGTTTCGCGCCATTACTGGGACGATGAACCCCACGGTCTCGGTATCTCTCCTGATCGCCATCGCGAACCGGTGTTTGCGGGAACCTCCATCTCGTGCGCTCGATGCAAAAATATACTGCGCCGTGCTTGGCGTTACGGACGCCAACGAACTCACCAGCGAGTTTCTTATCGAGGCTCGCGCGGGTGGCATGGTTCTGATTAGAACAATGGGCCTTATGGGTTGGCTCGACGCGCCTCATTACACGGAGGATCTGAACTTGGCCAAGTCTCTGCTCCCAGAGGGCCTGGCGACGATAGCCAATGACCCCCGGGCCATCTGTGCCACCGCACTGATGGCGATAGCTATGACAGACCAACCGCCCTTACTAGAAGCCTCGTAGCTGTCCGGCGAGCGCATTACCTGCGGCAGCAGGTTGTCTCGCTCCGGGTCAGGTAAGTCACTTCCACGACGAGTTCTCTATCCAGTGCACCTTCGATAGCTTCAGCAGTCAGTCGTCGCGACATACCGGCGTAGGCAACGCTCACCCAGGCTGTTGCTGGCGTTGCTACTGCGCGTAACAAACCAAGTCTCCAATGGGCAATTCAAGATGAGTCTCGGCCGGATAAGCATGTGGCTCGGATGCCTAATGACGTTGTTGGCCGGCATAGGAACATCGTCAGCGCAGTCTAGGCAGTATGTCTGGTCGGACATCGACTGTCGTCAATCGCGCATTGCAATGATACCCGGCCTCAAGTGCCGCGCGACCAACCCAGTGACGAGCGAAGGCAATATCGGAGTGTTCAGGCAATGGGCCGCCTTTGGGACCAGCCGTGACGGCTACTACGTTCAAATGTTCCTGTGGGAGGGCCAGAACACTTTCTCGTATCTCTCAGCCGACGAGACGACAGCCGATTTCGTGAGGTGGATATTCGAGAATGGACAAGCGATGACGCAGGTTTCGCCGGTCACGCGATACGGGAATGCCGACTACGTGAGGTTCAAGGATGGTAAAGTCGGGCGTGCCTGCATCGGCTTCCGCCGGGTCGGCAAACCGCAACGCGGCGGCTACGACTCACTGATGGGTGGCATTCTTTGCGCGCCGACGGGCAAGGCGATCGGCGAAGCAGACATTTCCGCTTTCATTGATAGTGCGCAGTAGGTCCCGCCGAGGAGCTGACTCTCGTGCACCCAGCACATTAGCGGCAAAGATCTAGGGGCAATTTCTGGGTGTAGGCTGCAGTCATGCAGTCTGCTGTGCTTTTGAAGGCGTCCCGCCTGAAATAAACCGCCTGGAGTTTGTAAGAGCGAAGTCTCTCGCGCTCAGCGGTCGAGGCGGCGACGAAACCCGACCACGACCAGTCGCCAAAACCGCCCGCGATACCCGGCCCGCCATTGGCCGCGCCATTAGCCGCCCCATTTCCATTGCTTCCAGCCGCCGCGCTTGTCGCAATGCCAGTGCTGGGCGCGCCTGCAAGGACCCCGCCAACCGAAGCCGCGCCGTTTGCTGCCGCCCCCGTCGCGCCACCGCCACCGCCAGCTCCGCTGCCACCAGCGCCACCGCCGGCACCGCCACCACCTCCGGCACCGGCACTGCCGGCAGCACCAGCCCCAGCACCTCCGCCGCCACCACCAGCAGCAGCACCACCACCACCTCCGGCGCCGCCCCCGCCGGCACCGCCAGCAGCACCACCTCCGGCGCCGCCAGCACCGGCACCGCCGCCAGCACCACCTCCGGCGCCGCCAGCACCGGCACCGCCGCCAGCACTACCTCCGGCGCCGCCAGCACCGGCACCGCCGCCATTGCCACCACCATTCCCGCCGCCATTGCCACCACCATTCCCGCCGCCGTTGCCACCACCATTCCCGCCGCCGTTGCCACCACCATTCCCGCCGCCATTGCCACCACCATTCCCGCCGCCGTTGCCGCCGCCATTGCCTTGGCATTCATCTAGGATGTTCTGGTCAGACACAAAGACCGCGAGATTTCCTGTTTCATCGAGCTGCTTGGGGAGCGGGCGAGCATTTGCCCCTGATAGTCCAGCGCACAAGCCTAGAGCGGCTAGGGGCAGGCCCAGGAACAGTAAGGAGGCGATGAAGTGTGTTGAGGAAGCCTCGCGCCGGTCCGCATTTATGGTGCTTTTCTCGATTGCGGCCTTCGCGCTCATACATCCCTCGTTGGTCGACGGCCGGTCTCTCTAAAGGACACGACGTGGAGTATCGCTAGAACGCCGGAGACGACCGAATGTTGTCCCAAGCTACAAAAAAAGCCACTCAGCAGGGCGACTTGGCGAACGCGCTGCTGCTCAAGGGACCGCCGCGGTCGACGAATGCCCCTGCAGCGCAGGTCGGTCTTTTAGCCCGCCCTTCTCTAACGTCAGTACATAACGTGCTTGGACATAGATAAATTGATTAGTAATTAATACCTGATGCTGCTTGGGCTCAACGGGAAAGCGCGAGAGAGGGCCTCATTGCTCCAGTCAGGAGGACCGGCTTCAGCTCGCGCTGACAGAACTCGAAAAAGGCGCTGATACGAGGCGCTCGTCGCAGGTCCTTGTGCACGAACAGATACAGAGGATAGGCGAGTTCCGGAAACGGGCCGAGCACGCAGACGAGTTCGTCCTCCCTGACGGCGTGGACGGTCGGCAGCGCGGCGAGACCAGCTCCCGCCTTCACCGCGAGAACCGCGCTCGGCACGTTCCCGCAACGGGCGGCAATCGGAGCGCCGCGCGCATGCCCCTGCATCCATTGGGCTGCCGGCAGCTTTTCCAGCTCGTCTGTCAATTCGACATAGGCAAAGCAGCCAATATCCTCCGCGTCGTGCGGCTTGCCGTGGCGGGCAATGAAGTCGCGGCTGGCATAGATGCCCCAAGGAAGATCGACGAGCTTCATGCCGATCAGGGCATCGCTTCCGCCGTCACCGCCGCCGCGGATGGCAATATCGGCCTCGCCCCTGGCGAGGTCGGCCACACGCTGGCCCATCAACATCTCCACGGTGATGCCAGGATGCAGGTCATGGAAGCGTTCAATGAAGCCTGAACTGATGATGCGCTGACCTACCGTCACCAGGCTGGCGACCCGGATATGGCCTTGGCCCGTGCCATCCAGCGCCATCATCCGGCGCTGCAGCGCATCGACGGCTTTCTCCACCTGCTCCGCATCGGCAAGAAGAAGCTCACCCTGCGATGTGAGCGCGTAGCTGCCGGACCGCCGCTCGACCAGCGTCTGTCCGATCGATTTCTCCAAGGCAGCAATACGGCGTTGCACCGTCGACTGATCGACGCCGAGCGAATGCGCGGCTGCGCCCATACTGCCGCAGCGGGCAAGGGCCAGGAAGTGACGCAGATCGTTCCAGTCGAACACCTGACCCTCGCATTCCTGCCGCTGCTGTTCGCAAAGCTGCGGCTCCCGCGGATACCTGCCCGATGATAACTCACGCGCACGGCAATGCATCGCCGCTTTGCCCAACGGAGGAAGCCATGAAGCGTCTGAGAAGAGCTGCCTGCGCTGCGGTCCTCGGGTTAACCGCGTTATCAACGTGTGTCGTTATGGCGAGAGCCCCGCAAACGGCCGCGACAACCGATGAGCAAGCG
Source organism: Rhodospirillales bacterium URHD0017 (assembly GCA_900110395.1). Classification (GTDB taxonomy): domain Bacteria; phylum Pseudomonadota; class Alphaproteobacteria; order Reyranellales; family Reyranellaceae; genus Reyranella. The sequence goes on from FODP01000041.1 coordinate 20,042, forward strand.
ATCCGGCAAGTCGTCACAGAGATGACAGAAGGGTTCAACCGCCACGATGGCCGCGCCGCGAGCAGCATGTACCTGCCGGAGGCGCGACTGGTTACCGTCCGCGGCGAGGTCATGGAGGGCCAAGTGGCGATCGAGAAGGGCCTGGCCTCAATCTTGGAGACACGGGCAAAAGCCGCCTCGCAGCGGACGCTCAGCGTCTCGATCCGCCTTCTTCGCCCGGACATTGCACTGGTCCATGTCACGAACGAGCTGAGCGGCCTGATCGCACCCGACGGCACTCCCCTGCCACCCCACCAGGAACTCAGCCTGCGCGTGCTTTCAAAGCAGGACGGGCACTGGCAAGTCGCGGCCTTCCACAACACCATGGTAAGGCCATTCGCCACCTCGCCAAGGTGAGAAGGTCGGTACCGTGCTTGGATTGCTTAATGTCCCGCTCTGCGACGCAACGGTCCTTCGGGTAGCTCTTACGCTTGCACCCCGGCAGCTCCATTGAGTTCTCGGCGAACCGGCTCGGATTCTCGCCGAACGTGCGGCGCTTCAGCGAAGCTAATGCACGAGTGCGCAGGCGAGCAGCGCTATCACGAGGAACGCACCGCAGTAGGTCGCGAACATGCGGCGTGCGAGGATGTCAGCATCCATCAGAGCACCACTTGCGCTTCGGTCCGTGGCGCCGGCTGAAGCGAGGCTTCAAGCCGCGGCAGCCTCACCAACGCCAACATGAGTACGCTGACGCCGAATGCTTGCCTGATCTACCCGGCGTCGTGATCGAGTAGACGAATGGAGCGACCAGTCGCCGCCTTCGTTCGATCAGGAGGGTGTCTTTCTTGCGCGAGGCAATTCTTGCTGCCGTGCAGCGGCATCGAGACGAAACTAGGAAGCGAGCGGCGCCGAGCCAGCCATGTGGACGGTACAGCGCGTTTGGTTTGCGCACAGCACCATCCGTAGCTCGCTCAGCAGCGCGTCACGGAGCACTGGCTCGTCATTGGCGATGTGCACGCCGTTTTCGTCAACCCACTGCACGACGTTTCCGAGGTTCTCGAAGACCGTCGTCATGACATCGGTGTAGTTCGCCTGGTCCAGACTGGGATAGGTCTGGCGCAGCTTGGCGAGGGTATGCAGACGGACAAGCCCGCGAGCCTGTGCCAGACGCGGGTCGTCGTCGGCCATCTGCTCGGCAGCCTGGATCAGTTGCTCAAGTTGCTCGCTGTGCGTCATGGCCGGCCTCTACCCGCTGACATTGAAGAAAAAGAGACCCGGCAGTTTAGGGGGATTAAGACCCGGGCCCTTAGAGTTTGGTGCCCAGTCTGGAGGCTGCCAGATAACGCCCCTGTGGCCGCAGTGTTGAAAGTAGTTAACGATTGGGCGCACAGGTTGATCTTTAGCCATGCTTGGCCAGATCGTGCCCGGCATCGGTGAGGCAGACGCTATCGCCACGATCGAGCATCCAGCCCCGAGCGACGGAAAGGCAATGTTCTCCTGCAGACGCCACGCCATGTCGGAGGTCGGCGCGGTTCATTGCGGCACCCTAACAGCCATTTCGCCGCGCCGGTAAATTTGACTCAGGAATCGATTTAGCCCTCGGGTGGACTCCCAGGACTCACGACCCGCTAAAACGCTCCAGCGAGTCAGATTTTGACTCTGGCGGGCATTCTGCCTTAGCCTTGTTGTGTTCACCCCCTCCGATCAACAAGACATTCGAGTGTCTGGGCCCGTTGTTGGAGGGGAAGCATGTCTCACATGTCTCAAGTGCTCGCGCTGGCAAGCAGTGGTCTTCTTGTTGTTGCCGCCCTGGACTCGATTGCGTACGCCCAGGCGGTATTGGGGCAGAAACCGACGGTGGCTAGCAGTGTAGTGCCGCTGTCGAGGCCGTTAGACACAACCCCGCGGTCGGCGCCGCCTCTCTACTGTCTGACGGCGTCAGCGGCATGCGACAATACACAGAGAATACGTGAGGGCGAAAAATGCTCGTGCCCGGGCAGTCGCCGCCTTGGCTTCGTTCGGAAATACGAAAGGCAGTAGTGGCATCAAGCAGAGAGCGCTTTGCCAACGCTCCGACTCTATTTCAAGGGCTCGCTGTCTGCAGCGCTTCGCCAACCGACTCGCCGATACCGGAGATCCGCGGTCACTCCGCGTGGCGGCTCTATGCAGATTCGCTCGTTGAGCTTCCCCAACTAAACCTGCGACAAGACGTAGTCCGAACGTGAAGCACTCGGACATTCATGAGAACATCCCTGAGCACCTCGGCCCCGCTCTTACCGGCGGGGCTTTTCTTCATTCGTTGCCGGCTGTCCACTTCTCACATGAGCACTTTTGCTTCACGCTGTTTGCGTGTGGCGCTTGGCTCTTCTGATCCTGGTAGTCGCGTTGCCGGTCTAAGCCGAGACCGACGACGACACCGTCGTCCGACCGACCGCAAAGCCGCGCTTTCAGGTCGTAGATGGTGATACTGTGAAGTTCGGCCCTCAACTCGTGAGGCTGTTCGGCATCGACGCCCCAGAGAAGGGCCAGACCTGCGATGATGGCCAATGGCATCCGGGACCGCTTGCCAAGAAGGCCTTGGAAGGCTTCATCGCTGGCCGGCCGGTGACCTGTAAGCAGGTCGACTACGATGCGCGCAACAATCGCCCGGTTGCGCAATGCTTCGCCGGAGACGACGACCTGCAGGCCAAGATGGTGTCCGCAGGCTGGGCGTGGGCGTTCGGCCGTTACAGCGAACGGTATATGCCGGAAGCGCGGGAGGCAGTAGGACAGAAGGCGGGAGTGCATGCGCATCGGTGTATGCCGCCTTGGGAGTGGCGGGCGCAGCAGCGAGCAGGAAACAAGCAACGAACGGAGTAGCTGATGATCGGCCTGCCCAAGTGAGGACGCAGCGACGCAGCTTAACGCCTGTTAAGTCACCAACCTGCCTAAGCCGGCCTCGGCTCGCCCTCCAGTGTCGGTTACCCACTTGCGCCAGTGCGGTGTTGTTTTCAACAACGTACCTCTTACTTAGCGCTTGGGAGGCTCTGGCTGCGACGCCCTTCGCACCAGCGGCATCGCAGCGTCAGGGACCAAGGTCGGATCGTACACCCCAAATCACGATCCGGCTTTGGTCCCGCCTATGCGCCTGCGCTTCACGTCAGTCTGGACTCTCCTGTCGGTTACCCCAAATGCGCTAGTGCTGTGTCGTTCAACAACGTTACGCTTCTCGACCGCTTGGGAAGTTCTGGCTGTGACCACCGCGTCGCACCAGCCGCTTCAAGCGGCATTGGATGGGGCCTGCCAAAATGCTGCACACGGATGCGACTGTTCACGAGAAGTCTCCCGATTTCGGGCTATGCGGGAATTGTGGCTTGGGCAAACTGAAGTTCGTCGATGAACACCCGCATCCGATGCTGGGGATTGCCGGCAAAGTCGTGAGGACTTTGCGGTGCGATGCTGTCGACTGCGGCAGCTATCTGGTTGAAGTCGATTGAGTGAAACCTACCGGTACATCTTAGTTCAGATGCCGTCGCTCCAGTGAGCGCGCCCGCCGACAACGCGCGCACGAAGCTGGGTCTAGGGCAGTAAAAGTAGCCACTGACCTGCTCCCCGCATCTCATACGTCAGCAGATTGAGTCTGTTCCTCTTTTGCTCTCGTAGTTGATGGTGCAACGGGGCGGGGCGCGAAGCCCCCGATCGAGCGCAGCGTTCCGCCCCGTTGCTCTTCGGGCTGTCTGCGCGTAGCGCCGAACACCGCCGGAGGCAACCGCCCCAGACGGCCATGCGGCCTTACCGTGTTGTAGTCGACGCGCCAGGCCTCGACGATCCATCGGGCCTCGGCGAGCGTGGTGAAGACGTGCTCGTTGAGGCATTCGTCGCGCAGCCGCCCGTTGAAGCTCTCGACGAAGGCATTCTGCATCGGCTTGCCGGGCGCAATGTAGTGCCACTCGATG
>FODP01000050.1 GCA_900110395.1 Rhodospirillales bacterium URHD0017
ATGAGGCTGCATCCCGTTCGGTGATCGCCTTGCCGGCCGCTCGGCCACCGGTCTCGGCGGTCGTGACGCATGAGGAGACGCGGATCGGTGCCTTCGACTCTTTTTCCATTCGAGTTCGTCACGGCCTGTCGGAGCGTGAAGAGCAGGTTCTCAGGGACTTGGTAAAGGGGCTTCCCAACAAGACGATCGCCCGTAAGCGCGACATTGCCGAAGCAACGGTCAAGGTTCATTTGAAGTCGATCCTGCGAAAGATCCGGATGGCCAACCGAACTCAGGCAGCCATCTGGGCGCTCGAAAATGGTTACGGCGCCCAAGACCTGCATCCCGAGCTGCCACGGCTTGAAGCCACCCTTCAACCGTCAGAGGCACCACGACAAGCATACTGATCGGCACCGGTGCGACTCTTGCGGAAGTTCGTGCCGAAAACCTTTGGCGATGCTGGGCCACATTCGGTGCCGCGGTACGACCGGGCCGACGCTACGATGGAGCGGCAAGGCCAACGGCTTCGCCACTTCTGCTCCCCGCCTGTGACCGAAAGACTTCCAAGTGTCAGCCAATGTCGTGGGCACCGGCAATCGCGAAAGGTGCTTCGGCCGCTCTCTGCCATCGGCATGGCTTCAAGGCACGACACTGGACCGAGATCCAAGCGTACAGAGCGGGTGTGGGTCGCGGCGATAGCGCCCTTTTTGCCCACTCGGCCGACGGTGGCCGGTCCACATCACATGCATCTGCGGAGCCACGCGCGCCTGCGAGGGTACCTCTCATGCATCATTGAGGCTTGGCTCTCTCGGCATAACCCTTTTGGGGCCGCGCATGCCCGTGCTGGTGGCTCTGCCAATCTCCACCCAACAAATATAGGCAGCAGCGTTTGAAACCAAGGTGAGCTCGAATGGAAAATCTCTCGGTTGATCTGGTCTCTGCCCCACCGAATCACGGAGGAGAAGAGCTGACCTCGACGCATCGGATCCTCCTCGCGCAGGCGGTGCGCTATCGATATCTGGCCGCTAAAGCCCGCAGAGAGGCAAGCGCGGTATCTGGGGATCCGATTGCACCGCGCTTGATTGAGCTAGCTGAGAAGTTGGAGGCCGATGCTGTACACGCCGAAGACGAAGCCAGGATTCCATTAGCTGAGCAAGGCAAGGCAACTCCACTTCCTCAGCTCGACGGAGATGCTGGAGCGTCGGGCCGAAGCTGTGAAAGGCCACGACAAGCTGCTGGAGGCCAACAACCATGAAGTCGAGCGCCGTCGCGACACGTCCAGCGTTGTGTTTTCATGCGCAAGGCAATTGATACTGCCCCGAGGAATGGCGACTTCGTTATCCTCGAGGATGGCGCACGCGGTACAATTGCGGTCGCTCGCTGGTCGACTGAATTCGCACAGTGGCTCGATGAGCACGGCACGCCTTGTCAACTCAATGCAACACATTGGCATTCGCCGCAAAATCCCGATGAGCAGGGCACGCCCAGTCAGTTCAACGCGACATATTGGCATCCGCTGACTCCGGCACAAAGCGTTGTGAAGACGGCCGACGAAGTCGGATCGCTCACAGGTCCGAGCACGCCTTCGGCTTGGCGTATTCACCGCGGGGCTTCGCGTCCGGCGTCTGGCGACATGACTGCGCAACCGCAGCCGGCTGCAAGGCCAGGGAGATCCGTGAACGTCTGGGCCCGGTTTGTCGGTGGCTGGGTCGTCCACAGACGCCGCGGCATCGTGACGGTGGCTGCTTGCCTGCTCGTTGCCGCGGCGTTCGCGCCACTCCTCCATCGCAGCGATCCCGGCACGTGGCTCCTCCATTGGACAGCATCGGAGAACGACGCCGGGCTGAAACAATCGCTTCGACAGGAGCAGGAACGGGCCAACAAACTTGCCAGCGATGTGACAGCGGCGCGGCGCGAAGCAGATTCGCAGGCGGCGTTGATCCGCGAGGTAAGCGAAGCGGCGGGCCGGGACAAAGAGGCCAGTGAACGAGCCCTCGTCGTCCTGCGCCAATCACTGCAGCTGGAGATGCTCAAAACCGAGAAGCTCACGGGACAACTCGCGGAGGCGCAACGCGACAGCGCCGCTCAGACCGCCTTGACCCGCAAATCAATTGATAGCGCCACGCGAGCAGAGGCAGAACGGGAGCGCGTCATTGGCGAACTGCGCCAAGCATTAAAGCAGCAAGAGGATATGACCGCCAAGAGTCGTCGTGAAGTCGAGGGCAAGACCGCACAGGCAAAACAGGCAAATGTGCGTACGACCGAGCAACTGGCGTTGAAACAGGAGCAGGACAAGGCTGAGAAGCTCCGCGTCGAGCTCGCAACCGCACGGCGTGAAGGAGAGTCACAGGCGGCGATGCTACGCTCGGCAAGTGACGAGGGCATGCGGATGAAGGAGGCAAGCGCGCGCGCCGCGGACGAACTTCGCCAGGCGCTGCAGCAAGCACAAGATAAGGCCAAAATGCTTGCCGGCGAACTAGCTATCACACGAAAGGAGGTCGAGTCTCAGACAGCGGTGGCGCAGGCGGCGAACGATGAGGTCCGGCAGGCGGCCGAGAGCAGTAAACGAAGCGCCGAAGAGCAAAGCCAGGCCCTACGCGGGGCGCAAAACACGGCCGAGAAGCTCGCGACTGAATTGGCGGCAGCCCGACGGGAAGTCCAGTCCCAGGAATCCGCGGCGAGCTCGGCGAAGGACGAAGCTGCGGGCGTGAAAGAAGCCGCTAGACGCAGCGCCGACGAGCAGCAACATGCGCTGCAGCAGGAACGGGGCAGGACAGAGAGGCTCGCCGCCGAACTTGCTGAGGCAAAGTCGAGCCTGGAGACGCAGGCGAAGGCAAAGGCCGTCGAAGAAGCTGCCTGGGACAATCAGTTGGCGGCGTTACGACAGGAGTTGGAGAACGCAAGAGCAGAAGCAACAGGTGCCCGGGAATCGCTCGAGGCGCAGCGTTTGACGTCAATTCAGGAAAGCACGGGCGCGCGCGGCAGCCGCTCGCCGGCAGCAGCTGCGCCTATCGTCGGTCAGCCCTCAATTGCCTCATCGTCGGCATCAGAAGCACCGACGAAGGCGTCGGCAGGGGATGTTCAGCAGCCAACGAATCTGGCGACGCGGCCGACAACGGGCTTTGAGCAAGGCAGCCCGCAAGCCGTTCGCCTGATAGCGCGCGGCAACCTCCTGCTGGACCAGGGCAATATTGGCGCCGCGCGGAACATGCTCGATCGGGCGGCGGAGATGGGAAGCACAGAGGCCTTGTTCTGGCTGGCAGAGACATACGATCCATTGCTCCTAGCGGCGCGGCAAACCTTCGGTACCCAGAGTGACATCGCCAAGGCACGCGAACTCTATGGCAAGGCGCTGGCTGGCGGTGTGAGTCAGGCCAAGGTCCGATTGGAAGCGTTGCAGCAATGAATGCGAGCCTGAGAGGCGACATGAAGAGGCGATTGGAGAGCGATCAATAATGGCGAGATCCATAGTGAGCCTGTTGGCCACGCTTGCGCTGTCGGCGGCGGTTGTCGTAGCGCTTTGCCCAGCCATAGCCGATGCACAGGATCAGCCGGCCCGACGTCCGCTGACCTTCGCGGAGCGACAGGACAAGATCAATGCCTGGACCGTGGGCCTGGCTGCTGGCCTCATCGAAGGTGCTCCGCTGCGGCTGGCCGCGGAGGTGTCCCGAGTGGTTGATGACGGGGAGAACCTTCACGTCTTGCCGATCGTCACGCGCGGCCCCACCGAGAACCTGAACTCGCTCCTATATTTGCGCGGAGTTGATCTGGCGATCATCAATTCGGACTCGCTGGATGAGTACAAGGTCGCGTTCCCGGATATCGGCCTCCATGTGAAGTATCTGCTCAGTCTTTTTCCCTCCGAGCTTCACGTTTTCGTCCGACCAGAGATCCAGAGTCTTCACGATCTCGCGGGAAAGAAGGTGAACTTCAATACTTTGGGCACAGCCGCGGCCTATTCCGGACCGCTGATCTTCAGCCGATTGGGCATCAACATCGAAAAGACCTTCATTCCACATCAGTTGGCGTTGCAACAGATGCGCAAGGGGGATGTGGCAGCGGTCGTTTTCATCACAACCAAGCCCGTCGAGGCATTCATTCGTGGCCAGTGGGAGCCTGGCTTCAAGTTCCTGCCGGTGAGCTACGACTCGAAATTCGAGGACTACTATCTGCCGGCGTTCTTGGAAGCTTCCGACTATCCGGCGTTGGTGAAACCGGGCGAGCGCGTTGCCACGTTGGCCGTACCCACCGTGCTCGCCACCTACAACTGGCCTGTCAATTCAGACCGCTACCGGCGGGTGGTTCGCTTCACCGATTACCTCTTCGGCCGTATCGACAGGCTCCAGGTCCTTGGCTTCGACCCCAATTGGAAAACTATCAATCTGGGCGCGACGGTGCCGGGCCTAAGCCGCTCCTCCGCAGCGCAGGAGTGGCTGGACCGCCAGAGTCGCCACGGCACGCGGAAGCAATGAAATTCGCAGCCGCCTGTTTGCTTGTCGCGCTCTTGGGGGGCTCCTCCGCGGTGGCGCAAGCGGCCGGCGATCCCACGGATAGGCTGCGAACGTGCTCGACCCTCTCACAAGCCGAGAGGATGAGGTGTCTAGACTTGCTCTCTCGCGAAATCGGACCGGAGCCCGCGGCAGCGCTGTCAGCGTCCGGCTCCGAGGGCACGGCGACGCCGGAGAACTGGATGGTCAGCGAAACGACTTCACCGATCGACTATTCGCCCGTTGTAATCGCCACTGCCATAGCCAGAGTTGCTTCGGACGGGTCGGTCATGAAGCTTTCGATTGCGTGTCGCGGTGGGACTACGTCTTTGGTGCTCGGCGTTCCTGGCGCCTTGCCGGTGGGCGATGGCTATGCGCTTTCCTACGCTGTCGATGGTGGATCGCCAACGACGCTTGCGGCCATCGCTGCGCCATCTGGTACGGGAGTGGTCCTCGGTGATGAAGTCATACATTTTTTGGTGTCGCTGCCCCCTCAGGGCGAGATCGCTTTCCGCATAGTCGGCCGCCCGGACGTGACGCTGGAAGGGCGCTATTCCTTGGCTGGCTTGAAAATCACGCGCGAGCGAATGGCCGTTTCCTGCAAGTGGCCGCGCAAACCGGACACGCCGCGGAAATGATGATGGCTGCGACATGCTTCAGACGAAATTCAGGAGGGTATGATGGCGAATTTGATGCGTTCAATTTCGGTTGTCGCGTTGTGTGCGGCAGTGCTGTCTCTGGTCGATGCACCGCAGCCGGCGGTGGCGCAGAGCAAGCAGTCAACGGCATCTCCAGCCACACCCGGCATCGACAAAGTGGCGCATCGGCTGATCCTTCAAGTGAATACGAATGAGCCCGCAGTGATGAATTTGGCGCTCAACAACGCGGTGAATGCTGAACAACACTACAAGAGCATCGGAGAAAAGGTTCAGATCGAGATCGTTACCTTTGGACCAGGACTCAACATGCTGCGCGACGATACCTCACCGGTGAAGGAGCGGATCAAGTCGCTTGCCGAGACCTCGCGGTCGATCTCGTTTGCTGCCTGCGACAACACAAGGGCAAGCATGAGCCGGGCCGAGCAAAAGGAAATACCGCTCATCTCGCAGGCCACGGTTGTATCGTCTGGTGTGGTGCGGGTTATGGAGCTGCAGGAACGGGGTTGGAGTTACGTGCGCCCATGACCCACGAGTGATCGGTAGCAGGCCTCGCATTGAAGAAAAGGGGTCTCGCTGCGCGCGTCGGACCAGCGCCGCGCCACGCGACCGGGCGCGAGCGCCGGTGGTGGGGAAGCCAACTGGATTAAGTGTGGGGCTGCCGAGTGTATGTTTGCAGAGGCGGAGGAACTGACTTTTCGCGAGGGTGGCGAGCCTTTACCATACTTCGGCGGCCATCAGCATGGCTTGCCGGACCCGCTCGTCTGATGAATTGTCGGCCTCCGCTGTACCCTGGCCGCGATGTTCCGATAGATATCAGCCCGGCTTTTCATTGCTTTGGTGATGGTGTGGACAGCCTGACCCCCAAACCGCATGCAAAAACAAGGCTGCTGGACATCCTTACAGTTGTCCGGGCCTCTGGTACCGGAAAGCGGCCGCACTTTCTGTGACAATCTCACCGCATTGTCACACGTCGCACTTGCGCTGCAAATTCAGCTCATTAAAAGCCCTCGCTACATGTTCTGAGCGGGGTGCCACCTTTCCCCAAACCGAATCCAACTGGAGTTACGGGACTGTCTACAATGCAAATGCCAGCGGCTACCAAATGCTTTCAGACTTTCGCTAATCCATTTTCGCGCCAAAGAGGTAGAGCGCCAGGTGCATTGTCGCACATGGTATCGGCAAACCTGCGCGCCCGGGCTTTGGCGCCGATCATTCGAGAAATCTGGGCAGCGGGGTATATGAGCTACAATGCGGTGTCGCGAGAATTGAATCGACGGCAAGTGCCAACGCTTCGCGGCGGCAAGAAATGGTACCCGATGACTGCGGGGCGAGTGCTGATACGTTTGGAACGGACAGGACTCATTCGCATTCGGCGTCAATCTGCTTGCTCGTTGCTCGAGCTTGCTTCGCGGGAAAGCAGGAGCACTCAGAGGCGATGCGACCGATCGCCAGATGTTATGGAGGAGGTCTGGCTGGAAGGCGCTGTTGCTTGAATACAGCTACGATTCGATTGCGGCGTCGTTTGTGCTAGGTCGCGGGTGACTTGCTGAGCCGTCAACATGGGTCGCAAATCGCGCGCAGTGTCTGGTATCTTCAAACGCGGCCTGGATGGTTGTGCGCTCGATCGCGATTTCGTAGTTGCCGCACATTCCAATTTAACTTCAAAACGCCCGACGTCCGCCTTTCCTACGGATCAGCTAGAATTGGGTGCAAGCGGTGGCCAGCGCGGCCCCTGCTTGCGTCCGGGAGAATGCCGTAGGCGCCGTACGCTGGCCCAAACTGCTAATTCCAAAATGCGAAGAAGGCCCGGGTGTGGGACCGGCCTTCTGAAGAAGCGTGCAAAAATGCCTGGGACGAGTTCCCGAAGGTTAAAAAGCGCATATCTGAAGCCCTTTCGCCTGCACTTCTTCGCAGTATTCCATGCTTTTCGGCATATGTTACAGGATTGTTAGGTGTGGAAAAGGAGGTAGCTGCAAGAAGTGAATGCAGGAAGTTGATGCGACATTTCGCCACCAAAAGTGACTGCATTGGAAGAACAAATACTTCGGCATCTGTCGTATATAGAGACTGTGTTGTGTGGGAAGCGTTGGAAGTTGAGCGGTAGGGGTACTGCTCGAGCAATCGCCAGCGCTGTCATTGGGAGTCCTAAATGAGCAATGTAGGACCGCGCCAGATTTGCGCGTTGCGGTGTCGTGGCTCTGCGCGACTCTGGGCTTGCGAGTGTCTGGGCCTATTTCGGCCACCTGATCGGCCGTACTCAGGCTAAGGCGTCGCGCGGCAGCGCCGCGCGGTCTCAAAATCATCTGAGTCATCGTCAGCCAGGGCGGCATTAGTGCCGGCCGGGATCGGGGATGCTCGTCTCGACAATGCGATGCACCAGAGGCGATGCGCTAAGCACCAGCGCTGTTCGCCGGGTGGGGACTACTTGGGGGCTGCACGTGATCAGTTTGCTGAACCGATCGGGGCGACAGGCTTATGGTCCTCTGATTCAAAAACTCAGAAGTCTGGGCGTGGATAGCGACACGGAACTGGATGCCGTCGTGGATCGCATCAAGGTCAGAGCGGGCACCCGTCGAGGCGAGGACATTATCGCTCCCGGCAGGTCGCCGGGACATTCGACGGTGCTGATTGACGGGGTCGCCTGCTTGTATGAGCGGCT
>FODP01000039.1 GCA_900110395.1 Rhodospirillales bacterium URHD0017
AGAATGCCTTCGTCGAGAGCTTCAACGGGCGGCTGCGCGACGAATGCCTCAACGAGCACGTCTTCACCACGCTCGCCGAGGCCCGATGGATCGTCGAGGCCTGGCGCGTCGACTACAACACGGTAAGGCCGCATGGCCGTCTGGGGCGGTTGCCTCCGGCGGTGTTCGGCGCTACGCGCAGACAGCCCGAAGAGCAACGGGGCGGAACGCTGCGCTCGATCGGGGGCTTCGCGCCCCGCCCCGTTGCACCATCAACTACGAGAGCAAAAGAGGAACAGACTCAATCTGCTGACGTATGAGATGCGGGGAGCAGGTCAACGCCAACAGCGATGCAAGGTTTCTTGGTGCAGCGGCTCGCAGAACTGCGAACCGGCCACCACCAAGAACGCCACTGTCTAGACTCTTTTGCTTTGGCGCTGCCTGAACGCGGAGCGGCTCCGCACGGCGAGCGAAAGGTAACGATCACCTTCCTGATACATAAGTCCGTTCTCGACGAATTGATCGAGCAACGCCTGCGTTTCATGGGGTGCGAGGTCTTTTCCGAGCATTTGCTGGATGGGTCCAAAGCCCTGAATCCCGTCACAAAACAGGTAGATGCGGGACTGTACCTCATCGAGCACGATCTTGCGGGCCTGCAGCTCCGAGCCGTTATCGAGCGGCCTGTTATCGTGAAGCGTTGTGAAACCGGCGCCCCGCTCGTAGTAGAACAGCACATCGTTCTCCAGCCAGTAATTCATCCACTTCCGGTAGGCCTGAAGGGTCGGTTGAATGTAATCCTGCGGATCGCCCTGTTGGTCCCAGTCGCCTTCGAAATAGTAAGCGATCTTTTCGTAGTCGATCAGGTGCTTGGGATACAGCATTTCATAAATCGGGAACGGCGTAAGCTTCAGACCGTATTGGGCCGCATTGAAATGATACGGACTAAACCGTTCGAAAATGACCGGCGTTATGCCGGCTGGCGGAGGCAGATGAAAGAGCAAGCGGCACACACTCGCGAGGCTGTCATACTGACTTGGTTGCTCGCCGGGGAAGCCGTACAGAATATTCCATGAAGGTTCCACGTCATATTCAAAGCACCACTTCAGCAGCTGCACGTTCTGGATCGCCGTCACGCCCTTTTTCATCATTCGCAGGATTTCGCTATTCAGGCTCTCGATCCCTGGCTGTATTTGAGTGACTCCAGCCGCGGCAAGCTTTTGGATGTGGTCCTTCCGCAGATTCGCCTTCACTTCGTAAAAGATCTGAAAATCGACTTCCGTTTCCGCCAGTTTGGGAAGCAGTTCCTGGAAGTAGTCCATGTCGATAATATTGTCGGTGGCGTTGAATGTGAGGCAGCGATACTTGTTGGAGAGCTCCATTAGCTCTTCGTAGACTCGGCCAGGTTTCTTCTTGCGGAAACTCATCGAGTCGCGATTCAAGCCACAGAATGTGCAATGGAACTTGGCTCCCCACCAGCATCCTCGGGATGATTCGAAAGGCAGCTGGATCGGCATATTCCGGTCGAGCTGCGTTCGCTCGACCTCCTTCATATAGTCGGAGTAGTCAGGAATGGGCGATTCATTCAGGTCACGAAGCATCTGAACGTCCGCATACCCGGCGATCGCGCCCTTGCCATTTCGCATCGAAACGCCCGGTAGCCGTTCCAGGTACTTTTCGGAGCAGACATTTTCGAGCAGTCGCCCGAACGTCGCTTCGCCCTCTCCGTGTACGACATAGTCGACCCAGTCGAATGCTCTGAGTAGCTCGAAACCCATTTCAGCATCGACATTGGCTCCGCCGAACACAATCCGCATATTCGGATGGCGTTCCTTGAGGTGCCTTGCGAGAAGTAGCGAGGAAAACGTCTGCGCGAACGTTGTCGAGAAGCCGACAACTGCATATTGGGCCCAGTGAATTCGGGTCATGCAGTCATCGATGAAGCGTGGAACGATTTCGTCGACAATGCTCCTGCACGTCGTTTCCGATCCGGTCAATACCTTCAGTCGCTCGGCGAGTTGCGCGCCCGTCTCAGTCGATTGGAGGTCTTCCCACGAATTCTTCATCCATCCGAGGCCGTTGGGTCCAAACAAGACACAGGAGAAGAACCATTCAGGATCGAGCGCCGACCTCACCGAAATACTTTCGTACAGATCAAACCCGAGCCTGCTCGCAAACTCGATGTTCAGATAGTGGGCGTCGGCTTCGAAGCCCGCATCCTTGGCGGTTCGCTTCAGGATGCCGAGCGCAATCGATGCCTGCGAGACCGCACCCCAGGGCATCTGCACCAAAGCGACGGGTTGCTTGATTGTTTGGAGGCGCATGAGCATTCCGGCAGTTACAGGCACGCGAAAGCCTGCGAGCCCTTTCGACACAAGTCAATGATCTCGCCCGACGTCCTCCGGATGGGCTCGGCTGCCAACCAGAACCTGCTTCCGCACTACTGCCCGGTCAGTCGCGGCGCATGGTTGGGGGCGGATGTCATGTGCGGCGGATGTCATGTGCGGGAGACGAGCGGCGCCCGAACCGAACTGTTCTGGAGCTGGTCACGCTCGGCGCCTGGATCTCCCTTGCAGTGGGCTAGCGCGGGCTTCCTTCTTGACACGCTATGCGCCGCGAGCGTAAAGCCTATGGTGCAGTGTTTTCGGGATTGCGACTGTAAAAGAGGTTCGCCATGCCACCGGGATTGCAAATCTTCAACGTCAACTACACCCTTGCCCGGAAACTCTTCAAGCCCATTATCGTTTGTGACATCTCGCCGAATATCGCCGTCCAGGTTATCAACGTCGAGGGCGTCAACGAACAAGAGCTTCTCGGCTCCATGCGCGCGCTAAGCGCTTGGGATATGTCCAACGCGATAACGGAAAAACAACTCGGAAAAGCGTCGAAGTAACTTCCTGCGGAAGAGCTACTGGCATCCTGCTAAGCCAAAGGATCGAGTGTGACTGTGGCTAGTCTCACTTTTGTCCGGTGAAGAGGAAGGTTGTCTTCCTGCCATGGATTCGTGAGGGCGGAGGATCCGCATGGCTGAGGATCCAAATGAAGGTCTAGCACCTCTACTCGCACTCGCGATCGATTGGCTTGCGCTGTCGGAGCGCTCGAACATCCCCCTGGAACTCACTGCACACTCGCTGCGCGAGAGAGGGGATTGGAGACTTTCCATTTATCGAACGGGCTCGGAGATCGAAGGCGTTTCGATCGTCATGCCCCGGGGCGATTGGTTCCTGGAAGCCCGCGGACCATCCGCCGCCATTTACTTGGCCAACGCGGCAGCCATTCGTGGCCGGCGTCCTGCAACTCTGACCACCACGGAGCGCGTGCGCGCTCTGATTGCCCCGATCCTATCCGAGAAGGGCGCTGTCCGAGCGGAGTATGAGCTTCGGACCCTAATGTGCACGAAGGCGCCAAGTATCAAGGAGGGTCGCTGGGCCGTGAGCGCCGATCTTCCTGCCCTCAAGGAATACGAGCTGCTGATTGATCGCGATCAGCGCGAGCTCATCGATACTTCATGGGAAAGGCTGATCGCGCGAAAAGAGCTCGCCGTGCTCACCCGCAACGATGCTGTCCTGGCATCGATCAGACGTTACGGCCCAGCCCCATCGTTCGCGGGGATTGCCGATCTGTTTGTCGTCCCGCAAGCGCGCCGCGGCCGGATTGGGACCGGGCTTGCTGGCTTCGTTTTAGGAGAGATCCTGGCGCAGCGCCAAGCCGTGTACGTTCTTGTAGATGGGTCAGACGCGGTAACTTTGACATTCTACGACTCACTTGGCTTCGAGGATCTGGGAACCTGCTACAAAGCCGATCTCAAGTAACCGAGGGCCGGCCAGAGTGAATGCCGCAGCGGCCAGGGTAGTGTTTCTAGGACCCTCGTTGGATGCCAACGAAGCCGCAACCCGCTTGGAAGCGCGTTACCTCCCGCCCATTCGTCGCGGCGACCTGCCCCAAGTCATTGCGGAGGGTACTCGGTCTATTGGCATCATCGACGGCGAGTTCGGCCAGTCCCTGGCAGTATCGGTGATGGAGATTTGCGCGGGACTTAGACAGGGCATTCGGATCTGGGGTGCCGCTTCCATGGGTGCGCTGCGTGCGGCGGAATGCCAGTCTGTTGGAATGGTAGGCGTGGGATGGATCTTTCAACAATATGCCGGAGGACACTTGAGGAACGACGATGAAGTTGCACTGCTATTCAGTTCGCACGACCTTCGCGCCATCACCATTCCCCTCGTGAATATCCGTTGGGCGCTGCAACTGGCTATCGAAGAGGGCGTACTCTCGAAGTCATCGGCGGCAGCCTTAATTCCGTTGGCGCGTTCGGTTCGATTCAAAGCGCGACGTCACGAGGTGCTGCTGGAAGCAGCGTCCGGCTCCGCATGGTACTCGGGGATGCGTACACTGGTCGAATTCATGCGACAGAATCCGCTGCGCACGGACAGGAAGCGACTCGACGCGCTGTTGCTGCTCGACGCGGTGCACGAAAGCGCGCCAACAGATCCAATACACGCTTCGCCATGACGCAGATCGTTCCCCATACCGCGGCACGACGATCTTGAGGCCCCTGGCCGCCTGCCCCATACGGGCAAGGAACTGGCGCCATCACAAGGCATCCGACCTTCTGCCACTTGCCGAAAGGGAGGCGCGGCTGCTGGGTGCGGTCCGTCCCTCCGATATCGCCGGATTGGATGACCTGGAGACGCCGTGCTGGCAGGTTGTCCGCCCGAACGCCTTAGATATTCCGGGCAACGTGACAGTACTCACGGGCAAGGGGTGGGATGACGATCACGCGTTGCTTGGCGCATACATGGAGTTCCTGGAGCGGTATTGGGCGGAACGTTCAGACGTCGAGCAGCGAATCGCACGACCGTCAGAGTTGGCAAAGAAGGGAGAGTGGTTCGTCCCGCTAGCCGTAATGCCGCTGCCGTTGGGCGTAACCGATCCAGGAGATGAGCCGCTGGCATGGATCTCCGGAACAACGTTGCAAGGCCAGCGCATATGGGTTCCGGCGCATGACGTTCTTTGTCCATTCACACCTCCATCGGGAGCGGCGAACCCGGCGATCTGGCGAAGCAATGGGCTGGCGTCAGGAGGGCATGCGACCGAAGCGGTGTTCTATGGCCTCCTGGAGGTCATTGAGCGAGATGCCATGGCAGTGGCGGAGCTGGGTCAACTGGGGAGAACTGTCGATATCAGGGACTTCCCATCGGGCACCGTACAAGACCTCAGGAACAGGCTGAGGACACTCGGTATCGAACTCGAGGTGAAGCAAATCCCCGCCATTGGAAGTGTTCATGTCTTCGCCGCGTTTCTCGATGATCGCGAATCCGACAACCCGATGAGATTGGTTGGCGGTCAAAGCGCTCACGTCGATCCACTACTGGCCATTGAGGATGCCATCCTGGAGGCGGTACAGACCCGTGCCGTGTTGATCTCCGGTGGACGTGAAGATCTGGAGCGTTACGACATCTTCGTCGGCATGAGCTATGAGGCTGCCAGACGCGAAGGGCATTGGTGGTTCGATCCAACCGAAGACAGTGTGGGTTCGCCTTCAACTCCGCTTGCCCTTCCATCCGATCTGGCTGACGTTGTGTATCGGATCGGAGATGAGCTTCGCTCTCAAAAATTCTACCCCGTTATAATTATCCGACTCTCGCCACCCGACGCGGAGACGGTTGTCGTTCGGGTCATCATTCCCACGTGCTCGGAAATATCGCACCACAGCAAAAGACTGGGCCGAAGAATCCTAACAAATCTTTGACTGCGGCTGCGAGCTTCGTTGTTACGTGCGGGGTTGGTCGCTACGTATTTGACCTGCAGGACTTGTCAAATAAAGGTTGTTAGCGCAATTGCGATGAAGCTTCAGCCAAACAACATGGAGAGTGCCGTCATGCGTTTTAGAGAGAATCGGCTCCAGCGAGAGACCCATAGGCGGCAGTCAGGAGCCTCGGCAGAAAAGCGTGCCGTCGCATAGCAAATATCGGGCCTGGCCGAAGCCGGAGAGACAGTTCGCATAGGGCTATGGCGGAGGATTGGAAACCCGGATCCAACGTTCTCCGTTTTTTGCGCGGCCCGTCAGCAAACTCTACTGTGCTTTGAAGCAAATGGGATAGCTGCAGCTAATGCCGGCAACTGAATTGGCATGAGATCTCGAGTTCTTCTGCTGTCCTGGATGGCGCGTCGGGCTCAACCGGAGCTCATGCGACCTGATCATTGCGATTGCCTCAGGCTCTTTCATGCGCCCGTCCTGCGGTGACCGGACTATCGGATACTCGGGCGCCGAATGCCGACTGCTGGAGCGACGGTCCGGATGTCACAGAGATGCCTCACGAGTGCCTGAAGCAAAATGCGCTTTCAAACTTCGAGAGCGAATTTCTCGTCAGATATGCTATCCTGCATATTAACCTCAACCTGAAGTTTCTGTTGTTAGACGCCCGACAGCATCTTGTGCATGCTCGATAATGCGTCCTGTTCGGTTGGAAGACCGCGAAGATCAAGAAACCAGCGCCATGCTATCCGATGCATTGCCGTCCGCACTCCTGTGGGCCTAAGATGCCCCGGGCAGGCAGGAGAACTGCGTTTTCTTGGACACCACGACCCACTGACTCACAGTTCACTGCCAGCCACTGCATTTTGCGGCGATAGCGGGGGCGCTTCCCGTCGATGGACGTGCTCATCATTGACGGCCATCCTCTTGTCCACGAAGTCCTGGGCGGTCTTGTGCGTTCGGTGTTCGGCACCGTAACGCTTCGAACCGCGCGCGATCTGGAAGGCGCGACCGCAGTGATACGCAACACCCGAAAACTAGATTTGGCGCTTCTCGATCTGGCTCTTCAGGGTTGCGTGGGCATCGAAGCGTTGACGCAATTTCGCGGACTATGCCCGACCGTTCCGGTACTGGTCGTATCGGCCGATGACAGCCGCGGAACGATCATCGCGGCGCTGAGGGCCGGCGCGATCGGCTACCTGCCCAAAACGCTGACACCGAAGGTGATGGGCGCTGCGATAAACCTGGTGAAAGCCGGCGGCTTCTACGTCCCGTACGAGGTCCTCGGGCATGACCGCCTGGTCCCGCGTACAGAGGCGACGAACCGACCGGCTGCATCCACCCAGCTGGGGCTGACCGGCCGACAGCTGGAAGTGATGCAGCTGATCCAGAAGGGCTACAACAACCGCAAGATCGCCCGCCAGCTCGACATCTCGGAGAGCACGGTCAAGCAGCACCTGCACAGCATCTTCAGCACGCTGAGGGTTTCGTCACGCACCGAAGCCCTGGCCGCCGCTCAGCATCTCGGCCTGCGGCAGGTCTAGTCCAGACGCTGCAGCGTCAAACAGAAGTTCTACATCCCCCATATCGATGGTTGTAGGCGGTTCGGTGAATTCCCGCTGAGCGCGGCCGGCGTTAGGCTGCGCACGATTCGAGTAGAGACGGGAGGAACCGATGCCCTTGTCCCCGGAAGCCCTGGACGGACTGCGCATGTGCCTGCGGCCCGAATATGCCGATTTGCCGCGCGAACACCTCGAGCAGGTCGTCGCCTCGTCGGTGGGCGAGATGTCCTCGGCGGTCACCGAAGACTTCTTGAAGACGCTGCGCTCGGTGGGAGCGGCGGTGGCGCCCACCTTGCAACGCGCCGCCCCCTCGATCGTGCAGGGCGCCACGACCGGAGCGTCGGTCGGCGGCCCCTGGGGAGCGCTGATCGGCGCGGGCGCCGGCGTCGCGTCGTCGGCTCTCGGAGGCACGAAGCCCGCCCCTTCCGCCGCGCCCCGCGCGGCGCCGGCACAAGCGCCAGGACCTGCACCGTCGCAAGTCGCTGCGCCATCGCAGCCCCCTGCGCCCGCGCCGGCCGCGTCTTCGCTGCCCACCGGCCAGTCCGCGGCCGCGACATTCTTCGGCCTGCTGAAAAATCCGGCCGTCCAACAGGCGCTGGTCAGCCAGGTGTTCGGCGGTTCGGGAACACCACAGGTGACCACCGCGGCCGGCACGACCGTGCCGCGCGGCGCGGTCAACAACCTACTGATGCAACTGCTGGCGAATGCCTCCGAGGGCTTGCCCGAGCAGGAGTCGGCCGTGGACGAGAGCTACCTGCAGGACGCCAGCGGCGAGTACCTAACCGATCCCGCCTCCTTCGACCAGCAGGCCGCCGTCGTCCTGTCACGGCTGCAGTCGGAACGCGCCGTGCCGTTCGTCGTCGATCCCGGCGAGTTCTTCACCCCGATGGGATGGACGCCGGACGAGGCCGAGGCGAGCCAGATGGAAGGGTGGCCGCCAGGCATCGACGAGGCCAGCGAGACGGTGCGCTTCTACTGATGGAGAGAGGCGAGGATCATGCAGTCGGAGTCCATGGGAAAGATGCTGCCACGGATTCTCTTCCCCTATGTCCAGCAGTGGGCGGAGCGCTCCGGGATGACGTTGCTGTCGCGGCTGCTGGTCGACGAGCAGTTCCGCGGCCTGCTCGAAAAGTACGGCGACGAGGTGATGAGCCGCGTGATGCAGCCAGGCTATCCACCCGGCAACGCGCCTCAACAAGGCAGCGACCCCGCAGCACCGCCTTGCGCGTCTCCGGGCGCCGCCGACAGTCCGCTGAACGGCAGCAGTCTTGCAAAGCTGCAGGAGCGTGTCCTGGCCATGGAGGCGCAGGAAACCGTGCTGTCGATCCTGCGCAATCGCATGCGGCCGCTGGCGCTCGCGCTGGGCTGCTGCCCCGAATGCCTGGTGGGCGTCGACGGTTGCCCGAAGTGCTGGGGCCAGAGCCGGGTCGCCTACTACCCGCCCGACGTCTCGTTGCTGGAGGCGCAGGTGGTCAATCCCCTGGCCGCACGCGGCGTGCCGCTGCAGCTCGGTGAACTCGATCGAACACGTACGAGTGCACCCGATCGAACGCGTGCAAGGAAGTCCAACGGAGCGAGAAGGAGGACGAGACATGCCTGAAGAAATGATCGTTGAGAGCTGGGGCGCCGAGGCCGACGAAGCCGATGAAGCCTGGGAGTCCGATGATGCCTTCGATGAGGCCGACGACAGCGTGGAAGATCTCGGCGAGAGGACGCAACAGCGCCGGCGCCGTCGCTACGGCCGGTATCGTCCCGGCCGCGGCGTGCGCGGAATGACCATGCGCGATGCCGACGGCCGGGCGCGCAATGTCGCCTTCCCGGCGAGGCTCGCCACGACCGCCGAGACCAATCGCGGCCTCGCCGGCCAGGAGGTGGCGCGACGCGCCCTGGAAGAGCGCCTCAACCGCCTGGAGACACGGAACCGCGCGCAGCTGAAGAACGGCAGCGCGATCTCCGGCATCGTGACCTTGCTGCTCGGCGGCGGGCTCACCGCCTTCAGCCTTTTCAAGGCACAGCAAGCGACAACAGGGTCCGATTCCCTGCTCAACAAGTGGTCCGAGCAGAGCACGGCGCAGATGGCGACCCTGTCGTCGGTTTCGCAGCTTGCCGCAACAGGCGCCAAGATGCTGGTCACCGGCCAGTACCACCGCAGCGGCATAGGCATCGCTGCCGATGCCTTCGCGGCCGTCCAGATCGCGGGCTTCACGGTGGCTTCGTTCACGCCGTCCTCGTCGGTGTCCAGACACACCGTGGTGTCCGATGAGGACGGACGCGCCCGGGTGGCAGCGAGCCCTGGTGCCGCCGATGGCGATCTCGTCTACGACATGAAGGCCCAGAAGTGGTTCGTGCTCTCCAGGGATTTCGTCAGCAACAGGTTGACGGCTGTTCCCCAACCGTCGAACGGGGCGTTGGTGGCATAGGGAACCGCAAGCTACCCGAATCTCTTGCGCCATCGGGGCAGGCCGCATCGATGGCGCTCGCGGGGGATCGTTCGTCCGATGAGCACCAGCACGACCGAGCGCCTGTTCGCGACCACCAACCTCGATCCCGCGCTGGCCGAGGCGGTCGAGGCCGCGCCGGCCGACATGATGCTGGAAGGCATCATCCGCCTGGAAGATCCGTCGCAGGTGCCGCCGGACTTCCGGGTTGTGTCGCGCTTCCACCGCATCTGCACCGGCCGCTTCGCCGCGTCGCTGACCTGGACGATCCGCCAGCATCCCAACGTCATCAGCTTCAAGGCGAGCCGCCCGCTCGGCCTTCACGACGACGGCGTGCGCAGCGCCGTTCCGTTCGGCATCCAAAGCTTAAGAAGAGCGAGCACCGAGCCCCTGCCCTTCAAGGGTCGCGGCTGCATCGTCGCGGCCTTAGATTTCGGACTCGACTTCGCCCATCCCAACTTCCTCAATCCCGACGGCACGACGCGGCTGCTGGCCTTCTGGGACCAGGGCGCCGCCTACGATGCGGCGCATCCCAACCGGTTCGGCTATGGACGTCAGTACACGCCCGCCGAGATCAACGCGGCCCTGGCGGCACCCGATCCGTATCGGGCGCTGGGCTACGGCCCGCAACCGAGCGACAGCGGCAGGGGCAGCCACGGGACCCACACCCTGGACATCGCCGCCGGCAACGGACGGGCCGCCGGTTCGCGCCCGGGTGCTGCCTGCGAGGCCAGGTTGATCTTCGTCCACCTGTCGACGCGCCGCCTCGGCACGTCAGAGAACCTGGGAGACTCAGTGCGCCTCCTGGAGGCACTGGACTGGGTCAATGAGACGGCCCACGGCCGTCCGTGGGTCGTGAACCTGTCGGTCGGCAGCACCGCCGGCAGCCACGATGGCACGAGCCTGGTCGAACAGGGCATGCACGAGCTGCTGCGCGCCCGTGACGGAGGCGCGATCTGCCAATCGGGCGGCAACTATCGCTCGGCCGATCTCGCGGTGCACGGCCGCCTGGAAGACGGCGAACATCGCGACGTCAGCTGGATCATCGACGCGGCGGACACGACACCGAACGGGCTCGACGCCTGGTATTCCGGCAAGGACCGTTTCATCGTCGAGCTGCGCCCGCCGGAGGGCACGGATGTTCTCCGGGTCAGGCTGGGCGAGGTGGCGGAGATCACGAACGGCGGCGCCCTGGTAGGCCGCATCTATCACCGCAAGAACGATCCCAACAACGGCGACAACCACGTCGAGATCTTCCTTTACGCCAACGCCCCGCCCGGCACCTGGACGCTGCGCCTCACCGGCGACTATGTGATCAACGGCCGATATCACGCCTGGATCGAAAGGGACCTGGCGAAGCCCGGCGCCCAGTCGAGGTTCGACCCCGGCATCGCCTCGCAGGCTTACACGCTCGGCACCATTGCGACGTCGCCGCTGGTCATCACGGTGGGGGCCTACGACGGCCATGCGGGAGACGCGCCGGTCGCGCCGTTCAGCAGCTGCGGTCCCACGCGCGACGAGCGGCGCGACAAGCCCGAGCTGCTGGCGCCGGGCGTGGACGTGCTGGCCGCCCGATCGATCCCGCGCGGCGCCGTGCGGCAGGAAGGCCTGCTGGTCGAACGCTCCGGCACCTCGATGGCGGCCCCCCACGTCACCGGAGTCGTGGCGGCCCTGTTCGAGGCGGCCGGCGGTCGCCCGGTCTCCATCGACGTCATTCGCGACTGCCTGAAGCGCAGCGCGACGCCGCACCTTCGGGGCGACGATGGCGACTGCTGCGCCTGGGGACGCCTCGACGCAGCGGCGGCCCTCCGGGCAATGCTGACGTGGGCGAAGCCGGAACCTGCCGAGGCGACGCAGTGGATCAGCTCTGCCGAGTTCGCCAGCGCCGAGGTGTCCACCATCGAGGAGGCGCAGATGGTTGATGTTCGCATTGTCGTCGTCGACGAAAAGGGTCAGGCGCTGGTCAACGGACGCTATGTCGCCACTCAGGGAACGACTCGCGAGGCCGGCACCTTCGCCGCAGGCGGCAATGGCCTGGCCGTGCTGAAGTCGATCGACCCGGCACAACCCTTCGTGTTCGAGGTGGGCGACCGCGCCTGCGCGATCCACTCCGGCGCCTATATCGATCCTGACGACAGCGCCATCGAGTACGGCGGCACATGGTTCGACTGGACGCTGGTGCGCGACGACGATCAGCCGGATGCCAAGTTTTGGCCGCACTATCGACGAGAGCTGGACCTTGCCGCCGGCATCGACCTCGCCCAGACCGCGAAGGGACGGCGCGTCGACCGGTTCCTGCAGCACGAACACCTCGTGCGCCGCCCGCTGCGGCTCACGAAGGCGGCGCGCGCCGGAACCGAAAGCATACGGCTGGTCGCCCATCCGACGCGCCTGCGCGCCGGCCCGTTGTTGCGCTACGCCGACCATGAGCGCGCGGTGGTCTGGCTCGAGACGGTGACGCCGGCGATGGTCCGCATGACGTGCAAGGCCGCGAGCGGTGGTTCCCCCTCTCCTCATTGCGCCTCGACGGTCCGCGTCGGCGGACGCTACTTCGCGGCTGTCGAGATCATCGGCCTGCAGCCGGAGACCTTCTACAGCTACACGCTGGAGCTCGCGCCGCTGCCAGGGTCGGGAGCCATTCCAATGGCGTCCCAGGCGATCAACGACGTCTTTCCCGCGCTCACCGGTCCCGTCGTGGCGGCCACCAAAGCACAGCTGAAGCCGGTGTCGCTCGACGACAGCGAGTGGTTGGCCTTTCGCACCTTGCGTCGGACGTACGAGCGGCGCCTGCGTTTCGCGACGGGCTCGTGCCGCTGGTATCCGGGCGATCTCAGCGGCGGCAAGGACTGGGGTCCCGACATGATGGTCGGCCTCGGACGCTGGCTGATCGCCAACCGCAACAGCCGGCAGAAGTGGCCCGATTTCCTCTTCCTGAGCGGCGATCAGATCTACGCCGACGAAATCGGCGACGACCATGGCGCGATGCTGGTCCAGGGCCGCTTCGGCGCGCGCGTTCCCGGTCCGATCGATGCCGCACCCGATGTGCGCAACAAGCTGGTCGACGGCGCGTGGGCCGGGCGGTTCGCCCACCGCTTCAAGGCGTACCGCGAGCCCGACAAGGCGCTTCTCGACCGCGTCAAAGCGGACTTCAAGAAACTGGGCGAGCTCGATCGGAGATTTCCGGAGATCAGGGATTTCTACCTTCGCTACGCCAAGTCCGCGTTGACCGAAAAGGAAGAGCGCGAGCTGTCCTACCTGCTCATGCGCATGCTGGTCTTCTCGCTGGGCGGCAAGATCACGGACCAGAAGGTCTACGACGAGGCGCGCGGGCTTTTGCACACGGTGGAGACGCTGAACCTCAGGAGCGGCTCCTATCGCGCTTTCCTGCCTCACTGGACGGCAGGTTCCGATGCCGGCCTCAGCCGCAATCCGATGGTGCGCCGCTTCCTCGCGCACAACTTCCTGCTCTGGGACCTGCCGATCTTCGAAGCCCTGCTGCCCCGGGTCATCGACAGCTCGAACATGGCCTTCGTGCAGCCGACCTTTCGCGGCCACTCTCCCGCCGGGGAGGGCCGCCACGCCGGCGACTTCGCCGAGTACGCCTACATGCACGAGCGTGCCTGGGCGGGCTCGCCCGAGGTTCGCCAGCTGTTGTCGCATATCCCGACATTCATGATGCTCGACGATCACGAGGTGACCGACGACTGGAACTTCGGCGTCTCCTGGGTGCGCATGCTGCACAACAGCAAGGATGCCTTCCGGCTATGGCCCAAGACCCTGACGGACGGCCTCGTGGCGTACTGGATGTACCAGGGATGGTGCAACAAGGCGCCCTCGCAATGGCGCAGCGACGATCCCCGGGTCAAGTCGCTCCTCGATGCGCAGCGGACCGGTCGCGATGCGTTGCCGGACTTGCGCCGGTCCATTCATGCCGCCTGTTTCATGCAGGTACCGTCGAGTGCCGAGAACGCGACGTTCCAGACCGGGCTTGGCCTCGACTGGCACTACCAGCTGCCGTTCGATCCGCCCTTCCTGGTGCCGGATTGCCGGACCCGGAAGTTCATGGTCAGCACGGACGAAAACCTGCGGGCCATCGACCAGGACGATCCTAAAAAGCGTCCTTTGTCGCAAACCATCGACTCGACCCAACTCGAGTGGATGCGGCGGGTCCTGGTGAAACCAGGCGGGCCAAGCGTGGCGTTCCTCGGGCTGTCGACGCCGTTCCTCATCCAGGACAAGGTCATGGGGATCATGACCCGGCCGGAGACGACTGCGCAGGCCTGGGATCAGGCCCGCCGCGCGGCGTTGGGCCTGCCCGAACTGCCGGCTCTCATCTCGGCCGCGGCCAGCACGACGCTTCTCACCTCGGCTTCCAACGCGCTGCTGCGCATCTTCCGCAGGGCCAAAGACCTCGAGCATATGATCCGTGACAGGAGCTGGCGCGATCTGTGGGACGTCGTCGCGGCCATGCGGCAGGCCGGCAGTCGGACCAAGACGCTCGTCCTGGTGTCGGGCGATGTGCACCACAACTACTGCATGACGGCCAATCTCGCCGAGCGGGGGCGGCCGCAGCCCGAACTGCTGCAGGTCACCTGCTCGGGCTTCCAGACGACGATCCGGTCTTCGTTCGACAAATGGCTGGCCCAGCAGTTGGGCAACCAGTCGTTCAACATCGGCAAGCGCCGCCTGGTCCCCGGCTTCATGTTCAAGCGGGGAACGAACACGCCTGCCCTCGCTCTCTTCCAGAACGCCGCGGCCCTCGTCGAGGTCTCGATGGCGCCGGAGGTCAACGTGCAAGTGACATACCTCTCGGGCGCCGACGAGTACGTCCATCTGTACACGTCGGGGGCGGCGTACCTGAGGGATGGCGAGCCCATCGACTCGCCGTGGCAGAAGGGCCGGCCACGTCTCGTCGTGCAAGGCGACCGCGCCGGCTGACAAACGTCGCGCCGCTCGCCCAGCGGGACCGAGCGCTTGCGAGGGAAGAGGTGACGTCATGAGTTACAATCTCGACCGGGCAGAACAGGTCCTGCAGTCGATCACGGCAGGAAGCCGCGACTCCGAAACGTGGTTCCTGCAAGGCCTGCTGCAGGAGATCGACCCCGAAGCGCCGTTCGGCATGTCTCCAGCCCAGCTTTTTCAGGACTTCCTCCGCCGTGGTCATGCCAGCGAGCGCATGCGCCGGATCCTGGAGATCGTGGCGCGTCCCTTCGAGCAGCCCGATCAGCCGCTTCGTCCCGGCGACGTGATGCTGCGCGCCACACCGGGGACCGGTGACATCGGCCATGTGATGGTGCTCGCCTCGGGCGATCTGCGGACGGCATCCGCGCTTGCCGCGGACGGCATCACCGCCGAGAGCACGGCACCGGGTCAGTACGGCACAGTCATCGAGGCCGGGACGTTCCCGCACGATCGGTCCCGGCGCTACGCCCGTCGTTGGCTGGACGGCCGCGGTCGCGTGCCGCCAAACAGCCTGATCCTGCGCCCAAGCTCTTCCCTATTCGCCGACCTGCCCGGATCGGCGGCCCAACCGACGCCTTACGCGGAGCCGGACCCGGGATTCGAAGAGCAGGCGACGTCCCCGACGAGGACAAGGGTGAGCGACCAGTTCGCCATTCCGTTCCGCTGGATGGCGAGGGTTTCGCTGCGGAGGCGCGGGGCTGAGGAGTCGCATGGGAGCGGGGTCCTCATTTCCGACGTGCACGTTCTGACCGCGGCGCACGTCGTGTGGAAAGCCAAGCAGTCTGCGGGCGAATATTCGGTGGAAGTGACCCTGGCCCAGGATGGCACCAACTTCCTCGACAGAATCGCCGTTTCCCGGATCGACATCTCGACGCTGTACAAGGATGACAAACAGGCATTCGACTACTCCATCCTGACGCTCAACAGCCCGGTGGCCGACCGCACGTTCAAGGAGCTGGGCGGGGCCAGGCTTTGCTACTGGGGAAGCTCGACGTGCGGGGCAGGAACGACGGCGGAGCCGGTAGATCCGGCGACCTTGAACGGCCAGGTCGCGATGACCGCCGGGTATCCGCGGGACAAGGGCGGGAACCAGATGTGGGTCGTGACCGGAACGATGTCGCGCTCGGTCGGCGGGGCGGCCGCGATCCACTACACGGGCGCGCTGATCGAGGGTCAGAGCGGGTCGCCCGCCTGGATCGAGCGAAACGGCGTGAGAAACATCGTCGGGCTCGTGGCTTCACGCGGAACCTTCAACCGGATCTACCCGCTGAGCTGGGAAATGGTGACGGAGTTGAACGGGTGGATGCTTCGCGCGGAACGGCGGAGCGAAAGCGAAGCGGAAACCGAGTTCGAAGGCGACCAGAGCGAAGGCCATGAGCTCGAGGCCGCCGGGGACATCATGTTGCGCGAGACGGTAGAGGGCGAGTTGGAAGAGGACGTCGCGCCCAAGGGGCTCGCGCTGCTCGATCACGTGCACATCCCGAAGGCGCCGGACCCGGCTCGCCCGGGCACGTTCTCCATCGGCGCATCGACGAAGCTGGTAGCGGCGGATCTCAATCCGCAGTTCTACGACTCCGCCGGCGTGCTGAAGCTCGACAGCAGCCCGACGGGTTTGCAGACCTGTCTCGATGCAATGATGAAGAGCTCATTTGGCGGATTTCTGAGCAGAGCGGGCCAGACCTCGCCCCATCCGGACGACGTGGCACATGTGGCGGTGGTCGACCTGACGGGCGCGAAGCGGAGCGCGCCCGAATTCGCGGCCTGGGGCGCGCCGGTGGATATGTACGGCGCGAGCGTGCCCAAGATCCTTGCCTTGTATGCGGCGTTCCAGCTCCGCTCTGACCTGCGCGACCTGATCTCCCGAAAGTCGCCGCCGGACGGCAAGCAGCTCGAAGCGGCCGCAATCGCCGAGTGGAATGCGAAGGGCTACAAGACAGGTCTGCCCGACTTGGTCTGGCTCTTCGACATCGCCAAGTGGACGCCTCCGTCGGCTCTCGATTTCACCCCGGCCGCGCGGGACACTTTCGCTAACATCTCCCACAACTGCCCGGCGGGGACCCTGATCGCAAAGGTCAGCATGCCATTCATCGGGTCGGTTACGTGGCAGTCGGGCCTGTACCATCCGATGAGGAACGGGCTGTGGCTGCGGGCGTCGTACTGCAACAAGGGGACGTGGGCGAGCCCGGTGAAGTCACCTTGGGTGCACAACGCGACGGCGCTTTCCGCGGCGACGTACTTTACTTTGCTGGCGCAGGGCCGCCTCGTGGACACGGCGTCCTCCACGGACATCAAGAACGCCCTGCGGGGCGGGTGCGTCACGCGGCTGTTCCCCTCGCTGCCGGTCGTGGCGTCGAAGTGTGGCTGGTACAACGGCTGGATCCACGATTGCGCCTGGATACAGGACAGCAGCGTGCGGTATGTGATGGTGGTGCTGTCGCACCAGACGAAGCCGGCTCACGAGGCGCTGTATACACAGCTGTGTGCGCAGATCGACACACTGGTGCGGTTGAATAATCAGACTCCGAAGGCAAGCTGCCCATAGG
The DNA here is from genome assembly GCA_900110395.1 of Rhodospirillales bacterium URHD0017. Lineage (GTDB taxonomy): Bacteria > Pseudomonadota > Alphaproteobacteria > Reyranellales > Reyranellaceae > Reyranella. Next base: position 17,240 of record FODP01000039.1, read on the forward strand.
ACGGCGTGAGCTACACGTCGAGGCGCTTGCGCGTCTGCGAACGGGCTGTTGGGCGATGGCCGCCCGTTATCGGCAGGGGCCGCGTTGGAAGATTTGAAAGCGGACGCGATCGCCTCTGGGCTTACGGTTTGGGGAAATGGAGCCCCCCAAGGATACAACGCGATTGCAGGTAACGTTCGTCCCCAGAAGGACGACAAAGCTTCGGCAACCGCCCAGCGAGTAGCCAAGCCGTTATCCGCTCAATGGCGCCGTGCGTGCGCGTCATGGGACCGTGACGGCCCGCACACCGGCCACGATCCACTCGCCACCCAGGAAGCCCATCAAGCGGTCAAGGAACTATTTAAAGAGGTGTTCCAACTCCAGTCGCGCGCGGCTGGGTGATCATCGAGCACGGGTACAGCATCTGCCTGACCGATGGAGGCCGCCGCTTGGTGGAGAGCCACTAAAGCAAGAGCTTGGCCGTCTCTCTCGCGCCAGGCCGCCCAGCGTGCCCGCTGAGCTGCAGATCCGCGCCCTGCCCTCGGCCGATTTCGGTCCTGTCGATAGCCCCCATGTTGCGGACAGTAAGGGAGGGAGTGTGGTGGAGGCATGACGAGCTTAACCGGCGTGCACGAACGGTCGAGGTTTTGTTGCACGAATTACCAACCCAGGAACTGGCGCACCTGCCTCCATACGCAATTCGGCCTGGACAATCGTCGGCTGCAGGTCGGAGGACATGAGTAATTGCTCGACGTAGGCGCGAGAATGACTGTAACGGCCGTGCAGTTCCAAACGGTACCCGATACCGGCGACATCTCCGACCGCGTGTTCGAGCGTGAACACGAACAGGCCATTCGGCCGCAGTGCCGCTTCGGCCGCCTCGACCACACCCTTCAAGTCGCCAAAATATACCAGCGCGTCGGCCGACACGATTAGGTCGAAGGCATCGCTGGCAGCGCGCAAGTATTCCGTGAGCTCGCCCTTCACCAGCTCGTGGTAGACCTTCTTATCCCGGGCTTGCGCCAGCATTTTCTCCGAGAGATCGACACCGACCAGCCGGCGTCCAAAAGGTGCAACAAGAGTGCCGCACAATCCCGTTCCACATCCGGCGTCCAAGACGTCGACGCCGTTCAGCGGCTCGAGACCGGAATTCTCAAGCATTGCCGCCACCAGCGCCGGCGCACGGTACGACAGCTTCTCGAGCTTAGATTCGAAGCTCGACGCAAAACTGTCGAAAGTGGTCTCGACGAATAAATTCGATGCGCGTTCGGGCACTCCGCGCCCGGTGCAGGCCGCCAGCATGTGCTGCGCAATGGGATCTTCCGGCTCTTCTTGAAGCCACTCCTCAAAGATTCTGACTGCTTCCGCGACGTCGCCCAGCGCGCAGTGCGCCACCGCCAGTTGCTTCCGTGCTTCGCGGTGTTTCGGCCTTAGCGTGATCACTTTGCAGTAGCACGCAACGGCCTCCTTGGTGCGTTTTAGACCATCGAGTAGAATGCCCAAGTTTGCGTACGCGTCGATGTGTTCAGGATTGAGGTTTATCGCCGCGCGGTACGCGGCCTCCGCCTCGACAGGCTGTCCGGTCGCCCGCAACAGTACGCCAAGATTGCTATGGGCATTCGCGTGGCCTGGATCGACTGCGATCGCACGCCGGTAGGCGGCGATCGCCAGGTCCAGCTTGGTGTCCGATTGCAATACGATGCCAAGATTGCTGTGCCAATCCGCCTCATCGGGCACCAGCGTGAGGCTTCGCTCGATAAGCTCGATCGCTTCGCGGACCTTCCCTTGCTGATGCGCCATCACACCCGCGTAGTGCAGCGCGCGGGGATGATCGGGCGAAACCTCGAGGACGCGGCGGTACAGTTCGTGAGCTTCGGCGAAATGTTGGTTCTTTTGCAGGAAGATGGCGAACGCCACCGCTTCATCGAGAGTCAGTTCCCGCGTCAGAGTTGCTGACTGTTCCATGAACTGTCCCAGTGAGGCTTCGCTCTCCCGTCGGGCTGCTAACCTTCCTTGTTACCTTTGATGTCGAACTTGAAGTGAATACCGGCCTCGAGGGTCCCGTCAACTTTTTGCGCCCTGTACTCGAAGTCGACCTTGGCAAACGCCAAGGTCACCGATTCAGATCCTGGCGCGTCATTGCCGCCGCCTTCGAGGACGCCAGTTACAATGACATCATTCATCTTGAAAATGAGAAACTCCTGCTGGCCTTTTCCTGCCCGCCGATGCGTGATCGCTGCTTCCTTTATGTGTTCACCCGTCGCGCATGCCAGCAGCAGCACCGGGGATGCCTTGTCGATCCTGTGAACGATGGAAAGATCCTTGAACGTGGCTTTGCCCGTGCCGCCTCCACTGCCGTGAGTAGTGCTCACGGCATTTGTGACGCCCCAGGAATAAGACAGGACCTCGATTTCGCCCTTGTGCTTGTCATCGGGGGATTCACCTTTGATGTCGCCGATTTTTGCGAAGATATCGATCGCCATCTGGAGCCCCCTGAACAATCCGTCGTCTGATTGTCGGCCGGACAGACCATGAGTGTGCCCTAGAAGTAGAGGCCGCAACCTCTTAAAAGTCAACGGTTATAGCCGCTCCACCAGCCGACAGCATAACGAGCAATCCGGTTGATTTGCTCCCAGCTATGACCTCATTAAGAGGCAAAGCCTGTTGTGGTTAGTCGCCGGACAGCCCCCTAGCCCGTCATGAAGCTCCCAAGGCCGGTTGCATCTCGAGTGGCCAACACGGCGTGGCTAATGACAAAGATGATGGGTTGGGACGTTGCAGGGTTTGCCGACATCCAAGCGACCGCGTTGAACGCGGCCATGCGCGGATCGATCTTGGCAGTCCCCGAAGCCTGCTTAGTGATGGTGATGGCATAGCGTGCGGTCACCTGTAATGGGCCCGATTTTCTTACGATCTCGCCGGAACAGTGCAACGCGCAAACAGCGCAAGCCCTGAGGAGCGGCAGGTCTAAATCCCCGTCTCCCATGGCCTACGCATCTATTTTACAACGCCCTCGCCATGGCCTGACAAGCGCGCTTTACTCGAAGGCCATGATCAGAACAGGGGCACCCGTATGAGCGTTAACCGATTGCCGCCCGTTGGACGAATTCGGGCCGTCCACCTACCAGAAGGTGGTCCGCGTGTGCCGAAATCACTGACCATCGAATATTCCGACCGTAGCAACGGCAGTAAGTGGTACCAGCTTGAGGTTCCCTTCATCGACGCGATGCACCTCCTCGCCTTACTGCAGGGAGCAAAAGACGACGTCGGCTATAAGGAGCCCATTGAGGCACCCGCCCCCGAAAAGGACTAATCCGACCCGCGCATTGTGTCAGACAAGCCGTCAAGGGAGATGAGCTATGATCAAGGTAAGTGTTATGTATTCAAACACGCCCGGAGCGCGCTTCGATCACGAATACTATCGGGACAAACACATGCCGCTCGTCAAAGCTCGGTTAGGCGATGCCTGCAAGCACTACACAGTTGACAAGGGCCTCGCCGGTGGTGCGCCTGGCGAACCAGCGACATACGTTGGAATGTGCCACATCTTCTGCGACTCGATTGAGGCGTTTCAGGCCGGATTCGGACCGCACGCGCAGGAGATCATGGGGGACATCCCGAATTACACTGACCAGCCTCCGATCATCCAGATCAGTGAAGTGGTAGTAGGTTAAGCAACGTGACCTCGGCTATCAGCGGACCGCGTCGCCTCCTGCAGTTCACACCCCTCCTGCATTTGCTGTAAACCCGACAAAAGGACGGCGCAGGTTTGTCGCCCGCGCCGTAGAACGGGCCACTTCAGGTTGCTTCAGGGAGGAGAGTGGCCCGCTCAGATTATGAAGGGCAAGCCTTACGGAGACCTTTCGAAAGTCTCGGAAGAATTGTAAACCGATCTGCAGGGTACCCTAAATCACAAATATCTGCGCTTGGTGAGACCACGGATTTGTGGACTTCAGCGCGATGGCATTGAAGGCCGCCATCAACGGATCGATCTTTGCCGGGCCTGAGTGCCTCCGTCGTGAGAATGATCGCGTTGCCCTTCGGCTCGACGCGGATGTCGTAACCGCCCATGCCATCAGAGCGTGATCGCCGTGCCGCAAGCATTTGTCGGCTAGCTTACATCTCCAGTTCCTTATGACGTCCATTGAGTTGCAGCCCTCTCAAATGCCAACGATCCGGTCGTGACCACGGCACCCCCCTTCTCTTCGGCGCAACCGCCCCTCATAGCGACTTCAGGAATTCAATCATCGCGGCATTCACCTCCTTGGGACGCTCCTGCTGGGTCCAATGACCGCAACCCGACAGCATGATCTGCTTGCGAAGTTGCGGTACGGTCTTCGCGAGGTTCGCCAGCGTTTGTTCAGCGCCGGGAAACTTCACTACCAGATCGCGATCGCCCGCGACGTAGAGAGCCGGCACCGCCACTTTCGCGCCTGAGTAAGGCGCGAGCAGCTCCCAGTTGCGATCTATGTTCCGGTACCAGTTCAGGCCGCCCCGGAATCCGCTACGGGCGAACTCTGAAGCGTAAAAGTCCAGATCGGCGGCAGTCAGCCAGTGCGGCAACTCGGGCGGATCCGCCATGCCTCCGAGCAGGCCGCTTTTCCGATCCACCATGCCGACGCCGGATCCAGCCTCGAACGCACCGCCCGCACCGCGGGTCGCATCACCGGAGGCCGCGTACAACACACGACGGACCGTGGTCTTGGGATCGCGTTCCAGTTCCGCTTCGGCAACGGCCGGCGTCTGAAAGTAGAGTTGGTAGAACAAAGCCGTCTCGGTCTGGGGCATCACCGTCGTCGGTCGCACCGGACCACGGCTGCGATAGGGCACGCTCAGTCCAATCACCGCGCGAAAGCGATCGGGCCGCATCAGAGCACAATGCCAGGCGACCGGCGCACCCCAGTCGTGGCCAGCGATCACCGCCGTCTCGGCGTGCAGCGCATCGAGCACGCCCACCATGTCGCCCGCGAGATGAAGCAGTGTGTACTGGTCGATGCCTTCCGGCTGCTCGCTCTGCCCGTAACCGCGCATGTCGGGCGCGACGGCGTGGTAGCCGGCCTCGGCCAGGGCCGTAAGCTGATGCCGCCACGAGTACCAGGACTCAGGAAAGCCATGGCACATTAGCACGAGTGGTCCGGATCCCTGCTCGGCGATGTGCATTTGGATGCCGTTGGTGTTGATCGTACGGTGAGTTGGTTGTGTCATCGCTTGTCCCGGCCTGGTTCTTGATGGCCCCGGTCGTGTAGGAATAAGAATGCGTCATGGCCGGCCTGAGGTCCACCGTCTGTCCCACAACTTGAAGGGGTGAACGTCATGCCCGAGATGTACGACGTCGTCATCGTCGGCGGAGGCATCGCTGGCGGTGCCCTGGCCGCGGTGCTGGCGCGTAGCGGCATTGCCGTCGCCGTCCTTGAACGTGATCCGGTACCCCTTGACCGCGTGCGTGGCGAATTCATGGCCCCGTGGGGTGTCGCCGAGTTGAAGCGACTTGGCCTGCTCGAGACGCTCGCTGAAGCCGGCGGCATCTTCACTAAACGCAGTATCCCCTATGACGAGAACACACCGGGCGACTCGGCGCTTCCTTTCGCCCTCGACCTCTCGGCTATCCTGCCCGACGTGCCCGGCCCGTTCTGCATGAGTCACCCCGCTATGTGCGCGGCCCTGGCGGCGGTGGCCGAGGCGGCCGGTGCTACCGTCCTCCGCGGCGTCGAGAAGATCGACCTATTGGCTGGATCCCCGCCTACTGTTTCCTTCAGCCGCGACGGCGTTGCAGCAGAATGGCGGCCGCGGCTCGTGATTGGCGCTGACGGCCGCAATTCCCAGGTACGCCGCCAGCTCGGTCTGAAGGTCCTGGCCGATCCGCCGCGCATGCTGATTGGCGGTATGCTCGTCCAGCGGGTGCCCGAGTGGCCGCAAGACTTGCAGGTCATCGGTACCGAGGGCCGGATGCACTTCCTGGTGTTTCCTCAGGGCGGCGACCGAGTTCGCCTCTATCTCTGCTACGACTTCGCCGACAAGGCGCCCTATTCCGGGTCGCAGCGCCAAGAGAACGTGATCGCTGCTTTCGCCGGTCTCACTTGCCTGCCCTACGCCGACGCTATCTCACGGGCTCAACCAATCGGCCCCTTCAACGCGTTCTCCAACGAAGACCGCTGGACTGAGGATCCGACTGCGGCCGGCGTGGTGCTTATCGGCGACGCGGCCGGCCACAACGATCCTATCATCGGCCAGGGACTTTCGATTGCCCTGCGTGACATTCGCTTGGTCAGTGAAATCATTCTGGCCGACCAGTGGAACCAGGAAGCGTTCCGCCCTTACGTCGAGGAACGGCTTGAACGTATGCGGCGACTGCGGATCACGGCACGGTTGGCGGTGACGCTGCGCTCGGAATTTGGCGAGGAAGCGCGGATGCGCCGTCAGCGCGCCGGCCGCCGGATGCGCGTCGACAAAATGCTGTCGCCGGTCCTGGCGTCTATTGTGGGACCGGAGAGGCTACCCGCGGCCGCCTTCGAGCAGGCGACGATCGATGCACTGCTCGCATCGTGACAAGGTTTTTACGGTACTAACTCTTCGGCAAGGGGGGCCAATCGGTGCAGGGAAAGAAAAGCACGACGTTAAGCAGCAGCACTGCTATTGACACCTATTCAGTCCGAATCGGCCCTAGGTATCGCAGGTACCGCGAGCGGCACCTAGATCACAAAGATGCTCGGCTGTGACGACGCAGCCTTTGCCGACATCCAAGCCTCAATACCGCGGACAATCGAGTAGCCGGCTAGGCAGACACTGGTTAGCCCGAGCGGCGAACACAACTTGCGCCTAGATCCTCGCGGTGCTGACGGTTCGGCCGTAAACTCCTTGCCGAGGAAGCGGTGGCCTTACTGACCTGTGGAGATCAAGGGCCAAGAGAACGCCAATCCGGTTACCCAAGCTGGCGGGCGCCGGCGGCCACAACCTCCTCAAGTTCGCACAATAGACCCCTGGCCCTATGGCCGGGGGCGATCAAGGCGGGGCGCAGATGATTATCTATTCCTTTCGCCGCGTCCGAGTGGCCCAGCATCGAAGTGGCGGTGGCTCCCGTTGATATGCCGCCAGATATGCTCGCGCACCTGGCGGCGGTAGTCCTCGGGCAGGCGATCGTCGGAGAGCATGGTCCGCTCAAAGCACAGCAGTATCTCCGCGCCGGCCGCACGATCACTGCCAACGCGCACGTAATCAAGCCAGCCGAGCGGATCGCCGGTCATGCTCCTCTCCTGCTTGGATGACAGAAGGCGGCGTGCTCGGTCATTCTGGCAGCCCGGCTAACCGCAGGCCTTCTTCGTATGGCGCAAGATACTCTGGGCGGCTAAACGGCAGGCGCTCCCTGAGACTTGAAATGCGGAATGTCGGATCGAGGCTGTGAAGACGACCTGCGAGATTTTGCGCATCCTCCAACTTTCCACTTAGAGCAGCGTTCGCGGTAGCCAATATCATGCTGGGTAGCCAATTTGGGCGGCTTCGCATCGCCCGGCCGGTCCAAAGCGACGCTTCCTCGTATCGGCCCTCGACAAAATGGGCGTGTGCAACACCGGTCTGCATTTGCCCGATGAGGGGGTCGAGAGGGCTTAACCGGATCGCCCGGCTGTTGTGCTCGAGCGCCACGTCAGGTTGGCCTAACCAAAGGCGAACTAACCCGCTGTCATGCCAGCCCCGAGCCATGTTCGGATCGATGGCAAGTGCTCTATCAATTAATTCCGCACCGTTCTCGGTTTCACCCGCGAGCATTGCTAACGCGAACCCCGCTGAACAAAGAGCTACTGCGTCGTCCTTGGCCAGCACGCTCGCACGACGCGCGAGGCGCTCTCCCTCGGCGCGCTCGAGTGCCCGATCAACCATCCAGCCATTGGCCTTCCGCCGAGCATAGCAGCGCGCGGCAAGTCCGAGAGCGGACGCGAAATCATGGTCGATCTCTATCGAACGGCTTAACATTTCCAAAGCCATATCGGTGGCCTCCCTCGTGTTATCCTGATGCATGTTCGCTAAGCCACGCAGGTAAAAGTCGTAAGCAGTCAGGCTTTCGGTCGGCTTGCGCTTGGTGCGTTCGATTTCTGCAAACTCCAGCTTGGGTGCAATTGCGCCGACAACGCTCGCCGTGACCCGGTCCTGAAGAGCAAAAACGTCATCGAGAGCGCCCTCGAACCGTTCGGCCCAGAGGTGCATACCGCTGGCAGCGTCGATCAGTTGGCCGTTGATGCGAATACGCTGGCCGGCCTTTCGCACGCTGCCTTCCAGGACGTAGCGAACGCCTAGGTCGCGACCTACCTGCTTGATATCCACGTGGCGGTCCTTGTAAGTGAAGGTCGAGTTCCGCGAGATGACGAAGAGCCATTGAACGCGTGACAATGCCGCAATGATTTCCTCGACCATTCCATCAGCGAAATATTCCTGTTCGGGATCACCGCTCATGTTTTGAAATGGCAGCACGGCTATCGATGGTTTATCGGGCATCGGAAGGGGTGTTGGCACCATAGATGGCGCAGTCGCTACCGCCGCTCCTGGCTCCCACCGCCAGACCTGAACCGGTCGGATAATGTTCTTTAGCGTCTGCGTGCCGCCGTCGTTAAACGCGGTGTCGAGACGGTCGCGCACATCGTCATGTACTCGGCTCGAAATGCAAACCCCTCCGGGTGGCGCGATCTCCTCGAGGCGGGCAGCGACGTTCACGCCGTCGCCGAAGATGTCATCGCCCTCGACGATGATGTCGCCGAGATTGATGCCGATACGGAAAGCAATGCGCCGATCCTCGGCTATACCGGCGGTGCGATCGGCCATCGCCGTCTGCACCTCTACGGCACAACGCACGGCGTTGACCACGCTCTGGAACTCGAGCAGCAGACCGTCGCCGGTTGTCTTGACGATGCGACCGCCGTGGCTGGCGATAGCCGGCTCGACGACGTCTTGCCGAATGGCCTTCATCGCCGCCAGCGTGCCGCTCTCGTCCCGGCCCATCAGTCGCGAGTAACCCGCGACGTCGGCCGACACGATCGCGGCAAGACGGCGATGCTCGGTCATTCGGGTAATTCAGCCAATCTCAGCGGGCCGACGAGCGCCTCAAGGTCTTCCTGACGCTTGTACGGAAGCCCGCTTGCCCAACGGCCCACCGAAAATTTTGGATGCTCAAGAAGCAGGTCAGCGGCGATCGATCGAGCTTCTTCCCTATTTCCGAGCTTCCAAAGGGCTGCAATCAGCGTTGTCTTCGCGGTGAGCCACCGCCCCTGACTTCCCAGAACCCGCCGACAGATATCGCGGGCAGCGGCGAAATCTCCCAGATGAAACCTCGCCCGCGCTTCGTCCACCAAGGACTGGTTGATACTGAGGGGGCTCAATCGCTGCGCCCGCTCCTCGTACGCGGCAGCTTTTCGAAAGTCGCCTGCGTAACCATGAAACATCCCCGTCATATGATAGACACCGCTGCTGCTGGGGCTGAGTGCGACTGCCTTATCGCCAGCCTCAGTCGCCTCGTCATGACGGCGCAGGAATGTCCAAGCATAGCCTCTGATCATGTAGGCATCGCTGCTTTGAGGGTCCGCCAGCAGGGCGCGGTCCGCGCAAAGGAGCGCCGCTTCGTAAGCGGCTGCTGCATCGGCGACCCAGCCAAAGCGCGCCTGGTCGACTAGCGTGAGCCCCAGCATCATGAGCGCCGGAGTATATCCAGGATTGATATCTAACGCGCGCTCGCTCGCTTCCTTTGCCTGCGCATGAGTGTGCTTTCCGAAACTGACGTAATAGTTCCAAGCCTTCGAGAAATGCTCATACACAAGGGGACTGCCCGAGCGCTTGCGCCAAACCCTCGCCTGCTCACCTTGGGTCAGGCGAACCTCCAGTGCCGTGACAATCTCTTGGGTGATCCTGTCCTGCAGCTCGAACACGTCATCCAAGTCGCCGTCAAACCGGTCGGCCCACACATGGCTACCGTTCAGGCTGTCGATCAGCTGCGCCGTCAGCCTGACGCGGTTACCGCTCTTTCTTACGCCACCCTCCAGCACGTAGCGGACGCCGAGAAGGTGCCCGATCTCGCGGATGTCCTTGGACCGGCCCTTGAAAACGAAGCTGGAATTGCGCGCAATCACCATCAGCTGTTCGATCTTGGACAACGTGGTGATCACGTCTTCAGCAATGCCGTCAGCGAAGTACTCCTGCTCGGCATCGCCGCTCATGTTCTGGAACGGCAGCACGGCAATCGACGGCTTATCGGGCAGTGCCAGCGCGGCGACCTGACTGTCGACCTTCGCCCCTCCGCTCACGAAGACCTGCACCGGCCGATGGATGTTCTTCAGCTCGATCTCGCCTTTGTCCATGAAACCAAGATCCAGCTTGTCGCGCACTTGCTCATGAACCGCGCGGGTGATGGCGATGCCACCCGGCTCCGCGATGCCTTCGACACGGGCCGCGACATTCACCCCATCACCCATCAGGTCGTCGCCCTGGACCACGACGTCGCCAACGTGGATGCCGATGCGCAGCGGCAACCGTCCCTGGCCGTTCGCCTCCTGTATCGCCTTGGCGCAGCTGACGGCCTGGACGGCGCTGGCGAACTCGATCAGGAAGCCGTCGCCCACGGACTTGAACAGCCGTCCGGCGTGCTTGGCGAGCTGGGGCTCAATGATCTCTGTCCGCAGTGCTTCGAGCTGAGCCAGCGTTCCAACCTCGTCGCTGCCCATGAGCTTCGAGTAGCCAACCACATCGGCCACTAGTATCGCGGCAAGGCGGCGCTGCTCGGTCATTCGGGCAAACCCGCAAGTCGCAAGGCCTGCTTGTACTTTTCCAGGAACTCATGCTGATAAGGGCCAAGGTGGTCTTGCAGGCGCGAGACGCGGAAGGCCGGATCGATCTGCTTGAGGCCGGCGGCAAAGCTCTGGGCTTGGTTCATCTTTCCGGCCAAGGCCGCGCTGGCGGCACCGATCCGATACGCCGGATGGGCCTTCGGATTGTCGCGCAGATGGCCCTCGGCCCACCGTAACGCCTCTTCGTGCCTATCGAGGAAGAAGTACGCATGCGCTAACCCCGACCGCCTGCCGCCCGCCATGCCCAGCGGGTCGTGCCGGATCGAACGCAACAGATGCTCGATTGCCGTGGTGGGATTGCCCGACCAGAGACAGATCCAGCCGCTGTAGGTCCAAGCGCCGGCCAGGTTTGGATTTAGGGTCAGGGCACGATCGACCTGCTCGCGCGCAAAGGCCAGGTCGCGCAAAACATAGGCGATTGCGTAGCCAGTATGGCCAAGGGCGACCGCATCGTCGCGGCCGATGCGAACGGCACGGGGGACGAGCCGTGCAACTTCGGCCCTCTCACTCGCAGAGTGGTCGAATATTCCCCAGCCTGCGCGATTGGCCAGGCAGGCGAGCAGCCTCCCTAGGGCTGACGAGTTTTCTGGGTCAAGCTGCAGGGCCCGTCTGAACAGGCCAATCACCTCGTCAAAGTTCTCCCTGGAAAGGGTTTGGAAGAGCGCCAGGCCCCTCAAATAGCAGTCGTAAGCGCCGAGATTTTCTGTCGGCTTGCGCCTTACCCGCTCTATCTCGGCCCGCTCGACGCTGGGAGTTAAATGCGCGATGACCTTCTCGGTTACGACGTCCTGCAAGGTGAAAACGTCCTCAAGTGCGCCGTCGAACCGGTCTGCCCACAGATGGCTGCCAGTTTCACTCTCGACAAGCTGGCCCGTTATACGAACCCGATTGGCCGCTTTCCTTATGCTGCCTTCCAAGACATAGCGAACGCCAAGTTCCCGGCCTACCTGCTTGATGTCCACCGATTTCCCTTTGTAGGTAAATGATGAATTGCGGGCGATGACGAACAGCGAGTTGAACCGAGAGAGTGCGGTGATGATTTCATCGACGACACCGTCAGCGAAGTACTCCTGCTCGGCATCACCCGACATGTTCTCGAATGGCAAAACCGCTATTGACGGCTTGTCGGGCAACGGCAGGGCGATCGCCTGATCGTCGATCTTCGCCCCTCTGATCACGAAAACCTGCACTGGCCGCTGGATGTTCTTCAGCTCGATCTCGCCCTTGTCTACGAAACCAAGATCGAGCTTGTCTCGCACCTGCTCATGCACAGCGCGTGTGATCGCGATGCCGCCGGACTCGGCGATGCCCTCGACACGCGCCGCGACATTCACGCCGTCACCCATCAGGTCGTCGCCCTGGACGACTACGTCGCCGACATGAATGCCGATGCGCAGCGGCAAGTGTCCGACGTTGGCCTCCTGTATCGACTTGGCGCAGCTCACCGCCTGAACAGCGCTCGAGAACTCGATCAGGAAGCCGTCACCGACTGACTTGAATAGCCGTCCTGCGTGCTTGGCGATCTGCGGCTCGATCAATTCGGTTCGCAAAGCCTGAAGCTGCGCCAACGTGCCTGCCTCATCGCACCCGATGAGCTTTGAGTAGCCGACCACGTCGGCCACCAGGATCGCGGCAAGGCGGCGCTGCTCGGTCATTCGGGAAGTCCCGCAAGCCGAAGACCCGTCACATACTTATGGATGTCTTCCTCTCTGACACAGAGCATGCGGTCCTTGATATTTGACAGCCGTGTCTGTGGGTGAAGCTGCAGATAGAGGGCACATGCCCGCTCGGCGTCTTCAATGCGGCCAGCCAGAGCATAAGATGCCACTGTGGTCTGCATGGCCAGCGGGTAACCGTGGTGCTGCCGAAGCGCCTTTGCCGCCCACGATGCAGCCTCCTCATATCGACCGGCAAGGAAATGGACGGACGCCATGGCGTTTGCCGCAACAAATGCTCGGGGATCTAGCGGGCTTAACCGAAGGGCGCGTTCGCAATACTTGATCGCACCGTCATGATCGCCAAGGCCCACTCTTGCGACCGCACCCCAACTCCACGCCAACGCGTAATTGGGATCGATCTCCAATGCTTGATCGATCAGGTCTGAACCTTCTTGGCAACGTAGAAGTCCCCAAGCCAGGGTGACTCCGACATTCGCGAGAACGCGGGGGTCGTTGCGATCGAGTTCCATCGCGCGACGAGCCAGCCACTCTGCTTCCTTTCGTTCCTGAGCCGGGTTGTCATCCCACCCAGACGACTTCCTAACTCCGCAATGCCAATGGGACTTGATGGCGTGCGCGAGGGCAAATTCGGGATCAAGGTCGATAGCTTTTTGAAGCAGGTTCAATGCTTCCTCATGATCCTGTCGAGTAAACCGATAGAAAGCAGCAAGGCTCTGCAAGTAATAGTCGTAGGCCGCTAGGCTCCCCACCTTTTGTCGGGCGCGGCTTATCTCGGCTAGTTCAAGATTTGGAAAGATGGCCCCCACTACACTTGAGGTAACGCGGTCCTGCAGGCCGAAAATATCTGCCAGGTCATCTTCGAAGCGATCCGCCCAGATGTGTGAACCAGTCGCAACATCGATTAGCTGACCGGTGATGCGAACGCGATTGCCGACCTTGCGGACACTCCCTTCGAGGACATATCTAACGCCTAGTTCGTGGCCTACCTGCTTGATGTCGACAGCCCGCCCCTTGTAAGTGAAGCTCGAGTTGCGGGCGATCACAAATAGCGATTTGGCCCGGCTCAACGCCGTGATGATGTCCTCGACCAGGCCATCGACGAAATACTCCTGCTCAGGATCACCACTCATGTTCTGGAACGGCAGCACCGCGATCGAGGGCTTGTCGGGCAGCGGCAGCGTCACCTGCGGTGCAATCGCAGGCAGGGCTGTTACCTCGGCTGTCACCGCCACTTGCCAGTCCGACGGTTCCCACCTCACGTTGAAGGCATGAACGGGGCGTTCGATGTTCTTCAGCGACAGGCCGCCCAAATCCTCAAACTTCGCATTCAATCGCCCGGCAACGGCATCGCGGACGTTGCCCGAAATCAGGATGCCACCCGCTGGCGCTTCACCTTCCAACCGCGCTGCCACGTTGACGCCGTCGCCATAGAGATCGTCACCATCGACGATGAGGTCGCCCAAGTGCAGACCCATTCGGAATACCAGGACGGTGTCTGCCGGCTGGTCGCAATTGGCCTCGGCCATCGCCTGCTGGAACTCGATGGCAGCGCTCAGTGCATCGACCGCGCTGGCGAATTCGACCAGGGCCCCGTCGCCCGTCAGCTTGACCAGGCGACCCCCGTACTTTGCCAGGACGGGCTCGAGATGTTCGGATCGGTTCTGACGCAGACGCGCCAGCGTCCCGCTCTCATCGCGACCCATCAGGCGCGAGAAGCCGACGACGTCGGCAGCAACGATTGCCGCCAGTTTGCGCTGCTCACGCGCCAACGGCACCCCCTCGATAGCTACCAAACCGTAGGGCTACGATGCGTGCCGGGCAACAGAACTGCTGTGGTGAGTTTGGGCCCGCCTTGGAGCCGCTCCAACACCGGTGTCTCCTCCCCTCGCGGCGAGGCGGATCGTCAGCCGTTTCAGGGGATTCTTTTTGGCACCTGCTGCAGCAAGGTCTTGAGTTCTGCAATCTCCTTACGAGCGCCTTTTAATTCGGCGCTGAGGATCTCCAATCCAGTCGCAATGGTGCTGAGACCATTAAATAAGACCCAGTCATCACCGGCACCTGGCTTACTCAGCGCGTGGTGTACTAAGCTCTTATGGGCCATCTCGAAAAACACTTGCGAGTCGTCTGACGGCATATTGGCCATGCTTTGCCCCTTCAATACTTGCTGCCCCGGTGACGGTGCCTCGCCTGCCTAGGTGGATCAAGCCGCAGCTGACGCGCCTCGCCAAGGAAGCGCCGTCTGGCGACGGCTGGCTGCACGAGGTCAAGTACGACGGCTACCGCATGCACGCCCGCATCGACGGCCGCGACATCAAGCTCCTCACCCGCACTGGCCTGGACTGGTCGCATCGATACCGGCGCACGATCGAGGCGTTGGGAGAGCTGAAGGTGAAGTCGGCCTATATCGATGGCGAGCTGTGCGCGCTGAATGCTGACGGGGTGCCAGTGTTCAGCCGGCTGCAGGCGGCAATGGATGAGAACAAGACCGACCAGCTCGTCTTCTTCGCCTTCGACCTCCTGTTCCTGAATGGGCGAAGCACGGCGCAGTTGCCGCTCACCCAGCGGAAGGAAAAGCTGAAGCGCCTGTTCAAGAGGGAGATTGGCGGCCTTCGATACAGTGAGCATGTCCTTGGTGACGGTCCTCAATTTCGGGCGCACGCCTGCAAGTTCGGCCTCGAGGGGGCCATCTCCAAGCAGGCGGACCGGCCCTATGCACCAGGCGACCGCGGGATCTGGCTGAAGTCGAAGTGCCTGAACCGAGAGGAGTTCATCGTCGTCGGCTGGACCGATCCCGAAGGCAATCGATCGCACATTGGTGCGCTGCTGCTGGGCTACTACACAGACGATGGCCGGCTGCATTACGCGGGCCGTGCCGGTACAGGCATCACCGACAAGGAGCTGAAGCGCCTGGCCGGCGTGCTGACGCCGCTGCATGCGCCGAAGATGCCTCTTGTTGCCCCGCCGCCGCGTGACAGCCGCTTCGGCTCACCGCTCAAGCTATCCAAGGTGCACTGGGTGCGGCCAGAGTTGGTCGTCGAAGTGACCTATCTCACCTGGACCGAGGACAACCTGCTGCGGCAAGTCTCTTATCAGGGGCAGCGGGAGGACAAGCCAGCCAACCAGGTCGTGCGGGTAATTCCGCACCCGCCGAGAACGCGGTAACGGGCCTTCCAAGCCTGTCCGATTAGCCGTTAGCTCAGAACGGCTTTTTGGGCTCGTCATCTTCTATCCAAAGCGCTGCCGGTGCGCCAGAGAGCCGACGTAGTTGGCGCACGACAAGGTTCTTCTCCTCTTCGGTCATCTCCACCGCGGTCAGGATGACGGTTTCGCCAGTCGTGAGGTTCTTAATTTCAATCGAATACCGCTCGGTGTTTGGATCAGGCATGCCTGAGAATACTCTGGAAAGAGGGAGGAAGTTTCCGGCTGCTCAGTGCGTCGTGTCGCCCGATGCCGGCGCCGCCTCAAGCTCGTCGGCGATGTTCTTTAGGTCTTCCCCGAATGTCCGCAGGACATCGGGGCTAACGTTGCTACGAAGGACGACCTCGCCGTCCGGTGTTACGGCGATGACGAGATGGGGAACCTCCAATCCCATCTCCTTCAGGCGCAGGCGAACGAGGGCATCGGCCTCGGCGAGCACTTTTTCGAGGGTTCGGACGCCATCTGCCATCGGTCGACCTTTCGGCAAGTCTGGAGTGAATCGCCGGCAGATGGATGGCCGGTCCAAAACTATCGCCCGCGAACAGAAACGCCGCCCGGCTTGGGGCACGGGCGGCGCTTTGCTGTTGCTTCCGCTTTTTGGGGGAGATGAGAAGCACCCCAGCAATGGCGTCCCCCGGGCAAAAGTTGCGGAACTCTCGTGATCGATTAGTGACGATCGAGCGGCCCGCAGTCAGTGCCTCCAGTCTGGTCGTGGCCAAGCTACCCGCCGGTCACCCGTCAGGGCAGATCTGTTTTGCTTCGGGCGCGTCGATGCCCCACAGGCGATAGATGACGCCGTTCTGCTTGATGGTGTCGCCGTCGGTGACAGTTTGTCCGACGGCCGGAAACGCAAAAACAGTCGCGAGGACAACTGCTCTTCAAATTGATGATGCCGTCGTAGCCATCGCGAGTTCAGTTCCACCGCGGCTGAAGGATGAGTACGAGAAGCATAAACAATGCGAAGCAAATCCCCGGAAAGGCCAGAACACTCAATAAAGCGCTGGCACGTCCTCGATACCCTCTAGAGTCCAGCAGCATGCTGCCGCCAAGGATAAGGGCAATGCCAGCCAGCAACGCGATCCAAAGATGTATGTTGAACGATGAGACGGACCCGTCCGCCAGCCCAACAACAAAGAAATACAGCGCAATCAGGGCGACCAACGAATCGACGCCAAAAAGAATGCGAAAGAAAAGCATGCGATTACCTCGTTGGTCATTCTGGACCCCACTCGCTACTGCGCTGTGTGGGTTTTTGATTCACTGAACGATTTGAGGCCGGGGGGAGTTCGCGGGCTGCCTGATCGAGCCTAAATCGATTCCACAGGCAGAAAAACAGGGCTAGCGTCGATACTTACCGAGACCGCCGCTTCTGTTGCTCGGGTAGGCCCGCCCAGTGGGGCGCTGTTAGCAAAGACTGGTCGGGCCGGGCCTGATGGTCCGACAGGCCAGGAGCACAAACCGGATTTCGGCCAGTCGTTCTGGAGGAGACCCAGTTCGAGGACTGGATGCGAGGGCCGCACGCTGGCGACTCAAGCTTGGGACGGAACGTTGCCAAGCAGCTAGAATGGCAAGGCCGCTTGTCACTCAAATGGGAGACTGGAGGAAATCGAGATGTTCAAGATTCTGAAACTAATTCTAGTTGTGGGCATTGCCATGACCGGGGCTGCTGCACCTGCTTCTTCGCAATATGGGCAGCCTTCACAGTATGGGCAGCCTTGGCCGAACTACCCCAACCAGGGGAACGGCGGATACATCCAGGACGGCCGGCGCTACACCACGGTGACTGTGACAAACCGCGGCCAGAACGGGAATCGTGACCAAGTCGTTCAGCAGCAGGTTCTCTGCGGAAGCCAGTACTACGACGGCTACCAGCAACGCATCGCACGGTGCTGAGCCCTTTGTGCGCCGCTCGATCGGCCTACGCCCGCGCCGGCGGCGAAAGCGCGCGAAAGGTCGCCCATGACATACGGGCCGGCGGTGTCGTCACCCTTGCCGGAATTGCTGCGGCTCTACAGGCCCGCGGCGTCCGCACACCGCGCGGCCATGACGAGTGGAAGCTCGCTCAGGTGTCCCGCCTGCTGGATTGACCCCTAAACGGGTCCGATCATTTGAACCGCTGTTCAACTGTCGACGCCCATTGGAGTCGGAGCGGTGGTGCGCCAAGGTGGGGCTACCACCAAATCTCCGATCGTGCACTGACAAGCCGGGCACAGATCCCACCAAATTCCAGACGCGCGGTGACCTGCCGATCGGCTATGGCGATGAACGGACATTACGGGTGGAAACTCAGGAATGCGTACGCGAGATCATGCGGCTGATCTACTTCCAGCACGCTGGAGCGGACCTGCCGGAGCCCTCCAACGGAGGAGGAACTCGCTAATCCGCGCCGACGCCGGAATCGCCATGTTCTTCCTGGCAGCCCTCATTCTCGGCGCCATCATCGCTTCGTTCTATGAGCGGGCTTATTATCCTTAAGGCCGCGACTCCATCGCGCGGAAGCGGGCCCGCGCGGGCTGCTACCGCGCGGACAATGGTGTGGGTCACTGCGGCCATCCCGGAAGATGACCACCCGCCTGCCCTGATGGGAACTACAGGGCAGTTATCTTAGCCATGCCGCGCCTCACCAAAGCGTGACCGTTTAGAGCCTCTACTAAAGGGCTGAAAAGCCGTCATGGACTTCGGGCACTACCTATTCAGAGGTAGTCCGATAAACTTGCGCCATGGCACGCCTTCGGGGCAGCTTGTATCGAGGAGAGCTGATCTGGTTGCGCGTGTGGGCTCAACCGGCCACAGGGCTCCTGCTGACCTGCTCCCCGCATCTCATACGTCAGCAGATTGAGTCTGTTCCTCTTTTGCTCTCGTAGTTGATGGTGCAACGGGGCGGGGCGCGAAGCCCC
>FODP01000045.1 GCA_900110395.1 Rhodospirillales bacterium URHD0017
ATCAAGCGCTGGGAGCATGAGGCGGTGATCGACGCCATGCGGGAGCGGCTGGACCGGAAGCCCGACGCCATGCGCATCCGCCGAGCCACCGTCGAGCACCCCTTCGGCACACTCAAGGCCTGGATGGGAGCAACCCACTTCAAGACCCGGACCCTCGACAGGGTCAAAACGGAGATGAGCCTCCACGTTCTGGCCTACAATCTGAAACGGGTGGTCGCCATGCTCGGCCCGCAGTCGCTGATCAAGGCGATCCGGGCCTGAACGGTCCTGCGATCCCTGACACCGAAACAGAAACCTGCCCCTGCGCCGACCCTTCTGCGCTGCTACAACCGAGTTCTCACACAGCCTCGACCCAAAGCGGACCTACCGGTGCAACTCCGATAACTCATGCATACCGGTGCACGTCCCCGTTACAGGTCAGCCGGGTGGCGATTGGCGAAGCTCGGCTCCGCACAGATACCAGGCATCAAAGCCGGCGCGCTTCAATCAAGCTGATAGAAGCGATCGTAGGCAAGATCCGCTCCACGGAGAACCCGGTCGCCTGAAGTAGCGCACGATACTCGGCCTCTGTCCGTTCGCGCCCACCGGCGTACGTCAACATGAGGAGGTCCAGCAGCTTCACATACGCGCTGGCATTGCCGACTGGCACGGTCGTCTCTGCGACCACCAGCCAGGTACCGGACGCCATTCCTTCGCGGCAAGCCGCAAGAAGCTGCCGCGCACGCGCATCGTCCCAGTCGTGGAGAACCTTGCGCAATATGTAAAGCTGGCCTCCCTTCGGGACGGCCCTGAAGAAGTCTCCAGACTCCAATTTGCAGCGTTCGGCGACGCCAGCGGCGGCGAGCACCGGCGCCGCCTTGGCGACCACATGCGGCAAATCGAACAGCACGCCCTCCGCGTCGGGATGCGCCGTGAGGAGGCTCGCCAGGAGGCCGCCCTGTCCCCCGCCCACGTCCACCAGGTGCCCCGCGCCGCGCAGGTCGAGCGCCGCCGCCACGGCGTTATCCTGCAGGCGGCCGATGCTTTTCAGACCGTCACCAGCGATGCGCCCGGCCTCGGGATGAGCGGTGTAGTAGTCGAACACCGGCGCGCCGAAGAGATGGTCGAAGGACGGCGCTCCCGTCCTGACACTGTGCATCAGGCCGCCGATCGACGCCCAGACCCAGCGCTCCCCCACCATGATCGCGTAGTCGCGTATCGAGTCGGGAGCATCGCTGCGCAGCGGCTGCGCCAGGGCCGTCAGGGCGAAGCGCCCGTCCGGGCTTTCTTCGAAAATGCCGGCGCTGGCGAGCGCACGCAGCAGGCGGTAGGTCGCGTTCGAGTCCGTGTCCAGTTGCGCGGCGAGGTCGTCTGGCGCGAGTGGCCCACCGGCCAGCCGGTCGGCGATCCCCAGCCGCGCCGCCACCGACAACGCTTGCGCAAGCCACGCTGTCGCCAGCATCTGCGACAGGGCCGGTATTGGCGGGGATGCACCCGTCATTGCGCGGGCTTGGCGCCGTAGGCCAGCGCCACCTTGGTCCAGTGCGCCCGCTCGCGCTCGAGGAACGCGGTGAACTCGGACGGCGAGTCGAGGCGGGGCACGTAGCCCATCTCCTTGAGCCGCTGCGCCACCTCCGGCTCGCGCAGTATCGCCGCCACGTCGGCGCCGATGCGCGCGCGCAACGGGTCGGGCATGTCGCGCGGGCCGAACAGGTTGTGCCCGCCGGACATCGCGAGCCCGGGAAAGCCCGCCTCGCCCGCCGTCGGCACCTCGGGCGCGCGCGGCGCATGGTCCGCGCTCGCCACGACGACCAGCCGGAGCTTGCCCGCTTGCGCCGGGCCAATCATGGGCAGGAGCGGCAAGAAGGCGAGGTCGACCCGACCCTCCGCAAGATCGGGCAGCGAGGCGATCGGATTGCGATAGGGCACGTAGGTGAGCTCGAGCCCGGTCGCCTTCAGGAAGGCGGTGAAGGCCAGATAGGGCACGCTGGGCGCGCAAGCCCAAGTGAGCGCGCCCGGCCGCTGCCGCGCCATCGCGACGATCTCGGCGAGCGTGGCCGGTCCGAGCCGGGGCGAAGCGCCGAGCGCGATGAAGTCCTGCACGACTGGCGCCAGCGGCACCAGATCGCGCGCAGGATCGAAGGAAAGCTTGTCATGCAGCAGGTGCAGCGCGGTCCACACGCCGGTTGGGTTGAACAGCAGCACGTGGTCGTCGCGCGCGGCGAGGAAGGTCTCTATCGAGACGATCCCGTCGCCGCCCGGCCGGTTGTCGACGATCACAGGCTCGCGCCACCGCTTGGACAAGGCCTCGGCCAGAGTGCGCGCTACCGCATCTGTCCCCGCGCCCGCCGCCGCGAGCGTGACCAGCCGGACGGTGCGGCGCGGCCACGCCTCTTCGGCGCGAGCACCGCTCAGTCCCGCCAAAGGCAAAGCCAAGAGCAGGCGGCGCGAAACTGCAGGCAATGCGGTGAGAGTCATGGCGTCCTCCTCTGGTCGGTGGTGGTGGCCGGAGCAGGTGGCCGCCGGCGCCCGTTGCCTGGACGTGCATAGGGTTCGTGTGCCTCGACGAGGCGGCGCAGCAGTTCGAGAAAAGTGCGCGCTTCCTGACGCGTGAGCGGCGCCAGAATGCGTTTTTGCGAGGCGATGCCGTCGGCCCGCAGGTGATCACGCAGCGCTTGGCCGCGCCGGGTGAGCCGGAGAGCTCTCGCCCGGCGGTCGGTTGGACTGATCCGCCGTTCGACATAGCCCGCGGCAGCCAGGCGATTGACAACATGATGGGCGGTTACTGGGTCGATGCCGAGACGCGTAGCAAGCGCTGCCTGCTCGATGTCCGGCACTTCCTCGAGCGCGGCGATCACGGCCCATTCGACTGGCGTCAGTCCCGCCCGCTCCGTCACCTCAGCGGTGATGCCCAGACACACTTGGTGGAAGCGTCGCGCCAGATGCGCCGGGACGCGGTGACGTTCGGGAACGGGAATCTTGGCCTTGGTCACGCACGAAAGGTAGCGCCATTTAATTGATTAGTAAATAATGTAATAATCACTAATGAAAGAAGACTTTGTCTGTTCTCGGCCCTTGGCGGATATGTCTTCGCCGTACGCTGATGTCCGATTTTCGGGACAAAGCGGACATTGCCTTTCTCCATCGGGGCGCAGACTACTATGAGTCTATGGCGTCCTGACGAACCGGAACAGCACCTTGTCCACGCTGTAGTAGCGCAGCTGGTCGACCACCTTGGGAAAATAGACACTGCCCACGGTCACCGGCATGAAAGCATCGAGGTCGAGCGGCCGCACGCCGACGGTGAAGCCCGCCTCGGAGAAGGCCTTCGACACGTCTTCCAGCGAGTGGTCGTAGATCGGGATCGACGAACTCTCGCCGATCAGTTTGCGCCAGCGCGGCCAGACCGCGCTGTCGACATGGCAGCCCATCGCCGCGACGTAGGACCCGCCGGGCCGGACGGCTGCTCTCATGTCGCGGGCATGCGCCGGCAGGTCGCGCAGCAGGTAGATCACCTCGTGGCTGAAGGCATAGTCGAAGGTACGTCCGAGCGAGGCGGCGCTGTCGCTGACCTTGTATTCGACCGGCCGATGGCCCTTCAGCAGCTCGGCGCGCGCCACCGATTCGCGGGCGATGTCGATGCCGACCGCGCCCTTGTAGGGATGGCGGTCGTACAGCATGCGCAGGAAGCCGCCCTGGTTGCAGCCGTAGTCGAGCACCGTCGAATCGTGCAGGTCGTGCGGCACGGAGACGTTGATCATGCGCCGCCAGATGGGCGCATGCGCCGCGCCCATCGCCTCTTCGTCAGCGGGATTGCGGTTCCAGGTTGCGATCATCGAGGGGTGCTGCATCGCTCGCTCCTGTCGTTGGAGCGAGCTTAACACGCTTCGGTCCCCACGGGATGACAAGCAGGGGTCCGGCGATCAGGCTGCCGAAGGCGACCATGCCGACGGCGATGGCGACGAACACGCCGGGCAGGCCCCAGCCCAGGATCTCGACGGCGTACCAGCCGCCGACTGTCGCGATGAAAAGACGAACGAGGCCGGCGATGAACGGCGCCTTCATGCGGCCGGCGCCCTGGCTGGCGAACGACAGCGTCATGCCGAGGCCGAACAGGCAGTAGAACGGCGCCACGCGCGTGATGTAGGCGACCGTGGCCTCGACCACCTTGGGATCGCCGGTGAAGAGCCGCGCCCAGCCCTCGGGCACGAAGGCCAGGATCCAGCCGCAGATGCCGAGCGCGCCGGCCGCCGTCAGGCTGCCGATCCAGGCGGCGCGCACCGCGCGCTTCCAGTCGTTGGCGCCGGCGGCGACGCCGACCAGGGTCGTGAGGCCGGAGCCGATGCCGAAGGCGAGCGGCACCAGCATGAATTCCAGCCGCACGCCGATGCCGTAGCCGGCGAGCGCGGCGACGCCGAAGCGGCCGACCAGGCCGGTCACCAGCATGGCCGTGAGGTTGGCGGTGAAGGCCGAGAAGGAGGCGATCAGGCCGACCCGCAGGATGTCCCAAAACAGCCGGCCTTGCAGGCGGACGCCGGCGGCTGCGGGCACGAAGCCCAGCTTGCCGCGCCACAGCGCGCGCGCCTGCAGCAAGGCGGAGATCAGGGAGGTGAACAGCGAGGACAGCGCCGGGCCCGCCATGCCCAGCCCCGGCCAGTCGCCGATGCCCAGCGCCAGCACATAGGACAGCGGCACCTGGGCGATCGAGGAGAACAGCATGTAGCGGCCCGGCGTGGCGGCGTCGCCGCCGCCGCGCAGCAGCGCGGACAGGAAGAAGTTGGCCCAGATGACCAGCGCGCCGGTGAACAGCACGTGCGAATAGGTCAGGGCGTTGTCGAGCGACCGGCCTTCGCCGCCCAGCAGGCCGTAGAGCGAGGGCAGGGCCGTCCAGGCGAGCAGGGTGAAGAGCAGGGCCAGGAGCGCACCCAGCGCCAACGCGTGAATCACCAGGGCGCGGGCATCCTCGATGCGGCCGCCGCCCACGGCGCGGGCCATGGCGGCCGCCACGCCGCCGCCCATGCCGCCCGCCGCCATCATGGTCATCATCATCATGAAGGGGAAAACCAGGGCGAAACCCGCCAGCGCCTCGGTGCCGAGCCGCCCGAAGATGAAGGTCTCGGCGATGGCGACGAAGGTCTGCGCCACCATGACAGCCGTGGTGGGGGCGGCAAGCCGCCACAGGCTGATGCCGATCGGCGCGGTCAGGAGCGGGTGAGACATGGGCTTTCCCAATTCATGTGCATATACACCATTTAGCAGGGTGCAGCCCTCTGTCACCTGACAAAAGCCGCGAGTCGCATTAGCTTTCTGCGATGAGTACCGATCAGCGTCCGCCCGAACGGCCCCCCCAACGCCCCATGGCCAAGCCCACCGTCCAGGTCGAGAACGACCGTGTCATCGTCACCGAATGGCGTTTTCCCCCGGGCGGCCATACCGGCTGGCATCGCCACAATCACGACTACGTCGTGGTGCCGGTGACGACCGGCGAATTGCACATTTTTGACGGCAAGACGACGGTGCCGGCGCCGCTGCGGGCCGGCGTCTCCTACGCCCGCCAGATCGGCGTCGAGCACGACGTCATCAATCCCAACAGCTTCGAGTTCGTCTTCGTCGAGATCGAGCTCAAGGCCTGAGCCGCCCAGGGGCGAGGGAGGGTCAACGGGCACGCGACGCAGCCGCGCAGGGCGTCTGCATTGACTTAAGCCAGGCCAGGGCTCATATGGGTGCCGCCAGCGGTCCGGCCCGAATCTTCAGGCGTAGAGGAGACCGCTCCACAGTCCAGCGGAAGAATGGACTAAGCCACGGAAATTAAATGAGTTTTGAGAGTTTGGGGCTGAGCGCCCCGGTACTACAGGCAGTCGCTGACAAGGGCTATACCGAGCCCACGCCCATCCAGGAGAAGGCCATCCCCATCGTCCTGATGGGCCGCGATGTCCTCGGATGCGCCCAGACGGGCACCGGCAAGACCGCCTCCTTCGTCCTCCCGATGATCGACATCCTGTCCGAGGGCCAAGCCAAGTCGCGCATGCCGCGCACGCTCATCCTCGAGCCGACGCGCGAGCTGGCCGCCCAGGTATCCGAGAACTTCGAGATCTACGGCAAGAACCACAAGCTCAACATGGCGCTGCTGATCGGCGGCGTGAGCTTCCCCGACCAGGAGCGGGTGCTCGAGAAGGGCGCCGACGTGCTGATCGCCACTCCGGGCCGCCTGCTCGACCACGTCGAGCGCGGCGGCATCCTGCTGAACGACGTCAAGATCCTGGTGATCGACGAAGCCGATCGCATGCTCGACATGGGCTTCATTCCCGATGTCGAGCGCATCGTCGGCCTGCTCTCGCCGATGCGCCAGACGCTGTTCTTCTCGGCTACCATGCCGCCGGAGATCCGCCGCCTCGCCGACCGTTTCCTCAGCAACCCCAAGGAAGTCACCGTGTCGCCGCCGGCCTCGGCCGGCACCAACATCGTCCAGGGCCTGGTCGTCGTGCCGGAGGCCGACAAGCGCGACGCGCTGCGCGCCTTGATCAAGAGCCAGGAGCTCAAGAACGCCCTGGTCTTCTGCAACCGCAAGCGCGACGTGGTGACGTTGCACGGCTCGCTGAAGAAGCACGGTTTCAACGCCGGTGCGTTGCACGGCGACATGAGCCAGCCGGCGCGCATGGAGACGCTGGAGCGCTTCAAGCAGGGCGAGATCCAGATCCTGGTGGCGTCCGATGTCGCCGCCCGCGGCCTCGACATCGTCGACATGAGCCACGTCTTCAATTTCGACGTGCCGTTCTCGCCCGAGGACTACGTGCATCGCATCGGCCGCACCGGCCGCGCCGGCAAGACCGGCCACTCCTTCACCCTGGCGTCGCCCTCCGAAGGCGACCTCGTCCAGGCGATCGAGAAGCTGATCGGCACCACCATCCCGCGCATCGAGGTGCCGGGCCTGGATGTCGCCGACTTCGAGGCCTCGGACGGTCGCCGCCGCGGACGCGGTCGGGGCCGGGGCGGCCGCAGTGGCGACAAGTCGCGCGGCCCGCGCCGCGAGACCAGGGAGCCGCGCGAGCATCACGAGCGCAAGCCGCGGCCGCCGGCCGAGCCGCACGCCGAAGCCCGCGCCGAGCAGCGTGAGCCGCGGGAGCATGCCGCGCGTGAACAGGCGCCGCGTGAACAGGCCCCGCGTGAACAGGCCCCGCGTGAACAGGCCCCGCGTGAGCACAGGCCGCGTGAGCAAAAGCCGCGCGAGCATGGTCCGCGTGAGCATCGCGCCGACCAGCACAGGCCGCAGCGCGAGCGCAAGTCGGATCAGCGTCCGGAGCGTCGCGATCGTCGGCAGGACGGGCGTGACGAGCCCGCACCCGTGGGTCTCGGCGATCACGTGCCGGCTTTCCTCGCCCGCTCGCCGCGCTAGACTGGCCCCCTGAAAAGCAGGGGACCATGCAGACCATCTTCGTCATGGTGAAATGCGAGCTCGGCAAGGCCTACGACGTGGCCGACGATGCTTGCGGCGTCGATCAGGTGTCGGAGGTCTACTCGACCTCCGGCCAGTACGACCTCCTCATGAAATGCTACCTCGACGAAAAAACCGACATCGGCCACTTCGTCACCAGCAAGATCCAGACGCTTGCCGGCGTGAAGGACACCTTCACCCTGATTACGTTCAAGGCTTTTAGTTAGCCTCCGCGGCGAGCTGGATAGGTTTTCGGGCCGTTTGCGTTTTTAGGCCATGCCGAAATGCTGCCAGCACGGTGGCGTCGCGCGATAGGGGGGCGTGTACTCGTTGGCCCTGGGACTGTCCGATTTCTCGGGTAAAGCGGACATCTGGCGACGATCCCGGTATGTCGCCTTTTGACCCAAACCGGTCATCGAGCAATCAGCCTTCGCATATTGGAAAGGACGGTCAAGCAACCGTCTATTCACCTATTGCGGCTTGATGCCGGCAAATTTGACCACCTTGCCCCATTTTTCCGTATCCTCGGCGATCAACTTGCTGAAGTCCGCAGGCGAGCCAGCAAGCACCGTTCCTCCCAGCTCGACGAGTCGCGTCTTGATTTTCGCATCTGCAAGGCCCGCGTTGATCTCCCGATTGAGCTTGTCGATGATATGGGCAGGTGTGCTCCGCGGGGCGCAGACACCGAACCAGGTGCTCGCCTCGTAGTCAGCAACAAATTCGCGCACCGACGGGATGTCAGGAAGCGCCTCAAAGCGGTTTGCTGTGGTCACCGCCAAAGCCCGCAACCTGCCGGCCCTGATGTGCTCAATCGATATGGCGGGCGGAAGGAACAGGACCTGGACCTGTCCAGCGATCAAATCAGTGAGCGCAGGCCCGCCGCCGCGATAAGGTATGTGCACCAAATCGAGAGTAGCCATCATCTTGAAAAGCTCGCCCGCGACATGCTGCGTCGAGCCTGTCCCGGCCGATCCCATGTTGACCTTGCCCGGATTGGCTTTCGCGTAGGTGATGAAATCAGCAAGTGTCTTGGCAGGAATCGCCGGATTGACGACCATTACGAATGGTGAGCGAAGCACGAGGCTGACCGGCGCAATGTCGCGAATGAAATTGAAATTGAGATTGTCATAGAGCATCGTGCCGATCGTTGGCGATGGATCAGTCATCAAAAGCGTATAGCCGTCAGGTGGCGCACGCACGACCGCTTCGATGCCGATATTGGTACCGGCACCCGGTCGGTTTTCGACGACAAACTGCTGGCCAAGTCGTTCGGATAACCATTGGCCGATGAGGCGCGCGGCAACGTCCGTCGTCCCTGCAGCCGCGAAGGGAACGACGATGCGCACCGGCCGCAATGGATAGGCTTGTGCCCAGGCCAAGCGCCAGACAGTCGGCAGCGTGACGGCGCCAGCGGCGAGATGCAGAAAGTTCTTGCGGGATACGTTCACAGCGTCACCCCGGCAGATTGTGCGGCATACACAACGCAAGACGTCCGCGATTAACTGCGAATGCTGGCGGCAACCACAAACAGGTCAGTGACTTTGAGAGTGTTCGCCCGCCGACGACACGACAGCTGCAGACCGCACGAGACTTCGGCACGTCCTGTAAGGCCGTTCGAAGCCAGGCTACATCAATTGCTCTACTCGGCGGAAGGGGCATTACCGCTTATGGCCCATAGCGGACATGCCTTCGTCCTGCGCCAATGTCGGGTTTGAGGGCGAAGCGGCCATCGCCTTGTCCTGCGCACTGGAACCGGTTTATGCGGACCCGCCCTTAGATCAGGTGCATTGCCTTCGCCGCCTTGGCCAGCTCGTCGCGAAACTGGGGATGGGCGAGGCCGATCAGCGCCGTCGCGCGCTCGCTCGATGACCGCCCCTTGAGATTGACCGCGCCGTACTCGGTCACGATGTAGTGGGTGTCGATGCGCGGCGTGGTCACCGGCCCGTCGAGCCGCGGCACGATGCGCGAGACCTTGCCCTTGGCCGCGGTCGAGCGCGTGGCGATGATCGACTTGCCGCCCTTCGCGGCATAGGCGCCGCGCACGAAATCGAGCTGGCCGCCCGAGGCGCTGTACTGGTGCCCCAGCATGTGCTCGGAGTTGCAGGCGCCCGTCAGGTCGATCTGGATGGTGGCGTTGATCGAGATGGCGCCGTCGTTCAGGGCGATGGTTCGCGGATCGTTGACCCAGGCGACCGGACCGCTTTCCACCGCCGGGTTGTCGTGCAGGAAGTCGTACATCGCCTTCTGGCCCATGGCGAAGGTGAACACGGTCTTGCCGACGCTGACGGCCTTGCGGCTGTTGTCGACGGCGCCGCACAGCACGAGGTCGACCAGCCCCTGGTTCAGCGCCTCGGTGTGGATGCCGAGATGCCGGCGGTCGCGCAGCTCGGCGCACACCAGGTTGGGCAGGGCGCCGACGCCCATCTGCAGGCAGGCGCCGTCGGGCACGAGGCCGGCGATCGTGCGGCCGATGACGGCGTCTTCCGGCGCCGGGCTGGGGTTGGGCAGCTCGAGCAGCGGCACGTGGTTCTCGACGATCGCGTCGACCTCCGAGACGTGCAGGGTGGCGGCGATGCCGTGCACGCGTGGCATGTTGCGGTTGACCTCGACGACCAGCCGCCGGGCGGCGCGGGCGACGGCCGTCGAATAGTCGTTGCCGGTGCCGAAGCTGAAGTAGCCGTGGCTGTCCATCGGCGAGACGGTGCAGACGAAGGTGTCGACGCTCACCTCCTCGGTCAGGATCCGCGTCGCCTGATGGAAGTTGTTGGGCACGTAGTCGACGACCTTGCGTCCGCCATCCTCCTCGCCGCGCTTGATGAGGGCGCGCTCGGTGCCGCTGAGGAACATGCAATGCGGATGGATGCGGTCCATCAGCTCGTAGCGCAGGATGGTGTCGGCGACGATGCGATTGGCCTCGAAGTAGTAGGCCTTGATGCCCTCGACCTGGCCGGCGCCGGCGCGGTCGGCGAGCGCCTTGAGCAGCGCCGGCGGCGCCGCCATCGCCATGGCGATCGACAGGACCGAGCCCGAGGCGACCGCCGCCATGGCTTCGTCCGGCGTCGTCAGCTTTGACTGGTAGAGCTGGGTGTTGTCCATGGTCATGCGCCCAGGCCGGCGGCCGCCACGCGCCGCGCCTTGCGGGCGACCGCTTCGTCGGTCATAGGCCCCTCTGACGTTGCCTGCGATACCCGGTGAGCGACGCTACGCGGCGCCGATCTTATCTCAGGCGAATGCGAAGGGAACGCCGTGCGACGACACAGCATCTGCAAATGAATGGCTAAAAAAGAACGGCCAAGCTCGGGGCACGGGGTTGGCCGTTTCGGCGCGTTCGACGCGCTGAAGCGGTCCCCTGAAAGTTCACGACATTCTCACCGCGCTGGAGCTACCGCTGCGCCAGGACGGGCAAGATGTGCAGCGCCTACCACGTCGCTTGCACTGGCTGCTTGCCTCCGTCGACGGATGACATCGGCCCTAGATTGAGTGATCAAAGATCGCTGATCCTCTTCTCGAGCCAGTCATAATCCATGTCTCCAACAATGAAACTCCAGCCAGCGTACAATTCATAGATGAAACGACATAGTGGCTTCGCTTCGTCGTATCCCGGGCCGTGAGCTCTAAGTTGCATCAGTAACAATTCGAGCCGTTTGAAGACGTCGAATGTCTCCTGATCGTCTATGCTGTAGTTGTGCAATAGAAAATCAATCTGCTTCGACAGCATTTCGAGGTTCAGGACGATTTCCCGAAATTCTGGAGTGTCGCTATCCATCTGGTTTGCGAATGCATAGAAGCCCTCATTGGCCTCACGCCCCCCTCTAAAGGCGCCCCGGAACCCTTTCGGCGACATCAAGTTCTTGATCGTATCGGCGTCCGCTGTTAGATCGCGGCGGCCGCCCTTGTTGCTGGCCCAGATAACTTGCCGAAGAATGTCCTCCTTGATGCTCCGATACATCTTCAGGAGGTTGGCCTTTATGATCGATTCCTTTCTACGTTCCGGTAGATGCACAACCAAGAAGTAGAACAGAAACGATACAAGGCCGCCTGCGAACAAGTTCGTGCCAACAGCAAAAACGTCCGGCCACCACTTCGGCAAGCTGAAGGTGAAGTTGACGGCGACCAGTGTGCACAACGCAATGACGTTGACGAAGAACCACCTGCGCACACTGCTATTCAATTTTGACGTGGCGCTATTCCCAGACACCGGTGGGTTCATGATCCACCACACCCACGCAAAAGCGACGACAGCGAGCGAGAATGCCAACGGCATGCCATCAGCCATTCACGGCCTCCCGGCGGTTGCTACATCTTAGCGTACGCGGCGCTTGGTCAGGGACCGTAATGGCGACTGGCTCAACCAGCATAGCCAGTTTTATCGGCGCGACCGAGCGGCTCTTGAAGGAACGTTCCGCGGTCTCCTGCCACGGGTAGTGCCCTCCGCTGGGGCATTGAAGTCAACGATGGTCAATCCGTTGCCCATGTGAGGCTCCCACGCACCTATCAGTGCTTGGCGCCGTTCTCCCGGTTCAGCGTAGATCACGAGTACCGAAAGGCCACCGAGGCCTTGCATCCAAATCGCAAAGGCGACCGTGGCGTCTGACCTACTTGCTACTTCAACGTTGGATATGCCGACGTGCGGCCTTCCAGCAAAGTCAGCCCCATATCCGAACTTCAAATAAACGTTGGGATGGGCCGTTTCCGTCATTATCGCCTTGCTGAATGGAGTCAGATCGATGGGGATGCCAAAATCAGCGATGTGGCACCCAAACAGCTTCACGAAGTAGAGGTGCACGCCGAGCATCTGCTTGCTCGTGTCATGAGGGAATACTGTGTTGGCTCTAAAAATTTGACCAGCTTTCATTAATGGTACGCGCGCCCGCAGCGCCCGCGACAATTGGGTCCAAGCATTATCGTGCGCCTGAGTACGAGTAGAATTGCAGACGCCACAAATCTTGCCGCCAGATTTCAGTCGATCTGCTCGCCAGCTTTTGATCCGCTGGTTCGTACGTTGAGCATTGTGCAGATAGACAGTCCTACCCGGCGCGATCTCGCCGAGCAAATCTTTCAGGTCGGTCACCTTGACTTGGTGTTCGCCTGTAAGGTTTTCCGTGCTGCCACATATCCAGCATTGTCCGGTAGTGCTCACAGTTCGGATATCTTTCCGTCTCGCAGCCATTCGGGGACTTCGACACTTGCTGTTGCTGGATGATTGGCAAGAATGAGGCGCAGTATCTTGACCGCTCTGTAAGCCTTAACCATCAGTTCCCGCTGCCGTCGGACGAGCGCCTGATCAAACTCGTTTTCGCGTATGCTGTGTGCGGGCCGTTGTCGCAATGCCCGGACCTCGCGGAACGTACGGCACATTTCCCTGATCGGTTCTGGATCGGCTGGCCTGAAGTAATTCAGCGCCCAAGTCTCTAACATTTTTATTGTGCCAAATTGACGGCGCTCGATCACTCCGTCTTTGTGCGTGATTAACTCAAAGCGCGGCACCTCGGCGGGGAAAAAATCCCTTTCCAGATTGTCCGACATCAACTGATCCAGAAGCAGCACGAACTCCCCGTGTTCCCTTGAGGTTGGCCGTAGCAGTGAAGCAAAACCTCGTGGACGCTCACGTTGATAATAGTCTTCTCGAAATAACCTCGGCCAACCAATGGCGACTGCCATTTGGTTGATAAGCTGCAGCTCTTCGACAAAGCCCTGATAAATCGAAACAGCTTCCGGCCACTGGCCGAGGAGGGCGGACAGAACGTAGTCGGGGTGAAGACGTGTTTCGATATGCACCTCCCGGATACTCCACAGCTGTTGATGCTCGGGTGAAAGGCGAGTGAGCTCGCGAAGACATGCCGCCACATACTTGTTAAGGTCTCGGTCAAACGAAAAGCCAAAACCTTGTATGAACACGCGGTGAGCCCGATCCAGTCCCGATGCTTCTGTTATCGACAAAGTGCCTTGGATATCATCGGATGAGTAGTGATACTGGGGGTCATTGCGATAAACTTCCAATACCACAAGGTCGAACGAGCGATGAGCGATGACCTGCTCCCCGCATCTCATACGTCAGCAGATTGAGTCTGTTCCTCTTTTGCTCTCGTAGTTGATGGTGCAACGGGGCGGGGCGCGAAGCCCCCGATCGAGCGCAGCGTTCCGCCCCGTTGCTCTTCGGGCTGTCTGCGCGTAGCGCCGAACACCGCCGGAGGCAACCGCCCCAGACGGCCATGCGGCCTTACCGTGTTGTAGTCGACGCGCCAGGCCTCGACGATCCATCGGGCCTCGGCGAGCGTGGTGAAGACGTGCTCGTTGAGGCATTCGTCGCGCAGCCGCCCGTTGAAGCTCTCGACGAAGGCATTCTGCATCGGC
>FODP01000057.1 GCA_900110395.1 Rhodospirillales bacterium URHD0017
TACTACAAAAGCCTCGGCATCACCGTCCTGCGCGTCATGACCGACAACGGCTCCTGCTACAGATCCCGGGCCTTCGCCACAGCCTGCCGTCGCCTCAAGCTCAAGCACATCCGCACAAAGCCCTATACCCCGCGCACCAACGGCAAGGCCGAACGCTTCATCCAGACATCGCTACGAGAATGGGCCTACGCTCGAGCCTATCTGAACTCCAGACAGCGTGCCCACCAGCTGCCCTTCTTCATGCACCGCTACAACTGGCATCGACCTCATGCCAGCATCGGACGACTGCCGCCCATCATCAGACTCGGCCTGACCAAGGACAACCTGTTGAGACTCCACAGCTAGGTCAACGCGCTTTTGAGCCGACGACGATGCGGATGGGCGCTTCCGTCGGGCCGGCCGTCTGTGGGCCACTGAGCGCGCCGCGGAAGCTACGCCAGTCGGCCGGCCAGTTTCCTTTTGCTGCGTTGAACCCGGCCGAACGCAGGGCGTCGAGGACCGCGGACGCAGCCTCGTCCATCACCGGGTCGTTGCCGTCCTTGATCAACACGGTCACGCCGAGGATGCCGCTCACGCCCGTCCAGGTCCATGTCAGCGGTGCCCAGCCGGCGTCGCCGAGATAGCCTGAGATCGTGGCGCCGACCGCGGGCGCATCGGAGGCTTCGGCGAGCACGTACACGGCCGCTTTGGTGCCGGCATATTTCTTCAGGCTTGCGACGATAGGCGACGGTGGCGTCGGCAAAGGCGGCGCCGCAGCACTTGGCGTGTCACTTTCGGATGCCAGCTTGTCCTTGGTCACCGCCGGCGGAGGTTCCGCCGCAACGATGCGCGCGTCCGGGGCCGGCGCGCGTGCCGTTGCCTCCCTTAGCTGCTTGCCGAGCTCGGCAACGCGATTGCGCAATTCCTCCGCGCCGACCTCTGCCGTCCGCGCCTTCTCGTTGCCGGTTGCGCTTTCGCTCGCCGCTTGCGCAGCCCGTGCGTTGGCTTCGGCGGCCGCCTGCTCGAACTCGTACGCCCGCTCGTGCGCCCGCGAGACTTCCTGCTTGAGAGCGGCGATGTGCTCGCCCACCTCTACCTTGTAGAGATGGATGGCGGCGTACTCGTGCGCAAACACCGCGCGGCTGAATCGGAACGACAGCCACGTCGTGATGCCGAGCGCCGCGCCGGCCACGAGCGTGGCGATGAGGCTTGCGACAATGGCCCTCTCCATGAACGCCGCCGACCCGCGAAGCTGCTCGATATCCATGGTCACCCGTTTGTTGGAGCGCGGTCCTGTGACGGCGATCGTCATCGTGCCCGCCCTATGCGCGTTGTGTTCGTCTGCATGCCGGCCGCGGTGTATTGCATCGACTCCGTGCAAGCGGCAACCGTTGTCGGTAGGCAATACCCTTTGGGGCCCCGTATCAGCCTCTTAGGGCCTCCCCCGGCCCATTGGAGTTACCCCAATAGGCCGACCTCCCACACGTCGATCGCGCCGGCGTAGGGCTTCCTCATCTCGCTAGCCAGCTTTGGGCGACCGCGCATCCAGTCCTGACGGCGGCAGGTTGGTCGCGGTTGAGGCCGCACCACTTCCAGCCGACAGCAAAGCTCTTCGCCTTCGCCAGGATGGGACGTATGGAATGGCGGCGGAAACCCTTCTGTGAAGTCTGCTTTTGAGTACATTAAGAACCTTCGCGACAAACATATCGCGCACGATGAAAACGCTTATCAGCAGAGTCACCCTGGGCCGATACTGCACGGCGCTGCTGGGAGACTGCGATCAGCGCCGCGGGTCGACCTTCCGGCCGGGCAGTTCGCCGCCGGTCATGTCGACCTTCAGCTTGCTGGCGTGCTTGGCGAGACGGCGCGTACCTAGGGTCGGCAGACCGATCGCGCCGCACTGAGCGCACCGATAGCGACGTCCGGCGAGGCGCTGGTGGCGCAGCCTGGGCGACGTGTCGTCGACGACGGCGACGTGGCCGCACCGCTGGCAGGTAACCTCCAGCTCGAGGCCGGCCGGCTCCAGGTCGGCGAAGGTGCGGGGCGGTGTCGTCGTGGTCATGGCCCCTGGTGCTGGTGTTCGTCGGGTGGCGCATCGGGCTCACCGCGATCGCCCGCGAAGGGCCGGCGCTCGACGTGGGTTAGCTGGTGCCGCAGCACCGGCATGGGCAGGTCGGGGACCTCAGCGCCGCACGCGGAACATTTCCAGATCTTCTGCTTGAGCATAAACGGAATTTGGCTACGACAAGTCCCGCTTTCCACAGGGTGTCGACAATTCCAATTCACTCGCCGATACAATGGCTTACTGCGCATTATTCGGCCTCCGCATTTGTCCAGCGGCGATCTGGACACTGCCAAGGGTGGTCGGGCCAACGCTACAAGCCGCCGTGCCCCTCGACGATGATCGCCTCGCCGACGCCGCAGCGTTCGTGGCGACGCTCTACGGCCTTAGCCGCCTCAGCCCGCGCGCTTGGAGCCGACCGCGAGGAAGGCTTAATCGGCCCGTGCGCGGTTCGCGCATCAAGACCTTGTGACCACCACTAGAACGCCAGGACCCAAACGATCATTGCGCAGGCAGCCGGCCGGCGCGCGCGTGGGACGCTCTCCCCCGAAGCGACGCGCACCGGCCGGCCCCGAGGCGCGGCCGGTTATGGTCGGGCTTCTTCGCTCACGGGGCCCTCATGTAAAGCGAGCCGTGGCGCCGATCATTGACAGCAGCGGTCAATACGTTGGCAGCAAACGACAACCTACTGCCGGGCCGAGCGCCAGCTTGCCGCATCATGGCCCAGCAAGCCAAAGCCGCCGACATGGCCAAGCCGCTGGCAGGCCCCGGCCGAGCGTCAGCTTTTCCACCAAGGCTTGGCGGACCGTGCGTTTAGTCACATTCGGCCAGCGCGGGCCGTGCACATAGTTTCGGCCGAGTGGGGGCATGCACGTGAGACGGCGGGTCGTGTGGGACGACTCGCCGTCT
Organism: Rhodospirillales bacterium URHD0017; assembly: GCA_900110395.1. GTDB lineage: Bacteria > Pseudomonadota > Alphaproteobacteria > Reyranellales > Reyranellaceae > Reyranella. The sequence goes on from FODP01000057.1 coordinate 2,951, forward strand.
CCGTCTTCCCATCAGAAAACCGGCCCGACCTGGAAGATCGGCCCAGCGCTTCGGAGCGTTCAAAACGGAAACGGCGCCGTAGCCGCCGCTTGCTTGATGGCAAAGCTCAAGCCTCAAGCCTTGAGGTTCACCGCCGCGTCTCTGCCGCGCTCGGTTTGGACTTCGTAGCTGATCTTCTGGCCCTCGTTGAGGCCGTTCAAACCTGCTCGCTCGACGGCGCTGATGTGGACGAAAACATCCTTCCCGCCACCATCAGGTTGAATGAAGCCGAATCCCTTGGTGGAGTTGAACCACTTAACCGTGCCTGAAGCCATGGTCTCATATCCTAGTGTGGAGAGCGCGAGAGTGCGCATGACAATGCTAGCCGTATCCCACTGCCTTTCCCACACCGGCCAGGAGACGGTTACGCTAGGCGATGGCCGGCGATGCGACCCAACGCGCAGACCCTTGAGCCGTAGGGAATTCAGGGCCAGTGTTCGGGCGTTATGTTTGACGTCGATATTTGCCAGGAACGGCGCGTCATCCTGTTTCGTTTTCACGGGCTGTTGTCGCCACGTGACTTCGATGCTCTTGATAAATTGGCCGCGGAGAACAAGGGCGCCGTTCCCTACGATTCTATATTCGACCTCACGGCCATCGAGCGAGTTGACCTTGCGACCAACTACGTCGCCGCCAGGGGAGACCTGCCTCAGGCACACAAGGACCGCGAAAGGATTTATGTGGTCCAGCAGGACGACCTAAAGCTGTTGGTCAGACTGTATGCGGCATACCAGGAGAACAAGGGATGGCGGCCGCCGCTTGTTGTTGCGACCCTCGATGAAGCCTTGAACCGGCTCGGTGTGAACGCCTCAGACTTTGCGCGCTATCGCTCGACTAGAGCGGGATGAATTGATTCCGAATCGGAAAGGGGATTCCCAAGAGGGTCGAGAAGTGATTCAAGATGCTGGCTGGGCAGGAGGCCAGCATGGATGGCTCGACCCTATTCGATGGACCTTCGGGAGCGGGTGGTGCAGGCAGTTGAACAGGAAGGCATGTCGCGCCGGCAAGCCGCCGATCGCTATGGCATAGGTATCAAGACGGCGATCGACTGG
>FODP01000042.1 GCA_900110395.1 Rhodospirillales bacterium URHD0017
GTGCCGGTGCAGCTGTTGGCCTACTACACGGCCGTTGCCAAGGGCACCGACGTCGACCAGCCGCGCAATCTCGCCAAGAGCGTGACGGTGGAGTAGCGCTGGGGGCGCGCCACCAGCAATGAGTCTTACCGAGTTCCCTGCGGCAGGCCCGGGGCCAGGCCTTGCGGCTGCTGCTGCACCGGTGCCGGCTGCGGTTGAGCCGCGCGCGGTTGTGCCGGCGCGGGCCGCGGCTGGGCGGGCTGGGCCGGCTGCATCGCCTGGATGACGGCGCGCATCTTCTTGGTCTCGTTTTCCTGCGCCTTCTTGAACTCGTCCTCGGTCAGGAAGCGGTCCTTGTTGTCGTCGATCTCCAGGAACTGCCTGACCGCTGCACCGGTCAGCTCGACGCGGTCGAGCTGGCCGTCCTTGTTGGTGTCGATCTCGGCGAACTTGCGCAGCACGAGCTGCTTGCGGATATCGTAGGGCAGCAGGCCCTTGGCCTGCGGGCCGTCGGCCGGCCCGGTCAGCACAAGATATTCCTGCTGGTTGATCCGGCCGTCGTTGTTCTTGTCGAGCTTGTCGGCCTCGCGCAGCTGCATGTCGATGAAGTCGTTGATCGCCGCCATGCCCTGGCGGCGGCGCTGGTCGACCTCCTGGCGCGCCGCGGCCTCGCGCTGAAGCGAGCGCTGCACGATCAGGCGGACCTCCGGTTCGGTCACCTTGTTGTCGCGGTCCGTGTCGTACTGGTTGAACTCGGAATGGACCAGCGTCTCGGCTTCGGCGCGTTCGATGAAGCCGTCGCGGTTGGTATCGAGGTTCTGGAACTCGGCCTTGGCGCGGTTGCGGCGCTCCTCGAGGGTGGGGCCGCCCGGCACGTCGGCGGACATCGGCGGTTCGGCGACCTTGAGGAACTCTTCCAGCGAGAGCTTGCCGTCCTTGTTGGCGTCGAGCTCCTCGAACGACTTCATGCGGTATTTCAGGAAGTCGGCGCGCAAGACCTCGCCCTTCTTGGCGGTGTCGATTTCCACGAACCACTGCGGCAGGGGAATCGCCGTCGGCGTGCCTGTCGCTCCGGTCGCCTGCTGCGCCTGGCCGCCGGGCGCGGGCGCGGCGGGTGCAGCGGTCGCGCCTGCTGCCGGTGGCGTGGCCGCCTGGGGTGGCGTGGCCTGTGGCCCAGGCTGCGCGGCCGGCGGCCGGTTTGCCGGCCAGCCTTGCGTCGGCGGAGTCTGGGCTGCGGCCGGCAGGCTGATGACGGCGGCGGTGAAGAGGATCGGTCGTAAGAAGCGTTTCATCGGCGGTGAACCCGCATTGAGAGAGGTGGTGTCGTATCGGCGGCAACGCGCAACGTGTCAACGTCCGCGCTGCGGATCAATCCTGCGGCGCAATCGCGCCCAAAGCATGGCGCTACGCCATTGGGGTTGCGTCCCCCAGACGGATAGGCCATCGTCTTTGCGGACGACGATTCCGCAGAAGGGTCGCAAGTGTTTGGGAGGCAAGGGTAATTTCGCGGCGCCGGAGCGTTGAATGCGCCGGCCTTCGAAGCCAGCGTGAACATGGCAGGACCGACTTCTTCCAGCGGCTCGCCGCTGCTCAGCGTGCGCGACGTCTCGGTCCGCTTCGGCGGTATCGTGGCGCTCGATGGCGTCACCTTCGATGTCACGTCCGGACAGATCGCCGGTCTGATTGGGCCCAATGGAGCGGGCAAGACCACGCTCTTCAACTGCCTGAGCCGCCTCTACACACCGAACGGCGGCGACATCCTGTTCGAGGGCGTGTCGATCCTGAACCGGCCGCGTCATGACATCCCGCGCATCGGCATCGGCCGCACCTTCCAGAACGTGGCGCTGTTCGACCGCATGTCGGTGCTCGACAACGTCAGGGTCGGTTGCCACAGCGTCAGCAGCACGAGCTTCCTCGACAATGCGCTGCGTCTGCCCAAGGTCGCGCCGGAGGAGGCGCACGTGGCCACGCGCGCCCTCGAATTGATCGACTTCATGGACCTCGCGCCCTTCACCAACGCCATGGCCGGCGGCCTGCCGTTCCCGATCCGCAAGCGGGTCGAGCTCGCCCGTGCGCTCGCCTCCAGCCCCAAGCTGCTGCTGCTCGACGAGCCGGCGGCCGGGCTGAACCATGAGGAGATCGAGGTGCTGAAGGGCCAGATCCGGCGCGTGCGCGACACCCAGCACGTCACCGTGCTGCTGGTCGAGCATCACATGAGCCTGGTCATGTCGGTGTCCGACAAGGTGGTCGCCATCGACTTCGGCAAGAAGATCGCCGATGGCACCCCGGCCGAGGTGCAGCGCGATCCGGAAGTGATCCGCGCCTACCTGGGGACCTCGTAATGGCCGCGTTGCTGGAAGTGAAGGGACTGAAGGCGTTCTACGGCCAGACGCAATCCTTGTACGATGTCGGCTTCGAGATCGAGACCGGCGGCATCACCACGCTCCTGGGCGCCAACGGCGCCGGCAAGACGACGACGCTCCGCGCCATCTGCAACATGGTCCGCCGCGAGGGCCTGATCCGCTTCGACGGCAAGGACATCAAGAACATGCCGACCGAGGAGGTCGTGCGGCTGCGCATCGCCCACGTGCCCGAGGGCCGCGGCACCTTCACCACGCTCACGGTCGACGAGAACCTGCGCATCGCCGCCTACACGCGCCGGGACAAGGCGGCGGTCAATCGCGAGCTCGAGCGGGTCTTCTCGTATTTCCCGCGCCTGCAGGAGCGCATCCAGCAGCAGGCCGGCACGCTGTCGGGCGGCGAGCAGCAGATGCTGGCGATCGCCCGCGCCCTGATGCTGGGACCGCGCCTGATGCTGCTCGACGAACCGTCGTTCGGCCTGGCGCCGCTGATCGTCGTCGAGATTTTCCGTATCCTGCGGCGTATCAACGAGGAGGAGAAGGTGAGCATCCTGCTGGTCGAGCAGAATGCGGCGCTCGCCCTCGACCTCGCCGACCACGCCTATGTGCTGGAGACCGGCCACGTCGTGATGTCCGGTCCCTCGGCAGTCGTGAAGAACGACGAGAACATCCGCAAATCCTACCTCGGGTACTGAGGCGCAGACATGGAACAGTTCCTCCAGCAGGTCGCATCCGGATTGGCCAACGGTGCCATCTACGCCTGCGTGGCGCTGGCGCTGGTCATGATCTACGTCTCGACCGACCACATCAATTTCGCCCAGGGCGAGATGGCGATGTTCTCGACCTACATCAGCTGGCAGCTCATGAGCTGGGGCATCAGCTTCTGGATCGCGTTCATCCTGGCGGTGGTGCTGTCCTTCATCCTGGGCGTGGTGATCGAGCGGGTGATCCTCCGACCACTGCATAATGCGCCGGTGCTGTCGATCGTCGTGGTCTTCATCGGCCTGCTGGCGATCTTCAACTCGGTCGCGGGCGCCATCTGGAGCTACCTGATCAAGGAATATCCTTCGCCCTTCCCCAAGAGCAGCTTCGGCATCGCCGGCGTCATCGGACCGCACCAGCTCGGTGTCGTGCTCGTCACGCTGATCGTGCTCGGCCTGCTGTTCGCCTTCTTCCGCTACACGCCGCTCGGGCTTGCCATGCGCGCGGCCGCGCAGAACCCGCAGATGGCCCGCCTGGTCGGCGTGCGCGTCGACTGGATGCTGGCGCTGGGATGGGGCCTCGCCGCCGCGGTCGGCGCGGTGGCCGGCATCATGGTCGCCCACATCGTCTATCTCGATCCCAACATGATGGCCGGCATCCTGCTCTATGCCTTCGCCGGCGCCCTGGTGGGCGGCATCGGCAATCCGGGCGGCGCGGTGCTGGGCGGCTTCATCGTCGGCGTTCTCGAGAACATGGTGGCCTTCGCCGGCAACCAGATCGAGAAGACGACCGGCATCTACATCATCGGCAACGGCGAGAAGCTCACCGTCGCGCTGATCATCGTCATCTTCGTGCTCACCGTGCGGCCGGCCGGCATCTTCGGCCGCGTCGTCGTGAAGAGGGTCTGACATGACCGCATCGACCAAGAAGTGGCTGTGGCTGGTCCTGGCGCTGGCCTTCCTGGTGCCGCTGCTGCGGCCGGTTCTGCCCGACCTCGTCTCCGACTACCGGCTGTTCCTGGTCAGCACCATGATGATCGCCGGCATCGCCGTGCTCGGGCTGAATCTGCTGACCGGCTTCAACGGCCAGATCTCGCTCGGTCACGGTGCCTTCTACGCGGTCGGTGCCTACACGGCGGCGGTCCTGATGGACCATCTCGACATGCCGTATTGGCTGACCCTGCCGTGCGCGGCGATCGTCTGCTTCATCGTCGGCTACCTGTTCGGCTTGCCGGCGCTCAAGCTCGAGGGCCACTACCTCGCGCTCGCGACCTTCGCGCTGGCGCTCGCGGTGCCGCAGATCCTGAAATACAAGTGGCTGGAAGGCCTGACCGGCGGCGTGCAGGGCATCGTGCTCAACAAGCCCGAGGTGCCGTTCGGCCTGCCGCTGACCGAAGATCAGTGGCTCTATTATTACATCCTGATCGTCATGGTGCTGCTCTACTGGGCGGCGGCCAACATGCTGAACAGCCGCAGCGGCCGCGCCATGATGGCGATCCGCGACTACACCATCGCGGCCGGCACGATGGGCATCGACACCTCCCTCTATAAGACCGTCACTTTCGGCATCAGCGCGGCCTACACCGGCATCGCCGGCGCGCTCTCGGCCTCGGCCATCGCCTTCGTGGCGCCCGACAGCTTCAACATCTTCCTGTCGATCAAGTTCCTGATTGGCCTGGTGGTGGGCGGTATCGGCTCGCTGGTCGGCTCGGTGGTCGGCGGCATCTTCTACGTGCTGGTCGACAACTCGGCGCAGGCGCTGTCGACCTTCGCCAAGAACGACCTCGGCCTGCAGTTCGACCTGTCGGCCTACACCGTGTTCGGCATCCTGCTGATCGTGCTGATGTACCTGATGCCGATGGGTATCGTCGGCGGCGTCTACTACCTGGTCCAGGGACTGCGCAGCAGCATGCGCAGCCCCGAAGCCAAGGCGCAGGCAGCGCGCAAGCAGCACGCGACCCGGTAAGGACGCGGCCTTTTTGTAACCAATCGTAGCAACAGTGAGTGAGGAGTAGTCGATGGCGTAAACCCAACAGGGAGAAGAACCATGAAGACGAACAGGCGTACCTTCGTGGGCGGCATCTCCGCCGCCGCAATGCTTTCGGGTTCCCGATCAGCGTTCGCACAAAAGAAGTACGACAACGGCGCGACCGACAAGGAAGTCAAGATCGGTCACACCAATCCCTACAGCGGGCCAGCGTCTTCTTACGGTGTCATCGGCAAGTGCATCGAGGCCTACTGGAAGAGCGTCAATGACCGGGGCGGCGTCAATGGCCGCAAGATCAACTTCATCACGCTCGACGACAGCTATTCGCCGCCGAAGACCGTCGAAGTGGTCCGCCAGCTGGTCGAGCAGGACAAGGTGCTGTGCACCTTCAACACGCTGGGCACGCCGACCAACACGGCGATCCACAAATACATGAACCAGAAGAAGGTGCCGCAGCTCTTCGTGGCGACGGGCGCCTCGAAGTGGGGCAATCCCAAGGAGTTCCCGTGGACGATGGGCTATCAGCCCGACTACCACACCGAAGCCGTCATCTACGCCAAGCACATCCTGGCCAACGTCAAGGACGCCAAGATCGGCGTGCTGATGCAGAATGACGACTACGGCAAGGACTACTGGGAAGGCTTCAAGGAAGGCATGGGCAAGGAAGCCGGCCGCATCGTAAAGCACGTCACCTATGAGGTGACGGATCCCACGGTCGACAGCCAGGTCATCCAGCTCAAGGACACCGGCGCCAACGTGTTCTTCAACATCGCCATCCCAAAGTTCGCCGCCCAGGCGATGCGCAAGGCGGCGGAAATCGGCTGGAGGCCGGCGCAGTACCTCAACAACGTGTCGGGACAGGTGACGACGACGATGAAGCCGGCGGGCTTCGAGAACGTCCAGGGCGTCATCACCGCGGCATGGCTCAAGGATCCGACCGACCATCAGTGGGACAACGACGAGGAGCTGAAGATCTGGCGGACCTGGATGGCCAAGTACATGCCCAACGGCAATCTCGGCGATGTGAACTACGTCTACGCCTATTCGGTTTCGTTCCTGATGGAGCAGACGCTGAAGAAGTGCGGAGACGACCTGACGCATGAGAACCTCATGCGGCAGGCGGCCAATCATCAGAAACTGCGGGTGCCGGGCCTGCTGCCGGGCATCACGGTCAGCACCAGCCCGACCGATTTCTACCCGGTCCAGGCGGTCCAGCTTCAGCGCTTCAAGGGCGAGTCCTGGGAGCTGTTCGGCGAGATCATGCACGCCGAAAGCAGCTAGCCTCCTTCGCTCTGCGAGCTACGGAGGCCAAGGCCTCCGGATCCCCATCCTCCGAAGCTCCGCAGGAGCGAAGGAGGGCCGTGATGCGGAAGGCCGCTTTCGGGCGGCCTTCTTTTTTGCCCCGTTTCAGAAGAAACTCCGCGCCGCTCAACAACTGGGAGGATTTCTGTGGTTACGAGTAGGCGTGGGTTTGTGGGTGGTGCGTCTGCGTTGGCATTGCTTTCGGGTTCGTCCGTGGCGTTTGCGCAGAAGAAGTACTCGGATGGTGCGACCGACACCGAGATCAAGCTGGGCCATACCGGCCCCTATAGCGGCCCGGCCTCTTCGTACGGCCAGATCGGCAAGACGATCGAGGCGTACTGGAAGAGCGTCAACGACGCGGGTGGCATCAACGGCCGCAAGATCAAGTTCATCACGCTGGACGACGGCTACTCGCCGCCCAAGATGGTCGAATTGGTGCGCCAGCTGGTCGAGCAGGAGAAGGTGTTGTGCACCTTCAATACGCTGGGCACGCCGACCAACACGGCGATCCACCGCTACATGAACCAGAAGAAGGTGCCGATGCTCTACGTCGCCACCGGCGCCTCGAAGTGGGGCAAGCCCAAGGAGTATCCTTGGACGATGGGCTTCCAGCCCGACTACCACACCGAAGGCATGATCTACGCCAAGCACATCCTGGCCAACGTCAAGGATCCGCAGATCGCCGTGCTCATGCAGAACGACGACTACGGCAAGGACTACTACGAGGGCTTCAAGGAAGGCCTCGGCAAGGATGCCAACAAGATCGTGAAGCACGTGACCTTCGAGGTCACCGATCCTACGGTCGACAGCCAGGTCATCCAGCTCAAGGATTCCGGCGCCAACGTCTTCTTCAACATCGCCACGCCCAAGGCAGCCGCTCAGGCGATCCGCAAGGCCGGCGACCTTGGCTGGAAGCCGGCGCAGTACCTCAACAACGCGTCGGCGTCGGTCGGCTCGGTGATGAAGCCGGCGGGCTTCGAGAATTCCCAGGGCATCATCACGGCGCAGTACCTGATGGACCCGACCGACAAGCAGTGGGCCGACAACGCCGACATGAAGGGCTGGAGCGCCTGGATGGACAAGTGGATGGCGGGCGCCAACAAGGCCGACGCCAACCACGTGTTCGGCTATGCCGTCTCCATCCTGATGCACGAGACGCTGAAGAAGTGCGGCGACGATCTCACCCGCGAGAACGTCATGAAGCAGGCGGCCAACTTCCAGAAGTACAAGCTGCCGATGCTGATCCCGGGCATCACCATCAACACCAGCCCGACCGACTACTATCCGATCCAGTCGGTGAAGCTCGCCAAGTTCTCCACCGACACCTGGGAGCTCTTCGGCGACGTCATGTCGGCTGAAAGCGCCTGACCCTCCTTCGCTCCTTCCGCCTTCGCCAAGGCTTCGGCGGACTGACACGACCCTCCGAAGCTCCGAGAGGAGCGTAGGAGGGGCGGAGCTTCGGAGGGCGAGCCCTCTCCGAGCCTCGCCGGAGGAGGACCTGTCCTCCGAAGCCTTGGCGGAGGAGGAAAACTGCGACATCTTGGTTGGGAAGGCCGCCGAAACGCGGCCTTCTTTTTTGCCCGGATTTGGGCTTAGCTGCGGGCCCAATTCGCAGGGAGGAATAATAAGTGGGTACAGGCAGGCGTGGATTCGTGGCGGGCGCTTCGGCGCTGGCCCTGGCCTCGGGGTCGACTTCGGCGTTCGCCCAGAAGAAGTACGACGACGGCGTCAGCGACACCGAGATCAAGATCGGCAACACCAACCCCTACAGCGGCCCGGCCTCGGCCTATGCCGCGATCGCCAAGACGATCGATACCTACTTCAAGGTCGTGAACGAGGCCGGCGGCGTCAACGGCCGCAAGATCAAGTTCCTCTCGCTCGACGACGGCTACAACCCATCCAAGACGGTGGAGATGGTCCGCCAGCTGGTCGAGCAGGACAAGATCTTCGCCCTGTTCCAGTCGCTCGGCACGCCGTGCAACACGGCGATCCACAAGTACATGAACCAGAAGAAAGTGCCGCAGCTCTACGTCGCCACCGGCGCGTCGAAGTGGGGCGACCCCAAGAACTTCCCGTGGACGATGGGCTTCCAGCCCGACTACCACACCGAAGCGGTGATCTACGCCAAGCACATCCTGGCCAACGTCAAGGATGCGAAGATCGGCGTGCTGCACCAGAACGACGACTACGGTCGCGACTATCTCGGCGGCTTCAAGGAGGGCTTGGGCAAGGAGACGGACCGCATCGTCAAGGTGGTGACCTTCGAGGCCACCGATCCGACGGTCGACAGCCAGATCATCCAGCTCAAGGATTCGGGCGCCAACGTCTTCTTCAACGTCTCGGGCCCCAAGGCCGCCGCGCAGGGCATTCGCAAGGCAGCCGACATCGACTGGAAGCCGGTGCATTATCTCAACAACGTGTCGGCCTCGGTCGCCGCGGTCATGAAGCCCGCGGGCTTCGACAACGCCCAGGGCATCATCACGGCGGCCTACATCATGGACGCCACCGACAAGGCCTGGGACGACAACGCGGAGATGAAGGCCTGGCGGGCCTGGATGGACAAGAACATGCCGACGGCCAACAAGGCTGACGCCAACCACATCTACGGCTACGCCGTCGCCGCGCTGATGACCGAGACGCTGAAGCGCTGCGGCAACGAGATGACGCGCGCCAACCTGATGAAGCAGGCGGCGAGCTTTCAGAAGTACCGCCTGCCGCTGCTGCTGCCCGGCATCACCGTCAGCACCAGCCCGACGGATTTCTATCCCATCCAGGCGGTCCAGCTTCAGCGCTTCAAGGGCGAGACCTGGGAGCTGTTCGGCGAGGTCATGCACGCCGAGAGCAGCTGAACGAGGCTTCCTCGCAAGGAAGTGAAGGCCGCCGGTTTCCGGCGGCCTTTTCTTTGGTACTTCCGCGCTGCAACATTGAAAAGTTGTATATCGCGTCGCGAGTTTTTCCCTTTTCCGCGCACGTATTTCGGGCGACTCTCGCAATGCAAACCATAAAACACAGGAGGACGCGTTGAGGACCAATAGGCGTAAGTTTCTGGGCGGCGTTTCCACGGCCGCCGTGCTGTCAGCGTCAGGTGTCTCGTTCGCGCAGGGCGCGAAGAAGTACTCCGATGGCGCCAGCGACACCGAGATCAAGATCGGTCACACCAATCCGTACAGCGGGCCGGCCTCGGCCTACGGCGTGATCGGCAAGACCATCCAGGCGTACTGGAAATACGTGAACGAGACGCAGGGTGGCGTGAACGGCCGCAAGATCAACTTCATCACCTACGACGACGGCTACAACCCGGCCAAGACGGTCGAGCTGGTCCGTCAGCTCGTCGAGCAGGACAAGGTGCTGTGCACCTTCAACACGCTCGGCACGCCGACCAACACGGCGATCCACAAGTACATGAACCAGAAGAAGGTGCCGATGCTGTTCGTCGCCACCGGTGCGTCGAAGTGGGGCAAGCCCAAGGAGTTCCCGTGGACGATGGGCTTCCAGCCCGACTATCACACCGAGGCGATGATCTACGCCAAGCACATCCTGGCCAACGTCAAGGACCCGAAGATCGCCGTGCTGATGCAGAACGACGACTACGGCAAGGACTACTGGGAGGGCCTGAAGGACGGCCTCGGCAAGGACGCCGGCAAGGTCGTCAAGCACGTCACCTACGAGGTGACGGACCCGACGGTCGATAGCCAGATCATCCAGCTCAAGGACTCCGGCGCCAACGTCTTCTTCAACATCTCGACGCCGAAGTTCGCCGCCCAGGCGATGCGCAAGGCAGCCGATATCGCCTGGAAGCCGGCGCAGTACCTCAACAACGTGTCGGGCAGCGTCGCCACCGTCATGAAGCCAGCCGGCTTCGAGAACGTCCAGGAGGTGTTGACGGCGGCCTACCTGATGGACCCCACCGACAAGCAGTGGGAGAACAACGACGACATGAAGGCGTGGGTCGCCTGGATGAACAAGTACAACGCCGGCGCCAGCCTGTCGGACGCGTCGAACGTTTTCGCCTATTCGGTCGTCAGCCTGATGCACGAGACGCTGAAGAAGTGCGGCAACGACCTCACGCGCGAGAACCTCATGAAGCAGGCGGCCAACTTCCAGAAGTGGAAATTGCCGATGGCTCTGCCGGGCATCACCGTCTCGACCAGCCCGACCGACTACTACCCGATCCAGGCCGTACAGCTGCAGCGCTTCAAGGGCGAGAGCTGGGAGTTGTTCGGCGACATCATGCACGCCGAGAGCACCTGATCGTCGTTCGATGGGCGAGGAAAAGGCCGCCGTCGGGCGGCCTTTTCTTTTTTGTCGGTCAGCGAGTGCGTTGCAGAGCCTGGCGGCACTCGGCCGTATCCGTCTTCCCATCCTTGTTCACGTCGCAGCGCGCGAAGTTGCGGTCGGCCTGGGCCATGAACTCCTCCAGGGTGACGACGCCGTCCTTGTTGGCGTCGAGGCGCTGGAAGTAGGCCGACTGGCGCTCGACCTGCCGATCGGAGGGCAGCACGCTGTTGCCGATCGCCGGCGTGCGCGCAAACAGCTCGTCCTGGGTGAGCTTGCCGTCCTTGTTGGTGTCGAGCTGCTTGAAGCGCGCCTCCTGGCCTGCCTTCCATTCGGCGCGGTCGACCACGCCATCCTTGTTGGTGTCGTAGCGCATGATGCCGCTGTTCGTGCGGGACGACCGGTCGGTGGTTGGTGCCGGGGCCGGCGTGTCGCCGGGAGCGGCGAGGGCGGGGGCGGCCAGGAGCAGGGCGGCGGCGGCGGCGGGGATGACCAGGAGCTTCAGCATGGAATGTATCCTTTAAGTTGTATCAGGAGATGGTTACACACGTTCCATTTCCCTTACGGCGTCTACTAAGCGCCGATATAGTCCGACCCACGACCGAATTTGGGCGGTGTTGTGGTTTTGTTCTCAAGGTATCCCCATGGCCTATGACTACGACTTGTTCGTGATTGGCGCCGGCTCGGGCGGCGTGCGCGCCTCGCGCATCGCCGCCGGCCACGGTGCGCGCGTCGGCATCTGCGAGGATTTCCGCGTCGGCGGCACCTGCGTGATCCGCGGCTGTGTCCCCAAGAAGCTCCTGGTCTACGGCTCCAAGTTCGCGCACGAGTTCGAGGACGCCGCGGCCTATGGCTGGACGCTTGCCCCGCCCACGCACTCCTGGGCGACCTTGCGCGACAACGTCGCCAAGGAGGTCGATCGCCTGAACGGCGTCTACCTCCGCCTGCTCGAAGGTGCGGGGGTAAAGCTGCACATGGGACGTGGCCGGCTGATGGATCGGCACACCATCGAGATCGCGGGGCAGACGGTCACCGCCGACAAGATTCTGGTGGCGACCGGCGGCGCGCCGGTGGTGCCCGAGATTCCGGGCCGCGAATTCGCCATCACCTCCAACGAGGCGTTCCATCTGCCCGAGCTGCCCAAGCGCATCGCCATCGTCGGCGGCGGCTACATCGCCGTCGAGTTCGCCGGAATCTTCAACGGCCTCGGCGCCGAGGTCGACCTGGTGCTGCGCCGCGACCGTGTGCTGCGCGGCTTCGACGAAGAATGCCGCACCGCCGTGCACGATTCGCTGAAGCAAAGCGGCATCACCATGCGCACCGAGATGCAGATCCAGCGCATCCAGGCCACCAACGGCAAGGCGCCGTTCACCGTGCATACCCAGCTTGGCGGCATGTTCGAAACCGATCTCGTGATGTACGCCACCGGCCGCGCGCCCAACGCCAACGGCATCGGCCTCGACAAGGCCGGCGTGCAAGTCGACAAGGCCGGCGCCATCGCCGTCGACGAATGGTCCAAGACCACGGCCGACAACATCTGGGCGGTGGGCGACGTCACCGACCGCATCAACCTCACGCCGGTGGCGTTGATGGAAGGCCACTGCTTCGCCGACACCGAGTTTGGCGGAAAGCCGCGCAAGGCCGACCATCGCGACGTGCCGTCGGCTGTGTTCTGCCAGCCCGAGCTCGCCAATGTCGGGCTGACGGAGGAGGAGGCCAGGATGCGGCTAGGCGAGATCCGCGTCTTCACCTCGGCCTTCAAGCCGATGAAGTACACCCTGTCTGGGCGCCAGCAGCGCACCTTCATGAAGCTGATCGTCGAGGCCGCGACCGACAAGGTCGTCGGCGTCCACATGGTGGGCGACGATGCCGCCGAACTGGTCCAGGGGCTGGCCATCGCCGTGAAGGCAGGGGCGACCAAGGCCCATTTCGACGCCACCGTCGGTATCCATCCGACGGCTGGCGAGGAGTTCGTCACCATGCGCACGGCGCGGGTCGAGCCGGCGCCGAGCCGCAAGGCTGCCGAGTAGCGCCCGACTGGCGTTTTATCCATAGCACGTATAGGTTCACCCACCCCAGCGGCCAGAGGGCCGTGAGGGTGTAGGAGGAAGCAGAAATGACCGCGATTCAGGGCCCGTCCAGGACGGCCGCGAAGGCGCAGTCCCGCAGTTCGAGTGCCGCCGACTGGACGCCGACGAGCTGGCGCGGCCGGCCTGTCCAGCAGATGCCGGTCTATGCCGATGCCGCCCTTCTGGCCGGCGCCGAGGCCCGGCTGCGCCGCTATCCGCCGCTGGTTTTCGCCGGCGAGGCGCGCAAGCTCAAGGCGGCGCTCGCCAAGGTGGCCGCAGGCGACGCCTTCCTTTTGCAGGGCGGCGACTGCGCCGAGAGCTTCCAGGATTTCTCCGCCAACAACATCCGCGACACGTTCCGCGTGCTGCTGCAGATGGCGGTCGTGCTGACCTATGGCGCCGGCGTGCCGGTGGTGAAGGTCGGTCGCATGGCCGGCCAGTTCGCCAAGCCGCGCTCGTCGGACGTCGAGAAGATCGGCGGCGTCGAGTTGCCGTCATACCGCGGCGACAACGTCAACGGCTTCGAGTTCACGCCCGAGGCGCGCCTGCCCGATCCCGAGCGCATGGTGCAGGCCTACAACCAGTCGGCCGCGACGCTGAACCTGCTGCGCGCCTTCGCCCAGGGCGGCTACGCCGACCTGCACGAGGTCAATCGCTGGAACCTCGACTTCGTGCGCAACTCGCCGGCCTCGGAGCGCTATCACGACCTCGCCGCCCGGCTCGACGAGACGCTGAACTTCATGGCGGCGTGTGGGCTCAACTCGGCGACCACGCCGCAGATCGCCGAGACCGACTTCTTCACCTGCCACGAAGGCCTGTTGCTGCAGTACGAGGAGGCGCTGACCCGCGTCGATTCGACCTCGGGCGACTGGTACGACTGCTCGGCCCATTTGCTGTGGATCGGCGATCGCACGCGCCAGCCCGACGGCGCGCATGTCGAATTCTTCCGCGGGGTGCGCAACCCGCTGGGCTTCAAGGCGGGCCCGTCGCTCTCGGTCGACGACTTCCTGCGCCTGAACGAGACGCTGAACCCGGCGAACGAGCCCGGCCGCATCGTCATCATCAGCCGCATGGGTGCCGGCAAGGTGGCCGACAAGCTGCCGCCGCTGCTGCGTGCCGCCAAGAAGGAAGGCCGCTCGGTCGTATGGACGTGCGATCCCATGCACGGCAACACCGTGACCGCAGCCAACGGCAGGAAGACCCGCCACTTCGACGCCATCCTGAGCGAGGTGAAGGACTTCTTCGCCGCGCATCGTGCCGAGGGCACGCATCCCGGCGGCGTCCACTTCGAGATGACGGGCCAGGAGGTCACCGAGTGCGTCGGCGGATCGACCGATATCACCGTCGAGAACCTGAACGAGCGTTACGAGACGCAGTGCGATCCGCGGCTCAACGCCAGCCAGGCGCTGGAGCTCGCCTTCCTGCTCGCCGAGCAGCTCAAGTCCGAGCGCCTGTCAGTCGCCCGGGCGCGACCGGCCGTCTAGCCACGGCACGGCGAGGCCAGGGGAGGGCCGATGACGACGCATCCGGACAACGGCGAGGTCGAACGCTTCACCGACCACTATTTCAATCGCACCAAGCAGGTGATCGGCCGCTTCGGCGACAGTCGCGTGACCTATGCGATCTTCATGCGCCGCCCGGTCGTGTTCGCGCCGCGCCTCGCGCTCGAATGGCTGAAGGAGCTCGAGAGCTCGCGCAACACCGCGGTCGACATCGACCTGCGCTACAACGAAGGCAAGTGGGTCGGCGCCGGCGAGCCGATGATGCACATCACCGGCTCGTTCTTCCATCTCGTCGACCTCGAGACGATCTTCCTGCAGAAGCTCGGCCCCGCCTGCGTCGCCGCCTACAACGCCTGGACGATGTGCGCCGACATGCCGAAGTCGGCCTTTCTCGCGATGGACGCCCGCCATTGCGCCGGCCAGGAGATGGCCGAGATGATGGCCTATGCCGCCTCGGTCGGCTCCGCCCGCGCCAAGCGCAAGGTCGGGGCGGTCGGCTTCATCGGCAACGCCACGCACGCAACCGCGCACTTCTTCGGCCGCGACAAGGGGCTGGGCACCATGCCGCACGCCCTGATCGGCTACGCCGGATCGACCCTGCGCGCGGCGGAAATGTTCAACGAGACCTTCCCCGGCGAGTCGATGACAGTGCTGGTCGACTACTTCGCCCGCGAGATCTCGGATTCCCTCGAGGTCTGCCGGCGCTTTCCCCAGTTGGCGGCCGACGGGATGCTGTCCCTGCGTCTCGACACGACCGGCGGCCGCTACATCGAGGGCCTCGATCCTGCGTCGTCCTATGCCGTGCTGGAGCGCTTCTCGCCCGAATCGATCCGCGGCTATCGCAGCGAGGAAGAGCTGCGCTACCTCGTCGGCACCGGCGTGTCGGCGGCGGCGATCTTCCACCTGCGCGCCGAGCTCGACCGCGCGGGCTTCGACAAGGTGAAGATCGTTGCCTCCTCGGGGTTCGGGCCGGCCAAGTGCCGCGTCATGGCCGAGGCCAAGGCGCCGATCGACGTCGTCGGCACCGGCTCGTTCCTGCCTTCCAACTGGACCGAGACCTACGCCACCGCCGATATCGTCGAGTATGACGGCGAGAAGCGGGTCAAGATCGGCCGCGAGTTCCTGCACCGCGTCCGCCCCAACGGTGCCAGCAAACCGCTCTAGCCAACGGCGGGAGGGCCAACGATTTCCCTGTCATCCCGAGCGCAGCGAGGGACCTTTGAGGCTGCCGGAAAGGTCCCTCGCTGCGCTCGGGATGACAGGGGTCGCGTTTCGCGATTGTCTGAAAGGAGAGGACACAATGCTGAAGCTCTATTACGCCCCCGGGGCGTGCTCGACCGCGTCGCATCTCGCGCTGGAGGAAAGCGGCGCCAAGTTCGATTCACAGGCGCTGGCCTTCGCCAAGAACGAGCAGAAGACGCCGGAGTACCTCAAGGTCAACCCGCGCGGCCGCGTGCCGGCGCTGGTGATCGACGAGGGCACGATCGTGGAGAACACCGCGATCCTCGACTTCGTCGCGTCCAAGTTCGCGCCGCAGATGATGCCGAAGGATCCGGTGCAGCGGGCGCGGGCGATCTCGCTGATGGCGTGGTTCTCCAACAACGTGCACCCGTCCTTCACGCACATCTCGCGGCCCGAGCGCTTCGCCACCGACACCAAGGTGTTCGATCACCTGAAGGAGGTCGGCCGCAGCAACTTCCACAATTGCCTGAAGGAGATCGACGGCATCATCGGCGGCAAGCCGTGGATCCTGGGCGACCAGTTCAGCGTGGTCGATTGCTACGCACTGGTGTTCTACGGCTGGGGCAAGCGCATCGGCCTGCCGGTCGAGGAGCTCAAGAATTATACGGCGTGGAAGGATCGCATGCTGGCGCGGCCGGCGGTGCGGCGCGTGCTGGAGCGCGAGCAGAACGTGCTGGTGGCAGCTTAGTCGTGGCTAGCCGACCACGAAGCTCTGGTACATGAAGCGCAGGTCCTGGGTCTCCTGCGGCGTGATCTCGCCATCGAGCACGCGGGCCTCCCAGGAGCGCAGCTTGCGCTTGATCTCCATCGGCGTGCGCGGGCTCAGCAGCACCATGAAGAACTGCTCGTGCGGCGACAGCTCGCGGTCGCGGCGATAGCCGAACGGCCCGGATCCGATGGTGCCGCCGATGGCGCGCGTCGCCGGAGCCTGGGCGGCGCGACCGTGGATCTCCGGCGCCAGAACGTCATACCAGGTGAGACCGGCCTCGCGCAGCATGGTAGAGGCGAGCTTGGCTGCAGCCAGCGCCTCGCCGGCGTTGCTGCTGTCGAGGATCTCCAAGACCTTCACCAGGGTGGTGCGGTTGAATGTCGACATCTTCTTCCGCTCCGTCACCGCCGGGCTTCCGAGGGGTCGGAGGCTACGGCCCGTGCTCTTTGACTGTTGGATGAGCAAGCGGCACTAACGCGTTGCAAGATATAATTGAATAACGACCGAGGCAAGTTTCAACCGTGCCGCGCTTTTCTCCCTTCGCCATATATTTGACAGGATTGGGCAGCTGGTTCGTCCCGCTCGGCATCCAGCAGGTGCTGTTCGCCTGGCTGGCCGCGATCGTGCTGCACATGGATGCCTTCGCCGTCGGCATCGCCCAGATGGCGCTGATGGCGCCCAGCATCCTGTTCCTGCCGCTTGGCGGCCTGGTGGCCGACCGCGGCGACGCGCGCCGCCTGCTGCTGCGCTACCACCTGCTCTATGCCGTGCCGCCGCTGGTGCTGATCGGTGTGCTGTCGATGGGCGGGCTGAGCTACCCGCTGCTGATCGCCTACGGCCTGGCGGCGGGTTCGATCGGCGCCTTCGCCGTGCCGACCCGCGATGCGCTTCTGCCGGTGGTAGCAGGCCCCAACCTGCCGCGCGCCGTGGCCCTGGCGACCGCGCTGCAGTTCTTCGGCCAGCTTTTGGGCATCGCCGCGGCCTCCGAGGCCGACCGCATCGGCGCCGTGCCGCTGCTGATCGCCCAGTCCGCGCTGGTGGCGGCGGGTGCGATTGCCGTGTGGCGCCTGCCCAAGCCGCCATCGCATCCGCCGGTCGTGCATCCGAGTTTCTGGCGCAGCATCGGCGATGGCATCGCCGAAGCCGCGCGCTCGGAGCAGATGTGGCCCATCCTGCTGCTCAATTTCGGCATCGGCGTGTTCTATGTCGGCCCGTTCATGGCCGTGCTGCCGATCGTCGTCCGCGACGTCTATCACGGCGGCGCGGCCGAGATCGCCTACATCAATCTCGCCTTCTGGGCCGGCACCATCGTCGCCGCCTTCGCCTTTGCCGGCCTCGCGCGCCGGTTGTCGCTGCGTGGACGCCTGGTGGTGAGCGCGGTGTCGGTAGGCGCGGTGATCCTGGGGCTGATGGCGCTGCAGCCGCCGTTCCTCGTCTTCAACCTGCTCTGTTTCGTCTGGGGCCTGGGGGCCGGCATCACGCTGACGCAGGGGCGCACCATCCTGCAGATCGTGGCGCCGCCCACGCATCGTGCGCGGGTGATGGCGCTGTTCCAGCTCGGCCTGGGCGGCGGTGGCCCGATCGGCGCTTTCATCGCCGGCTCGCTGGCCGCGGTGCTGGGGCTCAAGCTCGCGATGGTGCTGCCGGCGATCGCGATGGCGGCGCTGATCGGCGCAGTGCTGGTGTTCTCGCGCATCTGGTCGATGCGGACGGTGGAGTGACGCTGGGGGCGCGCGACTCCAGTCGCGCGTCATCGTTGAGGCAGGAGAAGATCGCGCCACTGGAGTGGCGCGCGCCCAGCGCTACTCCGCCGCCGCGCGCCGGCTGAGCCCCAAGGTCTGCCAGACGTCCTGCAGGGCCGATACCAGCCGCGCCATGTCGTCGTCGCTGTGCAGCGGCGTCGGCGTCAGCCGCAGGCGCTCGGTGCCGCGCGGCACGGTCGGGTAGTTGATCGGCTGCACGTAGATCGAATGCCGCTCCATCAGGAGGTCGGTCGCCTGCTTGGCGAGCGCGGCATCGCCCACGAACACCGGCACGATGTGGGTCACCGACGGCATGATCGGCAGGCCGGCCGCGGCGAGCTTTCGCTTCAGCGTCGCGGCGCGCTCCTGGTGGCGCACGCGCAGTTCGGGATGGGCCGTAACGTGGCGGATGCTGGCCAGCGCGGCGCCGGCGATCGCCGGCGGCATCGAGGTCGAGAAGATGAAACCCGAGCCGCAGGAGCGCACGAAATCGACGGTGGCTGCGGTCGAGGCGATGTAGCCGCCGACCACGCCGAATGCCTTGGCGAGCGTGCCCTGCACGATGTCGATTTTGGCCAGTGCGCCGTCGCGCTCGGCCACGCCCGCGCCGCGATGGCCGTACATGCCGACGGCATGGACCTCGTCGAGGTAGGTGAGGGCGCCGTAGCGGTGGGCGAGGTCGCAGATTTCCTCGATCGGCGAGACATCGCCGTCCATCGAGTAGACCGATTCGAACGCCACGATCTTGGGCGTGGCGGGATCGGCCGCCTGCAGAAGCTCCTCGAGATGGGCGAGGTCGTTGTGGCGGAAGATCTTGCGGACCGCGCCCGAGTGGCGGATGCCTGCGATCATCGAGGCGTGGTTATAGGCGTCGGAATAGAGCTCGCAGCCCGGCAGCATGGCGCCCAGGGTCTGCAGCGTCGTCTCATTGGCGACGTAGCCCGAGGTGAAGACCAGGGCCGCTTCCTTGTCGTGCAGCATCGCGAGCTCACGCTCCAGCGCCACGTGCAAAGTGTTGGTGCCGGAGATGTTGCGCGTGCCGCCCGCGCCCGAACCCTGCGCGCCGATCGCCGCGTGCATGGCCTCGATCACCACGGGATGCTGGCCCATGGCGAGATAGTCGTTGGAGCACCAGACGGTGACGTCGCGCACCGTGCCGTCCTGATGGAACCGCGCGCGCGGGAAGGCGCCGGCGACGCGCTCGAGCTCGGCGAAGACGCGATAGCGTCCTTCGTCGTGCAGGCGCCGCAGATGACCGGCGAAAAAGGCCTCGTAGTCCATTTGTCCGTATTTTCTCCCGCGGCCGATCTTAGTCGGCTTGGCATCGATTCAGCAGGCGCATTTTGGTCGCGGCCACACGAGTCCGTGAAGGCCGGAATTGAGAACGGTTCGCAATATTCCGCTCGCGCTTTCTCACCGAGCCGTGACGGACGGTGATCGATCCACCAAGGCGGTGCGACGCGTAGGTCACGCACGAACGGAGCGAACGGCTCCTTCGCTCAACCCAAGGAGACTAGCGTGACTCAGTTGATCGATCTTCGCCGCCGCGGATTGCTTCGCGGGTCCGGCATCACCGTCCTCTCGGCTTCGGCCGTGGCGCTGCTGGCCGGCTGCGAGAAGATGGCGTCGGCCCAGGCGAGCAACGGTGCGAGCGTCGCCAACGACGTCGGCATCCTCAACACGGCGCTGGCGCTGGAGAACGAGGCGATCAGCGCCTACCAGCTCGGCGCCCAGAGCGGCCTGCTGCAGAAGCCGGTGCTCGAAGTGGCTGTGCTGTTCCAGACCCATCACAAGGAACATCGCGACGCCCTGATCGCCACCATCCGCAAGCTCGGCGGCACGCCGGTGCCGGCCAAGAGCGACGCCGAGGTGGCTCAGGCCTTGAACGCTGCGTCGCTCAAGAACCAGACCGACGTGCTGCGTCTCGCCCAGCGTCTCGAGAAGGGCGCGGCCAACGCCTACATCGGCGTCATCCCGTCGTTCGGCGATCGCAACCTGGCGCAGGTCTCGGCGCGGCTCGCCGCCGACGAGGCCATGCACTGGACGGTGCTGACCCAGGCGCTGAAGGATCCGCTGCCGGCCAAGGCGCTGAGCTTCGGAGCCTAGTCATGCGTCTGCCGGCACGCCCCCGGGTTCTGGCGCTGGCGGTGCTCGCGCTGGCCGCGGCGGCCCCCGCCGCCGCGGCCGACGCGGCACACGGCCAGGAGCTCTACGAATCGCGTTGCGGCGGCTGTCATTCGCTCGATGCCAACCGGGTCGGTCCGGCGCATCGCGGCGTCTACGGCCGCAAGGCGGGCTCGGCGGCGAACTTCAACTACTCGACCGCGGTCAAGGGCTCGACCGTCGTCTGGGAGGAGAAGACGCTCGACGCCTGGCTCACCAATCCCCAGGCGCTCATTCCCGGCCAGCGCATGAACTTCCGCGTCGCCTTGCCCGCGGACCGTGCCGACATCATCGCCTACCTGCGCCAGCAGTCGGGCAAGTGAACCATCTTCCTCCCCAGCGAAGCTGGGGAGGTGGCGCCGTCATACGGCGTCGGAGGGGGCATGAGCGACAGTTCTGCTGCCCATGACCCCTCCGCCCGCTGCGCAGGCACCTCCCCATCGTAAGATGTTTGGACAGGGGACATGGTGAACGGGTGTTCGGGGACATGGTGAACACCTTTCAGATTAGCCTATTTGATGGAAGTTAATCGTCTTTATGGTGACGTGGCGGAAGACGATGTCGAACACGCCATCGTGGTCGGTCGGTCGTATGGCGACGTGCTTTCCAACCAGCGCTTTGGAGGCCTTCCATCGTCTGTTTTGGAAGCTGATGTTGGCCGCAGCGTCGACGCTGCGGATGACGAGGTCGGGTCCGTAGTTGAAGGGCTCGACGGTTGGCGTGAAGGTTCGCCGGCTGGGCCGATAGCGATCGGCCGGCACGGCCAGGCCAATGGCGTCGTGGGGCCGGAGGTGATTGTA
>FODP01000011.1 GCA_900110395.1 Rhodospirillales bacterium URHD0017
GGCCTCAGAACTTTCCCGAGGCGATATCCTTCAAGGCGGCATTGTCCAGCATCGCCTCGGCCAGCAGCTTCTTCAGCTTGCGGTTCTCGTCTTCAAGCGATCGCAACCGTTTGGCGTCCGACACCTGCATCCCGCCATACCGGCTTCGCCAGTTGTACAGCGTCGCCTCGCTGATCCCGTGCTGACGGCACAGGTCGGCAGGCTTTGCTCCCGCCTGGTGCAGCCGCAGGATCTCGATGATCTGTTCCTCGCTAAACCGCTTCCGCTTCATGTCCGTTCTCCTCAGAACGGACTCAACCTTACTACGAGGGAGTTTCAGGGGAGCAGGTCAGCGAGCTGGGGCTCTCCCAGAGCAAGTGCAAGTGTGTATGGACGTCCTGCGTATTGGTCGCGGTCAACCACACGCTCGAGATGCAGCGGCAGCGGATAGAGGCAAGGTTGGTGTCCTGAGAGAAGCAACTCGATTTGCCGCTCCACTGGGTGGTGTTCAGGAAATGCTCGGATGTGGCGGTTCGGATGGCCGTCGCCAAACACCGGTGCGATCAACCCTTCACGAACTAGATCTGCCACCTGATTGCGCACCAGAGCGGGATCTGAGTTGGGGTCGAGGTCTGAAAGTGGAATGCCGTTGAATTGATGTGAGGTCAGATAGAATTGCGTCACGGCTTGGAGCAGTTCATCGCGCGTCACTGCTGCCCAACTCCAATTTGAGAATGGAGTGACGCTTCATCGTCACGTTGGACAGTCTGTTGGGCAGGCGCATTGCGTCAAGCATTATGCACATCTGTATTGGGCAAATGTTGGGCAGTCGAAATGGCCCACATCCCTAAATCGTTGATTTTACTGGCGCTCCCTACGGGATTCGAAGCCGTGTTTCAGTCTTGAGAGAGCCAATTCGGAACGGCGCGTCCGCATGTCGCGCCATTTGCCGTCAGTGCTGTCGCCACTTTCGACTCTGCTGGCCATCTGATGCGCGCTACGTTTCCGCTGAGACAAGGGGATCCGGTCATTTGGGAGTGACCGGCAATGGGAAGGCGCAAGGCTGAGCACACGATAGCGGCAAGGCGGCGACGCACGCCGTACGTCGCCAAATTGCCGAGAGAGGACCCGTTCAAGCCGGAGGATGCTCGCGAAGTCGAAGCCGCTTGCAGGCGCGTTGCGGCAGCGAGCGAGTTCATGGTCCTGGCTGGCTGGCGGGAAGATTCGGGCTACCGCGTCTATCACTTCACCACCTGGGCGAAGGCGCGCGCCATGCAGCATTGGATCGACCGCAGCGGGATTGCCCACCGGCCGATGCCGAAGCTGGGCCTGACTGCCGAGGAGGTAGCGGAGAGCAAGCGGGAAGCGCTGGCGTGGAGCCTGAGGACAGGCGCGGCGCGCCCCATCCTGGATGCGTATCGGCAGGCACGGCACGCCGGCGATGCCGAGTTGACGGCCTTCAATGCTGCTTGCGAGGTCGCAAAGGCAATGGGCAGGCCCACCGGTGAGGTGCAGGTCACCGTACGCACCCTGCTCGAATGGGCCCGGGCTAAGCGGCCTTCTTCTCCAGCGACGGGTCCATGAGGATGGCGTCATCGGGCGCCGGCTTTTGCAGCTCGAGCGCTTCCTCTGCGGTGCCCTCGAGCCAGCGCTCGACGTCGGCCGGCGTCATCAGGAGGACCGGCATGGCCTTGTTGTGGATCGGCTCGACAATGCCGTTGGGCGCGGTGGTCAGGAACGAATAGAGCTTGTGCCGTCCGACGTTCGGCTTGGCCTTTGTACCGCGGTCTCCCTCCCACTCTCGCCAGATCCCGGCGAAGAAGAACGGCTCGCCGGCGGGTCGGCGAAACCAGCGGATCACAACGGGCTTGCTGGTGTTGCGGTCCGGCTCGGCGAAGGCCGCCGCCGGCACGATACAGCGTTGCGCCTTGTTGGCGATCGAGGGTCGCCAGTAGGCGCTGGCGGTATTGCGCACGTTCACGACGGGCGCCTTGCTGCCAACGCCAGGCGGGGGCGGGAAGCCCCAACGCATGGTCTCGACGGTGCGCTGGCCATCACGCGCGACCACTACCGGAGCCTCGTAGTTCGGATAGAACTCCTGGGCATCGTTGCGCGCGCCGATGACTTCCTCCCACTCCCGGCCGACCAGCTTGTAGTGCTGCATGAGGTTGCGGACTTCCCAGGCTGAGAGCCGCAGCGTGTAGAGAGTGCACATGTCCTCAGCCTAGCACAGGAAGTCGAGGTTGCTTGCCTCGCCGGCGTGGTCGACCAGGGACATCGACTGAGACCGTCGCCCCCATCAGTTCCGCTTGCCAGCGCCGATGTGGTCTTTCCCACGTCCTAAGGCCGATTGAAGGCGTACCCTTGGGTGGCGTTGAACTACTTGACTGTGCCTGAAGCCATCGTCTGCGCAAGGAGGTCAGCATGAGCCAGTTTCAGCTTCCCGATGGAACGAGACTTTGGGCCGAGGGATTCGACAACGAAAAGATCGCGATCCACTTGAACAAGGAGATCGTCCTCGAGCAGTGGGGTTCGACGGGTGCTGACGGCAAAACAGCCGACATCCAACTGGACAAGCAGGGAGCGGTCGAAGTTCGGATTATCGACCGGCCGAGCAGCGACAAGCCGTTCACTGTCAGCAAGCGGCGCTTCGCACTAAAGGCGGTGCGCGAAGGCGCAACCACAATCAGTGGGAAGGGCGAGGACAAAGCGGTCAGCAGTCCGCTCAAGGTGCTGACGGGAGAGTTCAAGTATCACAAGGGAATGGTGAAGGATCTTTTGGCCGATGTCGGTCGCGGTTCCGATCCCTCTCTGCTCTACCAGCTCCAACGTTTGCTTCACAGCAATACCAACAACCTCTTTAACCAGCTCAACGATGCGAATGTCGCAAAAATGCAGTCGTCGCTCGCGTGCGGACGGGTGGCCAAGGCCAGCGGAGACGCCTTGATCGGAAAGGTAATCAGCCACAGCTTTGAAAAAGATTCCTCCTACCACAAGCCCATAAGCAAGATTACGAGCCGCGACGACATTGAGTATGATCCTGACGTGATGCTCAAGGCGAGGCAGGTCATCGCCAAGCATGTGAAGAGCGGGCACCCCGTCATGGTCGGCTGCGCCACGGACCCGAGTTCGGCGATGTTGAAGGATAACCATCTGCAGGCGACCCGGATGGGCGGTCACACGGTACTGATCGTCGGCTGCAATGACGCCGCCACAGAATTTCTCTACGTTGATCCATATCCCGGTGGATCGACGTTGGTGTACCGAGGCGGCGTCGCCGCCGACTCGTACCACCCGTCAAAGTGCTTTTTCCTGGGGCTGTTCAAAGTCGATTCCTGGGAAGATGTTCTCGGGCGTGGCCCAGTGCTGTCGTACAAGGACAATGACGGGGGGTGGAGCGGTTCCAAGTATCTTGAAGTGATCTCCGGGCCGAAGGTCTGATCGTTTTCCAGGGATTCCCATCGACATAGTGACTGGACGGGCTCCGCCAAATCCCTAGGGCCTTGTCGACTCAGATGCTCACCAAGCCGTTTCCGCTGCCCTTCCAGTCAGTGCACGCACGATATCAAGACGCTTGCGAACTCACCGCCTGCTCGCTCCGAAGAACAGCCAGTTTTTGCAGCAGCCCCTGGTGCAGGGTCTTGAACTTCTCATACGACTTCTCCGCTTCGGCAGTGCGGTGTCCCTCGCTCCGCAAAGCCTCGATCGCAACGCGCTGTCGCGCCAACGCTGCTTCATCTCGCGCGGCGGCCGCCTGGAGAAGCCTTATCCTGGTGGCAATTGGTTCATCCATTTTGGTGGAATGCCCGAGGGCGTCAAAAGTGGCGTGATAACTTTGAGGCGTAGTGGGCATGTCCCGGTTCTCGCGGAACTCCAACTCGATGGCGCCGTTTGCAAGGTTCGCCATTTTGGCTGCGAGGAGGACACGGTGAACAACATCATTTGGTGGGTCGGAGCAATCGTCATCGTTCTCGCGATCCTGGGATACCTGGGCTTCAGGTGAGGGGTATCGAGGTCCGCAGATTGACTCGGCAGAGCATCCGCTGAGGCCAAAAAGACAAAGGGCACCATCCGGCGCCCTTTGCTTGCGTTTCCTCGACAGGTCCTCAGAGATCGGCGGCCTTCTTCACTGCGTCCTTGGCGTTGCCAACCGCCTTCTGCAGGTCTCCTTTGGCTTCCTGAACCTTACCTTCACCTTTCAGGGCCGGGTCATCTGCGGCTCCACCGACGCCTTGCTTGATCTTGCCGGCGACCTGGTTGCCAGTGCCTTTAACCTTGTCACTCGTGCTGCTCATTCTGCACTCCTTCTCTGGTACGGTAGTGCAATGCCCGAGCGTTGAGGTGGTTGCTCGATACCATCGCGCCGGCCACCGCCTTACCGTTGCCGGTTCACGCGTTGACTTAAGGGGCTGGCAAACCGCTGTCGCTTCTGCGGAACCTCAGCATCATTCCCTTGGCCTGCTACCGAACATCACTCCCGGAAGCCCTTGTCGGGACAGCGGTCGCGCGGGAGGGGCGGGCGTACTTGCCCGATGGAGCGCCGTACCGAACGGTCGAATCCATGCCGGCCGCCGGCTCATTTGCGACTCCATCAGGCTGTCCGTGGCGGAGTGCAGTCCCAGGCTGCGATTCGGCACAGCCGCGGAGCAGGGCAGTGGCTGCGCCGAGGAACAGGGGCAAAGTCTTCATGCCTCGATCAGCCGGCCGAGCGAGATCCGACCCACGGTCTCGTCCTGCAAAATCTTCACATTGCGCCCGATCAACTTCTTGGCGGCCGCCCCGGACGGCATGGCGGCAACCTGGGGATCGGTTGCGTTAGGCGGTGTGCGGGCCTGCTGGGTATACGCCACGCTCGCACCTGCCATCAGCAAACCAGCGAGAAACACTTGCTTGATCATGAAGGCTCCGACCTTGTTGGTGCGCGTCAAACGGCATTGCGAGAGGCACGTTGCAGCCCAGCTAGGGAAGAGCCCATAAAGCCGGAAGAGCTGCCCGCATTACGCGGAGAAGGCGCCGATTGAGCGGCAGCATTTGGCTGACCAGCTGGTTGCAGTAGGTGCTGCTGCATAGCGCGCCGGCGCATGCACTGCTGCGCGCCCGCATGCCGCACCCGATGCTGTCAGTGCAGGCCGATGATTGGCAAAGGACCGGAGCCTACATCGAGGGCATGCTCCGCGCGCTTCCGTTCCAAACGATAGGCGACATCATCGCCCACGGCCTCGAGCTGCACGTCTATTGCCCGAGCTGCTACCGCACGCGGCGACCCGTTAACCTTGAGCCGTGGGCCGACCGCTGCTTCGCCACCGCTCGTTTCCGCTGCACCGGCACGCGCTACAACGGCGCGCCTTGCGGCGACACTGGCATGGCGGTCATTAGGCCGGCCCAGTTGCTGCCGGTCGGCGGGCCGGTGACGCTCGCCTTCCTAGCTTGCCCGCGGTGCATTTGGGAGATCAATCAAGCCCAGCTCGACAAGGCGCCTTGGTCCGGCAGCGCACAGCGCTACCGATGCCCTGGCTGCGGGGGTCGCGTCGAGCGGCACATTCATGGACCGGCGTGGCGCCCGGGCCTTTCGTCGGCGGCTGGCGCTTAGTCCAGTTTGCGGCTTACCCAGAATATGATCGCAAGCCCAACCAGCGTTGCCAACGTCACGGCCACGCTCGCGCCTAGCGCCCAGATTAAGACGACCTCCCAGAACGTCACGACGTATCGCCCAGGCGCGTCACCGACCCGCGCCTTCGGGTCCTAGAAGGCGCTTGCAACCCTAACCTCGATCGTCCTGTCGGCCTGCCGGCAGATCCAGCTGCCGACCGGCGCGCGCTCGCGGCCGCGGCGGGTCTCGACATCCAGCGTATCGTCGGGCTGCCAGAACGCGACGGTCTCGAGGCCGGCGTACAGCGCAACGATGTCCTTCCACGACTCCGGTGTCGCCATCCAACGGACACGGGACAGCGGCGTCGTCATCACTGGGCTTAGTGCCGCTTCGCGGGCGCCGGCAGCATCTGCGCCCGCAGCACCAGCAGCCGCTCGATCATCCGGTCGACGACGCTGGTGTCGAAGTCGATCTTCACCAGCAGCGGCTCGGCGACGCCGGCTACCGGTAGCCCCGGGAGCTCCATGCGCAGGCTACGCCGATCGGCGCTGAGCTGCCACATTTGGGCTTGGTCATGCTCCATGGGCATCATGACGTGCGGCTTCATCGTCCCTCCGTCGCTCTTCCGGATTCTCGGAGGATGCGCCCTCCAGAGGCTTGGCAGCCGCCCAAGAGCGGCGCCTCACGTGCGACAGCTGATGCTTGAGGACCAACATCGGATAGTCGGGAACCTCCTGGCCGCAGGCCGAACACGTCCAGATTTTGCGCTGCTGCATCGCCCTCAACGTGGCGAGCCGCCGAGCGTTTCCAAGAGACGGTTTGCCGCGCCGATCTCAGCGCTTTCTGCGCGGCCCGCGCTAGGGCGTGTACTCATAAACAGGCTCTACCGATGCAGGACAAGGCAATGTCCGCTTTGTCCCCAAAATCGGACATTGGCGCAGGACGAGGGCACGTCCGCTATGGGCCATAAGCGGAAGTGGCTACTGGCTCAGGCCGGCCGGCTCTCGACGATGGATGGCAAGCCGGCCGTGGGGATCACACGCGTTTGCGCGAAACCAGCCTGGTCGAGTAGCACCTCTACCTCCGCCGCGGTGCGCTCGCGGCCCTTGAGCGTCACCAGCATGTGCATATCGAGCCCGCGTCCCGGATCTGGCTCGTTTCCGGCTTTGAGTACGATGTCGATCAGCAGCAGCCGGCCGTCGGGTCTGATGGCGCTGCGGACATTGCGCAGGATGCGGAGTGCATCCTGGTCGTTCCAATCGTGCACGATCTGCTTCAGCACGTAGCAATCCGCGTCCGCCGGGACAGCTTGGAAAAAGTCGATCGGCACGGCGGTGCAGCGTCCCGCCAGCGATCCATGGGTCAGCGGGGCGTTGGCCAACACAGGCGCTTGGTCGGCAAGTACGCCCCGGGGGCTGGGATGTCGAGCCAGGATCGCCTGCAGCAGCGCACCGTGGCCGCCGCCCACGTCGACGATGCACTCGAAGCCCGAGAAGTCATAAGCGTCGAGGATGCCGGGAAGATCGCGAGCGGAGGTCGACGACATTGCCTTGTTATAGATGGCGGCGTCGCTGGCATTTTGCGCCAGGTGCTCGAACATCGGGCGGCCGTAGAGGCGGTCGAACGCAGGCCGGCCGGTCCTGATAGTCTCGTCAAGCGCGCCCCACGGTGCCCAGGTCCAAGGCGCGCCGTACATCAGCGCCAGGCCACGCATTGAGTGCGGATGATCGTCCCGCAGGTGCTCGCTTAGCGCCGTGTTGCGGAACCGGCCGTCGGCGTCCTGAGTGAACAAGCCGATGCTGGCCAGCATCAGAAGCAGGCGGTCGAGCGATGGGGCGTGAGTGCCCGTCACCCTGGCCAGCTCTTCGACAAGTCGGGGCGCGATTGCGAGCAGGTCGGCAATGCCGAGGGCTGCCGCGACATAGATCGCCTGCGTGATGCGGAAGCCGGTGATTAGCTGCGACAGCCGCGCGGGATAGAGGGCATCGGCCGCTTGAGAGACAGGGTTGCCCACATTGGTCTCCATGCCCTCGAGGCTGCTTTGGCGTCGGCCGATGTCCAAACCATTCCGGTTACCGCCGAGGTTCAGCAGTCCCAGTCTGGCGCACGGCAGCGAACCAGCCAACCGTAAACTAGGTTGTGAACCCAATCGCTCATTACTATTCGTCGCCGCATGTTCAACCCGAGAATTGAGCAAGCAGGCTCCGCCCAGTTTCAACGAATCCAGCGTTAGCGACGTTCGGTGAAGGCCTGATAGATCAACACATCTAATCCATTGGCCTAAATCCGAACGCCTTGACTGTCACCGCCCATTGTTCGAGATCTGACTTGATGAGCTGAGCAAATTCGGCCGGTGTGCAGCCCTTCGGTTCGAAAGACTGTTCCGCAAGCCTGGCTTTGAATGCGTCCATATCCAGGGCCCGGCCTACCGCTGAGTTCAGACCCGAGACGATTTCAGTGGACGTACCAGCTGGAACGAACAGGCCGAACCACTCGACGCCTTCCAATGCCGGGTAGCCTGCTTCGCGAGCGGTGGGCACATCCGGCAATATTGATGCGCGCTTCGGGGCGGTTGTGGCGAGCGCCCGTAGCTTCCCCGATTGGATGTGTGGCAGGACGTTGGAGACCACGATGACGCCGGCAGCGATCTGGCCGGCCAGCAGATCCTGCACGATGGGCGGGCCGCCCTTGTACGGTACGTGGGTCATCTCCACACCGGCGGAGCGCGCCAGGCTCACGCCCATGAAATGAGGACGCGTTCCTTCTCCGGGCGATCCGTATGAGGCATGCTTCGGATTCGCGCGGCACCAGGTGATGAAATCGCTGACCGTCTTCACCTCCGGTGGGACCACCGGACCAACGACAAACAGGAATTGCACCATGCATATGGTAGAGACCGGCGCGAAGTCCCGCAGAGCGTCATAGCCGAGCTTCGCGTAGACGTGCGGGAACAGCGCCACCTGATCGCCGGGAGTGAGGACCATCAACGACCCATCACGCTCACCGCCTTTGAGCGCTTCCAGCGGCAGGCGTCCACCGGCACCGGGGCGATTGTCGACGATGATGGAGGGCGCGTAGCCCTTTACGTATTCTGCGAGAAGGCGCGAGACAAAGTCCGGCGACGATCCGGCAGGAAAGCCCAGCATGATCCGAGCGTTGTGGCTGACCAGATCTGCTCGACCCGAGGACGGTACGAAAAGTCCCGAGAATGCGGTGGCGCTCGACAATGCAATGAAGCGGCGACGACTTGGCATGTTCCCGCCCTCCTTGGGATCGGCCAAGCTCACTGCAACACGCTTGCTGGCCTCGCTCGGCCAGGGTGTGAAGTCGGCCGCAAATGTTGGAACGCCAGCAACCCAACGACCAATGCCAAAACCCGCGTGGCTTCCCTAGCATCGGTCGTATTATTATCAAATGCTACCACCGAGCGGTGTAAAGGGCTACGTATGAATCTGTAACACTGCGGAACGAGGTTGTTCGCCGGTCGAGCGGGCCCTACGTGAGGTCGGCTAGGGGAAAGATACAGGCTGACAGCGCTTACGCTGGCACGAAGGCCGCCATGGCCGGACATTCTCACCGTGACCACTTCTCCGAACTTCGCTTGATAGTGTCGGATTGATCGCGCCAGGTCCGCTACGGGTCGAGGCTGTGTGAGAACGCGGCAGTCGCGAAGGGCTGGTTTGTATTTCAGCGTCAGGGATCGCAGGACCGTTCAGGTCCGGATCGCCTCGATCAGCGACTGCGGGCCGAGCATGGCGATCATCCGCTTCAGATTGTAGGCCAGAACGTGGAGGCTCATCTCCGTTTTGACCTTTTCGAGGGTCCTGGTGCGGAAGTGAGTGGCGCCCATCCACGCTTTGAGCGTGCCGAAGGGATGCTCGACGGTGGCTCGGCGGATGCGCATGGCGTCGGGCCTCCGGTCCAGCCGCTCCTGCATGGCGTCGGTCACCGCCTCATGCTCCCAGCGCTTGATGCGGCGCTCCTTGCCGCTCGTGCACTGTTGCTTTAGCGGGCAGCCGGCGCATTTGGTGGTCCAGTAGACATAGAGGTTCATGCCGTCCTCGACCGAGGTGAAGCGGCGGGTCAGGGTCTCGCCTGCCGGACAGCGATAGACGTCGGCGTCGGCCAAGTAGACGAAGTCCTGCTTGCCGAACCTGCCCTTGGCCTTGGACCCTGAGGTGAGCGGCTTGGGCACGTAGGGCGTGACGCCAAGGGGTTTACAGGCCAGCACTTCCTCGCCGCTGAAGTAGCCGCGGTCGGCCAGCACATCGAGCCTGTCGGTGCCCATGGCTGCCTTGGCCTGGCCGGCCATGTTCGCCAGTTGAGCCCGATCGTTGCCGACGTTGGTGACCTCATGGGCCACGATGAGGTGATGCTTGGCATCGACGGCAGCCTGGATGTTGTAGCCGACCACGCCGCTGCCGCGCCCGCTCGTCGCCATCGAGCGTGCGTCTGGGTCGGTCAGCGAGACCTGCTGGTCTGGCGCAGCGTGCACCACCGGCTCAAGGGCTTCGAACGCCGCCATCTGCTCGCGAAGCGTGGCGATCTTCTCCTTCAGGCGGGCCGACTTGGCCTGCGCCAGATCGCCCTCCTGGCGGTCAGCTGTCTCCAGCGCGGCCATGTAGCGCTCGATGCTGGCCTCGACCTGCTCCATCCGCTTCTTCAGCTTGCCCTTGGTGAAGTTCTTGTCCCTCGTGTTCACGGCCTTGAACTTGCTGCCATCGATCGCCGCCACGGCGTGGCTGAACAGGTCCAGGCGCCGGCACAGATCGATGAACCTGCGGCAGGTCGCCCGGATCGCCGGGCCGTTGTCCTTCCTGAAGTCGGCGATGGTCTTGAAGTCCGGCGCCAAGCGCCCCGTCAGCCACATCAGCTCGACGTTGCGCTGGGCCTCCCGCTCCAACCGGCGGCTGGAGGCGATCTGGTTGATGTAGCCGTAGACATAGATCTTCAGCAGCAGGCTGGGATGATAGGCCGGACGCCCGGTCGCCTCGGGAACCACCCCCTCGAATCCAAGAACCCCAAGGTCCAGCTTCTCGACGAACGCGTCGATCGCCCGGACCGGGTTCTCCTCCGAGACATAGTCATCCAGATATTCCGGAAGCAGGACGGCCTGCCGGCGGTCCTCACCCTCGACGAAGCGCTTCATCTCAAACTCCGAAGCAGTGTCGTCGAGATTCTAACTCAAGAGGGGTTTTCACACAGCCTCGGTCAAAAGGCGACATGCCGGGATCGCCGTCAGATGTCCGCTCTAGTCCCCCAAAACCGACCGTGCAAGTTTTATGAGTACACGCCCTAGGCGGCCTTCTTCTCCAGTGACGGGTGCATGCAAGCCTTGAACTAGCTGACGTCACGCTTGGAACCGTCGGGCTTCGCGAAGGTTTCTGCGATGTGACTCACCCCACTCGGTGAACTGAACATCTTAAGCGGTGAGCATTCACGCCCGATCGGGCGATGTCGAATGCTGGCTCGAAGGCACTGCAGAGGAAGCGCTCGCGCTGCAAAAGCCGTCACCCGATGACGCCATCATCGCTCTGCGGAGGTGCGCTGCGCAGCGTGACGGGCTTCGCCAACTGCACCGTCGATAGCTTCTGCTCCTAGTAGGATCAGACCGAGAACGCACTACACCATCTTGATCTCTTCTGCGGCCTGCAACGCCGTGGTGTCGCCCGGAGTTTGAGACGCGGGAAGGGCTTCAACATGGCTATGCACGCCGAACATCCGAACTGGCCGTCTTTTCGTTCACTGGAAAAAAGTGTTCCGAACGAGTTGCCGCCCCATGAACGCCTGGCCGAGCTCAGGAGCGACATGAGTGAGACCAAGGCGCGGTTGCGGCACGTGCTGGAGGCATTAGCCGACAAATACAGCATAGCTGCGAAAGACGTGTCCTATGCGATCGACGGCTACGCCGACGACATGCTGTCCGACTTGGTCTTCGGTATCGAGCGGGACTTGGAGCACGAGGCCGAACGCGAGGCCTCGCTAAGCTCGAACTCGTCATGACCAGCCGTCGCGCCGCGCATTCGCAGAGTGAGGTCTCCACTTTGTTCCGGCCGATGAGCGAGTTCGACCCGTCCGAGCCTGCGCTGGTCCATGATCTCCGGCGAGACCGCCTGCTGCCATGGTCGCCATCGTTTCAGCGAAGCTATCAACGCACAGCCCGCGAGCTGGCGCCGGGCGTGGTCGACTATGATGGGCTGCTTCTCGACGGCTGGATGATCCCCGAGGACGAATGCCAGCACTGAAGCCTCGGTCCAACCATGCGGGCGGACAGCCGGGTTCGTCCTGACCATGGGCGTTCCAGCACGAAGGCGGCCTACACCCGCCGGGCCAAGTGGAGTCACGTCGCGGCCTCTGTTGCACCGCTACATCGACCCTCTCGATCCGACGAGCGTCGAGCATCCTCCCACGGGCGACGACTGGATCCACGAGATCAAGTTCGACGGCTATCGCGCCCAGGCGCACAAGGGCGATGCCCGCGTCACTGTCTTTTCACGCCGTGGGTACAATTGGACCGACAGGTTCGGCTTGATCGGCGAACTGACTGACCGATTGCCGGCGGACAGCGTCATCCTCGACGGCGAGGTCGTGTTCATCGGCCACAACGGCAAGCCCGACTTCGCGGGCTTGCGCAGCGCACTTGGCCGCAAGTCCGACCGGCTGCACTTTTACGCTTTCGACCTCCTGTTCCTCGATGGCAAGGACTGGCGTGGCAAGCCGCTGCTCGACCGCAAGCGCCGTCTCGAGGCGCTGCTGCAGGGAGCGCCGCCGCAGCTGCAGTACGTCGAGCACATGCAGGGCGACAGCCGCCTGATCGTCAAGCATGCCTGCAAGCTCGGCCTGGAGGGCATCGTCTCCAAGCGGGCCGATTCGCCTTACAAGTCCGGCCGTCAGGAAACCTGGCGCAAGTCCAAGTGCGAGCTCACCGACAATTTCCCCATCGTCGCCTTCGTGGAAAAGCTGGGCGCCAGGCCGCGCCGCATCGCCTCCCTCTACATCGGCCGGCGCGAAGGCGACAAGCTTCTCTATGCTGGCAAGGTGCAAAGCGGCTACTCGCTGGAGGCGGCCCGGGAAGTACGCGAAGCACTCGACCCCTACATCCGACGCAAGACGCCGCTGTCGGCGCCAATTGTGAAGCCTAAGGCGACATGGGTGGAACCCGTCATTGGGGCGGAGGTCGCGTACTCCAGCAAGACGGAGGCCGGCTTCTTGAGAGAGGCGGTATTCAAGGGGTTGCGGGAAGACCTCACGCCAACGGCGCGACCGTCGCAGACTGTTCCGCCGCGGATCGCGCCGACGTCGAACAAAGGCGTGCCGCCGTACAACATCCTGCAGCGCCTGCCGGAAGGCGTTGCCCCAAGCGACGACGAACTGGTGGCGTACTGGACGAAAGTTGAAAAGCCGGCGCTGCAGTACCTGGCCCGGCGGCCGCTCAAGCTGGTGCGCCGGGTCGGCCGCACGATCTTCTACCACAAGGGGCCGCTGCCCCCTGTTCCTGCATCGGTACATCGGTTGAAGATCCACAAGCGCGAAGGGGGAGAGGGCACGCGGCTCTGGGTCGATGACCTGCCAGGCTTGGTTGGCTTGGTCGAGCTCGGTGCCGTCGAGCTTCATCCATGGAATGCGACGGTTGATGACATCGAGCATGCCGACCGGCTCGTGCTCGATCTTGACCCTGGCACCGACGTTGACCGGCGCTTCCTGTACGATACCGCGCTGATGGTGCGCGAGCTGTTCGAGAGCCAGCGGCTCAAGCCTTGGCCGAAGGTCACCGGCGGCAAAGGCATTCATGTCATGGCTGCACTAGAAGGAAAAATGACACACGATCAGGCGCATCGCTGGGCGCGCGATCTGGCCGAGCGCATCGTGCGGACCGCGCCGGCTCGCTACACCACATCGGCGACAGCTACACGAGAAGGCCTGATATTCCTCGACTACCTCCGCAATGGCCGCGGCACGACGGCGATCGGCGCCTATTCGCCTCGGGCTCGCCCCGGCTTTCCGATCGCACGCCCGGTCACCTGGAAGCAGGTCGAGCAGGGCATCGCA
The DNA here is from genome assembly GCA_900110395.1 of Rhodospirillales bacterium URHD0017. GTDB lineage: Bacteria > Pseudomonadota > Alphaproteobacteria > Reyranellales > Reyranellaceae > Reyranella. The sequence goes on from FODP01000011.1 coordinate 13,619, forward strand.
CCGGACGCTTTCACACTGGAACATCCCGGGCCAGTGCGCAGTCGTTCGAAGAAGGGTGGGTAGGAGGCAATGCTGTCGCTCTCACGGATGGTCACCTGGCTCGCAGGTGGCAATCCTAGCCGCAGACGTTGTAAGCCGCTCGCGGCCGACGGTCGAGATGAAAGCGGTAGCCACGCGTTGCTACCTGCTACCTTTGGTGGCATCCTTCCTTCTATGTTGTCGTTCGGGGGACGCGACAGTGCTGCGGAAATCTTTCTGCCTCTTTCTCGTCGCGATGACAGCGGGATGCACCAATGCCGGCGTCCGCAATTCGGCGGACTTCGCGACGTCGCTCAACGAGCTCACCAAGCGAGAAGTTCTGTTCAACTTGCGGAAGGCCTACGACGAACAGGCGACGTTCGTGCCATCCCACGTTGTCGTTTCACAGGGTAAGAGCACAACGAGTGGTTCGGTAAGCCCGAGCTTTACCCTTCCTCTGGGGCCGGGCTACTCCAACACCATCGTGCCCAGTGGCAACAATCAATATACGGGAGTGACGACGTTTGGAGCGGGAGCGTTCACCATCGGTGGCAACGCGACGGCGAGCCAGGACTGGACCATGACACCGGCTACCGATTCCGACGCGCTCATGCGGTTACGCACCCTTTACCTCTATGTTGCTGGTCTAATAAACTCGGAGGACGAGTTTCTCTGTAGCTATCCCGTCCAAAGGCAGCCGGTGACTGGGCTCGATGAAGCGGGGAAGGGCAGCAACATCGCGTATCGCCTCGACTGCCCCGGCAGGCCCGAGTCCATATTGTTCTATGCGGACCCGAACTTTGTCACCTACCCCAACTGCATCGTTTGCATAACCAGCGTCGGATTGGCGGCGCGGAAACATAGAGTCAAAGATGCCGCTAAGCCGCCGACGGCTGAGGCAGAAGTCCTTGCGCCCGACGAGGTAAGGGCAAGGGTAAGAGTTAACGACCGCTTGCAGCGCGGCATTGTATTCGGCGTCACATATCGCGGTGATGTATTGGGCAGCGAACCCCGTAAGAAGCCTCAAGAGGGCGATACGGATCTAAGTCGCGCCTTGACTGCCGCGGCGTCGGCACAAGATGTAATTCCTGAGTTGCCCCTGCCCCAGTTCAGCCTCCAACGTAGTACGCGGGTTTATCTGAAGGTGGGTACCGAAAAGTACTTTGCCGAGTTCATTTTGCTAACCTCTGCCGCCATGGCTCCGGTGACACCGAAAAAGGAAAAGTGACTGGCACGCGGGCGCACGAGATTCGCGCACGTTTCAGCCTTGGGCTTGATGCCTGCAGCAATGTCACGGCTGCTTGTCGTCCGCCGAGCAGACGGCCAATGGTCAAATTCCGGGTGCAGGCACTGCAGTCACAATATTTTGCGTAATTCGAAGGTTAGCAATCAGCATGTGGCCCCTCTGGGAGCGCCAAAATTACCCGCAAGCGGCTTGCCTGATCTACAGTTATATTCCTCTTGACTTATCGTGCACTGTAGTTATATTAAGCTCATGACTGGACCGGGTCGCCCTTCTGACTTCACCCTCGATATGTGCGAGCAAGCGCACAACTACTGCCTGCTCGGTGCGACCAACGACGAACTGGCTCAGTTCTTCGACGTGTCGCCAAGGACCATTGATCGATGGATCGCCGAGCGGGCTGATTTCGGCGACGCTGTGCGCAGTGGCCGCGTCGCTGCCGATGCGCGCGTGGCACGCGGTCTCTATGGCCGGGCGGTCGGCTACGATCGCACGGTCGAGCGCATGGCCATCGTCGCAGGCGAGTTGAAGCCTGTTACCAGTACGATCCACTACCCGGCAAACGTGCAGGCCTGCATCTTCTGGCTCCGAAACCGACGTCGTCAGACGTGGCGCGATACACCCAACGATCCGCGCTCAAACACCATTGACGACATCGCTTTGTTGGAAGCTGCAGCGGAGAGCGTACGCCATCATGACGGTGATTGAATTCCTAACGCCACCGCGCCATTCGCAGACCATCGGCCGATTGCGCTTCAATCCCCTTGGTTACGTAATGTACGCCTTCCCGTGGGGGCAGCCGGGAACGGCGCTTGCCGCCGAGAGCGGTCCCGAGCCCTGGCAGCGCGAGGTATTGGAGAAGCTCGGAGACGACCTGGATCAACGCGACAGCACACCTGACGAAGCAGTGCGCCTCGCCATCGCATCCGGCCACGGGATTGGTAAGTCGGCCCTGGTGGCCTGGATTATCCTCTGGGCGCTGTCCACGCTGCCCGATACCCGCGGTGTCGTGACTGCCAACACCGAGGGCCAGCTCCGCACCAAGACCTGGCCCGAACTCGCCAAGTGGCATGCGCTTGCGGTCAATAAGAGCTGGTTCACCTATACCGCAACCTCGCTGTTCTATTCCGCGCTGCCCGGGCACGACCGCACCTGGCGCGTCGATTCCATCACGTGGTCGGAGAACAACACCGAGGCCATCGCCGGCCTGCACAACAAGGGTCGACGCGCCTTCGCGCTGTTCGATGAGGCTTCGTCGATCGCAGACGGCGTATGGGAAACCATCGAAGGTGCGCTGACCGATGCTGGCACGGAGCTGTTCTGGCTCGCCTTCGGCAATCCAACGCGCACCACCGGGCGCTTCCGCGAATGCTTCGCGGGCGGCCGTTTCGCCCATCGCTGGCAGCCGCAGCAAATCGATTCGCGGTCGGTGTCGATGACGAACAAGGCACAGATTGCGACGTGGGTGCAAGACTACGGCGAGGACTCCGATTTCGTGCGGGTGCGCGTGAAGGGCGAGTTCCCGCGCGCCGGCACCATGCAGTTCATCGACAGCGAGCGCGTGCAGCACGCGGTAGCACGCGAACTGTTCAAGGATCCCACTGCCGCTCTGGTGATGGGCGTCGACATTGCCCGGCAGGGTGAGGACCAGACCGTCATCCGCTTCCGCCGCGGCCTCGATGCACGCTCGATTCCGGCCGTGAAGTTCCGCATTCCCGACCTCATGGTGACGGCGGGCCGCGTGATGGAACTGGTCAATTCTCATGAGCCCGACGCCGTCTTTGTCGACGGCACCGGCATCGGTTGGGGTGTTGTCGATCGCCTGAGCCAACTTGGCTGCTCGACGGTGCGCGGCATCGACTTCGGGGCCGGCGCCGACCGTACCGACAGCAGCGAAGCCGTCGTTCGCTACGCCAACAAGCGTGCCGAGATGTGGGGTCACATGAAGGAGTGGTGTCGGTTCGGCTGCCTGCCGGACGACCGTTCGCTCGCGGCAGACCTCACCGCCGTCGACTATGGCTACGATGCCGCCGATGCCATCCGGCTGGAGCGCAAGGACGACATGCGCAAGCGCGGACTTGCGTCACCAGACGACGGCGACGCGCTGGCGCTCACCTTCGCCTATCCGGTGGAGAGGCGGAATCCGCAAGAGGGGTGGCGCGTCCAGGAGAAGCTGGCCGTCTTGAAACGACGAATTGTATGAGTGCCATGAGCGGCAAACGAAACGAGGGCGCAGCAAGCTGCGCCCTCGTGAAAAGATCGCCGACGCCTTCGGCAGGCCTAGTTGATCAGCCCGTAGAATTTCCCGGCGTTGGTGCAGGTGATCATCTTGGTCACCTCCGGCGAGACCTCGGCGAACTGCTCCTTGATGTACTTGTCGGAGTGCGGCCACACGCCGTCGCCGTGCGGGTAGTCGGAGCCCCACATCAGGCTCTCCGCGCCCATGTCGTCGATCAGCTTGGTGCCGATGCGGTCGAACTGGAAGGTGGCCTTGCACTGGCGGCGCCAGTAGTCGGAGGGCTTCATCTTGAGCCCGAGATCGGTGAAGCGGTCCTCCCATTCGAAGTCCATGCGGTCGAGCGCATAGGGGATCCAGCCGCAGCCCGATTCGCCGAAGGCGATGCGGATGTTGGGATAGCGCTCCAGCACGTTGGCCGCGATGATCGCCGCCAGGATGTTCACCAGGTTCATCTGGAAGCCCGAGACGACGGTGAAGAACACCGAGCGGCCGACCCGGCCGGGATACTTGCCGATCATGTCGGGCGGCACGTTGGGGAAGGTGTGGAAGTGCAGCGGCAACTGCACGTCGTTCACCGCCTTCCACAGCGGCTCCCACATCGGATGCCACATCGGCTCCATGTCCCACGAGCAGGAGAGCTCGAGGCCCTTGATGCCGAGCTTGGCGACGCGATAGATCTCCTTCACCGCCGCATCGATGTCGCCGTAGGGCAGGCAGGCGAGGCCAATGTGGCGGTCGGGATAGTGGCTGCAGAAGCCCTTCAGCCAGTCGTTGTAGATGCGCAGCATCTCGTTGGCCGCATCCTTGTCGTTCAGCCGGCCGGCGGCGCCCAGGATGCCGTAGATCACCTCGGCGTCGACGCCGTCGCGATCGAGGTCTTTTATGCGCAGGTGCGGGTCGGAGACGCGCCGGATGTCCTTGGCGCCGTCCTCGTAAAGGCCGGTCTCGGCCATCACGTCGACGCGCCGATGCTTGCCCTTGACGTACTTGCTGCCGGCCGGGCCGACGCCGTTCTTGAAGCCGAAGCCGGCGCCGTTCTTGGCCGTCCATTTCGGCCCTTCGTCGCTGTCGACGACAAATGGCATGCGATCCTTGAGCTCGCGCGAGGCCATGGAGGTGAACAGGTCCGGCGGCATCCAGGGCAGGTCGAGATGACAGTCGGCAGAAATGCGGTTGTACTGCATGCGTCGCTCCCTTATTGCCCGAATTGTGCGCGCCCGCCGGCCGGTCCGGCAAGGGCTCCTGCTCGGGATTTCGACAGGCAACAGGAGGCAGCCATGCACAGGATGACGGGACGGGTTGCCATCGTCACCGGCGCGAGCCGCGGCATCGGCCAGGCGATCGCCGAGCTGTTTGCCGCCGAGGGCGCGAGGGTCGTGTGCGTGGCACGCACGCTCAACGAGGGCGATCACCAGCTCAAGGGCTCTCTCGCCAGCACGGTCAGCGCCATCAAGGCGGTGGGCGGAGAGGCGACGCCGGTGGCTGCCGACATCTCATCGGAAGCCGAGTGCCTGCGACTCGTCGAAATGGCGCGCGCGGCCTACGGTCGGGTCGATACGTTGGTGAACAACGCCGCACTCAACTACTACATCCCGACAGCGGACTACCCGACCAACCGCTGGATCAAGGCATTCGCCGTCAACGTCCACGCGCCTTTCATTCTGTCCAAGGCGGTCCTGCCCGACATGATCGCGGCCGGTCGCGGCGCCATCGTCAACATCAGCTCGGGCTCGGCGATCGGCCCCGGCCGCGGTCCCTACAAGGACCAGACGGTGCGCGGCGGCGTGATGTACGGCGCGAGCAAGGCCGCGCTCGAGCGGTTCACCCAGGGGCTGGCCCAGGAAGTGGCGCATTGCGGCGGCATCGCCGTCGCCTGCGTGTCGCCCTCGCGCGTCGTGCCGACGCCGGGCACGGTCTATCACAAGCTGGTCGACGGCCTCGACGACCCGCGCGGCGAGCCGCCGTCGATGATGGCGCGCGCCGCCCTGCTGCTGGCGAGCGAGCCGGCGGACAAGGTCAACGGCCGCGTGACCTACAGCCAGCAGATCCTCAAGGAGTTCGGCTGGATCGACAAAGGCGTCGGCCGCGGCATCGACGCGGTCGGTTCGGGCTATTCGCAGATCTGAAGGAGGAAACGATGAAGGGAAGCTGTCTGTGCGGCGCCATCGCCTACGAAGCTACGCCGCCGTCGTCCGGGCTGCATATCGGCCTGTGCTCCTGCCGCTCCTGTCGCAAGGCGCATGCCGCGCCGGCCAATGTCTACGCCACCGTCCCGCGCGCCAACTTCCGCTGGCTGCGCGGCGAGGACAAGACCAGCATCTACGAATCCTCGCCCGGCAAGAATCGCCATTTCTGCTCGGTCTGCGGCTCGCAGGTCATCGCCGAGCATCCCGGTGAGACCGATGTGCTCCTGCGTGTCGCCTTGCTCGACGACGATCCCGGTGCGCGGCCTGTCGAGCACATCTTCCTCAGCCAGCGGCCGGCGTGGTGCAACTGGGACGCCGACGGCATTCAGCGCTATGAAGAGTGGGCACCGGGAGGGGAGCCCAAGAGCCCGCAATAACGTTTCAGGCTGCGTTCAACGTGTGGGACGGCCAACAAGTTACGCCACTGCCACGAGTCGTGGCATAATGATCCTGCAGGCGAGACCCATGGATACCATCCATCTTCCATCCCGTGACGCACTAACCGAGCTCTGCCGTCGCTGGCGAATACGGGAGCTGTCGGTATTCGGCTCGGTCGCGCGGGGGGCGAGCCGGATGGACAGCGATGTTGATCTGCTGGTCACCTTCGACCCCGACGCGCCATGGAGCACGCTGGACATCGTGGATCTGCGCCAGGAATTGGCGAGCTTGTTTGGCAGGAATGTCGACCTCGTCGAGGAGAAGGCGATCCGCAATCCCTATCGCAAGGCCTCCATCCTGCGCGACAAGTCGGTTTTGTATGCCGCTTGAGGAGCGAGATCGGGCCCTGCTCTATGACATGCTCGACGCTGCCCGACATCTACGGGAAAAGTGGCAGCATCGATCGATCGATGAGCTGTTGAATGATCGGACGCTGCAGTGGGCGACAGATCGCGGCTTCAATATCATTGGAGAGGCAGCGCGCCGATTATCCGACGCTGCCAAGCTGGGCCATCCGGACATCGATTGGCGGCGGATCATTGGTCTGCGCAATGTGATCGTCCATGACTATGATGAGGTCGACTATGGACGGCATTGGCGCGTCATTCAGGAGGACTTGCCGCAGCTGATCCTGAAGCTCGAGAAGCTCGGTCTCTAGGACATCGCATCGAGGAGCATGTCGATAGTGGAAACCGCCACCCGCCTCGAAGGTGAATTCGATTACATCGTCGTCGGTGCCGGCTCTGCCGGCTGCGTATTGGCCAACCGCCTGTCGGCTGATGCCCGCTCGCGCGTCCTGTTGCTGGAGGCGGGCGGGCGCGACAACTGGATCTGGTTCCATATTCCCGTCGGCTATCTCTTCGCCATCGGCAACCCGCGCTCGGACTGGATGTTCGAGACCGAGAAGGAGCCGGGCCTCAACGGACGCAGCCTGAAATATCCGCGCGGCAAGGTGATCGGCGGCTGCTCGGCGATCAACGCCATGATCTCCATGCGCGGCCAGGCCCAGGACTACGATCACTGGCGGCAGCTTGGGCTGCCCGGGTGGGGGTGGGACGACGTGCGGCCCGTCTTCAAGCGGCTCGATCATCATTTCCTGGGTGACACCGAGCATCATGGCGCGAGCGGCGAATGGCGGGTCGAGCAGCCGCGCGTGCAGTGGGATGTACTGAACGCGGTCGCCAAGGCCGCCGTCGAGATGGGCATCCCGGCAACGACGGATTTCAACACCGGCGACAACACCGGTGTCGGCTACTTCCACGTCAACCAGAAGCGTGGCGTGCGTTGGTCGTCGGCACGCGCCTTCCTGAAGCCGGTCCTCAACCGCCCGAACCTCAGGCTCGAGACCGGCGTGCTGGTCGAGAAGGTGGTGTTCGAGGGCAAGCGCGCGGTCGGCGTGCAGTTCCGGCAGGGTGACCGGCTCGTCGAGGCGCGGACCAAGGGCGAGGTCATCCTGTCGACCGGCGCTGTTGCGTCACCGCAGCTTCTGCAGCTCTCGGGTGTCGGGCCGGCGGACTGGCTGAACGAGATGGCGATTCCCGTTGTCCACGACGCGCCGGGTGTCGGAAACAACCTGCAGGACCACCTGCAGCAGCGCGCCATCTTCAAGGTCCAAGGCGTCAAGACGCTGAACGAGACCTACCATTCGCTGATCGGACGCGCCCTGATGGGCGCGGAGTACGCCCTGTTCCAGACCGGCCCCCTGACCATGGCGCCCTCGCAGCTCGGCATCTTCACCAGGTCTTCGCCTGAGCACGAACGGCCCAACATCCAGTTCCACGTTCAGCCGCTGTCGCTCGACAAGTTCGGCGATCCCTTGCACCGCTTCCCGGCGGTCACCGTCAGCGCCTGCAACCTGCAGCCGACCTCGCGCGGCACGATCCGTCTGCGTTCACGAGATCCCGCGGCCAAGCCGGTCATCGCTCCCCACTACCTTGCGACCTACGAGGACCGGCGTGTTGCAGCTGACGCCATCCGCGTCACACGCCGCCTGATGAAACAACCGGCCTTGCAACCCTACCGCCCCGAGGAGTTCCTGCCCGGGCCGGCGGTCGGCGACGACGACGCCTCGCTGGCCAAGGCGGCGGGCGATATCGGCACGACCATCTTCCACCCCGTCGGCACGGCGAAGATGGGCATGGCGTCCGATCCCATGGCGGTGGTCGACGAGCGGCTGCGTGTTCGTGGCCTTGGAGGCCTGCGCGTGATTGACGCTTCGGTCATGCCGACCATAACCTCAGGCAACACGAATACGCCGACAATCATGATCGCCGAAAAGGCGGCACGGATGGTGATCGAGGACGGCCGGTCGACAACAGCGGCCAGGGAGCTGACGGCTTCATAGCCTTGAGGGAGGCGGACATGAGCAAGCGTACACTTGGTTTGCTGGTGGCGTGCGTGCTCGGCATGGCGGGCACGGCCCACGCCGAGACGACGCTCCGGGTCGTCAATCACTCCGACCTGAAGATCATCGATCCGATCTGGACCACCGCGTACATCGTGCGCAACCACGGCTACATGATCTACGACACGCTGTTCGCGCTGGACGGCAACCTCGAGGTCAAGCCGCAGATGGTCGACAAGTGGTCGACCTCCGACGACAAGCTCACCTGGACCTTCACCCTGCGCGACGGGCTGGAGTTCCATGACGGCACGCCGGTCACCGCCGAGGACGTCGTGCCGTCGCTCAAGCGCTGGGCAGTGCGCGATCCGCTGGGCCAGATGCTGTGGACCAAGGTCAACGACGTGAAGGCGGTCGATGCCAAGACCTTCCAGATCCTGCTCAAGGCGCCGACCGGCATCATGCTGCAGGCGCTGGGCAAGCCCTCGGGCAACGCCTTCATCATGCCCAAGCGCATCGCCGAGACCGATCCGTTCAAGCAGATCGAGGATGCGACCGGCTCGGGTCCCTTCATCTTCGTGAAGAACGAATGGAAGCCCGGCGAGAAGACGGTCTACGTCAAGAATCCCAAGTACAAGCCGCGCAGCGAGCCGCCCTCGGGCCTGGCCGGCGGAAAGATCGCCAAGGTCGATCGCGTCGAATGGGTGGCGATGTCCGATCAGCAGACGGTGGTGAACGCCCTGCTCAAGGGCGAGATCGACATGATCGAATCGCCACAGCACGATCTCTTCAAGGTCATGGAGGCCGACAAGAACGTCAAGCTGGTCAATCTCAACAAGTGGGGCAACCAGTACATCTTCCGCTTCAACCAGCTCTACAAGCCGTTCGACAACGCCAAGATCCGCCAGGCCGTGCTCTATGCCTTCAACCAGAAGGACTTTCTCGACGGCGTGATCGGCGATGCCAAATGGTACAAGACCTGCAAGGCGATGTTCATGTGCGACACGCCCTATGCCAGCTTCAAGGGCTTCGAGGACAAGTTCGATTCCAACTTCAACAAGGCTCGTGATCTGCTGAAGGAGGGCGGCTATGACGGCACGCCGGTGGTGCTGATGCACTCGACCGACCTCTACGTGCTGGCCAATCTCGCACCGGTCGCCAAGGCGCTGATGGAGCGGGCCGGCCTGAAGGTCGACATGCAGTCAATGGACTGGCAGACCCTGGTGAGTCGCCGCGCCCGCAAGGACCCGCCGGACAAGGGTGGCTGGAATGCCTTCCTGACCTCGTCGGCCTCGGTCGACATCGTCGATCCTCTGGCCAACACCTACATCAACGCGGTCGGTGAGAACGCCTGGTTCGGTTGGCCCAAGGACGACGAGCTGGTGAAGCTGCGCGCCGCCTTTGCCGACGAGACCGACGCCGCCAAGCGAAAGGACCTCGCCATCGCCATGCAGGTGCGGGTGTCGGAGAACCCCACGCACGCCTTCCTCGGCCAATGGTATGCGCCGGTGGCGCTGCGCAAGAACGTCACCGGCAACCTCGAATCGCCGGTGACGATCTTCTGGAACATCGAGAAGAAGTGACGCGTGGCGTCAGTTCCTTGCCTTGAACGCGAACTCCGCGCCCGACCGGATGCCGGTCGGCCAGCGCGCGGTCACGGTCTTGAGCTTGGTGTAGAAGCGCACGCCTTCCATGCCGTAGATGCCGTGGTCGCCGAAGATCGAGGCCTTCCAGCCGCCGAAGCTGTGATAGGCGACCGGCACCGGGATCGGCACGTTGATGCCGACCATGCCGATCTTGACGTTGTTGGCGAAGGCGCGCGCGGCATCGCCGTCGCGCGTGAAGATCGCCGTGCCGTTGCCGTAGGCATGGTCGTTCACCAGGCCGATCGCCTCGTCGAAGCTCTTGGAGCGCACCACCGACAGCACCGGCCCGAAGATCTCGTCCTTGTAGATCGTCATGTCCTTGGTGACGTTGTCGAACAGGCAGCCGCCCATGAAGTTGCCGTTCTCGTAGCCCTGCAGCCTGAGCCCGCGGCCGTCGACCACCAGCTTGGCCCCTTCCTTCACGCCCTGGTCGACATAGCCCATCACCTTGTCGCGGTGCTGGCGCGTCACCAGCGGTCCCATCTCGGACTGCGGATCGAGGCCCGGACCGACCTTGAGGGCCTGCACGCGCGGCGCCAGCTTGGCCAAAAGCCTGTCGCCGACGTCGCCGACGGCGACGGCCACCGAGATCGCCATGCAGCGCTCGCCGGCCGCGCCATAACCCGCGCCGATCAACGCGTCGGTCGCCTGGTCGAGGTCGGCGTCGGGCATGATCACCATGTGGTTCTTGGCGCCGCACAGCGCCTGCACGCGCTTGTTGCGCTCGGTGCCCTGGTGATAGACGTACTCGCCGATCGCCGTGGAGCCGACGAACGAGATCGCCGGCACGTCGGGATGCTTCAGGAGCGCATCGACCGCGACCTTGTCGCCGTTCAGCACCTGGAAGATGCCGGCCGGCAGTCCCGCTTCGGCGAACAGCTCGGCCAGCAGCATGGGCGCGCTGGGGTCCTTCTCCGACGGTTTCAGGATGAAGGCGTTGCCGCAGGCGACCGCCATCGCGCCCATCCAGCAGGGGATCATGATCGGGAAGTTGAACGGCGTGATGCCGGCCACCACGCCGAGCGGCTGGCGGATCGACCACGAATCCATGTCGGTCGCGACCTGCTCGGTGAAGTCGCCGCGCATGTGATGGGCGATGGCGCAGGAGAACTCGACGACTTCGAGCCCGCGCCCGACCTCGCCCTTGGCGTCGTCGAAGGTCTTGCCGTGCTCGAGCGACATCAGCCGGGCGAGGTCGTCGAGGCGCTTCTCCATCAGCGCCTTGAGGTTGAACATGACGCGCTGGCGGCGCAGCGGCGGCGTCGCCGCCCAGGCAAGCTGCGCCGTCTTGGCGGTCTGCACCGCGGCATCGATTTCCGCTTCCGAGGCGAAGGCCACCTTGCCCGTCACCTCGCCGGTTGCCGGGTTGGTGACGTCGCCGGCGCGGCCGCTCCGGCCCGCTACACGCTTGTTTCCGACGTAATGGCCGATCTCGCTCACCATCTCACCCTCCCGCAACGATTCGGCGCGTTCTAGCACCGGCCGGAAGAAGCGGAAAGCGCCTCAGGCGAGCCTGGTCAAGGCCTTGCGATAACGCTGGCCGAGGTCGTCGCGCGCGACATGGCGGCCGTTCTGCACCACCGGCACGCCACGGCAATAGACGGTCCTGATCGCTGCGTTGTCGGCCGAGAACAGCCAGGCATCGAGCAGGCTGTCGTCCTCGGCGGCGGCGAGCGAAGGATGTTGGCGGTCCAGCACGACGAAATCCGCGCGCTTGCCGGGGGCGATGCCGCCCGCGGTCGACGCCTCCGTCGCCCGCGCGCCGCCAGCCAGCGCCGCCTCGAACAATCGCCGGCCGGTGGAGCGTGTCGCCTCGCCCAGCACGTTGCGCTGCCGGTGCATCAGCCGCTGGCCGTATTCCAGGGTCCGCAGCTCGTCGGCAGCGGAGATGCGGATCAGGGAGTCCGAGCCGATGCCGAACTGGCCGTCCTCGGCCAGGAAGGCGGCCGCATCGAACAGGCCGTCGCCGAGATTGGCTTCGGTGATCGGGCAAAGCCCGACGACGGCCTTGGTCCTGGCAATGCGCGCCCGTTCATCGGCGTTGGCATGGGTTGCATGGACGAGGCACCAACGGCGGGCATCGACCTCGACCGTGTCGAGCAGCAGATCGATCGGCGGCCGGCCATGGGCGGCGATGCAGTCGTCGACCTCGCGCGTCTGTTCGGCGACGTGGATGTGCGCCGGCAGGCCGGACCAAGTGAGGGCGGCCCATTGCAGATCGTCCAGCGTGACCGCGCGCAGCGAGTGCGGCGCGATGCCGATGTTGCCTGCAGGGACCCGGGTTTCCATCAGTCGTGCATAGCGGTCGCGGTCGCACACGAAGCGGCGCTGCGCCGGCGTCGGCGGCTTGCCCAGGAAACCGCCCTGGCGATAGAGCACGGGCAGGAGCGTGAGGCCGATGCCGGCGGTATCGGCCGCCGCCACGATGCGCTGCGACATCTCGGCGATATTGTCGTACGGCCTGCCGTCGGGCTGGTGATGCAGGTAGTGGAACTCCGCCACCCAGGTGAAGCCCGCCTCGAGCATCTCCATGTAGGCAAAGGCAGCGATCGCCTCGAGCTCATCCGGCCCCAGCCGCTCGACGAAGCCGTACATCGCCTCGCGCCAGGTCCAGAACGAATCGGTGTCGCTGCCGCGCCGCTCGGTCAGCCCCGCCATGGCGCGCTGGAAGGCATGGCTGTGCAGGTTGGGCAGGCCGGGCAGCACGACGCCGGAGACGCGCTGGGCCTCGCCGTGACCCGGCTCCTCGATGCCGAGGATGAGGCCATGGTCGATCCGGACCACGACGTCGCGCCGCCATCCGTCGGGAGTCAGCGCCAGCTCGAGGTGCAATTTGCTCGCCATGGCCGGGTTGTTACGCTATCCGACAGGCATCCGCATTGCATGTCTTCGAGGGGGAGTTCTTGCATGAAGACCGTCTGCCGCATTGCCGCTCTGGCGGCCTTTTTCACGGGTTCTGCCGCCTCGGCGCAGCAGCTCGCCCCCAGTCCGACGCTCGACGCCATCAAGGCGCGCGGCCACATCGAATGCGGCGCGCATCTTGGCCTGCCGGGCTTCTCGTTCGCCAACGACAAGGGCGAGTGGGCCGGCCTCGACGTCGACTATTGCAAGTCGCTGGCCGCCGCCGTGCTGGGCGACGCCACCAAGGTGAAGTTCACCCCGACCTCGGTTCAGCAGCGCTGGGCCGTGCTGCAGTCGGGCCAGGTCGACCTGCTGTCGCGCAACACCACGATCACCTTCTCGCGCAATGCCACGCTTGGCGTGAACTTCCAGGGCATCAACTTCTACGAGGGCCAGACTTTCGTGGTGCGCACCAAGGCCAAGGTCGTGGCGGTCAAGGACCTGGCCGACGCCACGATCTGCGTCGCCGCCGGCTCGACCGAAGAGAAGACCGCGGCGGACTGGTTCCGCGAGCGCAACCTCAAGGTCACCATCATCAACTTCCAGAAGAACGACGATGCCATCTCGGCCTACGACCAGGGCCGCTGCGATGCCTATACCGCGGGTATCGGGGCGCTGGCCGGCCAGCGCATCAAGTTCAAGGACCCCAACGAGCACCAGATCCTGACCGAGATCATCTCCAACGATCCGCAAGGGCCGGTGACGCGCTGGGGCGATGAGCGCTGGCAGCTCGTCGTGCGCTGGGTGCTGAACGGCACCATCGCCGCCGAGGCGCTGGGCGTGACGTCGAAGAACGTCGAGGAGATGAAGGCCAAGTCGGCGAGCTCCGAGGTCCGCCGCCTGCTCGGCGCCGAGGGCAAGTTCGGCCAGATGATGGGGCTCTCCGACGACTGGATGTTCAACGCCATCAAGCAGGTCGGAAACTACGGCGAAAGCTACGAGCGCACCGTGGGCATGGGCTCGGCCCTCAAGCTGAAGCGCGGCGCCAACGAGCTGTGGACCAAGGGTGGCCTGCTCTATTCGCCGCCGTTCCAGTGAGTTGACGCTCTCCTCAGGTTCCTCTCCCCCGATAGGGGGAGAGGCTAGGTGAGGGGGCATCGAAGAACGTGCCGGTGATCCGCTTCTGGCGCGACCGCAAGGTGCGCGACGTGCTGTGGCAGGCCCTCGCGACCGTGGGCCTGGTCGTGGTGGTCGTGTTCTTCGTGCGCAATGCCTCGGACAACATGGTGAAGGCCGGCATCGCGTCGGGCTTCCAGTTCCTGTGGCGCGACTCCGGCATCGAAGTGCCCTTCAACATCACCGGCTACAAGCCCAGCGACACGATCCTGGCGCTGCTGTGGACCGGCATCGTCAACACGATCCTGGTCTCCGCCGCCGCCGTCGTCGTGGCGACGGTCATCGGCTTCACCGTCGGCCTGATGCGGCTGTCACACAACTGGCTGCTGTCTACCCTTGCCGCCGTCTATATCGAGTTCGTCCGCAACATCCCGCTGCTGTTCTTCGTGCTGTTCTGGTACTTCGGCGTGCTGTCGGCCCTGCCGACGCCCAAGGAAAGCTATGATTTCCTGGGTGTTGCGTTCCTCAACCGTCGCGGCCTGTGGATTCCGCTGCCCAACGAAGTAACGGGCTTCCAGTTCGCGCTGTTGGCAATCGTCGCCCTGATCGTCGCGCAGATCGGGCTCGCCCGCTGGGCCAAGGCCCGCCAGGCGCGGACCGGCCAGGACTTCCCCACCTGGATGGTCGGCTTCGTGCTGTGCGGCCTGCTGCCGATCGCAGCCCTGGCCGTCGCCGGCGCGGCCACGAGCTGGGACGTGCCGACGCTGCGCGGCTTCAACTATCGCGGCGGCTTCGTATTGGTGCCGGAGTTCGTGGCGCTGTTCATGGCGCTGTCGACCTACACCGCGGGCTTCATCGCCGAAGTCGTGCGCGGCGGCATCCAGTCGGTGCGTCAGGGCCAGATCGATGCTGCGCGGGCGCTTGGCCTCACGCCCGGCCGGGTCGTGCGCCTGGTCGTGATCCCGCAGGCCATGCCGGTGATCATCCCGCCGATCACCAGCCAGTACCTCAACCTCATCAAGAATTCGTCGCTTGGGGCGGCCATCGCCTACCCGGAGATCGTTGCGGTCTTCATGGGCTCGGCCCTGGTCGCCACCGGGCAGGCGATCGAGATCATCGCCATTACGCTCGGCATCTATCTCACCATCGGGCTCGCCGTGTCGGCGTTCATGAACTGGTACAACGCCCGCCATCGTCTGGTGACACGATGAAAGCAGCGCGTCCTCCGCTGCCCGGCTGGCTGGCGACGCTGCGGCAGCGCCTGTTTGCGACGCCGGTCGATGTCGCCGTGTCGTTCCTCTGTGTCTACGTCGTGTGGCGCATATCGCTGCCGCTGGTCGACTGGCTGCTGGTCGAGGCCAACTGGCGCGGGACCTCGCGCGAGGATTGCACCAGCGCCGGCGCCTGCTGGGTCTTCATCCGCGCCCGCTTCGCCCAGTTCATGTACGGCCAGTATCCAGTCCCCGAGCGCTGGCGCGTCGATCTTCTCGGCGCGCTGGCCGTGTGCGCGGCGGCGGCCTTGTCGTGGCGGCGCCTGCCGCGGCGCCGGGAGGCGGCAATCGCCGCCCTGGTCATCCTGCCGCCGCTCGGCATCTGGCTGCTCTCTGGCGGTCTCGGCCTCGGCATTGTCGAGACGCGCGAGTGGGGCGGGCTGACGCTGACGCTCTTTCTTGCGATCTATGCCGGCCTGATCGCCATCCCGCTCGGCATCCTGCTGGCGCTCGGCCGTCGCTCGCGCCTGCCGATGATCCGCTTCGCCTCGATCGTGTTCATCGAGTTCTGGCGCGGCGTGCCGATCATCACCGTGATCTTCCTCGCGTCCCTGCTGCTGCCGCTGATCATGCCGACCGGCTTCAACGTCGACCGCCTGGCGCGCGCCGTGATTGGCCTTGCCTTCGTCATCGCCGCCTACATGGCCGAGGCGGTACGCGGCGGCCTGCAGGCGTTGCCCGACGGCCAGGTCGAGGCCGCCCAGGCGCTGGGCCTGGGTTATTGGCGCATCACGCGGCTGATCGTGTTGCCGCAGGCGCTGCGCATCGCGCTGCCGGCCATGACCAACGAGTTCATCGCCCTGTTCAAGAACACGACTCTGGTGCTGATCGTCTCGATCTTCGACCTGCTGGGCATTGCCCAGGCAGCCCTGGCCGATCCCGCCTGGGTCGGCATGAACATGGAAGCCTATGTCTTTGCCGGCGCCATCTACTGGTTCGCCTGCTTCGGCCTCTCGCAATGGAGTCGCCTGCAGGAGAAGCGCCTGCAGGCCGCTTACGGGCGCTAGGCGCGTCGGGCGGCGATCGCCTCGGCACAGGCGCTGGATTCAGCGGCCTGGCATCACTTCAATTGATCCGCGACCTTGTCGAGGCCTGCCTGCGCGCAACCCTGGTCCGTCTGGCCGGCGGGCGAGCCCGATACGGCGACGGCGCCGATCGTGTCGCCGTTGACCTTGATCGGCAGGCCGCCCTGCGCCGGCATCACGAGCGTGAGATGGACCAGCGGATCCAGGGGATCGGCGCGGACTTCCTTTTCGACGTCGACCGTCGGCTTGCGGTAAGTCAGCGCCGTGTAAGCGCGGCGATAGCTGTTCTCTATCGTGTGCGGCGGCGAACCGTCGCCGCGCAACTGGACCAGGATCTGGGCTTCGCGGCCGACGACGGTGATGGACACGGTGAACTTCTGGGCCTTGCAATGCTCGGCGGCGCCGGTGGCGATCGCGAGGGCCGTCGCCAGCGACAAATCCTTGTGGCTCACCAACTGCGCATTCGTAGCGGACGCGACTGTAAGGCTCGCAGCAGCCAAGGCCACTGCTGTTGCACCACGAATCAGCATGACAGATCTCTCCCCAAATGCGATCTGACGTTAGCAGGGGAAAGGCCGATCCACCAAGACATGGTGAAGGGATGCTACGTCGACACTTCCTTTCGAGTGCAGCGGCGCCGGGCGCCGCCGCGGTCGCGCCGGCCTTGGGACAGCAGAAGCTGGTCTTTTTGCACTACACGCAAGAGCAGCTCGAGCTCAGCCAGCTCTTGTACGCGCTGATGAAGGTCTAGCGGCAGCTGCCAGCCGATCATGCGTGCGTTCCGGTCCTCCCTCGCCATCCTGACCTTCGTCGTGCTCGCGGCTTCGGCAGGCGAGGTGCATGCCCAGACGGTCGACGGCATCGAGCAGGCGTGGCGTGCCTGGATGACCAGCTCCGGACGCAAGACGGGCGGGCTTGCCGTCGTGCACGGTGGTCGCGCGGTTCGCGAGGCGGCCATGGGCCAGGAGGCTGTCGGTGCGCCGGTGCCTGTCGCCAGCCTGTCCAAGGCCGTGACGGCTGTCTGCGTCGCCGGCCTGATCGAGCGCGGCCGGCTTTCTTTCGAGACGCCGCTGTCGCAGGCGCTTGCGCGAACGATGATGCGGGTCGGGCAGCCGGTCGATCCGCGACTGTCGGCCGTGACGATCAGCCAGCTGCTGGTTCATCGCGCGGGTATCGACAAGAAGGACATCGCCAACGCGCCGCTCGGCGACTATCTGCGAACCCATACGGCACGACGCACGGCGTTCGACGTCCAGCTCGGCTGGATCTTCCGCCATCGCCTCGCCGCCGAGCCGGGCATGCGCTACGTCTACTCGAATGCCGGTTACCTGATCCTCGGCGCCGTGATCGAGGAGGCAAGTGGACGAGACTACGAAGGCTACTGCCGTGAAACCGTGCTGCTGCCGCTCGGCGCACGCGACGCCGAGCTCGATCCGGCGTGGCGCATCATGTCGAGCTATGGCGGCTGGCGCATGCCGACCGCCGACTACGGCCGCTTCTACCAGGCCTTCGCGGCCGGCAACCCGGCGATCGGCCCGCAGGCGCGTGCCTGGATGATGTCACCCGACGGCAAACGCGTCGGCGGTGGCGTTCACTACGGGCTCGGTACCTTCGTGCGGCCGACCGCGATCGGTGGCGGCAACTTCTGGCACTGGGGTGCGTGGACCTACAATCTGCGCGGCGCCTATGACGGCACGCTGAGCGCGTCCTATTCGGCCTTTGCCCTGCGCCTGGGGGCGATCGACACCAACATAGTGGCGCACATCGCGCCCAGGCTGGACAAGGGCGGCGGAGAGGGCAAGCTGCACCAGACGCTGGTCGGTGCCGCCCAAGCGGTCAGCAACTGGCCCTAGCGCCTGTCATGACAGTCTAGCTGTCGTGCGGCGAGCCGTCCTTGCGCGTGTGGACGTACTTGCCGTCGCCGCCGGCCGTGGCGTGGTTGTCGATGTCGGGATAGTCGATCTCGTCGAACGGCGTGCGATCGCCGATCACAAGGATCGTCGCATCGGCATTGGAGCGGTTGACGAAGCGATGGGCATTGCCGCAGCCGGCCGGAAAGCCCGCGCACATGCCGGCTCGCAGCGTCTGCGCGCCGTCGTTGGTCTCGAGCACGAGCTCGCCGGACACCACCCAGATGAACTCGTCCTGCTTGTGGTGCGCATGCCGCGCTCAGGATTGGCCGCCCGGCACGATACGCGTCAGGTTCACGCCGAAGTTCTTCAGCCCGACATGATCGCCGAGGCGTCTGTTCCAACGCTTGCTGTTGATGGCGCGGAACGCGACCGGATAGCTGGTGGCGTTGCTCTCGGCGATATCGGCCGGATCGAAGGCAGGCAGTCGGGGCTTCGGCATGCGCCGAGTCTAGCCCGGGAGCCGAGGGCACGCGAACGAGACGGGCTTATGCGGCCATGAACTAAGCTGCGAAGCTCCGGATCACCTCGCCCGGCCGCGACTTGGGATCGGCGCAGAAACCCTTGTCGTCGGTGACCCTGGCGCCGTTGATCCAGACACCGTGCAGGCCGAGCGCCGAGGTCGTGAGCCGCGCCGCACCGGCCGGCAGGTCGTGGGCGCGGCGCTTGGGGCCGCGGGCGATCGTGCTGGGATCGAACAGCATCAGGTCGGCCGCATAGCCTTCGCGCAGCAGCCCACGGTCCTTCAGGCCGAACAGCCTGGCGGGCTGGCCGGTCAGCCGGTGCACCGCCTGCGGCAGGTCGAGCACGCCGAGATCGCGGCTCCAATGGCCCATCAGATGCAGGCCAAAGGCGGCATCGCAGAAGAAGGTGAGATGGGCGCCGGCATCCGACAGCGAGATATGGGTGTCGGGATCGGCCAGGATGCGGCCCACCGCCTTCTCGTCGTTGTGCAGCAGCTGGGCCACGAACATGGTGTCGAGCCCTTCCGACAGGGCGAAATCGAGGATGCAGTCGAGCGGGTCCTTGTTCGCCTTCCGGGCGAGCTCGGCCAAGGTCGCGCCTTCGAGAGGGCGATTCTCAGCCTTCGCCGTCTCGACCACGAAGAGCTTGTCCCACTCGCCGTTGAACACCAGGCGCCCGCGTGACGCAGCGAGCTCCTTGCGCACCGCGTCGCGCCACGACGCGTCGCGATAGATCCTCTTCAGTGCCTCGGCGTCATGCGCCGCCATCGCGGGCTTCCACGACTGCATGCTCTCGAACAGGTACGGGCTCTTGAAGGTGAAATCCATGCTGAGCGGGCAGCACGACGTCTGCGCCACGAGCTGATGGCCGCGCGAGCGGGCGGCGTTGATCTGGTCGAGCGTGGTGAAGGCCGCCGTCGGATTGGTGTTGGAATGGAAGAGGGCGGCGATCACCACCGGCCGCTTCGCCTCGACGGCGAGCTCCTCGAGATAGGGGATCGAGGTCTTGCTACCCTTGGTCAGCATGTAGACGCCGCGCCCACTCTCGCCCATCGTCCGCACCAAGCTGCGCAATTCGCGGTCGTCGGCCAGGCGCGAGGGCATGGGCGTGCCGCCTTCGCCGTTGTGCGCTTCAGCGGTCGAGGTCGCGAAGCCCACCGCGCCGGCCGCCATGGCCTCCCGCACCAGCGCTGTCATTGCTGCGATCTCCTCGTCCCTCGCCGTGCGCTCCGTCGCCTCCTCGCCCATGACGAACGTGCGGATGGCCGAATGGCCGGCGAAGCAGGCGACGTTGGTGCCGACGCCCTGGCGCTGCAGCATGTCGAGATATTGCGGGAAGCTCTCGAACTCCCAGCGGATTCCGGCACGCAGCGCATCGAGCGACATGCCCTCGACATGGGTGAGATGGCGCATGGTGAGGTCGCGATCAGCCGGTTTGCAGGGCGCGATGGTGAAGCCGCAGTTGCCCAGCACGGCCGTGGTGACGCCGAGCGCCGGCGAGGGGTCGATGAAGGGATCCCAGGTGATCTGCGCGTCGTAGTGGGTATGACCGTCGATGATGCCGGGCGCCAACGCCAGGCCATCGGCCTTCACGGTTTCCTTGGCCGCGCCGAGCTTGCCGCCGACCGCGGCAATCCTGCCGCCGGTCACCCCGAGGTCGCCGCGCACGGGCGCGCTGCCGGCACCGTCGTGGATTTCGGCGTCCTTGATGACCAGGTCGAACATTTTGGCTCCTTCGGATTTCCGCCATGGTGTGACGCCGACGCCACCTTTTCCAGGCCCTTTGGCGCTAAACACGGCCATGAGCGATGCAAACGACGAAGCCCTGCTCAGCCGCCTGGTCGTAGCCCTGGCGCCGGCGCCGGGCATCGAGGCCATTGCGCTCGGCGGCTCGCGCGCCCGCGGCACGGCGACGGCGGCTTCGGACTACGATATCGGGCTGTACTATCGCGGCGGTCGGCCGATCGACGTTGCGACCTTGAACCGGGTGGTCGCGCCACTCGATGACCGCGGCGCCAAGGCCGAGGTCACGCCTCTCGGCGGATGGGGACCGTGGATCGATGGCGGCGGTTGGCTGTTGATCGACGGCATCCATGTCGACCTGCTCTACCGCGATCTCGATCGTGTGACCGCGGCGATCGACGGCGCTCACGCCGGCAAGGTCGAGCCGCACTACCAGCCCGGCCATCCGCACGCCTTCCTGTCGACCATCTACGTGGGCGAGGCCGCTTATGCGCGGGTGCTGCACGATCCGACGCGATCGCTTGCCGCTGTGCAGGCCCGGACGATGCCCTATCCGCCAATGCTCGCGACGGCTCTGCGCAGGCGTTTCGAATGGGAGGCGTCTTTTGCCTTGGCCAATGCCCGCAAGAGTCTCGATCGTGGCGACGTCTCCTACCTTGCCGGCTGTGTCTTCCGCGCCGTCGCCTGTCTCTGCCAGACGCTGTTCGCCCTGAACGGCGTCTATCTCTTGAACGAGAAGGGCGCCGTTGCGGCCGTCGGCGGCTTTACCCGCCGGCCGTCGGGTTTTGTCGGCCGTGTCGCGGCCATCTACGCCGATCTCGGGACGGGCGCGCATGCCACCGCTCTGGCACACCTGGAGGCGCTGGTGTCGGAGACCGCGGCGCTTTAGGTTCCCCGTCAACGAGACTCGAGGGGAGGAGACATGGCGAGGTTGGGACGGCGCGGCTGCGTGGCCGCGGCTGTGGCGTGGAGCGCGGCGCCGGCGGTGCTGCGGGCGCAGGACTTCCCGTCGAAGCAGGTGCGCGTCGTGGTGCCCTATCCGGCCGGCGGCGGCACGGATCTGGTGGCGCGGTTGATCATCCCGAAGCTCGCCGGGCGCTGGAAGCAGACCGTCGTCATCGACAACAAGGGCGGCGCCAGCGGCATCCTGGGTAGCGAGATCGTCGCCAAGGCAGCCCCCGGTGGCTATACGCTGCTGGTGACGACCAGCGCCCACACCATCAATCCTTTCACGACCAAGACGCTCCCCTACGACACCGAGAAGGATTTCACGCCGGTCACGGTGCTGATCAAGGGCGCGATCGCCCTGGTCGGCTCGCCCAAGGCGGGCTTCGACAGCATGGACAAGTTCCTCGCCGCCGCGCGCGCCAATCCCGGCAAGTACCAGTTCGGCAGTACCGAGAACACCACGCGCATGATCGGCGAGCTGTTCCGGCTGAAGAGTGGCTTGAAGATCGAAAACGTCGCCTACAAGGGCGCCGCGCCGATGATGCAGGAGCTGGCCGGCGGCCACATCCCCGTGGGCTTCACCAGTCCGCTCACCGTGATGTCGCACCACCGCAGCGGCACGTTGAGGATGCTCGCGATCACTACCGGGAAGCGGCTGGAAGTGTTGCCCGAGGTGCCGACCATGGCCGAGGCCGGCGTGCCGGGTGTCGATCGCTCCGCATGGTTCGCCATGTTCGGCCCGGGCAAGCTGCCGGCCGAGCTGGCGCAGCGCATCCGCGACGACGTCGTGGCGGTGCTGGCCGAGTCCGAGATGCAGGCCAAGATCCGCGATCTCGCGAGCGAGGCCGGCGGCGAGCCACCCGACGCCTTCGCCAAGCGCATCAGCGAGGAGCTCGTCGTCTGGCGTGACACGGCGAAAGCCGCCGGAATAGAGCCTGAGTGATCTGGGAACGCGGGCTGGAGGCCCGCGCTTCCCTTCACCCGATCACCGTCTTCTCGTCGACGACATAGCTCCTGATGCGGCCGATGAACTTGGCACCGTCGTCGTGCAGCGCCTTCATCTCGGGTGAGCGGGCGGCCGCATCGAACGCTGCCTGATCGTCGAACCACAGCTCGGCAATGCCATCGATCTCGACGGCGGTGGCGGGAATGTCGGCGCGCGTGCGTTCGCCTCTGATGTGGTTCTGCACGTAGCGCCGCAGGCCGGGCACGGCATGGGCAAGCGGCGCATGGATCTCGACCCAGTGCTTCATGAACTGCTCGTGGGTCCAGCCGTCCTTGCGGGTCAACAGGCCGATCGTCTTGATCATGGTGGGCGCTTCTCCGGATTTGCGCCTACTATGGCGCATGATACGCACGATCGCGATTGCCCTCCTGCTGCTCTTCGCGGGTAGCGCATCGGCCCAGACCGTGCGCTTCCCCAGCGTCGCCGTCGGCAGCAGCGCCGCCGGCCCCGAAATCTCCGGCTGGATGTACAAGCCCTCGGGCGCGGGACCCTTCCCGGGGATCGTCCTCGCCCATACTTGCGGCGGCGTCAGCCCGCATACCGAAGTCTGGGGCAAGCTCCTGGCCAGCTGGGGCTACGTCGTCGTCGCACCGGATTCCTTCGCGCCGCGCGGCGAGAAGTCGGTCTGCGGCCGCGGCAATGTCGTCAACGGCAGCATGCGCGTGGCCGACGTGGCCGGCGCGATCGACTTCCTCAACGCTCAGCCGTTCGTCCGCAAGGGCGAGATCGGCCTGATCGGCCACAGCCACGGCGGCTGGACGGCGGTGCGCGCGGTGCAGAAGAGCTACGGCCTGGCCGCGCGTGGGCTCAAGGCTGCCGTCGCCTATTACCCGTCTTGCGCGCCGCAGTTCGACCGCGACGTCGCCGTGCCGCTTCTGATCCTGATCGGCGACAAGGACGATTGGACCCTCGCGGAGAACTGCCGCAAGCTGCAGGCGGCGGGCTTCACCCAGCCCAGCCTGGTCGACGTCCTCTATTACCCCAACGCCTATCACAGCTTCGACAGCAAGGCTGCCGATCGCACGATCACCGTGGCTGACGGCAAGAGCCATCGCCTGGCCTACGATCCCGCCGCCGGCCCCGATGCCGAGGCGCGCACCAGGGCGTTCTTCGCGAAGTACCTGCGCTGAGGCTCAGTCGACCGTGATCTTCGTCGTCTTGGCCAATTCGCGCCATTGCGCGAGCTCCTCGACGATCTCGGCCAGGAACGCATCCGGTCCGTTGCCGACCGGTTCGATGCCATCCTTGTCGAAGCGCGCCTGGGTCTCGGGCCGCGCGACGAAGCGCTGGATGGCCAGCGCCAGCTTCTGGACCACGGCGTCGGGCGTTTTTGCCGGAACGAAGATGCCCATCCATAAATAGCTGTCGAAGCCCGGCAGCTTCTCGGTCATGGCCGGCACCTCGGGGAACTGCTTCAGGCGCTTGGTGCTGGTGACGGCGAGCAGGTTGAGCTTCTTGTCGGCGATGAACTGCGCCGACTGGGTGTAGTTGTCGAGCTTGGCCTGCACCTGGCCCGCCACCAGGTCGGCGAGCGCCGGCGCGGCGCCGCGATAGGGCACATTGGTGACCTGGAACTTCTCCCTGAGCGACAGCAGTTCCATCGTGATGTGTGGCAGCGTCCCGTTGCCCGCTGACGAGACATTGATCTTGCCGGGATTCTTGCGGGCATAGTCGATGAAACCCTGGAAGCTGGTGACCGGCAGCGAGGGATGCGTCACCAGCAGCATCGGCACCTGGCCGACATTCGACACCGCGCGAAAGTCCTTCTCGGTGTCGTACGGCATGTTGGCGCGGAGTGCGGCATTGATCGTATGGTTGGGCGTGGTCAGCAGCAGCGTGTAGCCGTCGGGGGCCGCCTTGGCGACGATGTCGCCCGCGATCACGCCGCCCGCGCCGGTCTTGTTGTCGACCAGCACCTGCTGCCCGAACTCGGCCGACAGCCGCTCGGCCAGGAGCCGCGCCACGATGTCGGTGACGCCGCCGGGCGGGAAGGGCACCACGAGACGGATCGGCTTTTCGGGATAGTCGGCCCGCGCCGCGGTTGCGAACGAGAGCAGGATGGCAAGCGCTGCAGCGAGAAGTCTCATGCCGGCAGCCTAGCGGGTGTGCTGGGCGCGCGCGACTCCCGTCGCGCGTCTTTGGCGGCGCGCCCGGCCTACTTCGCGCCGGCGAGACCCATCTGGCGGCAGAGCAGGACCAGCGTTTCGTAGATCACATGGGCGCAGAGGTGCGCCGCCATGCCGTTCACGTCCTGCGGTGGGCTCACCGTGTTGACGTCGACCGCCACGATGTTGAGGTCGGTCAGGCAGCGCAGCAGGTCGATGCCCTCGCGCGCCGACAGGCCGCCCCAGGTCGGGGTGCAGACGCCCGGCGCGACCGACGGGTCGAAGACGTCCATGTCGAAGCAGAGATAGACCGGCCGCTTGCCCACGCGGTCGCGGAACTCGGCAATGCGCTGGGCGAAGCCGCCACGCACCAGCTCATCGAGCGTCACCACCTTGTAGCCGAGGCTCATCGCCCGGGGCACGACGCCCTGAGCGTAGGTCGTGCCGCGGATGCCGACGTGCCAGGAGAAGGCCGGATCGACCAGTCCTTCCTCGGCGACATGGGTGAACTGGGTGGCGGAGTTGTATTTCTCCGAGGCATCGTAGGGGTAGGCATCGGTGTGCGCGTCGATGTGCAGCGCCGCCATCTTCGGGTGCTTCTTGCCGACCGCGCGCGCCACCGGCACGGTCACCGAGCCGTCGCCGCCGATCGTGATGGGGATGGCGCCCGCTGCGACGATGCGATCGACCGCCTGCTCGGTGCGGGCGAAGGCATCGTCGATCTTGCTGGGCGTCAGCCGGACGTTGCCGCAGTCGACCAGGCCGAGCGCCGCCACGGCATCGAAGTCGGCGTGGATGCCAAAGCGGCGCATCAGCGCCGATTGCTGGCGCACCGAATCGGGCCCGCCGCGCGCGCCGATGCGCATGTTGGTGCCGCAATCGAAGGGGATGCCCAGGATGGCAGCCTTGCTGGCCGGACCTGGCTGGCCGTAGGGCACGCCCATGAAGGTCGTGGACGAGGTGAAGAGTTCGTCGTCGGGAAGCCGATCCATCCGGTGCCTCGGCTCAGCTCGACTTCAGGAACTGAAGCAGCAGACGATTCACTTCTTCGGGCTGTTCCTGCTGGATCCAGTGGCCGGCGCCCTCGACGAGATGGATCTCCTTCATGTTGGTGCACGCCGTCTTCTGCATCCGCTCCAGCGCGCCCGGCGACTGGTGGATGCCCCAGTCGCTGCGGCCCGAAATGAACGTCGCGGGCACGTCGATGGTGCGCCCGGCGAAGATTTCCAGCTCGCCGTTGAACCGCCCGCCGGTGCGCACGCGATACCACTGCAGGCCGCCCTGGAAGCCGTTGCGCTCGTACTCACCGCTATAGACGCGCAACTCGTCCTCGGTGAGCCAACGATTGGCGGCGATCTCGCTGGCCGACGGCATCTCCTTGGCCACGGTCGCCGCCATGCCATCGGCAAGATCCATGATGTAGTAGGTCGGCATCTTGGCGAGCTCTTCAGCGGTCCAACCCTTGAGCTCGAAGGGCTTGTTGTTCTTCCAGTCCGCGCTTTTGTGATGGTAGTAGGCGCGCAGGAAGGCATGCACGCCCTGCGGCGCCTTCCACATGTCGTCGTTGGCCGGACGAGTCGAGTAGTACCACTGGTAATGCTTGCGCGGCCGCGGCAGAGCGGCGAGTGCCGCGTGGATGTCGGGCCCGGCCGGGCGCTTCGCGGGCGCCAGCGGCGGGGGGCCGGCAAACGGGCCACTCATCAGCACCATGCGTTTGAAGACATCGGGCCGCAGCAGGGCGCCGTAGGCGGCCGGCGTGACGCCAAAATCGTGGCCGACGACGGCCTCGACGGAGCGATGGCCCAGGGCGGTCACGACGCCCATAGCATCGCGCACCGCGTTCAGGACCCGGAATGAGGAGAGGTCACCGTCGTAGCTCGCGTCCCAGCCCGTGGTGCGGCCATAGCCGCGCTGATCGGGGGCAAAGGCGTGGTAGCCGGCTGCGGCCAATGCCGGCAACACCTTGCGCCAGCTATAGGCGATCTCGGGAAAGCCATGCAGCAGGAGCACCGCCGGCCGACCGGACGTCTCGTATCCGGCCTCAAGGACATGGACGTCCAGACCGTTGATGCCGGGGAGGATGCGGGCGCGGACGCCGTTCGGTAGGACAGAGGAGGGAAGCGGTTCCATGCCCCGAGCCTACGCGACGCGTGCCGCGAAGGGCAGTCCCAACTCCGCTCCGATCTAGTGTCTGATCAGCCCGTCGGCGCACGCGTTGCCGCCATGCGCGCTCGGCATCTTGTCGGATGACGTGCATGCTTCCCGGGCGGCCCGCGCAACTCGTGCCTCGGCGTACGCGACGTCAGGCTCGCCGCGGTCGAACGCCCTGGCGGCGCCCGTCACGCATCGTTCGAATGTCTGAGTCCCCGGGGTGACGCCGTATTCAAGACAGGCATGCTCGGCGAAAGCCAAGGCTTGGCCCGACTGGGCATCGACTCGGTCACCAGAGGCGATAGCGGCCATCGTCAGGCCGCCTACCGCCAGCATGAGCAGGTTGTAACGGAGCACGGCAATGCTCCTTTCCCGTATCGGTTCAAAAGCAACGCAAAGTCGTAAAAGCCGGTTGCCGTTGCAAATATGGCGCCTGTGCGGCCGACGGCTGTTGGCGACGGGCAGCGTCTCAAAGAGCCTTTGAGAATGACGTCATCAACGCCGGTCGCTTCAGCGAGTGACGGGATCGCGAGGTTCGTGCTCGCTCTACGGGTGATCCGCGATCTGCGGCCCGTACTTCGGCTCGCCTTCGGCGTGCACCATCAAACCGCGCGCATAGGTCTCGCGATCCAGGCAGGCCTGAAAACCCGTGGTCTGCGGCTGCAAGCCGTAGCCCAGACAGGCTTCACGGGCGCTTACCGTCACCCGGGCGAAGCTGCGTGCGAGCCCAGGCTCGCCCCAGTACAGGGCACGCGTCGCCTGCGAGAGGCAAAACTCGTAGCCGTCGCTGCGCGGCGAGATACCCTGTTCGCGGCAGATGCGCTGAGCCTGGCTTTGGGCCGAGGCCGGTGGAATGGGCGGCACGAAAGCGGCGAAAGCGCCGACGATCAAGGCGCCTCCCAGCGCAATGGCGGCATGCACCCGGCTGTTGGTCATGGCTGCGACTCCAAAGGTCCGTTACCCGACAAACGCCCTGCCGGGGGCGGAGGTTGCCTTTTTCAACCGCAGCTGGCCCCATTGCGGCCGCAATTCGCACCGGAAAAACGATTGTCGCTGCTGTCGCCTTCCACGCGACACAACATCACGACCGAGACACCCCGATCGACCAGACAGCACAACAGGTTGGAGGGCTGCCTTACGGCGCGGCGCAAGCGAAATCCTGAAGCGCGACTGCCGCGTCTAATAGCTCTTCGGCAACCCCAGGACACGCTCGGCGACGTAACACAGGATGAGCTGCTCGCTTACCGGCGCGATGCGCGCGATCAGGACCTCGCGCAGGAAACGTTCCACGTGAAACTCCTTGGCGTAGCCGTAGCCGCCATGGGTGAGGACGGCGCGCTCGCAGGCGTCGTAGGCGGCGCGTGCCCCCAGATATTTGGAGGAGTTGGCCTCCGCCCCGCACTCCTTGCCGTTGTCGTAGAGCCAGGCCGCCTTGAAGGCCATCAGGTTGGCCGCCTCGAGCGCCATCCAGCTCTCGGCCAGCGGATGCTGGATCGCCTGATTCTTGCCGATCGGCCGGCCGAACACGATGCGCTCCTTGGCGTATTGCGTGGCGCGGTTGAGGGCCGCCCTGCCGATGCCGATCGCCTCGGCCGCGATCAGCACGCGCTCGGGGTTGAGCCCATGCAGCAGGTAGTGGAAGCCTTTGCCTTCCTCGCCGATGCGGTCCTCGAGCGGCACCTTCAGGCCGTCGATGAACACCTGGTTGGTGTCGATCGCCTTGCGGCCCATCTTGTCGATCTCGGTCACCTCGATCTTGGAGCGGTCGAAGTCGGTGTAGAACAGCGACAGGCCGTCGGTCGGCCGCTTGCACTTGTCCTTGGGCGTCGTGCGGGCGATCAGCAGCATCTTGTCGGCGACCGAGGCCGTCGTGGTGAAGGTCTTCTTGCCGTGCACGATGTAGCCGTTGCCGTCGCGCTCGGCCTTGGTATCGAGCGCCGTGGTGTTCAGCCCGGCATCGGGCTCGGTGACGGCGAAGCAGCCCTTGATCTTGCCCTTGATGATGTCGGGCAGGATGCGCTTCTTCTGCTCCTCGGTGCCGAACACCACGATCGGGTTGGGCCCGAAGATGTTGAGATGGATGGCCGAGGCGCCCTGCAGCGCGGCGCCCGACTCCGCCACGGTCTGCATCAGCAGCGCCGCTTCGGTGATGCCGAGTCCCGCGCCGCCATACTCCTCGGGCATGGCGATGCCGAGCCAGCCCGCCTCGGCCATGGTGCGGTAGAAGTCGTCGGGAAAGCCGCCTTCCTTGTCCTTCTTGAGCCAGTACCTGTCGTCGAACTGCGCGCAGAGCTTGGCGACGCTGTCCTTGATGGCGAGCTGATCCTCGGTGAACGCGAAATCCATGGTGATGCCTTAGCGATTGGCTGCCAGCCACGACAGCATGATACGGTTGAACTGGTCCGGCCGCTCGACGTTGGGCAGGTGACGCGCGGCCGCGATGCCTTCGTAGCGACCGCCCGGGATCTTCGAGGCGATGAGCTGGTTGCGGTCTGGCGGCGTGCCCTGGTCCTCGTCGCCGCAGATCACCAGGGTGGGGGTCTTGATGGTGGGCAGCCGGTCCTCATAGTTGAAGTTCTGGATCGCCGACATGCAGCCCGCCGAGCCTTGCGGCGTGGTGCCGCTGATCGTGTCGCGGACCTCGCGCCAGCGCACCGGGTTCACTTTCTTGAACTCGTCGGTGAACCAGCGCTCCATCGTGCCGTCGGCCAGCGCCGCCAGGCCCTTGGTCCGGACGGTCGCCTTGCGCTCTTCCCAGGTCCCCGCCGAGCCGGGCGGCGTCGAGGGCTGGGTGTCGCAGAGTGTCAACGACAGCAGGGAGGTCGGGTTCGCCAGCGCAAAACCCTGGCCGATCATGCCGCCGATCGACAATCCGATGTAGTGCACCTTCTTGATGTCGAGGACGTCGAGCGCGCCCTTAACGTCGGCTGCCAGCGCGTCCATCGTGTAGTCGCCGTCGACCGGGGCGCTGCCGCCGTGGCCACGCATGTCCAGCCGCAGCACGCGATAGCCCGCCGCCAGCAACGGCACCATCTGCTCGACCCACATGCCGCCGTCGGCGTTCAGGGAATGGGTGAAGCACACCGTCGGCGCGCCCTGCGGGCCGGCGAGATCGAAATAGACGCGTCGTCCGTTGAGAGAGAGCAGCATCGAATTCCTCCTTCTTGGTCATCCTGAGCGAAGCGAAGGATCTCATGCCGGTTGCGGGCGGCCATGAGGTCCTTCGCTGCGCTCAGGACGACGTAACTCTCACATTGCACTAATTCCACCGTCGATCACGACCTCGGAGCCGGTCATGAAGCTCGATTCGTCCGACGCCAGAAATACCAGGGCCCAGCCCACTTCCTCGGGCCGGCCAAGCCGCCCGATCGGCACCTGGCGGCCGAGCTTCTGTTGCATCACCTCGTTGCCGAAGCGGTCGCGGTACTTGTCGAGGATGGGGGTATCGATGAACGTTGGATGCACCGAGTTGCAGCGGATGTTGTAGCCCGACTTCGCACAGTGCAGCGCCACCGACTTGCTCAAGAGCCGGACGCCCGCCTTGGCCGAGTTGTAGGCCGCCATGTTGGCGCCGGCGATGATGCCCGAGATCGACGAGATGTTGATCACCGAGCCGCCCAGCCGCTGGGTGTGCTTCTTGATCTCGGCGACGCCGTGCTTGCAGCCCAGGAACACGCCGTCGAGGTCGATGGCGTGAACCTTGCGCCATTCGTCGAGGGTGATGTCCTCGACCGTCTTGCTGAGGCCGATGCCGGCCGAGTTCAGAAGGACGTGCAGGGCGCCGAACTTGTCGACCGTCTCCTGGATTGCCGCCTTCCAGTTCTCTTCGCTGGTGACGTCGAGTTTCACAAAATGCGCGGCCGAGCCGACCTTGTCGGCCACCGTCTTGCCGCGGTCGGCGGCGATGTCGGCGACCACGACCTTGGCGCCTTCCTGCGCCATCAGCATGGCGGCATTGGCGCCGAGGCCCGAGGCGCCACCGGTGATCAGCGCGACCTTGCCGGCCAGACGATCCGTCATGTCTTCTTTCCTCCAGCCCGCGCTTCACGATGGGCGATGTAGCTCGTGGCCGACACGATGATCGCCGCGCCGACGAACGTCCAGCCGTCGGAGGTCTTGCCCCACAGCACGACATCCGACAAGGCGGCCCACACGATGCCGAGGAAGGTGATGGGTTGCAGGGCGGAAATGTCGAGCAGGCGATAGGCCCAGGTGATGAAGAAGTAGCCCATGGTTCCGAAGAAGCCCGAGGCCATGAACCAAAGGAGCTGATCGCCGCTCGGCGCCTGCCAGAACCACAGGCCGAACGGCGCGAAGCAGACGGCGCCCACGGTGCTCTGCCACAGCACGACGACCTCGGGCCGGTCGCGGCCGGCCACGACCTTGGCGACCAGGTTGGAGCCCGCGATCAATGGCACGGCCATCATCATCATGACGGCGCCGGGGTTCATCGCGATGAGGCCCGGCCGCACGATCACCAGCATGCCGAAGAAGCCGACTCCGACCGCGGCCCAGCGCCGCCAGTGCACCGTCTCGCGCAGGAAGAGGACGGCGCCCAGGGTCACGAAGATCGGGCCGGTGAAGCCCAGCGCCGCCATGGTGGCGAGCGGCAGCCAGGCGACCGCCTCGTACCAAAGGCCGTAGCCCGGCGTGTGGAACACGCCGCGCAGGCAATGGAGTTTCAGGTCGCGCGTACGCATGCCGGCCGGCCCGACGCGCCACAGCATGTAGGGCGCGATGAAGGCGATGCCGGCCAGCCAGCGGCCCCACGACACCAGGAGCGGCGGCAGCTCGCTTACCAGCTCCTTGGCGGAGATGTTGAGGCAGTTGAAGAACAGGCCCGAGACGACGGCGAGGAAGAAGCCGCGCGCCACGCGCGAGGGAATGAGGCGCGACAGCGAATCGGGCGCGTCGAGGACGGGCGCGGACATCGCACAGCGGCTTGCCCTTTGCATAGGCAACGGTCAAGGCGCGGGTTTCGCAGGTTCGTCATGCCTCGCGTTTGTTTTCGCCGGTGCATCAAGTAGGTTCGAGACAGGGAAGAAGAGGGTGGATGATGTTGCGTCGCGGCGTTTCCTTGTTGATCGCGGGTCTGCTTGCCTTGCCTTTGGCGGCGATGGCCCAGGACGCCTATCCCAGTCGCACGGTGCGCTGGGTCGTGCCGTTCCCGGCCGGCGGGCCGACCGACACGCTGTCTCGCATCCTCGTGGCGCGCCTGGCCGAGATGTGGGGCCAGAGCGTCGTGGTCGAGAACAAGGGCGGCGCCTCGGGCGCGATCGGCACCGACTCCGTCGCCAAGGCACAGCCCGACGGCTACACGCTGATGCTGGGCACCCAGAGCACCAACGCGTCCAACATGCTCTTCTTTCCCAACCTGCCCTACGATCCCATCAAGGATTTCCAGCCGCTGACGCTGATCGGCACAGCCTGCATGGCGCTGGTCACGGCGCCCAACATCCCGGCCAACACGCCCCGGGAGTTCGTCGAGTGGGCCAAGAAGCAGGACGGCGGCGTCTCCTATGCCTCGGCCGCCCCCGGCAGCTCGCAGCACGTCGCCGCCGAGCTCATGGTCCGGCGCGCCGACATGAAGGCCACGCATGTGCCCTATCGCGGCAGCTCGGCCGCCATGCCCGACCTGATGAGCGGCCGCGTCGCCTTCATGTTCGACAATCTGCCGTCGGCCTTGCCGGCGGCGCGCGCCGGCAAGGTCAAGGCGCTGGCGCAGACCTGCGCCACGCGCTCGCCGTCGGCGCCCGACCTGCCGACCATGGAGGAATCGGGCTTCCCCGACTTCGCCATCGAAGGCTGGTACGGCATCTTCGCGCCGGCCAGGACCCCCAAGCCGATCGTCGACAAGCTCTCGGCCGACATCAACAAGGTCCTGAAGGAGCCGGAGTCGATGGAGAAGTGGAAGACGCTGGGCTTCGACCCGATCGGCACCACGCCCGAAGCCTTCGCCGAGCGCCAGAAGGCGGACCTCGCCTACTGGAAGAAGATGATCGATTACACCGGCATCAAGGTGGAGTAGGGCGATGGCGTACGACCTGAAGATCGTGGGCGGCGACATCGTCGACGGCACCGGCGCACCGCGCCGCCGTGGCGATGTCGGCATCAAGGATGGCAAGGTCGTGGCGCTGGGCAGCGCGCCCGGTACGGCGGAGAAGACCATCGATGCCGGCGGCCAGGCGGTGGCGCCGGGCTTCGTCGATATCCACACGCATTACGATGCGCAGGTCCTGTGGGATCCCATGCTCACCATCTCGCCGTGGCATGGCGTCACGACGGTGGTGGTCGGCAATTGCGGCTTCGGCCTGGCCCCTACCAAACCCGAGCATCGCGGCCTGATCCTGCGGACGCTCGAGCGCGTCGAGGCGATGAGCCTTGCCGCCCTTGAGGCCGGCATCGGCCCGGACTGGCCGTTCGTCACCTTTCCCGAATACATGAACGTCGTCGCCGCCCGGCCGCTCGGCATCAATGTCGCGGTGATGCTGGGCCACACGCCGCTGCGTCTGTCAGTGATGGGCGAGGAGGCGACCGAGCGCGCCGCGCGGCCCGATGAGATCGCCACCATGAAGCGGCTCACCGCGGAGGCAATGAACGCCGGCGCCGTTGGCTTCGCCACCTCGGTGTCCAAGGTCCATGTCGGCTATTCCGGCCGGCCGGTGCCGAGCCGGCTCGCCGGCTTCGACGAGATGCTGGAGATCGCCGACGCCGTGGGCAAATCGGGCCACGGCATCATCCAGTACAATGTCGGCCGCGATCCGCGCTGGGAGGAGTACGAGGCGCTGCACGCCAAATCGGGGCGGCCGCTGGTCTGGACGGCGCTGCTGGCGGGCTCGCTCGGTCCCAACTCGCATCGCCCGCAGCTTGCCAGGGCGGGCGAGCAGATCGCGCGCGGCCTGCCGCTCTATCCGCAAGGCGCCTGCCGGCCCATCCAGATCGAGTTCGATTTCCACTCACCGGTGGTGTTCGACACCTGGGCCTCGTTCGCCGCCGCACGCGAGGCGCCCGATGACGATGCGCGCCGCAAGGTCTACGCCGATCCGGCCTTCCGTGCGCGCGTGAAGCGCCAGGCCGACGGCCGCGGTCCCGACGATGCGGTGTTCATGGGCAAGGAGCTCGAGGGGGATACGCGGCGCGCCGCGTTCTATACCTACGTCATCACCCAGGCGAAGGATCCTTCGCTGCGCGAGCGCAGGCTTGCCGACGTCGCCAAGCAACGCGGCAAGCACGCCGTCGACCTGATGCTCGACCTCGCGATCGACGACCTCGACATGCGGATGCGCGCTTCGCAGCTCAATTTCGTCGAGGACGAGGTGCGCGAGATCATCAAGGACCCCAATGTGGTGATCGGGCTGGGCGACGGCGGCGCGCATCTCAGCCAGCTCTGCGATGCCTGCTATGCGACCCATCTGCTGGGCCATTGGGTGCGCGAGGACGGGGCGCTGACGCTGGAGCAGGCGGTTCATCGCCTGACTGGCGCGACGGCCGCGCTGTTCGGCCTGAACGATCGCGGCCGGCTGGCCGTCGGTCTGCCGGCCGATGTCGTGGTGTTCGATCCTGCGACCGTGGGCGCCTCGGCGCTGGAGCGCGTCAACGACCTGCCGGCGGGCGCCGATCGGCTGATCGCCCATCCGCGTGGCATCCAGGCCGTGATCGTGAACGGCACACCGCTGCCGCCGCCGGGGCAGGTTCCCGCCAGGCCCAGCGGCCGGCTGTTGCGCCAGCGCCGGGCAGCGTAGGGGGACTCACCGGGCCGACGTCAGTGTGTCGGCTTCGCGTTGCCGTCGAGCGTCATGCGGTAGCGACTTATGGCGATCGCGGTGACGATGACGACGATCGCGAGCAGCGCCGACAGTTCGCTGTGGATGTCCTCGAAGGTCGCGGCCTTCAGCATCACGCTGCGGGCGATGCGGATGAAGTGGGTCGCCGGCATGATCTCACCCAGCCATTGCGCCCATTGCGGCATCCCGCGAAACGGGAACATGAAGCCCGACAGCAGGATCGACGGCAGCAAAGTGAAGAAAGATGCCTGCATGGCCTGGAGCTGGTTCTCCGCCAGGGTCGAGATCGTGAAACCGACCGCGAGATTGGCGGTGATGAACAGCGCCGTTCCCAGCAGCAGCATCGACACGTCACCGTTGATCGTGATGTCGAACAACAGCCAGGACAGCACGAGGATGATCGCGGTCTGGATGGCGCCGATCACGAAGTAGGGGATGATCTTGCCGATCATGACCTCGAACGGCCGCACCGGCATGGCCAGCAGGTTCTCCATGGTGCCATGCTCTCGCTCGCGCGTGACGGCGAGCGCGGTCATCAGCACCATGCTCACCGACAGGATCACCGCGAGCAGGCCGGGCACGATGTTGAGGCGTGCCTTCCCTTCAGGGTTGTAGCGGCGATGCAGGACGAGCTCCACGGCATCGGAATGGCCCTGGCGTCCGCGCAGCGGCCCGACGAGATCGCGCGACAGCGCCTGCTCGATCGCAGGTCCCGCCGCCGCCAGCGAGTTGCCCACGCTCATGGGGTCGGTGGCATCGGCGTCGATCATGACCTGCGTGCGCTCGCCGCGCACGAAACGGCGCGTGAAGTCCGCCGGAATGCTGACGACGAACTGCACCTCGCCCCGTTGCAGCAGCTCGCTGGCCTCGTCGTCGGTGCGCGGCTGGTGGGTGAAGTCCATGTAGCCGGTATTGCCGATCGCCGACAGAATCGTGCGAGCGATCATGCTGTCGTCGCCCGACACGACGGCGGTCGGCATGTGACGCGGATCGGTCTCGATGGCGTAGCCGAACAGCAGGAGCTGCAGGATCGGCAGCACGAAGATCACGGCGAAGCTCATGCGTTCGCGACGGAAGGGCAGCATTTCCTTGGTGACGACGGCGCCGACGCGCCGCCAGAAGCCGGCAAGGCGGACCGGCGACACTTTGACGTCAGGCGGGTTGGAGAGCGGCCTGCCGGCGAGTTCAAGAATCCAGCGCATTGTCGCGGGCCTTCCCCATGAGATGGATGAAGATGTCTTCCAGCGTCGGCTCCGCCTCGTCCCAGCGGATCGATGGGTCGGCGCGATGAGGCTCGATGGCCTTCAGGAGCGCATCGCGGTCGGGGCCGCAGACGTGCAGTGTCGTGCCAAACGCGGCGGCTGCGGTGACGCCGGGAGCGCCTTGCAGGTCGGTCGCCAGTCGATCGGCGCCGGGCCCCGATGCCACGAAGCCCACCAGGCCGGACGCCCGAACGATCTCATGGGCGGTGCCGCGCGCCATCAGCTCGCCATAGGCGATGTAGGCGATCTCGTGACAGCGCTCGGCCTCGTCCATGTAGTGTGTCGAGACCAGCACGGTGATGCCCTGCGCGGCATAGGCGTGGATCTCATCCCAGAAAGCGCGGCGCGCCTTGGGGTCGACGCCGGCCGTGGGCTCGTCGAGCAAGAGCAGCCGGGGCTCGTGCAGCACGCAGGCGGCGAGCGCGAGGCGCTGCTTCCAGCCGCCCGACAGCGAGCCGGCGAGCTGCTTCTGACGCGTCGCCATGCCGAGCCGTTCCAGCGAGGCGTCGATCCTCTCGCGCATGCGGTCGAGCCCGTAGACGCGGCCGACGAACTCGAGGTTTTCGCGGATGGTGAGATCCTCGTAGAGGCCGAAGCGCTGGGTCATGTAGCCGGTCTGGCGCTTGATGGCCTCGCGATCGCGCAGCAGGTCGTAGCCCAGGCAGGTGCCGCCGCCGCCGTCGGGCGTGAGCAGGCCGCAGATCATGCGAAGCGTCGTGGTCTTGCCCGAGCCGTTGGGACCGAGGAAGCCGCAGATGCGGCCCGGCGCGACGGCCAGGGTCACGCGGTCGACGACAGTGCGCGTGCCGTAGCGCTTCACCAGCTCATGAACGTCGATCGCCAAGCTGTCGGCCAGCCCTGAGGCTGGTGTCATCGCTGGGCCTGCACGGTGCCGGCCTTGAGCAACTTTACGCTGACCGGCAGGCCCGGTTGCAGGCGATGGGTCGGATCAGGTCTCGCCTCGATCATGAACACCAGCTTGGCGCGCGCTCCCTGGGAGTAGATCACCGGCGGCGTGTACTCGGCGCGTGGCGAAATGTAGGTGACGGTGGCGTTGTTTTCCGGCGGGCATCCGTCACAGGTGAAGTTTATCCGCACGCCCGGCGTTACCTGCGGCATGTGCGACTCCGGCACGAAGAAGCGCAGCTTGACCCGGAAGTCGGGCAGCAACGACACGACCGGCTGGCCGGCCGGCACCCATTCGCCGATATTGAAGAAGGTGTTCTCGACCAGTGCAGCCTCGGGCGCCGCCGGGGCCAGCTGGGTGAGCTGGTCCTTGGCCTGCGCAAGCCTGGCCTGGCCCTGCTGGACCTGGGCTGCGGCCGCGGCGATCTCCGGCTGACGCGCTGCGAGGTCGCCGGCGTGCTCCCTCGCCGTCATCGCCGCGGCACGAGCCTTCAATTCGGCGACCCGGGCGACGGATTGTTCATAGGCCTCATGGGAGACGAAGTTTTTGGCCACCAGGTCCCGCTGGCGTGCGAGTATGGCCTCGGCGGCGCGCAGGTTGGCCTCGATTTCGTCGCGCTGCGCCCGGAGCACTTCCATCTCCTCGGGTCGCTTGCCGGTCATCAGATTGTCGTGCCGCGCCTGGTACTCGGCGAGGGCCGCCGTGGCGCGCTCCACTTCAGCTTGCGCCTGCGTGGTGTCGATGACGTAGAGCTGGGTTCCCTTGTCGATCCGGTCGCCACGCTCGAGCTTGCGGACCACGAGGCGACCGGCAACAGGAGGCGCCACCAGGGTCGTCTCGCCTTCGATATAGCCAAGATAGTGGCGCGCCGGGACGGAGTTCCAGAAGAGCGCCTCAGCCTGTCCGTAGGTTACGGCGAGGACGCCGCCGGCAAGCACGACGACACCTGCGATGACGGCGAATTTCACGACCATCCCTCCCGTGGGCTGTTCGGAAGTGCACGGCTAGGCCAGCTACGTTACAAATCTTACTGTCGGCTCAACTGGCGAGGAAGGCCGATTTGGGTTCTGTTTTGTATCGGATATTTGCAGTGCTAGGCTGCAGCAGGAGGTTGCCATGGATACCCTGACCACGTCGAAGCCCCGCACCCTCGAGTCCAAGCCGATCGCACCGTCGCTGTTCGCGCATTTCGTGCTGCGCTCGTCCAACATGGCGAAGATGGTCGACTGGTACTGCAGCGTGCTCAACATGCACGTCGTGCAGCGCAACGACTTCATCTGCTTCATGACCTACGACGACGAGCATCATCGCCTGGCGGTGGTGAACATCGAAGGCCTGCACGAACCCGACGCCAAGGCGTGGGGCCTGGCGCATGTCGCCTACACGTTTCGCGACATCGGCCAGCTGCTCTCGACCTGGCGCCGGCTCAAGGACAAGGGCATCGAGCCCTACCGGCCGATCCATCACGGCCCGACGATCTCGCTGTACTATCGCGATCCGGACGGCAACTCGGTCGAGCTGCAGGTCGACCGCTACAAGACCAAGGAGGAGTGCTCGGCCTACTTCACGACCGACGCCTTCCGCAAGAACCCGATCGGCGTGGCGTTCGATCCGGCGGTCCTGGCCGCCGCCTACGAGGCGGGCGCGCCCGAGGCCGAGCTGATGGCCATGCCCGACGGCCCGCCGGCACCGCTGGGTTCAGCCCGGCGCTGATCGCTTCTTCAGAAGAGCCAGACGAGCGCGACCAGGCCCATCACGATGATCGCGCCTGACGTCAGTCCCATGGCAAGGATCGACGGCCGATAGTTCTCGGCGTCGATGGCACGGCTCACATGAACGTAGTGCCAGAACGCGCCGACCAGGATGACGATGCCCAGCACGATCAGGCCGACGCCAAGCCCCTTTATGTGGCGATTGGCGACGGCCCGCAGCTCGGGCACCAGCTGGTGGATCTCCATCAGGAACAGGCTGACGCGGTTGATCGCGATGCCGAGCGCGATCACCGCGATCGACGTTCGGATCCAGGCCAGCAGCGTCCGCTCGTTGGACAGATGATTGAGAACGTGATGATCGGGGGATGAGTCCACGGTAGCCTCCCGCACAAAAGAAAGGGCGCGATCCCGTAGAATCGCGCCCCGTTCGTGGCCGTCAAGCGACGGTGTCGTTGTCAGTTGTACTTGGCGATCTCCATGCGGCCGACCTGGTCGCGATGGACCTCGTCCGGACCGTCGGCCAGGCGCAGCGTGCGTTGGTGGGCGTACATGCTGGCCAGCTTGAAGACCTGGCTGACGCCGCCCGCGCCGTGCAGCTGCAGGCAGCGGTCGACCACCTTCGAGCTGATGTTGGGCACCGCCACCTTGATCATCGCGATCTGCTGGCGGGCTTCCTTGTTGCCGAACTTGTCCATCGCCCAGGCCGCCTTCAGCACCAGCAGGCGGGCCATGTCGATCTCCATGCGCATGTCGGCGACATGGGCCTTGGTGACGCCCATCTCCGAGATGCGCTGGCCGAAGGCGACGCGGCTCTTGGCGCGCTTGATCGCCATCTCGAGGGCGCGCTCGGCGACGCCGATGGCGCGCATGCAGTGATGGATGCGGCCCGGGCCGAGACGGCCCTGGGCGATCTCGAAGCCGCGGCCTTCGCCCAGCAGGATCGCCGACTTCGGCACACGCACATTGTCGTAGACCACCTCGGCATGGCCGTGCGGGGCATCGTCATAGCCGAAGACGTGCAGCATCTTGACGATCTTGATGCCCGGCGTGTCGCGCGGCACCACGATCATCGACTGCTGTCGGTAGGCCGGCGCGTTGGGATCGCTCTTGCCCATCAGGATGATGACCTTGCAGCGCGGATCGCCCATGCCCGACGACCACCACTTGCGGCCGTTGATGACATAGCTGTCGCCGTCGGCCTCGATGCGGCATTCGACGTTGCGCGCGTCGGACGAGGCGACCGCCGGCTCGGTCATGGCGAAGCACGAGCGGATCTCGCCGTTGAGCAGCGGCTTCAGCCACTTCTCCTTGTGCTCCTTGGAGCCGTAACGGGCGAACACTTCCATGTTGCCGGTGTCGGGTGCCGAGCAGTTGACCGCCTCGGAGGCGATCGAGGAGCGGCCCAGCACCTCGCAGATCGGCGCGTATTCCAGGTTGGAGAGACCCATCGTGCCGTGCGTGTCGCCGGAGTCGCGGTCGGCGGGCAGGAACATGTTCCAGAGGCCGCGCTTCTTGGCTTCGGCCTTGCACTCTTCGATCACCTTGGGGAGCTGCCAGCGATCCTTGGCCTTCTCCATCTGCTCTTCGTAGACGGGCTCGGCCGGATAGATGACCTCGTCCATGAACTTGGTGAGCTTCTCGACGAGCTCCTTGGTCTTGTCCGAGTATTCGAAATCCATCCGTCTCTCCCTTGTGCTGCAGCTGACTTTGGCGGAAAACCGGGCCGATGTGAACGGCCATTCAGGTCGCACTCTGCGTCGCAAGGTTCGCGGAGCGGACCTCCCCATCGTTCCCTTGCCGATCGCGGGTTCGCCCTCCTAAATCGGCGCAAACAGGACAGTTACCGGGAGTATCGCCGTTGGACAGTGTGATGCAGACGCCCTTCAAGCCAATCGACTTCCTGAGCCGCGACATCAGGGTCGACCGGCGCGGCGATGGCACCATCCTGCTGCAGTCGAATCACGCGCTGATGCCCTATGAGAAGCATGTGCCGGCCTTCCTGGCGAAGTGGGCCGGGCAGGCGCCGGATCGCGTCTGGCTGGCGCAGCGCCGCGGGCCGGAGCGCGAGTGGCTGAAAGTCACCTATGGCGAGGCCAAGCGCCAGGTCGATGCGGTGACCCAGGCGCTGATCGATCGCGGCTTTGGCCCGGACAAGCCGGTGATGATCCTGTCCTCCAATTCCATCGAGTTCGCGCTGCTCACCATGGCCGCGATGCAGGCGCGCGCGCCGCTGGCGCCGGTGTCGCCGGCCTACTCGGTGATGAGCCAGGACCACGCCAAGCTGCGCTACGTCTTCGACCTCGTGAAGCCGGGCATGGTGTTCGTGCAGAACGGCGAGATCTATGCCCGCGCGCTGGCGGCGCTGGACCTGGAAGGCGTGCTGCTGGTGCATGTCGACAAGGCGCCGCCGCAAATGCAGTCGCTGCCGTGGAGCGAGCTTTCGGCAACGCGGCCGACCGATGATGTCGCGCGCTCGCTCGAGCAGATCGACGCCAAGACGGTCGGCAAATTCCTGTTCACCTCCGGCAGCACCGGCATGCCCAAGGCCGTGATCAACACCCAGGAGATGATGTGCGCCAACCTGGCGATGGGCCAGATGGCGCGCACCCGCAAGGCCTCCGACCCGCCGGCTGTGATGCTCGACTGGCTGCCGTGGAACCACACGATGGGCGGCAATGCCACCTTCCAGGGCAACCTCTCCGAGGGCGGCACGACCTATATCGACGACGGCAAGCCGCTGCCCGGCCTGTTCGAGGAAACCCTGCGCAATCTGCGCGAGATCTCGCCGACCTATTTTGCCAACGTGCCGGCGGGCTACGCCATGCTGGCAACGGCGCTGGAGAAGGACGACGCGCTCGCCCAGCGTTTCTTCAGGAACCTCAATTCGCTGGCCTATGGCGGCGCCACCCTGCCATCCGATCTCTACGAGCGCATGGAAGTGCTGGCGGTGAAGCACACCGGTTACCGATTGCCGTTCGTCACCGGCTGGGGCTCGACCGAGACCGCGCCGACGGCGACGACGGTGCATTGGGCCTCCGAGCGCGTCGGCCTGATCGGCCTGCCGTTCCCGGGCGTGCAGCTGAAACTCGTGCCAACGGGCGAGGAGGGGCGTTACGAGCTCCGGCTCAAGAGCGTGATCGTGACGCCTGGCTACTTCCGCCGGCCCGATCTCACGGCGCAGATGTTCGACGAAGAGGGCTTTTACAAGATCGGCGACGCCGGCCGCTTCGTCGATCCGGACGATCCGAGCTGGGGCCTGATCTTCGACGGCCGCGTGGTCGAGGACTTCAAGCTCATGAGCGGCACCTTCGTGCTGGTCGGCACGCTGCGCACGACGGCCATCGCAGCGGCGTCGCCGGTGCTGCAGGACGCCGTGATCTGCGGCCAGGATCGCGAGTATGTCGGGCTGCTTGGTTTCCCGAACCTCGCCGCCTGCCGGCGCCTCGCCGACGACGAGGGCGCAAAGCTGCCGGCCGGCGAGCTTCTGGCCCATCCCGCAGTGATCGGTGCCCTGCGCGATGGGCTCGCCCGCATGAATGCCGAGTGCAAAGGCTCGTCGATGCGCGTCAGGCGCGTCCTCCTGATGGCCGAACCGCCGTCGGTCGATGGTCATGAAATCACCGACAAGGGCTACATCAACCAGCGCGCCACGCTCGAACGCCGCAAGGCGCTGGTCGACAAACTCTATGCCGGCGGCGATGGTGTGATCGACATCCCCTGACGGGCCAACCATGGATCGCCTGGACCCCATCGAGCCGACCGAAAAAGACGCCCCGCTGCGTTACGACATCCGGCTGCTCGGGCGGATCCTGGGCGACACGGTGCGCGCCCAGGAGGGCGATGCCGTGTTCGAGCTGGTCGAGCACATCCGCCGCACCGGCGTGCAGTTCCATCGCAACGCCGACGAGGCGGCGCGCCAGGAGCTGCAGAAGATCATGAGCGGCCTGCCGACCGACCGGGCGCTCAGCATCATCCGTGCCTTCGGCTACTTCTCGCATCTCGCCAACATCGCCGAGGACCAGCACCACATCCGCCGCACGCGCGCCTATGCCAAGGCCGAGGCGCCGCCGCGGCCGGGCACGATGGCCTATGCGCTCAGCCGCGCGCGCCAGGCGCGGTTCAGTCGCCAGCAGCTAAAAGACTTCTTCGACCGCGCCCTGTGCAGCCCGGTGCTGACGGCGCATCCGACCGAGATCCGCCGCAAGAGCTCGATCGACCGCGAGATGGAAATTGCCCGGCTGCTCGACGAGCGGGACCGGATCGAGTTCACGCCCGAGGAACTCGCCGCCAACCGCCGGGCGCTGCGCCGCAACGTCCTCACCCTGTGGCAGACCAGCCTGGTGCGCGGCACGCGCTTGCGCGTCATCGACGAGGTCGCCAACGGCCTGTCCTATTACGACTACACCTTCCTGCGCGCCTTGCCGCTGTTCTATGCCGATCTCGAACGCCTGCTCGGCGCCACCGACGCCGCCTGGCAGGACATGAAGGTCCCGTCCTTCCTGCGCATGGGAAGCTGGATCGGCGGCGACCGCGACGGCAATCCCTTCGTCACCGCCGAGGTCACGCGCCAGACGCTCGCGATGCAAAGCGAGCGCGCCATGCGCTTCTATCTCGCCGAGCTGCATCAGCTCGGCGGCGAGCTGTCGCTCGACGGCCGCATCGTCGGCGTGTCGAACGGCCTGCGGGCGTTGGCTGAGCGTTCCCCCGACCGTGCCGTCGAACGCCAGGACGAACCCTACCGGCGCGCCATCGTCGGCATGTATGCGCGTCTCGCTGCCACCGCCTGGGCGCTCGACAAGCTGGAAGCGCCACATCCTCCGATCGCTCCCGCATCGGCCTACGAATCGGTGAACGATTTCACGGCCGATCTGGACACCATTTTCGAGTCCCTGTCGGAAAACGGCGCGGCTCCTCTGGCGCGCGGCCGTCTGCGCGCCTTGCGCCGCGCGGTCGACGTCTTCGGCTTCCATCTGGCATCGCTCGATCTGCGGCAGAATTCTGACGTGCATGAGCGCGTCATGGTCGAGCTCGTCGAGGCCGCGGCCCTCGGCGATTATCGTGCGCTCGACGAGCCCGGGCGCGTCGCGCTCCTGGTACGCGAGCTCGGCAACATGCGGCCGCTTTCCTCGGCGCATCTCAGCTACGGCGAGGAGACGGCGAACGAGCTCGCCATGCTCAACGTCGCGGCCGACGCCCATCGCCGTTATGGCCCGCGGTCGATGCCCAACTACGTGATCTCCAAGGCCGACAGCGTCTCGGACATCCTGGAAGTGGCCGTGCTGCTCAAGGAGGTTGGCCTGCTGCGCCCGCGCACCAAGACTGGTGACGGCAGGCTCGATGTCGACATCGTGCCGCTGTTCGAGACCATCGGCGACCTGCAGCATTGCGGGCCGATCATGGAGGGGCTGTTCGCCCTGCCGGCGTATCGCCGCCTGCTCGCCTCGCGCGGCAACGTGCAGGAGGTGATGCTGGGCTATTCCGACAGCAACAAGGATGGCGGGTACCTGACGTCGACCTGGGAGCTCTACAAGGCCGAGCTGACGCTGGTCGAGCTGTTCCGCCGGCACGAGGTCGGCCTGCGCCTGTTCCATGGCCGCGGCGGTTCGGTCGGCCGCGGCGGCGGGCCGAGCTTCGAGGCGATCCTGGCCCAGCCGTCGGGCGCGGTGCAGGGCCAGATCCGGGTCACCGAGCAGGGCGAAGTGATCGGCGGCAAGTATTCCAACGCCGAGGTCGGCCGGCGCAATCTCGAGACCCTGGCCGCCGCCACTTTCGAGGCGACCTTGCTGCAGGCCGAACGGCCGGTGCCGCAGGCCTGGCGCGACATCATGGAGGAGCTGTCGGCGAAGGCCTTCCGCGCCTATCGGGCGCTGGTCTACGAGACCGAGGGTTTCAACACCTACTTCCGCGAATCGACCGTGCTGGACGAGATCGCCAGCCTCAATATCGGCAGCCGTCCGGCGTCGCGCTCCAAGAAGCAGGGCATCGAGGATCTGCGCGCCATCCCCTGGGTGTTCAGCTGGGCGCAGTGCCGGGTGATGCTGCCGGGCTGGTACGGCTTCGGGACGGCGGTGAAGGCC
Source organism: Rhodospirillales bacterium URHD0017 (assembly GCA_900110395.1). Taxonomy (GTDB): domain Bacteria; phylum Pseudomonadota; class Alphaproteobacteria; order Reyranellales; family Reyranellaceae; genus Reyranella. Next base: position 58,052 of record FODP01000011.1, read on the forward strand.
TGGCAGGAGGCTCATCCTGACGGCCTGCAGACGCTGCACGCCATGCACGCGGACTGGCCGTTCTTCCGCACCACGCTGTCCAACATGGACATGGTGCTCTCCAAGAGCGACATGGCCATTGCCTCACGCTATGCCGAGCTGGTCACCGACACCGAGCTCGGCAAGCGCATCTTCGATCGCGTGCGCCAGGAATGGCAGGCCTCGGTCGATGCGGTGCTCGCCGTCATGCGCCAGCAGACCCTACTCGAGACCAATCCGCTGCTGGCGCGCTCGATCCGCAACCGCTTTCCCTACATCGACCCGCTGAACCATGTGCAGATCGAATTGCTGCGTCGCCATCGCGCCGGGGACACGGCGCCGGAGGTGGTGCAGGGTATTCATCTCAGCATCAACGGCATCGCGGCCGGCCTGCGAAACAGCGGATAAAGCGGAATCCGATCAGATGGAACCGCGCGCGGTTCCATCTGATCGGATTCGCGCGTACTGGCGGTGCTGATTGCACAGGGGCACAATCCGTCCAGCTGGACGGATTGTGCTTTAGGAGGAGCGCACCATGGAGTTCAAGGACAAGGTTGCCCTGGTCACGGGCGGCAGCAACGGCATCGGCCGCGCCACGACCCTGGGCTTCGCCGGGCGCGGCGCCAAGGTCGTGATCGTCGATCGCGACGCAGCGGGCGGCGAGGCGACGGCCGGCATCGTGCGCCAGAAGGGCGGCGAGGCGCTGTTCGTGCAGGCCGACGTCACCGATGCCAAGTCGGTGCAGGCCTACGTGAAGAAGGCCGTCGACACCTATGGCCGCATCGACTGCTTCCACAACAATGCCGGCATCGAGGGCAAAGTCGCCAACATCGCCGACTACGACGAGGAGATGTTCGATCAGATCATGGCGGTGAACGTGCGCGGCGTGTTCCTCGGGCTGAAGTACGTGCTGAAGCAAATGCTGGCCCAGAAGGGGGGTGGTGGCGCCATCGTCAATACCGCGTCGACGGCGGGTTTGATGGGCTCGCCCGGCATGAACGCCTATGTCGCCTCCAAGCACGCCGTGCTCGGCCTGACGAAGACCGCCTCGGGCGAGGTGGCGCGCCAGGGCATTCGCGTCAACGCCGTGTGCCCGGGCCCGATCGACACGCGCATGATCCACGACCTTGAGAAGCAGCTGAACCCGGGCGACCCGGGCAAGGTCGAGGCGACCTACCAGGCCTCGATCCCGATCGGCCGCTACGGCACCGCCGAGGAAGTGGCCAACACCGTGCTGTTCCTGTGCTCCGACCTCGCCGGCAACATCACCGGCGCGCACTTCGTGGTCGATGGCGGCCGCACCTCGACACCGGGGGCGGTGACATCGATGAATAGATAGCGGTCGCTGGTGAGGGCGCCCCAAAGTCTGCGCGATTCCGCCGAGAAGTCGGAGTCACGATGGAAGCCGACTCGCTATCGCCGTGGTGGTCGATACCCCAGGCGCGGTCTGCATCGTGACGCGCAGCGCGTCGCAGGATTGCGAGCCGCTGACTTCCGAGCGATCGCCCGCCTTCGGCGAATGAAGGGCTCAGGGCGCTTTCGGATCCAGGAGAACCACCGGTGATCCTTTCGGCAGCGCCTGAGGAACTCGTCGGGAGCTTGGCAATGTCGGCGGATCGCCCTGAACGGCGAGAGCGAGCAACGGGCGATCGCTACAATTCCTCGCAGACTGGACGTTTGCCTTCGCGACTATCGCGGTGGGGCATGCTTGGCGACAGAACCCTTTACTTTGATACACGTCTATTCTGGTCGAGCCTGCCGGTGCGAACCGATGGCTACAAGCACTGTTGGCCTGCACCCATCAATGAAACGACTCGGACTCCGCGACGATTCATTGCCGCGTACTATCCTTCAATTGGCGAAGTGTTTGCCTTGATTGACGAAAAGCGAAGAGCATTGACAGCCGAACGCAAAAGGGCTGGTCGCGACGTACTGCTGAGTGTGGCCTTGGACCACTTTGACCCGCCGCGAGAGGTAGCTCTGGACATCTGGAACAGCGCACCCCGCGGCCGCAAATGTGGACGACCGAAGAAAACAAAAACCTGGTACTGACAGGTCTTTCATCAATCGAATGAGGCAATACAAGCCTCGAAACGTGGTGCCCTAAAAGGTGGCAACTCCACGTTTCAGGGTCAGGTTTTCAATCGTGGATTATCCGCTGACCGCAGGCTTCACGAGCGGCAGACGGAGAAGCAATACCCCGTTGTGCGCAGCCAGCCGGCGTCGCCAACTGGAGTTGCCGTCATGTTCAATTTCGTTTTCCGCCGCTACGTGCCTGGATTTCGCGTCCGGCCACATGATGATGTACCGGGCTTCAAGGTTGACGAGAACGGCATGCCGCGCGGCGGGAGTGCTTGGTCTGAGGCGATGGTCCCATTGTCTGCTCCGATCGGCTTGACCGCATTTCGCCCGAACGACGAAGCCTTGGGCTTCAACGTCACGCCAAGAGATGATGCATCGGCCCTCGATCTCAACGAAGACGACGAACAGCCTGAAGAGAAAATCTGGTCCACGGAAACGCTGCCAACTCCGGCAGATATCGAGGAGCCAGTCCAGCCAAGTCCGTCACCATTTCCTGAATGGGTCGACAAGCTTGTACCGATGCTGCGCCGGTTACCCACCATCCTCGATCCTCTTACCGGTCAGCGCAGCACTAGCAACTCCCTTCCGAGCCTGCCCTCGACTGAACTGCGCTTACCCGAAAAGCCGCCCTATTCGGACGTCTTCTCGGAGATGAACGTTCTGTCGCCCGCTGCCAGCACGCAGAGCAACTATCTCCAGCCGGCGTTTCAGAGTGAAGTACCGCGAGCTTGGCCCCAGCTACCGCTGGACAGTTGGCCGTATGGCCAATTGTCCAGGCTGCACAACCCATCGAGTAACGAGATCATTCAACGCCTAATCGGCCATCCAGGGTTACTGGAGGCTAGACCTAGCGAACGGTCAAATTTCAGCCTTGGGAACGCGGCCAGCAATGATGGGCGGCAGCCGCAGCAACAGACGCCCTGGCAGCAATATCAACAGAAGGCATCGCCATCACTTGGTACTGCAACGTCAGGCAGCGGTGGCCTGCGCGCAGCGCCCGCCATACCCGAATCGGAGCGGATGTCCCCGCCGTTTGCGGGTACTGACCGGCCGCCGGTGGTTTATGGCCACGCCGAGGATTTGAGCCCGGTCGGGCAAGTCTATGCACAAGTCGACAGGCCTCAAATTGCATCGCGATCAACCTTGTATCGTCGCGACGCCGCCGGGCTGCCGATCGGTACAATTCTTTCGGGCATCCGTTCTATTGGCGGCGCCATTGCTCCGTACGATCCGAATGTTCATCTCGTCGGAGACGGAAACAGTCTAGAAGACGTACCCCGCAATGAGCGGCACGACCGAGGCGTTGAAGCTTCAATTGCCGATCACCTCGCGAAGGGATTTGAATTAGTGGCCCGTGGCCCGCGGGCGGTTGATGTGCCCGGATTCTCGTCCCCTCGGCTTTATGACTACATCATTCGCGACCCCGCGACGGGGCTATGTTACGGGGTAGAAGTGAAGACGACTATCATGAGCACCATCCGGCTCGATCGGGAGCAGGTGAAGAAAGATGCAGCTGTGGTCGCTCACGGTGCTAAGGCGCGGACCCTGAACAATGTGAAACTATACGGCGTGAGCTATTCGGTCTACTGCTTTGGATGCGAAGCACTTGATGTCCGATCCGCAGTCCTTGTAAGCATATTGCAGAATGCGGGTGTGCCGGTGGTCCCAGGCATTCTGCCGGGAGACATTCGACCATAGACAAAGAGTGGCCATGTTTGACGAGAAGTCGATAATTCCAGGCTTGTCAGAACTTGGCTACGTCCGCCTCAAGAGGCTGACCTATAAGGCTTCATGGAGTTCGACGGATGTCGAACATTTTCTATTCGCGTCTTTGTACGGCGGCGGCAATTATTTCCTCTGTGATTTTGGGATCAGAAACCCTGGAGCAGAGCAATTCGGATTCGAATGCTTGAGATTGTTCGGCGGCCCAGACAACCGTGATCTGCGCTTTGACCCTCGCTATGACTGTTCCAATCGGTTTCCTCTGGGAAAGTGGGCTGGATGGTCCATTGGGTGGTCCCTAAGGATATCGGCGTTTTCTGAAGCTGCCTTTGCAGCCAAAGTCAAAGATGACATTGAGCACCTCTTGCTTCCGGTCGTCCGTTCCATCCTGTCTCCTGCCGACCTCCTTTCTGTATTGATCAAGAATGTCGAGCCTTGCAGTTGGGTAACGGTTGGCGGCCCAATTCGCGCTGCAAAGGTTGTCTACTTGGGGCGACGGCTCGGGGTGCCAACCGGCGAGCTTCGGTCGATGCTACAACCATATTTGACGCAGATCGGTGGAGCACTTGGCCGTGGGGGAACCGGTAAAATGCAGTCTCCCAGTGCCTTTCTGGAGAAGGTATTGCAGCACGCTAACTAGTCCGCTGGCGCCTGCCGCTCCATTCCCGCCGTGGCCGTCCGGTTGGCCTCGAGGAGCGTTCGAATGTGCCGAGTGAATATGGAGGGCGTGCGGAGTGGCGCGCTCCAGCGACCAGTTCCGCATTGGCCTGCGTAGCACTGGCTGCTTGAATGGAGAGATGATGACATCCCTGCGCCAGGCGTGGGCGGCGTTGTCGCCCCGACTGAAGATACTGGAACCGGTCCAGTTCTCCTCCGAGCACTGGTCGCTCATTGAACGCCTGCACGCGCATTTCAACGATCGTGAAGCGCATACCCACTTGCCCATGCCGATCGCCCGCTTTCGCGAGGATGCCTGCAGGGAAATCTACGAGCATGCGAAGGACTTCGACGACGTCAAAACGGTCTATGTCGATGACGGCTGGCTGCTGGCCGACGGTACGCCCGACACGATGGCACGCTACATGCGCCACTATAATGCCGACGTCGACGAGATGATGGGCGTGCTCGTCCCCTCAGCGCGCTATCGCAAAGGGCATTACGCCTACGGCAAGTTCACGGTCCCCCAGCCGCATGGCCTGCACGCCGACCATAGCGCGGAAGATCCGGCGGGCACGGGAGAGCCGATCTGCATTGCCAGGATCGAAACTCTGGGGACGCACTATGTCGCCGGTGACTACAAGGCGCACGACCCTCGAACGCAAAGCATGCTCAAGGCCCTGAGATACTGGATCAGCGTTCCCGAAGGCGAGCCGGAGAATATTCTCCAAGAGCTGTTGAAACGGGGGACGGTCAAGACCATTCCGGTAAACAGTGTCATGCTGATGGTCGCCGGAAACGGTTCAGCAAATTCCCAGATCACACAACACATCGCCGCCAGGCCGCCCGACGGCGGCCTGCATTCGGCGTTCTTTCAGCGGCAGTACAAGCTCTACTCCAGCCAGACGTCGTCGAAACGCCAGTTGTTGTAGATGCTGTTGACCTGGATGTTGACGCCCTTGAGGCCGGGCTGCCAGCAGGTGGCGCCGTACATGTAGTAGAGCATTGGCCGCACCGCCTCGTTGGTCAGCTTCTTGTCGATCTCCCACGCGATTTTCTTGCGCTTCTCGGGGTCGCGCTCGGCCGATTGCGCGGCGACCATCGCGTCGAGGTCCTTGTTGCAGTAGTCCATGTAGGTGCGCGAGCCGCAAACATAGTTCTCGAAATAGTTCTGGTCGGGATCGTCGACGCCGTTGCCGACCTGGCTGACGGCGATCACGTAGTCGCGGCGGATGAGCTTGGGCACCCACTGCGCCGTATCCACCAGCTGGAGCTCGCCGTCGATGTAGATCTCCTTGAGCTGGCTGATCAGGAGCACCGAGGCGTCGCGGTAGGTCGGCAGGTTTCGGGTCGAGACCTTGATCTTGAACGGCTTGCCGGGCCCGTAGCCCTTGGCCGCCATGACCGCGCGGGCCTTCTCGCGGCTCTTGACGATGTCGGGTCCGTAGCCCGGCAGGTCGCGCAGGATCTCTGGCGGCAGCCCCCAGCGACCCTCCGGCAGGGGTTGCATGGCGCCGCCGGCGTCGCCGGTCCCCGACGTCATGATGTCCCGGAACGCCTTGCGGTCGAGCGCCATGGCGACGGCACGGCGCACCTCGATGTCGTCGAACGGCGGGTTGGGGTTCATCAGGATGTTGGCGGCGACGTTCATCGGCGCGGTCTCGCAGATCGCGTCCGGCTTGTTGGCCTTGATGTCGCCGACCAGCGGCACGGTGACCTCGAACGGGAAGATCATGTCGAACTTGTTCGACTGGAACGCGAGGATCGCCGTCGAGCGGTTGGGGATGATGGTGTACTCGACGCCGTCGAGATAGGGCTTGCCCGGCTTCCAGTAGTTCGGATTGCGCGTGACCTTGATGGTCTGGTTGGGCTTGTACTCGACGAACTTGAACGGCCCGGTGCCGATCGGCGCCTGGCGCATCTCGCGCGGCGAGACGTGGCATGGGTACATCGGCGAGAAGCCCGAGGCGAGCAGGCCGAGCAGCGCCGGCTGCGGCGCCTTCAGCTTGAAGACGGCCTCGCTCTCGCCGTTGGCGGTCACACTCTCGACGTTGGCGTACCAGCCCTTGCGGAAGTTGACCTTGAAGTTCTCCGGCGCCTTGCCCTGCAGGAGATCCATGGTGCATTTCACGTCGGCGGCTGTGAACGGCTTGCCGTCGTGCCACTTGACGCCCTTGCGCAAGGTGAAGCTGAGCGTCTTGCCGTCCTCGCTCCATGCCCATTTCTCGGCAAGGTCTGGCACGATGTCGTCGAGGCTGTTCTGTTTCTTGGCCGGATCGAACATGACCAGGTTGTTGAACACGCCCATCATCGGCAGCACGACGGAGATCGTGCCTTCCTCGTGGATCGACATGCTGGCGGGACTGTCCCGATGGGTGATGCGCAGGATGCCACCCTGCTTCTGGGCCGAGGCACTTCCAAAAGGTGCGATGAGCAGGAACGCAAGAACCACGAACCGCACGCACGACAACGCAACGCCTATCATCATGGGTTTCCTCCTTACACCACAGCGCGGCCAGCATTCCTTGGATGGAACTTCTGATGCATGGCGGGTCGCGTCGATAGGCAGAGCCTAGTTCGCGGTCATGCCGCCGTCGATCACAAGTTCGCTGCCCGTGACCCACGACGATTCATCGGAGGCGAGGTAGAGGCAGCCGGCGGCGATGTCGTAGGGCGTGCCGAAGCGGCCGAGCGGCGTCGCCTCGATGCGCTTGCGCGCGACCTCGGGATTGGAATGGCCCGGCGCCGTCATCGGCGTGTCGACGAAACCCGGATGGACGGAGTTCACCCGGATCTTGTCGGGCGCGTACTGGATCGCCGCCGCCTTGGAGAAGATGCGCACCGCCCCCTTGGAGGCATGGTAGGCGGCGTTGGCGTGGCTGCCGACGATGCCGCAGATCGACGAGATGTTGATGATCGAGCCGCCGCCCGAGCGCTGCATGGCCGGCACTGCGGCCTTGGTGCCGAGGAACACGCCGGTCGCGTTGATCTCCATGACCAGGTTCCAGTGCTCGAGCGTCTGGTCGGCAAGCCGCGGCCCCGCCGTGTGCCCGGTCTGGATGTTCTGCTTGGGATCGCGCCCCGAAATGCCGGCGATGTTGCACAGGATGTCGACGCGGCCCCAGGCCTTCTCGGCCAGGTCGACGATGGCGCCCCAGTGCCCTTCGTTCCGCACGTCCTGCTCGGCAAAGCGCGCGGTTCCGCCTGCCGACCCGATGTCCGCCTCGATGGACTTGCCCAGCGATGCGTTGCTGTCGGTCAGCAGGACGGACGCGCCGTGCTGGGCGAACAAGCGCGCCGTCGCCGCGCCGATGCCCGAGGCGCCGCCTGTGACGATGGCGACCTTGCCTGAGAGTCTTTTGCCCGGCTCCATGGTTGTCTCCTCGTTTCCTCTGTTAATCTGGCCCGTCTGCAAGGGTGTGACATATGAACGTGATTTCGCGGCCCCGTCACGACGTTCAGGACATAGCGGCTTCCTGGCTGAAATCCTTTGGCGATGCCTTGCAGGCGGGCGACGCCGCGGGCGCGGCCCGCCACTTCGCAAGCGACGGGCACTGGCGTGACGTGCTGGCGTTCACGTGGCGGATCGGGACCGAGACCGGCGGTGCGGCGATCGAGGCCGCCCTGGCGCCGACGCTTTCGCGCACCAGGCCGCGCCACTTCCACGTTCCCGAGCAGCGCTCGCCGGCGCGCCGCGTGAAGCGCGCCGGCATTGACTGCATCGAGGCGATCTTCGAGTTCGAGACAGCAGCCGGCCGCGCCAACGGCGTCGTGCGCCTGATCGAGGAGGACGGGGACTGGCGCATCTGGACGCTGCTCACGACGCTCGAGGAGCTGAACGGTTATCCCGACGGCCGGCCCAGGGCGGTGAGCGACGCCGAGAAATATTCGCGCGACTTCGGCGGCGAGAACTGGCTCGACCAGCGGCGCAAGGCGCTCGCCTACACCGACCACGATCCCACGGTCCTGATCGTGGGCGGCGGCCAAGCCGGGCTGTCGGCGGCGGCGCGGCTCAACCATCTCGGCGTCGACACGCTGATCATCGATCGCAACCAGCGCATCGGCGACAATTGGCGACTGCGCTATCACTCGCTCACCCTGCACAACGAGGTGCACGTCAATCATCTGCCGCTGATGCCGTTCCCGCCGACCTGGCCGGTGTTCATTCCCAAGGACAAGCTCGCCAACTGGTTCGAGACCTATGTCGAGAGCCTGGAGCTCAATTTCTGGACCGGCACCGAGCTCTCGGGCGGCAGCTGGGACGAGAAGGCAAAGTGCTGGACGGTTACCCTGCGCCGCAGCGACGGCAGCGAACGCACCATGGAACCGCGCCACATCATCGTGGCCACGGGCGTAAGCGGCATCCCGATCTGGCCCGACATCCCCGGCCTGAAATCCTTCAAGGGCGAGGTCATGCATTCCGGCAACTACACCACTGGCGCTGCCTGGAAGGGCGGCAATGCCATGGTGATCGGTACTGGCAACAGCGGACACGACGTCGCCCAGGATCTCTGCGCCAGCGGCGTGAACACGACGATCGTCCAGCGCAGCCCGACCTACATCGTGAGCATCCGCGAGGCGCAGAAGGTCTATGCGACCTACAGCGAGGGCCTGCCGTTCGCGGATTGCGACCTGCTCGCCTGCTCGATGCCCTATCCGGTGCTACGCCGCGCCTACCAGCTCTCGACCGCCGAGATGCGCGAGGTCGACCGCGACCTGCTGAAGGGCCTGGAGAAGCGCGGCTTCAAGCTGACCTTCGGCGAGGACGATACCGGCTTCCAGATGATGTATCTGCGGCGCGGTGGGGGCTACTACTTCAACGTCGGCTGCTCCGACATGATCGTCGACGGTCGCGTCGGGCTGCTGCAGTACGACACGATCGATCGCTTCGTTCCGGAAGGCATCGTCCTGAAGGACGGCTCGAAGAAGCCGTTGGATATGGTGGTCGTCGCCACGGGCTACGAAAGCCAGCAGGAGTTCGTGCGCGCCACCCTCGGCAACGACGTCGCCGAGCGAATCGGGCCGGTCTGGGGCTTCGACGACGGCGGCGAGCTGCGGAACATGTGGGGGCCCACGAAGCAGCCGGGCCTGTGGTTCACCGCCGGCAGCCTGGCGCAATGCCGCATCTATTCGCGCTACCTGGCGCTTCAGATCAAGGCGCGGGAAGACGGACTGATCTAGTCTCGCCGGACCGTGGGCCTCCAGGCGCGCTCCAGCAAAAGACGAAGACCATGAGCGGGCCTGGAGGCCCGCGATCGGGCAAGAGTCAGCCCAGGCGCAGCTCGCGATAGCCGTCGGCTGCCACGGAATCGCAGCGCTCGCGGAAAGCGGGCGCGCTGCCGCTGTAGCGGGCGATGATGCGGGTCTGCTTGCCCTCGACGTTGCGGTTGATGCCGGTCATCCAGGAATCGATCTCGTTGGACAAAAGCCCGACGCCCAGCGATTTGACATGATCGGTCCATGACCGCACGCCCGCGGGTGTGGCTTCGATGCGCGTGACGTCGTGCTTCTGCGCGTGGCCGAGTAGATCGGTGACCCATTCGACGCTGTATTCGATGCTGCGCGGGATGTTGCCCAGCGCAGTGTGCGGGCCCATCTGCATCATCATGTTGGGGAAGCCCTCGACCATGATGCCGAGATAGGTCTGCGGTCCGCCCTTCCACTTGTCCTTGAGCCTGAGGCCATCGACACCCTGGAAGTCGATGCGGTCGAAGGCGCCGGTGATGGCGTCGAAGCCCGTGGCGTAGATGATGATGTCGAAGTCGTACTCGGCGTCGCTGGTCTTGATGCCCTCAGGCGTGATGCGCTCGATCGGCGTTTCCTTGATGTCGACCAGCTTCACGTTGGGCTGGTTGTAGACCTCGTAGTACTTGGTCTCGAGCGGAACACGGCGCGTCCCGAAGCCATGGTTCTTGGGGATCAGCTTCTCCGCCACCGTCTGGTCCTTGACGCGCTGACGAATCTTGCGGGCGACAAAGTCGCTCACCATCGCGTTGGCCTTGCGATCGACAAGTATGTCGCGGAAGTTGCCCTGCCACATGCCGAAGCCGCGGTTGTTGTAGAGCTGCTCCCACTTGGTCTCGCGCTCCGCTTCCGTCACCTCGCTGGTTGCCCGCGGATCGGGCGTATGCAGGAAGCAGGCGAAGGTCTCGCGGCAGCGCTGGAAGATCTCTGGATAGCGCGGGCGGATCTCGGCCATCTCCTCCTTGGAGATCTGGGCGTTGTGCAGGGGGGCGCACCAGTTGGGTGTGCGCTGGAATACCGTCAGATGGCCCGCCGTCTTGGCGACCTCCTGGATGGTCTGAACGCCCGTGGCGCCGGTGCCGATCACGGCCACGCGCTTGCCCTCGAAGCTCACCGGCTCGTGCGGCCAGCGCGCGGTGTGGCAGGACTGGCCCTTGAAGCTCTCGATGCCGTCGATCTTGGGCATTGTCGGCGCCGACAGGGGGCCGATGGCGGTGATCAGGAAGCGGCAGGTATGCTTGCTGCCGCCCTCCAAGGTGACTTCCCAGCTTCGCGTGTCTTCATGCCAGTGAGCGGCTGCGACGCGGCTCCTGAACTGGATGTCGCGACGCAGCTCGAACTTGTCGGCGACATGGTTGAGATACTTCAGCGTCTGCGGCTGCGGCGAGAAATGCTCGGTCCAGTGCCACTCGTCCAGAAGCTCCTGGGAGAAGGAGTAGCCATAGGAATAGCTTTCCGAATCGAAGCGCGCGCCGGGGTAACGGTTCCAGTACCAGGTTCCGCCGACGCCGGTGCCGGTCTCGAACACGCGCACCTTCATGCCGAGCTTGCGCAGCAGAAGGAGCTGGTAGAGGCCGGAGATGCCGGCCCCGATGATGATGGCGTCGTAGTCCAACGCCTGAGGTTTATTCGTCAGAACGCGACTCCCTGATGCGGCGGGTGCCCTGGAACACGGGCTTGAGTGGATCCATCACGAAGCGGATACGCGGCAGGTCGGTGTCGACCGTGCAACAGGTGCCGACGATGGGATCGGCAAGCGCGATCGCGCCGGCGTTCCATGCCGCCGCGTCGAAGACGTTGACCTGCGGCTTGCCGCGCTCGGCCTTGTAGAAGGTGTACTTGGGATCGACCTGGATCAGCATCGGCTGGGTCTGGCCGTCGAGCGGCGCATTGGCCGCCGTCACCCAGTTGATGTACTGCACGTCCGTGCCGGCGACCGGCTGCGGATCGATCAGCGCGCAGTCGAGGATCGTCTTGCCGCCCCGGCTCACCGTGCCCATGACGCGGTCATGGCGGCGCAGGAATTTCACCTCGCCGGCCTCGATGGGGATGCCCCAGCGGCCGCGCAGCTCCTTGGCCGCCGTTTCGGTACTGGCGACGGCGCCCAGCAGGAAGCCGCGCGGATGCGCGCCGGCGCGGCTGCCCAGCCGCAGCACCGCGAGATTGAACGGCCCTACGGGGCTCTCCGAATACTTCGTGACGGCCAGGATCACGTAGGAGGGGAGCGCCGGATGCATCGCCTTGGGCAGCAGCCCGTCGGTGGTGCGGCGCGGCACCTCGATCAGGAGCTGCAGCATCTCGGCCTTGGGCAAGGTCCACGCCTCGGTATCGAGGTTGGCGAGCGTCGGCAGCGCCTTGGTGTTCTGGGTGATGTCGAGGGTTCCGTAGAGGGGCATGGCTTACTCCGCCGCGACCTTGGCGGGCGATCCCTTGGCCGCCGCGCCTTGGGCGAACACCGGCATCACTTCCTTGGCGAAAAGTTTCAGGCTGGCCATCACCTGGTCCTGCGGCACCACCTCGTTGGCGTCCAGGATGAAGTTGATGCAGTCGACGCCGAGCGATTCCCATTTCTTGACGGCGCGAATGATGCGCGCCGGATCGCCGTAGGCCATGCCCTCGGTCTGCTGCTCGTTGGCGTCGGGCCCGGTGGCGGCGCGGCGCAGCGCCGGCAGCAGCCCGAGCGACTGGTAGGACGGCGAGGAGAAGACCTCTCGGGTCGAGATCAGCTGCGTGGCGAGATAGTTGAAGGTGTTGCCGAGCTTCTTGCCCATCTCGACGCCGGTCTTCTCGTCCTCGTGGCAGAACAGGAAGTTGGTGGTGGCGACCTGCTCGTTCACGAAGGCGCCGACCGGCTCGCACGACTTGATGCGCCGGCGGTACTCGCTGATCTTCTTCTCCTGCTCGTCGAAGCCCGCGAACGACAGGCCGAGGCTGCCCAGCCCGCGGTCGGCGGCGTCGATCTCGGTGCCGGGGCTGGTGACGGCGACCCACATCGGCGGATGCGGTTTCTGATAGGGTTTCGGCAGGATGGTGCGCTCGGGCATCGACCAGAATTCACCCTGGTAAGAGAAGGTCTCCTGCATCCACATCTTGGGCAGGCAGCGCACGAACTCGTCCCAGCTCTTCTTGGTGCTGTCGGGATTGGCGCGGAAGCCGCCGAGCTCGGTCCAGGTTGCCGAACGCCCGGTGCCGACATGCAGGCGGCCGCCCGACAGGATGTCGAGGGTGGCCGTCCTCTCGGCGATCTTGATCGGATGGTTGAATTCGGGGACGCAGACGACGATGCCGTGGCCGACCTGGATGTTCTTGGTGATCATGGCGCAGGCGGTCAGGAACAGCTCGGGCGCGGAGCAGTGGGAGTATTCTTCGAGGAAGTGGTGCTCGACGGCCCACACATGGTCGAAGCCCAGCTCGTCGGCCAGCTTCACCTGCTCGAGGCAGTTGTTGTAGACGGTCCGTTCCTTTTCCGGCGTCCACGGACGCGGAATGGAGATCTCGTAGAACAGGCCGAACTTCATCTGACGGCTCCTTCTTGAGCCGTCATCCCGACCAAGGCCCCGAAGGGGCCGCGTGGAGGGACCTTTCTTCTGTCGCTGAAGAAAAGATCCCTCGGCTACGCTCGGGATGACGGAAGGCGTGATAGGCCTTCCATCAAACGCTAGGCTTGCCGGCGGGCCGGCGCAACAGCACCATGGCATCGGAGGGCGAAATCGAGAATGACAAGACTCTCAGGCAAGGTCGCGATCGTCACCGGCGGAGCGAGCGGCATGGGCCGTGCCACGGTCATGCGCTTCCTGGCCGACGGCGCCAAGGTTGTCGTAGCCGACCTCAACGAAGCCAACGGCGCGGAAACGGTGTCGGTTGCCAAGGCGAACGGCCACGGCGCTGCAATCGCCTTCGTGCGCTGTGACGTCGCCAAGGAAACGGACGTTGCGGCCCTCGTCGCCGAGGCCGAGAAGCGCTTCGGCCGGCTCGACATCGCCTATCTCAACGCCGGCGTCGGCGGTGCCTTCGGACCGATCGCCGAAACCAGCGTCGAGGATTGGGACTACACCTTCGCCGTGCTCACTCGTTCGGTCTTCCTCGGCATGAAGCATGCGTCGCAGGCCATGAAGAAGCACGGTGGCGGCGGTGTGATCCTGGTCACAGCCTCGATCGCCGGCATGGTGGGCGGCGGCGGCAGCCACGCCTATTCGGCGGCCAAGGCCGCCGTCATCAGCCTGATCGAGAACGTCGCGGCCGAGCTTGGCGGGGACCGCATCCGCGTCGTCGGCATTGCGCCCGGCGTCATCTCGACGCCGCTGGTCCATCGCGGCCGGCCGGAGAAGTACGAGAAGCAGTTCGGCCACCAGCCGTGGCCCGATCGGGGCGAGCCCGAGGTCATCGCCGATGTGGCATCGTTCCTGGTCTCCGACGAGGCACGCTTCATCACCGGCGAGACGATCAAGGTCGACGGCGGCCTTCTGGCGCAGGGCATTGCGCTGTGGGGCACGGGCAAGGACAACACTTTCATGAAAAGCGCGGGCGTGAACCGCGGCACGACCGGCGAGGCCATGGTCGTGCGCAACCTGAGGGACAAGCCATGAGTGAAGCCGAGAAACTCCACCGCCATCTCATCGGCCAGCAGGGATCGCGGCGTTCGCTGAACACGCCGGCCCTGGTGCTCGACCTCGAGATGCTCGACCGCAACATCGCGGAAATGGCGTCCTTCGCCAAGGCGCACAAGGTGAACCTCAGGCCGCACTCCAAGACCCACAAGTCGGCCGACATCGCCCGTCGCCAGATCGAAGCCGGCGCGCTCGGCGTGTGCTGCGCCAAGCTGGGCGAGGCCGAAGCGCTGGGCGAGGCCGGCATCCAGAGCCTGCACATCACCTCGCCGGTGGTGACGCCGCAGGCGATCGACCGCCTGATGGCGCTCAACGCCAAGGTCAAGGACCTGATGGTGGTGGTCGACCATCCCGCCAATGTCGACGCATTGGCCGCAGCCGCCGCAGCTTCGGGAAGTAGGGGGGCCGGCAAGCCGCTGACCGTGGTCGTCGACATCGATCCCGGCATGCATCGCACGGGCGTGGCCAGCCCCGACGCCGTGGTCGAGCTGGTGAAGAAGGTCACGGGGCTCAGGTCGCTGAAGTACGCCGGCGTGCAGTTCTATTGCGGCCGTCACCAGCACATCGTGGATTTCAAGGAGCGCAAGGCCGAGATCGAGGAGCGCACCGAGTACCTGAAAGGCATCCTGGCCAAGCTCGATGCCGCCGGCCTGAAGCCCGGCATCGTCACCGGCTCAGGCACGGGCACGCACTACATCGACGCCAAGCTTGGCGTCTTCACCGAGCTGCAGGTCGGCTCCTACGTCTTCATGGACCACGACTACAACGTCTGCGACCTGCGCGGCCTCGACAAGCCGACTTTCGAGCAGGCCCTGCAGATCGACGCGCGTGTCGTCAGCGCCAATACGGCCGGCATGGTCACCGTCGATGCCGGCCTGAAGGCGATGGCTACGGAGAAGGGCCCGCCAATGATCCTGAAGGGCGCCGTCGAAGGCTCGACGACGCGCTTCATGGGCGACGAGCACCTGGCGGTGATCGCCCCCGAGGGCAAGGCCGCTCCCGGGCTGGCCGAGCAGGTGATCCTGACGCCGCCGCATTGCGATCCCACGGTCAATCTCTACGAGAGCTATCACGTGGTGAAAGGCGACACCCTGGTCGAGATCTGGCCGGTGACGGCGCGCGGCCGCTCGCGCTGAGCGGGCCGCCACAACAGAAAAAGGGGCCGTTCCGAAGAACGACCCCCTTCCGGACTGCGCGTCCCTAGCGACCTCGGAAATCCGCCCGTCGCGTTGCCGCTCCAGACAATCTCCGGGCGGTCACACGAACCGCGCGGCCTACCTGCCTCGAAGATCACAAATGCCGCTTGCGCGTCCCCTCTGATCCCGGTGCGGCGTGCCCTTTCGGGTCGTCACCGCGCCTGAAGCCGGTCGCCGAGTTTGGTCTTTTATTTAAGAGAGGACCGGGGCTCGACCAACCGCTGCTCTCTGATTGTGAGGCTAACACGACTCGCTCATGTGCTCCGCTGGATTCCACCATCCGCTGTCGGTGCATTAGGTGGAAAACGAACATAAGATTTGCGTTGCTCGCATTTGTTGTATGTCCGCTCACGCGATCCACAACTTCATGAGAAAGCATGCGCACGAACGATAACGTGTGGCTCACGCCGCCTTGGGCAGCGCGCCCGACACCTGGCGAATCGTGACGTTCACCCTGTTCCAGAAGTTGATCAGGGCAATGTTGAGGATGAGGTCGGCCAAGGCCTTCTCGTCGTAGTGTTTCACGGCTTCGTTCCAGACATCGTCGGGCACGGCATCGCCGCGATCGGGCAGCCGCGTCGCCGCTTCGGTCAACGCCAGGGCCGCGCGCTCGGCGTCGCTGAAGTAGGGCGCCTCACGCCAGGCAGCGACGGCGAACAGTCGGTCGTCCTTCTCGCCGGCCTTGCGGAGGTCGCGGGCATGCATCTCGACGCAGAGGCTGCAGCCGTTGATCTGGCTGGCACGCAGCCGCACCAGCTCGAGGGTCGTGCTCGGCACGCCGGCCGGCCCTGGTCGACGGCGCCGTGGGCGTCGTCGTGGCGCCGCAGGGCCATCTGCTGCTGGTGCTCAATCTGACGTTCGCCGGCGACAGGATCGCGGCGATCGAGGTGGTTGCCGACCGCGACCGACTCGGGGCATTGGACTTGTCCACCTTGCCGTAGCCGGAGAACTGCCGTGCGCCTCTACGTTACCCCCGCCTCGCCCTGGGTCAGGAGGGTCCGGGTCGCGATCCTCGAGCTGGGAATAGAAGACCGCTTCGAGTTCGTGCAGACCAAGTGGTCGCACGATTGGGCGACCCGGGCCGTCGAGCACCGGCCCGACTTCCTCGAGGCCACGCCGGTCGTGCGTATTCCGGCGCTGGTCACCGCCGGGTTCACCCTGACCGACTCCCATTCGATCTGCGACTACATCAACGGCGAGCACGGCGGCTTCCGGTTGCTGGCGCGCGAGGGCGCGGCGCGGTGGCGTGCGCTGGCCGACATGTCGATCGCCTGCGGCGTCATCGAAGCCCACATCTCGCGCCGCGCCGAGCTTCTGAGGTCCGAAGCCGAAAGGTCGGACGCCTTCATCGGCAAGATGAAGGACCGCGAGCTCCGCTGCTTCGCTGCGCTGGAGAAGCGCGCCCCGCATTTCGGCGCCTCGTTCGATCTCGCCCAGATCACCACCGCCGTCGCCTGCGGTTACGAAAGCTGGCGCTACGGCGAGGAATGGCGCGGCGTCGCGCCGAAGCTGGCGGCCTGGTACGACGGGGTGGCACGGCGGCCCTCGATGAAGGCGACCGAGCCGGCCGAGACTCCGCAGGCCTAGAGGGCATTGAAAGCACTGCTGGCACTCGGATCCAGCGACACAAGGAATGGTGTTGTTGCTTTTTCGACCCGCCAGACATGGCCCTCTCTGGAGCGCCAAAATTCGGGAAAACGAAACTGGCCGTATCTGACCTAAGTTATTGACTGCGCTGCACTGAAGTTATATGTTCGATCAGTTGCGTTGCTTCCGTGCGCTCCTGCTCTATGCATCGTTGATCCGAGACCAAGAGGAAGGCGGCCTACACCGCGCGTCCCGTCCGGCCGCATACCTCCGGACGGGACGGGCTCCAGCTCTTCGATGTGGCGCTTCCAACATCTAAACTATCGTAACTATCGAAATTCAGAGGACGGCCTAACCAGTAGGGGGCGATCTCGAAGCGCCCAGGCTCTCCGGCGGAAACCTCGGGCACTTCGCAAACGTCCCCGGAGCGCACCCTTCGCGTCGCCGACAGCGGTGCATGCATTGCTGGCGGGCCAACCGCCGAAATATAACTACAGTGTCGACAACCGTACGTAGGTTTTCCAAAATGCGGACTGCCGCTAATTGTAGCCCTTTTGGCACGACAATAGCTTAGCAAAGCCACCTCACGGTTTGCGAGGAACAGAATGTTCAACGTTCGACGAGATGCATATGTACCCGAATTTCGCGTCAGGCCGACCGAGGACTTGCCGGGTTTTCGCGTCAATGCCAATGACGAGTCCCGCGAAGCTCCCTTGGACGCTGCGTACGCGATCTTTGCGGACTATGCTCGCGCCGCAAAGTCTGCGCCTTTGGATTTCTTGAGCGCGACCCCCGGCATACGACGGCTCCGTTGACGGCGATGCGGGATCGGCTGGCGGCGTCGGCCTGACATGATCAGCCTGCCGAAGTTCACCAGGCGCGCGGCGGAGCAGATCGCCCGACTGGAAGAGGAGAACCGAAGGCATGTGCCTCCCGGGAACTACCTGAGCTTTATGGCTTGGGGAAACGATATTGAACCGGATGCGCCTCCGGGCCCGATATTCGGTCACTATTACTTTTCGGACGCTACGGGGGTGCCTGACGAATACATTGTTGAATGCCATGGCGTGAGACTGCCTATCAGCATTCACGAACGACTGCTGGCCAAACTCCATTCACCTGTTCTCGATTTCGTCGGGGAGCGATTCGTGTTCATCGAAGGGGATAGATCGGTAAGGGACTAGGAGGATCCTCTAGGCATGCACCAGCACTTGGCCTTTCCAGGTGCGCGCCAGCGCGACAATCGCCGCCATGCCAATCGCTGCGACGACGAACATCCCCAGAAACGCCTTCTGGCCGTAGGCGCCGTAGAGGACGCCGGCGATCTGGAAGATCACCGCCTGCGCCGCGCCCGTGCCGATCGCGTAGTAGACACTCTGGCCCAGCGCCATGCCCGACGGCGGCAGCGCCCGTTGCAGGAAGGCCATGGCGCCGAGATGGCAAGCGGCGAAGGTGCCGGCATGCAGGGCCTGCAGAAGGACCAGCGCCCACAGCTCGGTAGTGAAGGCCATGCCCAGCCAGCGCACCATGCCACAGCCGAGCGCCAGCCCGATCATCCCGGTGGCGCCGAGCCGCGCCAGCAGCCAGGGGCTCGCCAGCATCAGGACAATCTCGACGGCGACGCTCTCGCCCCACAAGAAGCTGATTGTGATGTCGTCGATGCCGGCGGCGCGCCAGGTCAGGGTGCCGAAGCTGTAGAGCACGGCGTGGCTTGCCTGGCAGAGTCCGGCCGCGATCATGAACAGCAGGAAGGGTCTTGAGCGCAGCAGGTCGGGAATGCCGAAGGAGGCGTGCCTGGCCTGGTCGCGGTGCTGCGCCTCTGCCGGCGGCAGCCAGAGCGCCAGCGGAACCAGCATGACGATGCCGGCGAGGGCGACATAGAGCACCCAGGACGGCCCCTGCCGGTCGACGGCGACGCCACAGACGACGACGCCCAGGATGAAGGACACCGAGCTCCAGACGCGCAGCCTGCCGTAGTTGATGCCGCGCACCCGGGTCTCGTTCACCACCACGCCGTCATAGAGCGCCATGGTCGGCGACCACACGCCGCCCCACACCAGCGACACCGCCAGGATGGCGAAGAAGGTGTAGGAGAACTGGTAGCCCATCATCAGGACCGTGGCGGCCGCGGCCAGCGCCAGGATAACGCCGCGCACGTTGCCGACGCGATGCGCGATCCAACCGATGGCGAGCGTGGCACCGACACCGACGAGTTGTCGGCTCATGAACAGAGTGCCGATCTCGGCGTCGTTGATGCCGCGATCGCGCAGCCACACGGGCCAATAGCTCATGAAGGCGCCGGAGGCGAAGAAGTAGGCGGCGCCGTAGCCGGAGAGTCGGACGGCGGTGAGGAAGCGCGGCATCAGATTGGCGAGGAGGACAATGGTGCCGGCATCAGCGGCGTCCGCCCCTAAGCCGGGAACTCGCGCCGCACCTGTTCGGAATGCTGGCCCACCGTCGGCACGTCGCCCAGCCGTTCGGGCTCGCCTTTCCATGAGGCGGCGAGCGCCGGCATGGAGACGTCGCCGCCGGTCGTGCCGAAGCTGACCCGACGGAGCTGCGGATGGCCCGAAAGATCGTCAACCGAGCTCACGCGTGCCCAGGCGATCTGCGCGGCATCGAGCCGGGCGGCAAGGTCGGCGAAGCTCTGGCCGCCAAAACTCCTCTGGACGATGGCGTTGGTGTCGTCGCGCCGGGCATTGCGCGCCTTGTTCGTGGCGTAGTCCGGATCCTTCTCCAGGCCCGGCCGGTCGAGCACGCCGTGGCACAGGCGCTCGAACTCGCGGTCGTTCTGGATCGAGATCAGGACCGGCACCTTGTCGGCCGTCTGGTAGACGCCATAGGGCGCGATGAAAGGATGGGTGAGCCCGAGTCGCGGCCAGTCGTAGTCCGAGTAGTCCTTCGCCAGGACGGGCACGGTCATCCATTCCGCCATGGCGGAGAACAGCGAGACCGCGATGGCGCGGCCTTCGCCGGTCTTCTGGCGGGCCAGCAGCGCCTCCAGCACGGCGGCGTGAGCGTACATGCCGGTGCCGATGTCGGTGGCCGAGATGCCGACGCGGCCTGGACCTTCGGGCGTGCCGGTGATCGAAGCGAGCCCGCTCTCGGCCTGCACCAGGAGGTCGTAGGCGCGGCGGTTGCGATAGGGGCCGTGCTCGCCATAGCCCGAGATGTCGACCGTGATCAGCCGCTGGTTCTTCGCCCTCATCGCAGCCGAGCCGAAGCCCGCGCGTTCGGCCGCACCCGGCGCCAGGTTCTGGATCAGCACGTCGGCCTTGGCGATCATGCGGTGCAGCAGCGCAAGATCGTCCTTGTCCTTGAAGTCGAGCGTGACCGACTGCTTGCCGCGGTTCAGCCAGACGAAATAGCTCGACTGGCCGTGCACGTAGGCGTCATAGGCGCGGGCGAAATCGCCTTCCGGCCGCTCGACCTTGATCACCCGCGCGCCGGCATCCGCCAGGCGAGCCGCGCAGTAGGGGGCGGCCACGGCCTGCTCCACGCTGATCACCAGCAGACCTTCAAGCGCTCCGGGCATCCTGCAACTCGTCTCCTTGTGGTTGCCGATCCGACTAGCACGCCAGCAACGGAATTGCTGCTGTCATCCGCGGTCGAAATTCGACCAACGTCCAATGGAGACGACGATCGGCGCTGCGGATAATCTCTCATCGCGCCCGCGAGGTTACGTCCCATGCCGCCTGATGCCCTTGCCCTTTACGCCGCCGTGATCCTGCTGTTGCCCATGGTCGCGTTCCTGCTGTCGTCGCTGACCTTTCTGCTGGTCGGGCTGGAGATTCCGGAAGTCACTCAGCTGCTGCGGGGCCTGTTCAACGGCTACTTCCTGGTCATGGGCGTTGCCGGAGTGGTCTCGACGGTGGGCTTCGTCGTGGCGGGCCGGCCGGGCTTTGCCGTCGGCGCGGTCGCGGTCGCAATCTTCGCGACCCTGGCCCGGCGTTGGTTCCTGCAGCGCATCGACGCCGAGTTGCAGGCGAGGGCGGCCGGCGTCGCCACGGCCGTACCGCGGCTTCGCGCCTTGCATGTCAAAGGCATGCTGGCCAACGCCGTGCAGCTCGTGGTCGTTGTCGGCAGCGTGCCGCTGATCGTCGGATAGATCGCCCTCGCCTGGAAGCGCAAGCCCAAGTTCTGAGCAGCGAGCCCGATCGGCATTTGTTTCGCTCGTGCGTGCCGGCGGTATGCTAGGTCACGGCAAAGCCAAGCGAGAGGACGGACATGCCGGGACCGCTTCAGGGCGTGCGGGTGATCGATCTGACGGCCGTGCTGCTGGGGCCGTTCGCCACCCAGCACCTGGCCGACATGGGCGCCGACGTGATCAAGGTCGAGCCCCCAGAAGGCGATCTTCTGCGCGTGTCGGGTGGATCGATGGGGCGCGACAAAAGCATGGGGCCGATCTACATGGCCGCCAACCGCAACAAGCGCTCGCTCTGCCTCGACCTCAAGAAGCCCGCCGCCTGCGCCGTCCTGAAGGAACTGGTCAGGAAGGCCGACCTCTTCATCCATAACAGCCGGCCCCAGGCGATCGAGCGCCTGGGCCTGGGCTACAAAGACCTGAAGAAGGTCAATCCGTCGATCATCTATGCCTATTCCCTGGGCTACGCGCGCAAGGGGCCGTACGGCCACAAGCCCGCCTTCGACGACCTGGTGCAGGGCGTGAGCGGCGCGGCCTCCCTGCAGTCGCGCGTCGACGGCCTGCCGCCGCGCTTCATGCCGAGCCTGATCGCCGACAAGACCACGGGCCTGCACCTCTGCATTGCCGTTCTGGGCGCGCTCTATCACCGCCAGAAGACTGGCGAGGGCCAAATGATCGAAGTGCCGATGCTCGAGACCCTGGCGTCGTTCTGGCTGACCGAGCATCTGTTCGGCGCTACCTGGACGCCCGAGCGCGGCGCCATGGGCTACGACCGCATCATCAACAAGTTCCGCCATCCCTTCAAAACCAAGGACGGCTACATCTGCGCGCTGCCTTACACCGACGCACACTGGCTCACCTTCTTCGAGCTCGCCGGACGGCCCGATCTCTGCAAGGAGCAGCGCTTCGTCGATCGCAACGAGCGCGCCAAGAATTTCAGCGAGCTCTACCAGGTGCTGGCCTCGCTGCTGGAACATCGTCCGACCGAAGAATGGCTGGAGGCATTCGACAAGGCCGACATCCCGGCCATGCCCGTGCGTACCCTCGAGGAGCTGAAGGACGATCCTCACCTCAAGGCGACCGGCTTTTTCACCGAGCGGGAGCATCCGACGGAAGGGCCGATCACGACCTTTGCCAGCCCGCTCGACTTCGAGAAGACCAAGGTCGAGTTCCGCCGCCACGCGCCACGCATCGGCGGCGACGGCGAGGAGGTGCTGCGTGAGGCCGGCGTCAGCGACGCGGAGATCGCCAAGCTGAAGGCCGACAAGGCGCTCATCGTGCCGGCGCCGATGGCCCAGTGACTTCTGTCGTGACGGCGGTCGACGGCTCCTACATTCCCGGCACGATGTCGGGCCCTTATCCGGCACGGCCCGGCAACCGCGTGCGCGCCTTCATCGACGGGCCGCAGATCATGCGGCGCATCGGCGAGGCGATCGCCAGTGCCCAAAACAGCATATGGCTGACCGTGGCCTTCTATTCCGACGACTTTCTCGTCCCCGACGGGCAGGAGCCGTTGTTCGATCTGCTCGATCGGGCCGTCGCCCGCGGCGTCGACGTGCGGCTCCTGATCTGGCGGCCCAATCCTGAGACCGCGCCCAGCCCTCGCATGTTCGGCGGCTCGCCGGAGCAGCGTGCGTTGCTCGCCAAGCGCGGGTCACGCTTCAAGATTCGCTGGGACAGGGCGGCGACCGTCTTCTGCCAGCATCAGAAGAGCTGGGTGATCGACGCCGGCCAGCCGTGGGAGACGTCCTTCGTCGGCGGCCTCAATCTCACCAGCGTGGCCATGCGGCTGCACGACGTCTATGTCGAGGTGACCGGCCCGTCGGCGACGGACGTGCGCCACAATTTCGTCGAGCGCTGGAACGAGGCCAGCGAACGCCACGTGCCGGACGGCAACTGGATGTGCGACGGCAGCGACGAGCTGTCCTATGCCGACCACCCTCGCGAGCCGTGTGGGCCGAGCACGGTGCAGATCCAGCGCATGCTCGATGGGCGCCGCTATCCGCCGGGGCGTGTCGAGCGTTCGATCCTGGAGCAGTACCAGCGCGCGATCGATGCGGCGCGCCGCACGATCTACCTGCAGAACCAGGCGATTCCGATGCCGGAGGTCGCCCGCCATCTGCTGGCAGCCGTCGAACGCGGCGTCGATGTCGTGATGCTCGTGCCGGCGATCGCCGAGGGCTACGTCTTCGAGGCGCGCAACGATCCGCAGGAGGCCGCGCGGTTCTGGGGCATCGAAGCGCTCGGCCGTCACGACAATTTCACCCTGGCGGGACTGGCCGAACTTCACGCCGGCGCGCGTCGGGCGGCCTACGTCCACGCCAAGATGATGGTGGTCGACGATGTCTGGGCCACCGTCGGCTCCTGCAACCTGCATCCTTTCTCGCTGGCAGGTCATACGGAGATGAATGCCTCGATCTGGGATGCCGTTCTCGCCCGCGACTTGCGCTGCCGGCTCTTCACTCAGCACCTCGGCGTCGACACCGCGTCGCTCGACGACCGCGCGGCGCTGCGACAGTTCCGGGACATCGCCCGCGGCAACCGGCGCAGGATGGAAAGCCGCACGCCGGACTGGCAGGGCCTGACTTTCGCTTTGTCGCCGGAGACTTACGCCACAAAATCAGGCGTGAAGCCCGACCTGACGTAACGCACGCCTTACGTAAAGCCATTCCGCGTCGCGGCGCAGCAAGCCGCGATCCGGCTCCATCGCGCTTGTCCCGACCGGGCTCGTGGCTAAACTCCGGCGCAAACGAAAGCCCCATCCGGGAGGGTTGCATGGACCTCGCTTTCACACCTGAAGAGCAGAAATTCGCCGATGAAGTCCGCGCCTTTGTGCGTGCCAATCTGCCGGCCGATATCCGCGACAAGGTGAAGAACGGCAAGCACCTGATCCGCGACGACTACATGCGCTGGCAACAGGCGCTCGGGAAGCAGGGCTGGCTGGTCTACACGTGGCCCAAGAAGCATGGCGGGCCAGGCTTCACGCCAGCGCAACGCTACATCTTCGAGAATATCTGCGCCGAGGAATATGCGCCGGGCATCATTCCGTTCGGCACCAAGATGGTCGGGCCGGTGATCTACACCTTCGGCAACGACGAGCAGAAGGCCAAGTACCTCGAGCCGATCCGCGCGAGCACCGTGTGGTGGTGCCAGGGCTATTCCGAGCCGGGCTCGGGCTCCGACCTTGCCAGCCTGCGCACCAAGGCCGAGAAGCAGGGCGACCATTACATCGTCAACGGGTCGAAGACCTGGAACACGATGGGCCACTGGGCCGACTGGATCTTCTGCCTGGTGCGTACCGATCCCAAGGCCAAGCCGCAGGAGGGCATCTCTTTCCTGCTGATCGACATGAAGACGCCGGGCATCACCGTGAAGCCGATCATCATGGCCGACGGCGGCCATGAGGTGAACGAGGTGTTCTTCGACAACGTCAAGGTCCCGGTCGCCAACCTCGTGGGCAAGGAGAACGAGGGGTGGACCTGCGCCAAGTTCCTGCTGGCCAACGAGCGGCTCAGCATCGCTGCGGTGCCGCAGTCCAAGCGCGGCGTCGAGGCGTTGAAGGATATCGCGCGCGCCGAGCAGGACAACGGCCGCCCACTGATCGAGAACCAGACCTTCGCCGAGAAGATCGCCGATCTCGAGATACAGCTCACTGCGCTGGAGTACACCGAACTGCGCGCGCTCTCGAGCATGGCGCATGGTGGCCAGCCCGGACCCGAGGTGTCGGGGTTGAAGGTCAGGGGCTCGGAGATCCAGCAGCGTATCACCGATCTCACCATGGAGGCGGTCGGCGAATACGCCGCGCCGTACCTACCGGGCCTGCTGTGGCAGGGCTCGAACGAGGAGCCGGTCGGGCCGTCCTACGCGCATCAGGTCGCGCCGCGCTACTTCAACACGCGCAAGACCACGATCTACGGCGGCAGCAACGAGATCCAGAAGGGAATCATCAGCAAGATGGTTCTTGGACTTTAGAGTCATTGGACCGCGGGCCTCCCGGCCCGCCTTCATGAGCGGGCCTGGAGGCCCGCGGTCCGGATGAGCAGGAAATAGAAATGGATTTAGCACTCAAACCCGAACACAAGGCGTTCGCCGACGAAGTCCGCGCCTTCGCGCGTGCCAATCTGTCGCCAGCGACCAAGGCCAAGACCTTCTCCGGCAAGCACTACGACAAGGACGACCACATCCAGTGGCAGAAGGCGCTCGGCCGCCAGGGCTGGCTCGCCTACACCTGGCCCAGGAAGTACGGTGGTCCGGGCTGGGACGTGACGCAACGCTTCCTGTTCGAGAACGTGCTCGCGGAAGAGGGCGCGCCGCGCATCATCCCGTTCGGCCCCAAGATGGTCGGGCCGGTGATCTATACCTTCGGCACCGACGAGCAGAAGGAACGGTTCCTGCCCGGCATCCGCAGTTCCGAGGTGTCGTGGTGCCAGGGCTATTCCGAGCCGGGCGCCGGCTCCGATCTCGCATCCTTGCGCACCAAGGCGGTGCGCGCCAAAGACGCAACGGGTGACCACTACATCGTCAACGGCCAGAAGACCTGGACGTCGTTCGCCCATTGGGGCGACTGGATCTTCTGCCTGGTACGCACCAATCCCGAAGCCAAGATACAGGAGGGCATCTCCTTCCTGCTCATCGACATGAAGACGCCGGGCGTCACGGTGCGGCCCATCGTCATGCTCGATGGTGCCCATCACGTGAACGACGTGTTCCTCGACAACGTCAAGGTCCCGGTCGAGAACCGCATCGGCAAGGAAGGCGAAGGCTGGACCTGCGCCAAGTTCCTGCTGGCCAACGAGCGGCTGGGCATCGCCGAGGTGCCGTCCTCCAAGCGCGGCGTGCGCTCGCTGAAGGACATCGCGCGCGCAGAGCCGATGGACGGCCGCACGCTGGCCGACGATCCCGCCTTCACGGCCCAGATCGCCGACCTCGACCTGCAGGTCCAGGCGCTGGAGATGAGCGAGCTGCGCGCGCTCTCGACCATGGCGCTGGGCGGCGCGCCCGGACCGGAGGTCTCGACCCTCAAGATCCGGGGCTCTGAAATCCAGCAGCGCATCACCGAGCTCACCATGGAAGCGGTCGGCGCGTACGCCGCGCCCTACCAGCCGGGCCTGCTGTTTCAGGATACGAACGAGACACCGGTCGGACCCGACCACGCGCCGCCTGCCGCGCCGCGCTACTTCAATTTCCGCAAAACGAGCATCTACGGCGGCAGCAACGAAATTCAGAAGAACATCGTGTCGAAGATGGTCCTCGGGCTATAAACGCACACTGTCACCCCGAGCGGAGCGAGGGGCCTTTCGGTAACAGTAAAGGTCCCTCGCTGCGCTCGGGATGACACCGAGATTTTGGAGGAAGAACAATGGACCTGTCCCTTTCCGACGAACAGAAGCAGCTGCAGGACGCTGCCGAGCGCTTCGTTCGCGACAAGTACACCTTCGAGAACCGGCGCAAGATTGCCGCCACCGAGAAGGGCTGGCTGACGGAGAACTGGGCGCAGATGGCCGAGCTCGGCTGGCTCGGCATGGCCTTCTCGGAAGAGGATGGCGGCTACGGCGGTGGGCCGATCGAGACCATGATCGTCATGGAGCAGTTCGGCAAAGGCCTGGTGCTGGAGCCGTTCCTGCCGACGGTGGTGCTGGGCGGCGGCATGATCGCCAAGGCCGGCTCGAAGGCGCAGAAGGAGTCGCTGCTCGCGCCCATGATCGAGGGCAAGAAGCAGTTCGCCTTCGCCTGGCTGGAGCGCCAGTCGCGCTACAATCTCGCCGACGTGTCGCTCAAGGCGACCAAGGAAGGCAATGGCTGGTCGCTCTCGGGCCACAAGGGCGTGGTCTACAACGCGCCGTCGGCCGACCACATCATCGTGCTCGCCCGCACCTCGGGCAGTGCGCGCGAGGAGAAGGGACTGACGCTGTTCGTGGTCGATGCCAAGGCCAAGGGCATCACCCGTCGCGACTACCCGACCCAGGATGCGCTGCGCGCCTCGGAGCTCACCTTCGACAAGGTCTCGGTCGGCGCCGACGCCGTGCTGGGCAAGGTCGATGATGCCTTCGGTGTCGTCGAGGATGCGGTCGATCATGCCATCGTCGCGCTGTGCGCCGAGGCGACCGGCTGCATGGACGCGATCAATGCGGCGACGCTGGAGTACATCAAGACGCGCAAGCAGTTCGGCGTGCCGATCGGCAAGTTCCAGGTGCTGCAGCACCGCATGGTCGACTGCTTCACCAACGCCCAGGAAGCGCGCTCGATGACCTTGATGGCGTCGCTCAAGATCGACGACAAGGACTCGGTGGTGCGCCGCAAGGCGGCCTCGGGCGCCAAGGTCCAGATCGGCAAGTCGGGCAAGTTCTGCGGCCAAAGCGCCGTGCAGATGCACGGCGGCATGGGCGTCACCGACGAGCTCTCGGTCAGCCACTACTTCAAGCGACTGACCATGATCGACCTGATGTTCGGCAATCAGCAGCATCACCTGACGCGCTACAGCAACCTCGCCATGGCGGCGTGAGGTCGTCCTCATTCGGAGCGCGGACCTCCAGGTCCGGTCTTGGCTCATGAATGCGGACCTGGAGGTCCGCGCTCCCGTATGAGCGCCATCATCGACATCATCGTGCCGGTGTTCGGCACGGTCGCGGTCGGCTGGGCGCTCGGGCGCTGGCTGCTCACGGCCGACGGCCTGCGCGGGTTGACCCAGGTCGCCTTCTATTCGCTGTTCCCCGCGCTGCTGTTCCGCTCGATGGCCAAGGTGCGGCTGGAGGCGCTCGAGCCCGACATCATCGTCGTGTTCTTCGGCACCGGCCTGCTGCTCTATTTCCTGCTGATGCCGCTTGGCCGCGCGCTCGGCATGAAGCTCGGCGACCAGGCGGTGTTCGCCCTGTCCGGCACCTTCTCCAATGGCGTCGGCATCGGCATTCCCTTCATCACCTACGCCTTCGGCGAGGCGGGCCTGGTGCCGCTCCTGATGATCATCAGCGTCAACTCGCTGGTCATGCTGACGCTCTGCTCCTTCCTGCTCGAGATCGGATCGGGCGGCGGCAGTGGCGGGCGGCTGCTCGCCAAGCTGGGCGGTGCGGCGCTGATGATGATGAAGCATCCGGTAATCCCCTCGATCTTCGCCGGGCTCGCCTGGGCCGAGCTGACCGCGTTGGTTCCGGGCCTCGGCATGCCGGTCGTGATCGACAAGGTTCTACAGGCGCTGGCGCTGGCGGCGCCGCCCTGCGGTCTGATCATGGCGGGCGCTTCGCTCGCCCATGTCGGGCTGAAGGAGCACTGGCAGCCGGCTGCCGTTGCAACTGCCGTGAAGCTAGCCGTCATGCCGCTGATGGTCTGGGCCGCCGGCCGCTATCTCTTCACGCTCGATCCGCTGTGGCTCACCGTGGCGACCCTGAACGCCGCCCTGCCGGCGGGTGCCAACGTCTATCTGGTGGCGCAGCTTTACCGGACAGGTGTCGGGCTCGCGACCAACGCGGTCGTCATTTCGACGGGCGCGAGCGTCTTCAGCTTGTCGGTGGTGCTGTTGCTCCTCGGCGTGCAAACTCGGTAATCTCCTGCGAGGAGGTAGGGTCATGGCTTACGAAACGGTCCAGGTGCAGAAGCTCACCGGCGGCTGCGGCGCCGAGGTTTTGGGCGTCGATCTCAAGGCGATGAGCAATCGCCAGTGGGACGAGGTGCAGGCGGCCTTTACCGAGCACGGCGTTATCTTCTTCCGTGACCAGAAGCTCACGCCCGAACAGCACCTCGAGTTCGCGCGCCGCTGGGCGCCGATCGACGTGAACCGGTTTTTCAAGGCCGTGGAGGGCTATCCTGAGATCGCCGAAGTGCGCAAGGAGCCTGAGCAGAAGACCAACATCGGCGGCGGCTGGCATACCGACCACAGCTACGATCCCGCGCCCGCCATGGGTTCGATCCTGCTGGCACGTGAACTGCCGGAGGAGGGCGGCGATACGCTGTTCGCCAACATGTACCGCGCCTTCGAGACGCTATCGCCCGGCCTGCAGCGCACGCTCGAGGGCATGCAGGCGGTCCATGGCTCGGCGCACATCTTCGGCGCCAAGGGCGTGAACGCGGCCAATCCCGAAGGGGCCAGTCGCTTCGCCAACCAGCACCTGGTCGGCGGCGACGTCGTGCATCCGGTGGTGATCCGCCATCCCTTGAGCGGCCGCAAGTCGCTCTACGTCAACGCGGCCTTCACGCTGCGTTTCGAGGGCTGGTCGGCCGAGGATAGCCGCCCGTTGCTGGAGTATCTCTATCGCCACGCCGCGCGGCCGGAATTCACCTGCCGCTTCCGCTGGCGCGAAGGTTCAATCGCCTTCTGGGACAACCGGGCGACCTGGCACTACGCCGCCAACGACTACAGCGGCGAGCGCCGGTTGATGCATCGCGTCACCGTCGCCGGCTGCGCCCTGCAACCGGCGACGGCTTAGGCCTTCGTTACTGCTTGAGCTTGATGGTCATCGCGGCGATGCCGGCCGCGAGATTGTAACCGGCATCCTGGATGATGCCTGACGCCACCATGCCGACCTCGGCGTTCGGACCACCGTAGATCCAGTTGCCGCCCGCCTGGTCGCCGGCTGCTGCGGTACCCTGCTCGCCGACGTAGGTGCCACTCAGGTTGTTGGGACCGCGGTCGGAGCCCAGCGAATAGACGCGCCAGATCGTGTGCACCGCCTTGGTGTAGCCGATGTCGACACCGACCTTGTCGATCGAGCCGGTGTACTGGGCGCTCTGCGTGCCGTCCTTGCTGAGGAAGATGCAGTCGAGGCTCTTGCGCGAAGCCAGGACGTAGCCCGTGCTGCCGCCGACGTTGCAGCTCAGCGAACCGATATAGATGCGGGAATTGGCGTTGGTGCTGTTGAGCTGCTGCGGCGTCGATTGGCTCATGCTTTGGGTGCAGCCACCGACGGCCGCGGCGAGGGTTGCCGCGACGGCGGCCTTGACGATCAGTTTCATGGGTATCCGTATCTCCTTGCGCTGCCGGAGTATTGCAGAACACTCGGCAGTTCAAGCGCGACGTATGTCAGTTCTTGAGCGTCAGGGAGATCTCGGCGATGCCGTAGGCGATGTTGTAACCGGCATCGCCCGACGTCCTGAACTGCGTCGCCTGCAGGACGATCTGGTTGTTCCGCCCACCGTACAGCCAGTTGCCGCCGGCGGTGCCGCCGGCCGAGACCGAGGCCTGCTCGCCGCCGTAGTTGCCCACAAGCACGGTGGGGTCGGTGCTGGTCGGGTTACCGACGAGGCCGGCGAGCTGGTAGACGTGCCAGATCACGTGGCTCGGCCGCGTCGTGCCGACATCGAGGCCGAAGCGGCGGATCTTGCCGTCATAGCTCGCCGATGTGCCCTCCTTGTTGAGGAACACGCAGCTCAAGTCGCGGGTCGAGCCGAAGACATAGCCGCTGCTGCCGGTGACGTTGCAGGTCAAGGCGCCGATATAGACCTGCGAGTTGGCGTTGGCGGTGTTGAGCTGCTGGGCGGTCTGCTGCTGGCAGGCGGCAGCTGACAGCGCGAGTCCTGCGGCGATCGATGCAAGGGCGATCCTGTTCATGTGACGTCCTCCCGGTTGTCACTATGGCAGCCCGATCACCGCAGCGCCTGCCACAAAAGCGCAAGGCCCGAGACCATCATCACGATGTCCAGCATGTACTGAAAGGCGGCCACGCTCAGCCGCTCGACGATCAGCCGAGCCAGGTAGGTGCCGGTCATGACCGACGAGCCCGAGATCAGGCCCTTGACGATGATGTCGGTCGGCAGGGCGCCGAACTGGCGGAAGGTCAGCGCCTTGCTGATGTAGAGGGCGAGCGAGCCTGCGGCTTCAGTGGCGATGAACGCTCCTTTGACCAGCCCGTAGGCGGCGAAGGTCGGCACGCTGAGGGGTCCGGTCGAGACCACGACGCCGGTCAGGAAGCCGATCACGGCGCCGGCGGCGGCCAAGCCGCCCAACCCGATGGTCATGTTGCGCGACGCGAGCCAGCGTCGGCCTGGCACCATGGCAAGGAAGAACAGGCCGAGCGCGATCTCCACTGTGCCCGGCGGCAGGATGAGGAGCGTGCGCGCGCCGAGCGCCGCCGCCGGAATGCCGCCGAGCGCATAGGCGCCGCAGGCCTTCCAGTCGATCTCTCTCCACCACGACGTGATCTTGGCGAAGTTCGACATCAGGGCGACGATCGCCATGATCGGCACCGCCTCGCGCGGCCCGAAGACGATGACCAGCACGGGCAACAGGATGACGGTGGCGCCGGTGCCGACGATGCCGCTCACCGTGCCGGCGACCAACCCGACGGCCAGGACGAGGGCATAGCTCAGCACCGGAGCGCGGGCCTCCAGGTCCGCTCATGCTCTTCCGGACCGCGAGCGTCCCGCTCGCTCATGCTCATGAGCGCGCGGGGACGCGCGCGGTCCGGAAGACGAAGATGCGGACCTGGAGGTCCGCGCTCCGCTAATATCCGATGTTCGGCCTCAGCCACTTCTCTGCCTGCTCGATCGGCACGCCGCGCCGCTTGGCATAGTCCTCGACCTGGTCGCGGCCGATGCGGGCGACGCCGAAATACGCCGCCTCAGGATGGGCGAAGTAATAACCCGACACCGCCGACGTCGGCATCATGGCGAAGCTCTCGGTCAGGCTGATGCCGGCGTTCTGGCCGGCATTGAGCAGCCGGAACAGCTCGGGCTTCTGGCTATGATCGGGGCAGGCAGGATAGCCCGGCGCCGGGCGGATGCCGCGATACTTCTCGCGCACCAGCTCCTCGTTGGCGAGCGCCTCGTCGGGCGCGTAACCCCACAGCGTCTTGCGCACGCGCTCATGCAGGCGTTCGGCGAAGGCCTCGGCCAGGCGGTCGGCCAGGGCCTTCAGCATGATGTCGGAATAGTCGTCGTGGTCGGCCTTGAAGCGCGCCAGGTGCTCCTCGATGCCGTGGCCCGTCGTCACGGCAAAGCCGCCGATCCAGTCGGCCTCGGGCGAGATGAAGTCGGCCAGGCACATGTTGGCGCGGCCCGAGCGCTTCTCGACCTGCTGGCGCAGCAAATAGAGGCGCGAGATCTCCTTGCTGCGGCTGTCGTCCTCGAACAGCACGACGTCGTCGCCATCGCGCCGGCACGGCCAGAAGCTCACCACGCCCTTGGCGGTCAGCCACTTCTCGCGCACGATATGGTCGAGCATCTTGCGGGCGTCGGCGTAGAGCTTGCGCGCACTCTCGCCCACCACCTTGTCTTCCAGGATGGCGGGATAGTTGCCGGCCAGCTCCCAGGCGCGGAAGAACGGCGTCCAGTCGATGCGCTCGACCAGCTCGTGCAGCGGATACTCGGCGAAGACGCGCGTGCCGGTGGCCGCGGGCTTGGGCGGCGTATAGGCCGCCCAGTCGATAGGGTAGGCGTTGGCGCGCGCCATCTCGAGCGACACGAGCTTTTCCTTCTTGCCATCGCCGCGCTCGACGCGGATGGCTTCGTACTCGGCCGCCACCTTGGCCGCGAAGTCGCGCGCCTGGGCGCCGGATTCGGAAACCAGCGCCGTGCAGACGCCGACCGCGCGTGAGGCGTCGAGCACGTGCACCGTCGTGCCATTGTATCGCGGCGCGATCCTGAGCGCGGTGTGCACCTTCGACGTGGTGGCGCCGCCGATCAGCAACGGCAGCTTGAAGCCCTGGCGCGTCATCTCCTCGGCCACCGTGACCATCTCGTCGAGCGAGGGCGTGATCAGGCCCGACAGCCCGATCATGTCAGCGCCGTTGTCGTTGGCCGACTTCAGGATCTCCTGGAAGGGAACCATGACGCCGAGGTCGATGACCTCGAAGTTGTTGCACTGCAGGACCACGCCCACGATGTTCTTGCCGATGTCGTGGACGTCGCCCTTGACCGTCGCCATGACGATCTTGCCCTTCGAGCGCGAGGTCGAAGTCTTCTCGGCCTCGATGTAGGGCAGCAGATGCGCCACTGCCTTCTTCATGACGCGCGCGCTCTTGACCACCTGCGGCAGGAACATCTTGCCCGAGCCGAACAGATCGCCGACCACGTTCATGCCGGCCATCAGGGGGCCTTCAATGACCTCGATCGGCCGCGCGATCTGCTGGCGCGCCTCCTCGGTGTCCTCGACCACGAACTGGTCCATGCCCTTGACCAGCGCATGCTCCAGCCGCTTCTCGACCGGCCAGCTGCGCCATTCGGCGTCCTGCGTCTCGGCGACCTCGCCGGTGCCCTTGTACTTCGGCGCCAGCTCCAGCAGCCGCTCGGTCGAATCGGGCCGGCGATTGAGGATCACGTCCTCGCAGGCATCGCGCAGCTCCTGCGGGATCTGGTCGTAGACCTCGAGCTGGCCGGCATTGACGATGCCCATGTCCATGCCGGCCTGGATGGCGTGATACAGGAACACCGAGTGCATGGCCTTGCGCACGGGCTCATTGCCGCGGAAGGCGAAGGAAAGGTTGCTGACACCACCCGAGATCTTGGCGCTGGGGCAGCGCTGCTTGATCTCGCGCGTCGCCTCGATGAAGTCGACGCCGTAGTTGTTGTGCTCCTCGATGCCGGTGGCGACCGCGAAGATGTTGGGATCGAAGATGATGTCCTCGGCCGGGAAGCCGACCTGGTTCACCAGCACGTCGTAGGCCTTGGCGCAGATCTCGACCTTGCGCTCCTGGGTGTCGGCCTGGCCCTTCTCGTCGAACGCCATGACCACGACGGCAGCGCCGTAGCGGCGGACCTTGCGGGCATGCGCGATGAACGGCTCGATGCCCTCCTTCATGGAGATCGAGTTCACGATCGGCTTGCCGGCGACGCACTTCAGGCCAGCCTCGATCACGCTCCACTTGGAGCTGTCGATCATGATCGGCACGCGGGCGATGTCGGGTTCCGAGGCGATCAGCTTCAGGAACGTGTCCATCGCCAATTCGGCGTCCAACAGGCCCTCGTCCATGTTGACGTCGATGATCTGCGCGCCGCTCTCGACCTGCTGGCGCGCGACCTCGACGGCGGCCGTGTAGTCGCCCTCCAGGA
This sequence comes from Rhodospirillales bacterium URHD0017, assembly GCA_900110395.1. GTDB lineage: Bacteria > Pseudomonadota > Alphaproteobacteria > Reyranellales > Reyranellaceae > Reyranella. The sequence goes on from FODP01000011.1 coordinate 92,284, forward strand.
TCAGCTTCTTGAAGCGGGCCGACCCGGTGACATTGGTGCGCTCGCCGATGTTGATGAAGGTGGCGCGCTGTACGCTGTTTTCCACGTCTGACATCAGAAGAAACTCGCCGCCTCCATGCCGGAGAGCCTGAGCGCCGGGGGCAGGGCATGCCACTGGCGCGGCTTCACGTCCTTGACCGCCTCGGCGATCGCCTTGATGTGGGCCGGCGTCGTGCCGCAGCAGCCGCCGACCACGTTCAGCCAGCCGTTCTCGGCCCACCCCTTGACCAGCTTGGCCGTCATCTCGGGCGGCTCGTCGTAGGCGCCGAGCTCGTTGGGCAGCCCGGCATTGGGATAGACGCAGAGCATGCCTTCGACCTGCGGGTTGAGCGCGTTCACGTAGGGGTGCAGTTCGGTGGCGCCGAAGCTGCAGTTCAGCCCCATGGTGAGCGGCTTGGCATGCCGCACCGAATGCCAGAACGCCTCGACCGTCTGGCCCGAGAGGTTGCGGCCGGCGAGGTCGGTCAGGGTCATCGACACCATGACCGGCAGTTCCTCGCCGTGCGCCTCGGCCGCCTCGTCGGCAGCCACGAGGGCGGCCTTGGCGTTCAGCGTGTCGAACACCGTCTCGATCAGGATGAAATCGACGCCGCCGTCCAGCAGGCCGTCGATCTGCTCGCGATAGATGCCCTTGACCTCGTCGAAGGTGACGGCGCGGTAGCCTGGATCGTTGACGTTGGGCGACACCGACAAGGTCTTGTTGGTGGGCCCGAGCGCACCCACGACGAAGCGCGGCTTGTCGGGGTTCTTTGCCGTCGCGGCATCGGCACAGGCGCGCGTCAGCTTCGCCGCCGCGAGGTTGATCTCGCGCGTCATCCCGGCGATGCCGTAGTCGCTCAAGCTGATGGCGTTGGAGTTGAAGGTGTTGGTGGCCAGGATATCGGCCCCGGCGTCGATATAGGCCTTGCAGATCTCGCCCACGACGTCGGGCCGCGTCAGGTTCAACAGGTCGTTGTTGCCCTTCTGGTCGTGATTGAAGGAACGGCCGGCGCGAAACCCTTCCTCGTCCAGGCGATAGCTCTGGATCATCGAGCCGTAGGGCCCGTCCTTGACCAGGATTCGTTCGCTGCCGATCTCGCGCAGCAGCTCGGCTCTTTCGGCGCGGGACTGCCCTGAGCTGTGTCGAAGGGTCATTGCGGACGTACTCCCAGCAAATGGCAGATCGCGAAGGTGAGGTCGGCGCGGTTCAGCGTATAGAAGTGGAACTGGTCGACGCCTTCGTCGCGCAGGCGGCGGCAGAGATCACCCGCCACCGTGGCAGCGATCATGCGGCGGGTTTCGATATCGTCATCCAGCCCGTCGAACAGGCTGGCGAGCCATGCTGGAACCTTGGCGCCGCACAGGCCGGCCATCTTGGTGATGCCCTGGAAATTCGAGACCGGCATGATGCCCGGCACGATCGGCGCGTTCACGCCCCCGGCAGCGGCACTGTCGCGGAAGCGCAGGAAATCGTCGGCGTCGAAGAAGAACTGGGTGATGCAGCGGTCGGCGCCGGCATCGACCTTGCGCTTGAGGTTCTCCAGGTCGGCCTTGGCGTCCGCCGAATCCGGGTGTTTCTCGGGATAGCAGGCGGCGCTGATCTGGAACGGGCCGATCTTCTTCAAGCCCGTAATCAGCTCGGCGGCATTGGCGTAGCCGCCGGGATGAGGACTGTACTTGCCGCCCATGCCGCCGGGCGGGTCACCGCGCAATGCCACGATGTGGCGGATTCCGGCATCCCAATAGGCGCGGGCGACCTCATCGATCTCGCCTTGCGTGGCGCCGACACAGGTGAGGTGAGCCGCGGCATCGACGCCGGTCTCCTTCTTCAGGCGGGCGACGGTCTCGTGCGTGCGCTGGCGCGTCGAGCCGCCGGCGCCGTAGGTCACCGAGAAGAATGTCGGCTGGAGCGGCGTAAGGCGGGTCACGGTCTCCCACAAGGTGCGCTCGGCAGCCTCCGTCTTGGGCGGGGAGAACTCGAACGAGACCTTCAGCCGTTGCGGCGCGCGCGCGGGAAACTCGGCCGTCGAGACGCTGTAGGGGCCGCCGAGGGGACCAGTGTCGGGACTCATCGCGAAACTCCGTGGACGGGATGGGCGGTGTGACGTGCGGCCGTGCGCGCCGGCAATTCGCGCTCGCCGCGCCAGATGCCGGTCATGATCCGGCGGCCGGGGAAATGGATGGGCTCGAGCGGGTTCAGCCCGGCGCTCTTCAGCCACCCCTGCACCTGGTTGTCGGCGAAGCCGAGATGGACGTGGGCGTGCTCACGCTTCAGCTCGACCAGGTCGTGCGGCGAAAAGTCGACCACCAGCACGACGCCGCCCGGCCGCACGACGCGCGCCGCTTCGGCAAGGGCGGCCGCAGGATCGTCGGCGTAGTGCAGAACGTGATGGATGGTGACGACGTCGAAGGCGTCGGATTCGAAGGGCAGGGCATACATGTCGCCCTGGCGGATGTCGGCATTGTCGATGCCGGCCTTGGCGAGGTTGGCGCGGGCAAGCGCCAGCATCTCGCGCGACTGGTCGACGCCGATCGCCTGCTCGACCTTGGGCGCCAGCACTTCGAGCAGCCGGCCGGTGCCGGTGCCGATATCGAGCAGCCGGCGCGCGCCCACCGGCAGGTGGTGGGCGAGCGCGCGCTCGATCTCGCGGTCGGCGACGTGCAGGGCGCGCAGTTCGTCCCAGCGCTGGGCATTGTCGCGGAAGAAGCGCACCGCGGCCGTCTGGCGGCGCTGCTGCAGGGCGTCGAGGCGGGACCGGTCGGCGGCGATGCGGGCGTGCTTGGGATCGAGGCGGCGCACGAACTCGCGGACCAGGGCCGCATCGTCGCTCGAGGTCACAAGCCGGAAGCGGGTGAACTGGGCTTCGCGGAAGCGCTCGAGCAGGCCCGCTTCGACCAAAAGCTTCAGATGCCGTGAAACGCGCGGCTGGCTCTGCCCCAGCACGTGCACGTAATCGCTGACCGTCAGATCCTCGCGCGCTGCCAGCGCCAGGATGCGCAGCCGTGTGTCTTCGGCGGCGGCCCGCAGGAGGGTAAGGAGGTGATCCATGGATTGAAGAATATAAGCATATCTTTATGTATACAAGAGAGAAATCGAGGCATGAAACTTGTTGCTGCCAAGCCACGAAGCAAAGCTGTCTTTCCTATTCACTTCAAACCGCACCGTCCGTGTGCAACACTCGTTTTCGAACCTCGTGTCTTGGCCCTGCATACCAGGGCCTGCGGGGCTGGACCCAGGGTTGGCGTAGATGATCGCAAGCGTTTTCAAGGTGGCCACCCGCGTCCGCCATTCGGTCGCCGCTGCCGCTGTGGCTGCCTCCCTGCTTGGAGGCTGCGCGGTAAACGATACGGGCGCCGCCGAAGTATGGGACCCGATCGAGACGCCCAACCGCTTCATTTTCTCGATCAATCGCGCCGTCGATATCATGGCGATCCGGCCAATCGCCGTGATCTATCGTGACTGGGTGCCGGAGCCCGCGCAGAAGAGCGTGCGCAACCTTCTGGACAATCTCGGCGAGCCGGTGGTGGCCATCAACGAGGTCTTCCAGGGCGATCCCAGCCGGGCGGCCACGACCATGGCGCGCTTCCTGGTGAACTCGACCCTGGGTGTCGCCGGACTGTTCGATGTCGCCACCATGCTCGGCCTCCAGCGCACCAAGACGGATGCCGGCCAGACCATCGGCATGTGGGCCGGCAAGGGCGTGGAGCCGGAGAATGGCGGCTTCTACCTCGTGCTGCCGCTCGCCGGTCCGTCCAACGCGCGAGACGCGACGGGCCTGATGGTCGACTACGCCATCGATCCGTTCCAGATCCTGCCGATCGCGTTCAATTGGGACTTTTGGTACTACTCCCTGCCGCGTTACGGCCTGAACGTCATCGATTACCGCTCGCGCACCATGTTCGCGCTGGACGACATTGAGAAGAACAGCGTCGACTACTACGCAGCGCTTCGCTCCGCCTATACCCAGAACCGCGCCGAGCTTATTCGCGCGAAACGTGACAAGACCGACACCAAGAGCGAATTGCAGCGTCGCGACAATCTCGCGCTGGTGCGGTAGAACCCTGCGGTAACAATTCGTCAAATCATCGAAGGAGCGACCGTTGCCGCTGCTCGCTTGTCGTCGCCTCGCTTTTCGCCTCGCCGCCGGTGCTGCCGCAGCTCTCGTTGCGGTGCCGGCCCTCGCCGCCGACCCGGCGGCCGATCTGGTCTCGGCCACCGCGGCCCAGGCCATCGAGATCGTCAAGACCACGACTGGTGCGCAGCGCCAGGCGGCCATCCAGCAGGTCCTGCAGACCAGGTTCGACCTGCCCTACATGGCGCAGACGGCGCTGGGGACCCATTGGGCCAAGGCCACGCCGGAACAGCAGGCCCGCTTCGTGAAGGCGACCGAGACCGCCGAGGCCAAGGCCTATGCCGAGCGCTTCGGCCAGTACAGCGGCCAGACGCTCACCGTCGGCAAGACGACCTCCCGGCCCAACGGCGTCTTCATCGTCGACAGCCGGCTCAACCAGAGCAACGGCCAGCCCATCAAGCTCGACTGGGAGGTCCGCCAGGTCGCCGGCGGCCTGCGCATCACCGACGTCAAGATCGAGGGCGTCAGCATGGTCATGACTAGACGTTCGGATTTCAATTCCTACATCCAGCAGAACGGCGGCAAGGTGCAGCCCTTGATCGACGAGCTCGAATCCCGGGCTGCGCGTTGATTTTGCAGTGAATTGCACCTGTAAGGCGGCCGACGTAGACTAGCCGGTGGGAGGCGTATCGATAGGCCCGCCGTCGTTGAGAACGGCATGGCCGAAGGAGAGCGCCATATGGACAGCGCCGTCGCAAAGAACGTAGCGGAACCCCGCTCGGTGGACCCGGTCTGGGCCAAGATTCGCGAGGCCGCGCAGACGGCTGCCGCGACCGAACCGGTGTTGGCCGGCACCCTGCATGCCACCATCCTCAGCCAGCCTAAGTTCGAGAGTGCGCTCAGCTACCACCTCGCCCGCCTGGCCGGCACCACCGAGGTGCCCGCCGCGCTGATCCGGCAGACCTTTGACGAGGCGCTGACTGCCGATCCGGCCATCGGGCTGGCGGCCCGTGCCGACATCATGGCGGTCGCCGAGCGCGACCCCGCCTGCACCTCCCATCTCGATCCGCTGCTGTGGTTCAAGGGCTATCACGCCTTGCAGACCTCGCGCGTTGGCCATTGGCTGTGGCTGCAGGGTCGCCAGACGCTCGCCCACTTCCTGCAGAGCCGCGCCAGCGCCCTGTTCGGCCTCGACATCCATCCCGGCGCGCGCATCGGCAAGGGCATCTTCATCGACCACGGCACCGGCGTGGTGATCGGCGAGACCGCGGTCGTCGAGGATGGCGTCTCCATGCTGCACGGCGTGACCCTGGGCGGCACCGGCAAGGAACGCGGCGATCGTCATCCCAAGGTGCGGCGCGGGGTGCTCTTGGGCGCCGGCGCCAAGGTGCTGGGCAACATCGAGATCGGCGCCTGCGCCAAGATCGCGGCCGGCAGCGTGGTGCTCGAACCGGTGCCCGCGGGCTGCACGGCGGCCGGTGTGCCGGCGCGCATCATCGGCTGCGTCGACGTGCCCGAGCCTGCGCTTGAGATGGATCAGCGCATCTGATCGTCGCGGCCTGCCGGTCCTAGGGTTCCGGCAGGTGCAGCGCCTTGATCGACCTGACGAGCTTGTGCATGTGCTCCTTCTGCGCCTCGTCGAGGACTAGTCTAGGGCCCACTGAGATCGGCCGGGCGCCGGATCGGCCAGATCCTCGACATCGCCCAGCTCACCACCAGGCCGACGACGCAGCCGAACACCACCTCGCCGACCTTGTGCAGGCCCGATTCGATGCCGGTCAGCTTGGAATGGGACGACACCCCGGACGCGATCACGATCGCGGCTGTGATCGGCGCCTGCCGCCACATGGTTTGGATGTGGATGACGTAGGAAGACAGCAGGACGGTGACGGCAAGCGCGAAGGGCAGCATCCACTCGGCCGGTCCGCCGACCAGGAGGAAGAGCAGGCCGACCACGCCGCCAACCACCACGTTGGTGAGACGGCTCCTGAACATGCGGGCCGCTTCGGTCACCTGCGGATCGGAAGAGGCCACCATCGAGGCGATGGCCCAGATCGGGTTGGTGTCCGCGATATACTTCAGCGAATACCAGACGATCGCCGTCGCGATGGCCACATTGAACGCGAACCGGATACCGAGAATGTCCTTCGGTGGCGCGAAGGACCACTTGCCGATCTGCACGTCGCGTTCCTCCCCTTGTCCTCATGCTCCTCTCCCCCGCTAGGGGGAGAGGCTGGGTGAGGGGGCTTCGACAGTTCGTGCAACCCTCTCACCTAACCTCTCCCCTAGCGGGGGAGAGGAGCATGAATATGAGCGGCAAGAGTATGAGGCTCCCTAGTTCCTCACCAGCGGCTTGTACTTGATGCGATGGGGCTGGTCGGCGTCGGTGCCGAGGCGGCGATGGCGGTCGGCCTCGTAGTCCTGGTAGTTGCCCTCGAACCATTCGACGTGGCTGTCGCCCTCGAAGGCCAGCATGTGGCTGGCGATGCGGTCGAGGAACCAGCGATCGTGGCTGATGATGACGGCGCAGCCCGCGAAGTCGACCAGCGCCTCCTCGAGCGCGCGCAGCGTATCGACGTCGAGGTCGTTGGTCGGCTCGTCGAGCAGCAGCACGTTGGCGCCGCTTTTGAGCATCTTGGCGAGGTTGACGCGGTTGCGCTCGCCGCCCGAAAGCTGGCCGACTTTCTTCTGCTGGTCGGCGCCCTTGAAGTTGAACGAGCCGCAATAGGCGCGGCTGGAAATCTCGCGGTTGCCGAGCTTGATGATGTCGAGTCCGCCCGAGAGTTCCTCCCACACCGTCTTGTTGGCATCGAGCGTCTCGCGGCTCTGGTCGACATAGCCCAGCTTCACCGTCGGCCCGACCGAGAAAGTGCCCGAATCGGGCTTGTCCTGGCCGGTGATCATCTTGAACAGCGTGGTCTTGCCCGCGCCGTTGGGCCCGATCACGCCGACGATGCCGCCCGGCGGCAGGTTGAACGAGAGATCGTCGATCAGCAACCGATCGCCGAAGCCCTTGAAGATCTTCTCCGCCCTGATGACGTGATCGCCGAGCCGCGGCCCGGCCGGGATGACGATCTGCGCCGTGTCGAGCGTGGCCTTCTGTTCCTCCTCGACCATCTGCTCGTAGGCCGCGATGCGCGCCTTGCTCTTGGTCCGCCGCGCCTGGGCGCTCTGGCCCATCCATTCCAATTCACGCTGGAGCGTGCGGCGGCGGGTATCGGTCGCCTTCTCCTCCAGCGCCAGCCGCTGCTCCTTCTGCTTCAGCCAGGAGGTGTAGTTGCCTTCCCACGGGATGCCGGCCCCGCGGTCGAGCTCGAGGATCCAGCCCGCGACATTGTCGAGGAAATAGCGGTCATGGGTGACGGCCACGACGGTGCCGGGGAACTCGGCGAGATGCCGCTCCAGCCAGGCGACCGACTCGGCGTCGAGATGGTTGGTCGGCTCGTCGAGCAGCAGGAGGTCGGGCTTGCTGAGCAGCAGCCGGCAGAGCGCGACGCGCCGCCGCTCGCCGCCCGACAGCTTCTCGACCTCGGCGTCGGAGGGCGGGCAGCGCAGGGCGTCCATGGCGATCTCGACCGTGCGCCCGAGGTCCCAGCCGTTGCCGGCGTCGATCTTCTCCTGCAGCTCGGCCTGCTCGGCGATGAGCTTGTCCATGTCGGCGTCGGGCTCGGAGAAGGCATTTGACACCTCCTCGAAGCGCGCCAGCATCTTGGCCATGTCGCCGGCGCCATCCATGACGTTGCCCAAAACGTCCTTCGTGGGGTCGAGCTGGGGCTCCTGCTCGAGCAGGCCGAGCTTGGCCCCTTCGGCCGCCCAGGCCTCGCCGGTGAAATTGTCGTCCTGGCCGGCCATGACCCGGAGCAGGGTCGATTTGCCCGAGCCGTTCAGGCCCAGCACGCCGATCTTGGCGCCCGGGAAGAACGACAGCCAGATGTCTTTCAGGACCTGCTTGCCGCCCGGATAGGTCTTGTTCAGGCCTTTCATGACATAGACGTATTGGTACGCGGCCATTGGCGGCTCCGGTCGGGTCGGGTGTGAAACGGGGTTGGGCGCGCTTGTAGCGGCCTCCTCGCTCAGGTTCAATGACAGCCGGGAGAAACGCTCAGGGATGCTGACGGAACCGACCGTCCTGGCGCTGTCGCTGGCCTATCTGGGCCTGCTCTTCGCCATTGCCTATTTCGGCGACCGATATGCCCGCGACTGGTCGGCAAGCTCGGTGGCGCCGGCCGTCTATGGCCTGTCGCTGGCCATCTATTGCACGTCCTGGACCTTTTATGGCGCCGTCGGCCGCGCCGCGACCTCGGGCATCGACTTCATCCTGATCTACACCGGCCCCGCCCTGGTCGTCGTCGCGGGCTATCCGATGCTGCGCAAGATGGTGCGGCTGGCCAAGCAGCACAACGTCACCTCGATCGCCGACTTCCTCGCCTCGCGCTACGGCAAGAGCCGCGCCGTCGGCGTCACCGCCACGCTGTTCGCCACGGTGGGCGTGCTGCCCTACATCGCGCTCCAGCTGCAGGCGGTCTCCTCCACCTTCCGGTCCATCGCGGCGCCAACGCCGGTGGCGGGCAGCCTGCCTGGTGTGGTCCACACCGACACTTCGCTGATCGTCGCCGCCCTGATGGCGGTGTTCACCATCCTGTTCGGCGTGCGCAACGTGCAGGCCTCCGAGCAGCACCGCGGCATGATGCTGGCGATCGCCTTCGAATCCGTGGTCAAGCTGCTGGCGTTGCTCACCGTCGGCCCGTTCGTGCTGTTCGTGCTGTTCAGCGGCCCCGCCGACCTGCTGGCCCAGGTCGAAAGCGTGCCGGCCGTCGCCGACCGCGTGTTTCGCGAGGGCTCACCGCTCACCTGGGTGGTGACCACGCTCTTGTCGGGCATGGCCTTCCTCTGCCTGCCGCGCCAGTTCCATGTCGCCGTGGTCGAGCACGGCCATCCGGCGAGTCTGAAGACGGCACGCTGGTTGTTCCCGATCTATCTCGTCCTGATCAACCTGTTCGTCGTGCCGATCGCGGCCGGTGGCCTCTTGATGCTGGGTTCGCAGACCAGCCCGGACCTCTATGTGCTGCAATTGCCGCTGGCCAACGGCGAGAGCTGGTTGTCGGCCTTCGTCTTCATCGGCGGCCTGTCGGCGGCGACCTCGATGGTGATCGTGGCCTGCATGGCGCTGTCGGGCATGATCGGCAACGAGCTGGTCATGCCCTACCTGCTGCGCCGGCCCGGTCGGTGGGGGGCCGGCGTCGCCCAGGACATGGGTCCGCTGGTGGTGTTCGTGCGCCGCGCCGCCGTCGTGCTGATCCTGATGGCGGGCTACGCCTACGAGCGCATCATCTCAGGCTACCTGCCGCTCGCCTCGATCGGCATGATCAGCTTCTGCGCCGTCGCCAACTTCGCGCCGGGCGTCGTGCTCGGCCTCTATTGGCGGCAGGCGCATCGCTACGGCGTGGTCGCGGGCCTGGCCGGCGGCTTCGTCGTCTGGCTCTACGCACTCCTGCTGCCGACGCTGCAACAGACCGCGGGCGGCGGGCAGGTCGCGCCGCTGAAACCCTACCTGCCGGCGCCGCTCTCCGATCTCGATCCGGTTGGCCAGGGCTTCGTCGTCGGCATCGTCATCAATGCCCTGCTGCTGGTCGGCGTGTCGCTGCTGGTACGTGCGCGTGGAGCGGATGCCGAGCAGGCCGACGCCTTCGTGCTCGGTGCCGAGCCCGAGCAGCCGCAACGCCAGGCGCCGGCCGACGCCGCGCGCATCAACGAGCTGCGCGAGCTTCTCGGCCGTTTCGTCGGCTCGGAGCGCGCCATGCGCGCACTGGCCGGCGAGCGGCTGTCCATCGAGGTGGCGCTAACCCGGGCCGAGCGCGTGCTGTCCGGCACACTGGGCGCGGCCTCCGCCCGCATCATCGTTGCGGCGTTCGGCCGGCGCGGCCGGCTGCTGCCGCGCAGCGCCCGCGCCCTGATCGACGAGGCGTCCGAGGCCATCCGCTACAACTACGAGATCCTGCGCAACACGCTCGACCATGTCGGCATGGGCATCGCCGCCTTCGACCGCGACGGCCGGCTGGAGATCTTCAACGACCGCTTCACTGCGCTGCTGGCGCTCGACGACGCGTCGGTCGCGGTCGGCGCCGCACCGCACGAGTTCGGCGCGGCGCCCGACGTCGCGGTCCTGCTGCGCCGCCCCGAGACGCCGCAGACCCACGAGATCACCACCCGCGAAGGCCGCGTCATCGAATTGCGCCTCGATCCGCTGCCCGGCGGCGGCTTCGTCGCCACCTGCAACGACGTGACGGCGCGCGTGCACATCGCCGAAGCCCTGCGCGAAAGTGACCGCCAGCTTCGCCAGTCGACCGAGACCCTGGAGCAGCGCGTGATCGAGCGCACAGCCGAGCTCGAGGCGAGCCGCGCCGAGGCGGAGGCCGCCAATCTCGGCAAGACGCGGTTCATTGCCGCCGCAAGCCATGACCTGTTGCAGCCCTTGCACGCCGCGCGCCTGTTCACCGCGGCGATGATCGATCGCGACCCGGGCAACGACCTCAGCGGCAAGGTCGACGCCAGCCTGGGCGCGGTGGAATCGCTGCTCGATGCACTGCTCGACATCTCCAAGCTCGACGCCGGCGCCTTCAGGCCGGAGAAGCGGCCGTTCGCCCTGCAACCGCTGTTCGATTCGCTCGCCACCGCCTTTGCGCCGGTGGCGGCGCGCCGTGGCGTCGAGCTGGTGGTGGCGCCAACCGGCGCCTTCGTCTCGACCGATCCGGCCTTCCTGCGTCGCATCCTGCAGAACCTGCTGTCCAATGCGCTGCGCTACGGCAAGGCCGAAGGCCGGCGGGCGCGCGTGCTGCTGGGCTGCCGCCGCGTCGGCGAGGAGCTGCGCATCGAGGTCAAGGACAACGGTCCGGGCATCGCCGTCGACAAGCAGGCGGTGATCTTCGACGAATTCGTGCGCCTGCAGGTCGAGGACGACGGGCCGCGCGAGGAGCGCGGGCTGGGGCTGGGCCTCGCCATTGTCGACCGCATTGCGCGCATGCTCGATCTCAGCATCGAGCTGGCATCGGCGCCGGGGCAGGGCTCGACCTTCTCCGTGACGGTGCCGCGCGTGGCATCCGTCGTCGCGGCGCCGGTCGCCCCGCCGGCGCCACAGCCCACGCCGTCGGTCGAAGCCGAAAGCTTCGTGCTGTGTATCGACAACGAAGCCCAGGTCCGCGAGGCGATGGCGACATTGCTGACCGGCTGGGGCTGCCGCGTCGCCACCGCGGCGTCGCACGCCGAGGCGCTGGCGGCGGTGGAGCGCGCGGGGCGACTGCCCGATCTCGTGCTGGCCGACCTTCATCTCGACAACGGGCCGGACGGGCTCGATGTCGTCGACGCCTTGCGCCAGACCTGGCAGCGGCCGGTGCCGGCCGCGCTGGTCACGGCCGATCGCGATCCGACCCTTCGCTTGCGCGCGCGCTCGAGGCGCGTCGAGCTGCTGCACAAGCCGGTCAAGCCGGCGGCACTGCGCGCGCTCCTGCGCATGCGCGCGCCTGCTGCTGGGCGGCTCAGCGCGTGATGTGCTGGGCGCGCGCCACTCCGGTGGCGCGTCATGCTCTTCCGGACCGCGGGCCTCCAGGCCCGCATCATGAATCATGAGCGGGCCTGGAGGCCCGCGGTCAGTAAGACGCGCCACCGGAGCGGCGCGCCCCCAGCCCTAAGGCCTGACCGGCTCCGCCGGCGGGATCGTGAGACCGCGCGCCTCGATCACCGCCTGTGTCCGCGAGCGCACGCCGAGCTTGCGCAGGATCACCGTGACGTGCGCCTTCACCGTGGCCTCGCCGACGCCGAGCTTGTAGGCGATCTGCTTGTTCTGGTCGCCCTGGATCATCAGCGCCAGCACGCGCCATTGCTGCGGCGTGAGCTGGGTGACGCGCTGGGCGAAGGAATCGACGGGAACGTCCTCGGCGGGCGCGAAGATCTCGCCATCCAGCACGGCGCGCACCGTGTTGGCGATCTCTTCCAGCGTGGCCGACTTGTCGATGTAGGCCGAGGCGCCGAACTCGTAGGCGCGCCGGATCACGGCCGCTTCCCGCGCCGCCGACACGACGATGATCGGCACGGTCGGATGGTCCGAACGCAGCAGCGCCAGCCCGGTCAGCCCGTCCATGCCCGGCATGTCCAGATCCAGCAGGAGGGCGTCGGTCTCGGGCTCGCGCTCCAGGGCCGACTGGACCTGCGCCAAGCTGCCGGCCATGGCAATCGCCGCGCCGCCGAACGCCTGGCCCAGCGCCGAGGCGAGCGCATCGCGCACCATCGGATGGTCGTCGGCGATCAGGAAGGCGAGCTTTTCTCCGGACATCTGCTGTTGTTCGGTTGCTTGCCGACAGTGACGACCCGCGCCTTGTCCGGTCAAGACCCCACCGTCTTGAGGCTGATGCTGCGCCGCGGCATCAGTCTATCGCGACGCACAATGCCATCCACCTTGGACGTTGGTCGAATTGCGGGCACGGCGCCCGACACTTTACACCGAGTGCAAGATGGGACGCTTGTAGGCGCCCGTCATTATTGGGGAGCAAACAAATATGGCCATGGCAGCAGCGGCCGGCACCGGCCCAATCGTATCGCGGGAGGAGGAGCGTCGCGTCATCTTCGCGTCGTCCCTCGGCACCGTCTTCGAATGGTACGACTTCTATCTCTACGCCACCCTGGCTCCGTTCTTCGCGGCCCTGTTCTTTCCGCCGGGCAACGAGACCGCGGCGCTGCTGTCGGCCTTCGCGGCTTACGCGGCGGGCTTCCTGGTCCGCCCGTTCGGCGCCCTGGTGTTCGGCCGCCTGGGCGACCTGGTCGGCCGCAAATACACCTTCCTGGTCACCATCCTGTTCATGGGCGCCTCGACCTTCGCGGTCGGCCTGCTGCCGACCTTCTCGGCGGTCGGTTGGCTGGCGCCAGTGCTGATGGTCTCGCTGCGTCTCATCCAGGGCTTGGCGTTGGGTGGCGAGTACGGCGGTGCCGCGACCTACGTCGCCGAGCATGCGCCGAACGGCCGGCGCGGCTACGCCACGAGCTGGATCCAGACCACGGCGACGCTCGGCTTCTTCATGTCGCTCGCGGTCATCGCGATCTGCCGCACCCAGATGGACGCCAAGACGTTCGCCGAGTGGGGCTGGCGCGTCCCGTTCCTGGTCTCGCTGATCCTGCTGGTGTTCTCGGTCTATATCCGGCTCAAGCTCAACGAATCGCCGCTCTTCACGCAGATGAAGGCCGAGGGCAAGGGCTCGAAGTCGCCGTTGACCGACAGCTTCTTCCGCTATCCCAACAACCGGCTGGTGTTGCTGGCTCTGCTGGGTGCGACCGCGGGTCAGGGCGTGGTGTGGTATACGGGGCAGTTCTACGCCCTGTTCTTCCTGCTCATCACGCTGAAGCTCGACTTCCTCGCGGCCTACACGCTGATCGGCATCTCGCTGCTGATCGGCACGCCGATGTTCATCTTCTTCGGCTGGCTGAGCGACAAGATCGGCCGCCTGAAGATCATCATGGCCGGCTGCCTGATAGCAGCCATCACCTACTTTCCTCTGTTCGCGGCATTGACGCACTACGTCAACCCCGACCTCGAGGCCTTCCAGGCCAAGACCAAGATCTCGGTCACGGCCGATCCGGCACAGTGCAACTTCCACATCTTCGTCGGTCCGTGGTCGAAGTTCACGGAATGCGACCGCGCCAAGGATGCGCTCACCAAGTCTGGCCTGTCCTTCACCTCGGTGAACGGTCCGGCTGGCAGCCCGGTGGTGATCGGCATCAACGACAAGAAGCTTGAGGGCTTCGATGCCAAGGAAGGCCTGCCCAAGCTCAACGCTGCCCTCAAGGAAGCGGGCTTCGTCGCCGGCGCCGACAAGTCGAAGGTCAACTGGTTCATGGCCGAGCTGATCCTCGTGATCTTCCTCGTCTATGTGACCATGGTCTATGGACCGATCGCGGCCTTCCTGGTCGAGCTCTTCCCGACCAACATCCGCTACACATCGATGTCGCTGCCCTATCACATCGGTAACGGCTGGTTCGGCGGCATGCTGCCTCTGCTGGCGACCGCGCTGGTCGCCTGGTCGGGCGACATCTACTACGGACTTTGGTACCCGATCGGCATCGCCGTCATGACGCTGATAATCGGCACCATCTTCCTGCGAGAAACCAAGGACGTGGACATCACCAAGTAGATCCACGCACGATACGAGAACTGACCGGCGGCCCCGCAAGGGCCGCCGGTTTCATTTTGGCGATATGTCGCTCCGGGCAAAGCTTGTCATCCCCAGCGCAGCGAGGGACCTTCGGCCACAGGAAAGGTCCCTCGGCCTGCGGCCTCGGGATGACAGCTCGTCAGGACCCCGCCATGAATCTCGACGCCATCGCCATCGGCCACAATCCGCCCGAGGACGTGAACACCGTCATCGAGGTGCCGATCGGCGGCGAGCCGGTGAAATACGAGATGGACAAGGCGGCCGGCACGCTGGTGGTCGACCGCTTCCTCTACACGCCGATGCGCTATCCCGGGAATTACGGCTTCGTGCCGCATACGCTCAGCGACGACGGCGATCCGATCGACGTGCTGGTCGCCAATACGCGCCCCATCATTCCCGGTGCGGTCATGAACGTCCGGCCGATCGGCGTGCTGCGCATGGAGGATGACGGCGGCGGCGACGAGAAGATCATCGCCGTGCCCTCCTCGCGCATCACCCAGCGCTACGTCAACGTGAAGACCCAGGCCGATCTGCCCGAGATCACGCGCCACCAGATCGAGCACTTCTTCGTCCACTACAAGGACCTCGAGCCCGGCAAGTGGGTAAAGCTTCTGGGCTGGGGTGACGTCGCCGAGGCCCACCGCCTCATCGCCGAGGCGATCGAGCGGGCGAAGCGGAAGAAGTAGCCCACCGGCGAAAGGTCCGCCGCGTTGGCTCGTCCATCGGGAAGAAGCTCTCGATGCGCAGTTCCTGGACCGTCACGTCCTGCGGCGTGCCGAGCGTAGCGATGGTCGTGAACAGGCGAAGCGGCACGCCATCTTTCTCGAAGAGCATCGGCAGTACAGGCCCGTCGACGGCGGGCGGCGTCGCCTGGGCCACTGCCGCCCGCACGCCCTTGTAGCCCAGCAGGCGCCGCAACAAGGCCATGGTCTGCGCCGTGCCGTCGATCGCGGCATCGGCCTCGACGCTGCGCACGAAGTAGCGCACGACCTCCGCCCAGTTGGTGAGGTGTGGTCTCAGCACGTCCGGTGCCACCAGGGCGTCGGCGAGATTGATGTTGGCACCCGGCTCGACCGGCCCGACGAGGAACTCGACCAGGGCCACGGCGCCCTTGTTGGCCTGCAGCAGGTTCCAGCGGCGATCGACGACGACGGCGGGAAAGGGCTCCTGTTGCTTCAGCATGTGGTCAAGGGCGTCCCGCACGGGGGCCAGAGCGGCAGCATCCAGGTTGGCCTCCGTCCAGGCTGGTGCGAAGCCCGCCGCCAGCAGGAGTTCGTTCGATTGGCGCAGCGGCATGTCGAGCGCCTCGGCAAGGCGCACGACCATGTCGCGGCTCGGCTTGGTGCGCCCAAGCTCGAGGAAACTGATATGACGTTGCGAACAGGGCGTCGCCATCGCCAGCTGGAACTGGGACAGGCCGCGTCTGTTGCGCCACCGGGCGAGGCGATTGGGAAAGGAAGACGAGGCTGTCATGACTACCTGGCATGTAGTTGATCGCTGAGGGCGCGGCCGGGATAGTGCAGCACAAGGAACTTGTGGATGAAGATCGTTTTTGCCGGGTTCTTCGCCGTCCGCCTGATGGAGCGGGTGCAGGCCCATCTCTCGATTCCCGGCGACATGATCGCCATCGATGAAGAAGCCGCCGTGCCGCCCAGGCTTGGCGATGCCGATGTGCTGGTGTCCATGGGCTTCACCAAGGCGATGGCCGAGGCCGGTTCGCGGCTTCGTCTGGTGCAGGTGCCGGGCGCGGGCCTCGATCGCATAGAGCGGGCCTCCTTGCCGGCCGGCGCGCACCTGGCGAATGCCTACGGCCACGAGATCGGCATTGCCGAGTACATCATGGGCGCCATGCTTGATCTGACGCGCGGCTACGGCCGCCTCGATGCCAGCCTGCGCCACGGCCGCTGGGACAGCCAGTGGGCGGTCGGAGTGCCGATGCCGCCGCCTCATCCCGAGCTCGCCGGCAAGACGCTCGGCATCCTGGGCTTCGGCCATATCGGCGAGGCGTTGGCTCGCCGCGCCCGGGGCTTCGACATGGAGGTCTGCGCCATCCGCCGGCAGGCCCAGGCTCAGGCGCCCGAGGGTGTGTCGTTCATCGCCGGCCCCGAGCGCCTCGACGAGGTCCTGCGCCGCTCGGACTATCTCGCGATCACGCTCTCGCTGTCGCCGCAGACGCGCAATCTGCTCGACGAACGCCGCCTCGGCCTGATGAGACCGACGGCGTTCCTGGTCAATGTCGCGCGTGCCGAGATCGTGGAGGAGGCCGCGCTCTATCGCGCGCTGGCCGATCGCAGGATCGCAGGGGCAGCGCTCGATGTCTGGTATCGTTATCCGACCAGCACCGGACCGACCCTGCCGGCGACGCAGCCCTTCCACGAGCTCGACAACGTCATCATGACCCCGCACGTATCGGGCTGGACCGAAGGCATGATCGAGGCTCGGGCCGCGTTGATCGCCGGCAACATCGAGCGCACGGCGCGCGGCGAACGGCCGCTAAACGAGATCGATCCCCGGTGAGTCGTTGGCAGCAGCGCCTGCCGTTCTATTACGGCTGGCTGATCATCGGCGTCGCCTTCGTGACCATGGCGATCGCCGTCACGGCGCGTACGTCCTTCTCGCTGTTTTTGCCACCCTTGATCGAGGAGTTCGGCTGGGAGCGCGGGCTTGCCGCCGGCGCTTTCTCCTTCGGCTTCCTCGTGTCGGCGATGCTGGGCCCGATCGTTGGCCGCGTCATGGACCGCAAGGGCCCGCGCATCGTGATCGAATGCGGCGTGGCCATGGTGACGGCGGGCCTGCTGCTGGCGACCGTCATCGCCAATCCCTGGCAGTTCTACGCCACGCTCGGCGTGATGGTGGGCGCGGGCGCCAACCTCATGACCTTCACCGCCCATTCGCAGTTCCTGCCGCACTGGTTCGTGCGCCGCCGCGCGCTCGCCATCAGCGTTGCCTTCTCGGGCGTGGGCGTCGGCGCCATCGTGCTGCTGCCCTGGCTGCAGTCGATCATCGAACGCGAGGGCTGGCGGACCGCGTGCTGGGTCATGGGCCTGCTCGTGCTGTTTGTGCTGGGACCGCTCAATCTCCTCGTCTGGCGCCGGCCGCAGGATATCGGCCTGCTGCCCGACGGCCAATCGCATGCCGCCGCGGCGGCGCCGCGTGCGCTGTCGAACATTGTCGACCACGCGTGGGTGGCGGTCGACTGGACGCTGGTGCGCGCGCTCAGGACGGCGCGCTTCTGGTGGATCGCGCTCGGCTTCGTCTGTGCACTGTTCGCCTGGTACGCCGTCCAGGTGCACCAGACCAAGTACCTGATCGAGGTCGGCTTCTCGCCGATCGTGGCGGCCTGGGCGCTCGGCATCGTGAGCGTCGCGGGCATTCCGGGACAGATCGGCTTGGGCGCCCTGTCGGACCGCATCGGCCGGGAATGGATATGGACGGTCGGATGCGCCGGCTTTGCCGTCTGCTACGTCTGCCTGATCGCCCTGGAAGGCTCGCCGTCACCCGCGCTGCTCTGGATGATGGTGATCGCGCAGGGCTCGCTCGGCTATGCGCTCACCTCGGTGATGGGCCCGATCGTGGCGGAGATCTTCGAAGGGCCGCACTACGGATCAATCTTCGGCATGCTCACGGTGGCGCTGATCGGCGGTGGCGCGGCGGGGCCGTGGCTCACCGGCGTCATCCATGACGTGACCGGCAGCTACCGGCTCGCCTTCCTGCTCGCCATCGCCTGCTGCGTGGTGTCGGCGATGGCGATCTGGATCGCCGCTCCGCGCAAGGTGCGCATGGTGCCGGGCCGGGCGGCACGGAAATAGCCCTCCTTCGCGCTACGCGCTTCGGAGGGCGTCCGCTTCGCGCCTACACGGTCACCGGCAAGGGCGACGACACCTTCCAGCTGCAGCCGGCCGACTTCAAACGGGCGCCGCGTGCGGTTCAAGCTCCCGAGCGGGGAGCTTGAGCTGACTCATCTGTTCACGAACGGGCCGACGCTTGCACCCGGAGCGTGAACCCGCCGACGATCGTGTCGTCGTGCGCAGCATGGACCATCGCGACGTCGCTTACCCGCACTGTCTTGAACCTCGACGGATCGCCCTCGATGCCGAGCGACATGCCGAGAAACGGCTCCTTGGCGTGCGCCGCCACCTGGAGGTGCGCGCCGGAGCCGGTCGCGTGCAGGATCACCGCGTCGGGGAACGGCTTGTTGGCGACCTTGTCCACGAGCGCCCAGCCGCGCAGCCCCTTGGCGGCGTGGCGCTCAAAAGTCTTCTTCGGCACCGCCAGATAGAAACGAAAGCTGTCTGCCGGCAGCGCATGCTGCAGCGTGAGCGAGTTCGGCCCCTCGCCCGCCTGAGCCATGATGAAATTCTTCCAATCGATCTTTTTTGCCGCCATCACCGTCATGTCGAAGGGTGCGAGGTTGCGTTGCGCGATGTGGCGGTCGAGCCGCGGCTTGGAATTGATCGTGGGCACCGCGGGCTCGCCGCTGCAGAGCTCGCAATACGAGCACTACGGGATACGCGCCCAGGGCTACGACACCGCGGCCTGGTCCGGTAGCTTGGTCTTGAGCGGGAAGGCCGCGGGCTTGGGCAGCGCCCGAAGGGCGGCATAGGTGAGCGGCGCGTTCTTGGGCGAATCGTCGACCTTGCCGTCCTTGATCCACTGGCCGAAGGCATCGATCAGCTTCAGCGCGCCAGTGTTGAAATCCAGCCATTCGACGTGGTTGGAGATGCTGCCCTGGAAGGGCGGCGGCATCACCGGCCAGACCTTGCCCGCCACCGTGACGCTGTCGGGCACGGTGCCGTCGGGATCGAGCGACTTGGCCAGCATCGCATACAGCGGATTTTCCAGCGGCACGTTGCTGTTGGGATCGAGCGGCTGCCAGCCGGGCTGCAGCCCGATGCCGAAACCCGGCGCGGCCGGGGACAGGCTGCCGAACAGCCCGTAGGGGCCGGTGGTCTCCTTGAGACTGAAGCCGCCGGCGAGATCATCGGAACTGTCGACGTTGTGGACATGAGGCCAGCCGACGCCTGCAGCCGCCGGTAGATGGCGTAGAAGAAGTTGATTTTGCCGGCCATGCGTCCTCTCTCCCGAAGAACCCGACAAAACTACACGCGGGACGTGTGGGGCGGCAACGTGCAGGAATGCATGTCCGCGGGCTTTTGCAGCGGTACAGTCGTCGTGCAGCAGCGCTGCTCGTCGTGGGAAATAGCCCTCCTACGCTAAAGCTTCCCTGCTTCGCGCTTCGCAGGGCAGGCTCGTCCTCCGAAGCGCGCAGCGCGTAGGAGGAGTGGTAGGCCCGGCAGGATTCGAACCTGCGACATAACCGTTATGAGCGGCTCGTTCTAACCACTGAACTACGGGCCCATCCGTCGAGCCCGCGGTTCTAACGCACTATTCCGCGGGCGGCACGAACATATAGCCGATACCGCGCACCGTGCGAATAACGGTGGGCTTGTCGGGCGTCGGCTCGATCTTGCGCCGGATGCGGGTGATGCGCAGATCGATCGCCCGGTCGAACGGGTCGCGGCTCCTGTGGCTGGTGGTCTCCAGCAGCCAGTCGCGCGACAGCGGCCGGTTGGGGTTCTCGGCGAAGGTCTTCAGGATGTCGAACTCACCCGAGGTCAGGGCCACGTCCTTGCCGCCATGGTCGAGCAGCTGGCGCTTGGGCAGGTCGAGCGTGTGCTGGCCCATGCGCACCCGCTCGAGCAGCGACGGGGTCGACTTGTTGGCCGAGCGGCGCAGCACGCTCTTGCAGCGGGCGAGAAGCTCGCGCGGCTCGTAGGGCTTGGCGACATAGTCGTCAGCACCGCTCTCCAGCCCCAGCACCTTGTCCACGGAATCGCCCGCGGCGGTCAGCATGATGATGCCGACCCTGGTGTTGCTTTCGCGCAGCCAGCGGGCCAGCGCGAAGCCGTCCTCCTGGCCGGGAAGCTGCACGTCGAGCAGAACGAGATCCGGCATGGCGCGCGAGATCTGGCGGCGCATCTGCGCGCCGTTCTCGACGGCGATCACCTTGAGGTCGTGATTCATCAGATAGGTCTCAGCCGCCTTGCGCTGAAACGCGTCGTCCTCGACCAGCAGAATGGAGGGTTGCAGCATGGCTTGATCCGAAATAAATGTTTCTCTAATGCAGACAAAATAGCATGATTTCTCAACGTGATATAGTCGTTTGTTGATATATTTGATACAGTTCTCCGCCTATTTCGCCACAGGCGCACCACATGTCTTTTCCACCCTTAGATTCGCGACCCGGGATCGTCTCTATCCCTAGTTCCAGCGATCCGGACTCTCTTGGGGACGGACGTTGCCGCGAGGCAAGGTCGGTCGGCCGATCGGCGCACGGGCAAGGGAGACGAACTGGGTTGCCGCGCCTCGGCGCGGACGAAGGACGATGACCGTCATTGCGACTGAGCCGGTAGCCCAGGCCGAGCCAGCCGCGACGGCGAGGCAGGAAGCCTTCGTCCGCGCCGAACTCATTCGCCGCCTGTTCGAGGGCTCGGCGCAGTCCCGCTACTTCTCGTTCGTCCTGTGGCCGGTGATCGCGGCCATCTACTGGCGTCAGATCGAGCTGATCGAGCTCGCCGGCCCGTTCATGGCCCACATCGTCGTCACGCTGGGCTTCGACGTGCTGCGCAAGGCCTTCAACCGCGCCAATCCGTCCGACGAGGAGGTCATCCACTGGGGCTGGTGGTTCGCCACGCTGTCGCTGCTGGCCGGCGCCTGCTGGGGCGTCGCGGGCTACCTGCTCGCCTCCAAGGACTACGAGCTGCAGCGCATGCTGCTGGGCCTGGTGCTGCTGGCGACCATCACCACGGCGGTGCCGATCCGCTCCGCCCATCCGCCGACCTTCTACGCCTTTGCCGGGGCGACGACGGCGCCGCTCCTGTTCGTGCTGCTGACCTCGGTCGATCCGTTCTATCAACTCGTCGGCATCGCGGGGGGCGCCTATGTCGGCCATCTCATGGCCTATGTGCGCGACGTCCATCGCTGGCAGTACGACAACATTGCGCTCGCCTACCAGAAAGAGGACCTCGCGCGCCGCCTGCAGGTCGCCTACGACGAAGCGCGCAACGCCCGCGACATCGCCATCGACGCCCAGCGCGATGCCGAGAGCGCCAACCAGGCCAAGTCGACCTTCCTTGCCACGGTGAGCCACGAGATCCGCACGCCGATGAACGGCGTTTTGGGCATGATCGACGTGCTGGAGCGCACCGACCTTTCGCTCGAGCAGCGCGAGGCCCTGAGCACCGTGCGCTACTCGGCATCGGCCCTGCTGCGCATCATCGACGACATCCTGGACTTCTCCAAGATCGAGGCCGGCCGCCTCGACCTCGAGCTGATCGAGCTGTCGACCATCGAGCTGATCGAGGGCGCAGCCGAGACGCTGGCGCCGCAGGCCGTAGCCAAGGGGCTGAGCCTCGTCGCCTATGCCGCCGCCGACGTACCCGACCGCGTGGTCGGCGATCCGCTGCGCCTGCAGCAGATCCTGTTCAACCTGCTGGGCAACGCCATCAAGTTCACCGAGACGGGCTCGGTGCGGCTGTCGCTCGAGAATGCCGGCGACGGCATGCTGCGCATCAAGGTCGCCGATACCGGCATCGGCCTGACCGAGGAGCAGCGCGGCCGTCTGTTCCAGCCGTTCGTCCAGGCCGACAGCGCGACCACGCGCCGGTTCGGCGGCACCGGGCTCGGCCTGTCGATCGTGCGGCGCCTCGCCGAGGCCATGCAGGGCGGTGTCGAGGTTTTGAGCGAGCCGGGCCAGGGTTCGACCTTCATCGTTACCGTGCGGCTCGGCGCGGCGGCGCCGGCGATGCGCACCGAGTCGACCTTGCGCGGCCTGTCGCTGGCCGTCGCCCTGCCTGATGCCGACGAGGCCTGCGCGGTCGCCCGCTACCTCGCGGATGCCGGCGCCGAGGTCGGGATCTATCCGGACAGCTCATTCGTCGGCATCCGTGTCGCAGGATATGACGCGGAGATCTACCTGCCGCGGCCCTATCGCCGTGATACTCTGGTGCGCGCCGTTGCCCGGGCGACGGGTCGCGCGGCCGACGCCGTGGTCAGCGCGCCCACGCGCGCAGCACCGCTCAACGGCCGAGTCCTGGTGGTCGACGACAATTCGGTAAATCGCAAGATTTTGGCGCGGCAGCTCGAACTGGCCGGGGCCACGACCGATTCCGCGTCGGGCGGCGAGGAGGCACTCGAGCTGTGGCGCACGGGCCGTTACGACCTGGTGCTGGCCGACCTGCAGATGCCGACCATGGACGGTTTCGAGCTCGCCCGCCGCATCCGCGCCAGCGAGGCGGCCGAGCAGAGGCCGCGCACGCCGATCCTGGCCGTCACCGCCAGCACGCTCGAGGAGCAGGAACAAAGGAGCCGGGCGGTCGGCATGGACGGCTTCATCATCAAACCGATCGGCATCGAACAGTTGCGAGCCACCCTCGATGTCTGGCTGAAAGGCGCACCATGAACCAGGGCCCCAACCAGGCATACGATCGCGACAAGCTCGTCGAGCTGTTCGGCGACGATCCGCGGACTCTGGCCGAGGTCGAGCGCGAGTTTTTGGACACCGCGCGCGACGTCGCCCGCGAGATCAAGGCGACCGACGACTTCACGGCGGTTGCCCGCGCGGCCCATCGGCTGAAGGGCGCCTCGGGCATGATCGGCGCGCTGGCGCTGCGCCAGATCGCCGAGGCCGTCGAGCGGGCGGCCAAGGCGGAGGACCTGTCGACCGTGCGCCGCCTGCGCGAGCTGTTCGACCCCGAGGTCCGCCGCGTCGCCGAGCAGGCGGGACTGACGGTGGACTAGCGACTCGCTTGTGATTCCAGGTACTAGAGAATTGGCACCGAGGAGCACAAATGATCGAGATCCATCATCTCAACAACTCGCGCTCGCAGCGCATCCTGTGGCTGCTGGAGGAGCTCGGGCAGCCCTACGAGGTCGTGCCGTATCAACGCGACGCCACCACGCGACTCGCGCCGCCCGAGCTGAAGCGGGTGCATCCGTTGGGCAAGTCTCCAGTCATCGTCGACGATGGCCGGGTGGTGGCCGAGACCGGCGCGATCATCGAATACCTCGTGCGCAAGTACGACGACGGCAAGCTGGCGCCGGCGGTCGATCCCGACTCGGCCGACTATCGCGCCTACCTTCACTGGATGCATTTCGTCGAAGGCTCGGCGATGCTGCCGCTGATGCTGAAGCTCTATGTCGGCCGGCTGGGCGAGGCCGGCAAGCCGCTGTGGCCGCGCATCGACAGCGAGCTCAAGAACCACTTCGATTACATGGAAGGGGCGCTGGGGGGAAAGGACTACTTCGTCGCCAACCGCTTCTCGGCAGCCGATATCCATCTTTCCTTTATCCTGGACGCCGGCGCCGCTCGAGGACCGTTGAGCGACTATCCCCGTTTGACAGCACTGCATGCACGATTGAAGGCGCGACCGGCTTACCAACGGGCGATCGAGCGGGGCGGCCCGTACGAGCTGGGACGGTAATTTTGTGCCTATACGGCACGCAATAATTGCCTCGGGCACCGATTGCGGTTGCCGGAGGGTGCGCCAGGTGATATAACTACAGTGCTAATGGGCGTGGCCGCTATTTTGTCGTCTGTCTCACCCGAGGGGTGCAGTCAGCAGAGGAAGGTAGCGCAAAATGCGGAAACTGCGGGAATTCCGTTCCGAGCGCTATGACCGCGGCCGCAGCTTTATGGTGGCCGAATAGGACAGGAGCTTGCGGCCATCCTGCTCGAGCAGGCCGCGCACGAAGGCGAGCGACTTGCCGTGGCGTGGCACCTCGACCCGGGTGGTGATCGGCGTCGTAGCCGTGCCGGCCGAGAGGAACTCGGCGGCAAAGGCCACGGTCGAGGGCGCCATGCCGGTGGTGAGCCCGGCGGCGCGGGTCACTGCCGAATCGGCAAAGCTCATCATGTAGCCGCCGTGCAGCACGCCGCCCGAGTTGCACATGTGGGACAGGGTGGGCTGCACCAGAGAGGCGCCGTCCGTTTCCTTGCGGGCGTAGGAGGGGCCGATATGGCGGGAGTAGACGCTGGCGTTCGACAGCAGCTCGAAGCCCGCCGGCACGCTCTGGTGGGCGACGATGGGCGCGGCAGCCGACGCTGCCTCCTTGCGTTCCATGGCCTTGCCGCGCGGTATGTGGCGGCAGACGCCCGACCACAGCGCGATGGTCCTGCCCTGCTGGGTGATGCTGCCGCGCGCGAAGGCGAGCCGGCCCGTCACCTGCAAGGGCTCGCCGCTCGCTTCGAGTGGCAGGCCGACGCGGCCGGCGTCGAGGAATTCCACGGCGATGCTTACGGTCACGGCGAAGGCGGTGTTGGTGCCGCCGTCGGCGGCGCGCCCGGCGACCAGGCAGAGCGCGTAGTCGGCGAAGGTGAGCGTCGCGCCGCCATGCACGCCGCCGGCGTAGTTGCCGTGGCGCGCCTCGGTCGGCAGCACGCAATGGACGCTGCCGGCCTGCCGCGCGTCGCCCTGGATGCGGTAGTAGAACGGCCCGACATGATCCTCGAAGGGATCGGGCGGCACGAAGACAGAGTAGCTGCCGAGGTCGATGGAATCGGGCATCCGGGTGGCTCTTGTGAAGGCTCGCTGGGGGGCTCTAATAGATGAAATTCCCCCATCGACAAAGGGCCACGGAGCGAAACGTCATGGCGTCAGGCGTGCACAAGGTCGACATTTCCTGGGACCGCCGGCCGGCCGGTACGGTCGCCAACGTCGTGTTCGACAATTCGCGCAAGCTCAATTCGCTCAATCCGCCGGCACTGCTCGACCTCACCGAGGCATTCCTGGGCCTGGCACGCGAGGACGACCTGCGCGTCGTCGTGCTTTCGGGCGCCGGCGGCAAGGCCTTCATCGGCGGCGCCGATATCAATCACATGGCCGGGATGAAGAGTTCCGAGGACGGGCGGGCCTTCATCACCAGCGTCCACAAGCTCTGCCAGGCCATCCGCGACTGCCCCGTGCCGGTGATCTGCCGCATGGAAGGCTACACGCTGGGCGCCGGTCTGGAAGTGGCGGCGGCCTGCGACATGCGCATCGCCGCCGACAACGCCTTCTTCGGCATGCCCGAGGTCAAGGTCGGCGTGCCGTCGGTGGTCGAGGCGGCCCTGCTGCCACGGCTGATCGGCTGGGGCCGCACCTCGTGGTTGCTGCTGACGGCGGAGAACATCGACGCCGCGACGGCCGATCGTTGGGGCATGGTCGAGCAGGTCGTGGCGGTGGCGAAGATCGGCGAGGCGGTCGAACGCTGCGTCGCCTCGATCGTCGAGGGCACGCCCAAGGCGGTGCGGGCGCAGAAGCGGCTGATGCGGCGCTGGGAGCGGCTGTCGCTCGACGAGGCGGTACAGGCCGGCATCGACGCCTTCGCCCAGTCGGTCGCCGAGGGTGAGCACATCGAGCGCATGGGCGCGTTCGTCAATCGCAACAGGAAGTAGCCATGGCCCAAGGGACGAACAAGACCGTCCGCATCGGTTGCCATTCCGGTTTCTGGGGCGACACCGAGACTGCCGCCATCCAGCTCGTGCGCCACGGCAACGTCGACTACCTGGTGAGCGACTATCTCGCCGAAGTCACCATGTCGATCATGGCGGCGCAGAAGCTGCGCAATCCGCAGCTGGGCTACGCCACGGATTTCGTGCAGGTGGTGATGGCGCCGCTGGCGCGCGAGATCGCGGTGAAGAAGATCAAGGTCGTGACCAATGCGGGCGGCGTGAACCCGCAGGCCTGTCGAGATGCCGTGCTGAAAGCCTGCGAGGCGGCCGGCGTGACGCTCAAGGTGGCGGTCGTGCTGGGCGACGACCTGCTGCCGCGGGTCGACGAGCTGCGCGGGCTCGACATCCGTGAGATGGATACGGATGCTGAGCTGCCGGCAAAGATCGTCAGCATGAACGCCTATCTCGGCGGCTTCCCGATCGCCCGCGCGCTCGCCGAGGGCGCCGACGTGGTGATCACCGGGCGCTGCGTCGATTCGGCGGTGACCCTGGGTGCGCTGATCCATGCCTTTGGTTGGACCATGGATGATCACGACAGGCTCTCGGCCGGCACGCTCTGCGGCCACATCATCGAATGCGGCGCGCAGTGCAACGGCGGCAACTTCACCGACTGGCGGCTGGTGCCCGACTACGACGAGATGGGCTTTCCAATCGCCGAGGTTTCAGCCGACGGCTCGTTCGTGCTCTCCAAGCCCGAGGGCACCGGCGGCCTGATCACCACGGCCACGGTGGCCGAACAGATGCTCTACGAGATCGGCGATCCGCGCGCCTACATGGTGCCCGACGTGGTCTGTGACTTCACCCAGGCGACCTATGTCCAGGTCGGCAAGGACCGCGTGCGCGTGACGGGCGCCAAGGGCCGGCCGCCAACCGACACCTACAAGGTCTCGACCACGTGGCCCGACGGCTACAAGCTCAGCACCATTTTCATGCTGGGCGGACGCGAGGCGGTGGCCAAGGGCCAGGCGAGCGCCGATGCCATCATCAAGAAGACGCGCCGCATGTTCCGCGAGAAGAACATGGGCGACTACCGCGACCTCAGCATCGAGATCATCGGCGGCGAGGCGACCTACGGGCCGCATGCGCGCACCCAGGACAGTCGCGAGGTGGTGGTCAAGATCGCGGCCAAGCACGATCAGAAGGAGGCGCTGGGCCTGCTCGGCCGCGAGATCGCGCCGATGGCGACCGGCGGCGTGGTCGGCATGACCGGCAGCTTCGGCGCCGGCCGCGCTTCGCCCTCACCGGTGATCCGCATGTTCTCCTGCTTGGTGCCCAAGACCCAGGTGCCGGTGACGATCGAGATGGACGGCCGCAGCATCACGATGGAACGCGCCGCGAAGAGCGGTGGCTTCGCGGCTGGCGACCTGCCGGCCGAGGCGCCGCCTGCGCCGCCGTTGCCGACCACCGGTCCCAACGCGGCGACCGAGACAGTCCCGCTGGTGGCGCTTGCCTACGGTCGCTCGGGCGACAAGGGCGACAACGCCAATATCGGCATCTTCGCGCGTCGCCCGGAGTACGAGCCGATCCTTGATGCCGAGGTGACGGAGGAAGCGGTTGCCAAATACTTCGCCCATCGCATCCAGGGCAAGGTCACGCGCTGGCGGCTGCCCGGCATCCACGGATTCAACTTCCTGCTGCGCCAGGCGCTGGGCGGCGGCGGCATGGCCTCGCTCAAGGCCGACCCGCTGGCCAAGGCCTTCGCCCAGATGCTTTTGGATATGCCGGTCAGGGTGCCGGCATCGCTCGCCGACGCCCGAGATACATCACGATGAGGAGGATGAGGGCCGGATTGATCACCTGGATCGCGTCGAGCACGAACACGCCGATGCCGCCGGCGAGGAAGACGGGCAGCGAGCCGATCATGATCGCGTGAAAGACGATGCCGGCGACGATGGTGGCGATGACGGCGCGCCAGCCCAGCTGGTAGCGGGAGAGGGCGACGTGGAAGGCCCACAGCGACAGTGGCACGAAGAAGACGAGCGCCGTCAACAGGCCGGCATTGTAGGCGCCGTGCGCTACGACGGGGATGAGGTGGATGAGGGTGTTGACGAAGGGGATGGCGAAGAAGGCAAGCGCGAACCCTGGCCAGCGTCGGCCGAGCAGCGCCGTCACGGGGCCGAACACCCAGACGCAGGTTATGTTGACGGCGTTGACGAAGGAGAAGGGGATCGGGCAGGTCTGGACGTCGGGTTGGCCCATGTTCCGGCACATCTCGCCGCGGAAGGCGTAGGTCGCACCCCGCAGGTCGATGCCGTGCTCCTCGAACTGGTGGATCAGGTAGGCCAGCATGCCCAACCAGGCCAGCCAGACGAGGTCTCGCCAGCGCGACACCGTGAGGTCGCTGCGCAGAGCGTCAGTGCAGAGCAGCAGAGCCAGGAGAAGCGCCGCGCCGAGGCCCATGTAGGGCCAGACAAAAGAGAACTCGAACATGAAGCGCCACACTAGCCTTGCGCCCTCCCCGTCATCAAATGGTGTATCCTGTCGGCCATGACTGCCGCTTCGAAACCCGCCCCGGAGAAGAACGCCCCTCACGATGGTGGGCGCAGCGAAAGGTTGGCGGCCGCCTTGCGGGAAAACCTCAGGCGTCGTAAGGCGCAGGCGCGTGTCCGCGAGGACGCCAAGACCGAAGCTCAGCCCGCCAAAAGCCCCCGCAAATGACCATCCTCTCCGATCGCTGGATCCGCCGCATGTCGCAGGAGAAGGGCATGATCGAGCCCTTCGTCGACGCGCAGAAGCGCGACGGCGTGATCTCCTATGGGCTCTCGTCCTACGGCTACGACGCGCGCGTGGGCCGCAACTTCAAGATCTTTACCAACGTTGATTCGGCCGTGGTCGACCCCAAGAACTTCGCGGCCAACAGCTTCGTCGACCGCACGGCCGACGTCTGCATCATCCCGCCCAATTCCTTCGCGTTGGCGAGCACCGTAGAATATTTCCGCATCCCGCGTGACGTGCTGGTGATCTGCGTCGGCAAGTCGACCTATGCGCGCTGCGGCATCATCGTGAACGTGACGCCGCTGGAGCCCGAGTGGGAAGGCCACGTCACGCTGGAATTCTCCAACACCACGCCCTTGCCGGCGCGCATCTATGCCAACGAAGGCGCCGCGCAGTTCCTGTTCCTGCAGGGCAACGAGCCCTGCGAGACCTCCTACCGCGACAAGGCCGGCAAGTATCAGGGCCAGCGCGGCGTCACCCTGCCGAAGATCTGACGGAAGGAGGGACCATGGACCGACTCCGCATCAAGGGCGGCCGCCAGCTCAAGGGCGAGATCCGCATCTCCGGCTCGAAGAACGCCTCGCTGCCGCTGATGGTCGCGGCGCTGCTGACCGACCGCAAGCTCACGCTGCACAACGTGCCGCGGCTCGCCGATATCACCACCATGATCCAACTGCTGAAGCAGCATGGCGTGGAGGTGACCGCCGGTCCTGGCGAGAACGGCCACGACCGCGGCACGACGCTCACCCTGCAGGCCGGCAAGATCGCCTCGACCACGGCGCCCTACGACATCGTGCGCAAGATGCGCGCCTCGGTGCTGGTGCTGGGTCCGCTGCTGGCGCGCGAGGGCCAGGCCCGCGTGTCGCTGCCCGGCGGCTGCGCCATCGGTGCGCGCCCGGTCGACCTGCATATCGCCGGGCTGAAGACGATGGGCGCCGAGATCGACATCGACGGCGGCTACCTCGTCGCCAAGGCGCCCAAGGGGTTGAAGGGCGCGCGCTTCACCTTCCCCAAGGTGTCGGTCGGTGCCACCGAAAACCTGATGATGGCGGCCTCCCTCGCCAAGGGCACGACCGTGCTCGACAACGCCGCGCGCGAGCCCGAGATCACCGACCTCGCCGAGTGCCTGCAAAGCATGGGCGTGCCGGTGCGCGGCATCGGCACCGAGACGCTGACCATCGAGGGCGTGCGCTCGCTCAAGGAAGCCTCGCATCGCGTCATCCCTGACCGCATCGAGACCGGCACCTACGCCATGGCGGTCGCCATGACGGCAGGCGATGTTGAACTTGTTGGCGGTCGGCTCGACCTGATCGAATCGGCGGTGCAGACCTTGCGCGCGGCCGGCGTCACGCTCGAGAAGACCGAGAAGGGCCTGCGCGTGCAGCGCACCAACGGCGCATTGACCGGCGTCGACGTCATGACCGAGCCCTATCCCGGTTTCCCGACCGACCTGCAGGCGCAGATGATGGCGCTGATGACGCGCGCCGAGGGCGCCTCGATGATCACCGAGACGGTGTTCGAGAGCCGCTTCATGCACGTGCCCGAGCTCTCGCGCATGGGCGCCAACGTCACCATCCATCACGAGTCGGCCCTGGTGCGCGGGGTGCCGAAGCTGCGCGGCGCGGAGGTCATGGCGACCGACCTGCGCGCCTCGGTGTCGCTTGCCATTGCGGCCCTTGCGGCCGAAGGCGACACGGTGGTGAACCGGCTCTATCATCTGGATCGCGGTTACGAGCGTCTCGAGGAGAAGCTCGCCGCCTGCGGCGCCGACATCGAGCGGCTGAAGGGATGATGAGCGGGCTGAAACTCTCGGCGCTGGACGCGGACGACCTCGACGTCATATCGGCGGCGGTCCAGGACGCGCTGGTCGCGGTGCGCGACTGCGCCTACTTCAAGGACGAGAAGCGCTTCGTTCTGCTTTTGAACCGCTTCCGATGGGAGGCCGACCCGAGCGTCGAGGCCGCCCATTCGCGCACCCATTCCGCCCTTGTTTTCAACGAGGTGACGGCCGTCCGCCATCACGACGTCCCGCTCGACCAACCCGACCGCATGCTCGAACTGCTGGCGGTGGCGCAGGAAAACGACCGTTCAGTCACGCTGCGGTTCGCCGCAGGCCGGGCCATACGGCTGGAAATCGGCCGGCTTGCGTGCCATTTGGGGGATGTCGGGGAGCCTTGGGCCA
This sequence comes from Rhodospirillales bacterium URHD0017, assembly GCA_900110395.1. Classification (GTDB taxonomy): domain Bacteria; phylum Pseudomonadota; class Alphaproteobacteria; order Reyranellales; family Reyranellaceae; genus Reyranella. The sequence continues at coordinate 122,959 of FODP01000011.1, forward strand.
CCCCGTGGAAGCCCGCCCATCCGGTCGAATGACCGCTGAAGGGCGGGCATTCGTTACTGGAGCAACTGTCGTGTCGAGCGAGCCCAACGAGAAGCTTATTCTGGCGCTGCCCAAGGGTCGCATCCTGAAGGAAGCGGCGCCCCTGTTCGCGCGCGCCGGCATCGAGCCCGAGGCCGCCTTCGCCGATCCGGAGGCGCGCCAGCTGCGCTTCACCACCAACCATCCCGACCTCGACATCATCCGCGTGCGCTCCTTCGACGTCGCGACGTTCGTGGCTTTCGGCGCCGCCCATCTCGGCATCGCCGGCGGCGACGTGCTGATGGAGTTCGACTATCCCGAGATCTATGCACCGATCGATCTCAATATCGGCCACTGCCGATTGGCCGTCGCCGAACCTGTCGAGATGGCAGGCAGCGACGATCCGCGGCGCTGGAGCCACGTGCGCATCGCCACCAAGTATCCCGAGGTGACGCGCCGCCACTTCGCCGCACGCGGCGTCCAGGCAGAATGCGTGAAGCTCTCCGGCGCGATGGAGCTGGCGCCGTCGCTCGGACTGAGCCATCGCATCGTCGATCTCGTCGATTCTGGCCGCACGCTGAAGGAAAACGGCCTGGTCGAGGTCGAGCACATCGCCGATATCACCTCGCGCTTCATCGTCAATCGCGCTGCGCTGAAGACCCAGCCGGAGCGGATCGGTCGCTGGGTCGACCGCTTCCGCGAGATCTCCCGTGCCGCCTAAACGGCTCGACGCCGCGGCGCCGGGCTTCGAAAAGGACTTTTCGGCCTTCCTGGGGCGCAATCGCGACACCGACGAGAACGTCGATCGCGTCGTGGCCGACATCATCGCTGACGTGCGCACGCGCGGCGATGAAGCCGTCGTCGACTACACGCGGAAATTCGATTGGCCCGGGGCTGAGCTTTCGAACCTGCGTCTGTCCGATACAGAACGGCGGGCGGCGGCAGCCAATGTACCGGCGGCCCAGCGCGACGCGCTCGCCTTCGCCGCCCGGCGCATCGAAGCCTTCCATCGCGCGCTGTTGCCCAAGGACGTCGACTTCACCGATGCCACCGGCACGCGGCTCGGCGCCCGCTACCGGCCGCTCGAGTCGGTCGGCGTCTATGTGCCGGGTGGCCTCGCCGCCTATCCGTCCTCGGTGCTGATGAACATCGTGCCGGCCAAGGTGGCGGGCGTGGCCCGCATCGTCATGGTCGTGCCGACGCCGGGCGGCGTGCTCAATCCGCTGGTGATGCTGGCGGCCGAGATCGCCGGCGCCGACGAGGTCTGGCGCATCGGCGGTGCCCAGGCCGTGGCCGCGCTGGCCTACGGCACGCAATCGATCGTGCCGGTCGACAAGGTCACCGGTCCGGGCAACGCCTATGTCGCGGCCGCCAAGCGGCGCGTGTTCGGCCAGGTCGGCATCGACCTCATCGCTGGCCCATCGGAGATCCTGGTTGTCGCCGACAGGCAGAACGATCCCGCCTGGATCGCTGCCGATCTTCTGTCCCAGGCCGAGCACGATGCCTCTTCGCAGTCGATCCTGATCACCGACGATGCCGCCTTCGCCGATCGCGTGGCCGCGGCCGTCGAGACCGAGCTTTCCGGCATGGCGCGCGCCGACATCGCGGGTGCGAGCTGGCGCGACAATGGCTGCATCATCCTTGTGCCCGACCTTTTGGCGTCGGCGCCGATCGCCGATCGCATCGCCGCCGAGCATGTCGAGCTCGCGATGGAAGCGGCCCCTGCCGAGGCGCTGGCCGGCCGTATCCGGCACGCCGGCGCGATCTTCATCGGCCGCCACACGCCCGAGGCGATCGGCGACTATGTCGCCGGCACCAACCACGTGCTGCCGACCTCGCGCGCGGCGCGCTTCTCGGGCGGGCTCGGGGTCAGCGACTTCCTCAAGCGCACCTCGCTGGTCGCCTGCACGCCCGCGGCGCTGGCCGAGCTGGGGCCGGCGGCACTGGCGCTCGCCGAGGCCGAAGGGTTGGGAGCGCACGGCCGGTCGGTGTCGATCCGGCTCAATCGCCGCGGCTGAAACCGGTGCCCGACAAAGCGCGCCGCATCATCGACATCGCGCTCGACGAAGAGTCGGTGGCGCGCCGTTCGCCGGAAGTCGAGCACGAGCGGGCGGTGGCGCTGTTCGATCTCATCGAGGAGAACGACTTCGTGCTGGTCGGCGGCACGCCCGGTCCATATCGCCTGCACATCGGCATCTTCGAGCAGCGTCTGGTGTTCGACGTGCGCGATGCCGACGACAACAAGCTGCGCGACATCGTGTTGTCGCTGACGCCCTTCCGCAAGGTGGTGAAGGACTACTTCCTGATCTGCGAGAGCTACTACGTCGCCATCAAGAAGCTCAGCCCCTCGCAGATCGAGGCGCTCGACATGGGCCGGCGTGGCCTGCACAACGAGGGCTCCGAGCTTTTGCGCGAGCGACTCGACGGCAAGATCGAGGTCGATCTCGACACGGCGCGCCGGCTGTTCACCCTGATCTGCGCTCTGCACATCAAGCTATGATGAACGGCCTTCCCGCCAGCGTGCTGTTCGCCTGCAGCGAGAATTCCGTGCGCTCGCCCATGGCCGAGGCGCTGGCCAAGCGACTCTACGGCCAGGCGTCGTACATCGATTCGGTCGGCGTGCGGGCAAGCAACGTCGACGGCTTCGTCGCGGCCGCCCTCGACGAGGTCGGCATCGACGTCCATCGCCATCACGCCAAGACGTTCGACGACGTCGATCCCAGTTCCTTCGACCTGATCGTGACGCTGTCGCCCGAGGCCCATCACCAGGCGCTGGAAGTCACGCGCGGCACGGCAGCTGAGGTCGAGTACTGGCCGGTGCCCGACCCCAGCGCCGTCGAGGGCTCACGCGAGATGCGGCTCGATGCCTATCGTCGCATGCGCGACCAGCTGATGGCGCGCCTGAAGATGCGCTTTGGCGCGCCTTCAGGGCCGTCCGTCTAGAACGTTACTGGTGAGCGGACTCGGTGATGTGGCCGGTCAGGTCGAGCGCAACCTCGACATCGGCCTGGCCCTTGTAGGCCAGCGCGTGCCAGGTGCCGGCATTGTCGCGCATCAGGCTGTTGACGCCGGTGTAGCCGGCCGCCCGGATGTGGTCCTTCACGTAGGCTTCCTCGGCGGTGCCGTTCTGCGGCGCGGTCGTGCCCTTGGGGTCGCGCGCAAGCGGCGGCATGGCGTTGTAGTTCTGAGTGGCGGTCGATACGCCGGTACCGGCGAGTGGAACGGACTGCGCCTGAGCGGCGGATGCAGAAGCGATGCAGAGGCCAAGCAGGCTGAGCGTGATATGCGTACGATTCACTGGACTACTCCTCGGTTACAAAGCGCGAGGAGCTTTCGTCCGGATTGTGATTGAAATGTGCCGGGCACGCGTCGCTGCGCGCATGGCAGAGTCCATGCGTGCAGCGCTCAGCGTAAGTACGACGTAAGTTTAGTTGGTGCCGTGATACCACGCGCCACGATGAGACGTGCGGCGCGCCATCGGCAGGTTGATGATGTCCATGAAGACGGACGCGGCACCATCGCCACCCGCGAGATCGCCTTCCAGCACGTCGACGTCGAAGGTGAGCTTGTCGCCCTCGAGCTTGGGCGCCCTCAGCACGACGACGGCATCGACCACCGCGGCCTTGGCCTTCATCAGCACCGACACCGTGGCGTTGGGCGGCGTCTTGGCGAAACTGTCGTTGCCGCTCCACTCTTCGAGGAGGTGCGCGGTGAGCGCATGACCTGCCGAACGCACTGGCCGGTCGGCGAAGATGATGGCGTTGGGCGACACGCCCTCGAGCACGAGCTTGCCGCCGCCGAGCTTGGCGCCCTTGGCGTTGAGCACAATCATCGACGGCACGACGCGCGGCTGCTGCGGCTGGCCGATGACCTTGGGTGCGCCCGGAGGGGCAGTCTGCGCAACAGCCGGCAGCGAGGCTGCGATCGGCAGGGCAACTGCGGCGATGATTGCCAGGAAACGGATGCGGTTCATGGCGGGCCTCAGTAGCACGGCAGCAGCGGGGGCCGGCCGCAGGTCGGCTGGTTGTAGCGCTGCTGATAGCGCGGATCGACGTCGGGCGGCGGCGGTGCGCCGACGGCGGTGCCGTAGTCGCGCGGCGGCGGCACGTAGGGATGGGTGGGCGAGGGGTTCGACCAGCCGCTGAACGTCGAGGTGCCGTGCGGGTCGCCGATGTTGGGCGTCTCGCCGCCGGTGGTCTGGCTGGTGCCGTAGTAGGTGAAGCCGTTGGAGCCCATGCCGAACCAGATCGTGTCGATGAACACCGAGGCAGGCCCGTCGGCCTTGCCCAGGTTGCCTTCCAGCACCTGGACGTCGAAGGTGAGCTTCTCGCCGTCGAGCTTGGCCGCCTTCAGCACGACCACCACGTCGGCGACCGACGAACCGTCCTTGCTGAACACCGAGGCCGTGGCGTTGGGCGGGTCCTTGGCGAAGCTGCCGGTGCGCCAGATTTCGACCATCTCCGGCGTCGCCATGTGGCCGACCGTGCGGACGGGCCGGCTGGTGAACAAGGTCGCGGTCGGCTGCACGCCGTCGAGGATCAGCTTGTCGCCTTCCAACTTGCCGCCCTTGGCGTTGAGCACGATCAGCGCCGTCGAGTATCGCCTGTTGGTCGGCACGCCGATCGTCTTGGGTGCCGCCGCTGCAGCCGTCGGCGCTGCCGGAGCGGGCGTCGGCATCTGGGCAAGAACGGATCCGGAGGCCAGGATCAGGGCGGCAGCGAGAAGGCTGCACGTCTGCTGTGCGTTCATTGAGACTGGTCCTTCCTTCCCCGGGCGTCCGCAGCCGCGCCTTGTATAAGGGAGGCCGGGCTCGCTGAGAAGGGCGGACGCAGTTAAAGCAATCCCCCGGTCGAGTTGACTAAACCCCTCCCGCAGCCCATTTTCCGGCCGCTTTAATCCTCAATGCTCCAACCGGAGGCCGGATGGCCAAAGAAGACCTCATCGAATTCACCGGAGTGGTGGCCGAGCTGCTGCCCAATGCGATGTTCCGGGTGAAGCTCGACAACGATCACACGATCCTCGCCCATACCTCGGGCAAGATGCGCAAGAATCGCATCCGCGTGCTGGCAGGCGACCGCGTCACCGTCGAGATGACGCCCTATGACCTGTCCAAGGGCCGCATCACCTTCCGTTTCAAGTAGGCGTTGAGCGCCCAGCCGATCCCGCCGCTGGTCCTCGCTTCCGCCTCGCCGCGTCGGCTCGACCTGCTGCGCCAGGTGGGAATCGAGCCTGCCAAGATCGATCCCGCCCATATCGACGAGACGCCCGGACCGCGAGAGCTGCCGCGCGCCTACGCGTTGCGCATGGCCAAGGCCAAGCTCGCCGCCGTGGCCGGCCGTCATCCGGGCGCGGTCGTGCTGGCGGCCGACAGCGTCGTGGTCTGCGGCCGGCGCATCCTGGCCAAGGCGGAGACCGAGGCCGAAGCGCGCGCCTGCCTCGACCTGCTGTCGGGCCGCCGCCATCGCGTGCTGGGCGGCGTCGCCGTCGGCGCGCCAACTGGAGCGGTGAGGGCGCGGCTGGTCGAGACGGTGGTCCGCTTCAAGCGGCTCCAGCCTTCCGAGATCGACGACTACATCCAAAGCGACGAATGGCGCGGCAAGGCCGGCGGCTATGCCATCCAGGGCCGCGCCGCTCGCTTCGTCAGCTTCATCTCCGGCTCCTACAGCAACGTCGTCGGCCTGCCGCTCTACGAGACGATGGGCCTCCTGAAGGCCGTCGCATGAGCCGCATCGACCGCCTGATCTGCCACGTCATGCCCAACGCCTTCCTGATGGCGCTGGTCGCCGGCGGCCGCCTAGTCGAGCTGCAGATCGTGCGCCGCGATCAGCCGACGCGCGTCGAGAGCGTGTTCCTGGGCCGGCTCGAGCGGGTGATGCCCGAGCTCGACGCCGCCTTCGTCGACATCGGCATTGGCCGGTCGGGGTTCCTGCGCGTCGAGGATCGCGCCGGCGTCGACGACTGGCCGCCGCCGGGCGCACCGCTCCTGGTGCAGGTGCGCAATGACGGCGAGGGCGAGAAGGGGCCGCGGGTATCGATGAACGTCGCCGTCACCGGCCGCTACCTCGTCTATCACCCGGTCGGCTCGGGCGTCAGCTTTTCGCGCCGCATCGAAGGCGAAAGCGAGCGCGATCGCCTGCGCGGCCATGTCGAGGAGTTGTTGGAAGGGGGCATCGTGCTGCGCACGGCAGCCGCCGGTGCGGGCCCTGAGGTTCTGCGCGCCGATGCCGTCCAGATCATGGAGCGCTGGGAGGCGATCCGCAGCCAAGCGTTCTCTGCCCAGCCGCCGGCCGACCTGTCGGCGCGCATTGCGGGCGAGCGCGATCCGATCGCCCGTGCGCTGCGCGATCACGGCGCCTCGCTGGAGGAAGTGATCCTCGACGAGCGCGGCATGGCGCGCGCCCTGCAGGACGAGATGGATCGCCTGGGCGAGAAGATCCGCGTGCGCTGGCACAACGGGCCGATGCCTGCCTTCGACATCGACGACGTCGAAGGCCAGATCGACACCGCGCTCGCCCCGCGCATCGTGCTGGAGAGCGGCGTTGAAGTGCTGTTCGAGCCGGGCGAGACCCTGACCGCCGTTGACGTCGACAGCGGCAGTGCCGGCGGCCGCCAGGGCCGCGCGCCGCGCCGGCCGGTCGAGGTCAATCTGGAAGCGGCACCGGCGATCGCCCAGCAGCTCCGCCTGCGCAACATCGCGGGCGCCGTCGTGATCGACTTCGTCACCATGCGCAGCACCTACGACCGCGACAAGGTGCAGGCGGCGCTTGCCGAAGCGCTCGCCGGGGATCCGGTGCCGACCCAGCTCTACGGCTTCACCCGGCTTGGCCACTTCGAGTTGACGCGCGCCCGGCGCGGCGCGACGCTGGCCGCCCAGCTCGAAGCGCTGGAGAGGCCGGGGGACTGAGCGTGGCCGTCGATATCGGCAAGTACGCCGAAGGCTACCTCCAGGAGTGGGACCAGCGCGCCACGGTGCGCGCCCGGCAACGCTATCGGCTCACCGCCGATGCGGTGTCGAAGGAATTGTATCCCGCCCTCCTGATGCCGATCCTGAAACACCCGGAAATCGTCGCGCTGGGTGAGGAGGCGCGTCGTCGGATCGCCGTCCAGACCGCTTGCGCCGCGCAGGAGGCGATCGCCGGCATCGAGGCCGACGTCGTGGCCGAGCTGTGCAGCCGGCTGGCGCGCGAGGGCGCCGGTGTGCCCTTGCCGGGCGCGGCACGCCAGGTCGCGCTGACCATCGGTACCGATGAGCTCTATCACGCCTATGTCGCGCGCGAGTTCGTCGCCGACATCGAGCGTCTCAGCGGCATTCCGGCGGTGGCGGCCGACGACGCACGGCCGCCCCTGTATGCCGCCGTGGCCTTCATCCATGCCGCGGCCCCCGACGGGCTGCAGCGCAGCGCGGAGACAATGGCGCTCTGCATTGCCGAGCATTTCGTGACCGAGGAGCTGTTCGGCGTTTCGAAGGACACGGTGTCGGACAGCCCTTTTCATTTCATCTTGCGCGAGCACCTGGTCGACGAGGGCCGCCATCAGGTCTTCTTCCGCCATCTCATGCGCCATCTCTGGGAAGCAAGCGGAGAGGACGCGCGGACTGCCTTGGGCCAGGTGCTCCCCGGGTTTCTCGACGCTTTCCTCAATCCCGGCTTCCAGCGGCACCTCGACCTGCGCATCCTCGAGGGCATTGGTTTCACAGGCGATGACAGCACCCGCATCGCCACGGAGGCGGTGACGTTGGCGTACGGTCCGCCTTCCGATTGCGCCAAGGGCATGCGGCCGCCGGCACGGCACCCTCTCAGATTGTTGAAGGAAGCGGGCATCCTCGATCATCAACCGACTCGGGAGCGCCTGATCGAAGGCGGCTGGCTGGTTGACCAAGTAAAGAGCCCCATTCATCGAGGCATCGATTGACAAGCGGTCCGCCGGGCCAATGATGGGCGCCCGGGGCAGGTCATATTGAAGTATATCCGCTTTCTCATGGCAGAAGCGGGGGGCCAGGGGTGGCGCCTCCTGGGGAGTGTCTCCGTTTCGGCTGCCGCGATGGTGGTGATGGTCGCCATCGTGAACACGGTCGCCGATATCCGCCCCGGCATGGAGCTGGATTGGCAGCTCTTCCTGGTCTTCGCGCTCGCCGCCCTCACCGTGATCAGCCTGCAGGTCTACGCCCTCAATCTCGCCGCCCAGGTCGGCGAACGGGCTGTCGGCCGCATCCGCCTTCGGGTCGCCGACCTCGTGCGGCGCAGCGAGCTCGCCGGCATCGAGCAGATCGGCCCGGTGCGCGTCTACGACACGATCGCGCGCGAGACGACGACCATCGCCAACTCGGCCGGCAACATCATCCTGTCTCTGACGGCGGCGGTCGCGCTCGCCTTTGCCGCGGTCTATGTCGCGCTGCTGTCGCTGATTGCCTTCCTGGTGATCGGCATCCTGTTGTCCGCCTGGGCCTATTTCTACGGCCTCAACCAGCAAAGGGGCCGCGCTGCGTTGATCGAGGCCAAGACCGCTGATGCACGTTTCTTCGAACTGCTCGGCCACCTGTTGTACGGCTTCAAGGAGGTCAAGCTGCACAGCCCGCGCGGCGACGAGCTCGAGAAGGGATATCTCGCGCGCGCCTCCGACGACGCCGAGCACAAGAACGTCCTGGCCGCGCGCGCGTTCAGCCGCGGCTTGAGCGCGGGCTACGCCGTGTTCTACGCGCTGCTCGGCTCGGCTGTCTTTGTCCTGCCGCCCTATCTCGAAGACGTTCGGATGGCGGTGAAGATCGTCTATTCGGTGATGTTCCTGTTCACCACGCTGGACAGCATCACGCGGATCGTGCCGCTGCTTACGCGCGCCAACCTCGCCCTCGAAAACGTCGATGCACTCGAGGCGAGCCTCGTCGCGTCGGTGCGCGAGCAGCCCGCCGCGGCATCGGACGGGACCGCCGGCTTCGAGACGCTCTCGCTGCAGAACGTCACCTACACCTATCCCGGCCCCGCCGGCTCGGCCTTCACCTTGGGGCCCTGCAGCCTCGAGCTCGGGCCGGGCAAGATGATCTTTATCGTCGGCGGCAACGGCAGCGGCAAGTCGACTTTCGCCCGCGTTCTGACCAGGCTCTACGCGCCGGACTCGGGCGCGATCCTGTGGAACGGGGCCGCGGTCGGTTATCACAACGTCCAGGCCTATCGCGGCCTGTTCTCCGCCGTCTATGCCGACTTCCACCTCTTCGATCGCCTCTATGGCCTGGCCGCGGCCGACCCGGCGCGTGTCGGGAGCCTGCTGACCGATTTCGGGCTCGAAAACAGGATCAAGTTCGCTGACGGCGCGTTCAGCACGACGGCGCTGTCGACCGGCCAGCGCAAGCGGCTGGCCTTCATCGTGGCACTGCTCGAAGATCGGCCGATCTACGTGCTTGACGAGTTGAGCTCCGATCAGGATCCCGAGTTCCGCGGACGCTACTATCGTGAGCTGCTGCCCGCGCTGAAGGCGCGCGGTAAGACGCTGATCGTGATCAGCCATGATGAACGATATTTCGACGTCGCCGACGAGGTTCTGGTGATGCGCGACGGCAAATTCGAGCGAGGGGGCAAGGCACCATGACCAACACAGCAGGCGCCAGCCAGCCGTCCCAGGCGCGGCGCTACGGCAGCAGTTTCGTGTCGCTCACCGTCGGCGCCGTGCTGACCGTCGGCCTCGCGATCCTTCTTCTCTGGAACACCGTTCTGGTCCGCATCCCGCCGGGCCATGTCGGCGTGCTGTACCGACTGTTCGGCGGCGGTACGGAGACCGGGGCGGTCTACAACGAGGGTCTCGTCGTCAAGCTGCCGTGGAACACCATGTACCCGGTCGAAACGCGCCTGCAGCCGCTGAAGTTCACCATGGTGGCCGTCAGCGCCGAGGGCATGCAGGTCGGCATCGAGGCGACGACGCTCTACCACGTCAAATCGCCCGAAGCGGGTCGGCTGGTCGCGGATGTCGGGCTGGACTACGCCGACCGCGTGATCCGGCCCGTCTCGATGGCCGCGATGCGCCGTACCATCGCGCGCTACAATTCCCATGACCTCTACACGATCGACGCAGACAAGCTGCAGGCTGAGCTGCTGGCGTACATGCGTTCGACGCCGGAAGCGCGCCTGTTCGAATACTCCGATGTCGCTATCATGATGATGAAACTGCCCGACAAGCTCGTCGCCGCCATCGAGCGCAAGCTCTCCGAGCAGCAGCGTGCGGCGAGCTACGAGTATATTCTCGACAGCCAGCGCAAGGAGGCCGAACGGCTACGCATCGAGGCGATCGGCTTGCGCAACTTCTACGCCGTGATCCAGAACTCGCTCACCGACAAGCTGCTGACCTGGCGCGGCATCGAGGCGACGGTGGAGCTGTCCAAGTCGCCCAACACCAAGGTCGTCATCGTCGGCGGCAACAAGGACCAGCTTCCGCTGATCCTGGGCAGCGAGATTACGCGAGCGCCGACCGAGAACGTGCCACCGGTGCCACCTGTCGCCGGCGACGCGTCACCGCTGCCTGATCTCTCGAAGATGCCGCCGATCTTCAACCGCAGCACGCCGCCGGCCAAGAGCCCGTAGAGTTCAGCGGCTCGCCGGCAAGGCGAGACAGAACTCGCCGATGGCGGCCTCCTCGAATGGGTCGCCATCCAGCACTTCCTGCAGCGGCCGCGAATTGCCGCTGCCATTGGCGCAGGGCGCCAGGCCCATGTCGGTCGCCACGAGATACATCAGCTCGAAGACGACGCCGACATTCAGGAGGCTGAGCCGGTAGGCGACAGCGTCATACTTCCAGGCCACGCGCGGCAGCCGCGAGCTGATGACGATCGTGAGGTCGGGTCGCTGGGCCTCGGCCGGCAGGGCCATTGCCTGCGCCGATCGCTCGATGATCCGTCCGGCGGCCGCGGTCGAGCGGGCCAGCCGCGTGAGCACGTGGACGTGGCTGTCGTAGTGATAGACAGCGGGCACCAGGCCCTCGCATCGCCGCACGGCGAGGTACAGTTCCAGTTCGTTGAGGCTGCCCCCCGAAGGGTAGGGCCGGGAGATCACGGTGTCGTCGCCGGCGCCGCGGTGGCCTGTCGTGCGACCGACGCGCCAGAGGAATGCACTCATTTGGCCCAGCGAGATCGGCCGTGCGGCGTAATGCTTGATCGAGCGGCGGCGCGCCTGCACGGCATCGAGCGGCCGGCTGGTCGCGGCGAACTCTGCGACGTCGACCGGCGGCAGCTCGATGCGCTCTCCGGGCGGCGTGGGCTTGATGGCCGGTGGCGGCGCCATCCCTCCCTTAAAACGATAGGTGGCCCCGAGAGGCTGGTCGCGATTGAAGCGGCTCGCCTCGTGCAGCATCAGGTCGGCGAACTGCCAGGTGCGTCGAGCATCGCTCTCCTGCGGTTCGACAAGGTCGAAGAAGCCGAGCTGCCATAGGGCTGCGGCGAACGCATCGCCCGTGACGGCCTGTCGCTCAGCGAGGCTGTCGGCAAGAGCTGCGATCCCGGCGCGGCTGAGGGTGGCGCGCGCCCGCACGGCACCCGAGTCGAGGATCGCCTGGCCGTCATGGCGCCGCAGACAGGCCAGCCGGCAGAGCGCCAGTCGTTCGCCGGGTGGCGGCACGGCTCGCGGTAGGTAGTCGCCAGCAAGACTTGCGACCTCGGCCAGGACGTCGCGATCGTCGGTCACCGACCATTCCAGAAAGCGCGCCCGGGCGAAGCGGTCGACCACGTAAGCCGCCGCCGTCTCGCTGCCGGCGATGTTCGTCAGCTCCGCCAGGGTGGCGCCCTTGCCGTGCAAGGCCATGACGGCGTCGGCATGAACTGCTGTTGGTGCAACGAAAGTCAGGGGCTTCAGGTCGTCGGCCTGCAGCGTGATGCGGTCGCCGTCCCGGTCGATCGACCGGATGCGGGCGCCAAAGCGGTAGAGCAAACGGACCGAGCCGGCCATCTCGCAGGCCTCAGAAAACGAAGGCGAGGGGATTGAGTTCCTCCTCGCTGAGCGGCCGGTCGAGCCAGCCCATGTCGACGGGTGTCTGGTACAGCCGCCCGGCGCCGAGGCGCGCCCAGAAATGACGCATGCCCGGCACGACGACCCGCGCCACGGCGAAGTCGATCTCGGGCCGCGAGCAATCCAGGACGATCATCTCGTGGCCGCGCTCGGCGACGATGCGCAGGCAATGCTCGATGGCGTCCTTGAGGTTGTCGAACCGTGGCCGCCGGTAGCGGCTTGCCGGCACGAAGCCCTCGGCCCTGCAGTACGGGTCGGTCTGCAGGGTATTGTGCTTCATCCAACGCAGGATGGGGACATCGTGATCACCGGGGTCGCGCTTGGTGGCCACGGCGTCCAGGCTCAGCATCTGATTGACCTCCGACAGCGCCCGGCTGATCGCGACCTCGGCATCGAGATGGGCGCCGAGGCCGAGCACGATGCCGTTGCCCTCGGTCCTGTTGTAGGAGATGGCGATGGCGGTCGGGATGCCGAAATCGGAGGTGGCGTCGATGACATGCAAGCCGCGGTTCTGCCGTTCACAATAGGCCTCGACCCGCCGCGCGAACGGGTTGTCGAGCGTCGACAGCTGGAAGGCAGGCCGCGCGATGCGATTGTACCACCACAGCGCACAGGCATCGCGCTCGACCAGCTCGAAGAAGCCCTGCAGGATCGCCTCCTCGATCGTGCTGCCCGAGGCGCAGCCGTTGGAGTTGGCGACACAGAACTTGTTGTCGGCTTCGGCGGACGCCGCGGAATCGACGTAGCCGTAGTAGCAGTAGCGTGTCGGCAGCCAGCGCAGCCGATCGTGGCTCAACGACCAGGCCGGCGTCCATTCGATTGCCCGGACCTCGTCGAAGCGCTCGGCGATCAGATTGTGAGACGTGGCGTGCACGTTCCAGGAGTCGCGGATCTCGTACTGGTGGTCGCTGAAGTTCAGAAGCTCGTACGGATGCGGAGCGGAGTCCTTCACCTCGCTCCACGACGCCCGCAACCGCGGCTCGCGTCCGGTGTAGTGTCCCAGGTAGCGTTCCATCGCCTCGGCGAGGCAGCTCGCCTTCGCCTGGGTCTCGCTCATGCCCTTGCCGGCGGCGCCGCCCGGCTTTCCGGCCAGGCGATTGGCGCGCACGTCGATCGCGACCGGGCCGACCTGCCGCGCGGTAAAGACCGGCAGGCCATCGCCGAGGGACAGGTCCTGCAGGCCCGATATCAGGCCGGCGATGGGGCTGACATGGCAGCCGAGCCGCTGCACGACCTCGGCGGCCGTCAGGCTGCGCCAGCCGCCATCGACCTCCGGCGAAACCGGCCGGGATTGAAGCCGCAGCGGCGTCTTGCTGCGCTCCAGCACGGCCAGCGGATCGTGCGGCGCGCCGCAGACCGGACAATCGGGCTGGGCACGCACGAAGTGCTCGCTGGCGCTGCGTGTCTTGAGATCGAGCGCAAGCACGTGGCGCTCCAGGGTGGACGACGCCGATTGGCCGAGCGCCCGCGCGATCTCGAGGGCGGCGAAGTTCGCGGCAAGCCGCAAGCTCGCCGTCGTAAAGCTGCGCGCGGGACGCGCGACGCCGGTGTGGCGGCCGACAACTGTGTCACCCGGCCGGTTCTCGATCATCGCTGTGGCCAGGCACTGCCAGCACGGGGCGGCCGCGGGGCGAAACAGCGGGCCCAGCATCGGCATGCCGCCGCCCGCCTTGAAGGGCATCCACGCGCGTCCTTGCCGGCGCATGCGGGCGCTGAGCTCCTTGAGGTCGGCCCGCAGGTAGTCGTCGACCGAGACCACGGCGATGGCGGCCGTGTCGGCATCCAGCAACGGGATGCCGGAATCGCGCGCAGCCTCGCGCAGCAGCCGAGCGCCTTCACCGGCAGGCCCCTGCTCGGTCGCAGCGATGACGGCAAGCGAGCGGTTCGCGAGGTTGCGCTCGGCTTCGGCAGGCGGAAGATCGAGCTCGACCCACAGTGCCTGGCGCGCCGCCGGCGCCGCTTTGTCGAGATAGTGGGCGTAGCTCTTGGCGAGCAGGTCCGTCAGGACCTGGCGCAGGCGATCGGGCGCGATGCGTCCAGCAAAGGCGCTGATGATTTCTTCGCCCGTGTGCGTGCCGTCCAGGAACGGAACCAGGGCGACATAGAGCTTGCCGACGAGGCGAAAGCTGCGCTGCTCTGAAAGAAGCAGGAGCTCGCGGTCGCCGACCACGTGCACGTTGAACTGGGGGCCGAACCCGATCGGCTTGGCAAGATCCATCAAGATCGTCGGACGCCCCTTGTGCTCGGCGGGTGGGCCGGCCCGTCAGCATAGCGGATTTCAGGGCTGCCCCGCTGCCGTTTCATGGGCTCTGCAGGCAGTGCACCGAGTATCGCGTCCGGTTCACCGAGTACCCCTGGCGGGGCTTTGTAGGCCCTGTTCGGCGCGCCCACTTGCTGGTAGCATTTTCCCGTCCTGGGGCAGAGGTGATGCCATGGAAAACGTGAAGACCAAACAGAGTGAGCAAGCCGTCGTCGAGGACTTCCTGGACGAATTGCTCGACGAGGCGCTCGACCGCGATGAGCGCGACGTGAAGATGTGCACCTGCGGAGACTCGGTCTGCGATACCAAGTGCATCTGAGTTAGTCCCGCGGATGAGAAAAGGGGTCGTCACCGGCATCGGTGACGGCCCCTTTTTCTTGGCCGTCGAGTTGACGGGCCCCCGCGGCGGGGCCAAATCTCGCGGGCGATGACTCCGCCGGATCGACCGACCCCGCCCTTGCGCGCCGTGCGTATGGCCGCCAAATGCCCCGTCTGCAGCAAGCCGGTCGCCGCCGAGTACCGGCCGTTCTGCTCCAAGCGCTGCGCCCACATCGATCTTGGTCGTTGGCTGAAGGAAGGCTATCGCGTCGAGACCGACGAAACTCCGATGGATGAGGAATCCGGTGGCCGCGGGCCAACTGGACAGGAGCGCTAGCGCGTCCTATAAGCCCGCCGCCAACCGAAACGGCGCGCCCAGGTAGCTCAGTTGGTAGAGCATGCGACTGAAAATCGCAGTGTCGGTGGTTCGATCCCGCCCCTGGGCACCATTCTCCCAATTCCTTCGCGATATCAAATCGTTGTTTTCGGCCCTCGCTGTGAGGGCCGTTTATACGTTCGCACTGCGTTCGCTGGTTACGAACCTGACAAGGCGAATGGTCCGAGTGCAAGATCGCAATCGGAAATTTCGCGTGGAGCTAGGCCGATGAAGCGCCGTCGATAGCGATTTCTGCGCCGGTGATGTAGCTGCTCTCATCGGAGAGCAGGAATGCCACCAGCTGCGCAACCTCTTCCGACGTCCCGTGACGGTGCATCGGCACCTGCCTCATCCGCTCCTCGCGCTGCTCGGGCGTGCGAAACGCGATCATATCGGTGTCGATTGGACCGGGATGAACCGAGTTCACCCGGATTTTGCGGCCGGCGAGGTCGATCGCTGCCGACTTGGTCATGCCCCGCAGCGCCCATTTGGTCGCGGCATAGGCGAAGGACCCAGGCGAGCCCTTGAGCCCGGCGACTGACGAGATATTCACGATGGACCCTCCGCCCGAGCGCTCCATCGCCGGCACTACCGCCTTCATGCCGAGGAAGCAGCCGTACTGGTTGATCTGGATGTGCCGCTGCCACAGCGCGTCGTCGGTCTCCATCAGCGCGGCCGGCTGGTAGATTCCGGCGTTGTTGACCAAGCCATGCAAGCCGCCGAGCTTCTGGGCGGCTTCGACGGCGCGGGCCCAATCGGCTTCCGAGGTCACATCGTGTCGGACGAAGGACGCAGCCGAGCCGAGCTCGACAGCCAGCGCTTGGCCCTGATTGTCCAGCACGTCGCCGATTACGACCTTCGCACCCTGCGCTACCAGCAGGCGGGCCTCCGCGGCACCCTGGCCGCGCGCGCCGCCGCTCACAAGCACTACCTTGTTGTCGAAGCGCGCCATATCCGTTCCCCCGATTACCGATAAGGAAGTTTGGCAGATCAAAAAGCCCGGTCCAGCATCTGTTAAATGTTGGGTCACAACAGGCGTGCGGCGGTGGGTCCTGGCCGGATGTTTACGAGATGCAGGCTGAGGCCGACGCGGAAGACCAACCGCTTCGCCTCTGGGCGACGGTCTATCCGTCGTACGCGCGGCACGGCAACCTGCAGTCCGTGTCAGACAAGGCCCTATCCCGTTGTTGCCACTGCCTTACACTTTCGGGATCAGGAATTGCTTGTTGACGCAGTTCTCCAGCCGTCCGTCGCGCAGAAAGCGCGCCGCGGTGCGGGCCGCGAAGCCCCGGTTATCGCGGAAGCTCTCGGGCGTGTAGAACGCCGAATGCGGTGTCAGCAGCAGGCGATGGCGGATCCAGTCCTCGTTCTTCTGCCAGGCTGCGATCAGCCGCCGTTGCGGATTCGCCGGCTCCTCCGGCAGCACGTCGAGCCCGGCCGCTTGTACCGTGCCGTCCTTCATGGCGTCGTGCAGGGCGTCGATGTCCACCACCGGGCCGCGCGCGGTGTTGACAAGGATCATGCCCCGTTTGGCGGCGGCGAACGCATCGGCGCCGATCAGGCCGCGCGTCTCGGCGGTCAGCGGCGTGTGGATGCTGACGAAGTCGCATTGCCCCATCAGCTCGGCGAGCGAGTCGGCGCGGCGCACGCCTATGGCGAACTGGTAGCCGTTCGGCTGGTACGGGTCGTAGAACACCACGTCCATGTCGAAGGCCTTCGCGCGAAGCGCCGCCGCGGTGCCGATCCGGCCCATGCCGACGACGCCGAAGGTGCATACCGACAGACGGCGTCCGAATGGATTATGCTGAGGGCGCCAGTTGCCCTTCAGGTCCGCACGCAGTTCCGAATCGTGATAGGCGACGCTCTTGGCGAGGGTCATCATCAGGGCGATCGCGTGGTCAGCGACCTCCCGAGTGCCGTAATCCGGCACATTGCAGACCGGAATGCCCAATTTGCCGAAGCGCTCGATGTCGACGTCGTCGTAGCCTACGCCGTACTTCACGAAGATTCGACAGGCCTTCAGCTTGTCGATGTATGGCGGAGGGCAACCGCCGACGACCGCGTCCGCCTTCGCCCATTGCTCGTCGCTGACGTCCTCGAATTTTTCACGGAATTCCAACTCGAACCCGGAGCCGACCGCTTCAGTCGCGACCGGTACAAGCCGAGCGGGCAAGTTCGGCCAGAGAATGCGCATCGCCATGACGTCTCCTTCGTTCATGTTGTCGATAAAACGGCTTGAATGGTCGATGCCAGCATCATCCGCGCGGCCTTCTCGCCGATCATGATTGACGGCTCATTGGTGTTGCCCGAGGTCAGCGTCGGCATGACTGGGGCATCGACGACCCGCAGCCTCGCCAGGCCGCGTGCCCGAAGCTGGTCGTCGACCACCGCCATCGACTCCACGCCCATGTTGGGGGCCCGGGCGGGAAGGGCTGCGGCGGCGCATAGCGCGGTCGCTTATGCCTTGGCGTAGGCGATGCTCATGGTCTCGGCAACGCAGGCCGGACGCTCCTTGCCCTCGATCTCGACGGTCCATTGGTATGTCATGCGAATGCCGCCGTTTGGCATATCGTCGGCGGCGAGCAGCTTCTGGCGGCCGCGGATGCGCGCACCAACTTGCACGGGGTTGGTGAAACGCACTTTGTTCGAGCCGTAGTTTATGCCGTTCCGCACATTGTCGATCTTGAGTACATCCCGGCTGAAGGTAGCGATCACGGCTAGGGTAAGATTACCGTGTGCGATGGTCTTCCCATCCGGCATGTCCGTCTTGCAGCGCTCGACATCAACATGAATCCATTGATGGTCGCCGCTTGCTTCGGCAAATGTGTTGATGCGTTCCTGTGTCATTACCAGCCAGTCGCTGACTCCTAGCTCCTGACCGACCAGCGCCTTCATCGCCTGCGGGCTCTGCACGATTCGTTTTGCCACGATGCCCTCCGTCAAACCAATCCAGCACGTATCCTGTATCCTTACCCGACCTGCAACTTTGCCCAGGTGTCGCGCAACTCGATCGTGCGGTTGAACACCAGAGCGTCCGAGCGGCTCGTCGGGTCCGGGCAGAAATAGCCCAGCCGCTCGAATTGCACGGCTTCGCCCACGGGCATCTCCGCCAACGAGGGTTCGAGCAGCGCACCCGACAGGACGTCGAGCGAGCCTGGATTCAGATCGGTGTCCAGATCCCCATCGGCTCCCGGGTCGGGGCGGTTGAAGAGGGTATTGTACAAACGGACCTCGGCGGGGCGTGCGTCCCGGCCCGACACCCAGTGCAGGGTGGCCTTCACCTTTCGACCATCCGGTGCATTGCCGCCGCGGCTGGCAGGATCATAGGTGCAACGCAGCTCCACCACGTTGCCAGCCGCGTCCTTCACGACCTCGCGGCAGGTGACGAGATAGGCATAGCGCAACCGCACCTCTCGTCCCACCGCCATCCGGTAGAACTTGTTCGACGGGTTCTCCATGAAGTCGTCGCGCTCGATGAAAATCTCCCTGCTGAAGCGAAGGGTGCGCGTGCCGGCACCCGGGTCCGCCGGATGGTTGACGGCCTCCAGCTCTTCGACATGGTTCTCCGGAAAATTCTCGATCACGAGCTTGAGAGGCCGCAGGACCGCCATGCGCCGCTGGGCCGCCTGGTTGAGACGGTCGCGGATCGCGTGATCGAACATGGCGAGATCGACGACGCTGTTGGCTTTGGACATGCCGATGCGCCGAACGAAGTCGCGGATCGCCTCCGGCGGCACGCCGCGGCGGCGCAGGCCTGCCAGGGTCGGCATGCGAGGATCGTCCCAGCCACTCACGATGCCGCGCCGTACCAGATCCGTCAGGTAGCGCTTGGAAAGTACGGTGTAGCCGAGATTGAGGCGGGCGAATTCGGTCTGGCGGGGCCGCGACGGGACCGGCAGGTGGTCGAGGAACCAGTCGTAGAGGGGACGATGGTCCTCGAATTCCAGGGTACAGAGCGAGTGCGTGACATGCTCTATGGCGTCGGACTGGCCATGAGCGAAATCGTAGGTCGGGTAGATGCACCACTGCGTCCCGGTGCGCGGGTGAGGCGCGTGCAGGATGCGATACAGGACAGGATCGCGCAGGTTCATGTTGCCGGAAGCAAGGTCGATCTTTGCCCGCAGCACGCAGGCGCCGTTCGGAAACTTGCCGCCGCGCATATCGCGAAACAGGCTGAGATTTGTTTCCATCGAGCGGTCGCGATCGGCCGAAGCACGGCCCGGTTCAGTCAGCGTGCCGCGCATCGCCCGCATCTCGTCGGGCGGCGTGTCGTCGACATAGGCGAGGCCGGCGCGAATGAGGTGCTCGGCCCAGTCGTACAACGTCTGGAAATAGTCCGATGCATAGTACAGATGCTCGCCCCAGTCGAAGCCAAGCCAGTGTACGTCCCGCTTGATGGCGTCGATGTATTCCTGCTCCTCCTTCACGGGATTGGTATCGTCGAAGCGAAGGTGGCAGCGGCCGCCGTATTCGACGCTAAGTCCGAAGTTCAGGCAGATCGACTTTGCGTGGCCGAGATGCAGATAGCCGTTCGGCTCCGGTGGAAAGCGCGTGACGATGCCCTGCACCGGGCCGCGGGCGAGGTCAGCCTGGACCATGTCGCGAATGAAATCCCGGGGCTCTTCGTTTGCAGTGGCCTCCGGCATCGGCTTCTTGTCATCCATCTACCTGTCAACCTCCACACGGGCGCGTACGCGGACAATCTGCGGCCAAGCCAATTGTAACACTGCCGGCGCGCCCGGCTATGTCTCGGCCATTCGCCGGCACTATATAGACCGCTGCGAGCCGGCCGGCATGTTTGAAGTCGGGTGCCGTTCGGCAGGATAAGATCATCCATACAGGCCAATCGACCTTAGCGAGATGGTTTCATGCGTCTACTATCTGTGCCGCCAACGTACTATTGCTGTGCTCACTAATAGGAGGACGCCATGATCCATCACCTTTCGATCGCCGCGCGCGACCCGAAATACGCCGCCGAGGTGCTGGCGGAAATCATGGGCGGCAAGGCGGTGCCGTTCCCGCCCAACCCGGGCAGCTTTTTCGCGTTACAGCTCGACGATCACGGCTCCGGGGTTGAGGTTTATCCGGCCGGCACCGAATTGCAGCCTGCCGGCGAGGAAGGCGGCAGCTTTGTCAGGAAGCCCCGGGAAGGGCGCGGCTTCGGCGCCACGCACTTTGCGCTCAGCGTCGCGACCGACGCGAGCATTGTGGAACAGATCGCCGAGCGCGCCGGCTGGCATTGCGTGACCTGCAATCGTGGGCCGTTCCACGTGATCGAGGTCTGGGTCGAGAACGATACGATGGTCGAGGTCTTGCCGCCGGAGTTCGCGGCGGAATACCTGGCCTGGACCCGCCCCGACACGGTCGCGACCCGTATGGGCAGCGTGCCTACCTCGGGCTCCCGCCAAGCGCGTGTTCGCTCGGCCTAAGCTCACTTCAGGCGGTGTAGCCTAAACGAAGCGCGAGGGCCGTTTATGTTTCCGGCCCCTCTGGCTGCAAGCACTTGAAACGACGCGCTAATTGCATGCCGCCCCTGACGAGCTTCACAGACAGCCCGGTCCTGCGGAAAGCCACCAGTCTCATAGACACGCCAGAACCAGATCACGGACTTGATGAAGATCACGCGCAACAAGGACGCATAGAGCACAAAGCTCCTCGGTTGGTTCAAGCAGATCGGGCACCATCACGGTCATCATGCCAGCCGCCGACGCCGATCTTACGCCAACATGAGAATCCTCCAACGCCAAGCATAACCGAGGCTCGACCCCCAGCCGTCCGGCAGCCTTCAGAAATGGATCGGGCGCAGGTTTGCCATTTTCGTAGTCGCCACGGCAGATGATCTGGTCGAAACGATCCAGCAGACTGTGCGAAGTCAGGTGACGCTCGACGGTCGTTCGAGATGACGAGGTGGCGATCGCGCGCGGTAGCCTGAACTGGTCCAGGATTTCCAGCAGTTCAGGTACTCCTGGCTTCAGGGCATGTCTATTTGGGGCGATCAGCCAGAAATGGTGTCTCCACTTTGCGTGGAAATCGTCAAAGGGGAAGTCCTCGCCGAAGTGCGATAGGAATAAACCCCTGCATTGCGACCGTCGCACGCCGATTGATTTATTGTAAACGTCGTCCGGAATCTTGAACCCACATTCGGCAGCAGCAGACAGAAGAGCCTCTTGCCAGAGAGCTTCGGTATCGAACAGCAGGCCGTCCATATCGAAGATCACGGCGCTCGGGCGATACGGCAACGTCATGCTGTGTGCGTCCTCCTGCGCAACGAAGCGACATTTGACCCAATCGGCCTAATTGCGGATCACCAAACCGCTTTCGACGCTGAGAACGTCAATAGCGACTCCTGCCTCATTGAACATGAGACCTGCTTCCTCGAACTCCTCCTGCCATCGAGGCGAGCGCTTCACGTGGTTCGTGACGACCCGGGAAATGCCACTCTGAATAATCAGTCCAGCGCAGGACGCGCAGGGATGCAGCGGCGATACATATATCGTGCATCCGACGAGCGAAGTCCTCGCGGAAACGATTGCATTCGCCTCAGCGTGTACAATTCGCCGTAGCTTCCTGATTTTGTCCGCATATATGTCTTTGCCATCGTCGCAACCGCGGGGAAAGCCGTTCCAACCCTTGGAAACGACCGATCCGTCGGGGCTTAATATGCAGGCTCCGACCTTTGTTGAAGGATCCTTCGACATCGTTGCCGACAATTCGGCTTCACGGATCCCATAAAGATCCCATCTCGATCTATCCTTCACGCCAGCACCTCCGAACTTCCACTCAATGATTTAGCGAAGTGAGCCGCCACGCCAGGATCACGCGAAGCGTTGCGGCGCATAGGCTGCGGCGCCGATGGCCGTCGGCTTGCCATTGATCAGCTGTGAGATCAGGCGGCCGCTTGGCGGCCCGCCTGTCATGCCGAAGTGGCCGTGGCCAACGGCGAGGAACAGGCCCGGCCGGCCTGTCGCCTCGCCCAGCATCGGCAGGCTGTCGGGTGTCGAGGGACGGAAGCCCATCCAGAAGCGGTGACCGTCGGTGTTCACCTCGGGGAACATCGTGCGGACATTGGCAAGCAGAGCCTTGGCGCGGCGCTCATCGGGCGCCGCCTCGAGGCCCGCGATCTCGACCGTGCCCGCCACCCTAAGCCCCTGCTCCATCGGTGTGACGCCGAAGGAACGGCTCTTGTTCGATATGGTCGTGGTCAGCGAAAGGTCGGGCGTCGGCAGCATGACGTGGTACCCGCGCTCGGCCTCGAGCGGCACGCGGATGCCGAGCGGCTCGAGCAGGCGAACCGAGCGCGCGCCGGCGGCGACGACGATCCGCTGGGCGCGATGGAAGCCGACATTGGTCATGACATCGTAGGCGCCGTCCTCGCGCGGCAGGATCTTCATCACGTTCTCGGGCATCAGTCGCCCGCCTGCCTCGAGGAACAGCCGATGCAGCGTCTGCACGATGCGCTGCGGGCTCACGGTGTAGCCATTGCCGGGCATCAGCACGCCACGACGCACCGCCGGCGAGATGCCGGGAAACATCTGCCGCAGGTCGTCGAAGCCCAGCGTCTGGCTGGCAATGCCTTGGCGCTCGCGCAATTTGCGCTCCAGGGCAGCGCTCTCCGACTCGCCGTCGGCCTCCCAGACATGGACCTGGCCGACCGGGCGCACCAGATCGGCGAAATTCTCAGGCCCGAGCAACTCCTTCCAGCATGCGAACGCGTCCCTGTGCAGTGCGCGCATGGCGTCGGAGATCTCCAGCACGCGCGGCATGCGGCTGGCCGCGATCCATTTCAGCAACCATGGCAGCGCCTTGGGAAAATAGGAGGGGCGCACGGCGAGCGGTCCCAGCGGATCGGTCAGCCACGACGGCACCTTGCGCAGCATTCCGGGCAACGCGATGGGCACCGAGGTGTCGGCGCTGATCATGCCGGCATTGCCGAAAGAGGCACCGCCCGGCGGCGGCAGCGGATCGATCAGCGCCACATCGCGGCCCGAGCGCCGAAGGTAGAGCGCCGTGGAGAGACCGACCACGCCGGCGCCGATTACGACAATCTCAGGATCTGGTTGGGGCATCGTACTCCCTCGAAGAAGTGTGCCTCTAACGGTGAGCCAAGGGAAAGGGTCGTCGCTTGACCGGTCGCAGATTACCGGACACTGTTTTCCCCAGGCGAGCCACGGAGACTTGCCATTTCCGGGAGAAACAGATGAACCACACGCGGGCGGTCGTCGCGGCCACCATGCTTGCGGCTGTATGGTGCATTCCAGCAGCGATGGCGCAGCCGGTGTGTGTCACGCAGAACTTCGTCGTTCCGCCCGGCGCCAACGACAAGGACAAGGCGGCCCCCTTCTTCATCGACGCAACGGGCCTCGACTTCGGTACCCAGCCGCCGACGCGCGATCCCAAGAGCCCGCATTATGTGAAAAAGGTCGAGCTGCCCGATGGCACGCTGCCGCCGGCCGGCGCGGAGGGCAATTTCACCATCGGCCCGACGCACAATCCCGCGCCCGAGACGGTCGCCAAGGACGGTGTGCCAAAAGGCACGACCGTCGCCTTCGACATGTCGTCGAAGGACAGCGTCGTCTACAACCCCGGGCTCATCCGTGACGACACGCCCACAGGCTGCGGCAACGGCTCGATCATGCGCACGCAAACCGCGGCGGGCGACAAGTCCAACATGATCGTAACCACCAGCCATCCCGGGACCTGGACGCGACCGATTGCGGTGTATGTGCCAGCCGGCTACGTGCGCGGCCTCGAGATGCCGTTCATCGTCCTCGGCGACGGCGGCTCGACAGCCTACAAGGACCTCTCCGCCATCCTGGATAACCTGATCGCGCAAAAGCGCATCCCCCCGATGGTCGCCATCCAGATCGGCAATGGCGGGCAGGATGCCCAGGGCAGCCAGCGCGGCAAGGAATACGACGCGGTGAACGGCGTCTACACGCAGTTCGTCGAGCGCGAGGTGCTGCCACTCGTGGAGAAGAATGCAGGCGTGAAGCTGACAAGGAACCCCGACGGTCGCGCGAGCCTGGGCTTGAGCTCGAGCGGCGCGGCTGCCTTCACCATGGCGTGGTTCCATCCCGAGCTCTATCGCCGGGTGCTGGCTTATTCGCCGACCATGGTGAACCAGCAATGGCCGTATGATCCCGCGCTGCGCGGCGGCGCCTGGGAGTATCACAGCCCATGGACGGGCCCGGCCGGACCCAACCTGCACGTCAAGAATCCCGGCAACGCCATCACGCCCGGCGAGCCGGCCGGCGCGCCGTTGATCCCGAGTACGCCGACCAAACCGATTCGCTTCTGGTTCGCCGTCGGCGATCAGGATCTCTTCTACCCCAACCCGGTCATGGCCGATGGCATGCACGATTGGGTGTTGGCGGCCGAGCTGATGGCCAAGGTATTGGCCGACAAGGGTTACCATTATCAATTCGTGTTCGCGCGCAACTCCAAGCACGTCGATCGCCCCACGGTAGGCCAGACACTACCGCACGCGCTCGAGTGGCTCTGGAAGGGCTATCCGATTCCATAACCTCATCGCACGTGGGTGTTCCATGCCGTTCTATCAAAAGGGTGACGTTCGCATTCGCTACGAGGAGGTCGGTTCGGGCTTCCCGTTGCTGGTCGTGCCCGGCGGCGGATTGAATTCGCGCGTCAGCAACTGGCAGACCGCTGTCATCAATGCGATGGAAGAGTTCAAACACGACTTCCGCTGCATCACCATGGACCAGCGCAATGCCAATGGCGGCGATTCCTCCGGTCCGGTGCCGGTCGAGAACGCGTGGGACGCCTTCGCCGACGACCAGCTCGGGCTGATGGACCATCTCGGGATCCGCGAACTCCTCTTCATGGGCTACTGCATCGGCGGCTGCTTCGCCGGCAAGCTGCTGCAGCGGGCGCCGCAACGCGTGGTGGCCGCCGTGTTTTGCCAGACCGTGGGCCATCGGCCCGAGGATCCGGAGGTCATGGTGCGACACAGCCAGCAGAATTGGCTGCCCGATTTCCAGAAACGACGGCCCGAGGTGTCGACGGAGACGATCGAGAAGTATTTCCACAGCCTCTTTCGCGCGCAGGCCGATTTCCTCTACAGCGTGCCGCGCACGTTCATCGGCAGCTGCCGGACGCCGATCCTGGTCTTGCCGGACGACACGTCGTCGCATCCGCTGCCGACCTCGATCGACGTTGCGTCACTGGCGCCCAACGCCGAGATCACGGTCTTCCCGTGGCGCGAGCCGCCGGAACTCAAGGCACGCACCATCAACCGCGTACGCACGTTCCTCAAATCGCACGTTCCGATGCGCAGCGCCGCGCAGTAGCCGTCGTACCCTGCAAATCAAGCGCACCAGCGCGGGAGAATGATCATGGCCAATGACGCGATGTCCAAGCAGGTATCTGCCAAGCCAGGCTTCGTCGCTGCGCTCGACCAGAGTGGCGGCTCGACACCGGGCGCGTTGCGCGCCTACGGCATCCCGGACACTGCCTGGCACGGCGATGAGGCCGAGATGTTCAAGATGATGCACGAGATGCGCGTGCGGATCATGACGTCTCCGTCCTTCACCGGCGCCAAGGTGATTGCCACCATCCTGTTCGAACGCACCATGGACGGCGACGTGAAAGGCAAGCCGGTGCCGACCTTCCTGTGGGAAGAGCGCGGCGTCGTGCCATTCCTCAAGGTCGACAAGGGGCTTGAGACCGAGAAGGACGGCGTTTCCCTGATGAAGCCGATCCCCGGCCTCGACACCCTGCTCAAGCGCGCCGTCAAGCTTGGCGTCTTCGGCACCAAGATGCGCTCGGTGATCAACCATGCATCGAAGCCGGGTATCGCAGCGATCGTCGCCCAGCAGTTCGACGTTGCCGGTCAGATCTCGGCGCACGGGCTGATGCCCATCATCGAGCCGGAGATTTCGATCAAGAGTCCCAACAAGGCCGGTTGCGAAACCCTCCTGCGTGACGCGCTGCTCGGCCGGCTCGACGCTCTGCCGAAGGGGACACGGGTGATGCTGAAGCTCACTCTGCCCGAGACCGCTGACTTCTATACGCCGTTGGTCAAGCATGCCGGCGTCGCGCGCGTCGTGGCGCTGTCCGGCGGCTACACGCGCGCCGAAGCCTGCCGCCGCCTGGCCACCAATCACGGCATGATCGCGAGCTTTTCGCGCGCCCTGACCGAAGGCCTCACGCGGTCGATGAGCGACCCGGAGTTCGACGCGGCCCAGGCCGCTTCGATCGACGAGATCTACGGCGCTTCCACCGCCAAGGTTTGAAATTGGTTGGTTCGTCTCCCTAGCCGGAAGGCCTCAGAGCTTTTCAACCCCGGCGCGGGCGCAATCCTCGTCCTCTTGTGCGCTCCCACCGCCAACGCCGCAGGCGCCGATCAGGACACCCTGGCGGAAGATCGGCACGGCGCCTTGGCCATAGAACATGTGGTTGCCTTCGGCTGCAGCGATGCCGCGCAAGGTCGGATGGTCGGCGCGCGGCGTCAGATCGCCACTCGGGCGTCCGAAGGCGGCCGAAGCCATGGCCTTGCCTTGGCTGCCAAAGGAGCCAGCCCACATGGCGCCATCCATGCGCTGAAAGGCAAGCAGTCGTCCGCCGGCGTCGCACACGGCGATATTCATCTTAGCGCCGAGCTGGTCTGCCTTCTCCATGGCGCCGGCGATCACGCGATTGGCATCCGCGAGGGTGAGGGTCACGAGGTCGATCCTTTCTGGTCAGGAACACCGGATTGAACGTCGCGTGGCCCTGGCGGGTCAACCATTGCGCAAGGCGTAACCGTAGCCGTTGAGCACCGGCGCCCGCCCAGGTAAGACGGGTCATGCCGGTAGCTCGGGCGTGAGAACTGCCAATTCCAGACGTCTCTTTTCCGCTTCTTCGTCGAACTTCTGACTGACGATCTTGTAGGCTTGGCGAAACTCGAGTCTGATTGGCCAGCATTTCGGACTGAGGAGCAGGCGCCGCAGGGACTCGCCGAAACCCGGCAGATCCTGTTTCATGGCGTCCGTCATGTTGACGTGCAGCGGCATGATCCAGGCATCCTTTTTCCAGGCAGCCTTGAGGATCTGGCCGTTCCTGATCTTGCCCATCCTGTTCGGCCCGACCGACACGTGCTCGGCTTGTTTGCTCGTCCGACCGCCTTCGAGGTGGGCGACGAAGCACTGTTGTCGCTCGAAAAGTTCCATCACCCGCTTCATCGCACTCCAGTTGAGCTTGCGCGATTCCAGCGTATCGTCGCGGCCGACTCGAATGCAGCGAAGCCGTTCATGGTGCTCCGGCGTAAAACCCTTGAAGAGGTTCTTGTCGGGAAGACTCCACGGAAACATCCGCAGCCTGAACATTGCCCTGGGCCAGAACACGAGAGGAATGAAAAATGTTTCGATGAGCGATGGATGGTTCGCGACGATCAAAACGCGGCCGCGGCGCATGTAGCCCACCGCGCGCCAGTAGCCGCTGATCCTGATGATGCGAAGCAGTCCGAGCAGCCAGAAGGGGATCCCGAGAAGCGTCCCGAGCAGCACCGCCATGGCGAGACCGCTCAAGAGTGACGCGAGTCGGCCTTTGTGCCCCCGTTGCATGCGCTTACCGTAAGCTATGCGGCATGTCCGACCAAGGGTTGACAGGATGGCGTGCGCGAGCGGTTGCGGCGGATCGAGAAAGCAGACACGCTTCCGGCACGGGAGGAAAAAATGAAGCCGAACAGGCGACAATTCCTGGGCGCATCGGTCGCGAGCGCGTCCGCTCTGTCTTTCTGGCCGGGAGCTCATGCGCAAGACGGCGGCGTCATGACGTTTGCCCTTGCGGCGCGCAGCCCCAATTCGCTCGAGCCGGCCTTCGTCGTCCAGGGGGCCGACAACTGGGTGAACACGCAGATCTTCGACACGCTGGTGAGACCGGAGGACGGCACCTTCGCGGTGACGCCCGCTGACTTCAAGCCGGCGATTGCCGAGAGCTGGACCTCCTCCGCCGACGGGCGTACGTGGACGTTCCAGCTGCGCAAGGGCGTCAAATTCCACGGCGGCTACGGCGAGGTCACGGCGGACGACGTCGTGTTCACGTTCGAGCGACTGCTCGATCCCAAGAAGCCGGTCGATCGCCAGCCCCTGTACGCCGGAACCATGGAGAGCATCACGGCGCAGGGTCCAGGCACCGTCGTGTTCAAGCTCAAGAGGCCTGATCCGCTGTTCTGCGGCACCATCCTCTATACCCGTGGCGGCTGCATCGTCTCGCGCAAGGCGCTGGCGGAACGTGGCGACAAGCATGCCACGAATCCGATCGGCACCGGTGCCTATGAGTTCGACCGCATCGACCCCGCCAAGGGCGTGTTCCTGAAGGCATTCGCCGGGCACTGGGAGGGACCGCCGGGCGTCCCGGAGCTGCGGTTTTCCTACATCCTCGATACGACGGCGCGCACCTTGGCGTTGCTTGCGGGCCAGGTCGACATGATCGAGGGCGTGCGCGCGCCGGGCTGGATCCCGTCGATCCAGGCGCGCAAGAAAGACCTGCAGTTCGACATGACGGCCCCGGGCAGCATCAACACGCTGCACATGAACATGACGCGCAAGCCGTTCGACGACATACGCGTGCGCCAGGCGGTGCGCTATGCGATCGACAAGGACGCGCTGTCCAAGAGCCTTGCGCCCATGGGCAGGCCGATGGTCGGGATCATGGCCCCCACCTACGCCGGCGCCGTGACTGAATCCGAGCTTCCGCCCGAGCTTCGCTACAAGTACGACCCCGATCGCGCGAAGAAGCTTCTGGCCGAGGCCGGGTTTGCCGCGGGCCTTTCATTCTCCAACTACATGAGCACGCGCGAGGACTACAGCTCGAACATGCTCATCGTCCAGGAGCAGCTGCGCAAGGTCGGCATGAACATGGAGATGTCCATGATCGACCACACGACGTATCACCTGAACAATCGCAAGAACCTCAACACGCTCGTCATGTTCTCGTCGAGCTATCCGCCGGCGCTGACCCAGATCTTCATCGATCAGCTCGCCAAGGAGTCCGAAGTGAAGTCGGACGGCAGCGGCGGCATCAATTTCAGCCACTACGGTGCGGTCATGCCCGGCATCGACAGCACGCTGGCGGCGCTCGACAACGAGCCGAGCTTCGATGCCATCGTGAAGTCGGTGCAGCAGATGGAGATCCAGGTCCTGCGCGACTTGCCGGTGATCTCGCTCGGCTCTCTGTCCTACGTCATCGTCCGCAATCCGCGGATCGATCTCGGCTACAAGGTGCGCTCGGGATATGCCTACTGGCCGCTGAAGCGCGCCCGCATCGTGAAAGCCTAGGCGGCATAGGCCAATTGTCATGTGGCGCCTGGTGGCATCCCGTGTGCTCGACGCGATCCCGACGATGCTCCTGGTGCTGAGCCTGGTGTTCGTGGCGATGCGTCTTCTGCCCGGCGACCCCGCGGTCACCCTGCTGGGCGACCATGCAACACCGGCGCAGATCGAGGCGATGCGGGCCCGCCTCGGGCTCGACATCCCGCTGTGGCAGCAATACCTGCGCTTCCTGTGGAATGCCCTGACCTTCGACTTCGGCAGGTCCTTCGTCAATTCGCAGTCGGTAGCGGCGATGGTCGGGCTCAACCTGCCCTATACAATCGAGCTTACCATCGTTTCGACGCTGATCGGCACGATCATCGCCATTCCGCTCGGCGTCCTGGCGGCGACCCATCGCGGAAAGGCGGCTGATTACGCGACGCGCCTGTTCTCGCTGGCGGGCTTTGCCATTCCGGATTTCTACCTCGGCGCCCTTCTGCTGATCACCTTCTCCCTGAACCTGGGCTGGTTTCCGATCAATGGCGGCGGCGCGGGCTTCGTCGACCGGATGTACCACGTGTTCCTTCCGGCGATCGCGCTCGCCTTCATCAAGGCGGCCTTCGTCAGCCGGCTCACGCGCTCCTCCCTCCTCGAAGTTCTGAACAAGGACTTCGTGCGCACGGCGCGCGCCAAGGGCGGCCGCGAACCCCGCGTCATCTATCGCCACGGCCTGCGCAATGCCTTGCTGCCGGTGGTCACGGGCCTCGGGCTCAGCATCCTGTCGACGCTATCGGGGTCGGTCGCCATCGAGTTCATCTTCGGCCGACCGGGCGTCGGCAGCATGCTGATCACCGGTATCGAGACGCGTGATTACCCTGTGATCCAGGCCGGGATCATCGTCTTCGCGATGTTCGTCGTGATCGTGAACCTCGTGATGGACATCCTGTATGTTTTCATCGACCCACGGGTGGGAGCGGTGAGATGACGCCGGCCGCCGAAGCAGCACCCGTCCCGTTGGAAAGAGGAATCCTGGCGCAGATCGCGATCAGCATCGTGCGCGATCGCGTTTCGCTGTTCTTCCTCCTCGTGCTGGTCGCCATCGTCCTGCTGGCGATATTCGCCGACCGGATCGCTCCCTATGACCCGATCGCGCAGAGCCTGCTCAGCATCAACCTGCCGCCGTCGGTGGAACACTGGCTGGGCACCGACCAGTTCGGCCGCGACGTGCTGTCCCGCATCATCTATGGCGCCCGCACGTCGCTTCTGCTGGGCGTGACCGCCCCGGCGATCGCTGCCGTCATCGGTACGGCCTTCGGCGTGACGGCCGGATATTTCGGTGGCTGGACCGATCGCATCATCAGCCGGTTTCTCGACATTTTCCTCGCCTTCCCGGCGCTGCTGCTCGGCATCCTGATCGCGGCAGCGCTCGGCGCGGGCTTCTGGAACATGGTGGTGGTGCTGACCGTTGCCTTCGCGCCACGCTTCGCCCGAATCGCGCGGGCCTCGACCATGAGCGTCCGCTCGGAGGCCTTCATCGAAGCCGCGATCGCGAGCGGCATGCGGACGCCGGCGATCATGCTCCATCACATCCTGCCCAACATCGCCGGCTCGATCGTCGTGGTGCTGACCTTGTGGATCGCAACGGCGGTGCGTCTGGAGGCCACGCTCAGCTTCCTCGGTCTCGGGACCCAGCCGCCCAAGGCGAGCTGGGGCAACATCATCCGCGACGGGCTCGGCAATCTGTTCGGCTCACCCTGGCCGATCGTCGCCGCGGGCCTTGCCATCACGCTCACCGTGCTCGCCTTCAACATGCTGGGCGACGCCGTGCGCGACATTCTCGACCCGGAAGCAAGAGACGAATGAGCCGATCGCTGCTCAGGGTGCGCGACCTGTCGGTCGAGTTCGGGCCGGCGGGCAAGGGCGTGCGCGTGCTCGATCGCGTCGGTTTCGACATGGCGGCCGGCGACTGCATCGGCGTTGTCGGCGAATCGGGATCGGGCAAGAGCGTCATGTCGCTGTCGCTCCTGCGGCTCATTCCCGAGCCGCCCGGGAGGATCGTCGAGGGTTCGGTCGAATTCGACGGCGTTGATCTGCTGGCGCTGCCGCCGTCCCGCATGCCCGACATCCGCGGCAAGGAGATCGCCATGATCTTCCAGGAGCCGATGAGCGCCCTCAATCCGGTGATGACGATCGGCGAGCAGATATCGGAGGCAATCTTCCTTCATGAGAATGCCGACGCGGCACAGCGCCGTGCCCAGGTGCTGGAAATGCTCCAGCTCGTCGGCATTCCCGACGCCGAACAGCGCTACGCCTCCTATCCGCACGAGTTCTCCGGCGGGATGCGGCAGCGGGTGATGATCGCCATGGCGCTGGCCTGCAATCCCAAGCTCCTGATCGCCGACGAGCCGACCACCGCTTTGGACGTCACCATCCAGGCCCAGGTGCTCGAACTGATGAAGCGGCTGCGCGAGCGCTATCGGACGTCGATCCTGCTGATCAGCCACGATCTCGGCGTCATCGCCGACGTGGCCGATCGAGTGATCGTCATGTATTGCGGCCGCGTCGTCGAAACGGCCGAGATCGACGATCTGTTCGACCGGCCGGCCCATCCCTACACGGAGGGCCTGCTCAATTCCATTCCCAGCCGGTCCATTGGGCAGGACAGGCTTTACCAGATCCCGGGCGCGCCGCCCGCCCCGACGGAACGAGGGCCCGGTTGCGCCTTCTATCCCCGTTGCCCGAAGCGGATGGCGATCTGCCTCGAGAAGGCGCCGCCGCTGTTTCAGGTCAGCGAGACCCAGCAGGCCGCCTGCTTCGCGCTGCCGGCAGCGCGCGCATGACGGCTCTCCTCAGCGCCGAAGGGCTGGCCAAGCACTTCGCGGCGAGGAGCCGCTGGAGTGCGTTCGCAGGCGCAAAGGCGGTCGTGCGCGCCGTCGACGACCTGTCGCTCGAGATCGCCGAGTCCGAAACCCTGGCGCTGGTGGGCGAGTCCGGTTGCGGCAAGTCGACGACCGGCCGCCTGATCATGCGCCTGATCGAGCCTTCCGCCGGCCGCGTCGTGTTCGAGGGCAAGGACATCACCACCGCTTCAGGTGCCGCGTTGCGCCGGGCGCGCCGGCGCATGCAGATGGTGTTCCAGGACCCGCGCAGCTCGCTCAGTCCGCGGCGCACCATCCTGCAGACCGTCGCCGAACCGCTCGACGCCAACGGCCTGATCCGTTCGCCGGCGCACCGCCGCGAGGTTGTCACGCAGTTGCTGGACAGCGTCGGCCTGTCGCCTTCCGTCATGGGCCGCTATCCCCATCAGTTCTCCGGCGGACAGAGGCAGCGCGTCGGCATCGCGCGCGCCCTCGCGCTCGGTCCCAGCCTCATTGTGGCCGACGAGCCGGTCTCGGCGCTCGATGTCTCGGTCCAGGCGCAGATCATCAATCTCATGCAGGATCTGCAGAAGGAGAGGCGGCTCTCCTACCTGTTCATATCGCACGACCTCGCCGTGGTGCGGCACATCGCCGACCGCGTGGCGGTGATGTATCTCGGGCGCATCGTCGAGATCGGTGCGAAGGCCGAGGTTTTCAGGGCGCCGCATCATCCCTATACCCAGGCGCTGCTCTCGGCGGCGCCGGAGGCGCGGCCCTCGCGTTTGCAAAAGCGCATCGTGCTGCCGGGCGACGTTCCCAGCCCCTCGGCGATCCCGTCCGGATGCAGCTTCCGCACGCGCTGCCCGATCGCCCAGGACATCTGCGCGCGCGAGCGGCCATCCCTCGGCGGCGTCGCGCCAGGCCATGCCGCCGCCTGTCATTTCGCACAGCCAAACCCTCTTGGAAGGCCATCATGAAGATCACCAAGGTCGAGACGTTTCTGGTGCACTGGGGCGATGTCTCTCGCCCGGCCGAGGCCGCTTTCGGCGCGGCGACCGCCGTCGTCGCCGTGCACGCCGGGGGGCTCGTCGGCCTGGGAGAGGCATCGCCCATGCAGGGCGGCGTGGCGTCGCTCCAGGTCATTGCGCGCGACATGGCGCCGGCGCTCATCGGCGCTGACGCGCTCGACCACGCCGTCATCCTCGATCGCCTGCTGCACAAGCTGATCAAGCTCGGCCCCGATGGAATCGTGACCGGGGCGCTTGCGGCGATCGACATCGCCCTTTGGGACCTGAAGGGAAAGGCGTTCCGACAGCCGATCTACAAGTTGCTCGGCGGCGCGTGGCGCACTCGCATTCCGTTCTACGCCTCGATCGGCCGCAACGACACCAGGGACGTCGATGGCGTCGTGAAGACGGTCGAGGCCAGGCTCAAGGCGGAACAGCCGTCGGCGATAAAAATTCGCTGGGATGGCGCACGCGGGGAGATCGATCGCGACATCGCCGGGGACATTGCCAAGGCCAAGGCCGTGCGCCGGCTGGTGGGAGACGGCTACCCGTTGGCCTTCGACGCCAACAACCGCTATTCGATCGGTGCCGCGATCAGGGTCGGGCGGGCGCTGGAAGAGCTCGGCTACGTCTGGTTCGAGGAGCCCGTCGAGTACTACCATCCCAAGGCGATGGGCGAGGTGGCACAGCGGCTCGACATCACGGTGTCGGCCGGCGAGCAGTCGTATACGCTGCAGTCGGTGGCGGCGCTGATCGAGAGCGGCGTCCGCATGGTCCAGCCGGACATCGTGAAAATGGGCGGCGTGACCGGCCTGATGCAATGCGCCGCGCTCTGCCACGCCCACGGCGTCGAGTTCGTTCCCCATCAGACGCAGCCCTCGATCGGCAACGCCGCCAACCTGCATGTGCTTGCGACCCACATGCGCGCGACCAGGCCGGCTGAGTTGGCCGACGGCTGGTCGCGATGCGCCGACACCTTCGTCAACGCACCGAAACCCGACGGCGGATGCCTGGTTGTGCCGGATGGACCTGGGCTCGGCCTCGTGGTCGATGAAGCGATGCTGGCGCGTCGCCGAGTCGACCTCAAAGGGTGAGCGGCATCATACGCGCTCGAGGATCGACAGGCCTCGGATGCGATCGATCAGGTAGATCAAGCCTCGATGGTCGACATAGACGTCGTTGCTGCAGACGCGCTCAGCCCCCGCCGGCACGTCCGGCATCCACCACGCGGCCTGCTTCATCGACAGGGGATTGGCAATGTCGATCACCCGCAGCCCATTGGCGAACCAGGCGGCGGGAACCTCGTTGCCGACGACGGTTTCGACGGGCTGGTGACACGCCGTCATCAAGGGCGTCTCGATCCCGACCAATTCCGGCAACTGGAAACAGCCGACAGGTACCGGCCGGGTCTCGTCGGTGATGTTCACCATCCAAAGCGCCGCCGGCAGCTCGGGCGAGAGCTTGGGATCGAGCGGTTGCACGTGCTCGTCGGCGACCAGCATCCAGCGATGGCCGGCGATCGGCACATCGATCGGAACCAGGCTGTGCGTGGGCCATCCGAACGGCGGGCTCCAGTCGAGGTGAGAGATCAGCTTCGGCTTGGTCATGTCGCTGATGTCGAGGATGACGCCGCCGCCGTACCAGTAGCTGACATACAAGCGATCACCGCGCCGGATCGGATGATGGCAGCGGTGGTTCTTTGCCTTCCAGCTCGGTGTTTCGCCGCCGGCGGTCCACTGTCCTTCCATCCACCAGCGGCCGACTTCTTCCGGCCGGGTCGGATCCTTCAAGTCGAGGATCATGACGATGGTGCCGACATAGCCCTCCTGCTCGGTGGAGATGTAGGCGTAGCGGCCATCGAAGGTGAACCGGTGCACGCCCATCCCATCGCACTGCCAATGGCAGATGTCGCGCGGGTTGCCCGGCCGGCTGACGTCGAAGATGCGCAGTCCGACGAAATCACCAGCCGGCTTGTCGCCCCGCGTCCGCTCGCGGTTCACCACCATGACGTCGTTCGCCACCCGCACCTTGTGGGAATGCAGCCCCGGCGGAATGTCGATCGAAGCGACGACCTTTGGATTCGCCGGATCACTCACGTCCAGGACCGAGGTCCCGTGCGGCGGCTGCATGTGCCCGATATAGGCGTAGTTGCCGTCCAGGACGACTTGGCCGCCGCCGGCGATATCGACCCAGGCGACCTCGCGAATGCCGGAACCCTGACCCATGGTGTTTCTCCTTCAGCCTGCGGGCAGCCGTTCGAGCAGCCGACCCTTGCCGGGGAGAGGCGTGTCGAACTTCATGGTCTGCAGCACCGCCCACAGCGCCGCCTGATTGGTGGTGATCACCGGCTTGCCGAACTGGCGCTCCCAGGCGGCGATCCAGTCCATGGTCGGGAAGTTGCCGCCCGGCACCACCAGCGCGTCGATACCCGGGCCATCGATCCGGCGGAACGCCGCCTCGGCCACGCCGGCGTCCATCTTGCCGATGGCGTAGGCATTGTCGGCCCCCAGGCTTTCCGAGGCGACCACGGCGATGCCGTACTTCGTCTCGTAGTAGCGCCGGGCCCGTCCGATCACCTCTTCCGAATAGGGCGTCGCCATGGCGACCCGCGACGCCTTGAGCGCCTTCAGGGCCTGGCCGATCGCCTGGGCAGAGGTCAGGCACGGCACGCCCGATGCCTCGGTCATGCGCTTCACCGTCACCGTGTCGTAGTCGTCGGCGAACAGGCTCGCCGAGGTTTGCGCCAGCGCGATCACCTCGACCCGTGCCTCGCCGAGCAGCTTCGCCTGATAGGCCACGTCGGCATCCAGGCTCGGCGAGAACGGCGTGTTGCCGCCCTTGCCGAGCCGGCCGGTGTGCACCTGCAGCTCCGCGGGCAAGCGGCAGAACTCGATCTCGCACGTCGTGTTGGTCGAGGGGACCAGGATCCCGAAATGCCGCGGCATGACGTCCTTCCTTCCTAATCGAACAACGCAAGGTCGATCGCGTCGCCCATCCTGCAATAGCCGCTGTCGCTCGGGTGCAGGCCGTCGCCGCAATCGTCCACGGCGCGCATCTGGGTCGGGATCTTGGGATCACGCAACGCGGCGTCGAAATCGGCGACACCGTCAAAGACTCCGCTTTCCTGTATCCAGGCATTGACCGTGACCCGATGCTTCTCCCGCGTCGGATTCCAGGCATTTGCCATGAAGGTTTCGTTGCCAAAAGGAGTCAGTGTCGCACCGATCAGCTTGATGCCGGCGCTGTGGGCGCGGACGGCCATCTGGTGCAGCCCCGCGATCATCTGCTCGGCGGTGGCCTCCTCTTCGGGCCTGGCCCACCGGTTGCGCAGATCATTGGTGCCGAGCATGACGATTGCGTGCGTCACGCCAGGCTGCGCCAGCACGTCGCGATCGAAGCGCCGGAGACCGCTGTCACCGCGAATGTCGTGCAGAATCCGGTTGCCGCCCAGCCCGTTGTTGACGACGCCAATCGGGCGCCTGCCGTGCGCGGCGAGGCGGCGGGCCAGCTGGTCGGGCCAGCGGCAGTAGGCGTCGATCGTCGAAATGTTGCCGTCGGTCAGCGAGTCCCCCAGCGCGACCACTCCGCCCGCCTCGCTCGAGGCGAGCACATCGACGCCGCACAGGAAAAACCACTGGTCCGACAGATTGCCAACCGGCATGACCCTGTCGGCGACGAAATTGCCGGGCGGCGATATGTAGTTGGTCTGCCTGGCATAGCGGCCGGTGATCGGGAAATTTGCCGGCACTTCGCCCGGCAGATGAAAGCTGACCGCAAGATCGGCAAGCGGCGGAACGGAAAGCTCGACCGGATCGCTGAACAGCACCGCGCCGGCCGCGATGACAGCCGACTCTCTGCCGCCGAAACTCAACTTGCGGCCGCTGTCCGCGACGATCGCCGGTCCTTTGTCGCGTAACGCGATCTGTGCCGCGCCGATGGCGAGCGGGCGATTGCCGTAGGCGTTCGAGATCCGCACCCGCAGTCGGTCGCCGCCGAGGCTGATGCGCGGGTTCATGCGCAGCGTATGGTTGTTGAACCCGACGACGCCTTCCGCCGGCGCCGGCGCCGCCGCCCAGGTTCCGACCCAATGTCCGTCGCTTGGCAAGACCGCCCTCCTGTCGCTACCGAATATGGTGCGGACGAAGCTCTAGCGGTACTCAGCCTGCGAGGGCGCGATCATCGTGCCGCGGACAACGACCGCCTTCTGGCCGACGAACCACTCGGCCGGCAGGTTGCCCCAGGCAGGGTAGTGAGGCGCCGCACGGTGCGCCTCGAGCGCGTCGTCGTCCCGGTAGACCTCGTAGAAGTAGATCGTGTTGGGATCCTTGTCGTCCTGGAAGACGTCGAAGCGCAGGCAGCCGGGCTCGTCATTGCGCGAGCCACGCCCGTCTTCGAGCGCGCCCTTCAGGATCTGATCACGGTACTCCGGCTTCATGCGGACCGTTACGAACAGCGCTCTCATGCCAAGTTCTCCTAATTCATGAGGCCGTAGAACTTGCCGGCGTTCTCGCAGGTGATCTTGTGGGTGACGTCGGCCGGCAGGTGACCGAACTGCTTGGCGATGTAGTCCGAGGAATCCGGCCAGATGCCGTCGGGATGCGGGTAGTCCGAGCCCCACATCAGGGTTTCGACGCCCATATCCTCGATCAGCTTGGTGCCGATGCGATCGTACTGGAACGTGGCGCGGCACTGGCGGCGCCAGTATTCGCTCGGCAGGAGCTTCATCTTGATGTCGCGGTATTGGTCGAGATACTCGTTGTCCATGCGGTCGATCAGGTAGGGAAGCCAGCCGATCCCGCTCTCGCCGAACACCACCCGGAACCGCGGAAAGCGCTCGAACACCGCCGCGCCCATCAGCGCCGTCAGGATGTGGCCGAGCGTTATCTGGAACATGCAGATGCTGCTGTAACGCATCGCCAGGCCGGCATCGCCGGTGGTCTGGGCGCGGAGCTTCGGATCGACCGACGGGAAGGTGTGGAAATGGAGCGGCAACTGCGTCTCGTCGATCGCTGCCCACAGCGGATCCCACATCGGATGCCACATCGGCGTCATGTTCCAGGAGCAGCTGAGCTCGACACCCTTGACGCCGAGCTTGGCGACGCGATGCACTTCCTTCACCGCGGCGGGGATGTCGCCGAACGGCAGGCAGGCCAGGCCGATCATCCGCTGCGGATAGCGCTTGCAGAAGTCGATGATGAAGTTGTTGTAGATGCGCAGCATCTCCCCCGAGGCGCCGGCGTCTTCCAGCTTCGCTGCGGCGGCGAGCACGCCGTAGATCACCTCGGCGTCGACGCCGTCCTTGTCGAGCTCCTGGGCGCGCAGGTCGGGGTCGCCCGGGCGGCGGATGCCGTTGAGACCGGCATCATACAGCCCGGTCTCCGCCATGCGGTCGGCGCGGTGCTGCTTGCCGGGCTCGTACTTGCGGCCTGCCGAGCCGACGCCGGCGACCAGCCCGAAGGAGGCGCCGTTGCGCGCGACCCACTCCTTGCCGTTCGGTCCTTCGCTGACGAAGGGCATCCGCTCCTTGAGCTCGCCGGACGCCTCCGAGGTGAAGAGATCGGGCGGCAACCAGATCATGTCGAGATGGCAATCGGCCGAGATTCGCTTGTATTGCATCTGCTTCAACTCCCTGTAGCGGATCGGATACGGATACCGGGTACTCGAGAGCACTTGCCAACGGATTGAAGGCCGCCATCCTGCACGTGCTGGGTGCACGTGTCGAGCAACCGCCAGATAATTGATGGAGGAACGGATGCGGCGAGTCATCGATCTGGAATGTGTGCTGCCACCGGATGAGAACGGCGTCGCGCGGCAATATTTCGGTGCTGCCGGTCATCGCATCGGCGAGGGCGATCCCGAGTTGCTGCCGCCGCTGCCGGGCTACGGCTTCGAGAACTACCGCAACATCTTCACACGGCGTGAGGGCGGCGCGCGCCAGCCGGACGCCGTGAAGCCCGCCGGCAAGTCGCTGGCCGAGATTGTTGCGGAGATGGATCGCGACGGCGTGCAGACCTCGGTGATCCACCGCATGCCGAACGACCTGCTGGCGAAGATCGTTCGGGCCTATCCGACGCGCTTTTTCGGCCTCGCTACCCTCAGCCCGTTCGACGG
The DNA here is from genome assembly GCA_900110395.1 of Rhodospirillales bacterium URHD0017. Taxonomy (GTDB): domain Bacteria; phylum Pseudomonadota; class Alphaproteobacteria; order Reyranellales; family Reyranellaceae; genus Reyranella. Next base: position 162,137 of record FODP01000011.1, read on the forward strand.
CATGCGCGGCGTGCGCGAACTGGTGAGGCTGGTGCGCGAGGAGAAGGTGCAGGGCCTGCGCGTTGGCGCGCTGTACAACGGCCTCGCTTGCAGCGACCGGCGCTACTACCCGCTCTACGCCAAATGCGTTGAGCTCGACATTCCGGTGCGCATCTACACCTCGATGAACTACGCCAACGACCGGCCTTACGATCTCGGCCACCCGCGCCACCTCGACCAGGTGGCGATCGACTTCCCGGAGCTCAGGATCATCGCCGGGCTGGCCGGCTGGCCGTGGATCAATGACATGGTCGGTCTGCTGCGCCGGCACCCGAACCTCGTTTGCGACACCGCCTCGCACCATCCGCGTTACTTCGGCACCGCGGGCTCGGGCTGGGAGATGCTGCTGCAGTTCGGCAACACGCTGCTGCAGGACAAGGTGCTGGTCGGCTTCTCCGCTGAACAGTTCGGACGGTCGATTGCGGAGATGGTGAAGCTGTACGAGGCGCTGCCGCTGAAGGAAGCCGTGGTGGAGAAGTGGCTGTACGGCAACGCCAGGCGCTTCCTTCGGCTCCCCTGATGTCCTATCCTCGGCGGGCGCGTTCATGGCCAGAAGTCGGGCAACAGCATCGTCCAAGGCGATCAGCCGAGGAGAACCCGCATGCTCTCACAGGAAGACAACGAACTGATCACCCGCACTGGCCCCGGCACGCCGATGGGCAAGGCGATGCGGCGCTACTGGGTCCCGGCCTGCCTGTCGAGTGAGATCGGCGAACCGGACGGTGCGCCGGTGCGCGTCAAGCTGATGGGTGAGGAACTCGTCGCCTTCCGCGACACCGAGGGGCGCGTCGGGCTGGTCGAGGAGTATTGTCCGCACCGTCGCGTGTCGCTCTATTTCGGGCGCAACGAGGAGTGCGGCCTGCGCTGCGTCTATCACGGCTGGAAGTTCGATGTGACCGGCGCCTGCATCGATCAGCTGAACGAGCCGGAGGAGCTGCAGTTCAAGCACAAGGTGAAGCTCGTGGCCTATCCGACCTGCGAGCTCGGTGGGATCGTCTGGGCCTATCTCGGTCCGGCCGAGAACATGCCGCCCTTGCCGAAATTTGCCTGGACCCAGGTGCCGGAAGCCCGCCGCCACGTCACCAAGGTCATCGAGGAATGCAACTACCTGCAGGCGCTCGAAGGCGGCATCGACACCTCGCACGCGCCGATCCTGCATCGGCTGCTGACCGACAACACGACCCGCGGCGGCCTCAGGCCGTCGAACCCGTTCGTGCGCGGCAAGGCGCCGAACCTGCGTGTCGACATCACCGACTACGGCTACCTTTATGCCGGGGTGCGGCCGCTCGGCGACGGAGACATCCACGTGCGGACCTATCATTTCATCATGCCGTTCCACCAGATCCGCCCGTCGCGTTCGGAAAGCGGATTGCGCACCGATGCCGGCCATATCTGGGTGCCGATCGATGACCACAACTGCATGGTCTACAACTGGATCTACAGCATCGCCGAGCAGCCGCTGACCGCGGAAGACCGCCTCGAACGCGGCCTCGGCAACGGGCCGTTGCACGTCGACCAGACGACCTTCCGTTCGTTCCAGAACCGGACGAACAACTACGGCCTCGACCGCACGGTGCAGAAGGCCGAGAGCTACAGCGGCATCGACGGCATCAACCAGCAGGACCGGGCCCTGCAGGAAAGCATGGGCCGGATCGTCGATCGCAGCCGCGAGCATCTCGGCCCCGCCGACAAGGCGATCATCCAGGCCCGCAAGCTGTTGCGCGAAGCGGTGAAGGCCGTCGAAGCCGGCGGGCAGCCGGCCGGCACCGGCACCAGCTACTATACGGTCAAGGCCGGCGAGGATGTCTTCGCGCGCGATGCCGACTGGCACCAGGCGTTGGCGCCCGACATCACCAAGGACAAGATCCTGCAGACCGTGTAGGCCCCTGGCTACGGACCGGCCGGACATCGGCGGCGCCCATCTCGAAGACGTCGTGGTCGTCACCAGGGAGGGCTGCGAGCAGATCAACCGCAGCCCGCACGATGAGAGGTTGCTCGCATGATCCGGATACTGGCGACCGTCATCGCGGCGCTGTTGCTTGCCGGTGGCGCCGCGGCGCAGGGCTATCCGAATCGTCCGCTGCAGATTCTGGTGGGTTACGGCCCCGGTGGCGGGACCGACATCATGGCGCGTGTGCTCGCCGGTCCGCTGGGCAAGGCCCTGGGCCCGTCGGTCGTCGTGCGCAATATCCCGGGAGCGGGTGGGCAGATCGCGGCGACCGCGTTGCTGAACGAAGGCGGCGACGGTCACGCCATCCTGGCGATCAACCATCCGGACCTGCTGATGACCGTCGACTCCGGCAACGCGCCGTACAAGGCGGCCGATTTCCAGGTCATCATGGTCGACGTGAAGGACCCGCGCGTGCTGCCGATGCTGTCGGGCGAGGTCACGGCCAACCTGGGCGATGACTTCGGCCGCTATAACCTGCGAGACCGGGTGACGGCGCTTTTCCTTGCTGCCCAGGACAAGAGCCCGCGCTGGCCGGAAGCTCAGACCCTCACGGCCGCGCTGGAGCCGTTTGGCGTGAAACCGCCATCGCCCAATTTCCTCGCGCGTTACGGCATCTACGTCGTGCCAGCCTCGTTCAAGCTCAACGATCCGGCGAAGTACGAGAAGCTGCAGAAGGCGCTTCTGCAGGCTCGCCAGGATCCGCAGTTCCAGGAGTACCTTGCCAAGAACGAGCTGGAGGACCTCTCCATCGGCAGGCGTGGCGAGGATTTCGAGGCGGCTTTCGCAGCCGACATGGCTGAACTACGCCAGATGAATCGCTAGTCTGGCGGCATCGCGGCCGGCACGGTATAGGCCGGTCCCATGACTCCGACCGACAGCGCCGCCGCGGCGGCCCAACTCATCGACCGTGAAGCGCTGCGGCGCAAGTACCGCGAGGAACGCGACAAGCGCCTGCGCCCGGACGGCAATGCCCAGTATGTGCGCGTGTCCGGCAAGTTTGCCCGCTACCTCGACGACCCCTACACGTCGATCGAGCCGCGCACGGCGAAGACCGATCACGTGACCTTCGCCTTCGTCGGCGGCGGATTTGCCGGGCTGGTGACGGCCGCGCGTCTGGTCGAGGCCGGCATTAAAGACGTGCGCATCGTCGAGAAGGGCGGTGACTTCGGCGGCACCTGGTACTGGAACCGCTATCCCGGCGCGCAGTGCGACACGGCGTCAATGGTCTACATGCCGTTGCTCGAGGAGACCGGGCATCGGCCGACCGAGAAATACGCGCACGCGCCGGAGATCCTGGCGCACTGCCGGCGCATCGGTGAGCATTTCGGCCTCTACGAGAACGCCCTGTTCCACACCGAGGTAAACGACCTGTCGTGGGATGGTAGTCGGTCGTGCTGGGTCGTGCGCACCAACCGCGGTGACGTCTTCACCGCGCAGTTCATCGGCCTCGGCACCGGTCCGTTGCATGTTCCCAAGCTGCCCGGGATCCCGGGCATCGAGACGTTCGCCGGGCATTCATTTCACACCAGCCGATGGGACTATGCCTACACCGGCGGCGATCCGGTCGGCGCGCCGATGACCAGGCTCGCAGACAAGCGCGTCGGCATCATCGGCACGGGCGCCACGGCCGTGCAATGCGTGCCTCACCTCGCCCGGGCAGCGAAAGAGCTCTGCGTCTTCCAGCGCACGCCCTCTTCGGTCGATGTTCGCGCCAACGCGCCGATCGATCCCGGCTGGTTCTCCTCCATCGCCTCGCCAGGCTGGCAGCAGCGCTGGCTGGAGAATTTTACGGCGAACCAGGCTGGCGGGAGCGCGACAGAGGATCTTGTGAAGGACGGCTGGACCGACCTGTCGCGCCGCATCCGCCAGCGCATCTTGACGCTGCCGAAAGAGAGGCGCACGCGCGAGGGCATGCTGGCCGCCTTCGAGGACGCCGATCACGAGAAGATGGAAGAGATCCGCGCCCGCGTCGACGCGATCGTCGGCGATCCGGCGACGGCGCAACATCTGAAGGCCTGGTATCGCCAGCTCTGCAAGCGGCCGTGCTTCCACGATTCCTACCTGCAGGCCTTCAACATCCCAGGCGTTCACCTGATCGACACCGACGGTAAAGGCGTGGAGCGCATCACGCCGGCGGGCGTGGTCGCGGCCGGCATGGAATATCCGCTGGACTGCCTGATCTATGCGTCGGGCTTCGAGGTTGGCACCGAGTATCGCCGGCGTGCGGGCTTCGATCTGATGGGCCGCGACGGGCTAAAACTCTCGGAGCACTGGAAAGAGGGGATGCGCACCAAGCACGGCATGCACGTCCATGGCTTCCCCAACGCCTTCTTCGTGCAGCCGACGCAGGGTGCGAACCTGATCTCCAACGTCCCGCACAACCTGACCGAGGCCGGCCGCACCATCGCGATCGAGGTCAGGCATGCCCTCGACCACGGCTTGCGCGAGATCGAGGTGACGAAGGAGGCGGAGGACGCCTGGGTGAGCCTGCTGCTGACGGGCATGGGCCGCATGACCGGCGGCGCCGACTGCACGCCAGGCTACTACAACAACGAGGGACAGGAAGCCGGCCTCGCCGCCCGCCTGGCCGTCGGCTATCCGGCAGGTGCCTCGGCCTATTTCAAGTACATCGACGACTGGCGCCGGTCCGGCCGCTTCGAGGGCCTGACCTTCCGCTGAAGCGACGTCCTACAGCACGCCGAGCGACCTGAGCTTCGCGATCTCATCGGCCGAGTACCCGGCGTCGCGCAGCACCGTCTCCGAATGCTGACCGACAGCGGGCGCGCGGGCCGGAGAGACCTTGGTCTCCCCATCGAGGTGGAACGGGCTCGACACGGTCAGGTTGGCCCCGTCGGCAAACGGAACGAGAGCGCCGATCTTGCGTGACTGCTCGTCGTCCGCGGCTTCATCGACCGAGCACACGGGGCCGAACGTCACACCGGCTTTCTCCAGGATTGTCCGCCAGTCGGCGAGATCACGCCTGGCAAAGACCTCGTCGAGAATCGCGGTCAGCGCCTTGGCGTTGGCGCGCCGCAAGGGCTGCGTTGAAAAACGCGGATCCTCCGCGAGATGCTCGGCCCCGATCGCCTTCAGGAAGCTTGGCAGCTGACGCGCCTCGTTGTGCAGCGCCATCAGGAACCAGCGCCCGTCGCGGCAGCGATAGTGGTTGGCGAGCGCGCTTGGCGTCCCGGTCCGTGGCGGCCGGTGCGCGACATGCTCGCCGAACAGGCGATTCTGGACGAAGCAGCCGTTCGCCCACAGGCCATTCTGCAGGAGCGAGGTCTGCGCGACGCCGCCGCGTCCCGTTCTCTCACGCCGATAGAGCGCCGTGACGATGGCTGCATAGAGGGCGGTCGCCGTCGGATGGTCGCCCATGCCCGGCATGGAGCGCACCGGCTCCGTCTCGGTCGTCACCCGCACCATGTCCATCAGCCCCGTGCGCGCCCAGTAGGCCGTCGCGTCGAAGCCTGTCCGAGCCGCCTCTTCGCCAACCTCGCCATAGGCCGAGATCGAGCCGTAGATCAGCCGCGGGTTGATGGCGAGCAGGTCGGCAGCGGCGATCTTCAGGCGTTGGCGCACCGGCAGGGGGAAGTTGGTGACGAAGACGTCGGTCGAACCGATCAGGCGGTTGAGTACGGCGAGACCCTCGGGAGCCTTGAGATCGATGGCGAGGCTCCGCTTGTTGCGGGATGTCAACTGCCACCAGTAGTCCACGGTCTTACCGGGGACCGGCGACGAGGCGCGCCAGGGATCGCCGGCACCGGGCGGCTCGAGCTTGATCACGTCGGCGCCGAAATCCGAAAGGATGGTTGCCGCCGCCGGCCCCGCGATCCAGCTCGCGCAGTCGATCACCCGCAGACCAGAAAAAATGCCGTCACTCATCGTTAAAGACCCTTTCAAACGCGCGGTTTGCCGATGCCGTAGAAGGCGGCGCAGTTGTCGCCCAGGATCAGGTCCTTCTCCCGCGCCGTCAGGAACGGGCAGTATTTGCGCACGTAGTCGAGCGATTGCCTATACGTGCAGAAGCGCTCGACGTTGGGCATGTCAGAGCCCCACACCAGCCGGTGTGCGCCCAGCTGATCGCGCAGGCTTTCGGTCAGCGCCTGCGCCTCGGGGTAGGGATAGTCCCAGACGCCGCCGTAGGTGATCGGAAACATCACCTCCAGAACCAGCGGCTGGTGGCGATAGACGGCCAAAAGCTCGTCGGGGAACTCGTAGCGGCCGTCCTTGGCGAAAAAGGCGACCGGTGGGCTCATCGCCAGATGCACCCTGAGATCGCGGTGGCGCGCCAGGATCCGGCCCAGCGCCACGATATGGCCCATGTAGCCCGCCTTGTCGTAGGTCGGTCCCGAGCTCAGTTCCAGGCAGAGCACGATGCCCAGCTCCGCGAGCCTGGCCCAGAACGGCGCCATCTCCTTGGCATCGAGCGGCCAGGGAAAGCCGTGGCGGCTCAAAGAATCGACGTTGAAGTAGAGGCTGCGCAGCTTCAGCACGTGAAAGGCATGATCGACCTTGGCGAGCTCGGCCTCGGTGCCGGCCATCGCCTCGTCGACATGCATCATGCCGGTCATGCGGCCGGGATACTGCTGCTGGGCGAAGGCGTTCATCTCCGTCATCGGGCCATAGGAGCCGCCCGCCTGCAGGAGGCAGTGATCGACACCCGCATACATCATCTGCGACAGCATCAGTTCAGGCGGCGCCGTCATCTCCTGCATGCCGACCGGCATGTACTGGATGACGTGGTCTTCCCCCTGGTGCGTGAACTCGAGCTGGCCGAAGCGGCCGACACGGAAATCGACGTCGGTGAGACCACTCCAGCCCGCGTCGTCGGCGCGATAGAGCGTCGTGGTGTCGGCGCGCGCCCAGTCGCGCGTGCGGAAGGTCGAGGCCGCCGTTCGCGTGATCATGCGCTGCAGGTAGCGGTTGTGGGTATCGCGCGTCGGATGCCCGCAGGCGCCGATCCAGTGCGTGAACACATGGGCGTGGCAGTCGATGATCATGCTTCCTCCCGGCGGGCATCGTACACCGAAGACCGCCGCCCTTAGCCAACCGCCGGGCAGCCATTAGGAAAGCAAATGCCGGGTTTGATGGCCTACTTGTGCTAATGTGTGCGCTACACCGTGGAGGAAGAAACAGATGAGTGTGCGTGCAGGGCGCGAGTTCCTGGCCATTCCCGGGCCGACGACGGTTCCGGACGAGGTGTTGCGGGCCATGCATCGCCCCGCCGTCGATATCTATTCAGGACCGCTGCTGGCGCTGACCGACAGCCAGCTGAAGGACATCGCCCGCGTGTTCAACACCAAGGGCCGAGCCTACATCTATATCTCCAACGGCCATGGCGCCTGGGAAGCGGCCCTCACCAACGTTCTGTCCAAGGGCGACAAGATCCTGGTGCTGGAAAGCGGCCGCTTCGCCATCGGCTGGGGCGAGAGCGCCCGCCGCATGGGCGTCGAGGTCGAGGTCCTGAAGGGCGACATGCGTCGCGCCGTGCGGCCGGCCGAGGTCGAGGCCCGGCTCAAGGCCGACAAGGGCAAGACCATCAAGGCGATACTGGTGGCGCAGATCGACACCGCCTCCGGGGTGGTGAACGACATTCCCGCGATCGGCCAGGCGGTGCGCGCCGCGGGCCATGACGCTCTGTTGATGGTCGATGCCGTGGCCTCGCTCGGCTGCATGCCGTTCAACATGGATGAATGGGGCGTCGATGTCGCCATGTCGGGCTCGCAGAAGGGCATGATGGCGCCGCCGGGCCTGGGCTTCGTTGCCGCCAACGACCGTGCCCGCGAGGTCCACAAGAAGGCGGGCCTGCGCACGCCCTATTGGGACTGGACCGACCGCGAGGGCGACCAGCACTACCAGAAGTATGCCGGCACGCCGCCTGAGCATCTGCTGTTCGGCCTGCGCGCGGCGATCGACATGCTGTTCACGGAAGGCCTCGACAACGTGTTCCGCCGCCATCGGCTGCTGGCCGAGGCGGTGCGTCGCGCCATCGGCATCTGGGGCGAGGGCCAGGCGATCGGCTTCAACATCATCGAGCCCAGCGAGCGCTGCGACACCGTCACCGCCGTGCTGATGAACAGCGGCCACAATCCCGAGGCGCTGCGCGCCTATTGCAACGAGAAATGCGGCGTCATCCTGGGCCACGGCATCGGCGATCTGTCGGGCAAGGCGTTCCGCGTCGCCCACATGGGCCACGTCAACGCGCCGATGATCCTCGGCACCTTGAGCGTGATCGAGGTGGCCCTCAACGCCCTGGAGATCCCGCACGGCAAGGGCGGCGCCCAGGCCGCGATCGACTGGCTCGGTCAGCAGGTCAAGGCCTAGGGATCTTGCCGGAGCGCGGACCTCCAGGTCCGCTCATTGCCGGGAGCGCGGCACTCCAGTGCCGCTCATGTGCTGTTTGATCGACAAAGACGCGCCATTGGCGTGGCGCGCTCCCGGCAAAGACCATGAGCGGACCTGGAGGTCTGCGCTCCGCTGACTAAAGCACCGGACGCTTATCGCGCCACGGCGTCGCTTTTTCGTAGGCGTCGCCGGCGCGCAGCACCGTGGCCTCGTCGAACAGGCGGCCGACGATCTGCAGCGAGAACGGCAGGCCGCGGGCGTCGAAGCCGCTGCATACCGACAGGGCGGGATTGCCGCCGACGTTGAACGCCGCCGTGAGCGACGGCTGTGTGAACAGGGTCGACGGATGGATGGGCTCGAGCTTTCGCGCCGGCTCGCCGGTCGGCAGCATCAGAAGATCGACCGTCGACAGCGCGGCCTGCAGGCTGCGCGCCAGCTCGGTCCTGAGCCGCATCGCCTGGATGTAGTCCTCGGCGCGCACCAGGGCGCCGGCGATGATGCGATAGCGCAGGCTGGCGCCGAACAGCTCCGGTCGCTTGCGCAGGTCGTCGGCGTGGATGGTAAACAGCTCGGAGATCGCGATGATCTTCTTGGCGTCGTCGAACTGTTCGATCGGTGGCAAGGTGACGGGCCGCACGCTCGCCCCCAGCCCGCGGAACACGTCGAGCGCCGCCTCGAACGCAGCCATGGTGGCAGCCGACGGCGGCGCTTCCTTTTCCAGCCATGGCGTGGGTACGCCGATGATCAGGCCTTTGACGTTCCCGGTCAGCGCCGCCGAATAGTCGGGGATGGCGACGTCAGCCGAGCCCGGATCCTCCGGGTCGTGGCCCGCGATGACCTGCAGCAGGATCGCGACGTCCTCGGTGGTCCAGGCCAGCGGCCCGGCATGGTCCTGGCTGAAACAGTTCGGCAGCACGCCGCGGCGGCTGACCAGGCCGTAGGTCGGCTTCAGGCCGGCAATGCCGCAGGCGGCGGCCGGGCCGCGGATCGAGCCGCCGGTGTCGCTGCCGAGCGTCGCCGGCGAAAATCCCGCCGCAACGGCCGCGGCGGAGCCGGAGGAGGAGCCCGCGGGCGAGCAGGTGCAATCCCACGGATTGCGCGCCGGCGGGAACAGGATGTCCCACGACGGACCGCCATGGGCGAATTCCCACGTGGCGTTCTTGCCCAGAAGAACGCCACCCGCGGCGGCGAGCTTCTCCTGGCAACGGGAGTCCCGCGGCGGGACATTGTCCGCCAGCAGCTTGGACATGGCCGTCGTCCGGATGCCCGCGGCGTCGAAGATGTCTTTCAGGCAATAGGGGATGCCGTGCAGGCGGCTTCGCGGGCCCGAAGCCATGATCGCTGTTTCCGCCGCCCTGGCTTCAGCCCGCGCACGCTCGGCAGTCAAGGTGACGAAGCTGTCGAGCTGGCTGTCGAGCGTTTCGATGCGGCGAAGGCAGGCCTCGGTGAGCTCGACCGGCGACAGCTCGCGCTTGGCGATGAGATGCGACGCTTCGGCGATGGTCAGGAAAGCGAGTTCCGTCACCGCTTGTCTTTCCCGGGCTGAAAGGCGGAGGCCACGAACACATGGGCCGGCTCATCGCCGCGCGGCCGCGCCGCCCGAACACGCTCGGTCATCTGCCGGACATGACCGTAGGCCTCGATCAGCTCGGGCATGAACTCGGCTGGCAGGTCGAGGCCTGCCTCGCGGGCGAGCCGCTTGATGTCGTCGTCGCTGGGTGTCTGGCTCATGCCGACACCATGTCACGCCGGCTTGGCGCCCGTCACCCCGTCTTCGACGATGAAGGTCGCCAGCCGGCGGACCGCACTGTCCTTCTGCTTTTCGTCATCGAGCGCCTCGAAGCCGATCGTGCAGCGTGCCGCCGTAAGCTCCGCCGTCGCATAGCCGCGCTTGTCGCCGCGGCCGTATTTCAGCTGCGGATTGGCCTTGAGCGCCTGCTGCATGCTGGCGGCGCTCGGGCCCTGCGAGGTGATCGAAGTGCCGACGAATTCGCTGGCAAGGACGGGATCGCGGGCCTGGCCGAAATCGCGCTTGAGATCGGCGACGAAGAAGGCATGGCGGTCGCCGCCGATGACCACCGGATTGCGCGGCTTGTGGGTCGCGATCGAGTCGAGCAGGCGGCGGCGGGCGTTGGGATAGCCGTCCCAGCCGTCCATCCAGAACCGATGCCCACCCTCGTTCGGGCGATCGAGCTCCGCCATCAGCGTCTGCTGCGCCACGATGGTCCAGCGCGCCTTGGCGCTGGCGATCTGCCGGTCCAGCCATTGCTCCTGCTGGCTGCCCAGCATGGTGCGCGCCTCGAGCGTGCGCTCGGGGCAGTCTTGCACGGTGGTCGGCCGGCCCTCGCCGACGCAGGCCGGTGGCGATCGATACTGCCGGTCGTCGAGCAGCATGACGTCGAGCATGTCGCCGAAGCGATAGCGCTCGTAGATCGTGGCGAACGGGCCGCGCGGCCGGGCGGAGGCCGGCAAGGGCAGGTGCTCGTAGTAGGCCTGATAGGCGGCCGCCCGCATCTTCATGAACTGCGCAGGATCGCGCGTCGTGTAGGAGCGGTCGTTGGCATAGTCGTCGGCGACTTCGTGGTCGTCCCAGGTGGTCAGCCACGGGACGGCGGCGTGGGCGGCCTGCAGGTTGGGATCGAGCTTGTAGAGGGCGTAGCGGTCGCGGAACTCCGACAAGGTCGTCGGGATGCCGACCTCGTGCCGGCGCACCAGCCTGGAGCCCCATGACTTCTCGTAGATGTAGTCGCCGAGATGCATGACGAGATCGAGATCCCGGTTGGCGATGTCGCGATAGGCGGCGAAATGGCCCTGCTCGTACTGCGCGCAGGAGGCAAAGGCGAAACGGAACTGCGCGGGCGTGCTGCCTGTGGCCGGCGCCGTTCGCGTGCGGCCGATCGGGCTCAACGCATTGCCGGCGCGGAAGCGATACCAGTAGTGCCGGCCGGGCCGCAGGCCCTTGGCCTCGGCGTGCACGGCGTGGCCTTCCGCCGGCGTGGCCTGCACGGTGGCCTGCGCGACCAGGCGGGCAAACCTCTCGTCCTCGGCGATCTGCCAATCGACAGTGACGGGGCTGTCGGGCATGCCGCCGCCTTCCAGCGGCCGCGGCGCGAGCCGGGTCCACAGCACGACGCTGTCCTCGCGCGGGCTGCCCGAGGCGACGCCGAGCGTGAAGGGATCGGAGGCGAAGGCGAGCGGCTGGCCGCGGACGATGCCGATCGGGCTGGCGATGGCGCCGGCGGCGAGTGAGCCGGCAAGGAAGCGGCGACGCGGGAGCTTCATGGCAGGTGCCCATGGAGATGATGATCGTGGAACAGGATTTTCTTCCGGCTGAGCTGTTCGCTGAGCCGCGGATCGACGTCGACGATCGGTGAAACGCTCCCGGCGTCGGCGATCAGCGGCCCGCCAACGGCTGCGCGCGCCAGGCGTGCGGCGCCGATGGCGGGACCCGAGCGCTGGTCGGCGGCAAGGCCTAGCGGCCGACCGATCGCGGCAGCAACCAGCCGCGTCCACAGCGCGCTGCGCGCGCCGCCGCCGGTCAATGTGATGCGCTCGATCCTGGCGCCGTCGGCGGCAAGCGCGACGTGACCATCGGCCAGCGCCAGGGCGACGCCTTCGAGAACGGCTTGCACGAGATGAAGCGGCCCCGTCATGTTGGTCAGGCCCGAAAAAGTCGCGGTCAGCAGCGGATTGTCGTGGGGCGTGCGCTCGCCCGCAAGGTAGGGCGTGAAGACCGGCGTGGCATCTGGCGACAGTCCTTGTGATTCCACCTCCGCCATCAGTTCGCCAATGTCTTGCCTGCCGAGCAATCCGGCGACCCAGGCCAGTGCGGCGCCGGCGCTCAAGGCGACAGCATGCTGGGCAAAGAGTCCCGGCACGGCGTGGCGATGGGTGTGCATCCCGCCGCCGCGGGCCGGGACGAACCTGTCGTTGGCGACGAAGTAGACGCCCGACGTGCCCAGGCTGATGTAAGCCGCGCCGGCCTGCACCGCGCCCACGCCGACGCCGGCGCACATGTTGTCGCCGCCACCTCCCGCCACCGGCGTCCCGGCGGGCAGATGCCAGCGGCTCGCCAGCTCCCTGCGCAGCGCGCCCGAGATCTCGGCGCTTTCGACGAGCCGCGGCAGCCGGGCGCGATCGACGCCGCAGACCGACAGGATGCCGTCATGCCAGTCGCCGTGGGCGGTATCCATCAGCAGGGTCGCCGACGCATCGGCGCGGTCGGTGGCGGCCTCGCCGGTCAGCCGCAGGCGGACGTAGTCCTTGGCGAGCAGGATGCGCCGGGCGCGCGCCATGGCGCCGGGCTCATGCCGGGACAGCCACAGCAGCTTGGGTGCCGAGAAGCCCGGCATGGCGCGACAGCCGACGATGTCGGCGAAATCCAAGAAGCATCGATGAAGGTCGGCACATTCGGCCGATGCCCGGCCATCGTTCCACAACAAGGCCGGCCGGATCGGCGTGTCGGCGTCGTCGAGCAGGGTAACGCCCAGCATCTGGCCCGACAGGCCGATGCCACGGACGGCTGCCATCGCTGCCGGCGCCTCGGCCGCCAAGGCGTCAAGGCTGTCGACGACGGCCTGCCACCAATCCTGCGGTGCTTGTTCCGACCACAGCGGCTGCGGGTGGGAGAGGGCAAGCGGTGCGCTGGCGGTCGCTGCCGGACGGTCGTCGTCGTCCATGACGACGGCTTTGACGCTCGACGTGCCGATGTCGATACCGAGATACATTTTTGCGGTCAGCCGGTTCCGCGCAGGATGCCGAGCACGGCGCGCGCCGCTGCTTCGTCGACCACCAGCACCGAACACAGCTTGGCGCGGAGCACGCCCGCCAGGATCGCCGTCTTGTTCAAGCCGCCCGAGGCGACGATGGACGTGGCGATGTCGCGCAGCATCTCGACGGGTGCCGCGATCACGCGCCGGTTGACCGCATGCTTCACGGGCTTGCCCCGTGAATCGAGGAAGGTGCCCATGATGTCGCCGACGGCGCCGGCGGCGCGCAGCGAATCGACGGTGACGTCGCGCGGCAAGCCGTAGCGGATCAGGAGCGAGCGGCGGCTGAGATCGCCGACGCTCAGCAGCGCCACGTCGTTGGTGGCCAGCCGCTGGAAGGTCTCCTGGAACACGTCCTGGTCCAGGATCGTGTCGCGCGAGCGCGGGCTGCCGGCATAGATCGGCGCCGCCAGGTAGTTGCACTGGCCGTTGATGCGGCGGGCGAATTCGCTGGCGATCTCGAAGGTGTTGAGTTCCAGCCCGTGGGTCAGCCCGCCCATCATGGAATTGATGCTGAGCTCGGGGAAATTGCCGGCGTGCAGATGGCGGATGGTCTCGCGCAGCGTGGTGCCCCAGCCGATGCCCAGCCCGCGCACGCGCGTCTCGCCGAGGTGCCGCGCCAGGTACTCGGCGGTGGCGCGGCCGAGGACGGGCGCGATCTGGTCCTGGTCGGTCGGAGTGGGGACCACGACCGCGTCCTTGAGGCCGGTCTCCTGGACCAGCCGGCGCTCCAGCTCGACGCAGTCGGCCAGCCGGGCATTGACCTGGATGTTTACGAGGCCGCTTTCCCGCGCCTCGCCCAGCAGGCGGTTGGCGCGCAGGCGGGTGATGCCGAGCTTGCCCGCGATATCGGCCTGGGTGAGCCCCTCCATGAAATAGAGCCAGGCCACGCGTACCCGAAGCTGCTCGTCATCCTCCGACATTCGCTGCCTGCCTCCTGCGAATTCCCATCCTGACCGCCCACTGTCATTAGCCCATAAACATTTGTATCGTATCATATACAAATGTTCCGGCAGTTGATATTGATTGGCCATGGACGGGCATCTTGCGGCGGCGGTTCGCTCGGCAGCGACCACGCGCGACGTACGGATCGCGGCGGGAAACCTTGGCGCCGTGCCGGCCGTCCTGCGCCAGACAGCGCCGGCTGAACGCTATGTCGTGGTCGCCGACGATCACACCTGGAAGGTGGCCGGCAAGCGGGTGGCGTCGATGCTGGCGTCCGAGCGACTGGCGGCCCGTGACCCCGTCATGCTGACCGGCGAGCCGCGGGTGAAACCGAGTGCCGAGACGGCGCGCGCCCTGGCGGCGACGATCAAGTCAGGCGCTGCCCTTCCCATCGCCGTCGGCGCCGGCGTCATCAACGATCTGGTCAAGTACGCCGCCGAACTCGCCGGCATGCCCTATGTATGCGTGCCGACGGCGGCATCGATGGACGGCTATGCAGCGTCCGGCGCGGCCCTGCGCGACGACGGCTTCAAGCGCACCTTCGCCTGCGCCGCGCCCGTCGCCATCGTGGCCGACCTCGACGTCATCGCCACGGCGCCGGCAGCCATGGCAGGCTGGGGCTACGGCGACCTTGTCGGCAAGCTCGTGGCCGGCGCCGATTGGATCGTTGCCGACGCGCTCGGCGTCGAAGCCCTCAACGCCAGCCCCTTCGCCATGGTTCAGGACAATCTCGCCGCGTGGCTCGCCGACCCGGCCGGCGTGCGGCGTGGCGAGCGCCGCGCCCTCGATGGCCTGATGCGCGGGCTGATCATGGCCGGGCTCGCGATGCAGGCGCACGGCAATTCCCGGCCGGCCAGCGGCAGCGACCACCAGTTCGCCCATCTGTGGGAGATGGAAGAGGTGGCTGTCGCCGGCATGCCGGTGTCGCATGGCGCCTGTGTCGGCATCGGCTGCCTGTCGATGCTGGCGGCCTACGAATGGCTGCTGCGCCGGGATCTGTCGCGTATCGCGCCGGCCGAGCTCGCCGCCATTGCGCCCTCCGCTGCGGCGTTGCGTGCCGAGGTTGCGACGTCGTTCCCGCTGCCGTTCATGGCCGCCAATGCCGAAGTCGAAGCGGTGGCCAAGGCGGCGGGGCCACAGGTCGTCGAGACGCGCCTGCGCCGGCTGCAGGCAAGCTGGCCGCGCATCGCCGGCCGGCTTCAACAGAGCCTGCCGACGGCGGCGACCGTGCGACGCTGGCTCGACGCGGCCGGTGCGCCCTCGAGCACGGCCGCGATCGGCGTCAGCGGCGCCAAGCATGCCCAGGACTACAGGCGCGCCCGGCTGATCCGCCGTCGCTTCACCGGTCTCGACGTGCTGCACGAGCTCGGCTGGCTGGACGCGATGGTGAGCGACCTGTTCGGCGCCCATGGATTTTGGAGAGGGTCCCGGGCGGTCGCCTAGGACTGGTCAAGGAAAGGGAGGCAACATGGACAAGACAAAACGGGCATTCGTCGGCGGGTTGCTCGCCGCCGCCATGACGGCGGGCATCGCCGCGCCGTCATGCGCGCAACAGCGCACGGAGATCCAGTTCTGGCACGCCATGGGCGGCGTGCTCGGCGAGCGCGTCGACGAGGTCGTCAAGCGCTACAACGATTCGCAGACCAGGTTCACCGTCGTCGCCACCAACAAAGGCAACTACGACGAGGTCATCAACGGCACGATCGCCGCCTATCGCGCCAAGAAGGCGCCGCACGTGGTGCAGATCTACGAGCGCGGATTCATGACCATGCTGCTCTCGGACGCCATCGTGCCGGTGCAGGACCTGCTGACCGAGAAGAAGAAGCAGATCGACTGGAGCGACTTCATCAAGCCGGTCGCGAGCTACTACCTGTACAAAGGCAAGCTGATGAGCATGCCCTTCAACTCGTCGGCGCCCATCCTGTGGTACAACAAGGAGCACTTCGAGAAGGCGGGTTTCAAGGAACCCGGGCCGACCTGGCAGGAGCTCGACAAGCAGCTCTATGCCATCAAGAGCAAGGGCATCGCCGAGTGCGGCTCTTCGCTCGCCGGTGACTTCTTCTGGAGCCTGATCGAGAACTACAGCACGGTGAACGACCAGCCGTTCGGCACCAAGGCCAACGGCTATGACGGCCTCGACACGGTGTTTGTCTACAACAAGACCAAAGTGGTCGAGCAGACGAAGCGCCTGAAGAAGTGGATCGACGATGGCATCATGCAGATCGCGGGCCAGGGTCTGTCGCCCGAGCAGCTCTATACGTCCGGCAAATGCTCGACGTTCTTCGCCTCGACGGCGGCGCACAGCAGCGTCGAGCGCAACGCCACCATCAAGTGGAGCGCGACCTACCTGCCCTGGGAGGAGGGCACGACGCCGCGCAACAGCAGCATCGGCGGCGCCACCTTGTGGGTGATGAAGGGCCAGAAGGCCGAGGACTATGACGGCGTCGCCGACTTCCTGGCCTTCGTCGCCAGCCCTGACCTGCAGCTCTGGTGGAGCAAGGTGACGGGCTACGTGCCGATCACCAACAAGGCCTACGAAGCCGCCAAGAAGGAGGGCTACTACACAGCCAACCCGACGCGCGAGATCGCGATCCTTCAGCTCAATCGCGGGACGCCGACGGCCAACTCGCAGGGCTTCCATTTCGGCAACTACACGCAGTCGACCTTCGCGTTGCGCCAGGAGCTGGAGGCCGTGTGGGCCAACAAGAAGACGCCGCAGGAGGGCCTCGACGACGCGGTGCGCCGCGGCAACGACATCCTGCGGCAGTTCGAGAAGCTGCATGCAGGCAAGTACTAGCGTTGCTACGGAGCTGCCGGCGACCCCGCGGGTCGCCGGCAAGCGGCGAGCGGCCGTTGCCGGTGGCACGGCGGGGCTGAAGCGCGCCCACTACCGCAATTCGCGCCTGCCGTTCCTTCTGCTTCTGCCGCAGCTCCTGGTGCTGCTGCTATTCTTCTTCATCCCGGCGGTGCGCGCGCTGGTTCAGGCTTTCGTCATCACCGACCCGTTCGGCACCACCGTCCACTTCGTCTGGTTCGACAATTTTCGCGCTTTGCTCGCGAGCCCCGAGTACCGCTCGTCGGTCTGGGTGACGCTGTGGTTCACCCTGACGCAGAACGTGCTGACGCTCGGCGTGGCCGCGGTGCTGGCCTTCGCCACCGACCGCGTGATCCGCGGCCGCGGGCTCTATCGCAGCATCGTGCTGCTGCCCTACGCCATCGCGCCGGTCATCGCGGGCATCCTGTGGGCCTTCATGTTCAACGCCCATGTCGGGCCGATGACCTATGTGCTGAAGGCGCTGGGCGTCGCCTGGGATCCCACGCGCAACGGCTTCGACGCCTTCCTGCTGGTGACCTTCGCCGCCGCCTGGAAGCACATCTGCTACGACTACATCTTCCTGGTGGCGGCCTTGCTCGCCGTGCCGGCGTCGCTCCTGGAGGCGGCCGCCGTCGACGGCGCCGGTCCCGGCCTGCGCTTCTTCAAGATCGCGCTGCCGATGATCGGCCCGACGGTGTTCTTCCTGCTGGTGATGAACTTCGTCTACGGCTTCTTCGAGACCTTCGCCATCGTCGACGCGGTGACCAAGGGCGGGCCGGGCGGCGCCACCATGATCCTGGTCTACAAGGTCTACCTGGACGGCTTCGTGCACATCGATCTCGGCTCCTCGGCGGCGCAGTCGGTGCTGCTGATGATCTTTGCCGTCATCCTCACCATGCTGCAGTTCCGCTACGTCGAGCGGAACGTGAACTACGACGTCTGACATGGTCGAGCGCACGCGCACCCTCGACATCGCCTGCCACGGGCTGCTGATCCTGGGTGGCCTCCTGGTCTGCCTGCCGATCTACTTTGCCTTCGTCGTGGGTTCGCACACGGTAGGCGACGTGCTCGCGGTGCCGCCGCCGTGGCTGCCGGGTGGCCGGTTCTTCGAAAACGCCGCGACGGCCTGGCAGAAGGGCAATCTCGGCCGCCTGCTGTTCAATTCGCTGGTCGTGGCCGTCGGCATCACGGTGGGCAAGATCGCCGTGTCACTGCTCTCGGCCTTCGCCATCTCCTACTTCCGCTTCCGCTGGCGCATGACGGCGTTCTGGCTGATCTTCGCCTCGCTGATGCTGCCGGTCGAGGTGCGGATCCTGCCGACCTACGAGGCGGTGACCAACGTCGCCCTGCCGCTGCAATGGCTGTTCGATTGGGTCGGGATCGAGGTCGCCGTGGAATGGAACATGATGAACAGCTATGGCGGGTTGATCCTGCCGCTGATCGCCTCGGCCACGGCGACCTTCCTGTTCCGCCAGTTCTTCCTCACCGTCCCCGAGGAGCTGTGCGAGGCTGCCCGCATCGACGGCGCCTCGCCGCTGCATTTCTTTCGCCACGTCCTGTTGCCTCTGTCGATGTCGAACATGGTGGCGCTGTCGATCATCCTGTTCCTCTACGGCTGGAACCAGTATCTGTGGCCGTTGCTGTTCACCACGGAGAAGGACATGGCGACCGCGGTGATCGGGCTGAAACACCTGATCCCGCAGTCGGATGCGGAACCGGCCTGGAACGTCGCCATGAACGCGGCTTTGCTGGTGATGCTGCCGCCCGCCCTGGTCGTGGTGGCGCTGCAGCGTTGGCTGGTGAAGGGCCTGGTCGACAGCGGTAAGTAGAGACATGGTCCTGATCATCGGCCATCGTGGCGCGCGCAACCTGTGGCCGGAGAACAGCCTCGAGGGATTCGAACGCACGCGCGATCTCGGCGTCGATGCCGTCGAGTTCGACGTCCATCTCGCGCGGGATGGCGAGCTGGTGGTGATCCACGATCCCACGCTCGAGCGCACGACCAAAGGCACCGGCCCGGTCGCCAACCGGTCGGCAGCAGAGCTGGACGCGATGGGCGTTCCCGGCCTCGAGGCGGTCCTCGATGTCTACGCCGGCACGCCGGTCGAGCTGCATATCGAGATCAAGACAGACGCTCTCGGCCGGCCCTATGAAGGCCTGGAGAAGCGCCTTCTCGACGTGATCGCCAGACGCAAGCTCGCGCAGCAGGCCGTCGTCACCAGCTTCGTGCCCGAGATCCTGGAAACCGTGCGGCAGCTGTCGCCGCCGCAACGCGTGCTCGCGTCGCTCGACAGGCGGTCGGCCGAGATCTTCGGCGGCTTGCCGGCGGCGCTGGATCGCTTCGCCGTCATCGGCAACTGCATGGTCGCGGTCGAGAAGGGGCTACTGGCCGACAACCTCGATCTCTGCTTGAGGCGGGTCGGTGGCGATCACCTCGGCGCCTGGGTGCCCAACGACGCCGACGACATCGCGCAGTGGCTCGCCCGTCCGATCCGCCAGATCACGACCGACCGACCCGATGTCGCATTGCAGTTGCGCCGGCGCTAGCCAAAGAGGTGGCAGGCGACCAGGCGGTCTCCGACCAGCGCCAGCGGCGGGGCCTGCTGGGCACAGCGCGGCATGGCGTGCGGGCAGCGTGGGTGGAAATGGCAGCCCGAGGGCGGATTGAGCGGGCTCGGTACCTCACCGGCCAGCGGCTCTTCCTCGCGC
This sequence comes from Rhodospirillales bacterium URHD0017, assembly GCA_900110395.1. Classification (GTDB taxonomy): domain Bacteria; phylum Pseudomonadota; class Alphaproteobacteria; order Reyranellales; family Reyranellaceae; genus Reyranella. The sequence continues at coordinate 181,710 of FODP01000011.1, forward strand.
CGTTCATCGGGATGGCTGGGCAGGGCGGCGGCGAACAGCGCCTTGGTGTAGGGATGCTGCGGGTTGCTGGCGATCGCGCGCGCCTCGCCGCTTTCGACGATCTTGCCGAGATACATCACGACGATCTGATGGCTCATGTGCGCCACGGCGGCGAGATCATGGGCGATGAAGAGATAGGAGAGGCCCAACCGCGCCTGCAAGTCGCGCAGCAGGTTCAGGATCTGGGCGCGGATCGACACGTCGAGGGCGGAGACCGGTTCATCCAATACGACCAGCCTGGGTGACAGGACGAGGGCGCGGGCGATGGCGATGCGCTGGCGCTGGCCGCCCGAGAATTCGTGCGGGAAGAGATCGGCGGAGCGCGCCGGCAGGCCGACCAGGTCGAGCAGCTCGAGCACGCGCTGGCGGACCTCGGCTGGCTCGACTCTCTCGTTGGTGATCAGCGGCTCGGCAATGATGGCGCTGATGCGCATGCGTGGATTGAGCGAGGCATAGGGATCCTGGAACACTGCCTGCACGGACTTGCGATAGTGGCGGCGTCCGCCTGCATCCAGTCCGGCGAGGTCGCGGTCCTCGAACAGCATGGTGCCGCCGGTGGGCTCCTCCAGCCCCAGCACCAGCTTGGCCGTCGTCGTCTTGCCGCAGCCCGATTCGCCCACCACGCCCAGAGTCTTGCCGCGTTCGATGGTGAAGGAGATGCCATCGACGGCGCGCACGACGCCGCGCTGGCCGCCAAAGATGCCGCGACGGGCGGGAAAGTGCTTGGTGAGCTCGGCGGCCTGGACGACCGACGGGTGAAGGGGGGCGGTCATGACGCGGCCTTGGCGCTGGCGTCGACAGGGGCCCGCCAGCAGCGCGCCCTGGTCTCATGGTCGATGGTGAATTCCGGCGGCGCTTCGGCCCGGCAGCGGTCGAACGCCTCGGGACAACGCGGCGCGAAGGCGCAGCCCGGCGGCATCGAGGCGAGGTCGGGTGGCTGGCCCTCGATCGCCGTCAGATGGTCGCGGTTGTCGGCCATGCGCGGGATCGAGCCCAGCAGCGCCCTGGTATAGGGATGCATCGGCCTGTTGAAGATGCGCGACACCGGGCCGTGCTCGACGACGCGGCCGGCATACATCACAGCGAGCTGGTCGCACATCTTGGCGACGATGCCGAGATTGTGGGTGATGAAGATCAGCGCCAGCCCATGCTCGCGCTGCAGGTCGCGCAGCAGTTTCAGGTACTGCGCCTGGATGGTGAGGTCGAGGCTGGTGGTCGGCTCGTCGGCGATCAGGAGCCTGGGTTCGCAGGAGATGCCGACGGCGCCGACGATGCGCTGGCGCATCCCGCCCGACATCTCGTGCGGGAACTGGCTGACGCGGGTCTCGGGCGAGGCGATGCGCACCGAACGGAGCAGCCCGATGGCGCGCTTCCAGGCGCTGGCGCGCGAGGCGCCCTCGTGCACGCGGATCGGCTCGCCGACCTGGTCGCCGATGGTGAATAGGGGGTTCAGCGAGGCCATCGGGTCCTGGAGGATCATGGCGATGCGCTTGCCGCGCACCTGGCGCATCTCCTCGTCAGACTTTTCCAAGAGGTTCTCGCCCTCGAACATCATGCGGCCGCTGGTGATGCGCGCCGCTGCCGGCAAGAGCCGCAGGATGGTAAGGGCGAGCGTGCTCTTGCCCGAGCCCGATTCGCCCACGATGCCCAAGGTCTCGCCGGCATTCAGGCTGAGCGTGACCTCATCGACGGCACGCACCACGCGCGTTCCCTGCTGGGAGACGTAGTGCGTGGAAAGATTTTCGAGCGACAGGAGGGGTGAGGGCATGGCTTACAACTGACGCAGTTGCGGATCGAGTTTTACGCGCAGCCAGTCGCCCAAAAGGTTGGCCGACAGCACCATCAGCATGATGCAGATGCCGGGGAACACGGTGAGCCACCAGTAGCCCACCATCAGGCCCTTCTTGCCGTCAGCCATCATCAGGCCCCAGGCAGGCTTGGGCGGCGGCACGCCGACGCCGAGGAAGGAGAGCGAGGCCTCGGTGACGATCACCACGCCCAGCATCAGCGTGGCCAGCACGATGGCCGAGTTGATGACGTTGGGCAGGATGTGGCGCCACATGATGAGACGGCTGGAGCAACCAGCGACGACCGCGAGCCGCACGAACTCGCGCTGCTTCAGCGACAGCACCTCGCCGCGGATGACCCGGGCGTAGCGCGTCCAGTAGACCAGGCCCAGGATGAGGATGATGTTGAGCTCGCTGGGGCCGACGATGGCCGCGAGAAAGATGGCGAAGGTGAGCGCCGGCAGGGCGAGCCAGGTGTCGGTGATGCGCATCACCACCTGGTCGGCCCAGCCGCCAAGATAGCCCGACATGATGCCGAGCAGGGTGCCGATGCTGCCGGCCACCAGCACGGCGGTGATGCCCACCACCATGGAGACGCGGGCCCCGAAGATCAGGCGCGACAGCACATCCCTGCCGACATGGTCCGTCCCCAGCGGATAGACGAGGCTGCCGCCTTCGAGCCAGAACGGCGGCTTGAAACGGCGGGCCAGGCTGCCGATCTGCGGGTCGTGCGGCGCCAGCACGTCGGCGAACACCGCGACGAAGGCGATGAGCAACAGGATCGAGACCGGGATCACCGGGAAGCCTTTCAGCCGCCAGAATGGCGCGGTGGAGGCGACGGTGTCGGTCGTGACGGGGGTGATGACGGCCATGTCGTCAGCTCTCCAGGCGAATGCGGGGGTCGATCAGGGCGTAGAGGATGTCGACCAGCAGGTTGACCATCACGATCATGGCGCCGCCGATGATGACGACGCCCTGGACGACGGGGAAATCGCGGAAGGTGATGCCCTCGTAGAGCAGGCGGCCGATGCCCGGCCAGGCGAACACCGTCTCGACCACGACGGCGACATTGATCATGACGACGAGGTTGATGCCGGCCAGCGTGATCACCGGAATCAGCGCGTTCTTCAGCGCATGCTTGCCGATCACCAGGGCTTCCGGCAGGCCCTTCAGGCGCGCCAGCTTAATGTATTCCGAGCCCAGCACTTCCAGCATCGAGGAGCGCGTCAAGCGCATGTGGGCGGCGGCGAAGTACCAGCCGAGGGTGAAAGCCGGCATCAGGAGATGCAACACGCCGCCCGAGCCGGAGGAGGGCAGCCAACCGAGATAGACCGAGAAGAACAGGATCAGCACCAGGCCGACCCAGAATTGCGGCAGCGAGAGGCCGAGCAGGGCGAAGATCTTGCCGGCTGAGTCCCAGAAGCCGTCGACGCGTACGGCGGCCAGAATGCCGCTCGGGATGCCGATCAGCAGCGACAGCGCCATGGCGACGGCGGCCAGCAGCAGCGAGTGCGGCAGGCGCTGGAAGTAGAGATCGAGTACCGGCACGCGGTAATAGAAGGACTGGCCGAGATCGCCGGCGAACAGGCTCGCCATGAAATGCCAGTACTGTTCCCACAAGGGCTGATCGAGGCCGAGCTGGCGGCGTATGTTCTCGATGTCCTCGGGACTGGCGCCGGGCTCGACCAACAGGCTCACCGGATCGCCGGTGACGCGGACAAACAGGAAGATGGTGACCGACAGCAGGAACAGCGACAGCAGGGAGTAGCCGACGCGACGCGCGATGTACTGTTTCATGCGTTACGCCTTGCCTTTGAGAGTGAGGTCTTCATACGGCGCCGTGTAGACGAAGCCCTTGATCAGGCCGAAGCCCGACTGGTCGACGCGCGGGCCGACGCCCGAGATGAAGGCGAGCTGCCAGATCGGCGCGTAGATCGCCTTGTCGTGCACGAGCTGCTGCAGGCGCTGCAGGGTCGCCGCGCGCTTGGCGCGGTCCATCTCGACGGCCTGCTCGGCGAAGAGCTCGTCGATATCGGGGTAGCTGCCGTAGACATAGGTGCCGCCCTTGGCCACGAACGCCTCGGCGCGCGTCGCGCAGTTGCCGAAGGCGCCGGACGCGCCCTGTACGATGTTCTTGAGCTTCTTCTCCGAGTAGGCCTTGAAGAAGGCGGCACGCTCGAGCGGCCTCAGCTTCACGCGGATGCCGACCTCGCGCAGGTTGTTCAGCGCGACCTCGCCGATGTTGGCGTAGGACGTGTCGCAGTAATAGTCGCCGGCGTCGAAGCCGCGGGCGTGGCCGGCCTCGGCCAGAAGCTTGCGGGCACGCGCCGGGTCGTACGCCGGAGGTGGCAGCGCCCAGTAGAACTCGAAGTTCTCGGGGAAGATGCTGCCGGTCAACCGCGAATGGCCGAGCGTCAGCGCTTCGTTCATGGTTTTCCGGTCAAGCGCAAAACTCGCTGCCTGACGCACGCGCCGGTCATGCCACGGCGACTGCGGGTCCCATTGCTCGGGGAAGTACAGCCAGTACGGCGCCGAACCCAATGCCGGCTTGATGGCGAGGCCGGGCGTGCGCAACAGCTCGTCGGCCAGCTCGCCGCGGATCGAATAGGCGATGTCGATCTCGTTGCGCTGCAGGGCGGCGAGCCGGGTCGATTCGTCGGGGATCACCTTGAAGACCAGCCGCTTGATGGCGGGCTTCTTGCGCCAGTAGCCGTCGAAGGCCTCGCACACCAGCTCGACGCCGGGCGTAAACGATACGAACCTGTACGGCCCCGCGCCGATCGGCGCTTTCTTGAAGCCCTCGTCACCGACCTGCTCGACATACTTCTTGGGAACGATCCAGCCCGCCCCACTGGCGCCGGCATAGAACGTGAGGAAGTCCGGCCACGGCTCCTTGAGGCGGATGGTCAGGCGATGCGGATCGTGGATGTCGACGTTCGCGACACGATCCCTCAAGGATTTGCTCGCGGCGCCACGATAGCGTTCCAGCGAGAACTTGACGTCTTCGGCCGTGAGCTCCTCGCCGTTGTGGAACTTCACACCCTTGCGCAGCGACAGCGCGTAGCTCAGCCCTTCGGGCGACATGGTGCAGCTCTCCGCCAGGCACGGCGCCATCGGATCGCCCGGCATCGCCTTGATGACGGCGTCATGCATGGCATAGAGCAACATGAAGGGCGTGATGATCCCGGGAGTCTCCGCCGGATCGAACCAGGTCGGCGCCAGCGAAACATGCACGCCGACCCGCAGCTCGCCCTCGGGCGCGGCGTCGGTCGCGCGCAACGTGGCGCCGATCATGGCGGCCGTCGAAAGACCAAGAACGCCGCGGCGCGTGGTGCTGAGAGAAACCATGGCTGCCTCCCTAGGCGCCGCCCTTCAGGCGGACGTCTTCGTAGGGTGCGGAATAGGGGTGCCCGCTGATCAGGCCGAATGCCGATTCGTCGACGCGCGGGCCCTGGCCGTTGAGGAAGGCGAGTTGCCACAGCGGCGCGTACACCGTGCGCTCATGTACCAACTGCTGCATGCGATGCAGGATCACCGTGCGTTTGGCGCGGTCAGTCTCCGCTGTCTGCTGGGCAAACAGCTCGTCGATGTCGGGGTAGCTGCCGTAGACATAGGCCCCGCCCTTGGCGACGAAGGTCTCCATCCGGGTCGCGGCGTTGCCGAACGCGCCGCTGCCGCCCTGGATGAGGTTGCGATACTTCTTCTCGGAATATCCCTTGGTGAAGGCGGCCCGTTCGATCGCACGCAGCTTCATGCGGATGCCGACCTCCGCCAGGCTGCCCAGCGCTGCTTCGCCGAGATTGGCGTAGGAGGAGTCGCAATAGTACTCGCCGGCATCGAAGCCGCCGCGGAAACCCGCTTCCGCGAGCAGCCCGCGCGCCATCGCCGGATCGTGCGGAATCTTCGGCGGTTGCCAGTAGTAATCGAAATCCTTCGGCACGATGCTGCCGGTCAGCAGCGAGTGGCCGAGCGTGAGTGCCTGGTTGATGCCCTCGCGATCCAGCGCCAGCGTGGCGGCCTTGCGCACCCGCGCGTCATGCCAGGGCGACTTCGGATCCCACTGATCGGCAAAATAGATCCAGAACGGCGAGTTGATCAGCACCGGCTTCAACTCGAGGCCTGGCGTGCGCTGCAGTTCCTCGGCCAGCTCGCCGCGGATCGAGTAGGCGAGGTCGACCTCGCCGCGTTTCAGCGCCGCGAGCCGCGTGGTCTCCTCTTGAATCACCTTCCAGACCAGCCTCTTCACGGTCGGCACCTTGCGCCAATAGCCGTCGAAGGCCTCCATCACCAGTTCGATGCCAGGAGTGAAGGAGACGAACTTGTACGGTCCCGCGCCGATGGGCTCTTTCTTGAAACCGTCCTCGCCCACGCTCTCGACGTATTTTTTCGGTACGATCCAGCCTGCGCCGGTAACGCTGGAATAGTAGGTAAGGAAATCCGGCCAGGGGCGGTGCAGGCGGAAGACCACGCGCCGTGGATCGGGCGTCTCCACGGCCGCCACCTGCTCCTTGATGAAGCCCGCGGCATTGCCGCGATAGCGCTCGAAGGAGAATTTCACATCCTCCGCCGTCACCGGCGCGCCGTTGTGGAAGATGGCGCCGGGGCGCAACACGAAGCTGTGGCTCAACCCGTCAGCGGAAGCGCTGTAGGACTCTGCTAGGCACGGCGCGGCCGGATTACCCGGCATCGGCTTCACCAAGCCGTCATGCAGGGCATAGAGCAGCATGAAGGGCGTGACGATGCCGGGCGTCTCGGCCGGATCGAACCAGGTCGGCGCCAGCGAGATATGTGAGGCGTAGATCAGCCGGCTGTCCGCCGATCTGGCTGGTCTGGTGCCGGCCGCCACGACGCCAAGAGCCGCAAGGCCGAGGAGCTCGCGTCGCGTGGCGCGCAAGCGGGTTGCTCCGGGTACATGAACGCGCAGGTGACGTAGGGACGAACGCATGTGGTCACTCCCTGTTGTCAGCTTGGCTTGATGGTCACGTCCTCATACGGTGCGGAATAGGCATGGCCGCGGATCAGGCCGAGCGCGGATTCGCCCATGCGCTTGCCCTGACCGTTGAGCAAGGCGAGCTGCCAGATCGGCGCGTAGACCGATTTCTCGTGCAGGATCTGTTGGATGCGATGTAGCAGCGCCGTGCGCTTGGCGACGTCCATCTCGGCCGCTTGCTCGGCGACCAGCGTGTCGATCTCGGGATAGTTGCCATAGGCATAGGCGCCGCCCTTGGCGGCGAAGGCCTCCAGTCGCGTGGCGGCGTTGCCGAAGGCGCCGGACGAACCCTGGATGATGTTCTTGAGCTTCTTTTCGGACCAGGCGGCGAAGAAGGCGGCGCGCTCCAGCGGCCGCAGTTTCACGCGAATGCCGGCCTCTTGCAGGTTGTTGAGGACGGCCTCGCCGAGGTTGGCGTACGAGGAATCGCAGTAGTAGTCGCCGGCATCGAAGCCGTTGCGGAAGCCGGCCTCGGCTAAAAGCTTCTTGGCGGCGGCGAGGTCGTATTTCGCCGGTGGCGGCTTCCAGTAGAAGTCGAAGCTGTCGGGGATGATGCTGTTGGTGATCGGCGAATAGCCAAGCGTAAGCGCTTCGGAGATCGACTTGTGGTCGATGGCGAGCCGCGCCGCCTCGCGCACGCGCTGGTCATGCCACGGCGACTTGGGATCCCACTGGTCGGGGAAGTACACCCAGAAGGTGCCCTGGAGCACGACCGGCTTCAGCGTCAGGCCGGGCGTCTTCTGCAGCTCCTCGGCGAGCTCGCCGCGGATCGAGTAGGCGAAATCGACCTCGCCACGCTTCAGGGCCGCGAGCCGCGTCGCCTCCTCCGGCACGACCTTGAAGACCAGGCGCTTCACCGCCGGCACCTTGCGCCAGTAGGCGTCGAAGGCTTCCAGGACGAGCTCGACGCCCGGGGTGAAGGAGACGAAGCGATAGGGCCCCGCGCCAATCGGCGCCTTCTTGTAGCCTTCCTCTCCGACCTGCTGGACGTACTTCTTCGGGACAATCCAGCCCGCGCCGGTGGCCGAGCTGTAGAAGGTCAGGAAATCCGGCCAGGGTTTCTTGAGCACGAAGCACACGCGCCGCTCATCCGGCGTATCGACGGCAGCCACGCGTTCCTTCATCAGCGCCGCCGAGGTGCCGCGATAGCGCTCGAAGGAGAACTTCACGTCCTCGGCCGTCACTGGCTCGCCGTTATGGAACTTGGCTCCGGCGCGGATGGTGAATTCGTAGCTGAGGCCATCGGGCGTCATCTTCCAGCCGTCGGCCAAGCATGGCTCATTGGCGTTACGCGGCATCGGCTTAACCACCGCGTCGTGCAGGGCGTACATCAGCAGGAAGGGCGTGATCATGCCCGGCGTCTCGGCTGGATCGAACCATGTTGGCGCCAGCGAGATATGCACCGCCCAGGTCAGCTGTCCCTGCGGGCTGCCGGCGAAGGCCGGGCGTTGAGCGCCCGCAACAAGGCCCAATGCCGAGAGAACCAGCAGTTCCCGGCGGCCAAACGCGTCTCGTCTTGCCTTCCCGTCCATTGTTGCCTCCCAGGCGGCCCCTTTTGGATGGGGCCTTGGTGCAATGTCGGAATCGTAAGCACGCGACTGTTGGGATCATGGCCGTACCGCGCGTCGCGCGCGGTCGTGCAACGGCACCCGATCCCCGTGGAACTCTTTTACGCCTCCCTGATCTCATGGCCCGCGTAGGCCGCGGGCTCTTTCCGCGGACGTTAAGCGCAAGGCCGGAACCGGGCAACGGAATTCCGCCGGCCGTGATGCGCGCCGTGGCTTGCTCCTTGCACGGGCCCATGATCAGAGTCCGTGGGGACAGGGAGCAGAAGAAGCATGAACCGCTTTACGCGACGCGCCGCCCTCGTTGGCGCGTCCGCCTTGCCATTCGCAGCGGCCGGCGCCGCGTGGGCGCAGGCAAAGTTTCCGGATCGGCCGATCCGGCTGATCATCCCGTGGGCGGCCGGCGGGCCGGCCGATGCCGGCTTCCGCATCCTGGCGCAGTCGGTCTCTAAGAAGCTCGGCCAGCAGGTCATCATCGACAACAAGGCAGGCGCCTCGGGCATCATGGGCGCGATGGCGCTGCAGGAGGCCAAGCCCGACGGCTACACGATCTCGCAGATGCATATGAGCGTGCTGCGCCAGCCGCTGCTGAACAAGCAGCTGACCTACAATCCGATCACCGATCTCACCTATATCCTGCAGATAACCGGCTTCATCATGGGCGTGGTGGTGAAGGCCGATGCGCCATGGAAGACGCTGCCCGAGCTTTTGGCCTACGCCAAGGCCAATCCCGGCAAGCTGAACTGGGGCACGCTCGGCATCGGCTCGACCCAGCATCTCGCCGTGGAGCGGGTCGGCATCGCCCAGGGCGGGCTCAGCTGGACGCATGCTCCCTATCGCGGCACGGCCGACACGCTGCGCGCCCTGCTGGGCGGCGAGATCGACTTCGCCTCTGAGGCCTCGGGCTGGGCGCCGATGGTCCAGGCCGGGCAGTTGCGGCTGCTGGCGGTCTTCACCGCCGAGCGCGCGAAACGCTTCCCAGACGTGCCGACGGTGAAGGAGCTGGGCATCGACGTGGTCATCGACAGCCCGGGTGGCCTGATCGGTCCCAAGGGCATGGATCCCGCCGTGGTTGCCGTTCTGGCCGACGCTTTTCGTGCCGCGGCACAGGAGCCCGAGCATGTTAGATTCCTTGAGAATATGGACCAGCCGCTGATCCTGCTCGATGGGCCCGCCTACAAGGCGGCCATGGCCAAGACCTACGAGGAGGAGAAGGAGCTGCTGCGTCGCCTGAATCTGCTGCCTGCGTAACGAACATCGGGAGGTCGGCCATGTCGGAAGAGCGCAAGAAAGTGCTGCAACGTTTCGAGGAGCGTTTGGCCCGGTTGGAGGCGTTGCGCCACGCGATGCCAGCGCGCTGGCAAATCTTCCACCTGCACAACGCGCTGAGCGCCCTGCCGCACGACCACGGCACAGCCGACCTGCATCTCGACGAGTTCGACCGCCACGACCTCGCCAAGGAATATCCGGAGCTCGAGGCCGACAAGGTACCGACGGTCGACGAGATCAGGTCGAAGTTCGACAATCTCGCCGGCGGGATGCTTTAGTCGTCTTGCCGGACTGCGGGCCTCCAGGCCCGCTCATGAATCATGCGCGAGCCAGAGGCGCGGTCCGGAAGAGCATGAGCGGGCCTGGAGGCCCGCGGTCCGGCGAGACTACCTCGAAGGCCGCCGCAACGCGGCGGAGCGGTAGCGCAGTCAGGCGTCTGCCGTGACCGGGTCGGCGTTGCCGCAGTGGCGGCAGCTCAGGCTGTTGCTGGCGCGCAAGCCATCGCAACCAGGGCAATAGCCGATGCCGACGGACAGCGGCTTTCGCGCTTCCGACACGGCGGGTCCGAAAAGGCCTTGCAGCCAGTCCAAGCGCAGTCTCATGCGCCCAGTCTATCCCCGGATCCATCCGGTCGATAGCGGCCCTCACCTGGCCTATGCTCGGCCGGCATGCTGACGCTGCGCCAGATCGAGGTCATCAGGGCCATCATGGTGACCGGTACCGTGGGCGGAGCGGCGCGCCTGCTCAATGTCTCCTCGCCGGGTATCAGCCGGGTGATGAAACATGCCGAGACCATCCTCGGCCTGAGATTGTTCAGCCGCCGCCATGGCCGCTATACGCCGAGCCCCGAGGCGCGCGACATCTTCAACCAGGTCAATGCCGTCTACGACAAGGTCGGCGACCTGCAATACGTCATCCGCCGCCTGTCGCAGGGCGCCGACTCCGAGCTCAGGATCGGCTCGGTGCCCAGCATCTCCAACGTCATGGTGCCGCGCGCCATCGAAGGTGTGCGCAAGCGCTTCCCCAACCTCCTGATCGACATGGACGTGCTGAAGTTCGAGGAGGCACTCGACTACATCCTGCTGGGCAAAGGCGAGGCCGTGGCGATGAGCTCGCGCTTCGACCATCCCATGATGACCTTCGAGCCGCTGGCCAAGGGCCGGCTGTTCTGCATCGTGCCGGAAGGCCACGCACTGGCGCGGCGCAACCGCATCTCGGCCGCCGACATCGTGCGCCATCCCCTGATCGGCATCGATCCCAACGATCCCTATGGCCGGCTCATGGCCGGCATCTTCGCGCGGCTCGGCCTCACTTATGAGGTCACGATCAAGGCGCGCTTCGGCACCATGGTCTGCGCCCTGGTGGGACGGGGGTTGGGCATCGCCGTGATCGACGAGTTCACGCTGGCCGCCGACAACTGGAAAGGCATCACGGCCCTGCCGATCGTCGAATCGACGGAATTCCAGACCTATATCGCCTTCCGCCGCGACGCGATCCTGTCGAGCTATTGCGAGCACTTCGTCGCGCTGCTGCGCCAGGAGATGGAGATGCTGCATGCCGGAAAACCCTCCCGGCGGAAAGTAACTTCAGGTTTGCATAATCGTAAGTCTTGATAATAGACGTTACTTTTCACCTGCGGCATCAATGGCGCGGGGAAACGCAAACCAAGAACGAGGAGTACATCATGTTGCGCAAGACTCTGGCAGTGGCGAGCATCGCCATTGGCGGCTTGTGGGCGCCTGCCGGCTTCGCCCAGGACATCGTCATTCCCAACATCATCGAGCTTTCCGGCGGTGGCGCCACCGTCGGCGCCATGTGGAAGAACGGTTCCAGCATGGCCGTCGAGGAGATCAACGCGTCAGGCGGAATCCTGGGCAAGAAGATCAAGCTCGAGTTCATCGACACGGCGAGCGATCCCGGCAAGGCCCGCGCCGCCATGCAGCGCGCGCTCGACGACAAGCCGGTCGCGATCTTCGGGCCGATCTACTCGGGCTCGGTCAGCGCCACCCTGAAGATGACAGCCGACGCCGAAGTGCCGCAGGTCATGGGCGGTGAGGCTGGCCCGCTGACGGCGCAGGGCTCCAAGTATCTCTTCCGCACCTCGTTCGGCCAGAACGTCTCGATGCCCAAGATCGCCAACTACCTGCGCGACGGTGCGAAGGCCAAAACGGTGGCCGTGGTCTACGTCAACAACGACTTCGGCAAGGGTGGCCGCGACGCCATCACCAAGGAGCTGGCGGCGCGTGACATCAAGGTCGTGGCCGACATCTCGACCGAGGCCGGTCAGGCCGACTTCGCGGCCGACGTCATCAAGCTCAAGGGCGCCAATGCCGACGCGATCTTCGTCTACCTGAACGAAGAGGAGAGCGCGCGCTTCCTGCGCGAGGCCAAGAAGCAGGGCCTGAACAAGCCCCTGGTCGGCGAGACCACGCTGCTCGGCCAGAAGGTGATCGATCTCGCGGGCGACGCGGCCAACGGCGTGAAGGGCCATGTCGGCCTCACCGTCGATGCGCCGGTGCCGGCCATCCAGGAGTTCGGCAAGAAGTACGAGGCCAAGTACAAGTCCAAGCCCGACCATAACGGCGTGAAGGGCTATATCGCGCCCTACATGATCAAGGCGGCGGCCGAGAAGGCCGGCAAGCTCGACGGCAAGGCGATCGCCGCGGCACTGCACGGCATGACCATCACCCCCGACAAGGTGCCCGGCATCCTGATCGAGGCGACCTGGGACGACACCGGCGAGATCGACCGCATCTCGTTCCTGGGCGAGGTCAAGGACGGCAAGCAGGTCATCACCGAGACGCTGCCGAAGCTGAAGAAGTAGGAATGGCGATCGCATGCCTTGCCTCCCCTTCGCGGACTCCGCGAAGGGGAGGTGTCGGCGTCTTACGCCGACGGAGGGGTCATGAGCCTCACTGGTTGCTGCTGACCCCTCCGTCGGCCTGTGAGGCCGACACCTCCCCAGCTTGGCTGGGGAGGAACGCCTAAAGATCATGACCGACTTCCTTCAACTCCTGATTTCCGGCCTGGCGACGGGCGCGATCTATGCGCTGGCGGCGATCGGCTTCACGCTGCTCTGGCAGACCTCGCAGACCATCAACTTCGCGCAGGGCGAGTTCGTCATGGTGCCGGCCTTCCTGGCGCTGATCGCCATGCGCTGGTTCGGCGTGCCGTTCGTGGCCTCCCTGGTGCTCGCCATCCTGGCCTCGATGCTGCTGCTGGGCGTGGCCTTCCGCTACATCATCGTCGGCCCCCTGATTCGCCGCGGCGTGCTGCCGCTCGTGATCTCGACAATCGCGCTCAGCATCCTGCTGAAGGAATCGGTCAAGGATTTCTATAGCGCCGAGGCGCAGACCTTTCCGACGTTGCTGCCCGACACACTGATCACCGTGGCCGGCGTCTCGGTGTCGCTGGCCCAGCTCGGTGTGCTCGCCGTGGCGCTGGTCACCATCGTCCTGCTGCAATGGTTCCTGGCCGGCACGCGCACCGGCCGGCAGATGCAGGCGACGGCGCAGAACCCGACCGTGGCCAGAATCCTGGGCGTCCCGGTCGAGCGCATGATCCTCTACACCTTCCTGATCAATGCCGCGCTCGCTGCCATGGCCTCGCTGCTGGTCTCGCCGATCTACCTCGCCAAGTTCTCCAATGGCGAGACGCTTGGCCTGATCGCCTTCGTGGCGGCGATCGTCGGCGGCTTCAACCAGGTGCGCGGCGCCATCGCCGGCGGCCTTTTGATCGGCGTCCTGGACAACCTTGCTGCCGCTTATGTCTCGACCGCCTATCGCCAGGCGATTCCCCTGATTCTGTTGGTGCTGGTCATCCTGTTCCGCCCGCAGGGACTGCTTGGTCGGAAAGAGGAGCGTGCCGTATGAGCACGAGCACCTCGCTGCTGATCGGCTTGCTGCTGTTGGTGCTCCTGGCGCTGGCGCCGGTCGACCTCAACGACTTCGGCGTGCCGTATCCCGGCCTGCGCCGCTACGGCACCTACATCCTCACCCTGTGGCTGGTCACGGCGATCGCCGCCATGGGCGTCAACCTGATCGTGGGCTATGCCGGCCAGGAGACCCTGGCCCAGGCGGCTTTCGTCGGCATCGGTGCCTATCTCACCGCCATCGTCACCAAGGCCGGGGTGCCGTTCGGGGTCGCGTTTGCAGCGTCGGGCCTGCTCACCTTCGTCATCGGCATTGCCCTGGGCTTCCCGGCGCTGCGTGTCCAGAAGCATTATCTCGCTTTCGTCACCCTGGCGTTCACGGTCCTGTGCTGGCTGGTGTTCCGCAACGAGCAATGGATCACCGGCGGCGTCATGGGCATCCGCGACATCGAGCGGCCCACGTTCCTGGGCTGGCCCCTGCGCAACCACATCCGCTTCTACTGGTTCGTGCTCGCCATCACCGCGATCATGACCTTCGTGCTGTGGTGGATCGTGCGCTCGCCGTGGGGCCGCGCCTTCACCGCGCTGCGCGAGAACCCGTTGCGCGCCGAGAGCCTCGGCATCGATGTCAGGCTCTACACCTTGCTCACCTTTGCCCTGGGCTCGGCCTACGGCGGCATGGCGGGCAGCCTCTACGCCCCGCTGGTCGAATTCATCGATCCCAGCCCGTTCGCGCTCGGCCCCTCTCTGCTCTTCATGCTGATGGTGGTGATCGGTGGCAGCGGCACCTTTCTCGGCCCGTTCGTCGGCGCCGGCATCGCCGTGCTGCTGCCCGAATGGCTGCGTGCCTGGGAGACCTGGTACCTGCTGATCTATGCCGTCCTGGTGATGGTCATGATGGCCTTCTTCCCCGGCGGCATCGTCGGACTGCTCTCGCGGCTGGTCGCGAGAAAGGCGCGCTCATGACCGCGCTCCTCGAAGTCCGCGACATCGAGAAGTCCTTCGGCGGCGTGCGGGCCGTGTGCGGCGTCTCTTTCGACGTCCGCGAGGGCGAGATCCTGGGAGTGATCGGCCCCAACGGCTCGGGCAAGTCGACGCTGTTCAACTGCATCCTGGGACAGCTCGTGCCCGACCGCGGCACTGTCCGGGTCAATGGCCGCAACGTCACGGCGCTCAGGCCCTCGCGCCTCAATCGCCTGGGCGTCAGCCGCACTTTCCAGCTCCTGCAGGTCTTTCCCGAGCTGACGGCGCGCGAGAACCTGATCCTGGCCGGCCAGGAACACCGCGGCTCGCGCCTGGCGCGCCTGTTCGGCGCGCGTGACGCCGGCATGGGCGCCGAGGCCGACCGTATGCTCGACTTCTTTCGCCTGCGACGGCTCGAGGACGAGAAGGCCGGCAGCCTGTCCTACGGCCAGCAGAAGCTCCTGGACGCTGCCATGGCCTTCATGTCGGGCTCGCGCCTGGTGCTGCTCGATGAGCCTGCCGGTGGCGTCAACCTCACCATGCTGGCCGACCTGCGTGAGCGGCTGGAAGCGATCAACCGGGAGACGGGTGTCACCTTCGTCGTGATCGAGCACAACATGGAGTTCGTCATGGCGCTGTGCTCGCGGCTGATCGTGCTGGCCGAGGGGCGTATCATCGCCGAAGGCCCACCCGCCGAGGTGCGCCGCGATCCGGCGGTGATCGAAGCCTATCTGGGACACTGACATGGCCTCGAACACGGAAGCCATCCTCACCCTCGACAGCGTCGTCGCCGGCTACGGCAAGATGACGATCCTGAACGGCGTCAGCGCCGCCATCCGCCGTGGCGCCATCACCACGGTGATCGGCCCCAACGGCGCCGGGAAGTCGACGCTGTTCAAGACGGTGTTCGGCCTTTTGGGCGTGCGCACTGGCCGCGTGACCTTCGACGGCGCCGACACGACGTCCTTCGAGCCGCGCCGCATGCTCGATGCCGGCATGTGCTACGTGCCGCAGGGCCGCAATCTCTTCCCCGAACTGTCGGTGCGTCACAATCTCGAGCTGGGCGGTGTGGCGCTCTCCGACACGTCGCGGCTTGCCGGCCGCATGGACGAGATGATGGCGCGCTTCCCCATGCTGCGCGAGAAGGCCGACGCCCAAGCCTCGACCCTGTCGGGCGGCCAGCAGAAGCTTCTGGAGGTCGCGCGCGGCCTCCTGCTCGAGCCCAAGCTGATGCTGATCGACGAACCGTCGATCGGGCTGTCGCCCCTGATGGTCCAGGAAGTCTTCTCGATCCTGAAAGACCTGCGCAGCGCCGGGGTGTCGATCCTGATGATCGAGCAGAATGCCCGCCAGGCGCTGGCCATCTCCGACTACGGTCTGGTGCTGGAGCAGGGCCAGACGCGCATCGAAGATACCGCCCAAAGCATCCTTGCCGATCCACGCATCGCCCAGCTCTTCCTGGGCGGCGGCCTGGCCCCGGCGACAGAGGAGAAATCGCGATGACGTCACGCATGCTCGTCGGCCTGATCGGCACCAATATCCAGAAGTCCTTGGCGCCGGCGCTGCACGAGGATGCCTTCGCGGCGGCGGGTGCCTCGGGCCACTACCACCTGATGGATGTTTCCCTCCTGCAGGGCCGACGCCTCGAAGATCTGCTGGCGGCGGTGCGTACGGCGGGCTTCGCCGGCGTCAACATCACCCATCCCTTCAAGGAGGCGGTGATCCCGCTGCTCGATGCCGTCTCGACCGAGGCGACCGAGATCGGCGCGGTCAACACCGTGGTGTTCGACAAGAGCGGCCGCACCACCGGCCACAACACCGACTGCTCGGGCTTCCGCCAGGCTTTCATCGAAACCTTCGGCGCGGACGCCGTGCGCGGCAAGCCGGTGCTGCTGCTGGGCGCCGGCGGAGCGGGGCGGGCGGTCGCCGTGGCGCTGATGGCGCTCGGCGCTTCGACGGTAAAGATCTATGACCGGGACCAGGCCCGCGCCACCGGGCTCTGCGCCGATCTGATCATGCGCTTCGGCGGCGATCGCTGCGAGCTGTTGACCGATCCGGAGACGGCAGTGGAGCAGGTCGCGGGCATCGTCAATGCGACGCCGGTCGGTATGACCGGCTATCCCGGCCTGCCGCTGCCGGTGCGCCTGATCCAGAAGCATCACTTCGTCGCCGACGTGATCTACACGCCGATCGACACCAAGTTCGTGCTGGCCGCCCAGAAGAAAGGCTGCCGCACCATGAATGGCGGCGGCATGTGCGTGCACCAGGCCGTCGACGCCTTCCGCCATTTCACCGGCCTCGTGCCCGACGTCGCGCGCATGAAGCGGACCTTCGAGACAGCCTGCGCCGCCCGCGACGCGGCTTCTGCGACGGGAGGACCGAAATGAAGACAGCCATTGCCACGGTCTGCCTGAGCGGCGGGCTCGACGACAAGCTGGAAGCCATCGCCAACGCCGGCTTCGAGCGCGTCGAGCTGTTCGAGAACGACCTCCTGTCGTTCAACGGCTCGCCCGCTGACGTCCGGCGCATGATCGAGGATTACAGGCTTCAGACGATCACCTTCCAGCCGTTCCGCGACTTCGAGGGCATGCCGCCCGCGCTGCGCGAGCGTGCGCTGACCCGCGCCGAGCGCAAGTTCGACGTCATGGAGGCGCTGGCCTGCGATATGCTGATGGTGTGCTCCAATGTCTCGCCCGACAGCCTGGGCGGCATCGACCGCGCTGCTGCCGACCTGCGCGAGTTGGGCGACCGCGCCCAGCGCCGCGGCATGCGCGTCGCCTTCGAGGCGCTGGCCTGGGGCCGGCACATCAATGACTACCGTGACGCCTGGGAGGCGGTGCGCCGCGCCGACCACCCCGCCGTCGGCCTGGTGCTCGATACCTTCCACATCCTGGCGCGCGGCACCGACCTCTCCGCCATCCGCTCCATCCCGCGCGACCGCATCTTCCTCGTCCAGGCCGCCGACGCACCCAAGCTCGATATGGACTACCTGTCGTGGAGCCGGCACTTCCGCAATTTCCCGGGGCAGGGTGACTTCCCCCTCGACGCCTTCATGGACGCGCTGGCCGCCACCGGCTTCGACGGGCTGTTCTCGCTGGAAATCTTCAACGACCAGTTCCGCAGCGGCTCGACCCGCCAGGTCGCGGTCGATGGCCATCGCTCGCTGATCTATCTCCTGGACCGGCTGCACGCGCGCTCGGGCCACACCGTCGCCGGCCTGACGCCGATGCCGCCGCGGGCGAAGTGCCTGGGCGTCGAGTTCATCGAGTTCGCCCTGGATGAACCGGCCGCCATCGATTTCGAACGGCTGCTGCTGGGTCTGGGCTTTCGTCGGGCCGGTCAGCACATTTCCAAGCAGGTCACGCGATGGTGCCAGGGCGACATCAACATCGTCGTGAACACCGAGAAGGAGGGCTTTGCCCACTCCTTCAACATCACCCACGGAACGTCAGTCTGTGCGCTCGGGCTGCGCGTCGACGATGCCGCCGCGACGCTCGACCGCGCCCAGCTCCTGCTCGACATGCCGTTCCGCCAGGCTGTCGGGCCAGGTGAGCTGGAAATCCCCGCGGTACGCGGCCTGGGCGGCAGCCTGGTCTATTTCATCGATTCCAAGACCGACCTCGGCCGCGTCTGGGACATCGAGTTCCGCGCCGTGGCGGACGATTCGGCGAAAGGCGACGCCGGTCTGCAACGGGTCGATCACCTGCAGCAGGTGATGCTTTACGACGAGATGCTGAGCTGGCTCCTGTTCTACACCTCGCTGCTCGAGGTCGAAAAGACGCCGGCGCAGGACGTGCTCGACCCCGGCGGGCTGGTGAAGAGCCAGGTCGTGCAATCCGACGACGGCCGGCTGCGCCTGGTGCTGAACGGCTCGCAGTCCGGACGGACGCAGACCTCGCGCTTCCTGTCGGAGGCCTTCGGCTCCGGCGTGCAGCACATCGCGCTCGCAACCGACGACCTTCTGGCAACGGTGCGCCAGCTCGAGGCGAACGGCATGAAGCTCCTGCTGGTGCCCGAGAACTACTACGACGACCTGGAAGCCAAGAGCGAGCTCACGATGGAGCTGATCGACTTGCTCAAGGCGCACAACATCTTCTACGACCGTGAGGGCGACGCCGAGTACTTCCAGGTCTATACGGCAACCATCGAGGACCGCTTCTTCTTCGAGATCGTCGAACGCCGCGGCTATCGCGGCTACGGCGCCGTCAACGCGCCCATCCGTCTCGCGGCGCAGGCGAGGCTCGAGCAGGCCGGCCGGCTGCCTTAAGTCATACGCGGACCGCGGGCGTCCCGCCCGCTCATATCATCGGAGCGCGGACCTCCAGGTCCGCATCATGATCATGAGCGGACTGGAGGTCCGCGCTCCAACATGAGCGGGCCAGAGGCCCGCGGGCCACGTATGACTAATCGTAGAACTGCGGCGAGCGCTTCTGCGCCTGGCTTTGCGGCTTGTCGTGGTTGATCCACAGCTGGGCCTTCTTGTCGGCCATCAGCTGCTCGATCTTCTTGAACGAGGCCTGCGTCTGGTCGGCGCTGGTGTTCATCGAGGCCACGCGCTTGTTGTCCCAGTTGTCCTTGAAATGGACGGCGTCGCCGGAAAGGATCAACCAGCCGGTCTTGGGCAGGTGCACCAGCAACGACTGGTGGCCGGGCGTGTGGCCCGGCGTCGAGACGATGGTGGCGCTGCCGTCGCCGAACACGTCGAGATCGCCGTCGAGCTTGCGGATCGGCCGCTCGGCCTTGAACGGCGGCTTCTTGTCGGGGGCGAAGGCGAAGTCGAACTCGGCCTTCTGCATCAGGAGCGTCGAGTCGGGGAACATGTCGACGTTGCCGATGTGGTCGCCGTGATGGTGCGAGACGGCGACGTACTTGACGTCGGCCGGCTTGACGCCGACCTCGGCGAGCTGCGCCGCCAGGGTCTTGTCGCGCGCGGCCGTGCCGAGCGGACCGGTGACCGGCTTCTCGGCAATCGCGTCGGGGTAGCCCGTGTCCCACAACAGCCAGTCCGAGCCGTGGCGGATCAGGTAGCAGTTGTCGGAAAGCTCGATCGGCTTGCCGACATTGACGCCGGGCGACCAGCGCGACTGGTCGGTCGCGGCATTGTGGCCGCAATTCATGACGTAGAGCCGATCGACCGTGCCCGTCTGCGCCATCGCCGGCGCGCCGAACGCCGCCAACAGCGCCAGGCCAATAAGTCCTGCCTTCATGTGTTTCTCCTTATGAAGCTGGATGATAGCGCCGCGCTACCGCGATGCCGGCAACGATGAACAGGATCAGCACCAGGAGCTGCGCCACCGCGAAAGGCGGCTCCGAGCCAGTGGGCGCGAACCTGTTCAGATAGGCGAATTTCTGGAACGACTGCACGACGCCGACGAAGACGTTGAGGTAGAGCGCGAAGATGGCGGTGCCGATGTAGACCACACGCCACCGCCCCGCGAGCTTCTTGCCGTAGATCGCATACAGCGCCACGGCGAGGGCGATGAGCGAGATCGCACCGACGACATGCGCCGGGGTGAGGCCCTTGATGGGAAAGAAGTAGCCGCTGACGCTGGTCAGGATCGTCGAAACCAGGAAGAAGGCGTTCCAGCCCGCGATCGGCGCGCTCTGCAGCATCAGCCCGACAACGACGAAGCCGGTCATGATGCCGACCAGGCTGATGACGACATGCAGGAAGGTGAACGTCTCAACCGACATACCAAAGACCATGGCGTACTCCACACTAGAGGCCGCGAGCTTAGCGCATGAATGCTGCAACGGATAAGCCCTTCCCGTGCCACAATGCTCCGTCACGCAGGCATTCCCCTCAAATAATGGAGAGAACATGCCGGCTTCGATTGCGCGCCGCGGTTTCCTTGCTGCTCCGCTGCTGGCTCTTCCAGCCTTCGCAAACGATGCAACATCAAGACTTGCCGAGCTCGAGCGCCGCAACGGCGGACGGCTGGGCGTGGCGGCAATCGATACGGCAAGCGGCCATCGCGTCGATCATCGCGCCGAGGAACTGTTCCCGCTGTGCAGCACCTTCAAGTTCCTGGCCGCGGCCTTGGTCCTGACCCGCGTCGATCGCGGCGAGGAGAAGCTCGATCGCCGCGTCGTCTTCGCCGAGAAGGATCTCGTCACCTACTCGCCGGTGACCAAGGAGCACGTCACCCCCGGCAGCATGTCGGTGGCGGAGATTTGTGACGCGGCCGTGACGCTCAGCGACAACACGGCGGGCAACCTGATGCTCGCGAGCTTCGGTGGACCGGCCGGGCTGACCGCCTATATGCGGTCGCTTGGAGACCGTACGACCCGCCTCGATCGCATCGAAACCGAGCTCAACGAGGCGAAGCCTGGCGATCCGCGCGACACCACGACGCCCGCCGCCATGCTCGACACCATGCAGCGTCTGCTGATCGGCGATGCCTTGTCGGCGTCATCGCGCGACCGGCTGATCGGCTGGCTGCTCGCCAGCAAGACAGGCGGCAAGCGATTGCGCGCCGGCCTGCCAGCGGACTGGCGGGTCGGCGACAAGACCGGCGGCGGCAACAACGGCACCGCCAACGACGTCGCCATCGCCTTTCCGCCTGGCCGCGCGCCGATCCTGATCGCGGCGTATTACACGGAGTCGACGGCGATCTCGGACGACGCCCGCAACACGGTCATCGCCGAAGCCGGGCGCCTGGCTGTCGCGGGCCTGGGCTGAATCATTTCCTCCCCACGCTTCGCGTGGGGAGGTCGCCCGAAGGGCCGGAGGGGTCATCGGCGACGGTGATGATGCTCATGGCCCCGCCGTCGGCGTAAGACGCCGACACCTCCCCAGCTTTGCTGGGGAGGACTGAGCCGTTCACGTTCTGGTCGGCTGGGCGGCTGCCACTTTGCGCAGCCGCGCCACCTCCTCGACGATGCCGGTCTGGCCGGTCTGCTTGCCGAGATCCTCGGCGCGCTTCAGCAACGGCGTGGCCGTCGCCGTGTCCCCCTGAAGCAGGGCACTGCGTCCGGCGCGCAGAAAGAGATCGGCGGCATCGGCGGCGCGGCCCGATCGCAGGGCCGCGTCACCCGCCAGCGACAAGGCCCGCGCCATGCCGCGGTAGTCGAGCGCCTGCTGGCGGTTGCTGGCCGATTGCTCGAACAGGCTGAGCGCTGCGGCAGAGTCGTTGGCCAGCAGGGCGGCGCGGCCCTGCAGCTCCTGGCGGTCCGCTTCGAGGTCTGCCTGCTTGGTCGGCGAAAGGGCCGCGATCGCCTGGGTGAGGCCCGCGGCGTCGCTGCGATCCGCCGCGACCAGGCCGCGAATGAACCAGGCGCGGCGCACGGCATCCTGGTCCTTGGCGCCGCTTTCGAGCACTTCCTGCGCCGCGCTCGCGGCACCACCAAGGTCGCCGCTGCGATACGCGGCAGCCGCCTGCACCAGGATCAGCTCCGGCGGCACCGGAGCGCGCCGCCGGACAAGCTCGCCTCGCGCCTCGCGCGTCGTGGCGATGGCGCCCTTGGGGTCGCCGGCCTTCATCTGCGCGAGTGCGAGATTGTAGGCGACGTCGCCGATAGCGCCGGCGTCGTCGCGTTCGTAGGCGCGCGACAACGCCACCTTGTACTGGCGCACGGCCAGGCTCGGCAGATCCATCGACAAGGCCTGAGTGCCGGCCCGGTTGGCCTGGTCGAGCTTGACGTCGGGCGGCGGACCGGTGTCGGCCGGCGTGCCGCCACCGCAGGCGGCGAGAGCCAGCATCGACAACAATGAAAGGGGCTGTCGGATCACGGTCGTACCTCGACCGCGGGCGCGCGACGGGTGGGCTGGGCGGGCGCGCTGCTGCCGCCGAACAGCCAGTGATGACGCAATTGCCCCAGCAGCAGTTCGAGCTCGCGCGCGGCAATCTGGGCCTGCAGCAGCGTGGCCGGCATGGCGTCGGTCGTGTCCTGCACGCTGCGCGTGATCTGCGGCGTCGTCGCCGCGAGATTGCGGGTGGTGGTCTGCAGCGAGGTCAGGATCGAATCGGTCTTGGCCAAGATCTGGGTGATGCGCGGATCCTTCGAGGTGCGCTCGAGCTGGGCGGCGAGCTCGCGCACGCTGACCAGTGTCGCCTCGAGGTCGGCCGGCAGCTTTTCGTCGCTGATCAGCCGTCCCGCCAGGCCCTGGCCGCCCTCGACCTTGCGCGCGATGCCGGCGGCGGCGGTGAGAGTCTGCTCGAGCGGCCCGGAGGGATCGGTGATGCGCTGGGCGACGGCGTTGAAGGATTGCACGGCCTTGTGAATTTCATCGATGACCGGGATGACCTTGCCGCGCACTTCATCGATCATCTCGCCCAGCGAGTCGGTCGCCCCGCGTTCGGTGGTGGCCGCGATGACGGCGTAGGACCAGTCGAGCTCCGGCCCGACGCCGCGCTGGATGTCGATGAAGGCGGCGCCGGCCACGCCGAACTGGCGGCGGATCGACACGACCGAATCGCGCCGGATGAACGGCCGCATCTGGTCTTCGACGCGGGCGACGGCGTGCATGCGCTGGTTGGGATCGATGACGATGCGGCGCACCTCGCCGGCGCGCGTGCCCAGCACCTGGACCTCCGCACCCGGCGCCAGGCCCGAGACGCCTTCGTCGGGCAGCAGGATGCGCAGCGTGAAGGAGGGCTGGAACCAGTCCTTCAGCAGACCGGCGTTGATCAGGACGGCGACGAACACGCCGACGCAGGCCAGCACCACCGCACCGACGACCTCGTCGAACTGATAGACGCCGAAGATCGAGCGCTTCATCGTGACCTCCGCACCCGCGTCAGCCCGTGATCGCCCAGCCGGAATGCCTGGTTCGCCTGGACGAACTGGGCGGCCTGCGTCGCGAGACTTGCGGTGATCCACAGCACCGTGGCGCCGCGGTCGCATGCCGCCGAGATTGCCTGCGCCATCGGCACGGCAAGCTCGGATGACTGGTCGAGCACCTGATCCTGTACCACGATCAGGTCGGGCGAGCCGAGAAATCCGCGCACGCAGGCAGCCCGCACCAGGGCGCGCGCCGGCGTGGCGTCGCGGCGCCCGGCCGGCAGGCCGGGCAGGCCGAACAGGCGGGCAAGCTGGGTGGCGTCGGCAATGACCTCGGCCCGCGGCTGGTTGAAATGGTAGGCGCGAGCCACCAGGACCGATTCCAGCACCGTCATGTGCGATGGCCAGACATCGGTCTGCATCACGGAGCCGATGCGACGCCGGCGATGGAAGCGCTCGCGCGGCGTGTGGGCTGTCCAGTCGACGCCAAGAAAGCGCACCTCGCCGGCGCCGGGATCGGCGAGCCCCAGGACCAGGTCGACCAGCATGGCGGCGTCGTGCTCGTCCTCGACCTGGACCAGCGCCACCTCGCCGTGCGGCAGCTCGAGGTCGAGGCGCGCGGTATGGGCAGAGAACTGGCGGTCCGCCAGGGCGACGCCCTGCAGCGACAGGACCGATCGACCGGGACGCGCCGCCATCAGGCCACCAGATCGAACAGGGTGTTGACCAGCAGGATGGCCAGCGCCGAGCGCACGAAGCCGCGCGGCACCAGGCGCTGCAGGTCGTCGGATTCATCGCGGCGGCCGAGGCCGGTGGAGCAGCAGGCCAGCGCCACCATGTAGCCGATGATGATGCACTTCAGCGGCGGAACGATGAAGTCCTGGATCTTCATCGCGCGCAACACGGCATCGGAGAAATCCCAGATCGAGTAAGCGATCAGCTGCAGCCCGTAGGCGAGGAAGTAGCTGGTGAGCATGGTCGAGCACAGCAGCACCGTGGCCAGACAGAATGAGCCCAGGGCGAAGGCGACGGCGCGGGGCAGCACCAGCAACGCCAGCGGATCGAGGCCCTGGATCTCGAGCAGCCTCAGCCAGCCCTTGGGCTGCGCCTCGCCGAGCTCGATCAGCGTCGCGGTACCGCTCCGGCCGAACACGATCAGGCCGACCAGGATGGGCACCAGCTCGCGGATCAGCAGGATGACGATCACCGGCCCGACCAGGCCGGTCGTGCCGGTCTGCGCCAGCCAGTAGACCGCCTGCGTGACCAGCGCGAAGCCGACCAGCATGCCGGTCACGACCGTGGTCGGCAGCGAGCGTACCGCCACCTCGTCCAGCACGCGCTTGAACTGGGCCCAGACCGGGCCGCGCCACGCCTCACGCCGCAACGCGACGAAGGCCACGGTCGTGGCAAACGACATGAACAGCAGCAGGCGGCTGGTGCCGGAGATCGTAATGGCGCCGATGGCGGCCAGCTTGCGTCGCGGCCAGGAGCGGGGGTCGTAGTGGGCGGTACGGGCGATCATATGCGGCCGACCATCACGAAGGTGCGCATGTTGCCGGTCTCGGGCAGGAAATAGCTGCCGCGCGGTCGGAACAGATACTGGTTCGACAGCAGGTCATAGGCCGTCTCGGACGCCGCGATGGTGCGGCGCGCCGTGGTGCCGGCCAGCACCTTGGCGATGCCGATCGCGCCGCCCCACAGGTTGCGGCTCGGCGGGTCGGTGCCGACCGTCGAGGCCATGACCGTGCCGATGTCGATGGCGAGGCGGAAATCGAGGCTGGTGCCCCAGCGATCCTCCAGCTCGATCAGCCGGTCGCGCAGCGCGAGCATGGCCGCCGCCATGCACGTCGCGTGGCCCTCCACCGACCTTCGGTCGCGCAGGAAGGCCGCCAGCACGATCTGGTCGTCGAGCAGGGCGGCATAGCACACGCCGCTCGTCTCGATGGTGCGCCGCAACTCCTGGACGATGGCGTCCATCGCCGTGCGCTGGCCGGTATCGGACGGACGCTGGGCGACCGTCGTCCAGTTCGGCAGCTTGACGACGCCGACCGCCGCCCGGTCGATCGCGCTCTCGATCAGGCTGTCCATCGGTGCGTTGTGGGCCAGCAGGGTGCGTTCGAGACGGGTCTGGCGCTGGGCGAAGCTGTCCTGCGCCTCGGCGGGCGCCGGCTCGTCCTTGGCCGCCGCAGCCTCGGCGGCGGCTGCGCCGACCGTCGCCTGCAGCGCGCCAGGGGTGGGTGCCGCGGCGGCCGTGAAGCGCAGCGCCAGCAGGATCGAGAGGGCATCGCAGAATGTCGCGAGGCC
Source organism: Rhodospirillales bacterium URHD0017 (assembly GCA_900110395.1). Classification (GTDB taxonomy): domain Bacteria; phylum Pseudomonadota; class Alphaproteobacteria; order Reyranellales; family Reyranellaceae; genus Reyranella. The sequence goes on from FODP01000011.1 coordinate 207,222, forward strand.
CGCGGCGCGATCGCCACGCTGCGGATCCTCGACCGACATCATGCCCATCAATCGTCCGGCCATCACGATGGGGGTGATGTAGACGTTGCTGATCTCGAGCGGCTGCAGGTAGGTCGCGAACAGTTCCGACGTCCGCTTGTCCCGGCCGGCCTCGACGGTGTCGATGGCCTCACCCTTTGCCAGGGCGGCGAACAGGTTGGGCATCTCGTCGCGATGGAGCGCGAGGCCGATCGTATGGTCATTCACGGTGCTGTCGAAGCAGTCTTCGCAGGTGAGCGTGCGGCCATCGCGGCTCAGCCGCCAGATCGCCACGCGCTTGGCGGCGCAGGCGGCGGCGGCGCTCTCCGTCGCCCGGGAAAGACCGGCCTCCTCGGCATCGGCAGCCACGGCATCGTGCGCCAGGTCGATGAAGGTCTGGGTGCGGCTCTCCAATGCATGCTGACGCGTGGTGGCGGCAGCGGCACGCCGTTCGGCCTGGACGTTGCGCCAGGCCAGCAGGCCGGTCAGGCCGGCGACGATCAGCACGACGGCGATCAGCATGATGAGGGCGGTGATGCCTGAGTCGGCGACGAAGCCCACGAAGTCGGTCTCGGGCACGACGATCAGCACGATCCAGTCGCGGCTGGTCAGTCGCCGCACCGGCTCGGACGACACGATGATGCGCTCCTGGCCGATGTCCAGGACCTTGCGCCCATAGCCTTCGATGCGCAGCAGGTCGTAGGCTCGTGTCAGCACCGGATCGCCGACCTCGTCGAGGCGTGGCGCCTTCGCTTCCGGATCGTTCGCCGGCACCCACTTGTCGTCGGGATAGGCGATGATGCGACCCTGGCCATCGACGATCAGCGCCCGCCCCTTGGTGCCGATATGGAGCTGTTCGAGGTAGGCGCAAAGCGTGGCGATCTCGATATCGACGGCGATGACGGTCTGCAGCTTGCCGTCGCTGTCGAAATGCGGCAGCGCTACCGTGAGGCCGGGTTTCTTCAGCGTGAAGAACAGGTAAGTGTCGGTCCAGAACATCTTGCGCGTGCTTTCCGCGCCCTGGAACCAGGGCCGCGTCCGCGGATCGAACATGTCGCCGGGATCTTCCTCGAGGGCGATCGTCTTGTTCGCGCCGTCACGCCTCTCCCAGGTCACCCGCCGGCCCTCGCGACGATCGACCGTCTTGGTATCGAATCCGCCCTTCGCGTTGCGCACGACGAAAAGAAAATTGCCCTGGGCATCGGCGTAGCTGAAGCCCGAGACCGACGGGATATTGACGATGGCGTGGCGTGCGAACCGTTCCATTTCGGACGCTGCGTCGACGACGCTGCGCCCGGCGGCCGCGGCATCGGCCAGGACCAGGAACTGCTGCGGCGGCGAGAGGTAGGAGCGCATCTGGGCGCCGACCCGCCGGTCGATGGCCGTGATCAGGTCGTTGCTGAGGGTGCGCGCGCCCTTGCGGTTGGCGTCGTAGACGACAAAGGCGATGGCTGCGACCAGCACGACGACCACCACCACGCCCAACATCGGCAGGCCGTGGCGCAATGTCGTGCGCAGGCGTGACGCAGTGCGGGCACGCGCTGCCGCTTTCGACGGGGCCTTCGACGCCGGTGCGGCCGCCGGCTGCAGGGCAGGTGTGGGCGAGCGCGCCATGTGGCCGCCAGTTTAGCGCATTGCCGGCCTGCCGTAGAGGCTGTCGACGGCCCTTAATGAGTGTTCCTGGGCTCGCCCGGCTGGCGCGGCAGGAATATCGTCAAGATTCCCAGCAACAGAAGGAAGGGCGTGACCTTGTAGACGGTCTCGATGCTGGTCAGGTCGGCGAGTTCGCCCAGCGCGGCGGCGCCGAGGCCGCCCAGGCCGAAGGAGAAGCCGAAGAACATGCCGGCCACCAGGCCGACGCGGCCCGGCATCAGCTCCTGGGCGTAGACCAGGATGGCGGAGAAGGCCGAGGCCATGATCATGGCCACGACGACTGCCAGCACGCCGGTCCAGAAGAGATTGGCGTAGGGCAGCATCAGCGCGAAGGGCAGGGCGCCCAGGATCGAGAACCACATCACCGGGATGCGGCCGACCTTGTCGCCGACCGCGCCGCCCATGATGGTACCGCCGACGATGCCGACCAGGAAGGCGAACAGGTAGAGCTGCGCCGTCGCCACGCCGATGCCAAACTTGGCCATCAGATAAAGCGTGAAGTAGGAGCCGAGGCTCGCGCTGTAGACGTTCTTCGAGAAGAGCAGCGCCACCAGGATCGCCACTGCGAAGGCGACACGTCCGCGCGACAGGGCAGGGGCGGCTGCCGCCGAGGCGGCCCTGCGCGCCGCGGGCTTCCGCGCGGCCTGGCGTCGTGCGTACCAGCCGCCGACCTGGAACAGCACGAACATCGCCACCAGCGCCGCCGCGGAGAACCACACGAGGCTGTGCTGGCCATGCGGCACGACGATGAAGGCGGCGAGCAACGGCCCGGCCGCCGATCCCATGTTGCCGCCGACCTGGAACAGCGACTGCGCGAGACCGTAGCGGCCGCCCGACGCCATGCGCGCCACGCGCGAGGCCTCGGGATGGAACACCGACGAGCCCATGCCGATCAGCGCCGCGGCGAACAGGATCATGGGATAGGAGTCCGCGCGCGACATCAGCAGCAGGCCGACCAGGGTGAAGCCCATGCCGACCATGAGGGAATAAGGCTGGGGCTTCTTGTCGGTGTAGAGGCCGACCAGCGGCTGCAGCATCGAGGCGGTGCACTGGAAGGCGAGCGTGATCAGGCCGACCTGGCCGAAGCTCAGCGCGTAGTTTTCCTTGAGGATGGGATAGAGCGCCGGGACCAGCGACTGCATCATGTCGTTGAGCAGATGGCAGAAGCTCAGCGAGAGGATGACCGCGAAGGTGGTGGTGTTGGCCGAGGCCGCCGATGACGGGGAAACTGCAGGTGTCGCCGCGGGCGCCGTTCCCGCCGACATGGTACTATCGCTCATATTTACACAATAGCAGACGAGGTCTGCAGTACTACTGCCCCTCCGGCAAGCCAGCGTTGCAGCGGCCAGCCGAGAGGGAACCTTCAGTGCAGTCGCGGTGTTATTTGCCATCCCATGGCGCCAGACCAACCTTTCCGCGGCACATATACCGACGTGCCCGCCCGGCTCGACCGGCTGCCGTGGAGCAGATTCCATCGGCTGGTCGTGGTCGCGCTCGGCATCACCTGGATCCTCGACGGTCTCGAAGTCACCCTGGCCGGATCGGTCGCAGCGGCGCTGCAGACCAGCCCGCGCCTGCACCTCACCGCCGAGCAGGTCGGTCTCACCGGCAGCGCCTATCTCGCCGGCGCCGTGCTGGGCGCGTTGTTCTTCGGCCATCTCACCGATCGGCTGGGCCGCAAGAAGCTGTTCAATGTCACGCTCGGTGTCTATCTGGTGGCCACGGCGCTCACCGCGTTCTCGTGGGACTTCTACAGCTTCCTGCTGTTTCGCTTCCTCACCGGCGCGGGCATCGGCGGCGAGTACTCGGCCATCAACTCGGCAATCCAGGAACTGATCCCCGCGCGCCTGCGCGGCCGCGTCGATCTCGCCATCAATGGCAGCTTCTGGGTCGGCGCGGCGGGCGGTGCGCTCCTGTCGGTGTGGCTGCTCGATCCGGCGTTGCTCAGCCCTGACCTGGGCTGGCGGCTTGCCTTCGGCAGCGGCGCCGTGCTCGGCCTGGTGATCCTCTACCTGCGGCGCTTCCTGCCCGAGAGTCCGCGCTGGCTGATGCTGCACGGCCAGCCGGGCGAGGCGGCGCGCGTTGTCGGCGAGATCGAGGCGCGGGTCATCGCCAGCGAAGGCGTGACCCTGCCCCCGGTGACGGCGCGGCTTGCGCTGGGTGACACGCATCGAGTGACCATGCTGTCGGTGGCGCGCACGCTGCTGCGCGACTATCCCGGCCGGACGACGCTCGGCCTCGTGCTGATGGCAGCGCAAGCCTTCATCTACAACGCCATCTTCTTCACCTACGCGCTGGTCCTGACGCGCTTCTACGGCATCGAGGCCGACAGGGTCGGGCTCTACATCCTGCCGTTTGCGGTCGGCAATTTCCTGGGACCGCTGCTGCTCGGCCCGCTGTTCGACTCGGTGGGCCGCAAGACCATGATCTTTGCGACCTATGGCCTGTCGGGCCTGTTGCTGGCGGTTACCGGCGAGATGTTCGCCCACGGGATGCTCAACGCCACGACGCAGACGGCGATGTGGAGCGTGGTCTTCTTTTTCGCCTCGGCGGCAGCGAGTGCCGCCTACCTGACTGTGGGCGAGTGCTTCCCGTTGGAGATCCGGGCGCTCACCATTGCGCTGTTCTACGCCTTCGGCACCCTGCTGGGCGGCGTTGGCGGACCGTGGCTGTTCGGCGTGCTGATAGCCAGCGAAAGCCCGACCGATATCGTGACAGGCTACATGCTGGGGGCGTTCCTGATGATCCTGGCCGCTTTGGTGACCCTGCGGCTGGGCGTCAAGGCGGAATGCCGGCCATTGGAAGAGGTTGCGCCGCCTCTGTCGATGCGCGTCGAGCTTGCCGAGCCGCCGGAAAAGCGGTGATAATCGCTGATCGTCCGTCCTCCCGCCGACGAGGTGATGGAATGACTTCTGACGAGCTCACGACCGCTCTTGGTCAGGCCGCCGCCAAGGTCTGGGGCCAGTTGCCCGCGTACGTACAGCACGATCTGTTCGAGGCGGCCGTCCGGTCGGCCGGCAAGGCCGCGCGCGAGGAGCTCGCCGTCTTCCTTCACCGCCACCATCCGCGCACCACCGAGGGCGAGGACTCCGGTAGAAGGGTGCCCGAGCCGGACAGCCTGGGCGGTTGACGGTCAATCGATCCGGCGCGAACACCACAGCCCGATGATGACGGCGATGGACGTCGTGGTCATCACGACGCCCATGCCGGTCAGCATCACCTGCCAGATCGTCTGCACGACGGTCCTAGTGCAGCCATCCCACTGCCCACATGAGCAACAGGATGGGGATGGGAACGCCGAGCAACCACAGCAAGCCAGCGCGAGCCATTTTCGACCTCCTGGTTTTGATGCATCGACAACGGCTGGGACCCGGTCACGTTCCGGAAGCAACGGAGGAAGTGCTTGAACGTTTACGCCGGGCTTCTTGGGAGGCGGCAATGGCTTTGCTCGACATTCTCACCGGCCGGAGGACCTCTGGCGGGCGGATTCCTCCGCTTGCGATGGCGCTGATGGGCCTGCTCACCTACAACAAGCTGAAAAAACCCGCGGGTGCGGCGCCGGATGGCCAGCCTGGGTTGGCCGAGCGTCTGGAGGATTTCTTCAAGCCTGCCGCGGGCGGCGGCGCGACCGCCAAGGGCGTGATCGGTGCGCTGCTGACCGGAGGCATGATGGACCTGGTCAACCAGTTCCGCGGCGCCGGTAAGGCCGATGCCGTGGACTCGTGGGTCGCGCGCGGGCCCAACCAGACCGTGTCACCGAACGATCTCTCCAAGGTGCTGACGGAGGAGCAGATCGCTTTCCTGGCCGAACGCACCGGCATGTCGCGCGACGAGCTTCTCGCCGGCCTCAGCGAACGCCTGCCACAGGTGGTGGACGAGCTCACCCCCGAAGGGCGCCTGCCGACGACCGAGGAGATGACGCCAAGGGTCTAGGGTCGATGAAGCCCCACCAGGCGATCGGCAGGGCGATGACGCAAAGCGCGGACATCGCGAGGAAAGCCGATCCGCCGTAGGTGGCGTAGAGCGTCCCCGACAGCGACGTGAGCGCGGCGGTGACGAGGCCGGCGCCGAAGGCGTAGAGCGCCTGGGCCGTTGCCGCCACGGCGGGCGGAACGACGTTGCCGATGACCCGCATGCAAGCGAGATGAAGCAGGGCGAAGGTCAATCCGTGCAGCGGCTGCAAGACCGACAGCAGCACGATCGAATTGGTGAAGCCCATGGCCGACCAGCGCACGATCCCGGCCAGCGCCGCCAGCACGGCCGCCCTGCGCACGCCCAGCCGATCGAGCAGCCACGGCCCGATCACAAAGAACACGACGACTTCGGCAGCGACGGCTTCCGCCCACAGGATACTGATGACCGGCGGCGGCAGCCCGGCGGCGCTCCAGCGGATCACGGCGAACGCGTCGTAGAGAGCGTGGCTGCCGTAGACCAAGGCAGAGACGACGATGACGATGCGAAACGCCGAAAGTCTCAGAAGCCCGCGTACTTCTGATGTCGCGACGCCGCGCTGCTCGGGCTCAGGAGTGCCGCCGGGAAGCAGCGCAGTGGCGGCTGCTGCGACCATCAGCAGCGCCGCGTTCATCCAGATGATCGGAGTGAGATCGGCGGGGACGATGAGCTGGCCGATGACGAGGGTGCCGACCAGGAAAGCCGCCGAAGCCGCGCCACGGATCCGGCCGTATTCGAAAGGCCTTGGCTTCGTCGCGCTGACGGTCAGCGCATCGGCCAGCGACGTGGTTGGCGCCAGGGCGATCGCCTGGGCAAGAGCGATCAGAAGGACGAGCCAGAACGTATCGGCCCATAGGAACGCAGCGGCAGCGGCGGCCGCCACTATGATCGAGCTGGCGAGAACGAGGCGCAGCGAGGCGAGCCGGTCGGCGAGCCGTCCCAGCAGCGGCCCGGCCGCCAGCCGCACCAGCAATGCCGCGGCGAGGATCAAACCGATCTGCTGCGGCGTCAGGCCCTTGCTTTCGAACAGCTTCGGCCAGTACGGCGAGGCCACGCCAAAGGCGCCGTACAAGGTAACGTACAGCAGGACGTAAGCACGCATCGGCTACGGAACGACCGGCTCCGGTCCGCCGTTGCGGACGGCCCCCTTACGCGGGAACGGGCCGGGCGCGCTGGTTGTAGAGCATCTTGCGGATGCGGGCCTGCTCCTCGGGCGGCAGCTTGGTGTTGTCGACCGAGAGGTCGGCGCCGACGGCCATGCCCTTCTGCACCGCGGGCCTGGCGCCCAACTCTTCGAACCAGCGCTTGAAGTGCTTGAACTCCTCGATGTCCTGGCCCTGGAACTTCCAGTTGATGGTCCACGGGTAGCAGATCATGTCGGCGATCGTGTACTGGTCGCCGGCCAGGTACTTGTGCTTGTAGAGCTGGTTGTTCAGTACGCCATACAGGCGGTTCACTTCGTCGGTGAAGCGTGTGATGGCGTACTTCTGGTCGCCTTCCTTCGCCTGGTCGACGCGGCGGAAGTGGCCGCATTCGCCGCTCTTGGGACCCTGATTGGCCATCTGCCAGATCAGCCACTGGTTGACGTCGTAGCGCGTACGCACGTCCTGCGGATAGAACTTCCCGGCCTTCTCGGCGATGTACATCATGATGGCGCCCGACTCGAAGATCGTGATCGGCTTGCCGCCACCCTTGGGTTCATGATCCACCATCGTCGGCATGCGATGATTGGGGTTCATCTCCAGGAACTCTTTGCTGAACTGATCGCCGCGGCCGATGTTGACGGGTACGATCTTGTAGGGCAGGCCGCATTCCTCGAGCAGGATGGTGACCTTCTTGCCATTGGGCGTGGGCCAGTAATGCAGGTCGATCATGGATGATCCCTCCTATGGTTGGGCGGGAGCTTATCGGGCGGAGCGACATGGGCAATAGCAGTCAGCAAAAGATGATCGGCCGTTCGCTGCGCCGCCTCGAGGATGCGCGGTTCCTGACGGGCCGCGGCCGCTACGTCGATGACATCGCGGTTGCAGATTGCCTGTACGGCCACGTCCTCCGTTCGCCGCATGCCCATGCCGTCATCAAGGGCATCGATGTTTCGCCTGCCGCGTCGCTGGCCGGCGTGCGCGCCGTCTACACCCATGCCGACCTTGCGGCCGAGGGGCTGGGCCATATGCCGTGCCTGGCGGCCGTCAAGCCGATGATCGTGCCGCCGCGGCCGGCGCTGGCCGATGGCCGCGTGCGCCATGTCGGCGATCCGGTGGCGTTCGTCGTGGCCGACAGCGCGGAGGCAGCGCGCGAGGCCGCCGAGCTGATCGAGGTCGATTACGAGGCCCTCGATGCCGTGGTCGACGGGATCGCGGCGCTCGCTGCCGGGGCGCCGCCGATCTGGCCCGAGGCGCCGGGCAATCTCGCCTATCACGTCCAGCGCGGCGATGCCGATGCGGTGGCGAAGGCGATGGCCGAGGCCGCGCACGTCGTCGAGGTCGAGGTCATGAACAACCGCGTCATTGTCACGCCGATCGAGCCGCGTGCCGGCATCGCGCGCCACGACGCCGCGACCGGCACGCTGGACCTCGAGCTGACGGGGCAGGGCGTGCATGGTATCCGCCGCCAGCTCGCCGAGTTCATCTTCAAGCTGCCGCTCGACCGCGTCCGCGTCCACGCACCCGACGTCGGCGGCGGCTTCGGCATGAAGAACTTCCTCTATCCCGAATGGATCCTGCTGCTGTTCGCGGCCCGCCGGCTGGGACGGCCGGTGCGCTGGCTGGCCGATCGCGCCGAGGAGTTCGTCATGGGCGCGCAGGGCCGCGACATCGCGGCGACCGCGAAGCTCGGGCTCGCCGCCGACGGCCGCCTGCTGGCGCTCGACGTGAAGATGGTGGCCAACCTCGGCGCCTATCTCTCGGGCAACGGGCCGGGCGCCTCCGTAATCGCCGCCTCGACGGCGCAGGGCGGTGTCTATGATATTCCGGCGATCGCCGTCGACATCCGCGGCGCACTCAGCAACACCGTGCCGGTCGATGCCTATCGCGGCGCCGGCAAGCCCGAGGCCAACTACATCATCGAGCGCGCCATCGAGGCGGCGGCGCGCAAGCTCGGGCGCGATCCCGCCGAACTGCGCCGGCAGAACCTGATCGCGTCGTTCCCGCACAGGACGGCGCTCGGCATGGCGCTCGATTCGGGCGACTTCGTCGCCAATCTCGATGCCGCCACCGCACGCGCCGACACCAAGGGCTTTGCCGCGCGGCGCGCCGCCGCCAGGGCGCGCGGCCGGCTGCTCGGCATCGGTGTCGCCTGCTTCCTCGAAACCTCGCGCGGCGCGCCCAACGAAGGCGCCGAGGTGCGCTTCGAGGGCGACGGCAAGGTCATGGTCGCCGTCGGCACCGAATCGAACGGCCAGGGCCACGAGACCGCCTTCGCCCAGATCGCGGCCGATCGGCTCGGCGTGCCGATCGAGGCGGTGCGCTATGTGCAGGCCGACACCGGCCAGGTGAAGAGCGGCGCCGGCCATGGTGGCGCGCGTTCCATGCACATGGGCGGCGCCGCTCTCGTGAAGGCGATCGATGCCACGCTGGCAAAGGCGCGCACGCTGGCGGCCCATCTCCTGCAGGCGTCGGAAGGCGAGCTGGTCTTCGCCCACGGGAGTTTCGCGGTGCAGGGCAGCGATCGCTCAGTCGCGTTGCCGACGCTGGCACGCAGCGCGGAAGATCCGGCCAACCTGCCGGACGGCATGACGCCAGATCCGGCTGGGGGCCTGGGCGTGCACGTGATGAACATGACCGACGTCTTCACCTTCCCCAGCGGCTGCCACGTCGCCGAGGTCGAGGTCGATCCCGAGACCGGCGCGGTGGCGCTGGTGCGCTACACCGCGGTCGACGACTACGGCCGCCTGATCAACCCGCTGCTGACCGAGGGCCAGGTGCAGGGCGGCGTGACCCAGGGCATCGGCCAGGCGATGGTCGAGCACACGGTCTACGACACGTCGTCGGGCCAGCTGCTGAGCGGCTCGCTGATGGACTATGCCCTGCCGCGCGCCGACGATCTCCCGGCCTTCGACATCGAGCTGGTCGAGCGGCCGACCGCGGCCAATCCGCTGGGCGTGAAGGGTTCCGGGCAGGCGGGCTGCATAGCCGCCCCGCAGACCGTGATGGCCGCCATCCTCGACGCGCTGCGGCCGGCCGGCGTCGAGGCGCTCGACATGCCGGCGACGTCGGAACGCGTCTGGCGTGCGCTGAACGAGGCCCAGCGCCGTTGACCGACAAGACGAGCGGCGGCCAGCACCATGTCCTGACCGGTATCCTTTTCATCTGTGGCGCCGGCGTGCTGTTCCCCGTGATGAACGGCTTCGCCAAGTTCCTGGGCGAAAGCGGATACGATTCCCTGCAGGTCTCGTGGGCGCGCGCCTTCGGCCACATCCTGTTCATGCTGGCGGCCTTCGTGCCGCGCTTCGGGCTCGGCATGCTGCGCACCCACCGGCCGGGCACGCAGCTCCTGCGGTCGGCGCTGCTGATGACGTCGAACCTGTCGTTCTTCTTCGCCATCATCACCATCCCGATCGCCAAGGCCGCCTCGATCAGCCTGACGGCGCCCCTGGTCGTGGCGCTGCTTGCCTGGCCGATGCTGGGCGAGCGCACGACGCAGAGCCGGCTGGCGGCCCTGGCCGTGGGCTTCGTCGGCGTGCTGATCGTGATCCGGCCGGGCACCGAGCTTTTCCAGTGGGCATCGCTCGGCGTGGTGCTGAGCGCCACCTGCTATGCGCTCTACCAGATCCTGACGCGGCGCATTGCCGGAACGGACTCGCCCGAGACGTCGGCGATCTACAGTTCGACCGTCGGTGCCTTCGGATTGATGTTCGTGCTGCCGTTCGTCTGGAAGACTCCGGAAACGCTGCGCGACGTCGCCTACTTCTGCAGCCTGGGCGTTCTGGGCGCGCTCGGCCACTACTGCGTGGCGCGCGCCCTGCACTATGCGCCCGCCAACATCGTGACACCGTTCCAGTACATGCAGCTCCTCGGCTCGGTCGCCGTGGGCTACCTGTTCTTCGGCAACTTCCCCGATGTTCTGGGCTGGGTCGGCGCCGCCATCATCGTCGGCGCCGGGCTTTTTATCGGCTGGTCGCAGCGCAAGGGCTAACCGACCGTCACCGGCGAGAAGTCGACGTACCAGCTCTTGGGGTGGACATAGCCCTTGACCTTGCCCGAGATGGCATTGGGCCACACGTCGTGGACCACCCAGACGAACACGGCGTCGTCGACCATCTTGGTGTTGATCTTCGCCAGCACCTTGTCGAGTGCCGCCGGGTCGGACGTGCTGCGCGCCTCCTTGGCGAGCCTGTCGAACTCCGGATCGTTGATGTAGCCCCAGTTCGAACCCTTGGGCGGGACCTGCTGGCTGTCGACGAACCGCATGAAGGCATTATGCGGGTCCATCGTGTTCCAGCTCACATTGATGGCGCCGAACTGCTGGCCTTCCGGTGACTTGGCGCCCTGGCGCATGGTGTTCAGGAGCGCATTCCAGTCCATCACCTGGAATTCGACGTCGATGCCGACCTCGGCCCATTGCTGCTGGATCGCCTCGTTCATGATCAGCGGATACATCTGCCCCGAGCCCGAGGTCGATATCGCGATCTTGGTCTTGAGCTTCTTCGACGGCCCGTAGCCTGCTTCGGCCAGCAGCTTCCTGGCCTCGGCCGGGTCGTACTTGATCCTGAAGGAAGGCGTGCCGAACCACGGATGATCCGGTGGCACGCAGCCGACGGCCGGGACGGCGAGCCCGTTCAAGACCTTGACGATGGCGTCGCGGTCGATCGCGAGATTCATCGCCTTGCGCACGCGGATGTCCGCCGTCGGCGCACCGGGCAGCATGCTGAGCGTGTAAGGCCACATGTGCGGGATGGCGTTAGTCTCGATCTGGCAGCCCGCGGCCCTGAGCTTGCCGAGCGAATCGGGCGCCGGCGCCTCGATCCAGTCGACCCGTCCCGACAGCAGGGATGCCGAGCGCGTCGAGACGTCGGGGATCGGCAGCAACACCATGCGCTCGCTCTTGGGAATGCGCTCCTTGTTCCAGTAGTCGGCGTTGCGTTCGAGCTCGGCGCGTTCGCGCGGCGACCACGCCTTCATCTTCCACGGACCGGTGCCCGACGGCTGCTTGCGGTAGGCCTGCCAGTCGCGTCCGACCTTCTCGAAGTTGTCGGCGCTCGCGATCATGAAGCGGTTGAGCAGCGAGGGCATGATGGTGTCGACACCGTTGGTCTGCAACTCGACCTTGTAGTCGTCGATCTTGCGATAGGCGACGACCGGCCACACGGCCGCGATCAGCACGCTGCGACCGAGACGATCGAAGGATGGCGACTTGTCGTTCAGCGTGCGATCGAGGCTGAAGATGACGTCGTCGGCGGTGAAGGGCGCGCCGTGATGGAATTTTACGCCCTGGCGCAGCTCGAAGATCCATTTCGTCGCATCGGCGGGGTCCTGGTGCCACTTGGTGGCAAGGCCCGGCACCAGCTTCGCGGGCTCCGTCGCCGACGACAGGTCCCAGGCGACCAGCGGATCGTAGAGCGTGTAGCCCATGAAGCGGATGCCCTCGGTGCCTTGGTCGGGCGCACCGTCGGTGACCGGGATGTCGGCCAGCGTCATGGCGATGCGCAGGGTCGACGGCTGCTGCGCTTCCGCGCCGCGGGCGAAGGACAGGGCGGCGCTGGCAAGCAGGGCGGCACGTCTCGTGAGCATGCGGAACCTCCTGGAAGTTCCGTTACACGAAGCATGAAGCGCGCCAGCATGGACGGGGCACGCTTCTTGCTGTTCCATCACCGACCATGACCGCACCGAACACGCTCTCGGCCACCGAGCTCGCGCAACGACTGGATGCCGGGGCGGTGACCGCCGAGGCGATCGTGCACGCCCACCTCGAGCGCATCGAGCAGCGCGACGCCCAGGTGCTCGCCTGGTCGCACCTCGCGCACGACGCTGCCCTTGCACGCGCCAGAGTGCTCGATCGCGGACCACGCCAGGGCCTGCTGCACGGCATCCCGATGGGCGTCAAGGACATCATCGATTCCGGCGACCAGCCCACCACCTACGGCTCGCCGATCTACAAGACCCACCAGCCGCTGGCCGATGCCGCGACCATTGCGCTGGCGAAAGCCGAGGGCGCGATCCTGCTCGGCAAGACGGTCACCACCGAGTTCGCCAACCGCCATCCCGGCGTGACCCGGAACCCGCACAATCCGGCGCACACGCCGGGCGGTTCCTCGTCGGGCTCGGCGGCGGCGGTTGCCGACTTCCAGGTCGTGCTCGCGACCGGCACGCAGACGGGCGGCTCGGTGATCCGGCCGGGCGCGTTCTGCGGCGTCGTCGCCTACAAGCCGAGCTACGGCCACTTCGCTCCGGCCGGCATGAAGGCCAACACCGAATGGCTCGACACGATCGGCGCCTATGCGCGCAGCGTCGAGGATATCGCCCTGTTCCGCGCCGCGCTGATGGCGATGCCCTATCGGCCGATCGCGCGGCTCGACAAACCGCCGCGCATCGCCGTGTGCTTCACCCATCACAAGGCCGAGCTGTCGGCGGAAGGGACCAAGGCGGTGAACGATGCGGCCGCGCAGCTCGCCAAGGCCGGCGCCCAGGTGTCCGAGATCGACCTGCCGCCGCCCGTGCGGGACATGACCGCGGGTCAGCAGACGCTCAGCGCCTTCGACGGTCCGCGCGCCCATGCCGACGAGGCGCGGCGCTTCCCGGAGCTGCTGAGCGAGAGCCTGAAGAAGGACAAGCTCGCCGCCGGCTCGAAGATCGACTACGCGACCTGGGTTGCCGCCCGCAAGCTCGGCGAGACGGGACGCGCCGCCGTCGACGCCCTGTTCGGCGACTTCGACGTCATCCTGACCGCGCCGGCGCTTGGCGAGGCGCCGGTCGGCCTGCAAAGCACCGGCAAGGCGACGTTCAACCTGCTCTGGACCTATCTCTGGATGCCTTGCGTGACCCTGCCGTTCACCAAGGGCCCGACCGGCCTGCCCGTCGGCATCCAGCTCGTCGGCCGCCAGCACGAGGACACGACCCTGCTCGACATCGCGGGCTGGGTGAGGAGCGCGCTATGAAGCCGCTCAGCGCCACCCAGGCCGTCGCCGCCATCGAAGCGGGCACGCTCACCGCCGAGAAGCTGGTGCGCGACTGCCTCGAGCGCATTGCCGAGCGCGAGCCCGTCGTGAAGGCCTGGGCCTTCCTCAATCCCGACCTGGCGATCGCCCAGGCCAAGGCTGCCGATGTCATCCGGGAAGGCGTGCTGCGCGGCGTGCCGATCGGCGTGAAGGACATCATCGACACCCATGACATGCCGACGGGCCACAACTCGCCGATCTTCGAGGGCAAGGTCCCGTTCGGCGATGCCGCCTGCGTCGCGCTCTGCCGCACGGCCAACGCCGTGATCATGGGCAAGACGGCGACGACCGAGTTCGCCAACCGCCATCCCGGCCCGACCACCAATCCGCACAATGCCGGCCACACGCCGGGCGGCTCGTCGTCGGGCTCGGCCGCTGCGGTGGCCGACGGCCATGTGCCGCTCGCCTTCGGCACCCAGACCGGCGGCTCGGTGATCCGGCCGGCGGCCTATTGCGGCGTCATCGGCTACAAGCCGACCTTCGGCGACTTCTCGCGGGTCGGCATAAAGATGCAATGCCATTCGCTCGACACGCTGGGCCTGATGGCGCGCACGCTCGACGACGTTGCGCTGTTTCGCGGCGCCGTGCTCAAGCTGCCGCCGGTCACGATCGATCGCGGCATTGCCCGTCCGCGCATCGGCTTCTTCCGTACACCGATCTGGGATGAGGCGTCCGACGACACGAAAAAGCTTCTGGAAGCAGCCGCCGGCAAGCTCGCCGACAAGGGCGCTGCCGTGGTCGACATGGCCTTTGCGCCTGCCTTCAACGATATCCTCGACGATCATGGCGCGATCTCGGGCTGGGAGAGCGCCCGCAACTACGCCGACGAGCGGCTGCGCAATCCGGACAAGGTGAGCCAGGAGCTGATGGCCGGCCTGAAGCGCGGCCTTGTCGTCACCCTGGAGCGCTACGTCGCCGCGCAGCGGAAGTCGGCGGCGTTCAAGGCCCATGTCGATTCCCTGTTCGACAAGGTCGATGTTCTGCTGTGTCCCAGCGCACCGGGCGAGGCGCCGGCCGGCATCGAGTTCACCGGCGATCCGCGCTTCAACTCGATCTGGACCTCGGCCGGCACGCCCTGTGTTACCTTGCCGGCTGGCACCGGAACCAATGGCCTGCCGCTCGGCATCCAGCTGGTCGGGCTGCGTCATGAGGACGACCGGCTGCTGTCCACGGCCGCGTGGGTGGCAGCGCATCTCAACTGAGGCCTATCCATGCCCCGCATCAATGGCGAACGACTCCTGGCCGACCTGCGCCGCATCGCCGATTTCGGCCGCTACCAGACCGGCGTGCATCGCCCGCACCTGTCGCCGCAGGATGTCGAGAGCCGGCATTGGCTCGCCGGCCGCATGAAGGAGGCGGGGCTGGAGCCGGTGATCGACGGCGTCGGCAACGTCATCGGCCGCAGCGCCAAGACCGGGCCGCGCCTGCTCATGGGCTCGCACACCGACACCCAACCGCGCGGCGGCTGGCTCGATGGCGTCATGGGCGTGATCTACGGCCTCGAGGTGGCGCGTGCGCTGGCCGAGGATCCTGACACCGCGCATCTCGCCGTCGACGTCGCCTCGTGGGCCGATGAGGAGGGCCATTGGGGCGGCATGATCGGCTCCAAGAGCTTCATCGGCCGTATCACCGAGGCCGACATCGACGCTGCCCGCCATCGCGACGACGGCAGCAAGATGCGCGATGCGCTGAAGGCGGCCGGGCTCGACAAGGCGCCGCGCATCGAATTGGAGGAGGGGCGGTACCGCTGCTACCTCGAAGCCCATATCGAACAGGGCGGCGTGCTCGAGCACACCGGCAAGCGTATCGGCGTGGTGACGGCGATTGTCGGCATCTTTGCGTTTCGTCTGACCTTCAGCGGCATCCAGAACCATGCCGGCACGACTCCCATGCCGATCCGCAAGGATGCAGGCGTGGCCATGATGCGGCTCTACAACGAGGTGATGGAGCGCTTCCCCGCGCTCGCCGGGCCGCGCAGCGTATGGACCGTGGGCAGGATGTCGGTCGAACCCGGCGCGCCCGCCATCATCCCCGGCAAGGCCGAGATGGTCCTGCAGTTCCGCGATGTCGATGTCGGGGTGCTGCAGCGCCTGGAGACCTGTCTGATGGAGATCGTCGAAGCGCACAACAAGCGTGGGCCCTGCGCGATCGAATGCGTCAACCTCGGCCGCACCATGCCGGCGCCGATGGAGGAGCGCCTGCAGGAGGCGTTCGACGAGGCAGCCGAAAAGCATGCCGCCGGCCACCACATGCGCATGCCCTCGGGCGCCGGCCATGACGCGCAGATCCTGGCGCAGCGCCTGCCGTCGGCCATGATGTTCGTGCCGTCGATCGGCGGCATCTCGCATCACTTCACGGAGAACACGGCGGACGATGATATCGTGCTGGGCTGCCAGGTATTTGCTGACGCTGTGGCAAAGATTCTGAAGGGGAACTGATTCCCGGTTCGACTCGCCGCACGGTGCACGCACTGCGCCGATGCCCGAGGGGTTTCCGCAGTTTCCGCAGTTTGCGCTACCCCTCCGCCCCTTCTTGGGGTGCACTCGACCCGGCAAACCAGGCAGATGCATGCAATGCCGGCAAAGATTGGACTTTCCGGTATTCCCGGTATTTCCGACAGAGGTCGTAGCGGTGCCTCGGAAGCCGCCCCCCTATCGATAGGGGGCGCCGGCGAATTAAGATAGTTACGCTAGTTAAGATGTTGGTTTTTCGAATGCGTAGGCAGGCCGGCGGCCTGCCGATCGGACTTCCGCCCGACTGGGCAGCCCGACAGGCCGGCACGGCTTCTGCCACGCGCGATGACTATCGGATGAACGATGCATAGAGCAGAGCCGCCGTATGGCGAGCGCACGGCCAACATAACTGAAGTGCTATTTTATGTCAACTGCGGTTCTGGGCGGCAGATCGTTGTAGCGGCTTGCTGCTGACACAACGCTGTCAGCAGTCGAGCGTTAGTGGTGAGGCCTTCACATAGGAGGACATCATGGCCTCGATGCGTATCGACTACACGACCATGGAGTGGTCGTCCGGCGTCCCGTTCTACGGACCGGCCGCGGTCTACGACGGCGGGGACATCGTGCAGCTCAAGGTGTTGAGCGACCGCCGCAAGGAGGGCGGCGGCATTGCGTGGTTGGTGAAGATGACGCCACCGCCCGGCAAGCTGATCAAGATCGTGGCCCTCGCCTTGTCCGACGAGCACATCTTCTCGCTTCAGGGTGGGCGCAGCACCAAGAGCGGCGAGCGGGCGCAGGGCGCGGGCGGCTATGGCCTCAATCCCAAGGGCCAGCCGCACAGCGCCATGATCGCCGAGGAGACGATGGCGCTGGTGATCTATGCCGGCGAGCCCGACGAGATCCGCTCGATGGAGGTCGTCGACATCGCCGAGGCGGCTGCCTAGGGATCGCTTTCCTTGCGCCAGATGCCCAGCAGGAAGACCGTGCGTTCGCCGCGCCGGCCGGCCTGCTTCTGGACCTCGTCGAGGCCGACGCCGCGGCGATCCATCCAGGCGTCGAGGACGCGTTTGGCCACCCAGCCGATCACCAGGAACGTACCGAAGTAGATCGTGGCCACGGTGAGCGCCCACATGATGACAGTCTACTCCGGCAGTCCCGCCTTGCGTAGCCCTTCGCCCAGCCGTTCGAGATCCTGCGGGCGGCGCAGCGGGACGCGCTCGCCGAGGTTGGAGACGCGCAGGCCGGGGTCGAGCTGGCGCAGCAGCGACAGGTACTTGGTGGCGTCGAACGACCGGCCGAGCATGGCCGAACTCGCCGCGGCGATGCGGATCGCCGGAATCACGATCGGGTTGCGCTGCAGGGCCTTCTCGGCCCAGACCAGCGCCTCGTCGTCGCGCCCGGCGATGAAGTGGGCGAAGGCCATGCCGTTCTGCATGGAGAAGGTCAGCGTATCGACCGGGCTGTTGCGCATCGCGCGCTGCAGCTGGAGGATCGCGAGGTCGGGCTCGCCGAGCCAGACCCTGACGTAGGCGCTCTGGGCGAGGCACAGCGCGGCATTGGGATTAAGCGCCAGGCCGCGATCGATCAACTCGAGGCCCTTGTCGAGTTCGCCCAGGAGATTGGCGATGGCAAAGCCGCTCGAGGAGAGGGCGAAGCAGTCGTCATGGCCGACCTGCTCGGCCGTGGCGGCCAGCCGCCGGGTCTCGGCGATGTCGGCTTCCGGGTCGGCCATCCACCCGGCGGCCTTGCGCACGACATGACAGCTCACGACCAGGCCGTAGGGGGCGCTGTAGTCGGGATCGAGCTCGATGGCGCGGCGCAGGTGCTTCAGCGCGGTCTCCATGCCGTCCTTGCTCCAGGTATGGAAGCTCGCGATGCCGCGCATGTAGGAGATGTGCGCATCGAGGCTCCCGGTCGGCTTGTGTCGCGCCCGGTTGATCTCGGCCTGGCGCAGTTGCGGCATGAGCGCGCCGACGACGCTGGTCGACACGCTGTCCTGCAGGTCGAAGATGTCCTCCAGGTCGCCTTCGAAGCGATCGGCCCAGAGATGGACGGCGCTCGCGGCATCGACCAGCTGGCAGCTGATGCGGACGCGGTTGCCGGCCTTGCGCACGCTGCCCTCGAGGACATAGCGCGCGTTGAGCTCGCGACCGACCTGCTTCACGTCGACGGCGCGGCCCTTGTAGGTGAAGCTCGAGTTGCGTGCGATGACGAACAACGAACGATAGCGCGACAGGCCGACGATGATGTCGTCGACCATCCCGTCGGCGAAGAAATCCTGCTCGGGATCGGTGCTGAGGTTCTGGAACGGCAGCACCGCGATCGACGGCATCTCGGTGGTCGAGACGGGCATCGACGGCGCGATCGGCTGGGCATCGCTGAGCACCGAGTCGGGATCGAGTGCGACCCGGAAGACGCGGACCGGACGGGCGATGTTCTTCAGTTGCTGAAGCCCTTCATCGACGAAGCCCACGTCGAGGCGGCCCTCGGCATCCTCCTGCACGCGGGCTGAGACGCGGATACCGCCGGGATCGGCCAGGCTCTCGAGCCGCGCCGCCACATTGACGCCGTCGCCGAAGATGTCGTCCTTCTCGACCACGATGTCGCCGACATGGATGCCGATGCGGAATTCGATACGCTTGTCCGGCGCGATCGCGGCATTGCGCTCGGCCATGCCGCGCTGCACGTCGACCGCGCAACGCACGGCGGCGACGACGCTGGGGAATTCGATCAGCATGCCATCGCCCGCTGTCTTGACGATCCGGCCGTGATGCTCGCTGATCCCGGGTTCGACCAGGGTCGCCATATGCGCCTTGAATTGACCGAGCGTGCCTTCCTCGTCGGCCGCGATCAGCCGGCTGTAGCCCGCGACGTCGGCGGCCACGATGGCCGACAGCCTGCGCTCCAGGCGAACGTTTGCCACTGGGTTCCCCACACACTGCTGTTCGGGCTGACCGACGGAAGCTACAGGGGATGGCTTTGTCGCGCCTGTGAGTTCTATCACACTGCAGTTTATAAGGCGGTTGATGCAAATATCGCTTAGCGCTCCACCAGCGCCTTCAACCGGGCCAGGGCATCGTCCCACTGCCGCGAGACGTGCAGGAGATACGCCTGGGCATTCACGATGGGCCTGGGATCCAGCGCGAAGCGGCTCTCGCGGCCGGCCTTGATCGAGTAGACGACGCCCACGTCCTCCAGCACGCGCAGGTGCTTGGTCACGGCTTGGCGCGTCAGTTTCGTTCCTTCGGTGAGCCGCGCGATCGACAGTGGCTCGCCGTTGGTGAGCTTGGCGAGCAGGCCAAGGCGGGTCTCGTCGCCGAGGGCGGCGAAGACCGAGGCGCGCGTGCGCAGCGCGGCGGCGGCGCTAGGCATGCTGCTCGAGGTATTGGGCGATGTTCTGCATCTGGATGGTCCAGCCCTCGCCGTTGCGCTGGAAGGCGGTGTCGCGGCGGTGCGCCGGCAACTTGTCGAAGCCCGATTCGACGACGCGCAGGCGCGTCCCCGTCGCCGTCTTCTCCAGGGCGAACTCGACCAGGGTCGGTGTCTCCTTGCTGTAGTCGGTGCCGGGCTCGACGGCGTAAGGGTGCCAGGTGAAGGAGAACAATCGCTCAGGCTCGACCTTCTGCACGACAGCCTCCCATTTGAGATGCTCGTAGCCCGGGTAGGTGATGTGGCCGGTCGACCGCGCACCCGGCGCGAAGGGCCCGTCGAGCTTGACGCGGAACCACGCGCCGAATTCCTTGTGGTCGGTCAGCGCCTTCCAAACGCGCGCGACGGGGGCCTTGAGATCCACGGTCTTTTCGATGCGATCGGTCATGGGCAACCTCCTGGTTGCCTATGGATGTAGGTGCGGATCCGTAACATGCAACTCTTTTGTTGCTCATTGGAGCGCGGACCTCCAGGTCCGCTCATGCTCTTTGCTGGGAGCGCGCCACTCCAATGGCGCATCATGTGCTGTATCCACACTCTAAGAGCGCCACGGAGTGGCGCGCTCCCAGCAATGAGCGGACCTCGAGGTCCGCGCTCCCCTAAGCCAGTTTCCACTGCACCAGGGTGAAGGGTGGCTTGGCGTCGTCGTGCGGCTCGAACACGGCCTGCACCTCGGCGCCGATGCGGACCTCCTGCTCGGGCTCGCCCAAAAGGTTGCCCAGCATGCGGACGTTGCCGGCGTCTGGCAGCTCGACCAGCACCACGATGTAGGGACCGTGGTCCTTGAGCGCCGGATGGACCGGATGCCACGGCCGCTCCCAGCTGTAGATGCGGCCCTTGCCCGACACCTTGTGCCAGTCCATGTCGAACGACAGGCACTTGTGACAGATCCACTCGGGGCCCCACTGGAAGGTGCCGCACTTCTTGCAGCGCTGGACCACAAGCTCGCTGCGGCGCGTGGCGTCCCAGTAGGGTTTGTCGAGCCCGTCATTTTCCGGCACGGGAATCGGCAGGCCGCTTGGCAGATAGCTCACAGCGTGGCCTCCGTGCCGAAGATCATGCTGGAGACCGGCGTCACCATGGGGCCGGAGATCACCATCGAGACGTCGGCCTTGGGCACCTGCGCCGTCGACAGCCCACGGATCTGGCGCACCGCCTCGATCTGCAGCTCCAGCCCGTGCATGTAGCATTCGGCGAGATTGCCGCCCGAGGTGTTGAGCGGCAACTTGCCGGTCGGCGCCATCAGGTTCGCGGGCGTCAGGAAGTCGTTGGCTTCCTCGGCGGTGAAGAAGCCGTGTTCGACCAGGCTCATCAGCACGCCGCCGGTGAAGTTCTCGTAAGACTGCACCACGTCGACGTCCTTGGGCTTGAGGCCCGCCATGTCGTAGAGCTGCGGCGCCACGGTGGTGAAGCTCGAGGTGGCGTAGAGCGGTGCGTTGTGGCTGCGCGCCCCGTTGCGGTACTCCGAGCCCTGCGCCGAGCCCAGCAGGTAGGCGGGCTTGTGCTTGAAGTCGCGCGCCTCCTCGGCTGGCACGACGATCAGCGCGGCCGCGCCGTCATTCTCCTGGCAGCAGTCGAACAGCCGCCACGGCTCGACGATCCAGCGCGACTGGTCGTAGGCCTCTGCGGTAAGTGGCCGGCCATGCATCACCGCCCGCGGATTGCTCTGCGCGTGGTGGTAGGAGGCAAGCGCGATGGCGCGCTGCGCCGACGGCTTGATCCGGTTCTCGTGCAGGAAGCGCATCGCCCGCATGGCATAGCGCTGCGCCGGCGACATCACGCCATAGGGCGCGTTGAGGGCGGCTTCGCCCGCGGCTACGCCGCCCGGGGGCGCGGCGCCGAACCGTTGAAACTGGCCCTGGGCCAGCGCGCGGAACACCACGACGCAGTTGGCCATGCCGCAGGCCACGGCTGCCGCGGCGTTGCCCATGGCAGCCGAGCCGCCGCCGCCACCGCCACCCCAGTTCATGTTGGAGAAGCGTAGCGCCGGCAGGCCAAGGGCCGCAGCGAGCCTGGAGGGTTCGTTGCGGTCATTGGAGTAGGAGGCGAAGCCGTCGATGCGGCGCGGGTCGATGCCGGCGTCCTCACAGGCGGCGAGGATCGCCTGCAAGGCGAGCTTGAACTCGGAGACCGGCGCCTTGCCGTGCCTGTAGTAGGCGGTCTCGCCGACGCCGGCGATCGCCGCCTTGCCGCGCAGGGTGCGTTTGCTCACGGGATTCCGATCCTAGTGCCGGTAACGTTGCGGCACCTCGATGCCGAGGAAGCGCGCGCAGTTCAACCCCAGCACGTTGGCGCGCGCCTTGTCGGAGAGCTGGCCCATGGTGCGCTCGATGGCCTCGGCCGAATGTGGCCAGGTGCCTTCATGGTGGGGATAGTCGTTGGCCCACATGAAGTTGCCGTCGAGATTGTGGCTCTCGGCGAGATCGAGGCCAGCCTTGTCCTCCTGGAACGACGAGAAGCCGTGCGCACGATAATAGTCGCTGGGCAGGTTCTTGAGCTTGGGCCGCACCCAGAAGTGATGCTTCTTGTAGGCCTCGTCCATGGCGTCGAGCAGCCACGGCACCCAGCCGATGCCGGCCTCGATGGTGGCGAAGCGCATCGTGGGGAAGCGCTCCAGCACGCCCGAGGCGCAGAGGTTGGCCACCGGCTCGATGGTGGGCGACAGCGAGTGCGAGACGTAGTTCACCACCGCGCCGCCATTGCCGCGCGCGGCGCGCGGATCGCGGCCGGTCGAGACATGGAAGGTGATCGGCAGGTTGGCGTCCGAGATCGCCGCCCACAGCGGATCGAAGTGCGGCAGGTTGTAGTTCACATGGCCACTGTCATGGCCGCCCCAGATCGGCTTGCAGGGCAAGGTCAGGCATTTGAAGCCGAGCTTGGCCAGCCGCTGCACTTCGGCGATCGAGCCGGCCAGATCGGCGGTGGCGATGGCGCCGGCCGGGACCATGCGGTCCTGGTGGCTGGAAAACTGCTCCCATGCCCAGTCGTTGAACACCCGGCACTGCGCCATGGCGAACTCGGGATCGGGCGTGGCCCACATCGCCAGGCCCTTGTTGGGGAAGATCAATTCGACGTCGATGCCGTCGAGATCGTGATCGGCCAGGCGCCCCAGCGGATCGGCGCCGGCTTTGGCGCGGAGCTGGTCCTCGCCTTCGAGCGTCGAGAGCCGCAGCCGGTCCGGGCGATGGCCCTCGCTGACGCGCCACTGCACGCCGTCCTTGTCGGTGATGACACGCGGCAGGCGCTCGCGGTACTTGGCGTCGATACGCTCGACCCACAGGTTCGCCGGCTCGTTGGCATGTCCGTCGGCCGAGACCATGAAGTATTTCTTCGCCGCGTCCGGTCGCGCGCTGCGCGGCCAGTCGGCGCCGGGCGTTTCGAGCCGCCAGCGGTTGGGAGCATTCACCACGACCTGGGTCATCGCTTCCTCCTTCGTCTTGTCGTTCAGCTACTCGGCAGCCGGCGCGGCGATATCCAGCCGCGTGTCCAGCTCACGCTCGATCCTGTCGAAGACGCTCTGGCAGATCTCGAGGTCGGCCGCCGGCACCTTGGCCAGCGCGCGCGTCTGGATCTCGCTGCCGACCTTGGCGACGCGCACGGCGAGATCGCGGCCGGCGCGCGTCAGGTAGATGCCGCGGGCCCGGCGGTCGGTCTCGTCCTCGCGCCGTTCGATCAGGCCGCGGCGCTCGAGATTGTCGAGCAGGCGGACCAATGTCGGACCTTCGATGGAGAGCGCCGTCGCCAGCTCCTTCTGGCGAACGCCGCCACCCAGCTTGCCGACGTAGGCAAGCGGCCGCCACGTCGCGTCGGTCAGGCCATAGGCGCGCAATTCGGCGTCGACGGCCTGGCGCAGGCGGCGGGCGATGCGGGCGACGCGGAAGCCGAAATCGATGTGCTTGGTGGGCATGCCAGAAAGATAGGACGCCAATCATCTATTTGGCAAGTGTCCGCGGATCGGTCGTTTTGAGTTCCGCGGCAACCCATTGCGCCAAAACGAGTTCCTCTGCGGAGGAGTACGGCATGACAGCCAAGCAGCGGGCCTTGAAGGCGAAGATCGACGACAAGCTCGATCAGGCTTTGCAGGACAGCTTTCCGGCGAGCGATCCGGTTTCCTTCCTCCAGCCCGCGCCGGCCAAGAGTGGCGATCGAAAACTGCCGGTTGTCGAGGCTGCCCGTGACAGCGCCGAAAAGTCCAAGGCAACCCGACGGGAGAGGCCAGATGACCGACATCGAGCCTGAGGATCATGTACCCGAGGTGCGCGAGCCCGCGGGCTATCATCATTCGGACGCCGATATCGCCCGCGAACTGCGGGAACGTCTCGCCGACGATGTCGGCCTGGAGTCCCGCGGCATCGAGGTCGAGGTCAAGAACGGCGAGGTGACGCTGAGCGGTCCCGTCCGCCACTGCGCCGACATGAAGCGCGCCGAAGCGCATGCCTGCGCCGTCCAAGGCGTGGTTCTTGTGCGCAATGGTCTGCAGCCCAAGGAGCCGCCGCCCGCCGCCGAGCCGGAACAGCCGGCCGGCGCGGCCGCCAAAATGGGCAAGCCTGGATATGAGCGTTGATCTGGGCGTTGATCTAATCGCACTTTCAGTGCTTGAATCTCGCCAAGGCGCCGCCTACCAAGGCGCCGCCTGATAGTCGCCGCGAGACGCATGCCAATACACATTCGTATTTCCCATCACGACCGCTTGGTCGTCGCCGTCGCCCATGGGACGATCACCGGCCAGGAGCTCATGGACGCCGTCCGGGAGTCCGTCGAGCAGGGGGCGCTGCATTATCGCAAGATCATTGACGTGGCGGCCGCCAATACCGACGCCGACATGGAGCGTCTCAAGCAGCTCCTGATGCTCGCCCGCAATTCGCCCCAGGCCGCGCAACGGGGACCTGTGGCGTTCGTCGTCGACGGCAAGCGCGGGGATACGGTGCGCGAACTCGCGGCCCTGAACGAGGCGGGCGAGCGGCCGATCGGCGTCTTCACCAACCTCCACGAAGCCCGCAAGTGGCTCGACGAAATCTTCAAGATCGAGATGAAGCGATAGCCTTGCCGGGCCGCGGGCCTTCAGGCCCACTCATGTCTTCGTCTTCCGGACCGCGAGCTTCCAGCCCGCTCATGATCATGAGCGCGCAGGATGCGCGCGGTCCGCAAGAGCATGAGGCCCGCGCTCCCGGCCTACTCGAAACAGCGCGCCGATTTGATCTGGCAGGAATTGGCCGGGACGTTGGCGTTGCACTCCGCCCCGGACTGTTGCTCGACCTGTTGCCGGGTCGCGCCGGCGCCAAAACCTTCGGCGCGACCGGTTTCACTGAAGGCATAGGCCACGCAGCGCGCCTGCGCCGTGAACTTCAGCCTGCAGTACATGCCGCATTCGCCCAATGCCGACTGCTCGGCGGCCTCGCGCGTGGCCATGCCGACGGAGATGCCCCACAGGCCCGCGCCGTCGCTCGCCACGGCGACCCAAGTCTGCTGTTGCGCGGCCGCCGAAGTGGTGAGGGCGGCGACGAGCGCCATGATGAGGATCCATGCTCGCGTCATGCCGGGTCCCTAGCATGCAGCGACGAAATCTGTCGATCCCTGGCGGGTATCTATCCGTTGCCGCCTACGTCGTCTTCGGCTTCACATACTCTTTGATGTGCTCCCAGAACGGGCCGATCGCCGTCGTCGGGCCTTTCGATTGCGGCGATCCCTTCTCCGGGCCGAAGACGACATCGATGATGTGCGACCCGAGAGAGCGGTAGCTTTCCATCTGCGATTCGGAAAAGAACTGGTCGGCCGTCGTCTCGTGCGGAAAGGTCGGGTTGGCCAACCCGTAGGCACTGACGTCGGCCGGCAGGCTGCCGTCGCTGGGAAAGCCCGGCTTCAGGTAAAGCAGGTATCCGTCTTTCGTATCGTCTTCGGGATATTTGATCGTGCCGATGGCGCAGTAGAGCCCGGGCGCGGGGGCACGTCTCTTCGAAGAGCTGGTCCGCTTCTTGATGTCGATCCTGTGGAAATCGATCTTCACGCCGAGATCGATCCAGACCTTGCGCACGGCGTTGCCGAGATCCTCGAACGCGCAATCGGGATCGGCGCCGGCATCGCTCGCGACGATGAGATGGCAGCGCCGGCGAACCATCTCGTAGATCCCGAGATTCTCGAAATGGCCGCCATCGGACAGATAGACGTACTTGCTGCGATCGGTCGTGAGCTGGAAGAGTTCCTGGACGATCTGGACGATCCCCCAGCGTGGCCCCTCGCGCGACGCCGCGTGCGGATGCGACGGGTTGCCCAGCCACCATCCCAGCCTGACGTTGAACAGCGCCATCAGCAGGCCGACGAGGGGCGAGGAATGGTAGCCCTGGTTGGGGCTGGCCGCGGCGCCGGAGATGGCCATGGCCGTTCCGATCGTCAGGCCGCCGGTCGTGCTGGCGTAGCTGCCCGTCCTCTTGAACTTCACATGGTCGTTGCCGCAGAACAGGGGCGATGCGGTGAAGGACTCGGCCTTGCGCTCCTGCCAGGCGAGGTTCTGCCCGCCGACGACGTTCAGCGCCATGTTGATGACGTGGAACAGCCGCGGATTCTGCCCTTCGGGGCGCATCAGCGCGGTCATCGGCTGATTGTCCTCGGCATCGAAGCCGGTGAAGGGATCGCGCGTCGGGCTTTCGACGCGTTCGGCCCTGACATCGGTCGGCTGCTTCTTCTTCGCCTTGGCCCGGGCGGCGCCCAGGAACCCTCGGATCAGGCGGTTGCGATAGATGGCGTGAGAGGAGAACCGGTTCACGTTCACGAAGAAGGCGATGAAGCCCGCCGCAAACACGAACGCCACGATCACCCAGCTCGTCGAGCAGGCGAGATAACCGAATGCATCCGGTGTCTGGGGACAATCTAGGCCGGTGCGCAGCTTGTGCACCGCACAGACGACGGCCGGCAGGAAATGGGAGATCAGGATCGTCAATGCTGCGAGGAAGATGACGGTCGCGAGCGACAGGATCGTGCTCATCGACAGGCTTTCCACTCGCTTGCCGGCGGCCGTCGCCAGCGTCTTCGCGCTCGATCCGATCCATGAGCCGACAACTCCGGCGCCGGCGCCGGCGGCGGCGACGGTCCACACGCGCCAAGTCTCGGCGAGGATCATGTCGGAGAACAGCACCAGAGCCGAGAGGACCGCCCAGCCGATCGCGAACGCCACGAACCATCCCGACGAGCGTGCCAGCCATTCGCGATTGACGTCGCCGTCGCTGGCACGGCTTGCCAACCCGAGATAGACCGACTCGGCCAGGTACATCGACAGCGCTACCCAGCCGACGCCCAGTACGGTCAGCAGCCTGACGTGGGCGTCCGCGATGATCTCCGTCCCCAGGGAAGCCCGGACGAGGCCATACCCGACGGCAAGCAAGCAGCCGAAAACCGCGCCAGCGACGAACCAGCTACCCATGAGGCGCCAGGGGAAGGGGGCCTTGACCGCTTTCTTGGGAAGCAGCTTGCTGAGAACGTAGGCCAAGACCCAGGACAAAAGGTAGAGCACGGCGCCGATGACCGCTCCCGACACGGGATTGACGCGAGTGGTCAAGTTGTCCTTTTCAAACTCGACCACTCCGAGCCACAGCAGCTTCTTGAAGAAGGAGAGCGAGCGAAGCCAGTCGCTGAACTCCGGTGGGATTACGATGACTTGCCTGGATACGACGGACAGCGCGAGAAGCGCCGCGCCGCCATAAGTTGGCAGCAGGATGAACCAAAGGAATTGATTCTGCGTCCACCGCAACCTCGCCGTGTCAAAACGGCCGGACACCGATGCGGTCAGGGCGATGAAGAGGAGTGTGATCGAAATGCCGGCAAGCCAGTAGTGTGCGGAATGCCCCCAGTCCTGGGCCCAGGTGAGGGTTTGGTAGGAGACGATCGGCACCAGCAGGATGGCGACGATGGCCGGCAGGAAGATCAGCCAGTTCAGCAGCAGGTTGCGGATATAGAGCGCGGCCAGCGTCCAAGTGTCAGCCGACATCACTCCCAGTTTGGGCGTGAGATAGTTGCTGTTGGCGCGCAACTCGGCGAGTTCCGGAGGCTCTTCGTAAAGGTGCGGGACATTTTTGGTGAGCCCGGTCTTCACCGCCTCGTCTGACATGCGGCGGCGCCACGCTGTCAGCCAGCTGCCGATATAGCCGCCGCCCGAAACCGTCGACAGGTAGTGGAAGTTGAAGAGCACTCCGCGGTTCGCCAGCGCCTGCAGGACGCCGAGGCCGAAGGAGGCGCTCCGGATGCCGCCGCCCGACAGGCAGAGTGCCGACCGGCCGTCGCCGCCGTCTTCGGCGAGGGCATGGATTTTCTCGTAGAGCTGGGCAAGCGACCCGTCGCCGGCGTCGTCGCCATGGAGCAGCTTGAATTCCTCGACGAGAACCTTGTCGACGTCGAATGACTCTTTGTCGATCGTGGCCATGATGGCGTCCCCGCGTCGGCACTGTTCGCTGGCAGTGACCTTCTGCCGGCGGGCCGTCACGGAATTGTAAACTCAATTCAGGATTGTGTCCAATCGGACCATGCTCGCTATGGGAGAATGCGAGCGAGACGCATCAGCTCCTGGGCGTGTTCTTCCCCAGGAAGGCATGCATGCGCCGGATCGACTCCTGCAGGAACTCCGGCCCGCGCCAGTCTTTCTGCACCTCGATATTCGGCGCCAGGGCCGCGATCTCGGCGCTGGTGTGGGCGGGATGCGGTTTGTCGGTGCCTGGCTGCAAATAGAGCGGCGTCCTGCAGTTCTTCACGAAGTCCCGCGTCACCGAAAAGACGAAGTCGTTGCCGAACATGTTCTTTCCGAATGAATCTATCGTCGCTTGGCCGATCGAAGGGTCTCGCTTACGCGCGGTCTCACCGTAGCCCTTCACGGCGGCGTCCCAGTTGTCACGATTTTCCCACAGGCCGATCGGGTTCTGCAGCACGGCGACCGCGACGCGGTCGGGCGTCTGCTCGATCGCCTCGAAGCAGTAGCTGCCGCCGATGCAGCCGCCCATGACGTGGAACTTCTTGAAGCCGAGATGATCCATCAGCGCGAGATGGTCGGCGGCGAAGGTGTGCCAGCCATGGTCGGGCTTGACCTCGGCCACCGACCGGCCGGCATTGCGCTGGTCCATGGCGATGACAGTGTATTTGTCGCTGAGCGCCGTGCGCGGATCCATCCACGGAAAGCCATTGGGGTAGGCGGGCGAGGCGCCGCCCCACATGCTGACTTCGGATTTCAGGCCACCCGGCGCATAGAGCAGGATGGGAAATCCGGCCCCATGGATCTCGTAGTAGATCTCGGCGTCGGGGCGTTTGAGTACCGGCATGTGATCTCCCTCACTGGGCCTTGTAGCCGATCGAATCGATGATCGTCTTCCATCGGGCGAGGTCGGCGGTCATGCGCTGGGTGAACTCCGCCGGCGTCGAGGTCTCGACGTCGAGCCCGAGGTCCGTGAGTTTCTTCTGCACTTCCGCCAGGGCCAGAACGGTCTTCAGTTCGGTGCCCCAGGCATTGATCAGCGGCGCCGGTGTCTTGGCGGGGGCAAAGAAGACGTACCAGCCCAGGATTTGCAGCTTGGGATAGCCGAGCTGGGTGGCGGTGGGGATCTCGGGCGCCGATGTCGTGGACTTGGTGCCCGAGGTGAAGATCACCTTCAACTTGCCGGCACGATGGTGCTCGAGGAAGTCGGTGATGCCGCCGCAGCCCGCCGCGATATGGCCGCCCTGCAGATCGGCGACCAGCGGTGCCGCGCCCTTGTAGGGCACCGGTTCGAGGGGGATGCCGATCTCGCGACCGGCCATGACGCCGAAGAAATGGGTGAACGAGCCCATGGCAGTCGTACCGAAGCTCTGCCGAGCCGGGTTCTTCTTCAGCCATTCGATGTATTCGGGCAGCGTGTTCACACCGATCGTCGGCGAAACGCAAAAGGCCGTCTGCACTGTGCCGGCGAGGGTAATGGGCTGGATGTCGGTCAACGGATCGAACGGCACCGACTCCATCGTCAGCTTCTGCACGATGGTGGCCGACGGCACGTAAGCGATGGCCGTGCCGTCCGGCGCCGCATTCTTCAGGGCCTCGACGGCGATGGTGCCCGAAGCGCCGGCCTTGTTGTCTATCAGCACGTTGCGACCTGTGCGCTGCTTGAGCGGTTCGGCCAGGAAACGCGCCATGACGTCGGTGCCGCCGCCGGCCGGAAAGCCCACCAGTATCTTCAGTGGCCTGTCGGGCAGGCCGGGCTGCTGCGCGCGCAGCGAAGGTGCAAGAGCAACCGAGCCTGCGATGGCGAGCGCGGCGCGGCGGGTGATGATTCTCGTCATTGTGCTTCCTCCAACAAAACCGTCATCCCGAGCCGAAGGCGAGGGACCTTTCCTGCTGCCTGAAGGTCCCTCGCTTCGCTCGGGATGACAGCATCATTCAACTCACCAGACTCCACGCCAGTTCGGCACGCTCACGCGCCGAGCGGCTCATCTTGATCGATTCGGGATTGGACGAATTGCCCTGCAGGCCGCGGCGATAGACGCCTTGGGCGATGGCGGCCAGCCGGAACAGCGAGAAGGCGAGGTAGTAGTTCCAGTGCGCGATGGACGCGCGGCCGGTGCGCCGGCAGTAGGCTGCGACGTACTCCTCTTCGGTCGGCAGGCCGAGCCTGGCGAAATCGGCCTTGGCGAAGCCGTGCGGCGGCTCGGGCAGATGATAGCCGAGGCAGTTGTAGGCGATGTCGCACAGGGGATGGCCGAGGGTCGAAAGCTCCCAGTCGAGGACGGCGACGACGCGCGGCTCCGTCGGATGCACGATCAGATTGCCCAATCGGTAATCGCCATGGACGATGGTGGTGGGATCATCGCTGGGGATATGCTCGGGCAGCCAGGCCGAGAGCTTGTCCATCGCCGGGATGTCTTCGGTCTTGAGCTCGGCATACTGCCTGCTCCAGCGCGCCACCTGGCGGGCGATGTACTGGCCGCTGCGGCCGTAGTCCGCCAATCCGACCTTGGCCGGATCGACCTTGTGGAGGCGGGCCAGCACATCGTTCATGGAATCGAAGATTGCCGCGCGCTCCGCGCGACTCTGGCCCGGCATCGAGGCGTCGACCAGAACGCGGCCGGGCACCGCGTCCATCAGGTAGAACATCTGGCCGATCACTGCTTCGTCGGTGCACAGCAGGCGGGCGGGCGCCACGGGGACGTCGGTGCGGGCGAGGGCCGCAATCACCCGGAACTCGCGATCGACCTGGTGGGCTGACGCCACCAGCTTGCCGGGCGGCTTCTTGCGCAGCACGAAGTCGTGACGCCGGCCGTCCGACATGTCGGCCGCCAGGAAGAAGGTCGGGTTGGAATGGCCGGAATCGAACTGGCTCACCTCCAGCCCGCCACGATAACCGTCAAGATGCCGGCTGAGATAACGATCGAGTGCGGCGCTGTCGAAGCGATGGCGCTCCATGACGGGGACGGTGTTGGCGTAGATCGGCATTGCCGGGCCAGCCTAGAGGCCGCATTGCACGCTCGGCAAACCCCGCAAGCCACAGGGAGAAACGCAATTTCATATTCGCGCCCGCCGGGCCGGGGCCCGCAACCGAAGGGATGCAAATTCGTTGAATTCGATCCAACAGGAGCCGCCAGGGCGTGAGCGTCTCGATCAGAGAGCAGAGCGAAGAGCGCTACCCCGTCGTTCACATGCACCGCGGCTCGGCGATCCGCCGCCCGCTGATCGTGCTGGCGGTGTGCGCGGTGGCAGCCCTTGGCTACGTCGCGCGTGACTTCCTCATTCCCACGGCGGGGGCCGTCGTCCTGGCGCTCGTCCTCACGCCGGTCGCCAACACCTTCGAACGCCTGCGCCTCCCGTCGTTCCTGTCCGCCGCCGCGTCGGTGCTGCTGCTGGCCATGGGCCTGGCGGTGCTGCTTGCCATCTCGATTCCCGCCCTCACCAACTGGATCGATCAGACGCCTTACCTGACCTACACGCTGGAGCGAAAGCTCGAGGGCGTGCGCAAGTCGCTTGCCGTCGTGCAGCAGGTTTCCAAGCAGGTCGAGCAGGCGGCCTCGGCGGCGACGCCCGCTCAGCCGGCGGCGTCGCCCCCCGAGAAGGTGGTGGT
This sequence comes from Rhodospirillales bacterium URHD0017, assembly GCA_900110395.1. GTDB lineage: Bacteria > Pseudomonadota > Alphaproteobacteria > Reyranellales > Reyranellaceae > Reyranella. Next base: position 238,937 of record FODP01000011.1, read on the forward strand.
GCGCGAAAAGTCGCTGATGGCCGAGATTGCCAGCACGACGCCCGGTCTGCTGCTGCAGGTTTTCTATGCCGCGGTGCTGGCCTTCCTGCTGCTCGCCCATCGCAACAATTCGCGACGGCAGATCATGCGCATCCCGGCATTGTTCAGCACGCGGGTGCGGCTGGCGCGGGTGATGCGCGACATCAACGAGCGCGTCGGCCATTACCTGTTCTCGCTCGCCGTGATCTACACCGGAGTCGCCGCCTGCGCGACGGTCGCGCTCGCGCTGCTGGGCTTTCCCAATGCCATCATCTGGGGCGTCCTGATGGGCATCGCCGGCTTCGTGCCGTTCATCGGCGCGGCGGTCACCATCGCGGTCGTGGCCCTGGTCGCGGTGATCACCTTCGACGACTGGCCGCACATCATCGGTGCGCCGGCGGCGTTGCTCGCCATCCACCTCATCGAGGCGAACTTCGTGACGCCGATGTTCGTGAGCCGCCGCTGCGCGCTCAACACCGTCGCGGTGTTCGGCTCCATCGCCCTGCTCGGCTGGATGTGGGGCGCGATGGGCGCCATCGTCGCGGTGCCGCTGCTGATCCTGATCAGCACCATTGCCGCCCACCTGCCGTCATTGCGCTGGCTGGAAGTCCTGCTCGCCGACGACAGGCCGGTGAGCGAGCGGCTGTCGCGCAAGCCCATGCTGGCCTCGGTGACGCGCCCGCCGATGTCTGCGCGGGAGCAGACGCGTCAGCTGCGCCGACGGCTGGCGACGGCGAAGTAGAGCAGGCCGGCAAGACCCCAGAACGCGCCCACGATGGCCCAGGCCGCGGCCGGGTCGAGGGTGCGCGCGAGCAGGATATAGGCCGCGCAGGTCAGGCAGACGACGCCGACGCCGATCGCGAGCGCCGCGCCCATGGCCAGCATGGCGCGCGTCGCCACGTCGTGTGCGGCGTTGCGCAGGGAGCGCGCGGCGGCGGCGGACGCCGCCACGCGCAGCAGGGGCCCGATCATCGAAGGTCGCGCCGGCTGGGAGGGTTTGCGGGCCGGCCGCCTATTGGCGACGACAAAGCCAGCCTGCGAGGAAACCGATCCCGACGATCGCCGCGAACGTGGTGAGCGGGCGGGTTTCCGTCTGCTCGATCAGCGTGTCCGTGGCCTTGTCCTTGAGCTTTGCCGTGTCTTGCGCGAACGCCTTGGCGGTGTCGCCGTACTTGGCGACCAGCTCGCGCGCCGACTTCAACGTCTCCTCGATGGCTGCTTCGCCACGGGCGACGATCGAGCTGCCCGTGCCGTTCACCGTGTCGGCCAAGTCGTCGAGCTGCTCCCGGAGAAGGGCGATTTCGCGCGCCAAATCCTTGCCGTTATGGGTGGCCGCATTACGCATGACGTGCTCCTGGGCTGTTGGGGTCAGCCGACTGAACGCTATCGGACGGAGGGGGTTCCCAAGGGATGGGAGCCGGTTCCCTCATCCCGACGCCCCGTGGTGGGGCCTGCCCCCTCCCTACCTCCCCCGTATGATCGGGGAGGAGGCTTGAACGGCATCATCCAACGTCTCCGCGAAGGCCCTGATGACGGGTTCCAGGATCTCCGGCCCGGTCATCGCTGCCGAATCGGCGGGCGTATGAAAGAAGGTGTGGGAACCTGCCATGCCGAAGAAGCGTGGATAGCCTGCGGCAAGCACATCGCGCAGCTCGCCGACACCGGCGCTCGCGCCTGCCAGCCGCGTGGCCACGACGTCCTTGAAGCGGCGCATCACCGCCGCCTCCATCGGCTGCGAGCTCAGCACCAGGCGCTGGCGGGAGTCGACTTGGCGATCGGTGCGCCAACGCTCGCCGTCGCGGCGCCAGCCGAAGCAGGCCAGCGAGGCGCCGAAGTGCGCCCACGCCAGCGTGGCGTCGGGCCTGGGCGCGCCGTCGTGGAGGAAATGCTCCATGCCGCCATGGCCGATCTCGTGGCCCGATGTCGCGACGAACACCAGGTTGACGTCGGGCCAGCGCGTCGTGGCAAGCCGCGCCATCGCCAGGAAGCCCGCGATACCGGGTCCGCGCTCGCAGCTGCTGGTGAACCAGCTCGTCACCGGCGTGGAGATCGCAAGCCAACGTCCCGCCTTTGCTTGACCGAGGCCGCGGTCCAGCCGGGCCACGACGTTTCGCCCCGGCACGTCGCGCCGCCACGCGCCCTGGACGGACAGCGAGACCGGCCGGCCGGATTGTTGTGCTGCGTCGAGCAGCGACCGGTCCTTGGGCGCCACCAGGATCACCGGCGCCGGCCAGGGCTCGGTCTTCTGGTCGACGTTGTAGGTGAAGATCTCGCCGCTCGGATGGTCGATGGTGAGCAGCACCGCTGCGGGTCGCCGGGCGAAGGCGCTCTCGATCGCGGCGACATGCTGCCGGGTGAGATAGGCGCCCCGATCGAACGGCAGGGTGAGGCGCACGAAGGCGCCGGCCGCGGGGCCGCTGTCCGATGCTGCGATCGGCGCCGTCAGGGCGAACGTCGCCTGCCGCTCGGGAATCCACCATTGCGGCATGACAGGCCGCGTCTCGCCGTCGACGCTGAGCGTGGCGACGTCGAAATCGTATTGGCGCGCCAGCGAGAAATGCTGCGAGGAGACCTTCAGCCCGGCGCGTTCGAGCTCCTCGGCGATCCAGGAGAGCGCGCGTTCAGCGCCCGGCGAGCCGTAGCGATGCGGTCCGAAACTGTCGTAGCGCTGCACGTCGGAGTAGAGCGCGGCACCCGACAGGGGGGCGGCCAGGGCTGGGAAGGACATGGCGAACAGCAGACCGGCGATGAAAATCGTCATCCCGACCCGAGCCGAGCGCAGCGAGGCGTAGTGGAGGGACCTGTTCTGTTGTTGCGTCGACAAGACTAGGTCCCTCGACTACGCCTCGCTATGCTCGGCTCCGCTCGGGATGACGAAGAAAGCTAAAACCGCAGCGTCTGCACCAGTTCGGACGGCAGCTCCGACATCCGCGCATACTGGGCGAGGATATGGATCAGCGACTGATGCACGTCCTCGACGACGCCGTAGTTCTCGGCGGCGACATGCAGGCTTATATCGGCCATCTGGGCGCTGCGGCCGCCGGAGAAACCCGACAGCGCGATCGTGGTCATGCCGTTGTTGCCGGCCCAGTCGATCGCACGCACGATGTTCTCCGAATCGCCGGACGACGAGATGGTGATCAATACATCGCCCTCTCGCGCCGCATTCTTGAGCTGATAGGCAAAGACCTCGGTGTAGGCCATGTCGTTGGCAATCGCGGTTATCAGCTCGACCGTGGCGGACAGGCTGACCACGCGCGGGCGCAGCGTCGTGTTGGTGGCGATGCCCTTGGAGCAATCACAGGTCAGGTGATTGGCGATGGCGGCCGAGCCGCCGTTGCCGCAGGTGAAGATCAGCCGGTCGGCCTGGATGGCGCGCTTCATTGCCGTGACGGCCCGCTCGACCTCACCCGACCGTACGGAACTCAGGGCCTTGGCGATGGCCGAGGCATAGTCGGCGACGAAGGCGCCGGCGGTGGAGTACTTCTGAACTGGGAATTTAGCCGTCATGCAAAACGGTGGGTAAGCGACCGCCGGCCCCGCGTCAACTGGCCGTCAACCGTCCCATACGTTCTGCGGCATCGGCAGCTTGGTGAAGTCGGCGGCGACGAGCGGCCGGTGGTGGGTTACCCCCTCCTTCTCCAACAACATCATGTATTGCCGCACATGCTGGCCGGAGTGCCAGGTCGTCCGCTCCATGAGCTCGTGCAGGCTCTGCGGCCCGTAGTAGGTCTGCAAGGTCTTCGACGGCGCCGTGTCGCCGGCCCGCCACCAGGCCCGGAAGCGATCGCGTACCTTGGTGCCGTAGGCGACGAGGGCGTCGGTGCCGGCATCGGCGGCGGGCTCCTCGCGGAACATGGCCTGGACGAGGGTGACGTTCTCGTTGGCATCGAGGAAGGCGTCGACCACGCGGAAGAGATGGAAGGCAAGCGTGCGATAGCTGCGCGGCCGCCCCGGCACATGGGTATCGAGCCGGTCGGCCGGCATCAGCGGGATCAGCTCGAGGGCCGCCTCCATGAACTTGGTGACGCGGGCCGCCAGTTCGTCGGTCGAAAGCTCAGGTCCGGACTTCTCGCCGAGGCCGAGGAACTCGACGATCTGCTTGGTGCTCTGGCCGAAAGTGTACTTGTCGCCGCGCGACAGCACCGGCACCGAACGCACGCCGAGCCGCTCCAGCTCGGCCATGCCGGTCGGGTCCTCGAGCACATTGACTGAAACGAAGTCGATCCCACGGACCGATAGAAACTCTTTGAGTCTCAGGCAGCTGGTTCAACCGGGCTGCCAGAACACCTTCAACGGGTCGCTCATGCGGGCACCTGTATTGTCGTGGGTTTCAATTGGTCGCCTTGACGCCGAGAGAGTCAAGGATCGACTGCCAGCGCACCATGTCGGCTGCCAGTCGCTTGGCACATTGCTCGCCCGTCGACGTCTCGACGTCGAGCCCGAGCTGGGTCAGAAGCTCGGTCGTGCTTCGTGCATCGATCGTGGCGCGCAGTTCGCGCTCCCACGCCGCCGCGACTTCCGGCGACAGGCCGGTTGGTCCGAAGAAGGCGTACCAGTTCTGCAATTCCAATGTCGGGTAGCCGAGCTCGACGACCGTGGGTATGTCGGGCGCGATCTTGCTGCGCTGATCGCCTGAACTGACGAGGATGCGCAGCCGTGAGCCGCGATGATGCTGGAGCAGCGAGGTGAGGCCGCTGGTCGCGGCCGGGATCTTTCCCTGCTCGAGGTCGGCGATCAACGGCGAGGCACCCTTGAAGTAAACGGCCTCGAGCGGCTTGCCGAGTGCACGGCCGACCATCAAGCCGAAGAAGTGGGTGAAGCTCTGCAGCGAGGTCGCGCCGAAGCGCGCGCCCTCAGGACCCGCGTTCTCCAGCCACTTGCCGTAGTCGGCCAGCGATGAAACGTCGATCTTGCGCGACACCGCGAGGCCTGTCGGATAGGTGCCGACCAGCGTCAGCGGCATCAGGTCGGTCCGCGGATCGAACGGAAAGGACTTGGTCGTCAGCCGCCCGACCAGCGTGGCGGTCGGGATGAAGCCCAGCACCGATCCGTCGGTCGGCGCCTTCTTCAACATCTCGCCGACGGCAGCACCCGCCGCGCCGGGCCGGTTCTCGATGGTCACCGGTCGTGACAGACGCTGCTGCAACGCCGCCGCGATGACGCGGGCCATTTCGTCCGTACCGCCGCCGACCGGATAGCCGATGACGATCCTGACCCCGCGCGCCGGCAGCACACCCTGGGCACGCGCGGACGCGGCGCCAAGCAAAGCTGGCGCGGCCAAGAGAATGCGACGCGACAGCCGGGTCATTTGCCGAGCATCACTCCGTTATCGACTCCTCAATGCCCAGGAATAGGATCGGTTCATCAAGCGGGCTTGTGGCAGACGACACACACCTTGTTGCCGTCGGGATCCCTGAGATAGGCGCCATAGTAGTTGGGATGATAGTGCGTGCGCAGCCCCGGTGCACCCTCATCCTTGCCGCCGGCCGACATGCCGGCCTTGTAAGCGGCGTCGACCGCGGGCCGGTTGGCCGCGTCGAGGCCGACGGTCACGCCGTTGCCGATGGTTGCCGCCTTCTTGTCGAGTGGCGTCACGATCCAGAGCTGCGGGCGTCCGCCGGCGCGACCGTAACCGGCCGCCTCGGGATAGTCGGCCAGACGCTCGAGCCCCAGCGCCTTGCCGACGCCGTCATAAAAGGCCTTTGCTTTGGCGACATCGTTGGTGCCGACGGTGACATGGCTGAACATCCGACCCTCCCTCGTCCTGGCGTGGACATCCGCTCAGGATGCCGCAGGCGCGTAGACCGAGGCAAGCTGGCGCGACACCAGCCGGGCGTAGAGGCCGTTCTTCGCCAGCAGTGAGGCGTGCGTGCCGGTCTCGGCCACGCGGCCCGCATCCAGCACCACGATCAGGTCGGCGTCGCGCACCGTCGACAGGCGATGGGCGATGACGATGGTGGTGCGGTCCGACTGCAGCAGATCGAGTGCACGGCGCACGGCCTGCTCGTTGACCGCATCGAGATGCGAGGTCGCCTCGTCCAGCACCAGGATGGGCGCGTCCTTCAAGAAGGCGCGGGCGATGGCGACGCGCTGGCGCTGGCCGCCCGACAGCGCCGTGCCGCGTTCGCCGACCGGCGAATCGAGTCCGTCGGGCAGGGCGGCGACCAGGTCTCTCAGCGAGGCATGCCGGATCGCCGCCTGCAGCTCGGCTTCCGAAGCCTCGGGCCGGGCGATCAGGATGTTGGCGCGCAGGCTGTCGTTGAACAGATAGGTGTCCTGGGCGACCAGCGCGATCAGGCGGCGAAGCTCGTCGAGCTTGTAGTCGCGCAGGTCGGCGCCGTTCAGGGTGATGCGGCCGGAATCGGCGTCCCAGAAGCGCATCAGAAGCTGCGCCGTCGTGGTCTTGCCGGCGCCCGACGTGCCGACCAGCGCCACCGTCTTGCCGGCCGGGATCTCGAAGCTGACGTCGCTCAGCGCCCGGCGCGTCTGGCCGGGATAGGTGAAGTTCACCTTTTCAAGGGCGAGCGCGGCGGCGCCGGCGCGCGGCGGCACGCCCCGTCCGTCGCGCACGGCGATCGGCTCGTTGGCGAGTGCATAGACGCGGCGCGTGGCGCCGAGCGTATCGGCGAGCTGGCGGCCGATCTGGGCGATCTCCGATACCGGCAGGAAGGCTGCCATGGCGAGGATGGTGAGCAGCGGCAGCAGGCCGGCATCGATCGCACCCTGCTGCGACAGCAGCGCGCCGGCGACGACGACGGCGAGGCCACCCAACCCGGTCAGCACTTCCAGGATGGCGTGCTGCAAGGTGAGCTCGCTGAAGAAAGGCAGGCGCAGGCTGATGTGACGCTGCGAGAGCTGGTCGAGCTTGGCGCCGCGCGCGTCTTCCTGCTGGAAGGCGACGATCTCGCCCAGGCCCTGCACCGAATCGACGGCGAAGGCGCCGAGCTCGCCCGCCGCCTCGCGCGCCTGGCTGCCCAGGCGATCGACGCGCTTGCGCATCAGGAAGGGGCTCAGGCCGACCGCGAGCAGGAACGGCAGCAGGGCCAGCGCCAGCCAGGCGTTGGCCCATGCCAGCACCGCGACCACGGCCGCCGGCACCAGGATGGCGACGAAGGCCGGCGCCACGGTATGGGCGAAGAAGTACTCGACCAGCTCGATGTCGTGGGTGGCAAGCGCCATCAGATCGCCGGTGCGCCGGCGCACCAGGTAGGCCGGCGCCAGGGCATCGAGCTTGCGGAAGGCGTCGATGCGCATCTCGGCCAGCAGGCGGAAGGCCATGTCGTGCGCCAGCCAGGATTCGAACCAGTGCAGGATGCCCGACAACGGCGCCACGACGGCGAGCGCGATGGCGTAGTCCGCGTAAGGCTGATCGTTCTTGAGCGCCAGCACGATCAGCGCCGACAAGACGCCGACGCCGATGAAGGCGATGACGCGCAGTACGCCCAGGGTGAAGGTGGCGGTGAGCTTGCCCTTCCACGGCAGGATCACCTTCATCAGCGCCATCACGACCTGGTACCAGGTGAGGCCTTCGGCCTTGATGATGCCTTCGGTGACGGTCTTCACCGCGCCGCCCGGCGTGTCGGCGACGGACTCCGCTTTCTGAGGTGCCGCGATCGTCTCGAGCACGCCCGGCGTCTGCTGCTCGCGCGCCTGCTCGGCCATCAGTCCGGCATAGACGCCGCCCTTGGCCATCAGCGCGTCGTGGCGGCCCTGCTCGGCGACCTTGCCGCCGTCGAGCACCAGGATGCGGTCGCAGTCGATCACGCTCGACAGGCGATGGGCCAGGATCAGCGTGGTGCGGCCCTGCATCAGGCGATCGAGCGCCTCCTGGATCACCGCCTCGTTCTCGGCGTCGACGGCGGAGAGCGCTTCGTCGAGGACCAGGATCGGCGTGTCGCGCAGCAGCGCACGGGCGATGGCGACGCGCTGGCGCTGGCCGCCCGACAGCTTGATGCCCTTCTCGCCGATTGTCGTGGCGTAGCCCTGCGGCAGGCTCAGGATGAAGTCGTGGATGTTGGCCGCGCGCGCGGCATCCTCGAGCTCCTGCTGCGTCGCCTGCGGCCGGCCCAACCGGATGTTCTCCTCGACGGTGCCGTGGAACAGGAAGGTGTCCTGGTTCACCACCGAGATCAGGGAGCGGATCTCGGCAAACGGAAGGGTGCGCAGGTCGTGGCCGCCCAGCAGGATGCGGCCGTGGTCGGGATCGTAGAAGCGCAGCAGCAGGCGCACGATCGACGATTTGCCGCCGCCCGACGGACCGACCAGGCCCAGCCGCTCACCGGCCGCGGCGCGGAAGGAAAGTGCGTCATGCACGGTGCGCCGGGTGCCGGGATAGGCGAAGCGCACATTGTCGAACTCGATGGTCGGCGCCAGAGCCTTGTCGAGCTTGGCTGGGCTCGCGTCGGCGACACCAGGCTTGTCGTCGAGGATGCGATAGATGCCCTGCGCCGCCGACAGGCCGACCATGCCCTGGTGCAGCACCGACCGCAGCTCGCGCATCGGCCGGAAGACTTCGATGCCCAGCATCAGGATGATCAGCAGGGCCGACAACGACATCGTGCCGGCCTCGACGCGCGTCGCGCCATAGATCAGCGCCGCCGCCGCGCCGCCCGCGATCGAGGCGTCGGTGATGCCGCGGGCCAGCGAGTTCGTGCCCAGCACCCACATGGTGCGGCGGAACAGGTCGCGCGCCTCGACCTCGAGCTTGTCGGCGCGCGTCTTGCCCTGGCCGAACGCCTTGAGCGTGGCCAGGCCCTGGATCGAATCGAGGAACTCGGCGGCGAACGAGGCATAGGCCGTCTGCCGCCGTCGGGAGTTCTTGACGTCCCACTTGTGCCACAGCGCCGGCGCCAGCAAGGCGACCAGGGCGAAGCCCAGCATGACCGTCGCCACCGGCAGGTCGACGAACGCGATGACGACGAAGATCAGGATCGGCGAGAGCAGGGCGATCAGGAACTGCGGCAGGAACTGGCCGAAATAGGTTTCGAGCTGCTCCACGCCGTCGATCAGCGACAGGGTGAGACCGCCCGAGCGCTGGCGGCCGACCGTGGCCGGCCCAAGTGACGCCACCTGGTCGTAGAGGATGCGGCGCAGCTTCTTCTGCACTCTTGCCGCCGTGCCGTGCGCCACCACCGCGCGCCAGTGCTCGGCGAGGCCGCGCAGCACCATGACCAGCGCAATGAGCAGGATGGAGGGCACCAGCTCGGACAGCGGTCGGCCGAGGAACACCTGGCCGATCAGCCAGCCCAGAAGGCCGAGCCGGGCGATGCCCAGGCCCACGGCCAGAAGCCCGATGCCAACGGCGCCGGCGATCCGCCAGCGCACCCCTTTGGTGAACACGAGGAGGCGCGGTTCGATGTGCATGAGAATCATTCTACGGCCGAACATTCGTATTCGTCAGTGCACAATTTGAGCGAACCCGTGTACATTTTTGAACATGGATGCCAACTGGGACGATCTCCGCGTTTTCCTCACCCTCGCCCGCGAAGGCACGCTCAGCACGGCCGCCAAGGTGCTCGGCGTCAGCCATCCCACGGTCTCCCGACGCGTCCAGGCCTTGGAGCAGCAGATCGGCGCGCGCCTGTTCGAGCGCCTGCCCGACCGCTTCGTGCCGACCTCGGCCGGCGAGGAGCTGCTGGCCGATACCGAGGCGATGGAGAAGGCGGCGCTCTCCATCCATCGCCGCAGTGCCGGCCTCAGCGACACGGTGAGCGGCGTGGTGCGCCTGTCGGCCGGCGAGGCGATGGCGGTCCTGGTCGCTCGCCATCTTCCGTGGCTGCGGGCCAAACTGCACCAGATCGAGTTCGAAGTGATCGCGAGCCACACCCTCGCCAACCTGTCGCGCCGCGAGGCCGACCTTCTGATCCGTGAGCAGGTGCCGGAGCTTGCCGGTATCGTCACCCGCAAGCTCTGCAACGTCGCCCATGCGGTCTATGCAGCGCGCAAGCTCACGCTCAGGCACACCAGCGTGGCGGCACTGATCGACCAGCCCTGGATCGGCTTCGACGACGACCACAGCTACATGCCGGGGCAACGCTGGATACACGAGCAGATCGGCCGGCGGCCCGAGATCCGGGTCAACAACTGGCTCGTGCTGCACGACGCGGTGCGCTCCGGAGCGGGCCTTGCCGTGATGCCCTGCTACCTCGCCGACCAGGACCCCAGGCTGCAGCGCGTCGGCGGCGTGTTGCCCGAGATCACCACCGAGCAGTGGCTGCTGGTCCATCGCGACCTCCGCGCCTTGCCGCGGGTGCGGGCCGTCATGGACGCGCTGGTCGAGCTCTTCCAGCGCCACCGGCAGCTTCTGGAAGGGCGCAGCCAAACGTAGAATCGGGGGTGAATGAATGCGGCAGATTCCAGTGGGAGCCAAAGGAACGGCGACGTTGCGGGTGCAGCCCGAGCATCTCGCCAATCGATTCAAGGACGCCATGCTGCCGCAAGTGCTGGCGACGCCCGTGATGATCCTGATCATGGAAAATGCCGCGCTCAATGCCATCAGACCGTTCCTGGACACCGGTGAAAGCGCCGTCGGCACGGCGGTCGATGTGAAGCATTTCGCGGCCACGCCCGTAGGTCACGAGGTGCGCGCGACGGCCGAGGTGGTCGGCGTCGAGGGAAAACGCGTCGCCTTCAAGGTGTCGGCAAGCGATGGCAAGGAGGAGATCGGCAGCGGCTCGCACCAACGAATCGTGATCGATCTCCGTTCGTTCAACGAACGCCTGGCCAAGAAGAGCGGCCTGTAGCGATCTGCTGGATACCGCCACGCGGCTGGGCCGGCCTCGATGCTGCGCCACGGGAATTCGCGTTATAGTGGGTCGCCTTTTCCGGGAGGGCGCCGATGAAAAAGACGATGCTTGCGCTGGCCGTGTTGTCCGTCGCGACGGCGGCGCATGCCGAGAACGGCGTGCTGCCGATGGCGGGCAAGCCTGAGGATGTCGGTCTCTCGTCCGCGCAATTGAAGCGCCTCGAAGAGGTGACGCAGAAACATGTCGATTCCGGCCTGGTGCCGGGTGCCGTCATGCTGGTGGCTCGGCGTGGCAAGATCGCCTGGGTGTCGACGCTCGGAAAGCGCGACGTGGCGGCCGGCGACGCCATGAAGCCCGACGCGATCTTCCGCATCTATTCCATGACCAAGCCGATCGTCAGCGTCGCGGCCATGCAGATGGTCGAAGAGGGCAGGCTGCAGGTCAGCGATCCCGTGTCGAAGTTCCTGCCCGGGATCGGCAAGATGAAGGTCGGCACCGAGAAAGTGGTCGACGGGCGGACCGTGCTGCAGCTCGGCGATCCCGAGCGCGCCATGACGGTGCAGGACCTGCTGCGCCATACGTCGGGCCTGACCTACGGCACGCGCGGGACGGCGCTGGTCAACCAGTCCTACATCGACGCCAAGATCGGCGATCGCGCGATGAGCAACGAGGAGTTCGTCGCCAAGCTCTCGACCTTGGCGCTGAAGTTCTCGCCGGGGACGCGCTGGGAATACGGCGTGTCGACCGACGTGCTGGGCCGGCTGGTCGAAGTGGTCGACGGCAAGAAACTCGGCGAGGCGCTCAGCGCCCGCATCTTCGAGCCGCTGGGGATGGTCGACACCGGCTTCCAGGTGCCGGCCGACAAGCTTTCACGCGCGGCGCAACCCGGGCCGCGGCCGAGCGGCCAGCCGATGACGGCGCGCTTCGCCGTAAACGACGGCGCGAAGTACGAATCGGGTGGCGGCGGGCTTACCTCGACCATGGACGACTATCTGCGCTTCAGCGCCATGCTGGCCAATGGCGGGGTGCTGTCCGGCAAGCGCGTGCTCGGCACGCAGACATTGGCCTTCATGACGGCGGACCACACCGGCAACCGGCCCGGCCGGCCGCCGGGACTGGGCTTCGGCCTCGGCTTCGAGGTGCGCACCATGACGGGCGAGGCGGCGCTGCCGGGCTCGGTCGGCGAGTACGGCTGGGCCGGCAATGCCGGCACGCTGTTCTGGGTCGACCCCAAGGAACAGCTCTTCGCCATCTACATGGTGCAGGTGAGCGATCCCGACCGCATCGCCTTGCGCAATCAGTTCAGGACAATGGTGCAAGCAGCCATCATCGATTGAGGGGAGAAACGTCATGAGCATCAAAGCCCTTGCAAGCGTTCTCGTGTTGTCGCTGGCCCTGCTGCCAGCGGCCGTCCGTGCCGAGATGCCCGCGCAGATGGCGGGCAAGCCCGAAGACGTCGGTCTGTCTTCGACGCAGCTCAAGCGCCTCGAAGCGGCAACCAAGAAGAACATCGACGATGGATTGATGCCCGGCGCGGTGATGCTGGTGGCGCGGCACGGCAAGGTCGCCTGGGTGTGGGTGCAGGGCAAGCGGGCGCCCGACCCCGACGATGCCATGAAGTTCGATTCGATCTTCCGCATCTATTCCATGACCAAGCCGATCACCAGCTGGTGCTGATGCAGCTGGTCGAGGAAGGCCGCCTGCAGGTCTACGACCCCGTCGCCAAGTACCTGCCCGAGATCGGCAAGATGAAGGTCGGCACCGAGATCACGGTCGACGGCCGACCGGCGCTCCGCCTCAGCGATCCCGAACGGGCGATGACGGTGCAGGACCTGCTGCGCCACACCGCCGGCCTGACCTATGCCAGCCGCGGGACGTCGCTGGTCCACAAGGCCTACATCGACGCCAAGATCGGCGATCGCACGGCGACCATCGAGGAGATGGTGAAGCGCCTCAGCGGCGTGCCGCTGCTGTTCACGCCGGGCGAGCGCTGGGACTACAGCGTCGCGGTCGACGTGCAGGGGCGCTTGATCGAGGTGCTGACCGGCAAGACGCTGATGGAGGCTTTCAACGAGCGCGTGTTCCAACCGCTTGGCATGGTCGATACTGCGTTCCAGGTGCCGGCAGCAAAGCTCGCGCGCGCGGCGCAGCCCGGCCAGAAGCCCAACGGCCCGCCGATGACGCCACGCTTCAAGGTCGATGACGGTGCGAAGTACGAATCCGGCGGCGGCGGCCTCTTGGGGACGGCAGAGGATTATCTGCGCTTCAGCCTGGCGCTGGCCAACGGTGGCGCTTTCCAGGGCAAGCGCATCATCGGCCGCAAGACGCTGGAGTTCATGACGGCGGACCACGTCGGCAACCGGCCCGGCCGTCCCGACGGCTTCGGCTTCGGGCTGGGCTTCGAGGTCCATACCAAGCTCGGCGGCGATTCCGCCCTAATGGGCTCGGTCGGCGAGTACGGCTGGTCGGGCGCCGCCGGCACGACCTTCTGGGTCGATCCCAAGGAACACCTGGTCGGCATCTACATGGTGCAGGCGAGCGCCGAGGACACGCGGTTCCTGCGCAACCAGTTCCGCTCGATGGTGCAGGCGGCGATCGCCGACTGACGCTGGGGGCGCGCGACTCCAGTCGCGCGTCTTCGTGGTCGCCCCAAGATCGCGTCACTGGAGTGGCGCGCGCCCAGCCTAGAGCGCGACCTGCTGGATGCCGCCGCGCGGCTGGCCGGCCTCGATGTTGCGCCACAGGATTTCGTGACCGGCCGGCAGCGGCCGGTTGTTGGCCATGGTCAGCCAGATCCTGAGAAGCAGCCGGTCGTGGCCGTTCGAGGCGTCGTCCTCGAATGGCGTACGGCCGTGATAGGTGACGTGGCTGTTGATCAGCTGCAGGTCGCCGGGCTCGAGCGTCATCTCGAAGCAGAGTTCCTGCGCCGTCGCCATCAGCATGTCGATCGCTTCCTTCTGCGCCACCGAGAGCTTCGGCACGTCGGGCGCGAGCTGCGCCGCCTCGATGAAGGTGAGCGAATAGTGCGAGGTGAACTTGCCGTCGCGCACGCCGAAGATCGGCAGCGGATAGGCCGTGGCCTTGGTCGTGCTCGATCCGTCCTTGCCGGTGCCTTCCTCGCCGAAGCGGCTGCGCCAGTAGTCGGTGAACAGCGCGTCGAGCAGGTCGGGACGCTTGGCGAGGATCGCGTTGTGGATCGCGGGCGTGGAGGCAAGCGTGCTCACACCGCCCTTCATCGCCTGGCGCACGCACAGGAGGCCGACCACGTCGGTGCGGTCGGTGTGGAAGCGCAGCCCGCCGTTGGTCAGCGTGCGCGCGTAGGAGGAGAGGAAGGTGGTGCCCTTCTGGTCCTTGGTCTGGCCGTAGGTACGGCCGACATGGGCGCCCTCGTCGCGGATGGCGCGCATCAGCTCGCCGCTGCGGTTCTGGAACACCGGCGTGCCGAGGTGCGAGCCGAGGCCGAAGTAGAGCCGGCGCAGATCGTCCTCGTCGTAGCGCTCCACCGGGAAGCCGCGCAGCTTCATGATGCCGACGCCGTTCTCCAGCTCGTCGGCGATGTCGGCCAACAGGGGGCGCAGCCCGTCGATGGGAAAGTCCGCGCGCGTCACCTGCGACCAGTCGAGGCCCTTCTTCTTGACGTGGGCGAGCGCTCGGTCGAGCTCGCCGACGGCCGAGGCGGGCAGGTCGCGGATCCAGCGCTTGGAATTCCTGATGTCGGCGCCCTGCCAGACGGCGGGGCCGGTGAGCGGTGAACGAGGCGTGGTCATGCCGCCATACTAGCAGGCTGGCGGCCGAGTTGCTCCACGGACGATCCGTCGCGCATAGTGGGCCAAGGGCGTGGGCCAGGGGGCGAATAACGACATGGCCGGCGTGACGTATTGGAGCGGCTGGAGGATCGTTTCCGCCCTGGCATTTGCCGCGGTCTGCGGAATCCTTGTCTTTTCCGCGACGACGCGCGGCGCCTGGGACTGGGACGTGATCGGCTACACCATGGCCGTGCTGAAGGACGGAATGTCCGACGCGGCCCTGCACGCCAAGACCTGGGCCTTGGTCAAGCAGCAGGTGCCGCCTGAAGCCCTCGCCGACCTGATCTCCCGCGACAGCTATCGCGAAACGATGCATGCGACGCCGGCGGCGCTGATCAGCCAGCTTCCCCTCTATGAAAGCAAGCTCGGCTACGTCCTGCTGCTGAAGGCTCTCGCGCCGGTGGCCGATCCGATCGGCGCGATGCGCGCCGTGAGCCTGGTGTGCACCCTCGGCACGTTGCTGATCCTGTTTCGCGAAAGCTGGGCGATCCGCGGGGTAGCCGCGCTGGCCTGGCTGCCCTTCGCCGGCCTGTTCGGCCTGTCGGGCCTCGCGACCATGCTGTCGCCCGATCCCGTCGCCATCTTCCTCTATGTCGTGGCCTTTGCCGCGCTGTTGTCCGGCCGGCTCAAGATGGCGCTGGGCCTCGCCGTCCTCGCCGTCTTCATCCGGCCCGAAGGTGTCGTGCTGAACGTGATGCTGTCTGCGGTCCTGGCGCGGCGCTCGCCCGCACCCGCCGCCGTGCTGCTTCTGGCGTCGGCCGCCGTATGCTTTGCGAACCTGGTGTCGAGCAGCCACGTCGGCTGGTGGGCGCAGTTTCATTTCAACTTCGTGGAAACCAAGCCCGATCTCGCGGCGCCACGGCCGGGCTTCGACGTTCGCACCTATTTGTTCGTGCTCACGGAGCGGCTCCGGGAGCTGTTGCATCAGCCCTGGTTCTACGCCGCCGTCGGCGCCGTCATTCTGGCGCTGGCTCTGCTCGGCCGTGGCGACGAGCCGCTGGCGGCGCTTCTCCTGCTGGCCATCGTCGTAGCCGCGCCGGCCCGCTTCATCATCTACCCATCGGTCGAGATGCGGCATTACGGGGCGCTGTTGTTCGGCCTCGCCCTGATCGTGCTGCACGCGCTGCGATCGCCGCCGAAGGATCGACCGCTCTAGCGCAGCGCCTTGCGCATGTTGATCGAGGTCGGATGGTCGAAGCCCTCATGGGCTTCGCGCGAAATCTCGACATAGCCGAGGGAGGTGAACAGTGCCTGGTTCTCCGTGAGCACGATGCGCACGCCCAGCCGGACGCCGGCCAGCTCGCGGCGGCGCGCCTCGTCCTCGACCGCGTCGATCAGGCGGTGGGCGATGCCCTGGCCGCGCGCCTCGGGCACCACTGCGAGACGGCCGAAATAGAGATCGTCGTCGATCAGCTGCACCATGACGCAACCGAGGATGCGACCGTTCCGCTCCGCGAGGATGGCGCCACACTCGTGCGCCAGCTCGGCGGCGATGCCGTCGGCTGTTTCGCCGAAGGCGCCCGACTCGGGCTCGAGCCTGCCGCGATACTGCTCGAAGGAAGCAGCGATGGTGGCCGCGATGGCCGCAGCGTCGGCCGGCGTTGCGGCGCGCAGGACAAGGGTGTCGCTCATGGTCGCTTTCTCGCGTAGGCTTGCCTCATCGATGAGGAAAAGCCAATGGGATACCAGACCATCGAGGTGCGCAAGCTCTCGCCGGTGATCGGTGCGGAGATCTTCGGCGTCGATCTCGCCCGGCCGCTCGGCAACCAGGTCTTCCAGGAGATCCATGACGCGTTGATGGACAATCTGGTGATCTTTTTCCGCGACCAGGAGCTGACTCACGAGCAGCACAAGGACTTCGGCCGCCGCTTCGGCGAGTTGCATATCCACCCGACCTCGATCCGCACCGAATCGGAGCATCCCGAGATTCTGGTGATCAAGGCCGACGAGCATTCCAAGTTCGTGGCCGGCGAGGAATGGCACTCCGATGTGTCGTGCGATCCCGAGCCGCCGATGGGCAGCATCCTCTACATGAAGCAGCTGCCGCCCGACGGCGGCGGTAATACGCTGTTCGCCAACATGTACCGCGCCTACGACACGCTCTCAGGCCCGATCCAGCGCCTGTGCGAGGGCCTGACGGCCGTCCATGACGGCGCACAGGTCTATGGCGGCCGCTTCGGCCAGAAGCCGAAGGAGGGCGGTTTCCCCCGCAACGAGCATCCGGTCGTGCGCACGCATCCCGTCACCGGCCGCAAGGCGCTCTACGTCAATCGCAACTTCACGACGCACATCTCGGGCCTGCGCAAGGGCGAAAGCGATGCGCTGCTGGAGATGCTCTACCGCCACAGCGAGACGCCGGAGTTCCAGTGCCGCTTCGCCTGGCAGCCCAACTCGATCGCCTTCTGGGACAATCGCGCCGCCATGCATCACGCGATGTGGGATTACTTCCCGCACAAGCGGCTGGGCTACCGGGTGACGGTCAAGGGCGACAAGCCGTTTTACCGCGCCGAGGGGCGCGCATAGGAAAAATCATGGCGCTCATCACCTACCTCACGCGCATCCAGTTCGATTTCGGGGCGCTGAAGCTCCTCGACTCCGAGCTGCAGCTTCTCGGCATCCGCCGGCCGCTGATCGTCACCGACAAGGGCGTGATCGCGGCCGGCCTGTGGGCCAAGGTCAAGGAGCAGCTTCCCGGCAACATGCCGATCACGCTCTATGACGGCACGCCGGAGAATCCGACGGAAGCGGCAATGCGCGATGCCCTGAAGATCTACAAGCAGGAGGGCTGCGACGGCATCATCGCCATCGGCGGCGGCTCGCCGATGGATCTTGCCAAGGCGGTCGGCCTGATGGCGACCCATCCGGGAACGTCGCTGCAGCCTTATTCCTTCGTCGAAGGCGGCGCCGGCAAGATCACGGCGGCGGTGGCGCCGATCGTGGCCATTCCCACGACCTCGGGCACCGGCAGCGAAGTGAGCCGCGGCGGCGTCATCATCATGGATTCCGGCCGCAAGCTCGCCATCGGCAGCCCGCACCTGATCCCCAGGCTGGCCTTGATCGATCCCGAGCTGACGCTGGGCCTGCCGCCGCACCTGACGGCCGGCACGGGCATGGACGCCTTCACCCACAACATCGAATGCTTCCTGTCGAATGCTTTCAACCCGCCGGCCGATTCGATCGCGCTCGACGGGCTGGAGAAGGCGTGGACGTGGGTCGAGCGCGCCACCAGGGACGGCTCGGACCGCGAGGCGCGCTACAACATGGCGATGGCCGCCATGGAAGGCGCCATGGTGTTCCAGAAGGGCCTGGGCGCGGTCCATGCGCTCAGCCATCCGACCGGCGGCTTGAAGGGCTATCGCCTGCATCACGGCACGCTGAACGCGGTCTATCTGCCGGCCGTGCTGCGCTTCAACGAGCCGGCGGTCGGCGAGAAGTACCGGAAGGTGGCGCAGGTCCTGGGCCTGCCGGCGAGCGAGGCCAACGCCACGGGCGTTGCCAACGCCGTTGCGGCGCTCAATGCGCGACTCGGCATCCCGAAAGGGTTGAGCGCGATGGGCCTGGCGCAGGACACCGTCGAGAAGATCGCCGACGGCGCGCTCGGCGATCACTGCCACCAGTCGACGCCGCGCCAGCCGACCAAGGCCGAGTACGTGCAGTTGATCGAGGAGTCGTGGGGCTAGTCTTCTTCCGGAGCCCGCGCTCCGGAAGAGCATAAGGTTGAGCGGAGAGGAAGAATGAAGGTCAAGGACAAGGTCTGCGTCGTCACGGGCGCGGCGGGTGGCATCGGCGAGGCGGTGGCGCGGCGCTATGCCAAGGAGGGCGCCAAGGGCGTCGTCGTGGCCGACCGTGATGCCGATCGCCTGAGGGTCGTCGCCGACGACATCAGGGGCCTGGCCGTCGCCTGCGACGTTGCCAGGGAGTCCGATATCCAGCAGCTGGTCGCCGAAGCCGAGCGTCGCTTCGGGCCGGTCGACGTCTTCTTCTCCAATGCCGGCATCGGCCGCGGCGGTCATGAGGATGCGACCGACAAGGACTGGGCCGACAGCTGGGCCATCCATGTGATGAGCCACGTCTATGCCGCGCGCGCCCTGGTGCCGGGCATGCTGGCGCGCAAGTCGGGCTACCTCCTGAACACCGCCAGTGCTGCGGGCCTGCTGGCCTCGATGGGTTCCGCGCCCTACGGCGTCACCAAGCACGCCGCCGTGGCGCTGGCCGAGCATCTCGCCATCCAGTACGGCGATCGCGGCATCTCGGTCTCGGTGCTCTGCCCGCAGGCGGTTGACACCAACATGCTGCGCATGGCGGGCGCCGGCGCCGCATCGGTCGACGGCGTGCTGCACACCGACGCCGTCGCCCAGACCGTGATCGAGGCGATGGACGAGGAGCGGTTCCTGATCCTGACGCACCCCGAGGTGAAGGAGTACATGGCGCGCAAGCTCGATCGCGACCGCTGGCTGCGCGGCATGCGCCGGCTGCGCGACAAGACCGGCGAGGGCCAGCAGGGTCGTCGCGCATGAGGAGGAAGGTCGAACTCTGGCTCGATTTGCGCAGCCCGTTCTCCTATCTCGCCAAGGATCCGGCCTACGACCTCGAACGCGACTTCGAGGCCGAGCTGGTCCTTCGGCCGTTCGCCCTGAACATCGCCGGTGCGGTCAATCTCAGCGATCCCGAGGCGATCGCGCGCGGCATGCGCAAGATCAAGTATTTCTACGTGGACGCCCGTCGTTTCGCGAACCAGCGTGGCATCACCCTGCTGGGACCCAAGAAGATCTTCGACCAGACGCTGGTCCATCTCGCCTGGCTCTATGCCGACAAGAGCGGCCATGGCCGCGCCTTGATCGATCTCGCCTATCCGCGCTTCTTCAAGCGCGAGATCGACTACGAGGACCGCGCCGCGGTCACGGGCCTGCTGGCCGATGCCGGCGTCGATGCCGCGGGCTTCGACGCCTTCGCCGCGGGCGATGGCCCGGCCGAGCTGAAGCGCCACCAGCAGGAGGCCGAGCAGCAGGGCGTCTTCGCGGTGCCGACCTTCGTCGTCGACGGCGAGCTCTTCTGGGGCCAGGACCGCATCGATTTCGTGCGCGCCAAGCTCGCCGCCTGATGGGCCGCCTGATTGGCCGCTTGATCACGCGACGAAGATCGACGACAGTCCGCGCCTCATGAAGCGACAGACCCTTCGACTTAAGCGCTGATCCCGCTCCGGAAGTCCCGGACCGCGGATCACCTTTCGTGTCTGGTTCGTGCCGAGAAGTCGCTTCAATGATCTCCTACATCCTGTCCTTGTTTGCCGGTGTCGGTCTGTGGACCGCGATCGGCGTCACCCTGGTCGCCGGCCTGATGCGCGGCTTTGCCGGCTTCGGCTCGGCCATGCTGATGGCGCCGATCTTTGCCATCCTTTTCGGCTCGGCCGACATGGTGGTCACCGTGGTGGCGATCGAGCTGGTGGTGTCGCTGCAACTCTTCCCGCAGGTCCGCCGGCACGCCGACTGGAAGCTGCTGACGCCGATGAGCATCGCGGCCTGCGCTGCCATGCCGCTCGGCGTCTGGCTGCTGGCCAGCGTCGACAAGAACACCATCGTGACGGCGGTGTCGGCCGTCATCGTGGCCTTCGTCGTGCTGATGTGGACCGGCTGGAAATACACCGGCCGCCGTTCGACCGCCGCCACCGTCGCCGTCGGCGCGGTGTCGGGCGCCATGATGGCCACCACCAGCGTCGGCGGGCCGCCGGTGCTGCTCTACCTGCTGTCGGGCAACGATCCGCCGCAGGTCAACCGCGCCAACATCGTCACCTATTACTTCCTGACGCAGTTCCTGCTGATCGTGATCGTGCTGGCGACCGGCGTGGCCGGCATCGAGGCGCTGGCCCGCGCGGTGGTGCTGTTCCCGGTCATGGTGCTGGGCGCCTGGGCCGGCGGCCGCGCCTTCCATGGCCTGGCGAGCGAGCGGCTCTACCGCAACGTGGCGCTCACCATCCTGTTCGCAACCGGCCTGTTCGGCCTGCTGCGCAGCTGGCTGTTCTGATAGTATCGCCCTGCCTTCCAGGAGAGATTTCCATGCGTTTCGTCGTCTGCGCCTTCGGCCTGGCTGTCGTCTCGGCGCTTCCAACCGGTGCCCGTGCGCAGGATCCGTTTCTTCAGGTCTGCATGCAGACCACGCCGCAGAAGATGTGCGAGTGCATCGCCGCCAAGCTGCCGGCCGACAAGCGGCAGGCCGCCATCGAGGGCCTGCGCAAGTCCAATGCCGCCATGGCGCCCGGCGGCAACCTGCTCGATCCCTCGAACCTGTCGCAGGAGCAGATGCAGGGCCTCGACGCGGTGGTGATCGCTCAGGCGAACTGCACCTAGGCGATCACCCTCCGCAATAGTCCTCAGCGCCCGTCGCAGGAGCTGAGCGGCACGCGCGCCGTGTAGGCCGCGGTCAGGCAATCGGCGCGGGTCCTGTAGGCGCCGGCCTGGAAGGCGGATGCGGGACGGACCGCATTCGCTTCCTTCAGCTCCCAATCGGCACGCGCCGCGCAGGGCGTGGCGGTGCGCCGGAAGGCGTTGTAGACGTCGCGCCGCTCGCACAACAGCTCCTTGGCCGCGCGCTTGTGGCCGGAGCGATAGAGCAGCGATGCCTGCTGCATCGTCGAGAGATTACCCGCCATCACGTTGTCGGCGAGCGCGATGTCGCTGAGATAACGACGCAGCACGCCGTCTTCCTCAGAGGAGATGCTGGCAGCGTTGGCTCCGCCGACCCCGCCAATGCCGGTGCCGACGCTTGCCACCGAGGCGCCCACGCCACCCGTGCCGCTTCCGTTACCAGCGCCGGTCCCGACGCCCGTCCCGACGCCCGTGCCGGAGCCGCCCACGCCGCCGGCAGCACCCACGGTCGAGCCTGCGCCACCCGCGCCCGTCCCGCCGCCCGCCCCGCCGGCGCCCGTTCCGGTGCCGGTCGATCCGACGCCCACGCTGGCCGTCCCGCTAGTCCCGCCGGTGCTGCCCACCCCGACGCTCGCCGCGCCGCTGGTTCCCGCATCGACTCCACCGACGCCGGCCGAAGCCGACCCCGCTCCGCCGCTGCCGGCCGAGCCTGCGCTCGCACCGGCGTCGGCGCCCGTGCCGCCACTGCTAGCGCCGCCGGTACTGCCGCTTCCACTGGAGCCGGTACCGGCGCTGGCACTGCCGGTGCCGGAGGTCCCACCAGCACTCGCGGCGCCGGTTGCACCGGCCGCCGCGCCGGCTGCCCCGGCCGCCGCGCCGGCGGCGCCGCCGACCTGGGCGTTGACGATTCCTGTCGATGCCAAGGCAAAGATTGAAGCGAGTCCTGTTGCGAGCACAACAACCGGCAATAGGCGAACGGACATCTTCTGCCCTCCCTGTAAGGTAGAGCAGGAAAAAAAACTGCCGACGCCGCGAACAGTTCCCTATGCGTGAGAATTTGTTGAGGGTGTGCGATCAGAGATTGTGGCAGGCAACCTGCCGGCCATCGCCGACATCGACCAGCGGCGGCTCGATCTCGGCGCAAACCGCACTTTCCCGCGGGCAACGTCCGCACAGCCGGCAACCTGGCGGCGGGTCGATCGGCGTCGATACCTCGCCTTGCAACGTGAGGCGGGGCGCCGGCTTGGCGGGGTCGGCCTCCGGAACCGCGGCCAGCAACGCTTTGGTGTACGGATGGAGTGGCTTGTCGAACAGGGCCGCCGCCGGCCCGGTTTCGACGATCTTGCCGACATACATGACCGCCACCCGGTCGCTGATGTGGCGGATGACGCTGAGATCGTGGGCGATGAACAGGTAGGTCAGCCCGAACTCTTTCTGCAGTTCGCGGAACAGGTTCAGGATCTGCGCCTGGATCGAGACGTCGAGCGCCGACACCGGCTCGTCGCCGATCACGAGCTCAGGATCGACCGACAGTGCCCGGGCGATGGCGATGCGCTGGCGCTGGCCGCCGGAGAATTCATGGGGATAGCGGTCGATGTGCTCGACGCCGAGCCCGACCCGCTGCAGCAGCTCCAGCACCCGCTCGCGCTTCTCGGCCCATGAGTGCGCCAGGCCATGGATCTCCATCGGCCGGCTCAGGATGTGCATGATGGTCTTGCGCGGATTGAGCGAGCTGTAGGGGTCCTGGAACACCAGCTGGACTTCCTTGCGCGCCTCCTTCATGCGGCCGCGTGAGAAGGCCAGCAGGTCCTCGCCCTTCAGCGTGACCTCGCCGGCCGTCGGCTCGATCAGCCGCGTCACCAGCCGCGCCGTCGTCGACTTGCCGCAGCCGCTCTCCCCCACCAGCCCCAGCGTCTCACCGCGCCGGATGTGGAAGTCGATGCCGTCGACCGCCTTCAGCACCTGGGTCTTCTCGCCAGCGAGCTTGGAGTAGATGTCGCCATGCAGGGTGAAGTGCTTGGTGAGTCCTTTAACGCTCAGCAGCGTGGCGGCGGCGTCTGTCATGCCGTTCCCCGATCGTGCAGGTGGCAGGCGGCGAGATGGCCGGGCGCGATCTCCTTCAGTCGCGGGATCTCGCGGCGGCAGACCTCCATGGCGTGGGCGCAGCGGGGATGGAACTTACAGCCCGAGGGCGGCTCCATCATGTTGCACACCGAGCCCGCGATCGGCGTCAGGTACTTGGCGTGGCCGTCGAGCCGCGGGATCGAGTTCAGCAGGCCCACCGTGTAGGGATGCTGGGGGTTGGCGAAGATCTCGCGCTTGTCGCCGAGCTCGACGATATGGCTGGCGTACATCACGCCGACACGGTCGCAGGCATGGGCGACGACACCGAGATTGTGGGTGATGAAGAGCAGCGACATGCCGAGCCGCTCGATCATGCTGGTGATCAGCTCGAGGATGGTGGCCTGGATGGTGACGTCGAGCGCGGTGGTCGGCTCGTCGGCGATCAGGAAGCCCGGATTGCAGCTGAGCGCCATGGCCAGCATGACGCGCTGGCGCATGCCGCCGGAGAATTCGTGGACGTAGCTGTCGAGCCGCTTCTGCGGCGAGGGGATGCCGACCAGCGACAGGAGCTCGACCACGCGCTCGCGCGCCTCGGCCTTGGAGAGGCCCAAGTTGGTGCGCAGCGCATCGGAGATCTGGTCGCAGACAGTGAACACCGGATTGAGGGCGCTCATCGGCTCCTGGAACACCATGGCGATGCGCCGGCCGCGCAGCGCGCGCATCTCGGCGTCGCTCTTGTCCAGGATGTTGCTGCCCTCGAACAGCACGCGGCCGCTCGGGATCTCGCCGGGCGGGTCGGGGATCAGGCGCATGATCGCCTTGGCCGTCACCGACTTGCCGGATCCCGATTCACCCACCAGGCCGAAGGTCTGGCCGCGCTCGATCGCAAAGGACACGCCGTCGACGGCGGTGAGATCGCCGCGACGCAGGCGAAAGCGCACAGTGAGCCCGTCAAGTTCAAGTACCGGACGGGGAACTGTCTCGGCCATGCTCAGCGCTCCGCCAGCCGCGGGTCGAGGATGTCGCGCAGGCCATCGCCGAACAGGTTGAAGGCCAGCACCGTGTAGCAGATGGCGAGGCCGGGAAAGGCCGCGATCAACGGTGCGGTCTCCATGTAGTCGCGGGCGGCGGCGAGGTCGGATCCCCAGTCGGGCGTCGGCGGCGGCGTGCCGAGGCCGAGGAACGACAGCGCCGCCACGATCAGGATGACATAGCCCAGGCGCACCGTGGCATTGACGATCAGCGGCGAGACGATGTTGGGCAAGATCTGGCGCAACGCGATGGCAAAGCTGCCCTCGCCGATGGCGCGCGAGGCTTCGACATATTCCTTCTGCTTCTCGACCAGCACCGAGCTGCGCGACAGGCGCGCCACCTCCGGCGTGAAGGCGAACCCCAGGGCGAAGATCAGCACCATGTCGTTGTAGATGCCCTCCATCTTCCATTCTCGGGCGAGCGTGACGATCAGCAGGTAGAGAAGGAGGCCGGGAAAAGCCAGGAGGCCGTCGACGAAGCGCATGGCCACGGTATCGACCTTGCCGCCGAAGTAGCCGGAGAGCACGCCGTAGGGGATGCCGATGCTGAGGCCGAAGGTGACCGCGAGGAGGGCGATGGTGACCAGACGGCGGCCGCCCCACAGCAGTCGCGAGTAGATGTCGCGGCCCATGCGATCGGTGCCCAACAGGTGCTTCTCGGAGGGCGGCTGCAGGCGCTCGCGGAAGTTCTGCTTGATCGGGTCGTAGGTGGTGATCCAGGGTGTGGCGATGCAGGCGCCGAACAGCAGCACCAGCATGACCGCGCCGATCGAGGCGGTGCGGCTCTTGCGCAGTTCGTGCCACGCATTGCCGAGCGCCGTGCGCCAGCGTGCCAGCCGGCCGCCGAGCGTCGGCGCGCGGATCGCCTCGAGGTCGGCGAACTTGCGGGCTTCGAGTTCGGTCATGGCGTCCCCCTAGCCCAGCTTCACGCGCGGATTGAGCAGCCGGTAGGTGAGGTCGACCAGCAGGTTCATGATCACGACGATGCAGCCCAGCACCAGCACGCCGGCCTGGACCAGCGGATAGTCGCGCTGGAGGATGGCCTCGAAGATCGCCCGCCCGATGCCGGGCCAGGCGAAGATCGATTCCAGCACCACCGTGCCGCCCAAAAGGTTGGCGAGCTGCAGGCCGCTGATGGTGATGGTCGGGATCATGGCGTTGCGCAGCGTGTACTTGAAGATCACCTTGCCTTCGCTGAGGCCGACCGAGCGGGCGGTGTCGACGTACTCCTTGTTCATCTCGTCGAGCATGGAGGAGCGCGTGAGCCGCGTGGTGTAGGCGGCCTGGCGGAAGCCGACCGCCGCTGCCGGCAGGATCAGGAATTTCAGGCTGGCCCACGGGTCGACGAACGGATTGGCGAAGCCGGAGGAGGGCAGCCAGCCGAGATAAAGCGAGAAGAACAGCACGCAGAGGATGGCGAACCAGAACTCGGGGATCGAGATGCCGATCAGCGAGGTGACCTGCGCGGTGTAGTCGATCGCCGTGTTGCGCTTGACCGCGGCGATCGTGCCGAGCGGCACGGCGATCAGCATCGACAGCGAGATGCCCACGACCGCCAGGTAGACCGTGGCCGGGATGCCCGACATCAGTTCGACGGCGACCGGCCGGCGGGTCACCAGCGACATGCCGAAGTCGCCCTGCACGGCGCGCAACAGCCATTTGGCGTAGCGGACGTAGACCGGCTGATCGAGCCCGTACTCCTTCTCGAGGATCTTGCGGACCTCGGGGTCGTTGACGCCTTCGCTGCCGACCAGCGTGTCGATGATGTTGCCGGGCAGCATCTCGACGAAGGTGAAGACGACCACCGTCAGCACGAACAGCACGGGCACGAGGTAGGCGATGCGGCGGATGATGTAGGCGAGCATGGGAAGGACCTTTCATGGTCTTCCGGACCGCGAGCCTCCGGCTCGCTCAAGCTCATGAGCGAGCCGGAGGCTCGCGGTCCGGAAGAGACCTAACTCTCGAGCCACGCCGTGCGCATGCCGCCGCCGGCGTACTGGAACGGGCCGGTAAAGGCGGGCTTGTAGCCTTTCAGCTTCTTGGTCCCGGCCTGCATGATCGACACGAAGTGCGTGTAGAGCAGCGGCAGGTCCTGGTTCACGATCGAATCGACGTCGGCGTACATCTGCCGGCGCTTGTCCTTGTCGCGCTCGACGGCCGCGGCGAGGATCAGCTGGTCGACCTTCTCGTTGACGTAGCCGATGCGGCGCTTGGTCTCCGGCGCCGTCGACAGGATGTTGCGCGAGTACCAGCCGTCGGGGTCGATGCGGTAGCTGTTGGCCGTCGAATCGATGTCGAACGCCGCCTTGTTGTACTTGTCCTGGATCACCGGCGTCGGATGGATCTCGAAGGTCACGTTGAAGCCCGCGTCCTTCAGCATGGCGTGCACCAGCTCGCCCGACTGCTGCATGTAGGGGAAGGAATCGTTGGCGATGATCAGGAGCTTGGCGTCGCCGTCCTTGGCCTTCTTGCGCAGCGCCTTGGCCTTGTCGGGATCGAAGGCCGGCCACGGCTTGATGTCCTTGCCGTACCACGGGCTCGATTCGCTGTAGAAGCCCTTGGCGACCTTGCCCTGCTTGTTGAACACCGCTTCGTGGATGCCCTCATGGTCGATGGCATGCGCCGCCGCGGTGCGCAGCATGTGGGCATCCGGATTGTCCTTGGCGGAGAACGGCCCGCTCCGGAGGTTGAAGGTGACCATCGCCGTGCCGACCTGAGGCACCGGGAAGGTGTCGTAGGTCTTGCCGTAGTCCTTGATGAAGGAGGGCGCGTCGGCGTAGGCGACATTGTCGATCAGGTCGAGCTCGCCCGCCCGCAGCGCCGTCAGCCGCACGCGGTCCTCCTTCTTCGGCCGGCCGATCAGGCCGTCGAGATAGGGCAGCGTGTTGCCTTCCGAATCGCTTTCCCAGAAGTTCTCGAAGCGCACCAGCTCGCAGATGTCGAAGCGCTTCCACGACTTGAACTTGAACGGCCCGCAACCCGCCGGTGCCGTGTCGGCCTTGTCGACGGCGCCGGGCGCGATCAGGTTCACCGGGTAGTAGACCATGTTGGAATCGAAGGCCGCACTCGGGTCCTTCAGATGAACCTGCACGATCCACTTGTCGTCGACCGTGACGCGCTCGACGTCGACCAGCGCCGAGCGGTTGAAGGAGTGGCCGATCTTGGGGTCAAGGATGCGCTCGATGTTCCACTTGACCGCGTTGGCGTCGATCGTCTCGCCGTTGTGGAACTCGGCACCCTGGCGCAGCTTGAAGGTCCAGGTCTTGAGGTCGTTGGACGGCTCCCACTCAGTGGCGATGGCGGGAACGATGTTCATGCCTGCGTCGAAGTCGAGCAGGCCGCCGGTGGTGCCAGCCAGCGGCTGGGAGACGTAGTAGATGAAGTTGCGATGGGTATCGAGACCGACGGAATCGTCTCGGGTGCCGAAACGCACCGTGCCGCCGCGCTTTGGATTGCGCTTGCGCTCTGCCGCGGCCGGGCCGGGCAGTCCCGCGAGGGCAGCGCCAGCGAGCGCCGTCGTCGCGGTAAGGAACTCACGCCTTGTACTTTCGGGACCCTTTTTGTTCGCTTCGTCGGTCATGACGCCGCCTCCCAGATCGGATTGTTTGGGCCGAAGTTGGCTATGTGATTAAAACGCTTACTCGATAGGCTGCCTCCTCACGGGCGCGCGCTTGAAAGATCGGTCGCCCACGGGACAAACCTACTGGTGCGCGGTGCAAAACAGCGTGCCGACATTCCCGGTGAAGGTCAACGCGCCGGGGCACGGCAGCAAATGAAACGTCACGCGATTTTGCAGTTTCGCGGCGGCTTAAGTAGTCTATGGAAATCCACCGCCGCTCATCGGCACGGAGGAAGATGTGATCCGCACTTGGCTCAGCGTTATCGCCGTCGGCGCCTTGGCAGCAGCCTGTGCGCAGCCCAATCCGCCCGTACCGAGTCCGGCGGCGCCCGTCACGCCGCCCGTCGATACCGGCGGTGCGCCGCCGCAGAGCAGCGCGCCGGGCCAGCCGCCCGGCCCGATGACCGACAACATGCCGCCTTCGGCGCTCGATGCGAATCCGCCGGGCACGCCGTCCTACGTGATCGCTCCGGGCGATCCCACGGGCCGGCGCAGCTCTCAGATTCCCCAGCCCGGCGGCCGGCCGGCGTTCTAGATGTGAGCTTTCAATAGGTTGTCCATCCGGCTCAGGCCGAGGAAGCTGATGTTGTCGAGACGTCAACTGATCCTTGGGAGAGCCGAATGGACATCCATAAGAATGCCCGCCTGACGCCGCACGGTCGAGAGCGGTTGGCCAAAATGATTCTTGGTGGGCAAACGCCGCAGTCCGCCAGTGAAGCCGCAGGCGTTTGCCCTCGCACCGGCCGCAAATGGCGCGATCGCTTCGAGCAGGAAGGCCTGGCCGGGCTGCAGGATCGCAGCTCGCGGCCCAGGCGGCTGCGCCAGCCGACGCCGCCACAGGTGATCGAGCGC
>FODP01000008.1 GCA_900110395.1 Rhodospirillales bacterium URHD0017
CCTTGGGGAACGACCGCAGTGGCCCCACACCACTGTTCGCGCGACGGAGTCCGCGCGGGCCCGCCTCTTTCATCTGGCCTCGCGCCATACTTGAAACGCCGTTCAAGAGTCGCTCTGGCGAGACTCCGTGAGAGCCCCCAGCCTGAAGGGCCAGGGCGGGCTTCTAAAGGACTAAGGGTACCCAGAAGGTTACCCAAGAT
Source organism: Rhodospirillales bacterium URHD0017 (assembly GCA_900110395.1). Lineage (GTDB taxonomy): Bacteria > Pseudomonadota > Alphaproteobacteria > Reyranellales > Reyranellaceae > Reyranella. The sequence continues at coordinate 201 of FODP01000008.1, forward strand.
CGGGATAAATCCTTTAAATTCTGCTTGATTTACATCTTGCCCTGATAGATGCCGATGATCTTGTCGAGCATGTCGAGCGCCTGATCGCGCGGGCGCTGGAAGGTGTTGCGCCCGATGATCGAGCCGTTGGCGCCGCCGTCGCGCAGGCCGCGGATCTCGGTGAACAGGCCTTCGAGGTCCTTGGCCTCGCCGCCGGAGAACACGACGATGCGGCGGCCGTTGAAGGTCGCCTGCATGACGTGCTTGATGCGCGCCGCCAAGGTCGAGATGTCGATGTTGGCCTTCTCGAAGGCGGCCTTGGCCTCGGGCTGCCACAGCACGTCGCTCGGCGGCTTCACCTTGATGATGTGAGCGCCCAGAAGCGCCGCCATGTGGGCGGCGTAGGCGCAGACGTCCATCGCCGTCTCGCCCGCCTTGTCGAGCTTGCCGCCGCGCGGATACGACCACATGACGACGGCGAGGCCGACCGCTTTCGCCTCCTCGGCGAGCGCGCGGATCTCCTCCATCATTTCGTACTGGTCTTCCGAGCCGGGATAGATCGTGAAGCCGATCGCCGCGCAGCCCAGCCGCAGCGCGTCGTTCACCGAAGCAGTGACGGCCTGGTCCTTATTGGTCGACAGGGAGTTGGCCGAGTTGAGCTTGAGGATGGTCGGGATCGCACCGGCGAAGGTGTCGGCGCCGGCCTCGAGCGGGCCCAAGGGCGCGGCATAGGCGTTAAGCCCGGCGTCGATGGCGAGCTGGTAGTGGTAGTGCGGGTCATAGGCGGCAGGATTGGGCGCGAACGAGCGGTCGGGGCCGTGCTCGAAGCCCTGGTCGACGGGCAGGATCACCATCTTGCCCGAGCCGCCCAGCCGGCCGTGCATCAGGATGCGAGCAAGGTTGGCCTTCGTGCCGGGGCAATCGCTCTCGTAGTTATCGAGGATTTTCTTGACGGTGCGGGTGATCTTCACAGCCTGCGCTCCATGGGTCCATTAGACAGCGGCCGGTGATAGCGGCGGCGGCCTATTCGTTCAAGCCCTTGCCGGAATAGGGGTGTGTGGCTTTCCAGTGGTTCGCTATGTCGATCCGGCGGGTCACCCAGACGCCCTTCTGCTGCTGGATATAATCGAGCAGGCGCCACAATCCCGCTGTGCGGCCCGGATGGCCGATCAGGCGCTGGTGCAGGCCGACCGACATCATCTTCGGGGCCGTGGCGCCCTCCTTGTAGAGCACGTCGAAGGCGTCGCGGCAGAGGGTGAACCACTGGTCGGCGGTGGTCATGCCGGCGGCGTACTTGCCGTCGTTGTTGGTGAGCGAGTAGGGCACGATCAGGTGCGGCTTGCCCTCGACGGTCTGCCAGAACGGCAGCTCGTCGCCGTAATAGTCGCTGTCGTAGGTGAAGCCGCCATGCTCGAGCAGCAGGCGGCGCGTGTTGACGCTGGGGCCGTAGCGGCAATACCAGCCGGCCGGCGCCTCGCCGACGGTCTGCTTCAGCGACGTCACCGCCTTGGCGATGTGCTCACGCTCCTCGGCTTCGCTCAGCTGGAAGTGGCGCACCCAGCGCCAGCCGTGGCAGCAGACATCGAAGCCCGACTGCCGGATCGCCTCGGCCGCCGGCTTGTTGCGCTCGAGCGCCAGCGCGCAGCCGAACACGGTGAGCGGCATCCCGCGCTCCTGAAAGGCGCGCATGATGCGCCAGAACCCGACGCGGCTGCCGAACTCGAACATGCCCTCGGCCGCGAGGTCGCGGCCCTTGAGGCCCTGCGACGAGGTCGAGGATTCGGTTAGGCCGGTCTCGCTGTAGCCCTCGCCGTCCTGCACCGAGGGCTCGGAGCCTTCCTCGTAGTTGACGACGAAGTTGACCGCGAGGCGCGCGCCGTCCGGCCACCTGGGATCGGGCGGGTTGGATCCATAGCCCACGAGGTCGCGTGTCGGCTCCCAGCTCATGTCGGTCTCCTTACCAATTGGGCGCCCATCTGGCGGGCGATGTCGGCGATCTTGTCGTTCGGCTCGCTCATCGAGATCAGCTTCACGCCGGAGCGCAGGCAGGCCAGCGCATGGCCGGGCGCATCGCCGCAATCGACGATCAGCTCGAACTCGACGTCGGGGAATTCCTTCTCGGCGCGCTCCTGCAGCGCCCCGAGATAGCCCGCGCCGTAGAACGACGCAGCACCCTCGGGCGTGACGAGGACCGGCGAAGTGCCGTCGGCGCGCGCCGTGAGAAGCGCCGCCTCGGTCGTTCGCCAGTCGCGCACCAGGATCACCGGTCGGGTCATCAGGAACAGGCTTAACGCAGCGCTCCGCTCCCCCGCTAGGGGGAGAGGTTGGGAGAGGGGGTGACGCACGTCGATTCCCCCCTCCTAACCTCTCCCCCTAGCGGGGGAGAGGAACATGAAGGGCGCCAACGGAAGGCTATTTCTCATTCAGCCCCTTGCCCGGATACGGATGCGTCTTGATCCAGTGCCTGGCGATCTCGACCCGCTTGGTGATCCACACGCCCTGGTGTTTCTGCATGTAGTCGATCAGGCGCTCCAGCCCGACGGCGCGGCCGGGATGGCCGATCACGCGGTTATGCATGCCGACCGACATCATGCGCGGCTGCGTCCTGCCTTCGCGGTAGAGCATGTCGAAGGAATCGCGCAACAGGGCGAACCACTGGTCGGCGTTGCCGACACCCGTCAGGTACTTGCCGTCATTGGTCGTGAGCGTATAGGGCACGACGAGGTGGCCCTTGCCGTCGACGCTCACCCAGAAGGGCAGCTCGTCGCCGTAATAGTCGCTGTCGTAGGTGAAGCCGCCTTCCTCGACGACCAGGCGGCGGGTGTTCTCGCCCGGTCCGTAGCGGCAGTACCAGCCTTCCGGGCGGCGGCCGATCATCTTCTCGGTCGAGGCGATGGCCTTGCGGATATGGTCGCGCTCCTCGGCCTCGCTCAACTCGTAATGCTTGATCCAGCGCCAGCCGTGCGAGCAGATGTCATGGCCGGCCTTGGCGATCGCGGACGACGCTTCGGCATTGCGCTCGAAGGCCAGCCCGCAGCCGTAGATGGTCATCGGCAGGTTGCGCTCGGCGAAGATGCGCATCAGCCGCCAGAACCCGACGCGGCTGCCGTACTCGAACAGGCTCTCGGCCGCGAGGTCGCGGCCCTTGATGGCCTGGCCGAGGCCATGGGCTTCGCTGAGGCCGGTGTCGCTGTGGTCCTCGCCGTCCTGGATCGAGGGCTCGGAGCCCTCCTCGTAGTTGAGCACGAAGTTGACCGCGATCCGCGCCCCGTTGGGCCATTTCGGATCGGGCATGCTGGCGCCATAGCCCACGAAATCGCGCTGCGGCGTGTATGGCATCGGAGGTCTCCGGATCAGGGAATGCGGATGGTGAAGGGCGCGACCGGCACGAACTCCTCGTCGCCCTTGCCGCCGACGCGCCACATGAAGACGGCGAAGCGGCCCGGCTTGTCGAGCACCGTGAGGCCGTGGTGCCAGGTGTTGGGCTTGTAGGTGACGCCTTGCTTGCCGCTGGCGATGAAGGCTTTCACGCGCGAGAGGTCGGGGCCGCCCGCCACGGCATGCGGCGCCACGACGATCAGCCAGCGCGCGACGTCGATCGGCACGAAGCTCTGGGAGGAGAATTCGTGGCGTTCCAGCATCTCGGCCTTGAGCGGCCGGTCGGGCGTCTCGGCCTTGAGCGCGAGGGACAGGCTGGGATGCGCCGTGGGGCGCAGGTTGCCCAGCGCGTCCTCGTAGTAGGTGCGGCCGGGCTCGCTCGGCACGTCGATGACGTCGCCGAACGGCGCGAAGGCCGCCTGCGTCAGCGGTTGCGGATCGATCAGCACGAAAGCTTCTCCCTAGTCGCGCATGCGGCGGGTGAGGCCCACCGTCCATTCCATGATCAGCATCAGCACGAAGGCGGCGGCGATCAAGACGCCCGACACGGCGGCCACCCGCACGTCGAGCGTCGATTCCATCATGCCCCACATGCGGATCGGCAGGGTGTCGGTGCGGGCGTTGGACAGGAACAGCGACACCGGCACGTTGTCGATCGAGGCCATGAAGGCGAGGAAGGCGCCGGCGGCGATGCCGGGAAAGATGAGGGGAAGCGTGACGCGGCGCAGCGTGTAGAACCACGAGGCGCCGAGGCTCTGCGAGGAGTCGAGCAGCGCGGGATCGAGCTGCGAAAGACTGGCCGTCGTGGTGCGCAGGATGAAGGGCATGGTGACGATCAGGTGGCCCGCGATCATCAGGTTGAGCGAGGGCCGGAAGCCCAGCGTCGAGAAGTAGACCAGCGCCGCCAGGCCGAAGGTGATGCCAGGCAGCACCAGCGGCGACATGAAGAAATTGTCGGCGACCCGCGCCGACTTGTGGCGATTGCGCGCCAGTCCCAGTGCGGCCAGCGTCGCCAGCACCACGCCGATCAGGGTCGACATCGCCGCGACCTCCAGCGAATTGCCGGCGGCGCGCTGGATCGGCCGTGACTGGATGGGGTCGAACAGCTGCTCGTACCAGCGGAAGGAGAAGCCGGTGGGCGGGAACTTCAGCGACCGCCCTTCGGTGAACGAGGTCATCAGCGCGATCACCACCGGCGACACGATGATCAGCACGGCGAGCCCGGCGATGCCGCCGATCACGAGGCCGTAGGAGAGGTCGAGGAAGCTCTGTCGGCGGCCCATGGTGTCAGCCCTGCAGATGCCGGCTGGAGCGGCGGCCGAGGTACGAGAGGGCCGCGATGATCGACAGCACCGAGACGACCAGCGACAGCGAGGCGACGGCGGCGAGCGGCCAGTTGTAGACCACCAGCGACTGCTGCCAGATCACCAGCGGCAGGTAGATCAGGCGGACGCCACCGATCACGGTCTGCGAGATGAAGGCGGTGGTCGAGCTGGCGAACACCAGCAGGCAGCCGGCGACCAGGCCCGGCATGGAGAGCGGCACGATGACGGTGAAGAGCGTGCGCCAGCGCGAGGCGCCCAGCGCCGCCGAGGCGTCGCGCAGGTTGGGATCGAGCCGCGACATCACGCTGATCAGCGGCAGCAGCATCAGCGGCATCTCGATCTGGGTGAGGGAGATCACCAGCCCGAGCTCGGTCTGCAGCAGGCGCAGCGGCTCGGAGATGACGCCCAGCCACATCAGGCCCTGGTTGATCACGCCCTCGCGGCCCAGCACGACGATCCAGGCGAAGGTGCGGACCACGACCGACAGCAGCATCGGCATGATGATGACGAACAGCAGGACCTTCTGCAGGCGCGGCGAGAGGTCCATGAAGACCAGCGCCAGCGGGTAGCCGATCACCACCGTGGCGCACACCGTCTTCAGGCCGAGCAGCAGCGTGTCGAAGATGACCTTGTAGTTGAACGGATCGCCGAAGAACTTGGTCCAGCTCGCGAAGCCCGGCTGGGTGATCTTGTCGTCGTTGAAGAAGCTGGTGGCGACCAGCAGGAGCAGCGGCGCCAGGAACAGCGCCGAGAAGGCGAGCGTGAGCGGCAGCGCGAGCTGCCACTCGGCGAGGCGCCAGCGCTTTTCCTCACCCCGCAGTGGAGAGGTCAGTGCTGTCGACGCGACGCTCATGCCCGTCACATCCTCGCATGCGCCTCTCCCCCTTGGGGGAGAGGCTGGGCGAGGGGGTGTGCCGGGCGCGCGAAGCGCAAGCTCACTTCGCCATTTCCTTGTTGAACTTCTCGATCCACGCCGCGCGCAGCGGGTTGATCTTGGACCAGTCGTGCTCGACGTACTTGGTCATCTCGTCGAGGCTCTTCATCGGCAGGTCGGCGGGCAGCGGGACGTCCTTGTTCACCGGCACGAAGTTGTACGGCGGCTTGGTCAGCGCCTCCTGCGCATCCTTGCCCACCACCAGGTCGAGATACTTGTAGGCGTTGTCGAGCTGGTCGGTGCCCTTGGCGATGTGCATGGTGGTGTAGAAGGCGATCGAGCCCGACTCCGGCTTGACGAACTCGACGTCGACGCCCTTGCCCTTGAGCGTCGCGACGGTCTGGGTGTTGGTGTACATCACGTCGCACTGGCCTTGCTGGAACAGGCCGGGCATCGCGGCCGGCAGGCCGACCGCGGCGATCTTGGGCAGCACCTTCTTGAGCTCGACCAGCGCCGGCTCGGGGTTGGTCAGCGAGCCGCCGAACAGCTTGGACATCTCGATCAGCGAGGACGTCCCGAAGGTCGTCTGGAAGCCGGTGATGCCGAGCCGCGACACCCAGGGATCCTTCAGCAGGTCGCCCCAGCCCTTGGGCGCCGGCACCTTCTTCGGATTGTAGGCGATGCCCACCACCTGGGCGCTGACATGCACGCCGACGTCGTCGGCGAAGCCCGCCGGCAGCTTCCCGAGATTGCTGAGCTTCTTGGCGTCGAACTTCTCGAACAGGCCGCCCTCCATGCCGACGATGCGCGGGCCGGGATCGAGCACGAAGACGTCGAACGGCGGCGCGCCGCGCGCCGCCTTGGCCTTGCCGATCTGGTCCATGGCGAACAGCGGCGCCAGCTCGAGGTCGATGTCGTCCTTCTTCTTGAGCATCGGCGCGATGACGCCGCGATAGGCGTCTTCCCAGGTGCCGGGATAGGTCGTGGCGACGATGCTGCCCTTGGCGTGGGCGATGTGCGGCAGGAACGATGCGCCGCCGAGCGCGGTCATGCCGGCGAGCAGGCTTCGACGATTGAAGGTCATGGGGCTACTCCGTTGCTGAAGACGTTGAACGCGGGAACAGGGAAGGGCGGGCGTCGGGCGCCAGCGCGCAGAAGCGGCGCTGGGCTTCGCTTGCGGCGCGGCGGCGCGGCTCGACGATCTTGAGCGCGGCGCCATCGACGGTGCGCGCCTCGTGCACGAGCTGCGAGCCGAGCGGCAGGCTGAGGCCGGGCTCGATCGGCCAGCTGTCCGCCGTCGCGACCGGCGACAGCACGAGCTGCTCGGGGCGCACCGACAGGATCACGAGCGAGCCGGCGCCGAGGCCCGGCACGGCGGGCAGGCGCAGCGCGGCGCCGGCGTCGATCGCCACGGTGGCGGTGTCGCCGACGATGCCCGTGACCTTGCCCGGCAACAGGTTGGTCGTGCCGATAAAGCCGTTGACGAACAGGGTCTGCGGCCGGTCGTAGATCGCCACCGGCGTGTCGAACTGCTCGACCCTGCCCCGGTTCATGACGGCGATGCGGTCGGCGACGCTCATTGCCTCGTCCTGGTCGTGGGTCACCAGGATGGTGGTGAGGCCGAGCTGGCGCTGCAGGCGCTTGACCTCGATCTGCATGTCGAGGCGGAGGTTGCGGTCGAGCGCGGCGAACGGCTCGTCGAGCAGCAGGATCTGCGGCTCGACGGCGAGCGCGCGGGCCAGCGCCACGCGTTGCTGCTGGCCGCCCGAGAGCTGGCGCGGCAGGCGCTCGCGGAAGGCGCCGAGCTTCACCATGTCGAGCATGCGCTCGACGCGCTGGCCGACGTCGGTCCCGCGCTGGCCGCGGGCGCGCAAGCCATAGGCGACGTTCTCCGACACCGTCATGTGCGGGAACAGCGCGTAGTTCTGGAAGACGATGCCGACATTGCGCTGGTTGGCCGGCAGATGGTCGATGCCGGCGCCGTCGACCAGCACGCGGCCGCCGGCCTGGCGTACGAAGCCCGCGATGACGCGCAGGAGGGTGGTCTTGCCGCAACCGGAGGGTCCGAGCAGCGCCACGACCTCGCCCGGCTCGATGGCCAGCGACACGCCGTCGACGGCGACGGCCGCGCCGTAGCGGACCGTGAGGTCGTCGACGTCCAGGGTCCGCCCGGCGGGCGCGACCTGCGGTGACGCGGGCGCTAACGCTTGCACGATTTGCTTCCTTCCCCCTCAGGCCTTGGAGGCAAGCGGCGTGCCATTGTGGTGGGGGAAGGGTCGCGTGGAAGCCTGGGGCCTGTCTAGGGAATGTCCCGGGCGGTTTCGCCAACAAAAAGGGCGCGCCGCCTGCGCGACGCGCCCGTCAGAAGCCCATGAGGACGGTGTCAGCCGAGCTTGCCCATCGCCACGGCGGTGTCGGCCATGCGGTTGGAGAAGCCCCATTCGTTGTCGTACCAGCTCATGACGCGCACCAGCGTGCCTTCCATGACCTTGGTCTGGTCCATGTGGAAGGTCGACGAGTGCGGATCGTGGTTGAAGTCGATCGACACGTTGGGCGCATCGGTCCAGCCCAGGATGCCCTTGAGCTGGTTGGCGGCGGCGAGCTTCACCGCCTTGTTGATCTCGTCCTTGTCGGTCTTGCGCTTGGCGACGAACTTGAAGTCGATCATCGAAACGTTGGGCGTCGGCACGCGGATGGCGACGCCGTCGAGCTTGCCGTTGAGCTCCGGCAGCACCAGCCCGACCGCCTTCGCGGCGCCCGTCGAGGTCGGGATCATCGACAGCGCGGCGGCGCGGCCGCGGTAGAGATCCTTGTGCATGGTGTCGAGCGTCGGCTGGTCGCCGGTGTAGGCGTGGATCGTGGTCATGAAGCCGTGGTCGATGCCGACCGCGTCGTTCAGCACCATGGCGACGGGCGCCAGGCAGTTGGTGGTGCACGAGGCGTTGGAGACGACGATGTGCTCCTTGGCGAGCTTGTCGTGGTTGACGCCGTAGACGACCGTGAGGTCGGCATTGTCGGCGGGCGCCGAGACCAGCACGCGCTTGGCGCCGGCATCGACATGGGCTGACGCCGTCTTCTTGGAGGTGAAGAAGCCGGTGCACTCCAGTGCGATGTCGACGCCCAGCGCCTTGTGCGGCAGCTTGGCGGGGTCGCGCTCGGCGGTGACCTTCATCTTGCCGCGGCCGACATCGATCGTGTCGCCGTCGACCTTGACCTCGCCGTTGAAGCGGCCGTGCACCGAGTCGAAGCGGAACAGGTGGGCGTTGGTCTCGACCGGGCCGAGATCGTTGATCGACACGACCTCGATGTCCTTGCGGCCGGATTCCATGATGGCGCGCATGACGTTGCGGCCGATGCGGCCGAAGCCGTTGATTGCAACCCGAACAGCCATGTCTTCCTCCGTTATCTGCTGAGCCCGCCTACTTGCTGAGTTGACGCGCTGCTTCCGCGATCGCCTCGGCGGTGATGCCGAAATGCTTGTAAAGGTCGCCGGCCTTGGCCGACGCGCCGAAGCTCTTCATGCCGACGAAAGCGCCGCGCGAGCCGAGCCAGCGCTCCCAACCGAATCCCGATGCCGCTTCGCAGGCTACTCGCACCGTGCCGTCGGCCCCAAGAACCTGTTGGTGATATGTTTCGTCTTGCGCGGCGAACAACTCCCACGACGGCATGGACACGACCGCCGCCTGGATGCCGTCCCTGGCCAAGAGATCGCGCGCGCCGAGGGCGAGGTGGGTTTCCGAGCCCGAGGCGATGAGCCGGACCGGGGCGGAAGCGTCGCCCGCCAGGATGTAGGCCCCGCGGGCGCAGAGGTTGCCGTCGCCGGCGTCGCGGAGGGTCGGCAGGTTCTGGCGCGTCAAGGCGATGACGGTCGGCGTCTTCTTCGATTCCAGGGCAAGCTGCCAGCACTCGGCCGTCTCGATCGTGTCGGCCGGCCGCATCACCTGCAGGCCGGGGATGGCGCGCAGCGCGGCCAGGTGCTCGACCGGCTGGTGGGTCGGGCCGTCCTCGCCGAGACCGATCGAATCGTGGGTCATGACGTAGATCACGCGCAGTCCCATCAGGGCCGCCAGACGGATCGACGGCCGGCAATAGTCGGTGAACACCAGGAAGGTGCCGCCGTAGGGGATGATGCCGCCATGCAGGGCCATGCCGTTCATGGCCGCGGCCATCGCGTGCTCGCGGATGCCGTAATAGACGTAGCGGCCCGCGCCGTCGGCCGGCGTGTTGGCCTTCAGCGCGGCAGTCTTGGTGTTGTTCGAGCCGGTGAGGTCGGCCGAGCCGCCGACCGTGTCGGGCAGCACCGGGTTGATGACTTCGAGCACTTCCTGGCTCGACTTGCGCGTCGCCCAGGAGGGCTTTTCGGCAGCGACCTTGGCCTTGAAGGCGCCGATCGCCTCGCCGACGGCGGCCGGGATGTCGCCCTTGATGCGGCGGTCGAACTCGACACGGTCGGGCTCGGCCATGGCGGCGTGGCGCTTTACCCACTTGCGGCGGGCCGACTTGCCGCGCGATCCAACCTTGCGCCAGGCGCTGAAGATCGGCTCGGGGATGTCGAACGGGCCGTGGCTCCAGCCGAGCTTTTCACGCGCGCCCGCGACTTCGTCCTTGCCGAGCGGCGAGCCGTGCGTGGCCGCGGTGCCGGCCTTGGTGGGCGCGCCGAAGCCGATGATCGTCTTGCAGGCGATCATCGAGGGCTTGTCGATGACGTTGCGTGCCTTGCGGATGGCGCGCTGGACGGCGTCAGGATCGTGTCCGTCGACCGCTTGGACGTGCCAGCCGGCGGCGGCGAAGCGCTTCTTGTGGTCCTCGGAGGTCGAAAGCGAGGTCGGGCCGTCGATCGAGATGCTGTTGTCGTCGAACAGCACGATCAGCCGGCCGAGGCCGAGATGGCCGGCCAGCGTGATCGCCTCCTGGCCGACGCCTTCCATCAGGCAGCCGTCGCCGGCGATGACGTAGGTGTAATGGTCGACGACGTCGCGGCCGAAGCGCTCGGCCATCAGCCGTTCGGCGAGCGCAAAGCCCACGGAATTGCCCAGGCCCTGGCCCAGCGGGCCGGTGGTGGTCTCGATGCCGCTGGCATGGCCGTATTCGGGGTGGCCGGCGGTCTTGCTGCCCAGTTGCCGGAAGTGCTTCAGCTGGTCGAGCGTCATGTCGGCATAGCCGGTGAGATGCAGCAGCGAATAGAGCAGCATCGAGCCGTGCCCGGCCGACAGGATGAAGCGGTCGCGGTCGGGCCAGTGGGGCTCCGAGGGGTCGAACTTCATGAACTTGGTGAACAGCACCGTGGCGACATCGGCCATGCCCATCGGCATGCCGGGATGACCCGAATCCGCCTGCTGCACGGCGTCCATGGCAAGAGCCCTGATGGCGTTCGCCATGTCGCGGCGGGCAGCGATCTGATCGGTCATTTTGCGGGGGCGCCGGTATGTTTTTTGAAACGGCGCGCAACATGCCGACCGCTCCCCCATGCGTCAATGCGCAAAAGCCGCTGCCAAAGCCAACATCTAGCGCTCACTGACGCTCCACAGGGGCAAGATGTTGACCATTCACCGGCGCTACACTTATCCTCTGGCGATGGAGCAGGCGCGGACGGGAGAGCAATCACCGCCCTCCGGCGGGGGAGCGATGTCCAAGGCAGCGACCGCGAAGGACCGCGTGGACAGTGCGCTTCGCCGGCTGGAATCGATGCTGGACGAACGCCTGCAGGCGGAAGCCGGCCGCGCCGATGACTTGGCCAAGCGTCTGGACAGGCTCGAGCGCCAGCACGACGAGCTGAAGAAGGTGGCGTTGGAGGTCGAGGGCCGGCTCGAGCGCGCGATGGAGTACATCCGCTCGCTGCTGGCCGCCGACCAGAAGTGATCAAAGCAAGACATCCACGCTGAAGGATGCTTCGCACAGGCTGACGTGTCAGACTGTGCGCCCCCTCGACGCCCAATAAGGGCGCAACAAAAAGGAGTAACGACGATGCCGGAGGTATCGGTCCAGATCGCCAATCGCGACTACGAGCTCGCTTGCGGCGACGGTGAGGAAGAGCGGGTCCAGGAGCTCGCTGCCTATGTCGACGAGAAGATCGCCGAACTGCGCCGGCAACTGCCCGGCACCCCCGAAGTCAAACTGCTGGTGTTCGCGGCCCTGATCCTGGCCGACGAAAGCCGCGAAGCGCGCGGCATCGCCAAGGCGGCGGAGAGCGCCAGGGCCAGCGCCACCGACAGCGCCGAGACGCTGGCGACGGCGCTGGAGGACCTGATCACCTCGCGCGTCGACAAGATGAGCAAGAAGGTGAGTGGGGCGGCTTAGCTGCCGGAGCCGCGCGATCACCCCTCATGTTCCTCTCCCCGCTAGGGGAGAGGCTAGGTGAGGGGCCAAAACGTGCGTCTCCCCCTCACCCAACCCCTCCCCCTAGCGGGGGAGAGGAGCTTGAAGGCGACGACGGAAGCCCCTGGCTCGCATTGCGGGGACCGCCCCCAATCCCTAGATTAGGTGTGGGGCGGATTTCTGCGCGGTGCGTGGTTCGCTTAAAACCCCGGGGCCAATAAGAACTCCTGGGAACTGTTCCTGGCCTTGACCCTGGTCTTGGCTACACGGTGCCCACCTGCTTACGCAGGCCTTGGAGGTTCTACGGGCCACGGCCCATCGTGGAGCCGCCCCACCTTTCTCCAATCCCCGCCCATGTCCCTGATCGAAGACAAACGCACCCTGCGTTCCGCCATGCTGGCCTGGCGTGGCGCGCTTTCCGAAGACGAACGCCGCGCCGCCGCCGCTGGCCTCGTGGCGACTTTCGAGCGCGAGCTGCCGTTCGAGACGCCGGCGGTCGTGTCGGGCTTCTGGCCGATCAAGGAGGAGATCGACATCCGGCCGTTGATGATCGAGCTGCACAACGGCGGCTGCCAGCTCGTGCTGCCGGTCGTGCAGGGCCGCGGCAAGCCGCTCCTGTTCCGCGCCTGGCGGCCGGGCGATCCGCTGGAGCAGGGTGTGTTCGGCACCCTGCAGCCTTCGGCCAAGCGCGAGACCCTGGAGCCCGACGCACTGATCGTGCCGATGTTGGCCTGCGACGAGGAGGGCTGGCGCCTGGGCTACGGCGGCGGCTTCTATGACCGGACACTGCTCGGCCTTCGGTCACGACGCCGGGTGACCGCCATGGGCGTCGGCTTCAACGCCCAGCTCGTCGACGACGTTCCGCACGGACCCGACGATCAGCGCCTTGATTGGCTGTTGACCGACAAGCGCGCATACGCCTTTGTCTAGCTATGAAGGTCTTGTTTTGTGGTGACATCGTCGGCCGTGCCGGCCGCGACGTCGTGATCAAGGAAGTCCCGCGTCTGCGGCGCGAGCTCGCTCTCGATTTCGTGGTGGTCAACGGCGAGAACGCGGCGGCAGGCTTCGGCATCACCGCCAAGATCTGTGGCGAGTTGCACGAGGCCGGCGTCGACTGCATCACCACCGGCAACCACGCTTGGGACCAGCGCGAGATCATCCCTTACATCGCCCAGGACAAGCGCCTGCTCAGGCCCATCAACTTTCCGCCGGGCACGCCGGGCTGGGGCGCCAACCTCTTCCAGACCGCGCGCGGGCAGAAGATCGTGGTGATCAACGTCATGTGCCGGCTGTTCATGGACGCGCTCGACGATCCGTTCCGCGGCGTCGATGCCGAGCTTGCGAAGTACAGCCTCGGCGCCACCGCGAACTTCATCCTGGTCGACGTGCATGGCGAGGCGACCAGCGAGAAGCAGTCGGTCGGCCACTATTGCGACGGTCGCGTCTCGGCTGTGCTCGGCTCGCACAGCCATGTCCCTACCGCCGACAGCTGGATCCTGCCCGGCGGCACCGCCTACCAGACCGACGTCGGCATGTGCGGCGACTACGATTCGGTGATCGGCATGAAGAAGGAGTCGGCCGTGCAGCGCTTCGTGCGCAAGGTGCCGGGCGAGCGCCTGGCGCCGGCCGAAGGCGAGGGCACTTTATGCGCGGCGGTTGTGGAAACCGACGACCGTACAGGCCTCGCCACCTCGGTCCGGCCGATCCGACTGGGTGGCCGGCTGTCTCAGGCCCTGTGAAATTGCTGCATCTTGTGTTGCAGAACTGGGCGTCCTACCTATTAGAGGTAGTGTGAAGACCCTCGTTGACGGCTTGGGGAAAAAGCGCCATCTTTTTGATGTTAAACGATTTTTCGCTGACGTCGGCGACTGTCTTCAGGTTAGAGGGGGCGTCGGAATCTAGGTTCCGACGTTTTTTAGCGGGGGCTTCGGCCCCCGCCTTTTTTTGTCCCGGGCCCTGCAGGCACAGTCTCTAACACTCCCAAAGGCCACGAGAAGTGGTATAGCCGGCCCATCAACTCACTGAATCTGGTTTTGGGGCGATGGCGGGCCATTCGCAGTTCAAGAACATCATGCACCGCAAAGGGCGTCAGGACGCCCAGCGGGCCAAGATCTTCACCAAGCTCATCCGCGAAATCACCACCGCGGCGCGCCTGGGTGCGGCCGATCCCAATGCCAATCCGCGCCTGCGTGCGGCCATGATTGCCGCGCGCGAAGCCAACATGACGCGCGACACAATCGATCGCGCCATCAAGCGCGGCTCGGGCAGCGACGCCGACGCCAACTACGACGAGATCCGCTACGAGGGCTACGGCCCGGCCGGCGTCGCCGTGATCGTCGAGGCGCTGACCAACAACCGCAACCGCACCGCCGGCGAGGTCCGCTCGATCTTCGGCAAGCACGGCGGCAATCTCGGCGAGTCCAACAGCGTCAGCTTCATGTTCGACCGCGTCGGCGAGTTCCGCTTTCCGCTTTCTGTCGGCACCGCCGATGACGTGCTGGAGAAAGCGATCGAGGCCGGCGCCGACGACGTGGTGAGCGGCCAGGGCGAGGAGGGCGTGCACGAGATCTACGCCGCCCAGGAGAACTTCAATTCGGTGCGCGAGGCGCTCGAGAAGTCGCTCGGCCAGCCCTCGGTCGCCAAGCTCAGCTGGCGGCCCAAGACCACCTCGCCGGTCGAAGGCGAGACGGTCCAGGCCTTGCTCGACCTGATCGCGGCCCTGGAAGACAACGACGACGTCCAGAACGTCTACGCCAACTTCGAGGTGTCGGACGACGCTCTGGCGAAGTTCGCGGCCTGAAGCCCGGGACGATGAGACTGATCGGCCTCGATCCCGGTCTGCGGTTGACCGGCTGGGGCGTGATCGACGTCGATGGCAACAGATTGCGCCACGTGGCGCATGGCGTGGTCCGGGTGACAACCACGGGCTCGCTGGCCGAACGCCTGCGCGAGCTGTTCGATGGTGTCGCCGCCGTGGTCGAGGCGCAGTGCCCGCTCGAGGCTGCCATCGAGGAGACCTTCGTGAACGTGAACCCGGGATCGACGCTGAAGCTCGGCCAGGCGCGCGGCGTCGTCCTGCTGGCGCCGGCGCGCGCCGGCCTGCCGGTGTTCGAGTATGCCGCCAACCTGGTGAAGAAGTCGGTGACCGGCGCGGGCCATGCCGACAAGCGCCAGATCGCCATGATGGTCGGCCGCCTGCTGCCCGGCGTCGATGCCACTGCCGATGCGGCCGACGCGCTGGCCGTCGCCATCTGCCACGCGCACCATCGCGCCACCGCCAAGCGCGTGGAGGCGGCCCTTTGATCGCCAAGCTGAAGGGCGTCGTCGATTCGGTCGACACAGACTCAGCCATCATCGACGTCGGCGGCGTGGGCTATCTCGTGTCGGCCTCGTCGCGCACCCTGCGCGACCTCGTGGCCGGCGGTGAGGCCACCATGCTGGTCGAGACCATCGTGCGCGAGGATGCGATCGCCCTCTACGGCTTCCTCGAGACCGCCGAGCGCGACTGGTTTCGCATCCTGACGACCGTGCAGGGCGTCGGCGCCAGGGTGGCGTTGTCCATCCTCTCGACGCTCGCGCCCGACGAGATCGCCCGCGCCATCGCCGCCCAGGATCGCGCCACGCTGAGCCGCCCGGCCGGCGTCGGCCCCAAGCTTGCCGCGCGTCTCGCCACTGAGCTCAAGGACAAGGCGGCTGCGTTCGGCGTGGCGCCTGCAGCGAAGGGCACGGCGGCGCCGGCGGCAATGCCGTCAGGCTCGATCAACGAGGACGCCGTCTCCGCCCTGGTCAATCTCGACTACAAGCGCGTCGAGGCGTTCGGCGCCGTGGCGCGCGTGACCCAGCGGCTGGGTGAGGGCGCCACGTTCGACGCGGTGGTCCGCGCCGCCCTGCAGGAGCTGGCGCGATGAACGGGCCAACGAGCGGCGACGATCGCCTGGTGACGTCCAAGCGCGCCGAGGAGGATGCGGCCGAGCTGGCGCTGCGTCCGCAGACGCTGGGCGACTTCATCGGCCAGAAGCAGCTACGCGAGAACCTGAAGATCTACATTGCTGCCGCCAAGTCGCGCAAAGAAGCGCTCGACCACGTGCTGTTCCACGGCCCGCCAGGATTGGGCAAGACGACGCTGGCGCAGATCGTCGCGCGCGAGATGGGCGTGGGCTTTCGCGCCACCTCGGGCCCGGTGATCCAGAAGGCGGGCGACCTTGCCGCCCAGCTCACCAACCTGCAGCCGCATGACGTGCTGTTCATCGACGAGATCCAT
Organism: Rhodospirillales bacterium URHD0017; assembly: GCA_900110395.1. Lineage (GTDB taxonomy): Bacteria > Pseudomonadota > Alphaproteobacteria > Reyranellales > Reyranellaceae > Reyranella. Next base: position 16,333 of record FODP01000008.1, read on the forward strand.
CGCCTCAATCCGTCGATCGAGGAGATCCTCTATCCCGCCATGGAGGACTTTCAGCTCGACCTGATGATCGGCGAGGGACCGGCGGCGCGCTCGGTGCGCATCGAGCTGCCGCCCTTCACCCTGGTCGGTGCGACCACGCGCTCGGGCCTGATGACGCGCCCGCTACGCGAGCGCTTCGGCATCCCGCTGCGCATGGTCTTCTATGAACCGGCCGAGCTCGAGACCATCGTCCATCGCGCGGCGCGCGTGCTCAAGATGGAGATGGCCAAGGACGGCGGCGCGGAGATCGCCAAGCGCTCGCGCGGCACGCCGCGCGTGGCCAACCGCCTGCTGCGCCGCGTGCGCGACTTCGCCGCCGTCGGTGGCCATTCTGTGGTCGACGCCAAGGTCGCCGACGAGGCGCTGAGCCGGCTCGAGGTCGATGGCCGCGGCCTCGATGCCATGGACCGCCAATACCTTGCCTGCATCGCCGAGAACTACGGCGGCGGCCCGGTCGGCGTCGAGACGCTGGCGGCGGCGCTCTCCGAGCAGCGCGATGTGATCGAGGACGTGATCGAGCCCTACCTCATGCAGCTTGGCCTGCTGATGCGCACGCCGCGCGGGCGGCTCCTGTCGGAAGGCGGCTATCGCCATCTCGGCGTCGCCCTGCCGCGCGAGCAGAAGCGGCAGCTCGATCTTCTGGCCGCCGGCGAGCCGGAGGACGAGGCGTGAGCGCTCCCGCTGGCCCGACCAGCGGACAGATCGCGGCCGGCGTGCATGTGCTGCCGTTGCGGATTTATTACGAGGACACCGACGCCGCGGGCATCGTCTACTACGCCAACTGGCTGCGCTTCCTCGAGCGCGGCCGCACCGAGCTCCTGCGCCTGCTCGGCCAGGAGCACAGCGCCTTGCGCGACGAGCGAGGTGTGAATTGGGTCGTGCGCCGCTGCGCCATCGATTACCTGAAACCCGCCCGGCTCGACGAGACGATCGAGGTCGTCACCAGCTGCGGCGAGCTGCGTGGGGCGTCCCTGGAGATGATCCAGCTCGCCCGCCGCGGAGAAGAGATCCTGGTCCGTGCCGAACTTCTGGTCGCCTGCATGGGAGCGACAGGTCGGCCGGTCCGATTGCCGCCGCACGTGCGGACTGCCTTGGCCCAGGTTCGTGCGGGGGACTCGCCCCGCTCACGCCACATTCGCGTATAACCCTTTGAACTAACGGAGATATCAAAATGGACGCGTTTGCGCAGGTCGCCAGTACCCCCCTTGGCGGCAGCACCGGGCCGATCGACATGTCGGTCTACGGCCTGTTCATGCAGGCCGATTGGGTCGTCAAGGTCGTGATGATCGCCCTCCTGCTGGCCTCGTTCTGGTCGTGGGCGATCATCTTCGAGAAAATATTGCGCCTGCGCTCGCTGAAGAAGAGCGCGCAAGCCTTCGAAGATACCTTCTGGTCCGGCGTCTCGCTCGAAGACCTCTACGACCGCGTCGGCGCCAAGCCGGACGATCCGATGTCGAGCATCTTCTCGGCCGCCATGCGCGAATGGCGCCGCTCGGTATCCAAGGGCCTGGCGACCAGCGCCACGGCGCGCGCCGCTCTTCGCCAACGCATCGAGCAGGTCATGAGCGTTACCATCCAGCGCGAGATGGAGGCGATCGAGAAGCGGCTGAGCTTCCTCGCCACGGTCGGCGCCAATGCGACCTTCGTCGGCTTGTTCGGCACGGTGTGGGGCATCATGAACTCCTTCGGCCACATCGCGCAGTCCAAGAACACCTCGCTCGCGGTCGTGGCGCCCGGCATCTCCGAGGCGCTGTTCGCCACCGCGATCGGCCTGGTCGCCGCGATCCCGGCGGCCGGCGCCTACAACATCCTGTCGGGCCAGGTCGCGCGCTACGCCCAGCAGCTCGAAACCTTCGCCGGTGAGTTCATCACCATCCTGTCGCGCCAGCTCGAGGAGCAGGTCTGATGGCGGGCATCATCCCGGCAGCGGGAGCGGTCAGCTCCAACAGCAAGTTCCGGCGACGGCGCTACACGCCGATCGCCGACATCAATGTCACACCGCTGGTCGACGTCATGCTGGTGCTGCTGATCATCTTCATGATCACCGCGCCGCTGCTGCAGGTCGGCGTGCCGGTCGATCTGCCCAAGACCAGCGCCCAGCAGGTCGGCGGCAAGGACGAGCCGCTGGTCGTGTCGGTCAATGCCCAGGGCGAGGTCTTTCTCGGCGAGACCAAGTACGACCTCGCCGAACTCGGCACCAAGCTCAAGGCCGTGCACGAGGAGAAGCCCGACCAGCGCGTGTTCATGCGCGGCGACAAGGCCGTCGACTACGGCAAGATGATGGAAGTGATGGGCGTGGTGATCGACAGCGGCTTCCGCCAGCTCGGCCTGCTCGGTGAGGCCGCCCAGGCCCTCGGCAAGGGCGGCGGCGGAACTGTCACGCCAGCACCCGCGCCCACGCCCACACCGGCACCCCGTGGTCAGCAGCCGGCGCCGCGTCGGTAGCGCCAAGAGAAGGAGAGGCGAAGCGATCGATGGACGACCGCATCATCGGCCGTATCCCGAGAAGCGTCGAAATGCGCACGCCGGCCATCGTGTCGGCGATGCTGCATGTCGTCGTGCTGGGGGCGGCGGTGATGAACCTCGACTTCTTCAATCGGCCGCCGCTGATGGATCCCGAGCCGGTGATGGTCGACTTCGAGATGATCGACAAGAAGGCCGCGGCGCCCAAGGTCGCCAATCCGCCGCCGCAGCCCAAGGACGTGCCGATCGCCGAGGAGGCGACCAAGGCGCCGCCGCCCAAGTCGGCCGAGCCGCCGCCCGCACCGGAGAAGCCCAAGCCCGACGTCGCCGAAGCCAAGCCCTTGCCGCCGCCCCCGGTCGAGAAACCCAAGCCCGAAACGCCGAAGCCGGCGGAGGACCTTATAGCGCTCAAGCCCAAGGAGCCCGAGCCGCCCAAGGTCGAGAAGCCGCCCGAGCCGCCCAAGCCTGCGCCCGAGGTCAAGAAGCCAGAGCCGCCCAAGCCCGCGCCACCCAAGCCGCAGCCGGAGAAGAAGAGCGCCGATTCGATCATCGACGACATCCTGAAGAACAAGCAGTCGCCGCAGAAGCAGCAGACTCCCGAGACGCAGCCCAAGCCGCAGCAGCAGGTGACGCGCCAGGCGCCGGCCGCGCGCAACCTTGCCGACGTCGTGACGGCGAGCGAGATCGAGGCTGTGCGCAGCAAGATTCGCGACTGCTGGCATACCCAAGGGGGAGCCAGGGACCAGGGCCTGATCGTCACCATGGTCGTGCAGATGAACCAGGATGGAACGCCGGTGAAGGCCGAGCTTAGGGATGTCGGGCGCTACAACAACGATCCAGTTTTTCGCGCCGCGGCCGATGCCGCTCATCGCGCCGTCATGAACCCGCGTTGCCATCCGTGGCCCTTGTCACCCGAAAAATACAATTCATGGCGCAACATCACTTTCAACTTCGACCCCCGCGACTACTGACAGCCAGACGCGCTATGAGAGACACCCCCTCAATGAACAAGAGGTCCGACATGATGCTTCCCCGACGCTCGACGATCCTCGGCGGCGCAGCACTTGCCGCCGGCGCCGCCGCCGTTCCCGCGCGCGCCCAGCTCACGATCGACATGACCCGGCCGACCTTCGAGCCGGTGCCGATCGCCATCGTCGATTTCGCCGGTGACCGCGTGGGCGCCGACATCGCCAACGTCGTGCGCAACGATCTGCAGAACTCCGGCCTGTTCCGCTCGATCCCACCCGGCTCCTTCATCCAGAAGGACGTCAATGCCAACGCCCCGCCGCAGTTTCCCGCCTGGCGCCAGATCGGCGCGGCCGGCGTCGTCGTCGGCCAGGTCAGCCAGGCCGGCGGCAACATCAAGGTCGACTTCCGGCTGTGGGACGTCGTCGTCGGCAACCAGGCGGCCGGGCTCTCCTTCACCAGCCAGCCCGCCAACTGGCGGCGCCTTGCCCACATCATCGCCGACGCGATCTACAAGCGCGTCACCGGCGAGGAGGGCTACTTCGACACCCGCATCGCCTATGTCGCCGAGAGCGGCCCGGGCAACGCTCGCGTCAAGCGTATCGCCATCATGGATCAGGACGGCGCCAACAGCCGTTTCATCACCGACGGCCGCACCATCGCGATCACGCCGCGCTTCTCGCCGACGCTGCAGGAGATCGTCTACATGGCCTACGCGGAGGATCGCAGCCCGCCGCGCGTGTACCTGCAGAACGTCGACAGCGGCCGTCGCGAGCTTCTGGGCAACTTCCCCGGCATGAGCTTCGCGCCGCGCTTCTCGCCCGACGGCACCAAGGTGGTGATGAGCATTTCGGAGAACGGCCAGAGCGACATCTACGAGATGGACGTGCGTGGCCGCGCCCTGCGCCGGCTCACCAACACGCCCGCCATCGACACCTCGCCCTGCTTTTCCAACGACGGTTCGCAGATCGTCTTCAACTCCGACCGCGGCGGCAGCCAGCAGCTCTATGTCATGAGCGCGGGCGGCGGCGGCGAGCGGCGCATCAGCTTCGGCGACGGCCGCTACGCCACGCCGGTATGGTCGCCGCGCGGCGACTGGATCGCCTTCACCAAGATCACCGGCGGCAGCTTCGGCATCGGCGTCATGCGGCCCGACGGCGGCGGCGAGCGCATGCTGGCCTCGGGCTTCCTGGTCGAGGGCCCGACCTGGGCGCCCAACGGCCGTGTGCTGGCCTTCTTCCGCCAGCAGCCGAGCTCGGCGGGTCGCGCGGGCTCGGTCACTTTGCACCAAGTTGACATCACCGGACGCTTCGAACGTCAGATACCAACGGCGGGCGACGCATCGGATCCGGCCTGGTCACCCTTGATTCCGCAGTAGCGAACGATATGATCTTTCTTGTCGACCCGAGCGCTTCCTAACGCTCGGGTCGATGTTGTCAGGGAGCGATGAAAAATGAGGACAATCAAGGCTTTAGCAGCCATGGCGATGATGCTTGTCATCGCTGCCTGCAGCAGCAATCAACAGGAGCAAGCCGCCGGGGCATCGACCACCGTCACCCCGGGCTCAGTTGCAGATTTCCGCCAGAACGTCGGCGACCGCGTGTTCTTCGACACCGACATGTCGAACATCCGCGAGGACGGCCGCCAGACCCTGACCCGTCAGGCCGAGTGGCTGAAGAAGTACACCAACTACCAGATTACCATCGCGGGCCACTGCGACGAGCGCGGCACGCGCGAGTACAACCTGGCGCTCGGCGAGCGCCGCGCCAACGCGGCCAAGCAATACCTGGTGGCCCAGGGCATTCCGGCCCAGCGCATCCAGACGATCAGCTACGGCAAGGAGCGTCCCGATCCGGTCGGCTCCGACGAGGCCGCATGGGCGCGCAACCGCCGCGCCGTGACCGAGCTGCAGTAAGACAGCTCACGTATTCTGGAGACGCCGGTCCTCGTGACCGGCGTTTTCGTTTGGAGGCGGAGCGGCCATGCCTGAAAATGGCCGCGTTTGCACAGACACTGTCGGCCGCCATGAAGAAGCTTCACACGTCTTTCCTGCTCGCGATCGCGTTCCTGCTGCCGACTGCGGCCGGCGCCCAGCGTGTCGACCCGGTCCATATCGAAGACCGGTTCAATCAGCTGCAGCAGTCGATCACCCTGCTGACCGGCCAGATCGAGCAACTCCAGTACCGCAACCAGCAGCTCCAGCAGCAGCTCGAGAAGATGCAGGCGGACTACGAGTATCGGCTCGACCAGATGGAGAAGGGCAAGGGTGGCGGCGGCCCGCGGCCTCCCGGCGGCGCTCAGGCGGCCGCGCCCGGGCCGGCGCCAACGCCCGCCGCGCCGCCGGCGGCCGCGGCGAACGCTGGCGGCGACCAGATGTACAACGACGCCATGAAGAAACTGCAGGACGGCGACAATGCCGGCGCCGAGCGCGGCTTCAAGGCCTTCCTGCAGAGCCATTCCAAGCACGCGCTGGCGGGCAACGCGCAGTACTGGCTGGGTGAGAGCTACTACGCGCGCAAGGATTACCAGAACGCCATGACCGCGTTCGCTGAGGGCTACAAGACCTACAAGACCAGTCCCAAGGGGCCCGACAATCTCCTGAAGCTCGGCATCACCCTCGCCGTGATGGGCCGCAAGGCCGACTCCTGCCAGGTCTTCGCCAAGTTCAGCCAGGACTATCCGCGCGCCACCGACCTGCAGAAGCGCCGCGTCGACCAGGAGCGCCAGAAGAACGGCTGCGGGTGAGCGCGGCCGACGACCGGCCCCTCGACGCCGCAGACTTCGCGCGGCTGATGGTGCCGTTCGAGCCGTTCGAACGCTCAGCCGTCATGGCCGTCGCCGTCTCCGGCGGACGCGATTCGCTTGCCCTGGCATTGCTGGCGCACGGATGGGCGGCTACGCGCGGCGGCCGGATCGTCGGCTTGATCGTCGACCATGCGCTACGACCGGAGTCGACGGCGGAAGCGGCGACGACTGAGGCTCGGCTGCGAAACCTTGGCTGCGATGCCGAGATCCTGCGCTGGTCGGAGGTCAAGCCGCGCGCCGGCCTGCAGGAAGCGGCGCGCGCGGCGCGCTATCGCCTGCTGCGCGAGGCCTGCCGCCGGCGCGGCATTCTCCATTTGCTGGTCGCCCACCATGCCGATGATCAGGACGAGACGGTGGCCATGCGCGCCGCCCGGCAGAGCGGGGCCGATGGCCTCGCCGGCATGTCGGCAGCGATCGAGCTGCCGGAGGTGCGCCTGCTGCGGCCGCTGCTGGGCGTGTCCCGGTCGCGCCTTACCGCGACGCTGCTCGTGCGTGGCGTGCCGTGGCTCGACGATCCCTCCAACGCCGATCCGCGCTTCGAGCGGGCAAGGCTGCGCGCGGGCCAGCGGCCGCTGGGGCCCGCGGCCGATACCGGACGGCCAGGCCGCGAGCAGAGGCTCGCCGCAGCCTCGGTCGAGGCCCTCGACGTCTCGCCGACAGGCGAGGTTGCCGTCGACCGGTCGGCATTCCTGCGCCTGGGGCGGGACCAGCAGGCGCGGCTGTTGAGTCGGGTGGTCCAGGCCGTCGGCGGCGGCGATCACCCGCCGCGGCGAGATCGGCTGGACCGGGCGGTCGGCCGTCTTTGCGGCGTTGTAGAGCGAGGAAAATCCGGCATTGCCTCGGATTTCACTCTGTCTGCATGTAGGTTGCTGCTGCGACAAGTCCCGCAAAGCCGGCGCCTGCAGTGGATTGTTCAGCCCGAGCATGGCAGGAGAGATGGCAGAAACGGGGCGCAGTCCCTGATTCCGGCTGCTTTTTTTGCTTGCGGCGCGCGCCTTGCTTCCCATTTAGAATGATCTCGCATCCAGTTGGAAAACACCCGTGAACCCATTCAACCGTAACGCCGCCCTGTGGATTGTCATCGTGCTGCTGCTGGCGCTGCTCTACAGCGTGTTCCAGGGCGGAGCGACCCGGTCGGCGGGCAACACGGTTTCCTATTCGGACTTCGTCCGCGCGGTCGAGCAGCGCCAAGTCCAGGACGTCCGTATCCAGGGCAATACCATCACCGGCACCTTCCGCGAGCCGCGCAACGGCGTGCAGAAGTTCGCGACCTATGTTCCGACGACCCCGGTCGACGAGCAGCTGATGCCGATGCTGATCAAGAACGTCGACCGCGTCGACGCCGGGCCGGCGGAAGAGGGCGTCAATCTCGGCTCGATCTTCGTAAGCTGGCTGCCCGTTCTGGTGCTGGTCGGCGTCTACATCTTCTTCCTGCGCCAGATGCAGAGCGGCACCGGCCGCGCCATGGGCTTCGGCAAGTCGCGGGCCCGCCTGCTGACCGAGAAGCACGGCCGCGTCACCTTCGAGGACGTCGCCGGCATCGACGAGGCCAAGGCCGAGCTCGAGGAAATCGTCGACTTCCTGAAGGACCCGCAGAAGTTCCAGCGCCTGGGCGGCAAGATCCCCAAGGGCTGCTTGCTGGTCGGCCCGCCGGGCACCGGTAAGACGCTGTTGGCGCGCGCCATCGCCGGCGAAGCCAACGTGCCGTTCTTCACCATCTCGGGCTCCGACTTCGTCGAGATGTTCGTGGGCGTCGGCGCCAGCCGCGTGCGCGACATGTTCGAGCAGGCCAAGAAGAACGCGCCCTGCATCGTGTTCATCGACGAAATCGACGCCGTCGGCCGCCATCGTGGCGCCGGCCTGGGCGGCGGCAACGACGAGCGCGAGCAGACGCTGAACCAGCTGCTGGTCGAGATGGACGGCTTCGAGTCCAACGAAGGCGTCATCCTGATCGCCGCCACCAACCGTCCCGACGTGCTCGATCCCGCGCTGCTGCGGCCGGGCCGCTTCGACCGCCAGGTCATCGTGCCCAACCCCGACGTCGGCGGTCGCGAGAAGATCCTGAAGGTCCACATGCGCAAGGTGCCGCTGGCGCCGGACGTCGATCCGCGGGTTCTCGCCCGTGGCACGCCGGGCTTCTCCGGCGCCGACCTCGCCAACCTGGTGAACGAGGCAGCCCTTCGCGCGGCGCGCGTCGGCAAACGCCTGGTCACCATGGCGGACTTCGAATACGCCAAGGACAAGGTGCTGATGGGCACCGAGCGCCGCTCGATGGCCATGACCGATGAGGAGAAGAAGCTCACGGCCTACCATGAGGCGGGCCACGCGCTGGTCGCCATGCATGTCCCGAAGAGCGATCCGCTGCACAAGGTGACGATCATCCCGCGTGGTCGCGCGCTCGGCGTCACTATGCAGCTGCCGGAGCGTGACCATCTCAGCCACACCAAGCAGTTCCTGGAATCGCGCCTGGCCATCATGTTCGGCGGCCGCATCGCCGAGGAGATCATCTTCGGACCGGAGAACGTCACCACCGGTGCGGCGAGCGACATCCAGGTCGCGACACAGACGGCGCGAGGCATGATCACTGCTTTCGGCATGTCCGAGAAGCTCGGCCGCGTGCGTTACCAGGCCAACGAGCAGGAAGTGTTTTTGGGCCATGCCGTGACCCAGACGCAGAACGTCTCGGAAGCCACCGCCCAGCTGATCGACCAGGAGGTCCGCCGCCTGATCGAGGAGGCCGAGGGCAAGGCCAAGCAGATCCTGACCGACCATCTCGAGGACCTGCACCGCATCGCCAAGGCGCTGCTCGAGTACGAGACGCTCTCCAACGATGAGATCGGCCAGATCCTGCGCGATGAGAAGATCGTGCGCGACGACACCGGCGGTGCCGGCCCGGCCGACCGCCGCCGCCGCGCCTCGGTGCCGACCAGCTCCGGCCAGGGCGCCGGCCCGTCGCCGGGCGCGAACCCAGAGCCGCAGCCGGGCGTTTGACGCGAAGCTTTGCCGGCGTCGCCCTCGATCGCCCGAGGATCATGGCGATCGTCAATGTGACGCCGGACTCGTTTTCAGACGGCGGCGAACGCCTCGACCCAGCGCAGGCCATCGACGATGGCCTGCGTTTCGTTTCTGAGGGGGCCGACATCGTCGATGTCGGCGGTGAATCGACCCGGCCGGGCTCGCGCGCCATCGATGCCGATGAGGAGCTGCAACGCGTCCTGCCGGTGGTGACGGGACTTGCCAGACGCGGCCTCGTGGTGTCGATCGACACCCGCCGTGCTGCCGTGGCGCGCGCCTGCCTCGATGCGGGCGCGCGCATCGTCAACGACGTGTCGGCGCTGCAGGACGATCCGGCCTTGATGCCTCTGGTCGCCGAGCGCGGCGCGCCGGTCGTGCTGATGCACCGCGCCGGCCGTGCCGAGGACAAGTACGCGGTGCTGCCCTATGCCAACGTCGTCGAGGAGGTGCGCCAGTTCCTGGTGCAACGCGCCGAGGCGTGCCAGATCGCAGGGATCGCACGCGAGCGAATCGCCCTCGATCCCGGCCTGGGCTTCGGCAAAAGCGTGCAGGAGAACGTCGACCTGGTCGCCGGCGCCGGCCGCTTGGCCGAGGCCGGTTATCCCGTATTGATCGGCGCCTCGCGCAAAAGCTTCATCGGTCGGTTGACCGGCATCGAGGAGCCGCGCCGGCGCGATCCGGCCTCGATCTGGCTTGCCGTCGAGGCCGCCCGGCGCGGGGCGGCCTTTGTGCGGGTCCACGACGTCGCCGGCACGCGGCAGGCCCTCGCGGTTTCGCTGGTAATGCGATAAAATTGCATTCCATGGCACGTCAACTCTTCGGCACCGACGGCGTTCGCGGTCGTGCCAACTCAAGCCCGATGACCGCCGAGATCGCCATGCGCATCGGCATGGCGGCGGGCCAGGTCTTCAATCGCGGCGATCATCGCCACCGCGTCGTCATCGGCAAGGACACGCGGCTCAGCGGCTACATGATCGAGCAGGCGCTGACTGCGGGCTTCCTGTCGGTCGGCATGGACGTGCTGCTGCTCGGACCGCTGCCGACGCCGGCGGTCGGCTTCCTGACGCGCTCGATGCGCGCCGACATGGGCGTGGTGGTCTCCGCCTCGCACAATGCCTACGAGGACAACGGCATCAAGCTGTTCGGGCCGGATGGCTTCAAGCTCTCCGATGCCGTCGAAACCGAGATCGAAGCGCTTGTCGCGGAGCCCGCGAAGATCAAGCTGGCGGGTTCGCGCGCCATCGGCCGTGCCAAGCGGCTCGACGACGCCGACGGCCGCTACATCGAGGCGGTGAAGGCCTCGGTGCGGCGTCGCCTCGACCTCACCGGCCTCAAGATCGTCGTCGATTGCGCCAATGGCGCCGCCTACAAGGTCGCGCCCACCGTGCTGTGGGAGCTCGGCGCCGAGGTCGTCCCGATGGCGGTGGCGCCCGACGGATTCAACATCAACACCAAGTGCGGCTCGACCCATCCCGAGCTCCTGCAGGAGAACGTCGTGATGCACGGTGCCGACATCGGCATCGCGTTCGATGGCGACGCCGATCGCGTCATCCTAGTAAGCGAGCAGGGCCGTGTGATCGACGGCGACCAGCTGATGGCGACCATCGCCAACCGCTGGGCCAAGGATGGCCGGCTGGTCGGCGGCGGCCTGGTCGCCACGGTGATGTCCAACCTCGGCCTCGAGCGCTATCTCGGCGAGCGCAAGCTCAGCCTGGTGCGGGCGGCGGTCGGCGACCGCTATGTGCTCGAACGCATGCGCGCCGACGGCTACAATCTCGGCGGCGAGCAGTCCGGCCACATCATCATGACCGACCACGCCACGACCGGCGACGGCCTGATGGCGGCGCTGCAGGCGCTGTCGGCGATGATCAAGAGCCGCAAGCCCGCCAGCGAGGCCTTCCGCGCCTTCGTGCCGGTGCCGCAGCTGCTGAGGAACGTGCGCGTGGGCAACGCCAACGAAGCGCTTGCCGCGGCCGCCGTGACCAAGGCGATCGCCGACGCCGAGGCGCGGCTCGGCAAGTCGGGCCGCATCCTGGTCCGCAAGTCGGGCACCGAGCCGCTGATCCGCGTCATGGCCGAGGGCGACGATTCGGATCTCGTGCGCACCTGCGTCGACCAGGTCATCGAGGCGATCCCGCAGACGAAGGCGCCGGCATGAAAGGTCGTGTCCTGATCGTCGCCGGCTCGGACTCCGGCGGCGGGGCGGGCATCCAGGCGGACATCAAGGCGGTCACCGCCATGAACGGCTTCGCCGCCACCGCCATCACCGCGCTCACCGCCCAGAACACGGAGGGCGTGCACGGCGTCGTGCCGGTCGAGCCCGCCTTCATCGCCCAGCAGATCGAGGTCGTGCTGAGCGACATCGGCGCCGATGCGCTCAAGACCGGCATGCTGCACAGCGCCGAGGTGATCGGCGTGGTCGCCTCGTCGCTGAAGAAGCACGCGCCCGGTGTGCCCCTGGTGGTCGATCCGGTGATGGTGGCCAAGGGTGGCCATCGCCTGCTGCTCAGCGCGGCCGAGGCGGCGCTGCGCGACGTGCTGCTGCCGATGGCGGCGCTGATCACGCCCAACCTGCCCGAGGCCGAGGTGCTGGCGGGCTTTCCGGTGCGCAACGAGGCCGACATGCGGCGCGCTGCCGAGCGGTTGGCGCAACTCGGTGCCCGCGCCGTGCTGCTGAAGGGCGGCCATCTCGAGAGCGACACCGTCGTCGACCTCCTGCTGCACGACGGCCGCGTCGAGCGCTTCGCCGATCCGCGCATCAAGTCCAGGCATACCCACGGCACCGGCTGCACTCTCGCCTCGGCAACTGCCGCCGGCCTGGCGCAGAAGATGAGCCTGTTAGACGCGGTGGCCCGCGCGCGTTCCTACGTCCGCCAGGCCATCGAGACCGCTCCCGGCTTCGGCCGCGGCCACGGCCCGCTCAACCACGCAGTGACGGTCAGGTCATAGCTCCCGTCAGATCAGCGGCGCCTTGGGATCGAGAGGCTCGGCCGGGGTCCACCGGCCGGCTTCGGCCAGCATCAGGAAGTTCCAAAGCTCGCGGTTGAAGGCGTCGGGCTCCTCGATGTTGACCGTGTGGCCTGTCTTGGCGAACAGCGCGAGGCCGGCATTGGGCAGCATGCGTTTTAGCCACAGGCTGGGCTGCAGGCAGGGTTCGTCCTCGTCGCCGCAGATGATCAGCACCGGCAGGTCGAGCTTCTTCCATTCGGCCTCGAAGTCGTACAGCGACGGCCGCTTGCCCTGGTACTCCTGCATGGTGTTGGCCGAGCCGACGTCGGGATGCTCCGACAGGTGTTTGACGAACTCGGCGAAGCCGCGCGGGTCCTTCTGCTTGAAGCGCGAGCGTGTTGGATTCTTTGTGAGCGCGTTGGCGTACTTCGCCATGCCTTCCTTGCGGATGCGGGCGGCGGTGGCCAGGGCGTCCTTCTTGAATTGCTCGTGGCCCTCGCGTCCGGCGCCTGAGCCGACACCGGCGAGCGTCAGCGTGAGCGCCCGATTGGCATACTGCCGGCCGAAGTGCGCGGTCGCGAAGGCGCCCTGGGAGAGACCCACGATGTGCGCCTTGTCGATCTTGAGGTGGTCGAGCATGTGTTTGGCGTCGTCAACCGCGTGTTGCTGGCCGTACATCGCTTCGACCTCTGGTACGTCGGAGCCGGGATAGCCGCGGAAGGAATAGGTGATGCAGCGGTAGCGCCGCGAGAAGAAGCGCATCTGCGGTTCCCAACTCCGCCAGTCGCCACTATATTCATGAACGAACAGGATCGGCGTGCCGCTGCCTGACTCCTCGTAGTAGAGCTTCACGCCGTCAGGTGTCGTCGCGTGCGGCATGGATCACCTCGTTAAATCCGTCATCCCGACCGGAGCCTCGCGAAGCGAGGCGTAGTGGAGGGACCTGTTTTGTTGATGCGTCGACAAAACAGGTCCCTCGACTACGCCGCCCTTCGGGCGGCTCCGCTCGGGATGACGGGAAATGTCAGGCACCGAACCTTTCCAATCGCTCCAGCACGGCCGGGATCTTGTCGTCGGCGACGTTGGCGAAGGCGAGTCGTACGAAGCGCTCCTGGCCCGCGCCGAACATGTCGCCCGGGATGGTCAGAAGGTTCTCCTCGTCGGCGAGCTTCTTTGACACCGCGGTCGAGCGCTGGCTGGCGAACGGATGCTCCACATAGGCGAAGTAGGCGCCGATGCTGACCAGGCGCCAGCGGTTCGAGCGCTGCAGGCCGCTGCCCAGAAGGTCGGCGCGCGCCTTCAGGCCCTCGGTGTTGCGTCGCGCCCAGGGCAGCAGGTTCTTCAGGCCGTACAGCGCGGCCTCCTGGCCGAGCCGCGGCGGACAGATCGACACGCAGTCCATCGCCTTCTCGATTTCCGAGATCAGCGCGGCGCCGGCGGTGATGCCGCCGACGCGATAGCCGGTCAGCGCGAAGACCTTCGAGAAGCTGTAGAGGTGGACCAGCGTCCCGCGCCAGCCGGGATTGCTGAACAGCTCGTGCGGCCGCGTCCCCTCGGGCAGGAAGTCCTTGTAGGTCTCGTCGAGCAGCAGGGCGATGCCGTGGCGCTGCGCCAGCTCGTAGAAGGCGTGGATGGTCTCGCGCGGATAGACCGCGCCGGTCGGGTTGTTGGGCGAGATCAGGACGATGGCGCGCGTCCTTGGCCCGATCAGCTTGGCTGCATCCTCGGCATTGGGCACGGCACCGGAACCCGGCCGGAAGTCGAGCGACACCGGCTCGACGCCCTGCATGCGCATCCACATGTCGTGATTGAAGTAGTGGGGACGGGGCAGGATCACCTGGTCGCCGGCCTTGGCGATGCTCATCAGCGCGAGGCAGAAGGCCTGGTTGCAGCCCGAGGTGATGCCGACCTCGCCCGCCGTGATCGGCGCGCCGTAGAAGCCCGCGAGGTGGGCAGCGAAGCTCTCCCGCAGCGCCGCTATGCCGAGGATCGGCGTGTAGCCGTGCATCGTCGGGTCGAGCAGCAGCTCGCCGAGATGCTTCCTGAGCTCGATTGCCGGCGGATAGCCCGGCACCGCCTGGCTGAGATCGATCAGCGGCCGGTCGGCGGGAAAGGTTCGGTTCAGTACCCAGCGCTTGGTCTCGCCGATGGGCGAGGGGTCGACGGCGGCGAGCCAGGGATTGGCCGTTGGAATTTGTTGCATCTTGCTCAGCACGTGCAGATCGATTTCACACAGTTTTTCCGCACGAAATTCCCTCCCAGTGTCCCGTCGGCTGTCGGTCCGGCGGCCGGAGCATCCGGGTCTCGTCGGATGCTGTCAAACCTGTGTTCCGAAAGACCCTACGGCCGAAAATACATTGCCTGATCCGTGGGTTGTGCCTAGCATCCCTGCAAGGCTCCCATGAGGGTCATAAGAAGAGTAGCAGGAGGAAAAATGGTATCGAGAAAAGTAAGCCGTCGCCGGTTTGTGGCGAGTACAGCAGCCGCTTCAACGGCGCTGGTCGCCGCACCGTTCGTGCGCGGCGCCTACGCGGCCGGCAAGCTCTCGCTCGGCCTGTGGGACCACTGGGTGCCCGGCGCCAACAAGGCCACCGAAGACGTCATCAAGGCGTGGGCCGACAAGGAAAAGGTCGAGGTCACGCTCGACTTCATCACCTCGCAGGGCAACAAGCTGCTCCTGACGACCGCCGCGGAAGCGCAGGCCAAGTCGGGCCACGATATCCTCGCCTTCTCGACCTGGCTGCCGGCGCGTTATTCCGAGCAGCTCGTGTCGATGAACGACGTCGTCGAGCCGCTGATCAAGCAGAACGGCGCCGTGAACGGCACCGTCGAGTATCTCGGCAAGGTCGGCGGCAAGTGGCTGGCCGTGCCCGCCACCGTCGGCAGCCAGATGAAGGGACCGTGCTCGCGCATCGACCTCATGAAGCAGCTCGCCGGCATCGACGTTCAGGCGATGTATCCTGCGGGCTCGCCGCCCAAGGCCGACGCCTGGACCCTCGACGCCTTCCTCAAGGCCGCTGAAGCCTGCCAGAAGGGCGGCCACGCCTTTGGCATCGGCCTCGGCACGACCTCGGACTCGGTCGACACGGCGGGCGCGATCTTCCACAGCTTCGGCGCCGTGCTGGTCGACGCCAAGGGCGACATCACGGTCAAGAACGACAAGGTCCGCCAGGCGCTCGAGTACTACAAGAAGCTGATCGCCTTCCTGCCGGAAGACGCGCCGGCCTGGGACGACGCTTCCAACAACAAGTGGCTGGTGTCGGGCAAGGGGGCGCTGATCATGAACCCGCCGTCGGCCTGGGCGGTCGCCAAGCGCGACGCACCGAAGGTCGCCGAGCAGTGCTGGACACACGGCTTCCCGTCAGGTCCGGCCGGCCGCTTCGGTCCGTTCCTGCCGTTCTTCTGGGGCACCTGGAGCTTCAGCAAGAACCAGTCGGCGGCCAAGAGCCTCTTGACCGCGATGAGCCAGCCGGAAGCGGCCGAGAAGATGGTGATCGCCTCGGGCGGCTACGACCTGCCGTCGTTCGAAAAGCTCACCACCTTCAAGACGTGGGCCGAAGAGTCGCCGCCCAAGGGCACGCTCTATCACTATCCGAACCCGCACAACCACCAGACGCTGTCGATCGCCGCGGCCCCCGCGCCACACAAGATCGCCGAGCAGATCTACACCCAGGGCATCCAGACCCAGATGGCCGTGCGCTTCGCCAAGGGCGAGACCATGGACAAGACGCTCGACTGGGCGGCCAAGGAGATCGAGGGCTTCATGCGCAACTAGGCGCACGACGCAAGATCGGCGGGCGCCTTCCGGTGGAAGGCGCCCGCAAAGTCAAACGACCAATAAGACTGAAAAAAACGCCGGGAGTTCGTCATGGCAGACATCGCCGCGAGAGGCCCAGTAGCGATTGCGGGTGGGCGCAGCAGCCTGCACAAGCTGATGCAGCGCAAGTCGACCATCGCCTTCCTGATGGCGCTGCCGCTGATCCTGCTGATCCTCACGCTCGTCGCCTATCCGGCGGGCTACGCCGTCTACCTGGCGATGCTCAACAAGGGCATGACCAAGTTCGTCGGCTTCGGGAACTTCGACTTCCTGTTCGGCCGCGAAACCTTCTGGATGGTGGTCTACCAGTCCTGCCTGTTCGCCATCACCGCGGTGATCTTCAAGGCGATCATCGGCTTCGTGGTCGCCCACTTCGTGCACAACATCCCGAGCAAGGGCCAGCGCAAGTGGCGCGGCATGCTGCTGGTGCCGTGGGTCATCCCGCCGGCCATGAGCACGCTCGCCTGGCTGTGGCTGTTCGACCCGTCCTACTCGGCCTTCAACTGGATCCTGGCCGGCTTCGGCATCGACCGCATTCCCTGGACCGGCGAGACCGGCTGGGCGCGCTTCTCGGTCATCCTGGTGAACGTGTGGATCGGCGCGCCGTTCTTCATGATCATGTACCTCGCGGCGCTGAAGTCGGTGCCCGAGCAGCTCTACGAGGCGGCCTCGATCGACGGCGCCACGTGGTGGCAGCGCATCTGGTACGTGACCCTGCCGATGATGCGCAACATCATCGCCATCACCGCGCTGTTCTCGCTGATCGTCACCTTCGCCAACTTTGACATTGTCCGGGTGCTCACCAAGGGCGATCCGCTCAATACCACCCACGTGTTCGCCACCTGGGCGTTCAGGGTGGGCATAGAAAGCGGCGACATACCCTTGGGCGCCAGCGTGTCGCTGTTCATGGTGCCGATCCTGGCGGTGGCCGCGACCTTCATCCTGCGCGATATCACCAAGCGGGGGAGTGAAGTCTGATGGCCAACGCCACGATCGCTTCCCCCACCGCCACGACGATCTCGGGGCGCCGATACGGCAGCGTGAGCCGCGACCGGCGCTGGGCGCTGCGCTGGTCGTATTTCTTCCTCGTCCTGTTCGCCATCTTCTTCCTGACGCCGCCAGTCTACATGTTCATCACCTCGCTGAAGACCAGCGCGGAGATCTCGGCGGAAAGCAATCCGTGGTGGGTCTATTCGCCGACCCTGGCGAACTACATCGAGCTCTTGACCCAGAACACCTACCTGACCTTCTTCCGCAACTCGGCGATCGTGGCGGTGCTCACCGTCATCATCACCATGGCGATCAGCGTCATCGCCGCCTTCGCGCTCGCCCGCATGAAGTTCTGGGGCTCGGCGACGCTGGCGACCGGGGTGTTCCTGACCTACCTGGTCCCCGAGACGCTGCTGTTCATCCCGTTGTTCAAGATGTTCGCCTGGTTCAACGAAACCTTCGACATCCAGCTGATGAACCACTGGTGGACGCTGATCATCCTCTATCCGACGCTGACCGTGCCGTTCTGCACCTGGATCATGATCGGCTACTTCGCGTCGATCCCCAAGGAGCTCGACGAGGCCGCCCTGATCGACGGCGCGACCTGGATCCAGACGCTGACCAAGATCTTCATCCCGGTGGCGCTGCCCGGCATCATCGCCGCGACGATCTTCTGCTTCACGGTGGCGTGGGCGCAGTTCCTCTATCCCTTGGCCTTCACCACCTCGACCACCGAGCTGGTGCTGCCTGTGGGCATCGTGACGACCCTGATCAAGGGCGACGTCTTCAACTGGGGTCAGATCATGACCGGCGCACTGCTGGGTGCAGCACCGCCGCTCATCATCTACGCCTTCCTCATGGACTACTATATTGCGGGTCTGACGGCCGGCGCGACCAAGGGTTAAGAGGTACCGACAATGGCTCAAGTTACGCTGCGCAAGGTCGTCAAGATGTACGACGAGGTCCAGGCCGTCCGCGGCATCGACCTCGATATCACCGACAAGGAGTTCATCGTGCTGGTCGGCCCCTCGGGCTGCGGCAAGAGCACGACCTTGCGCATGATCGCGGGCCTCGAGGAGATCTCGGGCGGCGACATCGCGATCGGCGGCGACGTCGTCAACGACGTTCCCCCGAAGGACCGGGACATCGCCATGGTGTTCCAGAACTACGCGCTCTACCCGCACATGAACGTCTACGAGAACATGTCGTTCGGCCTGAAGCTGAAGCGCACGCCCAAGGACGAGATCGAGCGGCGGGTCAGGCAGGCCGCCCAGATCCTCGACATCACCGAGCTTCTCGACCGCAAGCCCAAGCAGCTCTCGGGCGGCCAGCGCCAGCGCGTCGCCATGGGCCGCGCCATCGTGCGCGATCCCAAGGTGTTCCTGTTCGACGAGCCGCTCTCCAATCTCGACGCCAAGCTGCGCGTGCAGATGCGCACCGAGATCAAGAAGGTCCACCAGAAGGTGCGCACGACCACGGTCTACGTGACCCACGACCAGGTCGAAGCGATGACGCTGGCCGACCGCGTGGTGGTGATGAACGCCGGCCTGATCGAGCAGGTCGGCTCGCCCAACGACCTCTACCATTCGCCGATCACCAAGTTCGTCGCGGGCTTCATCGGCTCGCCGGCGATGAACTTCATCCCCTGTCATCTCGAGCAGGCGGCGGGCGCGCTGCGCGTGCGCCTCAGCGACACGCTCTCCTTCCCGGTGCCGGCCGACCGCACCAGCCGCTACACGGCCCATGTCGGCAAGGCGAACCTCGTCCTCGGCCTGCGCCCTGAGCACATCACTGAGACCCGTCCGCATGTCGAACCCAACCAGCACGACTTCGAGAATCCGATCGACGTCGTCGAGCCGATGGGCATGGAGACGCTGGTCTATTTCACCATCGCGGGCTCGGAGGTATGCGGGCGCGTCAATCCCAACGCCGGCGCCACGGCCGAGAAGCCCATGAAGCTTCGGGCTGATCTCAGCAACATGCACCTGATCGACGACGGTACCGGCAAGGTGCTTTAATGGCGGCGGGCCGTCCGGCCCGCTGACTTTTGCAAGGAGAAATCGATGGCTGCGCTGACGGGCAAGGTCGCCTGGGTGACCGGTGCTGGCTCGGGTATTGGCCAGGCGGCGGCGATCGCGCTCGCCAGGGAAGGCGCCACGGTCGTGCTGACGGGCCGGCGCAAGGAGCCGCTGGAGGAAACCGCGGCCACCATCAAGAAGGCGGGCGGCAAGGCGGTGGTGAAGCCGGCCGACCTGATGAAGGCTGCCGCCGTCGGCCGCGTCGCCAAGGACATCGACCAGAAGTTCGGCCGTTGCGACATCCTGGTGAACAACGCCGGGCTCAACATCCCCGAGCGCAAATGGAACGAGCTCACGGCGGCAGGCGCCGAGATGGTGATCGACGGCAACCTGTCGAGCGCCTTCTACTGCTCGTCGGCGGTGCTGCCGATGATGCGCAAGCGCAAGGACGGCGTCTTGATCCACACCTCGTCGATGGCCGGCCGCAATCCCTCGACCTTGAGCGGTGCCGCCTATTCCGCGGCCAAGCACGGCGTAGTGGCGATGAGCCACACCATCAACATGGAGGAATGCGTCAACGGCATCCGCTCCTGCGTCGTCTGCCCCGGCGAGGTGGCCACGCCCATCCTCGACAAGCGGCCGATCCCCATCACCAAGGAGGAGCGGGCGCGCATGGCGCAGTCGGAGGATGTCGGCGACCTGATCCGCTACGTCGCCTGCCTGCCGTCGCACATCGTGATCAACGAGGTCATGATCAACCCGACCTGGAACCGCGGCTACGTCGGCGCCCTGCAGCGCGCAGAGGCGGAGAAGAAGGCGAAGGCCAAGAAGTAGGATCATGGGACCGCGGGCCTCCAGGCCCGCCTCAATGATTCATGAGCGGGCCTGGAGGCCCGCGGTCCGGAAGAGCATGAAGAAGAACGTTTAAATGACAGTCACCATCAAGGCGAAGGCGCTTGAAGCTTTCGTCGCGGATATCTTTGCTTCGGCCGGCTGCTCGACGGAGGAGGGCGGGCGCATCGGCCGCTACCTGGTGAGCGCCAACTTGTCGGGCCACGACAGCCACGGCGTGGTGCGCGTGCCGCGCTACGCCACCCAGAAGAAGAACGGCACCGTGCTGCCCGACGTCACCGTCGACGTCGTCGTCGACACGCCGGTGATCGCCGTGGTCGACGGCAAGTACGGCTTCGGCCAGACCGTGACGCCGCAGGCCGTGCGCATCGGCATCGACAAGTGCCGCAAGAACGGGTTGTCGGCCGTGACCCTGCGCAATGCGGGCCATGTCGGCCGCGTCGGCGACTGGGCCGAGATGGCGGCCGAGGCGGGGCTGGTGTCGATCCACTTCGTCAATGCCTCGGGCAGCGTCCTGGTGGCGCCCTATGGCGGGGTGCAGCGCCGCTTCTCGACCGCGCCCTACTGCGTGGGCGTGCCGCGGCCCGGCCAGGATCCGCTGGTGCTCGACTTCGCCACCTCGATCGTGGCCGAGGGCAAGGTGCTGGTGGCAAGCCAGGGCGGCAAGAAGGTGCCGGACGGCGCGCTGGTCGGACCCGACGGCAAGTCCGGCAGCGATCCGCACCTGCTCTACGGCGACTACACGCCGACCGGCCCGCGCGACCACAGCAAGGGCACCGGCGCCATCCAGGCCTTCGGCGACCACAAGGGCTCGGGCCTCGCCTTCATGTGCGAGCTTCTCGGCGGCTCGCTGTCGGGCAACGGCGCCACCGATCCCAAGCGCGGCCGTTTCGCCAACGGCATGCTGTCGTTCTACGTCGATCCCAAGGTGCTCGATCCGGCGGGCTTCTTCCCCCAGGACATCGCGAAGTACGCCGCCTTCGTGAAGAGTTCCAGGCCCGCTGCGGCGGGTGGCGAGATCCTGCTGCCCGGCGAGCCCGAGGTGCGCATGCGCGCCAAGCGCCAGGCCGAGGGCGTGCCGCTGCCCGACGACACCTGGGCCGCCATCGTCGAGACGGCCCGATCGGTCGGGCTGGACGAACGGCGCATCCAGCAGGCGACGATGTAGTCATACGCGGACCGCGGTCCGGGTCGCGGTTTACCGCGACCTGGCCCGCGGTCCGCGCTAGCGCCGTTCGGCGAGCAACTCGCTTGTGGTCACGACGCGGGTCGAGCGGTTGGTCAAAAGGTCGCTCCAGACCCAGTTGTGATGGCGGATGATGGTCGGTGCATCGAGGTGCGGGCGGTCGCTGAGCGTATGAGCATCGCTCACGACGACGACGTTGTAGTCGCGGGAGATGGCCGACCGCACGGTGGAGTCAACGCACGAGTCGGTCGCCCAGCCGGCGAGCACGACCCGGTCCGGCGCCTGGCGCTGCAGCGTGTCGTGCAGCACGGTGCCGGCGAAGGCGTCGTTCAGCGTCTTCTCGACAACGATATCGCCGGTCTCGCGTACAAGCTCGGGCAGGAACGCCCAGCCCTTGCTGTCCCGTTCGAAGTCGTCGCCGGCCTTGCCGCAATGCCTGATCCACACCACCAGGCCGCCCTGTCGCCGCACCATGGCGGCAAGCGCATTGATGCGCTGGATCACGCCGGCGAGATCGTGCTTGGGCGGGCCGTCGAGCAGGCCAACCTGCATGTCGACGACGATCAGGACGTCCTTGGACATCCTAGCGGCCCGGCCTCTTCTTCAGCCGGTCGACGGCGCCTGCGACCGTATCGATGAAGGCCTGGCTGGCGACGTAATCCTCGCGCAGCATGCGGCGCAGCGCCTGGATGCGTTCGCTGCTCGCCACCATGCCGGTCGCGACCTCGAGCTGGTAGGGATCCATGTCCCACAGCCGGATGACCAATACGTCGTAGCCGAGGTCGAGCGCGCGATCGATCTGGCTGCGCAGGTCGGCGACGAGTTGCTCGTCGCTCCAGTCGGGGTGGCGCAGCACCTGGCCGGTGAAGCCGATCCACTTGAACTTGGGCTCCTTCTGCGGCGCCGGGCCGAGCTTCGCGACGCCGGGATCGTTGGTGCCCCAGTGCAGCGAGCCGTAGACCATGGCCCAGTCGAAGTCGTGCATCAGCCAGACGGTGCGGTCGGGATTGGACTCCCGTTCCATGCGCTTGATGGCGTTCTCCCAGGCGCTGTCCAGGCCGCGCAGCGGGGCGATGCTCCAGACGTTGTAGGCGAACAGCAGCACGCTCAGTCCCGACAGACCCGCCAGCAGGCGGCTGCCATAGCGGCGGTTCTCGCGCGCGGCGACCAGCACCACCGCCCAGCCGACCGTCAGCCAGGCCATGACGTTGATCTGCATCTGCGGGTCCTGCGGCTGGGAGTAGAGGTTGAACACCTCGCCGGCCACGAAGGTGACGCCGAAGATCGCCGAGAGCGCGCGCGAGCGCGGATCGTCCCAGTGGCGCCACAGGAAGGGCAGCGCGAAGAAGGCCACGGCCAGCATCCAGACCGTGGCGACCCAGCGCCAGATGTCCCAGCCCGGGATGCCGGGGATCGAGGCCACGCCGGCGCCCAGCAGGTAGCCGACCATGCCGTCCCACATGTAGCCGACCTTGGCCCAGGTGAAGCCGGCCCACACCGAGCGCACCGCCTTGCCGGTCCAGATCAGGTCGAATGTGTCGACAGCGCCCGCATGGCCCTGCCAGGCCCAGGCGACGATCGCGGCCGTCGCCACCATGCCGACCAGGAACAGGGCGATCCAGCCGAGCCGCCGCTGCCGGTTGGGCTCGCACACCCAGAGCGCCACCAGCATGGCGGGCAGGGTGGGGAACATCAGCCGCCATTCCATCAGCCAGGCGAGCGAGAACAGCACGGACACCGCGACCACGCGCGCCACGGTCGGCCGCGCCAGCCAGACGGCGCCCAGCGCCATCGCCGCCAGCAGCACCGTGTAGCTCGGCATGATGTCCTCGTTGATGATGGCGAGGAACATCACGAAGCTCGAGGCGAGGTGGAACCACGCCGCCAGCAGCGCCACCAGCCGGATACCCGTCAGGTTGCGGATCAGCAGGTAGATGATGCCGAGGCTGAGCGCACAGCTCGCGGCATTGAGGATGGTCATCTGCCGCCGCGGATCGCCGGTGAAGACGCCCAAAAGGTCGAGCAGGCGGCAGAGCGCGCCGTAGAGCGGGTAGAACAGGTAGTTCGAGGGATAGAGCGGCGCGTTGCCCGGGTCGGTGACCCAGGGCTTGAGCTCCAGGCTCTTGAACACGCCGTTGCCCGTCAGCCCACCCTGGGCGTTGTCGAACCACAGCACGATGGCGATCAGCAGCGCGCCGCCGCCTAGTACCAGCAGGGCGAGGTCGGTCAGGATGCCAGGGAGTGTCGATCGGCGTATGGAGGGGGCAGCGAAGTCCAAGGACGGCACGGGTTTGTCTGGTTTGTCAGCTCGCTGGCGACAGTCGCCTGCCGGCGGGCATTAGGCAAGCCATCCGTGGTAAGAGGGCTTTTGTTGCCGTGGTCTACGCCAGGAGCGACTCGACGGCAGCGCGCCGGACCTGGGCTGTCCCGATGCCTTGGACCGCGGAAGCGCCGCATGCAGGGCCAACCGCAGCGCGTCCTCGGCGATTCGTCGCCCGGCAAGGCCGAAGACCAGGCCGCGAGAAAGCTGTCGCGCGCGCCGACACCGGTCCGTTCCGAAACGGCAGGCGCGTGGATGACCTGCTCCGCCGTGGCAAGGATTGCGCCGCCGGCGCCCAAAGTGAGTGCCACCATCCGGGCGGCGCCGGACCCGACCAGGTGTTGGGGCCGGGAAGGCCGCGCACCTCTTGGCCGACGATCGTCTCCAACTCCAAGAGACTTGGCTTCAGCAGGGTGACCTCAGCGACTCCTTCAGGGCGGCGCCGGAAGTATCCAGCGCGAATTTGGCGCCTCGTGCGCTGACGATGCCGGCTGCCTTCGCTATAGACGTCGGAAGGCGCCCCCGGTGGCAGGCTGCCACTTGCCACCACCCAACCGGCTTCGACATCGCTGAGTTTCGCGAATGTTGGCGCAGTCCGACGATGTGAGTTCCGGACCTGAAAAGTTAGCGTTTCCCGCCCAGTTCCGAAATGACGCGGGCGACGTTGATGCCGCCGCCGCCCGCATCGTAGCGCTCCCCGAAGGTGCGAATTTTGTGGCCGGGCTGCACGGACTTGGCCGGGGTCGCCAAGTCGACGGCGGGCATGATGACGACGACCTCGGTCACGGTCGGGCTTGGCCCGGCAGGGCCAGTTACAGCGGAGAAAGCTCCCGTTCGGCGGGCGTTTCACGCTTCTCGTCCTCGACCTCCGTCATGGTCGCTTCGCTCAACAGCAACGTGCTCGCCACGGAAACGGCGTTCTCCAGGGCGATGCGAACGACCTTCGTCGGATCGACGATGCCGGCCTCGACCAGGTCCACGTATCGCTTCTGGGCCGCATCGAAGCCGTAGTTGCCCTTGCCTTCGAGCATGCGCGCGACGACCACGCCGCCGTCGACGGCCGAATTCTCGGCGATCTGGCGCGCCGGGGCCTCGAGCGCGCGTTTCAGCACCTGGATGCCGGTACGTTCGTCACCCTCGGCCGCCGCCTCCTCGCGTGCCACCGCCTCGGTGCACTTCAGCAGCGCCAGGCCGCCACCTGCCACGATGCCCTCGGCGACGGCAGCCTTGGTGGCGCTTATGGCATCGTCGAGCGCCTCCTTCTTCGCCTTCATTTCGGATTCGACCGGGGCGCCGACGCGGATCACGGCGACGCCGCCGGACAGCTTGGCGAGGCGCTCGCGCAACTTCTCCTTGTCGTAGTCGCTGGTCGAATCCTCGATCTCGCGCCGGATCGCCGCCACGCGACCATCGATGGCAGCCTTGTCGCCGCCGCCGCCGATGATGGTCGTCGTATCCTTGTCGACGACGACGCGCTTGGCGACGCCGAGATTGACCGGCAGGGCGCCCTCGACCTTGAGCCCGAGCTCCTCCGATATGACCTGCCCATCGGTAAGAACGGCGATATCCTGCAGCATCGCCTTGCGGCGGTCGCCAAATCCCGGCGCCTTGACCGCGCAGCTCTTCAGCACGCCGCGCAGCTGGTTGACGATAAGGGTGGCAAGCGCCTCGCCTTCGACGTCCTCGGCGATGACGAGCAGGGGCCGCGCCGCCTTGGCGACCTGTTCGAGCAGCGGGATAAGGTCCTTCAACGCGGCGATCTTGTGGTCGCACAGCAGCAGCCGGGCATCCTCCAGGATGGCCTCCATGCGTTCGGGACTGGTGATGAAGTAGGGCGAGATGAACCCGCGGTCGAACTGCATCCCTTCGACCACCTCCAGTACCGTCTCGGTGGTCTTGGACTCCTCGACCGTGATCACGCCGTCATTGCCGACCTTCTCCATGGCGTCGGCAACCATCTCGCCGATGGCGTCGTCGTTGTGCGCCGATATCGAGGCGACCTGCGCCTTTTCCCTGCGCGTGCTGACCGGGCGCGACAACGTCTTCAGGGTCTGCGTCGCGACCCTGGCGGCGCGTTCCAGGCCGCGCTTCAGGTCGATGGCGCTGGCGCCGGCGACGACGTTTCGTACCCCGTCGGCGAAGATCGCATGCGCCAGCACGGTCGAACCCGACGTTCCGTCGCCGACGATGTCGCCTGTGCGCTCTGCCGCCTGCCGCAGCATCTGGGCGCCGAGGTTTTCTTCCGGATCCTTGAGCTGGAATTCCTTGGCAATCGTGACGCCGTCATTGCAGACGAGGGGAGCGCCCCATTTTCTCTGAATCAGCACCGACTTGGATTTGGGCCCAAGCGTCACGCGCACGGCGTCGGCCAGTTGGCTGGCGCCCCGCAGCACTTTCTCGCGGGCGGCCGACCGGAACATGACGTGCTTGTAGGACATGATCTTCTCCTCGAAGGCGGATCGCTCGACACCCTAGGGCAACGGCCTCTCCGTCAAATGATCTGGGTCAAAGCGGCGACCGACAATTTGGCGCGAGACGTCGCCTTGATCTGGCTCATACCGTCACTGGGTCGGATGAGGTTACCTGTTTTGATGCAGGCGCCGGTTTGCAAGGGCGCCTGGATCAGGACGGTATCATCATGGCTATTTCCGGTGACGGCTCCGGCATCGGCAGAATGATTCGCGCGGCGACCCGCACGGCCGCGACTTGCGGCCTCGTTGTACTGCTGTTGCCGGCGCTGGCCGTTGCTGCAGCCGATATCCGGACTGAGCCGTGCGATGTCGCGGAGCCGGATTCGTTGCAGATCAGCTGGACAGAGCCGTGCGAGGACGGCAGCTGGAAGCTCGATCCGCAGGCCGGGTGCCGGTTGTGGGACTGGCATCCCGATCCCGAGGATACGGTGACATGGTCGGGCGCCTGCCTGTCGGGGCGGAAGGAGGGTCGCGGCGCCGTTCAATGGTACGAGCACGAACGGCCGATCGATCGCTTCGAGGGCGTCTTCCGACGCGGCAAGCGGGAAGGATTTGGCCGCTATGACTGGCCGGCGGGCCAGCGCTACCAGGGTTCCTACGAGGCCGACGTCCCGAACGGGCAGGGCATCGTGATCATCGGCGGTGCCTCGTTCACCGGTACCTGGCATCGCGGCTGCCTGGCGCATGGTGACAAGCGCATCGCCATCGGCGTTCCGCTGAGCACATGTAATGGTGGCCGTCTCGCGGAGAACACCCGGTGAGCAAGGCACCAACACCGGCAAACGCCGGTTTTGCCGAGGCGCCGCTGCTCGACGCGGCCGCCGACCACGCCTCGCTGCTGCGGTGGCGAGGGCTGGCAGCGATCGCCTTTGCTTTCCTCGCCTTTTTCTGGCCCAAGCTCAACATACTTGGTCTCGCAATCCTGTGGGGCGGCTACTCCTTCGTCGATGGCGTTCTCGCGCTCGCTGCCGCAATCCGCGCAAAGCCTGGCATGCCGCGGGCCTGGCTGAGCGTGGTCGGCACGTCCGGCGTTGCCTGTGCCGTCGCCGTGCTCGTTGCGCCCCAGGAGGTCGCCGGACACCTTGTCGCGATCATTTCCGCCTGGGCGATCCTCGCCGGTACGATGCAGGTGTGGGCCGCGTCGAGGCTGCGCAAGGCCGTCGACGGAGGCTGGATCCTGGCCCTGGACGGAGCCGGCGCGGTTCTTTTCGGTGTGGCCCTGGTGGTCTGGCCGCGCCTGGAAATGGTGGCGTTGGTGTGGCTGATCGGCTGGTTTGCGGCGCTGCTCGGGAGCCTCTTCCTGGCCATCGGCCTTTTGCTCGCCAGGTCGCGCTGAGCGGCCGGCGGTCCGTCTTCCGGCTCGCAAACGCCCGTCACTCCCTCGCGCGGACGACGAGCACCGGGCAGGGAGCGTGGCGCATGACGGCTTCGGCAACGCTGCCGACCAGGGCCCTCGTGATGCCCCGCCGACCGTGGCTGCCGATCACGACAAGGTCGGCCTGCCATTCCTTCGCAGCCTTGACGATTTCCGATCCAGGCGATCCCACGGGGACGAACGCGAGCACGTGGGCGTCGGCTTGCAAGCGGGCGCGGAAGTCCGCCACCAATCGCGCGGCATCCTGCCTGGCGGCGAGAATGAGGTCGTCCGCGGCGATGCCCGTGTCGGGGCCGAGGACCAACGATGGATCGATGACATAGGTCAGGGCGACCTGGGCATGAAGTGAGCGCGCCAGCTCCATGCCCGCTTCGGCGGCGTGAGCCGCGATCGGATCCTCGTCGATGGCGATAAGTATCTTCTGGAAGCTCATTCCACCCTCCTGAGTACAGAATCGTCTGCACAGCCGGAGACGCCATTGAGCTATGTCAAGTCGGATGTCCCCCGGGCCTTCCCCCATGCTCGTGAGGCGCGGTGCCGCTTCGCGTACTTTCGCGCGGGATTCCACAACGCGTGAGCAGACGGCGAAGCGCGAAAATCCGTATTTTGGGGTCTTCCGGTTGGCGCTCCCTACGGGATTCGAACCCGTGTTTCAGCCTTGAGAGGGCCGCGTCCTGGGCCTCTAGACGAAGGGAGCGGAGGCCGGAACGCGCTTGATAGTCGAAGGCCCGCGCTGGCGCAACCCCAGCCATGCGGCCGACAATTTGCGATGACCGCGCGCCAAGCCCGGCCTAAGGTTGGCCCAACCCGCGCGGAGGACCCCCAATGGACATGCACATCGCCCAGGACGCGCCGCTGACCGGTATCGACGTCGGCTCCCTGCCGCCGGCCGAGGGCGAGGCCATCCTGCGCCGCCAGCTCGCCGCGGCCTATCGTCTGGTCGACTATTTCGGCTGGACCGAGCTCATCTACGGCCATCTCACCGCGCGCGTGCCGGGCGAGCAGGCGCACTTCCTGATCAACCCGTTCGGGCTGAACTACGACGAGGTCACGGCCTCGAACCTGGTGAAGATCGACCTCGACGGCAACAACGTCGGCGAGTCGAAGTACCCGGTGAACTACGCGGGCTTCGTCATCCACTCGGCCGTCCACATGGCCCACCAGGCGCGCCACAAGGTGGTGATGCACACCCACACCCGCGCCGGCATGGCGGTGTGTGCGCTGAAGGAAGGGCTGCTGCCGATCTCGATGGCCTCGACGGCGTTCCACGGCAAGCTCTCCTATCACGACTACGAAGGGCCCAGCCTCGATCTCGACGAGCGCGGCCGGCTACTCAACAACCTCGGCAACAACCAGGCGATGATGCTGCGCAACCACGGCGTCCTGACGACGGGCCGCACCGTGCCCGAGGCGTTCATCCGGCTCTATCGCCTCGAGCGCGCCTGCCAGATCCAGGTCGATGCCGGCGCCGCCGGCACGCTCAACATCCTGGGCGACAACCTGGCGGCCAAGTCGGGTGCCGACATGGACTCCTTTTCGGAGAGGGAATCGGGCGGCCTCGGCGACCTCGAGTTCGCGGCCCTCATCCGCAAGATCGACAAGATCGACACGAGCTGGCGGCACTGACGCGCTGCGCTGCCGACGACAATACTGTCATCCCGAGCGCAGCGAGGGACCTTTCCCTGCTGCCTTAAAGGTCCCTCGGGCTTCGCCCTCGGGATGACAGCGGGTCTGGTCGACTACTACTTCTTATAAAGCTCGCTCAGCGTCCCGCTCGGCCACTTGATGTCGGCGATGCGCCAGCCCATGCCGGTGCGCACCAGGTCGAGCTTGATCTCCGTGGGCTTGCCCTGGTTCTCGAAGCTCACCATGCCAACCGCGTGGGGCCCCTCGGTCTTCACCGATATGGCGAGCTTGGCGATGTCCCAGTCCTGGGCATCGACGAAGGGATCGCCGTCGAGCCTCGGCACCTCGCCGCGCCGCTTGGCTTCGCGCATGTCGGCCTCGATGGCGCGAGCGAGGTCTGGCGTGAAGAAGCGGTCGACCTGCCAGAACGGCTGGCCTTTGAAATCCTGGTTGGGATAGGGCGTGTAGATGTCGCGCAAAAACGCTTCGGGCGTCACCGTGTCCTTCGGAACCTCGCTCTTTCCCGGCTCCTGTCCCTGGGCCCACGCCTGGGCGGGCAGCGCGGCGAACGCGGCGAGAACCAGGCGCCGGCTAGGCACGGAACGAACTCTGGGTACCGTCGTACAGCACCTTGGCCGAGCGCTCGACGGCGGCCTGGTGGGCCGCCAGCGCGGCCTCGTCGAGATCGCGCTTGGGCGCAGGATCGACGTCGAAATTGCCGTAGCGGTCGCTGCCGCGCACCAGCATCGCTGAGTCGCGCGCCTTGATCTGGCGAACATGAGGCGGGATGTAGCGGATGGCGTAGCCGATGCGCCGGTCGGCCGTGCTGTTGGGGCCCGAGCCGTGCACCAGCAGCACGTGGTGCAAGGACATCTCGCCCGCCTTGAGCGGCACGTCGACGCCCTGGCCGGCCGGCACGTCGACGGCGATCTCCTGGCCGCGCGTCAGCAGGTTGTCGGTCGCGAACGTATCGCGATGCTCGATCTGGTTCTTGAGATGGCTGCCCGGCCAGAACTTCATGGCGCCGCTCTCGACCGGCGCATCGGCGAAGGCCACCCAGGCGGTGATGACGTCGTTGGTGCTGAGCCCCCAGTAGGTCGCGTCCTGGTGCCACGACACGAAGGACGGCGAGTGCGCCTCCTTGGTGAAGAAGGTCGTGCTCCAGCACAGGATGTCGGGCCCGATCACGTCCTCGATGGCGTCGAGGATCTTCGGATGTCGCGCCAGCTCGTTGGCCCAGGTGAACAGCAGGTGCGGCTTCTGGCGCATGTTGCCGCTGAGCGGCCCGCCCAGCGTGCGCTCGTTCGCCTCCAGCCGGTCGCGGTAGGATCGCGCCTCGGCCGACGACAGCACGCTCACGGGAAAGTGGAAGCCGTCCCGACGGTAGTTCGCCACGTCCGCGGCGGAGAGAACCTTGGGCATGGCCGAATCATAGCCGAGCCCGCTCCTGAGGCTACAGCAAATCGCAGGTCAGCCGATCAACATACGAAATTACGGTCTCTTGGCTGCCGTCCCGGCCTCGTCAACGGGAGCGGTTGCTCGCACCCGAGTCATGGCCTTGCATACAGGCGGTTGCCCATGACCCAGGTTTCCGCCACGGAGCGGTCGTCTCCCACCATCATGATGCCGAACAGCAGGTCGGAGGCCTGCTGCATAGTTGTCGGGCTCCTCTCTCCAAGATTGAGCGACTGGTGCCAGGCTTGCGCCGCCTGGCCGGCGTTCCAGTCCAGCACGACCAGGTCGGCTTCCTTGCCTGGAGCGAAATTGCCGACGAATTCGTCGATGTAAAGACCTTCTGCTCCACCGAGTGTGATCGACCAGAAGGCGCGATAGGCCGACAGTTTGTTGCGTTCGGCCTCGGCCGGGTCCTTGACCGTACCGTGGTTCAGCATGCCGACCTTGTAGCCATCGTCCAGGACGTTGAGCATCGAGAAGCGATTGCCGCCGCCGATATCGCAGCCGAACACGCGACGCAGGCCGAGCGCGGGATCCGCGGCGTGGCCCAGGCGGAACAGGCCGCTGCCGAGGAACAGGTTGGAGCAGGGCAGAAGACGACCGCCGAGCCGCTCGCGGCCAGCCGGCGGAATTCTTCGTCGCTCAGCCAGACACCGTGACCGGCCGAGAATTTCGGGCCGACCAGGCCGTATTTCTCGTAGACCGCGAGGTTGTCGGCGCTGTCGGGATAGAACTTGCTCATGTCCTTGCATTCACCGGTCGTCTCCGACAGGTGCGTGTTGACCCAGCAGTCCGGGTGCTCGCGCTTCAGGCGCTCGCAGGCGGCCATCAGCTCGGGCGTCGCGACGTGCGCGTTGCGCGGCGTGATGGCGTAGAGGTTGCGGCCTTGGCCGTGGTAACGGGCGATCAGCCGCTTGCTGTCGCGGTAGAAGTCGTCGGGGCTGCCGACGCAGTCGGCCGGCGCCACCCGGTCGATGCCGGTGACGCCGGCAATCAGGCGTATGTTGCGCCGCGCCGCCTCGTCGAACAGCTCCTCGGTCGCGACAGCAGCGGCGATGGTGAACGCCTGACAGGTGGTCGTGCCGGCCGCCAGCAGGTTGTCGAAGAAGCGCCGCGCGCCCTCGCGGGCATAGGCGCGGTCCTTGTACTTGACCTCCTCCGGGAACACCCACTTCGTCAGCCACGGCAAGAGATGCTCGCCGAAGCCGCCGAGCGCGCGGGTCTGCGGGAAGTGGATGTGGCCGTCGATGAAGCCCGGCAGGATCAGCCGGTCGCGGATCTCAGTGACGGCGAGGCCCGGATGGCGCGGCGCGACTTTCGCGTGGTCGCCGAAATCGACGATCTTCCCGTCCTCGACCACCAGGAGCCCGTCGGCGTGGAAGCGCGCCGCTTCCGCCTCCTGGCCGACATGCTTCCAAGGATCGTCGACGAAGTCGAAAAACGTGCCTCGCAGACCGAGCGTTGCCATGGCGGCCTCCTTGAGCAGTGACGTCGGAAGAACTCCAGAAGGCCTGAATGGAGATAGCGCAGGTTACGCAGCTCAGGCCCGTACACGCTCGTCTGCTCGCGGCCCGGTAGCGTAACCGCTCACGCGGCCCGGGCTTTCAGGACAGCTACTTCTTTTCGCCGATCTTGCCCTTGATGAGCTTGTTCATGAGTGTGCTTCGCTGTGTACCGTCAGAAGAATTTCCAGAAGACCCAGATGCATGCGGCGTAGATGGCGCAGACGAGCAGGGCGCCGAGGATATTGGCCCGCAACACGTTCTTCTTCGGGCTCATCCACCAGCCCATGTGGTTGGCCACCCAGGGCACCATGAAGCCCGTCAGGCCGACGCTGAAGATGTTGCCGATGAACAGGTTGACGGCAAACGGCAGGTTGAGCTTGTTCTGCAGGATCGGCGTGCCGGCGTAGACTCCCCACAGGAAGACGATGGGGTAGAGCAACAGCAGCACGATGAAATCCATCTTCCAAATGGCCCAGGGTGCCGGCGCGCCGGACTCGTCGCGGAACCACTGCTCGAAGCCAGTGCCCAGGCGGGCATGGAACTCCTCGGTCAGCGGCTCGGCTTCCTCGATCAGCTGCTTGCGCACGGGCGAGTCGAGCCAGGCCTGCAGGTTGGCCTGGCTGTCGAAGCGCAGGATGGCGACGTAGTCGTCCTGGACGCCCGGTACCGGCGGCTCGAAGCGGTAGCCCTGCAGGCCCGGCGCCTTGGACTGGGCGGCGGCGGTCTTGCGCTCCCAGAGGCGGTACTCGGCGTCCTTGCCCGGCTTTACGCGGGTGCTGATGACGGCGGAAACCGGAGCCGGTTTGCGGCCGCCCTCGTCGTCGCGAACGATATGGACGTCGTCGCGGCCGACCAGGAACGGCGCCGCGCCGTCGATGCGCGTCTGGCGCTCGGCCGAGGCCAGCCAGCGCTGCGCATCCTCCATGGAATGAAAGCGCTGCAGGATGACCCAGTCGACCTGCAGCGGCGGGTTGGGCGGCATCAAGCGCTGCTCGACGAAGCCCGGGAAGTTCGAGACCATGTTGCTGGTCTCGCCCTGCCAGCGTGCGAAGTCCTCGGACTTCTCCGGCCGCACGCTGGTCTGGGTGACGATGCTGACGGTCATTTGGCCCTGGTCAGTCCGCCCGAGAACAGGCGGTCCGCGGTGAAGGGCAGGTGGGCGAAGCGCACGCCGGTCGCATTGGCGAGCGCATTGGACACCGCCGGCGCCACCGGGTTGATGCCGCACTCGCCCTGGGACTTGGCGCCCAGGGGACCGATGGCATCGACCGTGTCGGCGAAGAAGATGTCGGTGTGCGGCGTGTCGGCGAAGGCCGGCACGCGGCAGTTGCGCAGCTGCGCATTCACCATGTGGCCCTCGTCGTGGACCATGTTCTCGATCAGCGCCCAGCCGTAGCCCATGGCAACCGCGCCATCGAGCTGGCCGCGGCACTGCATGGGGTTGATCGGCCGGCCGATGTCGGCCGCGTGCACGCTGTGCAGGATGCGGACCTCGCCGGTCACCTTGTGCACCGCAAGCCGCACGCCCTGGACGTTGAAGGCGATGGTGCGCGGCGACAGGTAGGCCTTGCGGCTCACCGTGAAGCGGTGGTTGAGCTTGGCGCCCTCGGCATGCAGCTCGGTGAGCGGGATGCGCTTGTTGCCGCAGATCACCGCGTCCTTGTCGAGGCGGCACTGCTCGATCGGCGTCTTGGTGAAGCGCGAGGCGAAGTCGAGGATGTCGGCCTTCATCGCCTCGGCGGTGATCATCACCGCCTTGCCCGCCACCACCGTGCCGGTGCTGGCGAAGGTGCCGGTGTCGTAGGGCGTCCGGTCGGTGTCGGCATTGATGAGGTCGATGTCGGCGGCGCGCACGCCGACCACGGAAGCGGCCATCTGCTTGTGCGCCGTGGTGATGCCGTTGCCCATCTCCGATGAGCCGCAGGCGAGATGATAGGTGCCGTCGGCCAAGAGCTTCATCTCGGCGCCCGAGCGGTGCTCGGTCGGCGGGCCGCACTCGAGCATGGCGAGCGCCGCACCCGTGCCCTCGAGCCAGTCGTCGCCGTCCGGCTTCTTGACGCCGTTGCCCTTCGTCAGCTCGCGCTGGACAATCTCCAGGCACTGGTCGATGCCGTGGCTGCCGAAGCTCGCGTCGCTCGGCTCCATCCAGATCGATTCGACGTTGTCGCCCGGCCGCACCACGTTCTTGCGGCGGATCTCGAACGGATCCATGCCGAGGACCTTGGCCAGCTCGTCCATGGCGCATTCCATGGCGAAGGTGGTCTGCGAGGCGCCATAGCCGCGGAAGCCGCCGCCCGGGATCATGTTGGTGTAGACGACGCGGCCGATACCCTTCTTGTTCTCGCAGCGGTAGGCCGCGAA
The DNA here is from genome assembly GCA_900110395.1 of Rhodospirillales bacterium URHD0017. GTDB lineage: Bacteria > Pseudomonadota > Alphaproteobacteria > Reyranellales > Reyranellaceae > Reyranella. Next base: position 50,546 of record FODP01000008.1, read on the forward strand.
TGGGCTCGCCATCGCGGCGGCCAGGGTCTCGCTGGCATGGTTGCCGTAGGCGCCGGTGTTGGACACCACCGAGACGTCGAGCGCGGTCAAGGTGCCGTCCTTCTTGGCGCCGATCTTGACCTTGGTCGTCATCTGGTGCCGGGTCGTCGCGCCGATGAACTCGTCCTCGCGCGTCCACTCCCATTTCACCGGGCGGCCCTCGAGCTTCATGGTGGCAAACAGCGGCAGGTCCTCCGACACCATCTCCTGCTTGCCGCCGAAGCCGCCGCCGACGCGCTCGGTGTAGACGTGGATCTGCGCGGCCGGCACGCCCATCAGGTAGGCGAGCTTGGTACGGGCAGCGAACGGACCCTGCGAGCTGGTGCGGACGTGCCAACGGCCGTCCTTGCCCTTGTAGGCGATCGAACCGTGGGTCTCGAGATGCACGTGCTGCACGCGCGAGGTCGAGTAGGTGTTCTCGTGGATCACCTCGGCTTCCCTGAAGCCCTTGTGGATGTCGCCGATCTCGCCCTGCAGGGTGGCAAAGATGTTGCCGTTGTCGGTGACGACCTCGTCCTTGTGGTGGAGGATCGGCGCGCCCGGCTCCATCGCGGCCACCGGATCAAACACCGTTGGCAGCAGCTCGTACTCGATCTCGACAGCGCGCACGCCGGCCTCGGCCGCCGCCTCGGTCTCGCCGATCACCGCGACCAGCCGCTGGCCGACGAAGCGGGCGACGTTGTCCAGCATGTAGGTGTCGTCGGGATCGACCAGATGGTCCTCGTGCAGCGCCGTGCTGTAGAGCCGGCGCGGCACGTCCTCCCAGGTGTAGACGGCGACGACGCCGGGCACGGCGAGCGCCTTCTTCTTGTCGATCTTCTTCAGCCGCGCATGGGCATGCGGCGAGCGCAGCACCTTGAGGTGCAGCATCCCCTCCATCGCGACGTCCATTGTGTAGTGGGCCTTGCCCGTCAGGATGGCGTCGGTGAAGGGGTTGGCCAGGCTGGCACCCAGCGCCTTGCCGGCGACGTCGTCCTCGATGTTCTTCTTGCCGTGCAGCGCATCGACGATCGAGCGGTAGCCGGTGCAGCGGCAGATGTTGCCCTTGAGCGCATGCGGCAGGTCGGCCTTGTGGGCCTCGTCGAACGCGGCGGAGGCCGTCGTCATCATCATGCCGGCGGCGCAGTAGCCGCACTGGAAGGCCTGGGCGTCATGGAAGGCCTGCTGGATGGGATGCAGCTTGCCGTTCTGCGACAGGCCCTCGATGGTGGTGATCTTCTTGCCTTCTCCGCGGAAGGCGGGCACCAGGCAGGAGTGGAACGGATGGCCGTCCACCCACACCGTGCAGGCGCCGCAGTCGCCGGCGTCGCAGCCTTTCTTGACCCCGAAGACTTCCAGGTCGCGCAGGAAGGTGCGCAGGCACTGGCCGGGCTTGGGTTCCGCCGAGTACGGGCGGCCATTGACCTCGTATTTGCTCATGACAGCTCCGCGCGAATCTGTTCGGCCAGGTAGAAAGTGATGTGACGCTTGTAGGGCGCCGAGCCGTGGACATCGTTGAACCACGAGCCCGGCGGCAGCTGCTGGTCGATCGCCTGGTGCAGCTCGGTGGCCGACGGCGTCTTCTTGAAGCGGATGTGCACCGGCCGCGGCGTGGCCGCGCTGACGGTCAGCAGGAAGTCGCTGCCGTCGTCGTTGACGGTGGCGATAATCAGCGCCGCCGAGCGGCCGAAGTGGGTGAGGGACACCTGCCGGATGGCGAAGCGCTTTTTCAGCGCCGAGGCCGGCAGCAGGATCGAGCGCAAGAGCTCGCCCTTCTGCAGGACGTTGGTGTGCATGCCGGTCACGAAGTCGACGACCGGCACCTGGCGCGGCTTGCCGTTTTGCGGCCACAGGGTGCAGATGCCCTCGAGAGCGGCGGTCAGCGAGATCATGGCGCCGGCCGGCAGGGACATCACGACGTTGCCGCCGACGGTCGCCGCATTCCAGATCTTGAACGACATCAGGAAGCAGTCGATCGCCTTGTCGAACAGCGGCACGGCCTTCCACTCAGGCGGGCCCTTGAAGTCGTGCAGCTCGACGACCTTGCAGGTCGCCGCGATCTCGAGCCCCTCGGGCTTCACGGTGAGCGGCGGCCAGCCGAGCTGCTGGAGGTCGACCAGCGTGTCCGTGGTCACCTGGGGTTCGGAGAACAGCCATGTGCCGCCTCCCAGGAAGGCGTGGCCGTCGCGCCATTCGATGTCCTCGAACGACTTCGGCCGCTTCACCTCGACGATCGTATTGAGATTCATGCCATCCCTCTTGCGCAGTCGTTTCTTGTCGGGGGCGGGCGATGGTGCCCGCCCCGTCAGCGTGTCGATGTCTACTTCAGGTCGTCGAGCGACGTCGGGCCGGGGCCCGTCGTGATCAGCGTCGGCCACTGCTTGGAGCCGAACGGCACGGCGGGCCCCAGGGTGGGCTGCTTACCGCGCTTCTGCATCTCGGCGATGATGGTCTTGCGGCCATCGCCCCCCATCAGCTCGTAGTCCATGATGTGGTAGTTGCCGAAGAACAGCTGGCCGACCGAGCGGTCGCCGATGATGCGGGTCATCGAGACCAGCATCTCGTCGGGCGTCGTGAAGAAGCCCATCGTCTCGATCAGCATCAGCCGGTCGTTGATCGCGTCGGCGCCGAAATACTGGGCGAGCACCGAGAACAGCACGTTGTTCTGGCGCGCCACGTAGATCGTGTTCGACGCGGCATAGGTCTTGGCGAGGTCGGGGCCGAGCATCGCCGACCACTCGTCCATCACGCCCATCCAGTGCTTGACCTGGGTGGAGGCCGCCCAGTTGATGATCAGCTTGATGTTGGCCGCCTGCTTCTTGGCGAAGGCGGTCAGGTCGTCGAGCGTGACCTCGCCCTTGGCCAGGCAGGCGTCCATGTAGGCGACGTTGTTGGTCAGGATCTCCTTCACCGCCGGCTTCCAGTCGGCCTGGAGGTCGGTGTTGGCGTCGAGGCCGTCCAGCGCGGTCTTCATCTGGACGCGATAGGCCGCCATCGGCGCGATCCAGCGCTTGTCGTCCTTGTTGTTGACCGACGGGATGACGACCTGGCTCAGCGCCATGGTGCTGTGCCCGGTCGACTTCAGGATCTGGTAGACCTTGGGCACCTTGGGTGCGTCGATCGGGGCCTGGCCCGGGCGATAGAGCATCATCCGGCCGCCCTCGCCGGTGAACATCGCCAGGATGATGGGATGCTTGGCCAGGATGTTGCGGCGATAGATGGTCGACGCCCTGTCGTAGAGCGAGAACATCCCGACATCGAGCTGCAGCAGGTCGCGCGTGGAGATGTCGCCCGGCGACGACGGCGTGTTGCCCGAGATGTTGGCGAGATATTCGGGAAGGTTGGTCGGCGCCTGCGCCGACGCCGTCCCGGCGGCAAGGCCGGCCGCGAGGAGTCCCGCGGCGGCGGTCAACAGTCGTCTTTTCATCAGTCCTCCATTCATGGCCCCTGATGGGCCGTCCACGTGATTGTTACGCATCAGAAAAGCACGGTCAGTCGCAGGGTCCCCGCGAGCGCACCGGGCAGTGTCGCCGACAGGCCCGGCGTTGGTATGTAGCTGATGGTCGGCTGCAGGAAGATCGATTCCCAAATATGCGCCTGGTAGTAGGCCTGGAACATCAGCTCGTACGGGCGAGTGAACAGATTGGGGTTCATCTTGGACACCCCCGCGCCGAAGCCCATTGAATCGGCGGCGCGGTTGCCGATCAGGCCGAAGCCGGTGATGCCCCCGCCGAAGTACTGGCTCATCGGCAGCGTCTGCGAGGCGTTGGCGCCCAACTGGTAGAAGACCGAGATCGACGAGTTGTGCACCCCCGGATTGACGCCGTAGGCGACGCGTTGCGAGCCGTACAGGTAGAAGCCGCCGGTGCCGTCCTCGCTGACGCCGCCGAACGACAGCACGCCGGTCTGTCGCCACAGGCCGACGGCGAACTGCCCGGGATGGTGGCCCTCGCCGAGCAGCCAGTTGACGCCGACCTCGCCGATATTGAACCAGTAGCCGTTGAACTCGGGCCCGACGAGGCCGGTCTGCACGCCGCGCGCCCGATTGCCGTCATAGACGCCGAAATTGACGTAGAAGTTTTTCGTCGGCGTGAAATTGATCGTGACGCCATTGCCCGGATTGTAGAAGCCCAACATCGCGCCGATCATCGAGGGGTTCACGAAGACCGGAGAGAAGAGGAGCGCGGTCACGGCCGGAATGTTCTGGTCCGGATCGGCGAGTGCGACGGGCCGCGAGACGTTGCCGAAATCGTAGGACGGCATGCTTCGGCCGATCCGCATCGACAGCACGTCCGGCACCATCTCCTGCCGGTACCAGGCTTCGAGTATCTCGGTGCGGTTGAGCGGCAGCGTGCTGACGATGCTGTTGTAGCCCGCGATGCTGCCCGCCTGCTGGTTGGTCTCGGCGCCGTTGAATTGCAGGAACTGGACGCCGAACGACGCGCCGCGCCAGCCAACGAGCTTCTCGGCTTCGACGTTGAGGCCGACGACCAGGGCCTGGTTGTTGGTCCACCCGCCGGGCTGGGCGCCGCCGGCGACCACGACGTTGGTGTCGGCGAGCCACAGGCCGCCGAGCTTCACGCCCCACTCGTCCTTCAGCCCGAGTTTACGGCCGAGCCAGCCGGTGCCGGTGATCCCGATGTCGGTGGCTGCCGGATTGCCGCTGATGGAGACGACCTTCTCGGTTGGCTTGGGAGTGGCGGACGGAGGATTGGCGGCAGGGTCCTGCTGGGCCAGGGCCTCCCCGGCAAGCGTCGGGAGCGCCATCGCCGAGAGCAGCGCCAGCAAAGCGGACCGCCAGCCGCCATCGCCCCCAAAGCGACGGCGGCTGGACCGACCCGGCCTCCCAACAAGTGCCCCCAATGCCATGCTCTGCCTCAAGACCTTGCACGACCCTGCCCAGGACTTTTTACCTGCGCGGGGTGTGCGTTGTGGCGTCAAGAAAGGATCAAGACGAATGTTCAGCCTCCGGATCAAAGCAGCCCGATGAGGAAAAAACCCGTGTTTGCAACGCCTTGGCGGGCAGATTAGGGTGGCTACGATGCGCCGCGCCGCGCGCGGCGGCGCCTCGGCAACCTGCACGTTTCACGAATGGGCGAAGCCGCCTGGCATGTCGGTCTACGCGTTCGGTCCTTTCATCCTCGACACTGCGGGACGCCGCCTGACGCGCGACGGCCAACGGATGGCCGTGCCCGGAAAGGCCTGGCAGATCCTGCTGATGCTGGCGGACGCCGGCGGACGCCTGGTGTCGCACGACACCTTCCGGGCCAGGCTGTGGCCCAACATCGTGGTCGAGGACCGCACACTCACCGTTCATATGTCGACCCTGCGCAAGGCGCTGGGCGACGGGTCGGCCAGCCTGATCGAGACGGTGTCGCGCGAGGGCTATCGCCTGGCAGCACCAGTCCGCGTGCTGCCGGCGGCCGGCCCGCAGGCCGAGGGCGCACCGCCCGTCGCCACCTCCAAGACGCTGGCCGTGCGGCCCTTCTCGACGCCCGAATTGGCCGAGGCCGACAGCTATCTCGGGGTCGGCATCGCCGACGCCGTGACCACGGCGCTGAGCGGCGTGCCCGGCGTCACCATCTCGCCGGTCGACGCCGTCGAGGACCTGGCCGGCGCCCGCTCGCTCGGCGTGGAACACCTGCTCGAGGGCTCGGTCCAGCGCAGCGCCGAGCGCCTGCGCGTCGAAGTACGCCTGATCGAGGTGGCGAGTGGCCGCACCGAATGGAGCGAGCGCTTCGAGCAGGCGCCGATGGACCCGTCGGCCCTGCAGGACGCCATCGCCGCGCGCGTCGCGACGTCGCTGCCGCAATCGCCCTCGCTCGTCGACGAGGACGTGCACAGCTACCGCCCGCGGGCGGCCGAGGCCTACTTCCTGCAGCTCGAGGCGCGGGCCCATCTGAAACCGTTCACGCGCCTGCCGCTGATCAAGGCGCTCACCCTGTTCGAGCAGGCGCTGGTGCTCGATCCCGACTACGCCATGGCGCACGCCGGGCTCGCCTCGACCTACCTGCTGATGGCGTCGACGGCGATGCTGCGGCCCTTGCAGGTCGACGAGGCCATGCCGATGGCGCGCCGGCATGCCCAGCGGGCGATCGCCCTCGACGAGGGGCTGGCCGAGGCCTGGGCGGCACTCGGCCGCGTCAAGATGGAGTACGACTGGGACTGGGACGGTGCCGAGGCCGACCTCGCCCATGCGGTCGCCCTCAATGCCAGCTCGGTCGAAGCGCTCGGCACCTACGGCCAGTTCCTGAGCGCAATGGGCCGCCATGACGAAGCGATCGACGCCATGGAGCAGGCGCAGCGGCTCGACCCGCGCAGCGTCGAGACGCTGCAGCATCTGGCGATCGTCTACTGGATGGCAGGCCAGGCCGACCGGGCGCTCGCGGCGGTGGGCGACAGCCTGAAGGTCCTGCCGGCGTCCACCCGTGCGCACTACGGCCGCATGATGATCCTCGACCAGCTCGGCCGACGCGACGAGGCGATGGCTGAGCGTCTCACCACGCTGCGCGGGCTCGCCGTCGCCGAGGGCATGGCCGAGCATGTCGAGGCGCTGGCCCGCACCAAGGGCTGGCGCGAGGCGATGATCGTTTGGATCGGCCTGCTCGAACGCACCAACCGCTGGGAGGGTGCCGCCCAGCAATGGGTGGCGGTCGGCGAGCCGGGTCGCGCTCTCGACGCCCTCGAGCACTGCGTCAGGGCGCGGACCACGTACCTGTGCTTCACCGCCCAGAACCCGTGCTTCCGGTCGCTCCATGGCGATCCGCGCTTCGAGCAGATCCTGCGCACGCTGAAGCTCGATGGACGCGCAAAGGGCGAATCCTGACGAATTCCTGACGGCTGCGGAGCCTAAGGCCCTGATTGGCATGGACTCCCCGTCTCCCTGAAGCCTGCGTCCGCCCACCACTTCTGCTCCCCCGAGCCCGCGGACCGTGGCATTATTGCAGCGGGGATATGCGGCTGTGAGAGTCGGCCGTCTCAATTTGGGGACTTAATGCTTGTCCAGGCGTCTCAGGCCTATGGCCGTCTGGTCGACCTGACGACGGACGGCGTGGCCGCCCGCGAGCGCATCGACTATTGGCGCGACGTGGTGCTGCGTCGCACACGGCCGGAGGTGCCGGAGCGCGGCCAGTCGTTCCAGGCCCACCTGCGCCGCATCGTGCTCGCCGAGGTCGAGCTCATCGAGCACGCCGCCGGCGCCGTGGTCTCCGGCCGGTCTCCGGGCCGCACGCGCTTCGACGGCGGCGACGACATCGCGTTCGAGCTGCTGCGCTACGGCACGTCCAGGCTCACCCACAACGGCCAGCGCAAGCTGCGTGCCGGCGATCTCTATCTGGTCGACTACGCGCGGCCCTTCAAGACGGAGCTGACGCGCCACCGCGCCAGCGGCATCGTGTTGTCGCGGCGGCGCGTGCGTGAGGCCCTGGGCGACGATCTGTCGGCGCTGGCTGGCCGTCGCGTGCCGGCGCGCGGCCTCGCTGCGGTGCTGCGCGCTCACATGACGACCACGCTCGATGAGGCGCCGCACATGACGGCGCAGGATCGCGTGGTCGCGACCAATGCCGCGGCCGAGATGGCCTTGGCCATCCTGCAGGCCGGTCGCTTCGGCGCGGCTGACCCCGACCAGTTCGGCGAGGGTCTCTACCAGGCGGCGTGCGCGGTGATCGACCGCGCCTGCGCCGATCAGGACCTGTCGCCCGACCGTATCGCGCTCTCGGTCGGGTGCTCGCGCGCCACGCTCTATCGGTTGTTCGCCCGCCATGACCGCAGCGTCGCCGCGGCCGTATGGCAGGCGCGCCTCGAGCGTGCGCTGCGCATGCTCTGCTCCGCCGAGAGCATCGCCATGACGATCAGCGATGTCGCGCTGCTGAGCGGCTTCACCGACGTGCCGACCTTCACGCGCATGTTCAAGCGACGCTACGGAAAGACACCCCGCGAGGCTCGCCTTGGGTGAGGAAGGCCAGCTGCTCGTTCACACCACCGACGGCGTGCCCGCCAACCAGCGGCTGGCCTACTGGCGCGAGGGGGTGATGCGGCGCATGGTGCCGCTTGGCGTCGAGGGTACCGCCGACCCGTTTCGCGGGCGCATGCGCCGGATCGTGGGCGATGGCCTGGAGCTGATCGAGTTCGCTTCCGAAGCCGTTGTTGCCGTCCGCTCACCCGAACGATGCCGCATCGACGGTTGCGACGACGTCACCATCGACCTGATGCGCCGATCCTCCAATACCTGGATGGATCATGGCGGCATGCATCGGGTGACCGCGGGCGATCTCTACCTGGTCGACTACGCCAGGCCGAGCGAGGTGAGGCGCGGCAGGCACTGTACCGTCGGCCTGACCATGTCGCGCCGGCTCGTCCGCGACGTGCTGGGCGACGACATTGCGCCGCGCGCCGGCATGAAGTTCGCGGCAAGCGGCCTCGCGCGCGTGCTCAGCCATCATTTGCAGGCCAGCTTCGACGAGGCCGGCGGGATGACGGTGGCGGAGCGGGCGGGGGCGGCGAAGGCGGCAAAGGATATGGCGCTCGCCCTCCTGCAGGCGACTCACCAGGGTGAGGCCGACCCGGAGCGCTTCGAGCACGGCTTTCATCGCGCAGCCATCGGCCTGATCGGAGTCGGGTGCGGCGACCCTGACCTGACGCCGGAGCGCATAGCCGTCGCCCTCGGCTGCTCGCGCGCCTCGCTCTACCGCGCTTTTGCCAGGCACGGCGAAAGTGTTGCGGCCGCCATCTGGCAGGCACGCCTGGAGCGCGCCCGCAGGATGCTGACCTCTCCCGAAGGGATCGGGCTGCTGGTCTCCGACATCGCCGCCCTTTCGGGTTTCCGCGAGATGCCGACCTTCACGCGCATGTTCAAGCGGCGCTACGGCATGACGCCGAGCGTCGCCCGTACTGCGGACGGTGCGTGAGACCTTCTCCTAGCTCTCATGTTCCTCTCCCCCTAGCGGGGAGAGGAGCATGAACGATGTGCCAACTCCGCCGAGCTCCCTAACCGCGCGTGGCAAACTCGGGCAGGCGATGCGCCGTCACTGCCGGCGCCGGTGCGTCGTAGCGCTCGATCTCGACCAGGCAGGTCTGGGCGATGCAGCCCTGGCTCAGCTTCGAGGCGCCGATGTCGAGTGTCAGCGCGTTGGGATTGCCATGCTTCTCCAGCGGCTGGTTGGATCCGGAATCGGCCGGATCGAACCACGCGCCGGTCGACAGCCGCACCACGCCGCGGCGGATGCGGTCCGACAGCTTCGCCGCCGCCAGGCAGGCGCCGCGGTCGTTGTAGACCCGCAGGAGGTCGCCGTCCTTGATGCCGCGCGCGGTGGCGTCTTGCGGATGCATGGTGACCGGCTGGCGGCCCTTGATCTTGGTGGCGCGGGAATGCGGACTGTGGTCGAGCTGGCTGTGCAGCTTGTCGGCCGGCTGGTCCGACAGCATGTGCAGCGGATAGCGCTCGGCCGTCCTGGAGCCCAGCCATTCGGCGGGCTCCATCCAGGTCGCGTGGCCCGGACAGTCGTCGTAGCCGAACGAGGCGATTTTTTCCGAGAAAATTTCGATCCGGCCCGACGGCGTCCTGAGCGGATGCTTGGCGGGATCGGCGCGGAAGGCGGCCAGCAGCACCGGCTCGCGGGTTTCGCCTTGGGCCTCGGCCATCCCGGCCTGCCAGAAATCGTCGAACGCCGGGATCGTGACGCCGGCCTCGGCCGACTTCTTGCGGGACAGTTCATAGAGATGCTTCAGCCACGCCATGGTGTCGCGACCTTCGGTATAGGCCTCGCCCTGGCCGAGGCGGCGGGCGAGCTCGGCGAAGATCCAGAAGTCGTCGCGCGCGTCGCCGACCGGCTCGCGTGCCTTCTTCATGGCGATCAAATACGGCTCGCGGCTGCCGTAGCCGATGTCGTCGCGCTCCAGGCTGGTGGTCGCCGGCAGCACGATGTCGGCCATGCGCGCGGCCGGCGTCCAGAACTGCTCATGGAACACGATGGTCTCGGGCTTGCGCCAGGCCTGCATCAGGCGGTTGAGGTCCTGGTGGTGATGGAACGGATTGCCGCCCGCCCAGTAGACCAGCCGGATGTCGGGATAGACGAGGTCGCGGCCGTTGTACGGCACCGTGCCGCCCGGCTGCAGCAGCATGTCGGTGAAGCGGGCGACCGGAATGAAGTCGCTCACCGCGTTGGTGCCTTGCGGCAGCGTCGGTCCGCTGTATTTCGGGAAGGCGCTGCCCATCAGGTTGACCGGGCCGTAGCCCACGGCGAAGCCGCCGCCCGGCAGGCCGACCTGGCCCAGCATGCAGGCGAGCGTGACCATCGCCCAGAACGGCTGCTCGCCGTGATGGCTGCGCTGCAGCGACCAGTTGATGCTGACCGTGGTGCGGGTCGCCGCCATCTCGCGCGCGAGAGCGGTGATGCGCGACGCGGGAATGCCGGTGATCTTCTCGGCCCACGCCGCGTCCTTGCCGGCGAGGGAGGGCGCGAACTTCTCGAAGCCCACGGTGCAGCGCGCGAGGAACTCGCGGTCGTGCAGGTTCTCGGCCAGCAGCGTGTGGCAGAGGGCGAGCATCAACGCGGTGTCGGTGTTGGGCCGGATCGCCAGCCACTCGACGGCGCCGCCGGTGTCGAGATCGTCGGCCGTCGGCGTCACGTTGACGAAGCGCACGCCCTTGGCGCGCATGCCATAGAGCCCGCCCTTGACGTGGTGCTTGGTGGCGCCGCCGGCATTGATCTGGCTGTTCTTGTGCGGCACGCCGCCGAACGAGACGAAGAGCTTGCAGTGCTCGGCCATGACGTCCCACGGCGTGTGCATGGACATCAGCTCGTCCATCGGCGCCACGATGTGCGGCATCAGCACGCGCGCCGCCCCCAGGCTGTAGGAATCCTGGTGGCGCACATAGCCGCCGACCGAATTCAGGAAGCGATGGACCTGGCTCTGCGCATGATGGAAGCGCCCCGCACTCGACCAGCCGTAGGAGCCGCCGAAGATCGCGCGATTGGAGTGCGTGTCCTTGACCCGTTTCAGCTCCGTAGCGACGAGATCGAGCGCCTCGTTCCAGTCGACCTCGACGAAGGCTTCCTGGCCGCGCTCTTCGGGATTGGCGCCGGGGCCTTTGTCCAGCCAGCTCTTGCGCACCGCCGGACGGCGCACGCGCAGCCGCGTCACCTCGTCGGACAGCATGTGCAGGCCGATCGGCGAGGGATCGGGATCCTTGGAGAACGGATGCAGCCGCGTGGCCTTGCCGCTTTCGTCGTACTCGACCTCGTAGACGCCCCAATGGGCGGCGGTGAGGGTGCGCTGATGGGTCATGAGGGTACTCTTACGCCGATTTGGCAATGGACAGGAAACGATCGACGTCGGCGGGATCGGTATCGAAGGCGGTGACGAGCCGGAAGGCGCGCTCGCCCGGACGGTCCGACGGCCAGGGGTGATACTTGGCGCCGCCGTCCTGCAGGGCATCGTGCATGTGTGCCGGCATGACGACGAAGATCTCGTTGGCGTCGACCGGGTACATGAGCTGCGTGCCCTTGAGCGGCGTCAGCCCCGCCACCAGCCGGCGCGCCATGGCGTTGGCGTGGCGGGCGTTGTCGAGCCAGAGGCCATCGGTCAGGTAGGCGTCGAGCTGAGCCGACACCAGGCGCATCTTGGAGAGAAGATGGCCGCCGCGTTTGCTGCGGAAGGCGAAGTCGCGCGCCAGTTCGGCATTGAAGAAGACCACGGCCTCGGCCGCCATCACGCCGTTCTTGGTGGCGCCGAAGCTCAGCACGTCGACGCCCGCCTTCCATGAGAGCTCGGCCGGCGAGCAGCCGACATAGGCCACGGCATTGGCAAAGCGCGCGCCGTCCATGTGCAGTTTCAGCCCATGGCGATGCGTCGAGGTGGCGATCGCGGCGATCTCCTCAGGCGCATAGACGGTGCCGCACTCGGTCGCCTGGGTGATGCTGACGGCGGAGGGCTGGGCGAAGTGCGGCACGCCGTAGACCGGCTGGGCCAGTGCCTGGGCAAGCTTCCCCGAGTCGACCTTGCCCTCGGCGCCGTCGATGCGGAACAGCCGCGCGCCCGCGGTATAGAATTCCGGCGCGCCGGTCTCCTCGGCGGCGATGTGGGCGCTGGGATGGCAGAAGATCGCGCCCCATGGCGGCGTGCAGCAGGCCAGCGCCAGGCTGTTGGCGGCGGTGCCGGTGACGACCGGGAAAGCGACCAGGTCGGGCTTGTCGAACAGCTCGCGCAGGCGGCGCTCGACACGCTGCGTCCAGTCGTCGGCGCCGTAGGAGAAGGCGCTGCCGCTCGAGAAGGCTTTGCCCACGGCGGCGATCACCGACGCATGGGCGCCGACTTCGTTGTCGCTTCGGAAATTCATGGCTGTTCCTCGGGCCGGCGCGTCACGGCCTCGAGGCGGTTGCCGTCGGGATCACGCACGAACGCGGCGTAGTAGTCGGGGCTGTAGATCTCGCGGATGCCGGGCGGGCCGTCATCGCTGCCGCCGTTGGCCAGCGCCGCGGCGTGGAAAGCGCGCACCGCGGCGCGGCCCGGCGCGCGGAAGCACCAATGGCGGTTGTCGGGCACGACCTTGTCGCTGAGATAGACCGATAAGTAGCAGGGCGCTCCATCGACGTGCCGGCGCTCGCCATAGCCGATCGCCCGCTCGCGGCGATTGACCCGCGGCACGCCGAGCGGCGCCAGGATGGCGTCGTAGAACTTTTGGGCGCGATCGAGATCGCTCGCCGTGATCGACAGGTGGTCGAACATTATCGGTGTGCCAGGGGCGCGCCACTCCAGTGGCGCGTCTTCGGAGCGCGGTCCTCCCGGTCCGCATCATGATCATGAGCGGACCGGGAGGTCCGCGCTCCGGAAGACCATGACGCGCCACTGGAGTGGCGCGCCCCCAGCGATGATCTCACTTCGAACATCACCGCGCGATCCCCGGGGCGAATTCCACCGTGCCCAGAAGCGCACCGTTGCGCGGATCGACGATGTAGGCGGAGGCCGGCCCGCCCGGCGTCTCGACATGGACCACCACCCGGTCGCCCGCCGACGTCACCGACACCACCCGCGCGCCGGCCGGCAGCGCAATGCGTTCGGTGAAACCCGTGGCGGCTGGCGAGCGGCCGGCGTTGGGCGTAGACATGCGCCGGGCAATCTCGGCCGCGATGACCACGAAGCCCGCCACGATCAGCAGGCCCATCACGATGACCAGCACCTTCAGCCAGAGCGGTGCGTAGGCCGGAGCAGGGGACGCCAAGAAAACTCCATGAGCGACCGCCACATCGTGACCGTCGATGAAAGCACCTCGGGCGACCGGCTGGACCGCGCGCTGGCGGCTGCCCTGCCGAGCCTCACGCGCAGCCGCGTGAAGGCGCTGATCGAAAGCCGCCGGGTGGCGCTTGCAGACGGCCGGACGATAGAAGAGCCGTCCCGCAAGGTCAAAACGGGCGAACGTTTCATTGTCGACATCCCCGAGCCGGAACCAGCGGCACCAAAGGCCCAGGCGATCGATCTCGACATACTCTACGAGGATTCCGACCTTCTGGTGCTGAACAAACCTGCAGGTCTGGTGGTCCATCCCGCGCCGGGAAACCCCGACAACACCCTGGTGAATGCCCTGCTGGCGCACTGCGGCAACAGCCTGTCGGGCATCGGCGGCGTGCGCCGGCCGGGCATCGTCCACCGCCTCGACAAGGACACGTCGGGCGTCATGGTCGTGGCCAAGAACGACCGCAGCCACCAGGCGCTGGCCAAGCTGTTCGCCGCCCACGACCTCACCCGGATCTACCAGGCCCTGGTCTGGGGGGGCCCCAAGGCCCAGAAGGGCACCATCGAAGCCGCCATCGGCCGCCATCCGGTCGACCGCAAGCGCATGGCGGTCCGCGCCAGCAGCGGCCGGATGGCCGTGACCGAGTACTGGGTCGAACGCCGGTTCGGCCCGCCCTTGGCGCCCATCGCCAGCCTCCTGGGGGCCAAGCTGGGGACCGGCCGCACCCACCAGGTCCGCGTCCATCTCGCCCATCTCGGCTGCCCTGTCGTCGGCGATCCGATCTACGGCCGGAAGTCCCGCAACGCCTCCCAGCCCGCCTCGTTGAGAGGCTTCGGACGCCAAGCTCTTCACGCAGCTGTGCTGGAGTTCCGGCATCCGCGCACGGGTAGGGAGATGCGCTTCGCCACAGAATTGCCTCAAGATATCAGGATGTTGGTGGCTGAGCTGAACAGTGTTAAGTAAACCCCTAATACCCGAGGGGATTAGTCGGATTTTCTTGACCCGGGGTTTGCTCGACCCTTAGAGTCAGCTTTAGCAGTCGACGGGCGTGAGTGCTAAACGCCCGTTCAGCCCAGTACAGAAAGGGGGAGCAAATGAGTGCTGCCACCGCCAACCTTCCCGCCCTGCCGTCGTCCCTCACGCCGGAAGGCAACCTCAGCCGCTACCTGCAGGAGATAAGGAAGTTCCCGCTGCTCGAGCCGCAGCAGGAGTTCATGCTCGCCAAGGCCTGGCGCGAGCATGGCGATTCCAAAGCCGCCCATCAGCTGGTGACCAGCCATCTGCGTCTCGTGGCCAAGATCGCCATGGGCTATCGCGGCTACGGCCTGCCCGTGGCCGAGCTCATTTCCGAGGGCAACGTCGGCATGATGCAGGCCGTGAAGCGGTTCGACCCGGACCGCGGCTTCAGGCTCGCCACCTATGCCATGTGGTGGATCCGCGCCTCGATCCAGGAATACATCCTTCATTCCTGGTCGCTGGTGAAGATGGGCACCACGGCGGCGCAGAAGAAGCTGTTCTTCAACCTGCGCAAGCTCAAGGGCCAGATGCAGGCCATCGAGGAGGGCGATCTGTCGCCCGAGCAGGTGACCAAGATCGCCACCCGCCTCGGCGTGCCCGAGGAGGAGGTGGTGAACATGAACCGCCGCCTCGCCGCACCCGACAGCTCCCTCAATGCCCCGGTCAAGGCCGAGGGCGACATGGAGTGGCAGGACTGGCTGGTCGACGACAGCCCCAACCAGGAGGCTCGCCTCGCCGAGAGCCAGGAACTCGGCCAGCGCAAGGGCATGCTGGCGGCGGCGCTGAAGCAGCTCACCGATCGTGAGCGGCACATCATCGTCGAGCGCCGCCTGGTCGACGAGCCCAAGACGCTCGAAGACCTGTCGGCCAAGTACGGCATCAGCCGCGAGCGCGTGCGCCAGATCGAGGTGCGCGCCTTCGACAAGCTGCAGAAGGCGATGAAGAACATGGTGGTCGAGGCGGCCAACCGCGCGGGCAAGCAGCAGATCGCGGCGGCGACCTGATCGCTCGCCTGCCGACAAAGAGGAAGCCGCCGGTTCCGGCGGCTTTTTCTTTGGCGGCCCTTATTTCGTGTCGAAGCGTCCGCCTTTGCCGGCAGCCTGGAACTGCTGTGCCCGCACGTCGGCGGGCCAGCCCTCGATTTGGCCGAGCCAGGTGTTGTAGCGGTCGTGCTCCTGCTCGGATGCCACGCCGTCCTCGATCGCCTTGACCGTATCGACGGGCAGGCCGAGCCCGGCGGCCATGGTCTCGCGCGAGGCGCCGAGGCGACGGCGCCGGTTGGCGAGGTCCGCGGAATGCTTGGGTGTGTTCATCGATCATCCTTGGGCGAAAGGGTGTAGCCTTTCAAGCGAGCGTGCGCGGTGGTCACAACAAGCCCAGGCTGCTATGACAGGTCCGAGTTGCCGGGCCTTCAGGCCGGAAAGGAATCCTCGATAGACCGTTCGACGCCGCCGGCGGGTCTCGCCGGCGCGCCTGGATATGCGTGCGCCCTGGCCGCACGCCCACCAAGGAGAAGGTATGTTCGAAAAGCCCCAGTTGGCACCCACCGTGCGGCCTCCCTCCAAGGAGGTCATCCTCAAGCAGGCTGATGAAATGCGCGACCTTTCGCGACGCGCCCGGCGCCTGAAGGGCACCGTGACCGACGAAGGTGATCGCCGGCGCCTCGGCCGCTATGTCGAGGAACTCGAGGAAAGCGCGGCGCGCCTGGAAAAGACGGCCGCGGACGCCAAAACGGGCTGAACGGCAGCAGCTGCCAATCGTCACTCATCGGCGGCGGGCTTCGGCCCGTCCTCGAGGCCGAGCCGCGCCAGGTCGGCCAGCACGGCCGCAACCAGCGTGTGGCGCTGGGTATCGGCCGCGCCGAGGCTCGCGGCATAGAGCCCGATGACATAGCGTGCCTTCTCCGCTGCTTCCACCCAGTTGGCCGCGGGTGCGGCGATCAGGTGGGCTTCGAGCTGGTCGCGACGCTCGCGCAGGGCGCGTTCGTTGGCTTCGACCTGGGCGAGCAGGCGACGCGAGCTGGTCGCTTTCTGCGCGCCAAGGCCGCGACGCTGGTCGAGTTCGATCGGTTCGTCGGTCATCGTCCAACCCCTGTTCAAAAGCTTCAGTTCGCACGGGGCGTTCTGAGCCCGGCGCACAGCGCTCGGAATTCGGTGTCTTCACGGATGGCGCTGGCGATGGCGGGCGTCGCCGGGATGGAGGCGTCGGGCTGAAGGCAGCGCCTGGCGGTCCAGGCGCTGCTGTCGTGGACGACTTCAGGTCTTGGGCGTTGCCGGCGCCAACAGGAGCTCCACGCAGGCGCGGGCGATGTCGGAATCGCCCGACTTGCTGCCCGGCAGGGAGGCAAAGCCGCTCTTCTCGAGGACGCTGGTGCGCTCCCAGGTGCTCGCCTTGGTGAGCTCGGCCATCCGGGCCGGCGCATCGCCTTGGGCGCGGAAGCGATCGGCACAGAACGGCGCCAGGGTTGCCACTGTCGCGTTGTGTGCGGCGACGCCGGCGTCCTTGCGAGCGGTCGAGCCTGTCACCCAGCCGCCCCAGGTGAAACCGAGGACGGCGCAGGCGACGGCGCCGATCACGGCGCCCTGGATCAGGGGTTTGGTGTCTTTGGGTATTTTCACGGCGAATCCTTTCCGGCCGCACGCGGCCGTCAGGTCGGCACACGCAGGATCGCGCAGCCGATGATCAACAGAACCAGGAAGTTCGGGAACAGGACGGGCGGTACGAGCCAGTCTCTCATGTGTGTCCTCCGCTGGGGCGGGAGCACACGCGTCTCTCGGCCATCGCAAGCCGGAGCTAAGGGGGCGACGGTGCAGCATCCGTACACCTCGCCATCGGACCCGTCCACAAGCCTTTCGGTCAGCAGCGAGCGAGTTTAGAAGGCAATCATGAACACAGCCGACATCGCCCGCGTACCCAACAAGACGTTGCCCGCCAAGTCGTCGGTGGCGACCTATCGCTTGCCGGGCGGCGGCGGTTTTCTCTGGGCCGTGGCGATCTCGCCCGACCGCACCCCGGACATCCGCGTCCAGACGCTCGGCGCGCTGGGCGTCATCGACACCTACCTGAAGAATGCCGGCCTCGACCGCACGCGCATCGTCAAGGCCGAGGTCGTGGTGACCGACCACGACAACAAGCCGGCCTTCGACGAAGCCTGGGCGACCTGGATGCCGGCCGGCCACGGGCCGGTGCGGTCCTTCGTGCAGTCGGTGATGCCCGAGGGCGATCTGATCGAGATCATCATCACCGCGGCACTACCGGCCCAGCGGCTTTGACATAAGAGTCTGGCGAGGGATTTCCGCCGCGCCGCCGGCCTCATTTGCAGGGGACGAGCGCATCCCGAGGGGCGTTGGGTGGCCAGCGGTCGAGTTCATCGGCCCGCGCGTGGGCCAGGCTGGCCCGGCAATCAATCTGATTCATTAGGCCGATCGACCCGTCGCCACGCCAGAAGGCGCAGTCGGCATCGCGAAAGGCCTCCCAGGCTCGCTGGGCGGCGGCCAGTTGAGCTTTGCCTTCGGGGTCGAGATGGCACGCCACCGCCTCATAAGATTTGTTCATTCGCCCATCGGCAAGACGTGCTCCAGCCGCGGCACAGGCATTCATCTCGGGTGTCGTCATCGCCGTCTGCCGGCAGGCCGGCCATGAGCTGCTGCCGGGCGCGGCTTGCTGGGCGTCGACTTGCGTGGAAAACGTGCCCGCCGATGCAACGAGCAGCGCTACAAGGCGTGCAAAAGTGTGTTTGGTGGCCGGCATGGCTAGAATAGAGGAAGCAATCGGGAGGATGTCATGGCCGAGCCGATCTTATACGAGGCGCTGCCGTCGGGCATCGCCCGCATCGTCCTCAACCGCGCCGACACGAGGAACGCGCAGGACACGGCGTTCCTCTACGCCCTGAACGACGCCTTCGACCGCGCCGCGCAGGACGACGCGGTGAAGGTGATCGTGCTCTCGGCCAACGGTCCGCATTTCTCTTCCGGTCACGACCTGCGCGAGGTCGACGGCCATGGCAACATGCGCAAGCACGAGACGGTGGGTACGTGGTCGGGCTTCGGCAAGCCGGGGGTTGAAGCGCAGTACGCGCGCGAGCAGGAAATCTACGTCGGTTTCTGCGAGCGCTGGCGCAACATCCCCAAGCCGACGATGGCGCTGGTCCAGGGCAAGGTGATCGCGGGCGGCCTGATGCTGATCTGGCCGTGCGACCTGATCGTCGCTTCGGAGGACGCCGAGTTCCTCGACCACACGGTGGCGATGGGCGTGGGCGGGGCGGAGTTCTTCGCCCATCCCTGGGAGCTCGGCGTGCGCAAGGCCAAGGAGTTCTTGTTCACCGCCGACTGGATCGGCGCGAAGGAGGCGCATCGGCTCGGCATGGTGAACCATGTCGTACCCCGCGCCGAGCTCGAGGCGTTCGGGCTCGCCATGGCCGAGCGCATCGCCCAGAAGCCGCTCTTCGCGCTGAAACTCACCAAGCAGGCGATCAATGCCGCCCAGGACGCCCAGGGCCGGGTGAGCGCCATGCAGACCTCCTTCGCACTGCATCACCTGGCGCATGCCCACAACATGCTGGCCCACGGCAAGCTGGTGGACCCCACGGGCTTGATGCCGGCGATCAAGAAGCATCAAAAACCGGCGTCATCCCGAGCCGAAGGCGAGGGACCTTTGGGCGACGCGAAAGGTCCCTCGCTGCGCTCGGGATGACATCGGGCGCTCTTGCTACGGGCGGCGGTTTCTGTATTTTCCGCGCCACCATGAAGCCCCAGAACATCGTCCCCAAGAACATCGCCATCGTCGGCGCTACCGGCGCGGTCGGCGTAGAGATCCTCCGCGTCCTCGAGCGACGGAACTTCCCGGTCGCTTCCCTCAAGCTGCTCGCCTCGGCCCGCTCGGTCGGCAAGACGCTCGAGTTCAAAGGCAAGCCGTACAAGGTGGAAGAGTTGAAGGCGGACGCCTTCAAGGGCGTCGACATCGCCTTCTTCTCGGCCGGCGCCACGCGCAGCCGCGAGTTCGTGCCTGCGGCGAAAGCAGCGGGCTGCGTCGTCGTCGACAACTCGTCGGCCTTCCGCATGGATCGGGACACGCCGCTGGTCGTGCCCGAGGTGAACGGCGGCGACTTGGCGAAGCACAACGGCGTCGTCGCCAACCCCAACTGCACCGCCGCCATCCTGTCGGTCGCGGTGTGGCCGATCCATCAGGCCGCCGGCGTGAAGCGCATCATCGTCTCGACCTATCAGTCGGCGTCGGGCGCCGGCGCCGCCGCCATGCAGGAACTGGAGGACCAGGCGCGCGACTTCTCGGCGGGCAAGGAGATCAAGCGCTCGGTGTTCCCGCACCAGATCGCCTTCAACGTCTTCTCGCACAACACCAAGATCGCCGAGAACGGCTACAACGAGGAAGAGAACAAGGTCGTCGAAGAGACGCGCAAGATGTTCCATCTGCCCGAGCTGCCGATCGCGCCGACCTGCATCCGCGTGCCGGTGCTGCGCGCCCACTCCGAGGCGATCACGCTCGAGCTCGAGAAGCCGCTGTCGCCCGCCGAAGCGCGCGCCATCCTGGCCAAGGCGCCGGGCGTGAAGCTGGTCGACGACGCCGCCAACAATCATTTCCCGATGCCGCTCGAGGCCAGCGGCGATCTCGACGTCCATGTCGGCCGCATTCGCCGCGACCTCTCCAATCCCAACGGCCTGATGCTATGGGTGGCGGGCGATCAGCTGCTGAAGGGCGCCGCCTGGAACGCCGTGCAGATCGCCGAGGAGCTGGCCAAGCTCTCGGTCAAGCCGGGAGCGATGGCGGCGGAGTAGATTGCTCAGCGAATGCAGTGGGTGCCGGGGCCGGCATTCAATCCCTTCATGAACCCTTCGGCATGACCCGAGACGTCCGGGCCGGTGCCATGCGTATCGTAGGTCATCTTCGTGAAGTTCAGCGTAACGCTCGCCGTGGTGCCGGGCTGAAACCTGGAGACGGTGGCGTTTTGCAGTGTGTAGGTGAGGTAGGGCGCGTCTGATTTCACGAAGTCGATCTGGATCGTCAGTCCTTCGCCGTACAAGGATTGCTTCCACAACGCCATCGATGCGGAATCCATCGACTTCGTGATCGTGATTTCCGACACGGCACCGGATGCAGGCGATCTGGATTGCCCCATCTGAACGCTCGACAGCTCGATCCACTTCTCGTACCCCTTCGCGGTGGCGTCTCCGGTCATGATCGGCAGGCCTTTCCTGGTGATCTTCATGTAGAACGGCATCGCGATTTCCTTGCGGCGGGTCGGACCGATATCTGTCCCACCAAATCGGATGACACGCATGGAGCCGAGCTTTTGAAAACCTTGGTTTTTTCTGAAGATTTCGTCTCGCTGCGGAGTAGACCCGTCAGCGGGCCGATCGGACTTGCGCAAACTGGTCGGCGGGTTGGCCGACCCACCTGGTGATGCTGGCGCGGATGACCTCGAACACCATGCGGCCATCGCTCGTCCGACTATCAGACGAGTAGAAATGGGTGCCACCCGGCACGCAGGCCCATTCCACTTGTCGTCCCGCCGCTGAAAACTGTCGCTCGACCTCGGGCACGAACGCGCAGACATAGTCGAGATCGCACTCGCCGGAGATCATCAGCAGGGGCGGGAGCGGCCGTGCACCTGCGGACGCCAGGTAGGCCGCGGCATCTACCGGCACTAGCGGCGCGGAGATGGAAAGGACTCCGGCCACGCCGACATGCTTGCCGTAGGCGGCATAGGCGGCACACCGGCCGCCCGCCGAGAAACCGCCCAGCACGATCCGCCCGGGATCGATGCCATAGTCGCCGTGGTGGGTTTTGACGAAGCGTACGGCGTCGGCGACGTCGTCGACCGCGGCCTCCATGACGCGGGCCATGTCGCTCGGCCCGATCGGCGGCAGGCCCATTTCGGCGCGCACCACATCGACGCGCGACATCGGCACCTGGTCGGGCCGCGTCAGCACCGGTTGGCGACTCGGCTCCGGATCCGTCTGTGCAAGCCGGTACTGCACGGAGAACGAGGGCCAGCCGAGCGCGGCAAAGCGGCGGCAATAGTCGGCGGTTGTCGTATTGCGGCCGGCGCCGCGGTCGTCTTCCTTCGATCCACGATGAAAGGCGCCGCCATGAGCGAGCACCAGGGCCGGCGCCGGCGTGGCGCCGGGAAAGGCGGGCAGATAGGCGTCGAGCTTGAGCGACACAACCTGCATTGGCCCTTCGCCCTTGTTGTAGCCGATGCGGGCCTGGGCAAAGACGATGTCACGCTCTGTGCGGATGCTCATCCTAGATCTTCTCGATCACGGCCTTCCTGAACCGCTTCATCTCCGCCAGCGTGGCGGCCGCGTCGGGCCGCCCGCCGAAGTCGACGTCGATCGCCGTGACGCCGATCTCCTTCAGGGCGCGAAAGTCGGCGATGATGTCGGCCTCGCTGCCCGAGAACAGCCGGCGCTCGCCGTCCGTCGCCTTGGGCGGCACGGCGGCACCGTAGCGCTTCACGCGAAAGCACACGCCCACCGAGTCCGGCTTGCGTCCGGCCTCGGCGACGGCCTTGCGCAGGCGGCCGATGCCGGCTTTCAGCCGCGGCAAGGTGTCGAGCAGGTGCTTGTTGTTGGAGCCGATCGGATACCAGGCATCGCCGACGCGCGCGACGCGGCGCAGGGAGGGGCCGGCCTCGCCGCCGACCCAGATCGGCAAGGGCTTCTGTATCGGCTTGGGCTCCAGCACGATGCCGTCGAACTTGGTGTAGCGCCCGGAGAAGCGCGGCGCCGCCTCGCTCCACAGCACGCGGAAGGTGTCGATGTATTCGTCGGTCACCGCGCCGCGTTCCTCGAACGGCGTCGTCACCACGGCGTCGAACTCGGTCTTCAGCCAGCCCGCGCCGATGCCGACGACCAGCCGTCCGCCCGACAGCACGTCGAGTGTCGCCAGCATCTTGGCGGCGAGCACGGCCGGCCGGTGCGGCACCACCAGCACGGCCGCGACCAGCCGGATGCGCGACGTCTTCGCCGCGATCCAGGTCATGCCGACGATCTGCTCGTGCCGCTCGAGCGGCGCGTCCTCGTAGAACTGGCCGGATTCGGAGTACGGGTAGCCCGGCACCTTGGTGTTGGGCAGCACGACGTGGTCGGTCAGTGTCAGGTAGTCGAAGCCCATGGCCTCGCCTTCGCTGGCGAGCCGCGTCATGTCGGCGACGGCCGACAGCGGGCCGGAATTCGGCAGGTTGAACCCGATCTGCATGGCTTGTGCTCCCCGACGGCACGCCTGTCGGAACGCTCCGCAGGCGGGTTTTGAACAGTGGTGATCGGGGCCACTATAGTCGAGCGATGGAAAGCCGAGGAAACGCTTGATGCAGAATCCAGTTTCGCCAGTCGTTGCCAGCCCGCAGGAGCGGGCGCGCGCCGTGCAGGCAGTGCTGGACAAGGACGGGCCGGAGATGGACCGCCGCCGCGAGCTCACGCAGGAGGTCGTCGACGCGCTGGCGCGCCAGGACCTGCTGCGCATGCTGCTGCCCAAGAGCATGGGCGGGCAGGAGGTCAATCTCGTCGACTACGCCAAGGCTTGCGAGGCGCTGGCCTGGGCCGACGCCAGCACCGCCTGGTTCGTCAACCAGTCGAACGTGTCGATGGCGACCTCGGCGGCGTCGATGCCGCACGACGCCGCGGCGAAGATATTCGAAGGCCCCTATGCCGGCCTGGCGTGGGGCGCGCGCCACGACAAGAGCAAGGCGATCCGGGTCGACGGCGGCTATCGGCTGACCGGCACCTGGAGCTTTGCCAGCGGCGGGCGCCACACCAGGCTGCTGGGCGCACACAGCGCCGTGCAGAACCCCGACGGCACGCCGCACATCCGCTACGGCCGGCCGGACGACCGCTCGTTCGTCTTCCTGCGCTCACAGGCCAAGATCATCGACGACTGGCACGTGCTCGGCCTGCGCGGCACCGGCAGCGACAGCTACTCGGTCGAGGACCTGTTCGTGCCCGACGCCCATGCGCCGGCGCGCGACATCGCTGACGAGCGGCGCGAGAAGGGGCCGCTCTATCCGATCGGCTCGACCTTGCTGTATGCCAGCGGCTTCTGCAGCGTCACCATCGGCATCGCGCGGCGCATGCTCGACACCTACGTGACGGTGGCCAAGGGCCGGCACAGCCGCGCCTCGCCAACCGCCATGGCCAACAACCAGGCCATTCATCGCGAGATGGCGATCCTCGAGGCACGCCTGTCGGCAACGCGCGCTTTCCTGCATGAGGCGGTGGGCCAGGTCTACGACGCCTCGGCCAACGGCACGCTCGACGTCGACCTGCGCGTGCGCCTGAGACTCGCCACGACCTGGGGCATGAACGAGGCGACCGACGTCTCGATCGCCTGCTATCGCGGCGCCGGCACCATGGCGATCTCCGAGAAGGCGCCCTTCGAGCGCCGCTTCCGCGACGCCATGAGCGCCAGCCAGCACCTGCAGGGCATGTGGCCGCATGCGGAGATGGTCGGCCGCCATCTGATCGGCGCGGACAACGTGGTCCAGTTCATCTGACTCTTGGACCGCGGGCCTCCAGGCCCGCTCATTGCTGGGAGCGCGCCACTCCGTGGCGCTCATGCGCTGTGGGATCCACGAAGACGCGACACGGAGTGGCGCGCTCCCGGCAAAGACGAAGACCATGAGCGGGCCTGGAGGCCCGCGGTCCGGCAAGACCTACTCGCGCACGATCACGTTCAGCAGCGAGGAGTGCACCTTGAGGTGGCCGTTGTATTCGATCAGGCCGAGCTTGCGGAACTTGTTCATGAAGTAGTTGATGCGTGAGCGCGTGGTGCCGACGCGCGCCGCCATCACCTCCTGGCTGATCGGCGTCGCCACCGTGCGCAGCTCGGCTTCCTGCCCGACCTGGGCCAGCATGATCAGGAGGCGCGCCAGCCGCTTCTCGCTGGAATTGAACAGCTGGTCGACCAGGTCCGATTCGATCTGGCTGTTGCGCAGCAGCAGGTAGGCCATGAAGCGCTGCGACATCTCGGGATGCTCATGGATGGCCCGGACCATGGTTTCGGCATCGACGCGGATGATGGTCGCCTCGGTCGAGGCGCGGGCCGACGCCAGGTGGACCGGCTGGCCGCCGAGGCAGCCCTCGCCGACGAAGCTGCCCGGCCCGAGCAGGCCGACGACGCGCTCCTTGCCCTGGCTCGACACGACGCTGAGCTCGATGTGGCCCTGCTGGATGTAATAGACCGCGTTGCACTTGGTGCCCTGCCGGAAGATGTAGCTCTTGGGCCGGTAGGTCGTGATCGTCTTGCCGGCACCGACCGATGTCAGGAACAGCTCGGTGTCGAAATCCTTCGACGGCCTGGTTCTGGCTCTTGCTTTCCTGTCCGGTCCGCTACGCGTCTTTTCGCCGTTCCTCGCTCTTGCTGTGCCGCCTGCTGGCATCCACTCCGCTCCCAAGCTCTTTTGAGTTCGGCGGGAACTCCGCCGGACTGTTCACTATTGGACAGTTCGCTTTTGAACAGTCGGGGAAAATTTTGCCGCGTAGTCTTGGACGGATCAAGAGCGAGGTTAGCGGAGGGCGGTCGCGTCCGCCCACCGTGTGTGGGCGGACGGCGATCAGGTCGATGCGATCTCAATGGAAGAGGGTCTGTCATGCCCATCTCGCAGGAACATATTATTGCCGGCCGGTCCTACCGCACCGCAGCCAACGAACTGCGCGAAGTCAGTGCCATTGAACAGGACGAGGTCGTTTACCATTCGCTGTTCCCCGGAGCCGCCGGCCTGATGGTGAGGACGCACGCCAAGCGCGTCGCGCTCATCCGCTTCGCCGCCGAGGCCCAGACCGAGGTCGAGCGGCCCCTGCATGGCGCTGGCCGCGCACCGGCTTGAATGCCGGGTCGCCTCGACCCGGCACGCCGCGTGGCAAAAGTCACGGCAGGACGATCGCCTGCAAACGATCGATGTCCAGGTTCATGTCGATGCAGCAGGTCAGCGGTGACGCTGCCGGCACAGGCGGGGAACGTGATTGCGCGGGGTATAGGCCGGCCACGCAGACGCGTGTTCAATTCTGCACAGATTTTGCCTTCCAGCCGGAAGCAACTGCGAGTCTTACGCCAGCGTTCACCTCTTGAGGCGTCTCAGGACGCGACCTGTTTGCTGGGTGCGTTCATGGCTTCGCCACTGGTTCTTATCGTTGAAGATGAAGTGTTGGTACGTTTGAATGCAGTATTCCATTTGGAAGAAGCAGGTTTCGACACGCTTCAAGCCGGCAACGCAGATGAAGCTATTGCCCTCCTCGAATCGCGAAAAGACATCACGGTTGTATTTACCGACATCCAAATGCCGGGAAGCATGGACGGCTTGAGGCTCGCGCACGCTATTCGGGACCGCTGGCCGCCGATCGAGCTGGTAGTGACATCCGGCCTCGAGCGAGTCCCAAAGGAGGATTTGCCGGAACGAGGCCACTTCCTCAGCAAGCCCTACGACGGACCGATGCTGGTCGAAAAAATGCAGTCCCTTGTCTAGGGTCTGGCTCCTCTAGCGTCTGGCCGTCTGCGCGGCGGCCGTGGCCGCCGCTGGCGATCATGCCCGGTACGACAGGCACTGACTCCGAGCGGAAATCGCTCTAGCCTCCGGTATCGGAGAGGGAGATAGCTCGCGTGCCGACCATCGACGTCCAGGTCCATGTCTACGAGCGCAACCATGCCGGCCGGCCGTGGGCCGCGGTACTGCACGGACCGGCCGAGGTCACCGGCGACCAGATGGTGGCGGCGATGGACGAGGTCGGCGTCGACGGCGCCATCCTGGTCTCGCCCTACACGCAATACCGATACGACGCGAGCTACGCGCTCGAGGTGCGTAACAAGCATCCCGGCCGCTTCGCCGTGGTGAAGCCGGTCGATCCCGTCGACCCCAAGGTCGCCGACACCATCGCCGACTGGAAGAAGACGCCGGGCACCGTGGGCATTCGCATCATGATGGCGGCAGGCCGGCTGGTGGCGCCGGACGATCCGGGCGTGAATCGCGTGCTGGCCGCGGCGGCAAAGCATTCATTGCCGGTCAACGTCCTGAGCTGGGGCCGCATCGAACAGCTCGGTCCGCTCGCCGCGCGCAATCCCGACACGCGCATCGTCGTCGATCATATCGGCCTGCTGCAGCCCTTCGAGCCGCCCAAGCCGGCCGAGCCGTGGGCCGACCTGCCCAAGCTCCTGGCGCTCGCCAGGCACGACAACGTCGTGGTCAAGATCAGCGGCGCGGGCACGCTCGCCAAGGAGCCGTTCCCCTACAGGGACATCTGGGATCCGTTGCGCCGCATCTTCGACGCCTTCAGCCTGGACCGCTGCATGTGGGGCACTGACTGGACGCGTGCAGTGGCATTCCTGACCTACAAGGAAGGGGTGGATGCGTTCCGGCTCACGGACCGACTGACCGACAGCGAGCGGGCGACATTGATGGGCGGCACTTTGCAGAAGGTTTATGGCTGGGCGCCGTCACTGAGCTGAGTTGCCGCCCATGAAGAGCTCAGCGAGACCGGGACGGTTCGGCAAATTGTTCTTACGGATCGGAACCAACAGGAGAAGGCCGCGAACCAGAGGCGGCATTGCATCTGGCGCGTCCGCAAGGTCAGTCGGCGCAGTCCAGTGCGGTCGAGATGTTCAGTGGCCAAGCCTGGCCGCGCCAGTCAAATACTGTCGAATTTTTCATAGGGTCGCTGCGGACAAGTCCTATTCAATCCTCCGGTCCCAGCGTAGTCCCACTGTCGTACGGGGAAGAGCAGACGTGAAGCCATTCGCGATAAATTAACGATGGCCGCAGGGCCACGAGAAGAAGCGTTCCTTGGGCACGATTTGGGGAAGTCGATGTTTAAGCTGGGATCACGACGTCCATATGCGGCGTTCTTGCCGCTGCTGTTAGGCGCCTGCATATCAACGCAGGAGATGCCTCTGGCTCCAAATGCGGTGCGAATCGACACGCAATCTCGAGGATTGCTGTTCACGGGTCAGACCGTCCCGCAAACGATGAGAGCCGCAGCCAATGCCACTTTGGCGCGAGGATATACCCATTTCATATTTGCCGATGCGAGTTTGGCCCAAGGCTCCCAAGTCACCGGAGTCGTAGGCAGCAGCACCACCACGGCGAGCGCAACTTACGGTTACGGCTCGGCAAGCGGCATCGCCACAACCAGCAGCGGAGGCACCGTGCTCCGCGCTCCCACCGCGTCCGCGGCTGCAACAGTCGTCATGTTCAAAGAGAATGACCCAAGAGCCGCAGACGCTTTCGACGCCCAACAGGTTCTCAAGCAATACCCCAAATAACTGGGATCATGATTTTGTCAACGTGTCGCGCCGCGTTCCCACTCGAAGGTGGGGCCGCTACCGGCCCTGCGCGATCGAGCAAAGCCTAGCGCTGCTCTCCGCGGGACTGGTCGGGATCCGGCGCGTCCAAAAGCGCGTCTATGTGCTGGAGAAGCTCGAGCGGCCGATAGGGTTTGTTGAGAACGGGGATTCCGTCGGCCGTCGGCACGACGGCCGCCGTGAGCAAGAGCTTCATCTCCCGGTAACGGCCCTTGATCCACCGCGCCAGCGCGAGGCCGGACTGGCCCCGTCCGACGTCCACGTCGAGCAGGACCAGGGCAATCCGACGATCGGCTTGCAGGGCTCGGCGGGCGTCAGCGTCGCTGAAGGCTTCTACGACATCGTAGCCCCACTGGCGCAGGTCGGCTGCCGTTTCCATGCGCAGCAGGAAGTCGTCCTGGACGATCATGATCCGATATCGCGGGCCCGAGTCGTTCGCCGCAGCTTCCCGATATCGCGCGGTCACCGGGGGGCGTGGGCGTTGCAGGGGCCGACTGTCAGGTTCTTGTTCTGCAACATCACTATTCGACCACCGACTTCCCGATCCTGCGTGATGGAACAAATCGCTCGCCCACGCCGTTGCTGGCCCATGACACGGGCCACGGAACAACGAACGCCGGAACCAACCACTTTGTTGCTCGTTCACGGTGACATCCTGGTGCGCACGGCCCTGGCCGCCTATCTGCGCGAGTGCGGCTACGACGTCGTCGAGGCCGGCACCCACGAGGAAGCCATCCAGGCGCTCCGTCTCGACATGAAGTTCGACTTGGCCTTCCTCGACATCGAGGGCGACGACGGCGCCGGGTTTCAGCTGGCCCAGACCATCCGCAAGCACCGTCCCACGGTGCGCGTCGTGCTGGCGGCCGGGATACCCCGTGCAGCGGCGGAAGCAGGCGACCTCTGCGAGACCGGGCCGGCGCAGAGCAGGCCCTACGACCATCGGACATTGGAACGCCACATCCGCCGATTGCTCGCGCGCTGATTCGCGAGCCGACGGCACCGGGCTTGGTGTTGGTGCTGACTGACACTCGGCTGAGAGGCCGCCAACGCCCGTCGTGCGATGTCGGCCAGCGTCGGTAGGGCTTCTCGCAGAGGTCGCACGGCGTTGATCTTTGCACCGTGGAAAGCTTCGGCAATCAGCGCGCTGCCGCCTCAGACACGCCATTTGCTTTTCCGGGTCTGTGGCGGTCCTCGTTGCCGACAAGCCTCTCTGCGTCCCCCACCGGAATCGTCTTCACATGACGAACGCCCCTAAAGACGGCATTGGCGTTTGAAGGCATCGCCCGCTTCTGCAATCTGCGCTGCCGCATATCTCACAAGCATAAGTAGCGTCGTTGAATACCCAGAGGCATGAACTCGTCTTTCACTTTCTGTCTCGGCCGGCTGTAGAAGTGCCGTGGATTCAATCTTTTGTCGCTGTCGTGCCTGCTTCCCATCTGCTTGATCCGGGCTCCGTCCGGAGCGGGTGGCCTGGCTTCGCGTGCCTGTCACTTATTGACCACAACCATAGAGCGTATTGTCGACATATTGTCGTGGCATTGATAGGCGGCTGATGCGCTGGGCTGCGCGGATTTTCGGGCAAATTCTCAGCTGATCGACGCGGGCCATCGAGCGCCTTTTGAGCGCGGGACTGTCGAACATATTCCTGATGTTTGTTGCGTAAGGCGTCTGTTTTTCAGACGGCACCTTTTATTGATGCGCCATTTTTTTAAGGGGAAGCCACATGTCGCTCGCCATGCAAGGCTCTTGGACCGTTTCGGTCAAATCGAAATCCGCCGCTGCTCCGCAACGCTTCACCATCTCGGGTGCGGCCACCGGCAACGGCACCCATGTCGTCTCCGGGTCGACGGCGGCCGTGCCGGTCACGGGTCCCCACTGGAGAATCGCCATCGAGGCCCAGCAGGGCGCGGTGTGGAAGCCGTCGGTGATGCGGTTCAAGAATCCGGTGCAATCCGGCTCGCTCGTCAAGGTCGACATCGAGAGCAACGATTTCGGCGCGGACCAGGATTTCAATGACCTGATCCTGACCTGCACCATGCCGACCTCGAGCGCGGACTTCGTGATCTACGGTCACGCCACGTCCTATTCGGGGCCGTGCTGGTTCAACCCCTGCTTCCGCCTCCACCTCGTCATCGACAGTCTCGCCCAGCTTTCACAGGCGCTGAAAAACCCGATTGCGCGTGCTGCGATCGAAAGGCTCTATCCGGAGCACGTTCTGCCCGGCCCGAAGAACCCGCCCGATCCGGCCCCGCTGCGCACCTTCACGCCCCTGATGCTGCCGACGCCGCGCAGCCCCGGGCTCCCGCCCAGGACGGTGCAGGTGACACGGACCGCCAACGAGGCCACCACGCGGCAGCTCGTGTCCGGCCGGAGCACACCGACTGCGATGCTCGACAGCGCGCTGACGCAGAAGATCGGCACCCTCCTCGACGGCCAGAAGCTGTTCTTCTTGTGCAAGACGACCACGCTCGGCAACTACGGGCTGCGCTTTCAGGAGTATGACCGTACGTCGGCCGAGCTTGGCGGCGGCGCCTATACGGGCACCGGCGACCGCCAGGACCTGGGGACGACGGCCACCGATCCTTTCGGCAACTACGTGTTCCGCTTCAGCCGCAGCCTGGACGAGGTCGTCGACGAAGTGCTGAACGACGTGGCGGTCGGCGAGGATGCGACCGTCCAGGCCTTGCCCGACGTGATCGCGCAGGTGCTCGGCGCGGGACTGGTTCCGGCGGCAGAGACCGGATGCTTCTTCAACGTGCACAATCTGCAGCGCATCGACATCTGCGTGCCCGATACCAACATCGTGCTGCCGAGCTCCTGCGTCGACAACAAGATCCTGACCTTCATCGGCAAGATCTCGATGACGTCCGCGCTCAATTCGCTCGACACAACCGGGCGCATCACCGCGCACAGCTCCGCGGGCAACGCGCCGCAGATCGACTGCGGCGTGTGGTGGGGCAATCTCGACCTGTGGGGCTGCCTCGGCGACGATGTCGCGCGCTATACCGTGCGCACGCGGCCGTTGGGCGGCGGGCCCGCCGATTGGCAATTCCACTCCGACCTGGAACGGCGTGAAATCGCTGGCGGCCTGTCGAAGAAGATCGGTCCCTTCTTCGACCTGGCGCTTTCAGTCCCGTTCGATCCCAGCGCCGGGACGGTCACCTGCCCGAGCTATCTCAATCCGGAGCTCGATGCGACGATCGTGCAACCGGGCACGTTCCTGAAGGCGACGCTGTTCACGGGTGGCTTCCCGGCCGGCTCCTACCAGATGCGCATCGATGGCTACAACGCGGCGGGCGCCTTCGTGCGCGGCGAAACGCACACGCTGTTCATCGACAACGAGGTCCCGACGGTCGTCATCTCGAACATAGATCTGGCGGGCGTTCCGGTCGACATCAGCGGCGACGGCTGCACGCTGCAGACACTCGCTCCAGCCGAACTGAGCGCCGACCTCGCGGTCCGCTTCAAGGTCGACCATACGCAGGGCGCGATCCTCGTCTATGCGCTCGGCATCTCGCGCTGCAACGAGGGCGTCGCGTTCCCGACGACCCATGTGGGCGGTGGTCAGCCGTCGTTCACCTGGGTGCACGACAATTCGGTGGACTGCGAGACCGCGCCGAACTTCCGCCGCGGGACGGCCGAGGATCCCGCCCATGACGGAAGCGGCTTCGTCACGACAACGCTGTCCCCGGTCAGCCCGTGGCTGGGAGCCACGGAGAACTTCACCATCCTGCGTGTCTCCGTCGGCTTCAATTGGCGGGCGACAAACGGGTATTCGAACGCCTCGGGGACGACCTCCGGAACGTTGGTATGGGGGATACAGAAATAGCCTTGTCCGGCTGGGCCTTCGTGATCGCGTCACTCGCCGTATGGCGGGTGACGCACCTGCTCCACGCCGAGGATGGCCCGTGGGACTGGTTGGTGCGGCTGCGCCGGCGGCTGGGCGATGGTCAGCTCGGCCGGATGGTGCGATGCTTCTATTGCCTGTCGGTCTGGGTGGCTGTCCCGTTCGTGCCGTGGATCACCCGTGAGCCGACCGGCGCGCTGGTCGTGTGGGCGGCGCTTTCGGGCGCCGCGATCATCATCGAGCGGCTCACCGATCGGCCGCCACTGCCGCCGCCGGCGGCGTGGCACGAGGAGCCGCCGCCGTGAAGGAGGAGGTCACATGAGTTGTTGTGGACGGGCGCGCCCCGCCGCCGGGAGCTACCAGCCGATCCGGCACCTCGGGGCACCCCTCGCCGAACCCAAATTGCGCGCCGCGACGGTTGCCTTCGTCTACACCGGCTCGACGCGTTTGCAGGCAGACGGTCCGGTGAGCCGGCGGCGCTATCGCTTCGAGTATCCCGGTGCCGTGGTCGACGTCGACGCTCGCGATGCGCCGTCGTTTGCCGCCATTCCGAACCTGCGTCCACAGCGGCAGTCGGCCGGCGGGACATAGCGAGCCGCGGCACCGGGCCTGATGTTTCACGTGAAACAACCATAGTTATTGACAAGCACTGTGGTGCCATTCTACACTGGGCCTGCTGCCGCTCTTTGCATCGTTCATCTGACGACCTTGGACGGGGGATCCCCAGGGAAGCACCGTGCCCGCGCGAGAGCACGGGCCTCCTGGGGGCCACCGAGACGTCGTTCGCGGCCGACGCTGGTGCCGCAATCTCTGGGGGCTCCGGCTTTCGTGCCACACCACGCTCTCTGCCGGAAATACCGGAAATGCCGGAAAGTCCGATTTTCGCTGACAGTGCATGCATCAAGGTGAACTGGCGGCCAACCATGCAAGGGGGGTAGCGGGAACTGCGGAAACTGCGCAAACCCCGCACAGCGCTGATGGCCGTTCGTTATTTGGCCGTCACCCTGAGAGCGGCCGTGCGCGTCGCGTCGACGCTGCGTCCGTCCTTTGCGATCGCCACCGCATAGTCGCGTTCGGCGGCCGCCGCGCTCACCACCCCGTCGCGCACGTCGCGCAGCACGCGCGCGGGATCGCGCGTGCGCGGATCGCCGAAGCCGCCACCGCCCGGCGACAGCGCGCGATAGGTGCCCGGTCCGTGGCGCTGCACGCCGTACTTGGGCGCGTTGATCTTGTGGCCGTCGGCCAGGGTGAGGGTGACCTCGCCGCCCAAGCCGGCACGGCCGCCGGCGGCGCCGAAGCTCGACGGCGCGCCGACGCCTTCGCCGCGGAAGGCGTAGTCGGCCGGGGTGAAGACCTCGACCTCGTAGTCGCAGCCCGCGCCGCCGCGGAAGCGGCCGGGGCCGGCGCTGTCGCAGCGCAGCTCCTGGCGATGGAAGCGCACGGGATAGAGCTGCTCATAGGTCTCGAGGTTGGGCAGGGTGAGGCCGCCCAGCGTGATGAGATGGCCGATCAGGTGGAAGCCGTCGCGGCCCTCGACGCCGCCGCCGGCCGGCGCGCCGGCCCACTGGTACATCACGTAGCGGCTGCCGTCGTCCTTGACGCCGGCGGTGACGGCGTGGACCGCCTTCGACCAGCCGGCCGAGGCGCGCTCGGGCAGCGCCTGGTCGAGCGCCTTCCACAGCGCATGGATGATCTCGTGGGCGATGAACACGGTGTTCATGGTCATCGGCGCCGGCGGCCGCGCGTTCACCATCGTGCCCTCGGGCAGGCGGATCTCGACCGAGCGGAAGGCGCCTTCGTTTTTGGGCAGGTCGGGCTCGAAGAACGACGACAGCGCCATGAACACCGCCGACGTCGAGTTGGCGATCGAGCTGTTCTTGAAGCCGCGCAGCTGCGGGGTGGTGCCGGCGAAGTCGACGATCAGCCCGTCGTCCTTCACGGTCAGCGTGACGGCGACCTTGCCGTCGATCGGCTCGAAGCAATCGTTGTCGACCGGCTCCTCGGCGCGCCACACCCCCTTGGCCAGCCGGGCGATGCAGCCGCGGAAGCGGCGATCGGCATGGGCCAAAACGCCTTCGAAGAAATCGGGGGCGCGCTCGATGCCGAGCTCCTCGACCAAAGCCGCCAGCCGCTCGGCGCCGATGCGCGTCGAGCCGATCATCGCGCGCAGGTCACCGTCCTGCGCCTCGGGCAGCCGCGTGTTGAGCATCAGGAGCCGCCACAGGTCGTCGCGCAGGCGGCCGCGCTCGATCAGCTTCAGCACGGGCAGGCGGATGCCCTCGTGGAAGATCTCGGTGGCCGCCGAGTTGTAGGTGCCGGCCGCACCGCCGCCGATATCGGCCTGGTGGGCGCGGTTGCAGGCGAAGGCGATCAGCGAGCCCGCGACGAACACCGGCCGCGCGATCACCCAGTCCGGCAGATGGTTGCCGCCCGCCGTGTAGGGGTCGTTCAGCAGGAAGACGTCCTCGGGCTCTATGGCATCCTTGAAGTCGCGCAGGATGGCGCGCACGGCAAAGCCGCCGCCGCCGGTGTGGATCGGGATGCCGTCGGCCTGGCTTATGAGGGTGCCGCGCGAGTCGGCCAGGAAGCACGAGAAGTCGTGGCTCTGGCTGAAGATCGGCGAGCGCGCCGTGCGCGTCATCACCCAGCCCATCTGGTGCGAGATATGGTCAAGCCGGTTCTGCACCAGCGCGAGGGTCACAGGATCGAGTTCGCCTGCCCTGAGCGAAGTCGAAGGGGTGCTCATGCGATGGCTCCGACATGGACCAGGAAATCGTCGCGCGCATCGACTTCGAGCCGATCGCGCGGGCCGACGAAGGCGGTGGTGGTGCGCTCCTCGATCAACAGCGGCCCGTCGAGCCGGCAACCCGGCCGCAGCTCGGCACCGTCATAGACCGGCACCTCGCGCCAGCCATGGACCGGATCGATCCAGACCTTGCGCTTCTCGCGGAGCCTGGGCGCCGATGCCTGCGGCGAAGGCGCCGCGCCGGGCGTCCAGTCGAGCAGGCCGCGACCGATCACGCGCAGCGCGGTGATGCCGATCTTTCCGCCCGGCTGGATGTGGCCGAACAGGCGCTGATGCTCGGCCTCGAACGCCTGCCGCGCCGCGGCGGCATCGAAGCCCATGCCCAGCGCCACACGCACCGGCCATTGCTGGCCGTCGTAGCGCAGGTCGACCTCGCGCGAGAGGGCGGCCGACCCGTTGGCAAAGCCCTCGCGGCCGAGC
Organism: Rhodospirillales bacterium URHD0017; assembly: GCA_900110395.1. Lineage (GTDB taxonomy): Bacteria > Pseudomonadota > Alphaproteobacteria > Reyranellales > Reyranellaceae > Reyranella. The sequence goes on from FODP01000008.1 coordinate 85,190, forward strand.
GCCTCTCTTGCGCGCGTCTCGAGCTCGGCGAAGCCTGCTTCGAGGCCAGCGCGATCGACCGTGTCGAGGTCGGCCAGGAAGACGTGCATGTAGTCCTGGCGCACGTCGGACTGCAGCATGCCCAAGGCGCAGAAGGCGCCTGCGGCGCGCGGCAGCAGGGCGCGCTTGCAGCCCAGCGCCCGCGCCACCTCGACGCCGTGCATCGGTCCCGCGCCGCCGGCGGCGACCAGCGTGAAGGTCGCGGGATTGTGGCCGCGCTCGATGCTGAGGCGCTCGACGGCGTGCAGCAGGTTCTGCTCCAGCAGCCGGATGACGCCCGCCGCCGCGTCCTCTACCGACATGCCGAGCGGCTTGGCGAGCTTGGTTTCGATCGCCTGGCGCGCGAGCTTGCCGTCGAGCGTGACGCCGCCCGCCAGCGGACCGGGACGCAGGCGGCCCAGCACGAGCTGCGCGTCGGTCACGGTCGGGTTCTCGCCGCCCAGGCCATAGGCGGCGGGGCCGGGCCGTGCACCGGCGCCGTGCGGGCCGGCATGCATCAGGCCGGCATCGTCGACCCAGGCGACGGTGCCGCCGCCTGCGCCGACGGTGTGGATCTCGACCGACGGCGTGGTGAGATGGTAGCCGTCGATGACAAGCTCGTCGGCCACCGGCACCTCGCCCTTGGCCATCACCATGACGTCGCAACTGGTGCCGCCGATCTCCATCGAGATCAGGTTGGGCTGCTCGCCCGGCGCTGCGCAGCCTTTCAGCGCGCCGACGCCGGCGGCCGGGCCGGACAGCACCAGCATGACGGGGCGGTTCGCCACCTGGTCGACCGACACCGCGCCGCCGTTGCTCTGCAGCAGCAGCAGCGAGCGCGGCAGGCCGAGCTGGCGCAGCTGCTGGTCGAGGGCGCTGAGGTAGCTCGTGACCTTGGGCGCGATGTAGGCGTTGACCACGGCGGTCGAGCTGCGCTCGTACTCGCCCATGGTCGGCATGACCTCGCTCGACAGCGAGACCCATTGGCCCTTCCAGCTCTTGGTGAGCCGCGCGCCGGCCGCGCGCTCGTGGCTGCCGTCGAGGAAGGAATTGAACAGGCAGACGGCGACCGATTCGACGCCTTCTTCGTTGAAGACCTTGGCCGCCGCGTCGACATCCTCGGCGAGGAGCGGCGCGAGCTCGCTGCCGTCGGCGCCGATGCGGCCGCGCACCGGCAGGCGCAAGTAGCGTGGCGCCAGCACCTGGGGAAACGGCGCGCGGTGGTCCCACTGGTTCTCGCGGATGCCGCGGCGGATTTCGAGCGAATCGCGGAAGCCCGCGGTGGCGAGAAGGCCGACCTTGGCGCCTTTCTTCTCGAGGATGGTGTTGGTGGCGACGGTCGAGCCGTGCACGAACAGCGCGCAGTCGCGCAGCAGGGCAGAGAGCGGCAGGTCGAGCTGTTGGGCAGCGAGGCGCAGCACGCCTAAAACGCCTTCGCTGGGATCGGCCGGCACCGACGGCGCCTTGAAGATGCGCACGGCGCCGGCTGAGTCGCGCAGCACCATGTCGGTGAAGGTGCCGCCGACATCGACGCCGATGCGCCACGGGGCAGTGAGGGAGGGAAGGGGTGAGGTCATCGGACCGCGTGAGCTTAGCGGCCCGTCCGGCGCAGCATCTACTTCTTTCCGCCACCCGTTTCGCTGGTCTTTCATCGGACCGCGGGCCTCCAGGCCCGCTCATGAATCAGGAGGCGGGCCTGGAGCGCCCGCGGTCCGATGAGAATCCTCAGTGCACCGTCGGCAGCACCAGCCGGGCCAGCGTCTTCTTGTCGGCGTCGGAGCCGCGGTCGTCGATCATGGCCTTGGTCCGCTTGTGCAGGCCCATGTATTCCTGCTCGATCATCTTGCAGTCGGAAATCTCGCGCTCGCTGGCGCCCGGAGCCTTGGCGGCCTTGGCCGCACTGGCGAGCCTGGTTGCCTTCTCCTCGAGCTCCTTCAGCATGCTTTCGCAGTCGGTCATCGTTGCCTCCGTGGCTCAACGCCCAAGGACACAACGCATGGTATGCCGAACGGTTTCGTCCGCTCAGGCCTTGATCATCACCTCGATCAGGCTGGGGCCATCGGTCTTGGCCAGCGCCTTGTCGAGCGCGCCGTCGAAACCCGCCGCGCTGTCGACCCGCTCGGCGGCGACGCCAAAGCCGCGGGCGATGGCGGCGATGTCCATCGGCGGGTCGTTGAAATCCATGCCGATCGGCGTGTCATTGCCGTGAAACAATTTCAGCCGGTTCTTGAGGATCTGGTAGCCGGCATTGTTGGCGATGATGAAGACCACCGGCAGCTTCTGGTTGGCGGCACTCCACAGCGCCGTGATCGAGTACATGGCGCTGCCATCGCCGATCACCGCCACGACGCGGCGCGCGGGATGAGCGATCTGCACGCCGACCGCCGCGGCGATGCCCCAGCCGATGCCGCCGCTGACATTGCCGAAGTAGCTGTTGCGATCGCGGAAGGGGAAATAGTTGAACAGGGTCGTCGTGCTGGTCAGGCCCTCTTCGACCAGGATTGCGTCCTTGGGCATCTTGTCGACGAGCCGCATCATCGCCCATTCGGCCTGCAACGGCTTCTCGCCGGCGGGCTGGGTGAGCTTGGCCTTGCGCGCGGCACGCTGGGCGCTCCAGTTGCGTGTCGCGATCTCGGCAAGCGAGGCCTTGGCCTTGTCGGCAAGCGCCGCACCGCCCAGCTTCCTGAGGAGCGGCACCAGCGCCTTCAGCGTCTCCTTCACGTCGGCGCGCAAGGCGATCTCGGCCGGGAAGTTCTTGCCCATCTCCCAGTCGCGCAGGCCGACCATCGCCACCGCCGTGGTCTCGGGCAGCGGCTCGGTCTCGCTCCACACCGACATTTTCAGGACGTCGGCGCCGACACAGAACATCAGGTCGTAGTCGCTCAAGACTCGCCGCACGTGCTTCTGGTCGCGGTTGAGGGCGCCAAGATAGGCCGGATGCTCCGACGGGAAGTGCGCGCCCCAGGCCACGGTCTGCTGCAGCACCGGCGCGCCCAAGGTCTCGGCGAGCGCCGTCGCCTCGGCGAAGGCATCGGACGTCGCGATCTCGTGGCCGGCCAGGATCACCGGCTTCCTGGCGCCGAGCAGGCGCCTGGCGAGCTGTTCCAGCGCGGCGTCGCTCGGACGCACGGCCGTGTCGACGCGCGTCGGCGCGGCCATGTCGATCGCCGCCTCGTTGTTCAAGATGTCGCCGGGCAGGGAGATGAACACCGGGCCGGTCGGCGCGGTGGTCGCGATCTTGGCGGCGCGCCGCAGGATGCGCGGCAGGTCTTCGATACGGCTGACCTCGGTCGCCCACTTCACGACGGGCGAGGCGATCGGCACCAGCGGGGCGTAGAGCAGGGGCTCGGTGAGGCCATGGCCTTGCTCCTGCTGGCCTGCCGTGACGATCATCGGCGTGCCCGACATCAGCGAGGTGTAGATCGAGCCGATGGCGTTGCCGAGGCCGGGTGCCACATGGACGTTGCACGACACCAGCTTGCCCGAGGCGCGGGCATAGCCGTCGGCCATGCAGATGACGACGGCTTCCTGCAGGCCGAGCACATAGCCCATCTCGGGCGCCGAGGAGAGCGCATGCATGATCGGCAGCTCGGTCGTGCCGGGATTGCCGAACATCTTGGTGACGCCTTCGTCGCTCAGCACGCGAAGAAAGGCATCGCGGCCGGTGATGGTGTTCGAGACGCGCGCGTCGGGCATCGGTTTTCCTCCCTGGACGGCGCCAAAGTAGCGCGGCCGGGCGCGGCGTGAAATGATCGCGTCACCGCGCTGCGAAAGGAAATAATGACGGAGCTGGAAGAAAGGGTCGCGCGGCTCGCCTGCTGGAAGGCGCCGGTCGAATTGGCGTCTTTGAAGGGCGGGCTCACCAACATCTCGTTCGTGGTCACGCATCGCGGCGAGAAGTTCGTCGCCCGCTGCGGCGAGGACATTCCCGTCCATCACGTCTTCCGCGACCGCGAGCGGGCGGCGTCGATCGCGGCCTTCGAGGCGGGCTTGTCGCCCGAGATCGTCTATGCCGAGCCCGGCGTCACCGTCCTGCGCTTCATCGATGGCCGCACCTTCGGCGAGCCCGACATGCGCGCCAATGTCGGACGATTGGCGGCGCTCCTGAAGGAGTGCCACACCAAGGTCGGTCGCCACCTGCGCGGTCCGGCCAACACCTTCTGGGTGTTCCACGTCATCCGCGACTACGTTCGCCTGATCGACGCCGACCCTCGCTACCTCGCCGTCGCCGACCGGCTCGAGCAGGCGCAGGCGCCGTTGCCGATCGTGTTCGGCCACCACGATCTCCTGCCGGGTAACTTCATGGACGACGGCAAGCGGCTGTGGCTGATCGACTGGGAGTACGGCGCCTTCGGCACGGCGATGTTCGATCTCGCCAACCTGTCGTCCAATGGCGAGTTCGATGCGGCCCAGGACGATGCGTTGTTCGATGCCTATTTTGCGGGCAGCGCCGACGCGGGCCTGCGTCATTCGTTTGCCGCCATGAAAGCGGCCAGTGCCTTGCGCGAGGCGCTGTGGGCCATGGTCTCCGACGTCTATCTCAGGACGCCGGGCGTCGACTACAAGGCCCACGCCCGGGACTACCTTGCGCGGTTTGAACGCCTGATGGTCTGAAGCTACCTTTGGGTCGATGAAAGCGCTCCTGATCCTCGGCGCAGTGGTCCTCGTTACGGTCGTCCTGCCGGCGCTCGGCTACCTGATCCTCAGGCTGTTCGGGCGGTCGCTCACGCCCGAGCAGCAGGACGCCGAGGCGCTGTTCAAGGAACGCCGCCGGGATTCCCGCTACTTCTGGCGCTAGCGGGGCGGCCCACCTCTTGCATGGCCTCGGGAAACCGGAGGCCCTGTCCATGAAAAAGACCCTGTCCCTCGCCGCGCTGCTCGCCGCTTCGGCGCTCTCGCCCGCGTCGGCGCAGGAGAAGGTGCTGCGCATCGGCATGACGGCGTCGGACATCCCGACCACTACGGGCATGCCCAACAACGGCTTCGAGGGCATGCGCTTCCTGGGCTTCCCGATCTTCGAGGGATTGATCCTGTTCGACCTCACCCGGACAGACCAGCTCGCGACCCTGCGGCCGGGCCTCGCCGAGAAATGGGAGCAGGCGGCCGACGACAAGAAGACCTGGATCTTCCATCTGCGCAAAGGTGTAAAATTCCACGACGGCACCGACTTCAACGCCGACGCCGTCGTCTGGAACCTCGAGCGCATCTTCAACAAGGACAGCGCGCAGTTCGAGCCTGGCGCCGTCGGCATCATGCGCTCGCGTGTGCCCATTCTCGCCTCGTACAAGAAGATCGACGACTTCACCGTCGCCATGACGACCTCGATCGTGGCGTCCTACTTCCCGTGGATGGTGCCCTACATCCTGAACGCCTCGCCGGCCTCGTGGGAGAAGGCGGGAAAGGACTGGGCCAAGGTGGCGATGCTGCCGCCGGCCGGCACCGGGCCCTTTAAAATCACCGGCGTGGTGCCGCGCCAGTCGGTGACCTTGGCGCGCAACGACGCCTACTGGGATCCCGCCAAAAAGGCCAAGGTCGACCAGGTCGTGCTGCTGCCGATCCCCGAGCCCAACACGCGGCTCGCCGCCCTGCGTTCGGGCCGCGTCGACTGGATCGAGGTGCCGCCGCCCGATGGCATCCCGTCGCTGAAGCAGGCGGGCTTCGTGATCTCGACGGGCTCCTATCCGCACGTCTGGCCGTGGTTCTACAACATGGCCGCCAAGAACAGTCCGCTGGCCGACGTGCGCGTGCGCCAGGCGCTGAACTACTGCATCGACCGCAGCGCCATCGTCACCCTGCTGAACGGCACGGCCGAGCCATCGGTCGGCTGGCTGAAGCCCAACGATCCGGCGTTCGGCAAGCCCGAGAACCGCTACACGTTCGATCCCGCCAAGGGCAAGAAGATGCTGGCCGAGGCCGGCTTCACCGACAAGAAGCCGCTCAGCTTCAAGGTCATGGTCTCGACCTCGGGGTCGGGCCAGATGCTGCCGCTGCCCATGAACGAGGCCTTGCAGGAGAACCTGAAGCAGGCCTGCGGTGTCGACGTCCAGGTCGAGGCGGTGGAGTGGCAGGTGCTGCTGAACGCCGCCCGTGCGGTGCCCGACGACCCGTCGCTGAAGGGCGCCATGGCGCTCAATGTCAGCTCGCCGTCGAGCGATGTCGGCATGATGTTCCGCTACTTCGCCGTCGCCAATTCCTCGCCGACGGGCTCGAACTGGGAGCAGTGGAAGGACGACAAGTTCGAGGAGGTGATGAAGACCCTGTCCGAGGCGACCGACGAGGCGACCATCCAGAAGTACTTCGCCATGGCGCACGAGCGGCTGGTCGACAACCCGCCCTGGCTCTTCATCGTCCACGACCTCAACCCGCGCGCCTTCAGCAAGAAGGTCAAAGGGTTCGTCTCTCCGCAATCGTGGTTCGTCGATCTGACGCTGGTCGACCTGCAGTAGAAGGCGGCGGCCGGCCGTTACTCCGCCGCCGCTTCCTCGAGCCTGGTCTTGTGGACGATGAGGCCCGTGCGGGCCGATCCCTCGAGGATCTTCTGGCGCTGCCACCCGCTCAAGGTGCGGCTGACGCTCTCGCGCGCCACGCCCGCCATGGCGGCGAGGTCGCTCTGGGTAATTCGGTGCCGGATCACGACGCGTCCGGGTCGAGCCTCCTCGCCGAGATGGTGAGCGAACTGCAGCAGCGCACGGGCAACGCGGGAGCGTACGGACTGGAAGCTCGACGCCGCCATGTCCTCATCGGTCTGGCGCAATCGGGCGGCCAGCGTCGTCACGATATCGTTGTAGAGTTCGGGATGCCGCCGCAGCATGTCGGTAAATGCCGACCGGCTGACGAAGGTGAGCTCGCAATCCCTGAGGGCTCGAACGCTGGCCGACCTCGGCAGGCCGTCGATCATCGCCAGCTCGCCGACGATCGCGTTCGGCCCCAGGATGGCGAGAATGCGCTGTTCGCCGGTGGCCGAAGCAACATAGACCGCGAGCACGCCGCGGCGCAGCCAGTAGCAGCCGTCGCCGATGTCGCCGCGCTCGAACAGCGTCTCGCCTTCCGGCAGCTTGAGCGGCCTCTCGCCAAGCAGCAGCTTGCGCGAGACGTCACGCGGAAGCCTGCCCAGCAGATGGTGAAGGCCGATCCGTTCCGGCTCGGTATTGGAAGACTGCAGACGCTCCCCCTCGGCAGCGATGCTAAAAAAGTACCCGGTCTGTGACAAATCGACTCGAATGCTTTCCAGTGGCCGCCTAGTGAGAACACAAGAATGTCACAGCGCGTTGATCGTTGCGCTGTAATCCGCTGAAAAGGCGCGGACCATCCCTCTTGGTCCTTCAGAACCAATGAAAGTTTTGCAGCAATTTTCACTGCCAGGTATTTCATGTCTGGAAAGATCATCGAGTTCCCCAGCCGCGACACCAATCGCGCCAGTCTCTGCCGGACGCCGGCGCCGCCGCGTCCCGACGGACAGGCGGTCCTCAGGCTGCAGGTCGCTCGCATCTCGGCGTTGCTCGAAGAACTCGAGGACCTGATCGGCAGTGCCGATGACCGGTCCTCGCCACATCTGAGGCAGGCGCGGGCCACTGTCGAACGGACCCGGAGGATTGTGACGTCGCGCACGGAGGCCACGGAAAACGACGGCGACCCTCAGCCTGACGTCGATCGATCGCTTCTGGAGCGCATGTATCGCGCTCTCAATCCTGTTGCCTGAAGAGGCGACGGCGCCAAGGACCTTTAAGGCCAGGGTGAAGGCCTCTATCCTCCAGGAAAGCCATTGGGGGATGTGCCATGGACGGATCTGCGACGGCACGCGTCGACTACGGCTCGGAAGAAGCCGCGATGCAGGCTTATCTGCATGAAGGCGAGAAACGCGCGGCGACGCTCGGCAATCGCGGCCCGATCCGCTTCACCGCCGCAGGCGAGCTGCACCCCGACATCCTCGAGGCCTACTGGCGGTGCGGCTTCTACGTCTTCGAAGGCGTGCTGAAGGCCGACGAGCTTTTGGACATCGAGCGTGATGTGCACGACATCCTCGACCGCCTTCCGGTCGAGCGCGGGGCTTTGCTCGATACCAAGGGCCGGCCGGCGCTGGCGGCCGATGGCAAGGCGCCGAGCCTCTTGTGGTCCAAGCCGCTCGGCGATCCGTTCGGCGGCACCGATCTCGCCAACGGCCGCCATCCGGTGAAGATGTACGAGCCCACGGCCGCAGCCGACGCACCGAAGGAAGTCGTCTATCTCATCCTGGGCTCGCTGCAGTTCTCCGAGGCGGTGCTGCGCGTCTATGGCCATCCCGGGCTTTTGGCCGTCGCTGCCGCGATCAACGGGCCGGACTTCACGCCGTTCAACGAGGCGCTGTTCATCAAGGAGCCGGGCCGCGGCGCTTCGGTCGCCTGGCACCAGGACGGCGTGACCCACTGGCAGAGCCCCGACTGGGACCAGGGCAGCCACGGCTTCAACTTCATGGGCCAGCTCTACGGCTGCACCGCGGCCAACGGCGTGTGGGTCGTGCCGGGGTCGCACAAGCACGGCAAGGCCGACATCAGGAAGCTGGTCACCGAGGCCGGCAGCGAGCGGCTGCGCGACGCCGTGCCGATCATCGCAGCGCCAGGCGACGTCGCCATCACCAACCGGCAGGCGCTGCACGGCTCCTTCGCCAACACCAGCAAGGACTGGCGCGTCACGCTGAACATGGGCTTCCACCGGCGCCGCTCGGTGCTGGGCGTGAAGGGCGGCGGCGTGCACAACAAGGAAGCCGTCTATGACGATGCGCGCATCCGCGAGCGCGCGCGCCTGATCGGCTACGGCATCGACGCGCGCCGCCAGCGCTTCCCTGGCGAGAAATCCTACGTCTACAAGCCGCACGCCGACGAGGGCCTGACCTATCGCTGGGACGCGAAGGCCAGAGCCGACATCAAGGACTACAACCTTCTCGATCTCAGCATTTGATCACGCATTGGTTGCAAATTTTCATCGTCACCACGGTCGATGACAGCGCCCGACGCTTGAGGCACAGTGGACGGGTGAGAGTTGCGCACTAATGTTTGACGGTCGTTTCAGGGTACGCTCGCTCTGGACGCTGTTGCTGCTGCCGCTCCTTGCCGTGACGGGATGCGAGAGCATGGGGCCGGGCACGGTGACCCGGGATCGCTTCGACTACGCCGGCGCGGTCGGCGAATCGTGGAAGACCCAGATGCTGCTCAATCTGGTGAAGATCCGCTACGGCGACATTCCCGTCTTCATGGACGTCGGAAATGTCGTCGCCGGCTACTCCTTGCAGCGCACGCTTTCCACCACGGGGAGCTTCAACACCTTCAACCAGGGCGCTCCGTTCCAGGCCATCACCGGCGCGCTCGGCCCGACGGCCAGCGTCACCTACAACGACAGCCCGACGATCACCTACACGCCGCTGCAGGGTGAACGCTTTGCCCGTTCGATCATGGGCAGCATTCCGCCGCAGTCGGTGATGAACGTGCTGCAGGCCGGCTTCCCGGTCGACGTCGTGTTCCGGCTGGCCGTCCAGTCGGTCAACGGCATCGACAACCGGCGCGTGGCGGGCGGCATCTCGCGCGAGCACGTGCGGCCGGCCAATCCGCAATTCTATGTGCTGATCGAGCAGCTGCAGCGCATCCAGAATTCCGGCGACATCGGCGTGCGGGTAGGCCCCAAGGGCGATTCGCTGACCCTGGTGTTCCGGCGCAGCCATTCCGCCGCCGTTCGGCAGGCGGTGCGCAACGTCACCAACATCCTGAACATCGACCCCGAGGCCAAGGAGTTCACGATCGTCTTCGGCGCGGTGCCGTCGAACAACAAGGAGATCGCGATGGTCACGCGGTCGATCTTCGAGGTCCTGCTCGACATTGCCTCGACCATAGCGGTGCCGGAGACGCATGTGACGGAGCGCCGGGTCGGATCGACGCCGGAGGGCGATCTCGGTCCGCTGGGAACGATCGCGCCGCTGATCAAGATCACGAGCTCGTCGGAGAAGCCCGGCGACCCTTTCGTCGCCATCCCCTATCACGGGCACTGGTTCTCGATCGACGACCGCGATCCGGCTTCCAAGAACCTGTTCTCCTTCATCCTGCTGCTGTTCACCTTCGTGGAGACCGGGAGCAAGGATATCGTGCCCGTCCTGTCGATCCCGACAACGCGATGAAACGCCCGGCCCGCCCGCCTCATCCGATGCGCCGGCAGGTCGTCTTGAAGGGTGTCGGACTGCTGGCGGCGGGGCTGGCCGGTGGCGCCGCCCTCGACGCTAGCCCGGCCGCGGCTCAGGGCCGCCCGATCGTCATCGGCTACCAGGAACAACCCGACTGGCTGATGTTCGTCGCCCGTGACCTCGGGCTCTTCGAGAGGGTCGGCCTTTCGCCCACGTTCGTGAAGTTCGATGCCGGGCCGCCTATGATCGAGGCCGCCCGCAGCGGCACCATCGATCTCGCCAGCGTCGGCTCCGTCGCCTTCCTGATCGGGCTGTCCAAGGGCCTCGACTGGACGATGATCGGGATCAACCCGGAAGGCGCCTACGGCCAGGGGCTGGTGGCCCACAAGGACAGCGCCATCCGCACGCCGACCGACCTCAAGGGCAAGCGGGTCGGCCTGTTCATGGGCGCGACGGCGCAGTTCGGCTTCCTCATGATGCTGCGCCAGCACGGCGTTCGCCCCGAGCAGGTGACGGTGGTCGACATGACCCCCGCAGCGCAGCTGCAGGCACTGGCGGCCCGCCAGATCGATGCCGCCATGGTGTGGGAGCCGTGGATGCATCGGATGATCCGGACTGCCAATGCCAGGATCATCGAAACCGAGGGCAATCTCGGCATCTACACCAACGTCGACTGCTACAGCGTGCGGCGCGACTGGCTGCGAGCCAACCGCGATACGGCGCTGCGCTTCCTGCGGGCGCTGGTGAACGCCAACGACGCCATCAGCAAGGATCACAGCATCGCCTATCACGCGTGGGCGCGCGAGGTCGGGCTCACCAATGCGTCGGCCGAGGAGGTCTTCGACGCCGTGCCGCCGCCCCTGATCTACGAGTGGACCAACCCGCGCTACACCTATTCCCTGGTCAAGGGCGGGCCGCTCTATCAGCGGCTCGGTTTCCTCGCGAACTACATGGCCCGTTACGGCATCATCCCGCAGCTGGTCGAGCTGGACGATGCCATGGACATGTCGCTGATCGCCGAGGTGCTGAAGGGCAGGAAACCGCCCTGATTTAGCGCCGGCAGAGCAGCGGCAGCCTGGACAGGAACTCGATCGAGCAGATCTCGGTGGGAAAGAGAGCCCACACGCCCAGCAGGACGATCACGACGAAGAGGCCCGGCCGCAGCATCCGCAGGACGGCGGGCACGACCGACTGCAAGGCGAAGTAGGCGGCGAGCAGGGCCAAGACCACCGCCAGCACGCGATATTGGGTGCTCCACGAGTCCCAGGTGGCCGCGAAATCGGCCCGGCTGGCCAGTTCCCTGAGGTATTCCACGATCAGGGGACCGGCGACACAGACGACACAATTTCCCCCGACCGCAACACGGCGATGATACCCTGTGTCCTTAAACAGGCTTCGGTCACATCAGGCGGGCTCATCCGGCATCTGATGTGACTTGGTCCGCTTTGGACAGTGAAGCTTGATCCGAAAGGGGAAGCAGAAATGTTGCACATGAATCGCCGTATGACGTTGAAGTTGTTGGGGGGCGCCGCCCTTACGGCGACGACCCTGCCGCTGCCAGTCGCCGCGCAGGGTGAAGACCTTGTCGTGCCGAACAGCTACCAGAACTTCAAGCGCGGCACGATCCACAGCCTCCATCCGGAGCGCCGCATCTTCAACATCGTGTGGGAGGACCTCGGCCGCGTGAAGATGCGCGCCGCCGACCTCGTCACCAACTATCCGTCGCTCAAGGAAGGCAACATCGTCGATACCCACTGGTACGACTACCTCGACTTCATGATTGCTCCGAAGTCGGCGCAGAGCGATGCCCGGGCCAAGGCGATGCTGGCCAAGGGCGCGCGCCTGGAAGGCATCCCGGGCATGCAGGAGCCGATCCGCCTGTGGCGCATGGACGGCATGGTCACCAAGGTCGATGGCGCCACCATCTTCCTGATCAACGCCTCGGGCGGCAAGCCCGACGAGCCGGCGCCCGACAGCGGCGAGGTCATTCAGCTGCCGGTGGCGCAGACTGCCGCCGGCCAGGCCGCCGTGAAGTCCGTCAAGGTGGGCGATCTGGTCACCACCGTGTGGAGCCAGCAGACGGCCATCAAGGCCACCGTCATCCGCTAAAGCGGCTGCATCGGAAACCGTCGGCGCCCCGGGATCTCGCGGTCCCGGGGCGTCGCATTTTGGCTGGCGCCTTCCTCCCCAGCTTCGCTGGGGAGGAAGCGCCATAGGCAAAGACGCTCAGTCGCGGAACGGATCGGTCATCAGGATCGTATCCTCGCGCTCCGGGCTGGTGCTGAGCAGCGCCACCGGGCAACGAACCAGCTCCTCGACGCGGCGCACGTACTTGATGCAGGTCGCCGGCAGCTCGGCGAACGAGCGCGCCCCCTTGGTGCTCTCGCGCCAGCCGTCGAAGATCTCCCACACCGGCTTCAGCTTGGCCTGCGCCCCCATGGTGAAGGGGAAGCGCTCGATCGTCTTGCCGCCGAGCTCGTAGGCGACGCAGACCTTGATCTCGCTCAAGCCATCGAGCACGTCGAGCTTGGTGAGCGCGATGCCGTCGATGCCGTTCAGCTTCACCGCCTGGCGCACCATCACCGCGTCGAACCAGCCGCAGCGGCGGCGCCGCCCGGTGTTGGTGCCGAACTCGTTGCCGCGATCGCCCAGAAGCTGGCCGATCTCGTCCTGGAGCTCGGTCGGGAAGGGGCCGTCGCCGACACGCGTGGTGTAGGCCTTGGCGATGCCCAGCACATAGCCCACGGCGCCGTTGCCCAGCCCGCTGCCGATCATGGCCTGCGCCGCCACGGTGTTGGACGAGGTGACGAACGGATAGGTGCCGTGGTCGATGTCGAGCATGGTGGCCTGCGCGCCCTCGAACAGGATGCGCTTGCCGGCAGCCCTGAGGCCGTCGAGCCGCTCCCACACGTCCTCGGCGAAGGGCAGGATCTTGGGCGCAAGCTCGAGCAGGTCGGCGGTGAGCTTGCCGGCGTCGATCAGCGGCTTGCCAAGCCCGGTGCGCAGCGGATTGTGATGCGCCAGCAGCGTGTTGACCTTGAGCGCCAGGGTGTCGGGCTCGCCGAGGTCGCCGACGCGGATGGCGCGGCGGCCGACCTTGTCCTCGTAGGCAGGGCCGATGCCGCGCCGCGTCGTGCCGATCTTGATGGTGCCGGGCACGTCCTCGCGCCAGCCGTCGAGGTCGCGATGCAGCGGCAGGATGAGCACGGCGTGATTGGCGATCTTGAGGTTTTCCGGCGTCACCGACACGCCCTGGCCCGACACCTTCTTCACCTCCTCGAGGAAGTGCCAGGGATCGACCACCACGCCGTTGCCGATGATGGAAAGCTTGCCCTTGCGGACCACGCCGGACGGCAGCAGGGCGAGCTTGTAGGTCTGGTTGCCGATGACCAGCGTATGGCCGGCATTATGGCCGCCCTGGAAGCGCACCACGACCTCGGCGCGCTCGCTCAGCCAGTCGACGATCTTGCCCTTGCCCTCGTCGCCCCACTGGGCGCCGATCACTGCCACGTTGGCCATTGCCTGTTCCCGAAATCCGACGTCCAAACACGAAAAACGCCTCCCCGGGGTCGGTGCCGGAGAGGCGTAAGTTTGGATAGCACGGGAAGGGAGGAGTGCGAAGGGAAACCTTCGCCCGCGCTGTGGGTTGGCTTAACCCGACCTTTTCAATCGCTCTGTGCTTTTTGCCACAGAGCGACGATGCCGCATGAGGTTTCCTTACGCCTGTTGCCGCATCCACGCGGCAGCATGGGGGTAGGGATGATCGACAAGCCAAGGAAGCGCCGGCTTTCGGCGAAGCAGAAGTCTTCAACTCTGTTCCATTTCTGGCACAACCTTCAGGACATTAAGGGCGAAGCCGAGCAGATGAAGGACGGCGAGCTCGTCCTGCTGGTCGGCATGATGGAGCTGCTGGTCGAGGAGCGGATCGCCCTGCTGGGCGGCGGCCGCGCCGCGGCCATGCTGGTCTCGGCCGACACGGCCCACGCGCACTAGCCCGGCTCCTGTCGGAGCGCGGGCCTTGGGGGCCACGCTCCGGCAGGACGCCGCTAGAGCGGAACCGCCTCTTTGTCGATCAGCGCGTGGCTGCACAGCAGCCGCTTGGCTTCTACGCGCGGGTCTTGCGAGGCGGTGACGCCGCGCACCACGGCATATCCCTTGGCCTGCCAGGGCTGGGCTTCGCTCCACGGCGTGCCCGGCGGCAGGAACAGGCGCGGCCGCGCGGCCGGCGCCTCCGAGGCCTGCAGCACGGCGTCCATGTAGAGCGTGAAGCCGGTGGCGGGCTCGCTGACCCCATCCTCGGGGTAGCCGGCGGAATAGCGGCCGCCGCGGGCGAGCTCGTGGCGGCCCTTCAAAGCGAACACCGAGAACGACACGCCGGTCTGATATTCGAGGCCGCGATACTCCACGGGGTCGAGGGTGACCGGCAGGTCCTCGTCGGCGGCGTGGATGAGCTTCACCACCTCGGCAAGCCGCGACGCTTCCGCCGCCGCCGCCGCCGGCAGCTTGAGCCCGGTCAGCTGGGCGATGCCTCGCTCGGCGGGTCCGGCGGCGCGCAACAGGCCGCCAAACAGGTCGACGGCCTTCCTGGCCTCGCCCAGCGCCTTGGCGATGCCGCCCTCGTCCTTGCGGTCGAGCGCGCGGCGGACGCGGCGCAGCGTATCGGCCGGCAGTTTCAGGCCCGCACCGACCGCCGCCACCAGGGTCGGCAGGTTGAGGTCGACCGAGAGCTCGGCCACGCCGATGGCGCGCAGCGCGTCGACCGCCAGCAGGACCGCCTCGGCATCGGCCTCGGCCGAATCGACCCCGATCAGCTCGGTGCCGACCTGGGCGAACTGGCGCTCGGGCTTGAGCGCCCCGCCGCGCACCCGGATCACGTTGCCGCCGTAGGACAGCCTGAGCGGACGCGGCTCGTGCTTCAGGCGGGTGACGGCGATACGCGCCACCTGCACGGTCATGTCGGGCCGCACGCCCATCATGCGCTGCGACACCGGATCCATCAGCCGGAAGGTCTGCGACGCCAGGGCCGCACCCGGCCCGCCCAGCAGCGATCCCTCGAACTCGACCAGAGGCGGCTTCACGCGCTCGTAGCCAAAGGCGGCGAAGCGCTCGATGGCGACGTCGATGGCGCGGGCCTCGCGGGCGGCATCGGGCGGCAGCAGGTCGGCAAGGCCGGCGGGCAGGAGGCCGCGATGGTCGTTGTCGTTGGCGGTCATGGCGGTGGTGCTTTTAGCCCATCGGCGCTGCCTCGGTACGCAAAATAATGAAAAAGCGGCGTCAAGGAACCTGAGGGGCGAATCGCGAACAAAGGCGGTTGCGAAAACGAAGCTCATCCGAGCGGCAAGGAATCTCGTTGGCGACGGCAACCCGGCTAGCCCAAATGAAACAGCGCTTCGACGGGCGTGCGGGGGATGGATTTTCTCCTGCCCCGTCCAGCCGGAGCAGATCTTGCCAAGACGCTGCGGGCGATCCTTGTGGCGATTGAATCGGCCTCCACATCATGCGACGCAGCTTGCCACAGACGTGAGGACGCGATGCCAGACTCTGCGATCGCCGAGACGGCGGATTTCGATGTCGGTTCAATCGTCGGCGGGCTGAGGCAGTCGCGCGACGTGCTGCACAACGTCCGCTATCGCGGGCCGGTGCGGCCGCCGCCATCGCGCGAGGCCATCGTCGAGACGCTCGGCCAGCTCACCATGGCGCTGTTCCCGGCCCACTACGGCAAGCTCGGCAACGGCAACGGCTCGGTGACGCCCGACATGATCGACGACTTCGTCGCCGGGGTGCTGAAGCGGGCCCTGCCGGCGCTTGTCGAGCATCTGCGCGGCACGCTGGCCTTCGGCTCGGAAGAGGTGCTGGCGGACGAGGAGCTGTCGCGCCGGGCGCGCAGCATCACCGCCGAGTTCGCCGCCACCTTGCCGGAGATCCGCGGCCTGCTGGTGAGCGACCTCCGCGCCGCCTATGCCGGCGATCCGGCCGCGACCGGCTACTCCGAGGTCCTCCTGGTCTATCCCGGGATGACGGCGATCATCCACCATCGGCTGGCGCATGCGCTGCACCGGCTCGGCGCCCGCTTCCTCGCGCGCTATATCAGTGAGATCGCCCATTCGCTCACCGGCATCGACATCCATCCCGGGGCGCAGATCGGCGGCAGCTTCTTCATCGATCATGGTACCGGCGTCGTCGTCGGCGAAACCGGCGTGATCGGCGAGCGGGTGCGCCTGTACCAGGCCGTGACGCTCGGCGCGCGCAGCTTTCCCGCCGACGAGACGGGCACGCTGATCAAGGGGCGGTTGCGCCATCCCATCGTCGAGGACGACGTCGTGATCTATGCCGGCGCCACCGTGCTGGGCCGCATCACCGTGGGCCGCGGCTCGACGATCGGCGGCGGCGTGTGGCTCACCCACAGCGTGCCGCCCAACAGCTACATCACGCAGGCGCAAACGCGCAGCAACGAACCCGACCGCCAGGGCTGATCATTGCGGAGCGCGGACCTCCAGGTCCGCGCTCCGAAGAGAAGACGCGCAGGGGTCATCTTGGCCTCGGCCCCGGTATCGTCTATTGCTCCGCCATGATTGCCGCCAACCGCCCGGCCTTGTCCGTGGTGGCTCCTTGCTACAACGAGCAGGACGTCCTGCCCGAGTTCCTGCGCCGCGTCGGTGCGGTGCTGGATGGGGTCGGCGGGACCAGCGAAGTCGTGCTGGTCGACGACGGCAGCCACGACCGCACCTGGGAGGTCATGACCGAGGCTGCGGCGAAGGACTCGCGTGTCGTCGCGGTGCGCCTGATGCGCAATCACGGCCATCAGCTCGCGCTCACTGCCGGGCTCACCCTGTGCCGTGGCGAGCGCGTCCTGATCATCGATGCCGACCTGCAGGATCCGCCCGAGCTCCTGCCCGACATGATGGCTCTCATGGATGGAGTGGACGGGAAGGGGGGGGCCGACGTGGTCTACGGCCAGCGCCGCCAGCGCGACGGCGAGAGCCTGTTCAAGCGCGCCACCGCCGCCGCCTTCTATCGCCTGATCGGGCGCATGACCGACGTGGAAATCCCGCTCGATGCCGGCGACTTCCGCCTGATCACCCGCCGCGTGCTCGATCTCCTGACCGCCATGCCCGAGCGCCATCGCTTCGTGCGCGGCATGGTGGCGTGGATCGGCGGCAAGCAGGTGCCGCTGCCCTACGACCGCAAGGCGCGGGTGGCGGGCGAGAGCAAGTATCCGCTGGCCAAGATGGTGCGCTTCGCCGCCGACGCCATCACCGCCTTCTCGGTCGTGCCGCTGATGGCCTCGATGACCATCGGTTGGGTGATGGCGGCGGTCGGCTTCGCCTTCTTCGTCTACTCCATCGTCGGCTGGTCGTTCGGCCACACGCTGCCCGGCTGGACGTCGCTGATGGCCGCCGTCGGCCTTCTGGGCGGCATGCAGTTCCTGATGCTGGGCATCATCGGCGCCTATCTCGGCAGGCTCTACGACCAGAGCAAGGGCCGGCCCTTGTTCATGATCCGCGACATCGTCGGCGGCCCCAGGTGATGGCAGCCGAGTTCGATCGCCACGCCCAGTCCTACGACGGCGGCCTCGACAATCCGATCAAGCGCATGATGGGCGATTCGGCCGACCAGTTCATCGCCGTGAAAGCGCGCTGGCTGCTGCGCCGCGAGCCCGGCCTGAAGAAGGGCGGGCTTGCCGTGCTCGACTATGGCTGCGGCGCCGGCGATCTCATGCGCGTCCTTGCCGGGCTCGGCGCGCGGGCCGATTTCACCGGGTGTGATGTGTCGGCCGGCATGCTGGCCGAGGTCGGCAAGCGCTGGCCATCGGGGCTTGGGCCGACACCGGCGCTGGCGACGCAGGATGGCGCCAGAACGCCGTTCGCCGACCGCCGGTTCGACATCGTCACCATCAGTGCGGTCCTGCACCACGTGCCGGTCGAGGAGCGCCAGGCGGTCTATCGCGAGCTCGGCCGCGTGCTGAAGCCCCGCGGCCGCCTCTACGTCTTCGAGCACAACCCGCGCAATCCGCTGGTGCGCCACGTCATCGCCCGCACGCCGATCGACGAGAACGCCATCCTGCTCGATGCCCGCGAGGTGCGGTACGGGCTGCTCGACACGGCGCGCTACGAGCTCGAGACCGACTACCTGATGTTCATGCCGCCCGGCATCGCCTTCCTGCGCCCGATCGACCGGACGCTGGCGTGGCTGCCGCTCGGGGCGCAATATGTCGTGGCGGCGCGCAAAGGCGCCTAAGGAGGAACGGGATGGACCGCGAGACGTTCGAGGCCGAGCTGAAGCGCGACGGCTATGACATTCAGACCAACACCACGCCGGGCGTGAAGGTGAACCCCGAGCACAGCCATCCCTTCGACGTGCGGGCGATGGTGGTGCAGGGCGCGCTCACCCTGACGCGCGAGGGCGCCAGCCGCACCTACCGTGCCGGCGAGACCTTCACCATGCCCAAGGGCTGCCTGCACTCCGAGAGCTACGGGCCGGAAGGCGCGGTGACCCTGTTCGGACGGAAGATGTCCTGAACGAAGAGAAGAATGCGCCTGGCTGGCACCTGCTGCTGGCCTTCGCGCTCAGCCTGGTGGCGCTCTGCGGCCTGATCGCGTGGCTGCAGAACGTCCACATCATCACCGCCAACGGCATGTACAAGAGCATCCAGGCCGAGCCCTGGATCGCCGATCCGTCGCGGGCGCGGCTCGATCCCTCGAACTATCTCTATTTCCCGCTCTACGGCGCGCTCTGCCGGCTGCTCGACGGGCTCGGCATCGATCGCGGCGTGCCGTGGCGGCAGTTCGCCTGGCTCAACGCCGTCTTCGCCAGCCTCGCCACCGTCATCGTCTACGCCTTCGCCCATCGCCTGACCGGCAGCGTCCGCGCGGCCGCGCTGGCGGCCGCCTTCCATTTCGGCTGCGGCTTCGTCCTGCTGCTCTCGGTGATCAGCGAGGACATCATGCCGGGCTACACGCTGGTCCTGGGCGCGATGGCCCTGGCCGGCCTGTGGTTCGATCGGCCGACGCACCTTCGCGTGGCGCTGGTCGGCGCACTGTTCACTGTCGGCTGGCTGATGGAATGGCGCCTGCTGTTCCCCGTGCTGCCCGCCCTTGTCGTGGCGTTGGCCCTGTCGCCGGAGCGCTTGATGCGACGGCTGGCGCTGATCGGCACGCTCGTCGTCTCCATCGTGGTCGTGGCCGGCATCGTCCAGCTCTGGTCCGAGCGCTATCCGGGCGCCGTCGGCCTGCACGACATCCTGTGGACGGGCAAGGGCGTCGCTACCGGCTGGGCCGGCCTGTCCTGGGACAAGGCCTGGATGATGCTGTCGGGCGTCGGCAACTACTTCCTGATCGTCGGCGGCTGGGTCGATCCGCTCTCGGCCAGGCGTGCCGCGTTGCCGCTCCTTGTCTCGGTCGCGCTGCAGACGGCGATCTTCCTCGCCGCTGTCGCCGCGTTGTGGCCGCGACGCGGCGAACCGCGCGTGCGGGCAGTCGCCATCGTCTTCCTCGGCACGCTGGGAGCGGGGCAGGTGCTGAACCTCTATTCCCAGCCGCAGGATCCGCAGATGCAGATCAACGTCATGCCGTGGCTCACGGTGGCGTGGGCTCTGCTAGTGGGCGCGCTGTCGCTGCGCTCACGTGGCGTCGTGATTGCCATTGCCGTTCTGTCGCTGCTGCCGCTGGCGTGGAATGTCGGAGCCCTTGCCCGCTTCCGCGACGGCGATGCGGCGGCGCTCAAGGCCGTCGCTGCGGTCGAGCAGCGCTTCCCGCCGGCCTCCACCGTGTGGGTCTATTGGGGCTTCGAGCCCATCACCATGTGGCAGTACGCGCTGTGGAGCCGCAGCTGGGACTGGGACGGCAAGCCATCGGACGCGAAGTTCAAGTGGATCGCCATCGACGCCGGCGCCATCCGCCATCCCGACTGGACGCCGGAGCAGAATGCCGAGGTGCTGAAGCGCGACATCGACCACGCCCTCGAGCGCGGCCACCGCGTCGTCGTCTCCGACGTCTGGGACTGGAGCGAGGCCGAGCTCACCGGCCAGCTCGGTGCGCTGTCGGCCGCCAACCGCGCCTCCGCCATCTGGCGGATGCTGCACGACAATTATCAGGCCGAGCCCGCCTTCAACGAGCCGGTGGCCGGCAACTACTACGAGCTGCGGCGGCGATGACCAGCGCGCGCATCTCGCGAGCCGCATCAATCTGCCAGGGTCACGCGCATGCTGGCGAAATTGCCCGACAGCTAGCGCTGCCGCATAGGCTGCAGTACCCCATACATGCACGAGCGCCAGAACCACTCGACAGGACCGAACCGATAGCGGCGCAGCCACCACGCGCTGAACACCACCTGCAGGACATAGACGAAAATCCCGATCGCCAGCGCCGCGGCAACGCCGAGGCGGCCGAATTGGCCGAGACCATAGCCGTAGAAGATCCAGCCGAAGATCACGGATTGCGCCAGATAGTTGGTGAACGCCATGCGGCCGAGCGGCGCCGCCCAACCCAGCATCCTCCGCCCGTTGGAGAAGTTCACAGCGGCGATGACCGTGGCCGCATAGCCTAAGGCCAGTGCGACGCCCCCCAGCCGGTCCGCTGGGAAACGCCAGCGGCGGCCGAGCGACGGCCAATCGAACAGCTCTCGTCCTTCCGCCGCAAGACTCAATCCGCCGCCCAGAAGGATGCCGGCGATTGCGATGCCGAACAGCAGGCGCCGGTTGGCCGATGTGGGACGCAAGATCCCGTACTGCCAGGCAAAGACGCCCAACAGAAACAGCGCGACGGTGCGCGGAAAGACCATGACGTGCAGCGGAAAGATCGCCGGTACCTCGCGGATACGGAACGCGAGCACCTCGAAAAAGCCGCCCGTGCCGTAGACCCGCGTCGCGTCCGCGACAAGAGCCGCCATCCCGGCCGCGCCGGGCAGCGGCACAATCGGCGGCAAGAGCGACATGGCCACATAAAACCCAAGGAGGAGCAGAGCTGCACCCGCCACGAGCCATCGCGAGGCGTACAGGAAGGGCAGCACCACGAAGCCCGCCAGGGCATATTCGGCAAGAATGTCGCCGTTCCATATCAAATAGAGATGCACCAGGCCGATCGCCAGCAAGACGGCCAGTCTGCGCACGAGCAGGATCATGCGGCGTGCATTCCCGGCAAGCCGCTCGAATTGGATGGCGAGGCCGACGCCGAACAGCAGCGAGAACAGCGCGAGCGCCTTGAGGTCGACGGCGACCGTCAGCACAGCGTCCACCGCCCGGTCGAGCGGTCCCGCGAGCTCGGTGTTCGGCAAAAACCGCGCGAAGATGGAGACGCGAAACACGGTCACGATGTTAATGGCGAGCACGCCGAACAGGGCCAAGCCCCGCAGCACATCAATCGCATCAATCCGCTCCGATGGACTCACGGGCTTTGATGGCGCGTCGGTCGTCGTTGGCGCGGTGCGCGAGCCGATGCTTCCGCCGGTCATTGCTGACTGCCCCCAATTCGCGATGAAGAGATTTGAACGCCGCGTCGTGGCGCGTCAAACTCCCATCCATGCAGAGGGAAACATGGCGGCCATACGAGACATGCTGAAGCGCGAGATCAAGGCGCTGGCGTTCGACCAGTACGGCACGATCGTCGACATGCAGAAGGGCCTCACCGAGGCGGCGACGCCTTTCCTCAAGGCCAAGGGCTGGAGCGGCAATCCCAACAGTTTCGTCACCTGGTGGCGGCGCACCCACTACGAGAACTCGATGATCGATGCGCTGTGCGACCGTGGCCACACGCCGTACCGCCAGATCGGCCATCGCGCCGTCTCTTTCGTCATGGATCGCTGCGGCATCACCTACACGCAGGACGAGGTGAAGACGCTGGTTGGCGAGATCGAAAGGCTGAGGCCGTTTCCCGACGTGGTCGTGGCCCTCGGCCGGCTGCGCTCCGCCGGTTACAAGCTTGCGATCCTGTCGAACGGCGATCGCGACATGCTGGAGGCGGCCGGCCCGCACATCGGCTTTCCGTTCGACCACGTCATCTCAGTGCAGGAAGCGGGCACCTTCAAACCGCACTGGAAGACCTACGCCAAGGCCGAGGAGATTTTAGGCGAAGAGCGGTCGGGCATCCTGTTCGTCGCCAACCATGCTTTCGACTGCATCGGTGCCAAATCCTACGGCATGCGCACGGCCTTCATCGACCGTCGCAAGCGACCGTTCGGCGAGACGCCGCACCAGCCCGATCTCATCCTGTCCGACTTCGCCGAACTCGCCAGTACCCTGACCTAGACAGCTTGTCGCGCTTGTCAGACGGCCCGGTCGCCGCTATCACGGCGGCGGGCCACGCTCCCCCACCGGAGTGCAGCTCTTCTGTAAGGGAGAGGTTTGATGAAGCCGAACATGCGTCCGGCGCGTCCCGACTTTTCGTCCGGACCCTGCGCCAAGCGTCCGGGATGGACGCCTGAAGTCCTCAAGGATGCCGCCGTCGGGCGGTCCCACCGATCCAAGCGCGGCAAGAAGAAGATCGTCGAGGCGGTCGACCGCACGCGCGCGCTGCTCGGCATTCCCGCCGATTATCGCGTCGGCATTGTCCCTGCGTCGGATACCGGCGCCGTCGAGATGGCACTGTGGTCACTCTTGGGCGCCCGGCCGGTCGACATGCTGACCTGGGAGAGTTTTGGCGAAGGCTGGGTCACCGACGTGGTGAAGCAGCTGAAGCTCAAGGACGCCCGCGTGCTCAAGGCGCCTTACGGCCAGATCGCTGACCTCAAGGCGGTCGACTGGACGCATGACGTCGTCTTCACCTGGAACGGCACGACCTCGGGCGTGAAAGTGCCGAACGGCGACTGGATCGCCGCCGACCGCGAGGGCCTGGCGATCTGCGACGCCACCTCGGCCGTGTTCGCCATGGACCTGCCGTGGCTCAAGCTCGATGTCGTGACCTGGTCCTGGCAGAAGGTGATGGGCGGCGAGGGCGCGCACGGCGTGCTGGTGCTGTCGCCGCGCGCCGTCCAGCGGCTGGAAAGCTGGTCGCCGCCGTGGCCGTTGCCCAAGCTCTTCCGCCTGACCTCGGGCGGCAAGTTCTCCGAGGCGATCTTCAAGGGCGACACCATCAACACGCCCTCGCTGCTTTGCGTCGAGGACGCGATCGACGGCCTGCGCTGGGGCGAAGGCGTCGGTGGCCTCAAGGGGCTGATGGCGCGCTCCGAAGCGAACCTTGGCGTGCTCGAGAAGTTCGTGGGCGAGCGCAAGTGGATCTCGTTCCTCGCTTCCGACAAGGCGACCCGCTCGAACACATCCGTGTGCCTCAACATCACCGCGCCGTGGTTCACCGCGCTGGCGGCCGACAAGCAGGCCGCGGCGGCCAAGAAGATGGCCGACCTGCTCGAGAGCGAGAAGGCGGGCTACGACGTCGGCTCCTACCGCGACGCCCCGCCGGGCCTGCGCATCTGGTGCGGCGCGACGGTGGAGAAATCGGATCTCGAAGCGCTGCTGCCGTGGCTCGACTGGGCCTACGGCGAGATCGAACGCGAATTCGGATCATAGCTGGGAGCGCGCCACTAGAGACGGAGCGAAGCTCCGTCGTAAGTGGCGCCCATAGCTTGATTTGATGCGCCACGGAGTGGCGCGCTCCCAGCAAAGAGAGGAATTCAGTCATGGCAAAACCCAAGGTTCTCATCTCCGACGAGCTTTCCCCGCGCGCGGTCGAAATCTTCGCCGAGCGCGGCTGCGACGTCGATTTCAAGCCCGGCCTGAAACCCGCCGAGCTGCGCGCCATCGTCGGCAACTACGAGGGCCTGGCCATCCGCTCGGCCACCAAGGTCACCGCCGAGGTGCTGGCCGAAGCCAAGAAGCTCAAGGTCGTCGGCCGGGCCGGCATCGGCGTCGACAATGTCGACATCAAGTCGGCCACCGCGAGCGGTGTCGTGGTCATGAACACGCCCTACGGCAACGCCATCACCACGGCCGAGCACGCCATCGCCCTGATGTTCGCGGTCGCCCGCCAGATCCCCGACGCCAACGCCTCGACCCAGGCCGGCAAATGGGAGAAGAACCGCTTCATGGGCACCGAGCTCAGCTTCAAGACGCTGGGCCTGATCGGCTGCGGCAACATCGGCTCGATCGTCGCCGAGCGCGCCATCGGCCTCAAGATGCGCGTCGTCGCCTTCGACCCGTTCCTGTCCGACGAACGCGCCAAGGCGCTCGGCGTCGAGAAGGCGACGCTCGACGAGGTTCTGGCGCGCGCCGACTTCATCACCGTGCACACGCCGCTCACCGAGCAGACCAGGAACATTCTCAGCCGCGCCAACCTGATGAAGACCAAGAAGGGCGTGCGCATCATCAACTGCGCGCGTGGCGGCCTGGTCGACGAACTGGCGGTGCGCGACCTCCTGGTCTCGGGCCACATCGCCGGCGCGGGCTTCGACGTCTTCACCGAGGAGCCGGCAAAAACCAACGTGCTGTTCGGTGCGCCCAACCTGGTCAGCACGCCGCATCTCGGCGCCTCGACGCTGGAGGCGCAGGAGAACGTGGCCCTGCAGGTCGCCGAGCAGATGGCCGACTACCTGCTGACCGGCGCCATCGTGAACTCGCTCAACATGCCCAACGTCACGGCCGAGGAGGCGCCGCGGTTGGCGCCCTATCTCGACCTCGCCGAGAAGCTGGGCTCGTTCGCGGGCCAGCTCACCGACACCGACATCAAGGCGGTGTCGATCGAGTACGAGGGCGACGTCGCCGCCCTCAACGTCAAGCCGCTCTCCCAGGTCGCCTTGATGGGCGTGCTGCGTCCGCAGCTCACCTCGGTCAACATGGTGAACGCACCCGTCATCGCCCGCGAGCGCGGCATCGAGATGGCCGAGGTCAAGCACGAGCGCGCCAGCGACTACCATTCGATGATCCGGCTCACCGTCACCGCCGAGAAGTACACGCGCGCCATCACCGGCACGCTGTTCGGCGGCAAGCATCCGCGCATCGTCGACATCAAGGGCATCGAGATCGAGGCCGAGTTCGCCCCGCACATGCTCTACATCACCAACGACGACAAGCCGGGCTTCATCGGCCGCCTCGGCACGCTTCTGGGCGAGAGCAAGGTCAATATCGCGACCTTCCATCTCGGCCGCGACGCGCCGGGCGGCTCGGCGATCGCGCTGGTGCAGGTCGACCAGCCGATCTCGCCAGCTCTGCTCGATAAGATCGCCGCCCTCGAGGGCGTGGTGCAAGCGAAGCTGCTGAGCTTCTGAGAGTTGTCGTCCTGAGCGTAGCGAAGGCCTTCGCTTCGCTCAGGGCGACATCAGGCCGCCGCGCTGAGTTGGGCGGCCGCCGGCCGCGGCTTGAAGGTCAGCGCCACCGCGACGGCGGCGAGGCCGACGGAGAACGAGCCGATATAGAGCCACGAGTAGCTCGCATAGGTGTCGAACACCCAGCCGCCGGCCCACGGTCCGAACGCCATGCCGAGGCTCGCCATGGCCGAGATCGCGCCGAACACCGTGCCCATGATGTGCGGACCGAAATAGTCGCGCGCCAGGATGGCGTAGAGCGGCATCACGCCGCCATAGGCGATGCCGAACACGATCGACAGCGCATAGAGTTCGCCGAGGTCCTTGGCGAACAGGTAGGCGCCGGCGCCCAGCGCCTGCACCATCAGCCCGCCCACCAGCACCGGCTTGGCGCCGAGGCGATCGGCCAGCACGCCAAGCAGCACGCGGCCGCCCAGCCCCGAGAGGCCGGCCAGGCTGTAGACGCTGACCGCCACCATCGCCGGGATGCCGCAGCCGATGGCGTAGGTCACCATGTGGAAGATCGGCCCGGAGTGCGCGGCGCAGCAGGCGAAGTGGGCGAGCGCCAGCACCGCGAACTGCGGCGTGCGCAGCGCCTCGCCGGCGCTCATGCGCGCAGCGACGATCGCGGCGACCGGTGTGGCGACACCGGGAGCGGGCGCCGGCGGGTTCGTCTCCAGCATGACCGGAGGCCGGCGCACCAGGAGCGAGGCGGGGATCAGCAGGATCCAGGCGGCGATGCCCACCACCAGCATGGCCGGCCGCCAGTCGTAGTTGTCTATGAGCCAGCGCGCGAACGGCGCCACCGTGACCGGCGCGGTGCCGGCGCCGGCCGAGACGAGGGCGACGGCGAGGCTGCGGTTCTTGTCGATCCAGGCCGACGCCAACGCCATCATCGGCGCGTAGAAGGCGCCGGCCGCCGCACCGACCAGGATGCCGAACACCAGCTGGAACTCGACCAGGCTCGTCGCCCGGCTCGCCAGCACCATGCCGAGGCCCAGCAGCACGCTGCCCGAGAGCACGACGACCTGCGGCCCGAATCGGTCGCTGATCGCGCCCCAGGCGAAGGCCGCAAAGCCCATCACCAGGAAATCGATGGTCATGGCGGTCGAGATGCCGGTGCGCGTCCAGCCCGTGTCGGCAGAGATCGGCTGCAGGAAGACCGCCAGCGAGAACATCGCGCCCATGCTGACGCAAGTCATCAGCGCGCCGGCAGCGACGATCACCCAGCCATAGGCCGGGCTGCTTGTCCGTGTCATGCCCGTCTCCGTCCTGCAGTCTTGTCGTTGCCGTGATCGTAGCGCCCTTCGGCCAACCTCTCTAGCGCGGTGGACCGTGCGTGGGATCGAGGTGCGGATCGTCGTCGTCGACGTCGTGCGGAGCGAAACCCGGCACAAGGCGGCCCTTTTGAGGCGCATGAGAAAAGTTCGGTCGCCTCGCCAACGCCGTCGAGGGTAGCTTGCCACCCCCGCACAAGGAGGAACAACCATGCCCCGCGTGAGTGAAATCGAAGACGATGGCGGCGATCCCATCCTGAAGGCGAGCTTCGATCGCCAGCGCGAAATGTTCGGCGGCCTCCTGAACCCCGCCAAGGTCATGGCCCACTGTCCGCCGATCCTGCGCGCTGCCGGCCTGCTCGGCCAGTCGATCGAGCAGTCGGGCCTTCTGCCCAAGGCGCTGCTGCCGCTGGTGTATGTCCGCGTCGCCACCATCAACGGCTGCCCGTTTTGAATTGACATCAATTCCGTCCGTGCGACGGAACACGAAGGCGGGTGGGAGAAGCTGGCGGAGGTCCTCGACTGGCGGACCAGCAAGCTCTTCAGCCCGATGGAGCGGGTGGCGCTGGAATATGCCGAGCGCATCACCACGACCGGCCAGAAGGTCGACGACGCGTTGTTCGCGGAACTGAAGAAGCATTTCAGCGAGGGCCAAATCGTCGAGCTGACGGCGGCCATCGCCATGGAGAACTTCCGCTCCAAGTTCAATCCTGCGCTCGGCATCGAGGCGCAGGGCTTCTGCATGGTGCCGCCGAAGCGTTGAGGCGCATTTCAGTGTAGAATGGTCGTCATGGCCCGAGAGAGGCGATGACGACTCCTGGTTACGATTACGACAAAGCCATTCCGGCGGGCTTCTACGACGAGATCCATCAGCGCAGGGCAGGGGTACGGTTCTTCTGGCACGACCTGAAATTCCGAGCCGTGGCCGCTCGCCTCGTGGGGGCTGGCAAGGTCCTCGATATCGGCTGCGGACCTGGCACCTTCATCGGCAACTACCTGGACGGCATCGACTGCCTGGGCATCGATTTCAGCAGGCCGCAGATCGACTACGCGAACCGGCGGTACGGTACGGCGCGTCATCGCTTCTCAACCCAGCTTCTTGCTGGGATCGATGAGCGCTTCGACGCCGTCACCATGATCGAGTTGATCGAGCACCTGCCGCCTACCGAAGCTCGGCGTCTGCTCGCTGAAGCGTGCGGTCTGCTGGTGCCGCAGGGCCGCCTGGTCGTGACGACGCCCAACTACCGCTCATTGTGGCCGCTGATCGAATGGGGCGTGAACCACGTCTCACGCGTCAGCTACGAGCAGCAGCACATCAACAAGTACACGCGCGGGCGGCTCGCCACCGAGCTCGTCCAGGCCGGCTACTCCAGGGTCGACGTCGGCACGGCCGTCGGTCTCGCTCCGTTCGCCGCCGTGCTCGGACGGCAGCCGGCAGAATGGCTCGATGCCGTCGAGGGTAATCTCGGTCATCTCGGCTGCGGCAACCTCTTGGTCGCGGTCGCCCGGCCATGACGACGCCGTCGATATCGGTCGTCGTGCCGACCTACAACGAGGCGGCCAACGTCCAGATGATCTATGAGGGCCTGGCCCAGGCGCTTTCCGGCCGATCATGGGAGCTGGTCGTCGTCGACGACGATTCGCCCGACGGCACGGCCGACACCGTGCGGGCCCTCGGCCGGCAGCACGACAATGTCCGCTGCGTCCAGCGCGTCCAGGAGCGCGGCCTGTGCTCGGCCGTGCATTGGGGCGTGCAGGTCGCGCACGGCGATGTCGTCGTCATCATGGACGGTGACCTGCAGCACGAACCGGCGTTGATCCCCCAGATGCTCGAGGCGCTGCAGGCCGGGCACGACATCGTCTCGGGCTCGCGCTTCCTCCAGGGCGCCTCGGAGCAGGGCCTGTCGCAGCGTCGCCGCCGCCTCTCGGACTGGGGCAACCGGCTGACGAACCGCTTCCTCGGCACGGCGCTCAGCGATCCCCTGACCGGCTTCTTCGCCACCTCGCGCCGGCTGTTCCTGGAATCCATCCCGCAGATGCAGGCCGACGGCTTCAAGGTCTTCTTCGACCTGGTCTATCACAATCGCAAGGTCACGATCCGCGAGCTGCCTTTCGCGTTCCAGCGCCGCCGCCACGGCCAGTCGAAGCTCGATCTCTACGTGCTGTGGCTGCTCGGCTGCGATATCGTCTCGAAGCTCTCGCGCGGCATGCTGCCGCCGCGCCTGATCAGCTTCGTCGGTGTCGGGCTGATCGGCTCGATCTTCCATTTCTCCATCCTCTACGCCAGCATGGATCTCGGCGCCGTGTTCTGGCTCGCCCAGGCGATCGCCACCGTCGTCGCGATGGTCTTCAACTTCACGATCAACAACGTGCTCACCTACTCGGACGACCGGCTGCGCGGTACGGGCTTCTACAAGGGCTTGCTGCTCTACAGCCTGATCGCTTCGGTCGGCATCGTGGCCAACGTCAGCACTGCCCAGATCGCCTATCTGCGCCTGCACGGCCACACCTTCATTGCCGCCACGACCGGGCTGGTCATCGACGTAATCTGGCGGTTCGTCGTGTCGAACCGCTTGATCTGGGGCCGTTCGTCCATGCTGAGAAAGCCGCGCTAGTGCCGCCAGGGATCTCGCGACGCCTGGGATGGGCCGTGCAGGGGCCGGCCAGCAACCTCTATCTATGCGCTGTCATTTCGCTGGCTGCGGCGGTCCTGCTCCTCGTTGAGGCGACGGTCTTTCCGGCAAAGGCGGCGTTTTTTCTCCTGGCGGCGCCAACCATTATCCTGGCGCTGGTGCTCGTGCATGCCGCTGCGCGGGCTGCGGCCCTGCCTTTCGACGACGCGATCGGCCGTTTCGCCAGCGGAGTCGGGCTCGCGATCCGTCCGGGCGGCACGCCCAGCGTCTTTGCCGTGCTGCTCTATTGCGCGGTCATCATGGGCGCCACCGGCGGCTACGCCTGGCTGGCGCTGACGAGGACGGGCGTCACGCGCGACGACGTGATCGTGGTGTGGGGCCTGCTCGACAAGCGCCAGCCGGTCTTCGCCTATCTGGTCGTCGTGGCCTTCGTCCTGTTCCACCGGGCGATGGGGACCCTGTTCTTCGCGCCGACCTACGGATGGCAGGACGCGGTGTCCCCGCGCCGGTCGTGGCTGGCGCGCGTGGCTGGCGCAGTGGTCGTGGCCGTCGTCGCCTATTGCTGGCTGGGTGCGGAGGCCTTGCGCGACGTTGTTCCTGCCGGCGAGGCGACGCTCGCCAGGTTCTACGAATATCACTCGCTCGTTCACCTCGGTGCACTCGAGCAGATCCGCCTCGGGGCGACGCCCTACATCGAGGCGCAGACGCAATACGGGCCCGGCAACCAGCTGCTGGCGTATGCCCTCACCAAGGCGTTCGGGTTCAGCAATCACGGCTTCCATGCCGGCGTCCTCCTGGTCGACGTCGTCTGCATCGTCGCCTTCTTCGTGATCGTGCAGCAGATCCTGGGACTGGGCTGGGCGTTGGCCGGCCTGGTGGGCTGGGTATTGTGGCCAAGTCCTGCCGCTGTCATCGACCCCGCCGGCTGGGCCATCCTGACGCGCTGGATCGCCGTGCCGATCGTCGCCTTGCTGTTGGCGCGCATGCTGTTGGTCGATGGGCCACGCGCCGCCTCCTGGCTCGGCCCGGTGGCTGTCGGCGCGATCTGGGGCGCCGGCGGCTTCATGAGCCAGGAGAACCTCTCCGGCGGCCTGCTGGTCCTGATCTTCTCGCTGGCCCTCTACGGGCCGGTATGTGGCCGGTCGCTGGCAAGCCTGGCGCGGTTTGCCGGCCTGTTCCTCGGCGGCGGCGCCATGGCCTTCGCGGCTCTGGTCGCAGGCACGATCGGCATCGACCACACGCTCGACGTCCTGCGACAGGCGAGCAGGCAATCAGCGCTGGTGATGGTGGGCGTCTCCAACTCGGTCTGGTCGGACAATGTCGGCGTGACGCTGACCTTGAAAGTCGTGCACGGCTGGTGGGAGGATTCGCTCAGCACGTACGGCGCAGTGCGTCCCGTGCTGCAGACCTATGGCTTTGCCATCCTGCTCATGGTCGTGGTCAGCCTGCTGGCGGGCTACCTCGGCCGGTCATGGCGCACGGCGAGCGGGGAACAACGGCAGTTTGTCCAAAAGTTCGCCGGCGTGGCGGTCGGCGCGTATGTGCTGCATCTCTTCGCCCTGTTGCGCTCCGACCTCCCCCATTTCGCCGGACCGTCCTATCTCCTGCCGCTGCTGCTGATGGCGCTGCCAGTCTTCGCCTGGCGCTGCCTGCGGCCGGGCCTCGGACGCGGGCTGCTGCTGCTTGTGTCGGTCGCGCTGATCGCCGAAGCCGCGATCGCCGGCCGGTCGGAGCTCGTCCGCCACGCCGAGGCGGCCACCAACAGCTGGAAGAAGTCCATGGCGGCGCGCGAGATCTATCGCGCGCTGCGCGCCGCCGAAGGGCAGCCGCTCGACGTCGCGTCGCGCTATTCGCCAATCCCGCGCTACCAGGCGGCGTTCCGCGACACGCCATCCTTCGCCGAGCTCGAGGAGCTCGCGGGACTGCTGCGCGACAAGTTGCAGGGACGCCCTGTCGAGCTGGTCCTGCCCACGCCCGACGATCCGATGAGCGATCCCGAGCTGCTCTATTTCTTCGGCGGCTTCCGTTCGGTCTCGGGCATCACCTCGCCGCGCGGCAGCATCTGGACGAAGGCCGACCGCGATGCCTGGATCGACACGGTCGTGCGGGCAAAGAACGCCTGTGTGTTCTTCGATTCGCGGTCGCTCGACGGCCCGCTGTTCCGCGCCTGGAACGACGCAGCGAGGAATGCCGTCGTCAGCAACGAGCCGATCGCCGGCAAACGCCAGTACGGCGTGCTGTCCTGCAAGTAGGTCGATCACCTATCCGAGAATAGGTCGGCGGCACCGGCGGGGCGTGGCGACATCGCGATTAACGTCCGCGGCGACCCAACAGGGAAGGTGTCGCCATGGATCGTCTGAAAATCTACAGCACGCGTACGCTGGTGGCGGTCGAGTTCTCGTCCCGTCCGTCGTCGCTCGCCGCCATCGGCGGCCGGGCCCATGCCTTCCGCCGGCTCAATCAGGCCGAGACGACGGCGCTATTTGGCCAGGCCGTCGAGGCCGATTCGTCTGCGGCAGCAAAGATGAAGCATCTGATGACGGTGGTCGGCGACCGCGTCGCCTACTGGGAGAAGCGCGTGCCACCCGGATTGGATTGTTTTGTCCACCATGTTCGCTTCGAGGACGAGGCGCGCGGCCGCGCAGCCTACACCCGCGCCGTCGCTTCGTTCCCCGGCTTGGCGATGATCGGCCTCTACGCCATCGACCCGGTCATCTCGTTCTTTCCCGACGCGTTTCCGGTCGATCCGGCGCCGAATTTCTGGCGGCCCGGCACGACCAATGTGCTGACCGCCGACAGCCTCTTCTTTCTCAATTTCTTCCCGGTGCAGGCCGGCCTGCGCGAGCAGGTCGTGCAGGGGACGACCTCGATCTACAGCGAGAGCGCGCCCGGCCTCTATCACACCAACAACTACGTCGACCTCGTCTCCGACCTGTTCACCTCCTCGGCCGGTGTCGACAAGGTGGCGAGCGTCAACCTCAACCGCTACAGCGACGGCCACGGCTTCTTCAAGGCGGTCGCCGCGGGCGCCGCCAGGAGCGTGATCGCCGAAGGCGGCCACCAGGCGTTCCAGTGGCACGGCATGCTCTGCCACCTGGTCGGCGAGGGCCGGAAATGAGCAATCGCGTGCGCTGCTCCGGCACCCAGCCGGGCCAGCGGCCGCTCGCCGGCATCCAGACGACGGGCCGCGATTATCGCAACCTGTCGCAGCCGCAGTACGCCATCCGGCGCGAGGACAGCGTCGCCGTCGCCATGCGCGACGGCAGCCGGCTGCTGGCCGACCTGCGCCTGCCCGACGGTGCCGGGCGCTTCCCGGCGCTGGTGGCCATCTCGCCCTATCCGCGGCAGATGCAGGGGCTCGGCATCCCGGCGGGCTTCGTCGAGGCGGGGCAGAGCGACTTCTTCGTGCCGCGCGGCTACGCCCACCTCATCGCCAACAGCCGCGGCACCTGCGGCAGCGAGGGCACCTACGACTTCTGGGGGCCGGAGGAGGCGACCGACCTCTACGACCTGATCGAGTGGGTGGCGGCGCAGCCCTGGTGCGACGGCAATGTCGGCATGATCGGCGTCAGCTACTTCGCCATCGAGCAGTTCCGTGCCGCATTGCTGAAGCCGCCGCATCTCAAGGCGATCTTCCCGTTCTCCGGCACGGTCGATCCGTACCGCGAGATCTTCTGGCATGGCGGCATGTTCAACGGTCGCTTCGCCTCGCGCTACTTCGCGGGCATCGGCATGCTCAGCAAGCGCAAGGATGCCTTCTTCCGCTCGAGCGCCGTCGAGCTCGCCAACAAGATCCTGATGAGCCCGCGCGTGCACGCCAAGCTCGCCGCTCCGCACAAGGACACGCTGAAGGTGTTCGAGATGGCGTTGCGCTTCGCCTACGACGCCCATCCGTGGGACGACATCTTCGCCGAGGTCGGCGTCGAGCATCAGTTCTTCGACGACTACTGGCGGTACCGCGACATGTCGCAGCGGATCGGCGAGATCGAGATCCCGATCTATCTCGGCGCCGACTGGGAGAACGTATGCATGCATCTCGACACGCCGTTCGCGGTCATGGGCGAGGTGAGGAAGTCGGTACCTCATCGCGTCTCGCTGACGCCGCGTGGCTCGCTGCAATGGCCGTGGGAGAGCCTGCATGTCGAGGCACTGGCCTGGTACGACCACTGGCTGAAGAAGCAGGACACAGGCATCCTCGACGGGCCGACGATCCGCTACTACGTCGAGGGCGCCGATGAATGGCGGACCGCCGAAACCTGGCCGCTGCCCGAGACGCGTTTCGTCGACTGGCATCTGCGGGCCGACGGCGTGCTGGGCGAGGGGGCGGAGCCTGAGGGCAGCCGCGAGTACCTGCATCTGCCGAAGTCGCTCGACCTGCCCAGGAACGTCAACGCTCCCCGCCTTGGCGATGCGCTCGTCTGGGACACCGCGCCGTTCCAGCAGGCCACCGACCTGGTGGGTCCCTTCAAGCTTAGCCTGCTGGCGAGCTCGACGGCGGCGGACATGAACTGGATCGTGAAACTGCAGCTCGTCGATGCCGGGGGCACGGCGTCGAACCTGACGCAGGGTTGGCTTCGGGCCAGCCATCGGGCGCTCGACCCGGTGCGCTCCAGGCCCTGGCGGCCGGTTCATCCGCACGATCGCAGCGAACCGCTGCTGCCCGGCGAACCGACCTGGTTCGAGATCGCGATCGTACCGACCGCCCAGCGCTTCAAGCCCGGCCAGCGCCTGCGGCTCATCGTCACCAGCGACGACGAGGGCGAATTCGCCATGCAGGGCCTGAGCCACGTGCCCTGCGGCCCGCCGGCGCGGAACTGCATTTTCGCTGCATCGACATTGATGGTGCCGGTCGTGTCCTGACTCGTCGGAGCGAGGACCTCGAGGTCTGCGCTCCGAAGAACTTGACGGCACGGCCGCCTTCGATGCCAAGTCGCCGGCATGGGGGCGAGCTTGCCGCGCGTGCTGATCGTCGACGACCATCCGGTGGTGCGGATGGGCCTGCGCGCGCTGATCGAGCAGACCGGCCGCTACGAGGTCGTGGGCGAGGCTGGCACGCCGGCCGAGGCCATGCAGGCCACCGTGCGGGCGAGGCCCGACATCATGATTCTCGACCTGATGCTGGGCGGCCGCAGCGGCGCCGACCTCGTGGCGCAGTGCCTCGCCGCGGCGCCGGCGCTCAACATCCTGGTCCTGTCGCAGCACGACGAAGCCTTGCATGCCGAGCGCGTGCTGAAGTCCGGGGCGCGCGGCTATCTCATGAAGGGTGCGGAGCTGGACGGCGTCGTGCAGGCGCTCGACGCCCTCCAGCGCGGCGAGATCGTGCTGAGCCCGCGCATGAACACCCGCATCCTGGCGCGCCGCCTGCACGACGGACCGGCGGAGCGCTACGCCGACCTGTCGAACCGCGAGATGCAGATCTTCATGCTGATCGGCGCCGGCATGACCACGGGCCAGATCGCCGGTGACCTCAATCTCAGCCCCAAGACGGTCGGGGCCAAGACCAAGCTCGGCCTGGAGACCGCGTCGGAGCTCGAGCGCGAGGCCCTGCTCTATGTCGAGCGCGGCGAGTAGCGCATTGGACGACTTCGACGCGCATCTGAGGAAGCTCAATGCGCGGCGGCTGCGGCTCGCATCCTGGTATTTTGCGGGGCTGATCGCCCTACTGCTGGTCGCCAACTTCGTCCTGCCGTCGCTGCAGCTCTGGCTGCATGCCGTCGTGCAGGCAATCGTCATCGCCTATTTCGCCGCCCTCGGCGTCGTCTGCCGGTCGTCCGCCGCCGAACGCTGGCCGACGCCGGCGCTGCCGCTGCTGTTCGGGTTCGGCGCCGCGGCGACGGGGCTGGTCTTCAGCGTCGACCTCGCCTTTGGCCTCGGCGCCAACCCGGCCTATGCGACGACGGTGTTCGTTGCCTGCGTGGCGCCGCTGTGGCCGCGCCGGCTGCTGGCTGGCTTCCTCCTGCCGGTCCACGCCGTCTATCTGTCGATCGTGTTCGCGCTCGAGGGGGGCGCGGTCTTCACCTTGCTTATGGGCATCGGCGGCACCGTCGCGGCGGCGCTCGGCTGGCTGGGCGCCGTCCTGCAGTACCGCACCGAGCGTCACGCCTTCGAAACCGCCGCGACCATCCGCGGGCAGCGCGACGAACTGACCGCGGCGCTCGATCGCGTAGGCCGCCTGCTCGACGAGCGCAGCGAGATGGTGGCGACCGTGGCGCACGACCTGCAGAGCCCGCTCGCCGGCACGCGCGCGCTGCTGCGCACCATTCCCGAGCGGCCGGAGGGCGATGGCCCCAAGCTGCGCGAGATCTCCCGCACCTGCGCCGGCATGCAGGACGCCATCACCCGGCTGCTCGAGGCACATGCGGATGAAAGCAGCGATGGAGCGCCCGAGGTCGTCGATCTCGACAGGCTGCTCGCCGAGGTCGCTGCCGCGGCGACCGCGACGGCGGCCGAGAAGGGCATCGCCATCACGCCCGTAGCGTCGGGGCTTCGCGCGCAGGCCGAGCCGCGGCTGCTGTCGCGGGCGCTCGACAATCTCGTCTCCAACGCCGTGAAGTTTTCGGCGCGCGGCGGGCAGGTGCGTCTGGCGGCCGGACTGCAGGCGGGGCGCGTGCGCGTTGCCGTCATCGATCGCGGCCCCGGCATTGCCGCCGCGGAAGTGCCGTCGCTGTTCACCAAGTTCGCGCGACTTGGCCCGCGTCCGACCGGCAGTGAGCCGACCTCGGGCCTCGGGCTCTACATCGTGCGGAGCCTGGCTGCTCGCATGGGCGCGACCGCGGGCTTCGAACCCAACCCGGCGGGCGGCAGCGTGTTCTTCCTCGACCTGCCGCCGGCCTGATCTTCAGCGCTCGAAGATCAGGCCCGAGACTACGGTTCCTATCGTTCGAACGGCGTCGCCGGAGGAAGTCGGCCAGTGGCGGCGAACGTCTTCCCTCACTCCATCTCGACCTTGAGCTCCTTGAGCTTCTTGCCCCAGAAGGCGTGCTCGTCGGCGACGAACTTGGCGAACTGGGCGCGTGTGCGGTCGGGCGGTATCTCCAGACCGTCCTTGGCCAGCGCCTGATCCCAGCGCGGATCCTTCATCGCGGCCTTGGTGTCGGCGGCGATCTTGTCGAGGATGGCGTCGGGCGTCTTGCCCGGTGCGAACAGGCCGTGCCAGCCGTTCACCACGACATCGATGCCCTGTTCCTTGAGCGTCGGCACGTCGGGCATCGACTTGATGCGCTTCTCGCCGGTCACCGCCAGCGCCCTGAGGTTGCCGGCCTTGACCTGGCCGACAGCCGGCGGCAGCGAGGAGAAGTTCATGGTGATGATGCCGCTGATCACATCGGCCAGCGCCGGGCCGGTGCCCTTGTAGGGCACGTGCGTGATCTTGATGCCGGCCGCATCGGCGAAAAGCGCGCCCGCGAGGTGGTTGTTGCCGCCGACGCCGGACGACGAGAAGGTGAGCTTGTCGGGATCCTTCTTGGCCAGCGCCACCAGCTCAGCCGCCGTCTTGGCCGGCACCTTGGGATTCACCGCCAGCACGTATTGATAGTCCGTGGTCTGGCAGATCGGCGCTAGGGTGGCGAGGGTGTCGATCATGCCCTTCTGCACCCACGGATTGATGATGACGTTGGTGCCGACGGCATAGAACAACGTCTGGCCGTCGGGCTTGGCCGCGGCGACAACGCGGGCGCCGACGCTGCCGGCGGCGCCGCCCTTGTTGTCGACCACGATCTGCTGACCGATCATCGGCGATTCGATGTTGGCAAGCTCGCGCGCGTTGATGTCGGCGCCGCCGCCCGCGGCATAGCCGACCACGAAGGTGACGGGCCCGTTGGGCCACGTCGCCTGGGCGCGCAAGACGGAGGGCAGGAGGAGGGCACCCGTCCCCAAGGTCAAGGTCCCGCGTCGTGTAATGACTTTCATCGCTTCCTCCAAACGCCGTTGCCCCCTGCCGTCACTGTAGCAAGCGGCAGGATGACGTAATAGCATCTCGCGGCAAAACCTATACGAGTGGGGGAATAGTGAAATTCGACCGCCATTTCTCGAGGCTCGTTGCGATCGTTCTCGCACTGGGCGGCGCCCTGTCGGCTTGTGCCCCGGCCTATGAGCCTGACGGCCGGCACCAGTTGCCGGCGTCGTCGGGCCCCGTGCCGACGGATCGGCTCATGGCACAGTTTTTCGGCGTGTCCACCATCCTGTTCAGAGACGGCACGAAGGCCGTCATGATCGATGGTTTTTTCTCGCGCCCGGAATGGGGCGAGCTCCTGTTCCACAAGATCGCGCCGAAGCAGGAGCGAATCGACAAGGCATTGCAAGACGGTCAGGTGCCCGATCTGCTCGCCCTGATGGTCATCCATTCGCATCATGACCACGCGCTGGATTCGGCCCGCGTCGCTCAAATGAAAGGCGCCGTGCTGATCGGCTCGGAGTCGACGGCCAATATCGCCTGGGGCGAAGGCTTTGGCGGCGGCGTCATCACCATCCGCGGCCGCGAGACGATCTCCATCGATCCGTACACGATAACCGTCTTCAGCTTTCCGCATTCACCCGGCGGCGTGGAGCCGTTCCTTCGCGGCGAGATCAAGGAAGGTCTGAAATCGCCGGCTCATTCGACGAAGTACCGGGAAGGCGGCAACTTTTCGTACCTTATCGAGGATCGCGGTCTCAGGGTGCTCGTTCATGCAAGCGCCAACTTCATTCCCGGCATGTATGCCAATCATCCCGCCGACGTCGTGTTCCTAAGCATCGGCCAGCTGGGACAGCTGAACCCCAGGATGGCGAAGGAGTATTGGACCGAGGTGGTCGAGAGGACATACGCAAAGCTCGTCATCCCGATCCATTGGGATGACTTCACCAACCCCCTCGACGCCGACAAGCCACTCACGCCCGCGTCGGTGCCCTTCGATTTCCACAACGCCATGGAGAGGGTCCAGGTCTACGCGGACAAGGCGGACAAGAAGGTTTGCTGGGGATTCATGCCGCTGTTCAAGCCGGTCGATCTGCAGGCGGCCGTGGATAACTGTCCGCCTAGTTCTTCCCCTTGACGTAGAGTCCCGCGCCGTCGCCGGCGAGCTTGCCCAGCACGGCGCCCGACACCAGGCCGGTGCCGCCCGGGTAGTTGTGATAGAACAGCCCGCCCACCAGCTCGCCCGCGGCGAACAGGCCGGGGATCGGTTGGCCGTCGGTGCTCTCGACCTCGCCCTGGTTGGTGATCTTGAGGCCACCGAAGGTGAAGGTGAGGCCGCAGGTCACCGCATAGGCCTCGAACGGCGGCTGGTCGATCGTGTTGGCCCAATGGCTCTTCGGAATGGCGAGGCCGCGCGTCGAGCGGCCGTCCTTGACGGCCGGATTGAACGGCACCTCGGTCATCACCGCGGCGTTCCATTCCTTGATGGTCTTGAGGAACTGCTGCTCGTCGACGCCTTCGAGCTTCTTGGCCAGCTCCTCGATCGTGTCGGCGCGCACCTTGGTCATGCGCTTGATGCGGTACTCGTCGCGCAGCCGGTCGAGCACCTTGGAATCGAAGATCTGCCACGCGAACTGCTGCGGCTGGCTCAGGATCACCGCGCCGTACTTGGCGTAGGTGTAGTTGCGGAAGTCAGCGCCCTCGTCGACGAAGCGAACGCCGTTGGCATTGACCATGATGCCGAGCGGATAGGAATGCTTCTGGAAGTTGTCGCCGACCTCGAGGTCGCCGAACTCGGGCGCGTTCATGTCCCAGCCGACGGCGTGGCCGCCCGACCAGTTGCCGTGCGCCTTGGCGCCGATCGCCAGCGCCATGTTGATGCCGGCGCCGGTGTTGAAGCGCGTGCCGCGCACCTTGGCGAGGTCCCAGGTCGGCCCGAGATAGCGCGTGCGCATCTCGGCGTTGCTCTCGAAGCCGCCGCACGCCAGCACCACGGCCTTGGCGCCGATCCTGACCTTGCGGCCCTTGTGGCGGGCGATGACGCCGCGCACCACGCCGTCCTCCTCGATCAGCGACACCGCCGCCGTCTGGTAGTGGATCGGGATGCCGGCCTTGATCGCGGCCTTGTGCTCGAGATCGACCAGGCCCGGACCGCCGCCCCACGCCTCGACGGCGAGCCCGCCCCAGAACTTGTACTTGCCGTTCACCTTGAAGGCCTGGCGGCCGTAGGAGGGCTGGAAGCGCACGCCCTTGGTGCGCATCCACTTCATGGTCTCGAAGCTGCGGCCGATCAGGATGTCGGTGAGTTCGGGATCGCAGCGGTAGTTGGTGACACGGCCCATGTCGTCTAAAAATTCATCGGCGGTGTACTTGCCGAAATCGACGTCGCGCTTCTCGTCCTCGGTGAGGTCGTAGAGTTGCACGAGGTCGTCGACGCCGTGGAACACCACGCGCATGGCGCCCGCCGTATAGGTGCTGTTGCCGCCGCGCTCCTCTTCGGGGGCGGCCTCGAGCATGGCGACCGAAGCGCCCGTTTCACGCGCTGCAAGGGCGGCACAGGCGGCCGCATTTCCGGCGCCCACCACCAGCACATCGACCTGGAAATCGTCCACTTTGGCACTCCTCTTGCAGGCACGGCCCCAGAATTGCGGGTAGAATACCGTTATGGGTGATCGTTTCGACCGTCTAGGGGTCCGGCATGCCAATGTCGAGGCCCTGCTGCGCAGGCCCGGCATCGGCCACAACAACGGCCCGACCTTCGACATGTCGTGGGAGGCCTGGGTGTGGCGCCGCGCCACCGCCAAGGCGTGGAAAAACCCCAAGCCGGAAGTGGCGATGATGCGGCTGAAGCGCGCCGAGCGGCTGGGCATCACCTACAAGGAACTGACCGCGGCAATCATGGATTCGGGCGCCCACCTCGGCGCCGCCGTGATCCCCCTGTCGCTGGCCGCCCGCGTGCGCCGCGGTCCCAACCGCGAGATCATCGTCGAGCCGCGCAATTCGGTCGCGGCCCTTGTAGCGAAATTCCGCGGCCGCCTGTTGGTGCTGGGCGACATCGACGCCGTGCCCGGCCTCAGCGAAGAGGAACGCGCCGAGTTCCTGGCGACCCTCAACCGCGCCTTCGACGGCAAGGTCGAGACGATCGGCTGGGGCCATGACGGCCCCGCCATCCGCAAGATGCTCAAGGCCAACAACCTGCCGCACCAGGAGGCCTTCCTGGTCGGCGCCGGCATGGGCCATCAGGTGCTGGGCGAAGCGGCCGGCCTGCCGCTCACCAAGGACATCGAGAGCTGGTTCGCCTCGACCTCACCCTGAGGAGCGTCCCGCAGGGACGCGTCTCGAAGGGTGGGCAACCACAAGGTGCTCGTTCCCATCCTTCGAGACGCATCGCTGCGCGATGCTCCTCAGGATGAGGCGGTGGGTGTAACGAGGACGGTGTTGTATTGAGGTCCCCATGACCTCACCTTTCACGCCGCCCCTCAAGGGCATCCGCGTCGTCGAACTCACCCACACCATCCTCGGGCCGTCCTGCGGCATGATCCTGGCCGATCTCGGCGCCGAGGTGATCAAGGTCGAGCCGGTCGACGGCGATCGCACGCGCAAGCTGAAAGGCTTCGGCGGCGGCTTCTTCGGCTACTTCAACCGCAACAAGCAGAGCCTCGCACTCAATGCCGACGCGCCCGAGGGCAGGGCGGTGCTGGTGAAGTTGCTGCAATCGGCCGACGTGCTGATCGAGAATTTCGCGCCGGGCTCGATGAGCAAGCGCGGCCTCGGGCCCGAGCATCTGGAGAAGATCAATCCGCGGCTGGTCTACTGCGCCCTGAAAGGCTTCCTGCCCGGGCCGTACGAAAAGCGCCCGGCGCTCGACGAGGTCGTGCAGATGATGGGCGGGCTTGCCTACATGACCGGACCGACCGGCCGGCCGTTGCGCGCCGGCACCTCGGTCGTCGACATTCTAGGCGGGCTCTTTGGCGCCTTCGGCACGGTGCTGACGCTGCAGCAGCGCCAGCGCACCGGCAAGGGCGGGCTGGTCGAGAGCGCCTTGTTCGAATCGGTGGTGTTCCTGATGGGACAGCATCTCGCCATCACCGCCATGAACGGCGCGCCGCCGCCGCCCATGCCCGAGCGCGTGAGCTCATGGGCGATTTACGAGATCTTTTACACCAATGACGGCCAGCAGGCGTTCATCGGCATCACCAGCGACGGCCAGTGGAAACGCTTCTGCGAGTTTCTTCGACCAGCACGAGATGGCCGCCGACCCCAAGCTCGCCACCAACAACCAGCGCATCGAGGCGCGCCCCTGGCTGGTGCCCAAGGTCGCCGAAATCTTCAAACGCTACGGCATGGCCGAGCTCGAGCAGAAGTGCCTCGAAGCCGACATCTCCTTCGCGCCGGTCGCGCGGCCGCAGGACCTCTTCGATCATCCGCATCTTTTGGCCAACGGCTCCCTGGCGCCGACCACCCTGCCGGGCGGCGTGAAGACGCGCCTGCCGCTGCTGCCGTTCCAGATGCTGGGCTGGCGGCCGCCGCTCACCTCCGATCCGCCGGAGGTCGGCCAGCACAATGACGCGGTGCTGGCTGCGATCGGCTACGATGCTGCGGGCATCGCCGCGCTCAAGGCGGCGGGGATGCTGGGTCCGAAGCAGGAGACGACATGAAGATCAGGCGGGTGGTCACCAGTCACGACGACAAGGGCAAGGCCGTCGTCGCCATCGACGAGGTCTCGCGCGACGTCGTGTCGTTCCGGCCGGGCGCCACCGTTGCCAACGTCTGGTCGACGGCCGGCTTTCCCGTCGACAACAACGGATTCAAGGACACCGCCAAGGAGATCACCGCGACGACGCGGGCCGGCGGCACCGTCTTCCGGGTGATCGAGTTCGCGCCCGGCGTGGCGCCGCGCAATCACCGCACCGATTCCATCGACTATGCGGTCGTGCTGTCGGGCGAGATCGACATGACGCTCGACGACCAGGTCGTCACGCTGCGGGCCGGCGACGTGCTGGTGCAGCGCGGGACCATCCACAACTGGATCAACCGGTCCGCCGCGCCCTGCGTGATCGCCTTCGTGCTGATCGACGCCAAGCCGGTCGAGCACGACGGCAAGCCGCTGGCGGCCCACGGCTAGCGCCGCGACACAGACGAAACAAATTTTCCGGATCGCAATACGGCGAAGATACGGCAGGCCGATACAAACGGGGCGTCCGGCGAGGGCAATACCGCTCCGCCTCACGGTGCACCCCCGGGAACCCCGATGTTTCAGCTGATCGGCAGCCTCCTGGCCTTCTTCGCCATCGTTTCCGTCCTGGCCGGCTCGCCCGTCGCCGGCACGGTGTTCGCCCTCGCCACCTTTGCCTGGGTCGTCGTCGCCAAGCCGAACCGTCGCGAGCGTCCCGCGAAGGAGATCGTGCCTTGGGGCGCCATCCACGAAGCCCGCTTCAGCCGTCCGCTCTAGCGCCTTCACCTCAGGAAGAAAGCTCTGAGGCGAACCTTCGTCGCTTCGAGATCTTCAGCAGCATCTGTCTGGGCAAGACCGGCGTCCTTTTTCATGTGGCGGCTCAGCACATGCCGGCAGCCAAGGGCTCCGAAATGTGGACGCAGGGTCGGTATCGCGAGGATCCAGGCGCGCAGACGGCTCCCAAACGTCCCGTCAGCGAAGCGAAATGAGATAACAGGCAAGGTTCGCACGTTCGGTCCCGTCGGCCAGTCCAGAGAACGCCAGTCGCGTGTCGGCGACCAAGGCTCGTCGATCCGCACCCGGTCGTGTTGCGGCGCTGGCGCCATCGTGTCCGCCCCGCTGCGGCGTTCAATGAACGGACGTGCGAAAGCGTTGAACATCGTGGCGCGCCAGGACGCGATCTCCACCCTGCTTGCCTTGCGGTCGCCGCGGTTGCCTGCGGGGATCGATACGGCTCGGCTGCTGCGTTGCATGTCTCGCTCCATTCGGCGGAGAATCAACGCCCGGCAGCCGGTCCTGACGATCTTCGTTTTTGAAACGCGCCGGAACGAATTGGTAGCACCCGGGCGACGGCATCGCCCATCGCGGACAGAAGCTCGAGCCGCCACAGATACATTCAATGCCTTCGTGCACCCGTTCATTGCTGCGAAGACCGACAGGCAGATAAGGGACCCTGCGGGAGAACGGCGTTGTGCCGTCCTCGAAGAATGTGGAGGTCGCCATGCCGGACAAGCCGTTGCCAGAGAAGACCACCGTGCTCGTCGTTGGCGGCGGTCCGGCGGGAACGACGGCGGCCACGCTGCTGGCGCGCGCGGGCATCGATGTCGTCCTGGTCGAGCGCGACGTGTTTCCGCGCTATCACATCGGCGAGTCGCTGCTGCCGAGCCTGCTCGAGGTCCTCGAGCTGCTGGGCGCGCGCTCGGAATTC
This sequence comes from Rhodospirillales bacterium URHD0017, assembly GCA_900110395.1. GTDB lineage: Bacteria > Pseudomonadota > Alphaproteobacteria > Reyranellales > Reyranellaceae > Reyranella. Next base: position 128,764 of record FODP01000008.1, read on the forward strand.
GATCGGCAGGGTTTCACGCGCAAGCCCGGCGGCTATTTCGAGTGGAAGGGCGAGACCTGGTCGTTGGATTTCGGCGAGCTACGCGGCAAGCACAAGTACAGCTTCCAGGTCTCGCGTTCGCAGTTCGATCATTTCCTGCTCAAGCACGCGCGTGCCCAGGGCGTGCGCGTGTTCGAGAACGTCGGCGTCAGCGAGCTGCTGTTCACCGAGGGGCGCCCATATGCGGCGCGATGCACGGTGGGCAAAGGCTCGTACTCGTTTCAGATCGATTTCGACTATCTCGTCGACGCCACCGGCCGGGCGGGCCTCATGTCGACGCGGTATCTCCGCAATCGCTCGTACCACAACGTCTTCAAGAACGTCGCCCTCTGGGGCTACTGGCAGGGAGTCGAATGGCCGGCGGCCGCGCGAGACGGCGCCATCCTGGTGGCTTCGATCCCGAAGAACGGCTGGATCTGGGGCATTCCCCTCAGCAATGGCGAGTTGAGCGTCGGGACGGTCCTTCACATCAGCGCCTACCAGGCGGCGCGCGAGAAGGCGTCGTTGCCGGAGATCTACCACGACGCGATCGCGCAATGTCCGCTGGTCGACCGCGTCCTCAAGCCGGGCAAGCTGGTCACCAAGCTCAAGGCCGAGCAGGACTACTCCTATCGGGCAACAAGCTTCGCCGGACCGGGATACTTCATGGCCGGCGACGCCGCGTGCTTCCTCGATCCATTGCTGTCGACCGGCGTGCACCTCGCGATGTACAGCGGCATGCTGGCGGCTGCCAGCATCGCAAGCCTGGTGCGTGGCGAAATTGGCGAGTCCGAGGCCATCAGCTATTTCGAGCAGAACTACCGCCAGGCCTATCTGCGCCTGCTGGTCTTCGTCCCGATGGGGTCGAGGCCTGGCCGACGTGCTGCTCCTCGATACGCTCAATCAGATGATACCTTCCGCGGTCCGCGCGACCGTGATCTCCATGAACAGCCTGTGCGTGCGCGCGATCTTCGCGGCGCTCGGCCCGGCGGTCGGATACGCGATCGACGGCTGGGGGCTCTCGCTCGTCTTGCTGGCGTGCGGCGGCGTGTCGCTTGCAGTCTACACCTTCGTGCTTTTGCCATTGGTCTTCCGGGAAATCCTGGTCGGCCAGCCCAGTCGACTCGACTGAGGGCCTGGGCGCGCGTTTCCGGGGAATGGGTCATGTCCGAACTGCAGGCTGAACGGTGCGTATGGCGCTCTTCCGCGACGGCGCCGCGCAAGCCCGACAGTCGCCGGGGTTCGGCAACCTCGAGCTGGTGCTTCTCGCCGATATCCACCTGCATGAGGAGTACGACGACGAACGCGCCGATATCCTTGAGGCGAGGATGGCGGCGGATCGCCTTCAGCGACATCCGGTCATCCTCGGCCGCACCGGGGAGCGATCGCTGGTGCATCTCGACGGCGCGACGCGCATCCAGGTGCTGCGGCGGCTGGGCTGCCGACATGTGGCGGCGCAGATCGTCGACTACCGGGACGAGGCGGCGATCTCCTTGCTGACGTGGTCTCACCTGACCTGCCTAGACGAGTCGACATTGCTGCGGCTCGCGCAGGCGTTTCCCGCCTGCTCGCTTGAAAGAATGAACGGCCATGAGGCCGCGGCGGGACTGGCTCAACGGCGCCTCGCGGCCGCCGTGACCTTCTTCGCAAGCGGCAACGTGCTCGGACTGGCCTGCGGCCTGCCGATCGGTGGCCGTATCGGGTTACTCAACGCCCTCGTGCAGTCGTACGCCATGCCGCCGCAACGCGAGATCGTTGCGGCCAACGGTCATGGCGGCGCGCCGGGATCGCCTTGCGATCGGCACCCGCAGGCGAACGCGATGATCTCGTTCCCGTCCTTAAGCAAGGAAGACGTGCTCGAGGTCGCGCTCGGCGGCACGACGCTGTTTCCACCCGGCATCACCCGCCATGTCATCAACTGCGGCCGCATCCTTCACGTCAATGCGCCGTTCACGCTTCTGCGTTCGTCGCGCCCGCTCGAGGAGAAGGCGCGTCAGTTCGAGGCCATGCTGGCCGGGCGGCACCAGCGCATCTACCAGGAAGCGACCATACAGTTCGAGAACTAGACCGGGGCCGGTCGCCGCGCGAGGAGACGTTCATTGGCTGCGAAGAGCGGGCCGATCCTTGGCACGGCGGGACAGAGGCGGGCGGGCCGTGCGATCGCGCCTCTTGCCTTTGGTCGATCGCGTCGGCCGCTGGTCGGCCACCGGATCGCGCGCCACGCCGGTGATCACGTCGCGCTGCTCGGCGAAGACCTGCTTCATCCAGTCGATCACCGCGCGCACGCAAGGGCCGCGGCGCACATCGCGGTGGACGACCATCCAGTATTCGGCCGCCAGCTCGGCGATCGGCGCCGTCAGCCGCTCGAGCAGGGGATGGCCGTCGCCGACGTAGCACGGCAGGACGCCGCGGCCGGTACCCGCCACAATGGCTTCCAGATGCATGAGCATCGAGGAGGCGCGCAGCGCCACGGCGTCTTGCGTTCCGGCTACCTGCTGGCGGACCCAGCGCGCGGGTTCGAAATTGGCCTGGCTCTCGGTGTAGGTCACCCACGCATCCGCGTTCTTGCCGCGGCGGCGATAGACTGCGCAGGCGAAGCTACCGAGCTTGCAGATGTAGAAGTCGCCGCTGTCAGGCGGCTCGTGGCGCAAGGCGAGATCGGCCTCGCGTCGCGCCAGGTTCGCCGGTCGCGAGGCGACGAGCTCCAGGGTGATGCCCGAGGGCAGCGCCGTCGCCGTCGATCCCGCAAGGCAGCGCGCCAGGAACCCGGCGGCGCACTCGCCGGTCGATACCCGCACCGTGCCGCTCAAGGCGGCGGAAGCCGCCGCCCGCCGTCGCTCCAGGCTGAGCACAGCCTGCTCGACGCTTTCGGCGGCAGGCACCAGCCGTTCCCCGGCGGCGTTGAGCCGCGCGCCGTCGGGCAGGCGATCGAACAGGGTCGGGCCGAACGTGGCCTCAAACGCGGCCAAGCGGCGGGCGATCGTCGGCTGGCTCAGCCCGAGCGCCCGGCCGGCGGCGCGCAGCGAGCCGTGTCGGACGACGGCGAGGAACACGCGGACATCGTCCCAGTCCATCGTCCGGCCGTTGGCTGGCGCCGTAGGGGTCGCTGCACGCTGCGACCCGGCGTGCCCCTCAAGTCCCGATCCGTCGAGAGCGGCCATGACACGTTCCTGTGTCGCTGTTCGCCATTTCGATGGCGTCGGTGTTTTGTACCACAACCGGAGTGATAGGAAAACGTGCCGGTGGTCTCCAGAATCGGGGAACACCGCAGCGGGACTGCGGCGTTACACTTCAGCGACAGGCACGGGGGCCGACGGAGATTGCCCAACAGAGGAGGGTGTCATGCCGACCATCATCGATGTGACTGCCGAAGCTGCCAAACTCACGATGTTCAAAGGAAGGACGCCGACGACGAGCTTCGCGGCCCGCAAGGGCACGGCAGTGAACCTGTCGCCCTATCGCGACGGGCTGCTGCTTCTCGCCAAGTTCACCGGCAAAGGCCATTGGGAGACCCATCCCGCGGACGAGCTGGTGTGGGTTCTCGAGGGCAGCCTGACCCTGGACATCGTCGAAGGCGACCAGCCGCGGTCCTACACGGTGGGCGCCGGAATGATGGCCATCGTCCCCGAGGGCGCCTGGCACCGCGTTCACTCCGCAGCCGGCGCGACCGTGTGGTCGGCCCCGGTCCCCGGTGATCATATTGATCTCGACGTCGACGACCCCCGATCAGTCGAGCGCCAGGTCGCCAAGGTCTGAGAGGCAGGACCTGGTCCGCGCGCTACGCGCCGATCTCGGCCTGCGCTCGCTGGACCTCGACAGCGAGCGGCCCCAGCCCATCCTGACACGTCGCGCGATCACCGGCCTTGGCGGCGCGTTCGAGAGTCTGCGCCGCATCGCCGAGCGCCCGGGCGCCGACGGCCAGCGCGCTGCCCTTCAGCCGGTGCGCAGCCGCCGCCAATGCGGCGAGATCGCCCGCTGCCATCGCCGTCTCGATGTCGTGGCGCGATTCCGTGGCCGAACGGCTGAACTTCGCCAAAAGGTCGCGACGCGCTGCCTCGTCGCCCTGCATCCAGGGGTCGAGCACGGCGGAATCGATCGCCGGCACCGCGTCGTCGGCGCCACGCAGCCAGCGCTGCAGGGTGGCGCGCAGGCGCGGCAGTCCGACCGGCTTGGAGAGATAGCCGTCCATGCCGGCGGCGCGGCAGCGCACGTCCTCGCCCGCCATGGCATTGGCCGTCACCGCCACGATCGGCGTGCGCGGCCGGCCGTCGGCCGCCTCGAGGCGGCGGATCTCGGCGGTCATCTCGAAGCCGTCCATCAGCGGCATGTGCACGTCGGCGAAGACGATGGCGTAGCGGCCCGCGCTCCAGGCCTTCACGCCTTCGCGGCCGTCCGCCGCCGAATCGGCGCCGACGCCCAGCGCCTGGAGCTGGCGCACCAGCACCTCGCGGTTGATCGGATGGTCGTCGACCACCAGCACGTTGTTGCCGGCGACCCGAGGCGAGGCGGGCAGCGTCTCGACCGGCTGGTCGACCACCGGCAGGTCGACCAGCGGCGAATCGGCGGGCGCGGCGACCAGCTCCAGGATCACGGTGAAGGTCGAGCCGGCGCCGGGCGAGCTTTCGACCGTGACGTCGCCACCCATCAGTTGCGCCAGCCGCCGCACGATCGAGAGCCCGAGCCCGGTGCCGCCGTAACGCCGCGTCGTCGAACTGTCGGCCTGCGAGAAGGGCTGGAACAGGCGGGCCTTCTGGCCATCGTTCATGCCGATGCCGGTGTCGCTCACCGTGAGCACGACGTGGGCGCGGCCATCGCCCATCGGCTCGGTGCGGGCGCGGATCATGGCGCCGCCGCGCTCGGTGAATTTCAGCGCATTGCCGAGAAGATTGAACAGGATCTGGCGCACCCGCGTGGGATCGCCCATCAGGATGTCGGTCGAGCCCGGCGCCACGGCGGCGACCAGCGACAGGCCCTTGCGCTCGGCCTGCGGGTGGAACGTCGCCACGACGCTGTCGACCAGGCCGGTCAGTGAGAACGGCGTCTCCTCGAGCGCCAGCGCGCCCGCCTCGATCTTGGAGAAGTCGAGCACGTCGTCGATGATGCGCAGCAGCGCGTGGGCCGATTCGCGCATGGTCGCCACGGTGCGCGCCTGGCCCTCGCGTACGCCCTCGGCCTCCAGCACCTCCATCATGCCTAGAACGCCGTTCATGGGCGTCCTGATCTCGTGGCTCATGGTGGCGAGGAAGGTCGACTTGGCCTGGTCGGCGGCGACCGCGTCCTCGCGCGACTTCTCCGCTGCCACCAGGGCCTGCTCGAGGTCGCGCTGGCGCCGCCGCTCCTCGGAGACGTCGCTCACCAGCACGACGGCGCGACCGTCGGAGGCGTAGTCCATCGATATGCGCGCCCACTTGCTGGGCCCGTAGGGGATCAGGGCAGGGCGGCCCGAGCGCATCGTGGCAAGCTGGCGCTCGGCCCATGCCTCGGGCGTCTCCTTGGGTGGCTTCAGCACCCTGCCGGCGAAGTGCACGGCGTCGTGCAGCACGACGCCGGGCGTGATGATCTCGGGCAGGCCCTGCATGAAGCGCCGGTAGGCCTCGTTGCACTGGACGAGGCGCTCGTCGCGGTCGAGGAAGGCGATGCCGTCATCCATCGCCTCCATGGCGAGCAGCAGCGTCTGGCGCGCGTCGACGGCGAGCTGGCGGGCGCCTTCGAGGTCGGTGACGTCGCGGAACATGGCGAGCCGCCAGCCATTGTCTAGCACGGTCAGCCGGAAATGCAGCATGCGGTCGCCGCGCTTCACCAGCATCCAGCCCTCGGTGCCCGAGGCGAAGATCTGCTTGCGTGTATCGACGAACTCGGTGCGCTGGGCGGCATCCATCTCGCCGAAATCGCCGCGGTCGATCTGGTGGTCGAGGATCGACCAGGCGTCCGGCAGGTTCTTCAGGGTCGGGCGGTCGAGGTTGAGGAACTTGAGGGTCGCCTCGTTGAAGAACAGCCACTTGCCGTCGGCGTCGTAGACCAGCAGTGCGTCCGGCATCTCGTCGAGCACGGTCTGCAGGGTGCTGCGCGAGCGTTCGAGCTCCTGCTCGTGCGTCTTGAGCTCGGTGATGTCGCGGTAGGTCACCAGCAGGCGGCCGTCGGCCAGCCGGTGCGAGGTGATCTCGAGCGTGAGCCCGTTGCGGCCGGTGCGCACGAACGGCGCAACGTTGCCCCTCTCGATGACCGCCATGCGCCTGGCGAGCTCGGCATCGACGTCGTCGACCGGGCCGAAGTCGCCGCGCGCGAGCTGGAAGCGGGCAATGTCGGCGAGATTGACGGTGGTGGCGATGGTCACTGCATCAAGGTCGAGCAGGCGGCCGAAGGCGGCGTTGTGAAACAGGAGCCCGCCGTCCGGGGCGTAGAGCGCCGCGCCATCGCCCATGTTGTCGAGCACCGAGCGCATGGTGGCGCGCGTGCGCTCCTGCTCGGTCTGCGCCTGGGTGAGCCGGCTTTCCTGCTCGACGATGTCGGTGAGGTCGCGATGCACCGTCAGTACGCGGCCACCGGGCAACGGCCGGTAGGTCACCTCGACGGTGCGGCCGGTGATGGTGCGCCGCCGCTCGGCCGGCTGGCCCGGCAGGTTGAAACGCGCAGCGCGGCTGGCGATCCAGCCCTCCAGGCCGCCGGGCAGCGTCTCGAGCGGGCCGTAGTCGCCGCGCAGCGCGCGGTAGCGGATGATGTCCTTGAAGGTCGGCAGCCCCTTCAGCACCTCGTCCGTCATGTCGTGCAGGCGCGCCATCGCCTTGTTCTGGTAGACCCAGCGGCCGTCGCCCTCGTAGAGCAGCGCGCCGTCGCTCATGTTGTCGAGCATGGTGCGCATGGTCTCTTCGGCAAAGGCCACGTCACGATGCGCATCGTCGAGGCTCTTGGAGAGGTCGTGCGCGGCGAGGTCGCGGGCGATCTCGGCGCGCGTGCGCCTGCGCTCGATGTGGGCGAACAGCGAGATGATGGCGACGAAGCCCAGCATGATCGCCGCCAGCCCGATGGCATGCCGGCTGCCGTCGCCCAGCACCAGCACGCCCGCCATCGGCAGCACCAGCGAGGCCGCCGACAGGGTATAGGTGCGGCCGTCGAGGCCGCGCGAGGGCGTGCCGCCGACGATCAGGCAGAGCGCCAGCGCCCACAGCGCGCGTTCCTCTTCCGCCCCGTGCAGGGTGGCGAAGAAGCCACCCATCAGCCCGTTGGCGAACGAGGTCGGCACCGCGGTGACGGTGTAGAGCCAGCGCCAGCCGGCGAGACTCACCGCCGACGGATCACGCCGATAGACGACCTGGACCCGCCACGAGCCCCATACGGAGACGACGTAGACCACCGCCGGCGCCAGGAACATCCAGGCCGGCGCCAGGCCGGCATAGAGCGCCGCCGACACCGCGCCGAAGATCGGCAGCGCCAGCACCTTGGGCAGGGTCGGGATCTCCACCAAGCGGTGGGTGACGACCTGCTCGATCCGCTTGGGATCGATGCCGGCGATGTCCAATTGGGCCATTGCGGCATGCTGGAGGGCCGACGTATCGATCGTGTGTCGCCGGCTGCGCGCTTTGTATCGTCTGTGTCGACCATCCGCGGTCCGCGACATGTCGGCGACACAAATCGGCGGGCCACGGCTGCGGCGGCGCAGTCTGTGTGCACCACGTGCGCGTCAGCGAGACCGTCACGCTGGTCTTCGCCCGCGCCCACGGCGCTCATCGTCTTCAACAGGTCTCGCCCGTGACGGTCATTCGCTCCTGCGCGGCATGTGCTAGGCTTGCCGGGCAGGGGGAAGATTGGACAAGCGTCAGCATATCGTCGTGGTCGAGGACGAAGCAGCCCAGCGCCAGCTTCTGCTCGACTACCTCAGCCGCCAGGGCTTCCGCGTCACCGGCTTCGAATCGGGAGCGGGGCTGCGCCGCATGGTCGAGCGCGAGTTGCCGGCCCTTGTCCTTTTGGATGTCGGCCTGCCCGGCGAGGACGGCTTCGCCGTCGCCCGCTGGCTGCGCGAGAAGAGCGGCCGCATCTGCATCATCATGGTGACGGCGGCGGGCGACACGGTCGACCGCGTGGTCGGCCTGGAGACCGGCGCCGACGACTACATCCCCAAACCCTTCGATCCGCGCGAGCTTCTGGCCCGCGTCAAGAGCGTGCTGCGCCGCGCCCAGGGCACGGCGGCACCGTCGGCCGGTCCACGGGTGCGCATGGGCCGGCGCGTGCTCGATCTCGAGAAGCGCGTGCTGGTCGACGCCGACGGCAGCGAGGAGACGCTGTCGGCCAGCGAATTCGATCTGCTGAAGGTGTTTGCCGAGAACCCCAACCGGCCGCTGGCGCGCGACTGGCTGCTCGAGACCATCGGGCATCGCGAGATGGAGGTGTTCGACCGCGCCATGGACCTGCGCATCACCCGCATCCGCCGCAAGGTCGAGAAGGATCCCGCGCACCCCGAGGCGATCCGCACGGTGAGGGGTGTGGGCTACATGTTCGTGCCGCCCAAGGATTGATAACGCTTTCCCCATAGAGACGAACGACCGGGGCGAACATAGCTAGAACTTGTGTCAAGAACATTAGTTTTATCAGTGGGTTATTTGCCCCCTTGCCGTCAGGAACAAAATAGGTACATTGGCTCCACCCCCGGCGGACTTATCCGCATTGCCGCTCCCGACAGGGGCGTGGGAGAACAAGGAGACAGCCAATGTCCGCAATGCTGAAAGTGGTTGAAAAAGAAGGCATGGAAAACAAGACCAAGGCGCTGGACGCCGCCCTGGCCCAGATCGAACGGGCCTTCGGCAAGGGTTCCATCATGAAGCTGGGCCAGCGCGAGGGGCTGGAGATCGAAGCGATCTCCACCGGCTCGCTGGGGCTCGACATCGCGCTCGGCATCGGCGGCCTGCCCAAGGGCCGCGTGGTCGAGATCTACGGTCCCGAGAGCTCGGGCAAGACGACGCTCGCGCTGCATGTCGTGGCCGAGGCCCAGAGGAAGGGCGGCGCCTGCGCCTTCGTCGATGCCGAGCATGCGCTCGATCCGGGCTATGCCAAGAAGCTCGGCGTCGACATCGACAACCTCCTGATCTCCCAGCCCGACGCCGGCGAGCAGGCGCTTGAGATCGCCGACACGCTGGTGCGGTCCGGCGCCATCGACGTGCTGGTGATCGACTCGGTGGCGGCCCTGGTGCCCAGGGCCGAGCTCGAGGGCGAGATGGGCGATTCGCTGCCCGGCCTGCACGCCCGCCTGATGAGCCAGGCGCTGCGCAAGCTCACCGCCTCGATCTCCAAGTCGAATACGCTGGTGATCTTCATCAACCAGATCCGCATGAAGATCGGCGTCATGTTCGGCAGCCCCGAGACCACGACGGGCGGCAATGCGCTGAAGTTCTACGCCTCGGTCCGCCTCGACATCCGCCGCATCGGCGCGCTCAAGGACAAGGACGAGGTCATCGGCAACCACACCCGCGTCAAGGTGGTGAAGAACAAGGTGGCGCCGCCGTTCAAGGTCGTCGAGTTCGACATCATGTACGGCGAGGGCGTGAGCAAGACCGGCGAACTGATCGACCTCGGCGAGAAGGCTGGCGTCGTCGAGAAATCGGGCTCCTGGTACTCCTACGACGGCCAGCGCATCGGCCAGGGCCGCGAGAACGCCAAGAACTATCTCAAGGAGCACCCCGAGATCGCCCAGGCGATCGAGAACAAGGTGCGCGCCAACGCCGGTATCCTCGCGGGTGCCCTGATGGATGGCGGCAAGGAAGACGAAGAAGACGAGGACTGACGCTCCTCGCTGTCATCCCGAGCGTAGCGAGGGACCTTTACTCGCAGCCGAAGATCCCTGGGGCTACCGCCTCGGGATGACAGAGAGATTTTGCCCAGGTTTCGCGACAAGGATCCCCTGTCTCCTGTCGCCGGGGCGGTGCCGTACCCCCACGCACGGTACCGCCCCAATTTTTTTGCGCCATGCGCAAAAATTGGCGGGCGTAAGCGCGCATTCCCGACACCGCTACCTGCTCGACGAGAGCCCCCTCAAAAACCGCTGCACCCACTCCGGCCCCGTCCGTCGTGTAACTTTGCGCGGCCGCGTGCGCCCCCACGCCATCAACATCGCCAGCGGAAACCAATCGTCCCCATCCTCCTGCAGCCCGCGCGCCGCCATCGACACCTTGGGCACCGCCACCGGCGTCACGCCTTCCTGCTTCGGCCCGGCGCACAGCGCAGCCGGTGACGTCACGAGATACTCACGGCAGACCAGGGGCCGCTCGGGATGGATCGAGCAGCTCTCGTCCTCGAGGAAGGGGCAGGGCACGCCCATCGCGAAGTACGCCGTCGACAGCTCACGGTCGCTGCGGCCCTCGCGTTCCTTCAACCCCGCCGCCTCGATCGCCGCCTCCGCTGCCGCGAACCTGGCCTTCAGCGCCTCGCGGCGTCCGGTCGGCATGGCGTCCACGACCTGCAGCAACCGCTCGCCCTCCGTGCGCGACACCGGCACGAGCTGGCGACAGCATGCGCCGCAGCCCTTGCGGCAGGAGATCGCCTTGCCTCTTTCAGCCGCCTCGACGACCGCGTTCACCAGGCCCTGCAGAGCCGGCACGACCTCGGCGGCGGCCACCGGCGCGTTCGGCACGGTGATCGGATGGGCGATCCGGAGGTCGCCCATGGCGAGGCGCAAAGTTGCGGTGGAATGGGCCGATTCGGCCATTTTCCGGCGGGTCCCCGTTGTGGACGAAGGCTTGGCCCGCACGCTACAAGCAGCGCATGCAAAGCGTCAGCGACATTCGCCGCACCTTCCTAGAATACTTCCGGACCAACGGCCACGAGGTCGTGGCCTCGAGCCCGCTCGTGCCGCGCAACGACCCGACGCTGATGTTCACCAATGCCGGCATGGTGCAGTTCAAGAACGTCTTCACCGGCCTCGAGAAGCGTCCCTACAGCACGGCCGCGACCTCGCAGAAGTGCGTGCGCGCCGGCGGCAAGCACAACGATCTGGAGAATGTCGGCTACACCGCGCGCCACCACACCTTCTTCGAGATGCTGGGCAACTTCTCGTTCGGTGACTACTTCAAGGAGCGCGCGATCGAGCTCGCCTGGAACCTGATCACCAAGGAGTACGGCCTGTCGCCCGAGCGCCTACTGGTCACCGTGTTCAGCGAGGACGACGAGGCGGCGGCCTACTGGAAGAAGATCTCGGGCTTCTCCGACAGCAGGATCATCCGCATCCCGACCTCGGACAATTTCTGGGCGATGGGCGACACCGGCCCGTGCGGTCCGTGCTCGGAGATCTTCTTCGACCACGGTGACCACATTCCGGGCGGCCCGCCGGGCAGCCCTGACCAGGATGGCGACCGCTTCATCGAGATCTGGAACCTGGTCTTCATGCAGTACGAGCAGGTGACCAAGGACGAACGCGTCAACCTGCCTAAGCCTTCGATCGACACCGGCATGGGCCTGGAGCGCATCGCCGCCGTCCTGCAGGGCAAGCACAACAACTACGACATCGACCTCTTCCGCACGCTGATCGAGGCGGTGGCGCACGAGACCGGCGTCGACCCCGACGGTCCGCAATCGGCGTCGCACAAGGTGATCGCCGACCATCTGCGCACCACATCGTTCCTGATCGCCGATGGCGTGCTGCCGTCGAACGAGGGCCGCGGCTACGTGCTGCGTCGTATCATGCGCCGCGCCATGCGCCACGCCCACATCCTGGGCGCGCAGGAGCCGATGGTCTTCAAGCTGGTGCCGAGCCTGGTGCACGAGATGGGCGATGCCTACCCTGAGCTGGTGCGCGCGCAGCCCTTGATCACCGAGACGCTGAAGCTCGAGGAAGGCCGCTTCAAGAAGACGCTGGGCACCGGCCTGAAGCTCCTGGAGGACGAGACCAGGGCGATGGCGGCGGGCGGCACGCTCAAGGGCGACGTCGCCTTCAAGCTCTATGACACGTTCGGCTTCCCGCTCGACCTGACCCAGGACGTGCTGCGCGCCCGCGATATCGCGGTGGATACGGCAGGCTTCGAGAAGGCGATGGACGAGCAGCGCGCCAAGGCGCGCGCGGCATGGGCCGGCTCCGGCGAGACCGCCGACCAGGCGATCTGGTTCGACGTGCGCCAGAAGGCCGGCGCGACCGAATTCCTGGGCTACGACACCGAGCGCGCCGAGGGCCAGATCAAGGCGATCGTCGTCGACGGCAAGGAAATCCCCGCGCTCAAGGCGGGCCAGACCGGCTGGATCGTGACCAACCAGACGCCATTCTATGCCGAATCGGGCGGCCAGCTCGGCGACACCGGCGGGTTCGTCGGCGCCAATGGTGAGGCCGCGGTCCTCGACGTGCAGAAGCGCGTCGGCGACCTCAATGCCCATCACGCCAGGGTCGAGAAAGGCGAGCTCAAGGTCGGCGACGATCTTGCCATGAGCGTCGACCCGATCCGCCGCGCGCAGCTGCGCGCCCATCATTCGGCGACCCATCTCCTGCACGAGGCGCTGCGCCGCCATCTCGGCGAGCATGTCACCCAGAAGGGCTCGCTGGTGGCGCCTGACCGGCTGCGCTTCGACATCAGCCACACCAAGGCGATCTCGCTGGAAGAGCTGCGCAAGATCGAGGACGAGGTCAACGCGCGCATCCGCAAGAATTCGTCGGTCGATACGCGGCTGATGACGCCCGAAGAGGCGATCGCGGCCGGCGCCATGGCGCTGTTCGGCGAGAAGTACGGCGAGGAAGTGCGCGTGCTGTCGATGGGCGGCGAGGACGGTCAGAAATACTCGGTCGAACTGTGTGGCGGCACCCATGCGCTGCGCACCGGCGACATCGGCCTGTTCCGCATCATCGGCGAGGGCGCGGTGGCGGCCGGCGTGCGCCGCATCGAGGCGGTGGCGGGCGGCGCGGCCGAGGAGCATGTGCGTCACCAGGCCCAGCTGCTCGCCGATGCGGCGGCGGTGCTCAAGGTGCGGCCGGAGGATCTGCCGGCGCGCCTGCAGGCGCTGGTCGACGGCCAGCGCAAGGTCGAGCGCGAGCTGTCGGACGCGCGCAAGGCGCTGGCGATGGCGGGCGGCGGCGGTGCGGCTCAGCAGGCCGACGAGGTGCGCGATGTCGGCGGCGTGAAGCTGATCGGCCGCGTGCTGAACGGCGTGCCCGGCAAGGAGCTCAAGGGGATGGTCGACGAGTACAAGAAGAAGCTGGGCTCGGGCGTGGTCGCGCTGATCGGAGTCGAGGACGGCAAGGCCTCGGCCGTGGTCGGCGTCACCGACGACCTGTCGAAGTCGTTGAGTGCGGTCGAACTGGTCAAGGCGGGCGTCGCGGCCCTGGGCGGCAAGGGCGGCGGCGGCCGGCCCGACATGGCGCAGGGCGGCGGCCCCGATGCGGCCAAGGCGCCCGAGGCGCTGAAGGCAATCGAGGCGGCGCTGGCGGACGCCAAATGAGGCGCCCCCCGATCAAGATGCTCGTCCTCGTCGCGGCCGTCGCCCTTGCGGCGGCGGCCTGCGCGCCCAAGGACTTCGCCACGGACGGCAAGAACGCCGACCAGATGGTGAAGGACGAGGCGCAGTGCCGCGCCCAGGTCCGTTCGCAGGCCCAGAGCGAGCGCTACATCGAGGATCAGCGGCGCTCGACGTTCGACGGCGAGCGCGAGCGCTATGGCCAGCAGGACCTCTACCGGACCATGGACAACCAGGGCTACCAGAACAACGTCAACCGCATGACGGCGCGCTGCATGGAAGCGCGCGGCTGGGCACCCAAGAACCAGAACTCGGTCAGTACCTGGTGGAACCGCGTATCGACGTTCAATACGCCGGCCGGCGGCGGCAAATAGCGGCTCACCACGCCCGGCGGATGGCGAGCAGCGCGCGCGCAAAGAACTCGACGATCACGCCCAGCAGCACCAGGACGAAGGCGTTCACCGGCATGGCGTAGTTGTGGCTGGGCAGGGCGGCCATCGCCTGGGCGAGGAACAGGCCGGCGAAGGCCACGGCCACGCCTTCGATCACCAGCCCCTGCCCGAAGTCCAGCCGGTGCCAGGCGCCGAACGCGGTCGCCGACAGGAAATGGACAAGGGCGATCGCCAGCACGATGCCGAACGGCGGTCCGGGATAGAGCGTCGGCGTGCCGAGCAGCATCCACGCCTTCTCGACATAAATGCGCGCCACCTCGGCCGGGTCCTCGGCCCAGCGTCCGAGATAGAGCTGCCACATCAGGCGGAAATACTCGGGCGAGCACCAGACGACGCCGGCCTTGCCCGCAATGTCCTCGCCGTAGTCGTCGTCGTAGCGGATGCCCCACTTGTTCTCGACGAAGCCCAGGCCGAGATAGAGGGTGTGCGACAGCCCGTGCGTCGAAAGCCGCTCGGCCTTCTGTATTTCGAAGGCGGCATCGCGCGCCATCACCACCCAGCGCGGCGTGGTGAAGGCCAGCACCGCCAGCATGCCGACCAGCAACAGCGGGGCAGGGCGGAACCGGCGCACCAGGAGGACGATCACCACCGCGGCGGTGACCATCAGCCCCATCATGCCGATCGATTCGCGCATCAGCGTCGCTACACCGAGGAAGACGATGCCCGCGGCGATCCACAGGTTGGCCGCACGGCGGGACAGCAGCCCCATCTCGCGCGCCGCCAGCGCCATCGGCAGCACGGCGGCGAGGCTCACCAGCCCGACATAGGCCCAGTGCGGCGAGGTCCCCATCCAGCCGAGATATTCGATCGGCCCCTTCCACAGCAGCACGATCGAGGCGGTGTAGGCGCGCAAGGCGAACAGCAGACCGGCCAGGGTCAGGAGCCCGAGCGTATCGGTGAGCGTATTGAGACGCGCCACGTCTATCAGGTCGGCATGGCGGCGCGTCGTCACCGACCACAGGGCGAGCAGCAGCGCATGGCCGGGATCGTCGGCGATGGCGCGCTCCGACATCGGCACCAGCTTTCCCTGTTCGCAGACGGCGAGCCAGACGCCGCGCTCGAGGGCGCAGTCGGCGGCGGCCAGCCACACGTTGGTGGCCTTCCAGTCCGACGGCATGAGGTCGGCGTAATGGCCATACCGCTCGGAGTCGGCATAGGTGCGCTGGAACTGGCCCCAGACGAGCAACGCCGCGAACAGGAAAAAGACCAGCGCCCTCAATGCTCCCCCGGCGGCTCACGACGGTGTCATTTACCCGCCCTTGACCCGCGCGCGCAACGCAGCGCACCCTCGGTTCACGGTAGCGAGCGGAGTATCGTATGCGGGCCGCCACTCGGGCTGTCGTCGCCCTTCTGCTGCCCTGGCTAGCCGCCGCCTGCGCCGGGCAGACCAACCAGGAATTCGACATGAGGCTGCGCGAGATGGCCGGCAGCAACGAGCGCGCCCTGCTGGGCGGCATGGGCCGCATCCCCGACAACAGCTACCAGCTCGACGAGAACACCAAGATCCTGCAATGGCGCTGGGACACGTCCTACATCGCGGGCGGCTGGGCGCCGACCTATCAGCGCGTCGGCTGGGGGATGTGGATGCCGATCGGCGGCTTTCCGACCACCCTGGTACGGCAGGGCTGCATCGTCGAATGGACGGTGATCAAGGGCAATACCCAGTCCTATCGCTGGCAGGGCAGCGGCTGCAACACCGTCACCATCCACGCCACGCCGCCCCCAGGTTGAGGCGCGGCGCGGCGGCACTATCGTTGCGTGCGACTTGAGGGGCTGCCGTGACCGTCGTCGAACTGAAGGGAAACATCGACCCGAGCTATTACCGGCTGCTCTACGGCCAGGAGCGCAACCAGCTGGCCGACATGTTCCAGGCCAAGCGCCCCTCGGTGGCGGAGCGTCTGGCGGCCGGCAAGGCGCTGCGCGAGAAGGTGCCGCGCACCGCTCATGCCACCTACGACAAGGCGGCCGACCGGGCCGATCCCATCGACATCCTCGAGAAGCAGAATGCCGGGCGCATCGAGAAGCTGGTGCCCGTGCGCTATGCCCGCATGCTGGTCTCGCCCTTCGCCTTCCTGCGCGGATCGGCGGCTGTCATGGCTGACGACCTGTCGCGCACGCCGCTCACCGGTCTGGCGGTCGGCGCGTGCGGCGACATGCACGTCTCCAATTTCGGCGTCTATGCCTCGGCCGAGCGCAATCTGGTGTTCGCCATCAACGATTTCGACGAGGTCCATCCCGGGCCGTGGGAATGGGACCTGAAACGCCTCGCCGCCAGCGCCGCGGTCGCCGCGCGCTTCATGGGCACCGACAAGACGGCTGCGACCGAAGCTGCGGCCGCCTGTGTGGCGAGCTACCGCCGACGCATGCGCGACTATGCCGGGAGGGGTTACCTCGAGATCTGGTACGACACCATCGGCGAACGCGAGATGTTCGACGCCCTGTCGCCGCGCGTGCGCCGCCATGCCGAGCGCGCCATCGCCAAGGCGCGGGCCAAGGGCCATATCCGCTCGCTCGACAAGCTTACCGAGCAAGTCAATGGCGAGCCGCGCATCGTCGAGGACGTGCCGCTGATCGTGCGCGAGACCCACACGGAACAGGGTACGCCCGTACGTGAGGTTCTGAACCACGTGGTGGCTGCCTATGTCAGCTCGCTGGCGCTCGATCGCCAGCGCCTGCTCGCGCGCTATCGTCTGGTCGACGCTGCGCGCAAGGTGGTCGGCGTCGGCAGCGTCGGCACCGCCTGTTGGGTGCTGTTCCTGCAGGGCGTCGACGACGACGATCCCCTGTTCCTGCAGGTCAAGGAGGCCCAGGCGTCGGTTCTCGCGCCTTATGTCGACCTGCGCCTGTCGGTCAGCAACGAGGGACAGCGCGTGGTGGTGGGGCAGCGCGCCACCCAGGGATCGCCCGACATCTTCCTCGGTTGGGGCGAGGCCGACGGCAAGCACTTCTATGTCCGCCAGCTCGCCGACATGAAGGGCAGCGCGAGCTTCGCGGAGGGCGACAAGGCGGGCATCGGCAAGTTCATCGAGTATTGCGGCCGGTGCGGCTGGGCGCTGGCGCTGGCCCACGCCAAGACCGGGGACCCCGCAATGATCGCAGGCTATTGCGGCACCTCGGCCGCGCTCGACGAGGCGATCGCCAGGTTTGCGCTGGCCTATTTCAAACAAACCGAGCAGGACCACGACGCGCTCGACAAGGCACGCCGCGCCGGTCGCATCACGGCGGCTGCGGGAAGTGTCGTCTAGCCGCCGATTCGCCCATAATTCGCCCACAGGCCGACGCAGCCTGGCGTTCTCTTTGGCGTTTCCATCGCCGAGGAGGAACACTTGCCCCGTCGCCTGGGACTGCCCCTGTCATTGATGATCCTGGTTGGCGCCTGCGCCGGCAGCCCGTCGGCGCCGCCGCAGGCCGATCAGCAGGCCAAGCAATTCGATCCACCGGCGCCCGCCAAGGGGGCGCTCTACGTCTATCGGTCGGGACTGATGGGCGCGATGCGGCCGCTCGATGTCAGCCTGGCGGGCGGGGCCGGCGCCCAGCTCGGGTACAACACCTTCATTCGCATCGAAGGCCCTCCCGGACCGATCGATATCGCGTGCAAGGTCGGTGACAACACCACGAACAACCAGATCCAGATCCAGGACGGCCAGACGCGTTTCGTCGAGGTGTCGATGCGCGCGGGTTTGTGGACGCCGAGCTGCGACGTCGCCGAGGTTCCGCCCACCCAGGGACAGACCGCCGTCCGTTCCTCGCGCCGCGTTGAGCCGCTCTAGCCGACGAACGTGCCGTCGGGGTCGCCGTTGAACAGGATGCGCCCAACCGTCTCGAAATGCGCCTCGCGCGCCTGGATCTGCTGCGACAGCGTATGGATGTCGCGGAAGCGCCGCTCGAACGGCGTGCCGAGGAAGATCGCCGAGGTGCCGGCGGCCTTGTAGACCCAGTCCGCCGTCTTCTCGGCGTGGTGGATGGCCTGGGTACAGGCAAGCCGCACCCGGGCGCGGTCGGTCGTGCCGATCGGCTCGACCTCGTCGGCGCGGCCGTGCACGTCCTTCAATATCTCGACCAGCCAGGCCCGCGCCGAGCCGATGTCTGCCTCGCGGCGCGCTACGTCCGACTGGACGCTGGGATTGTCGGCAAGCCGCGCCAGGTTGCGCGGTGTCTTGTTGGCGGCGAGCTCGATGAAGGCGTCGAGCATGGCGCGCGCGATGCCGAGCGCCACTGCCGCCACGCCGCAGGCGTAGAGGCCCTGCATGGTGAAGGCATAGAGCGGGCCCTTGTCGCGCCGCAGCGTCGGATCCTCGCGCGTGCCGGAGAAGTCTTCCGGCACGAAGACGTCGGCGACGGAGTAGCCTTCGGACGCCGTGCCGCGCATGCCGAGCGTGTGCCAGTCGTGGATCGCCTTGGTCTCCGCCTTGGGCATGAGGACCGTGCGTATGGTCGGCCGGTCGAAGCGGTTGCGGCGCAGCGAGCCGTCGGGTTCCACGACGTTGCCGTGGGCGCCGATCCAGGTGGCCTGGCGGTATCCGGAGGAGAAATGCCATTCGCCCGTGACGCGATAGCCGCCGGGCGCGGCGACCAGCTTGTGCTGGTTGGGCGGGCCCCAGGAGATCAGCCCGCGTGGGTCGCCATAGATCGTGCGCCCCGCTTCGAAGGGAATGAAGGGCGCGATCAGGGCCGAGCTGTTAGCGACGAACATGTTCCAGCCCAGCGAGCCATCATGGCGCGCGATCTCCTCGATCGCCGCCACATAGACCCATGGCTCGACTTCCTCGCCACCCAGCGAGCGCGGCAGCAGCAGGCGGAACAGCCGGGACTCGTGCAGCTCGCTGATCAGCGGCTCGGGGAAGTCCTGGAGTCTCTCGATGTCGTCGACGACGGCCGAGATCGCCGGCCCGATTGCACGGGCGCGGACGAGGGGATCGGGCAGGCGCCTGGAGAGGCCGACATCGTTCATGCGAGACGATTGGGCGCGCCGGTTCAACGGATTGTCAATGGAGCTCGCCTCGCGATGCGAGCAAGGCGGCCGCTCCGCTGCCGCATTTCGGCCGAGCAACGGCCGCGCAACGTCCCGGCGCGCCGAATGTTGATTTCCGCTACTCAACCCTCGGAGGACAAGATGACCAAGACAATCCTGATCGCACTTGCATGCGCGGCGTCGGCTGTTTCGGTCGCGCAGGCCCAGACGTCTGGTTCAGCGGGCGTTGGTGCGTCCGGCGGCGTCGGCGCCAGCGGCTCGCACGGGACGACCGGCTCGGGCGGCATCAGCGGCGGCGGTTCCGTCGTGACGCCGCCGGCTTCAGCCGGTGCCGGCGTGTCGGGCGGCGCCACGGTCAACCAGCCCGCGATCGACACCAACCAGGCGCAGCAGCCCGGTGTCGGCGTCAATAGTGGCGCCAGCGGTGGTGGCAGCATCGCGCGGCCGAGCCGCTAGACCGACTGTTCAGAGGGGAGGCCGGCCGGCTGCATGGCCGGCCTTTCTTTTTTGTTCGTTACAGGTCGCTGCGCGGCCGACCCGCCTGGAAACCGAGCTCGACGGGGGCGGCGGCAAGGGCAGGGGCGATGGCATAGCCGGACGCCGTGACCTTGATGATGCCAGGCCGCACGTCGGCGCCTTCGTCGACGCGACTGTTGGCAAGCTGCCGATGTTCCAGGCCGACGGCTACGATCGCCGTAACGCTGAGCCCAAAGATGAACGTCGCGACGATGGCCAGGAACTCTTGCATTTGCCCTCCCTTCTTATGGCTGGGCAAACGACCGTCCCGCGTGCTTCGTTGCCGAGGTTGCGCGCGTGCGTCACTCCGCCGCGCGTTAAGGTTGTGACCGGTTCCGCTTTCCTACTGGGCCAGCTTGGCCCACTCGTCGGCCTGCACCCGCGCCACCAGTTTGTAGCCGCCGGCGCCGTCGGGCTTGAAAATCGAGATCTCGCCTTCGCGGATGTCGAACCAGTCCTTGCCGAAGGCGTCGAGGATATTGGGCTTGTGGCTCACGACCAGAACGTTGGTTCCGGGAACCGCTGTAGCCGCTAGCTTGCGCAGCGCCGCCGTCCGGCGGTTGTTCTCGATCGGCGTGACCACTTGGCCGCCCTCGCTGACGTCGGCCGTCGTCTGCGGCTCGCCGAACCCGAGCAACCGGCCAGTCTCGATGGCCCGGAAATATTGACTGGTGGTGACTTGGCCGATCGGGATGCCGAGTTTCTTCATGGCCGCACCAATTTCCTTGGCTTTGGCCCGGCCTGCGTCATTGAGCTGCCGTTGCTTGGTGACGTTGGCGAGGTTGAGCGGGTCGGTGTCGGCTTGGTCCGAATGGGTTGCACCGTGGCGCATGACGAGAACGTAGCCGCCGCTCTTCAGCGCCGTGACCCAGTCCGGCTGGGCCCAAGCTGGTGAGAGGGCGGGCAGGCCGACAGCCAGCGCTCCCGTGGTCAGAACCAACAGGCAGGTCCTGCGGACGATGCTTGCAACCATGATGTGCCCCCTTGTCGGCGCCGGCTACTCCGCGGCGATCTTTGCGGCCTCCGGGTTGCGCCACCGTTGCAATAGCTCGCCAAGCTTACGCTTGGCTTTCGCCAAATGCTCATCCTTGATGTGGCCGTAGCCTTTGATGTCCTCGGGCACCGAGGCCACCCTGACGGCGAGGTCATGATTTGTTGCCGAGAGGCCGGCCAAAAGCTCGCCGACCAGCGCTTCGTACTCGCCGATCAAGGCCCGCTCGACCTTGCGCTCGGCGGTGTAGCCGAACGGATCGAAGGCCGTCCCGCGGAGGAACCTGAGCTTTGCCAACGCCTTGAAGGCCGGCAGCATCCACGCGCCGAACTCCTGCTTCAGGAGATGGCCGGTCTTGGGATCGCGCTTGGCGAACAGCGGCGGGGCGAGATGGAACTTCAGCCGATAGTCGCCTTCGAACTGCCGGTCGATGCCGGCCTGGAAAGCGGCATCGGCGTAGAGCCTCGCCACCTCGTACTCGTCCTTGTAGGCGAGCAGCTTGGCATAGTTGCGGGCGACGGCTTCGGCCAAGGGAGCCGGATCGCCGCTCTTGCCCGTCTTCTGCTCGGCCGCACGCACCTTTTCGACCAGCGCCTCGTAGCGCTCGGCGAGGCCGGCGTTCTGATAGTCGGTGAGATGTTTTACGCGCGACGCCACGATCTCGTCGACGCTCCGCGAGATGCGGAACGGCACGACGTTCTCGGCTGGCGCCAGAAGCTTCTCGACGGCAGCGCGGTCGTGGGCCGTGCGGCGGCCCCAGCGGAAGGCCGCGGTGTTCATGGCGACGGCGGCGCCATTCAGCTCGATCGCCTTCTCGAGCGACTCGTGGCCGATCGGGATCAGGCCCTTTTGATAGGCATAGCCCAGCATGAACATGTTGGTGGCGATGGAGTCGCCCAGAAGCGCCGTGGCGATCTCGGTCGCCTCGACGAAGTCGCAAGCCTCGGCGCCGGCGGCGGCTTCGACCGAGAGCCTTAGGGTGTTGGCCGGGAAGGCGAGGTCGGGCTTGCGCGTGAAGTCGCCGGTGATGGTCTGGTGCGTGTTGACGATGGCGCGCGAGGCGCCGGGTTCCAGGCGGGCCAGCGCATCGGCGCTGGCGCTCACCACCAGGTCGCAGCCCAGCAGCAGGTCGGCGCCGCCGGCGCCGAGTCGCACCGCGTGCAGGGCCTCGGGCGAGGCGCCGATGCGGACGTGGCTGATCACCGCGCCGCCCTTCTGCGCCATGCCGAGCTGGTCGAGCACGGTGACGCCCTTGCCCTCGATATGCGCGGCCGTGCCCATGATGGCGCCGATGGTGACGACGCCGGTGCCGCCGATGCCGGTGATCAGCACGCCGTAGGGCTTGTCGGCCACCGCCGGCAGGGCGGGCGCGGCCGGCAGCGCCGGCTCGGTCGTGACGACAGCCGATTTCTTGTCGGCCTTGCCCTTCCTGACGCCGCCGCCTTCGATGGTGACGAAGCTCGGGCAGAAGCCGTTCAGGCAGGAGAAGTCCTTGTTGCAGGACGACTGGTCGATGGCGCGCTTGGTGCCGAACTCGGTCTCGACCGGCGTCACGCTGAGGCAGTTCGACTGCACCGAGCAGTCGCCGCAGCCTTCGCAGACGGCCTGGTTGATGAACACGCGCCTCGCCGGATCGGGGAAGGTGCCGCGCTTGCGCCGGCGGCGCTTTTCGGCGGCGCAGGTCTGGTCGTAGATCAGGACGGAGACGCCCTTCCATTCACGCAGGTCGCGCTGGACGTCGTCGAGCTCGCTGCGGTGATGGAAGGTGACGCCGGGCGCCCATTCGGTGCCGATCGGGTATTTACCGGGATCGTCACTCACCAGGGCGATCCGGCGCACACCCTCGGCATGGACCTGCTGGCTGATCGTCCACGGCCGCACGTTGCCGTCGTGCGGCTGGCCGCCGGTCATGGCGACGGCGTCGTTGTAGAGGATCTTGTAGGTAATGGTTGTGTTGGTCGCGATGGCGTGGCGGATCGCCATGTAGCCGGAATGGAAGTAGGTGCCGTCGCCCAGGTTCTGGAACACGTGCGGCATGTCGGTGAAGTGGTTGGCGCCGACCCAGGTGGCGCCCTCGGCGCCCATGTGGGTGAAGGTCTTGGTGTTGCGCTCCATGTTGATGGCGAGCGTGTGACAGCCGATGCCGGCCATCGCCATCGAGCCTTCGGGCACCTTGGTCGAGGAGTTGTGCGGGCAGCCGGAGCAGAAGTAGGGCACGCGCGCGAGCCCCGCTTCGTTGCGCACCTGCCGGCCGCTACGGCGCTGCAGGGCTTCCCAGCGTTGCCTGGTGCGCGCGCCGAGGCCGTCGAGGCCGAAGCGGGCGACCAGCGCCGAGGCGATCTCGAAGGGCGAGAGCTCGCCGTCGATCTTCAGAAGCGTCTGGCCGCGCTCGTCGGTCTTGCCGACGACGACGGGGCGGCGGTCGGCCGGGGCGTTGAACAGCGTGTCCTTGAGCTGCTGCTCGATGATCGGCCGTTTCTCCTCGACCACCAGGATCTCGCGCTTGCCCTGGGCGAAGGCGGTCACGCCCTCGGTCTCGAGCGGCCACACCAGGGCGACCTTGTAGACCGCGAGGCCCAGCCGCTCGGCCTCGGCGTCGTCGATGCCGAGCTCGTCGAGCGCCTGGCGCACGTCGAGGTAGGACTTGCCGACGGTGACGATGCCGAAGCGGGCGTCGGCCCGGCCCATCATCAGCCGGTCGAGCTTGTTGGCGCGCCAGTAGGCCAGCGCGGCCGGGTGCTTGACCGTGAGCGTGCGCCGCTCCTGGCCGAGCCAGTCGTCGGGCCAGCGGACGTGCACGCCGTCGGGCGGCAGGACGAAGTCGGTCGGGATCTGGATGTCGATGCGATGCGGATCGACGTGGACGGAGGCCGAGGAATCGACCGTCTCGCTCAGGACCTTGAAGGCGACCCACAGGCCCGAGTAGCGCGACAGGGCGAAGGCGTGCAGGCCGAGGTCGAGATATTCCTGGACGCTGGCGGCATGGATGATCGGCAGCGCGGCCGCGATCAGGGCGGGCTCGCTCTGGTGCGCGGTGGTCGACGACTTCGCCATGTGGTCGTCGCCGGCGAGGGCGACGATGCCGCCGTGCTTGGCCGTGCCGGCATAGTTGGCGTGCTTCAGCACGTCGCCCGAGCGGTCGACGCCGGGGCCCTTGCCGTACCACATGCCGAACACGCCGTCGTAGCGCGCGCCGGGATAGAGGTGGATCTGCTGGGTGCCCCACAGGGCGGTGGCGGCGAGGTCCTCGTTGACGCCCGGCTGGAATTCTATGTGGTTGTTCTTGATGAAGCGCTTGGCCTGCCACAGCGCCTGGTCGAACCCGCCCAGGGGCGAGCCGCGATAGCCCGAGATGTAACCCGCCGTGTTGAGCCCGGCGGCGAGGTCGCGCTGGCGCTGCATCATGGGCAGGCGCACCAGGGCCTGCGTGCCGGTCAGGTAGACCCTGCCGCTTTCAAGTACGTATTTGTCGTCAAGGGTTACCGCGACGGGCAAGGCAACCTCCCAATAGAGTTAGGAGACGGTAGCGACAGAATCTTGCGGCTTGCAATCGAGAACGAGCGGTCCCCGCGAAAAGGATGCTTTGCGCTGGCGGATCGGCCCTCGTTACCTGCACCGTTTCAAGGTTTCGCCTGGGAATGAAACGTTGTAAGCGTGCGCCCGCCATGACTGTCCTCGTCACCGGCGCCGCGGGTTTCATCGGCAGCCACGTCACCCGCGCCCTGCTGGCGCGCGGGGAGAGGGTGGTCGGCATCGACAACTTCAGCGACTACTACGACCCCGTCCTGAAGTACGCCCGGCTGAAGCCGCTGCGCGAGGACAAGGGCTTCACCTTCCTCGAAGCCGACATTTCTGACCGCGAAACCATGCTGGCGCTGGCCGGCCGGCACGGCGACATCGACCGCATCGTTCATCTGGCGGCCCAGCCCGGCGTGCGGCATTCGCTGGTCGATCCCTACGTCTATGTGCAGACCAACGTCATGGGCCAGCTGGTCATGCTCGAGCTGGCCAAGCGGCTGAAGGACGTGAGGCATTTCGTCTATGCCTCGTCCTCGTCGGTCTATGGCGGCAATCGCAAGCTGCCCTTTTCCACCAATGACCCCGTCGATCGTCCGGTGTCGCTCTATGCCGCGACCAAGCGCGCCGACGAGCTGATGGCCGAGACCTACGCCCATCTCTTCGGTCTCAAGGCCACCGGCTTGCGCTATTTCACGGTCTACGGTCCATGGGGCCGGCCAGACATGTCCCCGTACATCTTCGCCAAGGCGATCCACGAGGGCCGCACCATCGAGCTCTATCATCTTGGTTTCGTGAAGCGCGACTACAGCTACATCGATGACATCGTCGACGGCACGATCGCGGTGCTCGACAAGCCGGCCGAATCGGCAAGCAACCGTCTTTACAATCTCGGCGCCTCGCGCAGCGAGGACATCGTCTACGTCGTCTCCCTGTTCGAGAAGGCCATGGGCCGCGAAGCCAAGGTCGAACTGAAGCCGGGCGATCCGTTCGACGTCCAGGAGACTGCGGCCGACATCTCCGACACCACGCGCGATTTCGGCTGGACGCCCAAGGTTTCGGTGGAGGAGGGCATCCCGAAGTTCGTGGAGTGGTTCAAGGACTACAACCGCCTGTAACAATCTTCTGCATGCCTCGTGACTCGACTGTCCGTGGGGCATAGCTTCGGATCGTCGTCAGGGGGCAACTGAGATGGCAGACGATCGCTCGACGTCTTTTCCTTTTGCCGGGCTGGCGGTCGTAGCGTTGTTTCTGACCACCACGTTTCTCGGCCCACAGGGTTTCGAGCTCCTGCGCCAGGCCGAGAACGACGTGGCCAAGCGTCCGCATCGCGTTGAGCCGCCGGTCGAGGCTCGCTTGTGGGAAGACCCGTTGACGGCCCTGGCGCGCTACCGCGAACGCTGCGCCGAGGGCGGATCGGCTGCCGCGCAGCGCAGCAGCCCTGGCTGTCGACCGCCATCGGACGCCAACGGCCTCAAGGAGCTCTTCGGGGAGAATCCGAAAGGCCTGACCGTCATCGCCGCCATGCTGCCCGGCGCCGCCCTGGTCGGTGCTGAGGAGACGCGGCGGCGTACGCGTTATGCCGTGCTCGCCGGCCTGAATGCCGAAGGCTACGTCCCCGATGACAGCGAGCACATGCGTCTGATGCGCGTGCGGCGCTGTGAAAAGTTCACCGATTGCGGTGAGAAGGAGGGTGTCGGATCGTTCGTCTTGGGCAGCCGCCCGGGGGCATGGATGGACCTGCGCGCCGCACCGCTGCCAAAGGCGATCAGCGCCGCACTGGAGAAATTCAAGAAGCCGGAGATCACCACGATCGACCTGGTGTTCGAGACATTGGCGTCGCGCGCGGGGGCCGCAGGCGACCAGCGCCGGAACGTCGCGGTGCTGTGGATCGACGACACAGCCGTCGGCCGGCGCTGGCTGAGCACGCTCGCCATGCTGCTCGCGGACGTGAGCCCCGGTGGTGACGGCGTGCGATTGCGTATTCTCGGTCCCAACGGATCCGACGCGATCGTCGCCGCCTTGGACGACGACCTGGGCGACCTGCAAAACGAAGCCGAAAACCTCAAGGCGGCGGGGGCGCGGCGCAACTTCCAGCGAAATTGGCAGACGCTCGCCAAACTGCGTCTGGTCAGCGCCGAGTCGACGGCATCGGCCGAACAGCTGCGTAGGGAAGCGAGGCTGTCTGCCTGTCCTGCCGCCAAGCCGGGCGAAGATGAAGACTGCATAGCAGAAGCGTTTCGGAGTCGGCTGAGCAGCGTTCGCGGCACGCTCGAGAGCCGGCGTGATGCAAGACAGGGCATTTCGGCCGTGCAGCAGGTGCCTTTCTTCATTCGGACGGTAGCCCCCGATAACTTGCTGATCGATCTGCTGGTGGCCGAACTGTGCGCGCGTGGCTTCCCTGAGAATCCGAGCGAACGCGTTGTGCTGTTCGGTGAATGGGACTCCATCTATTCCCGGACCTTTGAGCAGGCGCTCCATGGCCAGCCGAGGGAAAGCTGCCGAGGCAAACACATCAAAGTAGAGTTCTATCCCTACCTGCGCGGTCTGGACGGAGCGGGCCTCGACGGCGCGTCGAAGCAGGTGCGGCTGGTGAGGGCGGGCGACAAGCCAGCCAGCGAGCGCAAGGACTCGCAGATCGAATGGCCCGAGGGCCGCGACCAACGCGACTATGTGCGTCGTATCGTCCAGGAGATCTCGAACCGGGCCATCGCGCAGGAGTACGCAACCGAAGTGAAAGCTGTCGGGATGATCGGTCGAGACGTGCACGACAAGCTCGTGCTGGCCCAGGCGCTACGCGCCGCCTTTCCGGACCGGGTACTGTTCACGACCGACCTCGACGCGCGCCTGCTGCATCCCGACGTCACCGGATACACCCGCAACATCATCGTGGCATCGAGCTTGCCACTGACGTTGCGCAAGGAGCTTCAGGGCGGCATTCCGCCGTTTCGCGACTCCTACCAGACGGCGACGTTCCTCGGGGCACGCTATGCCGCTGCGGACGACGGCAAGCGAGACGAAAGGCTTGTCGCGATCAAGGCCGAACTGGCGAAGCCCAGGTTGTTCGAGATCGGCCTGCGCGACAAGGTCGAGCTTGGCACCAAGGTTTCACGCAAGCCCGAAGACGAGCGGCGCGTGACCTACGCGGTGCTGGTGGCGGTCGTCCTGCTGGGCCTCGCCGGGCTGGTCACCTTCACGCGCTTCGTGCCGGCCATGTCGGTGGCCCGGCTCTGGCTGTTCAAGAACAAGCCTGCCGAAGCCCACTTCGACACGGCGAGCAAGGTCGTCTCGGGGCTCGAGGCGGCGGCGTTCGGCTTCGCGGTGGGGATCGTGATCGAGCTCTGCGCACCGGGCAGCACCGGCTTTGGCGGTGCGTTCCTGCTTGGCACGACGACCGCGGCTTTTTTCTGGGCCTTCCTGTATCCCGGCTTACGGGCGTTGCCCGCGAGCAAGACCGGCGGCGGTCCGTTGTGGCTGTCGCGTTGGCTGAGATTTGGCCTGCGCGTGGCGTTCTTCGCCTGGCTTGCCTGGAGCCTGGTGGAGATGTGGCAAGCAACCCCGACCGAAGATCTGCGCGAGCCTTTCGCTCCCTTGAGTGGTGTCAGCTCGTGGCCGGGACAGCTGGTGCGGACGCTGATGATCGTGCTGTTCGCCTGCTTCCTGGACTACACCTGGTGCCGCAGCGTCGACGATTGCCGTCGGATCGACCGCGAATATTTTGGCGCCAGGGATCCGTTGCCCGTTCCGCCGCCAACGCAAGGCTGGTGGCAGCGCAGGCTGACGGCGTGGCGCAACAGGTGGTTACGGCTCAGGCGCCTGATGCGGCTTCTCCTGCTCGATGCGTGGCGCTACGCGTACGTCAGGGTGTGGCGTTTCTTCAGGAGCTTCGGCAATGCGACGATCTGGCTTTGGCGGCCGGCGGTCGTGCGGTCCGACGGCAGCATCGATGGTGCGCGGCTGTGGCGTGAATACCGCAAACGCCTGCGCAATTGGCCGCGCTTCGGGCGGATGGTGTTCTGGTGGATCGTTGCAGCGTTGTTCCTCGGCTTCAGCAATCACCTCGCGGGAACCACGCTCCCGGAAGTTCCTGCCCGCGGCTTCGGCGACCGAGAGCTGTTTCGCTCCACCCTTGTCCTCAGCAACATCCTCTTGATCGTCCTGTTCGTGCTCGTCGGTGACGCCACGATCCTGACCTGGCGAGTCATCAGCGCAATGAAAGAGGGCCGCACCACCTACCCGCAGGCGACAGTGGAGCGCTTTGCCGCCGAGCTGGGACCGGAATTGCGACACCCGGCTGCCGTGCCGGTCGCCGCCCGGATCGCCGACCGTCACGGCTATGGGCCTGTGCTCGCACCACCTGGACGCCCGGGTCGCAATTCGCTGCTCGATGACTGGATCGATGCGCGGCTGATCGCCGAGCACACCGCCGCGATCGGTCCCTTGATCGTCTTTCCTTTCATCCTGCTGGCGCTTGGCGTCGTCGGGCGAAGCCAGCTTTTCGACAATTGGGCGATCGGCAACGATCAGCTCGTCGTTCTCATCTTTTATGTGCTGTGGGCGATTGCCATGGCCGCCATGCTGAATATCGGGGCGGAGATGACACGGCGGAAGGCACTCACCGGGATGGAAGCCGACCTTCTGTGGCTGAAGGGCGCAGGGCCCGACTATGCCAAGTTGGCGGAGCGCTTCCCGGACCTGATCGCGCAGGTCCGCAATCTTCGGCAAGGCGCCTTCGCGCCGTTCTTCGAGCAGCCGCTGGTGCAGGCGATACTGGTGCCCCTGGGTGGTGCGGGCGGCGTGCAACTCGTCGAATACTTGATGTTCGCGCGGGCTCAGTAGGCTCCGGCGCTGCGGTTTTTTGCCATCCTTCGAGACGCGCGCTTCGCGCGCTCCTCAGGATGAGGTATGTGCCTTGTCGAACGATGACTCCAGTGCCTCTTCTCCAACTCAAGAACCTGCGTCGCGCCTTCTACGGCCTCGACGTTTTGCGCGGCGTCGATCTGGCTGTGTCGGCGGGCGGCATCACCGGGCTTATCGGGCCCAACGGGGCGGGGAAGACGACATTGTTCAACGTCGTCTCGGGGCTGGTGCCTCCCGACGCCGGCTCGATCCGCTTCGATGGCGAGGAAGTCGCGGGCTGGGCGCCCGATGCGATCAGCCGCCGAGGCCTGGTGCGCACCTTCCAGGTGGCGCGCGGCTTTCCCAAGCTCTCGGTGTTCCAGCATCTGATGCTCTACGGTCGCGATCAGCCGGGCGAGAGCCTGTGGCAGGCGATCGTCGGCACCAAGGCGGTGCGCGAGCGCGAGGCGGCGCTGGCCGAGCGGGCCTGGGAGACGGCACGCTTCCTGAAGCTCGATCACCTGATCGACAATCCCGCAACGGCCCTGTCGGGCGGCCAGAAGAAGCTTCTGGAAATCGGCCGCGCGCTGATGGCTGAGCCGCGGCTGGTCCTGCTCGACGAGCCGACGGCCGGCGTCAACCCGACCCTGCAGAACGAGATCGGCGAGCGGCTGCTGGAACTGCCCAAGCGCGGCATCACCGTGCTGCTGATCGAGCACGACATGGGCTTCATCGCCCGTCTGTGCAATCCGGTGATCGTCATGGCGGAAGGCCAGGTGCTGACCCAGGGCACCTTCGACGAGGTGCGCACCGACCATCGCGTGCGTGAGGCCTATCTCGGAAGGCGAGCAGCGTGAGAGTGGCCGCATGAGCCTGCTGCAGATCACCGGTCTGCGCGGCGGCTATGCCGCGGCCGACGAGATCGTGAAGGGCGCCGACCTCAAGGTCGAGGCCGGCGAGATCGTCGCCCTGATCGGCCCTAACGGTGCGGGCAAGTCGACACTGCTGAAACTGATCGCCGGCTTGCTGCGGCCGAGCGGTGGCAGCGTGCGCTTCAAGGAGCACGAGATCACGGGCCTCGGCGCGCCGGCGATCAGCCGGCAGGGCCTGTCCTTCGTGCCGCAGGAACGCAACGTGTTCGGCACCATGAGCGTGGCCGAGAACCTCGAGATGGGCGGCTTCATCGACGGCGCGCATGCCAGGAAGCGCATGGCCGAGCTCTATGAGCGCTTCCCCATGCTGGGCGAGAAGCGCCGCGCGGCGGCGCGCACTTTGAGCGGCGGCCAGCGCCAGATCCTGGCCATGGCGATTGCGCTGATGAACGCGCCCGACCTCTTGCTGCTCGACGAGCCGACGGCGGGCTTGAGCCCGCGTGCTGCCGAGGAACTGTTCGGCACCATTCTTGCCCTGAACAAATCGGGCGTGGCCATCCTGATGGTCGAGCAGAACGCGCTCGAGGCGCTGTCGGTGTCGGCACGCGCCTACGTGCTGGTGCAGGGCCGGCCGGAACACGAAGGCAAGGCCGCCGACCTGGCCGACGATCCGACGGTCCGCGATCTCTTTCTCGGCGGCAAGGCAGGGCCTATGCTCGGCGCCAACGGGGATACTTCGAACAAGGGAACGGGAGACTTCACATGACTACCATCCGCATCGGCCGCCGCGCCGCGTTGGCCGCGGGCGTTGCCGCGCTGGCAAGCCCCGCCGTCGTGCGCGCGCAGGCCGATCCCATCAAGCTCGCCACCCTGACGCCGCTCACGGGCGCGGGCGGCCCCTACGGTCCGGTGATGGCCAAAGCCGCCGCGTCGGTGGTCGAGGAGGTCAACAAGGCGGGTGGCGTTTTGGGCCGCCGCGTCGTGCTGGTGAGTGAAGACGACCAGACCAATCCCGAGGCCGCGGTGCGCGCCGCGCGCAAGCTGATAGACGTCGACAAGGTCTCGGCGATCATGGGCACCTGGGCCTCGTCGGTGACCACGGCGGTGGCGCCGCTCTGCTGGGAAAGCAAGACCTTCCTTTGCACCGTGTCCGGCGCGGATTCGATCACGCTGCTGCCGCACCAGGGCTTTCTCATCCGCACCCAGCCCAATTCCAAGCTGCAGGTGACGCGGGTCGGCGAATTCATCCTGTCGTTGGGGGCCAAGAAGGCCTTCACCATGATCCCGCAGACGCCGTTCACCCAGTCGACCTTCGACATCCTGAACCAGGTCCTGCCCAAGGGCGGCTGCACCCATCAGAGCCTGATCTACGACGACAAGAAGACGACCTACCGGACCGAGGTCGACCAGGCGCTGCGAACCAGCCCCGACGTCATCCTGGCCAACGGCTACACGCCCGACACGGTGGTGCTGCTGAAGGACCTTTATCGCGCGGGCTTCAAGGGCAAGGTCTTGGGCTTTGCCTACTCGATCAACCAGAAGCTCGTCGACCAGGTCGGCCAGCCCGAGGTGGTCGAAGGCGTCTACACCTTCGCGCCGTCGCCGGCCGAGGGCAGCTCGGCCTTCGAGAAAGCGAAAGCGGCTTCGGGTTCGGCCAATCCTGATCCCTACACCTGCCAAGTCTACGACCACATCAACCTGGTGCTGATGGCGATGGCCAACGGCAAGGCTGCGACCGGCGAAGCGATCAAGGAGAACATTCGCAAGGCCACGGTCTCCGGCGGCAAGATCGTCGACAACGCCGTCGACGGCATCAAGGAGATCATGGCCGGCGGCAAGGTCGACTATGCCGGCGCGTCGGGCCCGTGCGACTTCGACGAGAAGGGCGACATCCTCGACTGTAAGTTCCGCTACGACCAGATCAAGGCCGGCAAGTTCACGCTGGTGAAGATTGCTTGAGCGGAGCGCGGACCTCCAGGTCCGCATCATGAATCATGAGCCCATGAGCGGACCTGGAGGTCCGCGCTCCGCATGATCATCCTTCAAGCCCTCGTTAACGGCATCGTGTCGGGCACGCTTCTCGCCGTGCCCGCCATCGGCTTCACGGCGATGTTCGCCGTGCTGCGCTTCCCCAACTTCTCGGTGTCGGGCGTGGCGACGCTCGGCGCCTTCGCGGGCTATCTCGCCTATGGCGCCGGCTTGCAGATGGCAGGCTCGCTTGCCGCGGCCTTCGCCGTCGCGGGCATTGCCGGCCTCGCCTTCGACAAGGTGGCACACCTGCCGTTGATCAAGCAGGGCGCGTTGCCGGCCGCGATCGCCTCGATCGCCACCGGGCTGATCCTGGAGAACGTCGTGCGGCTGGGCTTCGGCAACGAGCCGCGCGGCTACGACCGGCCGATCGCGCGCGACGTCTTCATCGGCGACATCCGCGTCAGCCCCCAGCAGGTCGAGACGATGGGTCTGGCGCTGCTGCTGATGCTGCTGGTGTTCACCGCGCTTGCCTTCACCCGCATCGGCAAGGCCATGCGCGCCTCGGCCGACAATCCCGAACTGGCGGCGCTGAAAGGCATCCGGCCCGAGCGCATCGCCATGCTGGCGAGCTTCGTCGGCATGGGCCTGGTCGGCGTCGGCGGCATGCTGCTGGGGCTCGACAGCTCGATCGATCCGCTGACCGGCACGCGCATCCTGTTGTCGCTGTTCGCCGCCGCCGTGCTGGGCGGGCTGGGCAGCGTGCCCGGCGCCGTGCTCGGCGCCTTCCTGATCGGCATGGCCGAGGAGTTGTCGGTGCTGGTCGTGGGCTCGCAGTATCGCGCCGCCGTGGGCTTCGTTGCCATCCTCCTGGTGCTGACCTTGCGGCCGCGTGGCCTGTTGGGGGAGAGGGCGTATTGATGAACGCACGCTGTCATCCCGAGCGTAGCGAGGGACCTTTCCCGCTGCATCAAAGGCCCCTCGCTACGCTCGGGGTGACAGCGGGTGTGTGGCCGCCATGCTGAGTTACCTTCTCTTCATCGCCACCATCGGCGGCATCTACGGCCTGCTGGCGCTCAGCCTCAATCTCATCTGGGGCGGCGTCGGCATGGTCAATCTCGGCCTGGCCGGCTTCTTCGCCGTCGGCGCCTACGCCTCGGCGCTGCTGACGACCATCGGTCACGCGCCGATCCCCGCGGGCTGGCTGATGGCCCTGGTCGCCGGCGGCTTCGCCGGCCTGGTGGTCACGCTGTCGACGACGCGGCTGCGCGAGGACTATCTCGCCATCGTCACACTTGGATTCGCCGAAGCGGTGCGGCTCATCGCCTCCAACGAGATCTGGCTGACCCGCGGCACCGACGGCATCTCCGGTATCCCGGGACCGTGGAAGAGGGCGCTCGGTCCCGACTTCAACGCCGTCTATTTCCTGATCGTGGTCCTGGCGCTGCTGGTCGTGTTCTTCCTCATGCGCCGCATCGATCGCTCGCCCTACGGGCGCGCGCTGCGCGCCATCCGCGAGGATGCGCAGGTGGCGCAGGTCGCCGGCAAGCCGGTGCTGCGCTTCAAGACCGAGGCCTTCGTGCTGTCGGCCGCGATCGCCGGCCTGGCCGGCGCGCTCTACGGCCACTTCACGTCGTACATCGCGCCCGACATGTTCCTGCCGCTGATCACCGTCTACATCTTCCTGGCCGTCGCCTCGGGCGGCACGGGGCGGCCGGCCGGCGCCCTGGTCGGCGCCTACATGGTCATGACGTTGCTCGAATCCTCGCGCTTCTTCGTCGAATGGATCCCGGGCGTCACCGCCGTGCAACGCGCCGCGCTCAAGGAACTCTTGATCGCCGTCGCCCTTATCGTGGTGCTGAGGCTGAAGCCGTCGGGCATCCTGCCCGAACGCATGCCGCCGGCGCCGCGACCTTCATAGGAGCAGTCTGATGACACCGTTCGATTCCTGCCTGGCGGCGCTGAAGCAACCGGGTCCGCCCGAGGCCCTGTTCAAGGCGGTCGACAAGGCGCTGGCCGAGGTGGTCGGCCACAAGCTGTTCACGCTGCTCTACGTGGCGCCCGATGGAAAGCGGGTGAAGCGGCTCTACACCAACATGCCCAAGGAATATCCCGTCGGCGGCTACAAGCCGGTGACCGAGAGCGACTGGCACAAGCTGGTGATCGGCAAGCGACAGGCGTGGGTCGGCTACGACTACGACGACGTCAAATGGGCGTTCTTCGATCACGACCTGATCCGCTCGCTGGGCTGCGAATCGGCGATCAACCAGCCGGTGGTTTATGCAGGCCGCGTGCTCGGCACCATGAACCTGCTCGACGCCAAGGGGCACTACAAGGAAAGCGATCCGGCGAAGCTTGAGCCGTTCGCCGCCCTGATGATCGGCCCCTTCCTTGACGCCATCGCCGCCGATCCCGATATCGCGAAGAAGTAAGGAGCAAAGTCGATGACCGCGATGCTGGGTGAGCTGCCGACCTGGAAACTCGAGGACCTCTATTCCAGTCCCACGGGCACCGATCTCGACGCCGACATCAAGCGCGCCGCTGCCGACGCCGAGGCCTTCGCCAAGGACTATGAAGGCAAGGTCGCATTGCTCGACGGCAAGGCCCTGGGGGCGGCGGTCGCCCGCTTCGAGAAGCTTTCGGACCTGATGGGCCGCATCGGTTCCTATGCCTCGCTCTACTACGCGCAGGACATGGCCGATCCCGAGCGCGGCCGCTTTTCGCAGAACGTGTCGGAGGCGCTGACCGACATCGGCACCAAGCTGGTGTTCTTCCGACTCGAGCTCAACAAGCTCGAGGATACCGACCTTTTAGCCAGGCAGAAGGATCCCGCCCTCGCCAAGTACGCGCCGTGGCTGCGCGACCTGCGCGTCTACCGCCCGCACCAGCTCTCCGACGAGATGGAGAAGGCGCTGCACGAGAAATACGTCGTCGGCCGTGCCGCCTGGTCGCGCCTGTTCGACGAGACCATCGCGCGCCTGCGCTATCCCTTCCGCAACGAGGTGCTGACCGAGCCGCAGATCCTCGACAAGCTCTCCAACAAGGACGCCGATGTCCGCAAGGACGCCGCCAAGTCGTTCGGCAAGGTGCAGGGCGACAACATCGCGATCTTCTCGCTGGTCACCAATACGCTGGCCAAGGACAAGGAGATCGAGGACCGCTGGCGCAAATATCCGCGCCCGCAGTCGGCGATGAACCTCGGCAACGTGGTCGAGGACGAGGTCGTCGACGCGCTCGCCGCGTCGGTGAAGGCGGCCTATCCGCGCCTGGCGCATCGCTACTACAAGCTCAAGGCCAAGTGGTTCGGCGTCGACAAGATGCCGTACTGGGACCGCAACGCGCCCTTGCCCGAGCACGACGATCGCGTCATCCCGTGGGCCGAGGCCGAGAAGATCGTGCTCGACGCCTATCGTGCCTTCTCGCCCGACCTCGCCGATGTCGGGCAGAAGTTCTTCGGCACCGGCTGGATCGACGCGCCGGCGCGGCCGGGCAAGTCGCCGGGCGCCTTCGCCCATCCGACGGTTCCGTCGGCGCATCCCTATCTGCTGCTGAATTACCAGGGCAAGGTGCGCGATGTGATGACGCTGGCACACGAGCTGGGTCACGGCGTGCATCAGGTGCTGGCGGCGCGGCAGGGGGCGCTGATGGCCGACACACCGCTGACCTTGGCCGAGACCGCCTCGGTGTTCGGCGAGATGCTGACCTTCCAGTCGCTGCTCAAGTCCGCGCCCGACAAGTCGACGCGCAAGGCCATGCTCGCCGGCAAAGTCGAGGACATGCTGAACACGGTGGTGCGCCAGATCGCCTTCTACGATTTCGAATCGCGCCTGCACATGGCACGCCGCCAGGGCGAGTTGACACCCGACCAGATCGGCGAAATCTGGATGGCGGTGCAGACCGAGAGCCTGGGACCGGCTTTCACCTTCGACGAGGAATACAAGGCCTACTGGTCCTACATCGGCCACTTCATCCATTCGCCGTTCTACGTCTACGCCTACGCCTTCGGCGACTGCCTGGTGAACTCGCTCTACGCCGCCTACCAGTCGGGCCAGCCCGACTTCCAGGACAAGTACCTCGACATGCTCAAGGCAGGCGGCGTGAAGCGGCACAAGGAGCTGTTAGCGCCCTTTGGCCTCGATGCCTCCGACCCCGCCTTCTGGGACAAGGGCCTCGGCGTCATCTCGGGCTTCGTCGACGAGCTGGAGAAGCTTTAGTCTTTGCTGGGAGCGCGCCACTCCGTGGCGCTCTTTGTCGATCATACCGCATGAGCGCCACAGAGTGGCGCGCGTCCAGCAAAGAGCGTTGACAGCTCGCGGAAGCGGCCGCAGTCTCGCCGCGGGTGGATACGACCCGCCGCTTGCGCCCTTTGGGTATGGTGAACGTATCGAGCCTCGTTCAGGCACCCCTTTGCCACGGCAAACGGATCAGTAACGCAAGCAACTGACTTTTCCGTCCTGCCGCCTGCAGAGGATGAACAATGCGAGACTATCGTGATGCCAAAACCATGGCGCAGACGCTGCGCCAGGCGCTCAAGGACAAGTCGGTTTCCCTGACTCACAGCGAAAGCCTGGAGCTGATCGCCAGGGTCCTGGGCCTGGCTGACTGGAATACCTTGTCGGCGCGGATCAATGCGTCGCCGAAGCCGGCCTCGGCGGAAACGCCGACCGTCAGAAGGCCGGTCCTGCCGCTGCGCGACCTGGTCCTTTTTCCCTGGATGACGTCGCCGATCTACGCCATGCGCCCCAAGTCGCTGGCGGCGATCGAGCAGGCCATGGTCTCCGACAAGGAGATGTTCTTTGTCACGCAGAAGCGTGTCGCCGACGACGATCCGGCGGGGGATGACCTCTACACGCTCGGCGTCGTGGCAAGGCCGATCGAGGTCGCCAAGACGCCCGACGGCGCCATCAAGATGCTGGTTCAGGGCCTGCGGCGCGCCCGCGCGACCCGCTTCGAGATGGAGGGCGCTTACCTCGTGGCCGAGCTCGCGGCGGTGTCGCGCGAAGGTGCGGCGCGGGAGGAGGCGGCGACCGTGTCGCAAGAATTGCTGCAGCGCTTCGCGGCCCACACCAACATCGACCTGGCATCGCCACCCCAGGCGCTGATCATGCTGCCGCGTCTCGAAGATCCCGGCCGCATCGCCGACATGATCGCCCAGTACCTGTCGATCAGCATCGAACAGCGACAGCAGGTCCTGGAGGCGAGCGACGTCGTGCAGCGGATGCAGATGATCCTGGCGTTGATGGCGCCGGACCGGCAGGCCGCCTGACGTCGAGGTGGCAACGCACCCCGATCGACCCTATATCGGTCGGGATGCGGGATGAACACTTCTTGAGCCAGGCATGAGCCAGGACGAGGGCGATTCCCTCGGCGGCCGGCTCGGGCGCTATGCGCGGGTCGGCAGCTCGGTCGGCGGCCTGGCGGTCAAGCTCGCCGGCCAGCGCTATCTCGGCTGGACGCTCGACCGTGACAAGCACGCGTCGGAGCTGAAGGCGGCGCTGGGCGGCCTGAAGGGGCCGCTGATGAAGGCTGCCCAGCTTATCGCCACGATCCCCGACGCCCTGCCGCCGGAATATGCCAAGGAGCTCGCACAGCTGCAGGCCAATGCGCCCGCCATGGGCTGGACCTTCGTGCGCCGGCGCATGGCGACGGAGTTGGGGCCGGACTGGCAGGCGAAGTTCGGCACGTTCGACAAGGAGGCCTCGTTCGCGGCCTCGCTGGGCCAGGTCCATCGCGCGACGCTGCTCGACGGCACCGAGGTCGCGGCCAAGCTTCAGTATCCCGACATGGCCTCCGCGCTCGAAGCCGATCTCAACCAGCTGAAGCTGGTGTTCGCCGTCGGCCAACGGTTCGACCCCGCCATCCGTACCGACGAGATCCATGCCGAGATCACCACGCGGCTACGCGAAGAGCTCGATTATCGCCGCGAAGCCAAGCACGTCGCGCTCTACCGCCACATGCTGCGCGACGAGCCCAACGTGCATGTCCCTGAGGTCGTGGCCTCACATTCGACCGACCGGCTGCTCACCATGACCTGGCTCCAGGGCGAGCCGTTGCTCAACTGGAAGAGCCGCTCGCAGGAGGAGAAGGACCAGCTCGCCATTCACATGTTCCGCGCCTGGTACGTGCCGTTCTACGTCTACGGCGTGATCCACGGCGATCCGCATCTCGGCAACTACACGGTGCGGCCCGACGGCTCCGTGAACCTGATGGATTTCGGCTGCGTGCGGATCTTCCCGCCACGCTTCGTGCGCGGCTCGATCGAGCTCTATCGCGCGCTGATGACCGACGACCAGGACCGCGCCGTGGCGGCCTACGAGGATTGGGGTTTCACGGGGTTGAGCCGCGAGATGATCACCGTGCTGAACCGCTGGGCCGCCTTCCTCTACGGTCCGCTGATGGACGACCGGCCACGCCGCCTGACCGAGGGCATGGCCGACGGGCATGGCCGCGAGATGGCGCAGAACGTGTTCGGCGAGCTGC
This sequence comes from Rhodospirillales bacterium URHD0017, assembly GCA_900110395.1. Lineage (GTDB taxonomy): Bacteria > Pseudomonadota > Alphaproteobacteria > Reyranellales > Reyranellaceae > Reyranella. Next base: position 166,807 of record FODP01000008.1, read on the forward strand.
GCCGCATGGGCGGCGTGCGCCCGCCGCGCGAGTTCGTGTTCATGGACCGCGCCGCCATCGGGCTCGGCGCCGTGTTCATCCATCTGCGTGCCTCGATCAACTGGCATCGCCTGTTCGAGAGCCTGATCGAGGGTTTCGACGTCGAGGCGCTGACGCAGCGCCAGCAGGCGGCATTGGCGGAGGCCGGACTATGAGTGCCCAGGGACTGCGCGTGCTGCCGAGCCGTCACGGCGCGGTCGAGACGCTGGAGCGGCTGGAAGCCGTCATTGCGCGGCAGGGCATGGCGGTCTTCGCCCGCATCGACCATGGCGCCGCGGCGGAGAAGGCCGGCCTGGAATTGCGGCCGACCGTCGTGGTGTTCTTCGGCAATCCGCGCGCCGGCACGCCCGCCATGCAGGCGACGCCGACGCTCGCCATCGACCTGCCGCTCAGGATACTGATCTGGCAGGACGAGAAGGGGACCTGGCTCGCCTACAACGAGCCGGGCTGGCTGTTCCGGCGCCACGGCATTGTCGACGACGGCACCGCCGACATCATGAACGACGTGCTGGCGAGCATCGCGGCGGAAGCGGCGGGATGAACATCCTGGTCACGGGTTCATCAGGCTGGCTCGGCCAGACCCTGGTGCCGCGGCTCGTGCGCGACGGCCACAAGGTCGTAGGTCTCGACCCCGAGCCCGGCCCGACCACCGAGGTCGTGGGCTCGGTCGTCGATCGCGCCCTGGTGCGCCATCTCGTGCGCGACCACGGCATCGAGGCGATCGTGCATGGCGCGGCGCGCCACAAGCCGCACATCGAGACGCACGACAATTCGGAGTTCGCGGCGGTGAACGTGCAGGGCACGCTCAATCTCCTCGAGGAGGCCATCGCGCCGGGCTCGAAGGTCGACCGCTTCGTCTTCACCTCGACCACCTCGCTGATGATCTCGCAGAAGATCCGCGACGGCAAAGTCGGCGGCGCCCGCGAGGCGATGTGGATCGACGAGACGCTGGGGCCGCTCGAGCCGCGCAACATCTACGGTGTGAGCAAGCGCGCCGCCGAGGAGCTGTGCCGGCTGTTCAACCATCTGCACAAGCTGCCGATCGTGATCCTGCGCGCCTCGCGGTTCTTCCCCGAGGCGGACGACATGGCACACGCCATCGAGCAGTCGGGCGACAACACCAAGGCCAACGAGTTCCTGTTCCGTCGGCTGTCGGTCGAGGACGCCGCCGAGGCGCATGTCGCGGCGCTGGCCAAGGCGCGCGAGATCGGCTTCGACACCTTCATCGTCTCGGCCATGACGCCGTTCTCGCGCCAGGATTGCCGCGATCTGATCGTCGACGCGCCGAGCGTGGTGGCGCGCTATTTCCCGGATTATCGTGCCCTCTACGACAAGCGCGGCTGGACGATGTTCGCCTCGATCGACCGGGTTTATGACGCGAGCAAGGCGCGGTACGGGCTGGGCTTCACTTGCCGGACGGGCTTCGCGGAAATCCTCGAGAGTTTGCGCTGACCGGCGCGCCGTTGGCGCCGTTGACGATCGGGCACCAGGCGCCGAGAATGGCGTCAGCTGATGCACGACTCTACGTCTCCCCTTCATTCCGGGAGATTGATGTGCGCATCCCTTTTTGAGTGTCGCCCTGATGTTGGTCCTGGCAGGCTGTGTCGCGCCGGTTCCCCCAAGCGCGCCCGACACGGCACTCGTCCCAACACAGGTCACCCCTTGGCGATGCCGCGAGTTCACTGCGCCGGTCATGGTTGAAGGGCAGCAGCAACAAGCCGTCGGTCAAACGTGCCAGCAGCCCGACGGCAGCTGGCAGGTCACGCTGAACACGCCCGGCTTGCCGCAGCAGGTCTACACGCTGCCTCCCGAGGCGATCAATGCGTATCCCTACCCCGAGCCAGTCTACGCGTGGAATCCCTGGTTCTATGGGCCGCTTTTTGTCGGCAGTCCGGTCTTCCTGACCAACGGTGTGCGCCATCACCATCATTTCCACCACAACGGGTCGCACAAAGGGGCGGCCCGCCATGGCGGCTCTCGCGGCGGCCGAAAATGACCATCAGCCCCTGACGCGCGGCATCATGATCATGTCCCACGGGCTGGGGACATCGCCGTGCGGCACCCAGACCAGCGCGGGTGCATTGAGCGCGAAGGCCTTCTTCAGGCAGGCCTCGAGCTCAGTCGCATCCAGCGCCTTGAAGGTGGCGATGCCGAAGCTCTCGGCGAGCTTGCCGAAATCGGGGTTCTGCAGGTCCGAGGCGATCAGCCGATTGCCGTAGTGCTGCTGCTGGATGCGCTTGACGTTGCCGAAGCCGCCATTGTCGAACACCACGACGACGACCGCGAGGTTGTGGCGCGCCGCGGTGGCGAGCTCGCCCACCTGGTACATGAAGCCGCCGTCGCCCGCGATTGCCAGCACCTTCTTGTCGGGACAGGCCGCCTTGGCGCCCAGCGCCGTGCCAAAACCCCAGCCGAGGTTGTCCTGGTAGCCGGGCGAGAGGAACGTGCGCGGCTTCTCGATCGGCAGCGCCACGCGCGAAGCGAAGCCGATCTGCGACACCTCGTCGACGAAGATGCCGTCCTCGGGCAGCGCGGCGCGGATCGCCTTCAGGAACGAGACCTGCGGCTCCAGCCGCGACAGGCGCTCGGCGAGCCAGGCGCGATGGCCTTTCAGCTCCTCGGCGCACGAAGGACGCGCACGATTGTGCGTGGGTAGCGCAGCGATCAGCGCGCGCAATTGCGGTGCCGCATCGCCAATCAGGGCAACGTCGGGTTTGCGCAGGCGCTCCGGCTCATCGGGGTCGATGTCGAGGCGCACGACCTTGAGGTTCTGGTCGATGCCCCAGCTGCCGTTCTGGATGAAGAAGCGCGTGCCGACCGCCAGCACGGCGTCGGCGTCCTTCCACAGGCGATGGCCGACCGGCATGTCGACGGCCAGCCGATGCGAGGAGGGGATGACGCCGCGGCCTCGGCGGTAGGAGCTGACCGGCGCCTCCAGCATCTCGGCGAGCTCGATCACCTCGGCGCTGGCGTCGATGGCGCCGCCGCCGACCACGATGATCGGTCGCTCGGCCGCGCCCAGGATCTTGGCGGCCGCGGTAATCGCTTCGTCATCGATCGCTTCGGCGGGCCGCGGTAGGGGACCGTCGGGCAACACCACCTCGGCGCGCTTGGCCCAGGTGTCGAGTGCGCATTCCAGTGCCACCGGCCGCGGCCGGCCGGTCGTGGCGTGCCACACCGCTTTCCTCACCAGCGTCGGCGCCTCCTGCGGGCTTCTGATGCGCTCGGCCCACTTGGTGATGTGGCGCAGCAGGCCGAGCTGGTCGTGGATCTCGTGCAGATGGCCATGGCCCTTGTCGATGTCGGCCTGCGGGATCTGGCCGATGAGGCCGATCACCGGTGCGTTCATGCCATATGCCGTTAGCAGGGCCGCGCCGGCATTCAGCATGCCAGGGCCAGGCACGACGGCGAAGGCCTGCGGCTTGCCGGTGGCGAGCGCCGCGCCCAGCGCCATGTAGGCCGCGGTCTGCTCGTGTCGTGGATGAATCACGCGCAAGCGATCGGAGGCGTGATAGAAGGCATCGAACAACGGATCGTGGTGTAGGCCGGGCAGGGCGTAGACCGTGTCGAGGCCATGGCGCAGGAGGGTTTCGACCGTGGCTTCGGCAGTCGTGAGGCGGGGCATGCTGCCGGTCTATAGAGGCCGTCGGATGCGATCAAGGCGCGGCGCATGCGCCTGATCCTGTTCGCGCTGTTCCTGGTCGGCGCCGTGGCGCTCGCCGGCGTGCTGCTGGCCTGGCTCGCCGAGCGGCGGCTCGACAGCCTCGCCGATGCCAGGATGTCCGGCGATCCGAGCCGCCTCCCGGACGTCGACGTGGCGCTGGTGCTGGGCACCGCGCCGATCGGGCCGGAGGGCGGCCCCAACGTCTATTTCGTGCGTCGCCTCGATGCCGCCGCCGCGCTGTGGAAGGCGGGCAAGGTCAAATACCTCATCGTCTCGGGCAGCGACATCGAACCGGACGCGATGCGTGATGGCCTGATCGCGCGCGGCGTACCGGCAGCCGCGATCTATCGCGACCTCGCGGGGGATCGGACCTGGGATTCGGTGCTGCGCGCGCGCGACGTGTTCGGCCAGAAGCGCCTGATCATCGTCTCGCAGCGCTTTCATCTCAGCCGCGCGCTGTTCCTGGCAAGCCATGCCGGCATCGAGGCGTGGGGCTTCGAGGCGCGCGACGTCGCTTCGCCCTACAGTGTGTTCACCGAGCTGCGACGCTTCCCCTCGGCGCTGCGGGCCTTCTTCGACGTGTGGACCGAGGTGCCGCCGCCGCAATCCGCGCCGACGGTGAGGATCGGCACCGATCCGCCATCGTGAGACGCCACTCCCTGCGCGTCGCCGTCTGGTCGGCGGTCGCTTTCGTGGCGGCCATCATCGTCGTCTCGCTGCTCGCGGTCATGGCCAATCAGGTGATGGCCAGCTGGGGCAAGGTCTACGCCACCGACGATGCCGCCCGCCTGCCGCAGGTCGAGGTCGCGCTGGTTCTGGGGACGCTGCCGTACGATCCACCCGGCCGGCTCAATCCCTGGCTGAGCCAGCGCCTCGACGCGGCCATCGAGTTGTGGCGGGCCGGCAAGGTCAAGTACCTGATCGTGAGCGGCAACCGCGAGAGCGACAGCTATGACGAGCCGACCGTAATGCGCGACGTGCTGGTCGCGCGCGGCGTGCCGGCCAGTTTGATCTATCGCGACTTCGCCGGCTTCCGCACCGTGACCTCGATTGCCCGAGCGCGCGACATATACCGGCAGAAGCGCCTGATCGTCGTGTCGCAGCGCGATCATACCAACCGCGCCATCTTCCTCGCCCGTCACATGGGCGTCGAGGCGTGGGGTTACGACGCCGAAGGCAATGGGCCTTTCATGCTGGTGAACAATCTTCGCAGCAAGCTCACCGTCATCTATGCCTACTGGGACCTGGTGATCGGCCCGCGCCCGGCTGCCGGTCCGCGAGTGGCTATCGGAGTCGACCCTCCGGGATAGCAGCCATGTCGCGCAGCTCGGGCAACGGCGAGACGACCGGCTTGCCGGCAAAGTGCGCATCGAGATTGCGGCGGACCAGCGAGGTCATGCGCCGCTGGGCATGCTCGGTGCCGCCGCCGAAATGCGGCGTCATCACCAGGTTGTCGAGGCCGAGCAGCTCCTGACCCTCGTAGGGCTCCTCGTCGAAGACGTCGAGCGCCGCGCCCTCGATCACGTTGTTGCGCAGCGCGTCGGCCAGCGCCGCCTCGTCGACAGCCCAGCCGCGGCTGATGTTCAGCACGTGGCCGCGCGGGCCCAGCGCCTTCAGCACCTCGGCATTGATGATGTGCCGGTTGGAGGCGTCGGAGCGCAGGCAGACGATCAAGTAGTCGCACCAGGTCGCGAGCGCCATGACGTTGGGGAAATAGGCGAAGTCGACGTCGCTGCGCTTGTTGCGGTTGCAGTAGCCGATCTCGACGCCGAAGCCCTTTATGCGCTTGATGAACTCCATGCCGATGGCGCCGAGGCCGAGGATGCCGACCTTGCCGCCGCTCAGGCCGGCGATGGCGCCGAAGCGGTTGGGGATGCGCTTGGTCCAGTCGCCGCGGCGGATCATCTTGTCGGCGCGCACGATGCGCCGCGTCGAGGCCAGCAGGATGCCGACCGCCATCTCGGCGACGTCGGGCGCGTTGGCGTCGGCGCCGTGCGTCACCATGATGTTGCGCTTGCGTGCGGCGGCAAGGTCGATGCGCTCATAGCCCGTGCCATAGCAGCAGATCAGCGACAGCCGCGGCATCGAAGCCATCAGCGCATCGGAGGCGCCGACACTGCCGGTCGTGACCAGCGCCTGGACATGCGGCTGGGCCGCGGCCGGAACCAGCGCCGGGTCGGGCCTGTCCATATGTCCGGCGATCTCGTAGCTCTCGGAGAGCGCAGCGAGCGCGGTCTTGGTGAAATGGAAGCCGGTGAGAATGACGGGACGTTGAGCCATGTTCTTCAGTATCCCGCGCCTTGCATGGCAGGTAAACGTGCGTCTACCACGCGGCGAAAATGCGCCTTGGCAAGCGCGGGGACGCTGTGCATGGTGCGGCGCGAAGTCCGCTTTCTGCGTCTCCAACCGATCCGTTGATCCATGAAAATCGCCATTCTGAAAGAACGCCGGCCACATGAGACCCGCGTGGCCGCGACCCCCGAGACCGTCAAGAAACTGAAAGCGTTGGGGGTGGAAGAGATCGTGATCGAGACCGGTGCGGGTGTCGTTGCGGCCTACACGGACGAGGCCTATGCCGAGGCCGGTGCAACGATCGTGCCGGATGCGGCATCCGCGGCCGCGGCGGCCGACGTCATTTTCAAGATCCAGCGTCCGATGGCGGCGTCCGACGGCATCGACGAGCTCGCCCTGCTGCGCCAGGGCCAGGTGCTGATGTCGCCGCTCGGGGCGCTCACCAATGCAGACCTGGTGTCGGCGCTGGTGTCGAAGGGCGTGACCGCATTTGCCCTGGAACTGATCCCGCGCATCACCCGCGCGCAGTCGATGGATATCCTGAGCTCGCAGGCCAACCTTGCAGGGTACAAGGCGGTCCTGGTGGCTGCCAACCAATTCGGCCGCATCTTCCCGCAGATGATGACGCCGGGAGGCACGCTCGCTCCCTCGCGCGCCTTCATCATGGGGGTGGGGGTGGCGGGCCTGCAGGCGATCGCCACGGCGCGCCGGCTGGGCTCGATCGTGACGGCGACCGACGTGCGGCCGGCCACCAAGGAGCAGGTGCAGTCGCTCGGCGCCAAGTTCGTCGCCGTCGAGGACGAGGAGTTCAAGGCGGCCGAGACCGCCGGCGGCTACGCCAAGGAGATGAGCGTGAACTATCGCGCCAAGCAGGCCGCCCTGGTCGCCGAACACATCAAGACGCAGGACATCGTCGTCACCACCGCATTGATCCCCGGCCGCAAGGCGCCGGTGCTGGTGAGCGAGGACATGGTCAAGACCATGAAGCCCGGCTCGGTGATCGTCGACATGGCGGTCGAGCAGGGCGGCAATTGCCCCCTGTCGGAATTCGGCAAGGTGGTCGAGAAGTATGGCGTGAAGATCGTTGGCCCGGCCAATCTCCCGGGCGAGCTCGCGACCGACGCCTCCTCGCTGTTCTCACGCAACCTCTTGAACTTCATCACGCCCATGGTCGACAAGGAGACCAAGGCGCTCAAGATCGACACTAACGACGAGGTCGTGAAGGGCACGCTGGTGACCCAGAACGGCCAGATCGTGCATCCTTCGTTGGCGCAGTCGTGATCGTGGGCATTTACCTTCGCTGTCATCCCGAGGGCGAAGCCCGAGGGATCTTTGAAGCCGCAGGAAAGGTCCCTCGCTGCGCCCTGCCTCCGCCGAAGCGAAGCCGCTTCGGCTTCGCGCAGGCAGGTCGGGATGACGACTTTGCCTTTGCCAGCTTCGGGAGCTGCTGAATGGACGACAGAATCGCCGGCGAAGCCGCCAAGCTCGCGACCCAGGCTCAGGAGCTTGCCACCAGTCTCAAGGGCGTGGCCCAGCAGATCACCGATGCCGCGGCCCAGAGTCCGATGGCGATACCCGACGGCCACATGCCGTTCGTGTCGCTGCTCACCATCTTCGCCTTGGCCTGCTTCGTCGGCTACTACGTGGTGTGGCGGGTGACGCCGGCGCTGCATTCGCCGCTGATGGCCGTCACCAACGCCGTCTCGTCGGTGATCATCGTCGGCGCGCTGCTGGCGGCCGGCCTCAAGGGCCTCGGCGCCGCGCAGCTGTTCGGCGGCATCGCCGTCGTGCTGGCCGCGGTCAACATCTTCGGCGGCTTCATCGTCACGCACCGCATGCTGTCGATGTTCAAGAAGAAGCCGGTCAAGAAGTAAGCGGCGGGAGACTTTTAGGTGATCACCCACGAAATCGCCGCCTACGGCTACTTGATCGCGGCCATCTGCTTCATCATGGCCCTGCGCGGCCTGAGCTCGCCCGTGACCTCGCGCGCCGGCAACCTCTACGGCATCGTCGGCATGGTGATCGCGATCGGCGTCACCGTCGCCTCGCCGGGCGTCGTGGCACCCTGGCTGATCATCGGCGGCCTTGTCATCGGTGGCGCGATCGGCGCGGTGGTCGCCATGCGCATCCAGATGACGGCCCTGCCTCAGCTCGTCGCCGCCTTCCACTCGCTGGTCGGCCTGGCCGCCGTATTCGTCGCGGCAGCGGCGTTCGTCTCGCCCGAGGCCTTCGGTCTCGGCTTGCCGGGCAAGATCAAGATGCACAGCCTGATCGAGATGGGGCTGGGCACGGTGATCGGCGCCATCACCTTCACTGGTTCGATCGTGGCCTTCGCCAAGCTGCAGGGCCTGGTCTCGGGCTCGCCGCTGGTGTTCCGCGGCCAGCATCCGCTCAATGCGCTGCTCGGCATCATCCTGGTGGTGCTGCTGGTGTGGTTCGCCATGCGCGGCCATCCCATCACCTTCATCCTGCTGATCGTGCTGTCGCTGCTGATCGGTTTCCTGCTGATCCTGCCGATCGGCGGTGCCGACATGCCGGTCGTGGTGTCGATGCTGAACTCCTATTCGGGATGGGCGGCGGCCGGCATCGGCTTCACCCTTGGCAACACCGCGCTGATCGTCACCGGCGCGCTGGTCGGGTCCTCGGGCGCGATCCTGAGCTACATCATGTGCAAGGGCATGAACCGCTCGATCTTCAACGTGATCCTGGGCGGTTTCGGGACCGACAGCTCGGCGGCGGGCGCGCCGCACGCCAAGACCGACAAGCCCGTCAAGGCGGGCTCGGCCGAGGATGCGGCCTTCCTGATGAAGAACGCCCAGTCGGTGATCATCGTCCCGGGCTACGGCATGGCGGTCGCGCAGGCCCAGCACGCGCTGCGCGAGATGGCCGACCTGCTGAAGAAGGACGGCGTGCAGGTGCGCTACGCCATCCATCCGGTGGCGGGCCGCATGCCGGGCCACATGAACGTGCTGCTGGCCGAGGCCAACGTGCCTTACGACGAGGTCTTCGAGCTCGACGACATCAACCGCGACTTCGCCTCGACCGACGTCGCCTTCGTGATCGGCGCCAACGACGTCACCAATCCCGCGGCCAAGACCGATCCGCAGAGCCCGATCTACGGCATGCCGATCCTCGATGTCGAGCGGGCTCAGACCGTGCTGTTCGTGAAGCGCGGCATGGCCTCGGGCTATGCCGGCGTCGACAACGAGCTGTTCTTCCGCGACAACACCATGATGCTGTTCGCCGACGCCAAGGCGATGTGCGAGAACATCGTCAAGGCGCTGGAGGGCTCGTCGCACTGATCGGAGTGCCGTTCATGCTCTTCCGGACCGCGCGCGTCCCGCGCGCTCATGCGTATGAGCGCGCGGGACGCGCGCGGTCAGGAAGACAATGAGCAATCCCTACGTCCTGCACGGCTTCAACCCGTCGCCCTACTCGGTGAAGATGCGGGCGATCCTGCGCTATCGCCGCATTCCTTTCGTCTGGGACGGCGTCGGCAACCCACGAGACATTGCCGTTGCGGCGCACCTGCCACCGGTGATTCCGATCCTGCGCTTCCCCGACGGCCGCCTGATGAACGATTCGACGCCGCTCGCCCATGCGTTGGAACGTGACCATCCCGGCCAGCGCTCGATCATCCCGGACGACCCCGTCCACGTCTATCTCAGCGACCTCTTGGAAGACTTCGGCGACGAGTGGGTAACCAAGATGATGTTCCATTACCGCTGGTACTACGCGGCGGACCGCGCCTTTGCGCAGACCTGGATCATCACCTCGCGTGATCCGGTGATGGCCGAGGCCGAGCGCCGCGCCGGCATGCAGGCCTTCAACGACCGCCAGGTCGGCCGCATGGCGCTGGTCGGCTGCACCGAGCAGAACCGGCCGGTGATCGAGGAGAGCTACCGCTTCGTCCTCGACACGCTCGACCGCCACGTGCGTAAAATCCCGTTCCTGTTCGGTTCGCGCCCGTCGCTGGCCGACTTCGGGATGTTCGGCCAGCTGCAGATCCTGTCGGTCGATCCGACGCCAATGGCCGAGATGCGCGAGCGCGCGGCCGACGTCTATTGCTGGCTTCTGCGGCTCGACGATGCCTCGGGTGTCGAAGGCGACTGGCTCGACCCGAAGGCGCCGCTGCCCGAGACGCTGACGGCCCTGCTGCGCCATTGCGGCGAGACCTACCTGCCGTTTCTTGCCGCTAATACGCGGGCCTTGCAGGAAGGCAAGGAAGAGGTGCTGCTGAACATCTTAGGCCGGCCCTACGCGCAGGCGCCGTTCCGCTACCAGGCCAAGTGCCACGACGCCCTGCGCAAGAAGCTCGCCGCACTGCCCACCGACGTGCGACGACGCCTCGCCCACGTGCTCGAAGAAGCGGGCTGCCTTCGATACCTTGTCTGATTATGCGGACTTGGTCAGACGTGTCGTTGTGTCCGCCTGGTCCCTGCGGTTATAGAGCCATTGCATCAGCATATGGCCGACGATCATCTGCATGTCTTCGCTGATCTGCATGTCGTCGACGGCGAAATGGATCGGCACATCGGCCAATTGCTTGGCCTTGCCGCCGCCATAGCCCAGCACCGCATAGCTGCGTAGGCCCATCTCGCGCGCGCATTCCAGCGCCCGCAGGATATTGGGCGAATTGCCGCTGCCGGAACACACGATCAGCACGTCGCCGGGCTCCGCCAGCACCGCCAATTGCATCGAGAAGACGTGCTCATAGCCTTCGTCGTTGGCGAGGGCCATGACCACTGCCGGATTGGCAGGCAGCGCCGTCACGCGCAGGCCGGAACCGGGCTTTTTGGAAATCCCGTACAGAAAGTCGTTGGCCAGATGGATGGTGTTGCCGGCGCTGCCGCCATTGCCGCACATGAAGACACGGCGTCCGGTCTGCCAGCAATCCAGCAATTCGTCGGCCAGCTTGCCGACCCCAGACCAATCCGCGCTGGCAAGCGTCGCCTGCAAGCGGCGGGAATAGTCGGCGAATTCGTTCATGGTGGCTCCCGGTGGTTGCCCGACTTCGAATCATAAACGGTCTTTGTCGACCCGTCGCCCTGCTCGAACAGATGGCCTGCCTCCGCTACCTTGCCTGGATGAGCATCTCCATCGCTCGGGAAGAGGATCCGGCGGCCAGCCGCCGGTTGCTGGAAGCGCTGACGGCGCGCTTGCCGGAGTGGTTCGCGCAACCCGATGCCAATAGGCACTACGCCGAGCAGGCAGAGGTCCTGGAAAGCTGGAGTGCCCGGCTCGATGGACGTGCGCATGGCTTGCTGCTGCTCAAGAAGCACAGCGCCGTCGGTGCAGAAATCTACTGGCTGGCCGTCGATCCCGCCCATCACCGACAGGGGATCGGACGAGCGTTGATCGCCGCGATCGAAGGTCGGTTGAAGCAGGACCGGCTGAAGTATCTCTTCGTCACGACGCTCCATCCGGACGATCCCTACGAGCCTTACCGGCGCACGCGCGCCTTCTACGAGCGGCTGGGGTTCGAGTTGGTGCTGTCGCGCCAGCCGCTCGCCTACTATCTGAAGCTTTTGTAGCGATGGCGTATCGCGCAGTCCTCTTCGACGTCGGCGGCCCCCTCGACATGGAGTTCGCCTGGGAGATCGCCGTCGACGGCGCCATCGCCTCGGCCTGCGGGCTGGAGGGCATTCGCGTCGACCACGCGATGATCGACGAGGCGTCGGAAGCGGCAGTCGCGGCCTTTGCGCCGAACGCCTACGCCCACATGATCGAGACCTTGTGCGGCGGCGATCCGCGGACGGTCGAACGCGTCCGTCAGCGCGTGCGCGCCATGACGGGCAATCTCGAGGTCTTCCAGCTGCGGCCCGAGATCGACGGCCTGCTGCGCCGGCTCAGCGAGTGCGGGCTTAAGCTCGGCATCGTCGCCAACCAGCCCCAGGCCGCGCGCGAGCGGCTGGCGCGCGCCGGCATCGGCGATCTGTTCGAGCATCAAGGCCTGAGTGGACTGACCGGCTTCAGCAAGCCCGACCCGCGCGCCTTCCAGGCGGCGGCTGCGTCGCTGGGCGTGACTCCGCCCGATTGCATCATGGTCGGGGACCGCATCGACAACGACATCGCGCCGGCCAAGGCGCTCGGGATGGCGGCGATCCTGCTGCGCGGCGGCCGGCATCGCCGCCAGAAACCGCGGTCGCCGGCGGAGGAGCCGGACGCCGTGGTCACCGACGTGCTCGAGCTGGAAGCAGCGATCGAGGCGCTTCTCGCTCAGTGATGATGATGGCTGGCGCCGAAGCGGTGGATGTGCAGCGGCGCCTTGGCGAGGCCGGGGCAGAACGTGCCGACGACCTTCTCCAGGCGCTCATAGAGCTTCTTCGCCGGTGCGGTGATCTTCTCGCGTCGGACGCGTGACGCTTCGGCCTTGGCCGCGAGCTTGGCGAGATCGACGGTCAGAAGCTTGCGGTCCTCGACCACCATGCGCCCGCCGATCATCACCGAATGCACGGCGGTGCCGTCCTCGGTGTGGACCAGGGCGTTCACCGGGTCGTTGGTCGGGATCCAGTTGATGTGGTGCAGGTCGAGGAAGACTATGTCGGCCTTGTAGCCCGGCAAGAGGCGGCCGATCTGCTTGTGCAGTCCCAGCGCGCGGGCGCTGCCCTCGGTGGCGGCGCGCAAGGCCTCCTCGGTGGTGACCCAGCGCTCGACATCCGGTCCCTGGACCTTGGATGCGAAGGAGGCAAGCCGCATTGCCTCGTACATGTTCTGATTGTCCGAGCAGCTGGCGCCGTCGGTGCCGATGCCGACATTGACAGCGGCCGACAGCATGCCGCGCACGTCGGCAAGCCCGTTGCCCAGCCGCATGTTGGAGCCGGGATTGTGCGCCACCGAGGCACCGCGGTCGCCCAGCCGCTTCATGTCCTCATCGTCGAGCCAGACGCCGTGGGCGACGGTGAAGCGCTCGTTGACCAGGCCGAGCCCGTCCATGTGGGCCGCGAGCGAGGTGCCGTAGCGCTTGTAACCCGCCACGACCTGGACCTTCGATTCGGCGACGTGGCTGTGGATGCCGACCTCGTACTCGCGCGCGAGGTTACGGCAGGCGATCAGGAAGTCGTCGCTGCAGTGGTGCGGGATGGTCGGCGCCACGGCCAGCATGACCTTGTCGAACGGCCACTTCTGCAGCGCCTTGTCCATCTGCCTTGTGATGGCCTTCCACGGCGCGTAGCGGAAGCTCTCGACCTCTTTCTGCAGCGCCGGCGAGAGCCGCTCCATCAGGCCGGGAATCGCCTCGAAGAAGGTGATGTCGGCCACCATGGGCGCCAGCACCGCGCGCATGCCGACCTCTTCGTAGGCCTTGGCCATCGCCGAGAGACCGTCGACCGAGGGCAGGGGAAACTCGGCCGCGAGGTCGTAGGCTGCGGTGCAGCCCTTCAGCACCATCTCGGCCGCGCCGATCATGGCCGACAGGTACTTGTCCTCGAGCGTGCGCCCACCGTTGATCCACGGGCTGGCCGTCAGCAGCAGTTCGAGCGACCACAGATCGCCCATGCCCTTGCCGAGATTTCCGGGACTGTGGGTGTGGGCGTTGATCAGCCCGGGATGCATCAGCCGGTACTTGGCGTCGATCACCGTGGCGCCGGCCGGCGCGGCGAGGCCGGGCCGGCCGATCTCGGCGATGGTGTCGCCCTTGATCAGGATGTCGGCGGGAGCGGCTCTGCGTTTGGCGATGTCCACGAGCTTGCCGCCGCGGACGATGGTGTAGGGGTGCTTGGGTTTGCTGGCCATGGCCAGTAGTCTGGCAAACAAGTGCCAAAGGAGAAACACCATGAAGCTCGAAGGCGGATGCTATTGCGGCAAGATCCGGTACGTGGCCGAGGGCGAGCCGATACGGAAGGCACAGTGCCACTGCCGCGAATGCCAGTTCATCACCGGCGGCGCGCCCAACATGTTCGTCGTCATGCCGAGCGCGGGTTTCGCCTATACCAAGGGCGCGCCCAAGCAGTTCACGCGCGGCGACCTGGAGAATCCGGTGACGCGGGAATTCTGCCCCGACTGCGGCACCCACCTGGCGACCCGGCCGCCAGGCCGTCCGGTCATTGTCGTGAAGGTGGGAACGCTCGACGATCCCAAGCTCTACGGCGCCCCGCAGATGGCGATCTTCACCATAGACAAGCAGCCGTTTCACCAGATCCCGGACGGGCTGCCGGCCTTTGAGCGCATGCCGCAGCGGTAGTCACGGTCCTGGGTTGCGCGTACCTCGGCGCACGCGTGATCGAGGACCTTGGGCCAGCTAGCGGAGATCGCTTCCCATTCCGCGAGCGGGACGAACACGACTCGCCCGATGTGGCCGCGCCAATAGAACCAGCCGCCCGCAGGTCGTAGTGGGCCCAGTCGATCGGCGGATCGGAACGTAGTCGGGGACAGGGAACTCCGGCATGACGTCATTGTCGAACGGCAGGACAGGAAAACATCGACAAACAAAAACCCCCGGACAAGCCGGGGGTTCACGTTCGCTGACAGAGGGTGAGGACTAGTAGCCCTCGCGCTCCATGCGCTTGCGCATCAGCTTGCGGGTCCTGCGGATGGCCTCGGCGCGCTCGCGGGCGCGGCGCTCGGAGGGCTTCTCGTAATTGCGGCGGAGCTTCATCTCGCGGAAGATCCCCTCGCGCTGCATCTTCTTCTTCAGAACGCGCAGCGCCTGATCGACGTTGTTTTCACGAACGAGAACCTGCACTTCGATCGCTTCCTTCCATGCATCGTGGGGGCTCCCCGGAAACGGCTCCGGGGGCAATTAGGAGGCGGCGGTGGTATCACAGGCAAAGACCCTTGGGAAGCCCGGGAAACCGCCTATATTTCCCGCCATGAGCCCTGAAAATACCCCAAATCCAGCCGATCTCCCAGCCGATCCTGACGCCGAACTACGCGACCGGCTGGCCGATGCCATGGTTTCCGAGGCCGCTTTCGAGGGCTGGAGCCGGGCTGCCCTGCAGGCCGTGTCCCGTCAGCTCGAGCTGCCGGCCGGGGAGGCCGACCGGCTGTTCCCGGGCGGCGCCATCGGGGTGCTGACCTATGTCAGCGAACGCGCCGACCAGCGCACCGTCGCCGACATGGAGAAGGAGGGCGTCTCGAGCCTGAAGATCCGCGACCGCATCAAGAACGCCGTCCGCATCCGCCTGGAACGCCACGCCGGTAACCGTGAGGCGGCACGCCGGGCGCTCGCGCTGCTGTCGCTGCCGTTCAACGCACCGTTGGCGATGCGGCTCCTGTACCGCACGGTCGACGCCATGTGGTACGCCGCAGGCGACACCAGCACCGATTTCAATTTTTATACAAAGCGGGCGACCCTGGCCGGCGTCTATTCCTCGACCTTGCTCTACTGGCTGAACGACCGCTCGCCGGGCAGCGAGGCGAGCTGGGGCTTCCTCGACCGGCGCATCGACGACGTCATGAAGATCGAGAAGTTGAAGAGCCAGGTAAAGTCGTGGACCGGCCAGGGAAAGGGATCCGGGGTCAGGACCGCTTCAAGAAGGTGACGTGACCCATCTTGCGTCCCGGCCGCGCCGTTGGCTTGCCGTAGAGATGCAGCCGCGCCGTCGGGTCGGCGAGGTAGCGCGGCCAGTCGTCGGCTTCGTTGCCTATGAGGTTCTCCATGCGCGAGGGCATCAGCACATCGACCGGCCCCAGCGGCAGGCCGCAGATCGCGCGCACCAGCTGCTCGAACTGGCTGGTGGCGCAGGCGTCGATCGTCCAGTGGCCTGAATTGTGCGGCCTGGGCGCCATCTCGTTGGCCAGCACCTTGTCGTCCCTGGTGACGAATAGTTCCAGCGCGACCAGCCCGACGAGATCGAGGCCACGCGCCAACTCGGCGCCGTAGCGCTCGATGGTGGCCAGCGTCGCGGGCGCCAGGCCCGACGGCACGGTCGTGGTGCGCAGGATGCCATCGCGGTGGTCGTTCAGCCCGATGGGAAAGCAGCGCGTGTGGCCATCCAGTCCGCGCGCCACGATGGCCGAAGTCTCGCAGGCGAAGTCGACCAGCGCTTCCAGGATGCACTCGCGCCGCCCGAGCTGCTGCCACGCGGCCACGAGGCCGGCCCGATCCGCCACCCGGACCTGTCCCTTGCCGTCGTAGCCTTCCGTGCATGTCTTCAGGATGCCGGGCAGCGCGGTGGCGGCGGCGATGTCGGCCTCGCTGCGGATCGCCTGGTACGGCGCGGTGTCGATACCAAGCGTGCGGAAGAACTCCTTCTCGCGCAGCCGGTGCTGGGCGAGGTGGATCGGCTTGACGCCCGGACGCACTGGCTTGTGACGTTGGCATTCGGCGACCGTGGCCTCCGGCACGTTCTCGAACTCATAGGTGATGACGTCGACCTCGGCGGCAAAGCGCGCCAGGGCGGCCGCGTCGTCATAGGCGCCGCGCACCTGGCCCGCGGCCACATCGCCGCCGATCGAATGCTCGTCCGGCGAATAGACGATGCAGCGGTAGCCCAGCCGCGCGGCAGCCAGCGCGGT
This sequence comes from Rhodospirillales bacterium URHD0017, assembly GCA_900110395.1. GTDB lineage: Bacteria > Pseudomonadota > Alphaproteobacteria > Reyranellales > Reyranellaceae > Reyranella. The sequence goes on from FODP01000008.1 coordinate 183,260, forward strand.
CATGCGGCCCAATTGGCCGCCGCCCAGGATGCCGATGGTCGAACCCGGGGGCAGGGGCTTGGTGGAACTCATCTCCTAGCGATGTGGCGTCGCGGCGTCGTCGGACGGCGCCTTGGCGACGGCGCCGGTCTGGCGGGCGCGCCATTTTTCCACTGCCGCCATGATCTTGACGTCGCCAAGACCAACGATGCTGGCTGCCAAAAGCGCTGCATTGACGGCTCCGGCGCGACCGATGGCCAGCGTGCCCACCGGGATGCCCGCTGGCATCTGGACAATGGAAAGAAGACTGTCCTGACCCTTCAAGGCTGCGCTTTCGACCGGCACGCCGAGCACCGGCAGGGGAGTCATCGACGCCGTCATGCCCGGCAAATGGGCAGCGCCGCCGGCGCCGGCGATGATCACCTTCAGGCCGCGCCCTTTGGCGGCAGCGGCATAGCTCATCATGCGCTTGGGTGTGCGGTGGGCGGAAATGATGCGGGCTTCGAACGGCACGCCCAGCGCTTCGAGGGTCTCGGCGGCATGGCGCATGGTCGCCCAGTCGGACTGGCTGCCCATGATCAGGCCGACCGCCGGTTTGCGGGCGGTTCGCTTGGCGGTGGATTTGGCCATTCTCGTCTCAGGCGATGATATCGGGAATCAACTGGCTTTCCAGCCTGAGGATCTGGTCTTTCAGGCCAAGCTTGCGCTTCTTGAGGCGCTGCAGCTGGAGCTGGTCGAACGGCGGCTTCTCGATCAGGCGGTCGATCACCTCGTCGAGGTCGCGGTGCTCGCTCTTCAAGGCCTCCAGCTTCGCCTTGATGGTCTCGGCGTCCTGCGGCTCCGACGGAGGGTTGCTCATGCTCTAGCCACCTTGCCCTGCGCCGTGTACCCCTTCGCCCCGCGAAAGGGAAGCACCGAAGGTGTCGGATTTTCTGCCCCATCCGTTCTGGAATTTCTCGCTCGAGCTCTATGCCGGCGAGGGCGTTGCCGAGGCGTGCCTCGATCTGCAGGAGCGCCGCGGCTGCGACGTGAACATATTGCTGTTCTGTTGCTGGCTGGGCGCCTCGGGCCGGCCGACGCTGACCGCCGACCGCCTGCGCGCCATCCTCAAGGCGAGCGATGCCTGGCAGGCCGAGATCGTGCGGCCCTTGCGCGCAGTGCGTCGGCTGTTGAAGGACCGGCCGTGGCCGGAGGCCCTGCCCGAAACCGTCGACGCGGTGCGCCGGCGCGTGGCCGATGCCGAGCTCGCCGCCGAGCATGCGGAGCAGATCAAGCTTGCGAGCCTTCACTCGCCGCCCGCCGACCGCGACCGGCCAGTCGAGAAGCGCATGCGTGCCGCGGTGGGCAATCTCGGCGTCTACGCCGTGTGCCTGGGCGTGACACCCGATGCCAAGGACCGGGCCGCCGTGGTGGCGCTGATGAAGGGCACGTTCCCGGCACTGACGGCGGACGAGATCGTGCGCGTGGTCGGCTAGCTCCAGCGTTTGACCTTGCCCGTATCCAGGTCGAACAGGTCGAGCACGCGGCCGACGGCGTGGTCGACGATGTCGTCCAGGCTCGTGGGCTTGTTGTAGAAGGCCGGCACCGGCGGCGCGATGATTGCGCCCATTTCGCTGAGCGCCAGCATGTTGCGCAGGTGGATGGCATGCAACGGCGACTCGCGCGCCATCAGCACCAGCCGGCGGCGCTCCTTCAACACGACATCGGCGGCGCGCGTCAGCAGGTTCGAGGTGATCCCGTTGGCGATTTCGCCCAGGCTGCGCATCGAGCAGGGGGCCACGATCATGCCCAGCGTGCGGAACGAGCCGCTCGAGATCGCCGCCGCCAGGTCGTCTATGCGATAGACCGCATCGGCCAGCGCGCGCACGTCGGCGACCTTCATCGTGGTCTCGTGCGCCAGCGTTACCTCGGCGGTCTTGGTCATCACCAGGTGGCTTTCCACCGGCAGATCCTTGAGTGCCTGCAGCAGGCGCACGCCGAAGATGACGCCGGACGCCCCTGAGATGCCGACGACGAGCCGAGACGGTTCAGACATGGTGCCATAATCCACGCCGCCTCGGGCGAAGACAATCGGCTACCGCAGGTTGATTAGGGTGAAGTCTCATGCCTACTGTTGTGCGGACACTAGGGGGAGACCATGATTCAGCCCATCTTTCCTCTGATCGGCGTCGTCGTCGCAACCTTCACGATCGCCGTGCAGCCGGCCAGCGCCCAGGCGACCCGGACCTGGGTTTCCGGCATCGGCAACGATGCCAATCCCTGCAGCCGCACGGCGCCGTGCAAGACCTTCGCCGGCGCCATCTCCAAGACCGCGGCCGGCGGCGAGATCAATGCGCTCGATCCCGGTGGCTATGGCGCGGTGACGATCACCAAATCGATCACCATCGACGGCGGCAGCGGCCAGGTGGCGAGCGTGCTCGCAGCCGGCACCAACGGCGTCATCATCAACGCCGGCGCCAACGACGTCGTGACCTTGCGCAACATCGAGATCAACGGAGTCAACGGAACGCCCACACCCGGCCTCAACGGCATCCGGTTCATCGCCGGGTCCGCGCTCGTCGTCGAGAACGTCCGGATCTTCGGCTTCAGCCAGTCCGGCATCGACGTCAACCTCAACACGGCAGCGGCCGTGCGCGTCATGGTGACCGACACGATCGTGAGCAACGGCGCCACCGGCATCTTCGCCAAGAACGCCGGCAGCGGCCGTCTGACAGTGTCGGCACAGCGCGTGTCGCTGCTCAGGAACAGCACGGTGGGCTTCAAGGGCGACTCGACCACCGGCTCTGCAGCGATCTTCTGCGCCATTTCCGACAGCATGGTCGCCGGCAACGCGACGGGCGTCCATGCGGCCGGCGGGCCCGCGGGCGGCGTGCTCATCCAGATCACGCGATCGTCGGTCGCGAACAATGTGAACACCGGTGTTCTTGCCGATGGTTCCGCTACGTCCGTGGCGCTGCTTTCCAACACGCTGGTATCCGGCAACGGCACGGGCCTGGCGTCGGCTGGGGGAGCGCAACTCGACACCTACAAGAATAACTCCGTGAACGGGAACACGACCGACGGCGCCTTCACGACGCAGATCACGCCGCAATAAACGGGTTCCCGATGGGTCAGGCCTGCGGACTATTTGCCGCGGTCGTTCACAGCCGGTGGATAGCGCCCGATTCAGCGTGACTCGGCGCAACGGAGGAGTCACTGTTTGGGCGTCCGCAACCAGCTCGGAGGTCGCCCGTGAGCACCGTGGACCACATTGAAGCGCTCAAGGCCAAGCATGCATCCCTTGAGCACGCGATCGATCAGGAAAATACCCGTCCGCATCCCGATGACGATGCGATCTGCAGCCTCAAGAAACGCAAGCTACAAATAAAGGACGAGATTGCTCGTCTGACCGCCTCTAGCACTCGACACTGACGCTCCCACCCCAGGCCAGCCCAACGGGCCAGGGCCGCCGCGCCGACCGTCACAACAGGCCGGGCGTGAAGCCGCCTATGCGTCGCGGCGGCGATGTTGGCTGCGCCGATACTCAGTTCAGCTTGTGCAGGTTGACCGTCCAGCTCACCGGGCCGAACGCGCCCTGCGACCGGCCGCTGCATTGCGCCACGTTGTCGGCGCCGCGCTGGCAGACGAGCTGGTCGGCATACCAGCGCGAGCCGTCGTTGCACGACGAATCGCCGTCGCGGATGCGCAGTGTCTGGCCCTCGAAGCGCGCCTGCGCGCGGGTGCGGCAGGCGGTGCGGCCGCGCCGCCATTCGAGCTGGCCGTTGCCGTTGGCATCGAAGCAGTAGGACGACACGCCGGGCTGGCCCTGCATCGGTTCGTGGCGGAACGGATCGGTGCGCCAGCAGCCCGACATGAAGGAGTAGTCGTTGGTGGGCGCGGGCAGGCGCAGGCGATCATCGTTGGGCCGCGTCTGGCGCGGCGCCGGTGTCGGCGCGGGCGCCGGAGCAGGCGTCGGCGCCGGCTTGGGCGGTGGTGGCGCGACGGCGACCTGGGGCGGCGGCTTGGGCGGCTCCGGCGGCTTGCAGTCGGCGATGCGCTTCTTGAGCTCGGCTTCGATCAGAGACAGCTCGACCTTGAGGATGCGCTCGCGCGACTGCTCGGTCGAGAAGGCGGCCTTCAAGGCGGGCGTCGCATCGGGCGGCGGTTCTCCCGGCGGCGGCGCCGGCGGGCCCTCGCGGGTCGCGAGCGACAATGACGGATCGGCCGGCAACATCTCGCGCAGCAGCCAGGCCGCGCCCAGCAGCAGGAGCATCAACGGCAACGCGAGCAGCAGGGTGCGCAGCCAGGGGATGGTCGTGCTCACCGGTCGCACGGCCGGCAGTGCGGCGACGGGCGCCTCGAGCACGGGCCGGCGCTCAACAGGTTTGAGGGCCGGCGGCTCGGGCGGCCTTGGCAGGGTCGAAGGCAGCAGCGAGGCCGCCGCTTCCTTCTCGTAGCCCCAGCACACGATCACCGGCCGCTCGCCGACCATGAAGATGAAGGACTGGGCCGGCGCGCGGGCGGCGAGCTGCAGCGACAGGCCAACGACGCCCATGTCCTCGCGCGGACCGGCGCCGGCCAGCATGTCGCCGAGCCGCCGGATCTCGGCCAGCGTGCGCTCGACGGCAGCCATGACCTCAGCGCGCCGTTCAGGGGCCAGTGCTGACAACGGCTGCACCGGGCCCGGCCAGTCGGCGTACCAGTCGATCGCCTTGCCGTCCTCGTGCATCTGCGGATCGGCCAGGAGGCCGGCCGCGTCGTCGCCCAGCCGGCGGCGCACCACGCGCCGAAGCTGAGGGGCGGCGTTGTGCAACGGCTCGCCGCGCACCCCGAGGGGGCGCACGCCGCTGCGCGTGGTGACGATCAACGAGGTCTGGCCGGCCATTCCACCATCAAAATAGCCGGCCGATTATGGCGGCGCGATGATCCGTTGGAGGCGTCTTGGAGTGCGGGCCGGCTGCCCACGCTCCAACTAGACCTGTTTCGCCCATTCCCGCAGGACGAACTTCTGGACCTTGCCGGTCGAGGTCATGGGCAGGTCGCGGAAGACGACGTAGCGGGGGCACTTGTAGGAGGCGAGGTTGGCGCGGCAGTGGGCGATGATGTCGGCGGCGGTGGCGGCGGCACCGGGCTTCAGCACGACGAAGGCGCAGGGCGTCTCGCCCCATTTCTCGTCGGGCTTGGCGACCACCGCGGCGTTGGCCACCGCCGGATGGTCGATGATCACGCCCTCGACCTCGATGGTCGAGATGTTCTCGCCGCCCGAGATGATGATGTCCTTGGAGCGGTCGCGCAGCTCGATGTAGCCGTCCTCGTGCAGCACGCCGAGATCGCCGGAATGGAACCAGCCGTGCTCGAACGCCTCGCGCGTCGCCTTGGCGTTCTTCAGGTACCCCTTCATGGTGAGATTGCCGCGGAACATCACCTCGCCCATGGTGGCGCCGTCGCGCGGCACTTCCTTCATGGTCGTGGGGTCCATCACCGTGACGCCGTCCTCGGCGGCATAGCGCACGCCCTGGCGCGCCTTGAGCTGGGCGCGCTCGTGTGACGGTTTGGCATCCCATTCCTCGTGCCACGAGCAGATCGTCGCCGGGCCATAGACTTCGGTCAGTCCATAGACGTGGGTGACGCGGAAATTCTCCTTCTCCAGCGCCTCGAGCACCGCCGCCGGCGGCGGCGCGGCCGCCGTCATGAACTCGACCTTGCGCGTCAGCGGCTGACGCTCGGCCGGCGTCGCGCCGATGATGAACTGCATGATAATGGGCGCGCCACACATGTGCGTGACGTCGTGCGCAGCCAGCGCATCGTAGATCGTCTTCGCGTTGGCGCGGCGCAGGCAGACCGAGGTGCCGGCGACCAGCGCCAGCGTCCACGGAAAGCACCAGCCGTTGCAATGGAACATCGGCAAGGTCCAGAGATAGACCGGATGCAGGCCCATCGCCCATTGCGTGGCATTGCCGTAGGCCGACAGCGTCGAGCCGCGATGGCTGTAGACCACGCCCTTCGGGTTGCCCGTCGTGCCTGACGTGTAGTTGAGCGAGACCGCGTTCCATTCGTCGGCCGGGTACTCCCAGCTGTAGTCGGCGTCGCCGGTGGCGATGAACTCCTCGTAGGTCGTATCGCCGATCTGGGCGCGGTCCTCGCACATCGGGTCGTCGATATCGACCACCAGCGGCTGGACGTTGGCGATGGCCAGCGCCTCGGTCATGACCTTGTGGAATTCGCGGTCGACCAGCAGCACCTTGGTCTCGCTGTGGTCGAGGATGAAGGCGATCATCGCCGCGTCGAGCCGCGTGTTCAGCGAATTGAGCACGCCGCCGGTCATCGGCACGCCGAAATGCGCCTCGTACATCTCGGGAATGTTGGGCGCCATGATCGCCACCGTATCGCCGACCCCGATGCCGACCTTGTCCAGCGCCGAGGCGAGCTTTCGGCAGCGTGCATAGGTCTCGGCCCAGCTCTGCCGCCGCGCGCCGTGGATCAGCGCGATGCTGTCAGGATAGACGGCGGCGCTGCGCTCGATGAACTGCAGCGGCGTCAGCGGCGCATGGTTGGCGGGCGTCTTGTCGAGGTCGCGCTCGTAGATGTTGGCCGAGAGCCGCGGCGCCTTGTGTGGCGCCGGGCGCGCCGATGGCATGCGTGTGACCGAAGCACGGTTCTTCACCGACCGGCGCGGCGCCGGGCGGGGGACGGGCTTGGGCGCAGCCACCTTCTTCTTGGCGGCGGGCTTGCGGACGGCTGGCTTCTTCGCCTTCGCCGCCTTGCGCGTCGGCTTCTTTCCCTTGCCTGACCCTGTCTTCGACTTGCCCTTGGCCATGCTCGCTTCCCGTTGCCTGACGGACGCCGCGCACTTTCACATGAAAAGCCGAGTCCACTCCAGTTTGATGTGATCTCCTGCGGCGGCACCGCTCGTCTCGCTATTTGCCGCCCCATGCCTTCTGATAGTCGGGCAGGCTTTTGGGATCCAGCGCGAACGGAATGTCGGCTGTCGATAAGGCGACGTCCGTGCAAGCAATGAAATCGGCAGGCACGAACGACTTGTCGCAGGCCCGACACATCGCCCGAAAGCCTTCGCCCGTGCATGCGGCCGGTGCGAGGCCGGGCGATGCCGTGTGGCTTGCCATCCCGTCGAGCAGCGCCTCGTAGCGCATGACCTGCGCCTTGTGGGCCACGACCATAGAAGGCTGCTGGAAGACGGCGGGGAACGCGGCAAAGAAGGCGGCGATCGCGCCCGATGTGACCAGGACATTGACGAGGTACTGACTGGAAGTGGACCAGCCCTTCGGGCCTACAAGGAAGAGCATGATGGCGGCAATACCGCCGAACACCATGCTGACCAGGACTGCCCCGTAGTAGTTCCTGACGTACATATCGACGAGCTTCATGTGCGGGCATTGCAGCCGCTGTACCTTGAGCGCCTGAGCGGCGATCCGCTGTTTTTCGGCATCCGAGGCGGGGTAGGCGGAGAGATTGGGCAGAAGCGGCTTGGCGATCTCGATGGCCGAAGCCCCTCCCGATGTTCCCTGCTCACTGCCCGCGGCAGGCAGTTCGTCACAAATCCGTTTGCGTTCCTGGGGAACAAGGTCGTTCAACGCCGACGATACCCTCTCCGACGAGAATTGGATGGCGGATCGCTGGGTACCAAACGCGAGCCCCACCAAGATCGCGACGATCGCAATATGGCACACGACGGTGCGAATCTGTTTCGCGACTGGAGGCCATTCGCGTTGCCATATGGGCACGTCTGCCATATTGCTCCCCCGCTGAGCCGTTTGCGTCGGCCCGATGCCAAATTGTCTGAGCAGTGCTGCGGTCTTTCAACAGCGAAAGCCCGCTGGGAGAGGGCTACCATCGGCCCATGAGTCGCATCCTGCTTGCTCCAGGTGCCGTGCCGTTGGTGGCGTGGCGCGAGGTCTATCGCGGCGCGGCGGTCGCCCTCGATCCCGCAGCCTACGGCGTGGTCGATCGATCGGCCCAGGCGGTCTCGACCATCCTGGCCAGAGGCGAGCCGGTCTATGGCATCAACACGGGCTTCGGCAAGCTCGCGAGCGTGCGCATCGAGGCCGCCGACCTCGAGAAGCTGCAACGCAACATCGTGCTGTCGCATGCTGCCGGCGTCGGCGCGCCGATGCCGGTCGCCGTCGCCCGACTGATGATGGCACTGAAGCTCGCGAGCCTCGCCCAGGGCGCGTCGGGCGTGCGCAGTGAGACCGTGCGCCTGCTCGCGGCCCTGCTCGACAAGGGCCTGACGCCGGTGGTGCCGTGCCAGGGCTCGGTCGGCGCTTCGGGCGACCTCGCGCCGCTTGCCCACATGTCGGCGACGCTGATCGGCGTCGGCTCGTTCTTCATCGATGGCGCGGCGGTTCCCGCCGAGCGCGCTCTGGCCGAGGTCGGCCTGTCGCCTCTCGTTCTCGGCGCCAAGGAAGGCCTTGCCCTGCTGAACGGCACGCAGTTCTCGACCGCCTATGCGCTGGCCGCGCTGTTCGAGACCGAGATGCTGTTCGGCTCGGCGCTGGTGACCGGCGCGCTCTCGACCGATGCGGCGCGCGGCTCGGATGCGCCGTTCGATACGCGCATCCACGCCCTGCGCCGCCATGCCGGGCAGATCGACGCGGCCCATGCGCTGCGCCGCCTGATGGAAGGCTCCGCCATCCGCGTCTCGCATCTGGTCGGCGACGAGCGCGTGCAGGATCCCTACTGCCTGCGCTGCCAGCCGCAGGTCATGGGCGCCGTGCTCGACATCCTGCGACATGCGGCGACGACCTTGGCGACCGAAGCCAACGGCGTCACCGACAATCCGCTGATATTCGCCGACACCGGCGAGGCCCCCGCGGAGGCATTGTCGGGCGGCAACTTCCACGCCGAGCCGGTCGCCTTCGCCGCCGACATCCTGGCGCTGGCGCTGTGCGAGATCGGCTCGCTCAGCGAGCGGCGCATCGCCATGCTGGTCGATCCGGCGCTGTCGGGCCTGCCGGCGTTCCTGACGCCCAAGCCCGGGCTCAATTCCGGATTCATGATCCCGCAGGTCACGGCGGCAGCACTCGTCGCCGAGAACAAGCAGCGCGCCCATCCGGCCAGCGTCGATTCGATCCCGACTTCGGCCAACCAGGAGGACCATGTCTCGATGGCGGCGCAGGGCGCGCGCCGCCTGCTGGAGATGACCGACAACTGCCGGTCCATCATCGGCATCGAGCTGCTGGCGGCGGCGCAGGGTTGCGACTTCCACCATCCGCTGCGCTCCAGCCCCGTGCTCGAGCGGGTGCGCGAGCTGGTCCGCCGGCACGTGCCGCATCTCGACGACGACCGCCACTTCCAGCCCGATCTCGCACGGGCCGCCGATCTTGTCGGCCGCGGCGCGCTGATCGACGCGGTCGACGCCGATATCCTGCCGTCTCTCTCCGGGAGCTCGCCATGACCACGCGCCTCGACAATACCCGCACCGTGCGCGCGCCGCGCGGCACCGAACGCTCGGCCAAGAGCTGGCTGACCGAGGCGCCGCTGCGCATGCTGATGAACAACCTCGATCCCGAGGTGGCCGAGCGGCCGGGCGAGCTCGTGGTCTATGGCGGCATCGGCCGTGCCGCGCGCGACTGGCAGAGCTTCGACCGCATCGTCGCCGCGCTGCGCGATCTCGAGGCCGACGAGACCTTGCTGGTGCAGTCGGGCAAGCCGGTCGGCGTCTTCCGTACCCATGCCGACGCGCCACGCGTCCTCATCGCCAACTCCAACCTGGTGCCGCACTGGGCGACCTGGGAGCATTTCAACGAGCTCGACCGCAAGGGCCTGATGATGTTCGGCCAGATGACCGCGGGCTCGTGGATCTACATCGGCAGCCAGGGCATCGTGCAGGGCACCTACGAGACCTTCGTCGAGATGGCGCGCCAGCATTACCAGGGCAGCCTGGCCGGCCGCTGGATCCTGACCGCGGGCCTGGGCGGCATGGGCGGCGCGCAGCCGCTCGCCGCAACGATGGCCGGCGCCTCGTGCCTCGCCGTCGAGTGCCGGCCGAGCAGCATCGAATTCCGGCTGCGCACGGGCTATCTCGACAAGCAGGCGCGCGATCTCGACGAGGCGCTGGCGATCATCCAAGAGGCGAACGCAGCGAAGAAGGCAGTATCGGTCGGCCTTTTGGGCAACGCCGCCGACGTGCTGCCCGAGCTTTTGCGCCGAGGTGTGAAGCCGGATTGCCTGACCGACCAGACATCGGCGCACGATCCGATCAACGGCTACCTGCCCAAGGGCTGGACCCTGGCCGAATGGGAGGCCAAGCGCACCAGCGCGCCCGACGCCGTCGCCAAGGCAGCCAAGCAATCGATGGCGGGGCACGTGCGCGCCATGCTGGAGTTCCACAAGCAAGGCGTGCCGACGGTCGACTACGGCAACAACATCCGCCAGATGGCGCTGGAGGAGGGCGTGGCCGATGCCTTCAGCTATCCGGGCTTCGTGCCGGCCTATATCCGCCCGCTGTTCTGCCGTGGCATCGGACCGTTCCGCTGGGCCGCACTGTCGGGCGATCCCGAGGACATCTACCGCACCGACGCCAAGGTGAAGGAGCTGATGCCGGGCAACACGCACCTGCACAACTGGCTCGACATGGCCAGGAAGCGCATCAAGTTCCAGGGACTGCCGGCGCGCATCTGCTGGGTCGGGCTGGGCGACCGTCATCGCCTGGGGCTCGCCTTCAATGACATGGTGGCCAAGGGGGAACTGAAGGCGCCGATCGTGATCGGCCGCGACCATCTCGATTCCGGATCGGTTGCCAGCCCCAACCGCGAGACCGAATCGATGCGCGACGGCTCCGACGCCGTTTCCGACTGGCCATTGCTGAATGGCCTGCTCAACTGCGCCTCGGGCGCCACCTGGGTGTCGCTGCACCACGGCGGCGGCGTCGGCATGGGGTTCTCGCAGCATGCCGGCATGGTGATCGTCTGCGATGGCACGCCGGAAGCGGGACGCCGCATCGAGCGCGTGCTGTGGAACGACCCGGCGAGCGGCGTCATGCGGCATGCCGATGCGGGTTATGAGGATGCGATCGCGTGTGCAAAGGAGAAGGGCCTGAAGCTCTTGAACATCTGACTTGCCAAAGGCAGCGATGCGAGGCAACGGACCATGATGAACAAACGCATTTGGCGCGGACTGCTCGCCGTATCGACTCTCGTGCTCCTGACCGGCTGCAGCTGGTTCGGCGGCGGTGGTGCGCCGACCGGCAAGGCCCGCCCGGGCGCCGATCGCCAGATCGCGCCCACCGGGACGCTGCCGTCGGCCAATCCCGGCGGACAGTCCGAGCAAGGGGTCGTCCCCGCGGACGAGACACGCAATCCGATCGGTTCCGTCGTGACCACCAAGGGTGGGCAGCGGTCGCAGAAGGAAGCGGCCGACAAGGCGGCCGCCGATCGCGACGCCAAGGAACGCGAGCAGCGCAATGCAGCCGACCGCGAGACCAAAGCCAAACAGCAACCGGCACCGCCGGCAACGCCGCCGTCCGAATAGCGAGCGTTCGCGTCTACTCGAGCTTGATGTCGAGATCCTTGATCAGCGCCGTGAAGAACGCCTTGTCGTCGGCTACCTGACGGGTGAAGTCAGCCGGCGATTGGTGGTGAGCGAACTGCGCCACCATCAGGAGCTTGTCCTTCATATCGGTCGTCGCGGCGATGCGCGCGACCTCGTCGGAGATGCGCTGGGCAATGGCGGACGGCAATCCCTTGGGCGCGAACAGCCCGAACCAGGCGCGATCGCGGAAGCCCTTCAGGTCGAGCCCGGCCTCCTGCGCCGTCGGCGTGTCGGGCAGGTCGGCGAGCCGCGTCGGCGCATCGACCAGGACGGTGCGCACCTTGCCCGCCTTGGCGTAGGGCACGAACGAAGGATCGAACACCATCTGGATGCGGCCGTCGAAGATGTCGCCGGTGGCGTCGACGATGGTCTTGTAGGGCGCGTGCTGCATCTTGATGCCGGCCGTGCGGGTCAGGACCTCGCCGGTGAGATGCGTGATGGTGCCGAGCCCGGACGAGCCGTACCAGTATTTGCCGGGATTGGCCTTGGCCAGCGTTACGAACTCCTGCCAGCTCTTGGCCCCCAGCGCATTGGTGATGGTGACGGGCAAGAGCGCCGTCGACAGCCGGCAGACGGCGACAAGGTCGTCGGGCCTGTAGGGCACCTGCCGCACGCCGGGCGTGATCGCCAGGATCGCCGTGGGGGCGAGCAGGAAGGTGTAGCCGTCGGGTGCACTGCCCGCGACGATCGCCGCACCGACGCCGCCCGAGGCGCCGGGCTTGTCCTCGACGATCACCTGCTGCCCCAGCGTCGCGCTCAGCCGCTCGGCATAGAGCCGCGCCACCTGGTCGGCCGAGCCACCGGGGCCGTAGGGCACGATGAGACGGATGGGCTTGGTGGGCCACGCCGCTTGCGCACGGATGCTGGCAGGCAGCAGGGCGGCGAGCGCCCCTGCCGTCGCCGTTCGACGTCCGATCATTCGTTTCCTCCGCGTTTCTTGGGCGGAAGAATAACTCTTTGCCGGGAGCGCGTCTTCCGGAGCGCGGACCTCCAGGTCCGCTCATGTTCTTTCGGTCCGGAAGACGAAGAACTCGATGCGAACCTGGAGGTCCGCGCTCCGATGAGGAGACTCGCTGGCTCCGCTAACGGTGGTGCAGCCGAAGCGGCCGGTACTTCTCCATCACCGTGTCGAGCTGCTCGACGGAAACATAGAGGGCGGCGGCGAGCTCCTTCTTCTGGGCCTCGGTCGGCGGCGGGCCCGAGGGACGGTGCGGGACGATCTTCTCGGCGACCTCCTGGAAGTGCTCGGGCGTCGTGCCGAGGTCCTGGGCGATCAGGCCGATCGGCGGATCCCTGGGTTCGTGGCGGGCGGAGCTGACGACGGCGATGAAGGTCAGGCTGCAGGCAGCGATGACCAGCATGTCCGTCAATCGATAACCGAGGCCGCGCATCCACTCTCCAATCCAGGGGTGCTCCGATACTTACGGCCGGGCCGCATGATGCATCCCCGGTCAAAAGTCCTGGTTGAGATGGTCGCGCTGCGTAGTGCCCGCATATTCCCGCCGGAAGCGGCCGCGCCGCTGCAATTCCGGCACCACCAGGTCGACGAATTCCTCGATCGCGCCGGGACAATAGATCGGCGACAGCATGAAGCCGTCGCCGCCGACCTGGTCGAAATAGGCTTCCAGCTGGTCGGCGATGTCGGCGGGCGTCCCCACCATCTGCGGCAGTCCGACGCTCTGGCCGTGGTTCTGCGCGACCTGACGCAGGGTCAGAAGCCCGCCGCTGGCGGTGCGGTAGCGCGTCTGCATGCGCTGCAGCTTGGGCTCGGTGCGATGCGCCATGATGGTGTCGAGCGGCAGGGTCGACAGGTCGAAATCGAGATGGCCCGACAGGATGGCGAGGCCGCCTTCGATCGGCACCAGCGCATTGTGCTCGGCCTGCTTGTCCTCGGCCTCGGCGCGCGAGGCGCCGATGATGGGCTGCACGCCGAACAGCATCTTGCACGCCGACGGCGGCCGGCCGGCCTCGACCACGCCGCGCTTGATGTCGTCGTGCAGCGCCTTGGCGCCGGCGATGTAGGGCTGGATGGCGAACACCGCGTCGGCATAGCGCGCCGCGAAGTCGCGGCCCTTGCCCGAGGTGCCGGCCTGCAGGATGGCTGGGCCTCCATAAGGCGAGTGCACGACGTTCAGCGGCCCACGCGACTTGAAGAAGCGGCCCTCGTGGTCGATGCGATGGACCTTGCCGGCATCGGCGAAGATGCCGGCGTCGCGGTCCATGACCACGGCGTCCTCGTCCCAGCTCGCCCACAGCTTGCGGCAGACGTCCATGAATTCGTGGGCGCGGTCGTAGCGCTCGTCGGTCGGCTTCATCTCCTCGCCGTAGTTGGCCGACTGGTTATGATTGAGCGTAGTGACGACGTTCCACGCGGCGCGGCCCTTCGTCAGGTGATCGAGCGTCGCCCACAGGCGCGCGGCATGGAACGGATGCTGGTGACTCACCGAGTAGGTGGCGCCGAGGCCGATATGCGTGGTCGCGGCGGCCATGAACGACAGCAGCGGGATGGGATCGTGCTCGGGCGCCTGGGTGGCGTTGCGGATGGCCGGCGCCAGCGCGCCCGTAAAAGTGTCGGAGATGTAGTTGAGGTCGGCGAAGAAGACCATGTCGAGCTTGCCGCGCTCGCAGACGCGGGCGATGTGCTGGTAGAGCTCGGGCTGGGTCCAGTCATAGCCGGCCGCCGCGGTACGCGGATGCCGCCACATCGCCACGCTGTGGTAGGTCGGGCCATGCACCAGGAACTGCGCCAAATGCATCAAGGGCTTGGACCGTTGCTTCACGGACAACCTCATCCTGAGGAGCCGCGCAAAGCGCGGCGTCTCGAAGGATGGGCGACAACGAGGGTGTTGCCCACCCACGCGCGGTTTACCGCGCGCATTGGAGACGCGCCCTGCGGGCGCTCCTCAGGGTGAGGGCGGAGGGGCATCACGACCGCACGAGCGCGAAGGGCTCGAAGAAGTGCCGCGTCTCGGGCTGGTTCTCGACGCCGGCGCGGCCGGTCACGCCGAGCTGGTACAGCCGATTGCGCGCCCAGTAGAGGCGGACCGCGGTGGTGGCGCCGTTGGCCTGCGCCAGGGTGAACTCACGGCCCTGGGCGCGGCCCACGGTCAGCTTCTTCTCACCGCGCAGTGTGTTGCCCGCCGCCATGCCGTCGCGGACCCTGTCGAGCATCGTGTCGCTCGAGGCCGAGAGCGCGACGCGCTCGGGATAGTCGACCCACGACATGAAGAAGGTGGCGCCGCTTGCCAGCACCTTGGCCTCGGTCTGGGTGAGCGTCTGCCCGGGCGCGTTGAGCGGCACCGTCTCGACCGTCGGCGTGCCCGGCATGTCGATGCGGCAGCGGCCGCCTTCTGGGCTGAACGACGTCCAGGCCTGGGCGGCCGCCGTGCCGGCGAGCGCCAACGCCAGACAGAGCCAGGCGATCGACCGAACGCGTTGCATGAGACTCTCCGTCAGAAAGGCTTGGTGATGCTGAAGAACACGCGGCCCGAACAGTAGCTCGTGTTGCCGCAGCCCTGGGGTTCGATGCTGGTATCGGTGTAGGCCACACTGAGATCGAAGCCGTAGGCCGACGTGACCAGTCCCAGCTGCCAATACCAGTAGTCGGGGCTGGGGATACCATAGAGGTCGAAGCGCTCGACCCAGATGTTGCCCAGCGAGCCGTAGGCCTTGAAGGAGATGTCATCGTTGATGCGCAGGAAGGGCAGCGGCACGGTCAGGAGCCCGCGGATGTTCCGCGAGAAGCCGGAGGCGCCGAACGAGTTCGGGCTGACGCGCACGCGGGCCGCCAGCGTCGCCACGTCGAAGTCGTAGCCCACGTTCAGGTTTATGTCGCCGTAGTTGTAGTTGAGGTCGGCCGGCGGTCCCAGGAACGTGTAGCGGATGTAGCCGATGTCGAGGCTGAGCTTGCGCTTGAAGGCGCGCGCCTTGAACCCGGCGGCGAGGTCGACCTCGATGCCGGGGCCGGTCGTCGGGAAGTCGATGTTGCTGCCCCAGCCCGTGGCGTAGAACCACAGCGGGATGTCGAAGCCGAAATCCTTCGAGCGGTAGTCGATGCCCATCTGGTAGGCCGGACTGTTTTTGGTCTGCGAGATGCCGGCGAATGAGTAGTCCGTGGCGAAGGTGAAGGTCGCATTGAAGAAGCCGCCGAAGGGGGCCGGCCAGCGCTCGTTGTCGTCGGCCAAAACGCCTTCCGCGCCGCAGACCAGACAGAGCAGGGACAGGAGCAACCCGAACGCACTTGGGGGGATCGAGCGTATGGTAGAGGACGCCATGGGCCCAATGGTCACACATCCGGATTGCGGTGGTCCATGGGCAACGCTAAGCCTGTCGCAAAGGGAGGAAATGCCGTCATGGCCGTCGGCGACAAGTACCGCGCACTCCATCAGCGTTCGCTCCGCGACCCCGAGGGCTTCTGGGCCGAGCAGGCCAAGGCGATCGACTGGACGCGGCCCTGGGACAAGGTGCTCGATGAGTCGAAGCCGCCGTTCTATCGCTGGTTCGCCGGTGGCGAGCTCAACACCTGCCACAATGCGCTCGACCGCCATGTGGAAGGCGACCGCGCCCAGCAGGCGGCGCTGATCTACGATTCGCCGGTCACCGGGACCAAGAAAGGCTTCACCTACCGCGAGCTGCGCGATCAGGTGGCGAAGCTCGCCGGCGCCCTCGCCGCACAGGGCGTCGGCAAGGGCGACCGCGTCATCATCTACATGCCGATGATCCCGGAAGCGGTGATGGCGATGCTGGCCTGTGCCCGGCTGGGCGCGGTGCATTCCGTCGTGTTCGGCGGCTTTGCCGCCAACGAGCTTGCGACGCGCATCGACGACTGCACGCCCAAGCTGGTGCTGACGGCGTCGTGCGGCATCGAGCCGGGTCGGGTGGTGCAATACAAGCCGCTGCTCGACCAGGCGATCGAGCTTGCCACACACAAGATCCCGCGCTGCCTGGTGTTCCAGCGGCCGCAGGCCGAGGCCTCGATGGTGAAGGGGCGCGACCTCGACTGGAACGAGACGGTGGCGGCGGCTGAGCCGCACGGCTGCGTGCCGGTGAAGGCGACCGATCCGCTCTACATTCTTTATACGTCGGGCACGACCGGCCAGCCCAAGGGCGTGGTGCGCGACAATGGCGGCTACGCCGTGGCGCTCGCCTGGTCGATGCAATACCTCTACGGCGTCAATCCCGGCGAGATCTGGTGGTGCGCCTCGGACGTGGGCTGGGTGGTGGGCCACAGCTACATCGTCTACGGGCCGCTGATCCACGGCGCGACCACGATCCTCTACGAAGGCAAGCCGGTCGGCACGCCCGACGCCGGCGCCTTCTGGCGGGTGATCTCCGAGCACAAGGCCGTCGCGCTGTTCACCGCGCCGACGGCGTTCCGCGCCATCAAGAAGGAAGACCCCGACGGCAAGCTTCTGAAGCAGTACGACCTCTCGACGTTCCGCACGCTGTTCCTGGCGGGCGAGCGCGGCGATCCGCCGACCATCGAATGGGCGCAGAAGCTCTTGGGCGTGCCGATCGTCGATCACTGGTGGCAGACCGAGACCGGCTGGGCGATCTGCGGCAACTTCGTCGGGCTGGAGCCGATGCCGGTCAAGCTCGGCTCGTGCTCGGTGCCGGCGCCGGGCTGGAATCTTCAGGTGCTTGACGAGCAGGGCAAGCCGATCGCCAGGCAGGGTGACGTCGGCGCACTGGCGGCCAGGCTGCCGCTGCCGCCGGGCACCTTCCCGACCTTGTGGAATGCCGACGAGCGCTTCCGGCAAGCCTACCTCGCGGACTACCCCGGCTATTACAAGACGGGCGACGCGGGCTTCATCGACCAGGACGGCTTCGTTTCGGTGATGACGCGCGTCGACGACGTGATCAACGTCGCGGGTCACCGCCTCTCGACCGGCCAGATCGAGGAAGTCTTGGGCAGCCATAACGACGTCGCCGAGTGCGCCGTGATCGGCGTCGCCGACGATCTCAAGGGCCAGGTTCCGTTCGGCCTCTTGGTGCTGAAGGCGGGCGTCGACCGGCCGAAGGAAGAAACCGTGCGCGAGGTCGTCCAGCTCGTGCGCGACCGCATCGGTCCCGTCGCCTTCTTCAAGACCGCCATCGTCGTGCCGCGCCTGCCCAAGACGCGCTCGGGCAAGATCCTGCGCGGCACCATGCAGAAGATCGCCGACGGCGAGCCCTGGAAGATGCCCGCCACCATCGAGGACCCGGCGACGCTCGAGGAGATCACCGGCGGGCTGAAGACCGCCGGATATGCGGCGAAAAGCTGATCTGCCCCGAAGATGTCACGATTGGGTCTGCAATCTTCGATTGTCCCGATATTCAACTCATGGTTTAATTTGAGCGTCCCACTCTCGGAGGGCGTGCCATGCCCAAGGCCATCGGAATCAACAAGCACAAGTTCTTCAAGCTCGGCAAGAAGGGCGCCAAGCGCGACAAGAGGAATCTCAAGTTCGCCGCGGTCCTGAAGGCGCCGGTGCCATTGCCCGCCCAGTACGACTTCGACGACAAGCATCCGGGGATCCCGACGCCAATGTTCGCCAATGACGAACTCGGCTGTTGCGTCATCGCCGGCCGCGCCCATCAAACGCTGCGCTTCGAGTTGATCGAGCAGGG
Source organism: Rhodospirillales bacterium URHD0017 (assembly GCA_900110395.1). Lineage (GTDB taxonomy): Bacteria > Pseudomonadota > Alphaproteobacteria > Reyranellales > Reyranellaceae > Reyranella. The sequence continues at coordinate 201,377 of FODP01000008.1, forward strand.
CTCGAAGCTGATGATCACGGACACCGAAGTGACCAAGGAATACAAGAAGGAGACCGGCGGTCCCGATTCGGGCCTGGTCGTCCTCGAATCGTTGTCGGAATGGCGCCATGACGGCTGGAAGCTCGGACAGGACGTTTACAAGATCCAAGCTTATGCCGAGATCAATCGCACCAGTCCTGTCGAGGTGAAGCGCGCGATCTTTGCCGACGTCGGCATCGGCATCGGCGTCAACCTGCCGAAGGATGCCGAGAAGCAGATCAATACCGGGCAGCGATGGGACGTGACCGGCGGCTCGGGCGGCAAGCCGGGCGGTTGGGGCGGCCACTACGTCTATGTCTGCGGCTACACGCCGGCCGGACCGGTCTGCATCACCTGGGGGCGAAAGCAGCAGATGACCTGGGCCTGGTTCAAGAAGTACTGCGACGAGGCCTACGCCATCTTCGATGCTGAGAACCATTTCAAGAAGACGATCGTGAGCTTGCCGAAGATCAAGGCCTTCCTCCAGACGGTCAGTAAGCCCTAAAGCGGCAGCGGCCGGCTGGAGCCGCCTTGCGGCTCCAACTTTAGGTCGGCGCATCCTTCTCTCCGGTGGTATTCAGGGGCCTCGGACCGCTGAAGCCACTGGAGACGACATGACCCTCGATGTGAACCGCCCCGATCTGGTCGTGGGCGTGGTGGGGACCGGCGCCATGGGGCGCGGCATTGCGCAGGTGACGGCCCAAGGATCGCCGGAGAGGGGCGGCATGAAGGCGATCATGTTCGACGCCGCGGCCGGTGGTGCGGCTAAGGCGAAGGCCGGCATCCTCGAGACGCTGAAAGGCCTTGTCGCCAAGGGGCGGCTGACCGATGCCGACGTCGCCAAGACCGACGCCAATCTCGGAATCGCCGACAAGCTCGAGGACCTCAAGGCCTGCCACGTCGTCGTTGAAGCGGTCTTCGAGAATCTCGAAGTGAAACAGAAGCTGTTCGGCGAGCTCGAAGCCGTGGTCCCGCCGGAGACCATCCTTGCATCCAACACCTCGTCGATCCGCATCGCCTCGATCGCGCGCTCGCTGAAGCACCGCGAGCGCGTCTGCGGCATGCACTATTTCAATCCGGTGCCGCTGATGAAGCTCGTCGAGGTGATCCGCGCCGCCGACACCGCGCCCTGGGTGACCGACGCCATGGTGGCGCTGGGCAAGCGCCAGACGCGCGTGCCCGTGGTGGTGGGCGATACGCCGGGCTTCCTGGTCAATCTCGGCGGCACCGCCATCGGCACCGAGGGCCTGCGCATCCTGCAGGAGGGCAGGGCGACGCCGTCGCAGGTCGACGCCGTCATGCGCGACAGCTGCGGCTTCCGCATGGGGCCGTTCGAGCTGATGGACCTCACCGGCATCGACGTGAACTTCCCGGCGCGCAAGATCATCTACGAGGGCTTCTTCCACGACCGGCGCATGACGCCCAGCCCCTACCACGAGAGCCTCTATGCGGCGGGCCGGCTCGGCCGCAAGACCGGCGGCGGCTGGTACGCCTACGACGCCAAGGGCGCCAAGGTCGATCCCGGTGCCGATCACCTGCCGTCGGTCGTGCCGGCGACGCGCGTCGTGGTGATGGACAGCCACAACGAGAAGCTGGTCGGCCTGGTCATGGCAGCGGGCGCGCAGGCGCTGGGCGCCGACGATGGCAGAAGCCCGATCCTGGTGGCGCCGATCGGCAAGGATTGCACCACGACGGTGGTCGAGCGCGGCCTCGATCCCCGGCGCACCGTGGCGATCGACCTCACCGGCGACATCGCCAAGCGCCTCACCATCATGACCGCGCCCGGCGCCGACGACCTGGTGCGCGACGCCGCCGCCGCCATCCTGGCGCGCACCGGCGCCAAGGTGACCTTGATCAAGGACTCGCCCGGCTTCATCGCCCAGCGCATGTGCGCGATGATCGCCAACCTCGGCTGCGAGATGGCGATGATCGGCATCGCCTCGGCGGCCGATGTCGACACCGCCATGACGCTCGGCCTCAACTACCCGCGCGGCCCGCTGGCGCTGGCCGATTGGCTGGGCGTCAAGGATTGCCACGAGATCCTGCTGCAACTGCAGGCCATCACCGGCGACGACCGCTACCGGCCGAGCCAGTGGCTGCGTCGCCGCGCCCAGCTGGGCTTGAGCGCGATGACGATCGAGTGAGGGAGGGTGAGGGGCGGATGCCCTTCACGCCGTTTCACCTCGGGCCCGGCGCCGCCTTCAAGGCCGTCGGCGGACTGCGGAATCCGGATCATCCGATAATCTGGCCGGTGTCGTTTCTGAGTGCCCTCGTCGGCACCTGTTCGCACATCGGCCTCGATGCGGTGATGCATCGGGACATGGAGCCCTTCTGGCCGCTGGTTGCGGGCAATCCGTTGCTCGGTCTCATGTCGCCAGAAGGCCTGCATGTCCTTTGTCTGGCCGCAGGCCTTCTTGATTTGCTGGCCATGCCGGCCGGGCGTTGTTCTCTCAGTTCCAGCGGTCCGCGACGCGCAACGCGCGCGCCCGGATGAGACGCGACGCACCGCCGGATTGAAGGCGGGCGAATGCGTGGATGGCGAGCCACACCGAGATCGCCAGCACCAGCAGATGCGCGAGGAACAGCGGCGAGCCAAGGCTCGTCACCGGCAGCGCGCTTAAATAGCCGATCTTGCCGAAGGCCTGCATCACGGCGATGAAGGCGTTGAGATAGAGCAGGGTCGCGGCGCCGGCGACGTAGGTCGCCCGCCCAATCCCGCTCAAAGGGGCGCCAGCCAGCCGATGGCGCCACAGCGCCAGCAGCGTCGGCACGAAGACCAGCAGCGAGGCGACGCCGATGCCGTGGCCCAGGCCGAAGCGCGGGAACGGCAGAAGGAAAAGCAGGCCGGTGACGCTGGCGGCGAGCGTGGTCACGAGGAACAGCGTCGTCAGGCCCCACGCCGTCGGCGACGCCGACGGGCGCAGCAGCACGAGCACGCCCGAGGCGATGCCGACCAGGCTCAGCACCACATGAACGACCGTGAAAGTCGAGAGAGACATACCGAGGATCACGACACTCCTCCCACACTGAAGCATCCACCTGCGTGCTTGATAGCTGGAGGGGCCTGACCGGGAGTCCGGAATGATTGATCAGCCGGCCGCTTTCAGGGGTGGATTGCCACAATCGTGTCGCAATCAAGGGTAGCGGGGCCATTCGCCGGCGGAGTCGCCGAACGAGGGCGCCGTGCTCTACGGACGGCTGACCTCGATCACTGCGCGGCGCATCGGCTCGCCGGAGACCTGAACCCAGCCGGGATGCATCGGATCGCCCATGTCGAGGATCATGAGAATGGCGCCCGAGACCGCGAGCGCGCAAAGGAGAAAGCTGGCGATCACCGTGTGATTGGCCGGCGCGAACAGGCCGAAACTGACGAAGATGAGGAAGAGCCAGAAGATCAGCACGAAGAGGAATTGCGGGGGAACCGTGGTGCCGGGATTCTCCCACAGCAGCCAGCGCTCGGCGTAGATGCTGGACGTGATCCCCAACGCCTGCTCGACCAGCGCTGTGTGCCGCCGGTCGGTGGGCGCCAGCGACAGGATGGAATCAAGAAGCGCGTCCAGTCGATCGGATGTCTCGCGATCGCTCGGGGCCGGCACGGCCGACGCCGGAAACAGTTCGTCACTCTTCCTGGTCGTGTAGGCCCGCAGGGTCGCGCGCGCCTCGTTCGCCTCCGGCCCGTACGTCCGCAGCAGGTGATCGAGGTGAATGAGGTCGGAGCTGAGCTTCTTCACGATTCCCGCATTGACCGAGAACGAGTTGTTCGCCGACGAGAGCATCAGGGCGAGCACCAGGGAGGTCAGCGACACCACGACAGTGGCCAGCAGCTTCACCACGCTCGCCGAGGAATCGCTCAAATGATGCGGCGGCAGGACCCGAGCGGTGAAGATGCCGATCAGACCTCCGCCGAACATCGCAACAAGGGCCATCACGCAGATGAGCAGGCTGGAGCCGTCGACCACCCGGCTCCATACCGCAAGCGGGAGGAAGGGTCGCCGCGACCAACGCGCGCTGGCTGTGACGCCGAGCGACCGCGGGCACTGCGATCGGCGTTGGGGCGGCCGGGCGCCGAGGCTGGTCCAGGCCGTCAGGGGCAAGTTGACGTTTACGTAAAGGTAAACTACATCCCCAATGCTGGCGGAGCAGGCGCCGGCGGACCAAAGTCCCAAGAACAAGACCCGTTATCGACCGCCGGAGGAGCGCTCAGTGACAGCGTTGGCAGCCCATTACACGCCTGAACACCGGATGTTCCGCGACACCTGCCGGCGCTTTTTCGAGAAGGAAGTCACGCCCTTCCACATGAAGTGGGAGGAAGAGGGCATCGTGCCGCGCGAACTGTGGCGCAAGGCGGGAGCGCAGGGCCTTCTGGGCATGACCATGCCCGAGGAGTACGGCGGCGCCGGCGCCGACTTCCTCTACAGCGCCATCCTGATCGAGGAGCAGGGCCGGGCGCTCGCCTCGGGTCCGGCCTTCTCGCTGCACAATGACATCGTCGTGCCCTACCTGCTGCACTACGGCAGCGAAGAGCTGAAGAAGAAGTGGATCCCGAAAGCCTGCTCCGGCGAGCTGGTCACGGCCATCGCCATGACCGAGCCCGGCACCGGCTCCGACCTGCAGGCGGTCAAGACCAACGCCGTGATGGACGGCAATCACTGGGTGATCAACGGCTCCAAGACCTTCATCAGCAACGGCCAGCTCGCCGACCTGGTGATCGTGGTCGCCAAGACCGATCCCAAGCTCGGCGCCAAGGGCACGTCGCTGATCGCGGTCGAGACCGGGACCGAGGGCTTCAAGCGCGGCCGCAATCTCGAGAAGATCGGCATGAAGGCGCAGGATACGTCGGAGCTGTTCTTCGACAATGTGCGCGTGCCGGCCGATCACCTTCTCGGCGGCTCCGGCATGGGCTTCATCCAGCTCATGCAGCAACTGCCGCAGGAGCGGCTGGTGATCGCCATCCAGGCGATTGCCGCCATCGAGGCGGCGATGGAGCACACGGTGGCCTACGTCAAGGACCGCAAGGCCTTCGGCAAGCCGATCATCGATTTCCAGAACACCCGCTTCAAGCTGGCCGAGCTCAAGACCAAGGCGCTGGTGGCGCGCGTGTTCGTCGACGATTGCGTGGTCAGGCACCTCAAGGGCGAGCTCGACGTCGCCACCGCGGCGATGGCCAAGTACCACACCACCGACCTGCAGTGTGAGCTGATCGACCAGTGCCTGCAGTTCTTCGGCGGCTACGGCTACATGTGGGAGTACCCGATCGCGCGCCTCTACGCCGACGCGCGCGTGCAGAAGATCTACGGCGGCACGAATGAGATCATGAAAGAGCTGATTGGACGCACGCTTTAATGGACCGCGGGCCTCCAGGCCCGCTCATGAATGCGGGCCTGGAGGCCCGCGGTCCGGAAGATAGAAGGAGACACACCATGACCGACGCATTCATCTACGACGCCGTCCGCACCCCGCGCGGCAAGGGCCGCAAGGATGGCTCGCTGCACGAAGTGACCCCGGTGCGGCTCGCCGTCACCGCCCTGCAGGCGATCCGCGACCGCAACAAGCTCGACACCCACCTGGTCGACGACATCGTGCTGGGCTGCGTCATGCCGATCGGCGAACAGGGGGCCGACATCGCCCGCACCGCGGCCGTCGTCGCGGGCTACGCCGAGACCGTGTCGGGCGTGCAGGTCAATCGCTTCTGCGCCTCGGGCCTCGAAGCCACCAACATGGCGGCGGCGCAGGTCATGTCGGGCCAGAGCCAGGCGGCGATCGGCGGCGGCGTCGAATCGATGTCGCGCGTGCCCATGGGCTCAGACGGCGGCGCCTGGCCGACCGATCCTGCCGTGGCCATCCCGATGTACTTCGTGCCCCAAGGCGTCTCGGCCGACCTGATCGCCACCAAGTATGGCCTCAGCCGCGATGACGTCGACGCCTACGCCGTCGAATCGCAGAAGCGCGCCAAGGCCGCCTGGGATGCCGGCTACTTCAAGAAGTCGATCGTGCCGGTCAAGGACCAGAACGGCGTCGAGCTGCTGGCCCACGACGAGCTGATGCGGCCGCAGACCACCATGCAGACGCTGGCCGCCCTCGAGCCCAGCTTCAAGATGCAGGGCGAGATGATGCCGGGCTTCAACGCGGTGGCGCAGCAGCGCTATCCCGAGGTCGAGAAGATCAACCACGTCCACCATGCCGGCAACTCGTCGGGTATCGTCGACGGTGCGGCCGCGATCCTGATCGGCACCAAGGAGTTTGGCGAGAAGGCCGGGCTGAAGCCCAGGGCGCGCATCCGCTCCTTCGCCTCGATCGGCTCGGAGCCCGCGATCATGCTGACCGGCCCGGCGCCGGCGTCGGAGAAGGCGCTGAAGCGGGCCGGCATGTCGGTGAAGGACATCGACCTCTGGGAGCTGAACGAGGCGTTCGCCGCCGTCGTGCTGCGCTACCTGCAGATCCTCAAGATGCCGCACGACAAGATCAACGTGAACGGCGGCGCCATCGCCATGGGCCATCCGCTGGGCGCCACGGGCGCGATGATCCTGGGCACGCTGCTCGACGAGCTGGAGCGGCGCAACCTCTCGACCGGCCTTGCCACGCTCTGCGTCGGCGGCGGCATGGGCACCGCGACGATCATCGAGCGGGTCTAGAGTCTTTGCTGGGAGCGCGCCACTAGAGGCGGAGTAAACTCCGCCGTAGTGGCGCTCTTCTCGGCTGTTCAAACATCGCATGAGCGCCACGGAGTGGCGCGCTCCCAGCAATGAGGACATGAAATGATCAACTACAACGTCGACAGCGACGGCATCGCCACCATCACCTGGGACATGCCGGGCCGCACCATGAACGTGCTGAACGAGGCCTCGATCACGGCCTATGCCGGCGCGCTCGAGAGCGCGCTCAAGGACGACAAGGTCAAGGGCATCATCGTCACCTCGGGCAAGGCCGACTTCATCGCCGGTGCCGACCTTGAGATGTTGCTGGGCGCCGACACGTCCGACGCCGCCAAGCTGATGGACCAGTTCGGCGAGCTGCAGAAGCTGTTCCGCCGCCAGGAGACCAGCGGCAAGCCGGTGGTGGCCGCCATCAACGGCACCGCGCTGGGCGGCGGCTTCGAGATCTGCCTCGCCAGCCACTATCGCATCGCCGCGGCCAATCCCAAGGCCAAGGTCGGCCAGCCCGAGGTCAAGATCGGCCTGTTGCCGGGCGCCGGCGGCACGCAGCGCATCCCGCGCCTGGTCGGCGTGATGAATGCCGCGCCCATCCTGCTCGAAGGCAAGGACCTGACGGTCGAGGCTGCCAAGGGCCTGGGTCTGATCCATGACGTCGTGCCGGCCAACGAGCTCCTGGCCAAGGCCAAAGCCTGGCTGACCGCGCCGGCCGGCGAGCAGGTCGTGCCGGAGTACGCCGGCAAGGGCGCCAAGGCGATCGACGGCCGCGCCGTGCAGCCGTGGGACCGCAAGGGCTTCAAGACCCCGGGCTTCCCGGGCGGCCAGGTGTGGAGCCCGCCGGGCGTGCAGACCTTCATCGGCGGTAACGCCATGATCGCGGGCAAGACCAACGGCGTCTATCCCGCGCCCAAGGCGATCATGAGCTGCGTTTACGAAGGCCTGCAGCTGCCGTTCGACTCGGCACTGCGTGTCGAGACGCGCTACTTCGTCTCGCTGCTGCGCAATCCCGTGGCCAAGAGCATGATCCGCACGCTGTTCTTCGGCCTGCAGGAGGCGAACAAGCTTGCCCGCCGGCCCAAGGGCGTGCCGAAGCAGGAATACAAGAAGATCGGCATTCTGGGCGCCGGCCTGATGGGCTCGGGCATCGCCACCGTCTCGGTACAGGCTGGCCTCGACATCGTGCTGATCGACCGCGACCAGGCCGCCGCCGACAAGGGCAAGGCCCACATCGCGGGCGAGCTCGACAAGCTCGTCAAGCGCGGCCGGCTCGACCAGGCCAGGCGCGACGCCCTGCTCGCCAAGGTGACGGCGACGCCGGACTTCGGCGCGCTGAAGGACGTCCAGATCGTGATCGAGGCGGTGTTCGAGAACCGCGAGGTCAAGGCCGAGGCGACCAGGAAGGCCGAGGCGGCGATGCCGAAGGAGGCGGTGTTCGCCTCCAACACCTCGACCTTGCCGATCACCGGTCTGGCCGAGGCCTCGTCGAAGCCCGACCACTTCATCGGCCTGCACTTCTTCTCGCCGGTCGAGAAGATGCCGCTGGTCGAGATCATCGTCGGCAAGAAGACCTCGCCCGAGACGCTGGCCCGCGCCATGGACCTCGTGCAGAAGATCCGCAAGACGCCGATCGTGGTCAACGACAGCCGCGGCTTCTTCACCAGCCGCGTCTGCGGCGCCTTCATCAGCGAGGGCCATCGTCTCCTCAAGGAGGGCGTGCCCGCCGCCATGATCGAGAACTGCGCGCGCTTCGCCGGAATGCCGGTCGGCCCGCTGGCGCTCAACGACGAGGTCGCGATCGACCTCAGCTGGAAGATCATGGACCAGGCGCGGCGCGACGCCGAGGCCGCCGGCCACAAGTTCGAGGGCGGCGGCACCGAGGACATCCTCGAGCTGATGGTGAAGAAGCTCGAGCGCTTCGGCCGCAAGAACGGCAAGGGTTTCTACGAGTATCCGGCCGACGGCAAGAAGCGGCTGTGGCCCGAGCTCGCCAAGCACTTCCCGCCCGACCCCAAGCTGCTCTACGGCGAGGGCGAGGAGAAGCGCGCCAAGGAAGACGAGATCAAGAAGCGTCTGCTTTACGTGCAGGCGGTCGACACCGTGCGCTGCCTGGAAGCCAACGTCCTCACCAACCCGCAGGACGGCGACGTCGGCTCGATCATGGGCCTGGGTTTTGCGCCGCAGACCGGCGGCGCCGTCAGCCTGATCGACCAGGTCGGCGTGAAGCAGTTCGTCGCCGAGTGCGACGACTTCGCCAAGAAGTACGGCCCGCAATTCGAGGTGCCCAGGATGCTGCGCGACATGGCGGCCAAGGGCCAGAGCTTCTACGGCAACTATCATCCGGCGAAGGCGGCGTAACGCGCAAACTGTCATCCCGAGCGAAGCGAGGGACCTTTACGGAACAGTAAAGGTCCCTCGGCCTTCGGCCTCGGGATGACAGGTGTTTTGTAATTCACGTTTGTGCGCCACAATCCCTCCAACCAATCGGAGTGGAACTGCCGTGAACGACAAGGAAATCGCCGCGCTCGCTGATCGCATCGCCGAGGGCCGGCGCAGCCGCAAAGTGATGGACTTCCTCGCCGCCGACACGGCCAACCTCAGCGAGGCCGATTCCTACAAGGTCCAGTTCGCCGTTCACGACCGGCTGACGGCCGACGGCAAGGACGAGATGGCGGGCTGGAAGGTGGCCATGACGCTGCCCTCGCAGTACGAGCCGATGAAGCTCTCCGGGCCGGTGTTCGCCGGCATCTACAAGAGCGGCGTTCGGCCCTCCGGCACGGTGTTCGAGAAGGGCTGGCCGCTCAAGGCCGGCATCGAATGCGAGATGGTGGCGCGCATGTCCAAGGACGCGGCGGCCGGCGGCTACACGGCCGACAGCATCAAGGCCCACGTCGCCAGCTTCCATTGCGGCGCCGAGGTGGTCGAGAACCGCTACGCCGATGTCACCAAGGTGAGCGGCCCCGGCCGTATCGCCGACGACGTCCTGCAAGCGGCCTGCATCGTCGGCACCGAGGTGACGGACTGGCAGAAGGTCGACTTCGCCGGCCTGAAGGGCCGCTCGGAATTCGAAGGCAAGGAGATCGGCGCCGGCCCGGGCACCAACGTCATGGGCAGCGCCCTGATCTCGCTCGCCTGGCTCGCCAACAAGCTTTTGGAGCACGGCAAGCACCTGAAAGCGGGCGACGTCATCCTCACGGGCTCGGTGCATCCGCCGGTGTTCCTGCCCGGGCCGGGCAAAGCCAAGACGGAGTTCGTCGGCCTGGGTGGCACGGAGACCAGCTACAAATAGTTACGGACAGCTCTGCCCCATCCTGACGAGCGGCCGCTGCGGATCGCCGAAATTGTTGCGCCGGCAGGTCGGCCGCCCCATCTCGTCGCGCGCGCCATAGGCCTGTGCGGCGACTACGGATGGTCCGGCGTGCGGGCTGTTCCACGCGGCGTCGACCGCGGCGAGGTAGGTGCCGAGGCCCAGCGAGGCCACCACCAACGATGTCGCTGCAATGAGCGAGCGGTGTGCGATTTTCACGGCGTGTCCCCTAACGGCAGGTGGTGCTGGCGCCGATGACCCGGTGGTCGGTGGCATCGATCGCGAAGGTCTTGTGGCAAGGGGCGGAATACCTGCCGTGGCCCTTCTCCTTGTAGGTCACGACGTTGATGCCGCCGCCGGCCTTGGCCTTGCGGTCGGGTGCGCCCCAGGACGAGAGCAGGTGGGCATCGGTCGTGCCGACCCAGCCGTTCATCCTGTCCTGCGTCGTCGCGCAGGCGCCGAGGCCAAGCATCAGCAGGGCGGACAGAGCCTTGAGTGCGGTCGCCGATTTCATCGTCCCCCCCCATGAGTAAGGTCTCTGTCTGGGAGACGGAGGTCGGCGCCCGGTCGTTACAGGCCTTGTTGACGGATGTGCCGGGAATGCCTATCACTTAACCACAAGGTTAAGTGAAGGGTTGTAAGCGATGACGTGCTCAATCGTGACGGTCGATCGTCAGCTGACCGCGGTGGTCAAGACCAAGGTGCCTTTCCCGGAGATACCCGGCGCGCAGCGCTCGGCGCGCGTCGCGGTCGACGCCGCATTGCCGTCGCTCGACGCCGGCCCGCTCGGCCGGCCGCTGACGCGCTTTCGCACGCCGGCGAAGGATGCGCTCGACATGGAAATCGGCACCATCGTCGGCCGCAGCTTCGCCGGCCGTGGCGAGATTGTGCCGTCGGACCTGCCGGCCGGCCGGGCCGCGCACTTCCAGCTCAAGGGGCCGTTCGACGGCATGCCCGGTGCCTGGCAGACGCTGTTCGCCTGGTGCCAGGCCGAGAAGCTCGAGCTCGCCGGCATCAACTGGGAAATCTACATGCCCTGGCAGGGCGTCGATCCCGCCAAGCTCGAGACGGATCTCTACGCGCTGCTGGCCTGACTGACGGCCCCTTGCTCAGGGCCATTTGGGCTTCGGCACGCGCGGCAGGCTCGGCAGCCTCGGGAGGCTGGGCAGCCGCGGCAGCCCGGCGACGGCGTACTGCACACTGGTCGCGCCGGTCGTGGCGGAGGTGCCGTCGACAGGTGTCTTGCATTCCCCGGAACCGGTAAGGGCGAGGATCGTGGCTGCGATTGACCAAATTGCCTGCATTGCTGTCTCCTTTTCTCTTCCGGAGACGAAGGCAGAAAGCGAAGCGTTACATATGCGCGGATGAAGAGTGATCCGCCGATGGCGAGAACGTAGCATGAACATCTCCTGGTGGAAATGCTCATGGGTTTTTCGCGTCCAACCGCCCGGCTGCTGTTCCTTGTCTATGCCGATCCCACGGCTGCGGCCGCGGCCGTCGAGACCGGCTGCAGGCTGCGTGACCAATACGGTTTGAATGGTCCGCCGATCCTGCGGCGGCACATCCATTCCACGCTCTGGCACGTCTGCGATGACGACGCGCCGCCACCGCCGGCTCTGCTCGCGACCCTGACGACGTGCGCCAGTCGCGTGTCGATGCCGACTTTCCGGGTGTCGTTTGATCGCGTCGAGAGCTTTGTCGGCGGAGCGCTCGTGTTGCGGGGAGAGGAGGGCGTGATTGGCCTTGAGTTGCTCTACGAGAACCTAGGGGCCGCTCTATGCATCAAGCGCACGAGGAGCTTCGTGCCGCACGTGACAGTGCTGCGCGACAAGCGCTATCTGCTGCCCTCGGTCCCCATCGAACCGATCGAATGGACGGTGACCGAGTTCGTCCTGGTTCACAGCCTGCTGGGCAAGACGACGCATCGCGTCCTTGCCCGCTTCCCGTTGATTCGTCCTCCGCCTACTGGTCGAGGAAGGTAGCGGCCTCTCCATGTTCGGGTTCGCCATGCAACGCGCTGACTCACACTAGGTCGCCAGCAGCGGTTGCGACGCCGCTACGTCGGCCATTAGGCGCCATCGCTGGACTTGGGCGCAAATCGCTTGTGGGGCAACCGCCCTTGATTTGTTCGCGTCAGATGACATATTATAGGCGACAGGTGACGGAGAGCTTAGATGAGTGTTCAAGAGGCAGAACCCAAGGAACCCCCTGGCGAGGAGCAGGTCTATTCGGTTGCGGCGGGACTGCTCGGCGTCAAGGGCAAGAAGGCGCGTCCCAAGTCGAGATTGGAAATCCACGAATTCTTACTGAGTGGGTTGTCAGGAAAGGCCGTCACCAGTCTGAGGCGGCATTGCCACATCCTGGTCTTGGAGGAGACTGTTGAGCCGGCCCTAGGCATGAGCCTTCGAACAGTTCAACGTTTCGAAGCTGATCAAGACAAGCATCTCAGTTCGGAACAGAGTAGCCGGGCCTGGAAGTTTGCCGAAATCGTTGCGCGAGCTACTACTGTCTTCGGATCTCAGGACGCGGCAGAAAAGTGGCTGAGCGAGCCTGCTCGGGCGTTCGAAGGCAAGAAGCCGATTGAGCTCCTGGCCACGCAACCTGGCACACAGTTGGTCGAGGATCTCCTGCAGCAGATCGACTACGGGGTCTATGTGTGACCCCGCTGCCGGCGGCGCTGGGCGGGACAGATTTCATCGCTTGGCGTCTTGATCGCGATATCCATGCGCCGACTTGGGATGACGGCGAGGGCTCGTACCTGGCTGGAGGACGTTGGAACAGCAAGGGCGTCCGCGCCGTCTATTGCTCGATTGATCCTGCGACGGCCATCCTCGAAGTGGCAGTGCACAAAGGCTTTGATACCCTCGACACGGTTCCTCATGTGCTGACCTCTGCCGTCGTCACTGACCTGGCAGCTATCCATGTCGTCAACGAAGCTGCCATTCCTAACAAGAATTGGCTGAAGCCGGTAACGCCAAGTTCGGGTCAGCAAAAATTCGGTGATGCGCTTCTAGCAGCTCATAAGTTTGTGCTTATTCCAAGTGCCGTCTCGAATCGCAGCTGGAATCTCATCTTCCTGAAGACCAATGCGGCCGGAGCCTATGGCCTACGAGGCCAGGAGGCGTTTTCGCTGGATACCAGGCTCAACCCGCCAAAGCCGTAGTGCCCAGCTATCGAAGCGAGCTGCACGGCCGCTCCGAGGCCCCGTTGATCTCGCTGCGGTCGAGGAGGTCGTCGTCGCAGCACGGCCGATGGGTCGCGCTCGCCGTCCTGTGCCAGTGTAAATGCCGACAGCGCTTCCTGCGCGACCTGTCCCACCTCGAGCTGGCGCGCGGTGATCACGCCTCCGGCGCTGGCGCGCAACTCGGTATGGGTCAGGGCGTCTTTGGCGGTCCCGACTTCTGCTTTGGCGGCTTCGAGCGATGCCTCGGCCGTGCGTACCTCCTCTTGCGCCTGTTCGAGCGACGAACGGGTGGTGAAGCGCTGCGCAAACAGGGCTTGTTGTCGATCGAAAGTAGCGGACTTCACGCGGACATCGGATTCGGCGGCGGCCACCTTGGCGACCGCGGCATCGAGATCGGCCTGCTGTTCGACCGGGGAAATGCGGGCCAGGACGTCGGCTCCGATGTCCGCCAACCGCTCGGTCACGCGACCGCTGACGCGGAAGGAGAGTTCGGTACGGACTCGAGCCTGAATGTCGCCGGTCAGCGTGGCCGACCGCTGGTAATCCTGAAGCCGTACCGTTTCAGCGCGAACGAGAATGGGCGGTTTGGACGATACGTCGCCCTCCTCCTTGCAGCTCGACAGAGAGATCACCAAGAACAGCAAATAGGCGCTTCGAACGCCAGGTCGAGTGCGATAACTCATGGCTGTGCGATAGAGTTGACGAGACGCTTCGGTGTCGCGGCATCCTTGATGTTCCGCCGACGTCTCGTGGACGCCGGGAGTGCCGACCTCAAGGTGTCGAGGGCCGCCGGTCCTCGCTCAACCAGCTCCGCGATGATTGCCGAGAAGTGCTTGAAGTCCTCCTTGTTCATCCATCCGAAGAAGAGGTCGTTCACGAGCACTGTCGTCGGGGCAATGGTCGCGACCAGCTGTTCGCCCTTCCTCGATAGTCGCAAGAGGACTGAACGCTTGTCCCGGGGATTAGGGGTTCGCATCAGAATCCCCTTCTTGACCAACAATCCCGTCTGCAGAACGACGAAAGAATTGTGCAATTGGAGAGTTCTGGCGACCTCGCTGACCGTTATCCCGCCATGTCGGTGACGCTCGGCGACCACCCGGATCATGCTGTATTGCGATGGCGCAACGTCGATCTTCACCGCGAACTCCTTGCGTGCCGTTTCGAGAATCGCCGTGAGCGCGAACAGGTCGTAGAGCAGGCCGCGAAACCCTGCATCCGATCGGTTGGAGAGAAGCGACGTCCTGGAGACGGACAGGGGCAAAAAGGAAGCTCTTGGCACGGCTGTTTCCCTTTCAACGACTGTTGAGCAACGCTTGGCGGCCGGCGAGGTCTGCGCCAGCAGTCCCTCCCAGTTTGATATAGCTCAATAATCGCATAAGAAAAATACGTAATAATTCAAACATAAAGCTTGCGGAGGCGGCCCCTGCGCGGCAGAAAGCCTGTGATCGCCTTGCGAGAAGGTCGGCATTGTCCCGCACAGCGTGTTGCAGGACGTGCGCTCCGCCGCACGGATGTGTTGTAACTGCCCGAATGGAGCAATCGATGATGCGGTTTCTTGCAGTGTTGGCTGCTTGCATCGTAGCAGCTTCGGCGCCAGCTGCGGCCCAGCAGAGTCCCTCGCCGCCCACGACCCCGGCTGCGGCTGAATCGGCCAAGGCCAAGGCTCTGCTCATGCGGATGGCTGAATTCCTGGCCAAGGCGCAGAGTTTCTCCGTGACCATCGATGAGAGCTTCGATGTCGTTCAGCCGTCGGGGCAGAAGATCGAGTTTGACGAAACGCGCAAGGTCACATTGAGCCGTCCCGACAAGCTTCGCATCGACATTCAGGAAGCCGACGGCGACGAGCAGCAGATCCGCTTCGACGGACAGGATCTCGTGCTGTTTTCCCCGAAGGACAAGGTCTTCGGCAAGTTGACCAGACCCGGCAACGTCGACGGGACCATCTACTATTTCGTCAGCGAAATGCAGACTCGCCTGCCGTTGTCGCTTCTGCTCGTAACGACGATCGCCGAGGAGCTGCAAAAGCGGGTCACCGATATCTCGCTGGTCGAGCAGGCTGCCGTCGACGGCAAGCCGACCGACCATCTGGCGGCCCGGACCGACGATCTCGACTTCCAGGTGTGGATCGCCACCGGCGATGCGCCGGTGCCGCTTCGAGTGGTCATCACCTACAAGAAGGACCCCGGGCAGCCGCAGTTCAGGGCGACGCTCGGCCAGTGGAACTTCAATCCCAAGATCGACCCGGAGTCGTTCACGTTCGTGCCGCCCGCCGGCGCGGAGCGCGTCGCCTTCATGGTTCCGGCGACCGGCAAAGCCGGCCCGGCCGGCGGAGGGAAATAGATCATGAACACCCGACCTGGCCTTTATTGGACGATCGGTTCGGCGGCCGTTGCCTGCACCTTCGCGATCGCCCTCGCGGCTGACGCCTTCGCCCAGCGTGGCGGAGGAGGTGGTGGTGGACGCGGCGGTGGCGGTGGCGGACGCGGTGGCGGCGGTGGGTTCTCCAAGTCGGGTCCGGCCAGCTCGGGAAGTTTCGGTGGCGGCGGTGGCCAGGCGCAGCGCGGTGGGCAGGGTCAGAGGGCTCAGGGCGGACAGGGTCCCCAAGGTGGACAAGGCGCCCAGGGTGGGCAGGGTCAGAGGGCTCAGGGCGGACAAGGCCCCCAGGGCACGTCGAATGCGAATCAGGGCCAACGCCAGCAAACAACGACGACGAACCAGGGCAATCGCCAGTCGACTGCCGGCGGCAACCAGGACTCGAGACAGTCGTCGGCGAGCAGCGCCCAGTCCTCGAGAGAAACCACGGTGAACAGCAACGTGAACAGCAACGTCACGAACAACGCCTACGTCTACAATGGCCGCGGCGCGGCCGCGCCGGGTTATGGCTACGCGGCTAATCCAGTCGCCACGACCGCGGTCGTGGTCGGAACTGCCGCCGTCGTAGGCGCCGCTGCCGCCTCTACAACCGCGCCGGCTGCAGCTCCCGTCTATGCGGCGCCCGCCACTGTAACGGCGGTTGCCGAGCTTCCGTGCGATACCGGTCCTGTCAATTACAACGACATTTCTTTCTACCAGTGCGGGTCAACCTGGTTCACGCGGGCCTATGTCAGCGGCAGCGTTGCCTATGTCGTCAGCAGCCCTCCGCCCGGCCGCTGAGCGTCAGCGCGGATGAAGGCACTCATGTGCGTTTGGGTCCGCGGCGCTGACGCCGCAGGGCGCGTGGTTCCCAGTCGTCGAGTTCGGGCCGGGCGGCGCATCGGCCGAGCCTCATGCCTACCACATGCCGCACAAGGATGATCGATCCATGAAACATCAAATCAATTGGGGACAGGCTCCCTTGAGCCCATCGCGGCGAAACCTGCTGCGCATGGCCGCCGGCGGCGCAATGGCCGCGAGTATTCCGGGATGCGCATCCCCCGATCGCGGAGAGGCCGTTCCGACCGGCCAGGCGCATCGGGCGACCGTGCTGGGCATTCCCAACGAGCGTTTCTTCCCGGGCTCGGGGTCCGACGCGCTGGAGCGGGAATTCTTCCAGGCCTTTACGCGCCTGGCAGCTGCCAAGGGCCTGAAGTCGCCGCTCGAACTGCCGAAGCTCGAAGCGCTGGCCATTTCCGGTGGCGGCGAAAACGGCGCCTTCGGTGCCGGATTGCTGAATGGCTGGACCGCACAGGGAACGCGGCCCGAGTTCGAAATCGTCACCGGCATCAGCACGGGCGCGCTGACCGCGCCGTTCGCATTCCTCGGTCCCGCCTACGACGCGAAGCTCAAGGCGGTCTACACCGAACTCGAACCCAAGCATGTGCTGGTCACCCGCTTCATCACGGCAGCGGTCTGGGACGACGCCATGGCCGACAACGCGCCCCTCTATCGCACCATCTCCAACTATCTCGACGAGAAAATGCTGGCCGAGATCGCGCGGGCTTACGAAGGCGGGCGCCTGCTGCTGGTTGCGTCGACCGATCTCGACGCACAGATGCCCGTCATCTGGAACATCGGAGCCATTGCCAAGAGTGGCCATCCCAAGGCAGCCGACACCATCCGGCGGGTCCTGCTCGCTTCGGCCGCCATTCCCGGCGCCTTTCCGCCGACCATGATCGACGTCACGCTCGACGGGAAGGCCTACCAGGAGATGCATGTCGACGGCGGCGCTTTCGCCCAGACTTTTCTCTATCCGGCCACCCTGACCAACACTCGCCGCAAGCGCATGCAGGCGAAGTTGCCGGTCCTGGATCTCGATGCCTACGTCATCCGCAACGGCCGGCTCGACCCCGAGTGGGTGAAGGTGCAGCGACAAACACTGAGCATTGCCGGTCGGGCGATCTCCACCATGACCACGGCGGCCGGCTACAATGACGTGGTCAAGATCTACTTCAGCTGTGTGCGCGACGATATCGGCTTCCATCTCGCTTACATGGGCAGCGACTTCAACACGCCGCTGCCGCAGCCGTTCGATCCGACCTACATGAAAGCTCTTTACGAATACGGCTACCAGCGTGGCCGTCAGGGCTACGACTGGGCCAGGAAGCCGCCCAACGTGTGACGATCGACGGCCTCATGTTTCGCGCAGAACGTGGGCGCGCGTTTGAAGTGCCAAAGCTCCATCGTCGAACGCCGTGTTTGCTCGTTCTGCTCGGTCTTCTTCTCGGCGTCGCGAGCGTAGCCCGCGCGCAGGATATCGAGCCGCGCGCCTATTCCAACGCGCCGATCGGCGTGAACTTCCTCATCAGTGGCTACGTATATACCCAGGGCAGCCTCCCGACAGACCCATCGATCCCGGTCACCAGTTCGCACCTCACGACGTCCAGCGCCGTACTTGCCTACGGCCACGTCTTCGACTTCTTCGGGCAGTCCGCCAGGATCAACGTTGCGACCGCCTATGGCGGACTCGGCGGCAGTGCCGTCCTCGCCGGCCAACCGATCCAGCGTTCCGTCGACGGCCTCTCCGACACAATTCTCCGGGTCTCCACCAACCTCTATGGCGCCCCCGCCATGGACCTGCGGGAATTCAGAAACTACCAGCAGGACCTCATCCTTGGCGCCAGCGTCACCGTCACCCTGCCGACGGGCCAGTACGATTCCTCGCGCCTCGTGAACATCGGCACCAACCGCTGGTCCTTTCGGCCCGAACTCGGCGCCTCCAAGGCTTTTGGCCCTCTCACCTTCGAACTCGCCGCCGGCCCCGTGTTCTTTACCGACAACACCAATTTCCTCAACGGCCACGTCCGCTCGCACGCCCCGATCGGCTCCGTCCAATCCCACGCCATCTACGACTTCGGAAACGGCATCTGGGCCGCGCTCGATGCGCAGTATTTCACTGGTGGTTCCACCGCAATCGACGGCCAGGGCAACGAAGACCTGCAAAGCAACTGGCGCGTCGGCGCTACGCTTGCCTTGCCGCTGAACCAGAACTTTTCGCTAAAACTTTCTGCCAGCACCGGCGTTTACGCCCGCACCGGCAACAACTACGACCTCGTCGGAGTTTTTGTACAATATCGCTGGGGGGCGGGACTTTGACGCCTTTCTCGCGGAAACTGCCGCCACCAGTGCGGCAGCGCAGGGGCCGTCACCCAATCGCGTCAGAGGAACGGCAGTCCCCGCGGCGTTCCCGAAAGCAATTCAAACGCGAGAGCACAAATCCACCGAGCCCGCTCACTCCGCTCCGGCAAGGATATTGATCGCGCTACCGGCAATTCCGGTCAATGTGACGATCGAGATGGTCGCCTGCAGTAACATCAGCATCTTGGCGCGGCGTGAAAGTGGCGGAGCGTCCGCCGGGCTGAAGGTCAGACTGGTAGTGAACGCGACGAATAAGTAATCAGAATATTGAGGCACCCATGAGTCATAGTGCGGCAGGTTGCTGCCGCGCTGAGGAAAGAGAAACTCCCATGGTTCATTGGCGCGCGGGATCTCTCCGACTCCCGGTGGATCGATAATCCAATACCAGATTGAAAATATCAGGACGTTCGATATCGCCATCTGCATGACATCGAACATCAATTCATGGATGGCTAGCGAAGTGGAGCCGAACAGCACGGCAAGAAGTGCATTTGTGTGGACCAGCAATGCCAGCGTGCACAAGGCGTTGGCAATGATGATGAAACGGAACAGGGCACGCTTGTATTTGAGAGTCCACAGCGCAACCAGCACTGCAAGGATACCGACGCGCACGACAATTAGACTGGTTACTTCAGGCGGAGTATCTCTGGGCATGGAATGCCGCAGCGCGCCGAACGTTATCGTATAGGAAATGATCGTTTGCGAGAAACAGATCACAGCCACTATCAGTACAACCGTGCCAAGCGAGGCTCCGCGATCTCGAAAGAATCGCTCCATCGTCAACCTGCATATCTGTATCCAATCGCACGGCATACTATGGCATTGTCAATTACGCCATGGCCGAGTCACCCCTGTCCTTACCGAAAACGTCGTCCGAGCTGGCGTGAGAGGCGAGATCAGGTAGGCTGGGTGCAATGATCGCGTTCCTGATCCTGGTCTTCCAGGTTCTGGTCTCGCCGTTCAAGACGCAGGCGCGACTGGAAGCCGAGATCGTTCTGTTGCGGCATCAGTTGAACGTGTTGCGTCAGCGCCTTCCCTCGAAGCCGAGGCTGACGGTGGCTGACCGATTGCTCTTCGTATGGCTCTATCGCCCTGTTTCCATCGGTGCTGAACGCCGTGACGATTATCCAACGGAGACTGTCGTTCGGTGGCATCGGGCCGGCTTTCGCCTGTACTGGCGTTGTCCCGGGCCTCGGCCTCGGTACCCTGCGCCATGCTGGCCAGCACGAGTATGAAGATCGCGAAGGCGTTGTTCACGACTTCGACGCCTTGATGGCCTCGAGCACTTCGCGGTGCTGACGCTCGGTCAGCTTCTCACCGGTGGCGACGTAGATCATGGCGATGAACCAGCCCAGCAGCGGGATGCAGTTGAGCAGGAAGACCTTGCCCGGCCGGCCGTGCCGGTACTTGCCACGCGTGAGCGCGAGGATGGTGGGCAGGAAGTAGAGGGGCAGCAGAATGATGATCATGGTGAGGCTCCTATCTGGCGGCGAGATTGCCGCCTACCACGGAAAGCCCGCGCACCTTTCGGTGGCGGGCTATCGGCGCGGCTTAGGGTGTCAGCGGCTTAGCGGGCCAGCCGTCACCGGGTAGCGCCGTACGCGGCTCGCGCGGCGTCGGGACGTGGTCGGCCCCGTACGGGATACCGAGCACGCCACAGGCGCCGAGCATCAGCGCGCTGGCGAGAGCGACGAGCGCCCGCATCACTGCACTGAGACGTTCGCCGAGCCCGGCGCCATGCAGGCGAACAGGAACTCGTAGGGCGGCAGAATGGTGCCGTTCGGTATCTGCCGCTTGGACAGGTATACGGGCTGGCGCTTGTAGATCGAGCAGCCGCGCACGGCTTCGCTGGTTGCCATCTCAAGGTTGTCGACGGAGGTCTGCACCTTGACCTTGTCGGTGGCGATGTCGCTGATCGCTGCGCTCGCGCAGGCGCCCAGCATCAGGGTCGTGGCCAGAAGGCCGATCTTCACAACAGTCTTCACGTTCACTCCTATCTGCGGCGAAATTGCCGCCCGCCACCGAAAGCCCGCTGCACCTCTCGGTGGCGGGCTCCGGACGGCCGGTAGCGGCTTAGTTGACGAAGGTGGCCTTCACTCGCTTTGAAACGAGCATGTAGGGTATCCAGATGACGGCCACGCCGACGCTGCGCCCCACATCCTTGGCGGTCTCGGCGTCGATCAGCTTGTCCAGATTGGTGCTGGGCAGCATCGCCATCACCATTAGCGCGTCCAAGAGGATCAAGGCCGGCCCGAGCACCACCTCCCAGATGAACAGCTTGGGGAAGATGCTGCGCTTCTGAAAGAAGCAGATCGTGCAGGCCAGCATGAGTGCCACATAGCCGGTGTTCATGAGGGCCTCGATCCCGACTAGCATCGGGAAAGCCTGAAAGGACGCACCGATGTCGGGCTGGTTGTAGTATTCGTACAACGATGCGATCAGGCGCACCGGGCCGACGACTTGGCCAAGGGCCACGAGAACCAGCCAGCCGTTGATGCCCTTGTACTCCTTAGCCGCAGTTGCATTGTCGATGACAGACATTTGAGGTTGCTCCTATCGACCGCGGGATGCGGCCTGCCACCGAAAGCCCGCGTCGCTGTGGCGAGCGGGCTCCGGCGGCCGAGGGGAAGTTACGACTGGTAGTCGCGCTCGCGCGGCCTGCGCTGCGGCGCCGGGGCTGGACCCTGTGCCTTCTGGCACCGGGCTACCTCGCCGAGCGCGGCGCGAGTACCCGTGAGCGGCAGGTGCTCGACGAGCTTGTACTGGCCGTCGATCACGGCATACATCTGCATCGAGGAGCGGTAGGCGAAGTTCTCGACGAAGTCGGTCGTCAGGCTCGGCGAGGACAGGTACGTGATCTTGCCCTCACGCTCTGCCTTCATGACGAGCTTGTGCGACATGCCCTGCTCGTCGAAGCCGAACTTCAGGTGGTACTTGGCGCCGACTTCCAGCGTGTCGATAGGGTCGCTGGCCAGCATCATGTAGACGTCGTTGTTCTGGCTATCGATTCCCATCTTCAGCGCGAAGTTGCGCTTCTGGTAACGGGCGATGGCGTAGCAGTCGCGGTCGTCGTCGATGCGGATCGCCCAGCTGCCGATGGTGCCCCACGTCTCGGGGGTGGCGAATGCCGGGCCGCCGGCGACGAACGGGGTCAGGCTGAGCCCGGTGATACAGGCCAGCAAGAGGTGACGAAGTCTGATCATTGAGGTTGCTCCTATCTGCGGCGTGATGGCCGCCTGCCACCGAGCCCGCGTCGCTGTGGCGAGCGGGCTCCGGCGGCGATGAAAGTCGGGGCTGGATCGCCCTCGGTGATAATCTAGTGACCACCGGCGCTTTCTTCATTGACCGTGCGCGACGAGTTATTGACCTCTGGCGTCACTAGCTACGGCGCTTCGGCTTGCCGCCAGTGACCGTCAAGCAGCCGGCTTCTGCGCTTCCTGCTTGGCTGACAGCGCTTTGGGCTTCGTCGGCCGGGCCTTTGTTTTGCGAACGTTGGCCGCAGGCGTGGCAGGCGTGCCCGCCTCGGCGGTATCAGCGGCCGGCGCGGGCTGGGGCGCCGGCGCTTCCACCGGTGCCACAGCGGCCACCTCTTCCAGCACATGCTCAGCATCGGCCAGCTGCGTCTGCTCGCGAGCCGGCATCGCCGGCGCATCGCTCGCCACCTTGGCCGGGCGGATGACCTTGAGCGCGCTCGGCAGCCACAGGTCGCTGGTCACCAGCCCAACGCCCGGGACCTCGACCGGCTGATTGAGCTTCACGCGGTAGTGCTTGTCCTCCTTGTCGACGATCACGCCGGTCTGGCCGACCAGCTGCTGGACGCCTTCGAGGATCTTCACGTTGGGGTGCTTGAGTGGCTTGAACATCATCTGCTCCTATCGGCGGCCCGGGACTGGGCCGTGCCATCGCTGGAGCTGAGTGCGGATGTTCGTCCGGGGATATAGGCACCCATCGCCGTCCTAGAAGTAGGACCGCTTGCCGCACTGACGCAGCTGATCAGCGCCCGCCCGCGACGGCTCGGCCCTGCGCGGTCAGCAGCACGAGATCGCGATCGTCGGTACGGCGATGGAGGAGGCCGGCACGCTCGGCATCGTCGAGGACCTGTTCCAGCGGCGCGCCGTGGAGGCCGACATCGCGGCCGACGCTAGCGGCTCGGCGCCACGAATGCGGACTCGTGGCACTCAGCCGGTAGAGCTGGGCGACGAAGATCGCCGCGCGCTCAAGACGCTGCATCAGGATCGTCGGCGATCACTGCCGCGTCGGCGGATCACAGGGCACGAGCCGCCACGCGTGATCGGCGCGATGGTGCAGGGCGACCTCGGCCAGCTTCGTGTTGACCGCCTGCACGAACGTGGTGACGTCGGCCGGCTGGTTGTCTCTGCCATCCAGACCGACGGCGAGGACCTCGATCACGACCAACGCGCCGACGATCGATGCCTCATGGGGAAACTGGCGCGCCATGGCTTCGACGATGCGATGCGCGGCGGCCTGCAGATCGTCGGTCATGGCTGAAAGGTACGGCTCGCTCGGCCAGCGTGCCAGCGCGGCGCGGCTGGCGTCGCTTTTTGCCGTCGCGCCCGGTGCGCTTTTCAACTGGTGATTTTTCACCAGTTGCCCGACGTGCCTTCCCGACGGTGACATGGTGCACGCCGATCTCCTCGGCGATGACGCGATCAGACATTTCCGGATTGGCGGCGACGGCACGAGCGGCCAGCACGGCGGGCCTGACGAACTCGGCTCTGTGAGCGCCGCTGCGATTCTATATTGGACAAATTTTGGACATTGCCGGCGGGCTGAAACGCTAAATCATTGATTTTATTGGCGCTCCCTACCGGATTCGAACCGGTGTTTCGGCCTTGAGAGGGCGGATTCATGGGAAGAGTAGAGAGTACGGCTGCAGTGCAGGCACATCGCAGCGATCGGCGGAAGCCGGGCTGTGACGTGCATTCGAAGCCTTGCGGCAAAATATAATCTAAGTTATATTAAGACCCATGTTATTTTTTGGCCTCTCTGAGGCTTACGAAGGTGGTTCGCCATGCCGAAGTCCCCCCGGCGTTCGGGCGCTGAACGAATGCGTGATTTGGTGGTGCCTGCAGACGATGTCCACGTTGCGTCGCCTGCTGCGTCCTTTGCGTCAATGTCGGCGTCGTCCAACCAGTGGTCCGAGATAGACGCAAGCCTGCTCGAGGAACGGCGGGGCATGCTCCCGTCGTTCCCGACCGACGTCATGCCGTTGCCGTGGCGCGCCTGGCTGACTGATACCGCCGCATCGACGGGCGCCCCGATCGACTATGCCGCGCAGGCCCTGCTCGGGGCGGTGTCCGGCCTATGCGGCGCCGGCGCAGCGGTGCAGGTCACGCCGACCTAGCAGGAGCCGCTGGTTCTCTGGCAGCTCGCCGTCGGCCGCGTTTCCAGCGGACGGTCGCCGGCCAGGGCTTCGACGCGGCGCATGCTGGCCACGGTCGAGGAGGAGATGCAGGCGATCGTCGTCGACGATGCGCAGGTCCACAGGATCGACGAGGTCGCTGCCGCCAACGCCCGCGGTGGCCTGCTCTGGCGCGACGAAGCCGGCGACTGGTTCACCTGTCTCAAGGCGGAGGACGACCGCAGGCGGCGTCTGTGGCTGCAATCCTGGTCGGCCGGCTCCAGTGCGCCTGCATCGGTGGCCGAGAGCGCAGCGGTGAGCATTCTCGGCGCGGTGCAGCCAGAGCAGTTGGGGCGACTGTTTCAGGACGCCGAGGATCTGGCCGCGAGGACCCTCTATGCGTGGCCGCATCAGCCGCCTTTTCGTTCGGTCGTCGGCAGTCCGTCGCCCGACGACGGTGAGGCGCTCAGCCGGCTGCGCCGGATCGCGCGCAAGGTGGGCACCCTCCGCGATCCCCTCATGCTGCTGGTCGATGAGCGCGGCTTGGTTGCCTTGGACGGCTTCATGGCCAACCTTCACGCCGCTCTTCGCGAGGCCGAAGGCCTCGAGGAGGCGTGGCTGGGCAAAGGCCGTGGAACGGTGGTGCGGTTGGCCGGCATCTTGGAACTGCTGGACTGGTCGGCCACTGGCTCTTCAAGTCCGCCAGGGCACATCGGCCGCGAGCGCATCGAAGGGGCGGTGGCGCTATGGGAAGGCTACTTCCGGCCGCACGCGACCGGTCTGTTCATGCGAACGGCACCGACGACCACGGAGGTTCACGCGCGTCGTGCGGCCCGCTGGCTGCGCAGCAAGGGCATGACCTGTGTCACGCGCGAGCAGGTGAGGCGGGACGGGCTCAGCCGCACCGTCAATGCCAGCGATACCGATCAGGTGCTCTATCGCCTGCGCTCGGCGAACATCCTGCGGCAGATGCCGGACGGTTGGCGGGCGCAGGGCCGGCCCACCAACATATGGGAGGTCAACCCGGCGCTAGCCCATACGGAGGGACTTCCGGAAAAGGCGGAAAAGGCGGGAATTAATCCGCCGCCTTCTGATCGAGGAAAGTGAGGACCCCATCGCTGCGCTCGCCCTTGAGGTAGCGGAAGGTGCCGGCGCCGGTGGCGACAAGCTCGCCCTTGTGGTCGTAGATCTCGGTCTCGGCGGCGAAGGTGCTCTGGCTGCTGGACGGCCGCCAGGCGCCGAAGATGGTGAGCTGGTCGCCGTCGCGCGCCGCCTTGATGAACTGCGTGGTGAAGGCGAGGGTGACGCTGAGCCGCCGCGCCGTCGCCGTCTCGTTGAAGGTGCAGGCAAAGCCGCTCGCCGAATCGAGCAGGGTCATCAGCACGCCGCCGTGCAGCAGGCCGTTGGCGTTGCAGAGCTCGGGGCGGACTTTCAGCGTCATCTCGACGAAGCCCGGCCGCCAGGCCACGACCTCGTGGCCGATAAGTCCGTTGAAACCGCGAAACTCGTGGGCGCCGACCGGCCGCGCATCGGCCGGTCGTTGGATAGGCATACGCTTTTACTCGGGAAGGAGGAGGAGAGGGCGCGCGCGCATTGCCAGTCCGATCGAACCGCGAGCGGTTCGATCGGACCGGAAATCGCTTTAGCGGCGCGCCATCGCCGACATCGGCGGGCGATGCCCGTTGCCGTTGGTCGTCGCGGGACGCATCGCCGCCGGCGCCTGCGTCGACGTCGAGGGCTGGGCGGCCATGCCGGTGCGGATGTCGCGCGCGATCTTCACCAGGCGCGGGCCCCAATCGGCTTCGAGCCGGTCGCGGCTGATCTGGTAGATCGGCGCCGAGGCGTTGATGGCGTAGGCAGCGGTACCGTCCGAATTGCGCAGCGGCGCGCCGACGCCGCAGAGCTCGGGCAGCCACTCGCCCCACGTGACGCAGAAGCCGCGATCGGCCAGCTCCTTGAACGAGCGCTCGAGGCCGGTCTTCACCTTGGTCCAGTCGTCGCGCCAGCGGCGGCGGATGGCGTCGATCTGCTTGTTGCGGTCGACGTCGGGCAGCGAGAAGAGATAGGCGCGGCCCATTGCCGTGCTGGCCATCGGCACGCGCGTGCCGACATCGTGGGTGATCGCCACGACCGACGGGCCGCGGCAGGCTTCGAGATAGATCATCGAATGGCGATCGCGGCCGCCCAGCGCCGTCGAGGCGTTGAGGGCATGGGCGAGCTGCTCGAGCGGCTGACGCGAGGCGCGACGCACATCCATGCTGGAGATCGCGGCATAGCCCAGCGCCAGAACCGAGGCGCCCAGCTCGTACTTGCGGAAGCGGCGGATGTAGTTGAGGTAGCCGAGCTCGGTCAGCGTATGCGTGAGGCGCGCCACGGTCGGCTTCGGCAGGCCGGTGCGATGGGCGATCTCCTGGTTGCCCAGCATGCCTTCGCCGGCATGGAAGGCGCGCAGGATGTCGAGGCCGCGGGCGAGGGCGGTGACGAACTGGCGATCCTTGCCGCTGCCGCCTTCGGCGAGACCGTTCTCCACCGAGCTTTCGAAGGCTGCCGTTCGCGTGACGAGATGGCTGACGTTGCCCATTGGCGTTTTGCTCCTATGAATGGCTGTTTATTTCGTTGCGGGGCGGAACGTGCCATTGCTGTGCAACTGTCGCAATGCGCGAGGACGGGTTTTGTCCTGCGAACATGCAAAGCTACCATGTCACAGGTGCGTGATTCGCTATCCACAGTTGTGAAACCCCAAAAGACCGCGCGGAATGGGCATTTCTACAACAATCTGCTGTGCTGGCCGTAGCGTGCGCCGGCGGCTACCATCGAGGTCACCCCCTGCGAGGCAAAATTGGCAAAAGAACCCGTACTCCCCAAGGACATCGCCGGCCTGTCGTTCGAGGACGCGCTGAAGGAGCTGGAAGGCATCGTCCAGCAGCTCGAGCGCGGCCAGGTGAAGCTCGACGAGGCGATCACGGCCTACGAGCGCGGCGCTTTGCTCAAGAAGCACTGCGAGCAGAAGCTCGCCGAGGCCAAGATGAAGGTCGAGAAGATCGTCTTCTCGGCCGACGGCACGGTCGGCACCCAGCCCGCCGACCTGAACTAGAGTCGCCATCCATGCCGTTGTCGTCGCATCGCGACTTCGAGGCTGCGCTGGCGTTCGCCGCCTCGTCGACTGAACACACCATGGAACGCCTTCTGCCGAAGGGTGATTCCGACGAAGCGCGCGTCTTCGAGGCGATGCACTATTCGAGCCTGGGCGGCGGCAAGCGCCTGCGCGCGTTTTTCGTGCTGGCCGGCGCAACGTTGCTCAAGGTCGGCGCGTTGCCCGCGCTGCGCACCGCCAGCGCCATTGAATTCCTGCATGCCTATTCGCTCATTCACGACGACCTGCCAGCCATGGACGATGACGATCTAAGGCGGGGCAAGCCCTCCTGTCACAAGCAGTTCGACGAGGCCACAGCCATCCTGGCGGGTGACGCCCTGCAGGCGCTCGCCTTCGAGGTGCTGGCGCATGAGGACACGCACGGCGATGCATCGGTGCGGGCCCATCTGGTCAGCGAACTTGCCAGGGCCGCCGGCGCGCACGGCATGGTGGGCGGCCAGATGCTCGATCTGCTGGCCGAGACGCGCCCCGACCTCTCGATCGGCGCCATCACGCGCCTGCAGCGGCTGAAGACCGGCGCGCTGATCTCCTTCTCCTGCACGGCCGGCGCGATCCTGGGCAAGGCAAGCGATCCCCTGCGCAATGCCCTGTCGGCTTATGCCCATGATGTTGGCCTGGCTTTCCAGATCGCCGACGACCTGCTCGATATCGAGGGGACCGCGGCCGAGATCGGCAAGACGCCGGGCAAGGACGCGGCGGCGGGCAAGGCGACCTTCGTGTCGATCCTGGGCCTTGAGCGGGCGCGGGCGCAGGCCGACCTGCTGGCGCGACAGGCGGCCGCGCATCTCGAACCGTTCGGCGAGGCCGCGGATTTGCTAAGGCAGGCGGCTAAATTCGTTGTCGCGCGGCGGGCCTAAAGGGCTGCGCGGGAGTATGGTGGAGTCATGACCGGCAACACGCCGCTTCTCGATACCGTCGACGTACCGGCCGACATCCGCCGGCTGAAGGCCGAGCAGTTGCGTCAGCTCGCCGACGAGCTGCGTCAGGAGACGATCTCGGCCGTCTCGGTCACCGGCGGCCATCTCGGCGCCGGGCTGGGCGTGGTCGAGCTCACGGTGGCGTTGCACTACGTGTTCGACACGCCGCGCGACCGGCTGCTGTGGGACGTCGGCCACCAGGCCTATCCGCACAAGATCGTCACCGGGCGGCGCGGCCGCATCCGCACCCTGCGCCAGGAAGGCGGCCTGTCCGGCTTCACGCGGCGCAGCGAAAGCGAATACGACCCGTTCGGTGCGGCCCATTCCTCGACCTCTATCTCGGCCGGCCTCGGCATGGCCGTGGCGCGCGATCTCGCCGGCGGCAACAACCACGTCGTGGCGGTGATCGGCGACGGCGCCATGAGCGCCGGCATGGCCTACGAGGCGATGAACAATGCCGGCGCGCTGCGCAGCCGGCTGATCGTGGTGCTGAACGACAACGACATGTCGATCGCCCCGCCGGTCGGCGCCATGTCGGCGCATCTCTCGCGCCTGCTGTCGGGCCGGCCTTACGTCAGCCTGCGCAATCTCGGCCGCTCCGTCGCCGAGGCGCTGCCCAAGCCGCTCGAGATGGCGGCGCGCCGCGCCGAGGAATTCGCGCGCGGCTTCGTGGCCGGCGGCACGCTGTTCGACGAGCTCGGCTTCTACTATGTCGGCCCGGTCGACGGGCACAATCTCGACCATCTGCTGCCGGTGCTGAAGAATGCGCGCGACAGCCGGCTCGACAAGCCGATCCTGGTCCATGTCGTCACCAAGAAGGGCAAGGGCTATCCGCCGGCCGAGGACAGCGCCGACAAGTACCACGGCGTGGTGAAGTTCGACGTCATCACCGGCAAGCAGTCCAAGCCGGTGGCCAACGCGCCGGCCTACCAGGCTGTGTTCGCCAAGGCGCTGATCGCCGAAGCCGAGGCCGACAAGAAGATCGTCGCCATCACAGCGGCGATGCCCTCGGGCACCAGCCTCGACAAGTTCGCCGAGCGCTTCCCCGAGCGCTGCTTCGATGTCGGCATCGCCGAGCAGCATGGCGTCACCTTCGCCGCCGGCCTCGCGACCGAGGGGTTCAAGCCGTTCTGTGCCATCTATTCGACCTTCCTGCAGCGCGGCTACGACCAGGTCGTGCACGACGTCGCCATCCAGAAGCTGCCGGTGCGCTTCGCCATCGACCGCGCCGGCCTGGTCGGCGCCGACGGCGCCACGCACGCCGGTTCCTTCGACGTGGCCTATCTCGCCTGCCTGCCGGGTTTCGTCGTCATGGCGGCGGCCGACGAACTCGAGCTGATGCACATGGTGGCGACGGCGGCGCAGATCGATGATCGCCCCTCGGCCTTCCGCTATCCGCGC
This sequence comes from Rhodospirillales bacterium URHD0017, assembly GCA_900110395.1. Classification (GTDB taxonomy): domain Bacteria; phylum Pseudomonadota; class Alphaproteobacteria; order Reyranellales; family Reyranellaceae; genus Reyranella. The sequence continues at coordinate 230,920 of FODP01000008.1, forward strand.
GGCGAGGGCGTGGGCGTCGAGCTGCCGGCGCGCGGCACGCCTCTGGAGATCGGCAAGGGCCGGGTGCTGCGCGAGGGCAGCAAGATCGCCATCCTGAATTTCGGCACGCGCCTCGCTGAATGCCTGGTTGCCGCCGAGGATCTTGGCGCCAAGGGCCTCAGCACGACGGTAGCCGACGCGCGCTTCGCCAAGCCGCTCGACACCGATCTGGTGCGTCGCCTTGCGCGCGAGCACGAAGTGCTGATCACGATCGAGGAGGGCTCGATCGGCGGCTTCGCGAGCCACGTCCTGCAGCATCTGGCGACGACCGGGCTGCTCGATCAGGGCCTGAAGGTGCGGCCGATGATCCTGCCCGACCGGTTCATCGATCACGCCTCGCCCGCCCGCCAGTACGAGCAGGCCGGCCTCGACGCGAAGGGTATTGTGGCCATGGCGCTGACGGCGCTCGGCCAGCAGGCCGAACGGACGCGCGCCTGAAAGCACACACCTCAAAGCAGAAGGCCCGCCAGAGGCGGGCCTTCGATGATCTTTCCGTTTCCTACTTCGGCTGCGGCACGATGCGCAGGTAGGGCTTCGGCGACTTCCAGCCGCCCGGGAACTTCGCCTTGGCCTGCTCGTCGGACACGGCCGGGACGATGATCACGTCCTCGCCGTTCTTCCAGTTCACCGGCGTCGCCACCTGGTGCTTGGCGGTGAGCTGGCAGGACTCGAGGAGGCGCAGCACTTCGTCGAAGTTGCGGCCGGTGCTCATCGGGTAGGTGAGCATCGCCTTGATCTTCTTGTCGGGGCCGATGATGAACACCGAGCGCACGGTGGCGTTGTCGGCGGCGGTGCGGCCCTCCGACGTCGTGCCGGCGCCTTCCGGCAGCATGTCGTAGGCGGTCGCGACCTTGAGCTCGGGATCGCCGATCATCGGATAGGTGACCTTGTGGCCCTGGGTCTCCTCGATGTCCTTCGACCACTTCTCGTGGTTGCCGACCGGATCGACCGAGAGGCCGACGATCTTGGTGTTGCGCTTGTCGAACTCGGGCTTCAGCCCGGCCATGTAGCCGAGCTCGGTGGTGCAGACCGGCGTGAAATCCTTGGGGTGAGAGAACAGGATCGCCCAGCCATCGCCGATCCACTTGTGGAACTCGATCGGACCCTGGGTGGTCTCGGCCTTGAAGTCAGGCGCGGTGGAATTGATGCGAAGCGTCATGATGAACCCCCTCGGGCGTTGGTAGTCGTCTCCCAGTTGCGTAGATAGCCCTTCCGGGCGGCCGGTCAAGCCTTGGCAGGAATCCAGCTCATCAGGCCGATGCCGCCATCAACTTCTACCGTCGTGCCCACGACATAACGACCAAATCTTTCCGACAAGACCGCGACAGCGACCTGGGCAATGTCGTCCGGCGTGCCGGCACGGCCGATCGGGATCTGCGCCACCAGGGCGCCGAGATTGTCGGCGACGAAGCCGCCGCCCGGGATGGCGCCGGGCGCGATGGCGTTCACGCGGATGCCGTCGGGAGCGAGTGTGCGCGCTAGCTCCTTCATCACCATGGTCATGCCGGCCTTGGAGGCGCTGTAGTGCGGCAGGTTCCTGGGGGTCTCGCGATGCTGCGAGGTGATCAGCAGGATGCGGCCCTTGATCCCGTTGTCCTTCATGTGCCGGCCGACCTCGCGCGACAGGAAGAAGCCGGTGCGCAGATTGATGTCGGTCATGGCGTCCCAGGTCGCCTCGGACACCGAGAGCGGCGTGTCGGCCTCGAGCCGTCGTGGGCTGGCGGAATGGATGAACAGGGAGATCGTGCCGAGCTTCTTCAAGGCGCCATCGAGCAGGCCCTTCCAGCCGTCGCGCTGCCCGAGGTCGGCGGCGAGGAAGTCGATGCCGTCCTCGGTCGGTGGTGCTGCGATGTCGCTGCCCAGCACCGTGGCGCCTTCGGCCAAGAGCGCCCTGGCGATGCCGCGGCCGATGCCGCCGGCGCAGCCTGTTACAAGGGAGCGTTCGCCCTCCAGAAGCTTCGTGCTCATGCTAAGTGTTTCTTCCCTCGAGTTGCGGAGTGAGCCTATGGACCAGACACGGCCGACGCTCAATCAGTTGAACATTGTAAGCGGCAATGTCGATGCATCCATCGCCTTCTATCGCCGGCTGGGCGTCGAGATTCCCGAGCCGCGGATCTGGCGCACCGCCACCGGCGTGCATCATGTCAGCGCCATCGAGGGCGTAGCACCCGACACGGCAACCCTCGATCTCGACAGTGCGGCCTTTGCCCAGATCTGGAACAAGGGATGGGCCGGCCGCAAGGACCTCGCTGGTCGCGTGGTCGTGGGTTTCAGCGTCAGCGCGCGCGAGGAGGTCGACCGCCTTTACGGCGAAATGACCGCGGCTGGCCATAGCGGCCTGCAGGCGCCGTTCGATGCCTTCTGGGGCGCTCGATACGCCATCGTCGAAGATCCGGACGGCATCGCCGTCGGGCTCATGAGCCCGATCTCGGCCAAGCATCGCGCGCCGCCGCCGCAAGTCTGATGGCCAAGACGCGACTGGACGTGGCGCTCGTCGGGCGCGGCCTCGCCGAGACGCGCGCTGCCGCGCAGCGCCTGGTCATGGCAGGCCTGGTGTTCTCGGGCGAGCGTCGGCTCGACAAGCCGGGCCACGGCGTTGCCGCCGATACGCCGATCGAAGTGCGCGGCCAGCCGCATCCCTACGTCTCGCGCGGCGGGCTGAAGCTCGAGAAGGGGCTGGATCATTTCGCCATTCCCGTCGACGGCCACATTGCCCTCGATGTCGGCGCTTCGACCGGCGGCTTCACCGACCTGCTGCTGCAGCGCGGCGCCGTGAAGGTCTACGCCATCGACGTCGGCACCAACCAGCTCGCCTGGAAGCTGCGCAGCGACCCGCGCGTGATCTCGATGGAGAAGACCAACATCCGCGAGGTCACGGCCGAGCAGGTGCCCGAGCCGGTCGACATGATCGTCTGCGATGCGTCGTTCATCAGCCTGCGCACGGCGCTACCGGCGGCGTTGGCTCTGGCGGCGCCGGGCGCTTATCTGGTGGCGCTGATCAAGCCGCAGTTCGAGGTCGGCAAGGGCCGGGTGGGCAAGGGCGGCATCGTGCGCGAGCCGGCGCTGCATGACGAGGTCTGCAAGACGATCACGGAGTGGCTGGCGGCACAGCCGGGCTGGACGGTCCTCGGCGTCACGGAAAGCCCGATCGAAGGCGCCGAAGGCAACAAGGAGTTCCTGATCGCCGGACGATTCAGCGGATAGCGTCAGCGGATAGCGCGCGACACCCGGAATTTGTTGTTGTCGGCCAACGTCTCGAACGAGGTGAAGTTCGCCTTCAGCAGCGGCTCATACGGCAGTCCCCGATTGCCGACCATGTAGAAGCGGCCGCCGGGCCGCAGCGCACGCGCCGCGGCGGCGATGACGTTCTGGCCAAGCCCCGGCTCGGCGGCGCGGCCGGCATGGAAGGGCGGATTGCAGAGAATCGCGTCGTAGGTCGACGGCGTCGCTTCCTGGGTAAGGTCGAGCCAGTGGAACGAGGCGCGTGCGTCGATAACGTTGGCGCGAGCTGCTTCGATGGCGCGGTGCTCGGCGTCCAAAAGGTCGATCTTCGCGATGCCCGGCGACCGCGCCAGCACTTCGCGCGAGAGGTAGCCCCAGCCGCAGCCGAAATCGGCGACGTGGCCGCTGAGGTCGGCCGGCAGATGTTCCGCCAGCAGCGCCGAGCCGTCGTCGATGCGATCCCAGGAGAAGATGCCCGGCTGGCTGAGCCACGAGCCGTCACCGACCGGCCGCAGCGATGCAAGCTCGCGCCAGTAGTCGGGCGGGCTCTTCTCGGCGCGCGTCAGCCAGAAGACGCGGCAGTGGAACTTGGACAGCGTGCCGTCGAGGCCGAGCGCCTTGCCGACCTGCTTCTCCAGGCTGGCGGCGCCATCGTCGTTCGAGCCGGAGCAGGCGAGGGTGCCGCCCTCGGCGAGCAACGCCCAGGCGCGCGCGATATTGGCAAAGTTCTCTTCCTTGTGTTTGGTCAGCAGGAGCTGACCGAGCCGGTACGCGCCGCTCTCGATCCGCGGCACGACCGACCAGCCGGCCGTCTTCAGACGGAGATACTCGGGCCGGAACGATTGCTCGGCGTCGATGTCCCGGAACGGCGCCAGTTCGGCACGCAGGAAGAACGCCCGCTCAGGCGCGAGCGCTCCGGTTTCGAAGGCGTGGACGAGGGCGCGGCTGGCCTGGCTCACGGAACCAGAACGGCGCGTCCCATGATCAGGCCCTTGCGCAGCTCCTGCAGCGTGGCGTCAGCCTCGTCGAGCTTGCGCTTGATGATCGGCACTGGCGTCACCTTGCCTCCGGTCACGAGGTCCATCATCTCCTTCATCTCGGCCGGGCTGCCGGTCACCGAGCCCACGATCTGGCAGCCGGTGAAGGCGAACATCGGCAAGGGGATCGAGAAGGTGCCGCCGAACAGGCCGACGATGACCAGCCGCCCACCGCGGCCGAGCGCGCGCAGGCCGAACTGCGCGCTGCTTTCGGCACCGACGAAGTCGATGGCCGCTCCCACGCCGGTGCCGCCGGTCAGATCCTGCACCTGCTTGCGCGCTTCCTTGTCGCGCGGGTCGATCGCCGCCACGGCGCCGTTCTCCAGGGCGAGCTTGCGCTTGTTCTCGTCGATGTCGGCCACGATCGGCTCACGGCCCAACACCGACTTGGCAAAGCGCACGCCCATCAGGCCGACGCCGCCCGCGCCGATCACCAGGATCGGCTTGCCGCCGTCCTGGCCGACCGCCTTCTTGACCGCGCCGAAGGCGGTGATGCCCGAGCAGGCATAGAGGCAGGCGAGCTCCACGGGCAGGTTGCCGTAGGGGTAGAGGTACTTGGCATGCGGCACCAGGACGTGGTCGGCGTAACCACCGTCGTTGTTGACGCCGAGCGCGCGTGGCGTCGGGCAAAGATGCTCGATGCCGTTGTGGCAGTACCAGCACTTGCCGCAGCCGATCCAGGGATAGACCACCGCCTTGTCGCCGACCTTCGCGCCTTTGGCGTCCGGGCCCAGCGCCACGACTTCGCCAACGATCTCATGGCCCATGGTGCGCGGCGGGTTCATGGTCTTCTGGGTGGACACCTTGTTGCCGCCGCCCATGTCGAAATAGCCTTCCCAAAGATGGACGTCGCTGTGGCAGACGCCTGCCGCCGTGATGCGCACCAGCACCTCGGTGCCTTGCGGGGCGGGGTTGGCCTCCTCGACCTTCTGCAACGGTTGGCCGAATTCGACGACCTTGTAGCTCTTCATGGGCTTGCTCCCGGATTTGTGGCCGGAGCATAGAGCATGGTCTGTCAGAATGGCAGGCCTACATAGTTTTCGGCGAGTGCCGTCTGTGCGGCACGGGACGATGCGAGATAGTCGAGTTCGGCGCGCTGCATCTGCGCTTCGAAGCTCGTCTTCTTGTGCAGCTTGTGGAGGAGCGTAGTCATCCACCAGGAAAAGCGCTCAGCCTTCCACACGCGTGCAAGTGCGGTATCGCCATAGGCGCGACACAAGCTGTCGTCCTGCTTCTTGTAGTACGCAATCAGGGCACGACTGAGGTAGTGCACGTCCGACGCCGCGAGATTGAGGCCCTTGGCGCCGGTCGGCGGCACGATATGGGCCGCGTCGCCGGCGAGGAACAGCCGGCCGTGCTGCATGGGTGTCGACACGAAGCTGCGCAGCGGCGCGATGCTCTTCTCGATCGTCGGTCCCGTCGTGATGTTCGGCGGCGGTTCGCAGTCCAATCGGACCTTGAGTTCCTGCCATATCCTCTCGTCGGGCCAATCCTCGAGCTTTTCATCAAGGTCGCACTGGATGTAGTAGCGACTGCGGGTCGGCGACCGCATGGAGGCGAGTGCGAAGCCGCGGTCGTGGTGGGCGTAGATCAGCTCGCTCGAGCACGGCGCGACATCGGCCAGTATCCCCAGCCAGCCGAAAGGGTAGACACGCTCGAATGCCTGGCGGCTCGATGCCGGCAAGGCCGAACGGCTCACGCCATGGAAGCCGTCGCAGCCCGCGATGAAGTCACAGACCAGTTCGTGCGTGGCGCCGGCATGATCGTAGGTGAGCCTCGGCCGGGCGGTCTCGATGTCATGAAGGGCGACATCCTTCGCTTCCCAGACGATCGGGCCGCCGGCGGCGAGCCGGGCGGCAATCAGGTCCTTCGTTATCTCGGTCTGGCCGTAGACGGTGACGGTCTTGCCGGTCAGCGCACGGAAGTCGATGCGGACACGGCGACCGCCAGTGGCAATCTCGGCGCCGTCGTGCACCAGCCCTTCGCGGCGCAGGCGCTCGGCGACGCCGGCCTCCTCCAGCAGCGCAACCGTTCCTTGCTCCAGCACGCCGGCGCGAATGCGGGCCTCGACATAATCGCGCGTCCGCGCCTCCAGAACGACGCTCTCGATGCCGTGGACCTCCAGCAGGCGGGCGAGCAGAAGCCCTGCCGGCCCGGCTCCGATGATGCCCACCTGGGTACGCTGGCGCTGCGACATTTCCCTGAACCTCGGTCACCATCCTAGCGGCAACTTGTTGGTAGCCAAAACAATTTTGCCGGCGGGCCTTTCCAACGAGCGGTAAACCCAATAAATACCGAGGTGCTGCCTTGGGATTGTTTGGGAGGAAAACAAAATGTTGAGACGCGAACTCCTGATCGCTGCCGCATTGTCCGTTGTCTCCTCTGGCGCCTTCGCGCAGGACACGGTGAAGATCGGCCTGATCCTGCCCGTGACCGGTCAGCAGGCCTCGACCGGCAAGCAGATTGATGCCGCGGTGAAGCTCTACATGGCGCAGAACGGAACGACTGTCGCCGGCAAGAAGATCGAGGTCATCCTCAAGGACGACACCAGCGTGCCCGACGTCACCAAGCGGCTGGCGCAGGAGCTGGTCGTCAACGACAAGGTTGCGATCCTCGCCGGCTTCGGCATCACGCCGTCGGCCATGGCGACCGCGCCGATCGCCACCCAGGCCAAGGTGCCGGAAGTCGTAATGGCGGCCGGCACCTCGTCGATCACCGAGGCCTCGCCGTTCATCGTGCGCACCAGCTTCACGCTGGCGCAGTCGGCCGTGCCGATGGCGGAGTGGGCGGTCAAGAACGGCATCAAGAAGGTCGTGACGATGGTCAGCGACTACGGCCCCGGCATCGATGCCGAGAAGTCGTTCAGCGACAAGTTCAAGGCCGACGGCGGCACCATCGTCGAGAACCTGCGCGTGCCGCTGCGCAGCCCCGACTTCGCGCCGGTCCTGCAGAAGGCGGCCGACGCCAAGGCCGACGCGCTGTTCGTCTTCGTGCCGTCGGGTTCGGGCGCGCAGTTCGTCAAGCAGTTCGTCGAGCGCGGTCTCGACAAGTCGGGCATGAAGCTGATCGCCACCGGCGACGTCACCGACGACGACCAGCTGAACGGCATGGGCGACGTCGTGGTGGGCGTGATCAACGCGCACAACTACTCGGCCAACCACGACAGCGCCCTCAACAAGGCCTATGTCGAGGCCTTCAAGAAGGCCAACAACGGCCTGCGCCCGAACTTCATGTCGGTCGGTGGCTACGACGGCATGGCGCTCATTTACGGCGCGTTGAAGAAGACCAACGGCGCGACCGATGGCGAGAAGCTGATCGCCGCCATGAAGGGCATGGCCTGGGAAAGCCCGCGCGGTCCGATCTCGATCGATGCCGACACGCGCGACATCATCCAGAACATCTACATCCGCAAGGTGGATAAGGTGGGCGGCGAGCTCTACAACGTCGAGTTCGCGACGATCCCGGACGTCAAGGATCCGGTCAAGGCCGCGAAGAAATAGCGTCTTCGGAGTGCGGTCCCTGCACTCGTGCTCCTCTCCCCCACTAGGGGGAGAGGTTGGGTGAGGGGGCTGCGCACGTCGATTTCCCCTCACCTAGCCTCTCCCCCTAGCGGGGGAGAGGAACTTGAATTGTCGTCTGTCGGCACGGTGCGATAGTGGCAACCATCCTCTTCGACGGTGTCGCCTACGGCATGCTGCTGTTCGTGCTCGCCTGCGGGCTGGCCGTCACGCTGGGGCTGATGAACTTCGTCAACCTGGCGCACGGCGCGTTCGCCATGGCGGGCGGCTACGTCACCGTGCTGTTGATGGACCGCGCCGGCTGGCCGTTTCTCGCCTGCCTGCCGGTGGCCTTCCTTGCCGCCGCTGCGATCGGGCTCGTGCTGGAGCGCACGCTCTACCGCCACATGTACGGTCGCTCGCACCTCGACCAGGTGCTGTTTTCGATCGGGCTGGTGTTCATGGCCGTCGCCATCACCGATTTCCTGGTGGGCTCCAGCCAGCGCAACATCAAGCTGCCCGAATGGCTGCAAGGCCGACGTGAGATCTTGGGCGTCAATGTCGGCATCTACCGCTCGTTCCTGATCGTGGTGTGTGGCGCGCTGGCGGTCGGCCTGCAGGCCGGCCTGATGCGCACCCGCTTCGGCAGTCGCCTGCGCGCGGCCGTCGACGATGCCCGCGTGGCGCGCGGGCTCGGCATCCCGGTCAGCGTCGTGTTCGCCGCGACCTTCGCCGTCGGTTCGGGGCTTGCGGGCCTGGGCGGCGCGCTCGGCGTCGAACTGTTGGGGCTCGATCCGTATTTCCCGCTGAAGTTCATGATCTACTTCCTGATCGTCGTGACGGTCGGGGGCACGTCGGGGATCATGGGGCCGTTCCTCGCCTCGATGTTGCTGGGCGTCGCCGACGTCGCCGGCAAGTACTATCTCTCCTCGGCGCTGGGCGGCTTCGTCATCTACGTCGTGCTGATCGTCGTGCTGGTGCTCAGGCCCAACGGCCTGTTCGCGCGCGCTCGATGAAAGACGACACGATCAGCACCGCACGGGACCTGGCGCGGCGGGCGAGATGGCGGCTGGCCGAAATCGTGTTCTGGCTGCTTGCCTTCGCCGCGGTGTTCCTGCCGCCGGGCAAGCATCTGCTGTTGAATGAGGTGGCGATCCTCGCCCTGTTCGCGCTCTCGCTCGACCTGATCCTGGGTTATGCCGGCATCATCTCGCTGGGCCACGCCGCCTTCTTCGGTGCCGGCGCCTATGCCGCGGGCCTGCTGTGCAAGCTGGTGACGCCGGATCCGCTGGCCGGCATGGCGGTTGCCATCGTCGCTGCCGCGGTGCTGGGCTTCGTCACCAGCTTCCTCGTCCTGCGCGGCACCGATCTGACGCGCCTCATGGTGACGCTGGGCGTGGCCCTGGTGCTGCACGAGGTCGCCAACGCCTTGCCGCAATGGACTGGCGGCGCTGACGGCCTGCAGGGCATGGCGGTAGGCCCGCTGCTCGGTCGCTTCGACTTCGATCTCTATGGCCGCACCGCCTACGCCTACAGCCTTACGACACTGTTCGTGCTGTTCCTGTTGGCACGTCGCATCGTGCAGTCGCCGTTCGGCCTGTCGCTGATGGCGATCCGCCGCAACACGCTGCGCGCGTCGGCGCTCGGTGTGCCGGTCAATCGCCGCCTGATCGCGGTCTACACGCTGGCGGCCGCCTATGCCGGCGCCGCGGGCGCGCTGCTCGCGCAAACGACGGCTTATGTCTCGCTCGAGGTGCTGGAGTTCCAGCGATCGGCCGACGTGTTGCTGGCCCTGATCATCGGTGGCACGGGCTGGCTGTACGGCGGCATTGCCGGCGCCGTCGTGTTCAAGGTTCTGCAGGACACGCTGTCGTCGAACGCGCCGCAATTCTGGATGTTCTGGATGGGGTTGTTCCTCGTGGTGCTGGCCCTGGTCGGCCGCGAGCGCCTCAGTCGCGGCATTGGCGGCGGAGTGCGCCAGTTGCTGGCGCGCGGGAGGCGGTGATGGACGCCGCACTGCAAACCCATGGCCTGGTGAAGCGCTTCGGCGGCATCGTGCCGACCAAGGACGTGACGTTCCGCCTGGAGCATGGCGCGCGGCATGCGCTGATCGGACCCAACGGCGCCGGCAAGACGACCTTCGTCAATCTGCTGACCGGCGTGCTCGCGCCGTCGGCCGGCCGGGTCGTGCTGGGCGGCGAGGACATCACGCGGCTCCGGCCCGAGGCTCGGGTACGCCGCGGCCTGGTGCGCACCTTCCAGATCAACCAGCTGTTCGGCGACCTCACGCCGCTCGAGACGCTCGCCCTGGCGGTCGACGAACGTTTGCAGCTTGGCCGTGACTGGCGCCGCCGCGTCGGCGCCGACGAAAGCGTCAGCACCGAGATCAATCAGGTCGCCGAGCGCTTCGGCCTCACCGACGTGCTCGACCGGCCCACCGACACCTTGCCCTACGGCAAGCAGCGCCTGCTCGAGATCGCAGCGGCCTTCGCCTGCGCGCCCAAGGTGCTGCTGCTCGATGAGCCGGCGGCGGGCGTTCCCGAAGCCGAACGGCGCGACATCCTGAACGCCATCGCCGCGCTGCCCGACGATGTCTCGGTACTGCTGATCGAGCACGACATGGACCTGGTGTTCTCCTTCGCCAAACGCATCTCGGTGCTGGTCGACGGCGCCCTCATGGTCGAAGGCGAGCCGGCGGCGATCGCGGCCGATCCGCGCGTGCGCGCCGTCTATCTTGGCGAGAGCCGCGATGGCTGATCTTCTTTCCGTCGAAAACCTGTCGGCGGGCTACGGCCGCGCTGTCGTGCTGTCCGACGTGGCGTTCGCCCTGGGCGAAGGCGAGGCGCTGGCGGTGCTGGGTCGCAACGGCGTCGGCAAGACGACGCTTCTGGACACGCTGGTCGGCGTCACGCGCCGGTTCGCCGGCTCGATCGCGCTTGGCGGCCGCGAGGTCGGCACGCTGGCTCCCGAGATGCGCGCCGGGCTGGGCGTGGGCTGGGTGCCGCAGGAGCGCAACATCTTCCGTTCGCTCAGCGTCGAGGAGAACCTCACAGCCGTGGCCCGGCCCGGGCCGTGGACCATCGAGCGCGTCTTCGGCCTCTTTCCGCGACTGAAAGAGCGTGCCCGGCAGTCCGGCGGCTCACTGTCCGGCGGCGAGCAGCAAATGCTGGCGATCGGCCGGGCGCTTGCGACCAATCCGCGCCTGCTGCTGCTCGACGAGCCGACCGAGGGACTGGCGCCGATCATCGTGCAGGAACTCCTCGCGGCACTGACGCGCCTGTTGCGCGAGGAGAAGCTCGCGGCCATCATCGTCGAGCAGCACGCGCAGAAGATCCTGCCGATCACCCAGCGCGCGCTGATCCTGGAGCGCGGTCGCATCGTGCATCAGAGCGAAAGTGCCGCGCTGCTCGCCGATCCGGCACCGCTCGAACGCTTCCTCGGAGTCACCGGCCGGTAACGATCTTCGAAAGTTTCGAAACTTTCGAAAAAGCGTTTACAGCACGCCGGCGCTGTCCCAACATCCGGACAACGGTGCTCGACACAATGACGCGCCGGGGTGTGTGGAGGGAACAATGAATCATCGGATGGGTGCGTGGCGCCGTCGCCACGTGTTGGGAGGATTTGTCGGGCTGGCGGCGCTCGGTGCGCCGGCGATCGTGCGGGCGGCGCCGTCGGGCGCACCGGTGAGGGTCGGCGGCACGCTGTCGCTGACGGGCTTCCTCGCCCAGACCGCCATCATCCACAAGATCGCCGCCGAGATCATGGTGGAGGACATCAACAGCCGGAACGGCTTCATCGGCCGGCCGGTCGAGTACATCATGCTCGACGACCAGTCCAAGCCCGACGTGGCGCGCAGCCTCTACGAGAAGCTGATCACCGTCGACAAGGTCGACCTGATCATGGGCCCCTACGCCACCGCGCCAATCCTGGCGGCGATGGGCGTCGCCCAGCGCTACGGCAAGGTGATGATCCAGAGCAGCATGGGCATTCCCCACCTGCAGACCTACGACATGGCGTTCCCTGCGACGCCGTTCGGGCCGGAGCCGGACAAGACCTATCCCAACGTCATCCTCGATGCGATGGCGAGCCTGCCGACACCGCCCAAGAGCATGGTGATCGTCACCAGCAAGTTCCCGTCGGCGCAGTTCATGGCCAAGGGCATGCGCCTCGAGGCCGAGAAGCGCGGCGTGAAGGTGCCGCTCTATCTCGAATACGAAGCGGGCAATCGCGACTTCGGCGCCATCGCCGCGCGTGTGAAGGAAGCCAATGCCGACTTCCTGTGGGTCGGCTCACTCGGGCTCGAGAGCAACCAGCTTCTCGAGGCGCTGCGCAAGCTCGACTACACGCCCAAGACCAGCTTCCACCTCTATCCCGCGCCCGGCCCGCTGGCGTTGTCGCCGGACGGCAACCTCGTCTGGTGCTCGACCTTCCTCGAGCCCGACGAGCCGTTCATGAGCCGCCCCGGCATGAAGAAGATCGCCGAGCTCTACAAGGAGCGCGCCACCAAGGCTAACCTGCCCTATGCCATCATCGACGCGCAGGCCGCCGGCATGGTCGCCGCCTGGCAGATCCTCGAGGCCGGCGTGAATGGCGCCAAGAGCCTGGAGGACAAGCAGATCGCCGCGTGGCTGAAGAAGAACGTCGTCACCACGGTCTACGGGCCGACCAAGTTCGATGGTCTCTACAATCACGGCGAACCGGCGCAGCTCATCCGCCAGGTGCAGGACAAGAAGTGGAAAGTGGTCTGGCCGAAGCAGTTCGTCGCGCCGGGAGTGAAGCTCATTGCGACCTGAGCCTGCCCTTCCTCCCCACGCTTCGCGTGGGGAGGTGTCCGCGCAGCGGGCGGAGGGGTCATGGGCATCAGTACTGGCGTTCATGACCCCTCCGTCGCCGTATGACGGGGCCACCTCCCCAGCTTCGCTGGGGAGGAAATAGGTATGCCGTCCGGAACACTCCTCGGCCAGGCTCTCATCTCCGGCGTCCTGGCAGGCGGCATGTATGGCCTGCTGGCGCTCGGCCTCAGCCTGAGCTGGGGCCTGCTGCGGCTGGTCAATCTCAGCCACTTCGCGCTCGCCTTCCTTGCCGCCTACCTGACCTACGAGCTCGGCACGACCTATCACGTGGCGCCGTGGTGGGCGGCGGCGATGGTCGTGCCGGTGATGTTAATGATCGGCTTGGCGCAGCATTGGCTGTTCGACCGCTTCAAGGTGAACGAGCTTGCCTCGCTGCTGATCACCTTCAGCTTCGCCGTCATCCTCGAGGTCGCCATCCAGCTCTACTGGACCGCCGACTATCGCCGCTTCGAAACGCACTACTCGACCATGTCGATCAAGGTCGGCGCGTTCTACATCCCGGTGCTCGAGCTCGCGCTCTGCATGGTGGCGGGCGTGCTGGCCTGGGGAACCTGGCTGTGGCTGCGCAAGACCTATGTCGGCAAGGCCCTGCGCGCCGCCGCCGAAGACGCCGACATCGCCGCGGCCTACGGCGTCGACCACAAGAAGCTCGCTTATCTGCTGTCGGGCATGGGTGCCGCCTATGCCGCCATAGCCGGCACCTTCATCGCGCTGATCGCCACGCTGGCGCCGGCGCAGATCTGGGCCTGGCTCGGCGTGGTGTTCGCCGTCGTCATCATCGGCCGGCTCGGCAATCCACTGGGCGCGTTGCTGGCCGGCATGCTGATCGGCGCCTCGGAATCGATCGCCATGGCGATCTTCGCACCGGCCTGGGCGCCGGTCGTGTCCTTCTCGGTACTGATCGCCATCCTGCTGTGGGATCCGGAATGGCTGTGAACGCCGCCCGCGATCTGCCCAAGGCGGCCGCTGCGGCCGCCATCGTCGCGCTCGCCTTCCTGCCGATGGCGAAGATGCCGGCGTTCTACGAGTCGTTCATCTATCTCATCTTCTTCTGGGTCTCGCTGTCGACGAGCTGGGCTCTGCTGAGCGGCTTCGCCGGCTACTTCAGCCTGGGCCACGCCGCCTTCTTCGGCGTCGGCGTCTACACGACCGCAGCGCTCACCACCCAGTTCGGCGTGCCATTCCTCGTCACCGTGCCGATCGCGGCTCTGTTGGCGGCCTTGCTGGCCGCCGGCATCGGCGCCGTGGTGTTCCGCCTGCGCCGGCTGCGCGGCGAGCTGTTCGCGCTGCTCACCCTCGCTGTGACCTTCGTCATCGCCACCATCATCCTCAATACACCGATCGATGGCGGTGGCGGCGTCTTCATGAGCGCCGTGCCGCTGCCCGCTCTGATGTCGACGCCGACCGGCACGATCTACATCCTGGGCTTCGCCATGTGCGTGCTCACCCTCGCCACGGCATGGTGGGTCGTGCACTCGCGCCTCGGCCTCGGCCTGTTCGCCATCCATGACGACGAGGATGTCGCCGAGGCCAAAGGCGTGCCGACCTTCCGCTACAAGATCGCAGCCTTCGCGCTGTCGGCCGCCATTGCCGGCGCGGTGGGCGGCATCCATGCCATGTATGTCGGGTTCATCACCGTGGCCGGCACCTTCGAGCTTACCGTGGGTCTCTATGTCGTGCTGATGAGCGTGCTGGGTGGGGCGCGCCACTGGCTGGGGCCGGCGATCGGCGCCACTGCCATCACCGCCTTGCTCTACGCCTTCATCAGCGGCGGCGAGGCGATCATGGGTCGCGCCATCGTCGGCCTGATCTTGATTGCCGCCATTCTGTGGCTGCCCGATGGTGTCATTCCCGCCTTTCAGGCCTGGTTGAAGCGTCGTCGAGTGGCGCCCGTGGCGACACGAGCTGAAGTGGCCCCGGTCGTCCCGACTACTGCACCGCAGATCAGCGAACACTCGATCCTGCAGGTGAGGGGCGTGACCAAGCGCTTCGGCGGCCTGCAGGCGCTGGCCGGTGTCGATCTCGACGTGCACGAGGGCGAAATCTTCGGCCTGGTCGGGCCCAACGGCTCGGGCAAGACGACGCTGATCAACGTCATCTCGGGATTCTATCCGCTGAGCAGCGGCACCATCACGCTCGATGGCGCGGAGATCGGCCGCGATCCGGCGCATGAGATCGCCCGCCGCGGCGTGGCGCGCACCTATCAGATCCCGCGGCCGTTCGCCAACATGACGGTGCTCGACAACGTGGCGCTGTGCGCCACCTTCGGCGGACCGGTGCGCTCCAAGGCCGAGATCCGCGACGAGGCGCGGCACTGGATCGGCTTCACCGGTCTCGGCGGCAAGGAGGACGTGCTGCCGGCCGGCCTGAACCTGCACGAGCGCAAGTTCCTCGAGCTGGCGCGGGCGCTCGCCGCACGGCCCAAGCTCCTGCTGCTCGACGAGGTGCTGTCGGGCCTCAACCCGACCGAGATCGACAATGCCATCCGCCTGGTCCGCGCGATCCGCGCCCAGGGCGCCACCATCGTGTTCGTCGAGCACCTGATGCGCGCGGTCGTAGAGCTGTCCGACCGGGTCGCCGTCCTGAATGAGGGCAAGCTCTTCGCGCTCGGCAAGCCGCGCGAAGTCATGCGCGATCCGCGCGTCGTCAGCATCTACCTGGGCAAAGCCTATGCTGCTTGAAGCCCGCAACCTCCATATCGGCTACGGCGACGCCACCGCGATCTGGGACGTCTCGCTCGACGTCGATGCCGGTGAAATCGTGTCGGTGATCGGCCCCAACGGCGCGGGCAAGACCACCCTGATCAACGCCATGGCGGGTCTGTTGCGTTGCCGCAAGGGTGAGCTGCGCTTCGACGGCACCGACATGACATCGGTGCGCGCCCACGGCTATTGCGGCCACGGCATCGCACTGGTTCCCGAAGGCCGGCGACTCTTCGCCAAGATGTCGGTCGAGGAGAACCTCGAGCTCGGCTGCTATCTCGCGGCGGCGCGCGTCCATCGCCAGCAATCGCTCGACCGCGTCTATGGCCTGTTCCCCATCCTGCGCGAAAAGCGTAACCAGCCCGCCGGCGAGCTGTCGGGCGGCCAGCAGCAGATGGTGGCGATCGGCCGGGCCCTGATGGCGCGGCCGCGCATCGTCCTGTTCGACGAGCCGTCGCTTGGCCTGGCGCCGACCATCGTCGACGACATGTTCGACATCATCGCCCGCGTGCGCCAGGACGGCGCCGCCGTGCTGCTCGTCGAGCAGAACGTCCTGAAGGCGCTCGACGTCGCCGACCGTGCCTATGTGCTGGAGCAGGGGCGCATCGTCAGCACCGGCCTGCCGGCCGACCTTCTGCAGCAACCCCACATCCGCGAAGCCTATCTCGGCGTTTGAGGACACCATGGCCAAGATCCTGAAGATGCCCGACCTCACCGACCGCGCCGCCGCCACGACGGCGCCGCAAGACGTGCTGGCCGAGGATGCCGCGACCTTCGACGTGCTGCGCCGCATGCGCGAGGACATCCTGTGCTGCGTGCTGAAGCCCGACCAGCGCCTGCGCTTCGGCGAGCTGCGCCAGCGCTACGACACCTCGGTCGGCACCCTGCGCGAGGCGCTGTCGCACCTGGTCTCGGAAGGCCTGGCGCGAACCGAGGCCGGCCGCGGCTTCAGCGTGGCGCCGATTTCGTTGGCCGATTTCCTCGATCTTTCCGAGCTGCGCGTTTATCTCGAGACGCGGACGCTTGCCGACGCGATCCGCCACGGCACCGACGCCTGGGAAGCCGAGATCGTCAGCTCCCACTTCCTGCTGAGCAAGCTGGCACCGCCCAAGACTGACGACGCGGTCAGCGTCAAGCGTGAGTGGGGCAAGCGGCACAAGCGCTTCCACGATTCCCTGGTGGCGACCTGTACGTCGCCGTGGTCGCTGCATTTCCGCAGCGAGCTGTTCGACCAGGCGCGACGCTATCACTGGCTCACCATGATCCACGCCCGCTCGCGGCGGCGGAACGAGCACCTGGATCTGCGCGACGCGGTCCTGGCGCGCAACGTCGACCTCTCCTGCGCCCTGATCGAGAAGCACATCCGCACCACGGTCGAGCAGGCGGCGTCGGAAGTGCCGGGCCTGACGATGGACGGCGGTGCGCGCGTCACCCGGCGGAGGAAGGCATGAAGCTCTTTGCGTCATGCGCTTTGGGACTGCGGGCCTCTGGCCCGCTCATGAGGCAGGTTTCACTGCGCCGGCCGGCCTGCCGCCGGCGCTGCGCGATCGTCTGTACGAGGCGCTTCGCCAGGCGATGGCTCGGCCGGAGATCAAAGGCAAGCTCGAGGAATTGGGCAACGACACGCGGGTCAGCACACCGAGTGAATTCCGCGCCCGCGTCGAGCAGGACATGGCGCGCTGGCGGCCGCTCGCCCATGTCGTCAACCAGTCGTAAAGTGCGCGCAGTACGGAGAATATCATGAGCAAGTACGGTATCGGTCAGCCAGTCCTGCGTTTTGAGGATCCGCGCCTGCTGCGCGGCCAGGGCCGCTACATCAACGACGTCAATCTGCCCGGCCAGGCCTACGCGGTGTTCGTGCGCTCGCCGCATGCCCACGCCAAGATCCGCGCGATCGACGTGGAAGAGGCGAGGAAAGCGCCGGGTGTCGCCGCCGTCCTGACCGGCCACGACGTGGTGGCTGACGGCCTCGGCATGCCCAAGGCCAACATGCCGCGTAAGCGGCCCGACGGTAAGCCGATGTACGCGCCGCAGCGTCCGCCGCTGGTGACCGACCGCGTGCGCTATGTCGGCGATCCGGTGGTGATGGTGGTCGCCGATACGCTGGCCGAGGCCAAGGATGCGGCCGAACTGGTCAACATCGACTACGAGGCGATCCCGTCGGTCACCAGCACCGAGGACACGGTGAAGCCCGGTGCGCCCGCGGTGTGGGACGACTGCCCGGACAACATTTCCAACAACGTCGAGCGCGGCAACAAGGCCGCCACCGACGAGGCAATCAAGGGCGCGGCCAAGGTCATCAAGCGGCGCTACGTGATCACCCGCGTGCATGCGCAGTACATGGAGCCGCGCGGCACGCTTGGCGTCTACGACCAGGGTGAGGATCGCCTGATCCTCTACGCCGACGTCCAGTATCCCCATCGTGTGCGCAACATGCTGGCGCAGAACGTCTTCAAGGTGCCCGAGAGCAAGATGCGGGTGATCGCCCAGGACGTCGGCGGCGGCTTCGGCACCAAGGGCTGGCAGTATGTCGAGCACCGCCTGACCCTGTGGGCGGCGCGCAAGCTCCTGCGTCCGGTGAAATGGACCTGCGAACGCAGTGAAGCGGTGATGGCCGACGAGCATGGCCGCGACAATATCGGCGAGATCGAGCTCGCCCTCGACAAGGACAACAAGTTCGTCGCGCTGCGTCTCAACATGCTGGCCAACATCGGCGCCTATGTCGGCTCCGACCGCAACCTCTTGTCGCCGTTCGGCATGATCGGCACGGTGCTGGGCGTCTACTCGATCCCCAAGGCCTACATCAATGTCGTGGGCGTACTGTCGAACACCAATCCGACAGCGCCTTATCGCGGCGCGGGGCGGCCGGAGGCGATCTACCTGATCGAGCGGCTGATCGACGATGCGGCGCGCGAGCTCGGCGTCGACCGCGTCGAACTGCGGCGCAAGAACATGCTGCCGGAATCGGCGCTGCCTTATCAAAGCCCGGTCGGGCCCTTCTACGACTGCGGCGAGTTCGAGAAGAACATGGACATGGCCATGAAGATGGCCGACGTCGCGGGCTTTGCGGCGCGCCAGGCGGAGTCGAAGAAGCGCGGCCGGCTGCGCGGGCTCGGCATCGTCAATGCCATCGAACAGGCGGCGGGCACGGCGCAGCCGGAGTATGCCGAGATCCGCTTCAATCCCAGCGGTACGGCTGCCCTGCTGATGGGTACCAAGAACCAGGGGCAGGGCCACGAGACCATGTTCAAGCAGATCCTGCACGAGCGGCTCGGCATCGATCCCAAGGACGTGCAATACATCGACGGCGACACCGATCGCGTGGCCTTCGGCATGGGCACGAACGGCTCGCGCTCGACGGTGCTGGGCGGCTCGGCCCTGTTCATGGCCGCCGGCAAGGTGATCGACAAGGGCAAGAAGCTCGCCGGTCAGCTGCTCGAGGCAGGCGAGCAGGACATCGAGTTCACGGAAGGCAACTTCACCGTCAAGGGCACGGACAAGAGCGTGTCGTTGAAGCAGGTGGCGATGGCGGCGTTCAATCCGACCAAGTGGCCAAAAGGAGGCTTCGAGGGCGGGCTGTACGAGAACGCCACCTACCTCGGCCAGAAGGATACCTTCCCCAACGGCTGCCATATCTGCGAGGTCGAGGTCGATCCCGAGACCGGCGACGTCACGCCCGACCGCTACTTCGTGGTCGACGATGTCGGCACGGTGATGAACCCGATCGGGCTGAAGGGGCAGATCCATGGCGGCGTTGCGCAGGGCATCGGCCAGATCCTGTGCGAGCAGGTCGTGTGGGACAGGCAATCGGGCCAGCTCTTGACCGCGAGCTTCCTCGACTACGCCATGCCGCACGCCCAGATGATCCCGAACATGGAGGTCAAGAGCAACCCGGTGCCGACGAAGTACAATCCGCTTGGCGCCAAGGGCGCGGGCGAGGCGGGCACGGTCGGCGCCATGCCGGTGGTGATGAACGCCATCATGGACGCGCTGGCGCCGCTCGGCGTCAAGGATGTCGCGATGCCCGCCACGGCGCAGAACGTCTGGCGCGCCATCCAGGACGCGAAGGCCGGCTGATGGTACGCGCTGCCCTTCTGATCCTGCTGCTGGTCGCGACGGCGCTGCCTGTCTCGGCGGCAGAGACCGTGCTGACGCTGACGCCGCGGCCCGGCGCCACCTTGCGCGTGCTCGTCGACCGGCCGGCGGCGCCGGTCGGCAGCGTGGTGCTGATGGCGGGCGGCGATGGCGTGCTCGACATCGATGCCCAGGGCAATATCGGCAGCGGCCTGCGCGAGAACCATCTGGTGCGCACGCGCGCTGCCTACGTGAAGGCGGGCTACGCGGTGTTTGTTCCCGACATAGCCGGCGATCAGCGCGGCACCCGCAGCTATCGCTTCACGGCCAACTATGCCAATGACGTCGCCGCGGTGGTTGCCGAGGCGCGCAAGGTGGCCCCTCCGGTCGCCATCGTCGGCACCAGTCGCGGATCGCTGCCGGTGGTGGCCGTGTTCGCCAAGCAGTCGGCCGTGCGGCCCGATGCGGCCGTGATTTCATCGGGCACGCTGATGGGCAGTGAAGGCGGCGGCAGTGCCAGCAGCATGGGCGACATGAGCCGCATCAACGTGCCGGTGATGCTGTTGCGCCACAGACTCGATTCCTGCCGCGTGTCGGCGCCGGCCGATGCCGACCGGTTCAAGGCGCTGCTGACCGGCGCGCCCAAGGTCGACATCGTCACCCTGGAAGGCGGCGGCCCGAGGAGCAGCTCGGCCGATGCCTGTGGGGCGTCGCACTATCACGGCTTCTACGGCATCGACGACCAGGCGGTGGCAGCTACCGTCCAGTGGTTGCGCGCGAACATGCGTTGAAGGGGAGATCGTTTAGATGAGCGTTCTGGAAGGTCCGCGCAAGGAAGTGCGGCATGTCGTGAAGGACGGCAGCGAGTACTGGGTCGAGTTCAAGGACGGCCGCATCGTGTTCTCCGACGGCCGCACCTGCGGCGAGGACGAGGTCGTGCACCTGCCGCCCTGCACGCCGACCAAGATCATCTGCGTGCACGTGAACTACATCTCGCGCTACTTCGAGTTCAACAACAGCCGCACACCGCCCAAGTCGCCGACTTACTTCCAGAAGCCGTTGACCGCGCTCAACGCCCACAAGGGCGAGCTGATCAAGCCCAAGGGGTACAAGTACGTGAACTACGAGGGCGAGATGGCCGTCGTGTTTGGCAAGGTCACGCGCAACGTCTCGGCCGAGGAGGCGTGGGACTGCATCGCGGGCTTCGCGCCGTCCAACGACTTCGGCTGCCACGACTTCCGCGACACCGACGCCGGTTCCATGCTGCGCGTAAAAGGCATGGATGGCTTCTGCCCGGTCGGGCCGGGCCTGGTCTCGGGCGTCGACGTGCGCAAGTCGACCCTGCGTTCCTACAAGAACGGCAAGATGGTGCAGGAGGGCGCGATCAGCGAACAGATCTTCGACTGCGGCTACCTGATCGCCGACCTGGCGCGCCACATGACCTTCCTGCCCGGTGACATTTTGCTTACCGGCACGCCCGCCAACTCGCGTCCCCTCGCAGTCGGCGATACGATCGACGTCGAGGTGACCGGGGTCGGCCGCCTGTCCAACAAGGTGGTTGAGGTGCCGGCGCCGCGCGCTGCCATCGGCTTCCCGGCCAGCCCCGACAGCGACGGTGTGCGCCGCGTTGCGCTGGGCAACGAGGAGCGCCTGCCCGACAAATTCAAGTCCGTTTGAGAACTGGAGGAAACCATGGTTGCGATCAAAGCTGCCGAATTCGCCTTCCCGCGCATGGAAGCGCCTGACCTCGACGCGATGGAAGAATTTCTCACGCACTTCGGCCTGGTGCGGGCCGAGCGCACCTCGGACGCGCTCTACATGCGCGGCGCCGACGGGCACCATCATCTGCATGCCGTGCACAAGGGCGGCACCAAATTCATTGGCTTCGCCTATCACGCCGCGAGCGAGGACGACCTGAAGCGGCTCGCCAAGCTGCCAGGCGCCTCGGGCATCGAGACGCTGAACGAGCCGGGCGGCGGCAAGCGGGTGCGCCTGAAAGAGCCCAACGGCTACCAGATCGAGGTCATCCACGGCATGTCGAGCGTGCCGCCGACCAAGGTCGAGCGCGACCCGGTGAATACCGGCGGCAATCCGCTGGCCCGCAAGGGACGTCTGATGCGGCTCGCCAAGTCGCCGACCCTGATCCAGCGCATCGGGCACGGCGTGCTGTCGACGCCCAAGGTCAAGGAGACCGTGGCGTGGTTCCGCGAGACGCTGGGCATGATCCGCTCCGACGACGTCTATGCCGGTGACAAGGAGAACGTGATCGGCGCCTTCAGCCGGCTCGATCGCGGCGACGAATACGTCGACCACCACGTGCTGTTCTGCGTGCACAACGAGAAGACCGGATTGAACCACGTCTCCTACGAGGCGCAGGACATCGACGCCGTCTTCCAGGACCACGAGCACATCAAGAACGTCGGCAAGTACGAGCACATGTGGGGCATCGGCCGCCATCTGCTGGGCAGCCAGGTCTACGACTACTGGAGCGATCCATGGGGCCGCGTGCACGAGCGCTGGGCCGACACCGACCGCCTCAACGCCGCCAACGGCGGCCATCTGTTGAGCGTGGAGGAGGGCTTCCAGTCGCAGTGGGGCGAGCGGCCGCCCGAGCGCTTCATCGGCCACGCCAGCCCCTGATCCATCAGTTCACCCAAGGAGGAGGAAATCATGTCCAATCGACCCGCCGATTCGTCGGCCGCCCGCGATGCGCTGCGCCAGTTCGCGCCCAAGCTCGTGGACCTGACCGACAATGTGCTGTTCGGCGACGTCTGGGAGCGCAAGGGCCTCTCCAAGCGCGACCGCAGCCTGATCACCTGCGCCACGCTGATCGCGCTCAATCGCACCGAGCAGCAGGTTGGCCACTTCCAGCGCGCGCTGAACAACGGTGTCACCAAGGAAGAACTGCTGGAAGTGATCACGCATCTCGCCTTCTACGGCGGCTGGCCGGTCGCCATGTCGGCGGCCAACGTCGCCAAGAAGGTGTTCGAAGGGGGAGACAAGAAGTGAAGCTCTGCTATTTCAACGACTATCGCCTGGGCGTCATCAAGGGTGACGCCGTGGTCGACATCACCGACGCGGTGAAGGACATCCCGCACATCGACAGCCGCGACCTGATCATCGGGCTGATCGCCAAGTGGGGCAGCTACAAGGCCAAGGTCGAGAAGGCGGCAAACGACGGCACCGGCACGCCGCTCAAGAACGTGCGTCTGCGCCCGCCGGTGCCGAAGCCGGGCAACATCGTCTGCATGGCGGTGAACTACATGGAGGACGGCACGCTGAAGGAGAAGCCGCAGATCAACGCCTTCCACAAGGCGGCGTCGGCGGTGATCGGCGACGGCGACACCATGGTGCTGCCCGACGTGCCGGCCAGCATCTTCGAAGGCGAGGCCGAGCTTGCGTTGGTGATGGGCAAGCCCGCGACGCGCGTCAGCCAGGCTGACGCCATGAAGCACATCTTCGGCTACACCTGCTTCATCGACGGCTCGGCGCGCGGCCTGCCGCCGCCGGGCAACGTCTTCTTCCAGATGAAGTCGCGCGACACCTTCGCGCCGATCGGCCCATGGATCGTCACCGCCGACGAGATCGCCGACCCGCAGAACCTCAACATCACGCTGAGCAACAACGGTCAGGTGATGCAGAAGTTCAACACCAACGACATGGCGCACGACATTCCGCGCTGCATCGAATGGGTGAGCTCGATCCACACCCTCAATCCCGGCGACATCCTCGCCACCGGGACCAACCATCGCGGCCTGAACTCGTTCATGGATGGCGACAAGATCGAGCTCACCGTCGAGAAGGTCGGCACGCTGAAGTTCAACGTGAAGGACGAGCACAAGCGCACCTGGGCGCGCACCACGCGTTCGCAGCACAAGGACAAGGGCGGCGAGGGCCCGCACACGCCGCAGACCGGCGGCAAGTACGCTCAAAAGTAGCGGCTGATTACCCGGCCGGCGCCTGGTGGACGACCTGAGTTCGTTCGCCGGGCCGCCGGCCGCTTTGCGAAAACCCATACGGAAAACGTCTTCCGTCGCGGTCCTGGTCTACCCGTTTCTGGCGGCTGGGCTCACATCGAGCGCTACCGCGACCCGATGGAGCCGCAGGAGGGCAGGGCGCTGCGCGGCTGACGGCTTTTAGCGCGCGTCGAGTTTTGCCTGGATGCCCTGCATCCAGGCCTCGCGGCTCATGAAGCGCGGCCGGCTGCGGCACATGGCTTCGGTGCGGCGCAGGATCTCGTCGTTGGACTGATCGAGGTCGAGCGGCTCGCCGCAAGGCTGCGGTGTGTAGAAGGGTGAGTCGACATAGAGCTCGACCGGGTTGCCCTCGGGGTCCTTGAAGTAGAGCGCCCAGGCGTTGCCGTGGTCGGTCAGGCGATGCTCGGTGATGCCTTCCTTGATCAGCGTTCGGCGGTAGCCCTTCAGCGTGTCGAGCGAATCGAGCCGGTAGGAGATCTGGTTCACCGGATTGTACGAGAGATCCGCCGGCTTGCCGTCGAACAGCACGAACTGGTGATGGCATTCGGGGTTCTGCGTCATGAACACCACGCGCGCGCCGGAGCGGCCGGTGCCGTGGTCGCTGATCACGAAGCCCATGACGCGCGTGTAGAAGTCGACCATGCGGTCGAGATCGGTCGCATGGACGCCGAAATGGGTGAGCTGGGCGGATAGGGTCATGCCGGCATTGTCCGGCCCGTGCCGCGCGGCCGCAACGAAAAAGGCGCTGCGGTTGCCCGCAACGCCTCCCTCACTTGAGCAAGCTTGACGGTTAGTGCGTCAGGGCCGGCTTGGCCGCCTCGACGGGGATCGCACGGGGCTTCTTCTCCTCCGGGATCTCGCGCTGCAGCTCGATCGTCAGCAGGCCGTTGGCCAGCTTCGCACCGACGACCTTCACGTGGTCGGCGAGCTGGAAGCGGCGCTCGAAGTTACGGCCGGCGATGCCGCGATAGAGATACTGCTTGTCGTCCTGGCCGTTCTGCGCGGTCTGGCCGGTGACCAGGAGCTCGTTCTCCTTCTGGGTCACGTTCAGTTCGGCCTCGGCGAAGCCCGCCACCGCCATCACGATCTTGTAGGCGTTGTCGCCCGACTTTTCGATGTTGTACGGCGGGTAGCCGTTGGAGCCGGACTGGCTGGCCACCGAATCGAGCAGGTCGAAAACCCGGTCGAAGCCGACGGTGGCGCGATAAAACGGCGAATAGTCGATGGTTCGCATAGTCATCATCCTCCAGTGAGCGATGTGTTTGACGCCCCCGCCCCGGGATGGGCACGGGGGACAGCCCTGATTTAGGAAGGATCTACGGACCGTCAAGGGGAGGAAAAATTTCTTCTGCCGGGGGGCTGGCGGCAGGAAATGCTCTCCCGCGCCGGACCTTCGGTAATTCAAGTCATGGCGAATGTGCGAAGACACGCCAGATCGAGAAGATCAGGCGGGAGTCTTGCGTATGTCCCAGTTTTTCGACCGTCATCCCGGGGCCAGGCCCTGGGTATTCGCCGCCAGCCAGGCCGCCGCCATGCTGGGCTTCAACGTCCTGCTGCGGGTCGCCGTGCTGTGAAGCACCTGCCGCTGTTCTTCGATCTTTCAGGCCGCAGGGTCGTGGTGGTGGGCGAGGGGCCCGCGGCCGACCGTCGCGCCGCCTTGGCGCGCTCGGCCGGCGCCCTTGTACGCCAGCTTGAAGACGTCCGGGTCGATGACCTGCGCGGCGCGGCCGTCGTCTTCGTTGCCACCGGCGATCTCGAGCACGACACGGTCGCCCAACGGGTCGCCAAATCACTGGGCGTGCCGGTGAACGTGGCTGACCGGCCGGCGCTCTGCGATTTCATCCTGCCGGCGATCGTCGATCGTGACGACGTCGTGGTGGCGATCTCGACCGGTGGCGCCTCGCCGACGCTCGCCGCCACCCTGCGTGGCCGCATCGAGTCGGTGCTGCCCGAGCGCATCGGCAACCTGGCCAAGTTGGCCGCGACCTTCCGCGCCCAGGTCAATGCGCTCATCGTCGATCCCGCCCGCCGCCGCACCTTCTGGCGCCGGCTGGTCGAGGGACCGGCGGCGCGCCTGGTCCTGGCCGGCGACGATGCCGGCGCGCGGCGCACCGCGCTCGGCGAGCTGGATGATGCCCGCCGCCGGCTGGCGCCCGTGGGTATCGCCCACATCGTCGGCGCCGGCCCCGGCGATCCCGATCTTCTGACACTCAAGGCCGCGCAGCTGCTGCGCGAGGCCGACGCCATCCTGCACGACGATCTCGTGCCGCCGGCGGTGCTGGCACGCGCGCGTCGCGACGCCGAGCTGGTGTCCGTTGGCAAGCGCAAGGGTCACGCCCGCTGGACGCAGGACGACATCAACGCCGAGCTGGTCCGTCGCGTACGCGCCGGCCAGACGGTGGTTCGCCTGAAGGCGGGCGATCCTTTCGTCTTCGGCCGCGGCGGCGAGGAGCTCGAGGCATTGCGCGCGGCGGGCCTGCCCGTCGCGATCGTGCCCGGCGTCACCGCGGCGCTGGGCTGCGCGGCGTCGGTCGGCATTCCGCTGACCCATCGCAAGCTCGCCTCGGCCGTCACCTTCGTCTCGGGCCACAGCGCCGAGGGCAGCCGCGAGGCCACATGGCCGGCGCTTGCCGCGCAGGGCCACACGCTCGCCATCTACATGGGCGCCACGGAGGCCGCCTCCGTACGCGATCGCCTGCTGGGCGCCGGTGCCGATCCCACCACCCCGGTTGCCATCGTCGAGAACGGCACGCGGCCCGATGAACGGGTCTCGACCGGCCGTCTCTCCGACCTGGCGCGGCTCGCCGCCCGCCATTCCCGTGGCGACGCCGGCCCCAGCCTCATCATCGTCGGCGAGGTGGCCGCCCTGGCCGCAGCCGAACTACAGCCTTTGGCAAAGGTGTCCTGATGGCCAAGAACCTGAGCGGCGACCTCTCGGTCGCCTCCGCCAACCGCCTGGTCGACGGCGTCGTGGTCTTCCTCGATGACGCCGGCCAGTGGACGACGCGCTTCGAGCGCGCCGCGGTGGCACGCGACAAGCGCGGCGGCGAGATCCTGCTCGAGCGCGCCCGTGCCGAAGCCTTCGGCGTGATCGATCCCTTCCTGGTGGCGGTGAGCGAGGACGACGACGGCCGCATCGAGCCGATAAGCCTGCGCGAGAAGATCCGCGCCTCGGGGCTCACTTTCGACGCCATCGCCGCCGAAGCGGTGCGTTATGCCTGATACCCATTTCTATCGTTACGACGACTACGACCGCACGCTGGTCGGCGAGCGCGTCGAACAGTTCCGCGACCAGGTGCGCCGGCGCATCGCGGGCGAGCTCACCGAGGAGCAGTTCAAGCCGCTGCGGCTGACCAACGGGCTCTACCTGCAGCTCCACGCCTATATGCTGCGCATCGCCATTCCCTACGGCACGCTGTCGTCGCGCCAGCTGCGCAAGCTCGCCGACATCGCGCGCAAGTACGACCGCGGCTACGGCCATTTCACGACCCGCCAGAACCTGCAGCTCAACTGGATCAAGCTCGAGGACGCGCCCGACGCGTTGGCCGCCCTGGCCGAAGTCGACATGCATGCCATGCAGACCTCGGGCAACTGCATCCGCAACGTCACCGCCGACCACTACGCCGGCGCGGCCATCGACGAGATCGAGGATCCGCGCATCTGGTGCGAGATCGTGCGCCAGTGGTCGACGCTGCATCCCGAGTTCAGCTTCCTGCCCCGGAAGTTCAAGATCGCGATCACCGGTTCGCCGAATGACCGCGCCGCCGTGCGCGTGCACGATATCGGCCTGCGCCTGTGGGCGAACGAGGCCGGCGACGTCGGCTTCGAGGTGATCGTGGGCGGTGGCCTCGGGCGCACGCCGATGATCGGCAAGACGCTGCGCGAGTTCCTGCCGCGCGACGAGCTTCTGGCCTATCTCGAGGCGACGCTGCGCGTTTACAACCGTTACGGCCGGCGCGACAACCTCTACAAGGCGCGCATCAAGATTCTCGTGCACGAGATTGGCGCCGAGAAGATGCGCGAAGAGGTCGAGGCCGAGTACGCCGCGATCAAGGATGGCGCGCTGAAGCTTCCGGTCGAGACCATTGAGGCGATCGCGCGCCAGTTCGCGCCGCCAGCCCTGCCGCATCGGGCGGCCGTCGTGGCGGAGGTCGAGGGGCTGAAGCTGGAAGACCGCGACTTCGCGCTGTGGCTGAAGTCCAACGTCGCGCCGCATCGGATGGCGGGCTACCGCATCGTCACGGCGTCGCTGAAACCGGCCGGCGCGCCGCCGGGCGATGCCAGTGCCGTGCAGATGGAAGGCGTGGCCGACATCGCCGATGCCTATAGCCAGGGCGAGATCCGCGTCAGCCACGAGCAGAACCTTGTCCTGCCGCATGTCGCGGTCGAGGATCTGCCCGCAGTGTGGCGTGCGCTCGGCCGGCTGGGCTTTGCCGAGGCCAATGTCGGCAAGATCACCGACATCATCGCCTGCCCGGGCCTCGACTATTGCGCGCTCGCCAATGCGCGCTCGATCCCGGTGGCGCAGCGCATTTCCAACCACTTCGCCGGGCTCGCGCGTCAGCACGACATCGGCGACCTGAAGATCAAGATCTCGGGCTGCATCAATGCCTGCGGCCATCATCACGTCGGCCACATCGGCATCCTCGGCGTCGACAAGAACGGAGTCGAGCTCTACCAGCTGAGCCTGGGCGGCGACGTCGACTTCGGCAAGACGGCGATCGGCGCGATCCTCGGTCCGGCCGTGACCGCCGACAAGGTGGTCGAGGCGGTCGACGCCATGGTGCACACCTATCTCGACAATCGCGGCGACGGCGAGCGCTTCGTCGACACCTATCGGCGCATCGGCGCCCAACCGTTCAAGGAGCGAGTCTATGCCGCTGTTTAGCGAGACGGTGAGCGCCACCATCCTCGAGCCATTGCCGTTCGTCGAATGGCAGCAGCGGCCGGCCTGGCCCGCCGTGTCGCTCGCCAACACCGATCCGGTCGAGGACCTGGCGCCGCATGTCGGACGGCTGCGCCTGATCGTTCTCAACTTCCCCAAGTTCAGCGACGGCCGGGCCTATAGCCAGGCCCGCTTGCTGCGAGGCCGGCTGGGCTATACCGGCGAGCTCAGGGCCACCGGCGGCGTGCTGCAGGACCAGCTGCCGTTCATGCTGCGCTGCGGCTTCGACTCCTTCGAGAGCGACCAGAAGGGTTTCGAAGAGGCTCTGGCCAAGGCCCGCACGCTTTTCAGCGTGGTTTACCAGCCTGCCGAGGACGACCGGGCAACCGCTTCGCTCCTGCGACTGAGCAGGCGCAATGTGCATCCGGCGGTCTAGTTTCTAACAAATTTTAGGTTTACCCTTCTTCCAAAGCACGACATGGAGGAACGGGTGGCCAACGGGCATCAAGTCGACACTCACAACACGGCGCACTTTCTCCACGATTACGCCACTGAGCAGGCCGACCTGCGCCGGCTCTACGAGCAGGCCAAGATCGACCAATGGAACGCCGCCACCGACATCGACTGGTCGGTGCCGCTCGAGGGCGACGGCGGTCTGATCTCCGACGACCTCGTCGACATCCATGGCACGCGCTTCTGGGACGCCATGTCCGAGGCCGACCGGGTCGAGCTGAACCGCCGCGTCACGCGCTGGCGGCTGTCCACCCTGGTGGCCGGCGAGCATGGCGCCATGCTGCTGTGCAGCCAGCTCGTCGAGAACGTGCAGGGCCAGGACGCCAAGCTCTTTCAGGCCACCCAGGTGGTCGACGAGGCGCGGCACAACGAAGTGCTGCAGCGCTATCTCGAGCTTAGGCTGAACGGAGAAAGCTATGGGCTCGGCGGCAACGTCAAGGAGATCTTCGACACGCTGCTCGGCACGTCGTCATGGCACCTGAAGACGATCGGCCTGCAGCTTGTCGCCGAGACCTTCGCGGTGTCGCTGTTCCGCATGCTGGCGGAATCGTCCAAGGATGCGGTGCTGCGCCAGGTCTGCCGGCGCATCCTGCAGGATGAGGCGCGCCACATGGGCTTCGCCATGCTGTCGCTGCCCGAGATCGTCGGCCAGGCGAGCGAGGCCGAGCGTCGCGAGATGGAGGATTTCGCCGTGTGGGCGCTCAGCCGCACGCTGGGCGGCATCTTCCCGGTCGGCGCCTACCAGGAGATGGGCTTCGGCAAGGCCGAGGTCGACGAGATCAAGCAGTTCCGGCGCGAGCGCGCGGCCGGCGGCGACGAGACGGCCTTCCGCAAGTACTTCCGCCGCGACCTGCATGACGGCTTGGTCCGCAACCTGCGCAAGGTCGGGCTGCTCACCGAGCGCATCACACCCAGCCTGCAGTCGTTCGGCATCAAGCTCGCGGCGTAGGCGCTGGGCGCGCGCCACTGGCGTGGCGCGCCCCAGCTCCGAGCTTACTTCAACCGCTGAAGCAGCTTGTTGCGCACGACGGGGTCGGCCTGCGCGACCTCGATGATGTTCGTGTATTCTTCCACCGACAGGCCCTGGTCCTTGACGGCCTTGGCCATGGCGTCGCTGGCTTCGTCGGCCAGCTTGGCCTTCTGATCGGCCGGCGCCTTGACCAGCTTCTGCTCGTAGCTGTCCCTGATGGTTGACACGTTCTTCACCGCCTTGGCCGCGGCGTCGAGCTTCTGCTCGGAAATGTCCGCCGCCGGCCCCGGTCGGTCGGGCTTCGTTATGGGCGGCGGCGTCTGCGTCTGGGCATGGATGGCGGGCGCGAGGAAGAGGCCGGTCGCGGCGAGAGTCATGGCGCAAAAGCCGATGGTCGATTTCATGTTGGCTTTCCTTTCTGATGATCAGTGGCGGCTGTCGGCTTCGAGATCGACCACCGTTTCGGTCGGCTCGGGCTGATGTGGCTGAAGGCTTTCCGCGCGCGAATCTGTCCAGCTTGCAAGATTGACCACGACGCCCAGCCGGCCGTCGTTTCCGGCCGCGACAGGCTCCACGATGTTGAGGCCGCGGCTGTCGAGGAAGTAGGTGTGATCGCCGAACAGACGTTCGAGCTGAGACATCATTGGATGCCCCGCTGGAATGGCCTCGGCATTCAGTTCCGCGGTATTCAACGTGTGCAGGGTCTGCTGGATTTGTGCGGAATTCATCTTCATCGCACACTCCTCTGGTTGGAGGTTACGTTCAGGCAGAGGTGTTGGTCGTTCTTGCGCCTCCCACGCGAGAGTGGTCGATGGCCGACGATGATCGCGGTCGTGCGGCACGGCGCTGATCTCTATCTAAGGCGGTAGCTTCATCCGTCAACCCGCTGGCGGGGATTACGGCGCGTCACGTGTGGCGATCGTGTGATCAAGACACGATGCGTGTCAGAAACATGCAATTTCACCGGTCCGTTGCACGACCATACTGAGCGCGACATGGCGAAAGTGCTGCCGCCCGCCATCGTCAGCGTCGGTGATTGGATGCCGCGGATCACGCTGCCACTGACGAGCGGTCCATCGCGGCGTACTAGCTGACCAGGGGGATCACGTCCGCCGCGAAGCGCTGCAGGCCCGCGATGCTGGCGTCGATCGAGTTGCCGCGGAAATCGAAGATCAGCTCGTGCACACCGATGGCGGCAAACGAGCGGATGTCACCCGCGATCTCGTCGGCGGTGCCGGAGAAGCTGCGGCGAGTGCCATCGCGGTCCGGCACGCTGGTGTCGTAGAGCGGCGCCTTGTAGGAGATGGCGAGCTTGGAGAAGTCGCGCCCCACGGCCTCGGTCATCTGCTTCAAGGTCTGCAGGTGCGCCTTCATCTCCTGCGGCGGCAATGGCGAGGCGGCGATGGCGCCGACCGGGTGCCAGCCGTCGCCGTGCCGCGCCGTACGCCGCAAGGCGGCCTTCGAATGGCCGCCGACCCAGATCGGCGGATGCGGTTTCTGCAGGGGAAACGGCTCACAGCGAATGTCGCTGTACTTGTAGAACTTGCCGTCGAAGCTCGCGGGCGAGCGGCTCCACAGCTGCTTGAAGATCGCGATCCATTCGTCGGTCACCGCCCCGCGTCGCTCGAAGTCGGGACTGTCCAGTGCTTCAAACTCCTCCTTCAGCCAGCCGACGCCGACGCCCAGTGTGACGCGCCCGCCCGACAGCACGTCGAGCGAGGCCACCATCTTCGCCGTCAGCACCGGGTTGCGATAGGGCAGCACCAGGACGGAGGTGACGAGCCGCAGCTTCTCGGTGGCGCCCGCCACCACGCCGAGGATGGAAAAGGTCTCCAGCGCATCACCCGTGCCGGGATGCTTGCCGTCGAGCGTGTAGGGATAGGGCGATTCGCTTTCCACCGGGAAGACGATGTGATCGGCGATCATCGCCGAATGCAGCCCAAGACGTTCGCCTTCGCGCGCCAGCCGGAGGATGTCGGCGCGTGTGGCGGTGGGGCCGCGAGTGGGGAGATAGAAGCCATAACGCATGAGGGTCACCTGGCTAGAAGGACTGGGCGAGCGATCGCATGAGAGCATGCGCGCCGCGGCTGGATATCTGCAGTGGGCCGTGGAACGGGCTGTTCAGCTCGATGACCAGGAACGTTGCCCCCGCGATGGCGAGCGCCGGCAGGACCAGCACGGCGAAGAGGGTGGCGTTGGGCGGTGCATAGAGGCCGAAACCGCCGAAGATCGCGATGGCAGAGAGGAAGATCAGGACGAAGATCGGCAGCAAGGGCGCGGTTGACGTCTCCTGGCTGACCACCAGCCAGCGCAGCCTTGCGAGATCGGTACTGACCTGCAATGCCTGGGCCCGGAACCAGCGTTGGACCTCGTTGGTGGGCTGCAGCTCCACGAGTTGGCGCTGGCCGTCGATGAAACGGTTGGGCCCGCCCTCCGACGGCGGCCCCGACGGTCCGAAATCCTCGCCGGGCCAGCGCTCCTCGAAGGTGCGGGCGGCGACATGGCGCAGGTGGGCGCGAATCTCCCGCGTCTCGGGTCCATAGGCGCCCAGGTACTGATCAAGATGGTCGATGTAGGCCATGATCTTCTTGTACTCGCCCTCGATCATGGCGTGATGGCTGTGGGCCGAGGAGATCAGCAGGCCGAGCGTCAACGCGACCACCGTCGCCATCAAGCCCATGGCGAGCTTGATGACGTCGATGACGTCACGGTGAAGATGGTGCTCCGGCAGTCGACGGCGCATCGCGCTGCCGATGGCGAACCCCAGCAACGGGCAAAGGAAGGCAAGCGTAAACAAAACGACGGAGAGCACGGCCACCGCTTATCGTCATCCGGCGGGAGCGTCATTCTCTCCCGATTGCGACCATAGGGGGTTTTGTCGCGGAAGTCGTGTCAGGAAAGCTTCGCAGCCAGAGCACCTTCATGCTCGAGCAGCCACTTCTTGCGCGGCAGGCCGCCGCCGTAGCCGGTCAGCGTGCCGTTCGAGCCGATCACGCGATGGCAGGGCACGACGATGCTGATCGGGTTCTGGCCGTTGGCGAGGCCCGCAGCGCGCACCGCCTTCGGCTTGCCGATGCGCCGTGCCAGCTCGGCATAGCTGATGGTCTTGCCGCTCTTGATCTTGCGCAGGGCCCGCCAGACGCTGCGCTGGAACGGCGTGCCGGCGCTCTCGTCGACCGGCAGCCGATCGATCACGCCGATGTCGCCCTTGAAGTAGGCGCGCATGGCACTCGTCAGGCCACCCGGATCGCGCCCCGGCTGCAGCGTATAGCCACCTTTTCCGTAGTAGCGGTCGAGCAGCTGGCGCATGCGCGCCTCGTGATCGGTCCAGTCGATGGTGCGCAGCTTGCCGGCTTGGTCGGCCACGATCAGCAGCTCGCCGATCGGGGTCTGCAGCCGGTCGACCAGCAGGGTGAGGGGATCAGCCATGATTCGCCATCCTGAGATGTTGGTGGGCGTAGGCGTACCAGGGCCGCCAGGCCGGTGGGGCATTGTCCTGCACGACGGCCATCGTCTCGCGCTCCCAGTCGCCCGGCGCGCGCAGGCCGGGGCGCTTCCTGATCAGTGGCGCCAGCTTGGGGTCGCGCGCCAGATGGCTGTCGATGGTGGCGATGTCGGCGCCGAGATCGAATACCCGCCGCACGCGCGCGACGATCGAGGGCAGGGCTTTCACGCAGGGAAAGTGGATGGTGACCATCACCGAATTGCGCGCGGGCAGATGGGCGACCGCAACGCGCCCCTGCTTGCCATCGAGATCGATGCGGCGATGCCAGGTGTTGTTGTCGATCGATTCCACTCCCGGCGCGGCGCGCGACGACAGGGCTGCCAGCATGCCCGGCCAGTCGTACGGCGGGCGGTAGGCCAGCCTCAGCGTTACACCCTCGCGGGCTGAATTGTCGGCGCCGGTCTTGCGCCGCAGTGCACTGGGCGGACGGCCGAACAAATCGCGGAACGTCTCGTTGAAACGCCGCACGCTGCCGAAGCCCGAGGCCAGCGCCACTTCCGCCATCGGCAGGTGCGTATCGTGCAGGAGCTGCTTGGCGAACAGCACGCGTCGCGTCTGGGCGACGGCGATGGGCGAGGCGCCGAGATGGCGCTGGAACAGGCGGCGCAGCTGCCGTCCGCCGACGCCCAGCCGCTCGGCCAGCGTCTCGACGTCGCTGTCCTCGCCGTCGAGCGCGCCATCGGCGATCAGCGCCAGCGCGCGGCTCACCGTGTTGGCGGTGCCGCGCCAGAAGGCGAGGTCGGGCGCGATCTCCGGTCGGCAACGCAGGCAGGGGCGGAAGCCCGCCTCCTGCGCGGCGGCAGCCGAAGCGAAGAAGCGGCAGTTCTCGAACTTCGGGGGACGCGCCGGGCAGATCGGCCGGCAGTAGATGCCGGTCGAGGTCACGCCCACGAAGACGCGGCCATCGAAGCGGGCGTCGTGGCTCTGGAAAGCGCGGTAGTAGGTTCGGCGATCATGCAGTTCCATGCCGCGAATCTAGTACGTGCAAGCGGCCGTCGCTCGCGATTTTCGGACCTCTATGTCGGAGCCCATACCTCACGCCCAGATGAGGTATGAGCGCTGGTCGTTTGACCCTACGGCATGAACATGGTCATTCGATCTCAAATGTCGGAGGAAACGGTCGAGACCGGCTGGAGCGCCTTGCTGCGTCCGGCCTGGCTGCCTGCGGTGGCGGTTCTTGTGGGCGGCGTGCTGCTGCATTCCATGAACGTGCTGATGCTGGCCACGGTCTTGCCGAGCGTGGTCGACAATCTCGGCGGCGCCACGCTGATGAGCTGGACGTCCAGCGCCTTCCTCGCCTCGTCGATCGTGGCGGCGACCTGCACTGGCTACCTGACCTCGATCCTGGGTGCGCGCACGGTGTTCTGCACCGGTGCGGCGATCTTCGGCCTGGGCGCGCTCACCTGTGCGCTGGCGCCGACGATGGGCCAGGTCGTCGCCGGCCGTTTCGTGCAGGGCTTCGGTGGTGGCCTGCTGACGGCGATGGCCTATGTGCTGGTCCGCGCCACCTTTCCCGAGAACCTGTGGGCGAGGGGCTTCGCCCTGCTGTCGGGCGCCTGGAGCATGTCGATCCTGGTCGGCCCTCTGGTCGGCGGCCTGTTCGCCCGCTACGGCGACTGGCGCGGCGCTTTCTTCGCCGTGACGGCGATGGCCGTCATCCTGGTCGTGGTGGCGCTGCGCGCGCTGCCGCTCAGCGCCACGAGCGGCGCCAGCGCGCGCGTGCCGGGCCTGCGGGTGCTGCTGATCTGCGTCGCGATCGCTGCCATGTCGCTGATGGCCATCGCGCCCGGCGTGCCGGCCAAGGTCCTGCTGCTCGCTGGCGCCATCGCGGCCCTGATGGTGACGTTGAGGATCGATCGCCGCGCGCCCCAGCCGTTGTTGCCGACCGACGCCTTTTCGTTCGGCAGCCTGACGGGTGTCGGCTTGTGGCTGTGCCTGCTCGTCGCGATTGCCTACAGCCCCTTGCAGATCTTCGTGGCGATCTTCCTGCAATCGCTGCACGGGCTCGATCCGCTGGAGGCGGGCTACATGGTGGCGGGGGCCTCGTTCGGCTGGACGGGGATGTCGCTCATCGTCGCCGGCACGCCGGACGACCGCAGTGACCGGTTGCTGATTGCCGGGCCGCTCATGATGGCCGTGGGCCTGCTCGGTGTTGCCCTGCTGATGCCGCTGAAGCCGGCGCCGGTCGTCTTTCCGGCGATCGCGCTGGTCGGCGCCGGTATCGGCTCGTGCTGGGCCTTCGTTGCCCAGAGGGTCATGGGCGGCGCGCGCGCGGGTGAGGAGAATCTCGCGGCCTCATCGCTCGCCACCGTGCAGCAGACCGGCTTCGCGCTGGGCGCCGCGCTCGCCGGCCTTGCCGCCAATGCCGCCGGCCTGTCGGCCGGATTGACCCGCACCGATGTTGCTGAAGCAGCGTTCTGGGTGCCGATGAGCTTCGTGCTGGCCGCGCTTGCCGCGATTGTCGCGGGCTTCCGCCTGATGCAGCTGCGCCGCCGGGTCTCTTAGGAGCGCGGACCTCCTAGGTCGCGGTAAACCGCGACCCTGTCCACTCCCAGCAAAGGCTAAGCCGCCTTTGTGTGCTCCACGAGCGCCTTGCCGAAGGCCTGGAACAGAGCGCGGTTGATGGGATTGCTCTGTGGATCGTATTCGGCGTGCCACTGGACGCCGAGCGCAAAGGAGGGCGCGTCGGCGATGCGGATCGCCTCGATCGTGCCGTCCTCCGCCACGCCTTCGACGAAGACCCGCTCGCCCGGCTCGAGGATGCCCTGGCCGTGCAGCGAGTTCACGCGGATCGATTCGCGGCCGAGCAGCTTGGTGAAGAAGCCATCGGCGGCCAGCCGCACCTCGTGGCGATCAGCGAACACCACCTCCGGATCGGGATGGACATCGCCGTTGGCCAGGCGCGGCATGCGGTGGTTCATGCGTCCGGGAATGTCGCGGATCTCGGGATGAAGCGTGCCGCCGAAGGCCACGTTCATCTCCTGCAGGCCACGGCAGATTCCGAACAGCGGCACGCCGCGTTCGACGCAGGCCTTGATCAGCGACAGCGCCATGGCGTCGCGAAGCTGGTCGTAGGGCTCGTGCCGGGGATCGGGCTCGACGCCGAAGCAGGTCGGATGGACGTTGGCGCGGGCGCCCGTCAGCAGGATGCCGTCGACGGCACCCAGGAGGGCGTCGACATCGGTGATGTCCGGTGTGCCGGCAAACATCAGGGGGAGCGCGCCGGCAACCTCGGCGATCGCGCGCATGTTGCGCTGTCCCACGAGCTGCACATTGTGCCGGTCGTTCACGACTTGGGCGTTGCCGATAACGCCGACCACCGGTTTCGCCTTGCCAGCCATTCCCTCTCGCCGTTGGAAGCTCTTACGGTACGAGAACTAAGCGCATTTCGTGCCAAGGGAAAAGAAAATCGCCTGCACGGCAGCCATAGGAAAAATTATCCCATGGCCCTATTTCGGTGGCGACCAGGCCAGGGAGGCCGCAACCAGGGCGGCCAGACGGTCCAGCCGGGCCTCCTCGACAACGGTGACCGCAGGCGTGCCGAGCCGCCCGGACGGGTCGATGACCGTCATGCCCCGGGTGAGGCCGGGCGCCAGCGCCACGCCCACGGACGCCCGCAACGCCTTGGTGACGATGGCGGGCTCGACCACGACCGCCGCCGCCAGGGGATCGATCAGGAACAGCCGATCGCCCTTGCCCTCGCGCACGTGGCGGCTGCGGTCGTGCTCCATCAGGCCGCGGACGAAGGCCTTGTAGTCGCTCTCTGGCGCCGCCTGGAACATGCGATCGATGTCGTCGCCCTCCAGGAAATGGCCGACGCAGGGCTCCCAGGGAACCACGGTGGTGTCGAGTCCGGCGCCGAGCACGATGGCGGCCGCTTCGGGATCGCAGAAGATGTTGAACTCGGCAGCGGGGGTGACGTTGCCGCGGCCGTGAAGCGTGCCGCCCATGACGGTGAGTTGCCCGATGCCCTTGGCGATGCCGGGTGTGCGCCGCAGTGCCAGCGCCAGGTTGGTGAGCGGCCCGATCATCAGGAGATCGACGGGATCGGCCGCCGCGGCCGCGGCCGTCAGCGTGGCGGTGAGGAACTGCACGGCGTCGGAGCCGGCAAGGTCGCGGGTCTTGGCCGGACGACGCGCGCCGCCCAGCCCGTCCTCGCCATGGACGTGACGGGCATCGATCCGGGTCTCGACCAGCGGCTGGGCCGCGCCGGCGTGCACCTCGATGTGCGCGCCGGCGGTGGCGAGAATGGCCAGCACGTTGTCCGTCGCCGCCTCGAGGCTGACATTGCCGTACACCGTCGTGATGGCGTCCGGCGCGCGGCCGGCAGCGATCAGCAGCAGCAGCGCCTGGGCGTCGTCGACGCCGCCGTCGGTATCGAGGATCAGTCGGTTTGCCATGGGTACGTAGGGTCCGAACTCCGCCAGACGACGCATCATCGTCCAACTAGGTCTCGCTCATCCAGAAGGAGAAAGCGATGACCGATGTGGATGTTCAGGATTTCGTCAGCCGTTTTGCGGCAGCGTGGGCGGCGCGAGACCCCGAGGCCTTCCTGGCGCTGTGGCATCCCGACGGGGTCCTTCGCTCGCCGCTGTACGACCGGCCGGTCGCGGGCAAGGAGGTGGGACGCCTGACCGAGCTGGTCCGGCAGACCGCGCCGGATCACGTCTGGCAACTGCTCGACTGGACGGCACGGGGCGACGTGGTGGTCGTCGAATGGCAGGCGACCCGCACCGCCGGCGGCCAGCGGATCGACTGGCGCGGCGTCGACAAGTTCCGCCTGCGCGACGGTCGGATCGTCGAGGAGACCGTCTACATGGACACCGCGGCGCTGCGGGCGGCGCGCGGCACCGTGTGGCCCGAGCCGCTTATTCGGCTGAGCTGAAACTCAGCTCATGTGCAATGCGAAGGCGTGCGGCGGCGGGGCAGGGGTGTATGCTGACAGAATGATCAAGCTGCAGCGCCTGGGTCACGTGCTCATCTCGGTGCGTGATCTCGAAAAGTCGAAGGACTTCTATACCCGCCTGCTCGGCTTCAAGGTCCTCGAGCAGGACCCCGAGCATGGTGGCCTGTTCCTGTCGATTGGCGGGCTCGGCAACACCTTCGACCTCTTCCAGTGCACCAACCCCGAGGCGGTGGCGACGTCCGACGAGGATCTCGCCGGCCGCAACGGCCTCGGCGTCAGGCACATCGCCTTTGCCGTCGAAACCGAAGGCGACCTCAGGGATGCATACTTTGCGCTGCAGTCGGAGGGCGTGCCGATCCTCCGCGCGATCGATCATGTCAGCCAGAAGAGCATCTACTTCCACGATCCCGACAAGAACCTGCTCGAGATCGTCTGGGAGCGGCCCAATGCGCTGGAGATATTCGCCCGCGGCCGCGGTGACGAGGACAAGCCGCTGACGTTCTCCTAAGTCGCCGCGCTCGCTTCGACCGCTGCCGAAGCAACGGCTGGAGCGCGGCGCCTATGGTCGCGCCATCGTCAATCGATGGAGCAAATCATGGCTGATCTTCACACATTCAAGGATGGTCTTGTCGTCACCGCCTTCTGGGAGGCCAAGCCCGACGAGGTCGACGCGGTGCAGGCGATCGTCCGCCAGTTCCTGCCGCAGGCGCAGCGCGAGGCGGGCGTGAAGGCGTTCCAGATCCACCAGTCGACCAGCGAGCCGCACAAGTTCTTCTTCTACGAGGTCTTCAAGGACGAGGCGGCCTTCGCCGACCATCAGCAGACCGATCACTTCAAGACGCTGATCGTGGGACAGGCGGTGCCGAAGCTCGCCAAGCGCGAGCGCACGCAACACCGGTTTGTCTAGCTGTCATCCCGAGGGCGGAGCCCGAGGGACCTTTGCTGATCCGTAAAGGTCCCTCGCTACGCTCGGGATGACTTCCCCTGCCACGGCCCGACGTCGAGCCAGGTGCTCTGGTACGTGGCGCCTTCGCCCATGTCGGTGTAGCGGTCGGAGCAGAGCATGTTGATGGTGCCCGACACGGCCTCGCTGGCCGGCCGCTGTCCGGGCACCAGCACGACGCCGGGCTGGATGTCGTCGTTGACCTGCAGCATCAGTCCGATCTCGCCGCGGCCGTTGAACAGGCGCACCTCGTCGCCCTGCTTGAGGCCGCGCTTGGCCGCGTCCTCGGGATGCAGCACGCAGAACGGCTTGCCCTCGCGCTGGCGCAGGAAACCCACGCCCGAGAACGCCGTGTGGGCCTGGAAGTAGCCGGGCGCCGTCAGCAGGCGCAGCGGCCACTTGGCGGCTTCGGCCATTTCGACCGGATCCTCGTTCCAGTCGGGCAGGGCCGAGATGCCCTGCTTTGCGAGCTGCTCGGAATAGAATTCGAGCTTGCCGGACGGCGTCTTGAACTGCTGGCCGTTGAAGGCATGGGCGATGTGGATGGGCTCGCCGGCGAACAGCTTGGCCGGATCGGCGGCGGCGGCAGGGCCGGTCGCGCCCTTGAACAGCTCCTTGGCGGCATCCTGAGGAGCGAGGTTGAAGATCGCGTCGGTCAACCCCATGCGTCTGGCGAGCGCCTGCGCCACGTCGAAGTTCGATCGCGCCTCACCTTGTGGCTTGGCTGCCTGCCGGCCCCACTGCATCCAGTAGGCACCGTAGGCGCGATAGAGATCGTCGGTCTCGAGGTAGCTCGCGGCCGGCAGCACGATGTCGGCGTACTTCGCGGTGTCGGTCATGAAGGGATCGTGCACCACGGTGAACAGGTCCTCGCGCAGAAGGCCCTTCTGCACCTTGTGGACCTCGGGGCAGGTCACCGCCGGATTGTTGGCCGACACGTAGAGGGCGAGGATCGGCGGGTCCTTCATGTTCAAAAGGTCTTCGCCCAGGCGCAGGTGATTGACGTTGCGCGTCGCCGCCGGTCCTGAGGGCTTGCGCACGGCGGCGTAGTTGAGATCGCAGGACGCTGCCGTCAGCAGCAAGGCGCCGCCGCCTTTCACCGCGTAGTGGCCCGACACGCCGGGCAACAGCGCCACGGTGCGCAGCGCCTGGCCGCCATGCGTCAGTCGCGTCATGCCTTCGCCGAGCCTGATCAGCGCGGCCTTGGCCTTGCCGTAGAGAGCCGCGAGCTTCTCGATGTCGGCCACAACGAGGCCGGTGATCTCGGCGACGCGTTGCGGCGGAAATTTCGGCAGGATCTCGCGCTCGACCTTGTCGAAGCCCAACGTGTGCCTGGCGATGTAGTCGCGGTTGGCGAGCTTGTCGCGCACCAGGATATGCATGATCCCGAGCGCCAGGGCGGCATCGGTGCCGATGCGGATCGGCAGGTAGAGATCGGCGGACTTGGCGCTGCGCGTGCGACGCGGATCGATCACCACGATCGGCACGCCGCGCTTCTTCCTCTGCTCCTCGGCGAGCGCCCAGAAATGCACGTTGGTGGCGGCGAGGTCGGCGCCCCACGAGATCACCAGGTCGGAATGGACGACATCCTCGGGGTCGGCGCCGCCGACCGGGCCGACCGTCACTTCCCATGCCGTCTCGCAGCACGTGTCGCACACCGTGCCGGCCTGCAGGCGCGAGGCGCCCAGCGCATGGAACAGGCCGTTCACCAGGCCGCGATTCATCAGGCCCTGGTGGGCGGAGTAGGCGTAGCCCAGCAGGGCGAGGGGGCCGCTTTCGGCGATGATCGCCTTCCACTTGGCGGCGATCTCGTCGAGCGCTTCGTCCCAGGTGATCGGCTTGAACTGGCCCGAGCCTTTGGGGCCGGTGCGCCTGAGCGGCGTCTTGATGCGCTCGGGGGAGTTAACGAGGTCGGCGTCGCGGTTCACTTTTCCGCAGGCGAACCCCGCCGTGTATGGATGATCCGGATCGCCCTGCACGCGCACGATCCTGCCGTCCTCGACATGGGCAATGAGCGAGCACATGTCGGGACAATCGTGCGCACAGACAACTCGAACGGACGACTTCACCACACCGTCTCCCCAAGAATGGAAAACGGAGTGTAACAGAGGCCCTGAAGAAGCCTCGCCTTACTTCTTCTTGGCAGCGCCCTTAGCTGGGGTCGCTTCCGGCTTGGCGCCGCCCGACTTCGTGCCGGCGCCAACCCCACCTCCACTGGCGCCGGTCATGCCGAAGCGGTCCTTGAAGCGCTGCACGCGGCCGCCGCGATCGACGGACTGGCGCACGCCGGTCCACGCCGGGTGGGTCTTGGGATCGATGTCGAGGCGCAGCGTGGCGCCTTCCTTGCCCCAGGTCGACTTCGTCTCGAAAGACGTGCCGTCGGTCATCGTCACCGTGATCTTGTGGTAGTCGGGGTGGGTCTTCTCTTTCATGAACTCTCTCCAGCGCATGTGGGCCGATTGCCGACCGGCCGGCGCGATTAAGGCGGCGGGTATACAGGCGGAAAAGGGGGAGGACAAGCCTGCGGAATGGCCATCAAGTCCTCTTCTTCCATGGGAGAGGCGCCTGAATTCGGATGGAATATCAGTGTTGTCGGCCGTCCAACAGGCCTGTAGACCGGCCGGGCCAATGAGCGACTCAGTCTTTGAAAGTCTGGCCGACAGCCTTTTAGCCGCCCTCGAGGAAGGCATCGGCGCCCATGCCGATGCCGAGTTGCAGGGCGGCATCCTGACCGTCGATGGAGATGACGGGACCTGGGTCGTGAACAAACATGCACCAACCCGGCAGATTTGGCTGAGCTCGCCCCAGAGCGGGGCGCGCCACTACGCCTTTGACGCGGCCTCGGGCCAGTGGAAGGACACCCGTGGGGGCCCCGACCTGCTCGCCCACCTGTCGGACGAGCTGGGCGTGGCCTTGGAGTGGAAGCCGCAATGAACCGCTTTGGCGGCCTGAGACTTCTCGGACCCTACCTGCGGCCCTATCGCGGCCGGACCGTCCTCGCCGTCTTCTCCCTCCTGATCGCGGCCGGCACCGTGCTGGCGTTCGGCGCCTGCCTGCGCGCCCTGATCGACCGCGGTTTCGCCCAGGGCCGGCCCGACATCCTGAACTATGCCCTGGCGTCGCTGATCGCCGTCGCGGTGGTCTTGGCGATCGCCTCGGGCGCGCGCTTCTACCTGGTGTCGTGGCTGGGCGAGCGCGTGGTCGGCGACCTGCGCCGCGACCTGTTCGCCCATGTCGTGCGCCTGGGACCGGCCTGGTTCGAGATCAAGCGCTCGGGCGACGTCATGAGCCGCATCTCGGCCGACGCCCAGCTGATCGAGCAGGTGATCGGCTCGTCGGCCTCGGTCGCTATCAGGAATTCGCTGATGTGCGTGGGCGGCGTCGCCATGCTGGTGATCACCAATCCCAAGCTCGCCCTGCTGGTGCTGGCCGTCGTGCCGCTGGTGGTGGCACCCATCATCTTGTTTGGCCGCAAGGTCCGCCGCCTGTCGCGCGAGGCGCAGGCGCGCATGGCCGACATGGTGTCGGAAGGCGGCGAGACGCTTGACGCGGTGCGCACCGTGCAGGCCTTCGCGCAGGAAGAGCGCGCCACCCAGCGGTTCGGCGAGGCCACCGAGCGGGCCTTCGACGCGGCCCGCCGCCGCGTCGCCCAGCGCGCCGTCATGACGACGCTGGTGATCTTCATCGTCTTCGCCGCCGTCGGCTTCCTCTTGTGGATGGGCGGCCACGACGTGCTGGAGGGCCGCATCAGCGCCGGCGATCTCACGGCCTTCGTCTTCTATGCCGTGCTGGTGGCAAGCTCGGGCGGCGCCATCAGCGAGACCATCGGCGATCTGCAGCGCGCGGCCGGCGCGGCCGAGCGCCTGGCCGAGCTCAAGGCCGAGCCGCCCGCGATCGTCGAGGCTGCCAATCCCAAGCCTCTGCCCACGCCCCTGCAAGGCAACGTGCGCTTCGAGGTTGTTTCGTTCCGCTATCCCACGCGGCAGGAGCAGCTGGCGCTCGATTGTTTCGATCTCAACGTCGCGCCGGGCGAGACCGTGGCCATCGTCGGCCCCTCGGGCGCGGGCAAGACCACCGTCTTCAACCTGTTGCTGCGCTTTTACGACCCCGAGGCAGGGACGATCCGCATCGACGGCGTCGACATCCGCGACCTGCGTTTCGCCGACCTGCGCAGCGCGCTCGCGATCGTGCCGCAGGAGCCGGTGTTGTTCACCGCCTCGGTGGCAGAAAACATCCGCTACGGCCGGCCCGACGCCAGCGACGCCGAGGTGCGCGCCGCCGCCGAGACGGCCTCGGCGCTCAAGTTCATCGAGGCCCTGCCGCAAGGCTTCGCCACCGACCTGGGGACGCGCGGCGTGCGGCTGTCGGGCGGCCAGCGCCAGCGCATCGCCATCGCCCGCGCCGTATTGCGCAACCCCGCCATCCTGCTGCTCGACGAGGCGACCAGCGCGCTCGACGCGGAAAGCGAGCTGGCGGTCCAGCAGGCGCTCGACCGGCTGATGAAGGGTCGCACCACCCTGGTGATCGCCCACCGGCTGGCGACCGTGCAGAAGGCCGACCGGATCGTCGTCATCGACCACGGCCGGGTTGTCGACGTCGGCCGCCACGCCGATCTGGTCCGCCGCGATGGCCTCTATGCCCGCCTGGCCGATCTGCAGTTCAACCTGTCTGCCGCGGCTGAATAGCCTCTCTTAGTTGATTGAAAAATCTGACGAAATGGCTTCTGAGGCCGTGAAACTTGCCGGAGTAAAGTTTCACTTTAAGTACTCGCATAATTCCCTTGAATATCAGTGAGATATTACCTAATCTTCAGCCATATTATTGACGCGTTTCGATCACCAAAGGGTTCCTCCCATGTATCTCCGGATTGAGTCGCAGAGGGCCTTCCACCGCTCCGCCTACAGCCGTCTGGCTGAATGGTGGCCGGCAGCCCTGATCGGCCTCGTTGCCCTGCTGAGCGGCCTTCCCGACGCCAACGCCGGAACGCTGCTGGGCCTCTGACGTCAATTTCCGGGCCGACCGGAAAAAGGCACGCGCCGCTGGCCGTGTCGCCTTACGTGAACTCGTCCAGCCGCTCCGAGTAGACGATCCGCGACGCGGCCTCGATCAGCGCCAGGTGCGTGAAGGCTTGGGGAAAGTTCCCAAGGTGGCGGCCGGTCGCAACGTCGAATTCTTCGGCGTACAGACCGAGCGGGGAGGCGATGCGCAGCAGCCGCTCCATCAGGTCGCGCGCACGCTGGACCTCTCCGACAATCGTGAGCGCGGAGACCAACCAGAACGAGCAGATCAGGAACGTGCCCTCCTTGCCCGACAGACCGTCGTCGGTCTCCTCGGTACGATAGCGCAGCACGAATCCATGCTCGCTGAGATTATTGGCAATGGCGAGCACCGAGCTGCGCAACCGCTCGTCGTTGGCCGGCAGGAAGCCCGTGATCGCCGCCAGCAGGGTCGAGGCGTCCAGCGAATCGGTCTCATAGTGTTGACGCAGGACGCCCTTCTCGGTCAGTCCGTGCGCCAGGATATCGGCTCGGATCTCGTTGGCGGTTGCCTGCCATTTCTTCGTGAGGTCGGGAGCGCCGCGGATCTCCGCCAGGCGGGCCGCGCGATCCAGGGCGACCCAGCTCATCAGCTTGGAGGAAACATAGTGCCGGGGCGCGCCGCGCGCCTCCCAGATGCCCTGGTCCGGTTCGCGCCACACCCGCGCGGCACAGTCGGCCTGCGACTGCACGAT
The DNA here is from genome assembly GCA_900110395.1 of Rhodospirillales bacterium URHD0017. Taxonomy (GTDB): domain Bacteria; phylum Pseudomonadota; class Alphaproteobacteria; order Reyranellales; family Reyranellaceae; genus Reyranella. The sequence goes on from FODP01000008.1 coordinate 275,774, forward strand.
CGGCCATAGACGGCGGGGCAGTCGCTGGCTTCGCCGCGTGTGCAGCAGGATCGATCCCAGCACGGCGCCGAAGACGTCGTTCTGACGCTGGTCGAACGCGCCGTTGCCGATGCGTACCGGACGCGCGCCGGCGTACCCCGACAGGTCATCGCGCGTCGACTCGGTGAGATCGCGGCGGCCATCGATGCCGTACATGATCTGCAGGGCGCCGTCGTCGTTGGGCTTGAGGTCGGCGACGAATTCCATGAACTCATTGGCTTCCCAGTCGAGGTTCAGCCAGTGAAGCGCCTGCAGCGTGAACGTCGAATCGCGCATCCAGCTGTAGCGGTAGTCCCAGTTGCGCTCGCCGCCGGGCGTTTCGGGCAGGGAAGTCGTCAGCGCGGCGACCGTAGCGCCTGTCGGCAGATAGGTGAGCCCCTTGATCACGAGCGCCGAGCGCATGATGAGGTATCGCCAGCGGTGATCGGGAATCCGGGCGTGGCCGATCCAGGTGCGCCAGAAGCGGGTCGTCGCCGTCATGCGGGCGTTGGCGTCGTCGGTGGTCGCGGGGGAGGCGAGCCCTTCGGCCCACGACAGCGAGCAATACATCTCCTCGCCGGCGCTGAGCGTGTGACGGCCACGCACGCTGTCGCCCTCGATGCCGAGAGCGATGCTGCTTTGCAGGCGAAGTCTCTGGTCGCCGGCCGCCGCATCGGCCACTCGATTGTTGCTCTCGAGAAGGGTCCACTTTCCCTCCGTGCGGCCGTAGTCGAAGACCGGATCGCAGGCCAGCTCGATCTCGACCTGGCCGTCGATGCATTGCACGGTGCGGACGAGCATATGGTCGGCGCTGACATCGGCCGGCGGTCGGGTGTATGGCGTCACGCGATCCTCGCTGGTGCGCGGCCCCATGGTGAGCGCGTCGCGCACCACCACCCAGCCACCGCGCATGTTCCACGTCGTGACGAGCGTGTTGGTTCCCGGTTCATAGTGGCGCGAGTTGGGGACCGTCACGCCGAAGGGAGCCAGCCGGAAGCTGCCGGCCTGACGATCGAGCAGGGCGGCGAACACGCTGGGCGAGTCGAACCTCGGCACGCAGAGCCAGTCGACCGATCCATCGGGGGCGATGAGCGCGCCGGTGTGGCAATTCGACAGGAACGCGTAGTCGGCGATCGCGGGGAACGGAGACGGAGCGGCGGCACTTTGTCCCGCAGGCGGCGAGCCGGGCTCATCGCTCTGTCGATCGGTCCCGACCATGGCGTTCTCCCCCGCTGTCGTTTCAGTCTTTGTTCTTGAGAGAAAGTCGGCGCTCTTGCTCGGAGTCAAGCCTGTCTCTAGGGTCCGGCGGACACAAAACGACCAACATTTTGCGTTCCCACGATGTGAGGTCATTTCGTGACGCCGGCTGCCTCGCAAGACGTTTGTCTTTGGCATACTGTTCGCGCATGGTGCCCGGACGTCGAAGCTGCGATGGAAGTGTTGAATGACACAGCGTCACCCGCTCGTCTTCCTGGTCGACGTTGACAACACGCTGGTCGACAACGACGGGATCCAGCAGGACCTGAAGGATCATCTGGAGCGGACCTATGGCGTCGCTGCGCGCGATCGCTATTGGCGGATCCTCGAGGATCTGATGGTGGAGCTGGGCTACCGCGACTATATCGGCGCCCTCCAGAACTTCCGCGTCGAACATCCGCGCGAGATCGAACTGCTGGCGATGTCCTCCTACCTCATGGATTACCCTTTCGCCGAGCGGCTCTATCCGAACGCTCTGCAGGTGCTGAAGCGCCTGCGCAGCCTGGCCCCGACCGTGATCCTGTCGGACGGCGATGTCGTCTTCCAGCCGCGCAAGGTCGAGCATGCCGGCCTGGCCAAGGTCGCGGATGGCGACGTGCTGATCTACATCCACAAGGAAGAGTCCCTGGAAGATGTCGAGCGGCGCTTTCCGGCCGAGCACTACGTTCTCATCGACGACAAGCTGCGCATCCTGGATGCGGTCAAGCAGCTCTGGGGAGCGCGCGTGACGACCGTGCTGCCGCGCCAGGGCCAGTATGCGCACGACGCCAAGGTGTTGAGCGCCTTGCCGCCGGCGGACATCACGATCGAGCACATCGGCGACTTGCTCGACTACGACTTGGCGCGGCTCAGCACGGCGCCGCGCCGCCCTGCCTCCAGCCTGAAGGTGACATGATGAAACCAACCCAGAAGCTGCATGACGTCGGCCAGAGCCTGTGGCTCGACAACATCACCCGCGAGCTGCTGAACAGCGGCACGCTGAAACGCTACATCGACGAACTTTCGGTGACGGGGCTCACCTCGAACCCGACGATCTTCGACAATGCGATCAAGAACAGCGCCATGTACGACGAAGACGTGTCGCGCTCGGCGTCCACGGCCAAATCCGCCGAGGACCTGTTCTTTCCACTGGCTCTCGCGGATCTGACGCGTGCCGCCGATCTGTTCCAGCCGGTCTTTGCCCGGACGGACGGCGTGGACGGCTGGGTGTCGCTGGAAGTTTCGCCGCTCCTGGCGCACGACACGAAGAGCACGCTGGCGGCCGCGGTCGACCTTCACAAGCGCGCCGGCAAGCCCAACCTCTTCATCAAGATCCCGGGCACCCCGGAAGGACTGCCCGCCATCGAGGAAGCGATCTTCGCCGGCGTGCCGGTCAACGTCACGCTGCTGTTCTCGCGCGAGCAATACGTCGCGGCGGCCGAAGCATATCTGCGTGGCGTCGAGCGGCGGATCGCGGCCGGACTGAACCCGGCCGTCGCCTCGGTGGCCTCGCTCTTCATCAGTCGCTGGGACGTCGCGGTCGCCGGTAAGGTTCCGGCAGAGCTCACCAACCGGCTCGGCATCGCCGTGGGTCAGCGCGCCTACAAGGCGTATCTCGAATTGCTTGCATCGCCGCGCTTCCAGCGCGCGGCCAACAGCGGCGCTCGCGCCCAACGCCTGCTGTGGGCCAGCACCGGCACCAAGGACCCGAAGGCGTCGGACATCCTCTATGTGAAGGCGCTCGCCGCACCCTTCACGATCAACACCATGCCCGAGGGCACCCTGAAGGACTTCGCCGATCACGGCGAGCTCGGACAGGCACTCGCAGCGGATGGCGGCGACTGCGAGACGGTTCTCGCCGGCTTCGCCAAGGCGGGTGTCGATATCAATGCGCTTGCCAAGCGGCTGCAGGACGAGGGCGCTGCGTCGTTCGTGAAATCCTGGAACGACCTGATGGAGCGCATCGATTCCAAGCGCGTCCAGATTCGCAAGGCAAGCTGAGGAAAAATCAATGAGCGTACCGGCTCTGCACCTGCGCCCGGCCTGGGTGTTGCTGAAGAAGCATCATCAGAAGATCAGGCGGACCCGCCTGAAGCAGCTGTTCGCCAAGGATCGCGAGCGCGGCCAGAGGCTGGTGGCCGAAGCGGCGGGAATCTACTTCGACTATTCCAAGAACCGTATCACCGACGAAACCCTGGCCTTGCTGTTCCAGCTTGCCCAGGAGTCGGGCTTGCGCGAGCACATCGACGCCATGTTCCGCGGCGAGCAGATCAACACCTCCGAGAAGCGCGCGGTGCTTCACGTCGCCCTGCGCGCCCCGCGCGGCGCTTCGATCATGCATGACGGCCAGAACGTCGTGCCCGAGGTTCATGCCGTCCTCGACAAGATGGCGGCGTTCGCCGATCGGCTGCGCAGCGGCGACTGGAAGGGCCACACCGGCAAGCGCATCCGCAACGTGATCAACATCGGCATCGGCGGCTCGGACTTGGGCCCGGTGATGGCCTACGAAGCGCTCAGGCACTACAGCGAACGGTCGATGACCTTCCGCTTCGTATCCAACGTCGACGGCACGGATTTCGCCGAGGCGGTACATGGCCTCGATGCGGCGGAAACGCTGTTCATCGTCTCGTCCAAGACCTTCACCACGCTCGAGACCATGACCAACGCGCACACCGCGCGGGACTGGTTGCTGGCCGGCCTCGGCGGCGAGCAGGCCGCCACGGCCAAGCATTTCGTCGCCGTCTCCACCAACGCCGACGAGGTGACGAAGTTCGGCATCGACACCGCCAACATGTTCGGCTTCTGGGACTGGGTCGGCGGGCGCTATTCGATGGATTCCGCCATCGGGCTCTCGACCATGCTCGCCATCGGACCGGACAATTTCCGCGCCATGCTGGGCGGCTTCCACGAGATCGACGAGCATTTCCGCACGGCGCCATTCGAGCGCAACCTGCCGGTGCTGATGGGCCTGCTCGCCCTCTGGTACAACAACTTCTTCGGCGCCCAGACCGTCGGCGTATTCCCCTACGAGCAGTACCTGAAGCGCTTTCCCGCCTATCTTCAGCAGCTCACCATGGAGAGCAACGGCAAGCATGTGACGCTCGACGGCCAGCCGGTGGACTACGACACTGGCCCGATCTTCTGGGGTGAGCCTGGCACCAACGGGCAGCACTCCTTCTACCAGCTGATCCACCAGGGGACGCGCTTGATTCCCTGTGACTTCATCGCCTTCGCCCACACGCTCAACCAGGTCGGCCGGCATCACGACATGCTGCTGGCCAACGTCTTCGCCCAGACCGAGGCGCTGGCCTTCGGCAAGACCGCCAGGCAGGTCAAGGCCGAGGGCACGGCCGACTGGCTGGTGCCGCACCGGCTGTTCGAAGGCAATCGTCCGTCGAACACCATCTTGCTCGAAGAGTTGACGCCGGCGGCGCTCGGCAAGTTGGTGGCGCTCTACGAGCACAGCGTCTTCACCCAGGGCACGATCTGGCAGATCGATTCCTTCGACCAGTGGGGCGTCGAGCTCGGCAAGGCGCTCGCCCAGCGCATCATCCCCGAGCTCGAGGATGCCGCCGAACCCAAGCTCAAGCATGACAGCTCGACCAACGCGCTGATCCGCCGCTATCGCAAGATGAAACAACGCAGTTGAGGAGGCTGACCATGCAGTTGGGAATGATCGGCCTTGGCCGGATGGGAGCGAACATGGTGCGCCGCCTGCTGAAGGGCGGTCACCAATGCGTGGTGTTCGACATGTCGCCCAAGGCGGTGGCCGAGATGGTGACGGAGAAGGCGGTCGGCACTGGCTCGCTGGCGGAGTTCACCAAGGCGCTCAGCAAGCCGCGCGCGGTCTGGCTGATGGTGCCGGCCGGCGTGGTCGACAAGACCATCGCCGATCTGCTGCCTCACCTTGAGTCCGGCGACATCCTGATCGACGGCGGCAACTCCTACTATGTCGACGACATCCGCCGCGCGAAGGAGCTGGCGCCCAAGTCCATCCACTATGTCGATGTCGGCACCAGCGGCGGCGTCTGGGGCCTCGAGCGCGGCTACTGCATGATGGTCGGTGGCGAGAACGACACGGTGAAACGCCTCGAGCCGATCTTCGCCACCCTGGCGCCCGGCCCGGGCGACATCGCGCGCACGCCGGGCCGCGAGAAAGCAAGCGGCACAGCTGAGCAGGGCTGGCTGCATTGCGGGCCCAACGGCGCCGGCCATTTCGTCAAGATGGTGCACAACGGCATCGAGTACGGCGTCATGGCGGCCTATGCCGAGGGCATGGCGGTCCTCAAGGCGGCCAATATCGGCAAGCGTTCCGGCAAGGTCGATGCCGAAACCACGCCGCTGCGCGATCCCGAGCACTACCAGTACGATCTCAACCTGCCCGATATTGCCGAAGTGTGGCGGCGCGGCAGCGTCATCGCCTCCTGGCTGCTCGACCTGCAGGCCGCGGCGCTGATCGAGGATCCGAACCTGGCGAAGTTCGCCGGCCGGGTGTCCGATTCCGGCGAAGGACGCTGGACGATCAAGGCGGCGATCGACGAGGGCGTGCCGGCGCATGTCCTGTCTTCGGCGCTCTACGAGCGGTTCAGCTCGCGCGGCGAGGCGGATTTCGCCGACAAGCTGCTCTCGGCCATGCGCTACGAGTTCGGCGGGCATATCGAGAAGAAGGCGGGATCTTGACTAATGCCTCCCCATCGCGGAATCCGCGATGGGGAGGTTCCCCGCGAAGCGAGCGGAGGGGTCATGAGCACCAGTACCGGTGCTCATGACCCCTCCGTCGGCGTAAGACGCCGACACCTCCCCAGCTTCGCTGGGGAGGAAGTGAGATGAGGGACACCAATGACTAGCGACGAGCTCGACCAACTCGCCATCAACACCGTCCGCACGCTCTCCATCGACGCGGTCCAGCAGGCGAAGTCGGGGCATCCCGGCACGCCGATGGCGCTGGCGCCGCTGGTCTACACGCTGTGGAACCGGATCCTGAATTTCGACCCGAAGGACCCCATCTGGCCCGGTCGCGACCGCTTCGTCCTGTCCAACGGCCACGCCTCGATGCTGCTGTGGTCGATGCTCTTCCTGACGCGCACCCAGGCGGTGAACGCCGAATACGAGAACCTCGGCAAGCCCTCGGTCACGCTCGACGACATCCGTCATTTCCGCCAGCTCGACAGCAAGGCGCCGGGCCATCCGGAATACCACTGGGTGTCGGGCGTCGAGACCACGACCGGTCCGCTGGGCCAGGGCATCGCCACCAGCGTCGGCATGGCGATCGCGCGCAAGTGGCTGGCCAGCCGCTACAACAAACCGGGCTTCGATCTGTTCGACTACAATGTCTACGCCATCTGCGGCGACGGCTGCCTGATGGAGGGCGTGGGCTCGGAGGCGGCGTCGCTCGCCGGGCACCTCCAGCTCGACGACCTGTGCTGGATCTACGACAACAACCACATTACCATCGAAGGCAAGACCAGCATCACCTTCACCGAGGATGTCGCCGCACGCTTCCTCGCCTACCGCTGGAACGTGCTGCGCGTCGGCGATGCCAACGACCTGGGGCGCATCGAGGACGCGTTGGACGTCTTCGCCAAGACCACGGACCGGCCGACGCTGATCATCCTCGACAGCCACATCGGCTATGGCGCGCCGCACAAGGTCGACACCTCGGCGGCCCATGGCGAGCCGCTGGGCGACGACGAGGTCAAGCTCGCCAAGCTCGCCTATGGCTGGCCGGAGGACGCCAAGTTCCTGGTGCCCGACGGGGTGATGGAAGCGTTTGACAAGGGCATCGGCGCGCGCGGCGCCGAGGCTCGGCGGCGCTGGGAAGCGCTTCTCGCCGACTACCGCAAGCAGTTCCCGGAGCTCGCTGCCGAGATCGACCAGATGCAGCGGCGCGAGCTGCCCAAGGGATGGGATCGCAACCTGCCAAGCTTCAAGGCCGATCCCAAGGGCATCGCCGGCCGCGACGCTTCTGGCGAAGTCCTGAACGTGCTTGCCCAGAACATCCCCTGGTTCCTCGGCGGATCGGCGGACCTCGGCTCGTCGAACAAGACGACGCTGAAGTTCGCCGGCGCCGGCGACTTCGAGCCCGGCAGCCCTGGCGGCCGCAACTTCCATTTCGGCATCCGCGAGCACGCCATGGCGGCGATCGTGAACGGGATGTCGCTCTCCAAGCTGCGGGCCTTCGGCGCGACCTTCTTCATCTTCAGCGACTATGCCCGGCCGGCGATCCGGCTGAGCGCCCTCATGGATCTGCCGACCATCCTCGTCTTCACCCATGACGCCATGGGCGACGGCGAGGACGGGCCGACGCATCAGCCGGTCGAGCAGCTCGTCTCGTTGCGCGCCATCCCCGGCCTCGTGGTGCTGCGGCCAGCCGACGCCAACGAGGTGGTCGAGGCCTATCGCTACATCGTGCAGCTCCGTCACCAGCCGGCAGTGCTCGCCTTGTCGCGCCAGCCTCTGCCGACCTTCGACCGCGGCAAGTACGCATCGGCGGCCGGCGTCGCGCGCGGCGCCTATGTCATGGCGGACGCACCGGGTGGTCCGCCCGAGATCATCCTCATCGCGTCCGGCAGCGAGGTCGCCCTGATCGTCGAGGCGCACGAGGCGCTGACGGCCAAGGGCGTCCGCTCGCGCATCGTCTCGATGGCCTCATGGGACATCTTCGAGCACCAGCCGCAGTCCTATCGCGAGGAAGTGCTGCCGCCCGCCGTCAAGGCGCGGCTTGCCGTCGAGCAGGCATCGGCGCTGGGCTGGGAGCGCTATGTCGGCGACCAGGGCCGGGTCATCGGCATGAAGGCCTTCGGCGCCTCCGCACCGCTCAAGGAGCTGCAGCGCAAGTTCGGCTTCGAGCCCGACAAGGTCGTCGCCGCGGCCTTGGACATGCTCGGGCGCAAGTGATCGGAAGGAGGAGCGAGAAGCCATGGTGAACACCACAACCGCGGCTGTGGCGAAGGCCGAAACGGTTGCCGTCGCGCCGCCCTGCGCCATGGTGATCTTCGGGGCCGGCGGCGACCTGACCAAGCGCCTGGTCACGCCGGCGCTCTACAATCTCGTCACCGCCAAGCGGCTGCCCGATGGCTTCAGGTTGGTTGGCGTCGACCACGGCAACAGGACCGTGGACGACTGGCGCAAGACCCTCAGCGACATGATGAACGAATTCGTCACCAAGGGTGGCGGCGAGTTCCAGGCCGACCGCATCGACGAGACGGCCTGGAAGTGGCTGACCGACCGCATGACCTACCTGCAGGGCGACTTCGAGGACCCGCAAACCTACAGCCGCCTCAAGGACCATCTTGCGGGCCTCGACAAGACGGCCGGCACGGCGGGCAACCATCTCTTTTATCTCGCCGTCGCCGAGCGCTTTTTCAGCGTCGTTGTCGCCGCCCTCGGGGCGGCGGACATGGTCAAGGAAGAGAACGGACAATGGCGGCGCGTCGTCGTCGAGAAGCCGTTCGGGCGTGACCTGCCCTCGGCCAAGGCGCTCAATGCCGCGATCCTGAAGACGCTGCACGAGCATCAGATCTATCGAATGGACCATTTCCTCGGCAAGGAGACGGTCCAGAACATCATGGCGCTGCGCTTTGCCAACGGCCTGTTCGAACCGCTGTGGAATCGCCAGCATATCGACCACGTCCAGATCACCGCCTCGGAGACGGTCGGCGTCGAACGGCGCGGCAAGTTCTACGAGCAGACCGGGGCACTGCGCGACATGGTGCCCAATCACATGTTCCAGCTGCTGTCGCTGACGGCAATGGAGCCGCCGATCTCCTTCGACGCCGAGGCCGTCCGCGGCAAGAAGGCGGAAGTCATCCAGGCCATACGTCCGGTGAAATATCCGCTGAGGGACGCCGTGCGCGGCCAGTACGGTGCCGGCACCGTGCTGGGCAAGCAGGCCCTGGCTTATCGAAGCGAACCCAACGTTGCCCCGGATTCGAACACCGAGACCTACATCGCCTGGAAGCTGCAGATCGACAACTGGCGCTGGGCCGGGGTGCCCTTCTATTTGCGCACGGGAAAATATCTCAGGCGGCGCTGGACCGAAGTCGCCATCCGCTTCCACCAGGCGCCTTACACGCTGTTTCGCGGCACGCATGTCGAGCAGATGAATCCCAACTGGATGATCCTGCGCATCCAGCCCGATGAAGGCATCGCGCTCCAGTTCGCCGCCAAGCGTCCCGGCCCCACGGTGACGCTCGGCAACGTCAGCATGGACTTCGCCTACAAGACCTATTTCGCCTCGGCGCCCAACACCGGCTACGAAACGCTGCTCTATGACTGCATGATCGGCGACGCCACGCTGTTCCAGCGTGCCGACAACATCGAGGCCGGTTGGCGCGCGGTTCAGCCGATCATGGACTTCTGGGCGAACAACCCGGCCAAGGATCTGGCGACCTATGCTGCCGGCAGCGACGGTCCGGCGGCGGCCGACGCATTGCTGGCGCGTGCCGGACGTGCCTGGCGCCCGCTCGAATAGGCGAACACCACAGAGGTCGTGATGGCAGAGAAGCGAAAAATCTCCCTGGTGCTCGCAGACGTGGACGGCACGCTCGTCACCGAACAGAAGGTGCTGACCAAACGCGCCCAGGCCGCCGTGCACAGCCTGCGCGGGGCGGGCATCCGCTTCGCCGTCACCAGCGGCCGGCCGGCCAAGGGCATGGCCATGCTGGTGGAACCGCTGCAGATCGATACGCCGATCGCCGGCTTCAACGGCGGGCTCGTCGTCAAGCCGGACTTCACGATCATTGACCAGAAGACCGTGCCGGCCGATGTCGCCGCACAGTCGGTCGAGCTGCTGCGCGCCCACGGCCTCGATGTCTGGGTCTATCGCGGCAATGACTGGCTGGTCGGCAAGGCCGATGGGCCGCATGTCGAGCACGAGGCCTGGACCGTCAAGTTCTCGCCGAAGGTGGTGGGTGATGTCGCCGCCGACTTGGACCAGGTCTCCAAGATCGTCGGCGTCAGCGACGATTTCGCCAACGTCCAGCGCTGCGAAGCCGACGCCAAGGCGGCCTTGGGCCAGCGCGCCACGGCCAACCGCTCACAACCATACTACCTCGACGTCACCAACAAGGACGCCAACAAGGGTGCGGTCTTGGAATACCTGTCGCGCCATCTCGGCGTGCCGGCGGCGGAGATCGCCACCATCGGCGATCAGCCGACCGACGTGCCGATGTTCCAGCGCGCGGGGTTCAGCATCGCCATGGGCAATGCGTCCGATCAGGTCAAAGGGCAGGCCAGCGCCGTCACCGATTCCTACAACGACGAAGGCTTCGCCAAGGCGATGGAACGGTACATCCTATGAACGGCCGCATCGAAGTCCTTCCCGATCCGCCGGCCCTGGCGCGCCACGTCGCCGAGTGGATGACGGCAGCGGCCGTCGCGGCGAAAGGCACCTTCCGGGTGTCGCTTTCCGGCGGCTCGACGCCCAAGGCGCTCTTCGCGCTGCTCGCCTCCGCTGACTTCATCGGGCGTTTCCCTTGGGCGAAAACCTCGTGGTACTGGGGCGACGAGCGGTTCGTTCCCTACGATCATCCGGAGAGCAATTACCGGATGACGCGCGAGGCGATGCTGAGCAAGGCGCCGGTGCCGCCGGGAAACGTCCATCCCGTGCCAGCCCACGGCACCCCTGAGGAGGCCGCGTCGCGCTACGAGCAGACATTGAAGGCAGCCTACGGCGCCGAGGTGCTGGATCCGGCGCGGCCGCTGTTCGACATCACGCTGCTGGGGCTCGGCCCCGACGGCCATACCGCCTCGTTGCTGCCGGGCGAACCGGTACTGCAGGAGCGCAAGCGCTGGGTCGCGGCGGTCTCGCACGGCCGGCCGGAGGTCCGCATCACCATGACCTATCCGGTGATCGAGAGCAGCCGGCAAGTCGCCTTCCTGGTGGCGGGCAAGGAGAAGACCGCGATCATGAAGACGATCCGCGCCGGCGGCAGCGACGTGCCGGCCGCGCGGGTCAGGCCAGTCGGCGACCTCGTCTGGTTCGTCGATCGCGCCGCGGCGGGGGAAGGCTGACCGGGACCATGGCCGGCCCCATCCTCATTGCGCCCTCGGTCCTGTCGGCCGATTTCGCGCGCCTGGGCGAGGAGGTGCGGGCCGTCGACGCGGCCGGGGCCGATTGGATCCATGTCGACGTGATGGACGGCCGTTTCGTTCCCAACATCACCATCGGGCCGGTCGTGTTGAAGGCCATTCGCCGCTCGACGGCAAAGCCGCTCAACGTCCATCTGATGATCGTCGAGCCCGAGCGCTATGTCGCTGCCTTCGCCGAAGCCGGCGCCGATCACCTGCTGGTCCAGGCCGAGCCCGGCTCGACCATCCACCTGCATCGGGTGCTCGGCCAGATCCGCGCGCTCGGCAAGAAAGCGGGCGTGGTGGTCGATCCGGCGAGCCCGCCGGAGCTCATCGAATACGTCCTGCATCTCTGCGACATCATCCTGGTGATGACGGTCAATCCCGGGTTCGGCGGGCAGTCGTTTCTGCCCGAGATGCTGCCCAAGATCCGGCGCATCCGCGAGATGTGTGCGCAACGCGGCCTCGATCCGGTGATCGAGGTCGATGGCGGCGAGAACGAGACGACGGCGCACCAGGCCGCCGCGGCCGGCGCCACCGCGATCGTCGCCGGCTCGGCGATCTTCGGCACCAGGGACTACAAGGCTGCCATTGCCGCGATCCGCGCCAGCGCTGCCGCCGGGGCTGCCAAGCCATGAGTGCCGGCGCGATCCCGGCCGACACGGATCGCGATGCGCTCAAGCGGGCAGCGGCGGAGGCGGCGGTCGAGCTGATCGAGGACGGCATGATCGTCGGGCTCGGCACCGGCTCGACGGCGGCGTTCGCGGTCGAGGCGCTGGCCCGCCGGCATCGACAGGGCCTCAGCTTCGTCGGCATTCCGACGTCAGAGCGAACCGCGGCACAGGCGAGGGCAGCCGGCATTCCGCTGTCCTCCTTCGCGGAGCATCGCCAGATCGACCTCACGATCGATGGCGCCGACGAGGTCGAAAGCGGCACCTTGAACCTGATCAAGGGCCTGGGTGGCGCCCTGCTGCGCGAGAAGATCGTCGCCAATGCAAGCCGGCGTCTCGCCATTGTCGTCGACGGCGCCAAGCTGGTCGATCGGCTGGGGACGCACGCGCCGGTGCCGGTCGAGGTCGTCGCCTTCGGGCTGGAAGTCACCCGGGCGGCTCTCCAAGTGTTCGCCGAGGAGGTCCGGCCGCGCCTGACGCCGGCGGGAGACCTGTTTGTCACGGACGGCGGCAACCGCATTCTCGATTGCCACTTCGCGGGCCCCATCGCCGATCCGGCACGGCTCGAGGACCGTATCCGCCGCGTTGTCGGCGTGGTCGAGAGTGGCCTGTTCATCGGCCGTGCCGACCCGGTCTTCGTCGCAGACGGGCAGGGCATCCATCGCCTCGACAGCGCACGGGCGCATCGCGGCCGTCCGCCGGTCCTGGTGATCATGGGCGTGTCGGGCGCCGGCAAGTCGACTGTCGCCGCGGAGCTCGCCGGGCGCCTCGGCTGGCCGTTCGAGGAGGGCGACAGCCTCCATCCCGAGGCCAACGTCGCCAGGATGCATGCCGGACTCCCGCTGACCGATGCGGACCGCCAGCCCTGGCTCGAGAGCGTGGCCGCCTGGATCGACAGTCAGCGTGCCAGGAAGCAGCCGGGCATCATCACCTGCTCAGCCCTCAAGCGGTCGTATCGCCGGATCGTCATCGGCGACCGGCCGGAAGTGCGGCTTGTCTACCTTCGCGGCAGCCGCGATGTCATGGCCGAACACCTGGCCAGGCGCAGCGGCCATTTCATGCCGGCGAGCCTGCTGCAAAGTCAGATCGATACGCTCGAGGAGCCCGGACCGGACGAGGATCCTCTGATTGTCGATGTCGGTGCGTCCGCCGACCAGGTCGCCGGGGAGATCATCCGCCTGCTCGGCACGTAGCGACGTGGGAGACTGATCGATGCCCGTGACGATCACCCCCGAAGGACAACGCCTCGCCGAGGCGAACGGACGCCGCAAGGCCTGGCGCAAGTGGGGTCCCTATGTGAGCGAGCGCCAGTGGGGCACGGTGCGCGAAGACTACAGCGCCGATGGCGACGCCTGGAACTACTTCCCCCACGATCACGCGCGCAGCCGGGCGTATCGCTGGGGCGAGGACGGGATCGGCGGGTTTTGCGACGCCAAGCAGCAGCTCTGCATGGCCGTCGCGCTGTGGAACGGCAAGGACGCGATCCTGAAGGAGCGCATGTTCGGCCTCAGCAACCGCGAGGGCAATCACGGCGAGGACGTCAAGGAGCTCTACTACTACCTCGACGCGGTGCCGACCTACAGCTACGTCCGCATGCTCTACAAGTACCCGCAGGCGGCGTTTCCCTACGACCTGCTGGTGCAGGAAAATGCCCGGCGCGACCGGCGGCAGCCCGAATTCGAGATCATCGACACCGGCATCTTCGACGCCGACCGCTATTTCGATGTCGACATTGAATATGCCAAGGCGGACGTCGACGACATCCTGCTGCGGGTGACGGTCGCCAATCGCGGGCCCGAGGACGCGCAGATCCATGTGCTGCCCCAGGTCTGGTTCCGCAACACCTGGAGCTGGTTCACCGACAAGCCAAAGCCCAACATCGAGCGCGCCGGCGACGATGTCGTGGCGGCGCACGAGACATTCGGCGCCTATGCGATCCACTTCGATGGACCGGACGAGATCAAGTTCTGCGAGAACGAGACCAACCTGGCCAAACTGTACGGCTGCGAACCGACCGGACGCCTGCACAAGGACGGCTTCCACGACTATGTGGTGGGCGGCGCCGAGGAAGCGGTCGGTTCACAAAAGGGCACCAAGGTGGCCGGGATCTTTCGCCGCACCGTTGCAGCGGGCGCCAGCACCACCATCCGCGTCAGGCTGAGCCTGGGACCAGTCAAGGCCGGGGCCTTCGACGATTTCGAGCGGATCTTCAGCCTGCGCAAATCCGAGGCGGACGGCTTCTACGCCGCGCTGCAGGGCAAGGTGGTGGACGAGGATCTCCGCCGCATCCAGCGCCAGGCTTTCGCCGGCGTCCTGTGGTCGAAGCAGTATTTCTACTACGACGTGACCGAGTGGCTCGACGGCGACCCGGCGCAACCCGCGCCCGCCAGCGCCCGCCATAAGGGACGCAACAGCGAGTGGGTCCATGCCACCATGGAAGACGTCGTCTCGATGCCGGACAAATGGGAATTTCCCTGGTTCGCGGCGTGGGACTGGGCCTTTCATCTGGTCACGCTCGCCTGTCTCGATCTCGAGGACGCCAAGCACCAGCTGATCCTGCTCGGACAGTCCTGGTACATGCATCCGAACGGGCAGCTGCCGGCCTACGAATGGAACTTCAGCGACGTCAATCCGCCCGTGCAGGCCTGGGCGGCGCTGCGCCTCTACGAAGAGGAGCGGCGGCTGAACGGCAAGGGTGACCGGAAGTTCCTCGAGCGGATCTTCACCAAGCTGCTGCTCAATTTCACCTGGTGGGTGAATCGCAAGGACCCGCGCGGCCTCAACGTCTTCGAAGGCGGTTTCCTCGGCATGGACAATATCGGCGTTTTCGACCGGTCCGCGCCGCTGCCGGTCGACGGCATGCAGGTCCAGTCCGACGGCACGTCGTGGATGGCGATGTACAGCCTGAACATGCTGCGCATCGCCATCGAGCTGGCGCAGGAAGACGATGCCTATCAGGACATCGCGACCAAGTTCTTCGAGCACTTCCTGATGATCGGCGGGGCCATGACCAACCTTGGCGGCAAGGGCCTGAGCTTGTGGGACGACAGCGACAATTTCTTCTACGACTGGCTGGTCATGAGCAATGGCGAGGCAACGCCGCTTCGCGTTCGCTCCCTGGTCGGCCTGATTCCGTCGTTCGCCGTCGAGACCATAGACGCGGAGTTGCTGAAGAACCTGCCATCCTTCATCCGCCAGCGGGACTGGTACCTGCGCTATCGTCCGAAGCTTGCGGTCCTGGTTTCGCGCGTCAACACGCCGGGCGCCGACGACACGCGCTTGCTCGCCATCGCCCGCGCCTTTCGTGCGAGCAAGGTGCTGGGACGCGTCCTCGACAGGAACGAATTCCTGTCGGACTACGGGATCCGGTCATTGTCGCGATACCATCTCGACCACCCCTACGTCTTCGAGACCGGCAGCTTTCGCTCCTCCGCCGTCAGATACGTCCCGGCCGAATCGGAAAGCGATCTCTTCGGCGGGAACTCCAATTGGCGCGGGCCGATCTGGATGCCGATGAACTACCTGTTCATCGAAAGCGTGAACAAGTTCGCCAAGTTCTACGGCAATGATTTTCGCGTCGAATGCCCGGTCGGGTCCGGCGCAATGCTGTCGCTGAAAGAGATCGCCGACGATGTGCGCAACCGCCTGATCAACATCTTCCGCCGCGACGACAAGGGACGACGGGCCGTCTTCGGCAGCTACGAGAAGATGCAGACCGATCCGCACTTCAAGGATTACCTGCTGTTCCACGAATACTACGACGGCGACACCGGTCGCGGCCTCGGCGCCTCGCACCAGACCGGGTGGAGCGCCCTGGTCGCCAACATGATTGCCGAGCTGCACGAATAGGATGACTGTCGCGGTGGCGCGCTATCCCGCACTGTTCGAGATCAACACGAGGGCGTGGCTTTGGCGGCTATCGCAGGAGGCCGGAAGGCCGGTCACCCTCGCCACCGTCGACGATGCCATCCTGGATGATCTCGCGGGTCGCGGCTTCGACTGGATCTGGCTCTTGAGCGTGTGGCAGACGGGCGCGGCCAGCCGCGCCGTGTCGCGCGGCAATCCGGCCTGGCAGGCCGAGTTCCGGGCGGCGCTGCCGGACCTGACGCAAGATGACATTTGCGGATCGGGCTTCGCCATCAGCGCCTACGAGGTCGATGACGGGCTGGGCGGCAAGGCGGCGTTGGCCGCGTTGCGCGCCCGGCTCGCCGCGCGCGGCCTGCGGCTGATGCTCGATTTCGTGCCCAATCACACCGCGCTCGATCATCCGTGGACGAAGACGCATCCCGATTTCTATGTCCAGGGCAGCGATTATCGCGTCGACACCGATCAGGGGCCACGCATCCTGGCCCATGGGCGTGATCCCAACTTTCCCGGCTGGCCCGACACGCTGCAGCTGAACTATGCCAATCCGGCGCTGCAGGCGGCGCAGGTCGCGGCACTGCAGACGATTGCCGGGCAATGCGACGGCGTGCGCTGCGACATGGCGATGCTCGTGCTGCCGGACGTCTTTCAACGCACCTGGGGCCTCGCGCCGGCGCCGTTCTGGCCGAAGGCGATTGCAGCCGTGCGCGATGCCCAGCGCGGCTTCACGTTCATGGCCGAGGCCTATTGGGACCTCGAGTGGGACTTGCAGCAGCAGGGCTTCGACTACTGCTACGACAAGCGCCTCTACGATCGCCTTTGCCATGCGGATGCCGGCAGCATTCGCGCCCACCTGGGCGCGGGACTCGACTATCAGGACCGGCTGGCGCGCTTTCTCGAGAATCACGACGAGGCGCGCGCCGCCGCGGTCTTTCCCTGGCCGCGGCACCAGGCGGCCGCCATTGTCACGTACTTCGCGCCAGGGCTGCGGTTCTTCCACCAGGGTCAGTTGGACGGTGCGCAAGCCCGAGTGCCCGTCCATTTGCGTCGCGCGCCGGCCGAAGCCCGCGACGCCGACGTTGCCGCCTTCTACGACGGCATGCTGGCGGCGCTGAGGACCGACAGCTTTCACCATGGCGCCTGGTCACTGATCAGGCCGCAAACGGCTTGGGACGGCAATCCGACGGGGCAGGACTTCATTTCCTATGCCTGGCAGTCGTCGAACGGCCGCTACGTCGTCGTCGTCAACTATTCGGATCACCAGGGGCAGTGCCGTCTGCGGCTGCCCTTCGACGATGTGGCCGGCCGCCGGTTCCGTCTGGTCGATGTGATGGGAAGCGAGGTCTATTGGCGCGACGGCGGCGAGCTGGTCGAGCCGGGTCTCTACATCGATCTCGGCGCGTGGCGCTTCAACGTCTTCAGGCTGGATCCCGCATGACATTCGCGATCAAGGCCCACGTTCGCGATCCGCGGGTGAAGACGTTCGACTTCGTCGCGCAAAAGACGATGTATGGCGGCAAGCATGTCGCCGAGGGCGATACGATCTTCGTGTTCGCCAGCGAGAACGAGGGCGGACAGGGCCTGATCGCACGCGGCGTCGTCACCTCGGTCAGGCCGGCGGCGAAGAGGCCGGGCCTTGCCCGGCAAACCCCGCTTGTAAGCCTCTCGATCAGACGCACCGCCCGCGCGCGGCGGCCGCTCGGCCGGCGCGAGCTCAGGCCTCTCACCGACTGGCAGGACGGCGCGCCTGGGACCGAGCTCAACTTCAAGTTCTACCGCCAGGCGACGAACAAGATCGTCGGCCTGACTGACGAGGCGGCATCATTTCTGGCCTCGTTCTTCCGGACGTCTTGACTTGCCCGGCGCGCAAACGCTCTAACGGTCGGCGAATGATCTCTCGCAGGAACGCTCTTTCGGGTCTCGCGGCTTCAGCGGTGGCGGGGTGCGGCAGCCGCCAGGCGGCCTATCAGGCGCCGTCCCACTATCCGATCGCGCCGCCGCCACCCGATCGCGCATCGCTGGGACTGGATGCGGTGATCGACATCAGCCGCAGCGTGACCGTCTCCGACTTCCGGCGGGTGCGGCAGAGCAACATCCTTGGCGTCATCCACAAGGCGAGCGAAGGCGGAGACTATGCCGACACGGCCTATGCCGGGCGCCGTCCGCAGGCCGAGGCGGCGGGATTGCTGTGGGGCGCATATCACTTCGGCACCGGGCAATACTCAGGCGAACAGCAGGCCGCGTTCTTCCTGGCGCAGGCGCGGCCGGGGCCGCGGACCCTGCTCGCCCTCGACCTGGAAGCCAACGAGAACAATCCTTCGAACTCGATGACCGTCGCGCAGGGCGAAGCCTTTGTGCAGATGGTAGCCCAGGCGACGGGCCGGCTGCCGGTCGTGTACGTGCACCCGACCTGGGCCAATGGCGAGCCCCTGCCGAACTCCGGCCTTAGCCTGGGTGCAACGATCACGCCCGGCTCGATCCTCGCGCGCTGCGGCCTATGGGTCGCCGACTACCATGATTCGCCCGAGGTCCCGCAGGCCTGGGCGGCGAGTGGCTGGCGGCTCTGGCAGTATGCCGGCGACGAGAGCACGGGCCGGCCGGCCTACGGCCAGACCACCATCGTGCAGGGCGTCAGCCACTGCGACCGCAACCTGTTCAATGGCGACGCCGACGCGCTCCGCCGGTTCTGGGGTGCGGCCGGCGCCTCTTGAATCAGGGCCCGGATTGGGCTTGATGGTACCCACGAATTAGGGAGAGAGGACACCGATGCGGCCGAACAAGATCAAGCAGATGTGGAAGGCCAACCAGTGCGTGACGCTGGGCTGGCTCTCGGTGGCGCACGGCTTCAGCGCCGAGGTCATGGCGCGCCAGGGCTTCGACGCCCTGTGCGTCGACCTGCAGCACGGCACGGCCGAGATGAGGGACGTGGCGCCGATGCTGCAGGCGATCTCGCAGACCGACACCGTGCCGGTGGTGCGCGTCGCCTGGAACGAGCCGGCGGCCATTATGAAGGCGCTCGACCTCGGCGCCTACGGCATCATCGTGCCCCTGGTGAACAATGCCGCGGAGGCCGCCCAGGCGGTGGCGGCCTGCCGCTATCCGCCGGTCGGCATGCGCTCCAACGGACCGGTGCGCGCCGTGCATTACGGCGGCAGCGATTACGTGGCCAATGCCAACGACGAGATCGTCGTCATGGCGATGATCGAGACCAAGGAAGGCATCGCCAACCTCGACGCCATCTGCGCCACCAAGGGCCTCGACGCCGTCTATATCGGCCCGGCCGACCTGTCGTTTGCGCTGGGGCTGCCGCCGCGCGGCGACAATCCGGATCCGCTGCACATGGCGACCTGCGACAAGATCCTGGCGGCGGCGCACAAGGCCGGCATCAAGTGCGTCATGCATTGCGCCAGTGCCGCCTTCGCGTCGGGCGCGGTGAAGCGTGGCTTCGACATGGTGATGCTGACGTCGGACCTGTCGTGCATGATCGCCGGCGCAAAGGTTCAGCTCGACGAGCTCAAGGCGAAGACGAAGGCGGCCTGAGGCGAGCGTTTGACGATTTGCTTGTTGCCCGCCGACGCCTAACGTCTTTCCGACGTCACTGTTGGAGGATACAGGCATGAGTCGTCTTTTCGGCGAGCTGCGGCAGGTCGGGATCGTCGTGCGCGATATCGAAGGCGCCATGAAGCACTGGGTCGAGGTCTGCGGTGTCGGGCCGTGGTTCTACACCGACAAGCTTGCCGTCACGGAATTCAGCTATCGCGGCACGCGCTACGACGACGTCCACATTTCGATTGCGCTCGCGAATTCGGGCGACGTGCAGCTCGAGCTCATCCAGCAACGCTGCACCACGCCCACCATGTATCGCGACTTTCTCGCCGCCGGCCATGAAGGCATGCAACACTGGTCGAGCTGGCCGGTCGACTACGACGACATTCTGAAGCGCGCGTTGGCGACCGGATACACGGTCGGCCAACAGGGCGACAGCGCCCGCGGCCGCTTCGTCTATCTCTGGAACGAAGGCCACCCGGGGACCGTCATCGAGATGGCCCATATGACCGAGGCCAGACGGCGTATCTTCGATGCCATTCGAGCGGCGGCTGTCGGCTGGGACGGCAGCGACCCGATCCGTCGAAGCTGGCCGACCTGAGACAGGGCGGCTCACCGGAAACCCGTAAGCTATTCGACGAACGCCTTCTCGACGACGAACTCGCCCGGAGCGGTCGTGCTGCCTTCGCTGAGGCCAGCACCTTCGAGCAGGGGACGGAGGTCGGCCAGCATCTGGACGCTGCCGCACAGCATGAAGCGGTCGTCTTGCTTGCCGATCGGCGGCAGGCCGACGTCGTTTGCAAGCGTGCCGTTCGCGATCAGGTCGGTGATGCGGCCGCGGTTCTTGAACGGCTCGCGGGTGATGGTCGGGTAGTAGACGAGCTTGTCGCGCACCAGGTCGCCTAAAATCTCGTCGGCCGGCAGCTCGTCGGCGAGCTTGGAGCGGTAGGCGAGGTCGCGCACCTGACGGCAGCCATGGACCAGGATCACCTTCTCGAAGCGCTCGTAGACGTCCGGGTCGCGCACCAGCGACAGGAAGGGGGCGAGGCCGGTGCCGGTGCCCAGCAGGTAGAGGTTGCGGCCCGGCGTCAGGCTGTCGAGCAGGAGCGTGCCGGTGGCCTTGGCGCCGACCAGGATCTCATCGCCCGGTGCCAGATCCTTCAGCCGCGACGTCAGCTTGCCGTCCGGCACCTTGATGGAGAGGAACTCCAGCTCGTCG
Organism: Rhodospirillales bacterium URHD0017; assembly: GCA_900110395.1. Lineage (GTDB taxonomy): Bacteria > Pseudomonadota > Alphaproteobacteria > Reyranellales > Reyranellaceae > Reyranella. Next base: position 296,399 of record FODP01000008.1, read on the forward strand.
TCGTAGTGGGCGCTGGCGATCGAATAGGCGCGCAACAGCGGCTTGCCGTCGATCCTGAGCCCGATCATCGTGAACTGCCCGCTGGCGAAGCGAAATCCTTTGTCGCGGGATGTCCTGAAACTGAACAATTCTTCGGTCCAGTGATGGACCGACCGTACGATCTCGTTCCTCAACGCACTCAAAGCACGCCTCCGCGGGCCGCGGCCCGGCTGTCATCGATCGATTGTAGGGAATGGCGGTGGCTGCGTCGGATATAGGAACGCTCATTGGAATTGCCAATGAGCGATTGGCCGCATGGTTGTTACTCTCCAGCTTCGCTGGGGAGGAATGACACTCACGCCTTGCCGTAGACCGAACGAGCTGCGTCCTCGCCGACCTTTCCGTTGCGCACATCCTCGCGCACGTGCTCGGCGGACCGCCCGTGCGGGTCGCCATAGCCGCCGCCGCCCGCGGTCTCGATGACGAGACGGTCGCCCTTGTGCAAGGTCGTGGCCGCCTTCGACGGGATGACCTCCTCGCCGCCGCCGGCGCGCCGGATGACCGAATGGGCCTTGGCGCCTTCCGATCCGCCGTCGAGGCCGGGAGCGCTGAAGAAGTGGCGCTCGCCGCGATGCGAGAGCGACACCTCGCCGTCGAGGATCTCGTATTCGCGGACCACGCCGAGGCCGCCGCGGAACGTGCCGGCGCCGCCGGAATCCTGCCGGAGCGCGACCCGGTGGACACGGATCGGCGCCTCCATCTCCATGGCCTCGGCCGGCAGGTTCATGCAGTTCGTGGCGTCGGTTTCGATGACATCGACGCCGTCCAGGCCGGCGCTGGCGCCGCTGCCGCCGGCGATCAGCTCGCCGACGACGTAGCGGCCGCCGCCGGGATTGCTTCCGCCGAAGGCGATGACCAGAAGCTCGCCCGCGGACGCTGCCGGTACCCGTTCCGGCAGGATCTGGGCGAGGGCGCCGATCATGCAGCCGGTGATGCGCTTGATGGTGGAGGTCCGGGCGTTGACGGCGGCGGGTTCCTGCGGATTGACGATCGTGCCCTTGGGCAGACGCAGCTTGATCGGCCGGAAGCAGCCGCCGTTGGTCGGGATCGTAGGGTCGGTAAGGGCCCGCACGGCATAGCATGCCGCGGCCAGCGAACCGGATGGCACGCAATTGAGCGGGCCCTTCACCTGCGGACTGGTGCCTTCGAAGTCGAACTCGATGTTGCCGCCCTTCACCGTGACGGCGACCTCGATGCGGATCGGCTTGTCGAGCTCGACACCGTCATTGTCGAGGTAGTCGACAAACCGATAGGTGCCCTCGGGGATGGCCAGAAGCGCCTTGCGGGTCATCGTCTCCGACCGTTGCAGAAGCTCGTCGAAGATCGAGGCCAGCTGGTTGTGGCCGTAACCGTCGGCGAGCTCCGCCAACCGGCGGGCCGCCACCGTGCAGGCCGCGACCTGGGCATTGAGATCGCCCATCACCGTATCGGGGATGCGCACGTTCTGGCGGATCATCTTGATCAGTGTGTCGTTGAAGACGCCGGCCTCGCGCAGCTTCAGCGGCGGAATACGCAGGCCTTCCTGGTAGATTTCCGTGGCGTTGGTTGGTACCGATCCCGCCGACATGCCGCCGACGTCCTGATGATGGGTCATGGCGCCGCTGAGGGCGATGGCCTTGCCGCGATGGAAGACCGGCATGATGACGGCGATATCGGGTAGATGAGTGCCGCCGGTATAGGGATCGTTGAGGATGTAGATGTCGCCCTCGCGCATCCCGTCGAGGGGATAGGTTTCCAGCACCTTCGCGACCGCCGGAATGAGGGTCGCGAGGTGGATCGGGATCGAGCAGGACTGCGAAAGCGTGGTGCCGTCGGCGGTGAACAGGCTGGCCGAAGCGTCGAGGCCTTCCTTGACGATGGGCGAGAACGAGCTGCGCAGCAGCGTCGACTGCATCTCGTTGGCGATGCCGTCGAGCTTGTAGCGAACGACTTCGACAGTGATGGGGTCGAGGGCTTCGGTTGTCATGGCTCGTTCCCCTCAGTCGGCGGTGATGATCAGGGTGCCGTCGGCGACGACCGTCGCGCGCCAGCCGGGTTCGATCAGGGTCGTCGTGTCGGGTTGCTCGACGATCGCCGGACCTCGAACTTCCAGGCCCACCGCCATCGTCGACCGATCGTAGACCTTGGCTGGGATGAAGCGGCCGCTTTCGGCGGTGAGGATGTCACGCTGGCTCTTGTGGGTGCTATCGCCTGCCGGCCGCGCGGCTGCCGCCGTCGCCGGTCGGTCGACGGTGCTGCGATGGATGCTGCGAAGATTGACGATGCGGGCCGCGCCTTCGGTGCTGTGGCCGTAGACACGGTCATGCGCCGCGAGAAAGTCCCGGTAGAGCGTTTCGAGAGGGTTGGCGGCATCGGTCTGCAGCGGAATCTCGAGGTGGTAGGACTGCCCGAGGTAACAGACATCGGCGAAGTAGAAGATCCGTGTCTGCGCGGCGGGCACGCCCTCGCTGCGCATCAGCCTGGCGCAAGTCTTGTCGCGGTCGCCGAGGGCCCGTTCGACCTCCGGCCATTCGAGGCCTGCGAGCAGCCGCGGGAAGGCGGCGGAACTCTCATGTTCGATGGGAGCAAAGAGCAGGCCGGTCGCCGACAGCACGCCGGGATGCGGCGGCACGGCGATCCGGCGGATGCCCAGCTCGCGCGCCAGCGCGGTCGCATGGAGCGGTCCGCCACCACCCAGCGGCAGGAGCGTGTAGCCCCGCGGATCGATGCCGCGGCCGATCGAGACGAGCCGGATCGCTTCCGCCATCTGCGCATTGAGGACGCGATGGATGCCGAGCGCTGCATGTTCGAGGCTGAGACCGAGCAGGCGCGCGATCGTCGTCTCGATCGTCCGCCGCGCGAGGTCCGCGGAGAGCTTCAGCGAGCCGGCCGCGAAGTAATCCGGATTGATGTAGCCCAGGACGATCGATGCATCGGTCACCGTCGCCTGCTCGCCGCCGCGGCCGTAGCAGGCGGGACCGGGCTCCGAGCCCGCGGAATGGGGCCCGACCCTGAGCGAGCCTGCGCCATCGATCCACGCGATCGACCCGCCGCCCGCACCGATCGCGTTCACGTCGACCATAGGCACGCGCACCGAATAGCCGCTGATCTCGCCTTCGGCACGGATGAGCGGCTGGCCGCGGCTGATCAAGGCGATGTCGCAGCTCGTCCCGCCGATATCGACGGTGATCAGGTCGTCGATCCCTGCCGCGCGACCGACTTCCAGCCCGCCGATGACGCCGGCCGCGGGACCCGACAGGAAGAGCCGAACCGGACGCTGCCGGGCAATGGTGGAGGAGCTGATGCCGCCGCGCGACTGCATGATCTGAAGCGGCGTCTTGACGCCGTCGCCCGCCAGATCCTGCTCCATGTTCTCGAGATAGCGTCCGACCACCGGCTTGATATAGGCGTCGAACGCCGTCACGCAGGTGCGCTCGTACTCACGGAAGGCCGGGTCGACGTCGGAGGAGAGAGAGACCATGATCTGCGGATGGCGCTCGGCGATGATCTCCCGCGTCCGCCGCTCGTGCGCCGGGTTGAGGAACGAGAACAGGTAGCTGACGGCGATCGCTTCGACACCTTCGGCGACCAGCTCATCCAGCGCGTGTACGACCGAGCTCTCGTCCAATGCGGCTAGAACATCGCCCGTCGCCGTGACGCGCTCGCGCACCTCCTTGCGCAACGCACCTGGCGCCAGGAACGCCGGCGCCTCGGGCTTGAGCACGAGGTCATACACCTTGTGCCGCATCTGGCGGCCGATCTCGAGCACGTCCTTGAAGCCCACGGTGGTGAGAAGGCCGATCTTCGCTCCCTTCGCCTCGATCACGGCGTTGGTGGCGACCGTGGTGCCGTGCACGAAACGCACGATCTCGTCCGGTGAAACGCGCCATTCCCGCTGCATGTAGTCCATCGCCGCCTTCACGCCGGCGCTGGGATTGCGCCGCGTCGTCGGAATTTTCACAAGACGCATCGCGCCGTTGCCGTCGCGACAGACGACGTCGGTGAAGGTGCCGCCGATATCGACGCCAATCTCGAACTTCCCTGCTGCTTCCACCATCACCACCATCTTCGCTTCTTCCACCGCTCGCAGCAGCAAGTTAAGCTGGTTGCGAACCCCCGCAACCACTTCTGTCGCAACTCCCTCAGCGCCTCGATCCAAGCTTGCCGACGGCCTCTCCCTGCGGAATAAGGTAGCGGCGGGGGCCAATCGACAATGACCGTGGCATTCGGAACGGCCAAGGCGCCGGCATGGCGTCACTTCAGTATGCCCCTTGCGGGCAGGCTCGAGGGTCTCGTCTTCTCGCTGAAGACTTTCGCCGCGGCGATCCTTGCGCTGGTGATCTCCTATTGGCTGGAGGTGAAGGAGCCGCAATGGGCGGTGTTCACCACCTATCTCCTCGCCCAGCCGCTGGTCGGCGCCATCTGGGCCAAGGGCGCGTTTCGGCTGGCGGGTACGGTGGCCGGTGCCGTCTTTGCCGTGCTCTGCGTCGGCCTGTTCGCGCAGGCGGGACCGCTGTTTATCCTGGCCATGGCGCTTTGGCTCGCCGTCTGTGCCTATGGAGCGACACTCGCCCGCAACTACGCATCCTACGGCTTCGCCCTCGCCGCCTTTTCAGCACCGCTGATCGGCTTCGGATCGATCGCGACTCCAGACCAAGTCTGGGCCATGGCGGTCGATCGCACGACCGAAGTGGCGCTCGGGATCGTCTGCGTCGGGCTCGTCCACATGGTGGTCCTGCCGCGCTATGCCGGCGACGCGCTCAGCGCCTCGCTCGCGTCGACCTTCTCCTCGCTCGCGCATTTTGCCGCCATCATCTTGCGCCCGGACACGCCCGAGAAGTTGTTCACAGACATCCGTCGGCAGATGTCGGAAGAAGTGATCAAATTCGATTCCTTGCGGTCCTATGCCGTCTTCGAGACGCCGGAACTCAGAGGCCATGACGAGGTCCTGTCGCGCATGATGCGGGCTTTCCTGGGTCTTCTCTCCGTCGGCCGAGGGCTCTACGTAAGACTAGACGACCTCCGTCGCCATCAAGACCAGAATATGGCGGCACATCTCGATCCGGTGCTCGACAAGGTCGCCGACCTGTTCGAGGCGATTGCCGCCGACCGCGGTGGCCCCCATTCGCCGGCGGTGAACGCTGCCCTAAGCGTAGCGCGCGATCTGATCGGCCAGGCCCAGACGCAACTCGAGGCCATGGTGGAGTCGGAGCCCCTGGAGTCGCTGGCGAACGGCCTGCTGGTCCTTCAGCGCATCGGTGACGTGATCGGGAGCCTGTCTCGGGTCGTCGTCGGGGTGACAACGCCACCCGTCGAACCATCCGGACCGCGCGTTGTCGCGGCGATCGAGCGGGACAGGGGAGCCGCCCTGGCGCAGGCGGCGCGGGCAGCGTCGGCGCTCATCCTGATCGGCATGTTCTGGATCGCCTCCGCCTGGACGGCGGGCGCCATGGCGATGACGGGGCTTGCGATCATGATGGTCTTCTTCGTGACCGCCGAGAAGCCGGGCAGGGTGGCGCTCAGTTACGTGCTCGTCATTGCCCTGGCGATGACCGTCGCTTTTTTCGCCATGGGCTTCATCATGCCTCGGCTCGGCGATTTCCCGATGCTGGCCGCGCTGCTTGCGGTGGTGCTGATCCCCACCGGAATCATCATGTCGATCCCGAGATATACGTTCCTCGCCACCGCGTTCGCCGCCTTCTTCCTCTCCCAGCTCGGCCTGAGCAACATGCCGAGCTTCGACACCGCCAGCTACATCGACAATTCGATCGGCCTTCTGCTGGGTTTGGGCGCCGGGGTGCTCGCGATCGACCTGATCCTGCCCTACGACCCGGCCGCAACGCGCCGGCGCGAATGGGCGGAAGTAGTGGCCGCCCTGCCTGCGGCCGCCCGCGGGGAGCGCGCCGAGATCGGCGCGCGCGTGCCGATCCAGCTGGCCCTGTTGAAGCTCATGCCGCGCCTCGATCTCACCGTCCATGCGGACGACGAGATCCTGGGCGGCAGCTTCGGCGCGGCCTCCATGAGCCTCGAGCTGGTTCGCCTGAGGAACCGGATCGCCCAGCCGGCTTTTCCGGCCGATGCCAGGGACGCCGTGACGGCCTGTCTCGACACGCTGGCGCGGGACTTCGAACAACTCGTGCAGGGCAAAGGCCCGACCGACCGGGCCAGGATCACGGACGAGGCGGCGCGAGCCGTCGCTGCGGCCCGGACGAGCCTGGCCAGCGAGCCGCCGATGACGACGAAGACGGTCTCGGCGAATGCGATCGCGTTGGCGCACGCGCTGGCCTCGCTGCGTTTCATCGCCGACCGGCTTGACATCGACCGGCCGTTCCTGACGCGGACACTCTCATGACCGGCCTCGGCATCGACAGTCTTCGTCCGCTCGACTTTTTCGGCTTCTACCTGCCCCCCATCGTGCTGTGGGTCGTGGTTGCCTTCGTCCCCTTCATCCTGCTTCGCTGGGGCCTCGACCGGATCGGAGCCTATGCCTTCATCTGGCACCGGCCCTTGTTCGACGCGGCGCTCTTCGTCGTAATCCTCGGTGGCTTGGTCTTTTCGGGAGGCACAGGTTGGCTCTAGGCAGGCAGGCGATCAGGGTCTCGGTCACCCTCGCCGTGGTCGCGATCGCGGCCGTGATCGGCTGGAAGCTGTGGAACGTCTACATGTACGAGCCATGGACGCGCGATGCCCGGGTGCGCGCCACCATCCTCAACCTCGCGCCTGACGTCTCCGGGCTGATCTCCTCCCTCAACGTCGTCGACAATCAGAGCGTCAAGAAAGGCGACGTGCTGTTCGTCGTCGAGCGCGACCGCTTCCAGGCGGCCGTGGCGCAGGCCCAGGCCCTGGTCGACAACAAGCGCGCTAACCTGAGGCTGGCCAACGACAATGCCAGGCGCAACGAGGAACTGGCGCGCGCGGATTCCAGCGCAATCACCCAGGTCGAGATCGAGACCTCGCAGGCCACGGCTGCGGTCGCCGCCGCCGAACTCGGCCAGGCCGAGGCGGCGCTCACCACCGCCAATATCAACCTGCAGCGCACCGAGGTCCGCTCGCCCGTTAACGGCTTCGTGACCAACCTGACGGCCAGCGTCGGTGACTACGCCACGACGGGCACGCCGGTCCTGGCGATCATCGATAGCGACAGCTTCTACGTCTATGCCTACTTCATAGAAACCAAGCTTCCCGCCGTGCGCGATGGCGATCTTGCGCGGGTGGAGCTCATGGCCGGGAGCGTGGTCCTCGAGGGGCGGCGGGTCCAGGGGGTGAGCCGCGGCATTGCTGAAACCGGCGTCGACGCGGTCGGCCTGCTGGCCAATATCAACCCCAATTTCACCTGGGTGCGCCTCGCCCAACGCGTGCCGGTCCGCATCGCTCTCGGCAAGATCCCGCCGGACGTCCGCCTGATAGCGGGATTGACCGCGACGGTGACGATGATGCCGAGCGGAGGTCAGTCCGGGAAATGACAGGCAACTGAACCCGGCGCCAGCGGTGACAAGGCCGGTTCCTCGCGCGCGCACTGCTCAGCGGCCTTGGGACAGCGCGTGCGAAAGCGGCAACCGGAGGGAAGGTTGCCCGGGTCGGGCGGTTCGCCCTGCAGCCAGAAATCCCGGGTCACGCGGACGCCGCCGATCTTGGGAATGGCCGCGACCAGCGAGCGCGTATAGGGATGCCGTGGCCGATCGAAGATCGCCTCGGTCGGTCCGCTCTCGACGATGCGGCCGAGATACATCACCGCGACCCGGCTGCACATCGTGCGGATGACGGCGAGGTCGTGGCTGATCAGGACATAGGTCAGGTCGAAGGTCTCGCGCAGGCCGCGGAACAGCGAGAGCACCGTCGCCTGCACCGACACGTCGAGACCCGACGTCGGTTCGTCCAGGATGACGACCTTGGGCGCCAGGGTCAGGATGCGCGCCAGGCCGACGCGCCGCTGCTGGCCGCCGGAAATCTCGTGCGGATAGAGATCGAGATGCGTGTCGGGCAACCCGACCGCTTCGAGGATGCTGCGGATGCGCTTCTCGCGCGCCGCCTGGTCGAGATCGGTGTGGATCACCAGCGGCTCGTGCAGCGAGCTGCCGATCTTCCAGCGCGGATCGAGCGACGCCCCCGGGTCCTGGTAGGCGTATTGCAGGCTTTTACGCACGGCGCGCCGGGCGGCCGGCGCCAGCGCGTCGATCCGCTGCCCCTCGAACCAGATCTCGCCTGCCGTCGGCGTGTGGATGCCCATGATGGCCTTGCCCAGCGTGGACTTGCCGCAACCGCTCTCGCCCACCAACCCGAAGACCTCGCCCGGCATCAGGTCGAACGAGACGCCGTCGACCGCCTTGATCGAGCCGACGCGCCGGTTGAACGGACCGCGCACGGTGAAATGGACTTTCAGGTCGCGCACGCTGAGCGGCGTCATCGGGCGTCGCCGTGTGGATGGTAGCAGCGCACCCAATGTCCGCCGCCGAGCTGATCGACGGGCGGGCGCACCTCGCGGCACGGCCCGTCGGCGCGCTCGCAGCGCGGATGGAAGCGGCAACCGCCGGGCGGCGTGATCAGCCCGGGCACTTCGCCCGGAATGCCGCTGGCGGTGCCGTTCGCGTCCGGCAGGCTCGCCAGCAGCTTCGTCGTGTAGGGATGGGCCGGCGAGGCGAAGAAGCGGTCGACCGGTGCGGATTCGACGTCCTGGCCGGCATACATGACGTTGACGGCGTCGCAGATCTCATAGGCCGCCCCCAGGTCGTGCGTCGTCAGCAGCACGGCGACGTTGCGCTCGCTCGCAAGCCGCCGGATCAGGCCGAGGATCTGCGCCTGAATGGTGACGTCGAGCGCCGTGGTCGGTTCGTCGGCGATCACCAGGTCCGGCCCGGGCAGCAGCGCCATCGCGATCATCAGCCTCTGCCGCTGACCGCCGGAAAGTTCATGCGGATACTTGCGCAGCATCTGCTGCGGTCGCGGCAACTGCACGGTATCGAGCAGTTCCAGCACGGCGTCCATATCGGCGCGCTTTCGCTCGGAAGGATAGCGCGCTACGACCGCCGGCAGCCATCCGCGTCCGGTAGGCGCCGCGGCGCGCGGCGACTTCCATTTCAGGATCTCCATGATCTGGTCGCCGACCGTGAAGACCGGGTTGAAGCTGGTGAACGGATCCTGTGGCACGAAGGTGATGGCGCGGCCGCGGATCGTCTGGTTGACGGACGCGGGATGGGCCGTCAGCAGGTCGGTCCCACCGAACAGGACACGACCGCCGGTGATGCGGGCGGTCTCGCGCGGCAGGACGCCCAGAATGGCGCGGGCGAGCGTGGTCTTGCCGCAGCCGCTTTCGCCGACCAGGCCCAGCACCTGGCCGCGTTCGATCGACAGGCTGACGCGGTCGAGGACCGAGGCGAAGCCGGCCTCGGTGGCAAAGCCCAGCGACAGGTCTTCGACCGCCAGCAACGTCACTTTGCGCGGGCTCCCCGCCGTATGCGTGGATCGAGGAAGTCGCGCAGCCCGTCGCCCAGCAGGTTGAAGCCCATGACCACCACGAAGATGGCGACGCCGGGCACGGTCGCGTACCACCAGGCCTCGGGCAGGAATTCGCGCGATTCGGCGATCATGCGGCCCCATTCGGGCGTCGGCGGCGGGGCACCGAGCCCCAGAAAGCCCAGCGCCGCCGCCGTCAGGATGGTGCCGCCCATGCCGATCGACGTGCGCACGATGATGGCCGAGGCGATGTTGGGCAGCACGTGCAGGGTCATCACGCGCAACGGCGAGGCGCCGAGCGCGATCGCCGATTCGATGAAGACCTCGTTCTTCAGCGAGCGCGTTTCGGCGAACACCAGGCGGGCCCAGAACGGCCAGTAGGTGATGCTGAGCGCCAGGATGACGTTTTCGATCGACGGGCCCAGCGTCTGGGCGATGGCGATCGCCAGCACGATCTGCGGCACGGCCAGGAATACGTCGGAGACGCGCATCAGGAAATTGCTCGGCCAGCCGCCGTAGTAGCCGGCTAAAAGCCCGATCGGCACGCCGATCACGACGGCCGCCCCGACGGCAACGACGGCGATGGTGATGGTGATGCGGGCCCCGAACAGGATGCGGCTGAACAGGTCGCTGCCCATGCGGTCGGTGCCCAGCCAGTTCACGGTGTCGGGCGGGCGCAGGCGGTTGGCCGTGTGGAAATCCGCGACGTCGCCTGGAAACGGCGCCAGGATCGGCGCGAAGATCGCCGCCAGGATGAGCACGACCAGCAGCGCCAGCCCCAGTGCCGAGGCGCGGTCGCTTGCGAACCGGCCCAACCCCCGTCGCCAGCCTGCGCTCATCGCGATCCTCGGGGGTCGATGAACGAATGGGTGATGTCGACCAGGAGGTTGACGATCACGATCAGGGCGCCGATCCAGATCGTGAAGCCGATGATCGCCTTGTGGTCCGACTGCAGGATCGACTGCACCGCGAACGTGCCGATTCCGGGCCAGTCGAACACCGTCTCGACGATCACGGCGTTGGTCACCAGCACGCCGAAGATCAGGCCGATCTGGGTGACGGTCGAGATCAGGGCGTTGCGCAGCACGTACTTCCACACGATCAGGCCCGGCGGCAGACCCATGGCGCGTTGATAGAGCACATGGTTGCTGTTGATGACGTCGAGCACGCCGGCCCGCGTGAAACGGACGATCGTCGCCGCCGCCGGCAGCGCCAGCGTCAAGGCGGGCAGGGCGATATGCGACAGCGCGCTGTGCAGGGATTCCATGTCCCAGTCGAGCATCGAATCGATGATCATCAGCCCGGTCACCGGGGTGGGGCCAAAGCCGTCGATGCGGCTGTTGAGCGGCGCCACGCCGAGCTTCATGGCAAAGAAGAATTGCAGCAGCAGCGCCAGCCAGAACGCGGCGATGGCAAGCCCGGAAACGCTGATCACCCGCAGGATGTGGTCGAGCAGCGAATTGCGCTTCAGGGCCGATATCACGCCGAGCGGAATGCCGAGCGCGACCGACAGGATGATGGCCGTCAGGGTAAGCTCGAGCGTGGCCGGCAGGCGCTTGGCCAGGTCCTCCGATATCGGGCGTTGGCTGTAGATGCTGATGCCGAGATTGCCCGACACGATGTCGTGGAAGTGCCGCGCCAGCTGGACCCAAAGGGGCTGGTCGTAGCCCAGCTTGACGCGCATCGCCTCGATCTGCGCCGGCGTGGCGTTCTCGCCCAGCAGGACCTTCACCGGATCGGTCGGAATGACGTTGGAGATCAGGAAGACGATGATGACCAGTCCGGCCATCGTCGGCACGAACCAGACCAGTCGCGACAGGATCATCTCTATACGGCGCATCTACGAGGTCTCTCTGCGTACGTACTTCCTCCCCACGCTGTGCGTGGGGAGGTGTCCGCGCAGCGGACGGAGGGGTCATGAGCGACAGTCCTGATGCTCATGACCCCTCCGTCGGCGTAAGACGCCGACACCTCCCCAACTTCGTTGGGGAGGAATAAGTTACTTGTAATACGCCCAGCGCATGTCCTGTCCGCTGCCGATCGGGCTGAAGCGGATGCCGCCGACATTGGCGGCGTAGGGGCCGTACCATCGCGTATTGTAGACATAGATGCCGAAGGCCTGATCGGTCGCCTTGGTCACTGCCTTCTCGTAGAGCACGCGGCGCTTCTCCTGGTCACTGATCGTCAGCGCCTCGTCGAGCCATTTGTCGATCTCGGGATCGTTGATGTACGAGGTGTTGCGCGTGCCGATGTAGCGCGAAGCGTACATCTCGCCGACCCAGTTGTTGGGGTCGACGTAGTAGGTGCTCTTCCACAGCGGGACCATGTCGTAGTTCTTCTCGCGGTCCTGCATGCGGCTCTGGATGACCGGCCAGGGCGCGGAATCGATCTTGATGTCGATGCCGATCTTCTTGGCTCCGTTCTGCAGCAGGGTGGCGGCCTGCTCGGTCTCGCTGAAGCCGGCCAGCGTGCCGATGGTGATCGGCCGGATCGGCTCCTTCACCAGCGCCAGCTCCGCCTTGGCCTTCTCCAGATCGTAAGTGTACCCCTTCAGATCCTTGGGCGAGCCCCAGAGATTGTTCGGGTTGGGTCCGGCATTGCGCGAGACCGCGCCCTTCAGGATGTCCTTGACGAAGCCGTCATAGTCGAAGGCATAGGCCAGCGCCCGGCGGAAGTGCACGTCGCTCATCGGGCCGCGGCCGTTATGGATGTTGAAGTAGAAGACGCGCATCGATTCCTGCTCGAGGATCTGCACGTTCTTCGCTTCCTTCAGCCGCAGGATCTGGTCGTAGGGCAGATATCCGTCGGTGCCCTGGATGTCGCCCTTGATCAGCCCCTGGACGCGCGTGTTGGTCTCCAGCACGGTGCGGAACTCGATCTCGTCGAACGACTTCGGCCCCCAGCCGGCGAAATGCTCCTTGAACTTCTCGCCGACGAAGCCGATCGCCGGATCGTAGCGCTTGAGCTTGTAGGAGCCGGTGCTGGCGACGTTCTTGGCGAGCCACGCCTGGCCCCAGTCGCCGTCCTTCTCGTTCTTCTTCACCAGCTTGGAATTGACGACCAGGATTTCCGGCACCGTGGCGAGGAAGATCGCCGACGGCTCCTTCAGGGTGATGACGACCGTGTACTTGTCGGGCGCCTTGGTGCTGCCCGGATCGATGATCGGCAGGAACAGCGACGAGGCGCCCTTCTTCGTCGCCAGCATGCGCTCGATGCTGTAGAGCACGTCGTCGGCGGTGAATTCGCTGCCGTCGTGGAACTTCACGCCTTTCTTCAGCTTGAAGGTCCAGGTCTTGCCGTCCTCCGAGGCCGTGTAGCTTTCCGCCAGCCAGGGAATCATCTTCGGCGGGTTGTCGACCCAGCGAAGCAGCCCGTCGTAGAAGTTGATGCGGGACGCGGCGCGCCCGACGTCGAAGACGACATGCGGGTCGAGATTGTCGTAGCCGCTGTTGTTGGCGTGGACGTACTTGCCCTGCGCCCAGGCACTGTCTGCAATGACGAACGATGCTGCCGCGGCGATCGCGGCCACTACTACTGCCAGACTTCTCCGTTTCATCTCCTGCCTCCTCTTTTTGTCGTTCAGCTCCCCTGCTTGACGTAACGCACGACGTCGGCGTGTGTCGCAAACCAGATGCCGGTGTGCGCGCGGATATGCTGGATCAGCTCCTCCAGGATCATCATGCGCGAGCGGTGGCCGATGATATGCGGATGCATCGTGAGCTGGAACAGCCCGCCCTCGGCATAGGCCGCATCGAACTCGCGACCGAAGATCTCCAGCACGGAAGAGGGCGGCGTGTAGGGCCTGAGCGCGGCGAAGCGGTTCATGTTGAAGTACACCGCGTCGTCGCGGATCCATTCGACCGGCAGCTCGACGACGCCGGTCGGCTGGTTGTCGAGCAGCAGCTCGTAGCAGTCGTCGTCGGCCATCAGCGAGGAGTCGTAGAGCAGCCCCATGTCGCGGGTGATGGCGAGCGTGTTGGGCGAGAAATCCCACGACGGCGTGCGGATGCCCACGGGACGCTGGCCCGAAATCTTCTCCAGCATGTCGGCGGCGCGCATTTGCAGGTCGCGCTCCGAGGCCTCGGGCAGGATCGAATTGCGCTCGTGGATCCAGCCGTGGATGCCGATCTCGTGACCCTCGGCGGCGACGCGGCGCTGCTCGTCGGCATGCAGCATGGCCGACACCGCCGGCACGTAGAACGTGGCGGGGACGGCGTACTTCTGCAGCAGCGCCAGGATGCGCGGGATGCCGGCGCGGTTGCCGTACTGGCCCTGGCTCAGCCGGCCGATCGATTCGCCGCCTTCGCGCAGCTCGCCGGTCTCATGATCGGAGTCGAACGAGATCGCGACGGCGCAGCGCGCCCCGCCCGGCCAGGTGTCGGGGCGCAGCGTCTTCCCGGCGCGTACGCGGTCGACGATGGCGCGCCAGCGCGGCTCGGCCCATTGCCAGGGCTGCTCGGGCTCTTCCGGCTTGGGAACGACGGTCGGGCGTGCTGGGGACATGACGTCTTTCTCCCTCAAGTTCCTCTTCCCCACTCATGTTCCTCTCCCCCGCTAGGGGGAGAGGCTAGGTGAGGGGGCTTCGACAGCTCGTGCAACCCGCTCTCCCAACCTCTCCCCCTAGCGGGGGAGAGGAGAATGAGGGAGAGGAGCAGGACGCTCACGAAATCGGACTCCCGGTCACCGGCAGGACCTGGCCGGTGATCCATGACGCATATGGCGAGGCCAAAAACATCACCGCATGGGCGATGTCCTGCGGCTCGCCGAGCCGGCGCATGGCGACGCGTTCGATCATCGCCTTCTGGCCCTGCGGCCCGTAAGACTGCCATTGCCGCTCGTAGTCGGGACTGGTGCGCAGAAAGCCAGGCGCCACGGCGTTGACCGTGATGCCGCTTGGCCCGAGCTCGTGCGCGAGCTGGCGCACCAGGCCGAGCTGGGCGGCCTTGGCGGTGGCGTAGGACTGGATGCCAGTCAGGCTGACGCCGAGGCCGGCGCGGCTCGCGATGACGACGATGCGGCCCTTGCCCTTCTTCTTCATGCCCGGCGCCACGGCGCGGCTGGCGAAGAAGGCGCCTTCGACATTGACGGCCTGGATCGCGCGCCAGTCGTCGTCGCTCACCTCCTCGACCGGGCGCTTGCTCTGGCCGCGCACGCCGCCCGCGACATGCACCAGCACGTCGACGCCGCCGCAGGCCTGCTCGACTTCGCGCACGAAGGCGTCGACCTGCTTGGATTGCGTCAGGTCGACCTTGCGCGTCTCCAGGGAGCCGCCACGTTGCGGCTTGGCGCGGGCCTTCAGCGCTGCCAGTTCGGTTTCCAGCAGGTCGCAGGCCCACACCCTGGCGCCGCGTTCGACGAAGCCTTCGACGATCCCGCCGCCGATGCCGCGCGCGGCGCCGGTGACGATGACGGCCTGGTTGTCGAAATGGATGTCCATCAGCCGTTCACTCCGCCGCCTGCGCCTGGCGAAGCTGGGGGAACTCGGCCTTCGCCAGCTCGAAGGCACGGCGCACCTCGCTGCCGTCGCCGCGACGCTGATGCGCCGGCAGCTCCGCCATCGCGGCGAAAATGCGCTTCTTCATGTAGTGGCGCCAATTGACGGGCAGGGTGGCCAGCACCTCGGTGAGCGCGGCATAGTTGGCGTCGGTCCATTCGCGCTCATAGGCCTCGCGCTCGGCGTTGAAGGCGAAGACACCCGGCTTGGTGGTTGCAGCCAGCCGCGCCCGACGCGCAGCCGTTGCCGTCTCGTCGATCGCGCCGTCGCGCCCCTCGCCGCGGATCACCACGCCGTAGTCGTCGGCTGCGGCCTGGATGGAAACCTTGCCTTGCTGCACGTCGAACAGCACGGCCTTGGCGTCGCGCTCCGCGGGCGGCCCGAAGCCGCCGCCACCGGACGATGTCACCAGGATCACGTCGCCCGGGTCGAGCGGCACCACGTCGGTGTTGCCGAGATCGACCGCGTCGTTGCCGCCCGGGTTGCGCCAGAAGCAGGAGGTGTTGCCCGGCCGCCCGCCCATGCTGCCCCACGACGAGAAGCGCGTGCGGTCGCGGTTGCGCGCGGTCACCACGGTGTTGGGCGCGAACACCTTGAACTCGAGCTGGGTGGCGAGCCCGCCGCGATGCCGGCCGGCGCCGCCGGAATCGGGCACCAGGCCGTAGCGCAGCACCTTGATCGGCACTTCGGTCTCGTTGATCTCGACCGGCGTGTTCTTGAGGAAGCTCGAATTGGCGCCCGATCCGTCGGCGCCGTCGCTGCCCGACCAGCCGCCGGCGCCGCCGGTGATGGGATCGATCGAGGCCATGATGGTGCGGCCGCTGCGGTTGTCGGTCGTCTTGACGTTCATGATGGCGCCGCCGCCGGCGGGCCCGGCCGGCAGCAGCTCGGGCACTGCCGCAGAGAAGGCGCCGATGGTGACGCCCTGCAGGCGGCTGCAGGTCATGCTGCGCATGCCGACCGCGGCCGGGAACTTCGGATTGAGGATCGTGCCCTCGGGGATGACGCAGCGCGCCGGTCGGGTGATGCCGCCGTTCAGCAGGATCGTCGGGTCGATACTGTAGAGACAGTAGGTGTAGCCCACCATCAGCAGGATGTGGCGCTCGGCGCCGCCGGTCGGCACGTTGAGCGACGATTGCAGCTGGGCGTCGGACCCCGAGAAGTCCATGACCGCCTCGTCGCCGCGGATCTTCAAGGTGAGCGCAAGCCGGACGGGCACGCCGCCCGGCGCGTCCTCGTCGAGATAGTCGGCGAAGAAATAGTCGCCGTCAGGGATGCGCGAGAGCAGGGCGCGGGCCTGTCGCTCGCCGAGGTCGAGCAGGTCTTTTACGCCCTGGCGGAACACGTTGACGCCGAACTTGCGCACCATGTCGTGGACCTTGCGCTCGCCGGTGTTCATGGCCGCGATCTGCGCCTGTAGGTCGCCATGGTTCTGCTCGGGCATGCGGACGTTGGTCAGCATCACGTTGAGCAGCGACTTGTTCAGCGTGCCTGCCTCGTAGAGCTTGTTGGGCGGAATGCGGATGCCTTCCTGGTGGACCTCGGTCAATTGCCGCGACAGCGAGGCCGGCACCGCGCCGCCGACGTCGGTGTTGTGGATGTGGCTGACCGAGAAGGCGACCAGCTCGCCTTCCCAGAAGATCGGCTTCCACATGTGCAGGTCGGGCGTGTGGGTGCACACGAAGCCCGAGTAGGGATCGTTGGTGATGCAGATGTCGCCCGGCTGGTAGTCCTCGATCATGCCGATGGCGTTGGCGTAGTCGAGCCCGATGAACCAGGTGGCGCCGAGGTCGCGCGGGCTGGCGAAGGTCATGCCGTCGGGCGTGGCCAAACCGGTGGTGAAATCCTCGGTTTCCTTCACGAAGGTCGAGTGGGCGGTGCGGAACAGCGTGAAGGCCATGCTGTCGGCCGCGGCCTGGGCGTGGTTGGCGAAGATCTGCAGCGTGACCGGATCGATGCGCATTTGCGTACCCCTTACTCCCCACTCGGAGCCTGACCTAGCGTCAGAAGAATGTTGCCGTACGCGTCGACCGCGCCGGTGAAGCCCTCCGGAACGCAGATCGTCGTATCTTCCTGGGCCACCACGCAAGGGCTGGCGAGACGATGGCCGTGGCCCAGGTCCGCCCGTCGATACAGCGGCACCGTGCGCCAGGCGCCGTCGAGATAGACGTCGATCTCCTTGGCCGGCACCGGCGGGCCGGAGCGTCGCGGCTCGGCAGCGGCCTTGGGCTGCGGCGAGCTGCCCACCACCACCATGCGCAGGCTGACCATGTGGATCGGCGTTTCAGCGGAGCTGTGGCCGTACAGGCGGTCGTGCTCGGCATGGAAGGCGGCGGCGATGCGCTCGATGTCGCCGGCTGTGATCCACTCCAGCGGCAGCGGCACCTCGATCTCGAACGATTGCCCCAGGTAGCGCATGTCGGCGGCAGGCTGCAGCACATGCGAGCCGGTGAACTTCTGCTCCTCGGTGATCCAGGCGGACGCACGCGTGGCGAGGCTATCGAAATCGGCCTTCAGGCGCGGCAGCTCGTCGGCCGACAGCGGATAGTAGGCCGTGCTGATGAAGTCGTTCTTCACGTCGGCGACCAGCCCGCCCAGCGCCGACAGCACGCCCGGCGCCGTCGGGATCAGCACCCGGTGCATGCCGAGCTCGCGCGCCAGGAAACAGCCCAGCATGGGGCCGGCGCCGCCGAACGCCAGCAGGGTGAAATCGCGCGGATCGATGCCCTGGCGCGAGGCGAGCTTGCCGACCTCGCGGTACATGCCGGAAACCGCCACCTGGATGATGGCTTCGGCGGCCTGCTCGAGCCCGCGCCCCAGCCTGGCCGCGACCGTGCCGACGGCGGCGCGCGCCTTGTCGACGTCGACGGAGACCGCGTCGTAACCGATGTTGCCGTGGCCGATGATGCCGCAGGTCGCGAACGCGTCGGTCATGGTGGGCTGCGTGCCGCCGCGGCCGTAGCACGCCGGGCCGGGCGTCGAGCCGGCGCTTTCGGGCCCGACCGTCAGAATGCCGAACTCGCTCACCTTGGCGATCGAGCCGCCGCCGTCGCCGATCGACGTCACCGAAACGGTCGGGATGTAGATCGGGAAGTCGCCCACCATCTCGCCGGTGCCGTAGGTCGGCGTGCCGTCGACGATGATCGCGACGTCGGCCGAGGTGCCGCCGATGTCGAGGCTCAGCACCTTGTCGACGCCGGCCTGGCGCGCGACGAAGCCCGCGCCGATGACGCCGGCCGCCGTGCCCGACAGCAGCATCTGCAGGCAGGCCGACTTGCCGAGCTCGGCCGTCATGACGCCGCCGTTCGACTTGGTGACCATGGCCTCGGCGGTGACGCCGGCGTGGCGCAAGGCGGCCTGCAGCGCCGTCAGGTAGCGCGCCACGGGCGGCTGCACGTAGCCGTGGATTGTGGCTGTAGCAGTCCGCTCGTATTCGCGGATGATCGGCCACACGTCGCTGGAGCAGAACACGGGCATCTCGGGCGCCCACTGGCCGACCAGCCGCGCCGCCTCGCGCTCGTGCGCCGGATTGCGATAGGAATGCAGCAGCCCCAGCACGATCCCTTCGGCGCCGAGCGCCATCGCCTGGTCGAACGCCTGGCGCAGGCTTTTCGGGTCGAGCGGCTTGTCCACGGTTCCGTCGGCCAGCATCCGTTCACGCACCGGCAGCACGCGCTCGCGCGTGATCAGCGGCTCGGCGCGCGACGACATGAGGTGATACGGGTCGGGCATCTTGAGCCGCGCCAGCTCCAGCACGTCGACGAAGTTCTCCGTCGTGAACAGGCAGAGCCGGATGCCCTTGCGCTGGATCACCGAGTTGATGCCGACGGTGGTGCCGTGCGTGAAATAGCCGATGTCGCGCGGCTGGATGCCGAAGCGGCTGCCGAGCTCGGCCAGCCCGGTGATGACCTCGCGCCCGGGCTCCTGCGGCGTCGAAAGGACTTTCAGCGTTGCCAGGCGGCCGGTCGTCTCGTCCAGCGCACAGAAGTCCGCGAAGGTCCCACCGATGTCGACGCCGATTCGATAACTCACCGAAGACCCTCCGTAAAACCTATGCCGCGCGCCGGTAGCCGAGGCGCTGGCTGATGCTGGCGGCCGCGCGCACGACGCCGGCGATGATCCGCGGCTTGGCGGCCGGATAGCGCACCGACACCGTTCCGACGTTCAACGCAGCAACGACCGTACCATTGGCGCCGAACACCGGCGCCGCCGTGGCCGAGCCGCCGAGCACGTATTCTTCTTCGACAACGGCGTAGCCGTCGGCCGCCACCTTGGCGAGGATCGTCCGCAGCCTGGCCGCATCGGTCATGGTCCGGGGCGTGTGGGCGCGCAGCCGGTTGCGCATCAAATAGGCGGCCGTCGACTTCTTGTCCCAGAAGGCCAGCAGGATCCGGCCCATCCCGGTGCAATAGGCCGTGCGCGGGTCGGGATCGTCGGAATCGTAGCGGATGGCGGCGCGACTGACCGCCTTGGCGATGACTTTCACGTCGCCGCGGGCCTCGCGGACGCCCAGGAACACGCTCTCCTCCAGCTCGTCACGCAGCTGCTCCATCACCGGACGGGCCACCGCCGCGAGGTGCGCTTCCGGCCCGCCGATCCAGCCCGCCGACGGGCGCATCGACTCGTTCAGCGCGTAGCGATCGGCGGCGTCGCGCTCGACGTAGCCGCGCGACTGCAAGGTGCGGAGCAGGGCATGGGCGCTGCTCTTGGGCAGCGCCAGGACCGAGACGAGGTCCTTCAGGGCCATCGGCTCGTCGCTGCGCGCCAGCAGCTCGAGGATATCGAGCACCCGCGCCGCGGATTTCACGCTGTCGTTCATGGATGTGAACTTCGTTCGTGTATTGAAACGACGTTCGCTGACGGGCCGGGCAACTGTCAAGTCGCGGCAGCCGCTGCTCCTATGCAGGATCGACAGCAGCCTGTTGCGCAGGCCGCCGCCATACTACGGCACACGGCAGGCAAGTGGCATAATGCTGCCAACCACGACCGCCCAATCACCACCACAAGGGGGACTGACCATGACCGAGATGACCAGGCGCCTGTTGCTGGCGACGGCCACCGCCGTACCGTTCGCCGGCTGGGTACGCATCGCCGACGCCGCAGCCCCGAAGGACACGGCCGTCTTCGCCAAGCAGATCGACGACATCATCACCCTCGATCCGGGCGAGTGCTACGAGCTGTCCGGCATCGAGATGTGCACGAACATCTACGATCGGCTGCTGCGGTACGAGGCGGAGGACCTGAACAAGCTGGTCGGCGGCGTCGCCGAATCCTGGACCGTGGCGCCGGACGGCAAGACCTTCACCTTCAAGATCCGGCCCAACCTCAAATTCCAGTCCGGCGCGCCGGTGACCGCCGAGGACGTGGAGTTTTCCCTGCAGCGTGTCGTGCTGATGGACAAGACGTCGGCCTTCCTGCTGACCCAGCTCGGCTGGTCGAAGACCACCGTCAAGGACCTCGTGAAGGGCAGCGGCGACACGCTCACCCTCAAGATCGCCGCGGATTTCGCCCCCTCGCTGGTGCTGAACCTGATGACCTCCATCGTCGCCTCGGTGGTCGAGAAGAAGGTGGCGCTGGCGAACGAGACCAACGGCGACCTGGGCAATGGCTGGTTGAAGACCCACTCGGCGTCCTCCGGCGCGTTCAAGCTGATCGCGTGGAAGGCCAACGAAAGCGTCAGCCTGGAAGCCTATCCCGGCTTCCGCCTGGGCGCTCCGCTGCTGAAGCGCGTGGTCGTCCGCCACGTGCCGGAACCGGCCTCGCAGCGCCTGCTCCTCGAGAAGGCCGACGCCGACTACGCCCGCGACCTGACGCCGGACCAGATCAAGCCGCTGGCCAGCAACCCCGACATCAAGGTCGAGTCCTTCAAGGCCGCCAACACCTTCTATATGGGCCTGAACCTGGGGTACGAGCCGCTGGCCAATCCGAAGGTGCGCCAGGCGATGAAGATGCTGGTGGACTACGACGGCATGGTGAAGAGCTTCCTGGCCGGCCGCTTCTTCGTCCAGCAGAGCTTCCTGCCGCTGGGGTTCTTCGGCGCCATCGAATACGTCCCCTTCAAGCTCGACGTGGCCAAGGCCAAGGGACTGCTGGCCGAAGCCGGCTACAAGGACGGCTTCGCGGTGAAGATGGCCGCGCCCAACGTCTCGCCCTGGACCGAAATCTCGCAGTCCGTGCAGCAGACCATGGGCCAGGCCGGCATCAAGGTGTCGATCGAGCCGATGGAGCTGAAAGCGGTGATCAGCCAGTACCGCGGGCGAGGGCACCAGATCGCCATGCTGTCGTGGGGCCCGGACTATTTCGATCCGCACACCAACGCCGACACGTTCGCGCACAACGACGACAACTCCGACACGGCGAAGAGCAAGCCGCTCGCCTGGCGCAACAAGTGGTTCATCCCCGACATCACCAAGGAGATGTTGGCCGCGGCCAAGGAGCTCGATGCCAAGAAACGCGCCGAGCAATACGTGGTGCTGCAGAAGAAGGTGACCGACGAGGGCCCGTTCATCCTCATGTTCCAGAACACCAACCAGATCGCCCGGCGCGCGACGACGACCGGCTTCAACCCCGGCATCACCGAGGATCTGAATTTCTACCGTACCATCCGGAAGTCCTGACACTTTGACCTCCCCGACCGCACAGGGAGCGGCATCGGCCGCTCCCGCCTGGGGTCTGGCCAGGAGCCTGGCCAACCGGACGACGCGCAGCCTGCTTTCGGTCGCGCTCACGTTCCTCGGTCTCACCTGCGTCACCTTCTTCATTGGCCGGGTGATCCCGATCGATCCGGTGCTGGCCATCGTCGGCGACAAGGCCTCGGCCGAGACCTATGCCCGGGTGCGTGCCGAGATCGGGCTCGACCTGCCCATCCCCGTGCAGTACTGGCGCTACCTGGTGAAGGTGGTGCACGGCGACTTCGGCAACTCCGTCATCACCTCGCGCCCGGTGCTGCACGACCTGCTGCAGGTCTTCCCCGCCACGCTGGAACTGGCGCTGCTCGCCTTGTTGATCGGCGTGGTGGCCGGCGTGCCGATGGGCGTGCTGGCCGCAACCCATCGCGGCCGCTGGCAGGACCAGGTGATCCGCTTTCTCTCCCTGCTCGGCTATTCCATGCCGGTGTTCTGGCTGGGACTGATCGGCCTGCTGCTGTTCTACGCCAGGCTCGGCTGGGTCGAGGGACCGGGCCGGCTCGATGTGGCGTTCGATGACATCGTCGCTCCGATTATCGGCATGATCACCATCGACAGCCTGCTGGCCGGTGAATACGAGGTTTTCTGGAACGCCTTCTGGCATCTGCTGCTGCCCGCCTCCATCCTGGGCTACCTGTCGCTCGCCTACGTGGCACGCATGACCCGCAGCTTCATGCTGGCCCAGTTGCGGCAGGAATATGTGCTGGCGGCACTGGCCAAAGGCCTCTCGCCCTGGCGCGTCGTCTGGGTGCATGCGCTGGGCAATGTCTGGGTCCAGCTGGTCACCGTCATTGCGCTCACCTTCGGCAGCCTGCTGGAAGGTGCCGTGCTGACCGAGACGGTGTTCGCCTGGCCGGGCCTCGGCCTCTACATGAAGAATTCCCTGTTCAACGCCGACCTCAACGCCGTGCTGGGCGCCACGGTGCTGGTGGGCGTGGTCTATATCGGGCTGAACATGATCTCCGACCTGATCTATCCGCTGGTCGACCCGCGCGCGCGGGATCAGTGATGGCCACCGCACCTGTTCCCGGTACAGCGCGGGCCTGGCTGCTGAGCCCGGCGCCGGCCAGCCGCCGGCAAGCCCGCTTCGGCCGCTGGTACCGCGCCTGGCTCGGCTTTCGCCGCAACCCACTGGCGATGAGCGGGCTCGCCATCGTGGCGCTGCTGGTGCTGATGGCGGTCTTCGCCCCGCTGATCGTCGACCCGCAGTCCG
Organism: Rhodospirillales bacterium URHD0017; assembly: GCA_900110395.1. GTDB lineage: Bacteria > Pseudomonadota > Alphaproteobacteria > Reyranellales > Reyranellaceae > Reyranella. The sequence continues at coordinate 319,260 of FODP01000008.1, forward strand.
CGACCTTGCAGGTGCTGCAGGATCGCCTGCAGCCGGCGAGCTGGCAGCATCCGTTCGGCACCGACGAGCTCGGGCGGGACATCTTCGCCCGCGTGGTGTTCGGATCACGCATCACGCTCACCATCGTCGTCATGGTGGGCGTGATCGTGGTGCCCGTGGGCCTCGCCATCGGCTTGCCCGCCGGGTATTTCGGCGGCGTGGTGGATACGGTGCTGATGCGCATCACCGACATCTTCCTGGCGTTCCCGCGCTTGGTGCTGGCGCTGGCCTTCGCCGCGGCGCTGGGCCCGGGAATCGAGAACGCGGTGATTGCCATCGCGCTGACCGCCTGGCCGCCCTATGCCCGGCTCGCCCGCGCCGAGACCTTGACCTGCCGGCGCGCCGAATTCATCCAGGCCGCCGAGCTGCAGGGCGCCTCGCATCTGCGCATCATCGCCACCCAGATCGTGCCGCTCTGCCTGCCCAGCGTGATCATCCGCCTGACGCTCGACATGGCCGGCATCATCCTGACCGCCGCGGGCCTGGGCTTCCTCGGCCTCGGCGCGCAGCCGCCGGCGCCGGAGTGGGGGGCGATGGTCTCCTCCGGCCGCCAGGTGCTGCTCGACCAATGGTGGGTGGCGACCATCCCCGGCCTCGCCATCTTCATCGTCAGCCTGGGCTTCAACCTGCTGGGTGACGGTCTGCGCGACGCGAGCGACTCCCGGTCATGAGCGATCTGGCATGACCGATACCCTGCTCGCCGTGCGCAACCTCAGCGTCACCTATTCCGGCGATGACGGCGATGTCCGCGCCGTGCGCAACGTCAGCTTCACGCTCGGCCGCGAGCGCCTGGGCATCGTCGGCGAAAGCGGATCCGGCAAATCGACGACCGGACGCGCCATCATGGGTCTTGTCGGTCGGTCCGCCCGCATCGCGGCGGACGAATTGCGGCTGGGCGACACCGATCTGCGCGGCCTCGGCGAACGCGGCTTTCGCAAGCTGCGCGGCCAGCGCATCGCCATGGTGCTGCAGGACCCGAAATACTCGCTCGACCCGGTGATGTCCGTCGGCCAGCAGATCGCCGAGACGCACCGCACCCACCTGCGCAGCACCGGGCGCGACGCCAGGCGCGCGGCGCTCGAGATGCTGGAGGCCGTGCATATCCGCGACCCCGAGCGCGTCTACACGATGTATCCGCACCAGGTCTCCGGCGGCATGGGCCAGCGGGTGATGATCGCCATGATGCTGATCGCGGGTCCGGACATCCTGATCGCCGATGAACCCACGTCGGCGCTCGACGTCACCGTGCAGACCCAGGTCCTGGCCATCATGGACGACCTGGTGCGCAGCCGCGGCATGGGACTGATCCTGATCAGCCACAACCTGCATCTTGTCTCCTCGTTCTGCGACCGCGTGCTGGTGATGTATGCCGGCCAGGTGGTGGAGACCTGCCAGGCCGCGAGCCTCTCCGAGGCGAAGCATCCCTATACGCGCGGGCTGCTCGCTGCCCTGCCGCAACTGGGCAACCGCCGCGCCGAGCTGCCGCAGTTGCAGCGCGACCCCGCCTGGATGGCCGACCTCGCATGATCGCCCTCGACCGCGTCACCATCGCCTACGGCAGCGGCCCGCGCGCTGTGGTGGCGGTCCGCGACTTCACGCTGGCCGTCCCCGAAGGCGAGGCCGTCGGGCTGGTGGGCGAATCCGGTTCCGGCAAATCCACCGTGCTGCGCGCTGTCGCCGGGCTGATTCCGTATGCGGTTGGCGAGATCACGCTGGCCGGAAGGCGGGTCGAGCGACGCCGCACCACGGCCGAGCGCAAGATGGTGCAGATGGTCTTCCAGGATCCGTACGGCTCGCTGCACCCGAACCAGACGGTGGACCAGACTCTCGCCATGCCGGTCGCCATCCACCGGCTCGATCGCGGCGAGGCGCGCATTGCCCGGGTGCTGGCCGAAGTCGGCCTCGGTCGTGAGCACCGCTACCGCTACCCCTACCAGCTTTCCGGCGGCCAGCGCCAGCGCGTGGCCATCGCCCGGGCCCTGATCCTGGAACCTCGCATCCTGCTGCTCGACGAACCGACCAGCGCGCTCGACGTATCGGTGCAGGCCGAGATCCTCAACCTGCTCTCCCGCCTGCGCCGCGACCACGGGCTCACCATGCTGATGGTGAGCCACGATCTCGCGGTCATCGCCCATCTCTGCGAACGCATCGGCGTGATGAGCCGCGGCCAGTTGCTGGAGGTCACCACCGCGACGGCCATGGCGAACAACCAGGTGACGCACGACTACACGCGCCAGCTCCTGCGCTCCAACGCCGGCTTCGACCGCAGCAGCGTCTCCAGCGGCGAACTGGACGTAGCGGCGGGTTAGACCCTACCAGTAGCGTACCGGGCCCGTGTCGATATGGATGAAGCCCGAGCGCGGGTAGAAACCGACGCCGCCCATGCCCAGCGACCGCGCGACCTGCCGGACCTGGAACACCGGCACGCCGGGCATGCTGATGTCCATCGCGTTGCCGTTTATGTGCTGGCTGTCGCTGGCGACGCCGCGGCTGACGCTCGCCAGCCAGGCGTTGGTGGTGGGCGAACGAAAGGCCGAGAGGACCTCGACGGCGCCGGTGAAGCCGACATGCATCTGGGTGTGCCACAGCACATCGAACAGCTGCGGATCCATTTCCGTCTCGGCGCCTTCGCGCCAATCGCGCAGGAAGTGATTGAGCTTGTTCAGCGCATCGCGACGGTAGGCGCCGTCGGACCAATAGGTGACAGTAATGGCCTCGTCCGTGTTGACGTTCACCAGGCTCAGCGTGCGGGGGCTGGTGGTGTCGAGCACCGGCGGCGGGGGAGGCGGCGCCATCGTGAAGCCGCCATAGCGGGCGGCGCGTACTTGCGGTTGTGCCGACGGCTTGGTCGCAGGCTTTTTAGCCGAAGGCGACAGCGACGCCTTTGTCGCGACCGGCCTGGCGGCCGCTTTTTTGACGGAGTCGGCAGCGGCTTTGGGCGCGCTGTGCTTGGTCTGGGCGAATCCCGTGCCAGCAAAGGCCAGGCACAGGCAGGCGGTCACGCTCAGCATGAGAGGGTACATGCCAGCCTCAATGTTGTTGTATTTCTGCCACAGTAGCAGAAATCGGCACTGCAGCAAGAAGAAAAAGCCTTTTGTTGTGGGCTGTTGGCGAAACAATCTAATCTTTCGCACAAGGTGCTGTTTGGCCGGTGTTTGGGGCAAGCCTCCCGGCGATCCGGCCAATGACACGGCTGTGCTGCCGTGGGTAGTGATCAAGAGCTGAGCCGGGACGGACGCACGCCATGCCAACGGAGACTATCGAGACCCTGATCGTCGGCGGCGGCCAGGCGGGATTGGCCGTCAGCCATATGCTCTCGCGATCCGGCAGCCCGCATCTGATCCTGGAGCGAGGGCGCATCGCGGAAAGATGGCGGACCGAACGTTGGGATGGCCTGCGGTTCCAGTTTCCCAACTGGTCGGTTCAACTGCCCGATTTCCCTTTTCGCCGCGCCGATGCCGACGGCTTCGCCACGAGCCCGGAGATCGTCGAGTACCTCTCTTCCTATGCCGACCACGTCCGCGCGCCCATACGCTGCGGTGTCACCGTCACCAGGTTGAGCCACGGCAACGGTGCGTCGGGTTTCCTCGCCGAAACGTCGGCCGGTCCGGTGGCGTCCGCCAATGTCGTCGTCGCGACGGGACCCTATCAACGGCCCATCGTCCCGCCGTTGCTGCAAGACGACCCTTGGCTGTTCCAGGTGCACGCCAGCAAGTACCGGGCGCCGGATCAGCTCCCGGCCGGCGCGGTGCTGGTGGTGGGCTCGGGCGCCTCCGGGGCGCAGATCGCCGAGGAGCTTCTTCGTGCAGATCGTCGCGTCTACCTTTCGGTTGGCCATCACCGGCGCATGCCGCGGCGCTATCGCGGCCGCGATCTCATCTGGTGGCTGAGCTTTCTCGGGCTCGATCGGACGCCCACGGAAAAACGCGGTCCCGACAGATCGCTGCCCCTGATCACGGGCGCATACGGTGGTCACACCATCGACTTCCGCGCGTTCGCCCGGCAAGGCATGACGTTGCTGGGCCGGGTCGTGGCCGCCGAGAACGGCATCCTCGACATCGCGCCCGACCTCGCGAAGCACCTTGCGTCCGGCGATGCGGCCTACGCGGGCTTCCTGGACATGGTCGATGCCCATGTCGCCCGGCAGGGCCTCGACATGCCGGCCGAGCCTGGCGCTCGCGCGGTGTATCCCGATCCGCCGCAGGTCGCCGAGCCGCTGCGCCGCCTCGATCTCCGCGCCGCGGGAATAGGCGCGGTGATATGGGCAACCGGCTACAGCTGTGATTTCAGCTGGATCGACATGCCGGTCATCGACGGCGCCGGAGAACCTGTCCATCGCGATGGCATCACCGACGTGCCGGGCTTGTATTTCCTCGGGCTGCAATGGCTGTCCAGGATGAGCTCGTCGTTCCTGTCGGGAATCGGCGAGGATGCTGCACGGCTGGCCGACCATATCGTGGCGCGCCGTTCTGCTTAGGTCGCAAAGGTGCCCACAAAATCAGAGCCGCATCGGCCTGTCGTCGCAATGGTGTTGCTGACGGCGGCGGCCATCCTCTGCTTCGCGGCCAACTCGATCTTCTGCCGGTTGGCCCTCGCGACGGACCTGATCGATCCTGCCAGCTTCACGACCGTGCGCATCCTATCGGCGGCCGTGATGCTGACGGCCGGTGTCTTGTTGAAGTACCGCCGGTTTCCTCATTGGCAGCGCGCAAGACCGGGCTCGATTGCCGCAGTGTTCGTCTATCTCGTCTTCTTTTCCTTCGCCTATACGAGAATGGGCGCCGCGACGGGCGCGCTCGTCCTGATCGCGGCGGTGCAGCTCAGCATGTTCTGCATCGCCTTGCTCCATGGCGAAAGGTTTGCACCACGCTCGTGGCTCGGCTTTGCCGTGGCCGCGGCCGGCGTCCTCTACCTTCTGCTTCCGGGCGCCACCGCGCCCGATCCGTTGGGGGCTGGCCTCATGGCCGTATCGGGCGCGGCCTGGGGGATCTTCACCATCCTGGCGCGAGGCGCCGATCACCCCGAGGAGACGAACGCCGCCAACATGCTGGGTTGCCTGCTGCCGGCTCTTCTCTTGAACCTCTACTGGCTCGGCGATTTCCACGGCACAGCGGCGGGGCTTGGCCTGGCGGTCGCCTCGGGCGCCGTCGCGACAGGTGTCGGCTATATCCTCTGGTATCTTGCGCTTCGCTATCTGTCGGCAGTGCAGGCCGCGACCGTTCAACTCTCGATGCCGGCCGTCGTCGCGCTTGGCGGCGTCATGTTCCTGGCGGAGCCGTTGTCCGCCCGACTGCTGATCGCTTCGGCGGCGATGCTCGGGGGAATTGCCGTTGTCCTTGCCCAACGCCCGGTGAAATGAGCAACCTCCCGGCGCCGCACCGCGTTCGTCCCGGCATGACAGTGAAGCGGCTCACACAGGCGAAGCCCGATACGACGATGCTGTTGCTGCTGGCAGCGATCGGAGTCGTCGGCCTGATCGTTGCCCGGCGCTACGGCGTCGTGAATGGGCTGCGGACGGTCAATCGCGCCCTCGGCATTGCCCGGATCGTCCGGACGGGCAAGCGGCCGGCGCGCAGGGTTCGGCCCAAGGTCCTGCGTTTCTCGAAGCCCGCATAGTGCGCTCTTGCAGACCGCCGGCCGCATGAGGCATGAGCCCGCAAGGGCCGTTGAAGACGGTGATCGACCCCGATAGCGTCCACAGCCGGAGCTCGGGCGGAGGGCAGGCAACTCATGTCGACGACTCCGGAAGGTGGCGAAGCCAAGCGCAGACACGTCATGGCTTTCGTGGCTTATGGGATTATCCTGGTGCTGCTTGGCTCGGCCGGCGTTGCCCTGTGGACGGCAGAGCGCGGTGGCCGGCCAGACCTCGCCAGTAGTCGCCGCACCGCTCCAGCCGCTTCGAAGACGACACAGATCGATGAGCCGCGACAGGACCGGGGGCAGGGGGCGACGGTCGGTTCGGCTGGAGCCGTGGAGACCGCGCCGGCCAAGAAGGAGCCTCAACAGGAAACGGCGGTCGTAGCGCCGCCGCCGCCGCAGAGTGAGACGACCGACAAGGCTGCGGCGGCTCCAACATCGCAAAAGCCCGAGCCCGCGACCGCCCCGGCGCTCGCCAAGTGCACGCTCGATCCCGTTTCCTGGCCGACCGACAGGACGGAGCAGGCCAAGGCAATCCAGATCCTTCTGCGCGATCTCGGCTTCTATGGCGGCACCACTTACGGCACGCTCGGTCCGACGACGCGCGCGGCGATCCGCAAGTATCAGCTCGATGTTGGCGAGGCCGAGACCGGCGAGCCCAGTGAGATGCTGTTCGAGTCGCTGAAGAAGAAATGCGCCCCGTGAAGCGGATCGGATAGCCGCCTGGAGGCCCGCCTTCATCATGGCCAAACGGGTACGCCGTCCAGCCCCGCGGTTTCCGGCAGGCCGCACATCAGGTTCGCATTCTGCACCGCCTGGCCGGCCGCTCCCTTGCCGAGATTGTCGACCACGCCCATCGCGATCACCAGGTTGCGCTCTGGATCGGCCGCACAGCTGACGAACGCCAGGTTCGAGCCGGTGGCCCACTTGGTCTGCGGCGGCTTGTCGGTCACCCGGACGAACGCACGCCCGGCATAGAAGCGCCGGGCCGCGTCCAGGCACTGCTCCGTGGTGGCGTGGCCGCGGCAGTAGATGGTGGCGAGTACGCCGCGGGTCATCGGCACCAGGTGTGGCGTGAACACCAGCCCGGCCGCGCTGCCGCCGCTCAGCCGCTCGATCGTCCGGGCAATCTCGGGCATGTGGACGTGCCTGAGCAGGCTGTAGGGCGCCAGGTTCTCGTTGCTCTCGGCGTAGCCGAACTTGCTGTCGGCGCCGCCCCGGCCGGCGCCGGAGATGCCGGTCTTGACGTCGATCACGATGTTGCCGGGCTCGATCAGCTTGTCGACCAGCAGCGGCGCCAGCGCGTTCAGCGTCGCCGCGGGGTAGCAGCCGGGATTGGCAACGCGGCTCTGACCCTCGATCTGGGCTGGCCAGACGTCGGCCAGGCCGTACGCCCAACCCTCGACGTAGCGGTGGTCGCCGCCGATGTCGACGATCTTCACGTCCTCAGGCACGCGCGCCAGCGCCTCGGCCGAGGCGCCCGTGGGCAGCGACGCGAACAGCACGTCGAGCTTCGGCAGCGTCACCGGGTCCCACTTCTCGATCACCAGGTCGGCCAGCCTGGCCGGCGCGCCCGGGAAGCGGTCCATCAGACGGCTGCCGGCGCTGCCCTCGCCTGCGGCGTAGATCAACTCGAAAGAAGGGTGGCTCGCGACCAGGCGCATCGCCTCGCCGCCGCCAAAACCGCTGATCCCGACAATGCCGACGCGAATGCTCATGATGGTGTCCTTCTGGGGTTGGGCAAAACAAAACCCCCGGAGCCGGGGGCTGCGGGGGTTCAGGAACGCGGGACGGGCCGCTCCGGCGGATGGGACCTACGCTGAGGCAGCCACCACGTGGACGGACGCTGATCGACGCGCAGCCCGAAGAGCCGCCGCTTGGGTGCAGCGGCGTCGGCGTCGGTCACAAAGGTTCTGGTTCCTGAGCATGTCCTTCGACACTGTCGCGACCCACATTGATCGTCAAGGGCAATGGCTGCTGACCGCCCGTGTCGGACGTTTCCCGGGCGCAGTCGATGGCTCGGCGAATGCAGCGCATGCCCGGACTGTCCTTCTCTCTCACGAAATCGGAGGGCTCGCTTGGAGCGGGGATTGTGAAAGTTTTGATTTTTTCTGGAGATTTTGTCGTGGTCCGTCGCCGGGATCGGCGCGAGCCGCCTCAGATCGCCGCCACCTTGACAGGACCGACGGCGGACTCTGAAACTCGCGGCTCCTTACGCGACACAATGCTGGATGGTCATGCCGATGAGTTGGCTCGGGCTGATGCGACCGTCCTTGCTTTGGGTCGCCGTTCTCCTTGGCGCGTCGCCTCCGGTCGTCGCGCAGACCCCGCCGGCCCCCGACGACACCACGGCTTACTGCCGCCAGCTCGCCGACCTTTATCGTCGGTTCGTCCTGCCGCCGGCGGGATGGGGGGCCGACCTCGAGGCAACGTACGCGCTCGAGGCGTGTCGCAAGGGCAACCCCGAGGGCATACCGGTCCTGGAGAAGAAGCTGCGCGACAACCGGGTGTCGATTCCGGGCAAGGAATTCAAACCATGAGTCCGCCCTGGATCACTTGGTTCCGGTGCCGGCTCGTGCGGCGGTGCAAAGTATTGCGACGGGCCGGAAGCCGGCGTGGCAGCATGTCGGCGCAATGTCTGCTTTGCCAATGGCCGCGGATGTCTCCGCCTCCCCAGGTCCGCTTGACGCCAGCCGGTCAATTCCATCACTCTGACTGTGCCACGCAGGGGGGACACCTCATGGAAGCGCACGGCATCATTGTCTGGTTGGTCATCGGCGCGCTTGCCGGCTGGATTGCGGGCAAGTTGGTAAAAGGCGGCGGCTTCGGCCTGATAGCCAACATCGTCGTCGGTATTGTCGGCGCGGTAGTGGGTGGATGGCTTTCCGGCGTCTTGGGCATCAGCATCGGTAGCGGATTCATCGCGTCTGTGGTCACCGCGGTCGTCGGGGCCGTAATTCTGCTTGCCATCGTGAGTGCGATAAAGCGCGCTTAGCCTGCACCGAACGGCATCGTTGTCTCCTCAAGGTAATCGTTGATCGCGAGGCAGGTCGCAGCCGCGGGTTCGCCTTCCCCGAGATTGGAAACCGATGACCAGGTGCGTCGGCCGTGCAGACCATGAACGGCGCTGTGCTGGAAAGCCGTTCGATCGCCGTCCGGGAGGCCGCCGACCGTCAGCCCCGTAGTCTCGCTCGCGCGGCGCGACCCTGACGATGGGCTGTCACACCGGGGACGTAGGAGGAATTCCTCCCCGTCGAGCGAGACGCCCGTTTGCAACTCGCGGTACGTAATCGTACCATAGGCCCGCGGGCGTTGGGGCGCTATGGCGTTCGCGGGTAACGGACCATCCGGAAATTGGGGGCCAACACCAGAGGGAGAAACGCCATGTTGAGGAAGTTCCTGATCGCATCGGCAGTCGGACTGCTGCTGGCGGCGTGCCAACAGCAGCCGCAGATGGCCAGCCCGCCGCCTGCCTCGCAGGTGAGACAGTTGTACGTCGTGTACTTCAACACCGGTCAATCGGACATATTGCCTGATGGGCAGGCGACGATTGCCCAGGCCTCCGCAACCTTCAAGCAGGGCGGCACCAACGTGCTCGTGAAAGGCCATGCCGACCGCGTCGGCGATCAGGGGATGAACCTGCGGCTTTCCATGGCGCGCACGGCGGCCGTGAAGGCCGCGCTGATGCGCGCCGGCGTGCCGGAGTCTGCGATCCGGTCGGGCAGCCTGGGTGAGGAAAGCCTGCCGGTCCCCACCGCCGACCAGGTCCCCGACCGGCTTAACCGCAGTGTTCACATCACGGTCATTGGGCGGCCGGTCATGAGCGACAAGGACTATTGCGCCGCGCTTGCCAGGAAGTGGCGCTCGTATTCCCGGACGGGCGCACAGGGTCCGGCGCCGCAGGCGATCGCCCAGTGCGATGCCGGAAATTACGACGCGGGCATCACGGTGCTGGAGCAGATACTGACGGACGACAGGATTGTGTT
>FODP01000043.1 GCA_900110395.1 Rhodospirillales bacterium URHD0017
ACCATGACGAAGGCGAAGTTTGAGCGGAACAAGCCGCACTGCAACATCGGGACGATCGGGCACGTTGATCACGGCAAGACGTCGCTGACGGCGGCGATCACGAAGATCTTGGCGAAGACGGGTGGTGCGACGTTCACGGCGTACGACCAGATCGACAAGGCGCCGGAGGAGCGCGAGCGCGGGATCACGATCTCGACGGCGCATGTCGAGTACGAGACGCAGAACCGTCACTACGCGCACGTCGACTGCCCGGGCCACGCCGACTACGTGAAGAACATGATCACGGGTGCGGCGCAGATGGACGGGGCGATTCTGGTGGTTTCGGCGGCCGACGGTCCGATGCCGCAGACCCGCGAGCACATCCTGCTGGCCCGCCAGGTCGGGGTGCCGGCGCTGGTCGTGTACATGAACAAGGTCGACATGGTCGACGATCCGGAACTGCTGGACCTGGTCGAGCTGGAAGTGCGTGAGCTGCTGAAGAGCTACCAGTTCCCGGGCGACGACATCCCTGTGGTGCGGGGCTCGGCGCTGATGGCGCTGGAGGACAAGAACGCCGAGCAGGGCGAGCAGTCGATCCTGAAGCTGATGGAAGAGGTCGACCGCTACATCCCGCAGCCTGTGCGCGACAAGGACAAGCCGTTCCTGATGCCGATCGAGGACGTGTTCTCGATCTCGGGCCGCGGCACGGTGGTGACGGGCCGCGTCGAGCGTGGCGTCGTGAAGGTCGGCGAGGAGATCGAGATCGTCGGCCTCAAGGCCACGACCAAGACGGTGGTGACGGGCGTCGAGATGTTCCGCAAGCTGCTGGATCAGGGCGAGGCGGGCGACAACATCGGGGCGCTGCTGCGCGGTGTTGGCCGTGAGGACGTCGAGCGCGGCCAGGTGCTGGCCAAGCCGGGTTCGATCACGCCGCACACGAACTTCGAGGCCGAGGCCTACATCCTGACCAAGGAGGAGGGTGGCCGCCACACGCCGTTCTTCACGAACTACCGTCCGCAGTTCTACTTCCGGACGACCGACGTGACGGGGGTGGTGTCGCTGCCCGAGGGCACGGAGATGGTGATGCCGGGGGACAATGCGCGCATGGTGGTCGAGCTGATCCAGCCGATCGCCATGGACGAGGGCCTGCGCTTCGCCATCCGCGAGGGCGGCCGCACCGTCGGCGCCGGCGTCGTTACCAAAATCGTGAAGTAGGCTATAGAGAAATGGCCGCTGGCGGTTTAGACCCTCAGCGGCCCGTAGGAGTGTAGCTCAGTTGGTAGAGCATCGGTCTCCAAAACCGAGGGTCGGGGGTTCGAGTCCCTCCACTCCTGCCATTGCCTGAAGAACAGCGAGAAATGACCAAGAATCCCATAGAGTTCGTTCGCGAGGTCCGCGCCGAAGTGGCGAAAGTCACCTGGCCGACCCGGCGCGAGACCATGATCACCACCAGCATGGTCTTCATCTTCGTCGTGATCGCGGCGCTGTTCTTCCTGGTGGCCGACAAGATCATCGGCTTCGTCGTGAAGCTGCTGCTCGGGGTTTCCTGAAATGCCGCATCGTTGGTACGTCGTTCACGCCTATTCGGGCTTCGAGAACAAGGTCGCCTCGTCGATCCGCGAACAGGCCGAAAAGAAGGGCCTGGCCGAGGAAATCACCGAGGTGATCGTGCCGACCGAGGAGGTCGTCGAGGTCCGCCGCGGCGCCAAGGTCCAGACTGAGCGCAAGTTCTTCCCGGGCTACGTCCTGGTCAAAATGGACCTCAGCGATGAGACCTGGCATCTGGTGAAGAACACCGCCAAGGTCACGGGCTTCCTGGGCGGCGGCGGCCGCGGCAAGCCAGTGCCGATCTCCGACGCCGAGGCCAGCCGCATCCTGCGCCAGGTCCAGGAAGGCGTGGAGCGGCCCAAGCCCGCCGTCAGCTTCGAGATCGGCGAGCAGGTCAAGGTGGCCGACGGCCCCTTCGCCTCCTTCAACGGCACCGTCGAGGACGTCGACGAGGAGCGCGCCCGCCTGAAGGTCGCGGTGTCGATCTTCGGCCGCTCGACTCCGGTCGAGCTCGACTACGCCCAGGTGGAGAAGATCTGAGGGTTCTCCTCCGAGGGGGATAACACCTTGAAAACGCCCAAATCCGGGGGGTTGTCGGGCGCGTCCTAATCTGTTAGACCGCGCCCCCTTGAGGGGCTGGCCTGTGTGCCGGCCTTTTCTCATGCGGTGGCCGAGACCAAAAATCCTTCAGGATCAAGGGCTTGGCTTTAACATAGGGTGCGGGAGGCCGGCCATGGCCGTACCGCGCCGCCCATAGGAGGGGCAGGCATGGCCAAAAAGATTCAGGCCTACGTCAAGCTGCAAGTGCCAGCTGGCAAGGCAAATCCGTCGCCGCCGATCGGGCCCGCGCTCGGTCAGCAGGGCGTCAACATCATGGAATTCTGCAAGCAGTTCAATGCGCGCACCCAGAAGATGGAAGCGGGCATGCCGATCCCGGTGGTCATCACCGTTTTCCAGGACCGCAGCTTCACCTTCATCACCAAGACCCCGCCGGTCAGCTACTTCCTGAAGAAGGCCGCAGGCATCGAATCCGGCGCCAAGACCGTCGGCACGCAGATTGTCGGCAAGGTGACCAAGAAGCAGGTCGAGGAGATCGCCAAGCAGAAGATGCCCGATCTCAACTGTGACACGGTCGAATCGGCGATGGCCCAGGTGGTGGGTTCGGCCCGCTCGATGGGCCTCCAGGTGGTGGAGTAAGCCATGAGCCAGGGCAAGCGCTACAAGACCGCCTTCGCGACCGTCGACCGCGACAAGACCTATCCGCTCGAAGAGGCGGTGAAGATCGTCAAGGCCAACGCCAAGGCGAAGTTCGATGAGACCATCGAGGTCGCCATGAACCTCGGCATCGATCCGCGCCACGCCGACCAGGCGGTGCGCGGCATGATTGAGCTGCCCAACGGCACCGGTAAGTCGGTGCGCGTGGCGGTGTTCGCCCGTGGCCCGAAGGCCGAGGAGGCCAAGGCCGCCGGCGCCGACGTGGTGGGCGCGGAGGATCTCGCCGAGAAGATCAACGGCGGCGAGATGAACTTCGAGCGCTGCATTGCGACGCCCGACATGATGGGCGTGGTCGGCCGTCTCGGTAAGGTGCTGGGCCCGCGCGGCCTGATGCCGAACCCCAAGCTCGGCACGGTGACCCAGGACGTCACCGCCGCCGTGAAGGCCGCCAAGGCGGGCTCGATCGAGTTCCGCGCCGAGAAGGCTGGCATCGTTCATGCAGGCGTCGGCAAGGCTTCGTTCTCCGAGGAGGCGATTGCCGCCAACGTCAAGGCGCTGGTGACCGCGATCAATCGCGCCAAGCCCAGCGGCGCCAAAGGAACCTTCATCAAGAAGGTGTCGATCAGTTCGACGATGGGTCCGGGCGTGAAGCTCGACCCGGCCACCGCTCTCAACAGCTGAGCGACGGCCAAAGAGTTTTAGAGTTTCGCCGTCGACTTCGGTTGGCGGTGAAGGAGCGACGAAGCCGCAAGGCCTAGAAGCTCCACCTGTCCGAGACCGCCGGTGCCTCGCTCTTTCGGGAGCAGGCCTAAAGGAGCAATCCGCCAGCGCAGACGGGGGCAAGGGAATCGACGCTGCACTCTTCGGGGTGCGCGCACGCGCCCGAACTTCCGGGGCAGGCGAACCGGACCGCGAGGTCTCCGTTCGCGCTAACCCGCCAACGGAGGCTGCGCAGTCTGTAACGCAGCCGATCTGATCCGGATCCCCCGGGTCGGGTCTCAATTGGAGAAAGCCGTGAATCGTTCGGAAAAGGCCGAAGCGGTCGTCGAGCTGAACCAGATCTTCAAGGACGCGAGCCTGATGGTGGTCACCCGCCAGTCCGGCCTCTCGGTCCAGGAAGTGACGGACCTGCGCCGCAAGGTGCGGGCGGCCGGCGCAAGCTACAAGGTCACCAAGAACCGGCTCACGCTCCGTGCCCTCGAGGGTACGGCCTTCAAGGCGCTCGGTCCCATGTTCACGGGTCCGACTGCCATCGCCTACTCCAAGGATCCCGTCGCTGCGGCGAAGGTCATCGCGGCCTTCGCCAAGGACAACGAGAAGCTCAGCATCGTCGGTGGTGCGCTGGGTGAGAACACGCTGGACGTCGCTGGCGTCCAGGCTCTCGCCTCGCTGCCGTCCCTCGATGCTCTGCGCGGCAAGATCATCGGTCTTCTGCAGGCCCCGGCGACCAAGGTCGCGGGCGTATTGCAGGCGCCGGCCGGTCAGCTGGCTCGGGTGTTCGGAGCGTACGGAGCCAAGGAGGACGGTGCGAAGGCGGCGTAAGCCTCACGTATCGACAACCGTTTCAACGAAGTTCGGGATATCAGGAGAAGACTAATGGCTAATCTGGAAAAGCTGGTCGAGGAGCTCTCGGCCCTGACGGTCCTCGAGGCCGCTCAGCTCAGCAAGCTGCTTGAGGACAAGTGGGGCGTCAGCGCCGCCGCTCCGGTCGCGGTCGCCGCCGCTGCAGGCGCCGCCGCTGCTCCGGCCGCCGAGGTAAAGGACGATTTCACCGTCATGCTGACCGCCGCCGGCGACAAGAAGATCAACGTCATCAAGGCTGTGCGCGAGATCACCGGTCTCGGCCTCAAGGAGGCCAAGGACCTGGTCGAGGGCGCGCCCAAGGCGGTCAAGGAAGGCGTGCCGAAGGCCGACGCCGAGAAGCTCAAGGCCAAGCTCGAGGCCGAGGGCGCCAAGGTCGAGCTCAAGTAGTTCGAGGAAGGCAGGCGCCGCTGAGACGTCTGCCTCTCCACTTCATGTTCCTCTCCCCCGCTAGGGGGAGAGGTTAGGTGAGGGGGGTGAGACGGGGTGCCTAACCCCCTCACCCAGCCTCTCTCCCTAGCGGGGGAGAGGAGGAAGACAGGGAGAAGAGTGAGTAAGTAGCGGACAGAGAGTTAGAAACGGTCAGTTGACCACGGCTTGAATATTCAAGGCGGCCTCTTATCTGAGCAGACTTCCAAAAAGTCTGTTCCGACAAGTGGCCCTCTGCGACGGATGGGGCGAACGGCTGGCGGGCCGGGAGCTCCGAGAAAGCAGCGGGTATTTTCTACCGCCCTTGAACCTTCGAGGACGCAGGATGGCCACGGCCTTCAATACGCGCAAACGGATCCGTCGTTTCTTCGGCCACATCGAGTCTGTGGCGCCGATGCCCAACCTCATCGAGGTCCAGAAGAGCTCCTACGAGGGCTTCCTTCAGCGCAACATCGCGGCGGCCAAGCGGACCCAGTCGGGCCTGCAGGAGGTCTTCCGCGGCGTGTTCCCGATCAAGGACTTCGCCGAGCGCGCCAGCCTCGAGTTCGTGAAGTACGAGTTCGAGGAGCCCAAGTACGACGTAGAGGAGTGCCAGCAGCGCGGCATCACCTACGCCGCGCCGCTCAAGGTCACGCTCCAGCTCGTGGTGTGGGACATCGACGAGGAAGCCGGCTCGCGCTCGATCCGCGATATCAAGGAGCAGGATGTCTACATGGGCGACATGCCGCTCATGACCGACAACGGCACCTTCATCGTCAACGGCACCGAGCGCGTCATCGTCAGCCAGATGCACCGCTCGCCGGGCGTCTTCTTCGACCACGACAAGGGCAAGACCCATTCGTCGGGCAAGTACCTGTTCGCCGCCCGCATCATCCCTTACCGCGGCTCATGGCTCGACTTCGAGTTCGACGCCAAGGACCTGATCCACGTCCGCATCGACCGTCGCCGCAAGATCCCGGTGACGACGCTGCTGCTCGCGCTCGACAACGACGCGACCTGGAAGAAGCGCGCGGCCGCGATCGGCAAGGGCCAGACGCTCGATCCGACCGAGGCCCAGGGCATGTCGCCGGAGGAGATCCTGGCGGCGTTCTACGGCCAGGTCGTCTTCAAGCGCGAGAAGGACGGCTGGAACACGCCGTTCGACGCCGATTCGATGCGCGGCGTGAAGCTGACGCACGACCTGGTGAACGGCAAGACCGGCAAGGCCGTGGCCGACGCCGGCGCCAAGATGACGCCGCGGCTCCTCAACCGCCTCAAGGAGCAGGGCATCAAGGAAATCCGGGTGTCGCCCGAGGAGCTGATCGGCCGCTACGCCGCCCTCGACGTCATCAACGAGAAGACGGGCGAGATCTACGTCGAAGCCGGCCAGGAGATCACCCAGGCGGTGCTCGACCTGTTCGACGAGAACGAGATCGACGTCCTGCCGACGCTCGCCATCGATCACGTCAATGTCGGCCCCTACATCCGCAACACTCTGGCGGCCGACAAGAACTCCAACCGTGAAGAGGCGCTGCTCGACATCTACCGCGTCATGCGTCCCGGCGAGCCGCCGACGCTCGAGCAGGCCGAGACCCTGTTCCAGGGGCTGCTGTTCGACATCGACCGCTACGACCTCTCGCCGGTCGGCCGCGTGAAGATGAACATGCGGCTCGAGTTCCAGGGCGTGCCCGACAGCCAGCGGACGCTGCGCCGCGAGGACATCCTGGCGGTGGTCAAGGTCCTGCACGGCCTCAAGGACGGCCGCGGCGAGATCGACGACATCGACCATCTCGGCAACCGCCGCGTCCGCTCGGTCGGTGAGCTGATGGAGAACCAGTATCGCGTCGGCCTGTTGCGCATGGAGCGGGCGATCCGCGAGCGCATGAGCTCGATCGACATCGACACCGTGATGCCGCACGACCTGATCAACGCCAAGCCGGCGGCGGCGGCGGTGCGTGAGTTCTTCGGCTCGAGCCAGCTCAGCCAGTTCATGGACCAGACCAACCCGTTGTCGGAAGTGACGCACAAGCGTCGCCTCTCGGCCCTCGGACCGGGCGGTCTCACGCGCGAACGCGCCGGCTTCGAGGTGCGCGACGTGCATCCGACGCATTACGGCCGCATCTGCCCGATCGAGACGCCGGAAGGCCCGAACATCGGCCTGATCAACTCGCTCGCGACCTACGCGCGCGTCAACCAGTACGGCTTCATCGAGAGCCCGTACCGCAAGGTCGCGCACGGCCGCGTCACCGACGAGGTCGTCTACCTGTCGGCGATGGAAGAGGGCCGCTACACGGTGGCCCAGGCCAACGCCGAGATCGACGCGCGCGGCAAGTTCGTGTCCGAGCTGGTGCAGTGCCGCAAGGGCGGCGAATACATCCTCGGCCGTCCCGACACGATCGACTTCGTCGACGTGTCGCCCAAGCAGATCGTGTCGGTCGCCGCGGCGCTGATCCCGTTCCTCGAGAACGACGACGCCAACCGCGCGCTGATGGGCTCGAACATGCAGCGCCAGGCAGTGCCCCTGATCCAGGCCGAAGCGCCGCTGGTCGGCACCGGCATGGAAGAGGTGGTGGCGCGCGACTCGGGCGTGGCGATCGCCGCGCGCCGCACCGGCATCGTCGACCAGGTCGACGCCATGCGCATCGTCGTGCGCGCCACCGACGACGTGGGTCCGAACCGTCCTGCGGTCGACATCTACAACCTGCTGAAGTTCCAGCGCTCCAACCAGAGCACCTGCATCACCCAGAAGCCGCTCGTGAAGGTCGGCGACCAGGTGAAGAAGGGTGACATCGTGGCCGACGGGCCGTCGACGCGTGACGGCGAGCTGGCGCTCGGCCGCAACGTGCTTGTCGCCTTCATGCCGTGGAATGGCTACAACTTCGAGGACTCGATTCTCCTCAGCGAGCGCATCGTGCGCGATGACGTCTTCACCTCGATCCACATCGAGGAGTTCGAGGTCATGGCGCGCGACACCAAGCTCGGCCAGGAGGAGATCAGCCGCGACATCCCCAACGTCGGCGAAGAGGCCCTGAAGAACCTCGACGAGGCGGGCATCGTCTATATCGGTGCCGAGGTGAAGGCGGGCGACATCCTGGTCGGCAAGGTGACGCCGAAGGGCGAGAGCCCGATGACCCCGGAAGAGAAGCTGCTGCGCGCCATCTTCGGCGAGAAGGCGGCCGACGTGCGCGACACCTCGCTCAAGGTGCCGCCGGGCGTCGAGGGCACGGTCGTCGAGGTCCGCGTGTTCAACCGCCGCGGCGTCGACAAGGACGAGCGCGCGCTCGCCATCGAGCGTGACGAGATCGAGCGTCTGGCCAAGGACCGCGACGACGAAAAGGCCATCCTGGAGCGCAGCTTCTACAGCCAGATCCAGGAAATGCTGATGAACCAGACGGTGGCCGGCGGGCTGAAGGGCCTGAAGCCGGGCACGCGCATCACCGACAAGGTGCTGGGCGAGTACACGCCCGGCCAGTGGCGCACGATCGCCGTCAAGACCGACAAGCGGCAGAGCGAGATCGAGGCGTTGAACAAGCAGTTCGACGAATCGATGAAGCGCCTGCAGGACCGCTTCGACAGCAAGGTCGACAAGCTGCAGCGCGGCGACGAGCTGCCGCCGGGCGTGATGAAGATGGTCAAGGTTTTCGTCGCCACCAAGCGCAAGCTGCAGCCGGGCGACAAGATGGCCGGCCGTCACGGCAACAAGGGCGTGATCTCGCGCATCATGCCGCTCGAGGACATGCCGTACCTCGAGGAGGGCCAGCCCGTCGACATCGTGCTGAACCCGCTGGGCGTGCCCTCGCGCATGAACGTCGGCCAGATCCTCGAGACCCATCTCGGATGGGCCGCCGCGGGTCTCGGCAAGCGTATCGGCGAGATGGTGAACGGCGCCCGCGAGGCTTCGGTCGCCCAGGTCAAGAAGCAGCTGCGCGAGGTCTATGGCGAGAAGGCCTACAAGGCCGAGATCGCCGACCTCGACGACGAGCATACCATCGAGCTCGCCCGGAACCTGAGCCGGGGCGTTCCCTTCGCTTCGCCGGTGTTCGACGGCGCGCACGAGGCCGACATCGTCGGCATGCTGGAGATGGCGGGTCTCGACAAGTCGGGCCAGGTCACCCTGGTCGACGGTCGTACCGGCGAGGCCTTCGACCGCAAGGTCACGGTTGGCTACATCTACATGCTGAAGCTGCATCACCTGGTGGACGACAAGATCCACGCCCGGTCGATCGGCCCCTACAGCCTGGTCACCCAGCAGCCGCTGGGCGGCAAGGCCCAGTTCGGCGGCCAGCGCTTCGGCGAGATGGAAGTGTGGGCGCTCGAGGCTTACGGCGCGGCCTACACCTTGCAGGAGATCCTCACCGTCAAGTCGGACGACGTGGCCGGCCGCACCAAGGTCTACGAGGCCATCGTGCGCGGCGACGACACCTTCGAGGCGGGTATCCCCGAATCCTTCAACGTGCTGGTCAAGGAGCTGCGCTCCTTGGGCCTCAACGTCGAACTCAATCAGCAGGCGTCCTGAGAAGGACGCCGGCTGAACTCCCTATTCGCGAATTCGTCCAACGAACCGTAGGACACAAAGATGACCGACCTCATCAACGTACTGGGCCAGCCGCAGGGCACGCCGACCTTCGACGAGATCCGCATCTCGATCGCCAGCCCCGACCGCATCCGCGCCTGGAGCCACGGCGAGATCAAGAAGCCGGAGACCATCAACTACCGCACGTTCAAGCCGGAGCGTGACGGCCTGTTCTGCGCCCGCATCTTCGGACCGATCAAGGACTACGAGTGCCTGTGCGGCAAGTACAAGCGCATGAAGTTCCGCGGCATCACCTGCGAGAAGTGCGGCGTCGAGGTGACGCTCACCAAAGTGCGCCGCGAGCGCATGGGCCACATCGAGCTGGCCTCGCCGGTGGCGCACATCTGGTTCCTGAAGTCGCTGCCGAGCCGCATCGGCCTGCTGCTCGACATGACGCTGCGCGACCTCGAGCGCATCCTCTACTTCGAGAACTACGTGGTGACCGAGCCCGGCCTGACGCCGCTCAAGTACCGCGAACTCCTCAATGAGGAGCAGTACCTCAACGCGCTCGACGAGTACGGTGACGACGCCTTCCGCGCCGACATCGGCGCCGAGGCGATCCGCGCCATGCTGTCGGCCATCGACCTCAACGAGGAGCGCCCGCGGCTGCGCGAGGAGCTGCGTGAGACGACGTCGGAAGCCAAGCGCAAGAAGCTCGTGAAGCGGCTCAAGCTCTGCGAGAACTTCATCGAATCGGGCGCCCGTCCGGAATGGATGATCCTCGAGCTGGTGCCGGTGATCCCGCCCGAGCTGCGCCCGCTGGTGCCGCTCGACGGCGGCCGCTTCGCGACGTCGGACCTGAACGACCTCTACCGTCGCGTCATCAACCGCAACAACCGCCTGAAGCGCCTGATCGAGCTGCGCGCGCCCGACATCATCGTGCGCAACGAGAAGCGCATGCTCCAGGAGTCGGTCGACGCCCTGTTCGACAACGGCCGCCGCGGCCGCGTCATCACCGGCGCCAACAAGCGTCCGCTGAAGTCGCTCTCCGACATGCTGAAGGGCAAGCAGGGCCGCTTCCGCCAGAACCTGCTCGGCAAGCGCGTCGACTACTCGGGCCGTTCGGTCATCGTGGTCGGCCCCGAGCTCAAGCTGCAGCAGTGCGGCCTGCCCAAGAAGATGGCGCTCGAGCTGTTCAAGCCGTTCATCTACTCGCGGCTCCAGGCGTACGGCATGGCCAACACCATCAAGGCCGCCAAGCGCATGGTCGAGAAGGAGCGGCCGGAAGTGTGGGACATCCTCGAAGAGGTGATCCGCGAGCATCCGGTGCTGCTCAACCGCGCCCCGACCCTGCATCGCCTGGGCATCCAGGCGTTCGAGCCGGTGCTGATCGAAGGCAAGGCGATCCAGCTCCATCCGCTGGTCTGCACGGCCTTCAATGCCGACTTCGACGGCGACCAGATGGCGGTTCACGTGCCGCTGTCGCTGGAAGCCCAGCTCGAGGCCCGCGTGCTCATGATGTCGACCAACAACATCCTGAGCCCGGCGAGCGGCAAGCCGATCATCGTGCCGTCGCAGGACATCGTGCTCGGCATTTACTACATCACGCTCGAGCGCGAGGGCGAGCCGGGCGAGGGCTCGCTGTTCTCCGACATCGGCGAGCTCGAGCATGCGCTGCATTCGCGCACGCTCTCCATGCACGCCAAGATCAAGGGCCGCCTCGAGGTCTATGACGACAAGGGCGTGCTGGCCAGCCGCGTGGTCGAGACCACGCCGGGCCGCATCCTGCTGGCGCAGATCCTGCCCAAGCATCCCAACCTGCCGTTCTCGCTGATCAACCGTCTTCTGACGAAGAAGGACCTGCAGAACGTCATCGACGCGGTCTATCGCCACTGCGGCCAGAAGGAGACCGTGATCTTCGCCGATCGTTTGATGAATCTCGGCTTCTATCACGCCTGCCGCGCCGGCATTTCCTTCGGCAAGGATGACCTCGTCATCCCGGCCGCCAAGGTGAAGCTGGTCAGCCAGACCACGAAAGAGGTCAAGGAGTACGAGCAGCAGTACCAGGACGGCCTGATCACCTCGGGTGAGAAGTACAACAAGGTCGTCGATGCCTGGTCGCGCTGCTCCGATCGCGTGGCCGAGGAGATGATGAAGGGCATTTCGACGCCCGTCGCCAACAAGCCGGTGAATTCGGTGTGGATGATGGCGCACTCCGGTGCGCGCGGATCGACCACGCAGATGAAGCAGCTTGCCGGCATGCGCGGCCTGATGACCAAGCCCTCGGGCGAGATCATCGAGACGCCGATCATCTCGAACTTCAAGGAAGGCCTCTCCGTGCTGGAGTACTTCAACTCCACCCACGGCGCTCGCAAGGGACTGGCCGACACCGCGCTCAAGACCGCCAACTCGGGCTACCTGACTCGGCGTCTGGTCGACGTCGCCCAGGACTGCATCATCTTCGAGGAGGATTGCGGCACCACCAACGGCCTCACCATGCGTTCGGTGGTCGATGGCGGCGACGTGATCGAGCCGCTCTCCGAGCGGGTCCTCGGCCGCGTGGCGCTCGATGACGTCGTCGATCCGCTGAACGGCACGGTGCTGTGCAAGGCCGGCGAGCTGATCGACGAGGTCGGGGTCGAGCTGATCGAGAAGGCGGGCATCGAGGAGATGCGCATCCGCTCGGTGCTGACCTGCGACACCAAGACCGGCGTCTGCGGCAAGTGCTACGGCCGCGACTTGGCGCGCGGCACGAAGGTCAATATCGGCGAGGCGGTGGGCGTCATCGCCGCCCAGTCGATCGGCGAGCCGGGCACCCAGCTCACCATGCGCACCTTCCACATCGGCGGCGCCGCCCAGCGCGGCGCCGAGCAGTCGAACATCGAGGCGAGCCACGATGGTCACATCCAGGTTCGCAACCGCAACGTCGTGGTCAACAGCGCTGGCGTGCCGGTGGTGATGGGCCGCAACACCGAGCTGGTGCTGATCGACGGCGCCCAGCGCGAGCGGGCCAAGCATCGCGTGCCCTACGGCGCGCGCCTGCTGGTCGACAACGACACGCCGGTGACCAAGGGTCAGAAGCTGGCCGAGTGGGACCCGTACACCCTGCCGATCATCACGGAGAAGGCCGGCAAGGCCGTCTACGTCGACCTGGTCGAGGGCGTGTCGATGCGCGAGGTGATCGACGACTCCACCGGTATCTCCAACCGCGTGGTCGTCGACTGGAAGGGCCAGCCGCGCGGCGGCGACCTGCGTCCGCGCATCGCGATCCACGGTGCCGACGGCAACCCGATCATGCTGGCCAACGGCCAGGAGGCCCGGTACCTGCTGTCGCTCGACTCGGTGCTCTCGGTCGAGAACGGCCAGGAGGTCCATGCCGGTGACATCCTCGCGCGCATCCCGCGCGAGGGCGGCAAGAACCGCGACATCACGGGCGGCCTGCCGCGCGTGGCCGAGCTGTTCGAGGCGCGCAAGCCCAAGGACTTCGCGATCATCTGCGACATCGCCGGCCGCATCGAGTTCGGCAAGGACTACAAGAACAAGCGCCGCATCCTGATCGTGCCGGAAGGCGAGGATGCGGAGCCCGTCGAGTACCTGATCCCGAAGGGCAAGCGCATTGCCGTGCAGGAAGGCGACTACGTCGAGCGCGGCGATCTCTTGATCGACGGCAACCCGGTGCCGCACGACATCCTGCGCGTGCTGGGCATCGAGAAGCTGGCAGAGTACCTGGTCAACGAGATCCAGGAGGTCTATCGACTGCAGGGCGTGAAGATCAACGACAAGCACATCGAGACGATCGCGCGTCAGATGCTGCAGAAGGTCGAGATCACCGACGCCGGCGATTCGACCTTCCTGATCGGCGAGCAAGTCGACAAGCAGGAGTACGAGCTCGAGAACGCCAAGCTCCTGTCCGAGAAGCTGAAGGTTGCCAAGGCCGACCCGGTGCTGCTCGGCATCACCAAGGCGTCCTTGCAGACCAAGTCGTTCATCTCGGCGGCGTCCTTCCAGGAGACCACGCGCGTGCTCACCGAGGCGGCCGTATCCGGCCGTGTCGACACGCTGCAGGGCCTCAAGGAGAACGTCATCGTCGGCCGCCTGATCCCGGCGGGCACCGGCGGAGTCGTGAACCGGCTGAAGGCGATCGCCGCCCAGCGCGACCGTGCCATCCTGGCGGCCGGCGCCGACGGCGAGGACGAGCCGGTGCCGACGCTGGAGCAGGAGCACGCTGCCGACGACTGAGCGGCTGTAACACTTTTAAGGGAAAGGCCGTCTCAATCCAGGAGACGGCCTTTTTCTTTGGTGGCTGTCCCAAGGGAGAGCCAATGGCCGACAACGACAATTCGATCGCGATCAGCACGGATGTCCTGGTGATGATGCTTCGCATCGTCGGTGTACTGCGGGCGCTTCTGCTGAGCCCGACCATCAGCCAGTCGCCGGCATCGGCGGAAATCAGGGGAACAGTCCAGGACCTCGAACGCCGAATAGCGGCGACGCTGACGGCGATCGACGAAATGATCGAGGTCCATGGGCCGGAGGCAAACGACCGATGAGCCCGCGGGCGGGCCGCCGCGCCCGGATTGCAACCGCACGTTTGTTGCGCGGCGACCCAGACGGCGGCGACAATGGCGGCATGCCGCCGGACCTCGACGCGCGCGTGAAGGCACTCGAAGCCAGGACGTCGGAGATCGGCGTCGACGTCAGGGCTGTGATCAGCGACGTCGCTGAGATCAAGGGCGACGTCAGGGCCGTGATCAAGGACGTCGCTGAGATCAAGGGTAAGATATTCCAGATGCCGACGACATTTCAGATACAGTCTTGGTTCGTCGGCGTCTCGCTCGGGCTTGTCGCGCTGGTCTTCGCGGTGGCTCGGGTCTTGAAGTAGGCCTCGCGCTCAATCAACCACACCATGCGCCGGCCGTCGCCGCTCACCGAACGGAACGGCTCGAAGGCGACCAGGCGCGCACCCTGCCGTTCCTTGACCCGCGCGGAAGGGTGGTTGCGGTCGTCGTTGCTGACCCAGAGGTGAGGCCAGTCGAGTTCGCGGAAGGCGTAGTCAGTCACCCGGTCGGCCGCCTCGGTCATCAGGCCTCGCCCCTGGAACTCGGGATCCAGCCAGAAGCCGCGCATGTCACAGCTCTGCCCGTCGTCGGGCCAGAGGTTGACGATGCCGATCAGTTCGTCCGGTCCATCCTTCAGCCGGATCGACCAGTAAAGCTTTTCGCCGCGCGCCATCTCGCCCTCGCAGATTTCGACGAAGCGGATGGCCCCGTTATCTGGATAGGGCCACGGCACGCGCTCATTGAGGTAGCGCACGATCTCCCAGCGCGGGAAGCGGCGCTGGATGACCGGGGCATCTGCCGGCGCGAGCGGACGCAGGATCAGCCGCTCTGTCTCGAGGACCGGCGTCGGCGGAAGGGGCTTTTCGAAGATCGTCATGTCGGGTCTCGCTTGCGTTACCGCAGGAGCGGGACCTGGCGATCAGCCCCGCACCGTGGACGGCGGGGCTGGGAAGGTCGGCTTCAGATCAGATGATCACGCGCGCGACAGCTCCCGCCCCGAAAGGCGGCTTGTTGGCCGAGGTGCAGCCGTACGCATGGTTCAGCATGGCCTTGCCCATAGCGCTGCCCGGTGGCGGCGTAAATGGCGGTCTGGCGATGCCCAAAAGTCAGGGCAGGGGTGTAACGCCTGGAACACACCACTCGTCTCTTGGGTGTGGCGGCCAATTTGCCGCCAGATCGGGGAAACAATGCGAATCTTGGCTTTGGGCGCTCTGTTGCTGGGAATGGGTGGCTGTGCGGCGTTAGGGACGGAGGAAGGCGGCCAATGGGACGCTGCGCTCTACGCCCTGGGCAGTGCGCTGGTGCAGTTCGGCAACCAGCAAATGGAAGCCGAGCAGTGGCGCCAGTGGCAGGTGCAGCAGTCGATGCCGCGGCAAGCCGTTTGCTACAACCATGGCAGCTTTCTGAGCTGCACCACCTACTAGTGGCTCGGCCTTCCAAGACCTACAGGATCTAGTTGTTAGATTCTTGCGCGAGCATAACGGCGGCCGACACGAACGAGTCAGACCGCCTAGGCCGGAAACGCCAACAATATCAAAGAGAAAAGCGTTTCACTGCGCTTGACGGCAATGCCGTCGCGGCCATATAAGCGCGCACCTCGCCGAGGGGCTGGTGGTTAGGCGCAAGCCTAAGACGCAGCCTGACGTCGAGGACCGCTACAAGTCAGGCCTCCTGGCCGCAGAGTTTTGATCGCGCGGGCGCTGCGCTCTTGCCGCTAGCCCGTGTATTCGCTTTGCGCCGAAGCCTTTCCTGGGCGGACCCGAGATCTGGCCCTGAGCAGGGCCGTTTTAGGAACCGGAAGTCGATGCCGACCATCAACCAGTTGATCCGCAAGCAGCGCCACGGCCTCACCTCGCGCAACAAGGTCCCGGCGCTGCAGGCCTGCCCGCAGAAGCGCGGCGTCTGCACCCGCGTCTACACGACGACCCCGAAGAAGCCGAACTCGGCGCTGCGCAAGGTCGCCAAGGTCCGCCTCACCAACGCGTACGAGGTGGTGAGCTACATCCCGGGCGAGGGCCACAATCTGCAGGAGCATTCGGTCGTCATGATCCGCGGCGGTCGCGTCAAGGATCTGCCCGGCGTCCGCTACCACATCATTCGCGGCACCCTCGATACCCAGGGTGTCAAAGACCGCAAACAACGCCGTTCGAAGTACGGCGCGAAGCGTCCCAAGTAAGGCGGGGAGGAAGAAATGTCCCGTCGTCGCGCAGCCGAAAAGCGTGAAGTCCTGCCGGACGCCAAGTTCGGCGATATCGTCCTCACCAAGTTCATGAACACGCTGATGGAGCGTGGCAAGAAGTCGGTCGCCGAGCGTGTCGTCTACGGCGCCCTCGACGAGGTCCAGAGCAAGCTCAAGCAGGATCCCGTCCCCGCCTTCCACGAGGCGCTGGAGAACGTGAAGCCGGCCGTCGAAGTCCGCTCACGCCGCGTCGGCGGCGCCACCTACCAGGTTCCCGTCGAAGTCCGCCCCGAGCGCCGCCAGGCGCTGGCCATCCGCTGGATCATCCAGGCCGCGCGCGACCGTTCGGGCCACAGCATGACCGAGAAGCTCTCGGCCGAGCTGCTCGATGCCTTCAACCGCCGCGGCAACGCGGTGAAGAAGCGCGAGGACACCCACAAGATGGCCGACGCCAACAAGGCGTTCGCCCATTACCGCTGGTAACCGGCCCAAAAAGAACCCTCGAGAAGCCCCTCCCATGGCCCGCACCACTCCCATCGCGCACTACCGTAACATCGGTATCATGGCGCATATCGACGCCGGCAAGACGACGACGACCGAGCGCATCCTCTACTACACCGGCAAGTCGCATAAGATCGGTGAAGTCCATGACGGCGCCGCGACCATGGACTGGATGGAGCAGGAGCAGGAGCGCGGCATCACCATCACGTCGGCCGCGACGACCGCCTTCTGGAAGACGGAGTCCGGCCCGTTCGCCGGTCCGTCGTTCCGCGTCAACATCATCGACACTCCGGGCCACGTCGATTTCACTATCGAGGTCGAGCGTTCGTTGCGCGTGCTCGATGGCGCGGTCTGCGTGTTCGATTCGGTGGCGGGCGTCGAGCCGCAGTCGGAGACGGTGTGGCGCCAGGCCGACAAGTACGGCGTGCCGCGCATCTGCTTCGTCAACAAGATGGACCGCACCGGCGCCAACTTCTGGCGCACCGTCGACATGATCAAGGATCGCCTGGGCAGCAAGCCGCTGGTCACCCAGATGCCGATCGGCATTGAGGCGGGCTTCAAGGGACTGGTCGACCTGGTCTCGAACAAGGCGATTATCTGGCTGGAAGAGACGCTCGGCGCCAAGTACGAGATCGTCGAGATTCCGGCCGACCTCAAGGAGCAGGCTGCCGAATGGCGCCACAAGATGCTCGAAATGGCCGTCGAGCAGGATGACGTGGCGCTCGAGAAGTACCTGGGCGGCGAGGAGCCGGATTACGACACGCTGATCAAGTGCATCCGCAAGGGCACGATCTCCTACGCTTTCGTTCCCGTGCTGTGTGGCTCGGCGTTCAAGAACAAGGGCGTGCAGCCCATGCTCGACGCCGTCGTGAACTATCTGCCGGCGCCGACCGACGTTGCCGACGTCAAGGGCGTCAAGATGGGCACCGACGAGGCGATCACGCTGCCGTCGAGCGACGACGCCCCGCTGTCGGCGCTGGCGTTCAAGATCATGACCGACCCGTTCGTGGGCTCGCTCACCTTCGCGCGCGTCTATTCGGGCGTGCTCGAATCGGCGACCGGCGTGCTGAACAGCACCAAGGACCGCAAGGAGCGTATCGGCCGCATGCTGCTGATGCACGCCAACAACCGTGAGGACGTCAAGGAAGCGCGCGCCGGCGACATCATCGCCCTGGCCGGGCTGAAGAGCGTCACCACCGGCGACACGCTGTGCGATCCGGACAATGCCGTGATCCTCGAGAAGATGGACTTCCCCGATCCGGTCATCGAGCTCGCCATCGAGCCGAAGTCGAAGGCCGACCAGGAGAAGATGGGCGCCGCTCTTGGCCGCCTCGTCCAGGAAGACCCGACCTTCCGCGTCTCGACCGACCAGGAGACGGGCCAGACCGTCATCAAGGGCATGGGCGAGCTCCATCTTGAGATCAAGGTCGACATCCTGCGCCGGACCTACAAGGTCGACGCCAATGTCGGCGCTCCGCAGGTCGCCTATCGCGAGACGCTCGGCCGCAAGTCCGAGATCGACTACACCCACAAGAAGCAGTCCGGCGGTTCGGGCCAGTTCGCCCGCATCAAGGTGGTGTTCGAGCCGGGCGAGCCGGGCTCGGGCTACAGCTTCGAGAGCAAGATCGTCGGCGGCTCGGTGCCCAAGGAGTTCATCCCGGGCGTCGAGAAGGGTCTGGAGGCCTCGCGCGAAACCGGCGTGCTCGCCGGCTTCCCGGTGATCGACTTCAAGGCGACGCTGGTCGACGGCAACTACCACGACGTCGATTCGAGCGTGCTGGCTTTCGAAATCGCCGCCCGCGCGGCGTTCCGCGAGGGCCTCGCCAAGGCGCAGTGCAAGCTGCTCGAGCCGATCATGAAGGTCGAGGTGGTGACACCCGACGACTACATGGGCGACTGTATCGGCGACCTGAACAGCCGCCGCGGTCAGATCCTCGGCATGGATGCCCGCGGCAACGCGCAGGTCATCGACGCCATGGTGCCGCTGGCCAACATGTTCGGCTACGTGAACACGCTGCGGTCGATGACCCAGGGTCGCGCGGCCTACACCATGACCTTTGACCACTACGCGCCTGTGCCTCAGGCCGTGGCGGACGAAGTGGTTGCCAAGCTGGCGGGCTGACCGCCGACCGAACGAAGACCGATTGAAGGAAGAAGACCATGACGAAGGCGAAGTTTGAGCGGAACAAGCCGCACTGCAACATCGGGACGATCGGGCACGTTGATCACGGCAAGACGTCGCTGACGGCGGC
>FODP01000046.1 GCA_900110395.1 Rhodospirillales bacterium URHD0017
AGGAAGGCCTGCAGGCCCTGCCGACCCAGTGGTCGTTCGCCGAGGAGGCGGCCAGCAAGCATGATCAAAAGGTCGACCGCAGGAACTGGCGCGTGGTGATGGCCTGGCACCTTGCCGAATCGAAGAAGCAGGCCGAGCAGGAGGCGGTGGACGGCCTTCAGCACTGGCACAACGAGTACAATGTCCGTGTCCTTGGCCGGCCCGGCTCGATCCATGTGGCCGACAAGTGGGAGCTTCTGGCGCGGGTGACTGGCATCGGCAACGCGGTGGGCACGTCGGTGATCGGCACGCCCGACGAGATGGTCAAGACGATCCGCGCCCTTCAGGAGGTCACCGGCGGCTTCGCATTGAGCGCGTATCCCCGTCGCCCTCACATCGCCTCGCCAGGGTTAAAGCGCAGCCACAATTGGACATCGGCCAGATCTCGGCCCGCGCCATCCAGTCGCGCGCTGCGGCTACGAGCGGATGCGCAGCACCACCGCAGAGCGAACCTGATGCGTACGAGTTGCGTGGCGCGAACGATCATCGACAAGCTCCCCCCTCACCGCGTGGGACAGGGGCGAGGCATGAACCGGGGTGGCGCTGAAGCCTGCCGATCCGCCCCGTCGCGCTATCATGGAGATGGCGCGCGAGCATGAAGCCAGGGCGATGAGAAGAGGCGGCGTCAGCGCTGAAACAGGCCAGCGCCGCACAAGCGCGACAAGACCATCAGCGATCGTTGCTTGCGGTCCAGCTCAAGGAGCTGCGCCACCGCGCCGCGCACCGGAGATGCGTGTTGCAGAAGGCACGACGGGTCCAGCCGATTCCAGCTGGACCCATCATGCTCTAGATAAAGCCGAACAGGTCGGCCTCGTGAAGCCGCGCGCCAAGGTCACCGCCGGGCAGTGTCACGTCAGCGAAATGCGGATCGGTAGTGAGCACGATATGCTCCACCCCGGTGACTGTGAGGTGCGTGGTAGCGAACGCGAACGCTTGCCCGGCATGGAAGTTGTTCTGCACGTTGGTTTGCTCGGTGGTGAGTAACGTCGGATCGACCCGCACCACGACAGTATCGTTGCCTTGTCCACCGTCGATGTGGCTTGCATCGGTAATGCTGCCACCGACCAGTTGCGGCTGGGTGAAGAGGAAGAAGTCGTCGCCGGAGCTACCGAACAGGTTGTTGTTGCCGGGGCCGTCGATCAGAACGTCATTGCCACTGCCGCCGTGCATCGTGTCATTCCCGGCATTGCCAACCAGCACGTCCGAACCATTGTTGCCGTTCAGCGTGTCATCGCCGCCACCACCGGACATGAGGTCATTGCCTGCCCCGCCGTTGGCGGTATCGTTGCCCAATCCGGCGAGCAGGGTGTCATTGCCTGCGCCGAGCTGCACGTTGTCGTCGCCCTTCCCAGCGAGAACGAGGTCGTTGCCATCGGTGCCGGTGATGGAATCGTTACCGTCGCCGGTGAAGATGTTAGTGGAAGTGAGCGACGTGGCAGCGAACGCGCCAAGCACACCATGCAGGTTGGTGGTCATGTGGATGAAGTCGAAAAAGCCGGTCTGGTCGACCGGCGGAGCGGCCGGGTTGAGGATGAACGGAGGAACGCCGTGACCGTCGGAAAGATATTCCGGTTGAAGGCTCAGCAACCCAAAGGTACCGAGATCGGACTGAACCTCGTCGGCCATTCGGTGCAGGTCGACGACACGGGCATCGTGACCTTCCTGTTGCAGCTGGAGCGCATCGTTCACCAACCCGGCATTGATCGCCGCGACGGCCTGATCACCGATCATCTGGAGTTGGGGCGA
Source organism: Rhodospirillales bacterium URHD0017 (assembly GCA_900110395.1). GTDB lineage: Bacteria > Pseudomonadota > Alphaproteobacteria > Reyranellales > Reyranellaceae > Reyranella. The sequence goes on from FODP01000046.1 coordinate 1,786, forward strand.
AAGCTGCTGGGCAATTGGGAAGAACGTGGTGGCGGGCAGCGTCTCGAAGATCACCGTGCCGATTCCGAGGTCGTAGGCGGTGTGGGCGAGGACGAGATTGGCGTGGATGATGCCGTCAATCGTTTCGGTTAGTGGTGCCGGATTGGCGGGGTCGAAGGTAGCGACCAGCGACCGGAGGTCGTTGAGCCCGATCATGCTCACCAGTGCCGAGTCGTGGGCTGGATGGTGGGCCGAGAGGGAAGCGGTGAGGTCGGCGATCTGTCCCGAGAGGTCGATGTTGTGGTTGAGGATGTCCTGGATCGGGGCCAGCTGATCCGGTGGCAGCGCGGCAATTTCGGCCTGAATATCGGCTGGAATGAACGCGCTGGCGAGCAAGCCGAAAGGCAGCTCTCCTAGTGCATTCGCCGCACCGAAGGAGAAGTTGTGCAGCGTCGCACCGAGCAGTTCTGCGGTGTATTCGGGCAGCACTGGGCCGTTGGAGAACTTCATGTCATACGGCGGAAGTGGGATAGGTTGCAGTCCGTCGGTGTCGATACCCGCCTTATTGACCAGATCCAGCAGATCGCTGCTGAGCTGGAAAATTCCACCGCTGTCAGAAAGGCTGTCGCCCACCGCGTAGAGTTCATGGAACTGCGTGCTTGCCTTCGGCATGGCGTATCTCTCCCTCCTGCGACCGGGGTCAGTTTGTCGATGTCAGTTCGCGTGCCCGCCGATCGCTCGGCTGTCGGTTTGTTGGTGTCGTCCGCAAAAAAATTCGGACTAAGTTCGGCCGGGCTGAGGGGGCCTAATAGGCGCAGCTTAAGATACCACGCCTAATTCAAAACATACCGCCGTCTAACATGCGACGCGTTATGCGTAAACCGAGCGACTGCGCTTGTCAGATTTCGGCCACAGCGTTTGGAGTCGGTCAGGGAACCAGGGATGGCCGGCGCGCGGCCGACCGGTGGCGCGCCTCACCGCCGTCGCGAGGCCGCGCAAGCGCATCGATTGCATTCCGTCCTGGCCCGGACCCACTGTCGTGCTACCACTCCCGGGCCGGCGCAATCATGCGCTACCTCTCCTTGCCCGCCGTATCGTCAAGCGTCATCTGGTTGTATCCAGCGCCACGGGGAACAGGCGCGCTGGCGAGAGCGACGAAGACGACCTGCGGGAGAATCTTGCGGTCGTCCGCGCCGTTCATCGGCAGGCCGGCGACGAATTGCTGGGCACCCGTGGCGGAGAGACCAAGATCCCGCAGCTTCTGGGCGCGCCGCGCGGCCTCGCGCGCAGACTGCACCGCCGGGAGCAGCAGAGTTGCGTGACCGATCGGCAGGACCTGCTTCGAGTCGAGCAACTTGCCGAGTATCGCCGCCAGCTTGTGGCGATCCCCGACATTCGTAACGCTTTCCCCGCCAAGAAACTGCTGGATGCCCTGAATGGAAATAGCCGACCGCTGGAGGAAAGAAGTTGCTGCTTGCCGGTCGCCTAATGACATGGTGCGGCCGCCAGCGGAAAACCTACTGACAACTCCATGGAAGTATCGCGTCATTGGTCGCAGGGCCTGCAAGACTAGCTGCCCCTTGAGGGGCGGGCGGCTCCCGATAGTACCCTAAGACGTACACACAGGCGCGCGTCCTGTGGGAAAGGCATCCGGTGGCGTGACCAACAAGCCTGCCACGGTGCTCCCTCAACGTTGCGCGATGCCATGAACGGAACGGCAAAGGCCGTCTGTCCATCGCGACGCCTCAGCCGTCGGTATCCGCTGTCCCGGTCTGCGGCGTGCTGCAGCAGGCGCCGAACACGTTGTTGTAGAGTCGCGCCTTCTCGGCGGGATCGGCAATGGCGTCGATGAGTGCCAGCGCCTGATCGGTCTTCCGGTTGGCGAGCTGCGCCGCGATCACGGCCGCTTCCTGCAGTTCCTCGTTGTAGCAGTCGAGCGCGGCACCCTGGCCGAGCAGCGCATCGATGATCACCGCGGGCGTCCTCAGCACGCGTTGCGCAACGTCGAGGATGATGCCGTTGACGGTCTTGTCCTCGTAGCTTTGCGCCAGGTCCTTGCGCTTGCGCACATAGGTCACCGGCCTCTCCTGCTGCGACGGCTCGATGCAGTTGGCGTGTCTCTCGGTGACCTTCTCGATGAAGCTCTCCCGCGTGCCCGTATAGTCGGGGATATTGCACAGGTGGACGTAGATGTCGTTGCGCACGGAGTCGACGGTCTTGGCGTCGATCAGAACGCTCCTCAGCAGGTTGCCCATCGACGACAGCGTGCCCGTCTTGATGCTGGTGTCGTAGCCGTTCGAGTAGAACAGCGACACATCGTTGAGCCAGGTCAGCGTGTAGTACTCCTGCAGCAGCTGGCGGAAGACGAAGTTCAAGACGCGGCTGCGGTTCATGTTCTCGAGCGTGCGCGTGGTCGTCGTCTCCGTTTCGGTCACGGCGGTCGAGGTCACATCGGTGTTGATCTGGATCTGGCGCTGCGTATCGGCGGTCTGCACGTGGTGGTCGACGGCATTGTTGAGCGTCGATACCTGCTGGCTCACCGCCTCCGTGCTGGTGTTGACGCTGGACGCTTCGCCGCCGGCGTCGCCGCCCAGCTTGACGATGCCGAGATTGATGCCGGCGTTGCCGCCGGCGTGCGCGGACATCGAATCGGTGTCGGTCTCGCTCGATTGGACGTCCGTCGCCGTCGACGCCTCGACCGTCGTCTGCAGGTCTTCCATCGCGGACTCGCTGTAGCTGTCCAGCACGCTTTGCGAGCTCGACTGCGTCGTCTCGTCGTGGCGGTAGTCCCGGATCTCGATGACCGTCTTCTCGCCGGGCAGGAGGCTGAAGGTGCTGAGCGTCTGCCCCGCGCCATAGTTGCCGAGGTAGGAGGCCATGCGCATCTTCATGACCAGGTAGATCGCCGGCCGTGCCGCCTTGGGACGCGGCTGGAGCACCAGTCCCTGCTTGCCGGAGGGCCGGCGATAGAGAACCGGCCGGAAGCCTTCGGCGATCTTGTTCGCTGTATACTCCGTGGCGAAGCTCGCGCTCTTGGTCGAGACCTGGATGTTGGCGGCCTTCATGCGCACGCCCGACGACACGGACGGCTCGGCAGCGGTGAAGTTGAGACCGGTGTCCATGATCTCGTTGATGCTGGAGTAGCTTCGCGCATTGAGCACGCTGTGGATGCGGCCGGGCGTCACATCCTGGCTCTGCGCCTCCGCGTCGAAGCGGTGCCAGTAGTTGCCCGGCGGCGCCTCGCGCTCGGCGTCCTTGAACGACTTCAGCGGAATGTCGAGCTTTATGAAGCTCACCACCTCGTACGTCGTGGATTGCGGCAAGTTGTAGTTCAGGATCGAGGCGCTGCCGTTCTCCTCGAGCTTCGACAGCGGCTCGTGCGCGATACAGGACGTCTTTTGCATGCTCACCACTCCCCCTGCTGGGCCGTTCGCTCACGGCGGCGGTATCGTGAGCACGGTGTCCTTGTCGTACGTGCTCGCATCGAATGACCATGAACCATTGCTGTAGATTGGGTAGGCCTTGGGCTGCTTGGTGCTTCCGTCCGGCATGGCGACCTTCTTGCCCTCGATCTTGCTCATCTGGGAATCGTGCACGGTGATGCTCTGCAGCGCCGACAGGTCGAGCGAGTTTCGCTTCAGCGCGTCCTCTATGGTCGACCGGTACTGCGCCAGGTCCGGCGGAAGCCTGTCCATGAGGTTGAGAGGAATCGACACGAACTGGTTGTTCTTGTTCCAGTCGTAGCTGTCCCAGAACCAGACCTGCCAGTCGACGATCGTCACCTGCCATTCGCCGGTGTAGAGCACCTCCGACTTGACCTGGACCTGCGAGACCAGATTGACCGCGTTCACCGCGTTGAACAGGTCGCTGCGGGAATCGCCCGTCGTGCGCGTGCTGCTCTCGTAGTAGAGCGTCTCCTCGCCTCCGGCGGCCAGCGGACTTTCGGCCGGCTCGACCTCGATGGGAGCGCCGAACGGTCCGGTAAACGTCGTCGGCGACGCCGGGAACTCGACGCCCGGCGGCGCCAGGAGGCGCTTCTTGATACCGTCGACGATCACGTCGTAGTGCTTATCGACAAGCGTGTCGATGACGGGATCCTGGTCCTTGATGAGCGTGTAGTCCATGATCTGCGCCGGATCCTGCAGGCCGCCCGCCTCCAGCCAGTGATCGAGATTGTCCGGCGCCAGCGTCCAGTGCCCCGTATTGCGGGCGAAGTAGCTTCCCATTTGAATGACCTGCACCCGCTCGCTGTCGCTCAGGTCGTCGTCGTTCACGAACCGACCAAGCAGACTGATCAGGTCCGTCAGCGAGATTTCGGTTCCGACCAGTTTTCTGATCTCTTCGGTCAGCTCGTCGAGCTTGGCCGCCAGACCGATCACGTCCCACAGGTTGACCGACGACTCCGGAACCCACGGATTCGATGGCGGTGACGGGGGAGCCGGCGGGTTCCAGGGGACAAGCAGAAGCAGGGGGATGGGCATGAGGTCACCGTGCGGGGCGTCGTCCCCGCCTCTACCTTGAATGGTGCGCCCGGCGGCGCCACACCAATCGCGAGCACGTCACGATAACAAACGTGTCGGCAGCGGGCCCATCAGCGAAAATGCAACTCTTGGCTTTGGTTTGTGTAGAGTGCAGGCGTGCCTGATCCACGACCGCATCGAAGCCTGTGACATTCTCGTGGCTGGCGCGCTCGCGTATCCTTCGCTTGCGGACCACGACTGAATGACGGTGTGATCCTCCGACGCTTGAGGCAGGGGAGATCGAGGATGGCAGTCGAGGTCAGCTATCCGGGCGTGTACGTCGAGGAAACATCGTCCGGCATACACCCGATCGAAGGCGTGTCGACGTCGACGGCGGCCTTCGTCGGGCCAGCGCGAACCGGCCCGATCGACGGTCCGGTTCACGTTCACAGCCACCTCGATTACATGCAGACGTTCGGCAGCGGATCACCGGCAACGACGCTGGACCACGCCGTGCGGCTCTTCTTTGAGAATGGCGGCAGCGACGCGCTGATCGTGCGCGTCGGATCGAGCCGCGGCGGCGCGATCACCGACAACGCCATCTCAGGCTCGCGCCTCGAGGCCGCGAAGCGTGGTCTGTGGGCGCTCGACAACGTCAAGAACTTCAACCTGCTCTGCGTCCCGCCGCTCGCCGACGGCACGGACATCGGCGCGCAGACCCGCGCGGCCGCCGTCCGCTACTGCGAAAAGCGCGGCGCCCTGTTCATTGCCGATCCCAGCGTCGCCTGGCAAAGCGCCAGGCAGGCGATGGCGGGAGTGAATGCCGCCTTCCCGACGCGCAGCTCGCACGCGGCCCTGTTCTTTCCCTTCCTCCAGGCTGCCGATCCGGCGCGCGCCGGAAAGACGATGACCGTCGCTCCCTGTGGCGCGGTCGCGGGCGTCATGGCGCGGACCGATGCCCAGCGCGGCGTGTGGCGGCCGCCGGCCGGGATCGAGGCGACGCTCAACGGAGTGGTGGGGCCGGCGATCAAGCTCAGCGACGGCCAGAACGGCGAGCTCAATGCGCTGGGCGTCAATTGTCTGCGGACCTTTGCCCGCTCGGGACCGGTGGTCTGGGGAGCCCGCACCCTCGCCGGCGCCGACCAAGTGGCATCGGAGTACAAATACATCCCGGTCCGGCGCCTGGCCTTGTTCGTCGAGGAGAGCATCCAGCGCGGCATCCGCTGGGCGGTGTTCGAAGCCAATGCCGAGCCGACCTGGGCGAAGGTCCGGCTGAACGTCGGCGCGTTCATGGATCGTCTTTTCCGCAACGGTGCTTTTCAGGGACGTACGGCGCGGGAAGCGTACTTCGTGAAGTGCGATGGCACGACGACGAGCCAGAGCGACATCGATGCCGGCGTGGCCAACGTGGTGGTTGGCTTCGCGCCGCTGAAGCCGGCGGAGTTCGTGATCGTCACGATCCGCCAGTTGTTCGAGAAAAAGAAGCCCTAGGCGTTGATGCCGTCCGGCTAGCGTAGCAACTTGTCGAAGAATGCCTTCGTACGGCGACATCGGCCGGCCCCGCCTCACGCCAGCACCGCTCCCCGCCGCCTGAGCAGCCGGCCCGGCGGGTCGCGCCCTTGTCGGCGATGATGACGTCGCAGACCGCGTCGAGCGGATCGCAGCGTCGCTCGCGCGCGATCTCCTCGATGGTCCGGCCGGGCTCGGCCGCGCCACGCGGCGAGAGGGCGATGCCGGGGGCAAGTGGGCGACCAAAAGGCTACCCAGCAGGACGAGCAACCGATCAGCGTTGCCCGCCGAGGAAGGCCTTTCTCGCCGCCGTCGTGACCTCGGTGATGCGGTCAATGACCACGCGCACGGCGGGCGAGCGGCCGACGTCGCGGTGGAAGACCAGCCACAGCTCGCGGCTGGGCGGTGGCGGCTCGGTCGGTACCCGGACCAGCTCAGGCTCATGGCTCGCCATGATGCAGGGCAGGACGGCGAGGCCGAGGCCGGCACGCGCCGAGGTCATCAGGGTGAGCAGGTCGTTGGAGCGCAGGGCGAAGCCGCGGTCGCCGGCCAGGGTCTTGAACCAGCGCTGCTGCGGCACGTGATCGAGGCTCTCGTCGAAGCCGAGGTAGTCCTGATCGTTCGCGCGGCGGGCGACGCGCTCGCGCGAGCCGTAGAGTCCGTAGCCCAAGACCGCAACCCGGCGCGCCACGATGCCCTTCTCGCGCGGCCGCATGAGACGCAGGGCAAGATCGGCCTCGCCCTGGTTGAGATCGACCTGGCGCATGTCGCCCAGAAGGTCGATGCGCAGGCCCGGATGCTCCTTCTGCAGCGGCAACAGGCGCGGCGCGAGGAAGCGCGAGAGCAAGGTCGGCGGACCACTCACCCGGACGATCCGCTCGGCCGAGATGTCGGCATCCCTGGCCAACCGGACGATCTCGGCGATCCCGGCCTTGACCTTGCGGGCCTGCTCGCGCACGCGTTCGCCTTCGGCGGTGATCCGGTAGGAGCGCGCCAGGCGCTCGACCAGTCGGACGCCAAGCTCGCCTTCGAGCGCCTCGACACGGCGCGCCACCGTGGAATGGTCGACGCGGTGCTGCTTGGCCGCGCCCGACAGGCTGCCGGTCTCGGCCAACGCCAGGAAGAATTTCAGGTTGTTCCAATCCATGGCCGCTTGCGCATTACCGCCCATCCATTGCGCAAGAATGCGCATACCGCCGGGCCCGCGATCAGAATATCTCCGGGGCGGGCTGTCAAACGGGAGCGGCGACGTGGATTGGCGGGTTTGGTTGGCAGCGGTGTGCCTCGCGGCGCCCGGGGCGCGGGTCGAGCAGGCATCGGCCGAGCAGGTATCGGTCGAGGCGGCGTCGCAGGCGGCCGGACTTGCCGTGGCGACGGGCGTCGTCACCGTGAACGGGGTCTCGCTCTATTATCGCGACATCGCGGCGCGCACCGAGCCCACCCTCCGGCCGGCGCAGGCCGTGATCCTGCTGCACGGCTTTCCCGAGACCGGCGATAGCTTCGCCGCGGCAGTCCCTGAGCTCGCCAGGCGCTATCGCGTCATCGTGCCCGACCTCCGCGGCAGCGGCCTCTCCCAGCGCCCGCCGTCGGGCTACGAGAAGAAGACGGTGGCACGGGACGTCAAGGAGCTGATGGATCGGCTCGGCATCGAGCGCGCCCATGTGGTCGGCCACGACCTCGGCGCGCGCGTGGCCTACGCTTTCGCGGTCCAGTATCCTGAACGGCTGCTCAGCCTCACCGTCGCCGAGGCCTTCATCGAGGGCCTGGCCGGCACCGCCGACTTCAAGCGCTTGGCGCCGACCAATCCACGCACCCGGCATTTCGCGCGCTTCGCCAAGGTCGACGAGTCTGTCGCCGAATGGCAGGGCCGGGAAGAGGCGCTGGTGCTGTGGTTCATGAACTCGCGCTCCAAGACCGCTAAGTTCGTGGCCGGCGACGTCACGCGCTACGTCGCGTCGCTGAAGCGCGAGGGGGGCCTGCGCGCGGCCTTCATGGGCTACGAGGCGTTCGACCGCGACGCTGAATTCCTCGCCCAGGCCGACGCCGCGAAACTCGCGAAGGTGCCGGCGATGGCCCTCGCCTGCCAGAGCCCGGCGGGCAACGGGCTACGGCGCCAGCTGGCCGCCGCCGGGCTGCAGAACCTCGAGGGTGTGATCCTCGACGGGTGCGCCCACTGGATCTACGAGGAGAACCCCGACGAGACCCTTCCCGTGCTCATCAACTTCCTGGGGGCCGCCCATGCTGTTCCGTAGCGTCTTTGCCCTCGTCGTCCTTGCCAGCGCGCCGACGCTCGCCCAGGTCGCGCCAAAGCAGGTCGCGCCAAAGGGGCCCGAGCCCGCGACCCTCAAGGCCAATGCCGAGATGGCCAGGACCCTGCCCTTCGCCGACCGGCAGGATTTCGACGATGCCATGAAGGGCTTCGTCGGCACCGTCCCCGACGCGCTGGTGCCGGGCACCGGTCAGCGGCCGCCGGTGTGGAGCATGAAGCCCTATGAGTTCCTGAAACAGGAAGGGTCGGCAGACAGCGTGAACCCCAGCCTGTGGCGCCAGGCGCAGCTCAATACCATCCATGGCCTGTTCAAGGTGAGCGAGCGGGTCTACCAGGTGCGCGGCTTCGACATTTCCAACATGACGATCGTCGAGGGCGACAGCGGGTTGATCGTCGTCGACACGCTGGGCAGCCCCGATACCGCGCGCGTCGCGCTCGATCTCTACTACCAGCACCGACCGAAAAAGCCCGTCGGCACCGTGATCTACACGCATAGCCACGCCGACCATTTCGGCGGCGTGAAGGGCGTCACCAGCGAAGCCGACGTGTCGGCAGGCAAGGTCCAGGTGCTGGCGCCGGCCGGCTTCACCGAGGCCATTGCCGGCGAGATCGTGCTGGCCGGCAGCGCCATGAGCCGGCGCGCGCAATACCAGTTCGGCATCATCCTGCCGCCCGGTCCGCGCGGCCACGTCGACAGCGGCCTCGGCAAGACGATCGGCCGCGCGCCGGTCAGCCTGATTGCGCCGACGGCCACGGTCGACAAGGACGAGACGCGGACCATCGACGGCGTCGAGATCGCCTTCCACATGGCGCCGGGCTCGGAGGCGCCGGCCGAGATGCTGCTCTATTTCCCGCAGTTCCGCGTGCTCGACATGGCCGAGGACGTCAACCACACCATGCACAATCTCTATACGCTGCGCGGCGCGGAGGTGCGCGACGGCAATCTGTGGTCGCGCTACATCGGCGAGGTGCTCGAGGCATTCGGCGACAAGACCGACGTCGTGATCGGCCAGCACACCTGGCCGGTCGCCGGCCAGGCCCGTGTCGCGAAACTCCTGGCCACGCAGCGCGATCTCTACAAGTTCATCAACGACCAGTCGCTGCGGCTCCTGAACCACGGCTACACCCCGACCGAGATCGCCGAGGCCCTGCGTCTGCCGGCGGGGCTCGAGCAGGAATGGTCGGCCCGCGGCTACTACGGCACGCTCAGCCACAACGCCAAGGCGGTCTACCAGAAGTATCTCGGCTGGTACGACGCCAATCCGGCCAACCTCAATCCGCTGCCACCGGTCGAGAACGCCGCCAAGACGGTCGAGTACATGGGCGGCGCCGATGCCGTGATCGTGCGCGCCCGCGCCGACTTCGCCAAGGGCGACTACCGCTGGGTGGCGAGCGCCATGAACCAGGTGGTGTTCGCCGATCCCGCCAACCGGGCGGCCCGCGAGCTGGGCGCCGACGCGCTGGAGCAGATGGGCTACCAGGCCGAGTCGGGGCCGTGGCGCGACGCCTATCTCGTGGGGGCGGCCGAGCTGCGCAACGGGGTTCCCAGGATCCCGGGACAGAGCACCGCCAACGCCGACACCCTCAAGGCGCTCAGCACCGGGCTGTTCTTCGATTACCTCGGCACCAGGCTCGACGCCGCCAAGGCCGAGGGCAAGAGCATGACGATCAACGTCGCGCTCACCGACTCGCGCCAGCAATTCGTGCTGACGCTCTCCAACGCGGCGCTGACCTGGGTGCAGGGCCGGTTGGCCGCCAGGGCCGATGCGACGCTCACCCTGCCGCGCCCCGCCCTCGATGCGCTGGCGCTCCGGCAGACGAGCCTGTCCGAGGCGGTGAAGGCGGGACTTCTCAAGGTCGAGGGCGACGCCGCCAAGCCCGAGGAATTGTTCGCCATGCTCGACACCTTCACCGTGATGTTCGAGGTGGTCGAACCCAGGAAGGCCGTGAAGTAAGCCTGCTGCTTACGTCCACCGTAGCCAGGGTCGGCGAGCGCGGTCAAACCGCGGGGCGGCGGCCGTTCCGACAATGGAATTGCGCGTTCAAACACCATCACATTCCCTTATTGTGCGAAACGAAAGGGACGGAGGGAAACATGGGAAGGCTGGACGGCAAGGTCGCGGCGGTGACCGGCGGGCGTCCGGCGATGCCTCCTCCGCCACCGACGCCCTGCTGTTTGCGGACGGCGACGTGACGGCGCCTCGAGGAAGGAGTTTTAGATGACCCGTATCCGTTTCGGCACGTTCCTGGCCCCGCATCATCCGGTTGGCGAACACCCGGCCCTGCAGTTTCAGCGCGATCTGGGGCTGGTCGAGCATCTCGACAAGCTCGGCTTCGATGAGTTCTGGTGCGGTGAGCATCATTCCTCCGGCTGGGAGATGATCGCTTC